>NZ_CM174498.1:4255000-4324089 GCF_057839765.1 Stenotrophomonas sp. KH_029 | reverse complement strand
CGGCAATAATCGTCTGGGGCCAGTGGACAGGCGTGGGAAACCGCCGCACCACAGGCCGGAAGGGGGAAGAATGGATGGCGCAGACTACCACCGACGAGGGGGGCCGGGAATGGTTGTCCCGAAGTTATTCACAAAATGATCCACAGCTATTGCACAGCCCGGTGAAATCCCGTAGTGCCCAGCACTTGACGGCACCTTGATCAGGTCTATAGAATTTCCGGTTCTTTCCGTCCCCTTCATATAGAGGCCCGCATGGCCACCAAGCGCACTTTCCAACCCAGCAACCTCAAGCGTAAGCGCGACCATGGCTTCCGTGCCCGTATGAAGACCGCTGACGGCCGCAAGATCCTGTCGCGTCGCCGCGCCAAGGGCCGTAAAGTCCTGAGCGCTTGATTGCAATGCCGCTTCCCGCGGCAGACGCAATCCTGACTATGAGCAGTTCCGACCTGCGCAAGCGATTTCCTCGCTCTGCGCGGGTTCGTACGCGTGCCGAATATACAACGGTCTTCAACGGTGCCCACCGTGTGTCCGATCCGCTGATGACCCTGCACTGGCTGAACAGCGAAACGCCAGCCAGGCTGGGTCTTGCGGTGTCGCGCAAAGTCGACCCCCGAGCCGTGGGTCGCAATCGAGTCAAGCGTGTGCTGCGCGATGCCACACGCCATCTACGGCCGTGGATGAGTGCCGGCGATTACGTCGTCGTCGCCCGCAGTGCCGCCCGTACCGCCAGCAATTCCGACCTCCGCCAGGCGTTTGAACGCTTGCTGCGCCGCCTTGGCGCATTGCCCATGCCGGGCGCGGACGGCACAATGCCGCCGCCCCTGGGCGTTGCACCCCTTTCCCAGTCCGAGCCGGCATCACCTGCCGGCCCCGCCGAGCCTGCCCGCTGATGAACCAGACCCGCGTTTTCCTGATTTTTGCCTGGCTGATGGTGGCCGTATTGCTGTGGATGGAGTGGGGCCGCGACAAGGCCGCGCCGGCCACGCCGCCGGTTGCCGCGCAGACCCAGGCAACCGTGCCGGGCGCGGCAGGCGCCATTCCCGGCGCGTCGGTACCGCAGGCCCCCGGCAGCGCCCCGGCGACCCAGCCCAGCGCTGCGGCCAGCGCCGGCGCCGCCCGGGTGACGGTCACCACCGACGTGCTGCGCCTGGTGCTGGACGGCGGCACCGTGCTGGACGCCGAGCTGCTGCACTTCCCGCAGACCAAGGACGACGGCAGCCCGCCGGTGCGCCTGCTGACCGAAGACCAGACCCAGCCGTACCGCGCCGTCAGTGGCTGGACCAGCCAGGACAAGAGCATGCCGGTGCCCGAAGCCAATGGCTTCACCCTGGTCGGCGACAATCGCGCGTTCGTGCTGGCCAAGGGCCAGAAGGAACTGCAGATCCCGTTCGTGTGGAACGGCCCCAACGGCGTCAGCATCCGCCGTACCTATACGCTGGGCCGCAACGAGTATGCGATCAAGGTCAAGGACGAAGTGGTCAACGGCAGCGCCGCGCCGTGGAACGGCTACGTGTTCCGCACCCTGGACCGCCACCCGACCATCCTCTCGCGCAGCATGACCAACCCCGATTCGTTCAGCTTCAACGGCGCGACCTGGTTCAGCCCGAAGGATGGCTACGAGCGCCGCGCGTTCAAGGATTACCTGGACGACGGCAACCTCAACCGCACCATCACCGGCGGCTGGCTGGCGATGCTGCAGCACCACTTCTTCACTGCGTGGATTCCGCAGGCCGACCAGGCCGCCAACTATGTGCTGTCCCAGCATGATGGCCGCGACCAGATCCAGGCCACCGGCCCGGCCTTCACCGTCGCGCCCGGCCAGCAGGTCAGCACCGAGGCGCGCCTGTGGGTGGGCCCGAAGCTGGTCAACCTGATCGCCAAGGAAGACGTGAAGGGGCTGGACCGCGTGGTCGACTACAGCCGCTTCTCGCTGATGGCGATCATCGGCCAGGGCCTGTTCTGGGTGTTGAACCAGGTCCACAAGGTGGTCAACAACTGGGGCTGGGCGATTGTCGGCCTGGTGGTGCTGCTCAAGCTGGTGCTGTACCCGCTGTCGGCGGTGCAGTACAAGAGCGGCGCCAAGATGCGTCGCTTCCAGCCGCGCATCGCGCAGCTGAAGGAACGCTATGGCGATGACCGCCAGAAGTTCCAGACCGCGATGATGGAGCTGTACAAGAAGGAAAAGATCAACCCGATGGGCGGCTGCCTGCCGATCCTGATCCAGATGCCGATCTTCTTCGCGCTGTACTGGGTGCTGGTGGAATCGGTGGAACTGCGCCAGGCGCCGTGGCTGGGCTGGATCCAGGACCTGACCGCGCGCGACCCGTACTTCATCCTGCCGGTGATCAACGTGGCGGTGATGTGGGCCACCCAGAAACTGACCCCGGCCCCGGGCATGGACCCGATGCAGGCCAAGATGATGCAGATGATGCCGCTGGTGTTCGGCGTCATGATGGCCTTCATGCCGTCCGGCCTGGTCCTGTACTGGGTGGTCAACGGCGGCCTGGGCCTGCTGCAGCAGTGGTGGATGACCAAGCGCCACGGCAGCGAGCCGTTGCCGGTGGCCGCTACCCCCGCCAAAAAGAAGTAAGCCGACCGGTAGCAGACGACCGTTGGTCGTCTGGCCGTAGCGCCGACCATTGGGCGGCTGCGCTGAAAAACCCGCCGCCCGGCGGGTTTTTCTTTGGCGGCTATACAATCGCCGGCAACCGTCCCCCCGTTTCAGCCCCGAGCCTCCCAATGTCCCCTGCGTCGTCGCTGTTCCGCCTGGCCGTGCCCATGCTGCTGCTCACCCTGGCGCTGGCCGGCTGTGGCGACAAGGACGCTGCCGGCAGCGGAGCAATGAACCAGCCCAGCGCGCAGACGGCGGCGGCGGCAGACCCGGCTGCCGCCCCGCTGCTCACCGCCCTGCAGAAGCAGCTCGATGGCCATCGCCGCATCATCGTGCTGCTGGCCGACGAAGCGCAGCAATCGCCCGCCGACCGCGCCACCTCCAGCCGCATCGGCCAGCAGCTGTTCCACGACGGCCTCGAGCAGCGTGCGGCCATCGCCACGCAGTTCGATGCCTTGCTGCGCGGGAGCAGCCCGCGCCGCTTCGCCACCCTGGGCACGGTGCTGGACTACATCGAGTCGGCCCCGGAACTGTTCGACGCCGACCGCCTGGCCTTCCGCGAAGTGCTGCGCGACCTGCACGAGCGGGTCGGCGCGGACTCCTCGCTGCCGGCGGTGAAGCTGCACCAGCGCATCGGCGAAGACCTGGAGGCGCTCGATGAGATCGAGCGCAACTACAACCAGGAAATCACCCGCATCTTCAGCCGCTTCGACCGCACGCGCGCCATCGCGCTCAAGCGCGAGAAGTGGGACGACTACCTGGCCCACCTGCGCGCGCAGTACCGTCGCGAAGCGATCCTGCGCGACTACGGGGTGATCGAGCCCTACCCGATGTCGATGCAGGACAGCGACCGCGAAATCTTCGGCCGCGACCTGCCGCCCAAGACCGTGGTGCTGACCTTCGACGATGGCCCGCACAAGGCCTATACCGACGAAGTAGTCGCCATCCTGCAACGTTACGACGTACCCGGGGTGTTCTTCGAGGTGGGCCGCAACCTGGGTGCGGTGCAGCCCGACGGCAAGGTCACGCTGGGCCCGATGGCGCCCATCAGCCGCAACCTGATGGCGCAGGGGTACGCGGTGGGCAACCACAGCCTGACCCATGCGCAGCTGTCGCGCACCACCGGCGATGCGCTGCGCGAACAGGTGCTGGCCACCGACACCCTGCTCAAGGACGTCGATGCGCGCCGTGCGCCGCTGTTCCGCTTCCCGTATGGGGCGCGCAACGCCGAAGGCCTGCAGCTGCTCAACGAGGCCGGGATGAAATCGATCATGTGGAACATCGACTCGATGGACTGGGCCGACCCGGTGCCCGAATCGATCGTGCAACGCGTGGTCGAACAGGTGCAGAAGGAACAACGCGGGATCATCCTGTTCCACGACATCCACGACCGTGCGGTGAAGGCCTTGCCGCAGATCCTGGACCGGCTGATCGCCGACGGCTACCAGTTCGCCGGCTGGAACGGCCGCGATTTCAGCGTGGCCCGCGCGCGCAAGGGCGCCGGCAGCGATGCCACCATCACCACCGGCTACGAGAAATCCTGGGCGATCGTGGTCGGCATCGACGACTACGCCAAGTGGCCCAAGCTGGAGCACGCCGGCCACGATGCCCAGGCCGTGGCCGACACCCTGACCGGCCAGTTCGGCTTCCCGTCATCGCAGGTGATCGTGCTGAAGAACCAGCAGGCCACCCGCAACAACATCCTGGCCGCCTTCCACGACCGCCTGGCCGACGACCGCACCGGCCGCAACGACCGGGTGTTCGTGTTCTTCGCCGGCCACGGCGCGACCCGGCGGCTGGCCTCGGGCCGCGACCTGGGCTACATCATCCCCGTGGATTCGGACCCCAACGAGTTCGCCACCGATGCCATCGCGATGACCGACATCCAGAACATCGCCGAAAGCCTGCAGGCCAAGCACGTGATGTTCGTGATGGATGCCTGCTACAGCGGCCTGGGCCTGACCCGCGGCGGCCCGTCCTCGTCGCGCTTCCTGCGCGAGAACGCGCGGCGCAGCGCACGCCAGATGCTCACCGCCGGCGGCGCCGACCAGCAGGTGGCCGATGGCGGCCCGAACGGCCATTCGATGTTCACCTGGGTGCTGCTGCAGGCCTTGAGCGGCAAGGGCGACCTCAACGGCGATGGTCTGATCACCGGCACCGAACTGGCTGCCTATGTGGCCCCGGCGGTGGCCGCGGTGGCCCAGCAGACCCCGGCCTTCGGCAGCCTGCCCGGCTCGCAGGGCGGCGAGTTCGTGTTCCAGGTGCCCGACAGCCAGGAATACCTCAACGCCGATACACGCCAGCTGTCGCCCGAAGCGATCGCGCTAAACACCCGGGTCGATGCGGCCCAGGGCGGCAAGGGGCAGGGCGAAGCGCCGGTGACCGTGGCCGACCTGCAGGGCGGCAGCAACACCCTGGTGGTGCCGGCCGCCGTGCCCACCTCCGACCGCCAGCGCGCGCAGCAGGCCAACGACCGCGGCCTGCAGTTGTACCGCGAGAAACGCTACGACGAGGCGGCCCTGCAGTTCACCGAAGCCCTCAAACTGCGCCCGGACTTTGCCCAGGCCGCCAACAACCTCGGCTTTGTCTACTACCGGCAGCAGCGCTACGCCGAAGCGGCGCGCTGGCTGGAGAACACCTTGAAGATCGACCCTTCGCGGGCGGTGGCCCACCTCAACCTGGGCGATGCCTACGCCCATGCCGGCGACAAGGCCAAGGCCAGGCAGGCCTACACCACCTACCTGGCGCTGCAGCCGCAGGGCAGCGGCGCCGCCCAGGCGCGCGCGCAGCTGGAGAAGCTGTAAGCCATGCGCCAGACGTCCCCCGCCGATACCATCGTCGCCATCGCCACCGCGCCCGGCGCCGGTGGCGTGGGCATGCTGCGCCTGAGCGGACCGCGCGCGCGCGACATCGCCCAGGCCGTCGGCGTGCGGGCGATGCAGCCGCGCCACGCGCACTACGCGCGCTTCCGCGACGCGCACGGCGAGGTGATCGATGACGGCATCGCGCTGTGGTTCCCGGCCCCCAACAGCTTCACCGGCGAAGAAGTGGTGGAACTGCAGGGCCACGGCAGCCCGGTGGTACTGCAGCAACTGGTCGCGCGCTGCATCGTGCTGGGCGCGCGCCAGGCGCGGCCCGGCGAGTTCAGCGAGCGCGCCTTCCTCAACGGCAAGCTCGACCTGGCCCAGGCCGAAGCCATCGCCGACCTGATCGCGGCCAGCGACACCCGCGCCGCGCGCGCGGCCCGGCGTTCGCTGGACGGGGTGTTCTCGCAGCGGGTGGAGGAGGTCGGCGAGCAATTGGTGCTGCTGCGTATCCACGTGGAAGCGGCCATCGACTTCGCCGACGAGCCACTGGACACCCTCGGTGGCGACCAGGTGCGCGCCGGCCTGGGCCAGGCGCTGCGCGCGCTGGTGCAGCTGCGCGACGATGCCGAGCGCGGCCGCAAGCTGCGCGATGGCCTGCACGCGGTGCTGGTCGGCCCGCCCAACGCCGGCAAAAGCTCGCTGCTCAACGCGCTGGCCGGCAGTGAGCGCGCCATCGTCACCGACATCGCCGGCACCACCCGCGACACCCTGCGCGAGACCATCCACATCGACGGCCTGGAGCTGACCCTGGTCGATACCGCCGGCCTGCGCGAGGGCGGCGATGCGATCGAACGCGAGGGCATGCGCCGCGCCCACGTGGAGATGCAACGCACCGACCTGGCCATCATCGTGCTGGACGCGCGCGATCCGCAGGCCGGTTACACCGCGGTGGCCGATGCCATCGCCGGGGTGCCGCAGCAGCTGTGGATCCACAACAAGAGCGACCTGCTGGAGACGCTGCCGCCGGCCATCGACCCCAACGTGGTGCATGTCTCGGCCGCCACCGGCCTGGGCCTGGAGCGCCTGCACGCGCGCCTGCGGGAACTGGCCAGCGGCAGCGCCGGCGACAGCGTGGAGGGCGAGTTCTCCGCGCGCGCCCGCCACGTCGAGGCGATCGTGCTGGCAATCGGCCACGCCGAACGCGCCGACGCCGAACTGCTCCACGAGCACCTGGAGCTGGCTGCCGAGGAACTGCGCCTGGCGCATGGGGCGCTGGGCGAGATCACCGGGCGGATGAGCGCCGACGACCTGCTGGGGCGGATATTCTCCAGCTTCTGCATCGGCAAATAGGCCCGCCTTTCTTCCCCCTGTCACACCGCGCCGGCACACTGCGCCGGTCCTTTCCACGCCCCGCCGCGTCGGCGCGGGCCGCATCAACAGGGGTTTGCAGTGTCGAAGTCGTTGTGGGGTTGTGCCTTGCTGTTGTCGCTGGCCGTGGCACCATCGGTGGCCATGAGCGCCGAATCTTCTTCCTCCGCGCCGCGCAAGGCGGCGGTGTACGGCCACCGCGGCGCCAGCGCGCTGCTGCCCGAGCACACCCTGGCTGCCTACGCGCAGGCGATCGCCGACGGCGCCGACTACATCGAACCGGACCTGGTGATGACCAGGGACGGGGTGCTGGTGTCGCGCCACGAGAACGAGATCGGCGGCACCACCGATGTGGCCGCCCATCCCGAGTTCGCCAGCCGCAAGACGGTCAAGACCATCGACGGCGAGCGCATCGAAGGCTGGTTCAGCGAAGACTTCACCCTGGCCGAACTGAAGACCCTGTACGCCCGCGAACGCCTGCCGCAGCTGCGCAGCACCGCCTATGACGGGCAGTTCCGCATCGCCACGCTGGACGAGATCATCGCCTTCCTGGTGCAACAGGCCGGACGCGCCAACCGCGGCATCGGCCTGGTGCCGGAGATCAAGCACGGTACCTACTTCAAGGGCATCGGCCTGCCGATGGAAGACAAGGTGCTGGCCGCGCTGCAGGGCAATGCGTATACCCGCGTGGCGCCGGTGACGATCCAGTCGTTCGAGGTCGGCAACCTGCGCTATCTGCGTGGCAAGCTGGGCCGCGATTCCAACATCCGCCTGCTGCAGCTGATCGGCGATGCCAAACAGCAGCCCGGCGATGTGCTGGCGGCCAAGGGCGGCCTGCACTACGCCGATATGATCACCCCGGCCGGGCTGCGCGAGGTGGCCACCTACGCCGACGGCATCGGCCCCAGCCTGCGCATGGTGATTCCGCTGGATGCGGCCGGCAGGCTGGGCACTCCGACCACGCTGGTCGGCGACGCGCATGCCGCCGGCCTGATGGTGGTGCCGTATACCTTCCGCCCGGAGAACTATTTCCAGGCCGCCGAGTTCCGCAGGGGCGAGCCCACTGCGCGCAATGCCGACGGTTCGGTCGCCGAGATGCGCGCCTACCTGGCCACCGGCATCGATGCGTTCTTCACCGACGACCCGGCGCTGGGCCGGCGTGCGGTGGACGGGGACGCGGCGGCCACCGCGGGCAAGTGAGCGCACGGCACGTGCGCGGGGCTGTCCGCGGGTAGCGCCTGTGCGATGACCGCGGTCATGCCGGGGCTCCGCGCATGGGGCAGGCAGCGCCACCTTGTCGTTGTGGACGGCCACCGGTACCGTGGCCGACAGACAGGGAGGTCGGCATGTTGATCGGACACCGCTACGAACGCACGCCAGACGACGATCTGCGCATCCATTCCTACAATCGCGTGCAGGCCGGCCTGGTCCTGCTCACGGCGGCGCTCGCCCTGGCAGCGCCCACCGCGTTCGTGGTGGGCGGACTGGTGGAAGGCCGCTCGCCGCTGGCCAGCCTGGGCCCGTTGTCGTGGCTGCTGGCGGTAACGGCATTCCTGTTGCTGGTCGTGCTGGCGGTGGGCCTGCTGGTCTACGCCGAGACCGGCGAAACGCTGACCCTGTCGCGCCGCGAGGGCGTCGGCCGGCGCCACACCCGCACGCTGTTCGGCCGCCGCGAGCAGCTACAGGTCGACTTTGCCCTGGATGGGCTGTCCGAACTCCAGCTGCGACGGCACGGCACCATGCACCGCGCGACAACCCAGGCGTGGCTGGTCCGCGACGACGGCACCGAAACCCTGTTGACGCCCGGCAATGTCGCCGTGCTGCCCGGCACCCACCGCACCAACCAATGGCTGCAGACATTGGCCGACTACCTGCAGTTGCCGATACCGGGCGACGTGCTCGATGCGCCGCGCGCGTCGCTGCTGGCACCGGCGGCGGCGCAGGCCGCACCGCGCAGGGCCTCGCCACCGGCTGCACGTGCTGCGGAGGCTGCGGCTACGCGCCCACGCCGGGTCGCCGCGTCCATCCAGCCCACCGTGGCGTCACGGCCAGCCAAAAAGGCCGGGCCAGGCATCCGCATCTTCTTTGGCCTGCTGGGCACCTTCCTGGCGTTGCTCGAACTCAAGCAGCTGCTCACGCTGCTGGCGGCGCTGGCCAATGCGCGGATCCGGGTCGGCGGCTACCGCGTCAGCGCGCATACCTACTACTGGAGCGAGCAGCCGGTCGCCTATGCGTTCAACGTGCTGTTCGGGTTGGCGATGGTCGTGCTGGTCGGCATGTTCGCCGTCGGCTGCCTGCGACTGGCGCTGCTTGGCCGGATCAGATCGGCCAGCTGAGGGCTACTCGTGCGGTCCGGGCTGGTCGCGTGGGCGGAATGGCAGCACCACGAAGTCCTGCCCTTGGCGCGGTTGCCACAGCACCGGCACGCGGGTCGGCGAGGGCGGCTCCAGGTCGCCATCGCGCGGGGCCTGCAGTTCGTCGTCGTCTTCTTCCTCTTCCCAGCTGTAACGCTTGCGCGCGGCCATCGGGTCGGACAGGCGGAACAGCAGCGCACTGATGATGCCGGCGAAGGCACCGCCCATGTGCGACTGCCAGGACACGCCCGGCTCGTGCGGCAGGATGGTGATCAGCATGCTGCCGTAGAACAGGAAGGCGATCAGCCCGGCGGCGATCGCCGGCCGGTCGCGGCGCAGCAGGCCGAGCACGAATACCAGGAACATCAGGCCATGGGTGATGCCGCTGGCGCCCAGGTGGCGGCTGCCGATATCGCCCAGCAACCACGCGCCCAGGCCCGAGCCGATCCACAGCAACGGAATCGCGCGCAGGGTGGCCTTGGGATAGACGCTGCCGGCCAGGGTGCCGAGGATCAGCAGTGCGGCCGCATTCGCGCCCAGGTGCTGCACCGAACCGTGCAGCAGCGGTGCGCCGAGGATGCCGAGCAGGCCGGCGGTCTCCAGCGGCGCCACTGCCCACGGCCGCCAGTCGACATGGCCTTGTGCGGTGAATACCGCCACCAGCACCAGCACGAAGGCCAGGCTGAGGTTGAACGCCCGCATCACGCGACCACGGTCGCTGCGGGGCGGTTCCGGCGCATCGCCGGCGGGCAGGGGCTGGGGCAGGTTGGCGTTCATACCCTAAGGGATTGCGTCGCCCGCGCTGAACACAAGGGCAACGCGATGGGAGTAAGTGGTGCCGCCGGCGGGACAATCCCGCCGGCGGCAGGTGCGGTTACGCGTCGCCGGCCTTGGGCGGATTCTTCAGGCTCAACACCACGGTGGCGGCGATGATCAGCGCCACCACACCCAGCGAGATCGGGGTGGGGATCTTGAAGATGTCGATCAGCATCATCTTGGCGCCGATGAAGGCCAGCACCAGGGCCAGGCCGTACGGCAGCAGGTGGAAGCGGTCGGCCATGCCGGCCAGCAGGAAGAACATCGCGCGCAGGCCCAACACCGCGAACACGTTGGAGGTGAGCACGATGAACGGGTCGGTGGTGATGGCGAAGATCGCCGGAATGCTGTCCACGGCGAAGATCACGTCGGTGACCGCGATCAGGATCAGCACCACGAACAGCGGGGTGAACCAGCGTTTGCCGTCGCGCATCACGCTCATCGCATTGCCGGCGTAATCGGGCAGCAGGCGCAGGTGTCTGCGCATCCAGCGCAGGGCGGGGTTGGCCTCCAGGTCCGGTTCGGTGCCGGCCGAGAACCACATCTTCCAACCGGTGAACAGCAGGAACGCGCCGAACACATAGAGCAGCCAGTGGAACTTGGTCAGCAGCACGCTGCCGGCGAAGATCATGATCGTACGCAGCACGATCGCGCCAAGGATGCCGATGATCAGTACCTTTTGCCGCTGTTCCTCGGGCACGGCGAAGTAGCCCATGATCATCAGGAACACGAATATGTTGTCCACCGCCAGGGCTTTTTCGACCAGGTAGCCGGTCAGGAACTCCAGGCCGACCTTGTTGGCCACCACTTGGCCGGCGGTTTCGTTCAGGTAGTACCAGAGGCCGCCGTTGAAGGCCAGGGCCAGGGCGACCCAGCCGATCGACCACCACAGGGCTTCCTTGAAGGTGACCTTGTGCGGTCCGCCGTGCCGCATCAATACGAGGTCGACCAGCAACGCGATGATCACCACCGCGCCGAAGCCGCCCCACAACCACAAATTACCGATCGTCTGCATGGGTTTGTCCGTTGGAAAAATGAATGCCTCAAGCCGGATGGCGAGGATCTGCAACGGAGGATCGGGGGGATCCGGGGACAGAGCTTCGCCATACGGCGAAGGTCTCGCTCGCAGCCCCGATGGGTGGGACTGCCGTTGCACCGGAGCCTGCGGGCTCGAATTGACGGCGACAACGTCTGGGAGCTACTCCCCTTCTGCGGCCGATTCTGCGGGCTGGGCCGGCTGCCGTCAAATCCGGTCCGGTCAGCAACGCCGCCGCGGCCGGCCCGGCAGGAACTGTCGCCCGGCCGCCCGCGACAGCGCGTATGTGGCGCCGCGTCATACAATAGGCCGATGAATATTCAAGACCCCGTTGTCCGCCTCAAGAACGCCTGGCGCTCCAGCCACCCGTGGATCTTCCAGAAACTGGTCGAAAAACCGGCCGTCCGCCCCAAACCCGGTGCCATCGTCGAGGTCATCGGCGTGGACGGGGAGTGGATCGGGCGCGGCTTCTACAACGGTCATTCGCGTATCGCCGTGCGCATCCTGGAAACCGACCAGGCCATCCCGGTGGACGCCGGCTGGTTCTCGCGCAAGATCGCCCAGGCGGTGTCGCTGCGCCGCGACGTACTGAAGCTGGACGAGGTCTCCGATGCCTGGCGCGTGGTCCACAGCGAGGGCGACGGCCTGTCCGGCCTGGTGGTGGACCGCTACGGCGACCTGGTGGTGGTGGAATTCTTCGCCGCCGGCATGTTCCGCCACCGCGAGTGGGTCTACGGGGCGCTGCGCGAGCAGTTCCCCGGCTGCCGTTTCCACAGCTTCGCCGACGAGCACGTGCAGAAGCAGGAAAGCTTCGATTTCCACGGCAACACCACCACCGAAGCGTCGGTGATCACCGAGTACGGCGTGAAGTTCCGCGCCGACCCGGCCGGCGCACACAAGACCGGCTTCTTCGCCGACCAGCGCGAGAACCGCCAGTGGCTGAGCCAGCAGGTGGAAGGCAAGACCGTGCTGGACCTGTGCTGCAACACCGGCGGCTTTGCGGTGTATGCCGCCGCACGCGGTGCGGCCGAGGTGGTCGGCATCGACATCGATGAAGACGTGATCGCCATCGCCAAGGGAAACGCCAAGCTCAACAACGTGCGCCCGAAGTTCGTGCAGTCCGACATCTTCCCGTGGCTGCGCGATGCGTCCAACCGCGGCGAGCAGTTCGACGTGGTGATCCTGGACCCGGCCAAGATGACCCGCGACCGCGACCAGGTGATCACCGCGCTGAAGAAGTACCTGGACATGAACAAGCTGGCGCTGGGCGTGGTCAAGCCCGGTGGGCTGCTGGCCACGTTCTCGTGCACCGGCCTGGTGGCCGAGGACCAGTTCCTGGACATGCTGCGCCGCGCGGCGTTCTACGCCGGCCGCACCATCCAGATCCTGAAGGTGGCCGGCGCCGGTCCGGACCACCCGTTCATGGCCCACGTGCAGGAATCGCGCTACCTCAAAGCCGTGTTCTGCCGCGTGGTGGATTGATCCGCACCAGGATCCCGGCCACGTTAGGCATCGGGTAGGCACCGACCGTTGGTCGGTGCGCTCTGTTGCCGGTACCGACCAACGGTCGGCACCTACCCAGCCAGGCGCTACAGCGCTATGGTCTGACGCTTCCCACCCAAGGTGAGGCGTCATGACGTTGCGCAGTCTGTCTCTGCTGGTCTCGCTGGCGTTGTGCACGCCGCTGGCCGCCCACGCGGTCGAGTTCACCCCCCAGGAGTTGGCCAGGGCCACGGCGCTGCAGCAGCGGCTGCTGACCCTGGACAGCCACCTGGATACGCCGGCCAATTTCCACCGCGACGGCTTCGATATCAGCCAGCGCCACGACCACAACGCGCTGTCGCAGGTGGATTACCCGCGCATGGTCGAAGGCGCGCTGGATGGCGGCTTCTTTGCGATCTACACCGACCAGGGCGACCGCAGCGCGCAGGCGCACCGGCACGAGCGCGATGCCGGCCTGCTGCGGTTGATGGAAATCCGGCAGATGCTTGCCGCGCACGCGGACACCTTCCAGCTCGCGCTGACCGCTGCCGATGCCGCCAGGATCAAGGCGGCCGGCAAGCGCGTGGTCTACATCAGCATGGAGAACGCCAGCCCGCTGGTCGATGATCCCTCGTTGCTGGGCTTCTACCACCTGGCCGGCCTGCGCCTGCTGAGCACGGTGCATTTTGCCAACAACGAGTTCGCCGATTCGGCCACCGATCCCAAGGGCGCCGAGTGGAAGGGCCTGAGCCCGGCCGGCAAGGCGCTGGTCGACGAAGCGGTGCGGCTGGGCATCGTCATCGATCAATCGCACGCCTCCGATGCGGTGTTCGACGATCTGATCGAGCGCCTGCCGGTGCCGTTCGTGCTGTCGCACAGTTCGGCCAAGGCGATCTACAACCATCCGCGCAACCTGGATGATGCGCGTCTGAAGCGCCTGGCCAAGGCCGGTGGCGTGATCCAGGTCAATGCGTATGGCGGCTACCTGATCGATACCGGCAAGAGCGAAGCGCGTTCGGCCGCCGAGAGCGCGCTGATGGAACAACTGCGCAGCGATTACGATGGCCTCAGCATCGCCCAGGGCGTGGCGCTGAAGAAGGGGCTGGAAGACATCGACCAGCGCATCCCGCTGCGCAAGGCGACGCTGGAGGATTTCTTCGCCCACGTCGAGCACATCCTGAAAGTGGTCGGCCCCGAGCACGTGGGCATCGGGCTGGACTGGGATGGCGGCGGCGGCCTGGCCGATCTGCAGGACGTGAGCCAGTTGCCGAAGATCACCGCCTGGCTGCTGCGCAAGGGCTACACCGAGCAGCAGATCGCCGGCATCTGGGGCGGCAACCTGCTGCGGGTGATGGCGCAGGCCCAGGCGCATGCCCAACAGGCAGCCAAACCCTGATCCCGGACCGGTAGTGCCGAGCCATGCTCGGCTCTACCGGAACATGGCGGCGGTAGGTGCCGACCGTTGGTCGGCACACTCCCGGATCAAGCCTTGTTGATCACCGCATTGCGACGCCCATAGGCGAAGTAGGCGACCAGGCCCAGCACGTTCCAGGCCAGGAAATACAGCTGGGTCTTGCTCGGCAGGCTGAAGAACAGGTACACGCAGCCGATCACCGCCAGCGGGCCCACCACATACGCCAGCGGCGTGCGGAACTTGCGCACCCGGTCCGGTTCGCGCTTGCGCAGCACCACCAGGCACAGCCCCACCGCGGTGAACGCGGCCAGGGTGCCGGCATTGGCCAGCGCGGCGATCTCGTCCAGGCGGGCCACGCCGGCCAGCGCGGCCACCAGCACCGCGGTGAACAGCGTGGTGGCGATCGGCGTACCGGTGCGCGCGCTGACCTTGGACAGGCTGCGCGGCAACAGGCCGTCGCGCGACATGACGAAGAAGATCCGGCTCTGCCCGTACAGGAAGGCCAGCAGCACCGTCGGCAGCGCGATCACCGCCGCCGCGCCGATCCACTTGGCCGCATCCGGCCTGCCCAGCTCGCGCAGGATCAGCGCCAGCGGTTCGGCGCTCTGGCCGAAGATGGTGTAGCTCATCGCCCCCACGGCAGCCAGCGCCACCAGCACGTAGATGATGGTGCAGCCGACCATCGAGCCGATGATGCCGATGGCCAGGTCGCGGTCGGGCTTCTTGGTTTCCTCGGCCGCCGTGGAGATCGCATCGAAGCCGTAGAAGGCGAAGAAGATGATCGCCGCCGCGGCCATCACCCCGTGCTCGACGCCATCGGCGCCCAGCGACTTGGCGAAGCCGAACGGCATGAACGGGTCCATGTGGCCGGTGTCGAACTCCGGCAGCGCGATGGCCACGAACACGGTCAGCGCGATGATCTTGACCACCACCAGGATCGCGTTGAGGGTGGCGCTTTCCTTGGTGCCGGCCATCAGCATGCCGGCCACCACGAAGGTGATCAGCACCGCCGGCAGGTTGATGAAGCCGCCTTCCACGTGCGGGCCGGCGGTCAGCATCAACGGCAGGTCGACTCCCCAGCCATGCAGGAAGCCCACCGCATAGCCGGACCACCCCACCGCCACCGTGCTCACCACCAGCGAGTACTCCAGGATCAGGCTCCAGCCCACCACCCAGGCCACCACCTCGCCGAGTGCGGCGTAGCTGTAGGTATAGGCGCTGCCGGCGGCCGGCATCATCGTGGCCAGCTCGGCGTAGGACAGCGCCGCGCACGCGCATACCGCACCGGCGATGGCAAAGGAGATCAATACCGCCGGGCCGGCCAGGTTGGCGCCCACCCCGATCAGGGTGTAGATGCCGGTACCGACGATGGCGCCGATGCCCAGCGCGATCAGGTGCGGCCAGCTCAGGGTCGGGATCAGCTGCCTGCCGGCTTCGTGGACGGTGACTTGGTCTAGGGACTTGCGCCGGAGCAGTGACATGGGGCCTCGCGGTGGATGACTGTTAACGACAAGTCTGCGAGTTTTACCGAACGCGGTGCCGCATTACTACTGCCAAGCGTCCCCGCCCCTGAAACGGAACGCCTGACCAGGGAAAGGGTGACGAAACCGGCACAAAGAACGTCGACGCGATCCCAATGGCGGCTGGAGCGGCGATCTGCCGGCAGCCGTGCTGGCCGGGCAGGCCCGGCCGGCACGGCCTGTCTTCAGCGGTTCAACGTGGCCATGGCCGCCTCGGCATAGCGTGGGCCGGCGGCCACGTTCGGCGGGAAGATCGCCGCGATCCGGGCCAGCGCGTCCGCGTCCAGCCGGACCTGCAACGCGTCCAGGTTCTCTTCCAGGTAGGCCAGCCGCTTGGTGCCCGGGATCGGCACCAGGTCCTCGCCCTGCGCCAGCACCCAGGCCAGGGCCAGCTGGCCGGGGGTGATGCCCATGCCCTGCGCCATCGTGGTGACCGTATCGACCAGGGCCAGGTTGTGCGCGAAGTTGTCGCCCTGGAACCGCGGCGACTGGCGGCGGTAGTCGTCGGCGTCGAAGTCGGCCGGGCTGCGGATCGCCCCGGTCAGGAATCCGCGGCCCAGCGGCGAGTAGGGGACAAAGCCGATGCCCAGCTCACGCACGGTGCGCAGCACGCCGTTGTCCTCCGGGTCGCGCGACCACAGCGAGTACTCGGTCTGTACGGCGGTGATCGGGTGCACCGCGTGGGCACGGCGGATGGTTGGCGCCGATGCCTCCGACAGGCCCAGGAAACGCACCTTGCCCTGTTCGACCAGGCGCGCCATCGCCCCGACCGTGTCCTCGATGGGCACGCTGGCATCCACGCGGTGCTGGTAGTACAGGTCGATGTGGTCCACCCCGAGCCGCTGCAGGCTGGCCTCGCAGGCGGCGATGACGTACTCGGGGCGGCCGTCGACGCTGCGCGCGGCGGTATCGGTCGGCTCCAGGCGGATGCCGAACTTGGTGGCCAGGAACACCTGGTCGCGGCGGCCGGCAATCGCCTTGCCGACCAGTACCTCGTTGGTATGCGGGCCGTACATGTCGGCGGTGTCGAGCAGGGTCACCCCGCGCTCCAGCGCGCGGTGGATCACCGCGATGGCATCGGCGTCGTCGCCGCGGCCGCCGTAGAAGGCACTCATGCCCATGCAGCCCAGGCCGAGTGCGGAAACAGCGGGGCCGTGGCGGCCAAGGGTACGGGTATGCATGGGACAGCTCCGGAGCGGGGGAGGGGACAGGCCGCCAGCAGCGGCCCGGAGGCACAGCATCCTCCGCTGTACCATGTGGATAAACCGCTGTTGGCTGCATCCACCTTGAAGACAGGCTTCACAATGTCCGCACATCCGCCGTTGTCCGCCGTGGTCGCCTTTGCCCGGGTCGCCGACCATGCCAGCTTCAGCCGCGCCGCCGATGCGCTGGGCGTATCGCCCTCGGCGTTGTCGCAGACCGTGCGCGCGCTGGAGGCGCGCATGGGCGTGCGCCTGCTGCACCGGACCACGCGGCGGGTGACCCTGACCGAACATGGCGCACGCTTCCTGGAGCGGGTCCGCGGCGGGCTGGCGCAGATCGAGGCGGCGTTCGAGGACCTGGACGCGGTCCGCGCGGTGCCGGCCGGCAAGCTGCGCATCAACCTGCCGCACTACGCCGCCGAACTGCTGGTGCTGCCGCACCTGCCCGGCTTCCTGGCGCGGTATCCCCAAGTGGAGGTGGAGCTGTTCGTCGAGCCGGCCCTGGTGGACCTGCTGGCGGGCGGTTTCGACGCCGGCATCCGCCTGGGCGAAAGCCTGGCCCGGGACATGATCGCCGTGCCGATCGGCCCACGCGAACGCCAGGTGGTGGTGGCCAGCCCGGATTACCTGGCCCGCCATGGCCGGCCGCAGACCCCGGCCGAGCTGGTCGGGCACGCCTGCATCGTGCTACGGCGCAGCAACGGCCGGTTGATGCCGTGGGAATTCACCCGCGACGGCCGCGACCTGCAGGTGGAGGTCAGCGGCCCGCTGGTGTTCAACGACAGCGCCCTGATCCATGTCGCCGCGCGCGCCGGCATGGGCATGGCCCAGGGTTTCGAGGCGCTGATGGCCCCCGATATCGCCGCCGGGCGGCTGTGCAGTCTGCTGCAGGACTGGCAGCAGCCTTTCGCCGGCTTCCACCTGTATTACCCCGCACGCGAGCAGATGGCGCCGAAGCTGCGGGTGTTCATCGACCACCTGCGCCAGTCGGCACAGGCAGGTTGAGGCGGCGTATCAGCCGGCCGCGTCGACCGGCACCGCACGGATCACCGCGCGCAGCCAGGCATCGTCCTGTGGCAGCCCATGCGGGTAGACCACCCGGGTGTCGTCGGGAAATTTCTTGCAGCGCAGGATGCCGTCGGCATCGAACAACCGCCAGCCCTGCGCGGCATCCTCGGCCTCGCTGATGCGCCGGCGCAGGGCCAGCGCCAGGCTGGCCTGGCAATCGAACACACAGGCGTGCAGGTCGATCCGGTCCAGCGGGCGCAGCCCGGCGACGATGCGGGTTACCGCCGGGTCGGCCAGATCGACCCGGCAGGTGCCCATGCCGAGCAGCCGCTCGTCATGGCCGGCCAGGTGCTGCACGAAGTACACGGGCACGGGCATCGGTTCCTCGCGGTGGCGCCGGTACGGCGACCGTTGGCGCCGATTGGACACCGGGCGGCGATGCAGGGGAATCCAAACGTATGAATCGCCCCGGCCCGCATGGTTGATGCAGCCTATTTCCAGCCCACCCCGGCCCCGCGCCGGGCCCGGCGCATCGCTGCGGCGGCAAGGCGTCAGCCACTTACGCCGAGGCGCACGCCAAAACCGACCAGGAAGATTCCTGCCACGCGCGCCATCCAAACCCCTACACGCGGACGCTGGAGAATCTGACGGCGCAACAGGTTGCCCACCCCGATCAGCACCGAGCAGTACGCCAGCCCCATGACGAAGATGATCATTGCCATGGTCGAAAACGTCAGCATCCCCTGGTGCCGGGCCGGGTCGATGAACAACGGCAGGAAGGCCATGTAGAAAATGATCGCCTTGGGGTTGAGCAGGTTGATCAGTACCGCCTGGCGGAAGTAGTGGCCCGGCTGCAGGCGGATGCCGCCTTCGCTGCCGCCCTTGCGCGCCGGGCGCAGCAGGCCGATGCCGATCCACACCAGATAGGCCGCGCCCAGGTACTGCACTGCGTGGAACACCAGCGGGTTGGCCTTGAGCAGCGCGGCCACCCCGGCCACCGCCAGCCACATCAGGATCTGGTCGCCCAGCAGCAGGCCGAACAGGGCGGTATAGCCGCCGCGGACCCCGCCGCGCCCGGTCGCGGCGAGCAGGGTGAAAGTGCCCGGGCCGGGCAGCGCCAGGAACACCAGCACGGCGGCAACGAAGGTCCACAGATCCTGGATGCCCATCCACGGCATGGCGACGACTCGACTACGGGGGAGCGCCATTGTCGGGCACCGGCGCGGTTGCCGATAGCGTCATCGCGCGCTGTGCGGCAAGTGCTCCAGCAGCGGGCGCAGGCGCTGCTCCAACAGTGCGTGCAGCTGCCGGATCGCCGGCGAGAACTGCTTGCGGTGCGGGCACACCAGGTTCAACGGCAGGCTGTCGCCGGCGCCGCCCAGCAGCACCTGCAGGCGCCCGGCGCGCACGTCGGCGCAGACATCCAGCCAGGACTTGAACACGATGCCTTCGCCGGCCACCGCCCAGCGCCGCACCACGTCGGCGTCGTCGCAGACCATGTTGCCGCGCACCGGCACCACCAGCCGGCGGCCGTCGACCTCGAAGTGCCAGCGGTCGTAGGCACGCCCGGCCAGCTGGTACAGCAGACAGTTATGGTCCTTCAGCGCCTCCAGGCTCTGCGGCGCGCCATGCCGGGCCAGGTAGCCGGGCGAGGCGGCCAGCACCCGGCGGTTGCCCGGCAGCAGCGGCAGCGCGACATAGCTGGCGTTGTCGAAGCGGCCCAGGCGGAAGGCGACGTCGACCGGGTCGCGGAACACATCGGCGACCTGGTCGGACAGCTGCAGGCGCAGCTGCAGCCTGGGGTGCGCGCTGCGGAATTCGGTCAGCCAGGGCAGCAGCAGGTTGCGGCCCAGGTCCGACGGCGCGGCCAGCTGCAGCACCCCGCGCAGTTCGGCGTCCTCGCCGCGTACCCGCGCCTGGCCTTCGCTGAGCGTGGCCAGCACGTCCTGCGCGTAGGGCAGGTACAGCGCGCCTTCGGCGGTCAGGCGCAGGCTGCGGGTGGAGCGCACGAACAGGCGCAGGTCCAGCTCGCGCTCCAGCCGCGCCACGGCCGCGGCGACCTGGCCGGGCAGCAGGTCGGCTTCGCGCGCGGCATTGGAGAAGCTGCCCAGCGCGGCGGTACGGACGAACAGGGCGAGGTCGTCGATGCGGACCATTTTCATTCCTGCAGTGAAAGTGCTGCCCGATTCTGCGCCTTACTGCGGCGCCGGGTGAAGCGCAGGCTGTGCATCCTCCCCAACGGACCTGCCCCCAATGAAAGCTGTCGCCTATACCCAGCATGGCCTGCCGATCACCGACCCGCGCGCGCTGCAGGACATCACCCTGCCGATCCCCGACCCGGGCCCGCGCGACCTGCGCGTGCAGGTCCGGGCGATCTCGGTCAACCCGGTGGATACCAAGGTGCGCAACGGCGTGGCCGTCAGCGAACCGCGCGTGCTGGGTTGGGACGCGGTCGGCGTGGTCGATGCGGTCGGCGCCGGGGTGAGCCTGTTCAAGGTCGGCGATGCGGTGTTCTACGCCGGCGCGATCGGCCGCGCCGGCAGCAATGCCGAGTACCAGCTGGTGGATGAGCGCATCGTCGGGCACAAGCCGGCCAGCCTCGACGATGCCGCCGCCGCGGCCTTGCCGCTGACCGCGATCACCGCCTGGGAACTGCTGTTCGACCGCCTGCGCATCCCCGAAGGCGGTGGCCACGGCCAGACCCTGCTGGTGATCGGTGCGGCCGGCGGGGTCGGTTCGATCCTGGTGCAACTGGCCCGCCAGCTGACCGGCCTGACCGTGATCGGCACCGCCTCGCGCCCGGATACCCAGGACTGGGTGTATGGCCTGGGCGCGCACCACGTGATCGACCATTCGCAGCCGCTCGGCGACGGCCTGCAGCGGCTGGGCATCGCCGCCGTCGAGCATGTGGCCAGCCTGACCCACACCGACCAGCACTACGACCAGATCGTGGCCGCGCTGGCGCCGCAGGGCCAGCTGGCGCTGATCGACGATCCCGGCCAGCTGGATGTGATGGCGCTCAAGCGCAAGAGCCTGTCGCTGCATTGGGAGTCGATGTTCACCCGCTCCAGCTTCGACACCCCGGACCTGCAGCGCCAGCACGAGCTGCTCGAACGGGTCTCGGCGCTGGTCGATGCCGGCGTACTGCGTACCACCCTGGGCGAGCACTACGGCTGCATCAATGCCGCCAACCTGCGCCAGGCGCACACCCTGATCGAGAGCCACCGCGCGCGCGGCAAGCTCGTCCTTGAAGGCTTCTGAAGCCCCTCCTACCCATGGACTACCCGCACATGACCCTCGCTCCGGTGGCCCGCCGCCGCCACACCACCAAGGCCTACGATCCCGCCCGCAAGCTGCCGCCGGCGGTACTGCACGACCTGCTCGACGTGCTGCACCACGCGCCGTCCTCGGTGAACTCACAGCCCTGGCATTTCCTGGTCGCCGGCAGCGACCAGGCACGCGCCCGCATCGCGCGCGCCACCCGGCCCGACCAGCCCTACAACACGGCCAAGATCACCGATGCCTCGCACGTGATCGTGTTCGCTACCCGCACCGGCATCGATGATGCGTACCTGGCGCAGGTGATCGAGCAGGAAACCGCGGATGGGCGTTATCCCACGCCGGAAGCGCGCGAAGGCCAGCGCGGCGCGCTGCACCACTACGTGGACCTGCACCGCCACACGCTGGGCGACGTGCAGCACTGGATGCAGAAGCAGACCTATCTGGCGCTCGGCACGCTGCTGCTGGCCGCCGGTGTGCACGGTATCGACGCCACCCCTATGGAAGGCTTCGACGCACAGGTGCTGGATGCCGAGCTGGGCCTGCGCGAGCGCGGCCTGACCAGCGTGGTGCTGGTGGCGTTGGGCTATGGCAGCGAGGCCAACTTCAATGCCGGCCTGCCCAAGTCGCGGCTGCCCAGGGACCAGGTGTTCACCCACCTCTGAGAGGTCAGGGCACGCCGTTGTCCACGTGCAGGGCGAACCCCGCACGTGGGCGCAGACGCTCGAACCACGCGTCCACGGCCAGCAAGGTCGGCTTGTCGCCGGGGGTCATGCGCCACCGCTGGGTCGACAGGCCCAGCACGATGTCGGCCAGGCTGAACTCGGTGCCCGCAACGTGGGCGCCGGTCTGCGCCAGCTGCCGGTCCAGCATCCCCATCAAGCGATTCCACTGCGCCAGGCTGGCGGCCACCAACGTCGGGTCGGCGTAGTCCGGATGTCGACGTACCTTGGCCATGAAGGCATAGCGCCACGCGGTATTGAGATCGGTGGCCTGCCAGTCCATCCACTGCTCCACGCGGGCGCGCGCCTGCGGTGCCTGCGGCAACAGGTCGTAGCGACCCTCGCGGGCGGCCAGGTAGCGGCAGATGCTGTTGGATTCCCACAGCACGAAGCCGCCATCACGCAGCACCGGGACCTGCCCGTTTGGGTTGAGGGCGGCCAGTGCCGCTGCGGTGCCTGCTGGATCGGTGCCGTCGGCGCCCGGCTGCTGATGATCCAGGCCGAGTTCCGCGCATAGCCACGCCACTTTGCGAACGTTGATGGAGGTGGACTTTCCAAGGATTTCCAGCATTGCTCGATCCGGCGCAGCCATTGAGACTCCAGCATCCTACACTTGCCGCATGCAAACCGAATTCCTCCTCCTCGGCGGCCTGGTGTGTGCCGTCCTCGTACTGCAGCTGCTCGCGCTGCTGCGGCGTTCCGGCCATGGCGCCCTCGAACAGACCCTGCGCGAGGAAGCGCGGGTCGGCCGCAGCGAACTGCGCGAGCAGCTCGAGGGGCTGGGCCGGCAGCAGGATGCGCGGTTGGAAACCTTCGCGCGCGCGCTGACCGACCTGTCCACCCGCACCGACCAGCGCCTGGACCTGCTGCGCGATGCGCTGGGCGAAGATGCACGGCGCGCGCGCGAGGAAGGCGCCCAGGCCCAGCAGCGCACCGGCGAACTGCTGGCGCTGCGCCTGCAGGAGGTGCGCGCGCAGCTGGAGGCGTTCGGCCAGCAGCAGCAGGCGCGGATCGAGACGTTCGGCCAGCAGCTGGTCGAGCTGACCGGCCGCACCGATGTGCACATGGCCGCGCTGCGCCAGGCCCTGGCCGACGATGCGCGGCTGGGCCGCGAGGAAGCCGGGCAGTCGCAGCAGCGCCTGGCCGAGTCGCTGGGCCTGCGCCTGCAGGAACTGACCCAGCGCAACGAACAGCGCATCGGCGAGATGCGCAGCACGCTGGAACAGCAGCTCAACGCCCTGCAGGCCGACAACGCGCAGAAGCTCGAACAGATCCGGGTGACCGTCGACGAGAAGCTGCAGACCACCCTGGAGACCCGCCTGGGCGCGTCGTTCCAGCTGGTCTCCGAACGCCTGGAGCAGGTCCAGCGCGGGCTGGGCGAAATGCAGCAGCTGGCCACCGGGGTGGGCGATCTCAAGCGCGTGCTGAGCAACGTCAAGAACCGTGGCAGCTGGGGCGAAGTGCAGCTGGACAACATCCTCGAGCAGACCCTGACCCAGGAGCAGTACGCGCGCGGGGTGAAGGTGCGCCCGGACAGCGGGGAGATCGTCGACATCGCCGTGCGCCTGCCCGGGCGTGGCCACGAAGACACCCCGGTGTGGCTGCCGATCGATTCCAAGTTCCCGCGCGAGGACTACGAACGCCTGCTCGATGCGCAGGAGCAGGGCGACGTCGAGGGCGTGCGGGTGCAGGGCGCGCAGCTGGAGCGCGCGATCCGCATCCAGGCCAAGTCGATCAGCGACAAGTACATCGCCCCGCCGCATACCACCGATTTCGCGGTGATGTTCCTGCCTACCGAAGGGCTGTATGCCGAAGTGATCCGCCGGCCCGGGCTGGTCGACCTGCTGCAGCGCGAGCACCGCGTGGTGGTGGCCGGGCCGACCACCGTCACCGCGCTGCTCAACAGCCTGCAGATGGGCTTCCGCACGCTGGCGATCGAACGCCGTTCCAGCGAAGTGTGGGGGCTGCTGGGCGCGGTCAAGAGCGAGTTCGGCAAGTTCGCCGGCATCCTGGAAAAGGCCGAGAAGCAGATCACCACGGTCGGCCGCAGCCTGGGCGAAGCCAGCCGCAAGACGCGCACCATCGAGCGCCGCCTGCGCGGGGTGGAGACGCTGGGCACCGAACAGTCCCAGGACCTGCTCGGCGATATCGCCGGCGAGGACGAGGACAGCGCGGCCGACGAGGCCGAGGGGACGCAGGACTGACCGCGCACGGACATGCAACGCATGCCCTGGATCGCGCATGCTATGCCTCCTGCCGACCGTTCAAGGAACCTGCATGCGCCTGACCCTGTTGTTGCCCCTGTTGCTGGCGCTGGCCGGCTGTGCCAGCACGGCCCCCTCGCCATCGCCGGGCACTGACCTCTCCGACGCGACCGTGCCGGCCGCCGAAGCCGCTGCGCAGGCCGCCGCCGAGGCCGCCGAAGCGGCCGCGCAAGCGGCTGCCGCCGCCACCTGCGCGGCCGAGGGAGGCACCCTGCAGGCACTGGGCCGCCTGCAACGCGAGCAATGCGTGGTGCCCTATGCCGACGCCGGCAAGGCCTGCAGGGCCAAGTCCGACTGCACCGGACAGTGCCTGGCGACGGCCGAAACCGCCGTCGGCGCCAAGGCGTCGGGCGTGTGCCAGGCCGATGTCAGCCAGAACTTCGGCTGCCGCCAGCGCATCGACAACGGCGTGGCGCAGGGCACGATCTGCGTCGACTGACCTTTTCCCGGGCACGGCCCCGCCGTGCCTTTCCCGATCCAACGCAAGGACATATCCCCCGTGAGCCAGACCGTCTACGACATCCCCGTCACCACCATCGAAGGCCAGCCGTCCTCGCTTGCGCACTACCGCGGCAAGGTACTGCTGGTAGTCAATGTCGCTTCCAAGTGCGGCCTGACCCCGCAGTACGAAGGGCTGCAGAAGCTGTACAGCGACAAGCAGGCCGCCGGCCTGGAAGTGCTGGGGTTCCCGGCCAACAACTTCCTGGCCCAGGAGCCGGGCAGCGAGGCGGAGATCCAGCAGTTCTGCCGGCTGGAATACAACGTCGGCTTCCCGCTGTTTGCCAAGATCAGCGTGGCTGGCGAGGACACCCACCCGCTGTACCAGCAGCTGACCGCCGCCCAGCCGGCCGCCACCGGCGAAGGCCCGATGCGCGAGAAGCTGCAGGGCGCGGTGGCCAAGTACCCCGAGCTGGTGGTCAACCCGGCGCCGGGCGTGCTGTGGAATTTCGAGAAGTTCCTGATCGGTCGCGACGGCCAGGTGGTGGCACGCTTCGCCCCGGACGTGACGGCCGACGACGCGCGCCTGCTGGCGGCGGTCGAGGCGGCACTGGCGGCCTGACCGGCGCCGGCGGGTAAATGGAAAAAGCCCCGCATTGGCGGGGCTTTTTTTTATCGCACCACGACCAACGGCCGTGGTCTACCGCTGCGGTGGGTACCGACCGTTGGTCGGTACCCCGATCGGTACGCCGGTCAATTGCCCCAGTTGGGCATCGGCATCGCATCGACCGGGATCGGGGCGGTGTCGTCGGCGTCCCGGCCGCGCGCATGCTTGCCGCGCAGGTCGTTCTCGATCTGGTAGTTGCGGCGCTGCAGCCAGGCGTCGCGGGTCAGGGCGTATTCGTCCACCGCGCTGTCGCGGATGTCGTCCAGCGCCATCAGCTGCGAGCGCATGTCCACCAGCTGCAGGCCCTGCAGGCCGATGCGCAGTCTGTCCTGTTCGATCGTGCGGATCGGCGACAGCGGCATGTCGCCGGCCAGGCCGAATACATCGCGCACGGTACGCGGGCCGAAGAACGGCAGTTCCACGTAGCGCGAACCGCGCCAGCCCCAGGCACCCAGGGTCTGGCCGAAGTCTTCACTGCGGCGCGGCACCATCGCCTTGCTGGCCGGGTCGAACAGACCGCCCAGGCCCAGCGTGGAGTTCATCATGAAGCGGCCCAGGCTGTCCCAGGCGTCGGCCGGGCGGCCCTGCAGCAGCTGGTTGGTGATGGTCACCGGGGCACGCAGGTTGCTGAAGAAGTTGGTCACCCCGGTGCGGGCAAAACGCGGCACCACGTGGGTATAGGCCGTTGCCAGCGGACGGGCGATGGCGCGGTCGACCACGTTGTTGAAGCTGTGCACCTTGCGGTTGAACGGTTCCCACGGATCGTAGGGCGGCCGGCCCGGCTCGCCGCCGTCGGCGCTGGGGGCAGGGCCGCCGTACAGCGCGGCGAAATCGTCCTCGGCATCGGTCGGGGCGGCATCGCCGGTACTGACCGCCGCCGCAGTGGCATCGGCAGCGGCCGGTGCAGGGGCTGCCGGTTCGGCACTGGGTGCCGGCGGCGCATCGACGGTATCGGGCACGGCCGAGCTGTCCACGGCGACGCTGGCCGGTGCGGCATCGCGGGCCGGCTTGCCCGCGCATGCGGTCAGGGCCAGGGCCAGCAGGAGGAGTGAGAAAGTGCGTATGACGTTCATGTCAGCTCGCGGCAGTGGGGGCGTTGAAATCCAGGGACGGTGCCAGCCGGTAGGCGGCACTGAGTTCGTTGAAGCCGGCCGGGGCGCCGTTGATGTGCGGTTGGATGCCCTGGGCGCGCAGCCGCGCGGTCAGTTCGGCCAGCAGCGCCAGGCCGGCGCTGTCCACCTGCGGCACCGCGGTCAGGTCCAGCACCTGCACCGGGCCGGGCGCCTGCACGGTGTTCCACAGCGCGGTCGCCGCAGCGCGGTCGAGCACGCCGCTGAACACCAGCGCGGTGCCCTGCACGCTGGCGCTGGCCGGGTTACTTGCCACTCGGGGCGGCCTGCATGCTGCCGTTGCGCAGTTCGGTGGCCACCTGCTGGATCGACTTCTGGCGCAGCGGGGCGTCGAACTGGGTCTTGAAGGTCTGCACGTAGGAGATGCCTTCGATCATCACATCGAAGATCTTCCACTGGCCGTTGACGTTGCGCATCAGGTAGTCGACCGGGGTCGCCTCGCTGCCGGCCCGCACCAGTTCGGTGGAAACCTTGACGCCGCGGTTGCCCGGCAGCGGCTGCTCGGCCTTCAGGCGGAAGCTGGGCTTGCCCTGGATCTCCAGCAGCGCCGAACCGTACCGCTGCATCAGGTTGTCGGCCATGGCATCGGCGAACAACTTGACGTCGGCATCGGAGGCACCGCGGCCGTGCACGCCCAGCACCAGGCGGGCGGCGTAGTCACGGTCGAAGGTCTTGGTCAGTTCGCCGTTGATGAAGCTGCGCAGCGCGGCCGGGTTGCTGCGGAACTCGCCGCGGCGCTGCTGCAGGGTGGACAGGATGCGGGTGCTGGCGTCGAGCACGACCTTGCCGGCCTGGCCCTGCTGGGCGCTGGCGGCGGCCGGCGCGGCCTGGGCAAGGCTGAGCGAGGGGACGCTGGCGAGCAGGGCAGAGGCGAGCAGGAGCGGAATCAGTTTGGTTTTCATTTGTGCGCTTCCGTTGCCGGCGCGTCGGCGCCGGGAGCATCCTGGGGAGCGGCGCCGGCATTGGCCGGGCCACTGAACATGTACTTGCCGACCAGCTGCATCAGGTCCACCGCCGGCTGGGTGAAGGCGATCTCCTCACCGGACTTGAGCACGTCCGGATCGCCGCCGGGCTGAAGACCGATATAGCTCTCGCCAAGCAAACCGCTGGTGAATATGCCCGCCGAGGTATCGGCCGGCAGATCCTTGAACTTCGGGTCCAGCTTCAGGGTGACGATCGAGTCGAACCGGGTCGGGTCCAGCTCGATCGCGGCGACCTGGCCCACCACCACGCCACCGATCTTGACCGGCGCCTGCTTGCGCAGCTGGCCGATCTGGGTGAAGCGCGCCTTCAGCTCGTAGCCGTCGCCGCCCAGGCCCCAGCGTTGGTTGGTGGAGGCGACGGCCAGCACCAGCAGCGAGGCCAGCGCCAGCAGCAGGAACGCGCCGACGGAAAATTCGAGTCTGGGACCGCGGATGGCCATGGGTTGTCTCACTTGTTCTTGGTCAGGTGCCCGGGCAGGTGCCCGGGCGGGGGTCTGGGGATTCAGCGGAACATCATTGCCGACAGCACGAAGTTGAACATCAGCACCAGCAGCGAGGCATTGACCACCGCGCGGGTGGTTGCCACCGAGGTGCCTTCGATGGTGGGTTCGGCGTGGAAGCCGACATAGGACGCGACCAGGGCGGCGGTGCCACCGAAGATCGCCGACTTCAGCATCGCCACGCCGAAGTCGTCCCAGAAGTCCACGCTGTTGCTCAGTGCCGACCAGAACACGCCGTTGTCCAGGCCGAGCACGTGCACGGCCTCGAAGTAGCTGGCGCTGATCGCCAGCGAGCAGAAGATGCCGGTCAGCAGCGGCACGGTCAGCACCGCCGCCCAGAAGCGCGGTGCGACGACCTTGGCGACCGGGTCGATCGCCATCAGTTCCAGCGCCTTGATCTGGTCGGTGGCGCGCATCAGGCCCAGCTCGGCGGCGATCGAACTGCCGGCGCGGCCGATGAACAGCAGCGCGGTCAGCACCGGCGCCAGTTCGCGGTACAGCGACAGCCCCAGCAGGGTCGACAGCGCGTCGGCCGCGCCGAAGGTGGTCAGCGTGCGGTAGCCCTGCAGGGTCAGCACCAGGCCGACGAAGGCACCGCCGACGGCGATGATCGGCAGCGAGCGCGCGCCGACCTTGTAGATCTCGCGGGTCAGCTCGGCGAGGAAATCGGTGGTCGGCAGCGAGCCGCGCAGCACCGTCAGCGAGAACAGGCCGGCCCGGCCCAGTGCGCGGGTGGCGTCAACGAACGGCATCAGGCAACCCTCGCACGCGGCGTGGCATCGAAGGGAATCGGACCGTCCGGCTGCCCGTGCAGGAACTGGCGCAGCAACGGATCCTGGCTGGACTCCAGCTGCGCCGGGCTGCCCTGGAACACCACCCCGCCGTTGGCGATGGCAATCACCTGGTCGCAGATCGGCAGGGTCTCGTGCACATGGTGGCTGACGATGATGCTGGTCAGGCCCAGGCTGTGGTTGAGACGCTGGATCAGGCTCATGATCACCCCCGAGGCGATCGGGTCCAGCCCGGTCAGCGGTTCGTCGTAGATCATCAACGGCGGGTCCAGGGCCAGCGCGCGCGCCAGCGCCACCCGCCGCGCCATGCCGCCGGACAGCTCGCGCGGCCATGCGTCGGCGGCGGCCAGCAGGCCCACCGCGTGCAGTTTCATCTGCACCAGGCGGTGCAGCAGCGGTGCCGGCAGGCGGGTATGGGTGCGCAGTGGCAGCGCCACGTTTTCGGCCACGGTCAGGTCGGTCAGCAACCCGTTGCCCTGCAGCAGCACGCCCACGCTCTTGCGCATCTCCAGCAGCGCGCGGTTGCCGGTTGGAATCGGCTGGCCGAACAGGCGCACATCGCCGGCGACCGGGCGCAGTTCGCCGGTCAGCGCCGCCAGCAACGTGGACTTGCCACTGCCCGACGGGCCGAGCACGGCGGTGATGCTGCCGCGCGGGACGCGCAGCGAAACATCGCGCAGGATCGGACGACCGCCGCGGTCAATGCGGACGTTGGACAACTGCACCAGACTTTCTTCGGAAGCCGTCATGGACGCCATTAACAAAATTCCAACGTTGTAAGATCAAGGTGAACGGCTGAACATAACCGAACTGGACCGTGCAGTATTGTCGCACGGTCATGGGCGCGCATCGTCCAGGCGGTCCTGCCGCCGACTGCAACACAGCGTACCGGGCCGGCGCGGGCTGGCGTGAGGCACCCCGCAGGGTCAGGTCCGCGCTGCGTTAGCGCGCCGGCTGCGGCACACTCCCGTGATGACCAACGCCGTTCCGGATTTTCGCCTCTACCACTCCAACGCCCTCGATGTGCTGGCCGCCCTGCTGGCTGCCACGCTGCGCGCCCCGGTGCCGGGCCAGTCGATCCTGGTGCCGGAGGTGGTGCTGATCCCACAGGTGGCGATGCGCCGCTGGCTGCAGTCCACCCTGGCCGCCGAATACGGCATCGCCGCCAACCTGGAATTCCTCACTCCCGGCGAACTGGTCGCGCGCGCCTTGAATGCCAATGTACCCGGCGAGCATGACGACCTGGCCGCGGCCGCCCTGCGCTGGAAGCTGTATGCCGCCCTGACCGACCCGTCCCTGATGGCGCAGCCGCCGATGCGCGCGCTGCAGGCCTATCTCTCCGTCGCCGACCCGCTCAAGCCCTGGGCGCTGGCCGCCGAGCTGGCCTCGGTGTTCGAGAAGTACCAGGCCTGGCGCCGCGACTGGCTGCTGGGCTGGGAGGCCGGGGCCGGGGCCGCGCCGAACGACCCGCAGGCGATCCTGTGGCGGCACATCGCCCGTGGCCAGCAGTACCGCGCGCGCCGCATCGATGCCTATCTGGCCCGCTTCGAGGGCGCCGGCCAGCCGCTGCCGCAGGGCCTGCCGGCGCGGATGTTCGCCTTTGCCACGCTGAACATCTCCCCGGACGTGCTGCGGGTGATGGCCACCCAGGCGCGGGTGGGCACGCTGCACTTCTACTTGCCCACCCCGACCCAGGCGTACTGGGGGGACCTGCAGACCCTGGGCGAGAAGCTGCGCAGCGGCGCGCCCGATCCGTTCGGCGAGGCGGCCGGCGAGAACCGCCTGCTGCAGGCCTGGGGCGCGGCCGGCCGCGATTTCATGGCGGTGCTGGGCAGCTATGAAGTGGTGCACCCCTCCGGCGAGATCGCCGCCTACGACGACCCCGAGGACGACAGCCGGCCGGGGCTGGACCAGGGCGGCTTGTCCGACAGCCTGCTGCACCGCCTGCAGCGCGACCTGTTCCATCGCCGCGGCCAGCCCTCCGGCGCGTTGCGCCCGGCGCTGCGCTACGACGATCCCAGCCTGCAGGTGCATGCCTGCCACACCCGCCTGCGCGAACTGCAGGTACTGCACGACCAGTTGCGCGGCCTGCTCCAGGATCCGCGCTTCGATCCCCCGTTGCAGGCCCGCGACATCGCGGTGCTGGCCCCGGACATCGATCCCTACGTGCCCTACCTGGAAGCGGTGTTCGGCGGCCGCAGCGGTGGCCAGGACCATGTTCCCTATGCGCTGGCCGACACCAGCCCGCTGGCCGGCGAACCGCTGGCCGATGTGTTCGTGCACCTGCTCGGGCTGCCGATATCGCGCTTCGGCCTGAACGAAGTGCTGGACCTGCTGGCCAGTCCACCGCTGGCCGAGGCGGCCGGGCTGGACGCGGCTGCCTTCGACCGCCTGCATGACTGGCTGCAGGCCGCCGGCGCACGCTGGGGACTCAATGCCGGGCACCGCCGGCAGCACCAGGCGCCGGCCGATGACGCCTTCACCTGGCAGTTCGCGTTGGACCGGTTGCTGCTCGGCCATGCCAGCGGCAACGACGGCGACATTGCCGGGGTGGCGCCGTGGCCGGAACTGGAAGGCAGCGCGCTGGACGCACTGGACCGCCTGCTCGGCCTGCTGCGGGTGCTGGCCCGGTACCAGCAGGCACTCGGCCAGGCCCTGCCACCGGCGCAATGGCGCCGGCGGCTGCTGGCGCTGCTCGATGCGCTGCTGCCCGAACCGCCGGCGGCGGCCAACAGCCAGCGCGCGCTGGAGCGCCTGCGCAAGCTGATCAACGACTTCGCCGCCGATGCCGACAGCGCCCGTTTCCAGGGCGAGGTTCCGCCGGAAGTGGTGCGCGCGCACTTTGCCGGCGTGCTGGCCGAAGCCGATACCCGCGCCCCGTTGCTGACCGGCGGGGTCAGCTTCGGCCGCATGGTGCCGATGCGGCTGCTGCCGTTCCGGGTGATCTGCGTGCTGGGCTTGAACGATGGCGATTTCCCGCGCCGCGATCCGGCCGCCGGGCTCAACCAGCTCACCGCCGAACTGGGCACCGACCGGCGCCGGCATGGCGACCGCTCGCTGCGCGAGGACGACCGCTTCCTGTTCCTGCAGCTGTTCGCCTCGGCGCAGGACGTGTTCTACCTGAGTTATCTCGGCGCCGACCCGCGCGATGGCAGCGTGCGCGAGCCGTCGGTACTGGTCAGCGAACTGCTCGATGCGGCCGCGGCGTACCACCTGGCACCGGCCGACGCAGCCAAGGCGTTGACCGTGCGGCATTCGCTGCAGCCGTTCGCCCCGGCCGCGTTCGGCGGCGGCGGCGAGCCGCGCCGCTTCAGCTATCGCCAGCAGTGGCATCCAGCGGCCGGCTCGCTGGGCGGCACGCGCGGCGCGCTGGCGCCGTGGTTCGGGACGGCATTGCCGGTATTGGACACGCTGGCGGAGGCGGACGAACTGAGCCTGGATGCGCTGCGCCGTTTCCTCACCGACCCGGCCAGCCAGTTCCTGTCGCAACGGCTGGGCCTGCGCCTGCCCGAGGACCTGAGCGATGCCGACGATATCGAACCGCTGGTGATGGCCACCGGCGGCACCGACGCCCTGCTGCTGCAGGAGGCGGTGATCCAGGCCACGCTCGAGCAGGACGACGCGCCGCTGTACCCGCGGCTGCGCGCGCGTGCGCTGTTGCCGTCGGGGGCCCTGGGCCAGCGCCAGTTCGAGGTATTGCACGCGCAGACCCGGCCGTATGCGCAGGCCCTGGCGCAGTGGCAGGACGGCAGCCGCGCCGACAGCCGCCGCTATGAGGTGGACATCGACGGAGTACGCCTGCACGGACGGGTCGACGGGGTGTATCCACACGGCTTGGCGCGGCTGCGCCCGGGCCCGCTCACCGGCCGCGCGGCGATCCGCCAGGGACTGGACTGGTTGTTGGCCAACGCCGCCGGCGATGCGCAGCCGCTGGTCCAGTTCCACGAGGCCGGCGATGACGGGCTGGGCCCGCACACCCTGCCAGCACTGCCGCGCGAGCAGGCCCGGCAGGTGCTGCGCCGCCTGTTGCAGCTGCGCCAGGAAGGGCTGCGCGCACCGTTGCTGTACGCGCCGTCCACCGGCTGGGCGCTGTACACCGCCGCCGAGGCCAAGCGCGAAGCCGACGGCCGCGCCAAGTGGCACGGCAGCGACCGCACCTGGGCCGAATCCAGCGGTGCCGGCTACCAGCTGGCGCTGCGCGGCCGCGACCCGTTCGCCAGCGCCGACAGTTACCGGCAACTGCTGCACAACAGCCTGGTGGTGTTCACCGCAGTGCGCGAAGGCCGGGTGTTCCCCGGCTTCGACCAGGAAGGCGCCCTGCGATGATCGACCACGACCTGCCCAACGATCCCTACCTGTCGCTGCCGCTGGACGGCGTACGCCTGATCGAGGCCAGCGCCGGCACCGGCAAGACCTTCACCCTGGCCACGCTGTTCACCCGCCTGGTGGTGGAAAACGGCTGGCGTATCGGCCAGATCCTGGCGGTGACCTTCACCGATGCAGCCACCCAGGAACTGCGCAAGCGCATCCGCGAGCGCCTGGCGCTGGCCGCCCGGCTGGTGCAGCAGCCGGCGGCCGATGAGGACAGCCCCGAGGTGGCGCTGACCCGCGCGATCCTGCAGCGCCAGCTCGCCCTTGGCCGGGAAACCCCGGCCGCGCTTGCACGCCGGCTGCAGGCCGCCGCCGATGAAATCGACCTGGCGTCGATCTTCACCATCCATGGCTTCTGCGCCCGGGTACTGCGCGAGCATGCCCTGGAAAGCGGGCATACCTTCGACCCACCCACGCTGCTGCCCAGCGAACGGGCGCTGCACGACGAGCTGGCCGCCGACCTGTGGCGGGTGCACGCCAACGATCCGGCCACGGTCGATGCCTTGACCCGGCTATGGTCCAACCCCGAGGCATTGGCGGCCGACCTGGCCACGCTGATCAAACCGCTGCCGTTGTTGCCGGCCCCGCCCGGGACGGTGGCCGACGATCCGCGGCCGGCGCATGTGCTGGCCGCCCGGCAGTTCGCCGCCGCCTACCGCACCCATGGCGAGGGGTTCCTGGGCGAAGTCTGCGCGGCGGTGGAAAACAAGGTGCTCAACGGCAGCAGCTACAAGCTGGCCTGGCTGGAACCGCTGGCCGTGCAGCTGCACCGCTGGGCCGGGGCCGACGATCCGGACGCGCCGCTGGACCTGGAACGGCTGCGCCGGCTGGGCGCCGACGAACTGGCCGCGCGTACCAACAAGGCGCACGCCGGCAAGGCGCCATGCTCGCCGCTGCAGCACGAACTGGCCGTGTACCTGGCCAGCGCCGACGCGCTGGAGCAGTGGCAGCGCGGCCAGGCCATCGCCTTCCTGCATGCGCTGCGCGCCCAGGCCCGCACACGCCTGGCCGAGCTCAAGCGGATCGGCCGGGTACAGAGCTACGACGATCTGATCCATGGCGTGGCCGATGCGCTGGAAGGCCCGCACCGCGCCGCGCTGGTGCGGCAGCTGCGTGCGCAGTACGCGATCGCGCTGGTGGATGAGTTCCAGGACACCGACGACCGCCAGTGGGGTATCTTCCAGCAGGTGTTCGGCGACACCGCGCAGACCGCCGAGGCGGGGCTGGCCCCGGCGCTGTTCCTGATCGGCGATCCCAAGCAGGCCATCTACGGCTTCCGCGGCGGCGATATCCACACCTACCTCAAGGCCAAGCAGCAGGCGCAGGCCGCGCCGCCGCTGGACCGCAACTTCCGCTCGCGCCCGGCGGTGCTGCGTGCCATCGCGGCGTTGTACGCCCAGGCCGGCGAACACGCCTTCCTGGAGCAGGGCATCGCCTTCGAGCCGGTGCACCCCGGCGGTACGCGGCTGGACGCCGATTTCCTGCGCGACGGCATACCGGCTCCGGGCCTGACCGTACGCATGCTGCACAACCCCGACGGCGGCGCGCTCAAGGCCGATCCATCGCGGCAGCAGGCCGGCGATGCCTGCGTGGCGGCGATCCACCAGGTACTCAGCGAGGCCCGCCAGGGCCGCGCGCTGCTGCGCGGGCAGCCGGTGCAACCCGGCGACATCGCCGTGCTGGTGCGCTCGCACCGCGAAGCCGTGCGCATCCAGCAGGCGCTGGGCGCGGTCGGCATCCCCGCCGTCGCCGCCGGCAAGCAGAGCCTGTATGCCACCGCCGAGGCGCACGAGCTGCGCCTGCTGCTGCTGGCCCTGCTGCAGCCGGCCGATGAAGGGCGGCTGCGTGCGGCGCTGTCCAGCGTGCTGCTCGGCGAAGACGCGCAGGCCATCGCCGCGCTGGAAGGCGACGGCCATTCCCAGCGCGGCTTCCAGGTCCGCCTGCTGCTGTGGCGCGAACGCTGGCAGCGCGGCGGGCCGTTCGCGGTGATCGCCGACCTGTGCGCCGAACACGCCGAACGCCTGCTTGGCCTGCTCGATGGCGAGCGCCGCCTGACCAACTACCTGCAGCTGGGTGAACTGCTGCAGCAGGCCGCCGCCCAGACCCTGGGGATGCATGGCCTGCTGGACTGGCTGCAGGTGCAGATGGCCCATGCCGACCAGGACGACGAACAGCAGCTGCTGCGGCTGGAATCGGACGCGCGGCGGGTGCAGATCATCACCCTGCACAAGAGCAAGGGCCTGGAATACCCGCTGGTCTACCTGCCGTTCGTCGGCATCGGCCGCGATGCCCGCAACAGCGCGGCCCACTGCACGGTGTATGCCAACGACCGCCGCGAGCTGCACTGGAAACTGGACAAGGACGAGGCCTGGGCCGCCGCCAGCGCGCGCAGCGCGCAGGAACAGGAGGCCGAGGACGCACGCCTGCTCTACGTGGGGCTGACCCGCGCCGAACATGCGTTGTGGATCGCCGCCGGCGACCTTGCCGGGCTGGCCAAGACCCGCCTGGCGCCGATGCTGTCGGACCTGGACGCGCTGCGCGCGCACCCGGACATCGCGGTGCTCGACGGCGCGCTGGAACCGCGCCCGGCGCAGCTGGCCTTCCAGCGCGAGGGCGACCTGCCGCCGGTGCGCGCGTTGACCCGCCGCGTGCCGCACGACTGGTGGGTGTACAGCTTCACCCAGCTGGCGCACGCCGACGCCGGCCATGACACCGACGCGGCAGCCACCGAAGTGCCGGCCCCGGCCGCCGACGAGCCGGCGGGCATCAGCTTGGACGCCGATGCCGAGGCGGCGGCACCGGCCAGCGAGGCGGTGATCGACCCGCGCTTCATGGGCAGCCGTTTCGGCAACGTGCTGCACGAGGCGCTGGAAAATACCGAGTTCGCGCAATGGGCCGGCTGGCAGGCCGGGCAACCGGCGCCCGCCGATCAAGCCCAGGTGCTGCGTGCCTCGCTGGCTGCCGAAGGCTATGCCGATGAAGACCTCGACGACGGTGTGGCGGTGCTGACCACGCTGGTTGGCCAGACCCTGACCGTGGCGCTGCCCGAAGGAGGCGCGCTGCACGACCTGCCGGCCAGCGCGCGCCGCGCCGAAATCGAGTTCCACTTCGCCATGCAGCCCACCGCGGTACCGGCGCTGCTGCAGCTGCTGCACGCGCATGGGCTGGTGCGCGAACGCCACAGCTTCGGTGCCCGGCGCACGCTGGAGGGCCTGATGACCGGCAAGATCGATCTCACCTACGAACGCGGCCAACGCTGGTACGTGCTCGACTACAAATCCAATCGCCTGCCCGGCTACGACCGGGCGCAGCTGGAAAGCGCCATGCAGCACAGCGAATACGACCTGCAGGCACTGATCTACACGGTGGCATTGCACCGCTGGCTGCGCTTCCGGCTGGGCGCGCAGTACGACCAGGCGCGCGACATGGGCGGCATCCGCTACCTGTTCTGCCGTGGCCTGGATGCCGCCCGTGCCGACAGCCCGGGCGTGTACGCGCACCGCTTCGATCCGGCGCTGGTGGACGCTCTGGATGCGTTGTTCGCCGGTGGCCCGCAGGCCCAGGCGCGCATGGCCGCGCGCGCGCGGGGCGAGGCATGAGCCTGCTCACCGCGCTCCAGCGCAGCAACGCCCTGCGCAGCCTGGACCAGGCACTGGCGCGCAGCCTGCAGCGGTTGCGCCCGGATACGCCCGATGCGGTGCTGGCCGGCGCCGCGCTGGCCTCGCTGGCGGTGGCGCAGGGCCATGCCGGGTTGGACCCACAGCAGCCGCAGCGGCTGCTCGAGGCCGGCGTGGACTGGCCGCCCGGCGCGGACTGGCTGGCCCAGCTGGGCGCCTCGGCGTGGGTGGACGTGCCCGCTTCGCAGACCGACGCGGCCGCCACCGATGCGCCGCTGGTGCTGGAAAACGGCTTGCTCTACCTGCGCCGCTACCGCGAGTACGAACGCCGCCTGGCCGAAGGCCTGCAGCGCATCGCCAGCCATCGGCTGGCCGTGTCCGACCCAGGCACGCTGGCGGCGCTGTTCGGCCAGTTGTTCCCGCAGGCCCGGGACAGCATCGACCACCAGGCGCGCGCGGCCGCCGTCGCGCTGCGCCATCCACTGGTGCTGGTCACCGGCGGGCCGGGCACCGGCAAGACCACCACCATCGCGCGCCTGCTGGTGCTGCTGGCCGCGCAGGCGGTGCAGGCCGACCAGCCGTTGCCGCGGGTCGCGCTGGCCGCGCCCACCGGCCGCGCCGCCGAGCGCATGGCCGAAAGCCTGCGCCTGGCGGTGCAGCGGCTGCGGCTGCTCGGCATCGCCCCGGCGCTGTGCGACGCCATGCCCGGCACCGGCACCACCCTGCATCGCCTGCTCGGGGTGATTCCCGATTCCCCGCGCTTCCGCCACCACGGCGACAACCCGTTGCCGTTCGAGGTGGTGGTGGTGGACGAAGCGTCGATGATCGACCTGCCATTGATGGCCAAGCTGGTCGAGGCGATCGCCTCGGGTACCCGGCTGGTGCTGCTGGGCGATCCGGACCAGCTGCCCTCGGTGGAAGCCGGCGATGTGCTCAGCGCGATCCTGCACGCCAGTGGCGATGGCCTGGGCACCCAGGCCGACGATGCCCAGGCCCTGCGCCCGCTGCTGGCGCCGGCGGCATTGCAGCCGCTGGCCGCGCCAACCCGGTTCGCCGGCCGGCGCGTGCAGCTGCAGCGCGGCTACCGGCAGACCGATGCGCTCGACCTGGCCGCGCTGGCCCAGGCCATCCGCCAGGGCGACAGTGCCACCACGCTGGCCCTGCTGCGCGGCGGCACGCTGGCCGGCGTGCATTTCCATGAAGACCACCGTGACCCGTTGCAGCACCACCACCAGCACCTGCTGGCGCATTGGCGCGCGCTGGGCGCGGCCGCCGATCCGGGCCAGGCGCTGGCCGATGCCGGCCGGATCCGCCTGCTCACCGCGTTGCGCGAAGGGCCGCAGGGCGCCCGCGGGCTCAACGCCCGCATCGAAGCCCTGTTGGCCGGGGTGCCGCGGCCGGGCCTGACGCCGGGCTATTTCCACGGCCGCTTGCTGCTGATCACCGAGAACAGCTACCGCCACCGCCTGTTCAACGGCGATATCGGCATCTGCCTGGTCGATCGCAACGGCGCGGTGACGGCCTGGTTCCCCGGTGAAACCCCGGACCAGCCGCGCGGCTTCCATCCCGGCGCATTGCCCGCCCACGAAAGCGCGTTCGCGATGACCGTGCACAAGGCGCAGGGTTCGGAATTCGATGAGGTCTGGTTGCAGTTGCCGCGCCAGGACACCCGCGTGCTGTCGCGCGAGCTGGTCTATACCGGCATCACCCGGGCGCGGCAGTCGCTGCATGTACTGGGCGGGGAGGAGGTGATCATCGCCGCGCTCCAGCGCCATGCCAGCCGCGTGTCCGGGTTGGCCATGCGGCTGCAGGGTCACAATGATCCGGTCGTGCAGGGCAGTGCGGCAGCGCCGATCGACGGCGCCGCCATGGTGCCACCGGCACAGGGCCGGCTGTTCTGAGGCTTACTCGGGGATCAGCACGGTGCCGTCGGGGAAGACGATGGCGCCGTCGCCGCTGACATCGAAGAAGCCCACCTGGTGGGTATTGGCCAGCACCTGCACCAGGCCATGCGCATTCTCGGCCACTTCGTCGTCGAACGAGGCGTAGATCACGTGCTGGCCGATACTGTAGTCGGTCACTTCGGGGCGCTCGTCTTCGTCGTCGGCCAGCGGGCCGTCCATCGGCGGGAAATGTTCGACGATCGCGCCGAACCATGCCTGCAGCGCCGGTACCGACACGGCTGCATCATCGTAGTCGTGCTTTTCGTTCCACTCGGTCTGCGCGTCGTACCACTGCAGGAAGGCTTCCGCTTCACGCGGGGCCACGGCGGGGTCGAACACCATCAGGTCATAGCTCATAGGGATCTGGTCGAACATTACGCAGGAAAGAGGGCATCAGGATAGCCCTGATCCGGTCCGGATGAGCCAGCGCGCGAGGCGGCGTGCTGATCCGGGTCCGTGATCCACAGCGGATCCATAGTGTGCAGTGCACCTCACATTGTGAGTGCTGGCGGTCACACATCATCCGCAGTCGATGCAGTTTCACACGCATGCGCCGATCCAGTATGGCCAGTTGCCCGCTGCTGCGAAAGCGCCCTGCAACGCTGTGACAAGCATCTGCAACGCAGCGCCAAGTCCATCGACAACGCTCCGGTTACACCGGTAGTGGAGGAACTGCGGTGTCGTAATCGACGCGCTTTGCAGGGGAAATCCAGTGCGCCCACACCTTACCGGTTCGTGCCTGGTGACGCCTGCGGCTGGCTGCGTGGATGCACCGGCTCGGCTTATCAGCAGAAGGAGGGGGCACGGCAATGGACGTATTCGAGCGAGGTTTGGAGGTTTCCGTCAGTCCGCCCGGCGCGGGCGGTGGCGATGCCGACGATGGCGATGGACAGAGCCTGGCGTGGAGCCTGGCATTGCTCTCGCGCATGTGCCAGTGCACGTGCCAGCCCGGCAGCAGCGCAGCCGACGGCGACCTGGCCTGGGAGGCACTGCTGGCCCGCACGCGGATCCGCCCGCACGGCACGGCCGCCACCCGGCTGGTGGAACGCGCGCGGGAGTGGATCGAACAGCACGCCGATGACGAGGAAGCCTCGGTGGATCGACTGGCCGCTGCGTTGAACATGTCGCGCGCCAGCCTGCACCGCAAGCTGGTGGCAAGCATCGGCCACCCGCCCGGCGAGTTGATCCGGCTGGTGCGCCTGCGCCTGGCGCGGCGACTGCTGCGCGAAGGCGAAGGCAATGTATCGGACGTGGCCTATGCAGTGGGCTTTGTCAGCCTGTCCGGCTTCAGCCGCGCCTACCGGCACCACTACGGCGAGCCGCCGTCGAGCATGCGCGGCGCCTGCTGCGCGCCACCGCCGCGGCGCCCGCCTGCAACGCGCGGCTAAGCGGTCGCAACGCACCGCCGTATGCCTGCGTGGCGCGGCGGGTATCACTAACCCCGTGGAAGCAACACCACCGACATCGACCTGTATCGATGGCAGGTCCCCACGACCAGGAGCGAAGGCAAGATGAGCCGAACCATGTCATTCCACACATTGATCGAAGCATTGGCCGGGGCGGTCATCGAAGCCCAGGACAGCATCGAGATGCACCAGATTTCCCACCTGCGCGATTTCTTCGACGAGGACAACCGGCCCAGGAGCGTCACCATCCGCATGCCCTCCCTGCACCCGCAGGCCGAGGAAGGCGATGAAGACCTCTACCGCGCGCCGCTGTTGCCGCTGGTCTCCACCAACAACCTGCGCATCCGGGAGGTGGAGATCAGTTTCAACGCGGACCTGGCGGAACTGGGCCCTGAGGATCTGGATGTGCCTGCGCCGGGCGCTCCGGATGCCTGGGAGACGCCGCGGCCGGCGGCGCGACACGTAGGACTGGATACCGGCCGCGGCAAGGGCGTGGGCAACGTACACGTGCAGTTGCGCGTGGAAGGAACCGAGCCGACCGATGGCGCGGCGCGGTTGATGAACCACCTGGCGCAGAGCCAGGGGGTGTTCAAGACCATCAAAGCCACCTGATCCACCACCACGGCGGCGGCCACGCGCTACGGCCGTCGCTGCCTGCCAACCACTAGGAGTGCATCACCATGCCTGACGAACTCGTCAATATCTCCAGCCAGTTCAAGGGTCTGCCCATGGCCGACCTGATCGGCGGCCCGCTCACCGCAGCGTGCGATTCGCAGATCAAACTGGCCCAGGCCACCGCCAGCTTCATCCGCTCGGTCGGCTTCCTGCCGCCGGACCCGGCCAACACCGATCCCAACGCGGTCGGCGGCACCCGCACCGCGCTGTTCCGCTTCAAGCGCCCGGTCGACAACCTCGACCCGGCCACCAAGGACGCCCAGCCGTTCTCCGAGGAGGAAGTGGAACTGGAAGTGCCGCTGCTGGCCATCGTCAAGGTGCCCAACCTGAGCATCTACAGCGTGGACATCAACTTCGAGATGGAAGTGAAGTCCTCGTTCTCGGCCAAGGACAGCCAGGACTACTCGGCGGCGATGCAGGCGGAAATGAAGGTCGGTTGGGGCGTGTTCTCGGCCAAGGTGAACATCCAGGGCTCGGTGGCCTCGCACAAGGAGAGCACCCGCACCTCGGACAACTCGGCCAGGTACACCGTGGCCGTGCATGCCGAAGACAAGGGCATGCCCGAAGGCCTGGCCCGGGTGATGGACATCCTGCAGACCGCCTCGGCCCCGCGCAAGATCGGTGCCCCGGTACCGGTGGCCTGACATGGGCGTTGCGCCCATCGGGTTGAACGCAATCGTGGCATGACCCGTCGCGTCGCCAAGACGCGGCGGGTCCGGCATGTCCAACGCAGGGAAGACCGCCATGTTCGATCTGAATGATGTCAAGTTCGTCAAACGCATCGTGGTGGGCAGCAACAACCCCACCCAGATGCTCACCGACGCCGACCTGGGCCAGGCCCAGGACCTGCTCAACCGCTGCCTGAGCGACACCCCGAAGGGCGCGATCCTGGGGATCGAGCGCAGCTTCACCATCCTGCAGATCGGCGAACACCAGGTCGTGCTGCAGTGGTTGGCCTACCACGTCGGTTTTCCGCGCCGCCCGGTGTGGTTGGCCGAATGAACGGCACGGGAGCCTGTCGATGGCCGACCACCGTCTCGATGACCTGATCCACACCCTGGCGCGGGCGCTGGCGCAGGCGCGCCGTGGTTGCGCCAATGCGCACCTGCAGCGCCTGCAGGCACGCTTCGGAGCAGGCCAGATGCTGGCGGTGCGCAGCCTGGTCGATGGCCAGTGGCGGCAGCATGAGGTGCCGCTGGCCGAGCTGATCGTGCCGCGCGGCATCCTCGCCACCACGCTGGAAGTGCAGATCGACTGCGAGGTGGAAGAAGTGGCCTGCGCCGATGGCCTGGTGGCGGCGATTGCCCTGTACCCCTGCACCGGGGAGGCCGAGCACCGGCTGACCATCTGCCTGCACGGCGGTACCCCGCTGCGCGGCGAACTGTTGCTGGACGGGCAGGTCCTGCGCCGTTTCAGCCTCGATCCCCCCTCGACCGCGGAGGCATGACATGGCCCGACCCGACCGCCTGCGCCTGCTGCTGTCCGACGACGACGCCGACCAGGTTCGCCAATGGCTCGGCCCGCTGCTGGCCCGCAAGCGCGCGGCGGCCGCTGCGCGTGCGCGCCGCCGCCGCCAGCGGTTGCTGGCCACGCTGTGGCTGATCGCGCTCGGCGTGGCGCTGATGACGCGCTATTTCTGAGCCGGCGGTGGGCACTGCGTGCCGCCGGCGCCCTACCACCAAGGAGTACATGATGAGGACACACGATTGCCGCCGGGCACTGGGGTGGCTGGTTCTGCTGGCCCCGCTGTTTGCCCATGCACAGGCCCATCCCGACGCCGCGACGCCGGCCACGTGGGTGGGGGTGGACACGGCCGATGGCCGGCCATCGTCGGTGCGCCTTGCCCTGCAACCGGCCAGCGATACGGCCCAGGTCGTGTTCGGCGAGCCGCGCAACTGCCGACTCGACGCGCGCCTGTCCGACCAGGGCGATGGCCAGCTGCACTACGACCTGGTCGGGGCCAACGGTGGCCGCTGGTGCAACCGGCTGTATCCGGGCCGCATGCAGGTACAGGTGCGCGACGGCCAAGCCACGCTGCAGCTGCACGGCGATGGGGCGGCAGCGGAAGTGCCGCTGTGGGCCAGTGGCCAGGTCCCGGTCGAGGCCGGCCTGCCGGCCGCGCTGTCGGGGCGCTGGGTTACCCGGGTGCAGAGCGCGGCAAACGTGCCGGTGGGCCTGCAACTGGCGTTGGCCGGCAGCGAGCCGGGCGATCTTGGCAGCAGCCTGGCCTACGCCAGCCCGCGCAACTGCCGGGTGCCGTTGCGCCTGGAAGGCCGCACCGCCGAGGGCGCGTGGTATTCGGTGCGGCCGGGCAACGGCGGCGCCGCCTGCGACCGCCTGGTGGGGCGCTGGATCGTGCTGCAGACCATCGATGACACCGCCCGCCTGCGCATCGAGCCGGCGATCGGCGAATGCGCGCCGGGCTGCGTGCTGCAACGCGCGATTCCCTGACCAGACCGGCACGATCCAGCGATGCGCCGCGACGCCCGATCGGGTGCCGCGGCGCCATGCCGTTTTACCAGTGGGCGTAGCTGCCGCTGCTGTACATGCGCCACTCCGCGCCGCGGCGGTTTACCAGGCCCTTCATCACCTTGCCCTGCGAACGCGTCCATGCCATCCAGGCAGCCTGCAGCGTGGCGAAGGTGGTGCTGGCCTGCGGGTTGTTGACCAGCTTGAGCACCGAGGAGCGGGCGAAGTTGCCCACCCCGATGTTGTAGCAGAGGATCACCAGCGCATCGAACTGGCACTGCGCCAGCGTCGCGGTGACGCCGCGGTTGATCGCCTGTTCGAACGGTGCCAGGTCCTTGCGCAGCAGCGCCTCGGCCTGCTCCAGGGTGATCCCGCCGGCAAGGCCGTCCCACTCGGCGCGGCCGATCAGGTGCCCGTAGCCGACGGTGGCGCCGGCCACCCAGTGGTCGACCGGCTTGCCGGTCTGGTCGTCGTAGGGTTGCAGGCGCTGGCCTTCAACCTGCTTGAGCCATTCGATCCCTTGCGGGCTCAACGTCATGGTGTTCATTGCGGATCCTCGTTGGTCTGGGCGCATCCAGGAGAGGTCGCCACGCCGCGGTCGGCGTGGGGTCAGCTGCGGTTGGGCAGCTTGAAACCGATGTAGGTGCCCGAGCTGAGGCCCATCAGCCCCAGCAGGGTGGGGCTGAGCTCGGGCATGCTCAGGTTGTTGTAGACGTCGGACAGGAAGATCACGCCCAGGATCAGGGTGAAGGCGAAGATCTGGAAACGATCGAAGCGGTAGCCCTGTGCATCGGAGAGCAGGTCATGCATCAGCCCCTGCGAGTACGCGTCCGACCCGGGCTGCTGCAGCGTGCGCAGCTCGCGGTCGATCTGCATCACCCGTTGCCATGCGGCCTGTTGGCGTTCGCGCGGGTCGCTGCCGCCGCTCTCGTTGCCGTCCTGCCACATGCCGCGCGCGCCGCTGTCGCGCATCCGCTGCTGGCGTTCGTCCAGCAACGCCTGCTGGCGTGGGTCCGGTGCGGGCGCGCCGCCGGCGTCGATCACCGCCTCGCTCAGCGCGGTGCCGGCGCTGATGCCCAGCAGGGCCAGCAACGAGGGGTGGATCGTGTCGGTGGCATCGGTGATCAGCCAGATCGCGGTGTAGGACAGGTAGATCAGGAAGAACCACACCGCCATCTGGAAGCGGCCCAGGTCATACGGGCCCAGCCGGCCCTCGGCCGGTTTGCGGATGATGCTGGTGGTGCGCGCCAGCCGCACGAACACGGCCAATGTCACTACGACCAGCAGCAGCGCGATGCCGCCATAGACCGGCGAGATCACCGTCAGCATCACCCGTCGTCCATCGCCGTACACCGTATCGAACGGTGAGCCATCGACCGGGCCGACACTGAAGGTTACCGGCCGCCGCAGGCCCTCTGGCGAGCCGAGCAGGTCGGTCCATACCGCGCGGCTGTCGTCGTTGACGCGCAGGTGGAACAGCAGGCGGCCGCGGGCCAGGTCGATCGCTTCGGGCGCGTTGCCCGGCAGCGCGCGCCCATCGATGAACGGCACCAGCCGGCGCGGATCGTTGTCGGTGGCCCAGTCGGCCAGCCCGTCCACGCGCACTTCCACGCTGTAGTCCAGCTCCAGGTGGCCATGCAGCTGGGTCACCTGCGGGGCGCTGGTGGCATGTGCCGGCGCAGGCGGCGCGCACAGGCCCAGCAGTACCGCGCCGAGCATCGCCAGGACGCGCAGCACCGCCATGCGCAGGAAGCGGCGGTAGCGGTGCGCGTGTTCGAGCGCGGCGTCGTCGGGGGTTGGATCGGCGGGCAGGACCATGGCGGTACTCCATGCGGATGGGAAGCGCGGCGCGCGGCGCCGTGCAGCACAGGTATAGGGCCAGCCCGACGCACCGGTTGGTTGGCGTGTTTCAGGGAGTTGCCGGCATGTTCCAGCGACGCGGCCTGGGTCGGTTCGGCGGCGGTGCGGGCGCGATGCGCATCGGCGCGTCGGCAACGATCACCACGCTGGCTGCGCTGTACGGGAACACCCCCAGGTCGGAGACATCGTCCGGCCCGGATTCGGGAAACACATGGCGGCGGCGGCCGGCGATGACGCGCTCGACGGTGATCTGGTCCTCCAGCGCGCCCATGCGCAGCGGTTGGGTGAATACCTCCGCGCTGACGCCCATTCGGCCATGGCCGTACAGCGGCTGCGCGAACACCAGGTCGACCGAGCGACCCGGATCGATCACATGCCAGCTGGCGGTGTCCTGGGCAAAGACAAACCGTGCGCTGCGGCCATCGCGGGCCGCCTCCAGGTGGAACGGGCGCAGCCCGATCGGCAGCGCCACCGGCCCCTCCTGCAGCAGCGTGTTCAGCAGCCACGGCGCCTGCAGCCCGTCGTCCAGCGCCAGTTCGACTTGTACGTCGAGCACCGCGAAACTGAGTTCGCCGACGTTGCTGATGGTGAGGGTGTGGCGGCTGTCGATGCCATCGGCGGTGGTGCCCTCCAGGTCGCTGGCGATGCTCAACGAGGCCAGCGCGCGCTGGTGCTCCCACAACACCGGCCGCGCCGACAGCCATGCATCCAGCGCAATCACGAACGACACCCCGGCGATGGTCAGCGGCAGGGCCTGTTCGGCCACCAGGTGCAGCAGCCGCAGCAGCCTGGCGCGCCACACCGAAGCTGGCCGGCCTTGACGCACCCGGGCGCGGACAGCGCGCGGGTTCATGCCGGTCGCTCGGGCAGCACGTGCGCATCGATGCCCAGGATCATGCGCTGGCCTTCGCCGCGCGGGTCCTCGGCATGCAGTGCCGACACCTCATGCCACAGCGGCGAGCCGGCGTCGGGCTGGAACAGGCCCTCGCCTTCGCCGAGGGTCTGTTCCAGCAGCAGCGGGCCGGCGCTGCCGCGGTAGACGCGCGAGGTGCCGCCGTACACGCCACGCCGGCGCACCACCAGCGCCGACAGGATGTAGTCGGCGCCATCCTGGTGCAGCCCTTCCGGTGCCGGCTCGGCAGCGCCGGGCCCGCGCGCGATCGTCAGCATCTGGTGCAGCACCAGCTGCAGGTGCGTGGCGGCGCAGCGCTGGTGGATGGTTTCGGCGATGCCGGCGACCAGCCGCAGCATGTCCGGGTGGTAGGTCAGGGCCAGCGCGATCGGCGCAAATACCCGGCGCGGCGCGCGGGACACGGCCCCGGGCTGTACGAACTCGGGATCGTCCAGCGGCTGCAGCTGCCAGCACGCGGCCGACACCCGTCGTGCGTCGTACTTGCGCATCGCGCGCCGGCGGTGCGGCTGGATGCGCTTCAGCGCGGCACGCAGCACCGATGGCAGGTGCCCCCGCACCGCGTTCCACAACGCATCGGGATCGCTGTCGTCCTCCTCCAGCAGCGCGCGCTGCGCCGGTGCCAGGATGCTGGCGTGCCGCTGCAGCACCTGGCGCCGGCGCCGGGCTACGTCGTAGGTGTCCCACGGCAACTGCGCCGCGCAGGCGGCCACGCTGTCCAGGAACCCGGGCTGCAGGCCCAGCTGTTCCATGCCGAATACCTGCGGCAGCATCGCGTTCCGACGTGGGCGCGCCAGCGCGCAGGCCAGGCAGTGCACTGCGCGCAGCGCAGGTGCCGGGGATGGGGGAACAGCATCGGCGTCGATGTGCATGCGCGGTCTCCGCGGGGGAAGGGCACCGCGGTCGCGGATCGGCCGGGCGCACCTGCTGTATAGCGGGCGCACCGAGCCACCGATGCACGTGCCGTTGCAGCGGTTTGTCGGCCGCTGCCAATGTGCTGCACGCGCCACGCACATGCAGACGCCACCATGCGCGCGCACGGTGGCGGGGGGGCTGCAACAGGGTGGGACGCCGCCGCGTCAGCGGCGGCAGGGCGGGCGGCGCGGGCTCAGCGCGGCTGGGTCAACGCAGGGCCGTCGCTGCTGCGGGCCAGGTGCAAGCGCGCGTGCAGCGCCTGCACCCGCGCCTGGTCCAGGCCGGTCAAGGTATGGCAGGTATCGGCATCGACGCCGAAGCCGAAGTAGTTCAGCGCGTTGAGCACGCCGATCGCCTCGTCATGGTCCAGCAGCAGGGAAAAGCTCTCGTTCTCGCGCATGACGGCTCCCGTGGCCCCCGGCGCCGGAGGCAGGCGATCAGTGCTGGTTATTGTAGTAGGTGATCCCGCCGGTGGGCCGGAAGGCTGTGCCGCAGTCGGCCACCGCGTTGTTGAAGATCACGATCGTGCCGCTGGCGGCATGCCAGTACTTGGTGCGCGCGCCACCGGCCAGCGCTACGCCCGGCGTGCCGGTCAGGATGGCCTCGACGAAAGCCTCCAGGGCTGCCGTATCGGCCAGGGTCGGACCGGGGAAGGCCAGCCCGGCCTTGACGTCGCCGACGACGAACTCGGTCTGGTGCGGCACGAAGGCATGTGCGGCGATCGCGGCGGCGGCCTGCTGCGCATCGGCGGCAGTGGCGGTGGTATTCACCACGCATTGGGCCTGGGCCGGCAGGATCGCGGCCAGACACAGGGCCAGGCCGAACCACAGGGCCAGCGCGGGGCGGTGCAGGGTGTGCAGTGGATGTTTCATGGCAGTACTCCTGGACAGGGAAACAGTGCGGCAGCGACCGTCGTGGCCGGTGCCGGCAGTCACCGCAGGCGTGATCGACACGCGGCGATGCACTGCGTTCCCTGTATAGGCGCGCACTGCCGCGCGTCCTGCGCGGCATGTTGCGCAGGGACCACCGCGCGTTGCAGATCGCGCCAGCGGGGCTCAGGAGGTGGCGGTGGCACCGTCGAGCGCAGGTCTGACGGCAGCCGGGGCCTCGGGGAACAACGCAAAGCGCAACCCGATCACGCCCATCAGCGCGTCATCGCGCGCCTTGCCCGGGGCCACCGTCTGCACCCGCTTCAGCGACGCCTCCAGCCTGGCCTGCAGGCCGGCCGGTGCCGGCAGCGGGCCGCGCCGTGCCACCTGCGCGCGGTAGTGCGTGGCCACATCATCCAGAATCGCCTCGATCGCCTCCACGCTGGTCGGCGGCAGGCCGTGGCGGGCGCGCCGCAGCTGCAGGATGTTCAGGCCGATGCGCACTTCGGTGAGCATGTCCACCGAGGCGATGTCGCTGCCTTCCGGGGTGGCCGCCAGGCGTGGGGCGAGCAGGCCCAGCAGGTCCAGCATGCGCGCGGCGAACTGCTGGCGGTCCTGCTGGCCCTGGCCTTCGGCGGCCTCGGCCAGCGTGGTCCAGCCCTGGCGCACCAGCCGGCGCGCGGTCCACTCGGCGCCGACCGAGCGGAACAGGCGGGTCATCACCACCGCAAAGCCAATGCCGATGAACATCGCCACCGAGGAGTTGATGAAGCTCTGGATATTGGCGTTGTAGGTGTTCTGCACGTTCAGCAGCGCCACCAGGTTGACCATCAGCGGCAGCCCGATCAACGCGGTCTGCGGCTTGTGCAGCAGCAGCCCGGCCGGCAGGAACACCACCGCCAATACCAGGGCCAGGCTGCCGAAGTCGTGTACCGCCGGGAACACGCCGAACAGGTACACCCCGGCCACCAGGCTGGCCACGACCGCCCACAACAGGAAGGACAGCATGCTGGGCGCCGGGTCGTCCTGGGCGGCGAAGAACGCAGCGGCCACCGCGGCCATCATCGCGCCATTGCCACCGCCTTCCCAGCCCAGGGCGATCCACAGCGCGCAGTAGGTCATCAGCGCCATGCCGGCGCTGGCGGCGGAGAACAGCGCCATGCCGTAGTCGACGTGGCGGGCATCGCCCACGCGCCTGGCGCCGATGCGGTAGTGCGCGGTGTCGCGCGGGGCATCGCCGCGTTCGATCGCCTCCTGCAGGGTGGCGCAGTCCTGCCACAGGTCCACCAGCTCCTCCAGGCGCAGCAGCAGGGTGACCAGCAGCAGGTGGTCCAGCTCGCCATCCACGACCGGCTTCAAGGCCAGGATGCGCTCGCGCAGCGCCGCGTACCCGCTGGCGCCGGCGCGGCCCGGCGTCTCCAGCCACTGCGCGATGTCGGCCACCAACGGCTCCAGCCCTGGCGGCAGCGCGCGGCCACCGGCGCGCAACGCACTCAACCGGTCGGCGATGGACGACAGCACCGGCAGCATCAGCAGCATCCGGTCGCGCAGCTGCTGCATCGACACCGCTGCACCGGCGTGGCGCGGGTCGTCGCGGCGCAGGAATTCGATCAGCGCGTCGAACTGCACCAGGTCGGCCGCCAGCCGGTTGCGCGGTGCGTGCGCCTGGCCGCGCAGCAGGATCTGCCGGCACCACTGCGCCGCATCGCCCATCCAGTTGCCGATCCGCGCGCGCAGCATCGGCCGCACCGAGGTGGGGAATAACAGCGAAGCGAACAGCACCGCCACCACCGTGCCCAGGATGATCTCCTCGCTGCGCGCCACCACCGTGTCGAAGATGGTGTCCGGCGAGGTCACCGCGGGAAAACCGATGAAGGCGGTGGTGTAGCCGGCCAGCAGGAACGCATAGCCGCGCGGGCCACGGTTGAGCAGGGCCACGAACAGGCAGCCGGACAACCACAGCGACATCGCCGCGCTCAGCAGCAAGGGGGTCTCCACCAGGTGCGGCAGCATCCACAGCGTGGCCGCGCCGGCGATCAGCGTGCCGAGGATGCGGTACACGCCCTTGGCGCGGGTGGGGCCCAGCATCGGCTGGGTGACGATGTAGACGGTGGCCATCGCCCAGTACGGGCGCGACAGATTGCCGGCCAGGCCGATGTACAGCGCAGCGAGCGCGGCCAGGAAAGTCTTGACCGAAAACAGCCACGCCTGGCGGTCCAGCAGCAACATCGCGCTTACCTCGTTGCCTTGCCGGTGACCACGGCGTCGGCATTCCAGCCGCCGCCCAGCGCCAGGAACAGCTGGATCTGGTCGCGCGAGACCTGCGCCTGCGCGGCGGCCAGGGTGGCATCGGCCGACACCAGCGTGCGGTCCGCATCCAGGCTGGCCAGGTACGGGGTGCGCCCGCCCTGGTACAGGCGACGGTTCTGGCTGGCGGCCAGTTCGGCCTGCTGCTGGGCGGTCTGCAGCGACTGCAGCCGCTGCAGGTCCTGCGCGTAGCGGCTGAGCGCGGTCTGGGTTTCGCGCAGGGCCTGCAGCACGCTGTGGTCGAACTCGGCCAGGGCCGCGTCGGCACCGGCCTCGGTGGCATGGATGCGCGCATGGGTGCCCGAGGACGGCAGCGTCCAGGAGATCAGCGGGCCGATCGACCACTGCCGGGTCAGCGGCTGGCCGACATCCTCGAGCAGGCCGGCCGCGCCCAGCGAGGCGCCCAGGCGGATGTCCGGGTACAGCTCGGCGGTGGCCACGCCGATGCGGGCGGTGGCCGCGGCCAGCCGGCGCTCGGCCTGGCGCACGTCGGGGCGGCGTGCCAGCAGCGCACGGCCATCGCCCACCGGCAACGGCTGGGCCAGCGTCGGTGCCTGGCTGCAGGCGCCCACGCCGTCGGGCAACTGCCCCGGGGTGCGGCCGAGCAGGGCGGCCAACTGGTATTCCGATGCCTGGCGCTGTGCACGCAGCGGCGGCAGCGCCGCTTCCAGCATCGCCACCTGCGCGTTGGCACGGGCCAGCTCCGGCGGGGTGCCACGGCCGGCGTTGACCAGCCGCTGGGTGACCTCGCGGCTGCGCTGCTGCAAGTGCAGCGATTGCTCGGCCACATGCAGCTCATGGTTGGCGTGGCAGATCTCCACGTAGCTGCCGGCCACCTGCGCCACCAGCGACACGCGGGCCAGGTCGAGCGCGGCGGCGACGCTCTGCTCATCGGCGTGCGCGGCTTCGGCGGCGCGCTTGAGCTTGCCGAACAGGTCGAACTGGTAGGACACGGCGAACTTGCCATCGGCCAGGTTGACCGGCGGCAGTTCGTGTTCGAGCAGGAACGACTCGGCCGACAGCTGCGCGCGGCTCACCCCGGCCTCGGCCTCGTACTCGACGCCACCGGCATCCAGTGCCTGCTCGTATACGGCGGCGGCGCGGCGAAGGTTGGCGTCGGCTACTTTAAGTTCCACGTTGTCGCGCAGCGCCTGCTGCACCAGCGCATTGAGGGTGTCGTCCTGGTACAGCGCCCACCAGCGCGCCGGCAGTTCGGCGCCGGCGGCCACCTGCGGGTTGCCGGTGTCGATGAAGGCGGCATTGGCCTGCGGTCGATGGAAGGCCGAACCTGCGGGCACGGTGTAGTCCGGGCCCACCGTCCTGCACGCGGCCAGCGTGGTCAGCGCCAGCACCAGCGCGATGCGGTGCGGGGCAGGGCGGCTCACAACGCCGCCTGCGCCGGCCGTGCCGGCGTGGCCTTGGCCGCATCGGGCTGGATGGTGACCGTGGCGGTGCGCCCGGCGATCAGGTTCACCCCTGCCGGCACCGCGTCGATATGGATGCGCACCGGGATGCGCTGGGCCAGCCGCACCCAGTCGAAGGCCGGGGTCACGTTCGGCAGCAGGCTGCTGCCTTCGCTGCGGTAGCGGTCCTCGATGCCGGCGGCGATGCTCTGCACGTGGCCCAGCAGCGGCTGTGCCTCGCCCATCAGGCGGATATCGACCTTCTGCCCGGCATGCACGCCGCGCAGGCGGGTCTCCTCGAAATAGCCATCGACACGGAACGAGCCGGTATCGAGCACCGCGATCACCGGGTGCCCGGCGGTGACGTAGTCGCCGGCGCGCACGGTGCGGTCGTTGACGTGGCCGTCGCTGGGGCTGCGCACTTCGGTGCGGGCAAGGTTGAGCCTGGCCAGGTCCACGGCGGCCTGCGCGGTGGCCATCGAGGCCTGCGCGGCCAGCAATTTGGCGCGGCGCACTTCGGCGTCCTCGGCGGCGACCAGGTCGGACAGGCTGCGGTCGCGGGCGATTTCGCGGCGCAGCTGGTCCAGCATGGCACGGCGTTCGCCCAGCGCGGCCTGGGCCTGCTCCAGCGCGATCTGGTAACGGGCGCGGTCGACCACGAACAGGACCTGGCCGCGGGTGACCGGCTGGTTGTCGGCCACCTTCACCGCTTCCACCAGCCCGGACACGTCCGGGGCCACCTGCACCACGTCGGCGCTGACGTGCGCATCGCGCGTCCACGGTTCGTCCATGTAGTACGCCCACAGGTGGCGCAGCACCAGCAGCGCGGCGATCGCCGCCACGACGGTCAGCACGACCGGGAAAGCACGCTTGAGAGTCTTGTTCACGATTGCATCCAACGCATCAGGGAAAACAACCCGCCGAGCACGATCACGTACATGGCCAGGTTGAACAGGGCGGGGTGCCAGAGGTGGCGGTAGGCGCCGCTGCGCTGCAGGACCGCGTGCAGCCCGCTGTTGAGCAGGTAGGCCAGCAGCATCAGCCCGAGCAGGGTCGGGACGAACACACCATAGAAACTGAATTCACCGTACATCGAGGCAAAGGGTTCGCAGGAGAGCGGAAAGGGGATCGCCCGGCGTCAGGGGCCGACACCGGGCGGTACAACGGGGGAACAGGCTTACGTCACGCGGTCGGCCGCCTCGGCCAGCAGCTGCCACAGCTTGAGCACCGTGCGCAGTTCGTCCGTCGACAATTCGCCGAACACGTCCTGGCGCAGCCCGATGAGCTGGCTTTCCAGCTCGCTGACCAGCGCCTGGCCCTTGTCGGTCAGCCACAGCAGGTTGGCGCGGCGGTCGCTGGCGTCGCATTCGCGGCGGACCAGGTCGCTGGCCGACAGCTTGTCCAGCAGACGCACCAACGACGGGCCTTCCATGCCCAGCTGCTGGGCCAGCGCGACCTGGCGGATACCCCCGCCGGCGCGCCCGATCAGCAGCAGCGGCATGGTGCAGGCCGCCGAGATGCCATAGCTGCCCAGCGCCTGGTCGGCCAGGCGTTGCCACTGCCGCCCCGCATAGAGCAGGCCGGAGCTGAGCTGCATCTGCAGCTGGGTACGTTCGTCGAGGGTGCGTTTCATGGCAGATAGATAGGATACTACTAATTTTAATCCTATCAATACCCCGGGCGCAGCGCCGCCCAACGCCACCCCAATGAAGACGGGCCCCGGGCCCGGGGCGGGGGACGCCCGAGGGGTCTGTCGGGTACGATGCTCGCCCCCCTTCGGGTGCTGTATGTAATGAGCAAGCAAGACAACGACGCCACCCCGGTCACCCAGGCCGATGCCGAATCGGCCGTGCGCACCCTGCTGCGCTGGGCCGGTGAAGACCCCACCCGTGAAGGCCTGCTGGATACCCCACGGCGCGTGGCCGAGGCCTACGGCGACTGGTTCAGCGGCTACCGCGACGACCCGCGCGCCTACATGGAGCGCACCTTCGAGGAAGTGGCCGGCTACGACGAGCTGATCGTGCTGCGCGACATCGAGTACGAAAGCCACTGCGAACACCACATGGCGCCGATCATCGGCCGCGTGCATGTCGGCTACCTGCCGGCCGGCAAGGTGGTGGGCATCAGCAAGCTGGCGCGCGTGGTCGAGGCCTATGCACGCCGCTTCCAGGTCCAGGAAAAGATGACCGCGCAGATCGCCCAGTGCATCCAGGACGTGCTGCAGCCGATCGGCGTGGGCGTGGTGGTGGAAGGCGCGCATGAGTGCATGACCACCCGCGGCATCCACAAGCGCGGGGTCAGCATGGTCACCTCCAAGATGCTGGGCAGCTTCCGCGAGGATGCGCGTACCCGCGCCGAGTTCCTGCGCTTCATCGAAGTGGGCGGCAAACGCTGATCGGCCGCGCCGTCGCGCGCTGCATCCAGGCACCGGGCCGATGCCCGGGCCTGGGCCTGCGCGCGTGTCCGGTCGCCCTCCGGGCTGCTGTGCCCGGCGCCCCCCGTCCTTTCGTACCCGGTCTGCAATGAAGCATCGCGAGCGCATTACCCGTTACCGCCACCTGCGCGAACAGTCGCAGTGGAAACTGCTGGCCGCCGACCACGCCCCGGAAATCATCGGCCTGCTGCAGAGCCTGCTGATGCAGGACGAGCGCACCTTGCCGGCGGCGGTGTTGCATGAGCGGCTGCAGCGCGCACTGGACGACCTGAAGGCCGACGAGCTGTCGCGCGAACTGCCGCGCACCGCGCAGGCCTACGTGGCGCACTGGCTGGCCCAGGGCTGGCTGGAGCGTCGCCTGCCCGAGGGTGCCGACCAGGAGCAGTACGAACTGTCCACCCAGGCCGCGCAGGCGATCCGTTTCGCCGACAGCCTGGAGCAGCCGCGCAACGCGGCCACCGAGAGCCGCCTGGCGCTGGTGATCGAACAGCTCTCGCAGCTGGCCGCGCTGACCGAATCGGACCCCGACGCCCGGCTGTCGGCGCTGCGCGACGAACGCGACCGCATCGATGCGGAAATCGCCCGCGTCGGTGGCGGCAAGGTGTCTTCGCTGGATGGCAAGCGCGCGCTGGAACGCACCCGCCAGATCATCGGCCTGGCCGACGAGCTGACCGAGGACTTCCGCCGCGTGCGCGACGACTTCGAACGCCTCAACCGCGAATTCCGCGAACGCATCATCGACGATGAGGGCGAGCGCGGCGACGTGCTGTCCAAGCTGTTCGAAGGCGTGGACGTGATCGGCGACAGCGATGCCGGGCGCAGTTTCCAGGCCTTCTGGCGCCTGCTCAACGATGCCGAGCAGAGCGCCCAGCTCGATGCCGCGCTGGACACCGTGCTGGCCCGCGGCTTCGCGCGCAGGCTCGACCGCAACGAGCGCACCTTCCTGCGCGGCTTCACCAGCACCATGCTCGATCGCGGCGGCCAGGTCCACGACGTGCTGCAGCACTTCGCGCGCAGCCTGCGCGGTTTCGTGCAGAGCCGTGGCTACCTGGAACAGCGCCGGCTCAACCAGCTGCTCAAGCAGGCCCAGGGCGAGGCCTTGGCCCTGCGCGACCACGTGCCGGCACAGCGCGCCATCGGCCGCGACCTGCAGCTCACCACCAGCCGCCTGCGCTCGCTGTCGCAGTGGAAACTGCACGACCCGCGGCAGGCCCTGGTCGATGGCAGCGTGCAGCGCAACGATGCCGCGGCGATCTCGCTGGAAAGCGTCGGCGACCTGGTCGCGGCCTCGGAAATCGACTTCCGCGGCCTGCGCCGGGACCTGCACGAACTGCTCGGCGAGCAGCCGCGGCTGTCGATCGCCCAGGTACTGGAACAACGGCAGGCCCCGCAGGGGCTGGGCAGCATCATCGGCTATCTCTCGCTGGGCACCCGCCACGGCGAGGTAGCCTCCGACCAACAGGAGATCGCGCAATGGCGCGGCGGCGATGGCCACTGGCGTCGCGCCCGCATTCCGCTGATCTGGTTCACCCAGGAGAAACGCCATGAGCTGGCATGACCAATCCACCGACGCCCCGATCGACGGCGGCGCAGACGAGCAAGACGACGAACCCGTCGTGGTGACGCCCGTCCTGCGGCGTAACAATGACGTGTTCTACATGGGCGACACCGGGCGGCTGCCGCTGGACGGGCGCCGCGCGCTGTGCCAGCTGCTGATCGGTCCGAGCATCGACCAGCTGCGCCACGCCAAGCTGTGGCCAGCCCTGCTGCGCAGCGAAGCGGCGATCCGCTCGGCGCTCTCGGACCTGTTCCTGGAACTGGTGCTGGACCGCGAAAGCGGCGTGGCCTTCACCCGCCAGGCCGATACCGAAGATATCGACGCGCCGGTGTTGTTGCGCACCTCGCCGCTGACCTTCATCGACTCGGTGCTGCTGCTGCACCTGCGCCAGCAGCTGGCCGAGGCCGACGCGCGCGGGCTGCGCGCGGTGGTCGAAGACGCCGAGCTGGCCGAGGCCCTGGCCGTGTACGAACGCAACCTGTCCACCGACCGCGCCGGCTTCAACCGCCGCGTGGCCAGTGCCGTGCAGAAAATGAAGGACAACCACATCCTCACCCGCCTGGGCGGCGATGAAGGCCGCCACGAAGTCTCGCCGGCGCTGAAGCTGATGTTCTCCGCCGAGGACGTCGCCGCGCTGGCCCAGGTGTACCGCCGCCTGCGCGAAGCGCCGGCCTTCGATTTCGACGCCTGAGCGCGCCCCACCGCGCCGCTCGCCTCGCCCCCGCATTGCTGGATCTGCCATGACCGTCCATACCACCGCACCCGCCCTGTTCACCGGCGATCTGCCCGATCCGCGCGCGCAGCAGTTCCGCATGCGCCGCCTGCAGGTGCACAACTGGGGCACCTTCTCCGGCCTGACCGAAGTGCCGATCGCCGAGCGCGGCTTCCTGTTCGTCGGCCGTTCCGGCTCGGGCAAGTCGACCCTGCTCGATGCGATGTCGGCGCTGCTGGTGCCGCCGGCGCTGGTTGACTTCAACGCCGCCGCGCGCGAAGCCGAACGCAGCGGCCGCGACCGCAATCTGGTGTCCTACGTGCGCGGCGCCTGGGCCGACCAGCAGGACAGCGGTACCGGAGAAATCGCCACCCAGTACCTGCGCAAGGGCGCCACCTGGACCGCGCTGGTGCTGGAATACCGCAGCAACGACGGCCGCATCGTCAGCCTGGTACGGCTGTTCTGGATCGCCGGCAACGGCGCGGCCGCGGCCGACGTGCGCAAGCATTACATGGTGGCCGAGCGCAGCTTCGACATCGTGCGCGACCTGGGCGGTTTCGACCTGGACCTGCGCAAGCTCAAGCAGCGCCTGGCCGACGTGCACCACTTCGACAGCTTCGCCAGCTACGCCGAACGTTTCCGCCACGTGCTCGGGATCGAGAACGAGATGGCGCTGCGCCTGCTGCACAAGACCCAGTCGGCCAAGAACCTGGGCGATCTGAACGTGTTCCTGCGCGACTTCATGCTCGACGCGCCGCGCACCTTCGACGCGGCCGGGCGCCTGGTCGACGATTTCGCCGAGCTCGACGGCGCCCACCAGGCGGTGGTCACCGCCCGGCGCCAGGTGGAAACCCTGCTGCCCGCACGTACCCACTACGCCGACCTGCAGGCACTGCGCCGCACCCGCGGCGACCTGGACGAGCTCAAGCTCGGTATCGACGGCTACCGCGAACAGCGCCGGCTGGAACTGCTGGACGCGCGCCTGCGCGAACTGGACACCCGCGACCGCGGCCTGTCCGGCGAAGAGGGACAGCGCCGCGGCGCGTTGGACAACCATGAAAGCCATCTGGCCGAGCTGGAGGCGCAGCGCCGCCAGCAGGGCGGCGAGCGCATCGAAGAGCTCGAGCGCGAGCAGGGCCGGGTAGCCCAGGAACGCGACCGGCGCGTGGCCAAGCGCAGCCAGGCCGCCCACGCCAGCAAGGAACTGGGCGAGACCCTGGCCGACAGCGCGCACGGCTTCGCCGAGCAGCTGGCCCGCGCCCAGGCGCGCCTGGACGACGGCCAGCGCGCCGCCACCGAACTGGACGAAGCCATTGCCGAACGCATGGGTGGCAAGCGCGACGACGAGCGCCGCTTCGCCGAGGTGCGCAGCGAACTGGAAGCGCTCAAGCGCACCCCGTCCAGCATTCCCGCGCCGATGCAGCAGCTGCGCGCGCGCCTGAGCAGCGACACCGGCATTCCCGAAGCCGCCCTGCCGTTCGTCGGCGAGCTGCTGCAGGTGCGCGAGGAAGATGCGGCCTGGCAGGGCGCGATCGAGCGGGTGCTGCACGGCTTTGCGCAGTCGCTGCTGGTCGATGAGCGCCACCATGCGCAGGTCTCGGAGTGGATCAACCAGACCCACCTGGGCACCCGCCTGGTCTACTACCGGGTGCGCCGCAACGACGACGCCCTGCATGGCCGCGAGCCCGGCGCGCGTTCGCTGCTGCACAAGCTGGTGCTGCGCGAGCACGGCTACGCCGGTTGGCTGCGCCGCGAGCTGGGCAAGCGTTTCGACTACGAATGCGTGGACGCGCGGCAGCTGCGCGACACCGACCGCGGCATCACTAAGGAAGGCCAGGTCAAGCATCCCGGCGAGCGTTTCGAGAAGGACGACCGCCACAACATCGGCGACCGCCGCCGCTGGCTGCTCGGCTTCAACAACCGCGACAAGCTGGACCTGTACGAGCGCGAAGCGATCGAGCTGGCCCAGCGCATCGCCGCCTGCGACAGCGACGTGGCCGCCCTGCGCGCGCAGCGCGAGCAGGACGGCAAGCGCCGCCTGGCCTGCCATCAGTTGTGCACGCTGGGCTGGGACGAGATCGACGTGGCCGCCCCGCTGCAGCGCCTGGACGACATCGCGCAGGCCCTGCACGACCTGCGCGAAGGCAATGCCGACCTGCGCAAGCTGGGCGAACAGATCGAGAAGGCCCGGGCCGACGTGGCCCAGGCCAAGCGCACCTATGAAGACGTACGCGTGGAACGTGGCCAGCTCGGCCGCGAGCGCGAACGCCTGGAGCGCCTGCACGAACAATGCGCACCGCTGGCCCAGCGCGTGGTCACCCCCCTGCAGCAGCAGGGCCTGGGCGAACGCCTGAAGGCACAGGGCGTGCTCAGCCTGGAAAACCTGGAAGCGCATTTCCGCCAGGTGGCCAATGCGCTCAATGAACAACTCGGTGGCTCGCAGGCCGAGCACAACCGGCTGGAGAACCTGCTGCTGGGCTGCTTCCGCCGCTACTGCCAGGCCTGGCCGGAAGACAGCGGCAACTTCACCATCAGCCTGTCCAGCGCCGAGGACTTCCTGGCCCGGCTGGAACGGCTGGAAAACGACGGCCTGCCGCAACACGAGGCGCGCTTCTTCGATCTGCTGCAGAGCCAGAGCAAGAACAACCTGCTGGCCCTGCAACGCCATACCGCCGAGGCACGCAAGTCGATTGCCCAGCGCCTGGACGAGGTCAATGCGTCGCTGGAGCAGGTGCCGTTCAACCGCGGTACCTTGCTGACCATCGAGCTCAGCGACCGCCGCCTGCCCGAAGTGCTGGACTTCCACCAGCGGCTGCGCGATGTGCTGTCCCAACAGCAGACCGAACAGCGCGAACTGGCCGAAGCCCAGTTCGCGGTATTGCGCGAGCTGGTGGCCAAGCTCGGCTCGCAGGAAGGCGAGGACCGGCGCTGGCGCGAGCTGGTGCTGGATGTGCGCCTGCACGTGGAATTTGTCGGCGTCGAACTCGATGCCGCCACCCGCCAGCAGGTCGAGATCTACCGCAGTGGCGCCGGCAAGTCCGGCGGCCAGCGCCAGAAGCTGGCCACCACCTGCCTGGCCGCCGCCCTGCGCTACCAGCTCGGCGGCGCCGACGGCCAGCTGCCCAGCTATGCCGCGGTGGTGCTCGATGAAGCCTTCGACAAGGCCGACAACGAGTTCACCGCGCTGGCGATGAACATCTTCGACAACTTCGGCTTCCAGATGGTGGTGGCCACCCCGCTGAAGTCGGTGATGACCCTGGAGCCGTTCATCGGTGGCGCCTGCTTTGTTGAAATCAGCGGCCGCCATGATTCGGGCGTGCTGCTGATCGAGTACGACGACCAGGCCCGTCGCCTCAAGCTGCCCGAGCGCGCTCGCGCCGGCGGGACGGTGGCAGCCACCGAGCCGCCGGCCGTGGTGGCCGTGCCGGTGCACGCCGAACCGCTGCCGCCGGCGGTGACCGTGGCTGCGCCGGAGCCGGAGCCGGTGATGGCCACCCCGGTGGTGCAGCAAGCCAAGCCGGCGGCCGCCACGCCCACCGGCAAGGCGCCGGTGAAGCAGGCGGCAAAGAAGGCGACCAAGAAGGCCGCTGCCAAAAAGCCGGCCACCAAGGCCAAGCCCACGCCCAAGCGGTAAGCCGCCGGCGGGTCAGCCGGATCGGCTGGCCCGCCCTGCGCTCAGGCGAAGGTGTCCCAGCCCATCCGGGCGATCAGTACCACCACCAGGCCGACGAACAGCTTGCGGATGAACGGCGTGCCGCCACGCAGCGCCAGCCGCGTGCCCACCACCGAGCCGATGATGTTGGCCGCGGCCATCGGCAGCGCGAACAGCCACAGGATGTTGCCGGTGGGAACGAAGAACGAGATCGCCGCCACGTTGGTGGCCAGGTTCACCACCTTGGAGGCGGCCGAGGCGCGCAGGAAATCCAGCCCGAAGAAGCGCACGAACAGGAAGATCAGGAAGCTGCCGGTGCCCGGCCCGAAGAACCCGTCGTAGAAGCCGATCACCGCGCCGATACCCAGGGCGGTGGCCAACTCCTTGCGGCCGATCTCGCGCGGCCGGTGCAGGGCACCGAAATCCTTCTTCCACAGCGTGTAGCCCAGCATCGCCACCAGCAGCACCAGCACCAGCGGCCGCACCGCATCCTTGGGCAGCAGGCTGACCGCAGTGGCGCCGGCGAAGGAGAACACGAACGCGGTACCGGCGGCGAACAGCACCGGCCGCCACGGGAAGCGCACATTGCGCGCATAGCGCCAGGCCGCCGCACCGGTCCCGAACATCGAGCTGAACTTGTTGGTGCCAAACAGCATCGCCGGGGTGTGCTGCGGCAGCACCGTGAACAGACCCGGCAACTGCACCAGCCCACCGCCGCCCACGGCGGCATCGACCAGACCGGCGATGAAGGCGATCGCCACCAACCACAACAGCTCAGGGGGAACCAGTTCCAGCACGGCAGCAACTCTGCGACACAAGGCGCGCCAGCATACGCCCGGGCCCTGATACCGGGTAGCGCCGACCGTTGGTCGGCTGCACCTCGCACACCGCGCGTAGGTACCGACCAACGGTCGGTACCTACGGCGTACCCGGACAAACGCGCGACAATGCGCCCATGAGCACACCTGATCCCTGTCCCTGCGGCCGCCCGCTGGCCTACGCCGCGTGCTGCGGCCGGTACCATGCCGGCGCCCCGGCGCCCGATGCCGAAGCGCTGATGCGCTCGCGCTACAGCGCCTACGTGAAACAGCTGCCGGATTACCTGCTGGCCAGCTGGCACCCCAGCACCCGCCCGGCCGAACTGTCGTTGGACGAGCCGGCCGGCCAGCGCACCCGATGGCTGGGGCTGACCGTGCACGAACATGGCCTCATCGATCCCGACCATGCCCGGGTCAGGTTCACCGCGCGCTACAAGGTCGGCGGTGGCAGCGCGGCGAAGATGCTCGAACACAGCCGCTTCGTGCGCGAAGACGGCCGCTGGTTCTACCTCGACGCGCTGCCCTGAGCGGCATCGCCGCTGCTGCGCACCGCCACGGCCCGTTGCAGGCCGTGCGCGCGCACGCAGTTGCGCCCGGCGTCCTTGGCGGCATACAGCGCCTGGTCGGCGGCCTTGATCACCGCCTGCGGGCCATCGCCTGCGCGGCTGTCGGCCACGCCGATGCTCACCGTCACCTGCACCACCGTGCCGGCGCCGCCACGGCCCCGCTGCAACCGCCCGACCGCATCGTCGGCGGCCCGCGCCGCGCGGTCGCGCAGGGTCAGCCGGGTGTCCTCCACCATGGCCCGGAGCGCTTCCACCGCATCCACGCAGGCCGGGGCAGGGCGGTCCAGGAACACCAGCGCGAACTCCTCGCCGCCATAGCGGAACGCACGGCCGCCGCCACCCACCGCGGCCAGCCGCGCGGCCACCAGCCTGAGCACGTCATCGCCGCTGTCGTGGCCGTGGGTATCGTTGAAGCGTTTGAAGTGGTCCACATCGACCATCGCGATGGTGTAGGTCGCACCCACCCGCTGCAGGCACTCGTTCAACGCGCGCCGGCCGGGCAGCCCGGTCAGCTCGTCGCGGAAAGCCATGTGGAAGGACTCCTGCAGCATCGCCGAGACGAGCAGCAGCAGCGCGGCGCTGGCCAGTGCCGGCAGCAGTGCCGGCGACAGGAACACCCGGGGCAGCATCGTCCAGACCACCAGCAGGGCGATCAGCATCGCCGTATGCAATGGCCGCGGCTGGCGCAGCGCCTGTACCGCCAGCCCGGCCAGGCCCAGCACGAACACCAGCGTGGGCAGCTGCGCCAGCCGGCTCCAGCCGGTCGGCAACCAGGGCCAATGGTGGTCCGAGAGCAGGTCGTGCATGCCCTGCGGGCCCTGTGCGGCCAGCAGGGCGAACACTCCCACCGCCGCCCCGCTGACCACCCCGCGCAGCAGCAGGTCATGGCGCAGGCGCCCGCGCTCGGGCCACAGGCCATGCAGCGCGATCAGCAGCGGCAGCCATACCGACACTGCGTGGAACAGCAGCGGGGTCAGTGCGGTCACCGCGCCGGTGTTGAGGAAACCACCCACCAGCCCGTGCAGGATCGCAAATGCCAGCGCGATCGCCAGCAGCAGGCACACCGCGCGCACGCGGTTGTAGATCAGGCCCAGGCCGATGCCCAGGCAGGCCAGCACCAGCGGCAGGATGCGGTGCACCGCGCTGGCCACCTCGTCGGCCGGCGTGGCCGACCATACGCCCAGCCCCACCAGTACGGCCGGCAGTACGAACAGGTAGTGGCCAGGCTGGCGTAGCAGGTGATCGCGCAAGGACGGTTCCACGGGTGTGGGCCGGCGCGCCATGGCTGCATCGTGCAAACCGGAACACACAGGCGATGGTCTTCCCGGTAGCGGCCTGCGCGCAGTCAACTTGAGTGGCGGCGTGGGCGGTGTAACGCGATGTGAGCCTTGCCATGACGTAGCGCTCACCCCGGCTGGTCGATCCTGCGCGGGATGAATATCGCCGTTGCCCCGTCGCCGCCGACCACGGCCGCACCCCCGGCACCGCTGGCCGTGCGCTATGCCGGCATCCGCGCGCGCAGCATCGCGCTGGCCAGCCCGCTCAGTGCCGAAGACGCCCTGGTACAGAGCATGCCCGATGCCAGCCCGGCCAAATGGCATCTGGCCCATACCACCTGGTTCTTCGAACGCTTCGTGCTGGCCACCCAGCCGGACCATGTGCCGTTCAACGCCGACTGGCACTACCTGTTCAACAGCTACTACCAGAGCATTGGGCCGGCGCATGCGCGCCCGCAGCGCGGGCTGCTGTCGCGGCCGTCGCTGGACCAGGTGCTGCAGTACCGCGCCCTGGTCGACCAGCAGGTGATCGGCCTGCTGCAGGCCAACGCACTCGATGCGCAGGCCTGCAACCAGTTGCTGCTCGGCCTGCACCACGAACAACAGCACCAGGAACTGCTGCTCACCGACATCAAGCATGCGTTGTGGAGCAACCCGCTGCAGCCGGCGTACCGCGACGACCTGGTCCGTACCAGCGCGGCCGCCATCCCGCTGCGCTGGCGCGGCAGCCCCGAACAGATCGTCGAGATCGGCGCCCCGGCCTGGCCCGGGCACGGCGCCTTCGCCTACGACAACGAATCGCCGCGGCACCGCGTGCTGGTGCCCGCCCATGCGCTGGCCAACCGCCCGGTCAGCAACGCCGAGTACCGTCAGTTCATCCAGGCCGGTGGCTATGCCGACGTCCGCCTGTGGATGAGCGAGGGCTGGGCGCTGTGCCAGGCCGAAGGCTGGCAGCACCCGCTGTACTGGGACGATGCGCTGGAGCGCGAGTTCACCCTCGGCGGCTGGCAGGCCCTGGATCCGCACGCGCCGGCCTGCCACCTCAGCTATTTCGAAGCCGATGCCTATGCCCGCTGGCAGAGGGCGCGCCTGCCCACCGAGTTCGAATGGGAGGCCGCCGCCACCGGCCAACCGCTGCACGGCCACTTCGCCGATGCCGACCGACTGCATCCAGCCGGCGCCAGCGCGGTCGGGCAGGCCACCGACACCGCCCTGCTGCAGTTGTTCGGCGATGTCTGGGAATGGACCAGCAGCGCCTACGGCGCCTACCCGGGCTTCCGTCCCTTCGCCGGCAACCTGGGCGAATACAACGGTAAATTCATGAACGGCCAATGGATCCTGCGTGGCGGCAGCTGCGCCACCCCCGAAGGGCACGTACGTGCCAGCTACCGCAACTTCTTCGCGCCCTCGGCGCGCTGGCAGTTCGCCGGCCTGCGCCTGGCCAGGGACGAGGCGGCATGAGCACGGTCAGCGACGCGCTCGAGGCGCTCACCGACCTGCAACCCGACCGCGCCCGGATCACCGCCGACATCCTGCAGGGCCTGTCGCTGCGGCCGCGTCAGCTCCCATCCAAGTACTTCTACGACGCCCGCGGGTCGGCGCTGTTCGAACAGATCACCCGCCAGCCCGAGTACTACCCCACCCGCACCGAACTGGCGCTGCTGCAGGACTGCGCCCATGACATCGCGCGGGTGGTCGGCCCGCGCCTGCATGTGGTGGAACTGGGCAGCGGCAGCGGCCGCAAGACCGAGTTGCTGCTGCACGCCCTGGCCGATCCGGTCGCCTACACCCCGATCGAGATCTCGCGCGCGGCCCTGCTGGCCAGCATCGCGCGGTTGGCCACCGCCTTGCCGCAGATCGAAATGCTGCCGGTCTGCGCCGACTTCACCGCCCCGGTGCAACTGCCCACCCCGCAGCGCGCCGCCACGCGCCGGCTGCTGTTCTTCCCCGGCTCCACCCTGGGCAACTTCGTCCATGCCGACGCGGTGGCGCTGTTGCAGGCGATGCGCCGGACCATGGGCAGCGATGGCCTGGCCCTGATCGGCATCGACCTGCACAAGGATCCGGTCCTGATCGAGGCTGCCTACAACGATGCGGCCGGCATCACCGCCGCGTTCACCCTCAACCTGCTGGCCCGGCTCAACCGCGAGATCGGCAGCGACTTCGACCTCGCGGGTTTCGTCCACCGCGCCCGCTACAGCGTGCCGCGGCTGCGCATCGAAACCGAGCTGGTCAGCCGCTGCGCGCAGACCGTGCAGCTGGCCGGCCACCGTTTCGATTTCGCCGAAGGTGAAGCGATGACGGTCGAATACAGCCACAAGTACACCGATGCGGTGTTTGCGTCACTGGCCGCCGAAGCCAGGCTGCGGGTCAGCGCGCACTGGAACGCGACCGAACCGGCCTTCGGGCTGCGTCTGTTGCAGCCGCTGTAAGCGGCCTGCCGCATCGGCCCGTCGGCCGGGCGCTTGCGGCTATCATGCCGTTCAACACTGGCTGCAAGGATTTCCGCCAATGAAACGCCTCACCGCAGGGTTGCTGGCCATGGCGTGGCTGGGCAGCGCCGCCGCGCAGGCCGCGCCGCAGGACGCGTTCGACCGCTGCCTGGCCACCCTGCAGCCGCAGGCACTCAAGCAGGGCATCAGCGCGGCCGGCTTCAGCCGCCTCACTGCCGGGCTCAGCCCGGACCTGAGCGTGCTGCCGCTGCTGGACGCCCAGCCGGAGTTCACCACCCCGTTGTGGGATTACCTGGCCGCCCTGGTCGACAGCCAGCGCGTCGACGACGGCCGCGCGCTGCTGGCCCAGCACCGCGACCTGTTGAACCGCGTGTCCAGCCAGTACGGCGTGGACCCGGCCACGATCGTGGCGGTGTGGGGTGTGGAGAGCGATTACGGCCGGGTGTTCGGCAAGCGCCCGCTGCTGCAGTCGCTGGCCACGCTGTCGTGCAACGGCCGCCGCCAGCCGTTCTTCCGCGGCGAACTGCTGGCCCTGCTCAAGCTGCTCGACGCCGGCGACCTGCAGGCCGAGGGCCTGACCGGCTCGTGGGCCGGCGCATTCGGCCACACCCAGTTCATGCCGTCCACCTATGCCCGCATCGCCGTGGACGGCGATGGCGATGGTCGCCGCGACCTGGTCGCCAGCATTCCCGATGCCCTGGCGTCCACCGCCAACTATCTGGCCAAGGCCGGCTGGCGCACCGGCCAGCCATGGGGCATCGAAGTGAAACTGCCGGCCGGCTTCAATCCCGCCGTGGCCGGGCGTACCCAGCGCAAGCCGCTGGCGGCCTGGCGCGCGCTGGGCATCGTGCCGGTCGGCGGCGGCGCGCTGGCCCCGGCCGGCCTGCCGGCCGACAGCAACGCCGCGCTGCTGCTGCCCACCGGTGCCAAGGGCCCGGCCTGGCTGGTGTTCCGCAACTACGACGCGATCTACGCCTACAACGCCGCCGAAAGCTATGCGCTGGCCATCGCCACCCTGGCCGACCGCCTGCGCGGCGGCAGCGGTACGGTCGCGGCCTGGCCCACCGACGACCCCGGCATCGGCCGCCGCGAACGCCGCGAACTGCAGACCCTGCTGCTCGCGCGCGGCCATGACATCGGCGCCGCCGACGGCATGGTCGGCACCGCCACCCGCCGCGCCATCCAGGCCGAACAGCAGCGCCTGGGCTGGGCCAACCCCGATGGCCGTGCCGGCCAACGCATCCTCACTGCATTGCGCAGTGCGCCTCCCACCTTCTTCTCCCCGACTGCCATGCCCGCATCCACCGTGTTCACCCTGCCGCCCAACCACGCCCGCCTGGTGCAGTCCCCGGCTGGCCCCAACGCCACGCTGCCCAAGGTCGAGGGCCTGAGCCTGGGCACGGTGCAGGGCTTCCCTGCCTGGAAGGTGGACACCCCCTTGGCCAGCGCCGCCATCGCGGTGTTCGGGGGACAGCTGTTGTCCTATGTCCCCAAGGGCGGCCAGGACGTCCTGTGGCTTTCACCCAGCGCGCAGGCGCTGCCCACCCCGATCCGGGGCGGCAGCCCGGTGTGCTGGCCGTACTTCGGCCGCCAGGGGCAGGGCACCGATGTGCCCGCGCATGGGTTCGTCCGCAACGTGGCGTGGACGTTGAAGGAGGCGCGCCGCGAGGCCGACGGCACGTTCCTGCTCACCCTGGTCCCGCCGCCGCTGGACAACCTGACCCTGCGCCTGACCATGCAGCTGCGCATCGGCCGCACGCTTGAGCAGCGCCTGGTCACCGAAAACACCGGCAGCCAGCCGGTCAGCTTCACCCAGGCCCTGCACAACTACTTCCGGGTGGACGACGCCACGGCCGTGGACGTACAGGGCCTGGACGGGCTCACCTATCTGGACAAGTTCGAGAACTACGCCACCCCGCGCGTGCAGCAGGGCGATTGGAACCTGCGCGACCCGCGCGATCCCGGCCGCAGCGACCGCATCTATACCGGCGCCGGCGGCCGCTACGTGCTCAAGGACCCTGGCCTGAAGCGGCGCATCGAGGTCACTACCCAGGGCAGCCGCTCGCTGGTGGCCTGGAACCCGGGCCAAGCGGGGGCGGCAGGCATGGCCGACGTCGGTGCGGGCTGGCGCAACTATGTCTGCCTGGAGGCGGCCAACGCTGGCCCGGACGTGGTCACCCTGCCTGCCGGGTCCAGCCACACGCTCACCCAGACCTTCCGCGTGCTGCCCCTGTAACCCCTCCAGCCGACGCCCGGACGGGCGAACCGGTGCCTCTCCCTCAAGGAACGAGTCATGTCCGATACCCCGTGGTACTACGCCGATCATCAGCAACAGCGGCAGGGACCGGTGCCCGCCGCGCAGCTGCAACAGTTGCTGGGGCAGGGCCAGATCACCGCCGACACGTTGGTCTGGCGCCAGGGCATGGCCCAGTGGCAGCCCCTGCATGGCGTGGCCGAGCTGGCGGTGCCCGCGCCGACGCCGGTCGAGCTGTCGCACGATCCCTACGCCGCACCGGCATCGGCCTCCGATCCTGCTGCCGTGCCGGCGCAGGAACCACTCGCGCCCGGCCAACAGGCGTACGCCGCCTTCGTCGGCCCTAACTTCCTGGTGTACCGTCGCAAATGGCGCCTGGACCTGGCCAACGACAGCACCGCTGCCAGCACCCACGCGTGGAACTGGCCGGCCTTCCTGTTCGGCGCGTTCTGGATGCTGTACCGCCGCATGTATGCGGTGGCCGCGATGTGGATTGGCGCGCTCACTGTCCTGTCCATCCTGGAAACCCTGATCGGGGTCAGCGACAGCGTATCGCTGGTGATCACCCTCGCGGCCAGCGTCGCGGCCGGTTCCGTGGGCAATCACCTGTATCTGCGCCATGCCCAGCGGATGATCGCGCTGGCCGAGGCACGCCATCCCGGTGACGCGCCCGCCCAGCACGCCGCGCTGGCCGGTCTGGGCGGCACCCGCTGGTCGGCGGTAGTGATCGGCATGGCCGTTTACATCGTGGTGATCGGTGCCTTGTCCTTCCTGCTGGATCCCTGATCCTGCTCAGGCGCGCGCTGCAGGGGGCCGCAGCACCAGCAGGCAGATGCCGCCGGCCACCAGGCCCCAGAACGCCGAGCCGATCCCGGCCAGCGACAGACCCGATGCGGTTACCAGGAAGGTGACCAGCGCCGCCTCGCGGTCGGACTCCTCGCGCAGCGCGCCGGCTAGGCTGTTGGCGATCGTGCCGAACAGCGCGATGCCGGCCACGCAGGCCACCAGTTCCCTGGGGAAGGCGGCGAACACCGCCGCCACCGTCGCCCCGAACAGGCCCACCACGATATAGAAGGCACCGGCGGCCACCGCGGCGGTGTAGCGCCGCGCAGGGTCTTCATGCGCCTCGCGGCCCATGCAGATCGCCGCGGTGATCGCCGCCAGGTTCAGGCCGAAGGCCCCGAACGGGGCCAGCAGCGTATTGACCACCCCGATCCAGCCGATCACCGGCGACACCGGCGTGTCGTAGCCGCAGGCGCGGATCACCGCCACCCCGGGGATGTTCTGCGAGGCCATGGTCACCACGAACAGCGGCAGGGCGATGCTGAACACCGCCGGCCAGGACAGCGTGGGCGCGGTGAACACCGGTACCGCCCATTCCAGCCGCACCTGTTGCAGCTGCAGCAGGCCCTGGCCGCCGGCCACCGCGATGCCCACCAGCAGGGTGGCTACCACCGCATAGCGTGGGAACAGGCGCCGCCCGACCAGCCAGGTGGCGAACATCGCCAGTGCCATCGCCAGCTGCGTGCCCATCGAGACGAACACCTCCAGCCCGAAGCGCAGCAGCACGCCGGCGAGCATGCCCGACGCCAATGCCATTGGTACCCGGCGCATTGCCCGGGCGAAGATCCCCGAGAAGCCGGCGACCATGCCCAGCACCGCGGCCAGGACGAAGGCACCGATCGCATCGGAGTAGCCCACCGCGCCGGTACCCACCACCAGCATCGCCGCGCCCGGGGTGGACCATGCCGTCACCACCGGCATGCGGTAACGCAGCGACAGGCCGATGCAGGTCACGCCCATGCCCAGCCCCAGCGCCCACATCCACGAGGCGATCTGCGCCTGCGATGCGCCCACCGTCTGTGCGGCCTGGAACACGATCACCGCCGAACTGGCGAAGCCGACCAGCACGGTGATGAAGCCGGCCATCACCGATGGCAACGACACATCGCGCAACAACGAACGTTTGCTACCCACCGACATCGCATGCATCCCCGACGACAAGAGATGCATTGTTAGCAAGTCTGCGGCAGCACGCGCAACGCGCGTGCTGCCGCGCTGTGTGCCGGGCAGCACGTAACGATGACGTTGCGATGAAAAAGATCGACAAAAGCCTTGACGAATTTGCAGAAGTCTTTAGTATTCGCTCCCTCGCTGCGACGCGGTCTTCACCCCGGTGAACACCACGCCAAAGCGGCATCAACATCCTTCGAAAGAAGGTGTTGACG
>NZ_CM174498.1:4250000-4252500 GCF_057839765.1 Stenotrophomonas sp. KH_029 | reverse complement strand
GACGTGGCAGCCTGCGAAAAGTATCGGGGAGCTGGCAACAAGCTTTGATCCGGTAATGTCCGAATGGGGAAACCCACCCGCTTGCGGGTATCCTGCAGTGAATACATAGCTGCTGGAAGCGAACCTGGTGAACTGAAATATCTAAGTAACCAGAGGAAAAGAAATCAACCGAGATTCCCTGAGTAGCGACGAGCGAACGGGGACTAGCCCTTAAGCTGGAATGGTTCTAGAAAAACAGCCTGGAACGGCTGGCCATAGAAGGTGATAGCCCTGTATTTAAAAGGGCCACTCCAGTGAAGACGAGTAGGGCGGGGCACGTGAAACCCTGTCTGAACATGGGGGGACCATCCTCCAAGGCTAAATACTACTGACCGACCGATAGTGAACCAGTACCGTGAGGGAAAGGCGAAAAGAACCCCGGAGAGGGGAGTGAAATAGATCCTGAAACCGTGTGCGTACAAGCAGTAGGAGCCTCGCAAGGGGTGACTGCGTACCTTTTGTATAATGGGTCAGCGACTTACTGTTCGTGGCAAGCTTAACCGTATAGGGGAGGCGAAGGGAAACCGAGTCTGATAAGGGCGCATAGTCGCGGGCAGTAGACCCGAAACCGGGTGATCTAGTCATGGCCAGGGTGAAGGTGCCGTAACAGGTACTGGAGGCCCGAACCCACGTCTGTTGCAAAAGACGGGGATGAGCTGTGATTAGGAGTGAAAAGCTAATCGAACCCGGAGATAGCTGGTTCTCCTCGAAAGCTATTTAGGTAGCGCCTCATATGTATCCTCTCGGGGGTAGAGCACTGTTATGGCTAGGGGGTCATCGCGACTTACCAAACCATTGCAAACTCCGAATACCGAGACGGACTGTATGGGAGACACACGGCGGGTGCTAACGTCCGTCGTGAAAAGGGAAACAACCCAGACCCACAGCTAAGGTCCCAAATTCACTGCTAAGTGGAAAACCATGTGGAAAGGCACAGACAGCCAGGAGGTTGGCTTAGAAGCAGCCACCCTTTAAAGAAAGCGTAATAGCTCACTGGTCGAGTCGGTCTGCGGGGAAGATTTAACGGGGCTAAGCAGTGAACCGAAGCTTGGGGTGTGCATATTTATATGTACGCGGTAGAGGAGCGTTCCGTAAGCCGTTGAAGGTGGATTGAGAAGTCTGCTGGAGGTATCGGAAGTGCGAATGCTGACATGAGTAACGATAATGCGGGTGAAAAACCCGCACGCCGAAAGCCCAAGGTTTCCTTGCGCAACGTTAATCGGCGCAGGGTGAGTCGGCCCCTAAGGCGAGGACGAAAGTCGTAGTCGATGGGAAGCAGGTTAATATTCCTGCACCTCGCGTAAGTGCGATGGAGGGACGGAGAAGGTTAGGTGTACCCGGCGTTGGTTGTCCGGGGGAAAGGCGGTAGGTTTGGATCTTTGGCAAATCCGGGATCCTTTAAGACCGAGCACCGAGACGAGCCTTTAAGGCGAAGTCACTGATACCACGCTTCCAGGAAAAGCTCCTAAGCTTCAGCTTACGCAGACCGTACCGTAAACCGACACAGGTGGGTAGGATGAGAATTCTCAGGCGCTTGAGAGAACTCGGGTGAAGGAACTAGGCAACATGGCACCGTAACTTCGGGAGAAGGTGCGCCCTTTTTGGTGGCTCATGCGAGCTATAGCTGAAGAGGGCCGCAGTAACCAGGCCGCTGCGACTGTTTATCAAAAACACAGCACTCTGCAAACACGAAAGTGGACGTATAGGGTGTGACGCCTGCCCGGTGCTGGAAGGTTAATTGATGGGGTCAGCCGCAAGGCGAAGCTCTTGATCGAAGCCCCAGTAAACGGCGGCCGTAACTATAACGGTCCTAAGGTAGCGAAATTCCTTGTCGGGTAAGTTCCGACCTGCACGAATGGCGTAACGACAGCGGCGCTGTCTCCACCCGAGACTCAGTGAAATTGAAATCGCTGTGAAGATGCAGCGTTCCCGTGGCAAGACGGAAAGACCCCGTGAACCTTTACTATAGCTTTACACTGAACGTTGAGTTCGTCTGTGTAGGATAGGTGGGAGGCTATGAAACTGTGGCGCTAGCTGCAGTGGAGCCATCCTTGAAATACCACCCTGTCGTGCTTGACGTTCTAACCTAGGTCCATAATCTGGATCGGGGACCGTGTATGGTGGGTAGTTTGACTGGGGCGGTCTCCTCCTAAAGAGTAACGGAGGAGCTCGAAGGTACGCTCAGCGCGGTCGGACATCGCGCACTGTGTGCAAAGGCATAAGCGTGCTTGACTGCAAGATCGACGGATCAAGCAGGTAGGAAACTAGGACTTAGTGATCCGGTGGTTCTGTATGGAAGGGCCATCGCTCAACGGATAAAAGGTACTCCGGGGATAACAGGCTGATACCGCCCAAGAGTTCATATCGACGGCGGTGTTTGGCACCTCGATGTCGGCTCATCACATCCTGGGGCTGTAGTCGGTCCCAAGGGTATGGCTGTTCGCCATTTAAAGTGGTACGC
>NZ_CM174498.1:422500-4245000 GCF_057839765.1 Stenotrophomonas sp. KH_029 | reverse complement strand
CGGTGCTGGAAGGTTAATTGATGGGGTCAGCCGCAAGGCGAAGCTCTTGATCGAAGCCCCAGTAAACGGCGGCCGTAACTATAACGGTCCTAAGGTAGCGAAATTCCTTGTCGGGTAAGTTCCGACCTGCACGAATGGCGTAACGACAGCGGCGCTGTCTCCACCCGAGACTCAGTGAAATTGAAATCGCTGTGAAGATGCAGCGTTCCCGTGGCAAGACGGAAAGACCCCGTGAACCTTTACTATAGCTTTACACTGAACGTTGAGTTCGTCTGTGTAGGATAGGTGGGAGGCTATGAAACTGTGGCGCTAGCTGCAGTGGAGCCATCCTTGAAATACCACCCTGTCGTGCTTGACGTTCTAACCTAGGTCCATAATCTGGATCGGGGACCGTGTATGGTGGGTAGTTTGACTGGGGCGGTCTCCTCCTAAAGAGTAACGGAGGAGCTCGAAGGTACGCTCAGCGCGGTCGGACATCGCGCACTGTGTGCAAAGGCATAAGCGTGCTTGACTGCAAGATCGACGGATCAAGCAGGTAGGAAACTAGGACTTAGTGATCCGGTGGTTCTGTATGGAAGGGCCATCGCTCAACGGATAAAAGGTACTCCGGGGATAACAGGCTGATACCGCCCAAGAGTTCATATCGACGGCGGTGTTTGGCACCTCGATGTCGGCTCATCACATCCTGGGGCTGTAGTCGGTCCCAAGGGTATGGCTGTTCGCCATTTAAAGTGGTACGCGAGCTGGGTTCAGAACGTCGTGAGACAGTTCGGTCCCTATCTGCCATGGGCGTTGGAGATTTGAGAGGGGCTGCTCCTAGTACGAGAGGACCGGAGTGGACGAACCTCTGGTGTTCCGGTTGTCACGCCAGTGGCATTGCCGGGTAGCTATGTTCGGAAGCGATAACCGCTGAAAGCATCTAAGCGGGAAGCGCGCCTCAAGATGAGATCTCCCGGGGCACAAGCCCCCTGAAGGAACCATATAGACTATGTGGTTGATAGGTCAGGTGTGTAAGTACAGCAATGTATTGAGCTAACTGATACTAATGATCCGTGAGGCTTGACCATATAACCTCAAGTTGCCTTGGCCGACATGACATGTCGATAGATCCCAAGTGCACGCTACGTCACAAGACCAAACGAGAGGCAGGCGCTGTAGGCGCGTCTCTTTGCAAAGCAGGCACATCCGTGCCCGCTCCCTGCAAGGACACGACTCCCGCGGCGACACTCCAAAAGCCTCCCTGGTGAAATTAGCGCTGTGGCACCACCCGATCCCATCCCGAACTCGGAAGTGAAACGCAGCTGCGCCGATGGTAGTGTGGCCTAAGCCATGCGAGAGTAGGTCATCGCCAGGGTTTATACCCAAAAACCCCGCTGCTCACGCAGCGGGGTTTTTTCTTTGTGCGTCCGCACGGCGTCACGTCGGTAGGGTCGGTTCCCAAACGACTGCCGATAACGGCGATGGATGCTTTGACGCCGAGACCCGTATCGAAGCGGTGCCCCAGCTACACAGAGCCCTCCCCGGTGATTGCAATGCCATCACCGGGCGCGGGCCGTGCAACGGCAGTCGATCGGGATGCGACCCTACCAATGCGGGGCCCTGCCGGCGCGACGGCATCGGGTCGTGCATAGCCCCCTGCTGGCGCGGCGGCATTCGGGTCTGCGCATGGCTGCCCTCGGTAGGGTCGGTTCCCAAACGACTGCCGATAACGGCGATGGGTGCTTTGACGCCGGGACCTGTATCGAAACGGTGCCCCCGCTACACAGCGGTCTCCCTGTTGATTGCAATGCCATCAGCGAACGTGGACCGTGCAACGGCAGTCGATCGGGATGCGACCTTGCCAAGGGCGCAAACAGGAACGGCGCCCTTGCGGGCGCCGTTCCTGTTTGCATCATCGGAGGGGGACGGCTCAACCGGCCGCCCTCCGCGTCTGTGCCGCCTGCCGCACTGCGGCAGACGACCTCACTGATGGCGGAATACCGCTACCGCGGCGGTCAGGGCTTCGGCCTGGCCTTCGAGCAGGCGGGCCGCTGCACTGGCCTCCTCGACCAGCGCCGCGTTCTGCTGGGTGGCGTCGTCCATCTGGGTGACGGTCTGGTTGACCTGGTCGATGCCGGCGGCCTGTTCCTGCGAGGCCGAGGAGATCTCGGCCATGATGCCGCTGACACCGGCAACGCTGCTGACGATCTCCTGCATGGTCTGCCCGGCGTCCTGCACCAGCCGCACGCCATCGGCCACCTGGGTAACCGACGCCTCGATAAGCTGCTTGATCTCCCTGGCGGCATCGGCCGAACGCTGCGCCAGGCTGCGTACTTCACTGGCCACCACGGCAAACCCACGGCCCTGTTCGCCGGCACGCGCGGCTTCCACCGCCGCATTGAGCGCGAGGATATTGGTCTGGAAGGCGATGCCGTCGATCACCCCGGTGATGTCGCCGATCCGCCGCGAGGCGTTCTGGATCGCCTCCATGGTGGTCACCACCTGGCCGACCACCACGCTGCCGCGGCTGGCCACCTGCTGCGCGCCGTGTGCCAGCCCGCTGGCCTGGCGCGCGTGCTCGGCGTTCTGGCGCACGGTGGAGGTCAGTTCTTCCATCGAGGCGGCGGTCTCCTCCAGGTGTGCGGCCTGGCGTTCGGTGCGTTCGGACAGATCACTGTTGCCGCTGGCGATCTCGCTGGCGGCCAGTGAGATCGACCCGGTGCATTCCCGGATGCGCTCGACCATGGCGGTCAGCTGCTCGGCGGTGGCGTTGGCGTCGCGCTGCATGGCCGCGAACGAACCGGCGAAATCGCCCTGCATGCGCTGGCCCAGGTCGCCATCGGCCAGTGCCGAGAGGACCCGGCGCACCTCGTCGATGGTGCCACCGACGCTGTCCAGCAGTTGGTTGATGCCGCCGGTGAGACCGTCCAGGAAGCTGGCGCCGTCATTGCCCGGCGGCAGGCGACGGTCCAGGTCGCCCTTGGCGGCGGCGGCGACAATCCCGGCCACCGCGGTTTCCAGCTGCAGCTCCTGGGTGCGGTCGTGCCATTCCACCGCAAAGCCCAGGCGCTGCCCATGCGCGTCGAAAACCGGGGTGACCACCTGGGCGAAATGCACCGGGCCGATCCGCACCCGGCCGTGATGGGTCCGGGTCAAGGTGTTGAGGATGCCGCGGATGCGCTCGGGGCTGACGTGGAAGCGATGGATGCTGCTGCCGACCAGACGTTCGGCATCGAAGTCGGGAAACGCCTGGCGCAGGTTGTGCTGCTGGTTGCGCAGCAGCGCGACCACCGATTGGTTCACGTAGCGGATCACATGGTCGTTGTCGGCGATCATCATCGCGGTGCGCGAGACATCCAGCGCCAGCCGGACCTGGGCGTCTTCGCGGTGCCCGGCGTCGGCCTGCGCATGCAGCTGCGCGTGGGCCGTGGCACTGGCGGCAGCGTGTTGCAACTGCCGCTGCAGGGCCAGGGTAAGGCCGCGCTGGCGGCGCGCGAGCGCACACAGCAGGGCGCTGGCCACGGCAACGGCAAGCAGCGGCCAGGCCTGCCGCTGCCACAGGGCGGCGATCCCGCAGGCGCTCAACAGCGCGGTGGCCAGGACCAGGTACAGCGTATCGATGCGGTTGGCCGACGTGGCCGGCGGGGCGACGTCGATGCGATCGGGCGGATGGGACGGGGCGTTGGGGATGGCAGACATGACGACTCCAGGATCAGCAGGAAACAGCGGGGCCGGCCGCGCAGGCGGACAGGCCGGTGCCGCGCCGGACACCGTCGAGCGGTGGGCGTTGCAGCGGAAGGGAGGGCATTCCAGACGGGCGCGGGGTGAACACGCGCCGCAGCGCCGCGTCGGCGGTGGCGATCACCGCCGGCATGGCCCGGTCCTGTGGGCGATGGCACGGCCAATACGGCATTGCAACGACGTTCCTGGAAGCCTGGAGTGATACGCGGCTTCGCAACGGCGGAGCAAGCGACGACACAGGCCGGGTCCACCAGCCTGCATCAACGGTATCGGTACAAACCTGCGGAAATTGAGTGCGACACGATGTCGCAGCGCCACCTTGGGGGCGCGCTGCGCGGCTATCCGGCGAGGAAGCCGCTGATCACCGTGGCAACCTGCTGCGGATGTTCCATGTGCAGGTGATGGGTGCCGGGGAATACCGCCAGCCGGCCATCGCGCAACAGCCCGATGCGCTGGCTGCGCAGCGGCTCGGGATAGTACGACTGCGCCGGCGTGGCGTAGATCACCTGGGTGGGGCATTCGATCGCCGCCAGCAGGTCGTCGATCTGCGCCTCGCTCAGGCGCATGGCGGTGGGCAGCATCAGCCGCGGATCGCTGCACCAGCTGTAGCCGCCGGCGACCGGCTTGACCCCGCGTTCGACCAGCAGGCGTGCGCAGGGCTCGCTGAGCTGGTTGGCCATCATCCGTGCCCGGATCGGCGCGGCCAGGTCGGGGAACACGCGCAGGTTGCGGCCGGGCAGCGCCCGCGCGGCGCGCACGTGTTCGCGCAGGCGTTGCGCGGTTTCGTTCTCGGGCCCGCGCAGGCCGCCGAGGGCCTCGATCGCCACCAGCCGTTCGATCCGCTCCGGTGCCGCGGCGGCGACCAGGCTGGCGATGCCGGCGCCCATCGAGTGGCCGAGCAGGCAAAAGCGGTCCCAGCCCAGCGCATCGGCCACGTCCAGCACGTGGCAGAGGGCGCCGGGGGTGTTGTATTGCGCGCCCGGCGGCAGGTGCGCGCTGTGGCCATGGCCGGGCAGGTCGATCGCCACCAGGTCCAGCGTCGGCAGCTGCGCGGCCAGCGGCACGAAGCTGGCCGCGTTGTCGAGCCAGCCGTGCAGGGCCAGCACGCGCAGGCCGCCGGGGTGTGCCGCGCGCAGGCCGGCGACGGTGGTGCCGGCCACGGTCAGGTCGAATGGCTGCAGGGTCATGCCAGGGCCGCGATGCTCAGCCGCGACAGCGCCAGCGCGTGTTCGGGGGCATCGTTGAGGCAGGGGATGTAGCGCATCTGCGCGCCACGCTGGGCGACCGTTTCGGTGAAGCCCAGCGCCACTTCCTCTAGGGTTTCCAGGCAGTCGGTGGCAAAACCCGGGCAGACCACGTCGATCTTCCGCACGCCGCTTTCGGCCAAGGCCCACAGGGTGGGTTCGGCATAGGGCTGCAGCCATTTTTCGCGGCCGAAACGCGACTGGTAGGTCAGCTGCCAGGCATCGTCGGCCAGTTCCAGCGCCTGTGCGATCGCCCGGGCGCTGGCCTCGCAGCGTTGCGGGTACGGGTCGCCGGCATCGGCCAGGCGCTGCGGGATGCCGTGGAAGGAGAACACCAGCTTCTCGCCGCGGCCGTGCTGCTGCCACCACTGGCCGATGCTGGCGGCCACCGCCGCCACCCAGTCCGGGTCGACCGCGTAGTCGCGCACCAGGGTGACGGTGACCGCCGGGTGGCGGGGCTGCCAATGGCGCACCTGGTCCTCGATCGAGGCGGTGGTGGTGGTCGAATACTGCGGGTACAGCGGCAGCACCACGATTCGGCGCATGCCTTCGGCGGCCAGCCGGTCCAGTTCGGCGGTCAGCGCCGGGGCGCCGTAACGCATCGCATGGCGCACCTGCAGGTTCGGCATCAACGCCTGCATGGCCTGGGCCAGGCGGCGGGTATAGACCATCAGCGGCGAACCGTCGGGCAGCCAGACCTGGGCGTACTTGGCCGCCGAACGGCTGCTGCGCAGCGGCAGGATCAGCCCGTACAGCAGCGGTTTCCACAGCAGCGGGGGGATCGCGACCACGCGCGGGTCGGTGAGGAATTCAGCCAGGTAGCGACGCACCGCCGGGGCGGTTGGCGTCTCGGGCGTGCCTAGATTGACCGCCAGCACGGCGGTGTCGGGTGCGTGGAGCATGGGCCATTCTCGCAGGTCTGCGCGATTGGTGGGATGGAATGAGTTGGTGGTAGTCATCTATTCGATGTATCAATAGACGGCATCACTCATTGCCGATTCATCGCAAGCCTTCTAATTTCGAACCAGTGCATCGTCCCCCAGGGGAGCGGTGCGGCTGCTTTCCTGCATTATCTTTGTCTGCATCGACTTCTGGAGCCACCATGCGCCGCCTGAGCCTAGTACTGCTGATCTCCGCCAGCCTGTTGCTGTCTACCCAGGCGATGGCCGGGCCACAGGAAGACCAGCGCGCCCGCAATGCGGTGCGCGTGCTGAATGAAATCCAGGACATGCCTGAACAGGGCATTCCGGACAAGTTGCTGGATGAAGGCCGCGCAATCGTTGTCATTCCCGACACGATCAAGGCGGGCCTGGTGATTGGCGGGCGCCGGGGCCATGGCCTGATGTCGGTCAAGAACCCCGACGGCAGCTGGTCCAACCCGGTGTTCGTCAAGCTCACCGGGGGCAGCATCGGCTTTCAGGCCGGTGTGCAGTCCTCCGACGTGGTGCTGGTGTTCCGCAATGACCGCAGCCTGGACAACCTGGTCAACGGCAAGTTCACCCTGGGCGCCGATGCCGGCGTGGCCGCCGGTCCGGTCGGGCGCAATGCCGCTGCCGCCACCGATGGCCAGCTGAAGGCCGAAATCTGGTCGTGGTCGCGCGCGCGGGGGCTGTTTGCCGGTGTCGCGCTGGACGGCGCGGTGCTGCAGATCGACGATGCCGCCAATCTGGACGCCTACGGCAGCAATACCACGCCGCGGATGGTGTTCGAGGGCCGGGTCGGCGAACCGCCGTCGATCGACGTGGTTGCCTTCCGCGATCGCCTGGAAGAAGCCACCTACAGTGCCCGCGAGAAGCGCGGCACCGCCGGCAACGCGCCGCCGCCGGCCGCGCGTTCGGTGGCCCCGGCCGCCGCCCCGGAAGTAGCTGAACAGGCAGCGGCGACCGGCGCGACCACCGCGCCGCTGCAGGCCGTGCCGGCCGCCCAGGCGCCGGCGCAGCAGCAGGGCTTCCAGCCGGTTGGCGAAGGTGAAGTCCGGACTGAATCGCTGGACGGCAACTGACTTTCGTCACGCGCGCCGACCTGTGGCCGGTGCGCTATGCTCAACTGTCTGATCACTACGCAACGCGAGCAGCTCATGGGCAGTTTCAGCATCTGGCATTGGTTGGTCGTGCTGGTCATCGTTCTGCTGGTGTTCGGCACCAAGAAGTTGACCAGCGGCGCCAAGGACCTTGGCAGCGCCGTCAAGGAATTCAAGAAGGGCATGCACGACGAGGACAAGCCGAACGCGCAGCTCGGCGACAACTCGCGTCCGCAGGACTCGACGACCACGTCGCAGACCGAGCACGACCGCGACCCGCGCTGATCCGGAGCGCGTGGCGTGTTCGACATCGGCTTCAGTGAGCTGCTACTGATCGCGGTGGTGGCGCTGGTGGTACTTGGCCCCGAACGCCTGCCCAAGGCGGCGCGGTTTGCCGGGTTGTGGGTACGCCGTGCGCGCAGCCAATGGGATTCGGTGAAGCAGGAGCTGGAACGCGAGCTGCACGCCGACGAGATCAAGCGCCAGTTCCGCGATGTGCAGGCCTCGGTGCAGGACACCGAAGCGCAGCTGCGTGCCAGCGGTGAAGCGGTACGCCGCGAGGCCGAGCAGCTGCGCCAGGGCGTGGTGCGCGATGCAGATGCGGCCGCCGTCGACGCCGATGCCGATGCGCCGGTGATGACCGGTCCGGCCCCCGGTTCGCCGGCCAGCGTGGCCCAGCATGTACTGACCGAGCAGGCCGAGCCGCGCGACGCGATGGCCCCGCCGGGCATCGACGGCGCCGCGCCGCGTGCGGCCGCGGAAGACGCGCACCCGCTGACAGCGCCGGACCCTGCCCGGCTGGCCCAGCCGCCCGGCGGGGAGGCCCCGCGATGAGCGAACACGACACCCCGGAAAGCTCGCTGGTGGAGCACCTGATCGAACTGCGCGCACGCCTGGTGCGCGCCATCGTCGGCCTGCTGGTGGTGCTGCTGGGGCTGCTGCCGTTCTCGCGAAAAATCTATACCTGGCTGGCCGAGCCGCTGATCTCGCAGCTGCCCAACGGGCAGACCATGATTGCGACCAATCCGGCCGGGGCGTTCTTTGCGCCGTTGAAGCTGACCTTCTTCGTGGCGCTGTTCGTGGCGGTGCCGTGGCTGCTGTACCAGCTGTGGGCGTTCGTGGCGCCGGGGCTGTATGCACGCGAGAAGCGCCTGGCGGTGCCGCTGCTGGCCTCCTCGGTGCTGCTGTTCTACCTGGGCTGTGCGTTCGCCTACTTCCTGGTGCTGCCGGCGGTCTTCCATTTCCTGACCACGTTCCGCCCGGAGGTGATTGCGATCACGCCGGATGCGAATGCGTACCTGGATTTCGTGCTGGCGATCTTCTTCGCGTTCGGCACCAGTTTCGAGTTGCCGGTGGCGATGGTGATCCTGGTGCTGATGGGCTGGGTGACGCCGCAGCAGTTCAAGGAAAGCCGTGGTTATGCGGTGGTGGGCATTTTCATCGTGGCCGCGGTGCTGACCCCGCCGGACGTGGTGTCGCAGTTGCTGCTGGCCATCCCGATGTGCCTGCTCTACGAGCTGGGGATCCACGCGGCGAGGTGGCTGGTTCCGCGCCCCGGCGGGAAAGAACAGCCGCAGTGACGAACGCGTCGCCACGCGCCCGTTGTTCACCGACGCCCGCAACACCGCTTGAAACAACGATACCTGGCCGTAGCGCCGGGCTCTGCCCGGCTGCCGTTGCCTTCCATGCAGGAGCAGCCGGGCAGAGCCCGGCGCTACGAACCACAGCGCCGCGAAACTAAAACCCCGGCTCTCGCCGGGGTTTTCTGCTTTTCGGTCAGGCCGCGAACACGTTGTCCGGGCTGGGGGCGGTCGGCGGTGGGGTGCGGCCGCGGTGGGCGAACATCTGCTTCCACGCCGCGTATACCGCCCCGACATACAACGGCATGATCACCGTGGTGACCGCCAGCTGCATCACGAACGCCGCCGCGCCCATGCCGCCGACCAGCATTGCCACCTGCATCAGGATCAGCATCAGGACGTACAGGCAGACCGCGGCGATCAGGCCCAGCAGCATGAACACCGCCATCGCGCCGAAGTTCTCGATGCAGCCCTGCAGGCTCATGCGCAGCGCATGCATGCCGCTCTGGCGGTCGAACACCACCAGCGCCGGCTGCGCGAACATGGCCATGCTCAATGCCACGAACGTGGCAAACACGATCAGCAGCCACAGCATGATGCGCTTGACCGGCACGTTGGCCATCAGCGCCAGGGTTTCGTCCTGGCTGAGCTGCTGGCCGGACTGCTGCAAGGCCTGCACCTTGTGGATCAGGTCGGTGAAGGCGCTGAAGCCCTGGCTGCCGATCAGGGTGAACAGCAGGGTGCCCAGCGCGATCACCGCGATCAGCTGGATCGCCAGCGGCACCAGCAGGTGGCTGACGCGGCGGTCGCGGATCGGCTGCAGCAGGTGGGTGGGCAACGCCCGGCGGCCCTGGTCGATCTCGCTCACCGCCCACAGCATGCCGCCGAAGATCAGTGGGCCCACCGCCAGCGACAGCAGCTGCACCAGCAGCCCGAGCCAGCCCGGCAGCAGCTGGGCCAGTACCAGGATCAGCGAGCTGGCCAGCATGCCGATCACGCCCAGCACCGCCAACTGCATCGGCGCACGGGCATACAGGGAAAACGCGTCCAGCAGCCATTGGGCGCCAGCAGAGGCCGGCAGCTTGCGAATCTCGCTCATACCATTCCGAAACAGGGGAGGGGCGCAGGCGCCCCGAATGCGATCGATTATCCCTGTTTTCCCTGCGCGCCACCTGAAGCCCGGCACGCGCGGCCGGGACGCTGTGTCGTGGCGGCCGGCTCAGGCGTCGCGGGCCTGGCGCACGAAGCGGCGCAGCAGCTGGCGTGCCAGCGGGGCGGCGCTGACCGCCCGCGCCACGCTGCGCGCGCAGCCGCCGTGGCGGCCGATGCACTCGGCGCGGGCGCGCACGTAGCCGCGCATGTGGTGGGTGGCGAACTCCGGATGGAACTGCACCCCCCAGGCCTGCCGGCCCCAGCGGAAGGCGTGGCAGTTGTCCTGCGCCGAGCGCGCCAGGATGGCTGCCCCGTCCGGTGCGCGCAGCACCGTCTGCAGGTGGGTGGCGTGGGCAGGGAACCGCGTGGGCAGGCCGGCGAACAGCGGATCGGTACTGGCCGAGGGGTCCAGCGCCAGCTCGATGGTGCCCGACTCGCGCCCGGCCGGGTTGTAGGCCACCTCGCCGCCCAGCGCATGCGCCAGCAGCTGGTGCCCGTAGCAGATGCCGAACACCGGCCGGCCGGCGTGGGCGGCGTCGTGCAGCCAACGGGCGCTGCGCTCGCTCCAGTCGGCGTGGTCGGTGACGAAGGCGGCCGAGCCGGTGACGATCACCCCGGCAAACTGGCGGTGGTCGGGCAGCGCGCCGCCATGTTCGACATCGACCACCACCGTTTCGTCGGCATCCAGCCCGGCGGCGACCCGGATCCAATGCGGGAACCGCCCGTAACGGCGCAGCGAGGCGACCGGTTGGCCGGTTTCAAGAATCAGGAACGGGGCGGAATTCATCCGGGGGCGGCAGCACTGAAAGGACTTCCTCGATTGTAGTCAGCCCTGCGGCCACTTTTTCAAGTCCCGCGCGGCGCAGGGTACGTACCCCTTCGGCACGTGCGGCGCGGTTGAAAGCGGCCAGATCCATGTCCGCGCGGATCAGCCCGCGCAGGCGCGAGCCCAATGGCAGCAGCTCATACAGGCCTACCCGGCCGAGGTAACCGGTGCGCCGGCAATCGATGCAGCCGACCGGTGCATATGGCGTGGGTGACTCAGGTAATGCTTCATCGGCATCAGCCAGTGCCGCCCATTGGAGCGCGCTGAGCGGGCGCGGCACCTTGCAGTTCGGGCACAGGGTGCGCACCAGGCGCTGGGCGAGGATGCCGTTGAGGGTGGAGGCCAGCAGGTAGTGCGGCACGCCCAGGTCGAGCAGGCGGGTGATCGCCGAGGGCGCGTCGTTGGTGTGCAGGGTGGACAGCACCAGGTGCCCGGTCAGCGAGGCCTGTACCGCCATCTGCGCGGTTTCCAGGTCGCGGATTTCGCCGATCATGATGATGTCCGGGTCCTGCCGCAGCAGGGTGCGCACGCCGCTGGCGAAGTCCAGGTCGATGTTGGTCTGCACCTGCATCTGGTTGAATTCCGGCGCGATCATTTCGATCGGGTCTTCCACCGTGCACACGTTCACTTCCGGCGTGGCCAGCCGCTTGAGGGTGGAATACAGGGTGGTGGTCTTGCCCGAGCCGGTGGGCCCGGTGACCAGCACGATGCCGTGCGGGCGCTCGACCAGGGCGCTCCAGCCGGCCGCTTCCTGCGGGCTGAAGCCGAGCTGGTCGATGCTCTTGAACGCCGCATCGGGGTCGAAGATGCGCATCACGCACTTCTCGCCGAACGCGGTGGGCATGGTCGACACGCGCATTTCCACCTCGCGCCCGCCCGGCGAACGGGTCTTGATGCGGCCGTCCTGCGGGCGCCGGCGTTCGCCCAGGTCCATGCGGCCCAGCACCTTGATCCGGCTGACCACCGCAGTCATCACCGCCGGCGGCACTTCGAACACCTTGTGCAGCACCCCGTCGATGCGGAAGCGCATGCGGCCCATGTCGCGGCGCGGCTCCAGGTGGATGTCCGAAGCGCGCTGTTCGTAGGCGTACTGCAGCAGCCAGTCGACGATGTGCACGATGTGCTGGTCGTCGGCGTTGACGTCGCCGGCACGGCCCAGTTCGACCAGTTGCTCGAAGCTGGGCAGGGTGGCGTTGGCTTCACCGCGCACGTCGCCGCGCGCGCCGCGCACCGAGCGGGTGACCCCGTAGAACTCCATGGTGTAGCGGTGCAGGTCCAGCGGGTTGACCATGGCCAGTTCGATCCGGCGCCGGGTCAGGTGCTGCAGGTCGCGCAGCCATTCCTGGGCCAGCGGCTCGCTGGTGGCCACCAGCACGCGCTCGGTATCCACCGCCAGCGGCAGGAAGCGGTGGCGGCGGGCATAGGCGTGGGAAACCAGCGAGGTCACCGAAGCCACATCGACCCGGGTCGGATCGACCCGCAGGTAGCGGGTACCGGTGCGGGCGGCCAGCCATTCGGTCAGCCGCTCCAGGCCCAGCTCGCCACCGCCGGTGGCGGCCAGCTTGAGGTTGGCCAGCAGTACCAGCGGGTGCACTTCGCTGGCGTTGCGCGCGCCCTGGGCGGAGAAGCGGATGCGCTCCAGGTCGGCCTCGGCGACCAGGCCGTCGGCGATCAACGCCGCCACCACCTGCTCGAAGCCGAGCCGGCCCGGCCGCAGCGGGTCGCCGGTACCCGGGCCGGGGGCTGTCGCGATTGAAACCGGCGGTCGCTGATCCATCGGCCAAGTCCTTGGGGCGTGCCGGGCACGCAGTAATGGGGGGGTGGCCGGGATACCCCGGGGCCGGGCCTGCCTGGCACGTCGAAGGCGTGCCGCGGTGGTGACCGGACAGGGTGATCGCGCCATGTTGGCCGCGCCCGGCCGGGGCCGGAAGGCGGCAACGCAGTCGCTGGCTATACTAGCGCACCCCTTCTGCAGGCAAGAATCCGCCGCATGTCCGTCACGAAGAACGTTCCGATCACTTTCCAGGGCCTGATCCAGACCCTCAACCAGTATTGGGCGCAGCAGGGCTGCGTGCTGATCCAGCCGCTGGACCTGGAGGTGGGCGCAGGTACCTTCCACCCGGCCACGTTCCTGCGCTCGATCGGCCCGGAAAGCTGGAATGCCGCGTACGTGCAGCCCTCGCGCCGTCCCACCGACGGCCGCTACGGCGAGAACCCCAACCGCCTGCAGCGGTACTACCAGTACCAGGTGGCGATGAAGCCCAGCCCGGACAACATCCAGCAGCTGTACCTGGATTCGCTCAAGGCGCTGGGCATCGACCCGCTGGTGCACGACCTGCGCTTTGTCGAGGACAACTGGGAATCGCCGACCCTGGGCGCCTGGGGGCTGGGCTGGGAAGTGTGGTTGAACGGGATGGAAGTCACCCAGTTCACCTATTTCCAGCAGGCCGGCGGCCTGGAGTGCAAACCGGTGCTGGGCGAGATCACCTACGGGCTGGAGCGCCTGTGCATGTACCTGCAGAACTGCGACAACGTCTACGACCTGGTCTGGACCTACGGGCCGGACGGCACGCCGGTCACCTACGGCGATGTGTACCTGCAGAACGAGATCGAGCAGAGCACCTACAACTTCGAATACGCCGACGTGGATGAAATGTTCCATCGCTTCGACGCCTGCGAGAAGGAAGCGCAGAAGCTGGTCGATGTCGGCCTGCCGCTGCCGGCCTACGAGCAGGTGTGCAAGGCCAGCCATGCCTTCAACCTGCTCGATGCGCGCCGCGCGATCAGCGTGACCGAGCGCCAGCGCTACATCCTGCGCGTGCGCGCGCTGGCCCAGGCGGTGGCAAAGCTGTACGAGGCCAAGCGCCTCGAAGCGGTCGCCGCCAGGGAGGTGCAGGCATGAGCACGATGCTGCCGCTGCTGATTGAACTGGGTACCGAAGAGCTGCCGGTCAAGGCGCTGCCGGGCCTGGCCCAGGCGTTCTTCGATGGCATCGTCGACGGCCTGGCCAAGCGTGGCGTGGCCATCGACCGTGGCGATGCCAAGCCGCTGTCGACCCCGCGCCGGCTGGCGGTGCTGCTGCCCGGCGTGGCGGTGGAACAACCCCAACAGCACAGCGAAGTGCTGGGCCCGTACCTGAACATCGCGCTCGATGCCGACGGCCAGCCGACCAAGGCGCTGCAGGGTTTCGCGGCCAAGGCCGGGATCGACTGGAGCGCGCTGGAGCGCACCAGCGATGCCAAGGGCGAGCGGTTCGTGCACCGTTCCACCACCCCGGGCGCGCGTACCGCCAGCCTGCTGCCGGAGATCCTGCGCGAGGCGATCGCGGCCATGCCGATCCCCAAGCCGATGCGCTGGGGCAACCATGCCTACGGCTTCGCCCGCCCGGTGCACTGGCTGGTGCTGCTGCATGGACAGGACATCATCGAGGCCGAGCTGCTGGGCCTGAAGGCCGACCGCATGAGCCGCGGCCATCGCTTCATGCACGACAAGACCGTGTGGCTGTCCCGCCCGGAGGATTACGTCAGCTCGCTGCAGGCCGCGTTCGTGCTGGTCGACGCCGACGCGCGCCGTGCGCGCATTGTCGAGCAGGTCAACGCCGAAGCGGCCAGGGCCGGCGGCCAGGCGCGGATCACCGAGGACAACCTGGAACAGGTGGTCAACCTGGTGGAATGGCCGGCACCGGTGCTGTGCAGTTTCGAACGCGAATTCCTGGCGGTGCCGCAGGAAGCGTTGATCGAGACCATGGAAGTCAACCAGAAGTTCTTCCCGGTGCTCGATGCCGGCGGCAAGCTGACCGAGAAATTCATCGGCATCGCCAACATCGAGTCCAGGGACGTGGCCGAAGTGGCCAAGGGCTACGAGCGGGTGATCCGCCCGCGCTTCTCCGATGCCAAATTCTTCTTCGACGAGGACCTCAAGCAGGGCCTGGAGGCGATGGGCGACGGCCTGAAGACGGTGACCTACCAGGCCAAGCTGGGCAGCGTGGCCGACAAGGTGGCGCGCGTGGTGGCGCTGGCCGAGGCGATCGCGCCGCAGGTGGGCGCCGATCCGGTGCTGGCCAGGCGCGCCGCGCTGCTGGCCAAGAACGATCTGCAGTCGCGCATGGTCAACGAGTTCCCGGAGCTGCAGGGCATCGCCGGCCGCCATTACGCGCTGACCGGCGGCGAATCGCCGGAGGTGGCGCTGGCCATCGACGAGGCCTACCAGCCGCGCTTCGCCGGCGATGACATCGCCTTGTCGCCGCTGGGCAAGGTGCTGGCGATCGCCGAGCGCCTTGACACGCTGGCCGGCGGTTTCGCCGCGGGCCTGAAGCCGACCGGCAACAAGGATCCGTTCGCGCTGCGCCGCAATGCGCTGGGGTTGGCGCGAACGGTGATCGAGAGCGGGTTCGATCTGGACCTCCACGAGTTGATCCTCAAGGCCTGCGAGGGTGTGCTCGGTTCAATTTCGACCGTAACGATTGACAAGCAGATCAAAGCATCAAAGGTGGCTAAGGACGCCGGCATTTCTGCGCAGGATGGAATCTGGGGAGATATGCGTTCCATTGACGAGACTAGCTATTCGGAAATCTACCCCTTCATCCTCGACCGCCTGCGCGGCTACTACGCCGACAAGGGCGTGCCGGCCACGCATTTCAACGCCGTGGCCGAACTGAAGCCGGCCTCGCTGTACGACTTCGACCGCCGCATCGATGCGATCGGCATCTTCGCCGCGTTGCCCGAAGCCGAAGCGCTGGCCGCAGCCAACAAGCGCATCCGCAACATCCTGCGCAAGGCCGAGGGCGACATTCCCAACGGGGTCGATCCGGCGCTGCTGGCCGAACCGGCCGAGAGCGCGCTGGCCGAGGCGGTGGAAGCGGCCATCGACGACAGCAACGCCAGCCTGCACCAGAAGGACTACGTCAGCGTGCTGAACCGGCTGGCCCGGCTGCGCCCGCAGGTGGATGCGTTCTTCGATGCGGTGATGGTCAATGCCGAGGACCCGGCGCTGCGGGCCAACCGCCTGGCCCTGCTCAAGCGCCTGGGCGAGCGCCTGGGCAGCGTGGCGGCGATCGAGCACCTGTCCAGCTGACCTGTCCCGATGGCGGCCATGACCGGCCGCCATCGGGCGTGTTGCCGGGCCACGGGAATGAACCCTGCGGCCCGAAAACGTCGATACCGACGCAGTGGCGGATTTTTACAGTGACTTAACCGGCGTTCTGAAACACCCCCGCCGATTTCGCATGGTCACGATGGCCCGTTATGCTGTGGCCATGCAGCCAAAGAATTACGCCCTTCCCCTGATGTTCCTGTCGCTGGCCACCGTCTCGGTGGCACACGCCCGCGGAACCATCGACAAGGTGGAAATCAAAGGACTGGACAAGGGCGACGACGCCGAGATGATCGAGAACATCGAGGTCTCGCTGTCGCTCTACGACACCATCGGCAAGCCCCAGGGCGAGTCGCGGCTGGAGTACCTGTTGTCCCAGGCCGAACGCCAGACCCGCCAGGCGCTGGAGCCGTTCGGCTATTACAACCCGGTGATCAAGGTCGACAGCCCGCGCGAGGGCGAGAACCTGCGGGTGGTGATCCAGGTCGACAAGGGCCCGGCCACCGTGGTGCGCCGCGAGCATATCGACATCACCGGCCCGGCCCAGCTGGACCAGTACCTGCAGGAAGACCTGGAGAAGTTCAAGCCGCGCAAGGGCCAGCGTTTCGAGCATACCCAGTACGAGGCCAGCAAGATCACCGTGACCCGGCGCCTGGCCGAACGCGGCTACTTCGATGCCGACTACACCCAGCGCCAGGTGCAGATCACCCGCGCCGACAACGCCGCCGACATCGACCTGACCTGGGACAGCGGCCGCCGCTACAACATGGGCGACATCCGTTTCCACGAGGATTACTTCGTCGACACGCTGTTCGACCCGCTGGTGTACTGGGACAAGGGCAGCTATTTCCACGAAGGCAAGCTGGACCGGCTGCGCGAGTCGCTGACCAAGCTGGATTACTTCAGCGTGATCGACATCCAGCCGCGCCCGGACCAGGCCGACGCCGACGGCAATGTGCCGGTGGACGTCAACCTGACCCGCGCCAAGCGCACCATCTACACCGCCGGCCTGAGCTACGGCAGCGAAAGCGGCGCCGGTGTGCGCGGCGGGCTGGAGCGGCGGTTCCTCAACAGCCGCGGCCACAAGATGAACACCCAGCTGGACTATGCGCAGAAGCGCAAGAGCCTGGTCACCAGCTACCGCATCCCGGCGTTCAACTGGCTGGACGGCTGGTATGCGCTCACCGCCAGCGCCTACGACGAGCAGACCGACTACATCGACCTGCGCAACTTCAAGCTTTCGGCCAGCCGCAGCGGCGAAATCAACGAATACTGGACCGCGATCGCCTCGATCAACGCGTTGCGTGAACGCTGGCGCTATGCCTCGGGCACCGAGTTCACCGACCCGGTGTACACCACCTCCACCCTGGTCTACCCGCAGCTGGTGGCCGACTACGTCAACGTCGACGACGAACTGTTCCCGCGCAAGGGCATCAGCGGCAGCGCCACCGTGCGCGGCGGGGTGGAAGGGGCCGGCTCGGACACCAGCTTCGTGCAGGCCAACATGGTGCTGCGCTGGTACATCCCGATCGGCGCTACCGACCGCCTGATCCTGCGCGGCGAGGGCGGCACCACCTGGACCAGCGACCTGGTGGCGATGCCGCCCAGCCTGCGCTTCTTCGCCGGTGGCGACCGCAGCATCCGCGGCTACGCCTACCGTGAAGTCGGCCCGCGCACGCCCGAGCCGGACAAATTCGCCCTGGGCGCCAAGAACCTGGTGATCGGTTCGGCCGAGTACGAGCATTACTTCAAGGGGGGGCCCTGGGGCGCGGCGGTGTTCGTGGACACCGGCAGTGCCTTCGACAACACCATCGACCTGCATACCGGCGTGGGCTTCGGCGTGCGCTGGAAATCGCCGGTGGGGCCGGTGCGGGTGGATATCGCCCATGGCCTGAACAACCCCGATTCGCAGTTCCAGCTGTACCTGAACATCGGAGCGGACCTGTGAGCACGCCCACGCCTGCCGCGCCGCCGCCGCGCGTGCGCTTCTACCGCAAGCGCCGCTTCTGGGCGTGGTCGGGGTTCACCGTGCTGGGCATGGTGCTGCTGGCGCTGCTGCTGCTGTACTGGCTGCTGCAGACCGTGGCCGGGCGCGATGTGCTGCTGGCCCAGGTGGTGGCGCGGCTGCCGGCCGGCGCCACGCTGACCTGGAGCAAGGTCGATGGCCCGGTCGCCGGGCCGTTGCTGCTGCACGACCTGGACTTCCGTTACGACGATATCCATTTCACCGCCGAACGCGCCTACCTGGACCCGGACATCCGTCCGCTGCTGGGCCGCAAGCTGCGGCTGGATGCGCTGCAGCTCAAGAACGCCTCGCTGAACCTGGCCAAGAGCGATGAACCGTTCGAGCTGCCGTCCTGGCCGGGCTCGCTGCCGCAGATCGAAATGCCGCTGGCGATCCAGGTCGACACCATCACCATCGACGGTTTCCGCATCACCCAGGCCGGCCAGCCGCTGATCGACATCGCCAAGGTGCGTGGCGGGGTGGAAATCGCCAATGGCGAGTTCCGCGCAAGCCAGCTCAGGGTGGACAGCAACTACGGCGATTTCCGCGTGGATGGCCGCTACCTGCCGCGCAGCGACTACGACACCGACATCACCGTCGGGGCGCTGATGCCGGCCCCGCGCGGGCGCACCCCGGCGCGGCTGGGGCTGGTGGCGCGTGGCGACCTGGGCCATATGGAAGTGGCGGTGGCCGGCAATGCGCCGGCGCCGCTGCAGGCCAGCCTGGTGTTCGACGGCCGCACCGATCCGGTGTGGAAAGCCAGCGCACGCAGCAGGGAACTGGACCTGGCGCTGCTGGTGCCGGGCATGGAGGCCAGTGCCGGCACGCCGATGGCGCTGGAGTTCCAGGCCGATGGCAAGGGCGGCCAGGCCAACCTGCAGGGCCGCTTCAAACAGGGCGACATCGCGGTGGAACTGGCCCCGTCCAAGCTCGGCCTGGCCGACCAGGTGCTGACCGTGGCGCCGCTGCAGGTCAAGGCCTTCGGTGGCCAGGCGCGGCTGCAGGGCAAGGCCGATTTCACCGACAGGGAGAACGCCAGCCTGCGTTTTTCCATCATCGCCAATGACCTGACCTTCGTGCCGGCGGCCGATACCACCACGCCCGGCGCCGCCGCGCCGGTGCCGGTGACCCTGAAGGAAGCCCGCCTGGGCCTGGCCGGCACGCTGAAGGCGTGGGCGGCGGTGGGCGAGGCCGCGGTGGAGCGCGAAAAGCAGACCGCCGACCTGCAGTTCGATGTGCGCGGCAACGACCAGAGCGCACAGATCCGGCAGCTGCAGGCCAGCACGCCGGGCGGCGCGCTGGATGTCACCGGCCAGGTGGCCTGGGCACCGCAGCTGGACTGGGACGTGGCGGCCAAGCTGGCCGGTTTCGATCCGGGCTATTTCGCCCCGGGCTGGGATGGCAAGCTGTCCGGTGCGCTGGCCTCCAAGGGCCGCCAGTTGCCGCCAGCGGCGGGCAGCCCGGCCGGTACCGCCGGCAGCTATGAGGCCACCGTCGACGTGCCCGGCATCAAGGGCACGCTGCGCAAGCGCGCGGTAGACGCACAGGGCCGGTTCGCGCTGCGCGGCCAACAGGGCGAGGGCAACGTGAAGCTGGCGGTGGGCAACAGCCGCCTGACCGCCAAGGGTTCGGTCGGCGACCGGCTCGATATCGAGGCCCAGCTCGAACCGGTGCAGCTGGACGACCTGCTGCCCGGCAGCAGTGGCAGCCTGCGCGGCCAGGTGCAGATCAAGGGCCCGCGCAACGCACCGGACATCAGCGCCGACCTGGCCGGCAGCGGCCTGCGCTGGAACGACTGGAGCGCCGAGGCGATCAGCATCAAGGGCCGCCTGCCCTGGCAGGGCGACAGCGGCGCGCTGGCGGTGCAGGGCAGCAAGGTGCAGGTGGGCATGCTGCTGGACACGCTCAACGTGGATGCGCGCGGCAGCGTCTCCAACCTGCGCCTGGATGCGCAGACCAAAAACGAACTGGGCGCGGTCGCGCTCAGCGGCGCGGTGCGCCAGCAGGGCCAGGCCTGGCGCGGCGAGCTGGGTGCGCTGCGGATCGCACCGGTCAAGGGCGATGCCTGGAGCCTGCGCGCACCGGCCGCCTTCAGCGTGCAGGGCAGCAATTTCACCCTCGGCGATGCCTGCCTGGGCGCGGCCACCGGCGGCGAACTGTGCGCCAGCGCGAACTGGCCGCGCGAGGGCTTGCTGGTGCGGGGCGATGCGCTGCCGCTGGCCCTGGTGCAGCCCTGGCTGCCGCCGCAGTCGGGCCGGCGCATGTACCTGCGCGGCGAGTTGACCCTGGATGGCCGCATCCGCCCGCGCGGCAACGCCTGGGAAGGCAGCGTCAAGATCGCCTCGCTGGAAGGCGGTATCCGCCTGGGCGACAACGCCCGCGGCGAACTGGTGCGTTACGACCAGTTCTCGGTGGACGTGCAGATGACCCAGTCGCAGATCAACGGCAAGCTCGGCGTCGGCTTCCAGGGCGACGGCTTCGTCGACGCTAAGGTGCAGACCGGCTGGGATGCCGGCGCGCCGCTCACCGGCGAGCTGTACATGAACATCGCGCGGCTGTACTGGCTGGAGCTGTTCTCGCCGGACATCGTGCGCCCGACCGGGCTGATCGAGGGCCACGTCAGCCTGCGCGGTACCCGCGGCACGCCGTCGCTGGGCGGCGAGGCCACCTTGAGCCGGTTCAAGGGCGAGTTCCCGGCCCTGGGCCTGAGCTTCGATGAAGGCAAGGGCAGCTTCACCGCGCAGCCGGACGGCTCGGCCAAGATCACCGCGCAGGCCAATTCCGGCAAGGGCACGCTGTATGTCGACGGCGGGCTGTCGTGGTTCGGCGATGCGCAGCCGTTGCAGTTGCATATCCATGGCGAAAACGTGCTGCTGGCCAATACCAGCGAACTGCGCGTGATCGCCAACCCCAACCTGGATTTCTCCCTGGCCGGCAAGACCATGCAGCTGCGCGGCAGCGTGCATGTGCCCGAGGCCGACCTGGACCTGGAGCGGCTGGACCGTGGTACCTCGGTGTCCGAAGACGTGGTGGTGCTCGATCCGGTCGACCCGGAAGAAACCCCGACCTCGCCGCTGGACATGGACCTGACCGTCAGCCTGGGCGACAAGGTCAAGATGAGCGGGTTCGGCCTGAAGGGCGCGCTGGGCGGCAAGATGCAGGTGTGGTCGCGGCCGGGTCGCGAGATGACCGCCAACGGCGGGCTGGAAGTCAGCGGCCGTTACAAGGCCTACGGCCAGGACCTGACCATCACCCGCGGCAACCTCAGCTGGAACTACAACGCGGTTTCCGACCCGCGCATCAACATCCGCGCCGAACGCAAGGTCGGCGATGTCACCGCCGGCATCGACGTCACCGGCCGTGCGCAGTCGCCGCGCGTGGATGTGTGGTCCAACCCGGCGATGTCGCAGTCCGAAGCCCTGGCCTACCTGGTGCTGGGGCGCAGCCTGACCGGCGCCAGCAGCGACCAGGCCCAGCAGGTCAACGCGGCCTCGGCGGCGTTGTCGGCCGGCAGCGGCCTGCTGGCCGCGCAGCTGGGCGCCAAGCTCGGCCTGGACGACGCCGGGGTGAGCCAGTCGCGCGCGCTGGGCGGTTCGGTGATCGGCGTGGGCAAGTACATCTCGCCCAAGCTGTATGTCGGCTATGGCGTGTCGCTGGTCGGCAGCGGTTCGGTGCTGACCCTGAAGTACCTGCTGAGCCGCGGCTTCGACGTGGAAGTGGAATCGAGCACGGTGGAAAACCGCGGTTCGATCAACTGGCGCCGGGAGAAATAACCCGGGTGGCCGCGTGGTGCGGCCACCCCGTCCCCCAACCATCGGCCGTTGCCCCTGCCGGGCGCAAAGGCTATGGTCCCGGGCTGTTCTGACGTACCGGATGTGCCCATGTCGCCACGCAAAGCCCTCCCCGCCGCCCTGGCCCTCGGCCTGACCCTCGCTGCCGGCGCCCACGCCGATGAAGGCATGTGGATGCCGACCCAGCTGCCGGAACTGGCCAAACCGCTCAAGGCCGCCGGCTTCAAGGGCGACCCGGCCGACCTGGCCAACGTCACCGCGCCGCCGTTGAGTGCGGTGGTGCGGGCTGGCGGCGGCACCGGTTCGTTCGTGTCGACCGATGGCCTGCTGCTGACCAACCACCATGTCGCGATGGGCGTGATCCAGTACAACAGTTCGCCCGAGCACAACCTGATCGACAATGGCTTCATCGCCCAGGACCGCAGCGACGAGCGCGCGGCCAACCCGGATTTCCGCGTGCTGGTCACCACCGGTTTCGACAAGGTCACCGATGAGGTGCTGCGCGACGCGCGCGGCAAGACCGGCCGTGCCTACTTCGAGGCGGTCGACCGCGCCAGCAAGCAGCTGGTGGCCGACTGCGAGAAGGAAGGCAACGTGCGCTGCAGCGTGGCCGACATGTACTACGGCACCGATTTCTACCGCATCCGCCAGCTGGAACTGAGCGATGTGCGGCTGGTCTACGCGCCGCCGCGCGCGATCGGCAACTACGGCGATGAGATCGACAATTTCATGTGGCCGCGCCACACCGGCGACTTCACCCTGCTGCGCGCCTACGTCGGCAAGGACGGCAAGCCGGCGCCGTACAGCGCGGACAACGTGCCCTACCAGCCGCCGGCGCACCTGAAGATGGCCATCGACGGGCCCAGGACCGGCGACTACGCGATGCTGGCCGGCTACCCGGGCATCACCTACCGGCACCGCACCGCGGCCGAATTCGCCGGCCAGATCGATGCGGTGCTGCCGCGCCGGGTGGCGGTGTTCCAGCAGATGATCGACACCATCGAGGCGGCCAGCGCCAGCGATGCGCAGGCGCGCACCCGCTACGCCGCGCAGCTGCAGTCGTTGAAGAACAACCGCAAGCGCGCCGCCGGCGAGCTCGAAGGCCTGCTGGGCAGCGATGCCAAGGCCCAACGCGCGGCCGACGAAGCGGCGATGCTCAAGGCCACCGACCGCCGCTACCAGGGCGACATCCAGGCCCTGTTCGGCTCGCTGTCGCAGGGCGCTGCGGTGGGCGAGCGCGACCTGCTGCTGGACCTGCTGTCGGCGCAGAGCCAGCTGCTGCGCTCGGCGCTCACCCTGGAGCGGCTGCGCATCGAATCGGCCAAGCCCGATGCCGAGCGCGACAGCGGCTACCAGCAGCGCGACCTGGCCTTGATCGAAGGTACCTTGAAGCAGGTCCAGCGCCGTTATTCGCCGGCGGTGGAAAAAGCCCTGCTGACCACCCTGCTGACCCGTTACCAGCAACTGCCCGACGCGCAGCGCGTGCCCGAGTTCGATGCCGCCTTCGGCCGCACCCCGGCCGCGCTGGCCAAGACCCTGGACACGCTGTACGCCGGCACGCAGCTGGGCGAGGAGGCCGAACGCCTGTCGCGTTTTGCCGCGGCAAAACAGGGCAAGGCGCTGGCGCGCGACCCGCTGGTCGACCTGGCCGGCCCGCTGGTGGCCGCGCAGCTGCGCCTGGACGACGAGCGCAAGACCCGCGAGGGCGAACAGCTGCGCCTGCGCCCGGCCTACATGCAGGCGCTGTTCGCCTGGCGCGGCAAACAGGGCCGCGCGGTATACCCCGATGCCAACCGCACCTTGCGCATCAGCTACGGCAAGGTGGAAGCGTTGTCGCCGCGCGATGCGGTGCATTTCGACCCGGTCACCACCGTGGCCGGGATCGTCGGGAAGAACACCAATGCCTACCCGTTCGATGCGCCCAAGCCGCTGTTGGCGGCGATCGCCAAGGGCGATTTCGGTTCCACCGCCGACCCGGTGCTGAACACCCAGACGGTCAACTTCCTGACCAACCTGGACACCACCGGCGGCAATTCCGGTTCGCCGGTGCTCAACGCCAAGGGCGAACTGATCGGGCTGAACTTCGACAGCAACTGGGAGTCGGTCAGCGCCAGCTGGTGGTTCGACCCGCGTTACAAGCGCGCCGTGCACGTGGACATGCGCTACCTGCGCTGGCTGCTGGCCAAGGTCTACCCGGCACCGGCGCTGCTGCAGGAAATGGGCGTTCCGGCTGAATGACCATCGCGGCCACGGCCCCTGGCCGTGGCCTGCCAGCGCGCGGCAGCGCGCCGGTGGATCGGCATTTGGTCCACCGGCAGGCTGCGGCTAGACTGCGCCCTGGCTCTGGGGGAGCGGGACAGACGTGGTGGCAACACAGAACGACGACCGCGGCGCAATGCCGGCGGCGGCAGGTGGGGAACTGCAGGGATTACGGGTCTGGGTGGTGGAAGACGACCCGGAGCTGCTTGCACTGGGGGTGGACGACCTGCGCTGGCGGGGGGCCGAGGTACTCGGCCTGGACAGCGCCGAAGCGTTGTATCGCGCGCTGGCGGTCGGCCAGTGCGACATCGTGGTGCTCGACGTCGGCCTGCCCGGCGAGGATGGCTACAGCGTGGCCCGGCACCTGCGCCGGATCGCCGATATCGGCATCGTGATGCTCACCGGCCGCGGCAGTACCCACGAGATGGCGCACGGCCTGTCGCTGGGGGCCGATGTGTACCTGGTCAAACCGCTGGATGGCAACCTGCTGGCCGCCGCCCTGGCCAGTCTGCGCCGGCGGCTGCGGCCGGCGCTGCCGATCGCCCACGCCGCGCCGGCACCGGTGGCGGCGCAGTGGCAACTGCAGGCCGATGGCTGGAACCTGTGCGCACCCAATGGCGCGGTGCTGGCCCTGACCAGCGCCGAGCGCGGCTTCCTGCGCGCATTGCTGGCCACGCCCAGCATCCCGGTCGAGCGCGAAGCGCTGATCGCCGCGGTCACCGACCAGCCCTGGGACTTCGACCCGCATCGGCTCGAGGTGCTGGTACACCGGTTGCGCGCGCGGGTACGCGGTGGCATCGGCCTGACCCTGCCGGTACGCGCGCTGCGCGGTGCCGGCTACCTGTGGGCCACGACCGCCGACTGAGCCGGCAGCGCCCTGCCGTGAGCGAGTGAGAGCCAGCGAGAGCGGCTGGCACTGCCTTTGTGTCGTCCGCTGCGCAGAATTCCCGCCGCCTCCGGCCATCCGGCCGAGGCCGCGCGTCCGTCGTCGATGGACGCCAGAACGCCGGGGAATGCGTGCCTGACCAATGGCCGTTGCCCCGGCCTTGTCGCCAGCAGGGGAACAGTCGTGCACAAGCAGCAGGTTCGGACGGATGCCGTCGCAGGCATCGCATCGTCGTGGGGTCGGTCGTGGCGCGCCTGCGCCTGGCTGTTGCTGGCCAACTGCCTGTTGGCGCCAGCGGCACTGGCCGCCAACCTCAGCGTGTCGCAGCTGTCGGACTCCACCAGCGGCTGGTTGCTTGGCGATGGCTCGGCATCGGGCAATGCCGGCAGCGATCCGGCACCGGTCGGTGCGATCGTGGTCTACGACGTCACCCTGTCCAACAGCGACAGCAGCGCGGCCAGCAGCGTCGCGGCGGTGTTCGACCTGCCGGCCGGCACCCGCAGCTACCAGCTGCCCAGCGACTGTACCGCCGAGACCGCCACCCGCATCGTCTGCCGCTATGCCAGCTTCCCCGGCAACGGCAGCCGCAGTTTCAAGCTGATGGTCGATACCCAGGGCGTGACCCCGGGCACCACCCAGGTAGCTGCGGCGATCGGCAGCCAGTCCGCGCTGCCGGCCACCACCACCCCGGTCACCAGCCTGGATAGCAGCGATGCGTTCTTCGCCGGCGACAGCAACCCGTCCAACAACCGGCTGGAACAGAACACCACCCTGACCGCGGCGGCCGACCTGGCCCTGACCAAGAGCGCCAGCCCGGCCACGGTGATCGCCGGCGGCGAAGTCACCTATACCCTGGCGGTGCGCAACCTGGGGCCGAGCACCTCGACCAACTTCCGCGTCATCGACACCCTGCCGGCCGGCTTCAGCGTGGTGCCGGGCAGCTTCAGCGGCAGCGGCTGGACGTTCAATGCCGGCACCACCACCGCCACCCACAGTGGCGCACTGACCAACGGCCAGACCGCCACCTTCAGTTTCCGCGCCAAGGCCAACGTGGCCAGCGGTTCGGTCACCAACGCCGCGCGCGTGGTCGCCGGCGGCACCCCGGACCCGCGCCCGGACAACGATGTGGACACCGCCGATACGCTGATCACCACCGGCGCCGATGTCACCGTGAGCATGGTCGCCACGCCGGCACCGGCGGCCACCGACGCCCCGGTGACCTTCACCCTGACCGCCGACAACCTCGGCCCGGAGCCGTCCAGCGGGGTCAGCGTCAGCGGCGTACTGCCGGCCGGCTTCAGCTTCACCGGCACGGCCAGCCTGCCCAACGGCTGGACCTGCAACAACGCCAGCGCCACCACCTTCACCTGCACCCGCAGCGGCGCGATGCCCAGCGGCGCCAAGGAAATCCTGCGCGTCCTGGCCACCGCACCGCCCACCCCGGGCAGCTTCCAGGCCACCGCGCAGATCCAGTCGGCCACCACCCCCGACCCGAACGACGCCAGCCACGGCACCAACAACAACATCGCCACCACCGCGCTGACCGTGCTCGCCGATGGTGCCGACCTGCGCCTGTCCAAGGCCAAGCGCGGCAGCAACAACAACACCGAGGTGGTGCCGGTCGGCACCACCGCCGCCAGCAACATGACCTCCACGCTGCGGCTGTGGAACAACGGGCCGGCGCGGATCACCGCCAATGCGCAGATCGTGGACGTGCTGGCCGACGGTGAGGAATTCATCGGGGTCAGCGGGCCGTTCACCTGTTCGGTGCTGCCGGTTGCCTACACCCCGGGCACCCGGCAGGTGGTGACCTGCGATTACGTGGGCACCTACCCGGTAGCGGTCGCCGCCGGCAGCAACGATGCCAATGCGTTCGCCACCCTGAGCATGACCACCCGCGCACGCGCGCCGGGCGTGCTGACCAACAACGCCTGCACCGGGGGCTCGACCCCGGCCGGCGGCCCGGCGTCGGCCGAGCCGACCACCGACAGCGGCATCAACCTGGACAAGATTTCCAGCAACGACTGCGCCGGCATCGGCATCCGCGCCACCGACGATGCGGCCAACCTGTCCATCACCAAGCTGGCCAGTACCCAGAGCGGTGGCGACAAGGTCGTCGGCGTCACCGAGACCTGGGCCGAGTACCTGCTGACCGTGCGCAACAGCGGTGCCGATACCGCCGGCGTGGTGGTCAACGACCCGCTGCCCGGATACCTGGACAACGACCGCACCAAGGTCGACGTGATCGCACCGGCCGGCTGGCCGGCCGGCCAGTGCCGGATCAATGCCGGCAGCCTGATCTGCGAATCGGGCACGGTGGTGCTGGCGCAGAATGCCAGCGCGGTGATCCGGCTGCGCCTGCACAACGCCGACAACAGCCCCGGGTTCCTGTTCGACAGCGTCGGCAAGACCGCCGGCAATGCCGCCAACAGTGCCTGCGCGGCCAACGGTACGGCACCGGGCAGCGGGCACTTCCACTGCAACCAGGCCGGCGTCGGCGTGGACGGCCGGATCAATGGTTCGGTCGGTGAGGCCGACTGGGCGGACAACTACGCCACCGACTGGCTGCGCGTGGACCGCGTGGCCAACATGCAGACCGAGCAGAAGGTGATCACCAGCGGCGACAACAGCGGCCGTGCCGGCGTGGTCGCCGACTACCGCATCCAGTACCGCAACCAGGGTCCGTCGGCGATCCCGCAGGTGGTCTTCACCGATACCTTCACCCTGCCAGCCGGCGACAGCGGCTTTGTGCTGGTCAGCGCCCGGCTGGCGTCCAACAACCAGGCCTGCGCGATCAGCGCGATGGAGCCGGGCATCACCGCCAGCAATACCGCCGGCGGCATCTCCTACCGCAACACCGACGCGGCCAACCCGCGCAGCCTGACCCTGAGCTGCCCGGCGGTGGCATTGGCCAATGGCGCGGTCAACACGGTCAACCTGAGCATCCGTCCCAACGTCAATGCCAGCAACACCGGGCGCGTGTTCGACAACGTCGCCGCCTTCAGCTTCCCCGGTGGTGCCACCGGCAGCGATGCCGACGGCGACTGGAACTACAACCTGGTGGCCACCGCCGCCGACGACACCAAGAGCGCGCGGCTGACCTTCGGCGAAGGCCGGGTCGACCTGCTGGTGCAGAAAAACGACCAGGGCTTCCCCGGTGGCGTGGATCCGCTCGGCTTCGATCCGCAGGACCCGAGCAGGAACTACCTCACCTACCGCGTGCAGGTGACCAACCAGGGCCCGTCGCTGGCCAGCGACACCCGCATCCGCGACAGCATGGTGCCGCCGGCCGGGCGCACGGTGACCTTCATCGGCGTCTCGGCGACGGCGACCGGCACCTTCAGCAGCGCCGGCTGCACCGTGGACAGCGGCACCAATCCGTTCACCGGCGATGGCAGCAGCGCGCTGGTGCTGAACTGCCTGATGCCCGGGGCCGGTTTCAGCGGCAGCGACGAACCGGGCACGGTTGCCGCCGGCGCCAACAGCGACCTGTTCCTGCGTTACCGCTACGACACCGCCCCCGGTGGCGGCGGCGACACCCTGCGCAATACCGCGCTGGTGCATTCGGCCGAAACCCGCCAGGGCAGCGACCTGACCGCAGGCGATGCCAACGGCGCCGACAACAGCACCACCGAAACCACCAGTGTGTTCATGCGTTCGGACGTGGCGGTGAGCAAGACCATGGTCAGCGTGCTGCCGCCGTCGGCGCCGAACGCGGCGCTGCCGGCCAGCGTGGCCGGCGTGACCGTGCAGCAACCGTTCTGGTATGTCATCACCGGCATCAACAATGGCCCGGGCCAGAGCCTGTCCAAGGACCGCAGCGCGGCCTCGCAGGCGCGTGGCACCGGCACCGTGGTGGTCGATACGCTGCCGGCCGGCGTGCAGGTCACCGGCGCGGTCACCTGGCAGAAGCAGGGCCCGGCCTACGCCGGCGCCACGCCCGACGGCACCGGTACCTGCGCCGTGCTCGACCGGGTGATCACCTGCGAGGTGGGCGATACCACCTACGCCAACGGCACGCCCGGCCAGGTCCGCATCCTGGTGCCGGCGATGTGGCCGCAGCTGCCGGCCGGCAGCACCGCACCGCGCGGTACCTCGAACAACCAGGCCTCGGTCACCACCGAACAGGTTGACGAGACGCCCACCAACAACACCGTCACCGTGCCGCTGGACGTGGTCAACCTGTCGCTGTCGGGCAAGGTCTTCGTCGACAGCGACCAGAGCCCCGGCAATGGCGGCATCCCGCAGCCGGGCGAAACCGGCATCGGCGGCGTGTCGATCCGCCTCAGTGGTACCGATGCCTACGGCCAGCCGGTCAACCGCACCGTCACCACCGATGCCAACGGCGATTACCGCTTCGACAACCTGGCCCCGTCCGATGCCAGCGGCTACACCGTGCTGGAAGTCCAGCCGAGCGGCTACGCCAACGGCCGCATCGACCCGCCGGCCAGCGGCAGTGCCGCGGCCAGCTTCGATCCCGGCAGCTACCGCGCCGGCAACCCGGACAGCCAGTACGTGGCCCTGCTCGGCGCCTCCGTGGCCGTGCCCGGCGGCACCATCGGCAGCGAAGGTGCGGTCGCGCTGCGCTACAACTTCCCCGAAGTGCGTCGCCCCAGCCTGTCCGGCCATGTGTATGTGGACCTGGACTTCAACAACGTGCGCACGCCTGGCTCCGACAGCGCGATCGTCGGCGCCACGGTTGAATTGCTGGACGCCGGCAGCGGCGCGGTGCTGTTCACCACCACCACCGACAGCAACGGCCAGTACCGCTTCAGCGACCTGGACCCGCACGTGCTGTACAGCGTGCGCGAACCGCTGCCCACCGGCCCGTATACCAACCGCCCCGGCGCGGTGACCGCCGGCACCATCGGTGGCGCCGCCTGTGCGGCCGGCGACTGCGTGGCCGGTACCGGCGTGGCGGCACCGGGCGGCCCGGATGCGGCCAGCACCGACCGCCTGTCGCGGATCGATCTGAGCGCCGGGCTGGATGCGGTGGACTTCAACTTCGGCGAAAACCCCAACGGCAGCTCGATCGCCGGCCGGGTCTGGCTGGACCTGGACAACGACGGCCTGATCGGCCCGACCGAAACCGGCCTGGGCGGGGTGGAGATCGTGCTCACCGGCACCGACCGCAACGGCCAGCCGGTGCGCCTGACCACCACCACCGCCGCCGACGGCACCTATGCCTTCGTCGGGTTGCTGCCGGGCACCTATGTGGTGACCGAACCGACCCAGCCGGCCGATACCCTCAACGGCACCACCGTGCCCGGCGACAAGGGCGGCACCGCCACCGGCGTGGAGGCCGTGCCCTCGGCGATCAGCGCGATCGTGCTGGGCGCCAACGAGCTGGCCAGCAGCTACAACTTCGGCGAAATCCCGATCGCCTCGATCAGCGGCCGGGTTTACTACGACAACAACGACAACGGCAGCATCGACGCCGACGAAACCGGCATCGCCGATGTGCAGGTGGTGCTGACCGGCACCGACCACGCCGGCCAGGCGGTCACCCTCACTACCCGCACCGATGCGCAGGGCCAGTACAGCTTCCCCAACCTGCGCCCGGGCAGCTACGTGGTCACCGAGCCGGACCAGCCGGCCTATACCACCAACGGCATCACCAGCCCGGGCACCGTCCAGGGCAGTGCCGTGGGCGTGGCCACCGACCGCAGCACGGTGCCTTCGGCGATCAGCCAGATCGTGCTCGGCACCGGCATGCAGTCCATCCACAACAACTTCGGCGAAGTGGCCGATACCCCCGACCTGGTGGTCAGCAAGCGCGCCACCACGGCGGTGTTCACGGTCAACCACCCGGCCGAATACCAGATCCAGGTGCGCAACATCGGCCCGCGCCAGACCCTGGCCGGCTATGACGTGCACGACCGCCTGCCGGCCGGCCTGACCCTGCTGGACACGCCGGCCGGCAACGGCTGGCAGTGCCAAGGCGCGGTGGGTGCAGACCGCTTCGTCTGCCGTGCCAGCACCGTGATCGGTGCCGGCGCGACCCTGCCCGATGCGATCACGGTCAAGGTGCTGGTGGGTGCCGGCGCGGCCAATGGCAGCACCGTGCACAATGCGGTGCTGGTCGAAGGCGGTGGCGAAGATGGCCCGCATGCGCCCAGCCCGACCGAACGCGCGGCCTTCGACGGCGATGTCACCACGCTGCCCGAGTGCGACCCGGCGATCACCCAGAACGCGTGCCGGGTGCCCAACCGCGTGCAGCTCAGCGCCTCGGTCGGCGGCACCGTGTGGTACGACGTGGGCAGCGATGATCAGCTGCTCGATGGCGGCGACCAGCGCCTGCCGGCATGGGTCGTCGAACTGATCGACCCGGCCACTGGCGACGTCGTGGCCAGCACGCCCACCGGTGCCGACGGCAGCTACCGTTTCAACGACGTGCTGCCGGGGGTGAAGTGGAACATCCGCTTCCGCGACCCGCGCTCGAACATCGTCTGGCCGCACCCGGTCACCCGCGAAACCATCGCCGGCGTCCAGGCCAGCTGTGACGCCGACGGGGCGATCGCGCGGGCCGGCAGCAGTGCCTGCCAGCGCAACGACAACGGCAGCAGCCTGCTGGAAGTGGTGCTGCAGCCGGGCCAGCATCTGCCGCAGCAGAGCCTGCCGGTGGATCCGTCCGGGGTGGTCTATGACGCGGTTTCGCGCGATCCAGTGCCCGGGTCGATCGTGACCCTGGCACCGGTCGGCGTCTGCGCCGGCTACGATCCGCGCACCGCCGTGCTCAACGCCGGCAGCGGCGGTTACCGCATCGAGGGCAATGCGATTTCGATGACGGTGGGCAGCGAGGGCTTCTACCAGTTCGCTTTCGGCGCCGCCGCGCCGCCGCGTTGCGAGTTCCAGCTCAGCGTGACCCCGCCGGGCGGCTACCAGTTCGTGTCCAGCCTGATTCCGCCGCAGACCGGCGCGCTGTCGCCGGTGGGCAGTGGCGGCGCCAACCATGCGGTGCAGCCCAACACCCGTGCACCGACCGGCGCGGTCGGTCCGGCCACGCAGTACTACCTGGGCCTGTTCGCCGGTTCGGCGACCGCTTCGATCGTGCACAACCACCTGCCGCTGGATACCGCGGTGGCTACCGGTCTGGCGATCAGCAAGAGCGGCGACCGCCAGACCGCCGAGATCGGCGACACCGTGCAGTACACCATCACCGTGCGCCAGACCGCCGGCAGTACGCTGCGCGCGCTCAACGTGATCGACCGGTTGCCGCGCGGCTTCACCTACATCGACGGCACCGCCCGCGCCGACGGCCGCGCGCTGGCCGACCCGCATGGCAGGCCGGGCCCGCTGCTGGGCTTCAGCCTGGGCCCGATCAGCGTCGGCGGCCAGATCGTGCTGACCTACCGCGTGCGGGTTGGCGTGGGCGCGCAGCAGGGCGATGGCATCAACCGTGCCCAGGCCTTCGGCTGCGGCTTCGACGGTGGCTGCATCAGCACCGCCAGCCTCACCCCGCTGCCCGGCGCGCTGCCGTCCAACCGCGCCGAATACCGCGTGCGGGTCACCGGTGGCGTGTTCACCGACCAGGCCTGCGTGCTTGGCAAGGTGTTCGTGGACTGCAACAACAACCACGTGCAGGACCGCGAGGAAGTGGGCATCCCCGGGGTGCGCCTGTACTTCTCCGACGGCACCTGGGTGATCAGCGACTCGGAAGGCAAGTACAGCTACTGCGGCCTGCCGCCGCAGAGCCACACGCTGAAGGTGGATGCCGGCACGCTGCCGCTGGGCGCGCGGCTGACCACCAGCAGCAACCGCAACCTTGGCGACGCCGACAGCCTGTTGCTGGATCTCAAGAACGGCGAATTGCACCGCGCCGATTTCATCGAAGGCAGTTGCGCCAACCCGGTGCTGGAGCAGGTCAAGGCCCGCCGCACCCAGGGCGAGGTGCGCGCGCCGGAAACCGAAGCCGGCCAGGCGCCGCTGCGCTTTGACAGCAAGCCCGCGCGGGCGCCGCAACAGGCGACCGACTCGGCCAACCAGAGACCGATCGTGCATCCCAGAGCCAACCCGCCTGCTGCAGGCGCCGCCAGCGAGGGCCAGCCATGAGCCGCGCCCTGCCGCTGTACCGCCTGCCCCGTCTGAGTCTGTTGGCCTGTGCGCTGGCCGCCGTGCCGGCGATGGCGCAGAGCGTGGGCAGCCCCGGTCGCTTCACCCCGGTGCTGGGCCAGGCCAGCAACCTGTACCCGCGCAGCGCCGCCAGTACCGAGACGGCGCCACGCGCGCTGGACAGCGCGCAGCCGGGCACGCTGGACCGGATCGTGGTCGAACTGGACCGCGATGGCGTGCCGGCCGATGGCCAGAGCGCGGTGCATGTGCGCGTGCAGCTGCTCGATGGCCAGGGCCGTGCGCTGCCCGGCAGCCACTTGGCCACCATCGAAAACAGCGGCGGACGCATCCGCCTGCCGGGCTCGCGTACCGACGAACTGGGCCCTGGCGCGCTGGATGCCGACAAGCTCACCCCCGGCGTGCAGCTGCAGGTGGTCGACGGCGTGGCCGAGTTCGACCTGCTCGCCCCGCACGACCCGCAGGACGTGCTGTTGCGGGTCACCGCCGGCGCTGAAACCGCGCAGGGCAGCATCGCCTTCCTGCCGGAAATGCGCGAACTGCTGGCCACCGGCCTGATCGAAGGGGTGGTCAACTTCGGCCGTCGCGGCAATGCCGGGCTGATCTCGCCGGTGGAGCACAACGACGCCTTCGACCGCGACATCCGCCGCTGGGAACGCCAGTTCAACAGCGGCAAGGCCAACGCCGCCGCGCGCACCGCGTTCTTCGTCAAGGGCCGGATCAAGGGCGAGTACCTGCTGACCGCCGCCTACGATTCGGACAAGGACACCCGTGGCCGGCTGCTGCGCGACATCCAGCCGGAGGAGTTCTATCCGGTCTACGGCGATTCGTCGCTGCGCGGCTTCGATGCGCGCTCGGCCGAGCGCCTGTACGTGCGCATCGACAACCAGCGCAGCTACCTGCTGTATGGCGATTTCCAGACCGGCGACGGCCTGGCCACCGCCACCGGCATCGGTGGCAGTGGCGCCCTGCCGCAGCGCAGCCTGGGCAGCTACAACCGCACCGCCACCGGGCTGGGCTGGCATTTCGAGAACGAGCGGGTACGCAGCAATGTGTTCGCCATCCAGGATTCGCTGCGCCAGGTGATCGAGGAGTTCCGCAGCCAGGGCAGCGGCCCGTACGCGCTGCGCAACAACGCGGTGCTGGAAGGCAGCGAGCGGGTCGAGGTGGTGGTGCGCGACCGCAACCAGCCGACCCGGATCGTCTCGGTGCGCGCACTGGCGCGGCTGGTCGACTACAGCTTCGAGCCGTTCTCCGGGCGCATCCTGCTCAACCAGTTCCTGCCGGCCTTCGACAGCGACCTCAACATGGTATCGCTGCGCATCACCTACGAACTGGACCAGGACACCGAAAAGTTCTGGGTGGTCGGTGCCGATGCGCAGGTCAAGTTGACCGATCGGTTTGAAGTCGGCGCGGCCGCGGTCGAAGACCGCAACCCCTATGCCGAATTCAAGATGGGCAGCGCCAATGCCAGCTATCGCTTCGGCGACAACACGCTGCTGGTGGCCGAGTTCGCCCGGACCCGCAGCGAGGTCAACACCAACACCATCAACCAGGTCACCTCGCAGGGCCTGAAGGATGTCAGCGGTGAAGTGGAAGGCGACGCCTGGCGGCTGGAATTCGCCCACGACGGCGCCAGGCTCGACGCGCGCCTGTTCGCCGCGCGCACCGACCCGGCCTTCAACAACCCGGCCGCGCCGCTGTATGGCGGCCGTGGCGAGTACAACGCGCGGCTGGGCTGGCGGGTTGGCCCGCGCCTGGAGCTGTATGTCGAAGGCCTGCGCAGCGAAGACCGCAATCCCGACGGCGGCAAGCGCGATGCCGGCGGCGCCGGTGTACGGGTCAACGCCAGCGAGCGGTTGACCGTGGACCTGGGCGTGCGCAGCATCCGCGAGACCATCGGGGTGACCTCGCCGTGGTCGTCGGGGGCACCGTTCGGCAACGCCGGCGGGCTTACCGGCGGCTTCGCCAGTGGCAGTGGCGGCGGCGCGCTGGGCTACGGCCAGCAGGCCCTGGACCCGCTGACCGGGCTGATGGTGATCAACGGCAGCAGCAGTGGCAGCCCGCTCACCAGCGACCTGCCGGTGGGCACCGAACTGGAATCGGACAGCGCCCGGATCGGCCTGGGTTACCGCCTCAGCGACCGGCTCAGCGCCGGTGCCGAAGTGGAGCGCAGCGTCAGCGGCGAAGACCGCAAGCGCCTGGCTGCCGGCCTGGATTACCAGGTGTTCGAGCGCAGCCGGGTGTATGGGCGTTACGAAAAGCAGACCGGCCTGACCAGCGCCTACGGCATCACCACCACCGACCGCGAAGCCGATGCGCTGGTGTTCGGTGTCGACAGCACCTACCTGCGCGATACCCAGACCTTCAGCGAATACCGGCTGCGCGATTCGATCAGCGGCCGCGACGTGCAGGCCGCCTCGGGCATCCGCAACACCTGGGACATCGCCGAAGGCCTGCGCCTGGGCAGTTCGGCCGAGCACGTCAAGGTGATCGACGGCAGCGCCGGCGACAGCACCGGCCTGGCGCTGGCGCTGGACTACAGCGCCAACCCGCTGTGGCGCGGCGCGGTCCGGGTCGAACACCGGATCTCGGACGACGTGCCCGATACCGACAGCAACGAGGCGTTCAACACCACCCTGGTGCAGGCCATGCTGGCCCGCAAGCTCAGCCGCGACTGGACCCTGCTGGCCCGCAACTACCTGCTCAGCACCCGCTACGACGCACGCGGGGACGTGCTGCAGGACCGCTTCCAGCTGGGCGTGGCCTACCGCGATACCGACCGCAACCGGGTCAACGCGCTGGCCCGCTATGAGTACAAGCTGGAACGCGACGAAAGCGGGCTGACCCTGTCCGACGGCCGGCCCGTGGACGGCAGCAGCCAGGACGTGCGCACGCGTGCGCACATCGTGTCGACCCACGCCGACTGGCATCCATCGCGGCCGTGGTGGCTGACCGGGCGCATCGCCGGCAAGTGGCAGCAGGACCAGTTCGCCTACGGCGACGGGACCCGGGTCAACAGCCGCTTCCATGCCGTGCTGTTGTCCGGCCGGGTGGTGTATGACATCACCGAAAACTGGGATATCGGCGTGCTCGGTTCCACCTTCCGTGGCCAGTCCAGGGCCAACCAGTACGCCTGGGGCGTGGAAGTAGGTCGGTTGCTGCGCCAGAACCTGTGGTTGTCGGCCGGCTACAACTGGACCGGCTTCAGTGGCGACCGCGACCTCAATGGCTACGAATACACCCAGCAGGGCGTGTTCCTGCGCCTGCGCTTCAAGTTCGACGAAGACCTTTTCCGGCCGGACCCCGTCCGCTACCGCGACCCGGCACGCTGAGGATGCCCCGATGACCACTTTCCACCCGATCTCCCGCCTTGCTCCCTCGCTGCTGGCCACCGCGCTGCTGCTCGCCAGCACCGCCTCGGCCCAGCAGACCCGGCTGCATCCGCAGCAGCAGCGCATCAGCGACCAGGCCATCCATGCCGACCTGGGGGCCTATGAGGCCACCCAGGGCCGCATCCAGGCGCTCAACGATGGCGGCCGCCCGATCCGCGACTACCACCTGGCCAAGGCACAATGCTGGCTGGACGTGTCCTTCCACGAGTACAGCCGCAACGACCGCAGCGACTTCCCGCAGCAGGCACTGGGCGAATCGGAGAAGCTGATCGTGGGCATGGAGCAGGGCGTCCAGCCGCTGCCCACCGACACCCCGCTGGTGAACAACGCCAAGTACCTGCGCGATGACCTGTGGCAGCGCCTGCGCGTGCTGCACCAGGCCCCCGGCTTCAGCTGCGCGCAGCAGCAGGTGGCCTGTGGCGAGGTCGAACTGGTGCATGCCGGCAACGAGTTCAACCAGCAGCAGTGGCGGCATTCCAAGCCCTACATCCAGATCGCCGAAGAACTGGTCAACGACGCCGAAGCCGCCGCACGCCAGTGCGATGTCGGCGCAGCCGCGCCGGTTGCGGCGGCCACGCTGGTGGCCAACGTGCTGTTCGAGTTCGACCGCGACGGCTACCGCGACATCCGCACCTATTCGCTGGAAAGCGTCGACCGCGCGCTGGCCAGCATCGCGGCCGAATCGTTGCCGCTGCAGGGCATTGCCCTGGTCGGGCATGCCGACCGCATGCAGGGGCGTGGCTTCGATGCCAACCAGGCATTGTCCGAGCGGCGTGCGCGCACCGTGCGTGAACTGCTGGTCGGGCGCGGCATCGATCCGGCGCTGATCCGCTATGAGTACCGTGGCGATACCCAGCAGGTGCAGCAGTGCGACGGCGTGCGGCCGCGTGCGGCGCTGCTGGAATGCCTGTTGCCCAATCGCCGGGTGGAAGTGCGCTTCGAGGTGGCGCGCTGAACGGTGCCGCCTAGTACCGGTGCTTGTTGACGGTGCCGGCCGCGGCCCCGGCCGGGGCCTGCCGCTGCGGCTCGGCGCGCGGTGGTGCCCAGGGCATCGGCCGGCTGCCGGCCAGGGTCACCCAGCCTTGCGCCATCGCCTGCTCCGGGTCGTGCAGCAGGCTGTACAGGTCCACGTCGGCGCCGGCGGTTTCGCCCCAGAGACTGGCCCAGGCATTGTGGCCGCTGCGGCGTGCGCTCTGCAGGGCGCGGTCGGCCGCGCGCAGGCTGTCGTCCAGCTGCGCCGGATGGCCGTCGAACAGCGGCAACGGGGCCAGGCCCAGGCTGGCGCTGAGGGTGATGGCCTGGCCGGGCTGGGCTTCCACCAGCAACCGTTCAATGCTGATGCGCAGGTGATTGGCCAGTGCCTGCGCGGCGGCGGCGTTGGTGTCGTGGCGGGCGACCAGGAAGCTGGCACCGCCCCAGCGGGCGACCAGATCGCGGCGATCCACCGCCTGCACCAGGCAGCGCGCCACCGCGCGCAGCAGGCCATCGCCGGCGGCCTGGCCGTGGCGTTCGTTGAAGGCCTTGAAATCATCGATTTCCAGCAGGACCAGCGCGCTGCGCTTGGGGCCGGCATGTTCGGCGGCGTCGGCCAGCCGGTGCTCGGCCTCGCTGCGGTTGGGCAGGCCGGTCAGCGCATCGGTGCGGTTCAGCGCCGACAGCTCACGGCGTTGGCGGCGCAGCCGCAGCACCAGCGTGGTGGCGATCACCAGCACCGCCAGCAGCGCCACCACGGCGCTGTTGCGCAGCACCCGCACGCGGCCCAGGTCCTGCTCGGCGTTGACCTGGGCCGGATCGATGCTGCGTTCGGCGGTGGCCTGCAGCTTGGCCAGCTGGTTGAGGGTGTCGCCCTTGCTGCGCGCCTGGTCCATCTCGCGCGCCTGGCGCGCCACCTGCAGGGCCTGTTGGCGGTGGCCAAGCACGGTGTACGCATCGCCGAGCAGGTCCAGCCCGTGGCGGATTTCATCGCTGAACCGGCCATCCTCGGCCAGGGTCTGGGCCTGTTCGGCCAGCGCCAGCCCCTGCACATCCTGGTTGCGGTCCAATGCCAGCCGGGCCAGCCGTTGCAGGGTGACGATCCGGCCCTGCTGGTCCTGCTTTTCCTGCCAGGCCAGGGCCCGCCGCAGCCCTGCGTCGGCGGCGGCATACTGGCCCTGCGCGCGCTGGATCTCGGCACGGTGGCTGGCGATCCGGTACAGCAACACGTCCTGGCCGTTGAGCCGCGCACCGATCGCCTCGGCGCGCGCGAACGCGCTCAGGGCTTCCTCATGGCGCTGCATCTGCAGCAGCGCGTAGCCCACGTTGTAGTGGATCAGCAGGTCGCCCGGGTTGGGCGGGCGGCGCAGGTGCTGGCTGAGCGCGGCGGCTTTCTGCAGGTAGGTCAAGGCGCCCTGCGCGTCGCCCATGGCATCGCCGCGGATCATCGCGATCTGCATCAGCGCACTGATCTGGCCTTGCACATCGCGGGCGCGCACCGCTTCGTCGAGGGCGTCACTGGTCAGCGCCAGTGCCCGGGCGTGCTCCCCCTGCCACAGCAGCAGGTGCGCGGCCATCGATTTGGCGCGCAGCCGGTCTTCGGTGCTGGCATCGGCGCGCTCGGCGGCGGCCAGCAGCCGTGCCGGCAGGCCGGCGGTCTGTTGCAGCTGGCCCTGCGCGCGCAACGCGATGCCCAGGCAGCCGGTCGCGCCGATCTCCACCGGCGTCGGCAACGCCGGGCGGGCCAGCAGCGCGCGGGCGATCTGCAGTGAGGTCTGTGGTGCGCTGGTCAGCAGCGCGTGGCACTGCTGCACCTGGTCCATCAGCGGCGCATTGTCGACAGGGTGTTGCGCCCGTGCCGGCAGGGCGATACAGGCGGCAAGGCATAGCAGCGCAGACAGACTGCGACGGGCGAGCGGCAAGCTGGGCATGGTCAACGGCGTCCTGGCGGCGATCAGGCCTGGCCCAGGACGACTGCAGCGGCGCTGCAGCCGGCGGCAGCCGGATCGTGGACGGCTAATATAACGCCGTTATCGACACAACTTGACGTATTCGGCCCGCCTGGAGTGGCCGCGCATGCCTGAGCCTGTTACTTCCGCTGTCTCCCTACCGGATCGGGCCGTGCCGCCGCGCGGCCTGGGCAGGCGCACCGATGCCATGCTGCGCGGCCTGTGGCTGCTGCTGGCCGGTTTCCATCCGCTGATGGCCTTCTGGCTGTTGCAGGGGCCAAGCGTGGGCGTGGACAGCATGGTACCGGTACTGGCCGGCCTGCAGCTGCTGCTGTGCGTTGGCTGCCTGCTCGTACAGCGGCGTGGCCAGGGCGTGGCGGCGGCCGGTGCCTTCGTGCTCGGGCAGTTGCTGCTGCTGTCGGTGGCCTACGGCTACTGGGGCCTGGCCGCACAGGTACGGCAGCAGCTGCTGCAGGTGATGCCGATCCTGCTGGTGGCCGCCCTTCTGGGCGCCCGGCCGCTGCGTTGGGCCACGCTGTGGCTGTGCGCTGCGCTGCGCTGGTGGCCGGGGCCTGGGTCGATCTGGCCGGCGGCCTGTTCCGTAGCGAACGCGTGCCGCAGGTGGTGGTCCAGCTGGGCGCGTGCGTGTTCGGCAGCGCGCTGGTGGCCTGGCTGCTGCACCACAGCGTCACCGGCCTGCGCGAAAGCCTGCAGATGGCCAGGCAGCATGGCGCCGACCTGGCGCACAGCCGCGACCAGCTGCAGCTGGAGATGCAGGAGAAGGAGCGTTCGCGCGATCAGTTGGTGCACGCGATGAAAATGGAGAACGTCGGCCGCCTGGCCAGCGGCATCGCGCACGATTTCAACCACCTGCTGGGGCTGATCCACGGCTATGTGGCCAAGGCCCGCCGCAGCCAGGATCTGCCCGCCGTGGCCGAAGCACTGCAGGGGGTGGACTCGGCGGCCCGCCGCGCCAGCGCGGTCAGCCGCCGCCTGCTGGACTTCAGCCGGCTGGAGGCCGGCCGCCCACAGCTGCTGGATGCCGCCGATGCCATCGGGGCGATGGCGCCGATGCTGCGCCAGGTGTTCGATCCGGGCATCGCGTGCCGGGTCGATACCGGCCAGGTACGTTGCCGCATCCATTTCGATCCGGCGCAGCTGGAGTCGATCCTGCTCAGCCTGGCCGTCAACGCCAGCCAGGCCATGCCCGACGGTGGCAGTTTCGAACTGGAACTGGCGGTGGTGCCGGGGGTGGGCGAATTGGCCATCCGCGCCCGCGATACCGGGCAGGGCATGAGCGAGGAAGTGCGCGCGCGCTGCCTGGAGCCGTTCTTCACCACCAAGCCGGTCGGGCAGGGCACCGGCCTGGGCCTGGCGGTAAGCGCCAGCCTGGTGGCCGCGGCCGGCGGCCGGATCCAGGTGGAGAGCCGCAGGGGCCACGGCACCTGTGTCGAGATCCGTTTGCCGGCCCTTGCGCTGGAGTAGGTGGCAGCGGCCGCACCGGCCATTGTCACCGGCAACGGTGGTGACCTACCCTGCCTGCTGCTTTCAGGGAAACACGCCACGTGGTCTCCAGCTGGATCCTGCTGTTGGTATCGGTGGCCTATGCCGCGCTGTTGTTCGGCGTGGCATGGTGGGGAGACCGACGGCCGATGTACCCCGACCGGCCCTGGCTGCGCCCGGTGGTCTACAGCCTGGCCCTGGCGGTGTACTGCTCGTCGTGGACCTTCTACGGGGCGGTCGGCACCGCGGTGCGGCATGGCATCGGCTACCTGCCGATCTACCTGGGCCCGCTGCTGCTGTGGTTGTTCGGCTGGCGCATCATCGAACGCCTGGCGCTGATCGCACGCAGCCAGAACGTGGTGTCCATCGCCGACTTCATTTCCTCGCGGTTCGGCCGCTCGCGCCGGTTGGCCGCGCTGGTGGCGGTGATCGCGCTGATCGGCATCGTGCCGTACCTGGCGCTGCAGTACAAAGCGGTGGCGATGAGCCTGCAGGTGCTGACCGGCAACGTGGGCCCCACCGGTTTCTTCACCGACCCGGCGTTGTACGTGGCGCTGCTGATGGCGTTGTTCGCCACGCTGTTCGGCACCCGCCAGGTGGATGCCACCGAGCACCACCACGGCATGATGCTGGCGATCGCACTGGAATCGCTGATCAAGCTGATCGCGATGGTGGCGCTGGGCCTGTTCGCCTACCTGTGGCTCAACGACCGTACCGACCGGGTGCTGCAATCGGCGCATACGCTGTTTGCCGGGTTGCCGCCGGTGGGCTTCATCTCGCAGACGCTGCTCAGTTTCCTGGCCATCATCTGCCTGCCGCGCCAGTTCCACGTGGCGGTGGTGGAATGTGGCGACGTACGCGATGTGCGTCGCGCGCGCTGGATGTTCGGCGCCTACCTGGTGATCATTTCGGCAATGGTGATTCCCATCGCCACCGCCGGGGTGACCCTGTTCGGCACCGGCGGCAGCGTCGCCGATGACAGCATGGTGCTGGCCCTGCCGCTGGCCGAAGGGCGCAAGTTCCTGGCGCTGGTGGCCTACGTGGGCGGCTTCTCGGCGGCCACCGGCATGGTCATCGTGGCCTCCATCGCACTGGCCACCATGGTCAGCAACGACCTGGTGATGCCGGTGCTGCTGCGCCGCAGCGGCGACCACCAGGAAGCGGCCGATGTCGCCTCGCGGGTGCTGTGGATCCGGCGCACGGCGATCCTGCTGCTGGCGCTGCTGGCCTACAGCTACTACCGCGGCAGCAGCAACGACAGCACGCTGGCTTCCTACGGGTTGATGGCATTCGCCGCGGTGGCGCAGTTCGCGCCCGGGCTGATCGGCGGCCTGTACTGGCGCGGGGCCAGCCGCAAGGGCGTGGAGGTCGGCATGCTGCTCGGCTTCGCCACCTGGGCCTATACCTTGTTGCTGCCCGCGCTGACCCATGCCGGCTGGATGGACCCGGCATGGCTGCAGGGCCCGTTCGGCATCGCCTGGCTGCAGCCGCAGCACCTGTTCGGGATGAGCGGCTGGGATCCGCTCACCCACGGTACGTTCTGGTCATTGCTGGTCAACGTGGCCGCGATGGTGCTGGTGTCGGTGCGCTGGCGCCCGGGCGTGGACGAGCGGCTGCGCGCCGCGCCGTTCCTGGACCCGTATGCGCAGCGGCCGTCGGTGGTCGGTGCCTGGCCGGGCCATGTGCATGTCGAGGACCTGTTGGCACTGGCCTCGCGGGTGGTCGGCGACCGCCATGCGCGGCGTTCGTTCCTCGAACAGGCCCAGTCGATGGGCCGCGAACTGCAGGCCTCCGCCCCGGCCGACCGCGCCTGGGTGCAGTTCACCGAACGCCTGCTGGCCGCCTCGATCGGCGCTGCCTCGGCGCGGTTGCTGCTGACCAGCCTGCTGCGCGGCTCGGGCATGGACCTGGGCGAAGTGGTGGCGGTGCTCGACGAGGCCGGCCAGGAACTGCGTTTCAACCGCGAAATCCTGTCCACCACGCTGGAGAACATCAGCGCCGGGGTCAGCGTGGTCGATCCGGACATGCGCCTGACCGCCTGGAACCGCCGCTACCAGCAGATGTTCGGCTACCCCGACGGCATGCTCTACGTGGGCCGCCCGGTGGCCGACCTGATCCGCTACAACGCCGAGCGCGGCGAGCTGGGCGAGGGCGAGATCGAGGTGCAGATCAACCGCCGCATCGGCTATATGCGCGCCGGTTCGCCGCATGTCTTCGAGCGCACCCGCAGCGATGGCAAGGTGATCGAGATGCGCGGCCAGGCGCTGCCCGGCGGCGGCTATGTCACCAGCTACAACGACATCACCGACTACAAGCACGCCGAGAAGGCCCTGCTGGAAGCCAATGAAACCCTGGAACAGCGCGTGGCCGAACGCTCGCATGCGGCCGAGGCCGCGCAGCAGTCCAAGACGCGGTTCCTGGCCGCGATCAGCCATGACGTGCTGCAGCCGCTGAACGCCGCGCGGCTGTTCGCCTCGGCGCTGCGCGACAGCCACCACAACAACGAAGAGCAGCGCCACCTGGCCGAACGCGTGGACGCCTCGCTGCGCGCCGCCGAAGAACTGCTGGACGGCTTGCTGGACGTGTCGCGGCTGGACGCCGGCGGGCTGCACCCGGTGATCGGCGATTTCGACGTGAGCCTGTTGATGCGCGAACTGGCCGCGCAGTATTCCCCGGTGGCCGCCGGACGTGGCCTGCGCATGGACTTGTCGGCGCGCCCGGCCTGGGTGCGCAGCGACCGCCGCCTGTTGCGCCGGGTGCTGCAGAACTTCCTGGCCAATGCGCTGCGCTACACACGGCAAGGCCGCATCGTGCTGGCGGTGCGCCACCGCGGCGACCAGATCGAGCTGCAGGTGTGGGATACCGGCCCGGGCATTCCCGCGCACCACATGCAGCAGATCTTCGATGAGTTCCATCGCTACCAGCAGCCGTTCGACTGGGGCGAGCAGGGCCTGGGCCTGGGCCTGTCGATCTGCCAGCGCATCTCGCGCCTGCTCGACCACCGGCTCAATGCGCGCAGCCGGGTCGGTACCGGCAGCATGTTCTCGATCATGCTGCCGCGGGTGGAGGCGCCCCTGTTGCCCGATCCGGCGAGCTCGCCGCCGACACCGCCGCCGGTGTCGCGCACCGATTCGCTGGCCGGCATGCGCGTGCTGTGCGTGGACAACGACCAGGAGATCCTCGATGGCATGCGCGCGCTGCTGGGGCGCTGGCAGGTCGAGGTGATCACCGCCAGCACCGTGGACCAGGCATTGCAGAAGGTGGACGAACGCCCGGACGTGATGTTGGTGGATTACCACCTGCACGACCGCCTGGATGGCCTGGATACGCTGGTGGCCCTGCGCGACAAGGCCGGGCGCGCCATCCCGGGCGCGCTGCTGACCGCCGACGGCCGCGATGAACTCAAGCGGATGGCGCGCGAGCGCGGCTACCGGCTGCTGACCAAGCCGATCAAGCCGGCATCGCTGCGTGCGTTCCTGGCCGCCTTCCACGACACCCGCGGCGACATGTAGCCGCGCCGGCATGGCGGCGCGCGGTCAGCCCATCGCGCCGTTGAGGTGTTCGTACAGGATGGTGGCGCCGATGATGATCAGGATCACGCCGCCGACGATCTCCGCGCGCCTGCCGGCCATGTTGCCCAGTACCCGGCCGAGCATGATCCCGCAGGTGACCATGGTCAGCGTGCACAAGCCGATCACCAGGGCCACCACGCCGATGTTCACATCGAGGAAGGCCAGGCCGATACCTACCGCCATCGCATCGATGCTGGTGGCCAGGCCGGTCATCGCCAGCCGCCAGAAACCGTGGTGCCTACTGCTGTCTTCCTCGTCGGCATCGTGCTCGGAGCGGAGGCCGTTGATGATCATGTGCACGCCCAGCGCGCCGAGCAGGCCGAAGGCGATCCAGTGATCGAAGGCCTCCACGTACTGCAGGGCGGCGCGGCCGAGCAGCCAGCCGATCACCGGCGTGATGCCTTCGATGACGCCGAAAATAAGGCCGGCGCGCAGCGCATCGGAGAAGCGGGGCTTGCGCATGGCCGCACCCTTGCCGATCGCCGCGGCGAAGGCGTCGGTGGACATGGCAAAGCCGATCAGCAGGATCGAAACAAGAGACATCGGAGTACGCGGCAGGTCGGGCGATGGCGGGCAACGGACCGCGGACGCGCCCAACCTGTCGTTGCGCACGCGGACCGCTGGTCTCGCCAACCAAGATGGTTGCCCGCACCACGGCGCACTGGCCGAGCATGTTGATGCGGGCGATTCCTTCAGCAGGAATCCGGCTACTCCCCAAGGGGACGCGAAGCTTAGCACCGGGTGCGCGGATTGCAGCGTTGACGGCGAATTGCGCAGGTAACGCTGGAATTCATAGCTCCGGCTATAAGGCAGTGCCGGTAGGGTCGCGCCCCAGCCGACTGCCGATGGCGCTGCAACGTTCGGCAGGGCATGACCTTTGAACGATGCCGCCGGCATTCCGGCATCGCATCATCCACGCGCGGCGTGGATCTACTCCTCTTCCGGCGGCAACACGATCTGCTCGTCGTCGATGGCCAGCTTGCCGGCCATCAGCACCGCCTGGGTGCGGTTGGTGACGCCGAGCTTGCGCAGGATCGCGGTGACATGGGCCTTGATGGTCGCTTCGGAGACGTTGAGGTCGTAGGCGATCTGCTTGTTGAGGCGGCCGACGCCGAGCATCTGCAGCACGCGGAACTGCTGCGGGGTCAGTTCGCGCAGGCGCTGGCCGATCTCGCGTTCCTCGCGCCCGGTCGGTGGCACGGTGTGCGCCTCCGGCGGTGCCCAGGTCTCACCGTCGAGGATGGTGCCCAGCGCATGGCCGATGGTGTCCGAATCGGCGGATTTGGGAATGAAGCCGAACGCGCCATGGTCCAGCGCGCGGCGCATCACGGTCGGCTCTTCGCGCGCGGAGACCACCACCACCGGCAGCTGCGGGTGCAGCGCACGCATGTGCACCAGCGCGTTGAAGCCCTGCGCGCCGGGCATGTTGAGGTCCATCAGCACCAGGTCGGCGTCGGTGTGCTGGTCGGCCAGCTGGTACAGCGCTTCCACGCTGTCGGCTTCATACAGCTGCACACCGGGGATGACCCGTTGCACCGCCCCGCGAAGGGCTTCGCGGAACAGCGGGTGGTCATCGGCAATCAGGAGGGTTGTCATGGTGGGGGCCATGTTGCGGAGGGGTAGCGCGACGTAACGGAATGAGTGTATCGAGATGACAGCCCCCTGAGTCAGGGGGGCGGCCGCGCAGCGGCGGGGTGTGGGTGATGGTGAGAGGGGGCCCACGGTCCGCTTGCGGACCGTGGGAGCGACAGCGCAAAGTAAATCGCAGGAGCGGTTTACAACGCTGTACAGCAGCGGCCCGAAGGGCGCCCGCCAAGGATGGCGGGCGTCATGCGCTGTCGCGGCCTTTATTTCACTTTTCGTTCTTCCACCAGCGAGGCCACCACCGACGGGTCGGCCAGGGTCGAGGTGTCGCCGAGCTGGTCCGGTGCGTTCTCGGCGATCTTGCGCAGGATGCGGCGCATGATCTTGCCCGAGCGGGTCTTGGGCAGGCCCGGCGCCCATTGCAGGTGGTCAGGCGCGGCGATCGGGCCGATCTCCTTGCGTACCCAGGCCACCAGTTCCCTGTGCAGTTCCTCGCTCGGCGTTTCGTCGGCGATCAGGGTGACATAGGCATAGATCCCCTGGCCCTTGATGTCGTGCGGGAAGCCGACCACGGCCGCCTCGGCCACCTTCGGGTGCGAAACCAGCGCGCTTTCCACCTCGGCGGTACCGATACGGTGGCCGGAGACGTTGATCACATCATCGACGCGGCCGGTGATCCAGTAGTAGCCATCGTCATCGCGGCGGCACCCGTCGCCGGTGAAGTAGCTGCCCGGGTAGGTGCGGAAATAGGTGTCGATGAAACGCTGGTGGTCGCCGTAGACGCTGCGCATCTGGCCCGGCCACGAATCGCGGATGATCAGGTTGCCTTCGGTGGCGCCATCCTTGATTTCGCCATCGGCATTGACCAGCGCCGGCTGCACGCCGAAGAACGGCAGGGTGGCCGAGCCCGGCTTGAGGTCGACCGCGCCCGGCAGCGGCGAGATCAGGATGCCGCCGGTTTCGGTCTGCCACCAGGTATCCACGATCGGGCAGCGGCTGTCGCCGATGACTTCGTAGTACCAGCGCCAGGCTTCCGGATTGATCGGCTCGCCGACGCTGCCGAGCAGGCGCAGCGACGCGCGCGAGGTGCGCTTGACCGGTGCATCGCCTTCGCGCATCAACGCGCGGATCGCCGTCGGTGCGGTGTAGAAGATACTGACCTGGTGCTTGTCGATCACCTCCCAGAAGCGCGAGGTGGTGGGGAAGTTCGGCACGCCCTCGAACATCAGCGAGGTGGCGCCGTTGGCCAGCGGCCCGTACACGATGTAGCTGTGGCCGGTGACCCAGCCGACGTCGGCGGTGCACCAGTAGATGTCGTCTTCGCGCAGGTCGAACACCGCCTCGTGGGTGTAGGCCGCATACAGCAGGTAACCGCCGGTGGTATGCAGCACGCCCTTGGGCTTGCCGGTGGAACCGGAGGTGTACAGGATGAACAACGGATCCTCGGCGTTCATCCGCTCCGGCTCGCACTGCGCCGGCTGCGGATCGACCACATCATGGAACCAGCGGTCGCGCGGGGCCTGCATGTCCACCGCACCGCCGGTGTGGCGCACCACCAGCACCGTTTCCACGGTGGTGGTGCCGGGCAGCTTCAGCGCGGCATCGACGTTGGCCTTGAGCGGGATCTTCTTGCCACCGCGCAGGCCTTCGTCGGCGGTGATGATCAGCTTGCTGCCGCAATCGATCACCCGGTCGGCGATCGAGTTCGGCGCAAACCCGCCAAACACCACCGAGTGCACCGCCCCGATGCGCGCGCAGGCGAGCATGGCCACGGCCGCATCGACGATCATCGGCAGGTAGATGGTGACCCGGTCGCCCTTGACCACACCGAGGTTGCGCAGCGCATTGCCCAGCCGGCAGACGCGCTCATGCAGCTCACGGTAGGTCACGCCCTTGGACGGCGCGTCCGGGCTGTCGGGCTCGAACAGCAACGCCACCTTGTCGCCGCGTTGCTGCAGGTGGCGGTCCAGGCAGTTCACGCTGGCATTGAGCTCGCCGTCCTCGAACCACTTGATGCGGAAGTCATCGAGGTCGTAGCTGACGTTCTTGATCGTGGTCGGCTGCTTGAACCACTGCAGGCGCTGCGCGGCCTTGCCCCAGAATGCATCCGGGTTCTCGAGCGACTCGCGGTACAGCGTCTGGTAGGTGTTCTTGTCAATGCGCGCCTTGGCGGAAAAATCCGCCTTGACGGGGTAAAGATCGGCCATGGCACCCTCACTTGCACTAGGACTTGGGTTGTGCGATCGCAGCATAACCCGCGATTCATCCCCCTCAGTTTGCCGCATCCACCCGCCTTCGCGCTGCCTGGGTGCATAGACCATGGTCGTAGCTGGAGGGCAGCAGGCCCCGAACGAGGGCATCCCGGGCATGGGGGCGTGACCCGGGGCGGGTCGTGGAGGCATACCGGCCAACGGCCGGTAGCTACCCAGGTGCCTGTGGCGCCTGTCGGGGGCGAGTACGACCAATGGCCAATAGCGGGATGCGTCAATCGGCCGCACTGTCGGCTCGACCGTGCCCAGCGCGGCGTTCGCATTGCCACCCGGGAGAGAGGGCAACATGAGCCACCGTTTACTGAAGACGACACGCCGGCCATTGGCGGCCGCCCTGTTCGTTGCATTGATCGCGCCAGGCGTGGCGTGGGCCGACACCGCCAAAGAGAAGGCGCTAGAAGCACGCGTCGCCGAGCTGGAGCGCCAGGTGCAGATGCTGGTATCCACCAGCCAGCAGCAACAGACCCAGATCAGCCAGGCGCAGACCGACGTCACCGCCGTGAAGACGGTGCAGGCCCAGCAGCCGCTGGCCGCGCAGGTGCCGGCCGGCAAGCAGCCCATCCAGGTCACCACCATCACCCCGGGCGCTGCGCCGGGTACCACGGTCAAGATCGGCGGCTTCATCAAGGCCGACTTCATGGCCACCCAGACCGGCGACGGCCAGCTTGCCGACGACGCCACCGGCCGCGCGCTGTACCTGCCGGGGCAGACCCCGGTGGCCGGCGCCGGCGGCAGCGGCAAGCGCTCGGATGTGGATTACAACGCCCACGCCAAGTTCTCGCGCTTCAACCTGGGCATCGACAACGTCAGCGATGCCGGCAACAAGGCCGGTGCGTTCTTCGAGATGGATTTCTTCGGCAATTCGCTGGGCAACCAGACCGCCACCAACACCTACGGGGTGACCCTGCGCCACGCTTACATGTACTGGAACAACTGGCTGGCCGGCCAGACCTGGTCCAACTTCATGGATGCCGCCTCGCTGCCGGAAGCGGCCGATTTCGTCGGTCCCACCGACGGCGTGCTGTTCGTGCGCCAGGCACAGATCCGCTACACCCAGGGCGGTTTCAGCGTGGCCCTGGAAAACCCGGAGACCACCGTGCTCACCGGCGCCCGCAACCCGCTTGCCGGGAACGCATGGACCAATGCGTCCAGCAGTTCCGACCGCGGCGCGCTGCCGGACCTGACCCTGCGCTATGGCTGGAAGGGCGACTGGGGCACCTTCGGCGTGGGCGGCGTGGTGCGGCAGCTGAAGATCGACAACCAGACCACCGGCGTCAACATCGACAAGATCGGCGGCGGCCTGACCCTGGGCGGCAAGTGGGTGATGGGCGGCAGCGACACCCTGCATTACCAGCTCAGCGGCGGCGAAGGCATCGCCCGCTACGTCGGCCTGGGCATCACCGCCGACACCGCCTACGACGTGGCCCGCGACGAACTCAACCCGACCGGGGTACTGGCCGGCTACGTCGGCTGGCGGCACGCCTTCACCCCCAAGCTGCGCACCAACCTGATCTATGCGCGCAGCGACTACGACAACGACGGCAGCCTGGGCCCGCTGGTCACCAAGAGCGTGCAGAGCATCCGCGGCAACGTGTTCTACACCCCGATGCCCAAGGTCGATATCGGTGCCGAGTACATGTACGGCGTGCGTGAGATCGAGGATGGACGCAAGGGCGACATCAACCGCCTGCAATTCACCACGAAATACAGTTTCTAAATGAGTGCCGACCAACGGTCGGCACCTACCACCAACGATTGCTTCGGAGGGGAAGCGTCCCATGTCCACCACAGCCGCACCCGCAAAACCCCAACTCACCCAGGGACACAAGAAGGTCATCTTCGCGTCCAGCCTGGGCACTGTCTTCGAGTGGTACGACTTCTTCCTGTACGGCTCGCTCGCCGCAATCATCGCCAAGCAGTTCTTCAGTGGCGTCAACGAAACCACCGGCATGATCTTCGCGCTGCTGGCGTTCGCGGCCGGCTTCTTCGTGCGCCCGTTCGGCGCGGCCTTCTTCGGCAGCCTCGGCGACCGCATCGGCCGCAAGTACACCTTCCTGGTCACCATCCTGATCATGGGCATCTCGACCTTCCTGGTCGGCGTGCTGCCCAACTACGCCTCGATCGGCTTTGCCGCTCCGGTGATCCTCATCATCCTGCGCCTGGCCCAGGGCCTGGCGATGGGCGGCGAGTACGGTGGCGCGGCGACCTATGTGGCCGAACATGCCCCGGCCGACAAGCGCGGCCTGTACACCAGCTTCATCCAGTGCACCGCCACGCTGGGCCTGTTCATGTCGTTGCTGATCATCCTGGCCTGCCGCTACTTCCTGGGCAACGAGGCGTTCGAAGCCTGGGGCTGGCGCATTCCGTTCCTGGTTTCCATCGTGCTGCTGGGCGTGTCGGTGTGGATCCGCCTGCAGCTGAGCGAGTCGCCGTTGTTCCAGCAGATGAAGGCCGAAGGCAAGGGCTCCAAGACCCCGTTCCGTGACAGCCTCAAGGGCGGCAACTTCAAGCTGATGCTGCTGGTGCTGCTGGGTGCTGCGGCCGGCCAGGCGGTGGTCTGGTACGGCGGCCAGTTCTACGCGCTGTTCTTCCTGAGCAGCATGCTCAAGGTCGACGCGACCACCTCCTACCTGCTGATCGCCGCCGCGCTGGCGCTGGGCGTGCCGTTCTTCATCTTCTTCGGCTGGCTGTCGGACCGTATCGGCCGCAAGAAGATCATCCTGGCCGGCTGCCTGCTGGCCGCCATCACCTACATCCCGATCTTCAAGGGCCTGACCCACTTCGCCAATCCGGCCATCGAAGAAGCGCGCAGCAACTCGCCGGCCCTGGTCGTGGCCGACCCGAACACCTGCTCGTTCCAGTTCGATCCGGTCGGCATGCGCAAGTTCACCAGCTCCTGCGACGTGGCCACCGCGGCCCTGACCAAGGCCGGTGTGCCCTATGAAGTACAGCCGGCACCGGCCGGTTCGCTGGCCCAGGTCCAGGTGGGCAGCAGCAAGGTCGGTTCGTTCGAGGCGGCCGGCCTGACCAAGGACGAACTCAAGGCCAAGGCCGATGCCTTCGGTGGTGAGCTGAAGGGCGCGCTCACCGCGGCCGGCTACCCGGCCAAGGCCGACAACGCGCGCATCAACATCCCCGGCACCGTCTTCATGCTGTGGCTGCTGGTGCTGTACGTGACCATGGTCTATGGCCCGATCGCCGCCTACCTGGTCGAGCTGTTCCCGACCCGTATCCGCTACACCTCGATGTCGCTGCCGTACCACATCGGCAACGGCTGGTTCGGCGGCTTCCTGCCGGCGATCTCCTTCGCGCTGGTGGCCGGCACCGGCAACCTGTACTACGGCCTGTGGTACCCGATCATCATCGCGTTGATGACGGTCGTGGTCGGCGGCCTGTTCCTGCGCGAGACGCGCGGGGTGGATATCACGCTGTAACGTTGGTTCGCACTGCACGAACAAAGGGCCGCGATGCCAATCGCGGCCCTTTTCGCGTTTCGGGTAGTGCCGGCCGCTGGCCGGCTCCCCATGAACTTTCGGAGACGCGCCCCGATCCTGCCATCACAGGTGCTGCCGCTATAGTCGCCGCATGAGCGATGCCCCTACCGATCCCCTCGCGCTTCCCGCGATCCTGCATGCCTTGCGTGCCGCCTGGCAGGCCAACCGGCCGTCGCTGGCGCAGCGCCGCGATGATCTGCTGCGCCTGCGCGTGGCCTTCAAGGCGCGCCTGCCGCAGATGGCCGAGGCGATCGCGGCCGATTTCGGTCACCGCTCCACCCACGAATCGCTGATCGCCGATGGCATGACCGTGCTTGGCGAGATCGACCACCTGCGCGCGCACCTGCGGCGCTGGGCGCGGCCGCGCCGGGTTGGCGTCGGCTGGCGGTTCTGGCCGGCGCGCGCGCAGCTCCGGCCGGTACCGCTGGGCGTGGTCGGGGTGATCGCGCCGTGGAACTACCCGGTCAACCTGGCGCTGATCCCCCTGGCCACCGCGATCGCGGCGGGCAACCACGTCATCCTCAAACCCTCCGAACACACCCCGCGCACCAGCGCGTTCCTGCAGGCGCTGCTGGCCGAGGTGTTCCCGCCCGCCCGGGTGGCGGTGGTGCAGGGCGGTGCGGCGCTGGCCAGCGCGCTGGCCGGCGCGCCGCTGGACCACCTGGTGTTCACCGGCTCCACCGCGGTCGGGCGCAAGGTCATGGCCGCCGCCGCCGCGCACCTGACCCCGCTGACCCTGGAACTGGGCGGCAAGTCACCGGCGATCGTGTGCGCCGACTATCCGCTGGACAAGGCGGCAGCGCGCCTGGCCACCGGCAAATGGTTCAACGCCGGGCAGACCTGCATCGCGCCGGATTACGTCCTGATCGACGGCACCCGCCAGCGCGAACTGGTGCAGCAACTGCAGACCCAGGTGCGCGCGCGCTACGGCGATTTCAGCGATGCCGCCGATTACACCCGGATCATCCACGACGGCCAGTACCAGCGCCTGCGCGGTTACCTGGACCAGGCGCGCGCCCGCGGGGTGCCGGTGATCGAGCTGGCCACGGTCGATCCCGAACGTGCCCGGCGCGAACGCCTGATCGTGCCGACCATCGTGCTCGACCCGCCGGCCGACCTGGACCTGATGCAGGAGGAGATCTTCGGGCCGATCCTGCCGGTCTGCGCCTATCCGGACCTGGATGCGGCGCTGGCCGAGGTGGAGGGGCGCGACCGGCCGCTGGCGATGTATGTGTTCAGCCAGCAGCGTGAGGTGGTCGAGCGCGTGCTGGGCCGGATCGTGGCCGGCGGCGTCACCGTCAACGACACCTTGCTGCACTTCGCCATCAACGGCCTGCCGTTCGGTGGCGTCGGCCCCAGCGGCATGGGCGCCTACCACGGCCGCGCCGGGTTCGACGGACTGAGCAAGCTGCTGCCGGTGCTGTGGCAGTCGCGCTGGGCGGCCAGCGACCTGCTCAAGCCGCCGTATTCGAAGATCACCGGGATGTTGAAGGTGCTGGTGCGGTGATCCCGGCCCACCGGTCCCGTCCCACCGACCAATGGTCGGTGGCTACCGCACCACGAGGTACCGACCACGCGCGGTAGGTACCGACCGTTGGTCGGTACAGGGCCGGAGCGCGAGGGATGCCCACCGGGGCGGTGCCCCGCAGGTAGAATGACCCCATGAAAATCGCCTCCTGGAACGTCAATTCGCTCAACGTGCGCCTGCCGCACCTGGAACAGTGGCTCACCGCGTTCGCGCCGGACGTGGTCGGTATCCAGGAAACCAAGATGGAGGACCACAAGTTCCCCGACGCAGTGCTGGCCGGGCTGGGCTACCGCAGCGTGTTTGCCGGGCAGAAGACCTACAACGGCGTCGCGCTGCTGTCGCGCGAACCGGCGCAGGACGTGCAGATCGGTATTCCCGGGTTCGAGGACGAGCAGAAGCGCGCGATCGCCGCTACCGTGGGCGGGGTACGCATCATCAACCTGTACGTGGTCAACGGCCAGGACGTGGGTACCGACAAGTACGCCTACAAGCTGCGCTGGCTGGAGGCCGTGCAGGCCTGGGTGGCGGCGGAACTGCAGCAGTATCCCGAGCTGGTGGTGATGGGCGATTTCAACATCGCCCCGGACGCGCGCGATGTGCACGACCCGCTGGTGTGGAACGACAACCACATCCTGACCTCCACCGCCGAGCGCGGCGCGCTCAACAAACTGCTGCAGCTGGGCCTGCACGATGCGTTCCGCCTGCACAGCGAGGAGGAAGGGGTGTTCAGCTGGTGGGATTACCGCGCCGCCGGCTTCCGCCGCAACCTGGGCCTGCGCATCGACCTGACCCTGGTGTCCGACGCGCTCAAGGCGCGTGCGCTGGCCTCGGGCATCGACCGGCAGCCGCGCACCTGGGACCGCCCCAGCGACCATGCGCCGGCATGGGTGCAGTTGGGCTGACCGATACAACAAGGCCCGGCAATGCCGGGCCTTGTGTCCGCACCCGCCGCGATCCGGTCAGCGCACGCTCTTGCGCGTAAACAGGTTCACGATCGCCAGCAGGATCACCGCGCCGATCAACGAGAACAGGAACGTACGTATGGTGATCGCTTCGTTGATGCCGCCGCCGAACAGCCAGCCGGCCAGCAGTGCACCGACAATGCCCACCACGATGTTGAGGATGATGCCTTGCTGCGCGTCGCGCTTCATGATGATGCTGGCCAGCCAGCCCACGATGCCGCCGACGATCAACCAGATGATGATGCCCATAGCCTTGACTCCCGGTTTGCGTGTACGACCGCGCCAGTTGACGGCAACCCCCGTGAAATCGCCGTGCAGCCCCGCGCGCCGGAGGCGGGCATGACCCTGCCGGCGGCCCTGGGTGGCCCGTGGCGGTTCGGCCCGGTCACGGTCTGGTGCCTGCCGCACGTCAACGGCACCCGCGGCGAACCGCAGGCACGGGTATTGCTGGCGCAACAGCTTGGCGCCGCGCCGGGCAGCCTGCCGCTGCAGCGCGATGCCCGCGGCCGGCCGGAGCTGCATGGCCCGCTGGCGCACCTGGGCACCGGCTGGAGCCACAGCCATGGCCGCCTGCTGGTGGCGCTGGGCGAGGGCGTGCGGCTGGGCGTGGACCTGGAGCCGCTGCGGCCGCGGCCGCGCATGGCCGAGATCATCGAACGTTTCTTCCACCCGGCCGAGCAGGACTGGCTGCTGGGCCTGGACGAGGACGCCCGCCACCCCTGGTTCTTCCGGGTCTGGTGCGCCAAGGAAGCCATCCTCAAGGCGCAGGGGCAGGGCATCTCGTTCGGCCTGCACCGCCTGCAGCTGGCTCCGGCCCCGGGCGGTGCGCTGCAGCTGGCCTGGTGCGACCCGGAGCTGGGCGCGGCGGCGCGCTGGACGCTGCACGAATGGCAGGCGGCCGACGATTTCCGCGCCGCGTTGGCCTTCCACGCGCTCTGATGGTCGTCCCGCGCGGCCCGCCGGGACGGCAGCCGACCTGCGATAATGCGCCCATGACCGAACACACACTTCCGGCCGGCGTGGCCGAGGCGCTCGCGCGTGGCCTGGCCGCGATGGACCTGGACGCCGCACTGGCGCCGCCGCTGCTGACCTACCTGGCCCTGCTCGACCGCTGGAACCGCACCTACAACCTCACCGCGATCCGCGACCCGCTGGAGATGGTCACCCGCCACCTGCTCGACTCGCTGGCGATGCAGCCCTACCTGGAGAGCGGCAGCCTGGCCGACCTGGGCACCGGCCCCGGGCTGCCGGGCATCCCGCTGGCGATCGCCCGCCCGCAGTTGCAGGTGACCCTGGTCGAAAGCAATGGCAAGAAGGCCCGCTTCATGCGCGAGGCCGTGCGCCAGCTGGGCCTGGCCAATGCGCGCGTGGCCGAGTCGCGCGCCGAGGCCCTGGCCGAGCCGGGCGCCTACGACCACCTGACCGCGCGCGCGATGGATACCCTGGCCGGGATCATCCAGGTCGGCGGCCACCTGCTGCGCCCGGGCGGGCGCCTGCTGGCCATGAAGGGCGTCCATCCGCATGAGGAAATCGCCCAACTGCCGGCCGGCTGGCGGGTCGAACAGGTGCTGCCGCTGCACGTCCCCGGGTTGACCGGCGAACGCCACCTGGTGGTGGTTGCCGGTCCCTGACCGGCCCCGGTGGGGTTGCCGGCGACACCGCCGGCGGGCTGCCGGATATCGGCGTCAGCGCCTGTCGCAGCAGCCGCTGCGGTGTCCATCGGGCGCACTCCGGGCGGGCAGGCGCCCGGGCGGGGGTTGGCCGGCGTGCATCTCACAGTGCATGACACGCCCCATATACGCATAATGACCAGTCCCACTCCCTGCCGATGAGGCTCACCCGCATGGCCCGCATCATCGCCATCGCCAACCAGAAAGGTGGCGTCGGCAAGACCACGACTGCCGTCAATCTGGCCGCCTCCCTGGCTGCTGCACCCAAGCGCGTGCTCCTGGTCGATCTCGATTCCCAGGGCAATGCCACCATGGGCAGCGGGGTGGACAAGCGTGAGGTCGCCGCGTCCACCTGCGACCTGCTGCTGGGCGAGGCCACGGCGGCCGAAGTCCGGGTCACCACCCCGGAAGGCTTCGACCTGCTGCCGGGCAACATCGACCTGACCGCCGCCGAGATCCAGCTGATGGACCAGGGCGAGCGCGAGCAGCGCCTCAAGCGCGCGCTGGCGCCGATCCGCGACGAATACGACTACATCCTGATCGACTGCCCGCCGGCGCTGTCGCTGCTGACCCTCAACGCGTTGGCCGCGGCCGACTCGGTGATCGTGCCGATGCAGTGCGAGTACTACGCGCTGGAGGGCCTGAGCGCGCTGGTGGAAACCATCGAGGCGCTGCGCGCCAACCTCAATCCCACCCTGGAGATCGAGGGCGTGCTGCGCACCATGTTCGATGTGCGCAACAACCTGGCCAACGCGGTGTCGGCCGAACTGACCGACCACTTCGGCGATCGCGTGTTCCGTACCATCGTGCCGCGCAACGTACGCCTGGCCGAAGCGCCCAGCCACGGGCAGAGCATCGTCGGCTATGACCGTGCTTCGCGCGGTGGCGTGGCCTACCTCGGCCTGGCCGGGGAGATCATCCGCCGCCACCAACAACGCAACAAGGCCGACAAGGCCATGGAGACCGCCTGATGAGCACCAAGCCCGCCCTCGGCAAGAAACGCGGCCTCGGCCGTGGCCTCGATGCGCTGCTGGGGCCCAAGGGCGCCGTGACCCAGGTGCAGGCCGCCGCCGTGGTCGAACCGCTGCCCGGTGAAGTGCTGCGCAAGCTGCCGGTCGGCCATCTGCAGCCGGGCAGGTACCAGCCGCGCCGCGACATGGATGAAACCAAGCTCGCCGAGCTGGCCGAATCGATCAAGGCGCAGGGCGTGATCCAGCCGATCCTGGTCCGCCAGCTCGGCCCCGACAGCTTCGAAATCGTCGCCGGCGAACGCCGCTGGCGCGCCTCGCAGCTGGCCGGCCTGGACGAAGTGCCGGTGGTGGTGCGCGAGCTGGAAGACCGCACCGTCATCGCGATGGCGCTGATCGAGAACATCCAGCGCGAAGACCTCAACCCGCTCGAAGAAGCCGAAGCCCTGCAGCGCCTGATCAGCGAGTTCGCGCTGACCCACGCCGAGGCCGCGCAGGCCGTCGGCCGCTCGCGCGCGGCGGTGTCCAACCTGCTGCGCCTGCTCGAGCTGCCGATCGCCATCCGCCTGCTGCTGGAAACCCGCCGGCTGGAAATGGGCCATGCCCGCGCGCTGCTCACGCTGGCGCCGGAACTGGCCAGCAAGCTGGCCCAGGAAGCGGCCGACCAGGGCTGGTCGGTGCGCGAAGTGGAACATCGCGCGCAGCAGTTTTCCGCCGGCAAGGTGCCCGGCGCGCTGCGCAAGAAGCCGGCCGCCAGCGCCCCGCAGGCCGACATCGCCTCGCTGGAGACCGAGCTGTCCGAATCGCTGGGCGCGCGCGTGGCGATCAACCACGGCCGTGGCGGCAAGGGCAAGTTGATCATCCATTACACCGACCTGGACACGCTGGACGGCGTGCTCGAACGACTTCGCGCACAGAAGGGCTGAGTCCCCGCCCGCGCCAGAGGATTCCCCCCCAGCAATGAACCCCACCAAGGTCGACCGCAACCATCTGTTGCGTCTGACCGACCTGCCGAATGTCGGGCCGGCCTGTGAGAAGGATCTTCGTTTGATCGGCATCCGCGTGCCCGCCCATCTGCGCGGCCGCGACGCCTATGACATGTACGCCCAACTGTGCCTGCGCACCGGGGTGATGCACGACCCCTGCGTGATCGACGTGTTCCTGTCGATCGTGCGCTTCATGCAGGGCGAGGCCCCGCGGCCGTGGTGGGATTTCAGCAAGGAACGCAAGGCCACCCTGGCCAAGGACGCCCCGCTCACCCTGTGGTGACACGTCCCGGCAGGCGGTGGCCGCCAACAAGGAGCCATGGATGAACACCCCCTATGACGACGTAAGCCCGGGCGGCAGCCCGATGCTGATCCACACCCAGCCCCGCGATTTTGCACCGGCCGCCGGTGAGGAATGCATCGAACGGATCAGCGCGCATATCGAGCAGCATCTCGGGCCGATCTCGTTTGTCTTCCACGAGATCATTTCCGATGCGGTGCACATTGACGTGCACGTGGTACCGGCCACGGAGGATTTCCCGCACCTGCGGCTGGTGACATCGGGCATGAGCGACTTGCCCATGACCTTGTCCGCTGGCGCGGAGGGTTCGCCGCGGCACATGGAGTTGATGGTGACGCTGCCGGCCGTCTGGCCGCTGCAGCAGGCCGACTTCAAGGACGAACGTCACTACTGGCCGATCCGCCTGCTCAAGGAGCTGGCGCGCCTGCCGCACAAGTTCGATTCCTGGCTGGGCTTTGGCCATACCGTCCCCAATGGCGACCCGGCCCAGCCCTACGCGCCGGGCGTGGGCTTCAGCGGGGCGATCGTGCTGCCGCCGGTGACCTCCCCCGACGATTTCAGCCACCTGGTCATCAGCGATGAGAAAACCATCGTGTTCATGTCCCTCGTGCCGCTGTATCCGGAAGAAATGGCGCTGAAGCTGAAGAAGGGCAGCGACGCGCTGCTGGACCGCTTCGACGCCAAGGGCATCAGCGACCTCATCGAGCCGGGACGGGTCAACGTTGCCAGGAAACGCTTCGGGCTGTTCTGAGCGCGGCGCATCGGCGATATCCTGTCGACTGGAATTTCCAGGACCCCCGCCATGACCATTCTCGTAACCGGCGCCGCAGGCTTCATCGGCGCCAACACCGTCCGTGCCCTGCTCGATGCCGGTGAAGCGGTGGTCGGCCTGGACAACTACAACGATTACTACGACCCGCAGCTCAAGCGCGACCGGGTCGCGGCGCTGTGCCCGGACGCGGACATCCGCGTGCTGGACCTGACCGACCGCGACGGCCTGGCCGCGCTGTTCGAGCAGGTCAGGCCGACCCGGGTGGTCCACCTGGCCGCGCAGGCCGGCGTGCGCTATTCGCTGGAAAACCCGCACGCCTATGTCGACAGCAACCTGGTCGGCTTCGTCAACATGCTCGAACTGTGCCGCCACCGCGGCGTGGCCCACCTGGTGTATGCGTCCAGCAGCTCGGTGTACGGCGACTCGGCCACCCCGCCGTTCTCCGAAGACCAGCGCATCGACAAGCCGCGCTCGCTGTATGCGGCCACCAAGGCCGCCAACGAGCTGATGGCCTACACCTACGCCCAGCTGTACGGCCTGCCTGCCACCGGCCTGCGCTTCTTCACCGTGTATGGCCCGTGGGGCCGGCCGGACATGGCGCCGCTGCTGTTTTCGCGCGCGGTGCTGGCCGGGCGCCCGATCGAGGTGTTCAACGACGGCAAAATGCAGCGCGATTTCACACATGTTTCCGACATCGTCGCCGGTATCCTCGGCGCGCTGGCGCATCCGTCCGGCGAGGGCGTGCCGCACCGTGTCTTCAACCTGGGCAACCACACCCCGATCGAACTGGAACAGTTCATCGGCATCATCGAGGCGGCGGCCGGTCGCCCGGCGCACAAGGTCTACAAGCCGATGCAGCCTGGCGACATGGTCCGCACCATGGCCGATACCACCCGTGCGCGTGACGCATTCGGCTTTGATCCAGCCACGCCGATCGCCCAGGGCCTGCCCCCGGTGGTGGCCTGGTGCCGGGATTATTTCGGCGATCACGCCTGACACACACGCACCGATTCATCTTCGGATAACCTTCGCTGCGGAAAATGCGCGCTCTTTTTCGTTCCTGGCCATTCGCAGAGCCCGACCATGAGCCACCCCCAACTGTCGGTCGTCGTCCCGGTCTTCAATGAACGCGACAACGTCACCCCCCTGATCGGCGAGATCACCGCGGCCCTGCGTGGCCAGCTCGATTTCGAAATCGTCTACATCGACGACCACTCGCGCGATGACACCCTGGCGGTGCTGCAGGCGCTCAAGGCCGGCACCCCGGAACTGCGGGTGCTGCACCATGCCAGCCAGAGCGGGCAGAGCACCGCGGTGCGCAACGGGGTCAAGCAGGCCCGCGCGCCGTGGATCGCCACCCTCGACGGTGACGGCCAGAACGATCCGGCCGACATTCCCAGGCTGCTGGCCGCCCGCGCCGCCGCGCCGCCGCAGGTCAAGCTGTTTGCCGGCTGGCGGGTCAACCGCCAGGACAGCGGCAGCAAGCGCTGGGCCAGCAGGTGGGCCAATGCGATCCGCGCGCGCATGCTGCGCGATGACACCCCCGATACCGGCTGCGGCATCAAGCTGTTCGAGCGCGCCGCGTTCCTGGACCTGCCGTACTTCGACCACATGCACCGCTACCTGCCGGCACTGATGCAGCGCGCCGGCTGGAGCACGCTCAGCGTGCCGGTCAACCACCGCCACCGCACCGCCGGGGTGTCCAAGTACAACAACCTGGGCCGCGCGCTGGTCGGCATCGGCGACCTGCGCGGGGTGGCCTGGCTGATCAGGCGCAGCAAGCGTACCGCCGTGGAAGAATGCTGATGGAGTTGCACTGGCTCGATCAACCCTTGACCTGGCTGTACTGGACCGGGCTGCACGTGACCGGCTGGAAGTTGATCGGCTACACCGGCGCGCTGATGTTCGGCGGCCGCTGGCTGGTGCAGTTCGTGGCTTCCCGGCGCGCCGGCAAACCGGTGATCCCGCGCCTGTTCTGGTACATGAGCGTGGTCGGCAGCCTGATGACGCTGAGCTATTTCCTGTTCTCGGCCAAGCAGGATTCGGTGGGCGTGCTGCAGAACCTGTTCCCGGCGTTCACCGCCCTGTACAGCCTGAAGCTGGATATCCAGCACCGTGGCTGGAGGCGGGACCGGGCGGAGCATTAGCGGTAGATCCACGCCATGCGTGGATGCTCTTGGTGCGGTGTCATGAACGTCTGACGGGTGTGCCGCGCTGCGCGCGGTATCCACGCATGGCGTGGATCTACCACGCGCCGTTGGCGCGTCGGTCCCGGCCTGCGGCCGGTTCCGGGTCCTGCCCGCGATGGGATCACCGACCACGGGTCGGTGCCTACGCGCGCCTTCGGCGCTGCGGTCCCGGCCATTGGCCGGTCCCGGGTCCTGCCCGCTGCGCGGGCAGGACCTTTGATCCATGCCCGGGCGCTGGCTTGGTGCCATGATCGGGGTTTGCCGTCCCACGGGAATCCCTGATCGTGAAATCACCGCTCGTTGCTGCGTTGCTGTTCGCCCTGGCCCTGCCTGCCGGTGCCGCCCCGGCCGCCCCTTCGGCTCCCCCGGCCGCGGCCCCGCCCAGCCTGGCCACCGAAAGCGCTGCCGATGCGCAGTTCAAGGCGATCTACGAGACCGAATGGAAATGGCGGCAGGCCGGTGGCGGTGAGGCCAGCGAAGACGGCGACGGCCCGGCCAATGCCACCCGTATGCCCGATGTGGGCGCGGCCGCCCAGCAGGGCCGGCTGAAGGTGTGGGACCAGGTACTGGCCCAGCTGGACAAGGTCGACGTCCAGGCCCTGTCGCCGGACAACCGGATCAACTACGCCATCTACCGCGACCAGGTGTTCAACCTGGCCGCCGAGGTGCGCCTGGGCGGCTATGAAATGCCGTTCAACGCCGATTCCTCGTTCTGGTCCAACCTCTCGTTCATGGCCCGCCGCGAGATGAAGACCGCGCAGGACTTCCGCAACTACATCGCGCGCCTCAACGACGTGCCGCGCTACTTCGACCAGCAGACCGACAACATGCGCGCCGGGCTGAAGCGTGGCTTCAGCGTGCCGCGCGCGGTGCTCGATGGCCGCGAAGTCTCCATCGCCACCGTGTCCGAACTGAAGGACCCGACCGCCTCCCCCCTCTATGCGCCTTTCAGGAAGCTGCCGTCCAGCATCCCGGCCGCCGAGCAGGCACAGCTGCAGGACCAGGCCCGCCAGGCCATCAGCGGCAGCGTGGTGCCGGCCTTCGCCAAGCTGCGCACCTTCTTCGTCGGTGAGTACGTGCCGCAGGCACGCACCACCCTGGCCGCCGAAGCCATGCCCGGTGGCAAGGCCTACTACAAGCAGCAGATCCACCAATACACCACGCTGGACCTGACCCCGCAGCAGATCCACGAGATCGGCCTGAAGGAAGTGGCGCGCATCCAGCAGGAAATGAACGGCATCATCAAGCAGGTACAGTTCAAGGGCAGCTTCGCGCAGTTCCTGGCGTTCCTGCGCACCGACCCGCAGTTCTACGCCAAGACCCCCGACGAACTGCTGCATCGCGCCGCATGGATCTCCAAGCGCGTGGACGGGGTGATCGGCAAGTACATGACCCTGCCGCGCGCGCGCTTCACCATCGTGCCGGTGCCGCCGGACATCGCCCCGTTCTGGACCGCCGGCCGCGGTGGCATGGGCACCTATTGGCTCAACACCTACAACCTGCCGGCGCGCCCGCTGTACAACCTGCCGGCGCTGACCCTGCACGAATCCGACCCGGGCCATGCACTGCAGGGTGCGCTGGCCGCCGAACAGGGCCAGTTGCCCGAGTTCCGCCGCAATGCCTACATCTCCGCCTATGGCGAAGGTTGGGGCCTGTACTGCGAGAAGCTCGGCGTGGAGATGGGCATCTACGAAACCCCGTACGAGGATTTCGGCCGCCTGACCTACGAAATGTGGCGCGCCGCGCGCCTGGTGATCGATACCGGCGTGCACCACAAGGGCTGGACCCGCGAGCAGGCGATCGCCTATCTGCGCGACCACACCGCCCTGAGCGAACATGAAGTGACCACCGAAGTGGACCGCTACATCTCCTGGCCGGGCCAGGCCCTGAGTTACAAGCTGGGCGAGATCGCCATCGTGCGCCTGCGCGCGCAGGCCGAGCAGGAACTGGGCGAGCGTTTCGACATCAAGGGGTTCCACGACGCGGTACTCAAGCAGGGCTCGGTACCGCTGCCGGTGCTGGAGTCGCAGATCCAGGCCTATATCGCCGAACGCAAGGCCGCCGGCTGAACCGGCAAGCCGCCGGCCCGTGCGTGGCCGGCCCGGCAATGTGAACCAATGCGGGCCGCTGCGATTGTGTAACGCGCAAGCGGCCCGCTACCCTGCCGGCATGTACCGCCATGCCCGCCCGCGTCCGTCCCTGCTGCTGCGCCTGCTGATGCTGGTCGCCGTGGGCCTGGGCGTGTTCGGCACGGCCACCGCCTCGGCCCTGGCCGACATCCACATCAGCCTGCACAGCGATGCCGCGCCGGCCGATGCGGCCGCAGCGGGCAGCGCCGATGCCGAGCAGGACGATGGCGATCTGCTGCATGTCCTGGTCCATTGCGGGCATTGCCACGGCCATGGCGGCGTGTTGCCGATGGCGTCACTGCCGTGGGTGCTGCCGGCCGCGCCGGCGCACAGCCTGCCGGCAGGGTTGACCGCGCAGCTGCGCACCCAGCCGCCCGAGAGCGTGTTGCGCCCCCCGATAGCGTCCTGATGCCACGCGGCCCTGTGCCGCGCTTGCCCATCTGAACCGTTATCTGGAGATTTCCCATGTGGATGCGTCTGGCAGCCTTGGCTGTCTTTGCGTTCGTGCCCGGCGCCCATGCGCAGGGCACGGCGCCGGCGGCACCGTCGCCCCCTGTTGCCCTCACCCTCGATGACGCGCTTGCGCGCGTTGCCCAATACCACCCCGAGCTGCGCCTGGTCGATGCCCAGCGCCCGGTCTGGGAAGCACGCCGCGATGCAGCCGGGCTGCGCCCGCCCTTGACCCTGGGCGTGGACCTGGAGAACGCGCTGGGGACCGGTGGCAACCGCGGCTTCAAGGCCGCCGAACTCACCGTCACCCTGGCCGGCGTGCTCGAACGGGGCGGCAAGCTGGATGCGCGCCGTGCCGTGGCCCAGGCCAACATCGACAGCCTGGCCCCGCAGCGCGAGACCGCGCGGCTGGACCTGATGGCCGAAGTGGCGCGCCGCTACCTGGCCGTCACCGATGCGCGCCAGCAACTTTCCATCGCGCAGACCGACATCGAACAGCGCCGCCGCGCCGTGGCCGCCGCACGCCTGCGCCTGCAGGCCGGCGCCTCGCCCGAATCGGTACTGTTCACCGCCCAGGCGATGCTGGCCCAGGCCGAACTGGACCGCGACCGCGCCCGGCAGATGGACCAGTCCGCGCGCATGGCCTTGTCGGCGCTGTGGAAGCAGCGCGATCCCGGCTTCGACGTGGTCACCGGCGACCCGATGCAACTGCCGGCACTGCAGGATTTCGCCGTGCTCGCAGACGAACTGCAACGCACCCCGGAACTGGCCGTGCTGGCCGGCGAACGCCGCATCCGCCAGGCGCAGGTGCAACTGGCGCGTACCGCCGCGCGCCCGGACTTCAACTGGCAGGTGGGGCTACGCAACAGCCGCGACAGCCGTGACAACGCGTTCGTTGCCGGATTCAGCCTGCCGCTGGGCAGCGTGGCGCGCGCAGCGCCCGAGATCCGCGCCGCCGAAGCCGAACTGGCACTCAACAGCGTGGAGCGCGACGCGCGCGCGCTGCAGCTGTACGCCACCCTGGCCGAAGCGCATGGCCGCTACCTGACCTCGCGGCTGGAAGTGGCGCGCATGGCAAGCGATGTGCTGCCGCAGCTCAAGCGTGCCGAAAACGCCGCTGAAAAAGCCTGGCGTGCCGGTGCGATCAGCTACATGGAATGGGCGCAGCTGCAGGCGATGCGCATCGACGCGCGCCAGCGCCAGCGCGAGGCGGCGATCGCCGCGCAGACCGCCCTGATCGAAATCCAGCGCCTCACCGGGCAGGGCATGCTCGCCGCCGGCGATACCCCCACCCCTAGCCACGTGTCCACGGAGGACCGCCGATGACCACTTCCGCATCCCGCACGGCGCTCACCGCCAGCCTGCTGCTTGCCCTGTCGGCCCTGGGCGGCTGCAGCAGGGACACCCCCGCCGTGGCAGCGGCCGACACCGCCGCCGATGCCGGCCACGCTGAGGCCGGGCATGCCGAGGGCGAACAGGACGACCACGACGCCCCACAGAGCACCACCATCGCCGCGGCGATGGCCGAACAGGCCGGTATCCGCGTGGCTCCCGTGGCGGCCGGCACCATCGCCGACGAACACGATGTACAGGGCCTGCTGACCCCGGTCGATGGCCGCGTGGCGCAGGTAATGGCGCGCTTCCCCGGGCCGATCCGCTCGCTGCGCGCCAACGTCGGCGACCGGGTGCGTGCCGGCCAGGTACTGGCCAGCATCGAAAGCAACCTCAGCCTGACCACCTACAGCGTCAGTGCGCCGATTTCCGGCGTGGTGCTGGCGCGCCAGGCCCAGGTCGGCGGGGTGGCGGGCGAGGGCACGCCGTTGTTCGAGATCGGCGACCTGTCTTCGCTGTGGGTGGACCTGCATATCTTCGGCAACGATACCCAGCACATCACCGCCGGCGTGCCGGTCACGGTGTCGCGGATGACCGATGGGGTCAGCCAGGCCACCACGCTCGAACGCGTGCTGCCCGGCACCGCCACCGCCAGCCAGAGCACCGTGGCGCGGGCCACGCTGCGCAACGACGATGGCCTGTGGCGGCCGGGCGCGGCGGTCAAGGCGCGCATCGTGGTCGCCTCCACCCCGGCCGCGCAGGTGGTACCGCTGAGCGCGCTGCAGAGCCTGGACGGCAAGGACGTGGTGTTCGTGCGGCGCGGCAACACCTACACCGCGCGCCCGGTCACGCTGGGTGCGCGCGATGCCGGCAAGGTCGAAGTGCAGTCCGGGCTGGCCCTGGGCGAGGAGGTCGTGGTCGAGCAGAGCTACGTGGTCAAGGCCGACATCGGCAAGGCGGGGGCATCGCATGAACATTGAGCGCGCGCTGCAGCCCCGGCATCGCGGAGGGCACGGTCATGCTTGAGCGCATCATTGGCGCCTCCATCGCCCACCGCTGGCTGATGATGTCCCTGACCGTGGCGTTGGTCGCGGTGGGCATCTGGAGCTTCACCAAGCTGCCGATCGACGCCACCCCGGACATCACCAATGTCCAGGTGCAGATCAACACCGCCGCGCCGGGCTATTCGCCGCTGGAAACCGAACAGCGCATCACCTACCCGGTGGAAACGGTGATGGCCGGCCTGCCGCGCATGGAGCAGGCGCGGTCGCTGTCGCGCTACGGCCTGTCGCAGGTCACCGTGGTGTTCGAGGACGGCACCGACATCTACTTCGCCCGCCAGCAGGTGGCCGAACGCCTGCAGCAGGTCAAATCGCAGATCCCCGCCGGCCTGGACCCGCAACTGGGCCCGATCTCCACCGGCCTGGGCGAGATCTTCATGTACACCATCGACGCCGACCCCAAGGCGCGCAAGCCCGATGGCAGTGCCTACACCGCCACCGACCTGCGCACCCTGCAGGACTGGGTGATCCGTCCGCAGCTGCGCAACGTACCCGGGGTGACCGAGGTCAACACCATCGGCGGTTTCCAGCGCCAGGTGCACATCACCCCGGACCCGGCGCGGCTGCGCGCGCTGGGCTTCAGCCTGGAAGACGTGGCGCAGGCGGTGGAAGCCAACAACCAGAACGTCGGTGCCGGCTATATCGAACGCAATGGCCAGCAGTTCCTGGTGCGCATTCCCGGCCAGGTCGCCAACCTGGAGGAGATCGGCAACATCGTGCTGGCCCGCCGCGAAGGCGTGCCGATCCATGTGCACGACGTGGCCGAAGTCAAGGACGGCCCGGAACTGCGCAGCGGCGCGGCCACCCAGAACGGCCATGAAGTGGTGATGGGCACGGTAGTGATGCTGATCGGGGCCAACAGCCGCGACGTGGCCCAGGCCGCGGCGGCGCGGTTGCGGCAGGCGCAGGCCAGCCTGCCCGCAGGCGTCACCGTGACCGCCAGCTACGACCGCACCGCACTGGTGGACCGCACCATCGACACCGTGGCCAAGAACCTGGTCGAGGGCGCGCTGCTGGTGATCGTGGTGTTGTTTGCGCTGCTCGGCAATTTCCGCGCGGCGCTGATCACCGCCGCGGTGATTCCGCTGGCGATGCTGTTCACCCTCACCGGCATGGCCCGCGGCGGCGTGTCGGCCAACCTGATGAGCCTGGGCGCGCTGGACTTCGGCCTGATCGTCGACGGTGCGGTGATCATCATCGAAAACTGCCTGCGCCGCTTCGGCCAGCGCCAGCACGCGCTGGGCCGCGACATGACCGGCGCCGAACGCTTCGCCGAAACCGCCAGCGCCACCGCCGAAGTGATCCGCCCCAGCCTGTTCGGCCTGGGCATCATCACCGCGGTGTACCTGCCGATCTTCGCGCTGTCCGGGGTGGAAGGAAAAATGTTCCACCCGATGGCGATCACCGTGGTACTGGCCCTTAGCGGGGCGATGGTGCTGGCGCTGACCTTCGTCCCGGCGGCGATCGCCCTGTTCCTCGGCGGCCGCGTGCAGGAGAAGGAAAACCGGCTGATGGCCTGGGTACGCCGGCGCTACGAACCGCTGCTGGCGCTGGCCCTGCGGCGCGGGCGCTGGATGGTGGCTGGCGCGCTGGTGCTGGTGGTCGGCTGCGGCCTGCTGGCCACGCGGCTGGGCAGCGAGTTCGTGCCCAACCTGGACGAAGGCGATGTGGCCATGCACGCCATGCGCATCCCCGGGACCAGCCTGACCCAGTCGATCCAGATGCAGTTGCAGATCGAGAACCGGCTGGTGCAGTTCCCGGAAGTGCTCAAGGTGTTTTCCAAGATCGGCACGCCCGAAGTGGCATCCGACCCGATGCCGCCCTCGGTGGCCGATACCTTCATCATGATGAAACCGCGCAAGGACTGGCCGGACCCGCGCAAACCGCGCGCCGCGCTGCTGGGCGAGCTGGAAACGGCGGTGGAGCAGCTGCCGGGCAACAACTACGAGTTCACCCAGCCGATCCAGATGCGCACCAACGAGTTGATTTCCGGGGTGCGCGCCGACGTGGCGGTGATGCTGTTCGGCGATGACCTGGACACGCTGCTGTCGGTGGGCAAGCGAATCGCGGCGGTGGCCGGCACGGTGCCCGGTGCGGCCGATGTGCGCGTGGAGGAAACCAGCGGCCTGCCGCTGCTGACCGTCACCCCCAACCGCACCGCGCTGGCCGGCTACGGGCTCAACCCCGGCCTGGTGCAGTCCACCGTGGCCACGGCGGTGGGCGGGCAGGTGGCAGGGCAGCTGTTCGAGGGCGACCGCCGTTTCGACATCGTGGTGCGCCTGCCCGAAGCCCTGCGCCAGGACCCGGCCGCGCTGGCCGACCTGCCGGTATCGCTGGAGACCGCACTGGCCGATGGCGCCGATGAATCCAGCCGCGCCGGCAGCGGCACCGGCGGCAGCGCCCGCACCGTACCGCTGCGCGAGCTGGCCACGCTGGCCAACAGCGAAGGGCCGAACCAGATCAACCGCGAGAACGGCAAGCGCCGCATCGTGGTCACCGCCAACGTGCGCGACCGCGACCTGGGCAGTTTCGTCACCGCGCTGCAGCAGGCGATCGGCCGCGATGTGCAGGTGCCCAACGGCTACTGGATCGAGTATGGCGGCAGCTTCGAACAGCTGATCTCGGCCAGCCAACGCCTGGCGGTGGTGGTGCCGGTCACCCTGATCATCATCTTCGCGCTGCTGTTCTGGGCCTTCGGCTCGGTCAAGGACGCGGCGATCGTGTTCAGCGGCGTGCCGCTGGCGTTGACCGGCGGCGTGCTCGCCCTGGCCGCGCGCGGCATTCCGCTGTCGATCTCGGCCGGGGTCGGGTTCATCGCGCTGTCCGGCGTGGCGGTGCTCAACGGCCTGGTGATGATCAGCTTCATGCGCAGCCTGCGCGACGGTGGCCTGCCGCTGGCCGACGCGGTGCGCGACGGTGCGCTGGGCCGGCTGCGCCCGGTGCTGATGACCGCGCTGGTGGCCTCGCTGGGCTTTGTGCCGATGGCCTTCAATGTCGGCGCCGGCTCGGAAGTGCAGCGGCCGCTGGCCACCGTGGTGATCGGCGGGATCGTTTCGTCCACGCTGCTGACCTTGCTGCTGCTGCCGGTGCTGTACCGCTGGCTGCACCGCAAGGATATGTGACTGCGCGCGCCGCCCCAACCGGGGCGGCGTGCGAAAATGCGTCGACAGGCGTCCCGGTGAAAGGATGGGGCGCAGGCAAGCGCAAGGAGCCGCATGCAACGTGTGATCAGTCTGGACACCGAAACCACGGGCATCTCGCACCGCCTGGGCGATCGGATCATCGAAATCGGGGCGGTGGAGCTGATCGATGGCCGGATCAGCGGCCGCCAGTTCCACACCTACCTGCAGCCGCAGCGCGGTGTGGACTGGCGCGCGCAGCGCGTGCACGGCATCAGCGATGCCATGCTGGTGGGCAAGCCGCTGTTCGCCAGCAAGGCCACCGAACTGCTGGACTTCCTCGGCGGCAGCGAGATGGTGGCCCACAACGCCAGCTTCGATGTCGGCTTCCTGGACAACGAGCTGCGGTTGGCCGGCATCCCCGGTGGCCTGGGCCGGCACTGCCGGGTCACCTGCAGTCTGCAACTGGCCCGGCGCCGCTGGCCGGGCATGCCCAACAAGCTCGACGACCTGCTGCAGCGGCTGGGCATCGTCCACAGCCGGGGCCTGCACGGCGCCCTGAAGGATGCCCACCTGCTGGCCCAGGTGATCCCGCACCTGCGCTGAGGGCGCGCGGCACCCTGGCCCTGTGGACAACTTGCACGGCCGCCCCGGCTGCGGCATAATGCGCGGCTCGCTGTGTCCGGATTGTTCCGGATCGGTGGCCGGGAACACGTCATCCGGCCCGCCCTCGACAGCGTAACCCTTTGATTCTCATGACGTGTGGCGGGAAACCGCCGAGGCCGCCGTCGCCCGGGCTATGGGCTGACAATTACTTTCATCGAGGTGCGCAATGTCCCGCGTATGCCAAGTTTCCGGCAAGCGAGTGCAGACGGGTAACAACGTCTCGCACGCCAACAACAAGACCCGTCGTCGTTTCCTGCCCAACCTGCACGAGCGCCGCTTCTGGGTGGCCAGCGAAAACCGCTGGGTCAAGCTTCGTGTTTCCGCGCATGCCCTGCGCACCATCGACAAGAACGGCATCGATTCCGTTCTGGCTGAGCTGCGTGCGCGCGGCGAAAAGGTCTGAGGAGTAAACGATCATGGCAGGCAAGCGCGACAAGATCCGTCTGATTTCGACGGCCAACACTGGCCACTTCTACACGACGGACAAGAACAAGAAGAACACCCCCGGGAAGATGGAATTCCTGAAGTACGATCCGGTCGTGCGCAAGCACGTCCTGTACAAGGAAGGCAAGATCAAGTAATCCGCAAGGATGCTTGAGCTTCCCCTGAAGAACCCGCCCTCGTGGCGGGTTTTTTGTTGGCCGCGCCCGGTAGGTGGCCACCGTTGGTGGTCACGCCCTTTGGTGGCCACGCCCGTTGGCGGCCAGGCCCACCGCCGCCAACACGGCCGTGTACACCACCCATGGCAGAATGCCTGCACACCCCCGACGGGCGACGCGATGCTGTTCGAGTGGCTGCTGGGTTCCTGGTTGTTGCTGCTGGACTGGCTGATCCGGCTGGCCGCGCTGTTCTGGATTCCCACCCGCACCACCCCGGGTGCGGCGCGCAGCTGGCTGCTGCTGGTCGGCTTCGTGCCGCTGCTGGGTCTGCCGCTGTACCTGCTGTTCGGCCACCCATGGCTGTCGCGCCAGCGCGTGCAGCGCCAGGCCGAGGCCTCGCAGGTGATCCGCGAGGAACAGGCGCTGCAGCCGCCGCTGCGCTGGACCCCGGTGGCCGATACCGCCACCGCCGAGATCGTGCCGCTGATCGAGCGCCAGGGCGATTTCATGCCCATCCACGGCAACGCGGTGGAACTGCTGAACGACTACGACGCTTCGCTGCAGGCGCTGATCGCCGACATCGACCAAGCCCGCGAGCGCGTCCACCTGTTGTACTACCTGATGTTCGACGATGCGGTTGGCGAGGCCATCGTGCAGGCCCTGCAGCGCGCCGCCGCGCGCGGCGTGCACTGCCGGCTGCTGCTGGATGCGGTGGGGGCCAAGCGCGGCCTGCGCCATTACCGGCACCGCCTGCAGGCGCTCGGCGTGGATGTGCGGGCGATGCTGCCCGGCGGCCTGCGCTGGCGGCGCAGCGGGCGCATGGACCTGCGCAACCACCGCAAGATCGCGGTGATCGACAACCGGGTCGGCTACATCGGCTCGCAGAACCTGGCGCAGGCGCAGTTCGTGCCCGGCTTCCCCAACAAGGAACTGGTCGCGCGCGTGCGCGGCCCGGGCGTGGCGCACCTGGAGGCGGTGTTCGCCAGCGACTGGTACATGGAAACCGGCCAGCGGCTGGACGTGCTGACCGCCGTACCGGTGTGCTCGGCCGACGTGGCCACCCAGCTGCTGCCCAGCGGCCCGGCCTACCCGTTCAGCAATGCACGCGATGCGGTCAATGCGCTGATCCACCTGGCGCGCCGCCGCATCGTGCTGGTCACCCCGTATTTCGTGCCCGACGAGGCCACCCTCAGCGCACTGCGCATTGCCGCGCTGTCGGGGGTGCAGGTGCAGCTGATCCTGTCGGCCAGCAGCAACCAGCGGCTCACCGCGTGGGCGCAGGAGGCCTACTACGATGAACTGCTGCGCTGCGGGGTGCGCATCGCGCTGTACCAGCCCTGTTTCCTGCATGCCAAGCACCTGACCGTGGACGAGGACATCGCCCTGGTCGGTTCGATCAACCTGGATATCCGCTCGTTCGCGCTCAATGCCGAAATCGGCATGCTCTGCTACGACCGCGGCATCGTCGCCCAGCTGCTGCAGATCGAGAACGACTACCTGGGCCAATCGCGCCAGCTCGACCTGCGCAGCTGGCGCCAGCGCGCGGCGTGGCGGCGCAGCCGCGAAGGCATCGCGCGGCTGGCCGATGCGCTGATGTAGCGCCGCGGCGATGGCCGATACGGGGCCATCGCGTGCATCGCCTACAATCGGGGCATGACGGCAACCCAATCCCTTCGCCAGTGTGATCTGGCCATCGTCGGCGGCGGTGCGGCGGGCGTACTGGTGGCGCTGCATGCGCTGCGCACGGCAACCACTGCGCTGCATGTCGCCTTGTTCGAGCCGGCCTCGGCGCTGGCCCAGGGCATCGCCTACGCCACCCCGTGGCCGGAGCACCTGCTCAACGTGCCGGTCGGCAGGATGAGCGGGCTGCCCGATGCCCCCGATGATTTCCTCGACTACCTGTTGCAGGTCGACGCGTTCCCCGGCATGCCGCGCGACGCGCTGGCCGCCGAGTACGCGCCGCGCCGCTGCTATGCGGCCTACCTGCAGGCACGGCTGGAGCAGGCGCAGGCCGGCAGCCCCGCGCAGTTCAGCGTGGTGCATGACGCGGTGACCGCGTTGCAGCCCGGCACCGCCACGCAGCGCCTGACCCTGGCCGGCGGCGACAGCTGGCAGGCGCGCCAGGTGGTGCTGGCCTGCGGCAACAGCATGCGTCCGCTGCCGGTCGCCGGCGCCGACGCGCTGCCGCCGGGCAAGGTCGTCGATGCCTGGGACTACGACGGCGTGCGGATGCTGGCCGGCGACGGCGACCTGGCCATCATCGGCTCGGGCCTGAGCATGGCCGACAGCGTGGTGGCCCTGGCCAACGCCGGGCATCGCGGCCGTATCCACGTACTGTCGCGCCACGCGCTGCTGCCGTTGCCGCACGCGCACGGCGGCGCGGCCAGCTTCGATCCGCAACCGCTGCCGGGCCTGCCACTGCGGCAGGCGCTGCGCACGCTGCGCGGGCATGCCCGTGACGCCGTCGCGCAGGGCCTGCCGTGGCAGAGCGTGATGGATCGCATCCGCCCGCTCGGCCAGGCACTGTGGTGGGGGCTGGATGCCGCCGACCAGCGCCGTTTCCTGCGCCACGTGGTGCGGTACTGGGACGTGCACCGCCATCGCATTGCCGAACGCGTCCAGGCGCAGCTGGCCGCGCTGGAACAGTCGGGCCAGCTGCAGCGCCATCGCGCCCGGCTCGACACCGTGCTGGTGCTCGACGGCACCCTGCAGGTGCATGCGCACGGCGCCGACGGCGGCCTGCCGCCGCTGCAGGTGGGCGCGCTGGTCAATGCCACCGGGGTGGAAACCCGCGCCACGGCGATGCGCAATCCACTGGTCCAGCAGCTGCTCGCCGACGGCCATGCGCGCCCGGGCCCGCATGGGCTGGGGCTGGATACGTCGGTGCAGCAGGGCCACCTGCTCGATGCGGGTGGTCAGCCACAGCACGGCATCCAGGTGGTCGGCAGCCTGCGCATCGGCACGCTGTGGGAAAGCCTGGCCATTCCGGAGTTGCGGGTGCAGGCGCAACAGGCCGCAGGACGCGCGCTGGGCTGACGCCTTGCGTGGGTGGGTGGGCCAACTGCGACAACACGCAGTACGGTTGAAGCGAGGTATAGAAAGGGCTAATGCCTCTGTCTCAATCTTCGCATTGGTGACGGCGCGCCTACCGCTCTAGGCTGCTGTCTTTCAGACCGGGAATGCGCATGACGCCCACCTCCGCCCCGACCGCCCTGCGCGGCCCCGCTGCCTCGGCCGTGATGCGCCGCGTGTTCGCCGTACTGGGTATGGGCATGCTGCTGGCCGCCTGTCGGCCGGCGGACAGGGCCGATGCCCCCGCACCCGGTGCGCCGGCCAGCGCCGCGACGCCCGTGGCCAGCGCAGTCGATGACATTCCGGCCTGTCCGGCGGGTGCCAGCGTCATGGACGGCTGGAACGATCGCGCCCCGCCACGGCGCATCTTCGGCAACACGTGGTATGTGGGCACCTGCGGGCTGTCGGCGGTGCTGGTCACCTCCGACCAGGGCCATGTGCTGATCGACGGCGGCACCGTGGCGGCCGGTCCGCTGATCGAGGCCAATATCCGTGCGCTGGGCTTGGATCCGCACGCGGTGAAATACCTGTTGAACTCGCACGAACATTCCGACCATGCCGCCGGCCTGGCCCATCTGCAGGCGGCCACCGGCGCCCCGCTGCTGGCGCGCGCGCCTGCGCTGGCCACGCTGCGCAAGGGCAAGAGCGACCGCAGCGATCCGCAGTACCTGGAGCCCGGTGGGAGCTTCCCGCCGGTGGCCGACGTCGCGGTGATCGGCGATGGCGAGGTGGTCCGTGTTGGTCCGTTGGCGCTGACCGCGCATGCCACGCCGGGCCACACTCCCGGTGGCACCAGCTGGACATGGCGTTCCTGCGAAGGCGCGCGTTGCCTGGACATCGCCTACACCGACAGCGTCAGTGCCATCTCCGACGCGCAGTACCGCTACCTGGATCATCCGGAGATGGTGGCCGCCTTCCGGCGTGGCCTGGACACACTGGCCGCGCTGCCCTGCGACATCCACGTGACGCCGCATCCGCTGGGCAGCGATCTGTTCGCCCGCCTGGCCGGCGATGGGGCATCGCCGCTGGTCGATGCGGGAGCCTGCAAGCGTTACGCGCAGAACGGGCGCGCCCAGCTGGACGCCCGCCTGAAGGAGGAGGCGGCTGGCCGTAAGCCCTGACGCAGGGAGGGCGCGGAGGGCGTAAAATAGCCCGATGGATGTCTCCCACTTGCTCGACGGGCTCAACCCCGCCCAGCGCGAAGCTGTGTCCGCCCCGCCCGGCCACCATCTGGTGCTTGCCGGTGCCGGTTCCGGCAAGACCCGCGTGCTTATCCACCGCATCGCCTGGCTGAATGAAGTCTGCGGCGTGCCCACCCATGGCATTTTCGCGGTGACCTTCACCAACAAGGCCGCCGGCGAAATGCGCCACCGCATCGACCTGCAGCTGCCGCAGGGCAGCCGCGGCGCGTGGATCGGCACCTTCCACGGCTTGGCCCACCGCCTGCTGCGCCTGCATTACCAGGACGCCAGGCTGCCCGACAGTTTCCAGGTGCTCGATTCGGACGACCAGCTGCGGCTGGTCAAGCGCGTGGTGCAGCAGCTGGAGATCGACGATGGCAAGTTCCCGCCCAAGCAGATCGCCTGGTGGATCAACGAACAGAAGGACGAGGGCCGCCGGCCGCAGCACATCCAGCCTGAGCCGCACGATGCGTGGCTGGAAACCATGCGCCAGGCCTACGCGGCCTACCAGGAACGCTGCGACCGCGCCGGCCTGGTCGATTTCGCCGAGCTGCTGCTGCGCGCGCATGAACTGCTGCGCGACAACCCGGCGTTGCTGGCGCACTACCGTTCGCGCTTCCGCGAGATCCTGGTGGACGAGTTCCAGGACACCAATGCCATCCAGTACGCCTTCGTGCGCGTGCTGGCCGGCGACAGCGGCCACGTGTTCGTGGTCGGCGACGACGACCAGGCCATCTATGGCTGGCGCGGCGCCAAGGTCGAGAACGTGCAGCGCTTCCTCAAGGATTTCCCCGGTGCGCAGACCGTGCGCCTGGAGCAGAACTACCGCTCCAGCGCCAACATCCTCGGCGCGGCCAACGCGGTGATCGCGCACAACCCGGACCGGATCGGCAAGGAGCTGTGGACCGACAGCGGCGATGGCGAGCCGATCGACCTGTACGCGGCCTACAACGAAATGGACGAGGCCCGTTACGTGGTCGAGCGCGCGCGCCAGTGGGTGCGCGACGGCGGCAGCTACGGCGATGCCGCGGTGCTTTACCGCAGCAACGCACAGTCGCGTGCGTTCGAAGAAGCCCTGTTGTCCGAGCAGGTGCCCTACCGCGTGTACGGCGGCATGCGCTTCTTCGAGCGCGCCGAAATCAAGGACGCGCTGGCCTACCTGCGGCTGATGACCAACCGCAACGACGACGCCGCCTTCGAGCGCGCGGTCAACACGCCCACCCGTGGCATCGGCGACCGCACCCTGGACGAAGTGCGCCGGCTGGCGCGCAGCCAGGCGATCTCGCTGTGGGAAGCCACCATGCTCACCACCCAGGGCAACGAACTGGCCGCACGCGCACGCAATGCGCTGGCCGGGTTCCTGACCCTGGTCAACCAGCTGCACGCCGAAGCCGGCGAGATGACCCTGGCCGAACGCATCGACCACGTGCTGGTGCGCTCGGGCCTGCGCGAGCACTGGTCCAAGGAAAGCCGCAACGCACTGGATTCGGAATCGCGCGCGGACAACCTGGACGAACTGGTATCGGTAGCCTCGCGCTTCGTCCGCCGCGAGGACGATATCGAAGAGACCGGCGAGACCATGAGCGAGCTGGTCGCGTTCCTGTCCTACGCCTCGCTGGAGGCCGGCGAAGGCCAGGCCCAGGCCGGCGAGGAAGGCGTGCAGCTGATGACGCTGCACTCGGCCAAGGGCCTGGAATTCCCGATCGTGTTCCTGGCCGGCATGGAAGATGGCCTGTTCCCGAGCGCGCGGTCGCTGGAAGAAAGCGGCCGGCTGGAGGAAGAGCGCCGCCTGGCCTACGTGGGCATCACCCGCGCCCGCCAGAAGCTGGTGCTGAGCTACGCCGAATCGCGGCGCATCCACGGCCAGGAAAACTACAACGTACCCTCGCGCTTCCTGCGCGAGATCCCGCGCGAACTGCTCAACGAGGTACGCCCCAAGGTGCAGGTGTCGCGCACCGCCTCGCTCGGCGCCAACCGGGTGATGGGCCATGCCGCCCTGGAGGCGCCGCCGTTGAAGCTGGGCGCCATGGTCAGCCACGCCCGCTTCGGCGAAGGCATGGTCACCGATTACGAAGGCAGCGGCGCGCATGCGCGCGTGCAGGTGGAGTTCGCCGACGCCGGCAGCAAGTGGCTGGTGATGGCCTATGCCAACCTGACGGTGCTGTAAGGTCCAGGGATGACGCGCCGCGTCCTGTTCATCTGCAGCCAGAACCGCCTGCGCAGCCCCACGGCCGAGCAGGTGTTCGCCGACTGGCCCGGCATCGAAACCGCCTCGGCCGGGCTCAAGCCCGATGCCGACGTGCCGGTCAGCCCGGAACTGCTGCAATGGGCCGACCTGATCGTGGTGATGGAGCGCGCCCACCGCAGCCGTCTGTCCAGCCGGTTCCGCCGGTGGCTGGGTGGCAAGCGCATCGTCTGCCTGGATATTGCCGACGATTACGATTTCATGGCACCTGCGCTGGTGGAACTGCTGGAGCGCAAGGTACCGCCGCTGCTGCGCTGAGGCGGCGCCGTCGGGAGCCGGCCAGCGGCCGGCACTACAATGTGCGGCATTCCCTTGGCGCAGGCTTCCCCCATGACCGATTCGCTGCTGCACATCACCGTCAAATTGAACGCCAGGCTGCAGCCTGAGCATCGCCATGAGCTGTTCGAGGATCCGCTCGATGCATTGCTGGAAAGCGCCAAACTCGGCCAGCTCACCGGCGGCGGCACGGCGTTGTCCGATGAGGGCGAAGTGGAGTACGGCGATATCGAGATCGCGCTGAACGATCCGGCCTCGCTGCCGGCGGTGGTCGAGCTGCTGGAGCAGCTGGGTGCACCCAAGGGTTCGCTGATCCAGCGCGACGGCGCGCCCGACCAGGCGTTCGGCGTCACCGAGGGCCTGGCGTTGTACTTGAATGGCACCGACCTGCCCGATGAGGTCTACGAGCAGTGCGATTCGAACTACGTGTTCGAGCAGATCGTGGCCCGCATCGAAGGCGTGGGCGAAGTCTGCAGCTGGTGGCAAGGCCCCAGCGAGACCGCGCTGTACCTGTACGGCGTGTCGTTCGACACGCTGAAGGAGCGCATCGCCGAACTGGTTGCGACCTACCCGTTGTGCCAGGACGCGCGCGTGGTGCGCACCGCCTGACAGTGGGCCGGCCAGCGCCCGGCCATTGACTGCAGGCAGTCAGGTGGCACGCAGTGCCAGCGCTGGCTGCCCACTCGGCGCCCAAACGCCCCCGACTCATCCGCACCGGCCCGGCACTCATCCCGGATTTCGGCGGCTTCGTCGCGTGGTGCTTGTGGCGCCCCGGCGCGGCGCCCAGAGTCTGGCGCTGTCTGCTGGGAGCGCATACATGAACAAGGGAATTCCGTACCTGCTGGCCGTCCTGTCCACGCTGACCGTGTCGGCGGGCTGGATGGCGCCGGTGCTGGCCCTGTTCCACCGTGCCTATGCCTGCCTGGATGCCGGCGGCGGCCTGGATCTGTTGCACCTGCGCTGCGAGCCCCGGCCCACCGGCCTGTGCGCGCTGCTCGGGGCCTGGCCGTTCTGGATGACGGCGGCCGCCACCGCGTTGGTGGTGGTCCTGGCGGTGCGCCTGCCGCAGCGGCGCCGGCGGGTGAGCGTGGCCTGAGCGTCCGGCCGGGCACCGCTTACGCCGGAGGTGGCGGCCAAGGCATGATCGGGGGCCGCAACGAGGAACCGCCATGGCGTTGAGCGAAAAGGAAAAGATGCTGTCCGGCCAGCCGTACCGGCCGGGCGATCCGCAGCTGCAGGCCGAGATGGCCGCGGCGAAGGCCTGGATGGTGCGCTACAACGCCGCCCTGGCCGAGTCCCCCGCGGTGCGCCACGCGCTGCTGCGCGAGCGGCTGGGCGCGGTGGGCGAAGGCGCGGTGGTCCGTCCGCCGTTCCATTGCGACTACGGCAGCCACATCCATCTGGGCGAGGGCGTGTTCCTCAACTACAACTGCGTCATTCTCGACGTGGCCGAGGTCCGTATCGGCGCGGGCAGCCAGATCGGGCCGGCGGTGCAGATCTATGCCGCCGACCACCCGCGCGATGCGCAGGCGCGGGCGGCCGGGCTGGAATCGGCGCGGCCGGTGCGGATCGGGCGCAATGTGTGGATCGGTGGCGGGGCGATCGTGCTGCCCGGGGTGGAGATCGGCGACGGCGCCGTGGTGGGGGCCGGCAGCGTGGTCACCGGCGATGTTGCGGCCGGGGCCACGGTAGTGGGCAACCCGGCGCGGGTGGTTGCCGCACGCCGACCGCCGGAAGTTTGATCTGGCTCAAGGCGCGCCGTGCACGCCGGGTGTGCAATGGTGGCCCTTCCTTCTTCCACCGCTGAGGAGCCCGCCATGTACAAGCGCATCCTGATTGCCACCGATGGCTCGGAGCTGGCCGAGAAGGGCCTGCGCAAGGGCCTGGAACTGGCCAAGGACCTGGACGCCGAGGTCGATATCGTGACCGTGTCCGAGCCATGGGCGGTGGGCATGTACGACGCCATGGGCTGGAGCGTGGGCTATATGAACAGCCCCGAGTACAAGGCCGACCGCGAAGAAACCGCGCAGAAGGTGCTGGCCCCGGCCCAGGCCATCGCCCAGGCGCAGGGGCTGCGGGCCAACGTAGTGCACGTGCTGGACCGCTACGCCGCCGACGGCATCATCGACACCGCCACCGAGCGCGCCAGCGACCTGATCGTGATGACCTCGCACGGCCGCCGCGGGGTCACCCGGGTGCTGCTGGGCAGCCAGACCGCCGAGGTCCTGGCGCGCAGCACGGTGCCGGTGCTGGTCATCCGCTGACGAGCTGGTGCCGGCCGTTGGCCGGCTCCGCTTGGAATGGGCGGTGCGGGGAGCCGGCCGGCGGCCGGCACTATCGGATTGCGCGCCCGGCGTCAGTCGCGCAGCTTCAGCGTCTGCGACTCATCCAGGCTGCCATTGGGTTGCACCACCACGTAGCGTTCGCCGCTGCGGTCGAACAGGACCGGCACCGGGTCGCGGAACAGCGGGCGGCGCACGAAGCGCAGCTTCCAGCCGAAGTGCTCCAGGGTTTCCACGGCCTGGCGCTGCTCGGCGGTGAGGCCGGCGCGCAGGCGTGCGTCGTCGGGGGACTGGCGGCGTTCGGGCGTATTCATGTCGGTGCAACAAGCGGGCGGTCGAGTGCGGGCATCGTTGCAAGCGGCGTGCCGGCCGGGCTCACCAGCTGTACAACTTCCAGTACACCGGCGACACGCCGTCCTTGTCGTTGTCCATGCGCCCATCGCCGTTGCGGTCGTACATGTAGTACGGCGCGCCGCGCGACGGGGTCACCTTGACCATGCGCAACTGGCCGCCCACCCGGTATTCCTCGAGGGTATCGCCGTTGGCCAGCGTCTTGCGCAACACATCGGCACCGCTGACGTCCACGGGCGGGGAGCCTGCGCCTCCGGTGGTGGCGCAACCGGCCAATGCAAGCAGGCCAACCAGCAACAGGGTCTTCATGGGCCGAGGGTCCTTGGACGGGGGAGCCCCGATTATGCCCCACCCACCGTGAGCCGCGTGCCTTCGGCGGCCGGCACCGGGCGCGTAGAATCGTCGCATGAGCCGATTAGTCCTGATTGACGGGTCCAGTTACCTGTACCGCGCGTTCCACGCGCTTCCGCCGCTGACCAATGCCCAGGGCGAGCCCACCGGCGCGCTGTTTGGCGTGGTCAACATGCTGCGCGCCACGCTGAAGGAACGCCCGGCGTTCATCGCGTTCGTGGTCGATGCGCCCGGCAAGACCTTCCGCGACGACCTGTACGCCGATTACAAGGCCAACCGCCCGCCGATGCCCGACGACCTGCGCCCGCAGGTCGAGCCGATGTGCCGCATCGTCGAAGCCCTGGGCCTGACCATCCTGCGCATCCCCGGCGTGGAAGCCGACGATGTGATCGGCACATTGGCCCTGCAGGGCCAGCGCGACGGCCTGCAGGTGACCATTTCCACCGGCGACAAGGACTTCGCCCAGCTGGTCCGGCCGGGCATCGAACTGGTCAACACCATGACCGGCAGCCGCATGGATTCGGATGCGGCGGTGATGGACAAGTTCGGCGTACGCGCCGACCAGATCGTCGACCTGCTGGCGCTGATGGGCGACACCGTGGACAACGTGCCCGGCGTGGACAAGTGCGGCCCCAAGACGGCGGCCAAATGGCTGGCCGAATACCAGAGCCTGGATGGGGTGATGGCCGCCGCGCCGGCGATGAAGGGCAAGATCGGCGAAAACCTGCGCGCGGCGCTGGAGCGCCTGCCGTTGAACCGCGACCTGGTCACCATCCGCACCGATGTGCCGCTGGAGGCCAGCCCGCGCACGCTGGGCCTGCGCGACCCGGACGTGCCCACCCTGAGCGAGCTGTACCTGCGCTACGGCTTCACCCAGGCGCTGAAGGAACTGGGCGGCCCGGTGCCCGCGCCGGCCGACGCCAGCGATGCGCCGGTGAGCCTGCGCGGCACCGCCGCCGGCTACGCGCGCGCTGCGCCGGACCAGGCCGCCGCCCCGGTCGATGCGGCCCTGTCGGCCGCCGGTGAGTACGAGACCGTGCTGACCACCGAGCAGCTCGATGCCTGGGTGCAGCGCGCCGCCGCCGCCGAGCTGATCGCCTTCGATACCGAGACCGACGCGCTCGATGCGATGCGCGCCAACCTGGTCGGTATCAGCCTGGCGGTCGAGCCCGGCCGCGCCGCCTATATCCCGGTCGGCCACAACTATCCCGGCGCGCCGGCGCAGCTGCCGCTGCAGCAGGTGCTGGACGCACTGCGCCCGATCCTGCAGGACCGGCACAAGAAGAAACTCGGCCAGCACGGCAAGTACGACCTGCACGTGCTGCGCCGGCATGGCGTGGACGTGCAGGGCTACCACGACGACACCATGCTGGAGAGCTTCGTGCTCAACTCCACCGCCACCCGCCACGACATGGATTCGCTGGCGATGCGCTACCTGGGCTACAACACGATCAAGTTCGAGGACGTGGCCGGCAAGGGCGCCAAGCAGATTTCGTTCTCGCAGGTGGGCCTGGACGAAGCCGGCCGCTACGCCGCCGAAGACGCCGACATCACCCTGCGCCTGCACCGCGTGCTGCAGCCGCAGCTGCGGGACATCCCGGCGCTGGAGCGGGTTTATCGCGACATCGAGATGCCGCTGGTCCCGGTGCTGGCGCGGATCGAGGCCAATGGCGTGCACATCGACATGACCGAGCTGCGCCGGCAGAGCCAGGACCTGGCCGTGCGCATGCTGGCCGCCCAGCAGAAGGCCACCGAGCTGGCCGGGCGAACCTTCAACCTGGATTCGCCCAAGCAGCTGCAGGCGGTGCTGTTCGACGAACTGAAGCTGCCGGCGCTGGTCAAGACCCCCAAGGGCCAGCCCAGTACCAATGAAGAGGCGCTGGAGGCGATCGCCGAGCAGCACGAGCTGCCGCGGGTGATCCTGGAATACCGCGGCCTGGCCAAGCTGCGCAGCACCTACACCGACAAGCTGCCGGAGATGGTCAACCCGGCCACCGGCCGGGTCCATACCAGCTACCACCAGTCCGGCGCGGCCACCGGCCGGTTGTCCTCGTCGGACCCGAACCTGCAGAACATCCCGATCCGCACCGAGGACGGCCGCCGCATCCGCCGCGCCTTCGTGGCCCCGCCGGGCTGCCGGATCCTGGCCTGCGACTACTCGCAGATCGAACTGCGGATCATGGCCCACCTGTCCGAAGACCCGGGCCTGGTGCGCGCCTTCGAGCTCGGCGTGGACGTGCACCGCGCCACGGCGGCGGAGGTGTTCGGGCGCGCGCTGGACCAGGTCACCCCGAATGAGCGCCGCGCCGCCAAGGCGATCAACTTCGGCCTGATGTACGGCATGAGCGCGTTCGGGCTGGCCCGCAACCTGGGCATCGACCGTGGCCAGGCCCAGGATTACGTGGCGCTGTACTTCAGCCGTTACCCGGGCGTGCGCGATTTCATGGAGCGCATGCGCCAGCAGGCCCGCGACCACGGCTATGTGGAAACCCTGGAAGGCCGCCGGCTGTACCTGAACGACATTCACGCCCGCAACCAGGGCCTGCGTGCCGGCGCCGAGCGCGCCGCGATCAACGCCCCGATGCAGGGCACCGCGGCGGACATCATCAAGCGCGCGATGGTCAAGGTGGATGACTGGCTGCAGGGCCAGAACGGCCAGGCGCGGATGATCATGCAGGTACACGATGAACTCGTTTTCGAAACCGAAAGTTCGTTCCTGGATACCTTGCGTTTGAAGGTGGTGGAACTGATGTCGTCTTCAGCCCAGTTACGCGTGCCGTTGGTCGTCGATGCCGGGGTCGGCGATAACTGGGACGAGGCGCACTGAGACGTCAATCACGGTGAAACTGCTGAATTCGTTCACTCTGTCCGCAAAAACTGACTGTTGGATGAATGTTTCCCGTGGTAAGGGAGGCTTAATTGGGCCCCTTCACGAACTATCAATGTTCGGGGTGCTTTTATAGACCTCGACAGGCGCAATGCCTGTTGTGGATCTCTCCCATCCCCTGGAGCAGATCTCGGAACGGGGGCTCCTCCCCAAGCGCCCGTTCCCCGGCCCCGCTGACCTCCCCCTGGTCGGCGGGGCTTTTTATTTGGGCGGCCACAAATACCCCCATGGCTCGGTCCGCATCATCCCGGATGTTGCCGCCACCTCCACCGCCCCGCATGCTGTGGCCTGAACCGGGGAGAACGTGATGAGCGACCTGTTTACGCTGGCCATGCCGTGGTGGGAGTTCATCCTGCGCGCGGTGGTGGTGTATGCGGTGGTGCTGGGCATGGTGCGGCTGTCGGGCAAGCGCGCGCTGGGCCAGATCACCGCGTTCGACGTGCTGCTGATCGTGCTGCTCGGCAACGCGGTGCAGAACGCCCTGCTGGGCCAGGACACCTCGCTGGGCGGCGGGTTGCTGCTGGCGGCCACGCTGATCTGCATCAACTACGGCGTGGGCTGGCTGACCACGCGCAGCCGCCGCATCGAAGCCCTGGTCGAAGGCGAGCCGGTCCTGATCGCGCGCGACGGCACGCTGCTCGATTCGGTGCTCAAACGCGAACTGGTCACCCAGGCCGACTTCGCCGCGGCGCTGCGCCAGCAGGGCTGCCTGGATGTGAGCGAGGTGGCGATGGCGTTGCTGGAGATCAACGGCCACATCACCATCGTGCCGCGTAGATCCACGCCAGGCGTGGATGGGGAAAACAACCTTCCCAGCGCCCCGTAGATCCACGCCATGCGTGGATGACGTTCACCGATACCGCCGGCCACGCACGGCGTGGCGCTATACCCAGTCGCGCGGCACCAGGTAGTCGGCCAGCCGCGCTTCGTCGCTGCCGGCCTCGGGCTGGAACCCGTATTCCCAGCGCACCCGCGGCGGCAGGCTCATCAGGATGCTCTCGCTGCGCCCGCCGCTCTGCAGGCCGAACAGCGTGCCGCGGTCGTAGACCAGGTTGAACTCCACGTAGCGGCCGCGCCGGTACAGCTGGAACTCGCGCTCGCGCTCGCCATAGGGCATGGCCTTGCGGCGTTCCACGATCGGCAGGTAGGCGTCCAGGAAACCATCGCCGACCGCCCGCAGGTAGGCGAAATCTTGCTCGAAATCGCCGTGCAGGTCATCGAAGAACAGCCCGCCCACGCCGCGCGTTTCATTGCGATGGCGCAGGAAGAAATACTCATCGCACCACCGCTTGTGCGCCGGATAGCGTTCGGCGCCGAACGGCGCGCACAGATCGTGCGCGACCTGGTGCCAGTGCTGGACATCCTCATCGACCGGATAGAACGGGGTCAGGTCGAAGCCGCCGCCGAACCAAGAGGCCACTTCCACGCCGTCGCGCTCGGCGCGGAAGTAACGCACGTTGGCATGGGTGGTCGGCAGGTAGGGGTTGGCCGGGTGGAACACCAGCGACACCCCGGTGGCGCGCCACGAGGCGCCGGCCAGCTCGGGCCGGTTGGCCGACGCCGACGGCGGCAGGCGGGTGCCGGCCACGTCGGAGAAGCCGATGCCGGCCTGTTCGAACACCGCGCCATCGCGCAGGATCCGGGTGCGGCCGCCACCGCCCTCGGCCCGCTGCCAGATATCTTCGGCAAACCGGGCCTGGCCGTCGGCCGCCTCGATGGCCGCACAGATGCGGTCCTGCAGGTCGGTCAGGTAGCTGCGTACGCGCTCGAATTCGTTCATGGCGCGTACTTTACCGCAGGCGCGGGGGGCGCTTGTGCGAGCGCGTTGCACAGCAGGCGAGCAGTGGCGCCCTGCGTCACTCCTGTTCGTCGCCGCATTCGTCCTGGGCGTCTTGCAGGGCTCGCCGCAACGCCCGGACCACGCCCATCAGCGTCCGGTTGTGAGTGGCCGGCAGGTCGCAGGCAACCCCTTTTCCTCCACGGCCCTTGGCCATTACCGCGTGCATGACCTCGGTTGGCATTACCCGCTTGTGCGCCGCAACCGCCGCAACCGCTGCAGCCGGTCAGCGCGGGGCAGGCGCCGCCGGTGCCTGGCGGTCGTCGGCATCGCGCTGCGCACAGGCCTGCGGATCGTTGCCGGGGCTGCAGGCCAGCTGCAGTGCCGCGCGCGCCGCCGGCAGCCGCCCGGCGGTGCGCAGCGCCAGCGCCACGGCGGTGCAGAAGGTGCCGCTGGGCTGCTGGCGGCACAGCGCCTCCACCTCGTCCAGCTGCGCAGCGGGCAGGAGCGGTTCCTTCGGCATCTCCCGGGTGATCGAAAACGCCTTGCCGACCGCCTGCACCCGGTCCTTGTCGTCAGCCGCGCGGCAGGCGTCGGCATCGAAGGCGGCGTTGTCCTGCTGGCATACCGGAGGAACGCTGGACGGTATCGTGGGGTCGGCCATCACCTTGGCGATCACCCAGGCGCTGCGTGCGTCGCTGCGGTAGTCCTCGATCAACCGGTTGCAGGCGACCGGGATGCCCTGTGCGCACCATTGCCGCCAGCTGTCCGCGCCGGCCCAGACCATCTGGCCCATGCAGGTGGTGATATCGGCCCGGCAGCTGCCGGGCGCGAACGTCGGCGGCGGCTGGCAGGCGGCCTCGTCCTCGAGCGCGTAGTGCGCGTCGTCGTCGTTGAGGTAACGGCCGTCGGCGCTGACCGACAGCGTCGAGGTCCTGCCGCTGGCCAGGTTGGCGGCCAGCAGCTGGTCGCCATCGTGCTGCAGGTGGTACGGCTCGGCGGCCTGGCCGGCCAGCTCGAGCCGGGCCTGCGCGCTGCTTTCCACCCGCAGCACGGCGCCGCTGTCGGCGTCCTTGAAGGTGCCGCAGCGCAGCGACTGGGCAGCGGCCGGCAGGCTCAGGGTGGCCAGCACGGCCAAGGCAACGCAGCGCCAGCGGCGCAGGCGGCGGGGGAAAACAGCAGGCGTCACGGGGGTCAGTCCTTGCATACAGCGGAAAACAGGGGTCAGCGGCCGAACCAGGCCTGCACATCGGCGCGCAGCAGGCGCACCACCAGCCAGCCATGCAGGCCGGCAAAGGTCAGCGCGGTCAGGACCGACATGCCGGTGTACAGGATGCGGTGCATCAGCAGTTCGTGCTTGAGCCGGCGCAGCTCGGTGCCATCCATGTACGCCGTCAGGTCGGGGTCGTCGAGATGGGCGGTCAGGTAGGCGATGCCGTGCGCGAAGGCCTCATCGACCAGCCAGGCGCCGGCGAAGTTGAGCAGGGCGGTCACCACCAGCACCACGATGAACAGCCACAGCGCCCAGCGTTGGCGGTACAGCATGCCCCAGCTGGCGGCGACGCCGGCCACGCAGATGGCCAGCATCCACAGGCTGGTGGCCACCACGTGGTGGCCCAGCCAGCGCAGCGAGGGCGACAGCCATTCCAGCGGTGCATCACCCAGCAGGTCCTGCAGCCAGACGGCCTGGCGCAGCGGTACCGCCAGCGCGGCCAGCAATGCCCAGGACAAGGCCGAAACGATGCAGACCACCAGCACCGACAGCAGCATCGGCGAGAGGAATCTGGGCGCCACCTGCGCTGCGGTCGAGGCGGCGGCCGTGGGCAGTTGCGGGGGAAGTGATGACATCCGGTGTCCTGGTTGGGGTGGGCGCCAGGCGTCAGCCTGCCGCCACCGCGAGCGCGGCCGCCGGCAGGATATGGTCTGCGCTCAAGGCTGCCAAGCGCCGCCCGTGCGGCGGCTGCAGCGGTACCCAGGCCAGCTCGGCGATTTCGGCCTGTGGCCGTGGCGTGCCGTGCACCCGCACCAGCCAGGCGTGGGCGTGTACCCGGCGGCCGGGTTCGTGCACCGCCCAGGCCTGGAAACGCCCGAGCGGCAACGCACTGGCGGTATCCAGCCGTACCCCCAGCTCCTCCTGCAGCTCACGGGCCAGGGCCTGCAGGGGCGCCTCGCCCGGTTCGGGCTTGCCGCCGGGCTGGATGAAGTGGTCCGTGCCCTGTTTGCGCACCACCAGCACCCGGCCGGTGCTGTCGCAGATGACCGCGGCGACGATCTCGATCGGCGCCGCGGCCGGACTCACTTCAGGTTCTCTTCGAACAGCTTGAGGATGCGCTTGTACTGGTCCAGCCAGGAATCGGGGCGCACATAGCCATGGCGTTCCAGCGGGTAGGGCGCGATGGTCCAGTTGTCCTTGTGCAGTTCGATCAGCTTCTGGGTCAGGTTGACCGAGTCCTGGAAGAACACGTTGTCGTCCATCATGCCGTGCGCGATCAGCAGGTGGTCCTGCAGGCCGTCGGCGTACTCGATCGGCGAGGATTTGCGGTAGGCCTCCGGGTCGATATCCGGGGTGTTGAGGATGTTGGCGGTGTAGCCGTGGTTGTACTGGTGCCAGTCCACCACCGGGCGCAGCGCGGCACCGGCCTTGAACGTGCCCGGTGAACGGAACAGCGCCATGAAGGTCATGAAGCCGCCGTAGGAACCGCCATAGATGCCGGCGTGGTCGCGGTCGCCCTGCTGGTTCTGGACCAGCCAGTCCAGGCCGTCCTTGTAGTCTTCCAGTTCCGGGTGGCCCATGTTGCGGTAGATCGCCGTGCGCCAGTTGCGGCCATAGCCCTCGCTGCCGCGGTAATCCATGTCCAGCACGATGTAGCCCTTCTGCACCAGCAGGTTGTGGAACATTTGCTCGCGGAAGTAGGCCGGGTAACGCTGGTGCACGTTCTGCAGGTAGCCGGCGCCGTGCACGAACATGGCGATCGGGTACTGCTTGCCCGGTTCGGGGTTTTCCGGGCCGTAGTACTTGGCCCAGACCACGCCGGCCCCGTGCCTGGACGGCACCTGCACCAGCTTGGGCTGGATCCACTGGCGCGCCTTGAACGCGGCGCTGCGGGTGTCGGTGAGGACCTTGGCCTGGCCACCGCCGGTGGGCACCACCGCCAGCTGCGCCGGCAGGTAGGCGCCGGAATAGCGCACCAGCAGCTGCTGGCCGTCCGGCGACAGCGAGAAGTCTTCCACGCCGTTGAGCGCGGTCAGCTCACGCACCTGCTTGCTGGCGTTGTCGACCGCGCAGACTTCGTAGTCGCCCGGGCTCTGCTGGTTGCACAGGAAGTAGAAGCCGCGGCCGTCGGCGCTGGGTACCGGCATCGAGGTTTCCCAGTTGCCGCCGGTCAGTGCCTGCGGCTTGGCCGTGCCCTGCTGGGTGTACAGGTGCGAATAGCCCGATTCTTCGGACAGCAGCCACAGCGTGCGGTTGTCGCTGGACCAGCCGAAATCGTTGAAGCTCCAGTTGATCCACGCGTTGTCGGTGAGGCGGTGGCGGTTTTCCAGCTTGCCGCCGGCCGCGCTGACGCTGGCGATCCAGCGGTCCTTGTTGTCGTTGGCGCGCAGCATGACCGCCGCGTGCTGGCCATCGGCGCTCCAGCGGATGCCCGGCGCGCCGGGGCCGCCGAGGACCTCCAGCGGACGGTTGCCCTTCAGCGCGTCCTTGCCGGCCGCCTTGCGCAGCGCGGCCAGCGGATCGCTGCCGATACCCGGCAGGCCGTCCAGCGACAGCGGCTTGACCGTGCCGGCCTGCGCATCGACCAGCCACAGCGCGTGCGGCTCGGGGTCGTTGCGGCCCACGCGGGTGCGGGTGTCCTCGAATTCCTCGTAACCCGATTCGGTCACGTACTTGGGCATCTTGCCGCCGCGGCCTTCATCGAAGCTCTTCGGCTTGGTGACCACGATCAGGGTGCGGGCATCCGGCGACAGCACGCTGTCGACGATCTCCACCTCGGCGCCCAGGTACACCGGGCCCGGCGCGCGGGTGCCGTCGGCGCGGCGCCAGCTGGCTTCCTGCGCCTTGAGCGCCTCGCGCTGGGCGCGGTCGTTGCGCAGCGTGGCCAGGGTGCGCAGCTGCTGGTCGCGCAGCACGTCCGGCTTGGGCGCATCGTCGGGGTTCTTCTCGGCCTTCAGGCTGGCCACCTGCCGCACGCCGGCGGCCGCGGTCCAATGGAACCAGTTCTGTCCGGTGCGCCAGATCACCCCGCCATCGCGGGCGAAATTGACCGCGCCGGACTTTTCGGTGCTGCGGGTGAGCTGGGTCAGCGCGCCGCTGCGCAGGTCGCGCAGGAATACATCGCCATTGCGCACGAACACGCTGCGCTGGCGCGCGCTGTCATACACCGGGCTGTCCACGTCCAGGCTGCCGCGCTGGTCGTCGGCGACCTGGGCCGCCACGCCACCGTTGACCGGCTGGCGGAAGGTGTCGCGGATCGGGCTGCCGGCGCGCTTGAGCTGGTACTCCACCTGCTGGCTGTTCCACGACCACCAGGCGCTCTCGACCGGCGGGCCGATCCAGTCCGGGTCGGCCATGGCCTGCTCGATGGTGATCGGCGTCGGTGCCGCATGGGCGGCGCCGCCGAGGGTGGCGAGCAACAGCAGGGACAAGGGCAGCGTTCTGGGCATTGCGGGCGGTACCGTAGTGGAAAACCCGGCAAGCGTAGCAGCCGCAAGGGCTGCGGGAAGGGGCCACAGGTCATGGGCGTGGCCCCTTCCTGCGCAAGGCAAGCGGGGGTCGGTGGGTCGGGCGCTGGGGTCCCATACCCTTTCCGGCGACGCCTCCGGCGTCGGCCTGCGGCCGCCCCCTCACCCTTTACTTCGCCTCCAAGGGTATGGGACCCCAGCGCCCGACCCACCGACCAGCGCCAAAAAGCCTTGGCTTCCCCCTGCTTACCGCAAGTCGAGCCCCGTAGCGGCCGGTAGGCTCCTGGGCAAAGTAAAGGAGGAGGCCGCAACGCGGCCGGGGGACATTTGCACCAGGGGCCTACCGGCCGCTGCGGGGCCCTCACGCTCGCGGTAGCCCTGGGCGAAGGCCCACGCCCACTGAATCACCCACCAACTCAGGACCGGCCATACCTGCGACAAAGTGAAGCAGCGCGTCACCGGGTCGCATGTGCCTTTAACCAATACAAGCCCAAACTGGTGCGGATTCCAGAAACCTGCCGGAGGCGTCACGTGGACGCGTTGTTGTTGTCGCGGATCCAGTTCGGGTTCGTCATCAGTTTCCATGTGCTGTTCCCGGCCTTCACCATCGGCACGGCCAGCTGGCTGGCCTTCGTGGAGTCGCGCTGGCTGCGTACCGGCAACCCGATCTGGCGCGAGCTGTATTTCTTCTGGCAGAAGATCTTCGCGGTGTCCTTCGGCATGGGCGTGGTCAGCGGCATCGTCATGGCCTTCCAGTTCGGCACCAACTGGCCGCGCCTGAGCGAGGTGGCCGGCAGCGTGATCGGCCCGCTGCTCACCTACGAGGTGCTGACCGCGTTCTTCCTGGAAGCCAGTTTCCTGGGGGTGATGATGTTCGGCTGGGGCCGGGTGTCGCCGCGCCTGCATTTCTTCTCCACCTGCATGGTGGCGCTGGGCACGCTGTTCTCCACGTTCTGGATCCTGTCCTCCAACAGCTGGCTGCACACCCCGGCCGGCTACGCCATGGTCGACGGCATCGTGCACCCGCAGGACTGGTGGCAGGTGGTGTTCAACCCGTCCTTCCCCTATCGCCTGGCGCATATGGCGCTGGGCTCGTTCATCACTACGTGTTTCGTGATCGGCGGCGTGGGTGCCTGGTACCTGCGCCGGGGCACGCATGTGGAAGCCGGGCGCACCATGCTGCTGGCGGCGGTGGCGTTTGCCGCACTGACGGTACCGGTGCAGATCTTCGTGGGCGACATGCACGGGCTGAACACGCTCAAGCACCAGCCGATGAAGATCGCGGCGATGGAAGCGCACTGGCATTCGGCTGCGGAAGGCGAGGGCGTGCCGCTGGTGGTGTTCGCGCTGCCCAATGAAAAGGCCGAGCGCAACGACTATGAAATCGCCATCCCGCGCCTGGGCAGCCTGATCCTGACCCATTCGCTGGATGGCACGTTCGCGCCGCTGACCTCGGTGGCGGCCAGCGAACGGCCGCCGGTGGTGCCGGTGTTCTTCGCGTTCCGGATCATGGTCGGGCTGGGCACGCTGATGCTGTTGCTGGCCTGGGTGTCGGCCTTCCAGTGGTGGCGCGGCCGGCTGCTGCAGTCGCGCTGGCTGGTCACCGGCTGGAACTGGATGCTGCCCAGCGGCTTCATCGCGCTGCTGTCGGGCTGGTTCGTCACCGAAATGGGGCGCCAGCCGTGGGTGGTCTACGGCGTACTGCGCACCGCCGATGCGGTGGGCCCGCAGAGCGCCTGGATGACGGCGTTGTCGCTGGCGGTCTATGTGGTCGGCTACGCCTTCGTGTTCGGCTGGGGCGTCTGGTACCTGGTCAAGATCATCCGCAGCGGGCCCAGGCCGCATGAACCGGCGCCGGCGCTGGAGGCTGGCAGCCACACCCCGGCGCGGCCGCTGTCGGCGGCCGACGAACCGCTGGAGGAGCGCTGAGATGGAGATGACGACCTGGCTGCCGGTGGCATGGTTTGCGGTGATCGGCTTTGGCGTGCTGATGTACGTGGTGCTCGATGGGTTCGTGCTGGGCATCGGCATCCTGGCGCCGATGGCCGAGGACGAGCAACAGCTGGACATCATGATGAACACCGCCGCGCCGATCTGGGATGGCAACGAAACCTGGCTGGTGCTCGGCGGTGCGGGCCTGATGGCGGCCTTCCCCAAGGCCTATGCGGCCCTGTTGTCGGCGCTGTACCTGCCGGTGCTGCTGCTGGTGGTGGCGCTGGTGTTCCGCGGGGTGGCGTTCGAGTTCCGCTTCAAGGCGCACCGTTCGCGCCGGCTGTGGAGCGTGGCCTTCGGGCTGGGGTCGCTGTTGGCCGCCTTTGCCCAGGGGGTGATCCTGGGCGCGCTGGTGGAGGGGCTGCAGGTGGTCGACGGCCGCTATGTGGGCGGTGCGTTCAGCTGGTTCAGCCCGTTCTCGATGCTGACCGGTGCGGCGGTGGTGTTCGGCTATGCGCTGCTGGGCAGCACCTGGCTGATCCTCAAGACCGAGGGCCGCGAGCAGGTGATGGCGCGCACGCTGACCCGGCCGCTGGTGGTGGCGGTGATCGTGTTCATGGGCCTGGTCAGCACCTGGCTGCCGTTCCTGGATTCGCGGTTGATGGCGCGCTGGTTCAGCGATGGCAACTTCTGGTGGCTGTCGCCGGTGCCGCTGCTGACCCTGGGCGTGGCGGTGGCGCTGTGGCGCAGCGTGATGCACCCGCGCCGCGACCTGCCGCCGTTCCTGTTGACCCTGGCGCTGTTCGTGCTGGGCTTCATCGGGCTGGTGCTGGGCATGTGGCCGTACCTGCTGCCGCCAAGCATGACGCTGTGGCAGGCAGCCGCGCCGGCCTCGTCGCTGGGCTTCAGTCTGGTCGGGCTGGTGGTGCTGCTGCCGGTGATCCTGGGCTATACGGCGTGGTCGTACCGGGTGTTCCGGGGGAAGGTGCGGGCTGATGTGGGATATCACTGAGGGTCGCACTTCAGCCAGCAGACACGCTTGGTTGCGGTTGCTTCAGCCGTGCAGTCCTTCAATTTCCACCAGCAATTCGGCCCGGCACACTTCGGCGTGCAGCACCACGAAGGCCGGGGCGCCGGGCAGGGCGCGCATCTGTGCGGCGATCGCCGGCATGTCCTCGGCGCGGCGCACGTAGACCTTCAGCAGCGAGGTGTCGCCCAGCGTGGGTGCCAGCGACGGGCGCTGGCGGCGCGCGGTGTCCACCAGGCTCTGCAGGTTGGTCAGGGTCTCGGCCAGTTGTTCCTGCAGCGAACCGGTGTGCTGCGAGGCGTGGCCGACGATCGCCGCGGTGCCCGACTGCAATAGGGGCAGGCCGGTGGCCGGCGGCGGCAGCAGCGCGCGGGCGAAACTGGGCGACTGCGGCCCGTACTGGCGCGGGTAGCGGAACGCGCTGACCTGGCGCGGGTTCTCCAGCGGCAGCCCGGGTTCGCGCGCGGCCAGCCAGTACACCTGCAGGCGGCGGTCGCCGTCGAAGCGGCCGATGCAGGTCGCCGCCGGCAGCGCGGCCTCGTCCAGCGCGCGCAACCCTTGCACCCGGCCGACGCAGAAGCGGCGATAGCGCTCCTGGTCGCCGTCGCCTTCGGTCACCGCATCCAGGTAGTTCCAGGTGCGCAGCAGGTGCGGAAAGCCGCAGCGGGTCAGGAAACCACTCATTCTTTCGTAGGCCTCTGCCGCGGCAGTGGCGATATCGCCGTCGACCTCACTGATTTCGATCGCCCCGAACAGCACGCTGTCGGTATGCGACCAGCGCACTCCTTCGCTGTTGCCATGTTGCACCGGGCCGGCGCCGCGCCAGATTTCGATCTGGTCCGGGCCGTGCACGGCCAGCGGGATCTGCAGCCAGCGCGGGTCGTCGCCGCCGGCCCGGCGTGCGCCGAAACCGAACACCGCCAGGGTGCGCGGGTCGGCCAGGGCGGCATCGCGCTGCGCGGCCGGGGCGTAGCAGGCGCTGAACAACGCAGGGCCGGACGAGGGGAAAGCGACCTCCATGGCCGGTACGTTGTCGATGGTGCTGCTCATTTCAGATTGTGAATGCTGCCGGTGCCGAGGGTGTCATGATAGCGTGCGCTCCTTTTCACGGCGTCCCCATGGGCGCCGGACGATGTCCAAGACAGGTGCGGGTCGGCTGGAATGGGGGGGCCGGCCCGTGTCGCCATCCGGCTCGTGTCCTTTCTGGTGCCCATCACTATGTTGGCGTGAATGATCGAGTTCTCTGTTGTGGATTGGTCGGCCTGGGCACCGGGCCTGACCACGAAATCGGATTGGCAGGCCTGGGCGCAGGCCCCCACGCTGCCCAGCGGCGGCGACACCCCGGCGTTGTCGGAGGTGCCGGCGATGCAGCGGCGCCGGATCGAGCGGCTGGGGCGCATGGCCATCCAGGCCGCGTGCTGGTGCGAGCAGCCCGATGACGGCGGCCAGGTCCCGCTGGTGTTCGCTTCCCGCCACGGCGACGTGGCGCGGTCGATGGAGCTGCTGGACACCCTGGGCACCGACAACAGCATGTCGCCGACCGCGTTTGGCCTGTCGGTGCACAACGCGGTGGCCGCGCTGTACTCGATCGCCCGCGGCCACCACGGCAACTACCTGGCCCTGGCCGCCGGCCGGGCCACGGTCGAGGCCGCCTGCGTGGAAGCCTTCGGCCTGCTCGCCGACGGTGCCCCGGAGGTACGCGTGATCGTGTACGAATCGCCACTGCCGCCGGTCTACGCCGACTTTGCCGACGAGCCGGACCCTTACTACGCCTGGTGCTGGCGCCTGGCCGCGGCCGACCGGCCCGGTACCCGGCTGTCGCTGGGCTGGGGCGCGGCCACCGCCGACAGTGCCGCGGGGAGCCTGCCGCATGGCCTGGACGTGCTGCGCTTCCTGCTCGCCGAAGACCCCTCGCTGGCGCTGGCCAGCGACGGCCAGCAGTGGAACTGGCAGCGCCATGGCTGAGCGCTGGACAGCCCGGCTCGACCACGCCTGGCGGCTGCTCGGCACTGCCATCTGCTTTGCCGTGTTCGGCATCGGCGGGCTGCTGCTGGGCGGGCTGCTGTTGCCGCTGCTGTTGCTGGTCGGCGACCCGGCCCGGCGGCGCCGGCTGGCGCGCCGGCTGGTCCAGTTCAGTTTCGCCAGCCATGTCGCGCTGATGCGCCGGCTGGGGGTGATGACCTACGAGATCCGCGGCGGCGAACGCCTGCAGCGCAACGGCCTGCTGATCCTGGCCAACCATCCCACCCTGATCGACGTGGTGCTGCTGATCGCCCAGCTGCCCAATGCCGACTGCGTGGTCAAGCAGGCCGTGGCCTGCAACCCGTTCATGCGCGGCCCGGTCCGGGCCGCCGGCTATGTGTCCAACGACGACGGGGCCGGGCTGATCGACGACTGCATCGCCGCCGTCCACGCCGGCGGCAACCTGGTGATCTTCCCCGAGGGCACCCGCACCGTGCCCGGCCAGCCGCTGCGGCTGCAGCGCGGGGCGGCCAACATCGCCGTGCGCGGCCGGCTGGACATCACCCCGGTACGGATCACCTGTACCCCGCCTACCCTGACCAAGGGCCAGAAATGGTATCGTGTGCCATCACGGCGTTTTCACGTTCAGCTGGAAGTCGGGGAAGATCTCCCGATCGCCCCCTTCCTGGCGGGAGCCGACGATACGCCCAGGGGGGATGCCTTGGCGGCGCGGCGCGTGACCGATCATCTTGCCCATTACTTTGACTTCGCTGGAGAACCGAGCCGTGCAGGCACTTGAGCACGAGATCAAGGAATTGATCATTTCATCGCTTTCACTGGAAGACATCACTCCCGAAGACATCGACCCGGCTGCGCCCTTGTTCGTCGAGGGGCTGGGGCTGGACTCGATTGACGCACTTGAACTTGGTTTGGCCCTGCAGAAAAAGTACGGTGTCAGCCTGTCTGCGGATTCGGAAGAGACCCGTCGCCATTTTTCCAGCGTGCGTGCCCTGAGCGAGTTCGTCGCTGCACGTCAGCCGTCGTAACGGCGTCAGGATTTGCCATGACCAAGACCGAACTTTTCGAGCGTATCGTCAAGATCCTCAACGACAGCTTTGAGATCGAGCCGGCCCGCATCACGCCCGAGGCGCGCCTGTACGACGACCTGGACATCGACAGCATCGATGCGGTCGACCTGATCGTGCAGCTCAAGCCGCTGCTCGGCCGCAACCTGCAGCCGGAGGCGTTCAAGTCGGTGCGCACCGTGCAGGACATCGTCGATGTCGTGCATGGGCTGTTGCCCGGGCAAGCGGCCGCCTGACGGCTGCCGCTGAACACTGACCATGGTCCGGGTGCGCGTCGCGGCGTTTGCGTTGCTGTCGCTGGCGTACCCGCTGGTGGTGTACCTGTCGCTGGGTCGCTTCGAGCCGCGCTGGCTGTCGCTGCTGTTGTTCGGGCTGGCCGCGCTGCGCGCGCTGACCACCCGCCAGCCGGTGTGGTGGGTGGCCGCGCTGGGCGCCGGGGCACTGGCGCTGGTGGCCACCGCCTTCAACCAGGCACTGCCGCTGAAGCTCTACCCGGCCCTGGTCAATGGCGTGATGCTGGTGATCTTCGCCACCAGCCTGCGTTTCCCGCCCAGCGCGGTGGAACGGCTGGCGCGGCTGGGCGAGCCGGACCTGCCGCCGTTCGCGGTGGCCTATACCCGCCGCGTCACCTGGGTGTGGTGCGGTTTTTTCGTCCTCAACGGGGCTCTGGCCCTGGCCACGGCGCTGTGGGCGTCCAACCAGGTCTGGGCGCTATACAACGGATTGTTGGCGTACGTGATGATGGGTGTTCTGTTTGCCGGTGAATGGCTGGTGCGGCGGCGGGTGAAGGCGGCGCACGCGCATGGCTGAGTGGATCGCTCTGGACCGTCTGGCGGTGGCGCCGCGGCCCGGCCGCAGCGTCGGCGTAGCCGCGCACGGGCAGGTCGACCATCCCGCGTTCCGCCTGCAGGTACTGGGCTGGCAGCAGGCCTTCGCGGCCGCGCCGGGCCGTGACTGGGCGCTGTACTTCGACGATACCCTGGCTTTCGCCGCCGCCCTGCTGGGCGCCTGGCATGCCGGCAAGCGGGTGTTCCTGGGCGGCGACAACCTGCCGGCCACGTTGGAAGGATTGAGCCCGCGGGTGGCCGGGTTTGCCGGCGACGTGCCGGCCCGTTATGCGCCGCTGCAGCCGCGCGCTGCAGCGCCGGCCGACGCGGCACTGGCACCGCTGGACCAGGACGCCCTGGAACTGGTGGTGTTCACCTCCGGCAGCACCGGCGCGCCCAGCGCGATCGTCAAGCGCATGCGCCAGCTGACCGCGGAAGTGGACGCGCTGCAGGCGGCCTTCGGCCAACAGCTGGAGGGTGCCCAGGTGCACGGCACGGTCTCGCACCAGCACATCTACGGCCTGTTGTTCCGCGTGTTGTGGCCGCTGGCGGCCGGGCGTGCGATCCAGCCGCGGCGCTTCTTCCACGAAGACCTGGTCAGTGCGCTGGCGCAGGGCCCCTCGGTACTGGTGGCCACCCCGGCCCATCTCAAGCGCCTGCCCGAGCAGCTGGACTGGTCCGCGCTGGGCGGCTGCCTGCGCGCGGTGTTCTCCTCCGGTGGCCCGCTGCCCGAAGAGGCCGCCCTGCAGGCGCGCGCCTTGCTGGGCGTGGCGCCGACCGAGGTGTTCGGCAGCAGTGAGACCGGCGGTATCGCCTGGCGCCGCTGGAGCGCCGGGCAGCCGCAGTGGCACCCGTTGCCCGGGGTGGCCTGGAAGATCCAGGACGGTTGCCTGGCGGTGTCCTCGCCGCACCTGGACAGCGCGGACTGGTGGCAGACCCAGGACCGGGTCGAGGCCGATGCCGGGCGCAGCTTCCGCCTGCTCGGCCGTGCCGACCGCATCGTCAAGATCGAAGAACGCCGGGTCTCGCTGGACGCGCTGGAACAGCAGCTGCGCGCGCACCCGTGGGTCCAGGACGTGCGCGTGCTGGTGCTGCCGGGCGCGCGCGAACAGCTGGCCGCGGTGGTGGTGCCGGCGCAGGCCGGGGCGGGGCAGTGGGACGACGCCCAGCGCCGCCGCCATGCGCAGGCGCTGAGCGCGCACCTGGCCGACAGCCACGATGCGGTGACCCGCCCGCGCCGCTGGCGGTTCATCGACGAGTGGCCGTACAACGCGCAGGGCAAGGTCACCGCCGCCGCGCTGGCGGCGCTGTTCCGGCCCTTGCTGCCGGCGGCGCAATGGCAGCAGCGCGATGCGGCGGCAGCGTCGCTGCTGCTGCCGCTGGACGCGGACCTGGTGGCCTTTGACGGGCATTTCCCGCAGGCCAGGATCCTGCCGGGGGTGGTCCAGTTGGACTGGGCGATCCACTACGCGCGCGAAGCGTTCGCCATGCCGCCGCGGTTCGAACGGATGGATGCGTTGAAATTCCAGCACGTGGCCCGCCCCGGCGACTGCCTGCAGCTCACCCTGGGCTGGGATGCGGACAAATCGGTGCTGAGCTTCCGTTATGTGTCCGACCACGGCGTGCACGCCAGTGGCCGGGTGGTATTCGGCGATGGATGACCCATCCCGCACGGGCCTGCCGGCGATGCCGTTCACGCCACTGGTGGTGATCCCGGTCTACGACCACCAACACGCCATCGGCGCGGTAGTGCGCGGGGTGATCGACAGCGGGCTGCCGTGCCTGCTGGTCGACGACGGCTCGCATGCCGGCTGCGCGCAGGTACTGGATGCACTGGCCGCCGCGCACGCGCCGCAGGTGACGCTGCTGCGGCTGCCGGCCAACCAGGGCAAGGGCGGCGCGATGCTGGCCGGGTTTGCCGCCGCGGCCGGCCGCGGCCACAGCCACGTGCTGCAGATCGATGCCGATGGCCAGCACGACCCGGGCGATATCCCGCGCTTTGTCGCGCTGGCCCGGCAGCATCCCGGGGCGGTGATCTGCGGCATCCCGGTATACGATGCCAGCGTGCCCAAGGCGCGCCTGTATGGCCGCTACGCCACCCATGTCTGGGTCTGGATCAACACCCTGTCGCTGCAGATCCGCGATTCGATGTGCGGCTTCCGGGTCTACCCGCTGGCGCCGGTGACCGGCCTGGTCGGCGAGGAAACCATCGGCCGGCGCATGGATTTCGACAGCGAGATCCTGGTGCGCCTGTTCTGGCGCGAAGTGGCGGTGATCAACCTGCCGACCCGGGTCACCTATCCCAGCGACGGCGTGTCGCACTTCGATGTGTGGCGCGACAACGTACGCATCAGCGGCATGCACACCCGGCTGTTCTTCGGCATGCTGCGCCGCGCGCCGCGCCTGCTGTGGCGCCACCTGCGCGGAGCCACGCCGGCATGACCGCGCCGGCGCCGGCCAATGCCCCGCACTGGGCCGACCTGGGCGAGACCACCTCGGCGGCCGGGGTGCTGTTCCTGTGCTGGGTGCACCGCTGGTTCGGGCGTTGGCCGTTCCGGCTGTGCGTGTACCCGGTGGTGGTGTGCCACTGGTTGGGCAACGGCGTGGCCCGACGGTCTTCGCTGCAGTACCTGCGGCGGCTGCAGGCGCATACCGGCGTGCTCGGCCGCCGGCCCGGGCGCTGGGCCAGCCTGAGGCACTTCGCGCTGTTCGCCGACACCTTGCTGGACAAGCTGCTCGGTCTGGGCGGGCGCTATCCGCCCAGCCGCATCCGCCTGCAGCGCGACCTGATGCTGGACAAGATCGCGCGCCGCGAAGGTGGGCTGATCCTCACCGCGCATATCGGCTGCCTGGAACTGTGCCAGGTGCTGGCCGAACAGGTGCCCGGTTTCCGCATCACCGTGCTGGTGCACACCGCCCATGCGCAACGGTTCAACCGGCTGATGCAGCGCCTGGATCCGCTGGCCTCGGTGGAGCTGATGCAGGTCACCGACATGGGCCCGGCCACTGCGGTGGAACTGCAGCGCCGGGTCGAGGCCGGCGGCTTTGTGGCCATCGTCGGCGACCGCGTGCCGCTGCGCGGTGGCCGTACCGTCCCGGCGCCATTCCTGGGCCATGTGGCGCAGTTCCCGATCGGCGCCTATGTGCTGGCCTCGGCGCTGGCCTGCCCGGTCTATACCATGGCCTGCCTGCATGAAGGCGACGGCTACCGCGTGCGCTTTGAACATTTCAGCGACCGCATCGTGCTGCCGCGCGGCTCGCGCGATGCCGCGCTGACCGCGCAGGCCGAACAATTCGCCCGGTGGCTGGAAGTTCAGGTCGCCCAGGCACCCTTGGACTGGTTCAATTTCTTCCCCTTCTGGGATCAGGCATCTCATGGCAAGTAAGTCACCCCAAATCCGCTTCGGCGATGCGCCGCTGACCATCGAAGACGTGATCGCGCTGTCCCAGCGCCAGGCCCAGGCCGTGGTCAGCGACGACCCGGCGTTCCAGGCGCGCATCCAGAAGGGCGCCGATTTCCTCGACCGCCTGCTGCGCGAGGACGGCGTCATCTATGGGGTGACCACCGGCTACGGCGACTCGTGCACGGTCAACATCCCGCCGGCACTGGTGGCCGAGCTGCCGCACCACCTGTTCACCTACCACGGCTGCGGCCTGGGCCGGTTTCTGGACGAGGCCGAAACCCGTGCGGTGATCGCCGCGCGCCTGGCCTCGCTGGTGCGCGGCATGTCCGGGGTCAGCCACCCGCTGCTGCAGGGCCTGGCCACGCTGCTGCGTCACGACGTGTTGCCGCTGATCCCGGCCGAAGGCTCGGTCGGCGCCAGTGGCGATCTCACCCCGCTGTCCTACGTGGCCGCGGTGCTGTGTGGCGAGCGCGAGGTGATGTACCAGGGCGCGCGCCGCCCGGCCGCCGAGGTGCTGGCCGAGATCGGCATGGCCCCGCTGCGGCTGCGCCCCAAGGAGGGCCTGGCGATCATGAACGGCACCGCGGTGATGACCGCGCTGGCCTGCCTGGCCTTCGATCGCGCCGACTACCTGACCCGGCTGGCCACCCGCCTGACCGCGTTCAACGTGCTGGCCAGCGATGGCAACGCGCATCACTTCGATGAAATGCTGTTCGCCGCCAAACCGCACCCGGGTCAGATGCAGATCGCCGCGCGGCTGCGCCAGGACCTGCACAGCGACCGCCCGCCGCGCAACGAACAGCGCCTGCAGGACCGTTACTCGCTGCGCTGCGCCCCGCACGTGATCGGGGTGGTGCAGGACGCGCTGCCGTTCATGCGCCAGCTGATCGAGACCGAACTCAACAGCGCCAACGACAACCCGCTGATCGATGTCGACGGCGAGCGCATCCTGCATGGCGGGCATTTCTACGGCGGCCATATCGCCTTTGCGATGGACGCGCTGAAGAACACCATCGCCAACCTGGCCGACCTGCTCGACCGGCAGATGGCGCTGGTGGTGGACGCACGCTACAACCATGGCCTGCCGGCCAATCTGTCGGCCGCCACCGGCGAGCGCGCAGCGATCAACCACGGGCTCAAGGCGCTGCAGATCAGCGTGTCGGCGTGGACCGCCGAAGCACTCAAGCAGACCATGCCGGCCTCGGTGTTCTCCCGTTCCACCGAATGCCACAACCAGGACAAGGTCAGCATGGGCACCATCGCCGCGCGCGACTGCCTGCGCGTGATCGAACTGACCGAACAGGTGGTCGCCGCGCTGCTGATCACCGCCCGCCAGGGCGTGGCGCTGCGCCAGCGGGCGGGCATGAAGGCGACCCTGCATGGCGACCTCGATGCGATGTACCAGGACCTGTGCGCGCGCATCGCGCTGATCGAGGAAGACCGCGCGCTGGACCGCGAGCTGCGCGCGCTGCTCGAGGATATCCGTGGCCAGCGCTGGAGCCTGTATGACCAGCCCTGACCTGAGTCTGGAGGTAAGCCTGTCGCCCACCTTCCACGACTGCGACCCGATGCACGTGGTGTGGCACGGCAACTACTTCAAGTATTTCGAGATCGCGCGCTGCGCGCTGCTGCAGCGTTACAACTACGACTACCCGCAGATGGGCGAATCCGGCTACCTCTGGCCGGTGGTCGACGCGCGGGTGAAGTACATCCGCCCGCTGCTGTACGGGCAGGCGCTGCGCGTGCGCGCGACCATCACCGAATGGGAAAACCGGCTGAAGATCGCCTACGAGATCCTCGATGCCGGCAGTGGCCAGGTGCTGACCCGCGCCCACACCATCCAGGTGGCGGTCGACGCGGCCACCAATGAAATGCTGTATCTGTGCCCGCGCGTGCTGTGGGACCGTCTGGGAGTGGAGGTGCAATGAACATCCTGCTGCGCACGCTGGTGGTGCTGGTGTCGTTGATGGGGGCCGCGCCGGTGCTGGCCGCGCCCACTGCCGATGTCGATCTGGTCAAGCAGCGGGTGGCCAAGGCTGGCGTGCTGCGCGGCGCGTTCACCCAGGAAAAGCAGGTGGCCGGCTTCAAGAACCCGTTGCGTTCGCAGGGCAGCTTCGTGCTGGCCCAGGACCACGGCGTGATCTGGACCACGCTCAAGCCGTTCCCGTCGGAGGTGGTGGTCACCCGCGACCGCATCCTCAGCCGCCAGCGCGACGGCAGCAGCCGGGTCGAGCTGGACGGCCGCCAGCAACCGGCGATGCGCTCGGTCAACGCGATCATGTTCGCGCTGATGAGCGGCGATGCGCAGGCGCTGTCGGCGCAGTTCACGGTAAAGGTGGAGGCGCTGCCCAACAATGGCTGGAAGATGCAGCTGAGCCCGCGCTCGGCGATGCTGGCCAAGGTGTTCACCGGGCTGGCACTGAGTGGCGACCGCTACGTGCGCGAGGTCCAGATCACCGAGGCCAACCAGGACGTCACCCGCATCCACTTTGCCGAAATGAGCGAAACCCCGGCCCAGCTGAGTAGTGCAGAGGGCGGCAAGTTTGAATGACCTGGTGAACGCCAACGGCCGCCTGCAGCGCATCTGGCGCTGGTTGGCCATCCTGTGGCTGCTGGTGCTGCTTGGCCTGGGCGTGCAGCAGTGGCAGCTGTGGAAGAGCCAGTCGCGGATCGATACCGACATCCTCGCGCTGTTGCCGCAGGACGCGCACGACCGCCTGCTGTCCGATGTCACCCGGCGCATCGCCGATGCCAATGCGCGCCAGATCGTGGTGCTGCTGGGCAGTACCGATGCGGCGCGGACCAAGGCCGCCGAAGCGGCGTTCCGCACGGCGCTGCATACCCCGCAGGGCAAGGCGCTGTTGCAGGAAAGCGGTTCGATCGAGGGCTGGTTCGAGCAGGCGCGCGCGTTCTACGCGCCGTACCGCGACCGCCTGCTCACCGCTGCCCAGCGCCAGCGGTTGCAGGATGAACCCACCGATGCCCTGGCCCAATCGGCGCTGGCTGCGCTGTACGGCCCGATGGGCGCCCCGCGCCTGACCGAATGGCGCCAGGATCCGCTGTCGCTGTGGCCGCAGTGGTGGCAGGAGCGCGCGTTGGGCTCGGGATTGCAGATGGGCGATGACGGCCTGCTCGAAGCCGATGGCAAGCATTGGTCGATCGTGCAGTACGACACGGTCGGCTCGGCGTTCCAGCTCGATGGCGAGCGCCATATCGACCTGTTGCTGGACCAGGCGGCCGCCGCCGCGGGCAAGCAGGCGCCGGGGCTGGAAGTGCTGCGCGCCGGCGTACCGCTGCATGCCGAGGCCGCCGCCGTGCAGGCCAACCGGGAGATCAATACGATCGGCTGGGGCTCGCTGGCCGCGGTGCTGCTGCTGGTGTGGCTGGCGTTCCGTTCGCTGCGCCCGATCCTGCTGGTGGCCGCCTCGCTGTTGATCGGCTGTGGCGTGGCATTGGCGGTGACGGTGCTGGTGTTCGGCAAGGTGCATGTGCTCACGCTGGTATTTGGCGCCTCGTTGGTCGGCGTGGCCGAGGACTACGGCATCCACTGGTTCGCCTCGCGCCAGGCAGAGCCGGCCGACCGCCGCTGGCGCCTGTTGAAACACCTGCTGCCGGGCCTGTGGCTGGCGCTGTTGACCAGCGCTCTGGCCTACCTGGCGCTGGGCCTGGCGCCGTTCCCGGGGTTGCGCCAGATGGCGCTGTTCTCGGTGGTCGGCCTGGCCGCCGCGTTCCTGACCGTGATCTTCTGGTTCCCGTGGCTGGACGGCGGGGAGATCCGCAACACCCGCTTCTCGCGCTGGCTCGGCGCCACCCTGGAACGCTGGCCGCGCCTGCACGGCCGCCGCACCGCGCTGTTCCTGGGCGTGGTGGCGGTGTTCTCTGCGGTCGGCATCGCCCGCCTCGGCAGCAACGATGACCTGCGCAGCCTGCAGTCCTCGCCCAAGGCATTGATCGACCAGCAGATCCGCATCAGCCAGATGCTGGGCATGCCCAGCCCGGCGCAGTTCTACCTGGTGCAGGGCGACGATGCCGAGCAGGTCCTGCAGCGCGAAGAGGCCTTGATCGCGCGGCTGCGCACGCTCTCGGCCAACAAGCAGATCGGCGGTTACCGCGCGATCAGCGACTGGCTGCCATCGCAGCAGCGCCAGCGCGCTGATGCCGCATTGACTGCCAAGGTCGAGCCGCAGGTGCTGGGCAAGGTGGGCGAGGCGGTCGGCGAACCGCTGCAGCGCCCGGACTATGCCGTGCAGGACCTGCAGGCCGAGGCCTTCCTGGCCTCGCCGGCGGCGCTGCCGTTCCGTCACCTGTGGCTGGGCACGGTGGGCCAGGGCCTGGCCTCGGTGGTGATGGTCGATGACCTGTCGCGCGCCGATGCACTGAGCCTGCTCGAGGCACAGGCCAAGGGCATCGACGGCGTACGCTGGGTCGACCGCACCGCCGATTTCTCCAAGCTGCTCAAGCATTACCGCAAGCTCATGAGCGTGCTGCTGCTGGTCGGCGTCGTGCTGGTGTTCGCGGTGCTGTACTGGCGCTACCGCGCTCAGGCCTGGCGGGTGTTCGCCCCGACCCTGGCGGCCGGCGCGCTGACCCTGGCCCTGCTTGGCCTGTTCGGCCAGCCGCTGCAGCTGTTCAACATACTGGCGCTGATGCTGCTGCTGGGCATGGGCATCGACTACGGCATCTTCCTGGTCGAGCACCGCGGCGATGCCAGTGCCTGGCTGGCGGTGTGCGTGGGCGCGGCCAGCACCTGGCTGTCGTTCGGTCTGCTCGGCCTGTCGGCGACCCCGGCGCTGCGCGCCTTCGGCCTCACCTTGTTGTTCGGGATCGGCCTGGTCTGGCTGATTTCGCCGCTGTTCCGGCCACCGCCGCACGACGCCCCGCACTGAGCGCGGCGCGGGCTTGTTTCCCTCACTTTCAAGATCAAGGATGCATCGATGAGCACGACCGTGGAAACCACAGAGATCCTGATCATCGGCGCCGGCCCGGCCGGATCGGTCGCCGCGGCGATGTTGCGCCAGCAGGGCCGCCAGGTACTGATGCTGGAGCGCCAGCAGTTCCCGCGCTTCTCCATCGGCGAAAGCCTGCTGCCGCAGAGCATGGAATACATCGAGGCGGCCGGGCTGCTGCAGGATGTGGTGCAGGCCGGCTTCCAGTACAAGAACGGCGCGGCCTTCGTGCGTGGCGAGGCGACCACCGAGTTCGACTTCCGCGACAAGTTCTCGCCCGGCTGGGGCACCACCTACCAGGTGCAGCGCGCCGACTTCGACAACGTACTGGCCCGCGGTGCCGAGCGCATGGGCACCACGCTGCGCTTCGGCGATGAGGTGCTGTCGGTGCAGCCGGGTCGTCCGGCGCGGGTGCAGGTGCGCCGCCCCGACGGCAGCGAGTACACCATCGAGGCCGGTTTCATCCTCGACGCCAGCGGCTTCGCGCGCCTGTTGCCGCGCCTGCTGAAGCTGGAATCGCCATCGAACTTCCCGGTGCGCGGGGCGATCTTCTGCCACGTGCGCGACCACATCCCGGCCGACGCCGGCTTTGACCGCAACAAGATCCTGATCACCACCCATCCCGAGCATGTGGACGTGTGGTACTGGACGATTCCGTTCTCCAACGGTTGCTGCTCGCTGGGCGTGGTCGCCGAGCCCAGCTTCTTCGAGAAGTACCCCGGCAGCGACGAGGACAAGCTGCGCGCCATCGTCGGCGAAGACCCCAACCTGACCCGCCTGCTGGCCAACGCCGAGTGGGCGGTGTTGCCGGTGCGCACCATCACCGGCTATTCGGCCAATGTGAGTTCGCTGTGGGGCGAGGGCTATGCGCTGCTCGGCAACGCCGGCGAGTTCCTCGACCCGGTGTTCTCCTCCGGCGTCACCATCGCCTTCAAGTCCGCGCAGCTGGCCAGCGAGTGCATCGCCCGCGAGTACGCCGGTGAGGCGGTGGACTGGGAGCGGGAGTTCTCCATTCCGCTGCGCGCCGGGGTCAAGACCTTCCGCCGCTTCGTCGAGGCCTGGTACGCCGGTGGCTTCCAGAAGATCATCTACCACCCCAACGCGCAGCCGGACGTGCGCCGCATGATCTCTTCGATCCTGGCCGGCTACGCCTGGGACACCCACAACCCGTACGTGGCCGATGACAGCGGCCGCCGCCTGCGGGTACTGGAGGAACTGTGCAGCGCCTGATCGCCGCCTTGCTGCTGTGCGTGCTGCTGGCCGCCTGTGCCGGCGCCCGCCTGCCCGCGCCGCTGGTGCAGCTGCCGACCCTGCAGCTGCCGCCGGCGGCACTGCCGCAGCCGCTGCAGTTGCAGCAGCGCCTGCAGTTCCGTTTCGGCAGCCACGAACGCGAGCTGGATGCATTGCTGGAAGCCGATGGCAGCCAGGTGCGGCTGGCGGTGCAGGCCATGGGCCAGACCGGGGTGCGCATGGTCTGGGACGGCACCACGCTGGAGCAGACCCGTGCGCCGTGGTTGCCGCCGCAGGTGCGTGGCGAACGCGTGCTGGACGACCTGCAGTTCGCGCTGTGGCCGGCCGCGGCGATCCGTGCCGCGCTGCCGCCCGGCTGGAGCCTGGCCGAATCCGGGGACGGGCGCCGGCTGGAGCAGGGCGGCAAGGCCTGGTTGCTGCTGGAGCCGCTGTCCGACGGCCGGGTGCGCCTGCGCAACCTGGCCGAAGGCTATGAACTGGTGATTGAATCGTTGGACATGGGACAGGCACAACCGTGAGCGATCGCGCGATCTATCTGAATGAGCTGGGCGTGGTCTGCGCGCTGGGTGCCGACCGCAGCCAGGTGCGCGAGGGCCTGTTCGCGGCCCAGCCCGGCGGGCTGCGCGACAACGACCAGCTGATCGCCGGGCGTACCCTGGCGCTGGGTGAAGCGAGCGGCGCGTTGCCGGACCTGTCGGCGCTGCCGGTGGCGCTGCGTGGGCGCAACAACGCCTTGCTGGAAGCGGCCCTGCAGCAGATCCGCCCGGCCGTGGACGCGGCGATCGCGCGCTTTGGCGCCGACCGGGTGGCGGTGATCATCGGTACCAGTACCTCGGGCATCGGCGAATCGGAGAACGCGCTGCGCCATCATCACCAGGACGGCCAGTGGCCGGCCGACTTCCACTACACACAACAGGAGATGGGCACCTCGGCGCGCTTCGTGCGCGAGCGCATCGGCAGCAGCGGCCCGGCCTGGACGATCTCCACCGCCTGTTCGTCCAGCGCCAAGGCGTTGATGTCGGCCGCCCGGCTGCTGCGTGCCGGGCTGGTCGATGCGGTCGTTGCCGGCGGCGCCGATTCGCTGTGCCGCTTCACCGTGGCCGGTTTCAGCGCACTGGAGTCGGTGTCGGCCGCGCGCTGCAATCCGTTCTCGGCCAATCGCAACGGCATCAACATCGGCGAGGGCGCGGCGCTGTTCCTGATGACCTGCGACCCCGGCCCGGTGCGCCTGTCCGGCTGGGGCGAGTCCTCCGATGCGCATCACATGTCCGCGCCGGACCCGCAGGCGCGCGGCGCGATCGACGCCATGCGGCAGGCGTTGGCGCGTGCCGGGCTGGATGCCGCGCAGATCGACTACGTCAACCTGCACGGCACCGCCACCGGCCACAACGATGCGATGGAGAGCCATGCGGTGGCCACGGTGCTGGGCACCGCGGTGCCGGCCAGCTCGACCAAGCCGCTGACCGGGCACACCCTGGGCGCGTCCGGCGCGATCGAGGCGGCGCTGTGCTGGATGGTCCTGGCCGACAATCCGCAGCAACAGCTGCCCACCCACTGGTGGGACGGCCAGGCCGATGCCGCGCTGCCGGCACTGGCTCTGGTGGCGCCGGGCACGCAGGCAGCGCGCGCGCCGCAGCACGTGCTCAGCCATTCGTTCGCCTTCGGCGGTAGCAATGCCGTGCTGGCCCTGGCGCGGAGCTGAGCATGCAGCCGCCCTGGAATATCGATGCCGTCCTGCCGCACCGCGACAGCATGCGCCTGATCGACCGGCTGCTGGACTGGCAGGAAGAGTCCATCGTGGTTGAGGTCGACGTGCCCGCGCACGGCCTGTTCACCACGCCCGAGGGGGTACCGGCCTGGGTCGGGGTGGAATACATGGCCCAGGCGATCTCCGCCTGGGCCGGCTGCAAGGCGCGCCAGGCCGGGCAGCCGCCGTCGATCGGCTTCCTGCTTGGCACCCGCCGCTATACCGCCCACCAGCCGTACTTCGCCGCCGGCAGTTGCCTGCGGGTAGAGGCACGATGCGAGCTGATGGGCGAAAATGGGCTGGGCATGTTCGCCTGCCGGATTTCGGCGGACGGCAACGAATTGGCGGTTGCCAACGTATCGGTGTTCGAGCCGCGCGATGCGATGGCCTATCTGGAGAGTGGACAGGTATGACGGAAAATCTGACCGTGCTGGTGACCGGCGCCAGCCGTGGCATCGGCCGTGCCGTGGCGCTGCGGATCGCGCGCGACGGTTTCGACGTGGTGGTGCATTGCCGCAGCCGCGTCGACGAAGCGCAGGCGGTGGCCGCCGACATCCAGGCGCTCGGCCGGCAGGCACGGGTACTGGCCTTCGATGTGGCCGACCGTGACGCCGCGCGCACCGCGCTGGAGGCCGACGTGGAAGCGCATGGCGCCTATTACGGGGTGGTCTGCAATGCCGGCATCGCCCGCGACGGCGCCTTCCCGGCGATGCCGGGCGACGACTGGGACGCGGTGGTGCACACCAACCTGGACAGCTTCTACAACGTGCTGCACCCGCTGGTGATGCCGATGGTGCGCCGGCGCAAGCCCGGCCGCATCGTCACCCTGTCCTCGGTATCGGGGCTGGTCGGCAACCGCGGGCAGACCAACTACAGCGCGGCCAAGGCCGGCATCATCGGCGCCACCAAGGCGCTGGCGCTGGAGCTGGCCAGCCGCGCGATCACCGTCAACTGCGTGGCCCCGGGCCTGATCGAGACCGAGATGGTCAACCAGGAAGTACTCGACCACGCGTTGAAACTCATTCCCGCCGGGCGCATGGGCCAGCCGGAGGAGGTGGCCCATGCGGTCGCCTTCCTGCTGTCCGCGTCGGCCGGCTACATCACCCGCCAGGTGATTTCGGTCAATGGAGGCATGGTCTGATGAGCCGTACCGATCGTCGCGTCGTGGTTACCGGCGCCGCTGCATTGAGCCCGTTGGGGCATGACTGGGCCGGCATCCGCGAACGCCTGCATGCGCGCGTCAACGCGGTGCGCTACATCCCCGAGTGGGAGGTGTTCGACGGCCTCAACACGCGCCTGGCCGCGCCGGTGCAGGACTACGAACTGCCGCCGCACTACAACCGCAAGACCACCCGCAGCATGGGCAAGGTGGCGGTGATGTCGGTGCGCGCCACCGAGCTGGCGCTGGAGGCGGCCGGCCTGCTCGGCCACCCGGTGCTGCGCAGCGGCCTGGCCGGGGTGGCCTACGGCTCGTCCTCGGGCAGCCACGAGGCCACCGCCGAGTTCGGCCGGATGCTGCATGAACACACCACCGAAGGCATCAGCGCCACCACCTACCTGAAGATGATGAGCCACACCTCGCCGGTCAACATCGGGGTGTTCTTTGGCTTGTCCGGCCGCGTCTATACCACCTCCAGCGCCTGTACCTCGGGCAGCCAGGGCGTGGGCGCCGGCTATGAGGCGATCCGCAGCGGCAAGCAGCTGGTGATGGTCACCGGCGGCGCCGAACAGCTCGATGCCACCGCCGCGGCGGTGTTCGACACCCTGTTCGCCACCAGCGTGCGCAACGATGCGCCGCAGACCACGCCCAGTCCGTTCGATGCCCACCGCGACGGCCTGGTGCTGGGCGAGGGCGCCGGCACCCTGATCCTGGAAGAGCTGGAGCACGCGCAGGCGCGCGGGGCCACCATCCTGGCCGAGGTGGTCGGCTACGGCACCAACAGCGACGGCCAGCACGTCACCCAGCCCAGTGCCGGCACCATGGCCCAGGCGATGCGGCTGGCACTGGACGATGCCGGGCTGCGCGCCGACCAGATCGGCTACGTCAACGCCCATGGCACCGCCACCGACCACGGCGACATCGCCGAAACCCAGGCCACCGCCCAGGTGTTCGGTCCGGGCATGCCGATCAGTTCGCTGAAGAGCTATGTCGGCCACATGCTCGGTGCCTGCGGTGCGTTCGAGGCGTGGCTGACCATCGAGATGATGCGCGAAGGCTGGTTCGCCCCGACCCTGAACCTGCAGGAGGTCGACCCGCGCTGCGGCGCGCTGGACTATATCCAGGGCGAAGGCCGCGCCCTGCAGACCGAATACGTCATGAGCAACAACTTCGCCTTCGGCGGCATCAACACCTCGTTGATCTTCCGCCGCTGGCAGCAATGACGTACCCGGCCCGGGCAACGGGCCGGCTTCCCCGCAATACCCTGCGCCCCACCAACAAGGAGAAAGTTGAATGCGTCGTTTTGCCCTGATTGCCGCCACCGCGCTGCTCGCCGTCGCCAGCACCGCCCAGGCCCGTGACACCCGTGTCGAACAGTCGCTGCGCGAACTGGTCAACTCCCAGGCCGCCCGCGATGCCGGTATCGACGGCAGCGTGCGTTTCTACCTGGCCGGCGAAAAGGTCAGCGTCCAGCAGCGCCTGGGCGAGGATGTGACCAACAAGAAGACCAACGCGGCCAACAAGAGCGACGAAGAAGCCTGCCGCTGGGTCGCGCTGTCGGCGCTGCGCGCGCTGCAGGACGGTGCCAAGTCGCGCAATGCCAACGCGGTGGTGGACATCGTCAGCTATTACAAGAAGAACGAGTTCAAGAGCAGCACCAACTATGAGTGCTATGCCGGCACCCTGATGGCCGGCGTGGCCCTGAAGGGCACCTACGCCAAGGTCAAGTAAGCCGCGGCGGCCACCGCTCCGCCGGAGCGGTGGCCGTGCACGGGCGGGTCCAGCCGCGCCCGGCAGCAGCCTGGCCGGCCCGGTCCGGAATGCAGGCGCGATAGCTGAACACCGTCGCGACATTGATGAACCTGAATCTGCCAAGCGTCGTCAAACCGCCGCAGGATCACGATGGCTGCTTTCCCCCTTGCGTGGTTTCCGACACAATCATCGCAATCATCATCCTGGCAAAGCCCCCCGGGCATGCAAGCCTACGTCTATAAAAGCCAACGCAAGCAGGACACGTACGTCTATCTGGCCACCCGCGACGACTTCAACGCCATCCCCGATGCGTTGAAGGCCACGCTGGCGCCGTTTGAATTCGTCCTGGAAGTTGCCCTGACCCCCGACCGTCGTCTTGCCCTGGCCGACCCTGCGGAGGTGCGCGCCAACCTGGCCGGGCGCGGTTTCCATCTGCAGATGCCGCCACCACCGGTTGCGCCGGTCCGGGTCCCGCGTCGCAATGACTGAATCCCTGCGTACCCGCGCCATGGCCATCGCGCTCGCCGCCGGCGTGCTGCTGGCCCTGGCCGCGGCGCTCGGTGGCGTGCCTGCGGCACTGGGCGTGGCCCTGGCCCAGCCGGCGTTCGCGCTGGGCGTGTCGTGGTGGCGCCGCAGCCGCCCGGTGCATCCGTGGCCGCGCCTGCTCCGCCAGGACCTGCCGGCCCTGCTGGCGCCGTGGCTGGCCGGCCCGCTGCTGCTGGCCGCGCTGGTGGCCTGGCCGCTGGGCGCGCTGCACGACAGTGGCAGCCTGGCCGCCGTGCTTGGGCTGAGCGTGGCGGTCAGTGCCGCCCTGCTCGGGGTGTGGCGGACCTGGCCGTTGTGGAATGAAGTCGAGCGCAGCGACGGCAACCTGGTCGGCCATTGGCAGGCGCTGTCCACGCGCGACCTGAGCGCCTGGCGCGGCCTGGCCGTGGCCGCGCTGGTGGTGGCGGTATGCGCGCTGGTGGTGGTGCCGGCGTGGCCGGGGCTGGTGGCCGATGGCCTGCGCTGGCCGCTGACCGCCGCGGTGGTGGTGCTGTCGCCGTTGGCCCACCTGCTGCTGCAGGCGATCGCGCCGGCCGACCCGCTGGCCACCCGGGCCGCCCTGGACCTGGGCAGCGACCCGGCCGATACCCTGGCCGGCCATGAACACCAACCGCAGCCGCTGGAGCCGCTGGGCCAGCACGAACGCCTGCCGGCGCTGTACGAGGCCGCGCGCAGCGGCCGGGTCGACCGCGCCCTGCAGCTGCTGGCCGCCGGCGCCGACCCGCAGGGCGCGCCCGACCCGGCCTGGCGCGACCAGCGCAGCCTGGCGGTGCTGGCCGCGGTGCTGCCCGACCTGCGCCTGCTGCGTGAGCTGATCGCGCGCGGGGTGGATGTCAACGCGCCGCACCGCGGTATGACCCCGCTGCTGGCCGCCACCCGCGACAGCTGGCACGGGCGCCCCGAAGCGGTGATGACCCTGCTGGCCAATGGCGCCGATTCGCGCGCCGTCGACAGCGAGGGCAACACCCCCCTGCACCATGCCGCGCGCAGTTCCGATCCCGGCGTGGCGGCGCTGCTGCGCGATGCTGCCGCCGAGGTCGACGCACTCAACCAGGAAGGCTGGTCGCCGCTGGCGGTGGCCTGCCAGGTCGGCAACTGGCGCCTGGCGCGGTTCCTGCTGGAGCGCGGCGCCAAGACCGAACCGGCCGACGGCACCCCGGTGCTGCTGGCCGCCGCCGGTACCGAAGAAGACGATCCGGCCGGCGTGCAGCTGCTGCTCAAGCACAAGGCGCGCGCCGATGCGCGCGACCGCCAGCGCCGCAGCGCCCTGCACGAAGCCGCGCTGGCCGGGCATGTGGACATCATCGATGTGCTGCTGGCCGCCGGTGCCAACCTGGAAGCGCGCGACGCGCTGGCGCGCACGCCGTGGCTGGAAGCGGCCCGCGGTGGTCGTGCGGCGGTGATCGAACACCTGTTGCCGCACCAGCCCGAACTCAACGCGGTCGATGCCGAAGGGCGCAACGCGGTGCTGCTGGCCTGCATGGCCGACACCGTGTCGCCGCTGCTGGTGCGCCGCCTGCTCGACCTGGGCATCGCCGCCGACCTGCCTGATCCGCAGGGCCGGCGGGCGGTCGATATCGCCGCCAGTGCCGGGCGCTGGGCGATCGTTTCGCTGCTGGACCGCAGCTACCCGCTGCCGGCGGCAGTCAGCGATGGGCTGGCTACCGGCAACGATGCCGACCCGGCCACACCGTCGCTGCCGGACCGGCCGCCGCTGGAACTGCTGCGCGAGGCCCTGGGCTTCGGCAACGTCGACGGCATGGCCGCGCTGGCACGGTTGTGTGCGCCCGAGGAACTGGGCGGGCTGCTGCATGACGCCGAACTGGCGCTGGACCCGCAGGCGGTGGACTGGCTGCTGGCGCAGGGCGCCGCGGCCGAAGTGCTCGATGCCTGTGGCGACACCCCGATGTTTGCACTGCTGGCGCGCGGCACCGATGCGGTGCCGGCGTTGCAGGTGCTGCTGCGCCGGGGCGTGTCCCCGGCCGGCCGCGGTGGCCTGGCCCGCCTGCTCAGTGCCTGCGCACAGCACGACCACGCCTCGCGAGGGCTGGAACTGCTGGCCCTGGAACTGCTGGAACGCGGTGCCGACCCGTTCGCGCCGTCGCCGGCCGGCGACCCGCCGCTGTCGCTGGCGGTGCGGCTGGGCTGGTTGCGCCTGCAGCAGGCCCTGCTGGGCCTGGGCGTGGACCGCGAAGCCCGCGACAGCCACGGCATGACCGCCCTGCACCTGGCCACGGCGCTGGCCCGTGAAGGCTCGCTCAAGCTGCTGGTGCAGCAGGGCGCTTCGCCCGAAGCCCGCGCCGCCGACGGCCAGACCCCGCTGGGCGTGGCGCTGTCGATCGGCCGCCGCGACCTGGCCGACTGGCTGGACTGGCGGGTGTGGCCGCTGCCGCGCCGCGCGCTGCGCGACGGCGACCTGCCCGCGGCGGCGATGGCCGGCGATGCCGACGCGGTCAGGCGCCTGATCGACCTGGGTTTCGGCGTGGACGTGGTCGATGGCCAGGGCTGCACCGCGCTGCTGCGTGCGGCCGGTGGCGGCCATCTGGCCGTGGTCGACCTGCTGCTGGTGCGCGGCGCCAACCCGCAGCATGCCGCGGCCAGTGGCGCCACGCCGTTGTCGGCGGCGGTCAGCATGCGCCAGATCGACATCGTCTCGGCCCTGCTCGATGCCGGTGCCGAACTGGAATACCGCCTGCCCGGCGGCGTCACCGTGCTGATGCTGGCCTCGGCGCTGGGCCTGCCCGACATCGTCGCGCGCCTGCTGACTGCCGGCGCCAACGTGCATGCCGGCGATGCGCAGCAACTGGGGCCGCTGCATTGCGCGGCGCTGTACGGCTTCAGTGCCCGCGACCGTGCGCGCCTGCTGGCCCTGCTCGACACCCTGCTGCTGGCCGGTGCCGAACCGGACCAGGCCGCCGCCGGGGCGGTCACCCCGCTGCTGCTGCTGCTGGGCGCCCGCGCCGAACCGGGTACCGCCTGCGATGAGCAGGTGGTGCTGGCGGCGGTCGAGCGGCTGCTCGACGAAGACGTCTCGCTGGAGGTGCGCGACCCGCGCGGCTTCGGCCCGCTGCACCTGGCCGCCCTGCATGGCCTGCCGCTGCTGGTGCAGCGCCTGCTGCGCGCCGGCGCCGACCCGGACGTGCGCGACGCGCTCAACCGCAGCCCGCGCGAAATCGCGGTGATGCGCGGCTTCATCGATGTCGCCGGCGAATTCGAACCGCGCGTGCCGGGGGTGTCCTCGATGGCCAGGTTCCTGCGCGACAACGGCTAACCCGCACTGCCCGGCAGCCGACCTGCCCATTGGGCAAGAAGCGGTGGAAAACGGTCATGCTGGCGGCACCAACTTGCCGCCTGCGGCGCGATCCACTCCATCAGTTGCATCACTTCTGCATGGTGTTGCTGCAAGGGCTAGTGCAGGATGGGTTCGTGGTGGGCGATGCGGTTGCGAAGCTGCCGGATGCGGACCAGTGGCGCGGAAAATTGCTTGCGTCGAAGCCCTCGCCCGGCAGGGGCCGCGGAAATCCGGTGCAGCGTCTGTTGCCATAGCACTTCGTGTTCCTTGTTGAACATCATCGTCCAGAACCCGAAGGTAAGGTGCGAGAGGATGCCGCCCGGCGTGATCGTCCTTCCCTGGCGCCGTAGATCCGCAGTGGCGGTTCTCACCTGTTCGTACTGTCGCGAAATGCCAAGCACTGCCGCGCCGGCGTCGAACCAGAACGGCCCATGCGTCGCGGCCAGCACCTGGTGGGTACGGTTGCGAAGCAGGATCTCAAGGGTGTGCAAAGGGACGTACAAGCTTTCGGATAGCTGCAGGTTGATCGAGTAGAGAGAGAACGCACGGTCGCCGCATTGCCCGCCCCACGCCAGATAGCGCCCCATGCGCTCGCCGGAACACCATTCAGCCAGTCTCTCGGCCTTGGTCGTGTTCATTCTGACAATCTATGATGGGCGCCTTGATACAGCGCCATTGCAACGATAAGCTGGCACCGCACACCCCGGTACCGTCTCTGCCAATGGCACGCGGCCGGGGTAAGTTTTTTCTGGATCATGAAGATGTCGCGCGGTGGCTGCAGGTCCCATGCAGCCTGATCCATCTGGTCGGGTTCAGACAGCGGCGACCTACCCGCGAGGCGCTAGGCACGCTACCCAACTGAACGTGGGATTTTTCAGCTGTCGCGGTCTGCCGGGGCCGATGGGTCTGATTTGACATCCGCATCGGCCTCGAACAGATGCATCAGGTCGGCGCGCGCATCGCGCGAGGTCTGGATCACCGCCGCCTCGTCGTCGTAGACCAGGTACTGGTCGCGCAGCAGTTTTTCGTCATGCTCGCGGAAACGCTGCACATGGCTGCGCGCGGTCTGCGCGGACATGCCCAGTGCCACCAGCATGCGCTCGCTCAGTTCCAGGCTGGTGCCGAACACCTCGCGGAACGGCTCGGCCGACATGTCCATCAGCCGCCACGCATGCTGGCGGTTGCGCGCGCGCACCAGCACCACCGCATCGGGATACATGCGCCGGATCAGGCGGGTGGCGCGCATGTTGGCGTCCGGGTCGTCCAGGGTCACCACGTAGACGCGGATATGCTCGCCGCCGGCGGCGCGCAGCATCTCCGGGCGGGTCGGGTCGCCGTAGTACAGCTGGTTGCCGAACCGGCGCAGGTCCGAGACCGTGTCCGGGTTGGATTCCAGCGCCACGAACGGAATCTTCTGCGCGGTCAGCAGGCGCGCCACCACCTGGCCGAAGCGGCCCATCCCGGCAATCATCACCTGTGGCTGCGCGCCCCCGGTATCCACCTTGTCGGCGGGGCGGGCCTGGGCCTTGGGCGCGTCCTCGCGGCCGAGCAGGCGCAGCAGCGCGATCATCAGCAGCGGGGTGATCGCCATCGACAGGCCGACGATCGCCACCAGCCGGTCGTGGTTGGCGCTGCCCAGCAACTGCGCGCGCTGGGCTTCGTTGAACACCACGAAGGCGAACTCACCGCCCAGCCACAACACACTGCCCAGCAGCAGCGCATGGCGGGTACCCAGCCGGGCCAGCTTGCCGATGCCGAACAGCAGGCCGAACTTCACCACCAGCAGGATCGCCACGCCCGCGGCGATCATCGCCGGTTCGGCAACCACCCGGTCCAGGTCGATGCCCATGCCCACGGCGATGAAGAACAGGCCCAGCAGCAGGCCCTTGAACGGCTCGATCTGCGATTCCAGCTCGTGGCGGAACTCCGAATCGGACAGCAGCACCCCTGCCAGGAACGCGCCCAGGCTGGGGCTGAGCCCGGCCTCCTGCATGAACCAGGCGGTGCCCAGCACCACCAGCAGCGCCATCGCGGTGAACACCTCCGGGCTGCGCGTGCGCGCGATGATGTTGAACAGCCGGCGCAGCAGCGGCCGCCCGCACAGGATCACCACGGCCAGCGCGCCCAGTGCAATGGCCACATCGTTCCAGTGCAGGGTTTCATTCCTGGCCCCGCCCAGCAGCGGAATCGCCGCCAGCAGCGGAATGGCGATCAGGTCCTGGAACAGCAGGATGGCAAAGCCCAGCCGGCCGTAGTCGCTGTTGATCGCCTTGTGTTCGGACAGCAACTGCAGGCCTACCGCCGTGGATGACAGTGCCAGTGCGATACCGACGATCAGCGCGCTCTTCCAGTGGAAGTGGTCGAGCAGCAGCAGGCTGCCCAGCACGATCGCGCTCAGCGCCACCTGCAACGCCCCGGCGCCGAACACCGAACGCCGCATCACCTTCAGCCGGGCCGGCGACAGCTCCAGCCCGATCACGAACAGCAGCATCACCACCCCGATCTCGGCGGCGCTGAGGATGCGGTCGGCATCCTGCACGAAGCCCAGCCCGTCCGGGCCCAGCACCACGCCGGCGGCCAGGTAGCCCAGCACCGCGCCCAGCCCCAGCTTCTTGAACACCGGCACGGCGATCACCGCCGCCAGCAGCAGCACCAGGGCCAGCTCGAGCGCGCCGCTATGCATGGAAAGACCTGCTCATGGAATCGTCGCCAGGGAACACCAGGGGGAAGGGCGCTGCGACCGCCGGCCGCAGCCCATTATGCGACGCGCGCGCGCGCCCAGGCGCAATCCCGGCCCAACCGCGCGTGCCGGCGTGGGTTGACCGGCCCGTCGCCCGGGTCCAGACTCCCCGCGCTGCCGGCCGGTCCGGCAGTACACCTTTGCGGAGTCCCCAACCCCATGTCCAGCGACAGTAGAAGTCGACCTTGCTCGACGCCAGCGATGGCCACCGCCTGACAAGGGACCGGTTCGCCACTGCTGGCGTCGCGCATGGCGATCCCCACAGGCGAACCCGATGAACCAGAAAGACCTGCTGCGCCCGGTGGCCGATGCCGCCTCCCTGGGCGCACCCCTGGAAAACTTCAACACCGCCGACGCGGTGGAATACCTCAACACCCTGGAGCTGTCGCGCGCGGCCGACACCCTGGCCGCGCTGCCGTTGCCGCGCGCGGTCAAAATGCTCGAGCAGCCCGAGCTCAACCGCAGCGGCGCACTGGTGGCGACCCTGCCGGTGGCCCGCGCCGCGGCCCTGCTCGGGCTGATGGCCGACGACCGCGCCACCGACATCGTCCACCAGCTCGATGACCAGGAGCGTGCGCGGCTGATCCCGCTGCTCACGGTGGAGGCGCGGCAGTCGATCCAGCAGCTGCTGAGCTACCCGGCGCACACCGCCGGTGCGCTGATGACCACCGAGTTCGTCAGCGTACCGGCCGACTGGACGGTCGGACGCACCCTGCAGCACATCCGCGAAGTCGAGCGTACCCGCGAGACCGTCTACGCCATCTACGTGCTCGACCCGGCCAGCGCGGTGCTGCGGCAGGTGGTGACCATGCGCCGGTTGATCACCGGCCTGCCCGAGGAGGCCATCCTCGACGTGGCCCAGGTCAACCCGCCGGTCACCGTCGATGCCATGCTCGACCAGGAAGAAGTGGCCCGGCTGATCCGCCGCCACGACCTGCTGGCGATCCCGGTGGTGGACGCGCAGGGCCGTGTGCTGGGCATCGTCACCGTGGACGACATTCTCGATGCGCTGATCGAGGAATCCACCGAGGACGTGCACAAGTTCGGCGGCATGGAGGCGCTGGAGAAGCCGTACATGCAGATCGGCTTCCTGGAGATGATCCGCAAGCGCGCCGGCTGGCTCAGCGTGCTGTTCCTTGGCGAAATGCTCACGGCCAGCGCCATGCAGCACTATGAGGACGAACTGGCCCGTGCGGTGGTGCTGACCCTGTTCATTCCGCTGATCATGAGCTCGGGCGGCAACTCCGGCTCGCAGGCCACCTCGCTGCTGATCCGCAGCCTGGCCCTGCGCGAGCTGCGCCTGCGCGACTGGTGGAAGGTGGCCCTGCGCGAAGTGCCGACCGGGCTGACCCTGGGCGCCATCCTCGGCGTGCTGGCGATCATCCGCATCGTGTCCTGGCAGTTGCTTGGCCTGCACGATTATGGTCAGCACTGGCAGCTGCTGGCGCTGACCATCGGCGCGGCGCTGGTCGGCATTGTCACCTTCGGCTCGCTGTCCGGGTCGATGCTGCCGTTCATCCTCAAGCGCCTGGGCTTCGACCCGGCCAGCGCCTCGGCGCCGTTCGTGGCCACCCTGGTCGACGTGACCGGCCTGGTCATCTACTTCAGCATCGCCGCGATGATCCTGCGCGGCACGTTGTTGTAGCCGATTGGTGGGATCCTCATCCACGCGTGGCGTGGATCTACGCACCAGATCATCCCGCCGCGCATCTCACCCGTGTACCGTGTGCTTACGTGTCCCGGTGATTGTTCGACCCCATGAGCACCTACCACCTGCAATCCGTGTTCCGCCCGCAGTCGGTTGCCGTGATCGGCGGCAGCCCGCGCGAGCGTTCGGCCGGCCGCGCGGTGATGCGCAATCTGCGCGCCACCGGCTTTCCCGGCAAGGTCGCCTGGATCAATCCGCGCTACGGCGAGATCGACGGCATCCGCACGGTCAAGCGGCTCAAGGACCTGGACTGGGTCCCCGAGCTGGTGGTGATCACCGCGCCGGCCAGCATCGTGCCGCAGGTGGTGGCCACCGCCGCCGAACGCGGCGTGGCGGCGGCCATCATCCTCACCGCCAACCTCGGCCAGGGCCCGGGCTCGCTGGCCGAACAGGTTGCAACCGCTGCCCGCGCCAAGGGCCTGCGCATCCTCGGCCCGCACTGCCTGGGCGTGATCGCCCCGCACGCGCGCTTGAACGCCAGCATTGCCGCGCATTTCCCGCAGGCCGGCGACCTGGCGTTGATTTCCGAATCCAGCGCCATCGCCGCGGCCCTGGTGGAATGGGGCGTGGCGCGCTCGGTCGGCTTCTCGGCGGTGGTCTCGCTGGGCGACACCCTGGATGTGGACTTCGGCGACCTGCTGGACTACTTCGCCACCGACTACCGTACCCGCGCCATCCTGCTCTATGTGGAGCACATCGGCGATGCGCGCAAGTTCATGTCGGCCGCGCGCGCCGCCGCGCGCGCCAAGCCGGTGGTGGTGGTCAAGTCCGGTCGCCACATCCGCATCAATCCCGATGCCGATACCCACGTGCAGGCCCTGGCCAGCGCCGATGCGGTATATGGCGCCGCGTTCAACCGCGCCGGCCTGCTGCGCGTGGGCGCGCTGGACGAGCTGTTCACCGCCGCCGAAACCCTGGGCCGGCTCGGCACCTTCCCCGGCCGCCGGCTGGCCATCCTCAGCAACGGCGGCGGGGTAGGGCGGCTGGCGGTGGACCAGCTGCTGGCCCTGCGCGGCAGCCTGGCCGAGCTGTCGCCGGCGACGGTCGCCCAGCTCGATGCGGTGCTGCCGCAGGGCTGGTCGCGCAGCAATCCGGTCGACATCGTGGTCGACGCCGATGGCGAGCGCTACGCCGCCGCCATCGACGCGCTGATGTCCGACAACGAGAACGATGCGGTGCTGGTGGTCAACGTGCCCACCGCGTTCACCTCCTCGGCCGACGCCGCCCAGGCACTCACCCGCACCCTGGGCCTGCGCCCGCGCCACCACCGCGACAAGCCGGTATTCGCGGTGTGGCTGGGCAACGACGACCGCGCCACCGCCACCCTCAACGCCGCGCGCGTGCCCACCTATCCCACCGAGGCCGACGCGGTGCGCGGCTTCCAGCATCTGGTGCGCTACCGCGACGCGCAGGCCGCGCTGATGGAAACCCCGCCCAGCCTGCCCGAAGATTTCGTGGTCGACACCATCGCCGCCCGCGCGCTGGTGGAGGCCGCGCTGGCCGCCGGGCAGCAATGGCTGGACCCGATCGCCACCCACCAGCTGCTCACCGCCTATGGCATTCCGTCGGCGCCGGTGATGCAGGCACGCGATGCGCATGAAGCGATGGACCTGGCCCAGCCGCTGCTGGAGCAGGGCGCGACCGTGGCGGTAAAGGTGTTCTCGGCCGATATTCCGCACAAGTCCGACGTGGACGGCGTGCGCCTGAACCTGGGCACGCTGCAGTCGGTGCACGCCGCGGCCACCTCCATCCTGGCCCGCGCCCACCAGCTGCGCCCGCAGGCGCGCATCGACGGGGTGCTGGTGCAGCCGACCATCGTGCGGCCCAAGGCGCGCGAGCTGATCGCCGGCATCGCCGACGACCCCACCTTCGGCCCGGTGATCGTGTTCGGCCGCGGCGGTACCGCGGTGGAAGTGATCGACGACAAGGCGCTGGCATTGCCGCCGCTGGACCTGCGCCTTGCGCACGAGCTGATCGGCCGCACCCGCGTCTCGCGCATCCTCAAGGCCTACCGCGATGTACCGGCCGCCGATGAGCGCGCGGTCGCGCTGGTCCTGGTCAAGCTGGCCCAGCTGGCCGCCGACATCCCCGAGATCCGCACGCTGGACATCAACCCGTTGCTGGCCGACCGCGACGGGGTGATGGCGCTGGACGCGCGCGTGGCCATCGCCCCCTCGCGCAAGTTGCACAAGGGCCGCGGCCATCCACGTTTCGCCGTGTTCCCGTATCCCAAGCAGTGGGAGCGCACCATCGCCCTGTCCGACGGCGCGCCGGCGTTCGTACGCCCGGTCCGCCCGGAGGACGACGCGCTGTTCCGCGCCTTCTTCGCCCGGGTCACCGACGACGACCTGCGCCTGCGCTTCTTCCAGTCGGTGAAGCATTTCAGTCACGAATTCATCGCGCGCCTGACCCAGCTCGACTACGCCCGCTCGATCGCGCTGGTGGCCATCGATCCGCGCAGCGGCGACATGCTCGGCGCGGTGCGCCTGCATGCCGACGCCGACTACGACCGCGGCGAGTACGGCATCCTGATCCGTTCGGACCTCAAGGGCCACGGCATCGGCTGGCGGCTGATGGCGATCATGATCGAGTACGCGAAGTGGTTGGGCCTGAACCTCATCGAGGGCCAGGTGCTGCGCGAGAACAGCACCATGCTGGCGATGTGCCAGAGCCTGGGCTTCAAGACCAGGCTGGACCCGGACGATTCCACGGTGATGGTGGTGACCCTGCCGGTCCAGGAGGTGCAGGTGCCGGACGTGCCAGATACCGCAACGCACTGAGCCGTCGGCGGTACGGACCGTGCACGCCGGCGCGGCGACAATAGGGGCATGACCGACCGCCTTCCCCTACTTCTGCTCCCCGGCCTGCTTAACGACGCTGAACTCTGGCGCGCGCAGGTGGCCGACCTGTCCGACGTCGCCGACTGCATCGTGGGCGACCAGACCCGTGGCGAGACGATGCAGGCCGTGGTCGACGACGTGCTGGCGCAGGCGCCGCCGCGTTTCGCCCTGGCTGGTTTCTCGCTCGGCGGCTTTGTCGCCCAGCAGATCCTGCGCACTGCGCCGGAGCGGGTGCTGCGGCTTGCGTTGATCGACACCTCGATCCGTGCCGATTCGCCCGAGCGCGCCGCGCAGCGCCAATCGCAACGGGCCGGCGTGCGTCTGCCCGGCAGATTCCACGGATTCGGCGATACCTTGATGCGCAGCTACATCGACGCCTCGCGGCTGGACGACTACGTGCTGGTGCAACGCGTGCGCGACATGACCGCGCGGCTGGGTGCCGAGGTGTTCCTGCGCCAGAGCGCATTGGATCGGGTGGATGGCCATGACGTGCTGGCCGGGTACCGCGATCGGCTGCTGATTGTCTGCGGTGCCAACGACCGCATCACCCCGCTGGCGATCAGCGAGGAAATGCACGCGCTGGTGCCGGGATCGACGCTGGTGGTGTTGCCCGATTGCGGGCACTTGGCACCGATGGAAAAACCGGACGAGGTCAGTGCCGCGATGCGCGCGTGGTTGCAGGCCTGAACCGCTACCTGCATTGCCGGCATGAGGGGGATCGGCATGCACGCTTCGGCCCAGCCCGCGCGAATGGCTTCCTGGTAGGGTCGCATCCCGATCGACTGCCGATAACGCTGCCACGTTCTTTGTTGGCATGACCACTATCGAAATGCCTGCTTCGGCCAAGGTCATGCGTTCGACGCGCTGATCGGCAGCATCGGCAGTCGATTGGCATCCGACCCTACCAAGGCGGGTGATGCGACCCCGCCCAGCCCGTGCGAATGGCTTCCTGGTTTGGCATCCAATCCCACCCGTAGATGCCGCATCTCTCTGCACCCCCACCGGCGGAACGTCCCTTAATCCCAGGCCGGTGCAATGCCGTCCGGGTTGGCCAGGCGGTGGCCGCGGTCCAGCCTGGCGATCTGCGCCATGTCTTCGTCGGTCAGGCGCAGGTCGGCGGCAAGCAGGTTGCCGGCCAGGTTCTCGCGCCGGGTCGAGGACGGAATCACCGCATACCCCTGCTGTAGTGCCCATGCCAGCGCGACCTGGGCCGGCGTGGCCTGGTGGCGTGCGGCGATGGCCAGCATCACCGGTTCGGTCAGTACTTCGCCGTAGGCCAGGCTCATGTAGGCGGTGACCGGGATGCCCTGTTCGCGCAGGAATGCGATCAGCGCGCGGTTCTGCAGGTAGGGGTGGACTTCGATCTGGTTGGTGGCGATCGCATCGTCACCGAGGATCTCGATGGCCTGGCGGGTCTGGGCAATGGTGAAGTTGGAAATGCCGATCTGCCGGGTCAGGCCCTCGGCCTTGGCCTGCGCCAACGCTCCCAGGTACTCGGCCATCGGCACCGCATCCTTCGGCGACGGCCAGTGGATCAGGGTTAGATCGACGTGATCGGTGCGCAGCTTGCGCAGGCTCTCGCGCAGACTGTCCAGCAGCGCGTCGTGGTGGAAGTTGGCGATCCAGATCTTGGTGGTGATGAACAGATCATCGGGGGCCACGCCGGATTCGGCGATGGCCTGGCCAACCTCGGCTTCGTTCTCATAGATCTGCGCGGTATCGATGGCGCGGTAGCCGACGTCCAGTGCGTTGCGCACCGAGTCGATCACGGTCTGGCCCTTCAGGCGGAAAGTGCCCAGGCCAAAGGCGGGAATGCTCATGGAAACTCCTTGATGGGGGACACCCGACGGTACGCCGTGGGGTGCTAACGAAACGTAGGGAGGAAACAACGCGGTGTTGCAGTCAATGCGCGGCGACGGCGATGCCTTCGGCGCGGTCGGCGATGCCATCGCGGCGGTCCAGCCGGCCGCTCAGCACGGTCAGGCCCAGCGCGCCTAGCACCACCAGCGCGCCCAGCCACGGGGTATGCATCAGGCCCAGGTGGTCTACCACCAGCCCGCCCAGCGAGGCACCGAGGGCGATGCCGACGTTGAACGCGGCGATGTTCAGGCCCGAGGCCACATCGGCCGCCTGCGGGGCGAACCGCTGCGCCTGCTTGACCACGTACACCTGCAGCCCCGGCACGTTGCCGAAGGCCACCGCGCCCAGCGCCAGCACGGTCAGCAGCACCAGCCAGGTGTTGTGGGCGGTGAAGGTCAACGCGAGCAGCACCGCCGCCAGCAAGCCGAAGATCAGCTTCAACGCCGGGATCGGGCCGTGGCGGTCGGCCAGGCGGCCGCCCCACAGGTTGCCGACCGCCACCGACACGCCGTACACCAGCAGCACGCCGCTGACCGCATTGGCCGAGAAGCCGCTGACGTCCTGCAGGATCGAGGCCAGGTAGGTGAACGACAGGAAGGTGCCGCCATAGCCGAGCGCGGTGATCGCATACACCAGCAGCAGGCGCGGCTGGGCCAGCACCGCCAGCTGCTGGCCGAACGTGGCCGGCGCGCTGCGCTGCAGGTTGCGCGGCACGAACAGCAGGCTGCCGAGCAGCGCGACCACCCCCAGCGCGGCCACGGCCAGGAAGGTGGCGCGCCAGCCCAGGTGCTGGCCGATGAAGGTGCCCAGCGGCACCCCGGTAACCAGCGCCACGGTCAGGCCGGTGAACATGATCGCGATCGCGCTGGCGGCCTTTTCCCTGGGCACCACCGAGGTGGCGATGATCGAGCCGATCGAGAAGAACACCCCATGCGCCAGCCCGGTTAGTACCCGGGCCACGATCAGCGAGCCGTAGCCCGGCGCCATCCAGGCAATCACGTTGCCCAGGGTGAACAGCACCATCAGCGCCACCAGCAGGGTCTTGCGCGGCACCCGCCCGGTCAGCGCGGTCAGCACCGGCGCGCCCACGGCCACGCCCAGGGCGTACAGCGAGACCAGCAGGCCGGCCGAGGGCAGGGACACGCCGAGATCGGCGGCGATGGTCGGGATCAGCCCGACGATGACGAATTCGGTGGTGCCGATGGCGTATGCGCCAAGGGTGAGCGCCAGCAGCGCCAAGGGGATGCCACGGGACATGGACGTTACCGGTGGAAGGAAGAGGCTGCGCAGTCTGCGCGCGGTACTCTTGCCGAAAAAGCGGCCTTCACACCAATCACTCTTGCTCCAGGGTCAATAATAGGCATCGTCCACCCCCGACACCGCCATGAAAACCACCCTCGACGAAATGCAGGCCTTCATCGCGGTGATCGACAGCGGGTCGATCACCGCCGCGGCCGAGCTGCTGGGCCAGACCACCTCCGGGGTCAGCCGGGCGCTGGCGCGGCTGGAGGAAAAGCTGGGCACCACCCTGCTGACCCGTACCACCCGGCGCCTGCAGTTGACCGAGGAAGGCGATGCGTTCCTGGCCCAGGCCCGCGCGATCGTGGCGTCGGTGGAGGCGGCCGAGGAGCAGATCGCCGCGCGCCGGCAGCGCCCGGCCGGGCGCCTGCGCGTGGATGCGGCGACGCCGTTCGTGCTGCACGTGATCGCACCGTTGGTGGCCGGCTACCGGGCGCAGTACCCGGACGTGGCGCTGGAACTCAACAGCAGCGAACGCTATATCGACCTGCTGGAACGGCGCACCGACGTGGCGATCCGGATCGGGCCGCTGGCCGATTCCACCCTGCACGCGCGGCCGCTGGCGCACAGCCGGCTGCGGGTGATGGCCAGCCCGGCCTACCTGCAGCAGCACGGCACCCCGGCCAGCGTGGCCGACCTGCGCGGGCACACCCTGCTGGGCTTCAACGAACCGGACTCGCTCAACCATTGGCCGCTGCCCGGCGACACCGATGCGCTGCTGCATGTGCGCCCGGCCGTGGCGGTGTCCAGCGGCGAAACCCTGCGCGCGCTGGCGCTGGAAGGGGTGGGCATGGTCTGTCTGTCCGATTTCATGATCCACCGCGACCGCCAGGCCGGCCGCCTGGTGCAGGTACTGCCCGAGCTCACCGTGGACGTGCGCCAGGCCATCCACGCGGTGTATTACCGCAACACCGCGGTGTCGGCACGGATCAGCTCGTTCCTGGACCATCTGGCTGCCGCGATGGTCGGTGCCCCGTACGTGCGCTGACCAGGGCGGCACTGGACAGTCGGTCTATTTGTAACTATTGTTGTTACATGAAATCCAGCAACCAGTTCTCCGATGCCCTGCACGTGATGGCCCATCTGGTCGGCCAGGACGGCCCGCGCACTTCCGAACAGCTGGCCTCCTGCCTGCCCACCCATCCGGTGGTGATCCGGCGCCTGCTGGCCACGCTGCAGAAGGGCGGGCTGGTCGCCAATGTGCGCGGCCATGGCGGCGGCAGCCAGTTGGCCCGCGATCCGGCCGGCATCACCCTGCACGATGTGTACGTGGCCATCGGCGCGCCGCCGCTGCTGCATACCGGCGCGCGCGACAGTGGCCGCGGCTGCCCGGTGCAGCAGGTGGTCAATGCCGCGCTCGATGACAGCTACCGCCAGGCCCAGGCCCTGCTCGAACAGCGCCTGCGCGGCACCACCCTGGCCACCCTCGGCGCCGACTTCGCCCGCCACCTGGCCCACCACGCTGCAGGAGTTTCCCCGTGACCGTAGATGCCCTGATCGTCGGCGGCAGTTTCGCCGGCCTGTCCGCCGCCCTGATGCTGGCCCGCGCGCGCCGCAGCGTGCTGGTGATCGACAGTGGCCTGCCGCGCAACCGTTTCGCCGCGCACTCCCATGGCGTACTCGGCATGGACGGTATCGCCGGCAGCGACCTGTTGCGGCAGGCCAAGGCACAGCTGCTGGATTACCCGACGGTGCGCTGGCTCAGCGATACCGCCACCGCAGCGCAGGCCACCGTGGACGGCTTCGCGGTGACCACCGCCGGCGGTGAGACCTGGGCCACGCGCAAGCTGTTGCTGGCCACCGGCATCCGCGACGAACTCCCCGCGCTGCCGGGCCTGGCCGAACGCTGGGGCACCAGCGTGATCCATTGCCCGTACTGCCATGGCTACGAAGTGGGTGGCGGCGCGATCGGCCTGCTGGGTGGCCATGCGGTGTCCACGCGGATGGCCGGCCTGCTGGCCGACTGGGGCCAGGTCACGCTGTTCGCGCACGGCATGGTGATCGACGCCGATGAACTGGCGATGCTGCAGCGACGCGGCGTGCGCCTGGAATGGGAGCAGGTCGTCGGCCTGGAGGGCGATGCACCGCAGTTGAGCGGCGCCCGCCTCGCCGATGGGCGCCACGTCGATCTGCGCGCGCTGTTCGTCACCGCCCGCCAGCACATGGGGTCGGCGCTGGTCGAACAGCTGGGCTGTGCGCTGGAGGAAAGCCCGATCGGTGTGCTGGTGCAGGTGGATGCGCAGAAGCAGACCAGCGTGCCGGGCGTCTATGCGGCCGGCGATGCCAGCGTGGTCGGCAACATCACCCTGGCCAATGCCGAAGGCGTGCGCGCCGGGATCAGCCTGCACCACGCATTGGTTGCCGAGGACAGCGCGGTAGCCTGAACCACAACGGCCACCCGCAGGTGGCCGTGGGGAGTGGGCGGCCGCCGCCCGTGCGACCGTTCAGCCCAGCTCGGCGCTGGCCGCATCCAGCTGCGCCACGTCCGCGGCCGACAGTGCCACGCGCGCGGCGGCCAGCACGTCCTGCAACTGTTCGACGCTGGTGGCGCTGACAATCGGCGCGGCAACGCCGGGGCGCGCGATCAACCATGCCAGCGCGATCTGCGACGGCGTGGCGTTGTGTTTGCTGCCGATGTCATCCAGCGCGGTCAGGATGCGCACGCCGCGCGGGTTGAGATACTTGTCCACCACGCTCTGCCCGCGCGCGCTGCTCTTGCCCGCGTCCCCGGCACGGCGGTACTTGCCGCTGAGGAAACCCCTGGCCAGCGAGTAGTAACCGATCACGCCGAGCCCGTGCTCGCGCACCAGCGGTTCCAGCTCGGCTTCGTAGCCGGCGCGGTCGTACAGGTTGTACTCCGGCTGCAGGGTTTCGTAGCGCGGCAGCTTGTAGTCGGCCGACACCGTCAGCGCATCGCGCAGGCGGTTGGCGCTGTAGTTGGACGCACCGATGGCGCGCACCTTGCCCTGTTCGATCAGGCGGCCGAACGCGGCCAGCGTGGTTTCCAGCGGCGTGGACTCATCGTCTGCATGCGCCTGGTACAGGTCGATCACATCGGTCTGCAGGCGACGCAGCGAATCCTCCACTGCCGCGGCGATATTGTCGGCCGACAGGCCCGGGCGCTCGGCCCACTTGCCCACCTTGGTGGCGAGCACCACCCGGCCGCGCTTGCCGCTGCGCTGGAACCAGCGCCCCAGGATGGTTTCCGATTCACCGCCGGCGTTGCCCGGCACCCACGCCGAATACGCGTCGGCGGTATCGACCAGGTTGAAGCCGGCGTCGACGAAGGCATCCAGCAGCGCGAACGAGGTCTTCTCGTCGGCGCTCCAGCCGAACACGTTGCCACCGAATGCGATGGGGTGGACTGTCAGGCCGGAGCGGCCGAGTTCGCGCGATGCAGTCATGGGCGATGTCTTCCAATGGAAATCCAGTGCCACAGGATAAGTCGGTGGACATGACAGCGTTGCGCCGAGTGCCACAAAACAGTGTTCCGCCTTGCTGCATCGCAGTAACGTTTTGTGAACACCTGGGACGGCGCGGCTGCTAGTCTCGCCGCATCCCGCCACTGGAGTACGCCGATGAAGACCCGTTCGTTGACCACTGCCTGCCTGTTCGCCTTGTCCACGCTGCTGCTGTCCGCCCCGGCCCTGGCGACCAAGCCGGCCGGCCCCAATGCACAGATCGCGATCACCCCGGCGGTGCAGACGGCGGTGCAGGGCAACTGGCGCGATCCGGCCAACGTCAAGCGCGATGCGTGGCGGCATCCGGCGCAGACGCTGTCGTTCTTCGGTGTGGCGCCGGGCAAGACCGTTATCGAGATCACCCCGGGCGGCGGCTGGTACGCGGAAATCCTGGGCCCGCTGCTGCACGACAAGGGCACCTATGTCGCGGCGGTGGTCGACCCGATGGCGGTGCCCGAAGGCCGCGGCCGTGACTACCAGCAGCGCAGCCGCGACGGCCTGGACAAGAAGTTCGCCGCCAATGCCGCGCTGTATGGCAAGAGCCAGGTAGTGGCCTACAACCCCACCGCGCCGCAGTTCGGTGCGGACAACTCGGCCGACGTGGTGCTGACCTTCCGCAATGTGCACAACTGGCGCAGCGCCAACCAGGCCGAAGGGATGTTCACGGGCTTCTACAAGGTGCTCAAGCCCGGTGGCGTGCTGGGCGTGGTCGAACACCGTGCCAAGGCCGATGTGCCGGCCGACGACAAGAGCGGGTACGTGGGCCAGAAGCAGGTGATCGCGATGGCCGAAGCGGCCGGCTTCAAACTGGCCGGCAGCAGCGAGATCAACGCCAACCCGCGCGACACCAAGGACCACCCGAACGGGGTGTGGACCCTGCCGCCGACCAACCAGCATGACAAGGCCGACGATGCGAAATACCAGGCCATCGGCGAGAGCGACCGCATGACCCTGCGCTTCGTGAAACCCTGACCCACAGCACCCGCTGCAGGTTGCCCTGCATCACAGACGAGCGGGGGATGGGACAATGGCCCGTCCCCCGCTGTTGTTTCCACCATGCTGATTGCCTTCAACAAACCGTTCAACGTGCTGTGCCAGTTCACCGACCGCAGCCAGCCGCCACGTGCCACCCTGGCCGGCTTCGGCCTGCCGCCGGCGGTATATGCGGCCGGGCGGCTGGACTACGACAGCGAGGGCCTGCTGCTGCTCACCGATGACGGGGGGCTGGCGCATACCCTCACCGACCCGCGGCACAAGGCCGACAAGACCTATTGGGTGCAGGTGGAGGGCGTGGTCGGTGATGAACAGCTGCAAGCGCTGCGCCGCGGGGTGCAGCTCAATGACGGGCCGACCCTGCCGGCGAAGGTGGAACGTCTGGATCCCGCGCCTGCGCTGTGGGTGCGCGAGCCACCGGTACGCTTCCGCAAGACCGTGCCCGACAGCTGGCTGGCGATCACCCTGCGCGAGGGCCGCAACCGCCAGGTACGGCGGATGACCGCCGCAGTGGGCCTGCCCACCCTGCGCCTTGTGCGGGTATCGATGGGCAGCCACGCGCTCGACGGCCTGCAACCGGGCCAGTGGCGCCAGATAGAGTAGAGCCACCCCATGGGTGGCTGCGTGTCAAAAAAAACCGCCGGACATGGCCGGCGGTTTTCGATGCTGCAACGGTAACCGGGCAGGATCAGGCGTCGCTGCCGATGTCGCTGTGTTCGTCCACCACCGTATCGTTGCGGCGGTTGCGCGCGCTGATGCGCTGCGCCTGGCCGTCCACCACGCCACCATTGGCAAGCTTCTTTTTCTGCTGCTTGCGGTACAGCGCGTAGCCGAGCAGGCCCACGCCCACTGCGGCAGCGGCGATGGTCACTGCCGGGTTGCGGCGGGCGACCTTGGCGGCAACCTTGCCGCCGGTCCTGACCGCACCGAGGGCGGCACCGGTCTTGATCCAGTCGGTGGCCTGCGGGCCGAGGTGGCGCAGGTTGCTGCCGGCATGCTTGAGGCCGTCGCCGGCGCTGCTGGCCAACTCCAGGGCGCGCTCGAGGGCGCGGTCGGTAATCACGGTCAATTTGCTCATGGGGGGTCCTTTGCCTAAGTTCTGGTCCAGTGTCGCGCGCGGTCCGTGTAGGGCGTGTGTTACCGCCGACCACGGCCGGATCACGACTGTAGCCGCTTGTGGGCGGTGCTGCAGGCCGGCACGGCTGGCGCGGTCAGGCGGCAGCCATGAACGGGCGTGCAACGCATGCCCCGTGGGAGCGCCCCGGCGATAGTTGCCGCTGCGTCCGCCACACGGTGTTGCCTGTCCAACGCGTCGGCGTGGCAGCCCGTCGCCGCTGGTTCATGTGCCGCGCGGTTTGGTGCGGTGCGTCGCCATTGCCGTCCACGGGTCATCCGGCCACGGGTGCTTGGGATAACGCCCCTTCATTTCCTTCTTTACTTCGGCATAGGTACTGGCCCAGAAGTTGCGCAGGTCCTGGGTGACCTGCAACGGGCGGCCGCCGGGGGACAGCAGGTGCAGCGTCAGCGCGATGCGGCCATCGGCGATGCGCGGGGTGTCGGCCAGCCCGAACAGTTCCTGCAGTTTCACCGCCAGCACCGGCGCCTGTGGGGTGACGCCATCGGCCTCGAGCGCATATTGGATCGGCCGCTCCATGCCCGATGGCACGGCCATGCGCAGCGGCGCGTGGCGGTCGACCAGCTGGCGCTGCGCCCACGGCAGCGGCGATTTCAATGCCTCGCCCAGGCTGGCCTCATCCAGCGCGTCCAGGCGGGTCTTGCCGGCAAAGGCTGGAGTCAGCCAGGTCGACAGCGTCGCCATCAAGGCCGCGTCGGACAGATCCGGCAGCGCCAGTTCCGGCATCCACGCACGCAGGCCGAGCACGCGCGCCTGCCACTGGCGCAGGCCATCGGTCCACGGCAGCGCCGCCAGCCCCAGCTCGGCCACCGCCGCGGTGAGGGCGTCGGCGGCGTGGGCCGGGTCCACCCGGCCGGCCGAACGGCTGTCCAGCACGATGCGGTCGAAACGGGTCTCGCGGCGGGCGACCAGCGCCCGCTTGTCGGCGTCCCAGCGCACCACGTCCTGCTGGCTGAAGCGTGCGGGGAAATCGCGCCGCAGCCGGTTTTCGTCCACCGGTGCGGCGCGCAGCAGCAGCGCATCGCGTGCCTCGTGGCGCAACTCCACCGCCACCAGCCACGGCTCGCCGCGCAGGTCGCTGGGGTCGAACAGGCGCGCGCTGCGGCCGTTGGCCAGCAGGTAGCGCAACGGGTCGGTGGGATGGCGCGCGGCGATGCGGTCAGGGAAGGCATGGGCGAGCAGGTCGCCCAGCACATGCGCTTCCACCGAGCCGGGCGGCGGGGTGTCGCAGCGCAGGCGGCGCCGCCACTGCTTGCTGGCTGCATCGATGGCGGCCAGGGCGCCACGATTGGCGTCGTGCGGGGCGCGGCCCTGGCGGAACGCGGCCAGCGCCCGCCAGCGCGCGGCCAGCGCATCGCCGCCCTGGCGCAGCGGGTCGCGCGCTTCCACCAGCGCGGCCAGGTCGCAGGCCAGGGCCGGTTCGCTGCCGCCCTGGGCGGCCAGCAGCATCGCCGCCAGCCTGGGGTGCGTGCCCAGGGCCAGCATGCGCCGGCCCGGTGCGGTCAGGCCACCGCTGTCGCTGATCGCGCCCAGCCGCTGCAGCAGCTCGCGCGCGGCAGCCAGCGCACCGGCCGGCGGCGGATCGACGAAACGCAGGTCATCGCTGCCCCAGGCGGCCAGTTCCAGTGCCAGCGCGGCCAGCTCGACCTGGGCGATCTCCGGCCGCCGCTGCGCTTCCAGCCGCTGCGATTGCGGCCACAGCCGCCATGCCCAGCCCTCGGCGACGCGCCCGGCACGCCCGGCGCGCTGGTCGGCCGAGGCCTGCGCGATGCTGACTACATCCAACCGCGCAAAGCCGCTGTTGGGGTCGTAGCGCGGCTCGCGCGCCAGCCCGGCGTCGATCACCACGCGCACACCGGGCAGGGTCACCGAGGACTCGGCCACGTTGGTGGCCAGCACCACCCGGCGCTGGCCCTGCGGGTCGGGCTGCAGCACCCGCGACTGCTGTTCCACCGGCAACTCGCCATGCAGCGGCAACACCTGCACGCCGGCCGGCAGCACCTGCTCCAGCGCGGCCTGGGTGCGCGCGATTTCGCGCTGGCCGGGCAGGAACACCAGCACGTCGCCGGGGTGCTCGGCCAGCGCCTGTTCCACCGCGCGCCGCGCCTGCGCTTCCAGGGCTTCCTCGCGCCGCGCCGGGAAATGGCTGATCGTCACCGGGTAGCTGCGTCCTGCGCTGCTCAGCCGCGGCGCGTCCAGGAACTGCGCCAGCCGCTCGCCATCCAGCGTGGCCGACATCACCACGATGCGCAGGTCCTCGCGCAGCTGCGCCTGCACGTCCAGCGCCAGGGCCAGGCCGAGGTCGGCGGCCAGGTGGCGCTCGTGGAATTCATCGAACAGCACCGCACCCACGCCCTCCAGCATCGGGTCGTCCTGCAGCATGCGGGTGAGGATGCCTTCGGTGACCACTTCCACCCGGGTTCGCGCCGACACCTTGTTCTCGAAGCGGATGCGGTAACCGACCGTGCCGCCGACCTCCTCGCCGAGCTGGCGTGCCATGAACTGCGCGGCGCTGCGCGCGGCCACCCGGCGCGGTTCCAGCATCAGGATCCTGCGGCCTTGCAGCCACGGTGCGTCCAGCAACGCCAGCGGCACCTGGGTGGTCTTGCCGGCACCGGGCGGCGCCTCCAGCACCAGCCGTGGCTGTATTGCCAGGTGGTCGAGGATCTGCGGCAGCAGCGTGGCGATCGGGAAAATCGGGGTGTTCATCGCGCTAGGATACGGCCTGCGCAGCGCCGTGCATTGCCAGCGCGCGGCCGGCGTGTTCCCCTGTGCGGCCCCGAAACCGCGGAAACCTGGATGTCTGGCGCCGTACGCAGGCTGTTGTTGCTGGTCGCATGTGCGGCCGCGTCGTTCACCGCGCTCGCCGCTGAAGTTGGTGGTGGCGCCGGGCCGCTGCAGGCGCCCTACGACGGCAACCATTGGGCCGTGCTGGCGCGGGCCACTATCCAGGCGCGCTACCTGCCGACGGGGTTGAGCGATGACGCCGCGATCCGGCGCGCGGTGGCCGACGGTACCCTGCGCGAAGCGGTATACCCCAGCCTGCAGTTGGCCGACGATGTCGCCTACATCACGATCAACGCGTTGGCCGCCAGCACGCTGGACCGGCGCAAGGACGTGCTGTGGCTGTGCCGGCAGGCCGATGGATTCCGCCTGCTGCTCGACGACCGCGCGGACTGCAACGGCGACGATGCGCACAGCCTGCGTTTTGAACAGGCCGCCGCGGGCGGGTTGGTATGCCGGGACTGCGCCGCGCTGGGGCTGCCCACGCGCTGGGAGCGCCATGATCGGCCCGCGCGATGCCCCCTGCCCGCATGGGACCGGGCAGGGGCGCAGCTTGCGTTCGAGGGCTGGCGGGCGCGGTTCGAGCAGGACATGCAACCCTACCTGCGCGATGCCACCGAGGCCCTCTGGCAGGAGCGCGCGCAGGCGGGTCGGGCGGTCGACGCCACGGTGGTGCCGGGATCGCGCGCCAGTGACGCGCTGGTGGCGATGAGCACCTCCCCCGACCGGTTTGTCGACGCGGCGGACATGCCCGGCGCGCTGCGGCGCAGCGCATTGCTGCCGCGCCTGCTGGCCTTGCTGCGCACCGCCACGGTCAGTGGGCGCGGCGGCATCTATCCCGAGCCGGTGCCCGAGTTCGAGGCGACGTGCGCGCAGGTCTGGTACCTGCAGCTGCCGGGCGGTAGCAGCGGCGGATCGGTACCGGCCCAGGACACCTTCGAGCGCGGCGGTGCGCCGTTCATCACCATCCAGCAGGACGGCGGACAGGTGCGGCTGGCCGGCCTCTCGCGTGAACTGGTGGAAGTACTGCTGGCGCCGGCGCCGGCCGATTGAGCCGGCGGGGCATGGGTACAATGGCCGGGTTTTTCCGACCTGCAGCAGCCCCATGCACCTGATCGATATCGGCGCCAACCTCACCCACGATTCCTTCGACCGCGACCGCGACGCCGTGCTGGCGCGCGCCCGCCAGGCCGGGGTGGTGCAGATGGTGATCACCGGCGCCAGCCGCGAACACTCGCCGCTGGCGCTGGAGCTGGCGCGCCAGCACCCCGGTTTCCTGTATGCCACCGCCGGCGTGCACCCGCACCACGCGGTGGAATACACCGACGAATGCGATGCGGACATGCGTGCGCTGCATGCGCACGCCGAAGTGGTGGCGGTAGGCGAATGCGGGCTGGATTACTTCCGCGATTTCGCCCCGCGCCCGGCCCAGCACCGCGCGTTCGAGCGCCAGCTGCAGCTTGCCAGCGACGTACGCGGCGCCGATGGCGCGCGCAAGCCGCTGTTCCTGCACCAGCGCGATGCGCATGCCGATTTCATGGCGCAGATGAAGAACTTCGACGGCCAGCTCGGCGCGGCGGTGGTGCACTGCTTCACCGGCGAACGCCAGGAACTGTTCGACTACCTGGACCAGGACTGGTACATCGGCATCACCGGCTGGCTGTGCGACGAACGCCGCGGCGGCCACCTGCGCGAGCTGGTCAAGCACATCCCGGCCAACCGGTTGATGATCGAGACCGACGCGCCCTACCTGCTGCCGCGCTCGCTCAAGCCGCTGCCCAAGGACCGCCGCAACGAACCGATGTTCCTGTCGCACATCGTCGAAGAGCTGGCCCGCGATCGTGGTGAGGACGTGCAGGCTACCGCCGCCAACGCGACGGCGGCTACGCGCGCGTTCTTCCGGCTGCCGCAGACGCCCTGACCGGTAGGTACCGACCGTTGGTCGGTACGCGGTTCGGTACGCGGCACCCATGACCACCGTCGGAATGCGATCCCACGACCAACGGTCGTGGGCTACCGTCCGTCTCCATGGGCCCACGCATCGGCCAGCCCTTCGCGGTAGGTCGGGAACCGCGGCTGCCACTGCAATGCCTCGCGCGTGCCGCGGCTGTCGATGCGCTTGTTGCTGCTGTAGAAGCGTCGCAGCGATGCAGGCACGGCCGGGTCATCCCAGGCCTGCGCAACGGGCAACGGCAGCCCGCTCAGCGCCGCCGCATGCGCCAGCACGTGCTGCGGCGGGGCCGGCTCATCATCGGCCGGCAGGTACAGTCCATCGCCCGGCGGGCGCTGCATCGCCGCCAGCACCGCCGTCGCCAGGTCCTGCACGTGCAACCGGTTGAACACCAGGCCCGGCCGTACCACGTGGCGCGCCTTGCCCTGGGCCAGCTGCACCAGCGCGTTGCGGCCACGCCCGTACAGGCCGGGCAGGCGGAACACTGCCGAGGCGCAGCCGCGTGACCGCGCGAATGCGCGCCATTGCTGTTCGGCCAGCAGGCGCCTGCGTGCGGTGTCGTCGCCGGCATCGGCCACCGACCGCCCATCGATCCACCCGCCATCGCGGTCGGCGTACACGACCGTTGAGGACAGATAGCCGACCCAACGCAACGACGTTGCCTGCTGCAGCGCGTCGTCGAGCAGGTGCAGCGCCGGGTCGCCGTCGGCATCGGGCGGGACACTGCAGAGGATCGCATCGCAGGCCCGGACCGCCTCGCGCAGCGCCACATCGACGGGTTGGCCTGGGGCCAGGCGATGGCGTTGCAATCCGTTGTCGGCAGCGGCCGACGTATCACGCACCGTCCCGCTGCAGTCGATGCCGCGGGCCTGCAGCAGGGTGGCCAGATGCCGCCCGCTGTAGCCCAGGCCCAGCACCAGCACGCGCGCCGGTGCAGCGCCGGCCATGCTCAGGCGCCGCGCTGGCGCTGGTAGGCCTGCAGGTGGCTGTAGGCCACCATCAGCAGCGGCGCGGCCTGGTCGGCGGCGCGGGCACGCACCAGCATGTCGCCGACGATCTGCTCGGCCTCCACCTGCTGGCCGGCCTCCAGGTCGCGCAACATCGACGCCTTCAACGCCGAGCCGGCCTGGGTGGTCGCGGCCAGTGCGGCCTGGCGTGCCTTGTCCGGAATCGGCTCGCCGGCCGCTTCGGCTACCGCCACGGACTCCTCGTACAGGCCGCGCACGATCGCTGCACCGTCATCGGTGGCCACGATCGTGCCGACATCGGCGCGCATCAGGCAGGTCGCTGCCGCCAGCGTGGTCAGGAAGGTGTACTTGATCCACTGCTCCTGGCCGATCGCATCGGTGGCGACGTGGTCCACACCGGCCTGCACGCAGGCCGCGGCCAACGCCAGCACGCGCGCGCTGCTGCCGATGCCATCGCGCTCGCCGAAGGTCAGCTTGGCGGCCGGTGCCAGGTGCACCACCGCGCCGTCGGCGGCCTTGGTCGCGCTGATGAAGCACAGCCCGCCCAGTACCGCGTCGCGGCCGAAGCGTGCGTCGAGATCGGCGTAATGACGCAGCCCGTTGAGGATGGGCAGCACCGTGGTACGCGGGCCCATCGCCGGGGCGATCGCCTCGATCGAGCTGCCCAGGTCGTAGGCCTTGCAGCTCAGCATCACCAGGTCGAACGGCTGCGTCGCCGCCAGCGCCGGCAGCGCCTCGGCGGTGACGTGCTGCACCGGGAAGGACGCATCGCCCAGCGGGCTGCGGATCACCAGCCCCTCGCTGGCCAGCTGCGCCGCGCGCGCCGGGCGCACCAGGAAGGTCACGTCCACCCCGGCCTGGGCCAGGCGGCCGCCGAAGTAGCCGCCGGTGCCGCCGGCGCCAAGGACCAGGATGCGCATCAGCTGCGCATCCCAACGCCACGCTTGAGCAGCCACAGCGCCAGCGCGGTCAGCGCCAGCACGAAGCCGATCATCAGTGCATAGGCCACCCACAGCGGCACGTCGCTGGTGCCCAGCAGGCCGTAGCGGAACGCGTTGACCATGTAGAAGATCGGGTTGGCGTGGGTGGCGGCTTCGGCCCAGGCCGGCAGCAGCTTGACCGAATAGAACACGCCGCCCAGGTAGGTCAGCGGGGTCAGGATGAAGGTCGGCACGATCGCCACGTCATCGAACTTCTTGGCGTATACCGCGTTGATGAAACCGGCCAGCGAGAAGATCGTGGCGCCCAGCAGCACGGTGGTCAGCGTCACCAGCGGGTGCGGGATGCGCACCGGGGTGAAGAACATGGCGATGATCAGCACGATCACGCCGACCATCAGGCCGCGCAGTACCGCACCGGAGACATAGCCCCACAGGATCACCCAGTTCGGCATCGGGCTGACCAGCAGCTCTTCCACGTGGCGGCCGAACTTGGCGCCGAAGAACGAAGAGCTGATGTTGCCGTAACTGTTCTGGATCACGCTCATCATCACCAGGCCCGGCACGATGAACTGCATGTAGCTGTAGCCGCCCATCTCGCCCACGCGCGAGCCGATCAGGCCGCCGAAGATCAGGAAGTACAGGGTCATGGTGATCGCCGGCGGCACCAGGGTCTGGCCCCAGATGCGCAGGATGCGCGCCACTTCGCGGCGCACGATGGTCATCAGGGCGATGCGGTTGCGCTGGCCGTCGGTCAGGACCGGGGTGGGGGTGGTGCTCATGCCGCGTTCTCCTGGTTGCCGGTGAGGCGCACGAACAGCTCCTCCAGGCGGTTGCTCTTGGTGCGCATCGAACGCACCCGGATGCCGGCGGCGTTGAGGGCTTCAAACACGCGGTTGAGGTCCATCGCGCGCGGCATGTCCACGTCCAGCGTGTGGCCGTCGGTGGCGATCAGCGTGGCGCCTTCGATTTCCGGCAGCTGGGCCGGCAGGGTGCCGTCGATGTCGAACAGGAAGCCCTCCACGTCCAGCTTGGCCAGCAGCTCGCGCATCGGGCCCTGGGTGACGATCTGGCCGTGGTTGATGATGGCCAGGTTGCGGCACAGGTGCTCAGCTTCTTCCAGGTAGTGGGTGGTCAGGATGATGGTGGTGCCGGCCGCGTTGATCTCCTTGAGCACCCGCCACATGTCGCGGCGGATCTCGATGTCCACCCCGGCGGTGGGCTCGTCCAGGATCAGCAGGCGCGGGCGGGTCATCATCGCCCGGGCGATCATCAGCCGGCGCTTCATGCCGCCGGACAGGGTGCGGCTCATTACCTGCGCCTTCTCCCACAGGTGGGCGCGCTTGAGCTCCTCCTCGGCCATCTGCTCGGCCTCGGCGCGGGCCACGCCGTAGAACCCGGCGTAGTTGACCAGGATGTCGAAGGGCTTTTCGAACAGGTTGAAGTTGATTTCCTGCGGCACCAGGCCGATCAGGCGCATGGTGGCGCTGCGGTTGCGCATCAGGTCGCTGCCGAACACCTCCACCTGGCCTTGGCTGAGGTTCACCAGTGAACTGATGATGCCGATCAGGGTGGATTTGCCGGCGCCGTTGGGGCCGAGCAGGGCGAAGAAGTCGCCCGGGGCCACATCCAGCGAGACGCCCTTCAGGGCCTGGGTGCCGTTGTCGTAGGTCTTGCGGAGGTCGTGCACCCGCAGGGCGGGGACCGAAGCGGGCGCGGGAGTGTTCTGGGAAGCCAAGCTCTTGCCTTCGCGCCCATGGGCTGGCGCTGGATAGGGGCGGGGAGGGGCTATTATAGAAGACCCCGAGGGCTTGCCCCGGCTACACACTGTCCCGAAAAGTCGTGCCTGTTCAATTCCCCCTCAAATTGGTCGACCGGCGCATGCTGGCCCCCACCGTCGGCCACTACCAGTTCCTGCGCGATGACGGCCAGCCGCTGAATTTCCAGCCCGGCCAGTTCATCCAGGTCCATTTCGCCTACGCCGACGGCACCGCCACCAAGCGCAGCTACTCGCTGGCCACCATTCATGATCACGCCCTGGCCCCGGGCGAGGCGGTCGATATCGCGGTCAGCTTCGTCCCCGGCGGCGCCGCCACGGCCCTGTTCGAGGGCCTGGACATCGGCGGCCACGTCACCGCCAGCGGCCCGTTCGGCCGCTTCTGCCTGATGCCCGGCGACCACAACGCCCGCTACCTGCTGATCGCCACCGGGACCGGGGTCACCCCGTATCGCTCGATGCTGCCGCTGCTGGCCGCGGCCATCGCCGGGCGCGGGGTCGAGGTGGTGCTGCTGCAGGGCGCGCGCACCCCGGCCGAGCTGCTCTACAGCGACGATTTCCGCGCCTTCGCCGACGCCCACCCGGCCTTCCGCTACGTGCCATGCCTGTCGCGCGCGTTGCCCGACAACCCGCATCCGGACGTGCGCCACGGCTATGTGCAGCAGCACCTGGCCGAATTCGCGCCGAACCCGGCCACCGACATCGCCTATCTGTGCGGCAACCCGGACATGGTCGATGCCACCTTCGAGGCCCTGAAGGCCGCCGGCCTGCCCACCCCGCAGGTGCGCCGCGAGAAGTACGTCAGCAGCAAGTAAGGCCCTGCCTGGCCGGCGTGCGGGAGAAGGGCCAGCCCCCTCCCGCAGCGTTACCTCAGTACGGAATCCACGCATCCCGCCAGGCCGAGCCGGTGCCCGGCCGGTAGGCATCGGCGTTGATGTTGCACCAGCCGCCTTCCGGATAGGGACGGCAGGCATAGCGTTTGCCGTCGCTGGCCTTGACCACGGTCTGGCCGGGCACGTAGCTGCCGATCCCGGCCGGGTACAGGTAGTCGTAGTCGCCGCCCGGGTCGGGCAGGCGGATGTCGATCTGGTGGGTCAGCCCGCGCTGCAGGTACACCCGGTTGGCCGTGGCCGAGGCGACCGGGGTGATCACCCCGTTGGTGAGCACGCCGATCCGCGCCTGGCGGGCGCTGCCATTGACCTTGCGGGCCAGCGCCAGCGGCCATTGCGCAGCGGCGGTCTGCCCGGCGGCCAGGGTGGCGGTGATGCGTTCGGCATCGCTGCCGTTGGCGTTGAACACCCGCAGTTCGACCTGGCTGCCCACCGGCAGGGCGCCGCGTGCGGTCAGGGCGCCGGCGTCCAGCCACTGTGGCGGGGTGCCGCCGCCTTCAAAGCGCACGTCCATGCAGGTGTAGAACGCCTCGGCCGAATCCGACCGCTGCCAGGTGTTGTAGATCACGTGCGGGCCGTTGCGCCTGGGCAGCGGGCAATCCAGCTTGTAGGTGCCGTCGGCCGACAACGGCGTGTTGCCCAGCGTGCAGAACGCCTCCAGGTCGCCCCAGCGCAGCGTGCTGCCCGGCTGCCAGCCGTCGCGGGTGACGTAGAACTTCCACTCGCGGGTGGCATGCGGCGCCGGCGCCTTGAACTCGAACAGGTAGCGGCCGTTGGCGTCGGCCTGGATCGGCGTGGCCTGCCAGTCGGTACGCGGCAGATCCAGGCCGCGGAAGGTGGGGTGGTTGCCGCTGCACAGCGTGCCATCGGGCACCACCGCCTGGTGGTTGCCGGCCGCGTTGGCCTGGTTGATGCCCATCCAGTCGTAGAACGCCTGCGGGCCGGTCACTGCCTTGGCCGCCGCGCAGGCGGCATTGGTCGGGTTTTCCGGGTTGCCCTGGAAGCAGGTGTAGACCCGGCTCATCGGCTTGAGCATGGTGCCGTGCGCGTGGACGGTGCCGGACAGGGACAGGCCACCGAGGGCCAGGGACAGGGCCAGGGCTGCGTGGGGTAAACGAGGAGACATGGAGAAATCCAACAGGAAGGGAAGAGTGCCGCCCCGGGCGGGCGGTGCGCCGTGGCGGCACCCCGCCCGACGCCGCGCGGTGACCGCAGCGGCGCCGGGAGTGTCGCTGCGCGGCGGCCTGTCGAAGGGTAGGAAATCGTGCCATTGCAGCGTTCTGGGCACTGCGTCCCGTTCCCGCTGTGCTGTTCTTCGCGCAGCGGTGCGGTTGGGTTGGGAACGGCCCATGCGCATGGCGTCATTGGCGTCATCGATGCGCCGATGGCCGCGGCGTCCGTGCCGGAGCCGACGGTGATCCTGCCGCGCGGGAACTGCCCGCGCGTGCCGGGCCGGGTGGGCAGTACCGGCCCGCCCGGTGTCCGTGTAAGTTGGGTCACATTCGCCGCACGGCATCGTCGTGATGGCACGCACTTCAATGAGGGGAAGCACCGAAGATGTCCACATACCACCTGAGGTTGGCTGCGGTGCTGGCCGCCGCCCTGGCCGCCGGCTGCAGCGCGCCATCGGCCGGGCCGGTGCCGGCCGCCGACGCCGCCGGCCGCAGCTACGGCACGTTGCTGTTCAAACCCTGCACGCTGACCAGCACCCGCGCCAGCGACAACGTCGAGGCGCAGTGCGCCACCCTGCAGGTCGCCGAAAACCCGGCCGCGCCGCAGGGCCGCAGGATCAGCTTGAACATCGCCTGGCTGGAGGCCGGCAATGCCGGCAAGGGCAAGGACGACCCGGTGTTCTTCCTGGCCGGCGGGCCCGGCCAGGCCGCCACCGAAGTGGCCGCGGTGATCAACCAGTCGCTGCGCGAAGTGCGCAAGCAGCGCGACATCATCCTGGTCGACCAGCGCGGCACGGGCAAATCCAACCCGCTCACCTGCCTGGGCGCCGACGGCAAGGAACTGGCGCTCGATGAAACCGCCACGCCATCGGCCGCGCTGATCCGCGATTTCGCCGCGCGCTGCGCCGCCTCGCTGGCCGACCGCGCCGATACCCGCTTCTACACCACCACCCAGGCCATCGCCGATATCGACGCGGTGCGCGCCGCACTGGGCGTGGACAAAATCAACCTGATCGGCGGCTCCTACGGCACCCGCGTTGCCCAGCACTACGCCGCGCGTTACCCGCAGCACACCCGCAGCGTGGTGATCGACGGGGTGGCGCCGAACGATGTAGTGGTCGGCGGCGATTTCGCCGACACCTTCGAAGCGGCGATCGACCTGCAGGCCACGCAGTGCCGCCAGGACCCGGCCTGCGCCAAGCGCTTCCCGGTGGATACGCGCACCCAGCTGCGCAACGTCATGACCACCCTGGCCAAGGCCCCGGTCGAGGTCGAGTACCGCGACCCGGGTACCGCCGAAACCCGGCGCGACACGCTCACCGCCGATTCGGTGACCGGCCTGGCCTTCATGTTCTCGTACATGCCCGAGCTGTCCTCGCTGCTGCCGGTGGTGCTCGATGAAGCGGCCCAGGGGCGTTACGCACCGCTGATGTCGTTGAGCAGGATGGCCGGCCGTTCGCTGGGCGTGCAGATGAACCGCGGCATGCAGTGGTCGGTGATCTGCGCCGAAGACGCCGACCGCTACCGCGAGCCGGCGGCCAGCGACCGCCTGCTGGGGCCGGAGGTGGCGCGCATGTTCTTCGCCGCGTGCCCGGCCTGGAACGTGGGCAGCCGCCCCAAGGACTTCACCGCGCCGTTCAGTTCGACCCTGCCGGTATTGCTGTTGTCCGGCGAATTCGACCCGGTCACTCCGCCGCGCTATGCCGAGCAGGTCCTCAAGACCCTGCCCAACGGCCGCCACCTGCTGGCCAAGGGCCAGGGCCACGGCACCTTGGGCGCCGGCTGCATGCCGCGCCTGCTCGGCCAGTTCCTCGACAGCACCGATGCCAAGGCGCTCGACGCCCGCTGCCTGGATACCCTCAGCCCGGTGCCGGCCTTCACCTCGTTCAACGGATGGGAACCATGATCGTCGCCGAGAACCTGCACAAGGCATTCAAGACCAAGACCGGCCTGATCAAGGCGGTGGAGAACGTCGGCTTCCACGCCGAAGACGGCCGCATCACCGGCCTGCTCGGCCCCAATGGCGCCGGCAAGACCACCACCATGCGCATGCTGTACACGCTGATGACCCCCGACCAGGGCCGGGTGCTGGTGGATGGCGTGGACGCGGCGGTCGACGCGGTCGCGGTACGCCGCAACCTGGGCGTGCTGCCCGACGCGCGCGGGGTCTACAAGCGACTGACCGCGCGCGAGAACATCGCCTATTTCGGCCAGTTGCACGGCATGAGCGCCGCGCGCATCCGCGAGCGCACCCAGGTGCTGTCCAGGGCGCTGGACATGGAAGACATCCTGGACCGCCAGACCGACGGTTTTTCGCAGGGCCAGCGTACCAAGACCGCCATCGCCCGCGCGCTGGTGCACGACCCGCGCAATGTGATCCTGGACGAGCCCACCAACGGCCTGGACGTGATGACCACCCGCGCGCTGCGCGGCTTCCTGCACGCGCTGCGCGACGAGGGCCGTTGCGTGATTTTCTCCAGCCACATCATGCAGGAGGTGGCCGCGTTGTGTGACCACATCGTGATCATCGCCAAGGGCACGGTGATGGCCGCCGGCAGTGCCGATGCACTGCGCAGCCAGACCGGGGAAAGCAACCTGGAAGATGCCTTCGTCAAGGCGATCGGTACCGAAGAAGGACTGCACGCATGAGTTCGTTTGCCACCCTGTTGACCGTGATGCGCAAGGAACTGCGCGATCTCGGCCGCGACCGCCGTACCCTGGCGCTGACCCTGCTGCTGGGGCCGCTGCTGTACCCGGTGTTGATCCTGGGCATGGGCATGCTGGCCGAAAGCCGGGTCAAGACCCAGATCGACAAACCGCTGGAGATCGCCACCATCGGTGCGCAGCACGCGCCCAACCTGGTGCGCTTCCTGGCCGCGCAGGGGCTCAACGTGGTGGAGGCACCGGCCGACCTGACCGCGGCCATCCGCAGCCAGCAGGTCGATGTGGCCCTGCGCATCAGCCCGGAGTTCGGCAAGGACTGGGTGGAAGGGCGCCCGGCGCTGGTGGAGATCATCCAGGACAGCACCCGGCGCGCGGCCGATATTCCCACCGCACGCCTGCAGCGCGCCCTGGGTGGCTACAACCAGCAGGTGGGCGCGCTGCGCCTGCTCGCCCGCGGCGTGGATGCCCAGGTCGCCCGACCGCTGGACCTGGCCACCCAGGACCTGGCCACCGCCGAGGCCAAGCGCGGGGTGATGCTGTCGGTACTGCTGCCGGTACTGCTGACCATCACCTCTTTCCTTGGCGGCGCCTACCTGGTGATGGACACCACCGCCGGCGAACGCGAACGGCAATCGCTGGAACCGCTGCTGGCCACCCCGGCTCCGCGCAGCGCCATCGTCAGCGGCAAGATCGCCGCGGCCTGCACGGTCGGCCTGGCCTCGTTGCTGCTCACTCTGTTGGCGTTCAAGCTCAGCGCGCAGCTGTCCAGCAGCGATGCCGCGCGCCAGCTCAACATGGGCTTCCTGCCGATGCTGCAGATGCTGCTGATCATGCTGCCGATGCTGTTCATCGGCACCTCGCTGCTGACCTTCCTGTCGGCGGCGGCCAAGAGCATGAAGGAAGCGCAGAGCCACATGACCTGGCTGATGCTGCTGCCGATGCTGCCCGGCTACGCGCTGATGGTGTACCCGCTGAAGAGCGAGCTGTGGCAGTTCTCGGTGCCGTTCCTGGCGCAGAACCAGATGCTGCTGAAGATCATCCGCCACGAAACCATCAGCGCGCAGATGTGGGGCGTCTACCTCACCGCCGGCTTCGGCCTGGCGGCGGTGTTGTGGTACGCCGCGGTGCGCCGTTACCACCAGGAGCGGTTGGCCATTTCCGGCTGACCGTTGCCGGTGCGTTGCGGTGCGGCGGGTACGGCCTGACATCGCGATATCCGGTAGGTCCGACCCGTGGTCGGACCTACCCGCAGCTTCAACAGAAAGGCCCGGATCGCTCCGGGCCTTTTGCATTCTGTGATCAACCAGACGTTGAATCCCATTGGTGAAAGGGGTCGGTTTTTCGCCGGGGCAGGTCACCTGACATTCGACCCACACATCCGGCATCGCGTTGATGAAGGGTCCGGTGATGTGCGTCAAAGGATACATCTTCCCGGAAGGCGCAGAGGGACGGGAGCGACGCGCGGCTCAACGGACGGAGCCCCTCCCGCCAGTGGACCATCGGCCGTGAGTGCGATATTTACCTGTGATTTAAATCACTTTTTCCACGAAGGAACCCTGAGACACTTGACGCTTAATACCAAGGGCTATGCAATCACCCTGGGCATGCGTAGTGGCGGCCAGCTGAGACAATTTTGGATGCTGGACGTTGCCCAGCAAATGGGGAAAGCTGGACATGGCCGGCATCACCAACGGAGTAATCGCCGCGCTGATCGGCGCAGCTGGCGACTCTCTGCTTGCGCTCAATATGGCACGCATGGCGTTCTGGTCACTGCGTGACCGCCCATCAGAACAAGGCCGCGCAGAAGTGACCCGAAACACGAGGCCGTTGCAGCAATCATTCACGCGGTTGGCGAGACCTGCATGGAGCGGCATGCCGACAAGGACGTCGCTGTGGCCCTGTGTATCGACGTTACCGAGGTGGAGGCGCACATTCGTGGCGTGCGTGCATGACAGGCTGGGGACGATTGCATGGATGCGCGACGGCCAGTAGCGGAAATCTGGATCAATCCCTCGACGACGGATGAGTTATGGCGATGAAAAGAAGCGGTGTATATGGTGTGGCAGTGTTGGCAATGATGGTGGCCGGGCCGGGCCTGGCCCAGGAGGTGTCCACCGCTTGCTGTCCTAGCGACCCTACCTGGAGTCCCAAAGCAGCGTCTGGTCTCGGGGACTCGTCCCCCTTGGCGAGCAATGTCAGCCAGTCTTCGCGATGGGGCGTGTACAAGTTCGAGCGCGGTGGTTTCACCTACCTGCAGGTCAATGACCGCAGTGGCAAGGTACGCGCCATCATTGGTAGTGAAGGCACCCTGTTCTGGGCGTTGCCCGCCGGCGGCGCCGCCGACCGGGTGTCGCTGCCAGGGGAAGCGCTGCCGATTCCGGCAGGGGCGAAGCGCGCCGAGCTGTACAACAACGGCCGTATGGTGCTGGTCGCCTACGAGAGCGCAGGCGGCATACTCTGGTCGGTGGAGGCGCCCGACGGAACCCGGTGACCCACCGGTTCGCCGGTGACGTGTTCACTGAGCAGGATGCGGATTCGATTGCGGCGGCACCGGACGGTGCCGTCGAAGAGCAGTGCGCGCCCCATAAGCAGATCCATGGCATGCACCGTTGTTGCGGGGGCAAGTACCTTGAGCCTGTCGAGCAGCGCAATATTGATGGCGATTCCGCGGTACGTACCCTGTCGCCAGCAGCGGGCGCGCACATCGATGGTTCCGGTTTCGTGCTCCATAAGCACTTGGACTGCATCGCAGATGCTGCGATACGCGGTGACCTGCAACTCAATGCTGAGGTGGGCCGGATTGCCATGCAGGCGCGGACGCGTGAGCCGACCAGTCTGTTCCAGTGAAGCAAAGAATCCGCTGGAATGCAGCGCAACATACAGGCCGTAGTGCCCGATGCCGGAGGGGTAGGTCAGCAGCAGTTGCTCGCGAAACAACTGCAGTTGCGGGATGCTGGTGTCCTGTAGCGCCATCGCCTCTCCGGGCAGGCCACTATTGCGAATCTTCCTGATGGCGTTGCGCAGGGCGCTGTCGAGATCATTGGCGATGATCTCCATCCGAATGACCCTATCGAACAACGCGCGCTCGCCCGCAGTCAGGTTGATGCGCGCCGCGGCGATGGCATGCCGGCCGGCCACGTCGCGGTGTTTGAATTTGCGGTAATAGTGGGAGATTGACGAGCCAAAAATCAGCAGCCCCGTGCCTGCCACCGCGAGGATTTCCTGGGCGATGAAGGCATTGCCATCGAAAGAGCCCGCTTCGCCGGTGCTTCGTATCGTCAGCCCGGCGATCAGGTTCAGCGATACAACGCCAATCGCAGCGCCTCGCCAACCGTGCCGATAGGTCAATGCAATTGCCGGCACAATCATGAGGATGCGTAGCGAAGCCTGGATCAATTCCTGCGCCGTTAACCCCTGCGCTGGCTGAGTCGGATCCATGGGAGGGATCGGGATCAGCATGGCGATCACGCCCAGCATGACCATCACCGCAATCGACGCCAGAGCAACCAGCGGAATGCGCCTGATCGAGGGGCTGACAAATGGGTTTTGTTTCCACAACACGACCAGCGGTGCAAAGATCAGGATCGCGAGGTACTGGCCGATGACATGCTTGAGGGCGCCGTTCCAGGAGACAATATCCTGCGTGATCGGACTGAGGAGCCAGGCAGCGCCTAGATTCACCACCGTGACGGTGACAGCGGACAACGCCGCAACGGACAAGATCCAGTTCTGGCTGCCCGAAGCGATCAACCGTTGGTGCCGGTGCACGATGAAGGCAACCGCCGGCATCAGTGCGGCCGACGCGACGATTGTATAGGTCCAGCCATAGTGCGCGGCGTGCGGGAAGCGTGCATAGGCGAAGATCGCATACTCGCCCAGGACCAGATAGGGCCAATAGCGCGGCGCGAACAGCAACAGGGCTGCGACGCGAAGGCCTGCCGGCAGAAACCACTGGTCGACGGACAGGTTCCGCAGGATCGGGTAGAGCAGCGTATACGCCGCAGCCAGCAACAGGCCACCGGGAAGAATGCGGATGCTGGGTATGCGGAGTTCCTTTTCCAACCAACCGAGCCGAGTTGCCATCAGCCTCCTTCGGATCCATGTCTTTCGATGCAGTGGGCCGTCAGCCCGTACAGATCAACAGCTTGGCGTTGCATGCGGCGCTCTGCAAAAGAGCAGGTGATACCCGATGCGATAGCGGCGTTGATCATGATGGCATTGAGAGCCGGGGCGATTGCATAGGCCCGCAGCTGAGCATTCAGTGTCTCAGGGTTCCGCCGTGAAAAAAGTGATTTAAATCACATGCTATCGGCTGATCTGCCGACGGCTCCGTAGACAGGTGTCTTGGCCCGCTTCTGCGGCGGTGCATGCGGGGCTGTGCGTGTGGCTGTGCCCAGCGCCGCTCTGGCCGAGGGCTGGTGTCATCGAATTGCCGCATATCCTGGTCAACGACCGGGTCGCTTCGCTGAAGGAGCGCTGCCCCATCCGATGTGCGTGCGCTCCATGCTCGCGAGGGCGTGCCGCGGCGCCGCATTGCGCTGTTTCGCTGCGCATGAAAAATGCAGAAGCCATAGGCGAGTCGGTGCTCCAACGCCTCAGGTCGCGTAGCATCCGGTCCACTAACCTGGAATCGCTTTGATGGAGGGCACCGTGGCGTTCGTCAATGAATACATCTCGCCAGAGGATGCAAAGAAATATCACTTGGCCGATATAGATGCGAAATTCAGTTGGGGAAATGAATCTCGCGATTGGACTATCGATCGCGAACGCGAAATCTATCTGCGCAACCTTTCGTGGGGGCGGGAAGAGGAGACTCTGCACGAGAGTCTCTGGACGTTCTATTGGAAAGGAACACCGATGACGTTGCGGCTCGACCTGCTGCATGCAACCGGAAAGCGAGGAGGGGAAGCATGGTCACATTGGAGGCTGGTACGCCTCAATGGTACCAATGGCTTGCCATCAGCATTGAAGGGACATAAGCAGACGATTCTGGATGATCTGATGTATGCGCTGCTGGCTCACAAGGATGGTGGAGTGTTCTCGAAAAGTACTGACTTCACCGTAACGTTGGACCTGGCCGGGGAGTGCATCCTATGAGACGGAAGACGTAGCCAAGGAACTGTAAACATCCATTCAAATCGTGTGCATCAACAACAGCCAGGCAGCGAACGAGGGCAACCGGCACGCCGCCGCATTGAGCCGTTTCGCTGCGTTGAAGGTGGAAAATTCAGACGCCGGTCGATGTTCCAGTACGGCGGGTCGCGTAACATCCGGGCCATATCCTCGGCATCACCTTGATGGAGTACCCCGTGACGTTCGTAAATGAATACATCACACCCGAAGATGCAGAAAAATATCGCCTGGCCGAGATAGACGCGAAGTTCGTCGGTGGCAACAAATCCCGGGACTGGACGATCGACCGTGAGCGCGATATCTATCTGCGCAACGTGTCCATGGGGCGCGACGAAGATACCCAGCATGAGGGCCTTTGGACTTTTTACTGGAAAGGAACACCGTTGACGTTGCGGCTCGACCTGCTGCATGCAACCGGAAAGCGAGGAGGGGCAGCATGGTCACATTGGAGGCTGGTACGCCTCAATGGTACCAATGGCTTGCCATCAGCATTGAAGGGACATAAGCAGGCGATTCTGGATGATCTGAGGTCCGCGCTGCTGGCTCACAAGGATGGTGGAGTGTTCTCGAAAAGTACTGACTTCACCGTAACGCTGGACCTGGCCGAGGAGTGCATCCTATGAGCGCGCCGCTGACGGCTGCCCAGGCGATTGAACTACTCCGCAAACACCCTGCTGCCTACAACACCCGTGAGAAATTGGGGGCTCTGGTGGAGCAGGTGAATGCCGACAGTCCGGGGCGTGTCACGGTGCTCTACAGCGGCAGGTTGGGAGGTGGACTCTCGACGGAAGACGTGGCCAAGGAGCTGAAAGCATCGGTCCAGGATGTGCGTATCATCAATAACAGTCAGGCGGCGGAGCTTCTGACTTCAAGAGAGTTCCAGAATGCGGCCTCAGGACTGGATGGAGTGCTTCCGTCAGAGTTCAAAGATGCTGGCTACAGCAGCCCCACCACCAAATGGCTCTATCACCCCACCGACGGCCCATGGGCACAAGCGTCGGCCCGCTTCGCCGACGGCGCGCGAGGGGATGTGCGGGTCGTAGTCCCCAACGCCGCCCCGGACCGGGTGTTCGGTGCCACCGAACTGCCGCGCATCCTGGCCAATGAGCAGGTCACTTCGGTGGAGGGGCTGCCCCGCCCGATGCTGGCCCAGTTGCACGTCCGCGAGGGCCAGCAGGCTGTCTTTGAGATGGTGGCTGCCCAATCGCATGCCAACCTGGGCAACCTGCGCGCCGGGGTGAACTACAGCGGCGCCCTGCTGCGCGACGAACAGGATCGCCTGCACCTGGACAGCCGCACCTACTTCCGGGACGGGCCGGTGCAGGGGCATGTGCCGCCCGTCGCCAGCACTTCGCGCGAGCTGGGCGAACTGGCGGGCCCACCGACGGTGCATGCGCAGGCTGGCCAGGCGCGCCTGCAGGCATGGCAGCTGGAGGTCATGCCCGACGCCGGTCTGCACTCGACCCCGGCGACCACCCGGCTGGCCCGCTCGCTGGGGCATGGCGCCGGCGTGGTCACCACCGGCATTGAGGCCGCAGATACCGCGCATGATTACGCGCGCCTGCGCAGCCAGGGCAACCTGACCGGTGCGCAGGCCGTGGTGGGCCGGTCTGCCAGCCGGGGTGCCGGAGCATGGCTGGGCTTCGAGGCGGGCCTGGCGGTGGGCAGCCCGCTGGGACCCGGCGCGGTGGCGATCGGCGCGGTTGGTGCGGTGGTTGGCGGAGTGGCCGGCGACAAGCTGGCCGACGTGGTCGACCACCATCGCATCTATACCCAGCGCGGCAGCGACGGCAATACCTGGCAGGCCGACCCGACCAAGCCCGCAGAGGGCTGGACGCGCACGCTGCCGCCGCTGCCGGCCGCCCCACAGGGGCAGCGGCTGAGCGCCAGCCCGGAACTGGCCGACGAACTCAACTTCAAGGCCGTGACCAAGGCCACCGAACTGGCCCTGTCGATGGCGAGCGCACGCGCGCCGTTCCAGCTGCCGGCCAGTGGCGAGGATGCCGCCAGCGCCTATGGCGGCGACTGGTCGCGCAACCCGGCCAGCGGCAGCTGGCAGCGGCAGATCAATCATGACAGGCCGGGCATGGGGTTCACCCAGACCGCCTCGCCCGAGCGTGCGGTCCGGTTGGACGCCCAGGCGGACCAGGTCATCGCCGACAATGCCGCGCGCAGCCCGGCCGCCATCGCCGCCACGTTCAAGGCCGTATACGTGCAGAACGATTGGCAGCGGCACAGCCAGGGCAAGCTGCCCGACGCGATCGAGGACACGCTGGCGCACCCGGAACGGGTGGCAGGGTCCGATGGCCGACACTATGCGCGTGATGCCGGTGGCCAGTGGACGCACGATGGCCTGCTGTGGGACAGCCACGCCGATGGCAACCTGCGCGTCGAACTGGACCGGGCCCTGGAGGCGCAGCGCCGGCAGGTGCAGGCACTGCTGCCACCGGGCCTGGCGGAAAACCCCGGCCTGCCCATCACCACGCTGGAGGCGGTGCGGGTAACGCCATCGGTGGAACAGCAGGCCGAGATACCCGCCGCGGTGGTATCTCCACCACCCAGGTCGCCCGAACCGCAGGCAGCACCGCTTCCGCAGCGATTGTCCGATGCACGGCACCCGGGCCATGGTGAGTTCCAGCACGTCTTGCAGGAGCTGCGCTACGCCGAGGCAAATCGCGGCATTCCGCATGGCCGGCACAGCGAGCAGGTGGCCGCCGCGCTGCTGGTGGAGGGCGAGCGCCAAGGCACGCGTATCGATACGGTGCGCATTGCCGCCGATGGCCGGATCGAAGGCATCCACCAGCGCAATGCCTTTGCCGAGCCGACCCTCGTCCGCGTCGACCCGACCGAGGCGTTGTCGGTATCGATGGAAGCGCATGCGGTTCAATGGGCACAGGCGCGGTCGCCGCACCTGGTCAGCAACGCGCCTGTGGCCGAGCGCACGCCGGCGCAGCAGCAGGGGCTGGCCGCGTTGTCCCCGGCCGACCAGGCCATGTTCGCCCGCATCCGCCAGGACGTGCCCGCGCACATCGGCGACGATCACGTGATGCGTGCCGTGCACGATGCCAAGCAGGCCGATATTCCCACCCGCGATCAGATCGACCGGGTCATCATGGCCGGGGACCGGATCTGGGTCGCAGGCACCACCGAAGGTTTCCGCTCGATGACCGAGGTCTCGCAGGCCGCGCCGCCGCTGCAGGAGAGCGTGCAGCAGGTGCAGGCGCTCAACCAGGAGCGCGAACAGCAGTTGGCGATGGACCAGCAGCGCCACCAGAACGGACCCAGCGGACCGAGCATGGGCTGACGCCCGATTGCGCCGGGCCTTCCGCAACGCACCCATCACCCTGCGCGGCGTGCGTACCTGGCCGGGGTGATCCCCAGCTCACGCTTGAACACCGCGATGAACGCACTGACCGTGTCGTAGCCCATTCCCAGCGCGGTAGCGGTGACCGACTCGCCGGCCAGCAGGTGTGGCAGCGCATGTAGCACCCGCAACCGCTGCCGCCACTGCGCCAGCCCCATGCCGGTTTCCGATTGCCAGCGTCGCGCCAGTGTGCGGCTGGAGACCCCGACCAGCGCAGCCCATGCCTCGACCTCACGCACGTCATGCGGCTGCTGCGCCAACGCACGCGCCACCCGCCGCAGGCGACGGTCCTGCGGCTGCGGCAGTGCCAGCGGCAACGGCGCGCTGGCTGCGATCTCATCCACGATCACCTCGGCCAGGCGTTGCTGCGCACCGTCCAGCGGTGCAGGCACCCAGGTCAGCGCACGGGTGACTGCCGCCTGCAGCAGGGGCCCGGGCAGCAGGATGCGGGGGTGGCTGGGCAACGAGGCACTGGTCGCCGCGCTGAAGTACAGGCTCCAGCCATCGAACACCTGTTGGGCCAACAGGGCATGCGGCAGCTGCGGCGGGATCCAGGCCAGGTGGCCGGCCGGCAGCAGCCATTGGGTGCTGCCGGCTTCGATCTGCAGCAGGCCGTGGCGGGCGCCGATCAACTGGCCGCGCGCATGCTGGTGGCGCGGCGTACGGCGTGGACCGGCGCCCCGGCCGGTGCTGGCGGCGAACAGCAGCGGGCCGTGACCGGCGTCGGCCAGCGCAGGGTCGAGCAAGGCGGTATATGTCTGATTTGCCATGGTGATTGGCAGTTATACGACAGATCGGATGAGGCCGTGCTCCGATACTGGTGCTCCCCGAACAACCGGAGTTGCCGATGCGCCCCGAAGACCTGCTGCCCGATGACCAGGATCATGTGCAACGCGATGGCATCACCGTGCGCAAAGGCAGCGTAGGGGCGTTCCTCGCCAATGCGCGGCTCCTGCAGGACCCTGCCGCCAGCCACACCGACCGGGCCAGTGCCGAGCGCGACCTGCGCGCGTTGCTGCCCGGGCTGCATGCGCTGGGCTTGTTCGACGTTCTGGTGCCGCGCGACCCGGCGCTGCGGCAGCTGGTTGAACGTAGCCGCTGAAAAAGAAAAGGCCCGGATCGCTCCGGGCCTTTTGCGTTCAAACGACGCCGACCGCGATCAACCGCCCGGCGCGAAGGCCAGGGTGCGGCGGGTGGTGACCGGGGCGCCGACCGGTTCGAACTTCCAGCGCTTGACCGCGTTGAGGGCCTCGCGGTCGAACACGCGCGACGGGTTGGCGCGCAGTACGCGGGCATTGGTGACCGAACCGTCGGTGCCGACGGTGATCTCCACCAGCACTTCGCCGGAGGTGCCTGCGCGCAGTGCCTCGGCCGGGTAGCGCGGGGCCGGGGTGCTGACCGGGCGCAGACTGGGCGCGGCGGCGGCGGCCGGTGCCTGGCGTGCTGCTGCGGCCTGCTGGGCGGCCGCGGCCTGCTGGCGCTGCTCGGCTTCACGGCGGGCGGCAGCCTGGCGTTCGCCGTCCTGGCGTTCGCTGTCGCGGCGCGCCGCTTCCTGCTGTGCGGCGATCTGGCGGGCCGCGTCGGCTTCGCCGGCCTGCTGCTGGCGCTGCTGGTCGGCCAACTGCTTGGCGCGGGCCTCGGCGTCCTTCTTGACCTTGTCGGTCTCTTCCTGGGTGCGCTTGAGCGCGTTCTGCATGCTGCCGTTGATGCCCTGCTTCAAGCGCGGCAGGGCCGGGGCGGTGGCATCGACCTTCTCGATCAGGGCCACCAGGCGCTGCGCTTCGGCGAAGTCCTCGCGGGCCAGGCTCTGCTCGGCGGCGATCAGGGTGTAGGGCAGCAGGTCGGTCAGCGCGCTCTTGACCGAAGCATCGTCGGGGGTCTTGTCGCGCAGGGCCAGGTAGTACTCGATGGCGTTGTCGCCGACGGGTGCATACATGCGGTTTTCGCGCAGGGCCTGGCTGACCAGCTCGCGCAGCTGGTCGGTGCCCATCGACTGCACCTTGGCCGACACCGCCGGCGCGGCCGGTGCAGCGGGCGTGGCAGCAGCAGGGGCTGCCGGTGTGGCCGGTGCGGGTTCGTCCTTGCCCGAGCAGGCGGCCAGGGCCACCAGCAGGGCCAGCGGCGCAAGCAGCCGCGCCTTGGCGATCGTGTTGACATGCGACATCCAACTTCCCCTTGAAGACGACGATATGTAAGGCCCGATGCGGTCAGGCCGGCCAAAGGCCATGAGCGTTTCCCAGCGTCCACGGCGGTGCTGCAGAGGTGCAATCTAGCATCCACCGGCCCGGCCGGGGCAGGGCGGTGGAGCAGGCCGGCATCGTCACCGATGCCGGCGCTGCCGGGCAAGCCTTAGTGCGACAGGGCCTTGCTGGGCGTGCCGTTCATCAGCTTGTCGGTGTAGGCGATGCCGATCGCCGACAGGATGAAGGCGGCATGGATGATGGTCTGCCACATCACCCCGGTGGAGGTCATCGCGACGCACTTGAAGGCCACCGTGGCGTTCGGGCCGTGCGCGGCGACGGCGGCCGACACGGCCTGCAGGTAGGCATCGCTGTCACACGAGGGCAGCCCGTCCAGGTTGCCGGTGGCGATGAAGGTCTTCAGCAGGTGGATCGAGGAGATGCCGATGATCGACAGCGCCAACTTGACCTTGAGCACGCTGGCATTGACGTGGCTGAGCCATTCGGGCTGGTCCGGGTGGTTTTCCAGGCGCAGGCGCGACACGAAGGTCTCATAGCCACCCACGATCACCATCACCAGCAGGTTGGAGATCATCACCACGTCGATCAGGCCCAGCACCAGCAGCATGATCTGCTGCTCACCCATGCTGTTGGCTTCGTGCAGCAGGTGCCACAACTCCTTGCCGAACAGGAAGACGTAGACGCACTGCGCCAGGATCAGGCCCAGGTACAGCGGCAGCTGCAGCCAGCGCGAGGCGAAGATCAGGGAGGACAGGGGGCTGACGGGCTTGTGGGCGGTGGCCATGCTGGGATGCTGCGTTGCGGGGACGACGCAGGTTACCGGGTCCGGCTTGACCCTGCCAACCCAACTCTCGCACTACACTCGGCGCTTCCCCGTACATGAGCCGCCGCCATGATCGACCTGTACTACTGGCCCACCCCCAACGGCCACAAAGTCACCCTGTTGCTGGAGGAGCTGGGCCTGCCGTACCGGATCGTGCCGGTCAACATCGGCAATGGCGACCAGTTCAAGCCGGAATTCCTGGCCATCTCGCCCAACAACAAGATGCCGGCCCTGGTCGACCATCAGCCGGCCGACGGCGGCGCGCCGCAGAGCGTGTTCGAGTCCGGCGCGATCCTGCTGTACCTGGCCGAAAAGACCGGCCGCTTCCTGCCGACCGACGCGCGCGGCCGGGTGGCGGTGCTGGAATGGCTGTTCTGGCAGATGGCCGGGCTGGGCCCGATGAGCGGCCAGATGGGGCACTTCAACGTATATGCGCCCGAGCAGATCCCCTATGCCATCGAACGCTACAACAGCGAGGTGCGCCGCCTGCACGGGGTGATGGACAAGCGCCTGGCGCAGTCGGCCTATCTGGGTGGGGACAACTACAGCATCGCCGACATGGCCAGCTACCCGTGGATCGGCGCCTACGACAAGCTGCCGGTCGATTTCGACGCGTTCCCGCACCTCAAGCGCTGGCATGATGCGATCGCCGTGCGTCCGGCCACCGCGCGGGCCTATGCGCTGCGCGCGCAGGTCAACCCGGATGCGGGCAAGCCGCTCAGCGCCGAAGAGCGCAAACACCTGTTCGGGCAGCGGTAGCCCCCCGGTAGTGCCGGCCGCTGGCCGGCTCCTGGAATAGATGGCGCAGCGAGAAGCCGGCCAGCGGCCGGCACTACCGGCGTTTGGCCGGGCCGGGATGGTTTTGGTTAGGATGAAGCGTTCCCCACCGGCTCAGCCGGGCCGGGGGATGCCCAGACGCTGCCGGAATCCTTCATGCGCCACCTGTTTGCTTCACTTGCCCTCATGCTCGCTTCGACCACCGCCGCCCACGCTGAAAAACTGTCCCTGGAAGCCATCACCGGTCCGCTGCCGTTGTCCGGCCCGACCCTGATGAAGCCCAAGGTGGCCCCGGACGGCTCGCAGGTCAGCTTCCTGCGCGGCAAGGAAGCCAACCGCAACCAGCTGGACCTGTGGGCCTACGATATCGCCAGCGGCCAGACCCGGTTGCTGGTCGATTCCAAGCTGGTGCTGCCCGGCGAAGAAACCCTCAGCGATGCCGAAAAGGCCCGCCGCGAGCGCCAGCGCATCGCCGCGATGAGCGGCATCGTCGATTACCAGTGGTCGCCCGACGCACGCACCCTGTTGTTCCCGTTGGGCGGCGAGCTGTACCTGTACGACCTGTCCAGGCAGGGCAAGGCCGCCGTGCGCCAGCTCACCCATGGCGAAGGTTTCGCCACCGATGCCAAGCTCTCGCCCAAGGGCGGCTTCGTCAGCTTCGTGCGCGCGCGCAACCTGTGGGTGATCGACCTGGCCAGTGGCCGCCAGATCCAGCTGACCGGCGATGGCAGCGACACCATTGGCAACGGCGTGGCCGAGTTCGTCGCCGACGAGGAGATGGACCGCCACACCGGTTACTGGTGGGCGCCGGACGATTCGGCGATCGCTTTTGCGCGCATCGATGAAAGCCCGGTGCCGGTGCAGAAACGCTACGAGATGTACGCCGACCGCACCGAGATGATCGAGCAGCGTTACCCGGCCGCCGGCGACCACAACGTCACCGTCAAGCTGGCCGTGATCGCCCCGCAGGCAGGCGTCGCACCGCGCTGGATCGACCTGGGCGCCAATCCGGACATCTACCTGGCCCGCGTCGACTGGCGCGATCCGCAGCGGCTGACCTTCCAGCGCCAGTCGCGCGACCAGAAGACCCTGGAACTGATCCAGGCCGACCTGGCCAGCGGCCGCCAGCACACCCTGGTCACCGAAACCTCGCGCACCTGGGTGCCGCTGCACAACAGCCTGCATTTCCTCAAGCAGGGAGGCTTTGTGTGGTCGTCCGAACGCAGCGGCTTCGAGCACCTGTACCGCATCTCCGAGGATGGCAAACAGGTCACCGCCCTGACCAGCGGCAGCTGGCCGGTGGATGAACTGCTGGCCGTGGACGAAGCGGCCGGCAAGGCCTATTTCCGCGCCGGCATCGATTCGCCGCGCGAAAGCCAGCTCTACGCCGTGTCACTGCAGGGCGGCACCCCCCAGCGCCTGTCGCAGGCGCCGGGCATGCACAGCGCCAGCTTCGCGCGCAATGCCAGCGTCTACGTGGACAGCTGGTCCAATACCACCACCCCGCCGCAGATCGCGCTGTACCGCGCCAACGGCGAGAAGATCGCCACCCTGGTCGAGAACAACCTGGCCGATCCCAAGCATCCGTATGCGCGCTACCTGGACGCGCAGCGGCCGGTCGAATTCGGCACGCTCAAGGCCGCCGACGGCACCACCGAGCTGCACTACAGTCTGATCAAGCCGGCCGGGTTCGACCCGGGCAAGCGCTACCCGGTGGTGGTGTACGTGTATGGCGGTCCGGCCAGCCAGACCGTCACCGACAGCTGGCCCGGCCGCGGCGACCACCTGTTCAACCAGTACCTGGCCCAGCAGGGCTACGTGGTGTTCTCGCTGGACAACCGCGGCACCCCGCGCCGTGGCCGCGATTTCGGCGGCGCGCTGTATGGCGTGCAGGGCACCGTTGAAGTGGCCGACCAGCTGCGCGGCGTGGCCTGGCTGAAGCAGCAGGCCTGGGTCGACCCGGCGCGGATCGGCGTGCAGGGCTGGTCCAACGGCGGCTACATGACCCTGATGTTGCTGGCCAAGGCGTCGGACAGCTACGCCTGTGGCGTGGCCGGTGCACCGGTGACCGACTGGGGCCTGTATGACACCCACTACACCGAGCGCTACATGAACCTGCCCGGCAACAACGCCAAGGGTTATGAGCAGGCGCGCGTGCTGGCGCATATCGACGGCCTGCGCTCGCGCCTGCTGTTGATCCACGGCATGGCCGACGACAACGTGCTGTTCACCAACTCCACCGCATTGATGAGCGCGCTGCAGCAGCGCGGCCAGCGGTTCGAACTGATGACCTATCCGGGCGCCAAGCACGGCCTGTCGGGCAGCAACGCGCTGCACCGCTACCGCCTGGCCGAGGACTTCCTGGGGCGCTGTCTGGCACCATAGCGCTACATCACCGGCTACAAGGAGGACGCCGATGACCCAGCCACCCCCGCTTTCCGGGGTTGTTCGCCCTTGCCAAGGATGGTGGCGCCGCCACTGGCGCTGGACGCTTCCGCTGGCCGTGCTGGTACCCGGCGCGGCGGCCGCTGCGGTGGTCTGGTTGGTACTGGTGCAGTGGTCGCAGTGGATCCGCGGCAGCGAGCCGTATCTTGAAGCCATGCGGCGCGCGCATTGCAGCGTCGAGTTGGTGGCCGAGCTCGGCGAACCGATCCAGGACGGTTTCCTGCCGATGGGCGACGTGGCCTCCAGCGGCGATGGCACCGCCTCCAGCCAGCTGGTGGTCCAGCTTCACGGGCCGCAGGGCAAGGGCCGGTTGTTCCTGCGCGCCGACCGCGCGCAGGGCCAATGGGATTACCCGATCCTGTACGTGGTCACCGAGGCGTCCGAAACCATCGACCTGACCGCGCTGGACGATGCCGAGGCGGCGCGGCAGTGCGCGTTGCGCGAATGCCGCCAGGGAGGCGACTGCCCGCTGAAGGCAAGCCTGTAAATGCAGCGATTGCAGAGGGAGGCGTGCTTTGTCGTGACGCAGGCGGCGCGTTTCTTCCAAGGCTTCAGCAATGCTTTTCGCACCCTCTGCTGATTCGATTGATAGCGTGATGCCACGCACGGCTTGCCGCTGCCGCCGCGCCTAGTCTCGACCCTGTTCTTTCTTGTCAGGCGTTTGCGGTGGCACTACTACGTCCGCAGGCGCATCTGGCCTATTGATGGCTGCGGTTGCAGCGGGGGAAATACGCATGGGTATGCAGACGACATGGTTTGCAGGCACGGTGGCATGGGGGCTGGTACTGCCGGCATCGCCTGTCGCGGCGGCGGAAGCTTTTGTGGAGGTCGCAATATCGGGCATCGAAGCTGATGCCGAACAGCGCCGGCGGCATCGCGGTGTCGAGGTGGACTGGGTGCGCCGGGTAAGGGTCAACCCGGCTGCACTGCAGGCACAGGAAATCAGCATCGATCTCTACGATACGACCCTGCAGCTGGTCCGCGACACGCGCGATCTGCCGGCCCGATCACACGGCGAGTGGCTATACAGCATTGATGACGGCGGCAGCCCGCAACGGCAGAGGAACGCGTTGCCAGTTGCGGCTTGGGCAGGCACCGTGCACGGCAGTACCGGGATGGCCGGGTCGGTAGGCGCGCAGGGTGTCCAGGTGAAGATCTGGGCGTCTCCGCATGGGTTCAGCGCCGAGTTCCGACTAGGAAAAATGCGCTATGAACTCAATGGCGATGTATTGGTGAAGCGCGATATGCGCCGCTTCCGCGTGAACGAAAACAACGACGTCCGTGATGTACGACCGGACCGACCGACGCCCATGCGGTTGATTCACCACAACGGTCAGCCGACCGGAACCGCCGACATCCATGACAACGCGCGGGTGCTGCGCGAGACCAAGGCGATCATAGCCGGGTTCTATCCTGACCTTCTGCCATGACAGGGGGCTGGGACTCTACGTATTGCGGCACCATGACCCTTGACGGATTGTCGGCATCACCCTGACCGGGTAGGGTCGCAGGCATCCGTTCCCCGGGAGTCCTGCATGAAGCCGCTTGCCCTTGCCGTTGCGTTGGTCCTTTCCGTTCCCGCCGCGCTGAGTGCGCCGCCGGCCCTGGCCGCCACGCCAGCCACCGCCAAGACCCCGGCCAGCCCGGCCTGGGTCACCCGCAGCAACCAGCTGGCGCAGATCCTGCTGGACGCGCAGGGCCCGTTCCAGCCCGAGGAAACCGGCTTCTTCGGCATTCCCGGCTACGACGACAAGGTGGCCGATTTCGGCCCGGACAACGATGCTCGCTACCGCGCGGCAATGGCCAAGGCGCGTAGCGAACTGCAGGCCAGGCTGGCCGCCGAGCGCGATCCCAACGTGCGCCAGGACCTGGCCATCATGATCGCTGCGGCCACCCAGAACATCGAAGGCAGCGAACTCAACGAAAAGTACCTGCTGCCCTGGAACGATACCCCGCAGACCGTATTCAGCGGCATCAATCTGCTGCTGTCCGACCAGGTTCCGGCCGAACGCCGGGCCAAGGCGCTGGACCGCCTGAAGGCCTACGCCGGGCTGGCGCCGGGCAGCCAGCCGGTCACCACGCTGTCGCGCCAGCGCTATGAAGAACGTCTGGGCGACAAGACCCTGCTGCAGCCGACCAGGATCGAGGTCGAGCAGTCGCTGGCCAACGTGGACACCTACATCACCGGCATCGAGCAGCTGTTCGGCAAATACAAGATCGCCGGCGCCGACGAAACGCTGAAGACCATCGCCACCCAGCTACGCGAGTACCGCGACTGGACCCGCAAGGAGGTGCTGCCCAAGGCACGCACCGACGCCCGGCTGCCCGAGCCGCTGTACGCCTTCCAGCTCAAGCAGGTGGGCATCGATATCGCCCCGGCGTTGTTGATGCAGCGCGCGCAGCTGGAGTTCATGGAAACCCGCTCGGCGATGCGCCAGTTGGCGCCGCAGGTAGTCAAGGCCAAGGGCCTGAAGGTCGGCGACCCGACCGACGTGGTGGCGGTGGTGCGCGCGCTGAAGGGCGACAAGATCGCCGACGACCAGCTCGAGCACCACTACCGTGGCGTGATCGATGCAATCGACCCGATCATCCGCCGCGAGAAGATCGTCGATGTGCCGCAGCGGCCGATGCAGATGCGGCTGGGTTCGGCCGCCGAAAGCGCCGCCTCGCCGGCGCCGCATTTCCTGCCGGCGCCGCTGGTCGGCAACACCGGCCAGCAGGGCACCTTCGTGCTGCCGCTGGGCAACCCGGCTGCCGGCGACAAGACCGCGCAGTACGACGACTTCAATTTCGGTTCGGCGGCCTGGACGCTGAGCGCGCACGAAGGCCGCCCGGGCCATGAGCTGCAGTTCACCGCGATGGTCGAACGCGGCATCTCGCTGGCGCGCACGTTGTTCGCGTTCAACTCGGTCAACGTTGAAGGCTGGGCGTTGTACGCCGAAGCCGAGATGGTGCCGTACGAGCCGCTGGACGGGCAGTTGATCGCGCTGCAGTTCCGCCTGCTGCGCGCCGCACGCGCGATGCTCGACCCGATGCTCAACCTGGGCCTGATCGACCGCGCCAGCGCCGAGCGCGTGCTGATCGACGAAGTCGGCCTGTCCAAGGCGATGGCCACCCAGGAACTGGACCGGTACATGGTGCGTGCGCCCGGCCAGGCCGGCAGTTACTTCTACGGCTATACCCGCATCCTGGAACTGCGCATGCAGACCGAACTGGCGCTGGGCAAGCGGTTTGACCGGTTGGCGTTCAACAATTTCCTGCTCGACCAGGGCCTGCTGCCGCCGGACCAGCTGGCCAAGGCGGTCAACGACGTGTTCGTGCCGAAGTACAAAACCGATAACCGCTGAGGCGCCCGGTAGTGCCGGCCGCTGGCCGGCTCCGCAGGTATGTCGGGAGCCGGCCAGCGGCCGGCACTACCGGTTACGCGTCTGGAACACAGCCCCTGAGTCAGGGGGCGGCCGCGCAGCGGCGGGGGTATGGGGGCTGGTAAGACGGGGCCCGCGGTTTGCGCAGCAAAGCGTGGGGCGTCAGCGCGCATGCGCTGGCGCGTCGGGGTTGGGTACCCAGATCGCCACGCCGGCCGCGCGCTTCTGCGTGGTAGGAATGCCGATGCCCACGCCACCGCCCACGTGCGAACCGTAGCTGCCGGCACCCACCGACATGCCCACCGGCGAGCCGCTGGAACCCACGCCCATCAGGATCACGCCATTGGCGCCCAGCGCGGCCGCCTCGCGCTTGAGCCGCAGCACCGCCGCGTCGGTCTGGCCCTGGGTGCCAAAGCCCACCGCGCTGGACGATTCCAGCTGGGCGATCTCCACCGAGCCTGCCGGCGGCGTGGAGTAGATCTGGACGCTGGCCGGGTCTACCGGCGCACGCGCCTGGCCCAGCATCACCTTGGAGGTACTGGCGCAGCCACCCACGGCCAGCAGCAGCCCGAGTACGGCAATCGATCGGATGTTCATGCATCACCCCTGTTCAAGTAGGGGCCCGGGGGCCCGTGGCGCGATCATCGGCGGCGGCCACTGAATCGGTGCCAACGCCCTGGTGCCTACGCTAGCACTGGCGGGGTGAGCGCCATGCCGTCACCACGACGGCCGGGGCCCTGGCCCGATGAACGCGTCAGCGGCGGCAGCCCGACCGCCGTCCGCAGCGGAATCTGGGCTATGGTGGCCGGACCGTCATCAAGGGAGCGTCGCATGGGATTGATCAGTCTGTTGTGGGGCGTTCTGGCGCTGCTGTGGATGATCCTGGCGCTGATCCCGCTGCTCGGCTGGGGCAACTGGTTCCTGATTCCGTTCGCCGCGGTCGGGGCGGTGATCGCCGCGCTCGGCATCCTGTTCACCCACCCCAGCAAGCGCGGCCGGGCCTGGGCCGGGCTGGTGCTGAACGGGATCGTGGTGGTGGTCGGCATCGTCCGCCTGAGCCTGGGCGGCGGCATCGTCTGAGTACCGGCTGCGACCATCGGTCGCAGCGGCCAGGCGGCGCGCCGCAACGGCGTACAATCAGCGTCTGCGGCGGCGGCGCTGCCGGCGGCCCACGCCCACCCGGGCGCCATTCCCGCTTTCGATGATCATTCGCCCTCGTCCCCACGGCTGGCAACTGCTGTACATCCTGCGCGGCTCCATCGTTCCGGCGGTGGCGCCCAAGGTGCTGGCGATCCTGCTGCTGTCGGTCGCGGTCGCCGCCCTGGCCGAGTTCTGGCACCCGCCGGGCATCGAACGGGTCTCGGTGGCACCGTTCACGCTGCTCGGCCTGGTCCTGTCGATCTTCCTGAGCTTCCGCAACAACGCCTGTTTCGAGCGGTGGTGGGAAGGCCGCAAGCTGTGGGGCCAGCTGGTCTACGAATCGCGCAGCCTGGCGCGGCTGTGCACCGCGTTGCTGGCCGATGATGCGCCACGCCGGGCGCGCATCTGCCGGCTGGGGATCGGCTTTGCGCATGCCCTGGCGGCCAGGCTGCGTGGCCGCGACGCGGCGTTGGCCGCGCTGCCCTGGGTGGACGATGCCGATCACGCGCGCTTCGGTGAACGGCTCAATGCGCCGGACCAGCTGCTGGCGATGATCGCCGCCGAACTGGCGCAGCCGCTGCGCGCCGGTCGCCTCGATCCGATCCTGTACGCCCAGTTCGAAACCCGCCTGCATGCGATGTCCAGCATCCAGGCCGGCTGCGAGCGGATCCTGTCCACGCCGCTGCCATTTGCCTACACCCTGCTGCTGCACCGTTGCGCGTGGCTGTTCTGCGTGCTGCTGCCGTTCGGGCTGGCCAGCTCGCTGGGCTGGGCCACGCCGGTGGTCTCGGCGGTGCTGGCCTACGCCTTCTTCGGGCTGGACCAGCTCGGCGAAGAGATGGAAGAGCCGTTCGGCCTGGAAGCCAACGACCTGCCGCTGGACGCGCTGGTGCGCACCATTGAAATCGACCTGCTCGACAGCCTCGGCGTGCAGCCGCTGCCGGCGCCGCTGCAACCGCATCGTTACCTGCTGCAGTAAACCTGCGGCATTCCCACTGATTCCGTCACGGAGCACCCCATGGCCCACCCCGACTACCGCCCCCGCCGCATGCGCCACGACGAGTTCTCGCGCCGGTTGATGCGCGAAAACACGCTGACCACCGACGATCTGATCTACCCGGTGTTCGTGCACGAGCTGGCCGGCCGCGCGCCGGTGGCCTCGATGCCGGGCGTGGAGCGGTTGTCGATCGACGAGCTGCTCAAGGTGGCCGAAGAGGCGCTGGAGCTGGGCATCCCGGTGATCGACCTGTTCCCGGTGATCGACCCGGCCGGCAAGTCGCTGGACGCGGCCGCGGCGTGGGACGACAACGGCCTGGCCCAGCGGGCGATCCGCGCGCTGAAATCGCGCTTCCCCGAGCTGGGGGTGATGACCGATGTGGCGCTGGACCCGTACACCACCCACGGCCAGGACGGCATCATCGATGCCAGCGGCTATGTGCTCAACGACATCACCGTCGAGGCGCTGGTCAGGCAGTCGCTGTCGCATGCCGAGGCGGGCGTGGACATCATCTCGCCGTCGGACATGATGGATGGCCGGATCGGCGCGATCCGCCGCGCGCTGGACGCTGGCAGCCACGTCAACGTGCGCATCATGGCCTACTCGGCCAAGTACGCCTCGGCCTTCTATGGCCCGTTCCGCGACGCGGTGGGCAGCTCGGCCAGCCTTGGCAAGGCCGACAAGAAGACCTACCAGATGGACCCGGCCAACGGCGATGAGGCCATGCGCGAGATCGCGCTGGACCTGGAAGAGGGTGCGGACATGGTGATGGTCAAGCCGGGCATGCCGTATCTGGACCTGGTGCGCCGGGTCAAGCAGCAGTTCGGGGTACCCACCTTCGCCTACCAGGTCAGTGGCGAGTACGCGATGATGAAGGCGGCCTTCGCCAATGGCTGGCTGGACGAACGCGCCTGCGTGCTGGAATCGCTGATCGGCTTCAAGCGCGCCGGCGCCGATGGCGTGCTGACCTATTTCGCCCCGCAGGTGGCGCGCTGGCTGCGCGAACGCTGACAATACGCGCCAACACGCAGACAGGGGCACGATGATGCAGACGATGGGATGGGTGCAGTGGGTCACCTGGAGTGCCGGGGTGCTGGCCTTCGCGGTGGTGATCGGCCTGGTCATCCGCGGCGTGGTACGCGCCGGCCGGCGTGCACCGGAGCAACCGTCAGCGGCAGCACGGGTAGCCCGTGAGGCGCAGCTGTCACCGGAACTGCAGGCGCAGCTGGCGGCTTTGAACCAACGCAAGGACGACGGCCAGATCAGCGAAGCGGAGTACGAACAGCAGCGCGCCGGGTTGCTGCGCAACGCCTGATGCCCCGGTACCGACCAACGGTCGGCACCCACCGTTGAGTGTCTGGGGGAAAGCCCCCTGAGTCAGGGGGCGGCGCCGAAGGCGCGGGGGTCTGGGTGATGGTAAGACGGGGCCCGCGGTTTGCGCAGCGAAGCGTGGGGCGTCAGCGCGCATGCGCTGGCGATCACCAGATCAGCGAAGCGGAGTACGAACAGCAGCGCGCCGAGTTGCTGTCCTCGCGCTGACCCGGCGGAGAGCGCATCCACGCATGGCGTGGATCTACGGTCCGTCCGCATCCGGGGGTAGATCCACGCCATGCGTGGAGACCGCGTGCAGCGCGGCACAAGCATCCGGAGCCTGGATCACAGACGTTCCGGGTTCCGTCCGGGGATGAAACCCGAGCGAAGCGGCGCATCAGGTGTTCAGGTGCCGGGAACCTGCGTACCCACGCACGCTGTGGATTCACGGTTTTCCGCCACGGGCGTCTTCATCCGATACAGATCCAGCCCACCGGCACGCGGTGCGCGCGCCACCCCGGCCAAGACCAGCTCGGTCGGTTTGGACGCGTCCACCACCGGGGCGCCGGTCCGGCCGTCGGCGCTGTTGAACGACAGCACCAGCGGCGTGGCCGGCTGCCGGTAGTCGCAGCCGACCAGCCACACCTGCGAGCCGGCGGCGGTGACCCGGGTGATCGCCAGGGCCCCGTCGTTGCCCAGCCAGTCCCCGCCCAGTTCGTCGGCCGCGCTGTTGAGCGGCGCCGGCAGTGCCGTGGCGGTGTTGAAGCCCCGGCCCTGGGCGGTCGCCTGGTACAGGTCGAAGCCGCTGCGGGTGCCCTTGCCATTGCGCGCGAACAGCAGCACCTGGCCATCCGGGCGCACGGCCGGGCGGCGCTCGTCGGCGGCGGTGTTGACCGTCACCGGCATCGTCAGCACCGGCCCGAAACTGCCGTCGGCGCGGATCATCACCCCGTGCAGGTCGAACCCACCGGGCCCGCCGCTGGCGTTGGAGGCGAAGTACAGCCAGGCGCCGTCATGGCTGAAGAACGGGTCGAGCTCATCGCTGGCGGTGTTGAAGGCCAGCGGCGTGGGGTCCTGCCAGCGACCGTCGCGCAGCACCGCCTGCCACAGATCCCAGCCGCCGGCGCCGCCGGCGCGGTCGGAGGCCCAGACGATGCGCTGGCCGTCCGGGGCGATCGTGGCCTGGGCCTCGTTGGCCCGGGTCGAGACCACGCCCATGCCTTCGATGCCGAATTCGGAAAGCGCCATCGCCTGCGGCATGGAGAGTAAACTGGCGCACAGCGCGAGCAGTGACAATGGAGTGCGCATAGCCGCTTCCGTTGGGGGTTTGCGTTCCATTCTAGGCCCGGAGCAGACATACCCATGACCGCCGACCATTACGCCGTATTCGGCCAGCCCATCGCACACTCGCAGTCGCCGCGGATCCACGCCGCGTTCGGCCGCCAGGAAGGCATCGCGCTGGACTACCGCGCCATCGATGCGGCCCCGGACGATTTCGCCGCCGCGCTGGAGGCCTTCGCCGCCGCCGGCGGGGTCGGCGCCAACATCACCGCGCCGCACAAGCAGGCCGCCTTCGCGGCGTGCACCACGCTGACCTCGCGCGCGCGCCGCGCCGGCGCGGTCAACACCCTGCTGCGCAAGGGCGACCGCTGGCATGGCGACACCACCGACGGCATCGGCCTGGTGCGCGACCTCACCGACCGCCACGGGCTGGACCTGCGCGGCCGGCGCACGCTGCTGATCGGCGCCGGCGGCTCGGCCCGCAGCGTCGCCCCGGCTCTGCTCGATGCCGGCATCCTGGAGCTGGTGGTGGTCAACCGCACCCCCGAACGCGCCGATGCGCTGATCGATGCGATGGGCGAACCAGGCCGCGCGATCACCCGCTACTGGGAAGACATGCGCGAGCTGGGCGACTTCGAATTGATCATCAACGCCACCTCGGCCGGTCACGATCGCGCCGCCGGATTCAAGCTGCCGCTGGGCCTGGTCAACAGCATGACCACTGCGGTGGACCTGAACTACGGCGAGGCGGCCATCGCCTTCATCGCCTGGGCGCGTTCGGCCGGTTGCCGCAACGTGGTCGATGGCCTGGGCATGCTGGTCGAGCAGGCCGCCGAGAGCTTCCTGCAGTGGCATGCGGTGCGCCCGCAGACCGATGCGGTGTATGCCGAACTGCGCGGCGAACACGCGCTGGCCGGCGAGGACTGAGCGCCATGGACATGGACCTGATGGTGACCATGCTGACCATGACCGCCGCGCGCCTGCCGATCCTGATCGCGCTGGCGGTCTCGGTGGTGTGGGTGGTCGATACGCCGGCCGGCGCGCTGCGCAGCGTGGCGCTGTCGGCGCTGGCCCTGCTGGCGGTGACTACCCTGGCCGGGCTGGTGCTGAACGTGGTGCCGGTCTGGCTGGTGGCGCAGGGCAACTACGAAACGGTGCAGGGCATGTCCGGCTGGCTGGGCGCCGGCCATTTCGTGCTGAGCCTGCTGGAGGCGCTGGCGGTGGTGCTGCTGGTGTGGGCGATGACCCGCGCGCTGCGCAGCCTGAAGGCCGCACGGCCGGCCTGAGCCTGGTGCACGGGGCGGCCGGTCCGGCCGTCATCCGTGCGCGCGGTCGCGGATCTGAACCGGTGCGGAAATCCGCACCGGCCAGCGCGCCCCGGGCATGAGAAAATACCCGCCGATCCAGGCAGGTGTCCCCCCGGCGTGACCGAAAAAGTTGAAGCTCCGCGTGCGCTGAACGACGAGATGAAGGCCGCCATCCGCGATGCCTACGCCAAGCTGCAGGCCAATACCCCCGGCTTCAGCACCCGGCGTTCGCAGAGCCAGATGATCGGCGTGGTCTCGCGTGCGCTGTCGCACAGCGGCGGCGTCGGCGTGGTCGAAGCGCCCACCGGCGTGGGCAAGTCGCTGGGCTACCTGACCGCCGGCGTGCCGATCGCGCTGGCCACCAAGAAGAAACTGGTGATCAGCACCGGCACGGTGGCGCTGCAGTCGCAGCTGGTCGAGCGCGACATCCCCAACTTCCTCAAGGCCACCGGGCTGGAAGCGACCGTGGCGCTGGCCAAGGGCCGCACCCGCTACCTGTGCACGCGCAACGCCGCCGAAGCGCATGGCGACGGCGCGCAGGAGGGCATGTTCGAGGACGAGCAGCCCTTGTTCGACCGGCCGCTGGCGCCGATCGAAATGGACCTGGCGCAGAAGCTGAGCAAGGACTTCCTGGAAGGGCGCTGGAACGGCGACCTGGACAATGCCCCGGACACCATCAGCAACACCCTGCGCTCGCGTATCACCACCCCGGCCTCCGGCTGCGCCGGGCGCAAGTGCGCTTACTCGGCGCAGTGCGCGGTGCTGCGCTCGCGCAACAGCGTGCGCGAGGCGCAGATCGTGGTCACCAACCACGCGCTGTTGCTGTCGGCGCTGTCGATCGGCGACAGCGACAACGGCCAGCCGCTGATCGCCCCGCCCTCGGACATGCTGCTGGTGCTCGACGAAGGCCACCATATCGGCAGCGTGGCCATCGACCAGGGCGCGGCCAGCCTGGCCCTGGACGAGATGGCCAAGCGCACCGGCCGGCTGCAGGTGCTGATCGCCGCCTCTTACCGCGCGGTGGACAAGGACAAGCTGGGCAACCTGCTGCCCAACGAGGCGATCGAGGCGGCGGCCAAGGTCAGCAAGCAGCTGAAGGCCTTCCGCGATGTGATCGAACGCGGCTGGCGCCCGGACCCGGCCGCGCAGGAGCCGATGTGGCGCGCGCCCAACGGCCGCCTGCCGGAGACCTGGATGGCCGATATCGAGGCCATTGCCGACGATACCCGCAGCCTGTTCAACTGGGCCCATGCCGCATTGGCCCAGGTGGCCAAGGGCAAGCCCGAGGACGCCGCGCGCGAACGCCTGCAGCGCAACCTGGGCATGGCGCTGGAGATGATCGAGGCCCAGCACAATCTGTGGACCGCCTGGCGCCGCGAGGACAAGGAAGGCCAGCCGCCGATGGCCCGCTGGGTGACCCTGTCGCGCGATGGCGATCTGGTCCTGCATGGCTCGCCGATCTCGGCCGCGCATGTGCTGCGCAAGCTGTTGTGGGATGAAGTGGATTCGGTGGTGATGACCTCGGCCACGCTGACCGGCGGCGGCGATTTCCAGTCGCTGGCGATCGACAACGGCATTCCCGAGGAAGCCGAACTGGTTTCGCTGTCCTCACCGTTCGACCTGCCCAACCAGGCCCAGCTGATCGTGCCTGCGTTCCCGGTCACGCCCGACGACAAGGAAGGCCACCCCAGGGAAGTGGCCAAGTACCTGGTCAGGGAACTGGACTGGGACAAGGGCAGCATCGTGCTGTTCACCTCGCGCTGGAAGATGGAGAAGGTGGCCGAGCTGATGCCGGCCGAACAGCGCAAGCGGGTGCTGGTGCAGGGCGAGGGTGCCAAGCAGAAGATGATCGACGAACACCTGCGGCGCACCTCGGCCGGCGAAGGCTCGGTGCTGTTCGGCCTGAATTCGTTCGGCGAAGGCCTGGACCTGCCCGGCGAGGCGTGCACCACGGTGGTGATCACCCAGGTGCCGTTCGCCGTGCCCACCGACCCGCAGACCTCGACCCTGAGCGAGTGGTTCGAAAGCCGCGGGTTGAACGCCTTCAACCTGATCGCCATCCCGCACGCGCTGCGCACGCTGACCCAGTTCTCCGGCCGCCTGATCCGTACCTCCACCGACACCGGCCGGGTGATCATCCTCGACTCGCGCCTGCTCAGCCGCCGCTACGGCAAGCGCATCATCGACGCGCTGCCGCCGTTTAAGCGCGTCATCGGGTAGGCCCCTTCACCGCGCCATCCACGCCTGGCGTGGATCTACCCGGGCAACGATCCGCCCGCATGGCATGCGTGGATGGCCACGCACCGGTTAGCGCCAGGCTCTGCCGGCTGCCATGGATCCACGCCATGCGTGCATGGCCGCACCGGTAGCGCCGGGTTCTGTCGGTTGCGGTAGATCCACGCCATGCGTGGATGCCGTTCGCGCCTGCCCTTACAGCTTCGACAGATCCCGCACCGCGCCCTTGTCGGCGCTGGTGGCCAGTAGCGCATACGCCTTCAATGCACCGGTGACCTTGCGTGGGCGCGCTTCACGCGGCGCCCAGCCCAGCGCATCCTGTTCGGTGCGGCGCGTGGCCAGGGTGGCGTCGTCGACCAGCAGGTCGATGCGCCGCGCCGGGATGTCGATGCGGATGCGGTCGCCTTCGCGCACCAGCCCGATCACCCCGCCAGCGGCCGCTTCCGGCGAGGCATGCCCGATCGACAGCCCGGAAGTACCGCCGGAGAAGCGTCCATCGGTGAGCAGCGCGCACTGCTTGCCCAGCCCCTTGGACTTCAGGTAGCTGGTCGGGTACAGCATTTCCTGCATGCCCGGCCCGCCGCGCGGGCCTTCGTAGCGGATCACCACCACGTCGCCGGCCACCACCTGGTCGGCAAGAATGCCCTGCACGGCCGCGTCCTGGCTTTCAAACACGCGTGCGCGGCCTTCGAATACATGGATGGATTCATCCACGCCGGCGGTCTTGACCACGCAGCCATCGGGCGCCAGGTTGCCGCGCAGCACCGCCAGCCCGCCTTCGGCCGAGTAGGCATGGGCGACATCGCGGATGCAGCCTTCGGCGCGGTCCACGTCCAGCGTCGGCCAGCGCGTGGCCTGGCTGAAGGCGACCTGGGTGGGGATGCCGGCCGGCCCGGCGCGGAAGAAGGTGTGCACGCCTTCCTCGGCGCTCACCGCCACGTCCCAGCGCGCGATCGCCTCGGCCAGGGTGCGGCTGTGCACGGTCGGCACGTCGGTATGCAGCAGGCCGCCGCGCGCCAGCTCGCCGAGGATGCCGTACACGCCGCCGGCGCGGTGCACGTCCTCCATGTGGTACTTCGGCGTGTTCGGCGCCACCTTGCACAGCTGCGGCACGCGCCGCGACAACGCGTCGATCGCATGCAGGTCGAAGTCGACCTCCGCTTCCTGGGCGGCGGCCAGCAGGTGCAGGATGGTATTGGTCGAACCGCCCATGGCGATGTCCAGGGTCATCGCGTTCTCGAAGGCGGCGATGCTGGCGATGTTGCGCGGCAGTGCGTTGGCATCCTCGCCGCCGTACCAGCGGTGGCACAGCTCCACGATCACCCGCCCGGCGCGGCGGAACAGCTGCTCGCGGTCGGCGTGGGTGGCCAGGGTCGAGCCATTGCCGGGCAGCGACAGGCCCAGTGCTTCGGTCAGGCAGTTCATCGAGTTGGCGGTGAACATGCCCGAGCACGACCCGCAGGTCGGGCAGGCGCTGCGCTCGACCTCGGCCACCGTCTCATCGGAGGCGTTGGGGTCGGCGGCGATCACCATCGCATCGACCAGGTCCAGCTTGTGTTCGGACAGGCGCGTCTTGCCCGCTTCCATCGGCCCGCCGGACACGAACACCACCGGAATGTTCAGGCGCAGCGCGGCCATCAGCATGCCCGGGGTGATCTTGTCGCAGTTGGAAATGCACACCAGCGCGTCGGCGCAGTGCGCATTGACCATGTACTCGACCGAGTCGGCGATGATCTCGCGGCTGGGCAGCGAGTACAGCATGCCGTCGTGGCCCATGGCGATGCCGTCGTCCACCGCGATGGTGTTGAATTCCTTGGCCACCCCGCCGACCTGTTCGATCTCGCGCGCCACCAGCTGGCCCAGGTCCTTGAGGTGCACGTGGCCGGGCACGAACTGGGTGAACGAGTTGGCGATGGCGATGATCGGCTTGTGGAAGTCGCCATCGGTCATGCCGGTGGCGCGCCACAGGGCGCGGGCGCCGGCCATGTTGCGGCCGGCGGTGGACGTGCGGGAGCGGTATTCAGGCATGGGGCTGGCAGGATCTGGCGGGCCATGGGGGCGCGTTTCACCCCGATTCTGCCGAAAAATTGCGGTTGCGTTTGCAACCGTTGGCATCGCAGCGGCCGGGGCAAAACCTGAAACCGCGTTCATCCTGTCGGCTTTGCCGGTTTTGGTTGTGGCCCCCGATCAGGCATGATTGGGGAGATAACCGCATTCGGGGGCATGACGCCATGAAACGTTCCAGGACCACCGCGCTGCTGCTGATGAGCGCCGCGCCGCTGCTGTTCACCGCCTGCCAGAAGGACGACACCGTCCAGGTGCAGGAAGGGCTGTACACCTCGGTGCAGGCCTGTACCGAGGCCACCGGCGACCCGTCCAGCTGCCGCACCGCGTTCGCCAAGGCGCAGCAGCAGTCGGCCGATGCCGCCCCCAAGTACGCCTCGCGCGCGGCCTGCGAGGCCGATTACAACGCCGAACAGTGCGTGGAACAGAAGACCTCCACCGGGCACTCGTTCATCGGCCCGATGATGATGGGCTTCTTCATGTCGCAGATGCTCAGCAACCGCGGCGGCGCCATGGCCCAGGCCCCGGCCGCCAGCCCGGCTTACCAGGACAAGGCCAAGGGCTGGGCGCGCCCGGCCCCGGGTGGCAGCGGCGGCTTGAACACCGCCAGCGGCATCGGCGCCGGCAAGGCCGGCCTGGCCCCGGTCAACGCGACCCCCAACCGCGCCGTTACTGCCAGCCGCGGTGGCTTCGGCAGCACCAGCAGCGGCCGCAGCAGCGTCGGCGGCTGATCGATGCAGCGCGTGCGTATCGCCGAGCGCAGCCAATGGCGCGCCCGGGCCGAGGAATCCGGCTTCCGCTTCCACACCATCGACGGCCTGCCGTACTGGGATGAGACCGCGTACTACGCCTTCACCCTGCGCCAGATCGAACAGGATATCGAAGACCCCAGCGCCGAGCTGCATGCGATGGCGATGGACCTGGTCGAGGAGGTGGTGGGCAGCCAGCAGCTGATGGACCAGCTGGCGATCCCGCCGCCGTTCCGCGACTGGATCGCCGACAGCTGGCGCCGTGGCGAGCCGCACCTGTATGGCCGCCTGGACTTTGCCTACGATGGCACGGGCCCGGCCAAGCTCTACGAGCTCAATTACGACACGCCCACGTCGCTGTTCGAGGCGTCGTTCTTCCAGTGGCAGTGGCTGGAAGACCAGCGCAACCAGAACCGCCTGCCGCCTCACGCCGACCAGTTCAACGCGATCCACGAAGCGCTGGTGGACCGCTTTGCACAGCTGTCCGCGCAGTTGCCGCCGCCGCTGTACTTCAGCGCGGTGGGCAGCTCGGAGGAAGACCAGGGCACGGTGGCCTACCTGCGCGATTGCGCGGCCCAGGCCGGCCTGCGGGGCGAGGCGATCGCGATCGAGGACATCGGGTTGTCCGAAGACGGTCGCTTCACCGCGATGGATGACACCGTCATTGGCAGCCTGTTCAAGCTGTACCCGCTGGAAGACCTGATGACCGAGTCGTTCGGCCAGGCCTTGCCCGGTTCGGGCGTGCAGCTGTTGGAACCGGCGTGGAAAGCGATTCTCAGCAACAAGGGCGTGCTGCCGTTGTTGTGGCAGCGCCACCGCGGCCACCCCAACCTACTGCCGGCCGAGTTCGACGATGGCAGCGCGCTCCCGCGTGGTTGGGTGCGCAAGCCGTTGTTCTCGCGCGAAGGCGCCAACGTGGCCATGCACCTGGCCGATGGCAGCTGGCAGGAAAGCGAAGGCCCATACACCGGTCCAGCGATCCGCCAGGCCGCGCACCCGCTCACCGCGTTCGACGGCGGCTACCCGCTGGTGGGCAGCTGGGTGGTGGGCGACCAGGCCTGCGGCATGGGCATTCGCGAAGACAACGGCCGCATCACACGCGACAGTGCGCGCTTCGTGCCGCACGCGATCATCGACGAAGCGCCCACCCGCATTTACGTGTGATGGCGATCCAGCGCGACCGCAGTCTGCGTCCCGGGCCGTTGGCCGGGCGACATCTGGATGACGGACATGCCCTGTGGCGCTACGCGGACCGCATCGCGGTGCGCTGCCATCGCTGCGATTTGCCGGGCTGGGTCACGCGGCAGGACCAATCGAGGCGCTTCCGTTGCCTGGGGTGCGCCATGGCGCTCGACGGGGGCTGCGGCTGCAGTCGCTGCGGCCCGGGCGACTGGGTGGGGCCGATGCTCTACAGCGGCTACCGACCCTGCGGCCACTGCGGGTACAAATGGGTGGGCGTGGAGATCCGTCGCCCGCGCCCAACGCCGACGTTGACCACGTCTACCGCGGCGTGCCGGCAATGCGGTCGCGACAGCGAAGTGGAGGTCACCGCGCGGCCACTGGGCAGCGCTGAGTCCAACGACCCGCATTTTGGCATGCCGCTGCTGCTGGTCGAGAAGACCGCAGCCGGCGTGCTTTGGGCGTACAACGCAGCGCACCTTCAGGCGCTGCACGACTATGCCGCCGCACCGCTGCGCGAACGCGCCGGCATGTCCAACGGCTCCATGTTCTCCCGTCTGCCGCGCTGGATGAAGCTGGCGCGCAACCGCGTGCTGCTGCAGAAGGCCACCACCCGTTTGATGGCCAAGGCCCGGTAGGTACGGACCGTTGGTCGGTACATGCTTGCGCGCCGACGCACCGTGCGCCACGACCAACGGTCGTGGCCTACCCGGTTGCGGTGGTGCTGGCGCCGGATCGATGGTTCACAAGGTAGGTACCGACCGTTGGTCGGTACGCGTGGGTTACAGCAACCCGTCGCGTTTCACCGCCAGATACCGTTCCACCAGCGCGCCGGGCAGCGCATCGGCGGTGACGTCCAGCACCATCACCCGGTGGCTGCGCAGGGCTTCATGCGCTTCGTTGCGCTGCTGCAGGTAGCGCGCGATCGCGCCGGCCTGGGTGGCGTCCTGCAGGGTTTCCACCGGCTGCTCCAGCGCCGTGTCCAGCTCGCGCTCGCGCAGGCTGGCCACGCACACCAGGTGCTGGCGCTGCAGCAGGCGCACTGCCGCCAGCAGGTCTTCGATGTCTTCATCGCGCACATTGGTGACCAGCATCACCAGCGAGCGGCGGCGCTGGCGCAGCGACAGTTCGGTGGCCGCGGCCAGGTAATCGGTGGCCACCGGGCGCGCCTGCAGGTCGTAGCTGGCGCGCAGCAGTGCGTCGATCGCGCCCATGCCGCGCTGCGGAGCCACCCAGCGGCTGTCGCCACCGCTGGCGAACAGGCCCACGCCGTCGCCCTGGCGCAACGCCAGGTAGGACACCACCAGCGCGGCGTTGAGCACATGGTCGAAGTGCGACAGCCCGCCTTCGCTGGCCATCATGCGCCGGCCGGTATCGATCATCAGCAGCAGCTGCTGGTTCTTTTCGTCCTGGTACTCGCGCGAAATCAGCTTGCGCGCGCGCGAGGTGGCCTTCCAGTCGATCTGGCGCAGGCTGTCGCCGACCCGGTACTCGCGCATCTGGTGGAAGTCGGTGCCTTCGCCACGGCGCCGCTTGAGATGCGCGCCGACCAGCCGCGAGGCCTGTTCGGCGCTGAACAGCGCAAACCGGGTCAGCGGCGCGAAGTTGGGATACACCCGTACCGTCAGTGCCGGTGGCAGCAGCCGGCGCTGGCGCCACAGCCGCCACGGCGCGTGCACGCGCAGGTGCACGCCGTCGAAGGCGAAGCGCCCGCGCGCGGTGGGGGTGAGCGTGTACTGGACGCTGCTGGCCACCATCGGCTTGAGCGTGAGCGTACGTGGCAAGCCCTGCAGCGCCCACTCACCGGGCACCAGGTCGAACAGTTCCACCCGCTGGCGCAGGCTGGATTCCACCCGCAGCGTGGCCTGGCGTTCGACATTCAGGGCCAGTGCTTCGGGCAGCTCGCGCTGGATGCTGGGCGAGGGCTGCCGCCACAGGCGCAGCAGGTCGACCAGCGCCAGCAGCGCGATGGCCGCGCCGGCGCCATACCAGACCACCTGCGGCCACCGCCCGAACGCCACCGGCAGCCCGAGCACCGCCCAGCCCACCAGCAGCGTCAGCAGCAGCGGGGCAGGCCTCATCGCAGCGGCCGGCAATGGTGGCGGCAGCGGTACGGGCTCATTTGCGCGGCGCTTCCACCTTGGCCAGCAGCGCGGTCAGCGCATCGTCGGCCGACTGGCCTTCGATCTGCAGCTCCGGGGCCAGCGCGATGCGGTGACGCAACGCCGGTTTGGCGATGTCGCGCACATCATCGGGGGTGACGAAATCGCGCCCGGCCAGCACCGCCTGCGCGCGCGCGGCACGCACCAGCGCGATGCTGCCGCGCGGGCCGGCGCCCAGCGCGATGCCCGGCCACTGGCGGGTGGCGGCGACGATGCGCACGGCATAGTCGATCACCTGCGGGTCGACGGTGATCGCCGCGGTGGCCTGCTGCAGCGCCACCACCTCGGCGGCGGTCAGCACGCGCGGCACCTGGGACAGGTCGAAGTCGGCCGCGCTGCGCCCGGTGGTGATCGCATCGACCATGCGCTTTTCGTCTTCCAGCTGCGGGTAGTCGATCAGCACCTTGAGCAGGAAGCGGTCCAGCTGCGCTTCGGGCAACGGGTAGGTGCCCTCCTGCTCGACCGGGTTCTGCGTGGCCAGCGCCAGGAACGGCGGGGTCAGCGCGAACGACTTGCCCTCGATGGTGACCTGGCCCTCCTGCATCACTTCCAGCAGCGCGGACTGGGTCTTGGCCGGGGCGCGGTTGATTTCGTCGGCCAGCAGCAGGTTGGTGAACACCGGGCCGCGGCGGATCTTGAAGCTTTCCGATTTGGGGTCGTACACCGCGTGGCCGCTGACATCGCTGGGCATCAGGTCGGGGGTGAACTGCACGCGCCCGTAGTCCAGCTCCAGCGCCTGCGCCAGTGCGCGTACCAGCAGGGTCTTGCCCAGCCCGGGCACGCCTTCGATCAGCACATGGCCGCCGGCCAGCAGCGCGATCAGGATCTGGTCGAGTACTTCGGGCTGGCCGATGAAGGCACGGCCCACCGCCTCGCGCACGGCATCCACGCGCGCGGCCAGGGTCGGTCCGGCGGCGGCCGGCGACGGTTCGGGAGGAGACAGCGGCGGCGGAACGGTCGGCTCGGTCATAGCAGGTTTCTCATCTGGATCAGCAGGCGGATGCGCTCGCGCAGGCCGGCCACGTCTTGCGAGGCCGGTGCGTGCAACGCGGTCTGGACGCGGGCATGGGGCCAGTGCAGCAAGGTGGCGATGGCGTGCACCTGGGCGTCGCCGCCGAGTGCGGCGGCGGCCGGCGCGCGGCGCCGCAGCCGGCCGAGGAAGGCGCGGCGCACCGCGTCGTACAGCAGCGGCGTCTTGCCATAGCGCAGCAGGTGTTCGCCGCTGGCGCGCACATGCTCCAGCAGCGAACGGCGTTCGATCGCCGGCGACGGCAACAGGCTGCCCATGCGCTGCGCGCGCAGCCACAACCAGCCCAGCAGGGCCAGCAACAGCGGCACCCACACCGGCCAGCCCTGGAAGAACAGGCGCTGCCACAGCGACGGCGGGCGCGAGGCGTACACCAGCCACATCGTGCCCTGGCCGTAGCGCGGCGCCAGCAGGTAGCGGGTCAGGTCGCGGTGGGCCTTGTCGTGCAGGCCGTCGATATTCCTGCCCGCCTTGCCGGCGGACGCCTCGGCCGGCGCAGGGCGGCCCTGGCCCTTCATGAATTCCATGTCGGCCAGCACATCGATGCTGCCCCGGCCGTGGGCCAGCCGGGCGAACACCAGGCCGTCCTCGTCATCGCCCCAGCGGTGCGCCACGCGCATGCCCGCCGGCGGCGCCAGGGCGAAGCGGCGGCCCAGGCAGAACTCGATATGGTGCGGATCATCGGCCACATGGAACGGTTGGCAGCTGCTGTCATGCCCGCGGGCATCCACGCCCAAGGCGTCCAGCAGCGGGCCGTTGCTGTCCAGGTCGGCCGGGGCGAGCGGTGGCGTGCGCACCAGCAGGTGGCCGCCGCGCGCCACCCAGGCCAGCAGTGCCCGGGCGCTGGACGGTGGCAGGTCGGCGCTGTCCTGCAGCAGCACCAGGGTGTCGTGCGGCTGCAGCGGCATCGTGGCCAGGTCCAGGCGCGGCTGCGACTGCACGCTGATGCCGTCGGCCCGCAGTGCCTGGCCGAGTACGTACAACGGGTTGTAGCTGGCTTCGCCGCGTGGGGCCAGCTGCTCGATCTCGTCGACCCGTTCGTGGGTGCGCAGGAACACGATCGCGGCCGGCACGCCGACCAGCAGCAACACCGTCCCGAGCAGCAGCCAGCGCAGGCGGGTACTCATGCGCGCCACCGGAACTGTTGCAGCAGGGTACCGGCCAGGGTGTCGAAGGCTTCGCTGGAGGGCAGCTGGCCGGCGTAGGCCGCGTATTGCCAGACCTGCACGATGCGCGCGAACAGGTCACGGTCGGCCGGGTCGGGCATGCGCCGCGACGCGCGCAGGCACTGCGCCTCGGTGGCGCCGGGCGGCAGGCTGATCTGCGCACGCTCGCTCATCGAGTCCACGCTGGCGCGGTACAGCAGCGCCAGTGCCTGGCGCGGGCGACCCTGTTGCCACAGCGTGCGCGCCTGCGCGGCCGGATCGGGCGGCACCACCTCGGGCAGCACGATCGCTTCTTCGACCACCGCAGCCGCCACCGCGCTGCGGCGGCCGCCGGAACCGCGCAACCAACGCAGCCAGCGCGGTGCGGTAACCAGCAGCAATACCAGCAGTATCCCTACCAGCCCCCACAACATCCACTCGGCGATCTGTGCCGGCAACAGCGGGCCCTTGGCACGGCTGCGGGCGCCGCGGGCGTTGGCGGCGTCCTGTTTTTCCTTTTCCTTGCGCAGCGCTTCGTCCAGCGTGCGCTGCCAGCGGCTCACCTTGCGGGTCGGGCTCTGCAGCGGGTCTTCGTAGGCGCGCTGCACCGCCTGGCGGAAGCCGGCGGTGTCCGCGCCGCGGTCGGCGAAGATCACCGCGGGGGTGTTGGCCGGATCGTTGCGGTGGTCCAGCGGTACCTCGTCTTCGCCGGCTTCATCGTCGGCTGCGTCATCCTTGCCCAGCAGAGCATCCAGCTCCGAAGCGGCCTGCGCGCCGGTGGTGTGCGGCGCGGCCTCCTGCGCGTGCAGCGTGCCGCCGGGCCAGCCCAGCACCAGCACCAGTGCCAGCAGCGGCGCGGCCTGCTGCAGGCGGGTCGCCAGGCGCCGGAACGCGATCTCCACGTCCCAGGCTTCCATTTCGGTGCGGCGGTTGAGGTACAGGCCGAAACCGGCCCCGGTGTAGAACGGCCCGATCAGGCTGGCGGCCAGCCAGAACGCCAGGTTCAGGCCCAGCAGCGCCCAGGCCGGGGTGTCTTCGCGGACCATGTCCAGTGCCGCGCGCCAGGAGTCGGACAGCAGTTCGAACGGCACGAACATGAACACCGCCGCGATGCCGCCGGCCACCAGTACCAGTTCGAACACCATGCATACCGTGGTCAGCAACAGCGCATGGAAGAAGGCGTCGCTGGCGATCGCACGGCGGCGGGCGCCCTGTTGCGCGGGCGGGTTGCCTTCCAGCAGGTTGGCCGGCAGCAGCAGCGTGCGCAGCGGGCTGAAACGGCGCCAGCCCAGGTAGCCCCAGAAGCCGCTGCCGCCCCAATGCCGCTGCGCGCGCAGGGTCTGCAGTGTGCCGGGGGTATCGCCGAACACGCCGCGCGAAAGCACATACAGCGTGATCCGGTCGAACACCGGCTTGAGCCACCACATCAGCAGCCAGGCCAGGCCGAACGCATCGGCCCACCAGGCCAGCGCATTGACCAGCGCAAACAGCGGCAGGCCCAGCAGCAGGCACGGTGCCCAGATCGCCCGCGCATGCCGGCGCACCAGCGCGGTGCCCAGTTCCATCGCCTCCCAGCCGCTGCGCGCGCGCAGCACCACGTCCAGCTGCTCAATGCGCATGGCCGGCTCCGCGTCCGCCACGCCACAGCCAGCCCAGCACCAGCGTCCACAACACCACCGCCACGCCGTACTTGCCCCAGGCCGGTACCTGCGCGATGGACGACCAGAAGGCTTCGATGAAGGCGGCTACGAGCAGCATCGCCGCCACGCCCAGGCACAGCCGCGCGCCGATCATCCCGCCCTCGACCATCGCATCGACCCGCCGCCGCCGGCCGGGTGCCAGCAGCTTCATGCCCAGCTGCAGGCCGGCGCCGCCGGCGATCACGATCGCGGTCAGCTCGAACGCGCCGTGGCCGACCACGAAGCGCCAGAACGGATCGCCATGGCCGATGTGCTGCAGGTGGCCGGCCACCGCCCCGATGGTCAGGCCGTTGAACAGCAGCACCAGTACCGTGCCGACCCCGGCCAGCAGGCCGCTGGCGAAAGTGCGCAGACCGATGCTGATGTTGTTCATGATGTAGTGGCCGAACATCATCCAGTCGGTGCCGCTGTCGCGCCCCAGGTGTGGCGAGGCCGGGTCGTACATGCGTTCGAACTCGGCGATCTGGCCGTTGTCCATCAGCAGGTGGATCAGCTGCGGGTGCCATTGGAGCAGCGCGAAACTGCCCACCAGCGGCACCACGAACAAGGCGGTGGCCACCCACATGCTGCGCGCCTGGCTGCGTACCAGCTGCGGGAAATCGGCGAACAGGAATTCCAGCGCACGCCGCCAGCGTGGCGCGGGAGTGCGGTACAGCAGGCTGTGGCCCTGCTGCATCAGCGCCTGCAGGCGGGCCACCAGCTGCGGGCTGTAGCCGCGCTTGCGCGCCAGCGCCAGCTGCTGGCACAGCCGCCGGTAGTGCTGCGGGATGTCCTCGTCGTTGAGCGTGTCGGCATTGGCGTGCTGGCGGGCGCGCCGCGCGCTGTCGCCGCGCAGCGCCAGCCACTGTTCCAGTGCCTGCCATTCGCCCTGGTAACGGATGACGAACTGTTCCTGTCTCATCGCCGTCCCAGCAGCCAGTTGGCGATCGCGTACAGGCGCAGCACGCCGACCTGGCCGGCGCCGCCGCTGAGCGGGGCGACCAGCGCGGCCAGCTCCTGCTGGCGGGGACCGGACAGCCGCGGCGCGCGCTCGGCAAAGGCGACCACAGCCGCTTGTTCGGCCGGCTGCAGCGGTTGCGGCGGGGCCAGTACGGTATCGATGGCCAGTAGGGACACCACCGGGCGCGGGCTGTCGTGGATCACCACGGTACCGGCCACCAGGTCGCCCAGGCGGCGCCCGTGCGCGTCGAACAGGCTCGACAGCAGCCCCAGCGCATAGGCGAACGGCAGCATGTCCACGGTGCGCAGCAGGTTGCGGGTGACCGCGGCCATCCAGCCGATCGGCGCGCCATCGCGCGACACCACCCGCAGGCCCAGCGCGCGCTTGCCCAGGGTGCGGCCCCAGCAGGCTTCCTGCACGATGGTGTAGGCCCACATCAGCAGGAACATCAGCGCCAGATACAGGCCCTGGCCGAAGTCGCCGAGAAAGGCCAGCGGAATGCTGAGCACGATCAGCGCGCCCAGCCGCACCCCGAAGTCGATCGCCCAGGCCAGCGCACGCGGCACCGGGCCGGCAGCCGGCAGGTGCAGCGGCACGCCTTCGGGCGTGATCACTTCACGGTAGGTATCCAGCATCGGTGCGCTCATGGGCGCACGCGGCGGGAAAGGGGGCGCCGGAATCCTCTCCGGTCGGCTGCCAACGGGGGCATGCGGTTCTCGACTGCTTCCTGGTCGGCTGTGGACTTTACCGTGCGGCCGCGTCGATGCCCAGCGGCAGGCGCCAGGTGGGGCGGGAACGACGCAGGCGACCGTGATCAGCCCAGGTATTGGTCCTTCAGCCGCACGTAGTGGTCGGCCGAGTAGTGCAGCGACTCGATTTCCTTGCTGCTCAGGTTGCGCACCCGGCGCGCCGGGTTGCCCACCCACAGCTCGCCTTCGCCGACCACCTTGCCCGGGCCGACCACCGCCCCGGCACCGACGAAGCCATGGGTCTCCACCCGCGCCCCGTCCAGGATGCAGGCGCCCATGCCGATCAGGCAGTAATCGCCGATGGTGCAGGCGTGGATGATGGTGCCATGGCCGACGGTGACCCCTTCGCCGATCAGGGTGGGGTAGCCGCCCATGTTGTAGGGGCTGTGGTGGCTGACATGGATGATGGTGCCGTCCTGGATATTGCTGCGCGCGCCGATCCGGACATGGTTGACGTCGCCGCGGATCACCGTGCCCGGCCACACCGACACGTCATCGCCCAGTTCCACCTCGCCGATCAGGGTGCAGGCCGGATCGATGTAGCAGCGTTGGCCCAGCACCGGGAGCTTGTCGAGGAAGGGGCGGATCGGGGACATGCTGCAGTTCCTGTGTTGGTAGTGCCGGCCGCTGGCCGGATCATCGTGGACCATGCCGCGCGATATCCACGCATGGCGTGGATCTACGCCGCATGATCGTAGATCCACGCCGTGCGTGGATGCGTTGATTCACGCGACGCGGCTTCGCCTTGCGCGTTCCAGGTGCACCAGCAGCAGCGAAATCGCCGCCGGGGTCATGCCGGGGATGCGCTGGGCCTGGCCGAGGGTCTGTGGGCGCACGCGTTCGAGTTTCTGTTGCACTTCGGCCGACAAACCGCGTACGGCGGCATAGTCGAAATCGGTGGCGATCGCGGTGTTCTCATGGCGCTGCTGGCGCTCGATCTCCTCGCGCTGGCGGCCCAGGTAGCCGGCGTACTTGACCCCGATCTCGACCTGTTCGGCAACCTTGGCATCGGCCACTGCCGGGCCCAGCGACGGCACCTGCATCAGCGTGGCGTAGTCCAGTTCGGGGCGCTTGATCAGGTCCAGCACCGTGGTTTCGCGGCTGACCGCCACGCCCAGGGCGGCTTCCACTTCGCGACCCAGTGCATTGCCCGGGGTGACCCACAGCGCGCCCAGCCGCGCCGATTCGCGCGCCACCGCCTCCTGCTTGGTCTGGAATGCGCGCCAGCGGCGCTCATCGACCAGGCCCAGTTCGCGGCCGATGCCGGTCAGGCGCACATCGGCGTTGTCCTCGCGCAGCTGCAACCGGTATTCGGCGCGGCTGGTGAACATGCGGTACGGCTCGGTGGTGCCGTGGGTGATCAGGTCGTCGACCAGCACGCCCAGGTAGGCCTCGTCGCGGCGCGGGCACCAGCCGCTTTCCCCGCGCACGTGGCGGGCCGCATTGATGCCGGCCAGCAGGCCCTGCGCGGCGGCTTCCTCATAGCCGGTGGTGCCGTTGATCTGGCCGGCGAAGAACAGCCCGGACACCGTCTTGGTCTGCAGCGTGTTGGCCAGCCCGCGCGGGTCGAAGTAGTCGTACTCGATCGCATAGCCGGGGCGGGTGATGTGCGCATTCTCGAAGCCGGCGATGCTGCGCACCAGGGCCAGCTGCACGTCGAACGGCAACGACGTGGAGATGCCGTTGGGATAGATTTCGACCACGTCCAGCCCTTCGGGCTCGACGAAGATCTGGTGGCTGGCCTTCTCGGCAAAACGCACCACCTTGTCCTCGATCGAGGGGCAGTAGCGCGGGCCGATGCCCTCGATCTGGCCGCTGTACAACGGCGAGCGGTGCAGCGCGCTGCGGATGATCTCGTGGGTGCGCTCGCTGGTGTGGGTGATCCAGCAACTGACCTGGGCCGGGTGCTCGGCCACGTCGCCGAGGAAGGACATCACCGGGCGCGGGTCGTCGCCGGGCTGCTCGTCCATCACCGTGTAGTCCAGCGAACGGCCGTCGATGCGCGGCGGGGTGCCGGTCTTCAGGCGGTCGATCACGAACGGGCGCTCGCGCAGGCGCGCGGCCAGGGTGGTGGCCGGCGGGTCGCCCATGCGCCCGGCGGCGTACTGGGTCTGGCCGACGTGGATCTTGCCGGCCAGGAAGGTGCCGGCAGTCAGCACCACGGACGGGGCATGGAAGCTCAGCCCGGTCTGGGTGACCGCCCCGCGCACGGCATCGCCGTCGATCAGCAGATCGTCCACCGCGGCCTGGAACACGGTCAGGTTCGGCTGGGCCTCGACGATCTGGCGGATCGCCATGCGGTACAGGTTGCGATCGGCCTGGCAGCGGGTGGCGCGCACGGCCGGGCCCTTGGAGGCGTTGAGGGTGCGCCACTGGATGCCGGCGCGGTCGGCGGCATGCGCCATGGCACCGCCGAGTGCGTCGATTTCCTTGACCAGGTGGCCCTTGCCGATGCCGCCAATGGCCGGATTGCAGCTCATCGCGCCGATGGTTTCCACGTTGTGGGTCAGCAGCAGGGTGCGCGCACCGCTGCGCGCGGCCGCCAGCGCGGCTTCGGTGCCGGCGTGGCCGCCGCCGATCACGATGACGTCGTAGCGGTAGAAGGAGTCGGTCATGGGGTGGGGCTCGGGCGGGCGGCAACGGCCCGGATCAGCCCTGGGGCAGGGCGCGGGTGGCGATTTTAACGCCAATCGCGCGGATCGACGAAAACAACCCTCAAGTTGGCACGTTTTCTGCAGATAACCCAATAGCACCCAGGATGGCAGGCGCCATGGCGCTACGGACCGGAATTGGAACAGGGGCTGGTCCATGCGCATCCCGGGGAAGCAGAAGGGCCGGCAGTCGGGGGACTGTCGGCCCTGTTTTTTTCCGCGCCGGTGGCCGCGGCCGGGCCAGCCAGGCCGGTGCCGGGCCCGATATGGCGCATGCCGGGCCCTGAACACGCCACCCGGAACAAGCCCGCCCAGAAACAAAAGGCCCCGCCATTGGCGGGGCCTTTTGCTTGAGAGGTGCCGACATCCGACAGGGCCGGAACAGGGGGGATCCAGATGTTCCTGTCGGATATCGACATAGAGCTGTTTGTGACGCCCCGTGTCGCTTTTGTCACTTTTCGACCGAGGCCGTCACTGCGCGCCTAGATTGAACCGCTCGGCACGTGAAAATCAAGATGGATCAGGGCTCAACTGTGCGCTGGTTCAAATTCCGCCATGGGGAACCGTTCATCCTGGGCTGCGATGGACGCGGTGCCTGGGCCGGGCGTGCCTGCGGCGGCGGCGACGGACGCTGCTGTGGCTGCGGGCGCGACCCGACCGAGTCCAGGTTCCGCCACGGCGAGCCGCCGTTGTAGGAAGGACGCGGGCGATCGGGCGGGCGCACGTTGCCGCCGTTGCCATTGCCCGGGCGCGGCGGCGGGCGGTGGTTGTGCGGCGGGCGGTGGTTTGGATACGGCCGGTAGTTCGGGTAGGGGCGATAGGCGGGATAGCCGTAGCCACCGCCACCGTAATAGCCACCGCCGTAGTAGCCGCTGCCGTAACCGTTGGGGTAGCCATAGGGGTAGCGGTATTCCACCGACGGTGCCCCGTGGTAGTAGCCGTTGCCGCCACCACCGCCGACGTAGTCGTAGGTGGCGCAGCCGGACAGGGCCAGCAGCAGGCCACCGGCGAAGATCAGGCGCATTTTCATGATGGGTCCCCCCAGAGGGTGTAGATGCAGCTTCAGCCCGGCGCATTGAATCGGCCCTTAACTACGCACCTTAACGGTGTCGGTGGGCGATACGCCATAGCGCGCGGGGCGGGTGCTGGCGCTGACGCCGCCCGGGACGAGGTTGTCGGCGCCTGGGTCCGCTGCGCGGTGCACGGGAAGCTTGCGCCGATCTGAATGGAGGATTGCCATGGCCGGGGCTTCCCCCCGATGGCAGGCGATGCGAGCGCGGGGCATACGTTAATCTTGCGTCATGAGCGATTCACCCTTGCCCTGTGTCGACGATCTGCTGGCCGCCGCTGCACGCATCGCCCCGTATGCCAGCGTGACCCCGGTGCTGGGTTCGCACGTGCTCGACGGGCTGGCGGGCGCTCGTCTGGCGTTCAAGGCCGAGCATCTGCAGCGCGGCGGGGCGTTCAAGTTCCGCGGCGCCTGCAATGCGGTGTGGGCGCTGGACGCGGCGCAGGCCGCGCGCGGGGTGGTCACCCATTCGTCCGGCAACCATGGCGCGGCGCTGGCGCTGGCGGCGCGCACCCGCGACATCGCCTGCCATGTGGTGGTGCCCGAGGGCGCAGTGGCGGCCAAGCTGGCCAACATCGTCCGCCATGGCGCGACCATGTGGCGCTGCGCGGCCGGGATCGCCGCGCGCGAGGCGATGTGCGCCCAGGTCCAGGCCGAAACCGGGGCGACCCTGGTGCACCCCTACGCCGATCGCCAGGTGATCGCCGGGCAGGGCACGGCCGCGCTGGAACTGCTGCACAGCCACGGCCCGTTCGACGTGATGGTGGTACCGGTGGGCGGGGGGGGCCTGGCGGCGGGGACGCGGCTGGCGCTGCAGGCGGTGGCCGCGCAGACCCGGCTGGTGCTGGCCGAGCCGGAGGGCGCGGCCGATACCGCGCGTTCGCTGGCCGCCGGCCAGCGCCGCATCGATTTCAGCCCCGACACGATCTGCGATGGCCTGCGCGGCACCCTGGGCGCGCCCAATTTCGCCCTGCTGCACCCGGCGGCCAGCGTGATCACCGTCACCGATGCGGACACCGTGGCGGCGATGCGGCTGATCTGGCAGGTGCTCAAGCAAGTGGTGGAGCCGTCTTCGGCGATCGCGCTGGCGGCGGTGCTGTCCGCGCCGGCGCGGTTTGCCGGGCAGCGGGTCGGGGTGGTGCTGTCCGGCGGCAACGTCGACCTGGACGCGCTGCCGTGGGCGGGCGCGTGAGCCGGCGGGCCGGGGTGGGCGTGCTGGGCTGGCTGTGGCGGCTGTGCATCGTGCTGGTGGCCTGGCTGCTGTGCGTGACCACCTGGATTGTGTGGGTGGGCGAGCGCGACCAGGCGGCCAAGGCCGATGCGATCATCGTGCTGGGTGCCGCCGCCTACGATGCCAAGCCCTCGCCGGTGTTCGAAGAGCGCATCCGCCACGGCCTGGACCTGTACCAGCAGGGCTATGCGCCGCTGCTGATCTTCACCGGCGGCTATGGCGGCAGCGGCGCGCGCTTCGCCGAATCGCAGGTGGCGCGCCGCTATGCGCTCAAGCAGGGCGTGCCGGATGAGGCGATCCTGATCGAGACCGCCTCACGCACCACCCGGCAGAACCTGATCGAAGCGCGCCGGTTGATGCAGCAACGCAAGCTGCACCGGGTGATCATCGTCAGCGATCCGCTGCATATGGCGCGCGCGCTGCGCCTGGCGCGCGAGCTGGGCATCGATGCGCTGGCGTCCTCGACGCCGAGCACGCGTTTCCGCAGCTTCCATACCAGCTGGCGGTTCCTGGTGCAGGAAATCTACTTCTTCCACCGCGACCTGTTCCCGGCGTAGACCCGGCCGGCTGCACGCCAAGCCCCATCCACGCAATGGCCCACGGTAGCCGGCGCATTACGTGTAGCGCCGCCGGATCGGAATCGCCGAGACCGGTACGCTGGCCACATCGTGGCCGTGTTCGCGGATAGGCGCGCCGGCCTCCGGTGCCCATGCATGCGCATAGATCACTTCCCAGCTGCTGGGCAGCTTGCCGTCGGCGCGGCGCAGCGGCTCGTAGGCGGCGCGCGCGGCGTCGAAACGGCCGCGCCCGGTCAGCGTATGGCGGCGGTCGTGGCGGGCGTTGGTGGCGCCGATGGCCTGCAGTTCGCGCATCAGCGCGGTCAGGTCGGGGTAGGTCAGGGTGAACAGGTCGCGGTCCAGCACCGGGTCGCGGAAACCGGACATCATCAGCGCATCGCCGAACTGCGCGATCGGCGCAAAGCGGCTGACGTGCGGCACCGTGTCGGCCTGGGCGAAGGCCTCGCGCAGTTCGATCAGCGTTTCCGGCCCGAACGTGGAGCACACCAGCAGCCCGCCGGGCTTGAGTGCGCGGCGGAAACCGGCGAACACCGCCGGCAGGTCTTCCACCCATTGCAGGCACAGATTGCTGAAGATCACATCCACGCTCTGGTCCAGCAGCGGCAGGGCCTGCGCATCGCCGCACACGCGCGCGAACGGCTTCCACCAGCCGGCCTGCCTGCGGGCCTGGTGCAGCATCGGCTCGGCCAGGTCCAGCGCGATCACCTGCGCCTTGGGCCAGCGCTTCTTCATCGCCGCACTGGCGTGGCCGGTGCCGCTGCCGATATCCAGCACCACCTGCGGTTGGCGGTTTTCCAGGTAATCCAGCGATTCCAGCAGGCGCTTTTCCACTTCGCGCTGCAGCGCGGCGGCGGCGTCGTAGCTGCTGGCGGCGCGCGAGAACGCACGGCGGACATGGTGGGGATCGAAACTGGCGGTCATGGGGTACTCGATGCGGACGCGGTGTTGCGTGGGGTCAGAAGGTGCCCGGGTAGGCGCCGCCGTCGATCAGCAGGTTCTGCCCGGTGATGTAGCCGGCCTGGGCGCTGCACAGGAACGCGCAGGCGGCGCCGAATTCATCGGCGGTACCGAAGCGGCCGGCGGGAATGTGGGTACGCTTGCGCTCGGCGACCTGGCCGGCGTCGATGCCCTGCTGCTGCGCCAGGTAGGCGAAGTTGCCACGCAGGCGGTCGGTGTCGAACTGGCCGGGCAGCAGGTTGTTGAGGGTGACGTTGTGGGCCACGGTCTTGCGGGCCAGGCCGGCGACGAAGCCGGTCAATCCCGAGCGGGCGCCGTTGGACAGCCCGAGGATGTCGATCGGTGCCTTCACCGAGGAGGAGGTGATGTTGACGATGCGGCCGAAGCCGCGTTCGATCATGCCGTCCAGGGTCGCCTTGATCAGTTCGATCGGGGCCAGCATGTTGGCGTCCAGCGCGGCGATCCAGTCCTCGCGGCTGAACTGGCGGAAATCGCCGGCCGGTGGGCCGCCGGCGTTGTTGACCAGGATGTCCACCTGCGGGCAGGCAGCCAGGGCCGCCTGACGGCCGGCGTCGGTGGTGATGTCGGCGGCCACCCCGACCACGCTGTGCGCACCGGGCAGTGCCCGTAGTTCCAGCACGGCGCGCTCAAGCGCGTCTTCGCCGCGTGCGGCCACCACCACGTTGACGCCCTCGCGCACCAGTGCCCGCGCGCAGCCCAGGCCCAATCCCTTGCTGGCGGCGCAGACCAGGGCCCAGCGTCCGGTGATTCCAAGATCCATGGCTCAGCTCCGTGGTGAATGGCAGGCGTACATGATCGGTGATGCGTGCGGCCAATGGCTCAGGGCAACGCGGCAACAAAGTGTTGCAGCAGGGCGGCGACCTGGTCGGCATGGCCGAGGAACGGCGCATGGCCGCCCTGCGCGATGACCTGCACCTGCGCGCCCGGCGCCAGCGCTGCGGCGGCCTGCATCGCATGCGCCGACACCAGCCGGTCGCGCTGCCCGGCCAGCCACAGGCTGGGCTTGCCCAGCCCGGGCAGGGCGCCGCGCAGGTCGGCGGTTTCCAGCAGGCGCAAGCCTTCGTGCAGCGCACGTGGGGCCGGCTCGCCGCGGGCGATGAGCATCCCGCGCAGCGTGCGCAGTTCCTGCCGGGCGTGCTCGGAGCCGATCGCATCCAGGGCCAGGAAGCGTTCCAGGGTGCCGCGGTAGTCCCGGGCCAGGTCCTGGCCGAACTGTTGGAACACCGCCGGCTCGACCGCATGCGGCCAGTGGTCGCCGCGCACGAAGCGCGGGGTGGCGGCGATCATCGCCAGTGCGCGCACCTGCGGCAGCGTCGCGGCGGCATGCAGGGCGAACAGCCCGCCCAGCGACCAGCCGCACCACACTGCCGGCGGGGTGGCCGCGGCGATCGCGTTGACCACGTGCGGCAACCGCAACGGGGTGGTGTCGTCGCCGCTGGCGCCATGCCCGGGCAGATCGACCAGGTGCAGCTGGTACTGCGCCGACAGGCGTTCGACCAGGGGCGCAAATACCCCGCCGTGCAGCGCCCAGCCATGGATCAGGACCAGCGCCGGGCCCTGGCCGACCACCTCGATATGCAGGCTCACCGCGACCGGCTCACGCGCTCAGGGCATCCAGCGACTGCTGGCGCAGCACGGTGTCGCGCGCATGGGCGATCGCTTCGGTCAGCGACCGCACCTGGGCCGGGGTATGCAGTGCCGACAGGGTCACGCGCAGCCGCGCCTTGCCTTCGGGCACGGTCGGCGGGCGGATCGCGCCGACCAGGAAGCCGGACGCTTCCAGTGCGGCCGACAGCGCCATCGCCGTGGTTTCGGCGCCGCACAGCAGCGGTTGGATCGGGGTATCGGAGGGCATCAGCTCCAAGCCGTGCTGGCGTGCACCGGCGCGGAACACACCGACCAGCTCGGCCAGCTTCTGCCGGCGCCAGTCATCGCGGCGGGCCAGCTTCACCGCAGCCAGCGACGCGGCGGCCTGGGCCGGTGGCAGCGCGGTGGTGTAGATATACGGGCGCGCGGTTTCGGCCAGGTGCCCGATCAACGCGTCATCGCCGAGCACCACCGCGCCGGCGCCGCCCAGCGCCTTGCCCAGCGTGGCCAGCTGCAGCGGCACATCGGCCACCCCCAACCCGGCCTCGGCGACGCAGCCACGGCCGTGCTGGCCGACCACGCCGATGCCATGCGCGTCGTCCACGTACAGCAGCGCGGCCTGCATGCGCGCCACCAGCGACAGCGAACGCAGCGGGGCGATGTCGCCATCCATGCTGAAGACCCCGTCGGTGGCCAGCATCGCCGCGCCATTGGCGGCGTGCTTGAGCTGGCGCAGCGCGCCTTCGCTGTCCAGGTGCGGGTAGCGGCGCAGCCGGCAGCCGGCCAGGCGCGAGGCATCCAGCAGGCTGGCGTGGTTGAGCCGGTCCTGCACGCAGACATCGTCTTCTTCGCTCAACAGCGCCTGCTGCACCGCCAGGTTGGCGGCGAAACCGCTGCCGAACAGCAGTGCACGCGGGTAGCCCAGCCAGTCGGCCATTTCCCGCTCGAGGGCGTCGTGCACGGCGTGGTGGCCACAGACCAGGTGCGAGCCGGTGGCGCCGGTGCCTTCGCGGGCGGCGGCGTCCTGCAGCGCGCTGACCACCCCGAACTGCTGCGACAGGCCCAGGTAGTCATTGCTGCAGAACCCGGTCAGCCACTGGCCATTGATCTCCAGCTGCACGCCATCGCGACGGGTCACGGTGCGGCGCACGCGGATGCGGCCCTGCGCCTCGCTGAGCTTGCGCTGTGCCTGGATGCGGTCGTGCAGGTCGGGGCGGGCCATGGTGGTCGGCTGGCATGGATGGGCGGCTAGCGTACCCGGTTGCCGGGCGCGGCGCTGCCTGGCCGGGGCCGGCACCGGGCCGGCCTCAGGCGGCGCGCCCATCGGCCTGGCCGGCGCTGCCCTGGGCCCGGGTGATGTCGGCATGGACCGTGCCCGGGTGGTCGTGGTGCGCGGCGTCCACCGTCACCGTCATCGGGCGCAGGCCCAGCCGGTCGAACAGGGCCAGGTCGCGCGCGGTGTCCGGGTTGCCGGTGGTCAGCAGTTTTTCCCCGTAGAAGATCGAGTTGGCCCCGGCCAGGAAACACAGCGCCTGCAGCTCGTCGCTCATCGCTTCGCGCCCGGCCGACAGCCGCACCATCGCCGCGGGCATGACGATCCGGGCCACGGCGATCATCCGCACGAACTCGAACGGGTCCAGTTCGGCGGTACCGTGCAGCGGGGTGCCGGCCACCTGCACCAGCCGGTTGATCGGCACCGAGTCGGGGTGGGTGGGCAGGTTGGCCAGCGCCTGCAGCAGCCCGGCGCGGTGGTCGCGGGTTTCGCCCATGCCGACGATGCCGCCGCAGCAGGTCTTCAGCCCGGCGTCGCGGACATGGCCCAGCGTGTCCAGGCGGTCCTGGTACTGGCGGGTATGGATGATCGAGTCGTAGAAGTCCGGCGCGGTGTCTAGGTTGTGGTTGTAGTAGTCCAGCCCGGCCTGGCGCAGCGCCACGGCCTGGTCGCCGCTGAGCATGCCCAGAGTGGCGCAGGTTTCCAGCCCCAGTGCCTTCACCTGGCTGATCATCGCCGCCACCTTGGGGATGTCGCGCGGTTTGGGCGAGCGCCAGGCCGCACCCATGCAGAACCGCGACGCGCCCGCCGCCTTGGCCTGGCGGGCCCTGGCGACCACCTCCTCGGTGCCCATCAGCTTCTGTGCGTCCACCCCGGTGGCGTAACGCTGGGCCTGCGGGCAATAGGCGCAATCTTCGGGGCAACCGCCGGTCTTCACCGAGAGCAGGGTGGACACCTGTACTTCGGCGGGATCGAAGTGGGCGCGGTGCACGCTGGCGGCGCGGTGCAGCAGCTCCGGGAGCGGCAGCGCAAGCAGGGCCAGCAGTTCGTCGCGGTGCCAGTCGTGGCGGATGACCGAAGCCATGAGGGTGTCCTGACAGGGGCGAAAGGGCGGCAGTCTGGTCAGGCAGGCACTTTCTGTCAACCAAGCTATAAATTTTAAGGTTTACAGTGGATGTCGGTACAAGAATGGAAAATGTCGAATAAAAATTACATATCGACCCAAAGGGATGGATTAATCCATCATCCCATTCTGTCCGGCATCTGAAGCCAAACCACTGGAACATGATGGATTGAATTGACATTACGGCCGCATGTGATGTTTTAATGCAGCATGGCAAAGCGCACTCCTCCAACCAGACCCGGTCACGCCAGGCGCATCGCCGGGCTTGGCCTGCGGCTGCGCACGGCCCGGCTCGCCCGCGGCATGAGCCAGGCCAATCTGGCCGAGCGCGTCGGGGTGGACCGCACCACCATCGGCAAGCTCGAAGCGGGCGATGCGGGCACCAGCCTGTCCACGGTGTTGCGGGTGTTGGCCGCGCTGGGCCTGGAGCAGGACATCGACAGGATCGCCGCCGACGATATGGTGGGTCGCCAACTGGCGGCCAACCGCCTGCGCCGTCCGGCGCCGCGCCGCAAGCCGGGCGGGTACGCCGTGGCCGAAGCGCAGCCGGGAAGCAGCCTGCACGATGGCGCCGACCGTGATCGGGCCGGCCGCAGCGGCGTCCACGAACCGCAGGCCACCGATGCGGGCGCGGCAGCGGACCGGCAGGGCGATGCGCAGGTCGACCGCCCCGGCCTGGCCGAGGCCGGGCACGACCGCTACCGCCTGGTGTCCAGCCAGCGCCCGCCCCGGATCGATCCCACGCCGGGCGTTGTGCGGCGTCCGCCACGTCTTCCCAAAGGGCGCTGAACATGGCCGCCCAGGCGCAGATCGACCGGGAGGTGTGGCTGGATGCGCCGCAGCTATGCCCGCCGGTGCAGGTGGGCTGGATCAGCCGGTTGCCGGGAAGGGCCGGCGACAGCGTCGGCTTTGCCTATACCGACCTGTGGCTGGACGGGGCGATGGGTATTGCACCGTTCGCGCTCGATCCGAGCCTGCCGCTGCTCGACGGCCTTCAGTTCGCTCCCGGCAGCGCCGGTGAGGTGACCGCCGCCTTCCAGGATTGCTCCCCCGATCGATGGGGACGGTTGCTGATGGACCGCCGTGAGGCGGCGCGGGCAAACCGCACCGGTACTGCGCGCAAGGCGTTGCGTGCCTGGGACTATCTGATGGGCGTCGATGATGCTTCCAGGATGGGCGCGCTCAGGCTGCGCGATCCGGCCTCGCTGGCCTGGGTGGAGTCGGGCAATCCGGCCGCACCGCCGATCACCGATCTGCGCAGGCTGGAAAGCCTCGCCGAAAAACTGGAGTCCGGTGCCAGGTTGAGCCAGGACGAAGAGACCCGCTGGCTGGCCCAGCTGGTCGCCCCGGGCGCATCGCTGGGCGGGGCCCGGCCCAAGGCAGGCTACCGTCACCCGGACGGTTCGCTATGGCTGGCCAAATTCCCCGGGCGCGAAGACCGGCACGATGTCGGCCTGTGGGAATACATCACCGCCACGCTGGCCGTCGATGCCGGCATCCATATGCCCAGGGCAGCGCTGCTCAATCTGTCCGCGCGTGGGCATACCTTCGCCGTGGAGCGTTTCGACCGCAGTGCAGGCACGCGGCTGCACTATGCCTCGGCCTTTACCCTGCTCGACGCCGGGCAGAGCGAAGGACACAGCTACCTGGACCTGGTCCAGGTGATCGAAGACGACGGTGTGCCCGGGCGGATCGGCGCCGACCTGGAACAGTTGTTCCGGCGCGTGCTGTTCAACGTGCTGGTGGGCAACCGCGACGATCATCTGCGCAATCACGGCTTCCTGCGCATGCACGGCGGCTGGGCACTGTCGCCGGCATTCGACGTGAACCCCAACACCGCCAGCGATGCGCATGTGCTGGCGCTGGATGCTGCCGACCCGACCCCGTCCTCGGCTCACGTGATGGCCACTGCGGCGTTCTACCAGCTCGCCCCGGCCCGGGTCGCGGCGATCGAGGTGGAGGTTCGTCGCGCCGTGGGGACGTGGCAGGCGGTGGCGCGTTCGCAGGGGGCCAAGCGGCCGGAGATCGAGTTGATGGAAACGGTGATCGACCCACGGCGGTGAACACCATTGGCGGCTTGTCTGCCGCTGCATGCCGGCCCCGGCTGATGCAAGGACGCGGCTTGTACCGACGGCCGGCGCAGGTCAACGATGGCAGCCTTGAACGCAACCGCCTCATGCCGGACGAAGAACATGCGCGCCCGCATTGCCGCTGCGCTGGACTGGCTTGGCCGACAGGCGCTGCCACTGCGCTGCCTGGTCTGCGATGAAGCCGGCAGCGACGGGCTGGACCTGTGCGCGGCCTGCCATGCCGCCCTGCCGTGGAACGACGCCGCCTGCCCAGGCTGCGCGCTGCCACTGCCGGCCGATGAGCCCGCCGCGCGCTGCGGGGCCTGCCTGCGCGACCCGCCGCGGCAGGCCGCTGCGGCAGCGGCGTTCGTGTACACCGCGCCGGTGGACCAGCTGCTGCTGCGCTTCAAGTTCCACCAGGACCTGGCGGCCGGCCGGCTGCTGTCGCAGTTGATGCTGCAGCGGGTGCCGGCGTTCGCCAGTGGCGCGCTGCTGCCGTTGCCACTGCATCGCCAGCGGTTGCGCGCACGTGGCTACGACCAGGCACTGGAACTGGCCCGGCCGCTGGCGCGTTCGCTGCAGTGCCCGCTGTGGCGCGGCCTGTCGCGTGAGCGGCTGACCGCGCCGCAATCGGACCTGGACGCCGATGCGCGCCGCCGCAATGTGCGCAACGCCTTCCGGGTGACGGCCGGCCCGCCCACCCGGCTGACCGTGGTCGATGATGTGATGACCACCGGGGCCACCCTGGATGCCGCCGTGCGCGCGCTGCGCCGGGCCGGTGCAGCGCAGGTGCACCTGTGGGTGTGCGCGCGGGTGCCGTGACCGCTGCTCCTATAATGGCGCTACAGACGCAGGCAGAGACCGCACACGATGGATCCGTTCGCCACCTTCGACTTCGATGGCTTCTGGGACGACGGCGATTATTCGCAGCAGAACTACCAGGAGCCAGCGCCCGGCGATGCCCTGGTCGCCGAGTTGCAGGCCGAGCTGGGCTATCGCCTTCCCGAGGCGTACATCGCGCTGGCACGGCGGCACAACGGCGGCCTGCTGCAGCGCAGCTGCCATCCGATGGAGGAGGCCACCTCCTGGGCCGACGACCATATCCAGGTATCGGGTCTGTACGCCCTGGGCCGCCAGGCGCCGTACTCGCTGGGGGGCCAGTTCGGTTCGCGCTTCATGCAGCAGGAGTGGGGCTACCCCGACATCGGCATCGTCATCGCCGACTGCCCCAGCGCCGGGCACGATGTAGTCATGCTCGACTACCGTCATTGCGGCCGGCAGGGCGAACCACAGGTGGTGCACGTGGACCAGGAGGCGGACTATGCGATCACCGTGGTCGCCGCCGATTTCGCCAGTTTCATCCACGGTCTGGTGGACGAAGAGCACTACGACGATGCGGCCCAGGACCTGGAAGCCGATCTGGTCACGGTGGACCGCGGGACGCTGTCGCCGATCGTGCAGCGTGCCCTGCAGGCCTCGGCCGAAGCGCTGCCGGAGGGTGAGCGCGCGCTGCGTGCGCTGGCGCGCCGGATCACCGAAGAAAAGGGCTTCTTCGCCCTGCATGCCGATCCGCAGTCGCACCGCATGTACGACCTGATGTTCTGGTTGTACTCGCAGCTGACCACCGCCACCTCATGCGCGCATTTCATGAAATTGCCGGCCGAACAGAACGACTACGCGACGCCGTGCTACGCGTTGATGCTGCCGTTCGACCTGGTGGCCGCGCCCTTCGGCTTCAAGACCGGCGGTTTCGCCCCGGGTTTCGTCGAGGACTGGTGGCAGGCGCGCGTGGCCGAGGGCGCCATCGTGCAGGTCGAGCGCGGCTACCGGTTCAGTGACCGGGCCGCGCAGCGGCTGCTGGCATCGGTGAACGCCGAAGTACGCTGACCATGCAGTGCCCGCCGGGCGGTATAGCGTCATCGGCGGCCGCTATCCAGGCGGCGATGCCGGATGCATCCCTCGGCTGCAATGCCCGGCCATAACAGCGATACTGCCGGCATCCCGTTGGAGGAGTGGCGCATGCGCGGTTGCCTGTTGGTTGTGACGATGCTCACCTGTGCAGGCTTGGCCGGCTGTGCAGAGACCCGCCAGGCCGTCGGCCTGTCCGCTGAACCGGCCGGCGCGCCACCCCTGCCGCAGGCGCGCATCCTGATGCGCGAGGTGGATGAAACCGGCAACCCGCACTCCACGCCGCTGAAGGGCCGCGACGGCACCCCGCTGCTGCTGAAGGAACCGCCGTTGGTCACCACCGCCGATGTGGCCTCGGTGGCGCTGGGCATGGACGCCACCGGCCAGCCGGTGCTCAACGTGCAGATGACCGACGCCGCCGCGCCGCGCATCCTGGCCGCAACGCAGGCCAGGATCGGCCGCCGGGTGGCTTTCAGCGTGGGCGAGCGCGTGCTCACCGTGGCGACCGTCGCCGGGCCGTTCGGCAAGGCCATGCAGGTCGCCGGGCTGGAAGACGCTGGCGACGCGCAACGGATGTACACCGAGATCACCGGCCAGACGCGCTAGCGCTGCCGTCGGCCGCGCTACTCAGCGGAAGTTGGCCTCGATCTGCTCCAGCGACTTGCCTTTGGTCTCCGGCAGCCAGAACGCGGCGACCAGGAAGTACAGCAGGGTGCAGCCGGCCCAGAAGAAGAACATGCTGGCATAGCCGTGGTGGCCGACGGTGGGCAGGAAGATCGCCGCGATCACGGTGGACACGAACTGGTTGATCAGCAGCGCGATGCTCATGCCGTTGCTGCGGATCCGGGTCGGCATCAGTTCGGACAGCGCCAGCCACACGCATACGCCGGGACCGACCGCGAAGAACGCGACGAAGACCAGGATGCAGCCTGCCACCAGCCAGCCGTGGGTGGGCGAGGGCACCGGGCCGAGCATGGCGCGCTCGATCACCAGCGGTGCGTTGGCCGCCTGTGCCGGGTCCGGGAACGGATTCAGGTGCAGCGTGCGGAAGAAGCGGCCGATCACGCTGTCGGCCGAGACCGCGTCCTCGCGGCGGATCTGCAGCGTGGCGTCGATCGGGTTGTCGCTGCGCAGCGAGCGCACGTTGTTGAAGCCGGCATAGGCATAGGACACGGTCAGCTGCTGCGGCCCGCTGCCGGCATTGCCGTCCAGCTGCTGCCACCGTGCCGCATCCAGCGGCAGCGACAGGCTGCTGCCGGCCACCTGCTGCTGCAACTGGGCCTGCACGTCGATGCGGCCGCGTTCGCTCTGCACGAACAGCAGCGCTGCAGCCAGCAGCGACAGGGTGATGCCGCCACTGCCCAGCATCAGCAGGAACTTGCGGCCCTTGCGGTCCACCAGCAGCAGCGCGACCACGGTCATCACCGCGTTGAGCAGCTTGATCGCCACATCGGCGCCATTGGCCACCGCGCCGGGCAGCCCGGCCTGGTTGAGGATGTTGACCGCGTAGGCCAGCACCGAGTTGATGCCGGTGGCCTGGGTGAAGGCCAGCACCAGGCAGGCCAGCGCGAACGGCCACACGTAGCGGCGGCTGAGCAGTGGATCGCGCTTGCCGTTGCGGCCGATCTGGATGTCCTCCGGCGCCTGCATGCGTTGCAGGGTCGGCTCGACCTCGGCCGGCGCGACCGTGCGCTGCAGGGCGCTGCGGGCCTTGTCGATGCGGCCGCGACGGACCAGCCAGCGCGGTGATTCACTGATCAGCAGCACGCCAGCGGTGAACACCAGGCCGGGCAGCAGGCAGCTCCAGAAGATCGTGCGCCAGGCATGGTCCTTGACGTCGAACAGCAGTCGCTGCTGCTCGGCACCGGGCAGATGGCGCACCGCCTCGCTGGCCGCATCCACCGCATGGGCGTGGTACAGCCCGATCACCGCCGCCAGCACCAGGCCGATGGTCAGCAGCAGCTGGAACATCGCCGCGCCACGGCCACGCCGCTCCGGGCTGAGTACTTCGGCCAGGTACAGCGGCACCACCACACCGATCAGGCCGCCGCTGATGCCCTGCAGCAGCCGCCCCATCAACAGCGCGCCATAGCCATCGGACAGCGCCATCACCGGGATGCTGGCAGTGAACAGTACGCCGGCCAGCAGCATCGCGCCACGGCGCCCGATCAGGTCGGCGACCATGCCGGCGAACAGCGAGGACAGCACGCTGCCGAGCAGCACCGCGGCGACCACGAAACCCAGCTGCTGGCTGGTCAGGTGCCAGCTCGCGGTCGCGGTGGCTTCCAGGTAAGGCAGGGCGCCGGCGATGATGCCGATGTCGATGCCGTACAGCAGCCCACCCATGCCACCGATGAACAACAGATAGCGTATCGGCCAGCGTGGCGCGGAGGCGCCGGCGTGCACGGGAAGGGCTGCGGAAACATCGTTCATCGTGCCGGTCCTGTTCTGCATTGCATGCGCCGTGGCGGCGCGGGTTCAACGCTCAGTCGAGCGCGATGTCGTCGCCTTCCACCACCACGCCGCGCACGCGCAGGTCGTGGTCGAGCACCACCAGGTCGGCCCAGGCACCGGTCGCCAGACGGCCGCGGTCGTCGATGCCGAGATAGTCGGCCGGGTAGCGCGACAGCCGGTTGGAGGCGTCGGCGATGTCCAGTCCGAGCGAGACCAGGTTGCGCAGCGCCTGGTCCATGGTCAGCGCACTGCCGGCCAGCGAGCCGGTGGACAGCCGCACGCAGCCCAGGCATTTGTGCACGCGCTGCACGCCCAGCGCGTACTCGCCGTCGGGCATGCCGGTGGCGGCGGTGGCATCGGTGACGCAGTACAGCTTCGGGATCGCGCGCAGGGCGGTGCGGATCGCGCCGGGATGCACGTGCTGCAGATCGGGAATGAGCTCGGCGTACTGCGCATGCGCCAGCGCGGCGGTGGCGATGCCGGGGTGGTAGTGGTCCACGCCGGTCATGCCGTTGAACAGGTGGGTGAAGCCGGCGGCACCGGCATCCAGCGCGGCCACGCCGTCTTCGTAGCTGCCGGCGCTGTGGCCGAGCTGCACGCGGATGCCCAGCGCGCTCAATGCGGGAATCAGCGCCTGGTGCTGGCCGATCTCCGGGGCCAGGGTCAGCACCTTGATCGGCGCGATCGCATGCAGGCGGCGCACGTCGTCCAGGGTGGCCTCGACCACCAATGGCGGCTGCGCGCCCAAGCGTTCGATGCTGATGAACGGGCCTTCCAGGTGTACGCCGAGCACGCGCGCCATCCCCGTCGCGCGCGTGCCGATCGCGCCGGCCAACCCCTGCAGCGCCCGCACGATGTCGTCCTCGTGCGCGGTCATGGTGGTGCCCAGCAGCGCGGTGGTGCCGTGGCGCGCGTGGGTGCGGGCGACGGTGGCGGCCGCATCGCCGCCCTGCATGATGTCCACCCCGGCACCGCCATGCACGTGCAGGTCGATGAAGCCGGGCAGGATCAGTGGTACCCGCTCGTCGCCGCGCGGATCGGCGTGCGCGGTATCGATGGCGAGGATGCGCTGGTCGAAACGCAGATCGCCACGCACCCACCCCGATGGGGTGAGGATGCGGCCATGCAGCGTGCGGGGTGCGGTCATGGTGGGGGCGACCCGGTGATGATCACTTCGATGCCCAGCCGCTGCAGCCCTTCCAGGTACTCGGCGTCGATGCTGGCGTCGGTGATGATGGTGTGGACCTGGTCCAGCCGCGCGATGCGGTGCAGGCTGACCCGGCCGAACTTGGAGGCGTCGGTGAGCACCACGATGCGGCGTGCGCGCTCGACCATGCGGTGGTTGAGGCTGGCTTCGGCTTCGTGGTGGGTGGTCAGGCCGAACTGCAGGTCCAGGCCGTCCACGCCCAGGAACAGGGTGTCGAAGCTGTAGGTATTGAGGCTGGCTTCGGCCTGGCTGCCCTGCAGCGACAACGACTGCTTGCGCAGCAGCCCGCCGGTGAGCAGCAGTTCCACGCCCGGCGCGTTGGCCAGTTCCCAGGCGATGTTCAGGCCGTTGGTCATCACCGTCACATCGCGGTGCCCGCGCAGGTGCCGGGCCAGGGTCATGGTGGTCGAGCCGGAGTCGATGATGATGTTGTCGCCGGGCTTGACCAGGCGCGCGGCATGCACGCCGATGCTGTCCTTCAGCGGCAGGTTCAGCGCATCCTTTTCGTGGATGTCCTGTTCCTGCGGCGGCGTGCGCACCAGGGTGGCGCCGCCGTGGGTGCGGGTGGCCAGGCCCTGCGACTCGATGTGGGTCAGGTCGGCGCGGATGGTCACCGCCGACACGGCGAACCGGGCGACCAGTTCGCTGACCTGCACGTTGCCGTGCTCGACCAGCATCTGCAGGATCTGTTGGCGGCGCTGCCGTGTGTTGCGCATGGGAGGCGATTCCATTCGGAAGGAAAGCCGAAGCTTACCGTTCCGAAAGCTCCGTGGCCCGGGAAGTTTCGTTCTTCGCCGGCGCGCGGTTGCGATTGCAGGCCCGGGCGTACTCGGCCAGGCGCTGGGCGACCTTGTGCCGGATCAGCGCCAGCGGGTCCGGCCGCAGCTGGCCGGCTTCGATCGCCCGCTGCTGCTCGGGCAGGTACTGGCTGAGCAGGATCTGCGGCGGGGCGTGCGCGGTCAGGTTGGCCACCAGCGTGTCCAGCGCGGCCTGCACCGGCGGCTCGCCCCAGTAATAGCGGCTGCGGTCGCTGAGTGAATACGCGCGCAGCAGGCGCAGCGCGTGCGCGTCGCCCTGGTAGTAGTTGCGCCAGCTGCCGGGCTTGTCGACCATGCAGCGGTCCAGCACCTCGATCAGGTTCGAGCGCTGCGACGCCGGCAGCAGTTCGCTTTCGATCATCGCCAGCGCGAACACCGCTTCGCGAAACGCGTAGGTCGCCGCCGGGCCGACCTTGAGGATGGCGAAATGGTCGCGCACCAGCTCATGCAGGCCTGCTTCGGTCTGGTAATCGGTGGAATGCGCCTCGAACACGATGCGCGGCTGCTGCTCGACGAATGCCGACAGCTCGCGCGCGGCAGCCGGATCGTAGTAGTGCACGCTGCTGTGGTCGAAATCCACGCCGGGCTGCACCACCATCGCGATCACGCGCTCCCACGCCGGCAGCAGGTCCGGGGCGGAGAACGCCTCCCGATGGATGTCCAGCGTGGTCGCGGCCGCGGCCGGCGTGGTCACCTGCAGGCCACCGGCCAGCGAGGCTTCGCCGCCGGGAATCGGCACTTCGGTGCCGATCACGTAGACCGGGGGCGGCAGGCCGTGTTCGGCCGCAGTGCGCTCGGCGATGCGTGCCAGTTCGGCCGAGCGCGCCGCCACGATCGCATCGGGCAGCGGGGTCGGGTCATCGGCGCAGGACATGCTGCAGTCCAGGTGGATCTTGTGGAAGCCGGCGGCCACGTAGGCGGCGATCAGATCGCGCGCATTGGCCATGGCGGTCTCGGCCGGGCCCTTCTGCCAGGCATTCGGGCCGAGGTGGTCGCCGCCCAGCACCAGCCGCTCGGCGGGGAAGCCGGCATCGCGCGCCAACTGCAACACGTAATGGCGGTATTGCGCCGGGGTCATGCCGGTGTAGCCGCCGAACTGGTCGACCTGGTTGGAGGTCGCCTCGATCAGCAGCAGGGTGTCGTAGTGGCTGGCCACCTGCATCGCGGCCAGCAACACCTGCGCATTGCTGCAGCACACGCTGTACAGCCCCACGGGTTGGCCCTGGCGGTGGGCGGCGATCAGCGATTGGATGGCGGACATGGCAACTCCAGTAACAACGGTGTTCAGCGGGAGGGATGCTGCTGGCGCGCCAACAACGCCGCGCCACGCGCGCCGCCGGCATCGCCGAAGCGGGGCGGCAGGATCGGCGGCACGACCACGCCATCGAACAGGTACGGTGCGATCGCGTCGGGCAGGTCGCGGTACAGCTGTACATGCTCGGGTAGCCGGCGCCGGCGCCCTGGTGCGCCTCGCTCAGGGCGAAGCACTGCAGGTCGTTGCCGAACTGCAGCGGACGTTGCAGCAGGGCCTGCAGGTCATCGCCCACCCGCTGGCCGGTCAGGCACGGCACGTTGGCGCTGAGCTGGCGGCCGCTGCGGTCGCGCACCCCGGGCAGGCCGATGCCGACCGCGCTGCCGCCGGTGCCCAGCGCCAGGTCGGCGCTGTGCACCAGGCCGGTGAGGGCCTGCAGGAAGGCGTCGTAGGCCTGGGTGGGCGTGGTTACGCGCTGGCGGTGCCGTTCGCGCAACTCATTGTCATAGGCCACCAGCTCGATCTTGGTGCCGCCGACATCGATGCCGTACCAGCTCTGCATGGGCGTGGCCTGCTCAGCCATGGGGATGGATGGTGACGCCCTGCACGACCCGGTTGACGGTGCCGTCGGGGAAGGGGTTGTCCGGGGTCATGCCCAGCGCGGCCGAGCGCTGCAGCGCATAGCACTGCGGCATCAGCAGCCACAGCGGCGCCAGCCACGGATCGGGCAGCGCCGGTGCGGCGAGTACGAAGTCGCCGTCGGCGCGGTCGTTGCCGTCCGGCCCGACCGAGATCACCCGCGCGGCAATGCCGTCGCCGCGCAGCTCGTCCAGCAGGTCCTGCTCGTAGCGGCGCGACAACGCTTGCGCGCTGCGCAGCATCACCACCAGGGTGTCGCCGTTGAGCGTGGACTTGGGCCCGTGGCGGAAGCCGAGCGGGGTGTTGGCCAGCGCCAGCACGCGGCCGCCGGTGAGTTCGAGCACCTTCAGCGCGGCTTCGCGGGCGAGCGCTTCCAGCGGGCCGCTGCCCAGGTAGATCACGCGCGTGTAGGCGGCCTGGGCCAGCCTGCCTACTGCCGCGTCCCAGCCCTGCAGGGCGCGCTCGCCATCCCCGGCCAGGTCGAGCAGCCGCTGCACGCGCTGCGGCCACGGTGCGCGGTCGAACACACTGAGCGCGGCCAGCAGCATGCAGCTCAGGCTGCTGGTCATGGCAAAGGCACGGTCGCAGCTGGCTGCCGGCATCAGCAACGACAGCGTGTCGCTGCGGCCCTGGCCACGCTTGGCCAGTTCGCCCTCGGCATTGCAGGTGATGTCCAGGAAGCGCGCATCGGTCACCTGGTCGCGCACCAGCTCCACCACGGCCACGCTTTCCGGGCTGGAGCCGCTGCGGCCGAACGACACCAGCAGGGTCGGGCGCTCGCGGCGCAGGTACAGCGCCGGGTGGGTGAGCAGGCTGGTGGTGTGGACGGCGCGCACCTCGGCCGGCCACTGCGCATTGATCTGGTCGGCCACCATCTCGGCGATGAAACCAGAGCTGCCGGCGCCGGTGAGGATCACCAGCTGGCCGGGGTCGCGCAGGCGGTCGCCAAGGAAGGCGTCGAGGCGGACCCGGGCGGTGTCCAGCACGCCGGCCAGGGCGGTCCACATGGACGGCTGCTGGGCGATTTCTTCGGCGGTATGGGCGCCGCCAAGGCGCTGCCAGGCGGGCAAGTCGGAGAGCAGAGAAGCGTCCATTCGCAATTCCTGTTGGGCGAGCGAACCTTCCGCGTTTTCTTTCGAAATGTCAAATATCGAAAGATAAAGAAAAGCTCGCTTGGTCACCGTTTTCGATCGAGAGCGCGCGGGCGCTGCCCATTAATGGCGCGGTGCACCAAGGTTTCAGGCGACACGAATTGCGCATTCAGGTGGCGTTTGGAAAGTGTTGCTTTGCGTCATCTTTCGTTTTAGAGAAAATATCCTTCCTTTTTCTTTGCAATTTGTTGACATCTTTCGAGGCCCTGCCCTAGAGTCGGCCGCAATGGTTGGAGATACCCGCCGAACGCGGGCCTGGGGGGCAAGGTGGAAAGCCGTATACGTCGCACTGGTCTGTCTGTCGCATTGCTGGCGGCCCTGGCGCTGGCCGCATCGGCCCAGGCCGAGCCGCTGGGCAACCTGCGCACGATCAGCGCCGTGCCGGCCAGGGACGGCAATCCCGGTTGGGAAGTCCGCACCGACAGCGGCGCCCTCCTGCGCGTGGAGCTGCTGGGCGAGGACGTGCTGCGCGTGCAGGCCGGGCGCGACGGCACGCTGCTGCCGGCCGGCGACAAGGCCGCGCCGATCGTGCTGCCGCAGGCGGCCGCCAAGGTGGCCTACCAGCTGGAAGAAGACGGCAATGAAGTGCGCATCCGCACCGATGCCCTGGTGCTGCACATCCAGCGCCAACCGCTGCGCCTGTCGCTGGATCGCCGCGAGGGCGGCCGTGATGTGGCGCTGTGGCGCGAACTGCAGCCGCTGGACCTGGACAAGGACCAGAGCGTGCAGGTGCTTTCCAGCGAGGCCGGTGAACATTTCTACGGCGGCGGCCAGCAGAACGGCCGCTTCGAGTTCAAGGGCCGCGAGCTGGAGGTGTCCTATTCCGGCGGCTGGGAAGAAGGCGACCGCCCCAACCCGGCGCCGATGCTGCTGAGCTCGCGCGGCTGGGGCATGCTGCGCAACACGTGGAGCGACGGCAGCTACGACCTGCGCCAGGCCGACCAGGCCACCCTGCTGCACCGCGAAGACCGCTTCGATGCGTACTACTTCGTTGGGCCGAGCCTGCACACCCTGCTGGATCGCTACACCACGCTGACCGGCCGCGCCGGCCTGCTGCCGCGCTGGGCGTTCTCCTACGGCGATGCCGACTGCTACAACGACGCCGACAACATCAAGAAGCCCGGCAGCGTGCCCGACGGCTGGAGCGACGGTCCCACCGGCACCACCCTGGACGTGGTCGACAGCGTCGCCAAACAGTACCGCGCGCATGACATGCCCGGCGGCTGGATCCTGCCCAACGATGGCTACGGCTGCGGCTACAAAAAGCTGCCCGAGACCGTGCAGGGCCTGGCGAAATATGGCTTCAGGACCGGCCTGTGGACCGAGAACGGCGTCGACAAGATCGCCTGGGAAGTGGGCACCGCCGGCAGCCGCGTGCAGAAGCTGGACGTGGCCTGGACCGGCAAGGGCTACCAGTTCGCGATGGACGCCAACCAGTCCGCGTTCAACGGCATCCTGCACAACTCCGACTCGCGCCCGTTCCTGTGGACGGTGATGGGCTGGGCCGGCATCCAGCGCTACGCGGTGGCCTGGACCGGCGACCAGAGCAGCAGCTGGGACTACATCCGCTGGCACATCCCGACCCTGATCGGCTCGGGCCTGTCCGGCATGGCGTACGCCAGTGGTGACGTGGACGCGATCTTCGGTGGCAGCGCCGAAACCTTCACCCGCGACCTGCAGTGGAAGAGCTTCACCCCCGTGCTGATGGGCATGTCCGGCTGGTCGGGCAATGCGCGCAAGCATCCGTGGTGGTTCGATGAGCCCTACCGCAGCGTCAACCGCGACTACCTCAAGCTGAAGATGCGCATGACCCCGTACATGTACGGGCTGGCGCATGACGCGGCGACCACCGGCGCCCCGCTGCTGCGCGCGCTGATGTGGGATTACCCGCAGGACCCGCAGGCCTACACCGAAGCGCACAAGTACCAGTTCCTGCTCGGCCGCGAACTGCTGATCGCCCCGGTGTACCGCAGCCAGGCCGCCAGCCGTGGCTGGCGCCGCGACATCCACCTGCCGCCGGGCCGCTGGATCGACTACTGGGACGGCCGCCAGCTGCACGCCGGCGCGGACGGGCGATCGCTGGACCGTCCGGTCGACCTGGCCACGATTCCGGTGTTCGTGCGCGCCGGGGCGATCATCCCGATGTACCCGGAGATGCTCTATGACGGGCAGAAGCCACTCGACGAGGTGACCTTCGACCTGTACCCGCAGGGCAACGCGCAGTACACGCTGTACGAAGACGATGGCGCCACCCGCCGTTATGAGAAGGGCGAGTCCAGCACCCAGGCGATCACGGTGCAGGCGCCGGCGCAGGGCAGCGGTCCGGTGCAGGTGCGCATCGATGCGGTGCGGGGCCAGTACGCCGGGCAGTTGGCGCAGCGCCGCTATGGCCTGCGCGTGCTCAGCCGCCAGCGCCCGGCGGCGGTGACGCTGGACGGACGCGTGCTGCCGATGCTGGCCGACAAGGCGGCATGGCAGGGCGCGGGCGAGGGCTGGTACTTCGATGCCGGCGAACGCCGCGGCACGCTGCACGTGCGCACCGCGCCGACCGATATCCGCCAGCCGCTGGCGCTGCAGCTGGATCTGCCGGTCGCCGCCGCGCCGGCCGACGATGCCTTCCCGGCCGCGCCGGAACTGGGCCGCGCGCTGCCCTCGGACAGCCTGCTGGTGGTCAACCGCCCGGCCGAGGAGCAGGGCTATGAGATGGAGAAGGCCTTCGACGACGATCCGGCCACCTGGTTCCGCACCGTGCGCAACCAGGCGGTCAAGACCGGTGCGCACGAATGGGTGCTCGGTTTCGGCGAACGCAAGCTGATCGACGGCATCGAGCTGGCGCCGCGCAACGACCAGCACTGGAAGAACGGCCAGATCCGCGACTACGAAATCTACCTGGCCGACAGCAATGGCGAGTGGGGCGAACCGGTCAAGCGCGGTCGCCTGACCCTGCAGCAGGGCAAGCAGCAGATCGACTTCCCCGCCCATGCCGGCCGCCTGCTGCGCTTCCGCGTACTGAGCACGCAGAATCCGGAAGGCGACGGCGCCGGCGCTGCCGACCCGATGGTGACCGCTGCCCAGGGCAGCGTGGCGCGGGCGGTCGATGCGCTGCAGCCGCGCGATGTCGGCCCGATCGTGCTGTCCAGCTTCCACGTGCTGGAGCATCCGCAGCCGGAAGGGCCCGCGCAGCAGCTGTATCTGTCCACGTTGCCGCTGCCGGCCCCGTTGAAGGCCGGCGTCGCCACCGACCACGCCTGGGGCGGGCAGGCCGGGATGCGCATGAACGGCCTGCATTTCCGCCGCGGCCTGGGCGTCGGCGCGAGCAGCCGGATCGACCTGCAGCTGGACGGCAACTGGCGCCTGCTGCGTGCCGACCTGGGCATCGACGACCAATGCCGCGCCGCCGGCGGCATGCAGTTCCAGGTCTGGGGCGAGGACCGCCTGCTGTACGACAGCGGGCTGGTCAAGGCACCGGGCGTGGTCAAACCGGAACTGGACGTGCGCGGCCTGCGACGGCTGAGCCTGCGCACGCTGGGGGCGCAGGGCGACAACCCGGCGCAGGTCTGTGGCAACTGGGCCAATGCCGCCTTGATCGGCCAGGAGGGCGATACCGCCAGCATCGTGTCGCCGTAATCGAACCCGCTTTCGAAATACCGCTCTCTCCCGTTTCCCGTCTGCGGCCCTCCGGCCGCGGCACGGGGGACGTTTGCCCGAAAACACCCATCCACCGCCAGCCCCACGCTGCGGATCGAACAAGGAGACAAAGATGTTGACCGAACGCCATCGCCATCGCTGCATCACCGCTACCCCCTTGTCCATCGCGCTGGGCATGGCCCTGGCCGTGGCCGGCACTGCCAGCGCGCAGGACCCGACGCCCGACCCCAAGGCCACCGAGCTGTCGCGGATCGAGGTCACCGGGTCCAATATCCGGCGCAGCGACGTGGAAACCGCCTCGCCGGTGCAGGTGATCAGCAAGCAGGACATCGAAAACATGGGCGCGCGCACCCTGCTGCAGGTGCTCGACAACCTGCCGGCCGCGCGGCCGGCCCAGCAGGATGCACGCTCGCTGTTCACCGGCTCCGACGGCGCCTCGCAGGCCAACCTGCGCGGCCTGGGCGCACAAGGCACGCTGGTGCTGTTGAATGGCCGCCGCCTGTCGTACTACGGCGCGCCGGCCGGCTTCCAGACCCAGTTCGTCAACATCGATGCCATCCCGGCCGCGGCGATCGAACGCATGGAAGTGCTGACCGACGGCGCCTCGGCGGTCTACGGCACCGACGCGGTGGCCGGGGTGATCAACGTGATCACCAAGCGCTCCTACCAGGGCGCGGAGATCAACCTCACCACCGACAAATCCTCGCGGATCAGCTCCTACGGCGAACACCAGGGCAGCATCACCGCCGGCTTCGGCGATCTGGATGCGGACCGCTACAACGTGTACGCCTCGGTCAACCTGTACCGCCGCGACGCGATTCCGCTCAGCGACTTCTACGACAAGCGCCCCAGCCAGTACTACGTCAACAATCCCAACTACCTGCCCAACCTGCGCCTGGGCGTCGGCAGCAAGCCGGGTGAGTTCAACCCGGGCAGCTATTTCGCCTTCGACCCGGCCACCGGCCGGCGCGTGCAGGAGGCTGCGCCGGGCTGCAACAACGTACTCACCAGCGAAGCGGCCGGCCCGCGTTGCATCTGGGAAACCTGGATGAACAACGAGATCGACGCCGGCGCCAAGTCCGAACGCAACACCGCCTACGTCAACGCGCACTTCCTGATCGGCGACAGCACCGAAGCCTTCGCCGAAGCGACCTATACCGACATCGACCTGACCGCCAACGGCGGCACCCCGCGCGCCTACGGCACCACCACCGGCAATCCGACCAGCTGGTTCTCGCGCAACACCGGCAATACCGTCAACCAGTTCCTGTACCCGTACCTGGGCCCGAACAACGAGTACAACCACGCATCGCCCGAACTGAAGGCATTGATGGGCGGCGTGGTCGGCCTGCAGTACCTGCTGCAGGACGTGGGCGCCAGCCACTTCGGCCAGCGCAATACCGACCAGAGCTACCGGGTGGTGACCGGCCTGCGCGGTACCGCCGGCGACTGGAACTGGGAAACCGCCTTCGCCACCGCCGGCAGCCACTCGGTCACCTACCAGACCACCAACGTCAACCTGGCCGGCTTCGAGCGCGCGTTCGGCCCGTACTCGATCGACCCGGGCACCGGCCGGGTGATCATCTCCGACCATCCGGCATACAAGTTCGGTGAGATCAGCGAAGCCAACGCCGCGTTGATCCGCGAGGCCTTCCCGACCTTCGACATCCAGTCCTGGACCCGCCTGCATACCCTGGACGGCAAGATCGAAGGCCCGCTGTTCCAGATGCCGGCCGGCGAAGTACGCGCTGCGTTCGGCTTCAACGCCAGCCGCGAAACCTTCTACACCCCCGGCAACCCGGACGCGGCCAACGGCCTGATCACCCAGCAGGGTGGCTCGTGGTTCGATGGCAAGCGCAACACCTATGCGCTGTTTGCCGAGACCGTGGCACCGCTCACCGAGAAGCTGGAACTGGATGCGGCCCTGCGCGTGGACAAGTACCCCGATTTCAGCGCCAACCTCGCGCCCAAGGTCGGCCTGAAGTACCAGATGTTCGACCAGCTGATGCTGCGCGGCACCTATTCCACCGGCTTCCGGGCGCCCAGCCTGGCCGAGTCCGGCAACGGCGGCGTGTTCGCCCAGCTCGGCGGCTACCGCGACGAGCTGCGCTGCAACGAGACCAACGCCATCGCCAACCTGCTGTTGCAGTCCGGCCGGGGCGGCGACGTGGACCTGGGCAAGACCCTGCTCAACAGCGACTGCAGCCGCACCGTGGCGCGCATGACCCAGCCCAACCCGGAGCTGAAGCCGGAGAAGGCCAAGATCACCACGCTGGGCTTTGTCTACGAGCCCACCCAGTGGCTGTCGGTGTCGGCCGACTACTGGTTCATCTACCGCAGCAACGAAATCGTCGCCCCGGACTACACCCGCGACGAGGACATCATCTCGTCCACGCGCTCGCCGATCACCGAGGCCGACCGCGCCAACCAGGCCGCGCTGGCCGCCATGTGCGCCGACCCGGCCAGCGGCGTCAGCTGTCCCGGCACGCTGCCCGGCTACAGCGCCGGCAATGTGGCCAGCGTGGTGGGCCAGTACAAGAACCGCGGCAAGACCCTGATCGACGGCTTCGACATCGACGCGCGCAGCCGCTTCTCGCTGGGCGACTGGGGCAACCTGAACATCGGCGTGGCCGCCACCATCGCCAACCGCAACCGTTCCTACCTGGACGACGAAAGCGGCTGGTACTACGGTGACCTGGTCGGCTACTACAACAACCCGCGCCTGCGCGCCACATTGAATGCCGACTGGAGCTACAAGCAGGTCACCACCAGCATGTTCATCAACTACGTGGGCGGCACCAAGTGGGCGCTGCAGCAGATCGATGAAGAAGACAACAACCCGCAGACCTGCACCGCCGGCTACCTGCCGGTGGAGCAGAGCAAGTGCGACGGCGCCCCGTCGTGGTGGACCGCCAACCTGAGCGTGGCCTGGCGCCCGGATGCGCACTGGAACGTGGGCTTCACCATCAAGAACCTGTTCGACCGCCTGCCGTTCTACGATCCCAACAGTTTCCTGGGCGATTCCAGCGATTACGCGACCATCTTTGGTCGTGGTTACAGTCTCACCGTCGGCTACAAGTTCTGACGGCTCCATCGCGCCGGCCGCCGCCGGCGCGATTCCAAGAGGAGGGTTTGTTCCATGCAACGCAGAGAATTCATCGCCGCCAGCGCGGCCATCGCCGCCACCAGCCTGCTGCCCAGCACGCCCGTCTGGGCGCGCGGGCGCAAGGTGCGGCTGGGCCTGATCGGCACCGGCATGCGCGGCCAGGTATTGCTGAAGGAGCTGGTGCGCCGCGACGATGTCGAGGTGGTGGCGCTGTGCGACATCGAACCGATCATGCTCGGCCGCGCCGTGGACATGGTCGCCAAGGCCGGCAAGCCGGCGCCGAAGACCTACGGACAGGACCGCGACGTGAATGCCTGGAAGGGCCTGCTCGAACAGCGCGGCCTGGACGGGGTGATCATCGCCACGCCCTGGGAGTACCACGCGCCGATGGCGATCGCGGCGATGCAGGCCAAGGTCGCGGTGGGCTGCGAAGTGGTGGCCGGCATCACCCTGCAGGACCATTGGGACGTGCTCAATACCCAGCTCTCCACCGGTACCCCGTACATGCTGCTGGAGAACGTCTGCTACCGCCGCGACGTGATGGCCGCGCTGCAGATGGTGCGCCAGGGCCTGTTCGGCGAACTGGTGCACCTGCAGGCCGGTTACCAGCACGACCTGCGCGGGGTGAAGTTCAACTCCGGCGACCCCGGCCAGCCGTACGACAGCGGCGTGGAGTTCGGCGCCAAGGGCTGGTCCGAAGCGCGCTGGCGCACCGAGCATTCGGTGCAGCGCAACGGGGAGTTGTACCCCAGCCACGGCATCGGACCGTGCGCGATGTATACCGGCATCAACCGCGGCAACCGCTTCACCCGCATCAATGCATTCGCCAGCAAGGCGCGCGGGCTGCATGAGTACACCGTGGCCAAGAGCGGCGGCACCACCCATCCGAGTACCAAGGCCACCTTCAAGCTCGGCGATATCGTCACCACCACGCTGGCTTGCGAGAACGGTGAGACGATCCTGCTGCAGCACGACACCTCGCTGCCACGTCCGTACTCGATGGGTTTCCGCGTGCAGGGCACCAGGGGCCTGTGGATGGACGTGAACCAGTCCATCCATATCGAAGGCCGCAGCCCGCCGCACAAGTGGGAACCGTTCCAGGCCTACCAGGACCAGTACGAGCACCCGCTGTGGAAGCAGCACGCCGACACCGCGGCCAGCGCCGGCCACGGCGGCATGGACTGGTTCGTCATCCATGCCTTCGTCGAAGCGTTGAAGGCCAGGGCGCCGATGCCGATCGACATCTACGACGCCGTCACCTGGAGCGCGATCACCCCGCTGTCCGAGCAGTCCATCGCCAGTGGTTACCAGACCCTGGATTTCCCGGACTTCACCGCCGGGCTGTGGCAGCAGCGCAAGCCGATCTTCGCCTTCGACGGCCGCTACTGACCGCACCCAGCGGCGGTACCGGGCATAACCGGTGCCGCCGCGACGGCCGCCATCGTGCTGTCACCTGGCGCGCCCACAGTGGGCACCCACCGGCCGGTGGCCAACCCAGAGCAGTCCGTATGCATTCCTTTCCGTGGCGGCAGTGGCTGCTGCACCTGCGTGCCCGTTGGGCGCGCCCCCGCGCCTGGCTGATGCTGGGTGGGCTGGCCATCGCCGGCAGCGCCGTGGCCGCACCGGTCCCTGCCAGCTGGCTGGACTATGCGCAGCAGGTGGGGGCGGTGCTGGGCCAGCGCCTGGCCGACGCCGAAGCGGCGCAGGCCGGCGATCTGCCGCCGCGTACGCAGGCCACCACGCTGGCACTGAGTGTGTGGATTGCCGCCGATGGCAGCATCACCGCACTGCGGCTGGATACGCCGCGCGATCGGCAGGCCGACACCGAAGCGGCATTGCGCGCGGTGCTGCAGCGCGACCCCCTGCCGGCCGCGCCGCCGGCGGACATGCGCCAGCCACTGCGGTTGTCGCTGTCGCTGCCGCCGCCCGCCGCAGCGCCGGCTCAGTAACCCGGCCGCGGCGGCACCGGCGGCGGTGCTGGCGCCGGGGCGGGGCGTTGTGGCCGGGTGGAGATGCCGAAGCTGTTGCCCATCCGTTGCTGGGTGGCGGCGCGGTGGGCCAGGCCCAGCGCGCTGGGGGCCTGGCGCACGCGTTGTTCCGAGGCCGCTGCGCCGGGCAACGGCGCGGTGCTGCCGGCCGGCGCCAGCCGCCGGGCCAGGCACGCATAGTCACGGATGCGTTCGCCATTGACCTCCAGCTCGATGCAGGCCGGCGCCGGCGCTTCCTGCGCGGTAGCCTCGGCCACGGCGTGGCCGGGCAACGCCGCCAAGGCCAGGGCCAGGGCGGTGCGCAGGTGGGGGGAGTACCGCGAATCCGGGAAGCGCATGGGTGTCACCGCTCTGCAATGAAGCCGCCCTAATGTGATCGGCTTGGCGTTGTGATGCTGGCGTGTCTTGCATGCAGTTTGATGACACTGGGCGCAGAACGGGGGGCAGGCGCAACATGGTCGTGGCAGACGCCGCATGCCGGTGCCTGCGCGGCGCCGGCTGGCTGTTGTGGCTGGCCGGGCTGCTGGCGGCAGGGGCAACCCATGCTGCCGACGGCGCTGCGCTGGCCGCACCCCCCCTGCGTTTCGACATCCCTGCCCAGCCCTTGCCGCAGGCATTGCAACAGTACGGGGAAATCACCGGGGTAGCCGTGCTCAGTGACGCCGGGCTGCTCGGTGGGCTGCGCTCGGCGGCCATCGCCGGTCGTTATCACCAGAGGGAGGCCTTGCAGTTGATGCTGGTGGGTACCGGGCTTGCGCCCCGCTATGTCGATGCCGCTGCGGTGACCCTGGTCGCGGCCGATGCGGCCGACGCGTCGCCGGCGCCGACAGCGCCGGCGGCGGGCCTGCCTGCCGGCTCCGACCGGCAGCGGCAGCGTGCGGCGATCATCCTCCAGCAATCGCTGGAACGCGCCCTGTGTGGCACACGATTGACCCGTCCGGGCAGTTACCGCGCGGCGCTGGCGGTGTGGCCGGAGGCCGGCCGCATCGCCCGTGCCGAGCTGCTCAGCTCCAGCGGCGATGCACGGCGCGATGCGGCCATCGTCCAGCGCGTACAGGGCCTGCCGCTGGCAGGCTTGCCCGACGCGGTGGAATCGCCGGCGACGCTGCTGCTGTTGCCGCGCAGTGCCGGTTCCACCCCACCGTGCCGGGGCCGTTGATGGCCGGTATGCGCGGGCTGCTGCTGGAGCACTACGAAGCTTTCCGTCGGCGCCTGCGCCGCCGCCTGGGTTCGGACGACCTGGCCCTGGATGCGCTGCAGGAGACCTGGCTGCGGGTGGAGCGGATGGGCGCCGCGCAGCCGCAGCGCAACCCGGTGGCCTATCTGTTCCGGATGGCGGTCAATGCCGCCTCCGACCAGCGCGCCGCGCAGGGCCGGGTACTGAGCGCGGTGGAAGTGGACGCGTTGATGGATGAAGGCGTGGACCATCTGGACCCGGCCGCAGTCGCCTTCGACCAGGCCCAGTTCGCCGCCCTGGCCAGCGCCCTGGATGAACTGCCGGCGCGCCAGCGCGCCATCCTGATCGCCGCCCGGATCGACCAACAGCCGATCGACGCCATCGCCCACCAGCATGGGGTGTCCTCGCGGATGATCGGCAAGGACCTGAAGAAGGCGCTGCAGCATTGTGCCGGGCGCCTGGAGCGGCCGCTGGTGCAGCGTTTCGGTCCCGGCGCTGGAAAACCGTCATGACTGGTATGCCCAACCCTTCGCCTTCCCCGTTCCCCCCCGCGCTGCGCGAGCAGGCCCAGACATGGTTGTTGTGCCTGCAGTCCGGGCGCGCCACCGAAGCCGATGCCGAGGCGTTCCGGCGCTGGCGCGCGGCCGACCCGCAGCACGCCCGCGCGTTCGCGCAGGCGCGCCAGCTGTGGCAGGCGCTGGGCCCGGCGCTGCAGGCACCGGTAGCGGCCGTGGCCGCGCCGCCGGTGGCCACGCCGTTGCCGGTACGGCACGCGGCGGCGACGGCGCGGCCGCGTGCACGGGTGGACCTGCGTCGGCGCGCCCTGCTCGGCGGCGCGGTGGCTGCCGCGGCAGTAGGGTGGGTCGGCCTGCGTTCGCCATTGGGCCTGTGGCCGGAGTGGCAGGCGCTGGCGGCCGATTACCACACCGCCACCGGCGAGCGCCGCCAGTTGCAGATCCAGGGGGTGGCCGTGGAGATGGCCGCGCGCACCGCCCTGCGCCTGCCGGCAGACGGCCACGGCATCGAACTGCGCCAGGGCGAGGCGCAGTTCGACCTGGCCGCGGCTGGCGTGCGCGGGTTCGCCATCCATGCCGGCGCTGCGCTGGTCACCCCGGCCGCGGCCGCGCGGGTCAACGTGCGTTGCATCGACGGCGACACCCGCATCACCTGCCTGGCCGGCCAGGTGCAGGTCCGCCGCGGCGATCGCACGGTGCTGCTGCAGCCGGGCATGCAGGCGCGGCTGGATGCCGACCGGATCACCTCGGTGGCGCCGGTGGTGGCCGAGCGGGTGGATGCGTGGCGGCAGGGCTGGCTGGTGTTCGACGACCAGCCGCTGGGCGAAGTGGTGGACGAGATCAACCGCTATCGCACCGGTCGCATCGTGATCACCGGCCAGGCACTGGCGCAGCGCCGGGTGCAGGCGCGGATCCCGATCGCACGGATCGACAGCTTCGTTGAGCTGGTACGCGATGCCTATGGCGCACGCGTGGTGAGCATGCCCGGCGGCGTGGTGTTGCTCGGCTGAGTCGCCGCGCTGTCGAAGCACACGGCGATGACAGCGTGGTGACAAGCAGGGCGCCGATCGACGCGGCGTCGTGCGCAGATGAATTTTTTGTTGCAGTGGTTCAGTCGCGTTCACCGGCCACGGTCTTATCCCTCGTAACAAGCGCAACGCATTGCACTGCCACGCTCGCTCCTGCTGCCAGGGACCGGCGCCGCACCGCAGCGCGGTGACATGCGCTTGCCCTTATCAGCGAACGATATTGCGACGGGTGACAGCGATGGTGAAGCAGCAGAACGTACCGGTTGGCCATTCCGTCGCGCGCACGCCGCAGCTGCGGCCGCTGTCGCAGGCGATCGCGGTGATGCTGATGGCCAGCGGCATGGTGGCCGGGGTCAACGCGCAGCAGGCCTTCAGCCCGGCCTGGTTCGCCGGCAAGGGCATCCAGCAGCAGAACGCGGCGCAGAGCGGCCGGTTGCCCAACGGCATGCCGTCCAATCTGGACCGCACCGATGCGCAGGCGCAGAAGGCGCGCGAGACGCTCAAGACCTCGCTGGACAACCTCAACACCGCCGCGCAGGCGATCGCCATGCAGCAGCGCCTGCAGCAGACCGCGCGCGACGCCGCACGGCTGCGCGCCAGCCAGGTGCCCGAAGGCCTGGGCCAGGGTGGCTTGAAGGTCGACGACGACGCGCTGACCCGCGGCTGGTCCAACGCCAGTGCGCCCACCCAGAGCAGCAAGGACGGCACCACCACGGTCAGCATCGCCCAGACCGGCGACAAGGCCATCCTCAACTGGGAAACCTTCAACGTCGGCCGCAACACCGTGGTCGATTTCGACCAGCAGGCCGGCTGGTCGCTGCTCAACCGGGTCAACGACCCGTCCGCGCGCCCCTCGCAGATCCTCGGCCGCATCCAGGGCCAGGGCACGGTGATGCTGGTCAACCGCAATGGCGTGGTGTTCGACGGCAGCAGCCAGGTCAACGTCAAGAACCTGGCCGCCGCAGCGGTCAACATCAGCGATGCGCAGTTCCGCAAGGGCATCTACAGCGATGCGCAGGGCAACGCGTTCATCCCCACCTTCGGCAACGATCTGGCCACCACGGCCAGCAGCTTCGCGCACGGCGCGGCAACGGGCGAGGTGGTGGTCGAACGTGGCGCGCAGATCACCACCCACGTGCCGTCGTCGGTGACCGAAGGCGGCGGTTACGTGCTGCTGCTCGGCCGCCAGGTGCACAACCACGGGCAGATCACCACCGCCAACGGCCAGACCACGCTGGCCGCCGGCGATGCGTTCGTGATCCGCAAGGGCATGGGCACCGAGCAGAACCAGACCTCCACTACCCGCGGCAACGTGGTCACCACGCTGCGCGGCGCGGCGGCCAGCGCCGACACCGGCGTGGTCGGCAATACCGGCCTGGTCCAGGCCGCCACCGGCGACATCACCCTGGCCGGCCATGACGTGCGCCAGCAGGGCGCGCTGATCTCGACCAGCTCGGTGCACACCCGTGGCACCGTGCACCTGCAGAACGAACGCGCCGATACCACCGGCAGCATCCTGCTGGACCAAGGGAGCACCACCGCGATCGTACTCGATGCCAGCGCCACCACCGCGCTGGATGTCCAGCGCGAAACGCTGGTGCAGGAGTCGGACAAGGTCGGCGACGGTATCGCCCATCGCCGCGACCAGTCGCTGGTGCAGATCGGCACCGGCGGCAAGGTGGCCTTCGAAGACGGCAGCCTGACCCTGGCCACTGGCGGGCAGATCTTCGTCGACGCCGCCGACAGCGAGGTCCGCCAGGGCGCCCGCCTGGACGTGGCCGGCTATGTCGGGGTCAAGATCGCGATGGAGGCCAATAACGTCCAGATCAACGTGCAGGGCAACGAACAGCGGGACGCCCCGCTCAACCGCGACGACAAGTCGCTCAACAGCCGGAACATCTGGCTGGACCGGCGCGATCTGGTGCTGGTGCCGGCCGGTACCAATGGCTATGAGACCGACCGCTGGTATACCGCCGGAGGCCTGCTCGAAGTGGGTGGTTACCTGGGCGTGACCGGCCATGGCATCGGCGAGTGGTCGGCGCAGGGCGGCACGGTGCAGTTCAGCGGCGGCAATGTGGCCACGCAGCGCGGCTCCAGCATCAATCTGTCCGGCGGCGCACTGGATGTGCAGACCGGCTACGTCAACCTGACCCATCTCAAAGGTGCGGACGGCAAGCTGTACAACGCCTCCACCGCACCGGGCGATCTGCTCTACAGCGGCCTGTACCGCGGGTTTGAAGATACCCACGCGCGCTGGGGCAATACCGAGTTCTACTACAACCCGCTGATCGCCCCGCAGCGCAGGCTGGAGAACGGCTATACCGTGGGCCGCGACGCTGGCCGGCTGATCGTCGCCACCCGCCAGGCGCAGTTGCAGGGCGACGTGGCGACCACCGCCTTCCAGGGCGACCGCCAGCAACGCGCCCGCGACGCGGCGCTGGATGGCTACCAGCAGGGACAGACCAGCGTTGCCCGCCAGGGCCAGCTGGTGGTCGGCAGCTACCTGCCGTTCTACGACAAGGACAGCGGCCAGCAGCGCTTCGGCCCCGGCGCCCTGGCCGAGCGTGTGTCCATCGGAAGCGATCCTGCCAGTGCCTCCGGTAGCGGCGGGATCGGCCTGGACGCGGCCTGGCTCAACGCGCAGCGCTTCGGCGGCGTGGAGGTATACGCGCACGCCGGCATCGATGTGAACCAGGCGCTGGAAGTTGCGCCGGGCGGCACGATCGCCCTGCATGCCAGCGACGTGCGCATCAACGCCGATCTGCGCGCACGTGGCGGCAGCATCGCACTGGGCGACATGGTCGTGCAGCACACCACCGGTGGCGTGGAGTGGCAGGACCTGCCGATCAGTGCGCGCCCCGGCGACACCTTGCTGCACCAGGTGCTGGTCGGCGATGACGTCACCCTCGATACGCGCGGCCTGTGGACCAACCAGACGCAGGACCCGGCGGCGATCGGCGGATTGCCGTTCCTCGACGGTGGCAGCGTGGCGGTGCGCAGCACCGGCAACGTGGCCCTGGGCGAGGGCAGCGTCATCGATGTGTCCTCCGGTGCGGCCATGGGCGCCGACGGCGATGTGGCCGGTGGCAAGGGCGGCAGCGTCACCCTGGCCGCAGGGCAGAACATGGGCAGCGGCGTGCTGTCGCTGGATGGCAGCGTACGCGCCCACGGCGTCAAGGGCGGCGGCACCCTCAACATCGAGAACGGCACACTGGTCAGCATCGGCGGCGACGTGCCCGATGCGATCGAGCACCTGGCCGCAGGCCAGGCCAGCACACTGCCGGTACGTCTGGCAGCCGATGTCACCATCCAGCCCGGCGACGTGTTCCCGCTGAGCTTCTCCATCACCGTCACCCACGTGGCCGGCGGCAAACCGATGCCGGTCACGGTCCGCCCCGACGTCAGCAGCACCAAGCCGGTCACCACCCGGGCACCGTGGGTGTTGCCGGTCGCCGTGCAGCTGGCCGACAACGGGCCGTCCAAGGGCCCCGGCGAAATCCTGCCGGCCGGCACCACCCTGTGGACCATCACCGACCTGCCGGCCGGCTATGTGCTGCCGGCCGCGGTGTTCCCGTCGGGGCTGCCGATCCCCCCGCAGACGTCCCGTTACGTTGCAGGCACCGTGGCCAGCACCGCAGTCACCGTGCCGGCCGGCACCCGGCTGCCGGTCGGCACGGTGTGGCAGCGCGAGATCCCGGTGCAGTCGTTCCTGGCGCTGGATACCGGCCTGTTCCAGAGCGGCTTCAAGCAATACAACGTAGTCGGCCGCGATGGCGTAACGGTAGTGGAAGGCACGCACCTGGATGTGGCGATGCCGCTGCTGCAGGTCGACCTCGCTGCCGCGCGCGCGCTGGCGACCGGTGCCGATCCCGACGGTGCGCTGTCGGCGTGGCTGCCGCCGCTGCAACAGGACGATCAGAAAAGCGGCGACGTCATCCTGCGCAAGGGCGCCGGGCTGTCATTGACCGCCGGCACCGCGCAGAACGCGGCAGACCTGGAGATCGGCCGCAACAGCCGGATCAACGTCGATCCCGGCCAGGCCATCAGCCTGACCGGCAACGCGCAGATCACCCTCGATGGTGCCCTGCAGGCACGCGGCGGACGCATCACGGTACTCGGCGGCGACCTCGGCGAAGGCAACCTGCTCAACCGCCCCAATGGCATGCCGAACGCACGCTCGATCTGGGTCGGTGAGCAGGCCGTGCTGGATGTGTCCGGCACGGCCCATACCGCATTGGATGAAAAGGGCGGCCGGCACGGCCAGGTACTGGATGGCGGCACTATTGAGATCGGCGCGCGACACGGTCTGGCGTCGCGCGACATCAATGCCATCGATGCCTTCGTGGTGGTGCGCGAGGGCGCGCGCCTGGATGCCTCCGGCGCGCAGGCGACGCTCGACCTGCCCAATCTCGGGCAGACCAACGTGGCCAGCCACGGCGGCGTGATCGCCCTGAGCGCCAGCAATGGCCTGTTCGTCGACGGCAGCCTGCGTGCCGCCGCCGGCGGCAGCGGTGCGCGCGGCGGCACGCTGGCGCTGAACCTGGAAACGCCGATCTACGGCCAGGTCGACCGCTGGACCGGCAAGGGCGCCGAGGTGGACGATGGCGTGCGCGTGCCGCGCGAACTGGTGATCGAACAGCAGTACAGCGGCAGCGGCCTGGGCGCGGACGTGGTCGCCGGCGCGTTGGATCCGACCCTCGCTTACGGCAAGGCGCGCTACGGAGTGGATGCCATCCATGCCGGCGGTTTCGGTACGGCCTCGCTGTACGTCAATGGCCTGCTCGATTTCGACGGCAGCGTGGACCTGCGCATGGACCAGGCGCTGTACCTGACCGCCAGTTCGCTGGGCCTGGCCACCGGCGCAGCGCGCGACAGCCAGGTGCAGCTGGCCGCGCCATACCTGCGCCTGGCCGGTACGGCCCGCCGCCAGCCCGACAACACCATCATGCCCAATCCGATCACCGGCTCACGCAACATCGGCCCGGCGGCGGGGTCGAAAGGCGTGGCCACGCTCGCCGATGATGCATCGATCACCTTTGCCGGCAGCCTGGTCGACCTGGCCGGTGCGGTCGGCTTCGGTGCACGCGGCGAGATCGTGCAGAACGCGGAGGAGCCGCTGCTGGTCGAGCGCGATGCGTTCGGCACGGTGCGCATCGAAAGCCAGGGCGACCTGCGCCTGCGTGCGGCCGATCTGTACTCCCCTGGCGATACCACCCTGGCGGCCGCGCAGATCTACGGCAGCGGCAATGTCACGGTGGGCCTGCGCAACACGCTGAACGAATGGGGCGCACCGAGCATCGGGCTGGACCCGGACCGCGTGCTGGATATCCAGCGCATCGGCAGCGTGCTGCCTGCGCAGCCGTACAGCGTGTTCGGCGCCATGAGTTTCGCTGCGGCCACCATCAACCAGGGCGGCGTGCTGCGCGCGCCGCTGGGCAGCATCACCCTGGGCCGCGCCGACGGCAGCGGTTACACCGGTGTGGTCAACCTGCTGCCCGGCAGTGTCACCTCGGTCAGCGCCAATGGTCTGGTCATGCCCTACGGCGGCACCGTGGACGGCCTGGTCTACAACTACGATGGCGTGGACGTGGACTACCAGGGCGTCGGCGGCGAGCCGAAGGTCGAGTTCCGTTCGCATGCGGTGAACGCCCAGCCCGGTGTGGTGCTGGACCTGTCCGGCGGCGGTGAACTGACCGGCGCGGCCTTCCTGTCCGGCCGCGGCGGGTCCACCGATGCGCGCCTGAACCCGCTGGTGCAGATGGGGCGCGACGGCTTCACCCTGCCGGGCCTGTCCACCAACCCGGTGTATGCCATCGTGCCGGGTGTGCAGGCCGGGCAGGCGCCGATCGGCGCCGAACACGGCGCCGGCGATCCGGCCATCGGCCAGCAGATCACTATCGGCGCCGGCGTTCCCGGGCTGCCGGCCGGCACCTATACGCTGCTGCCCTCCAACTATGCGCTGCTGCCGGGCGCGTTCCGGGTGGAACGCAACGGCCTTGCCGGCAGCGCTGCCGCATTCGGCACCACCCAGGCGATGCGCAACGGCTCGTGGAGCACCTCGGCGCGCCAGGGCGTTGCCAACACCGGCAGCAGCGATGTGCTGCCTACCCAGTGGCTGGTGACCGCCGCCGACGCCCTGCGGACGTACTCGCAGTACAACGAAACCAGCTACGCCAACTTCGCGCTGCAGCAGGCCGCGCGCGAAGGTGCACCACGCCCGCTGCTGGAGCGTGACGCCAAGGCGGTCAACTTCATGGTGACCAGCCCCAGCGTGGCTGGCGCGCTGGACCTGCCCTCGCTGCAGTTCAACGCTACCGTGCTGGACGCGCCGGGTGCGACCGGCACCGGTTCGGTGGCGCGCCTGCTGAACTCCGCCAACTACGAGATCCTTGCCGACGGTACCCAGCCCAGCGAGGACTTCGCCGGTGTGTCGGTGCACGCCAGCGAGCTGAACCGTATCGGCACCGCGCGCCTGGAAATCGGTGGGCGCCTGCGCAGCACCTACAGCAACTTCACTACCGGCTCGCTGCAGTCGGCCAACGTGATCACCATCGACGGCGGCGCGGGCAGCAACAGCATCGTGCTGCGTGCCGGCGCGCAGTTGCAGGCCGCCGACGTATTCCTGATGACCGGCCAGCAGGCCGGCGGCATCACCCTGGAGCAGGGCGCGGGCATCAATACCCTGGGCCAGGGCGCCGCTGCGTATGACGCCACCCAGGGCTACATCTATGCGCCGGGCCGCAATGCATTGCTGGCGGTGTCCAACGGCCAGATCAACCTGCTGGCGCCGGAAGCGCCCGACAGCCAGGGCAACGGCGCCGGCACGATCGAGATCGGCGCGTGCGCCATCACCACCGGCTGCGCGGGCACCACCCGGCTGTACTCCGAAGGCACCATCGCCACCGCCACCGACAACCGCTTCGTGCTCGGCGATGCGGTGCGCTACGGCACCCGCAATCTGTCGCTGGCTGTCGGCGGCATCAACGTCGGCAGCGCGGCGTCGATCGCAGAGGCCACCGCGCGCGGCACGCTGCCGGCCGGCATGACGCTCAACCAGGACGTGCTCGGCCGCCTGTTGCTGGGCGACACCAGCGTCGGCGCGCCGGCGCTGGAAGCGCTGTCGCTGACCGCCCGCGAGTCGGTCAACTTCTACGGCGATGTATCGCTGTCCACCTATGATGCGGTCACCGGCAAGTCGGCGTTGCAGCAGCTGGTGTTGGGCACGCCGGCGATCTACGGGCATGGCGACGCCGATGCCGTGGCCCGCATCCACACCGATACGCTGATCTGGAGCGGCGCGCTTGCCCCGGCCGGCAGCATCGTCGCCGATGGCCCCGGCACCGGTCACGGCCAGCTGGTGGTGGATGCCCGCGATATCGTGTTCGGCTACGGCCCGCGCACCCAGCCCGATACCGTGCGCGCGCAGGATCGCCTGGCGCTGGGCTTTGCCGGCGTGCACCTCAATGCCAGCGGCCGGGTGACCGCCAACCAGAAGGGCAGCCTGAGCGTCTTCGAGACGCAGGGTGCCTGGAATGCAGACACCAGAACCTACGCCCGCAGTGGCGGCGAACTGTTCATCAGTACCCCGTTGCTGACCGGCGCAGCCGGGTCGGTCAACACGATCACTGCGGGCGGCAACCTGCATGTGACCGGCAATGGCGCGGCGGCCACGCCCGACAACGCCACCCTGGCTGCCGCGCTCGGCGCGGAAATCGCGCTGGACAGCCGTAGCGGCAACCTGCTGCTGGATACCACCGTGTTGCTGCCCAGCGGCAAGCTCGGTCTGGCTGCGCAGGGCGAGGTACGCCTGGCCGATGGCGCGCAGCTGGACCTGGCCGGCCGCCGCATCGATTTCTTCGACACCGCCAAGTACAGCTGGGGCGGCGACGTGCTGATCGACAGCCGGCAGGGCGACGTGCGCCAGGACAGCGGCGCGAAGATCAACCTGGCCGCGCAGAACAACCGTGCCGGCACCTTCACCGCGCACGCCGCCGCAGGCCGCATCGACCTGGCCGGCCAGCTGCTGGGCAGCAGCAGCGGGCACTACGACGCCGGCGGCACCGAGGTGCCCTACGCCGCAGGCCGCATCGACCTGCACGGCCAGGCCATCAACGACTTCAGCGCACTCAATACCCGCCTGACCCGCGACGGCGTCACCGGCGGGCGCAGCTTCCGCATCGGCCAGGGCGACCTGGCGCTGGGCGACGAAGTGGTGGCGCGTGAAGTGAACATCGCGCTGGACAATGGCCAGCTCATGGTCAACGGCACCATCGACGCCAGTGGCGAACAGGCCGGCAGCATCCGTCTGGCCGCGCGCAATGGCGTCACCCTGGGCAACGCGGCCGTGCTCGATGCCAGCGCGAGCGTGCTGCGCCGCGACAGCTACGGCGTGGCGATCGATGCACCCAACCGGGCCACCATCGAGATCGATTCGGGCAGCGGCACCTTGTCCATCGCCAGCGGCGCACGCATGGACCTGCGCGTGGCCGGCAGCAGCAGGAACGTCGGCACGGTGGCACTGAACGCGCCGCGCGTGGGCGGCGATGACGTGGCGATCGAGGCCGGTGGCCCGATCACCATCGACGGCGCCAGGACGATCCAGCTCAATGCCTTCATCACCGACAACACCGCCGCGCCAGGTACCGAGGCCAGCACGGACGGTGAAAGCTACCAGGTCATCGACCAGGCATATCTGGACCGCCTGCACACGCAGAGCAGCACCTTCATCGATGCCGCACTGGCCAACAGCGCGCTGGTCGACAACCGCCTGGCCGGCCTGCGCCGCTACGGCGATGCCTTCCACCTGCGCCCGGGCGTGGAAGTGGTGGCCGACCTGGCGGTGAACGCGGACGGCAACCTGCACGTGGATGGCGACCTGGACCTGTCCGCGCACCGTTATGCCAGCCTCAACCCCGGCAGCCAGCGCAGCAGCGTGCGCGGCTCCGGTGAGGCCGGTGCGCTGGTGTTGCGCGCGCAGGGCGACCTGGACGTGTTCGGCAGCATCAGCGATGGCTTCGACGGCAGCCGCCTGGGCACTACCTTCGATGACAGCGGCTGGTACCTCACCGCCGGCCGGCAGCTGTTCGGCAGCGACGTGGTGGTGCCGCATGGCGGCCTGGTCACGCTGGCCGCCGGCACCGTGTTCAACTCGGGCAAGGTGCTCAACTACGACCTGCCCATCGGCGACATGCAGATGGCCGCCGGCACCCAGTTGCCGGCCGAGGCCAGCCTGGCGCTGCCGCTGGCGCTGGCCAAGGGCACCGTGCTGGGCGCGGCGGTCCACGACGCCTCCGGTGCGCTGCTGTATGCGGCCGGCACCGTGCTGGCCGATGCGGTGACCCTGCCGCAGGGCGCGCGCCTGTCGGCCGGCCTGCGCCTGCCGCTGGCCGCCCGCATCGCGGCGATGACCTGGCCGGCCGGCGTGGCCTTGCCCGCATCGCCGCTCAACAATCTGGTGACCCTGGCCGCGGATCTGGGCCTGGCCAAGGGCGCCTTCATTCCCAGCGAGACCGAGGTCAAGCTGCCGGGCGACGCCACCACGGTGAACCTGCGGCCCACCGACGCCGATGGCAACCAGGGCCGCGTCTGGGCGCTGGCGCCGATGCTGGCCGCCGGTTCGCAGTCGTGGGACATCAGCCTGGTGGCCGGTGCCGACGTGGCCGCCGCCGATCGCCTGACCGTGGACCGGGCCGGTACCGGCAACCTGCGTCTGTCCGATCCGCATTACGGCCAGGGCGGTGCGGTGGTCGAGATTCCCGGCACCGGCTCGCCGGCGACGTACCTGTGGGGGGACGTAATCCAGTTCGAACAGTTGGTGCGGGACTCCTTCGGCGACTACATCCTGAGCTTTGTGCCGACCTCCGGCGCCGCGTTCACCGACGATCAACTCGCCGAGCTGGGGCTGTGGGGTTTCATCTGGGGTTCCCCGGAAAACCTCAACGAACATGGCTACGGGGAGCTGGCGGCCATCGACTCGCCGGAGGTTCCGCCGGACACCGAATTCAAGACGCTGCCGGGCCGGGAACAGCTGCCCAGCGTGGTGCGTACCGGTACCGGCGACCTGCGCCTGGTGGCGGGCGCCGACATCGCCACCACCTCGCTGTACGGCGTGTACACCGCCGGCACGCCGTCGGCCAGCCTGGCTGTGGGCGGCAGCGATGCCTACAACCAGCCGCGTGCGGTCATGGCGCCCAGTATTTCCAACCCGATCGGCAACAGTGTGCTTGGTGATGAGGGTGCAGTGTTCGAGCACCTTGTCGACGGCGGCAGCCAGAGCCTGTACCAGGCGTGGTATCCCGATGCGGGCGGCAACCTGCTGCTGCGCGCCGGCGGCGACATCCTCGGCGACAGCCTGGGCCGTGCGTCGAATACCTTGCGTCCCGAACCGCTGGGCCTGGCAACCTCGCGGCTGACCCCGAGCGCCTCGGTCGGCAACTGGCTGTGGCGCCAGGGCAGCGGCAGCGTGGAGAACGGTGCCGATGCCGTTCCCACGGCGTGGTGGATCAACTTCGGCACCTATGTGGCGGCGCCGGGCGAGGCCAACTACTACAACAACTTCGTCAACATGCCGCGGCTGGTGGGCTTCACCGGCTTCGGCACGCTCGGCGGTGGCAACCTGGTGCTGGAAAGCGGCGGCGACGCCGGCATGCTGCAGGGCCGTGGCGACCAGGGCAGCTACTACCTGGCGCGCAGCGCCGGCCTGAACCTGGCCGTAGCCAGCACCGGGCGGATGACCGCCGGTGGCGCGCTGGTCCAGACCGGTGGCGGCGACCTGGACATCCGCATCGGCGGCGGCCTCAATGCCGACCCGGCGTTGCGCTCGTTCACCGGCAGCAACATCGCGTCGGAGGCCAATGTGATTGCCGCCAACGACGCGCACCGGCTGGAACTCAACGGCAGCTTCACCAACCTGCGCGGTGCGCTGCGTCTGCAGGCAGGCAGCGTGGGTGGCGTTGAACTGCGTTACGGCGCGCGCCAGGATGCCAAGGAATCGCGCCCCTACGACATGTATACCGCCACTGCGGCCACTTCGGCCGGTGGCCCGGTATTGTTGCTCGGCGACGCCGGCGCACGCCTGGAGGCACGCGGCGACCTGGTGCTGGGCACCGTCACCGACCCGGGGCGGGTTGGTCAGTACAACGGCGGCACGCCGTTCACTGCCAATGGCGTGCGCCACGCCGATGGTGGCTGGAGCTGGTTCTCGCTGTGGACGCCATCTACCGGCGTGGACCTGTTCGCCGCCGGTGGCAACCTGACCCCGACCATGGCCATGCTCGACGGCATCCCCCGTACCGACAGCCAGGCCACCGACGGCAACCACGTGTATCCGTCGATCCTGCGCGCAGTGGCCGCCAGCGGCAGCATCTACTACGGCAAGGCGCGCACCGCGACAACGGCCGGCACCAACAACGAGAACTTCGTCGCTGGCGTGGTGCTGGCGCCTTCGCCGGTGAGCGACCAGTTCGCCGCTACCGGCAACGGCCAGCTGGAACTGCTGGCCGCCGGTTCGATCTACGCCAACGGCACCGGCTTTGGCACCTCCGGCGCCGACCCGACCGCCTTGCCCGATCCGTGGAATCCGGGCTTCGTCGGCCTGGCCGGCACCAACTGGCATGGCCGCCAGTTCCTGCACAACGTAAGCCCGGATGCATTGGCGCCGAGCGTCCTGCTGAGCGGCCTGGACGCCAGCGGGTCATCGCAGCGCTACCCGCTGTTCGCCTTCACCGCGCCCGCCGCGTCGGGGTACGTGCATGTCGGTCAGTCACCGTCGCGCTACTACGCCGTCCACGGGGATCTGGTCGGGCTGCGCACCGGCAGCGTGGTCGACACCAGCTACAACGCCTTCAACAACGGCGTGGTCACCACCACCGACAACACCTGGTATGACGGCGGTGGCGCCGTGGCCATCCGCGCCGGCCGCGATATCGTCAACTCGGGCACGCCGCTGGGGGCGTTCGACAACGTGGGAACCGGCTATGGCAACGCCGATGGCGCGCTGGGCTGGATGGGTACCATCAACCGCGGTGATCCCGCCGCCGAGCCCAAGCCTACGGCGATCGCCGCCGGCACTGCGCGCGGCAACCTGATCGTGCATACCAGTGCCGACGATGTGTCGGTGGTGCAGGCCGGGCGGGATATCCGCTTCAGCACGTTCTACGTGGCCGGCCCGGGCCTGCTCGACATCAGCGCCGGCCGCGACGTGTACATGGCCGACAAGGGCGAACTGCGCAGCCTGGGGCCGGTCACCGGCACCACGCCCGGCGACCGCGGCAGCGGCGCCAGCATCGCGGTGGCGGCCGGCCTTGGCGAGCGCGGTGCGGATTGGAACGCCTTCGCCGCGCGTTATCTGGACGCGGCCAACCTGGCCGATCCCAACCGCGCGCTGGGCGACCAGGATGGCAAGGTCGTGCGTGTCTATGGCGGCGCCGTGTCACTGGCGCAATGGCTGCAGGCGCAGTTCGGTTACGGCGGCGATGACGCCGGCGCCGCTGCCTTCCTGGCGCAACAGCAGCAGGTGCTGGACCAGGCCCACGCGGCTGCGGTGGCCAGCGGCGGCGCGGCTGCCAGCCGTGATCTGGCCCGTGAGTTCAAGCAGGAAAGCCAGCTGCACCTGGTCAACTGGCTGACCGGCCGTTTCGGCGGGGCCAACGGCCGCGGCCTGCACTTCGATGCCGCCAGCATGGACGCGCGGGCCTTCTTCGCCGCGTTGCCGGCCGAACAGCAGAGCGCGTTCCTGCGCACTGTGTACTACGCCGAGCTCAAGGCCGCCGGGCGTGAGTACACTGCGGTCGACGGCCCGCGCGAAGGCAGCTACCTGCGCGGCCGCGAGGCGATCGCCACGCTGCTTCCGGCCAAGGATGCCAAGGGCGGCGAGATCGCCTACCACGGCGACCTGACCATGTTCAGCAGCGCGCAGTACTACGAGGGCATCCTGGAGGTGCCCGCTGCCCGCCGCCCGAAACCGGGCCAGAGCTACCTGTCCGAAGCGGAGTGGATCGCCGCCGGTCGCCCCACCACCGGGGTGCGCTACTACCGCGTCAACGACGCCGGCATCCACACCGATTTCGGTGGCGACATCCACCTGCTGGTGCCCGGCGGCCGCGCGCTGGTGGGCGTGGATGGTGGCTTCCTGCCGGGCGCGGGGTCGGGCGTGCTGACCCAGGGCGAGGGCGACATCAACATCTACGCGCGTGGCAGCCTGCTGTTCGGCCAGAGCCGCATCTTCACAACCTTCGGCGGCAACATCCTGGCCTGGTCGGCCGAGGGCGACATCAACGCCGGCCGCGGCAGCAAGACCACCGTGGTCTACACCCCGCAGCGCCGCGTCTACGATGCGGTCGGCAACGTCGCGCTGTCGCCGAACACGCCGAACACCGGTGCCGGCATCGCCACGCTCAATCCGATCGCCGAAGTGCCGCCGGGCGATATCGACCTGATCGCGCCGCTGGGCACCATCGATGCGGGCGAGGCCGGTATCCGCGTGTCGGGCAACGTCAACCTGGCCGCGCTGCAGGTGCTCAATGCCGACAACATCCAGGTGCAGGGCAAGGCCACCGGCATCCCGATGATCGCTGCGGTCAACGTGAGCGCATTGACCTCGGCCAGCGCGGCGGCCAACAGCGCCGTGCAGGCCGCGCAGGACATGGTCAAACGGCAGACCCAGCAGGCCCAGCCGTCCACCATCAGCGTGCAGGTGCTCGGCTTCGGCGAACAGACCAGCAGCGTCGCGCCGGACAAGGCCGGTGACCGCTATGACCCGGACAGCGTGGTGCAGGTGGTGGGCATGGGCGAGTTGAACGCCGAGCAGCGTGCCCGCCTGTCCAGCGCAGCGGCGGTACGGCAATGAGTGCGGCGCTGACCGTGCCGCCGCGCCTGCCGCAGGTTTGCCGCATGCGTGCAACGCCGTTGTTACCCCTGCTGTGCACCATCGCGGCGGTCGCGCAGGTGCCGCGGTGAACCGGTTCCTCCCCTTTTCCGCATCGAGAAGCCACTGATGTCCCCACTTTTCCCGGCGCTGGCCTGGGCCTGCCTGCCGCTGTGCCTGTCGTGCGCGATCGCCACGGCGGCCGCGCAGGACGCCCCTGCGCAAGCCGCGTCGCCGGCGGCCAGCGCCGCACGCGTCAACATCAACGAATACCTGGTGCGCGGCAACAGCGTGCTGGATGCGCGCGAGATCGAACGGGCGGTGTCCGACCACCTGGGCCCGGACCGCACCCTGCAGGACGTGGAAGCCGCGCGCGCGGCGCTGCAGGCCGCCTACCAGAGCAGGGGCTACCAGTCGGTCTACGTCGACCTGCCCGAACAGCAGGTCAGCGGCGGGGTGGTGATCCTGCAGGTCACCGAAACCCGCATCGGCCAGGTCAGGGTGGTCGGCGCGCAGCACAACGACCCGGCCCGGCTGGGTGCGCGCGTACCGGCGCTGCAGGCCGGGGTGGTGCCCGATTTCGAGCGCGCCCAGCAGCAGCTGACCGCGCTCAACCGCGGCGGCAAGCGCCAGGTAGTGCCACTGGTCAAGCAGGGCGCCGCCGAAGGCACGATGGACGTGGAACTCAAGGTTGAGGACAAATCGCCGTGGCGCTACAGCGCCTCGCTCAACAACGACCACAGCGCCGACACCGAGCCGCTGCGCAGCATCCTGACCATCGGCCACGACAACCTCTGGCAGAAGGAACACACCGCCTCGCTGACCTTCTTCGCCGCGCCGCAGGACCTGGACCAGGCCAACGTCTGGTCGGCCGCCTACGGCCTGCCGCTGGCCGGCCCGGACTGGATGCTGGACTTCTCCGGCTACCGTTCCGACAGCAACGTGGTCTCCAGCGGCCAGACCAACGTCACCGGCAAGGGCCACGCGCTGGGCGTCAAGCTCACCCACAGCCTGCCGATGACCGGCGCCTGGTGGCACCAGCTGTCGATCGGGGTGGATTTCAAGGACCTGGACGAATCGGTGGCGATGGTCGGCCAGGCCTCGGATTTCGCCCCGCTCAAGTACGCCCCGTTGACCCTGGCCTACAGCGGTTTCCGCCAGGGTGAGCAGCACCAGTTGAGCGTGGCGCTGCAGGCCGTGTTCGGCGCGCGCAGCCTGTTCGGTTATGGCAGCAGCGACGATGAGTTCGACTGGAAGCGCGCCTATGCCGATCCGAGCTTCTTCACCGTCAAGGTCGACCTCAGCGATACCTACACGCTGGCCAGCGGCGCGCAGTGGTTCGCGCGGCTGTCGGCGCAGGTCACCGACCAGCCGCTGGTGTCGGGCGAACAGTTCGCCGCCGGCGGCATGTACACCACCCGCGGCTACCGCTCGGCCGAAGGCATCGGCGACTACGGCGCGCTGGCCACGCTGGAATGGCGCACCCGCCCGCTGGGCTGGTGGGGCCTGCAGGACTGGCGCCTGTACGGCTTCATCGACGGCGCCTGGCTGGGCCTGCGCCGGCCCCTGCCCGAACAGGCCGACAGCGCGCGGATGAGCGCCATCGGCCTGGGCAGCAGCCTGCGCATCGGCGAGCACTACAACCTGCGCCTGGACTACGGCCACTCGCTCAGCGACGGCCCGACCACCACCAAGGGCGCCAACCGCCTGCACCTGAGCGTCGGCGCCAGCTACTGAGCCCGAGCTTCCACGCCTTCCCCGGAGATACCGTCAATGCAACGCTTTCTTGCCCTGTTGTTGTTCTGCCTGAGCATGTCCACGCTCGGTGTCGCCCACGCCGAAACGGCGTGGTGGCAGGCCGACTGGAAGTACCGCAAGCCGATCACCCTGGACGCCGGCCCCAACGGTGCGGCGCTGGGCGGCAACCTGGGCCGCACCCCCGTGTTGATCCGCCTGCACACCGGCAACTTCGCCTTCGATGGCGTGGCCGAGGGCGGCAACGACCTGCGCTTCATCGGCGCCGACGGGCATACCGTGCTCAACCACCAGGTCGAGCAGTACGACGCGGCGCTGGGCATGGCGCTGATCTGGGTCGACCTGCCGGCACTCAGCGGCACCGCGCCGCAGACGGTCTGGATGTACTACGGTAACCCGGGCGCGCCGGCGGCCGGCAATGGCCAGCGGGTGTTCGACCCGGACTACAGCGCGGTCTACCATTTCGCCGACAGCGGCACCGAAGCGCGCGATACCACCGCCTACGTCAACCCGCTCAGCGGCGAATTCAAGCCGGCCGACGGCGCCATCATCGGCCGCGGCGCGCAGCTGTCCGGTACCCCGTTGCGCCTGCCCGGTTCGCCGTCGCTGGCGATCGCCGCCGGCGCCCCGATGACCTTCTCGGCCTGGATCAAGCCGGGCCAGCTCGGCCCGGACCAGGCCATCTACACCCGCCGCGAAGGCGAGGATGTGTTCATCGTCGGCCTGGACAACGGCGTGCCCTACGTGCGCGTCAACCAGCAGCGCAGCCAGCCGGTGCCGGCCCTGAAGGCCGGGCAGTGGGCGCACCTGGCGGTGACCGCCGCCGATGGCGCGGTGGTGCTGCATGTCGGTGGCCGTGAAGCGGTGCGTATCGAAGCGCGCCTGCCGGCGTTCGCCGGTGAAGCCCTGCTCGGCGCCGATGCGGCGCCGGCCGCCGCGGCCGGCGCCGTCGCCGCCGCGCCGGCGGTGCCGGTGGCCCAGCCGTTCCTGGGCGATATCGACGAAGTGCGGGTGTCCAAGGTGGCCCGCCCGGCCACGCTGCTGCTGGCCGACGCCAGCGCGCAGGGCGCCGAGTCGCGGCTGATCGCCTTTGGCGAGGACGAGCAATCGGCCGGGGTCAGCCACTTCGGTTTCATCCTCAAGGCGATGCCGGTCGATGCCTGGGTGGTGGTGATCGTGCTGGGCCTGATGCTGCTGCTGTCGTGGACGATCATGATCGCCAAGAGCCGCTACTTCGGCACCGTGGCCAAGGCCAACGAAGCCTTCACCGCGCAGTACCGGCAGGTGGTCGGCGCGCCGGTGGCGGCCTTGCAGGAACGCGACCGCAGCGGCGTGATCAGCGCGCAGATCCGCGACAACGCCACCCTGTGGCGACTGTACCGCATCGCCATGGATGAAATGGATGGCCGCGGTTCGCACCACCACGGGCTGACCGCCGCGGCGATCACCTCGATCCGCGCCTCGATGGACGCCGAAGTCACCCGCGAAACCGAACGCATGTCCAAGCGCATGAACTGGTTGTCCACCACCATCGAAGGCGCGCCCTACATCGGCCTGTTCGGCACCGTGATCGGCATCATGCTGGTGTTCGCGGTGGCCGCCATGGCCGGTGCGGTGGACATCAACTCGGTCGCCCCGGGCATGGCCGCAGCACTGTTGTGCACCGCCGCCGGCCTGGGCGTGGCGATCCCGGCGCTGTTTGGCTACAACTGGCTGGCCTCGCGCGCCGAGGCGATCGCCGCGGACATGTCGGTGTTCGTCGATGAGTTCACCGCGCGCCTGGCCGAAGAGTTCGACCGCAGCGCACCGGCCGCCGACGCGCGTCCGGCCCAGGCCTGAGGAGACCACCATGGCAAGGGCAAAGCGGTTCGGCATCAAGAAGCGCGAGAAGGGCATCAACGTCACCCCGTTCGTCGACGTGCTGCTGGTGGTGCTGGTGATCTTCATCCTGACCAGCAACGCCACCATCCCCGGGATCGAGGTCAACCTGCCCAAGGCCAGTTCCAGCATGGCGCTGGAGAAGCCCAAGACCAAGGCGATCACGGTGGACAACGCCGGGCAGATCTTCCTGGATGCCTTTCCGGTCAGCCTGGCTGAACTGGAGGACCGCCTGCGCACCGAGAAGGCGCTCAATCCGGATTTCCCGGTGATCGTGCGTGGCGATGCGCAGGTGCAGTACGCCCGCGTGGTCGAAGTACTCGACCTGCTGCGCCGGATCGAGCTCAACCAGGTCGGCCTGGTCACCGGCAAAGTGCAGGGGTGATGGCGTGAGTCCACTCCCTTCCCCCGCCGCCGGGCGCGTACCGGCGTGGCGACGCTGGTGGCCGCTGGTGGCCCTGGTCGCCGGCCTGGCGCTGCTGGTGCTGGCGCTGTGGTACCTGCTGTTCAAGGACCCGGCCAGCACCCGCCGCCCGGTGGCCGAGGTGCCGATGGTGATGCTGCCGCCACCCCCGCCGCCGCCACCTCCGGAGCCCGAACCCGAACCGGAGGTCAAGCCGGAGGAGCAGGTGATGCCCGAGCCGGAGCCGCTGGACGAGGTGCCCAAGCCCACCGAGGAAGCGCCGACGCCGGAAACCGCCGACCCGGTGACCATGGACGCCGACGCACAGGCCGGCGGCGACAGCTTCGGCATCCAGTCCGGCAGCGGCGGTGGCCGCAGCGGTACCGGTGGCGGCGGCGCCGGCAATGCCAGCTACGGCCGTTACCTGGGCTATGTGCTGCAGCAGGCGGTGGCCCGCGACGACAAGGTGCGGCGCCTGGCCTTCCAGCTGACCGTCAACGTGTGGCTGGACGCCTCCGGCCAACTGACCCGGGTGGAACTGCTGCGTGGCAGCGGCAACGCCGAGGCCGACGAACGCGTGCTGCAGGCCATCCGCGCGGTCGGCCGCATCGACGAACGCCCGCCGGCCACGCTGGACTTCCCCGCACGCGTGCTGGTGCAGGGCCGCCGGCCCGGCGCATGAGGCGGCGGCCACGATGACGTTTTCCCTTGAATCTTCCTTTTCTGCGAGCAAGCCGATGACCCGTTCAACCCTTCGTTCCACGCTGCTGGGATTGCGCAGCACCGCCCTGGCCACCGGTGTGGCGCTGTCGCTGTTCGCCGCTGGCGCGCAGGCCCAGGACGCGGCCGGCGAAAGCACCATGATCAAGCTGATTCGCGGCCTGATCGACAGCGGCGCGCTCAAGCCCGAGGCCGGCCAGGCGCTGCTGCTGGAAGCCCAGCGCGAAGCGGCGCGCACGCCCACCGCCGCGCCTGCGGCCGGCGCGATCGCCGCCCAGCCCGGCGATGTGCGCGTGCCCTACATCCCGCAGAGCGTGCGCGATGAAATCCGCGAGGAGGTCAAGGCCGGCATGATGGCCCAGGCCAAGGCCGAAGGCTGGGCCGCCCCGGACCAGGTGCCGGACTGGACCCAGCGCCTGCGCGTGCAGGGCGATGTGCGCGTACGCAACGAAAGCCGGCTGTATTCCGAGCGCAACAGCGACATCGAAGTGGACTGGGCGCGGATCAACGCCGGCAACGGCTACGACGTCAACGGCAACACCAACCTGGACCTGCCGCCGCTGCGCAACACCCGCCAGGACCGCAACAACTCCTGGCGCATCCGCGCGCGGCTGGGCGTGGTCGCCGAACTCGGCGAGCACACCCGCGCCGGCGTCCGCCTGGCCACCGGCAACGACAACGGCCCGGTCTCCTCCACCCAGACCCTGGGCGGCGGGCTGGCCAAGAAGGACGCCTGGCTGGACCAGGCCTGGTTGTCGTGGGCACCGCTGCAGGGCCTGGACATCATCGGCGGCCGCTTCGGCAACCCGTACTGGTCCAGCGACACGCTGTTCTCCAACGACCTCAACTTCGACGGGCTGGCGATCAAGTACACCCGTCCGCTCGGCGATGACGGCCTGTCGCTGTTCGCCACGCTCGGCCTGACCCCGCTGGAGTATTCCTCCGACAGCTTCCCCACCACCAGCCAGAACAAGATGGGCAGCGAGAACAAGTGGCTCAACGGCCTGCAGGTGGGCGCGAACTGGACCTTCGGCGACCAGCAGCAGCTGCGCGCGGCGCTGGGCTACTACGACTTCCGCAACATCGCCGGCGAGTACTCCCAGCCCTGCGCGTTGTATGCCGGCGCCGATTTCTGCAGCAGCGACTGGTCGCGCCCGGCGTTCATGCAGAAGGGCAACACCCTGATGCTCCTGCGCAACATCGCGCTCAATCCGCTCGACCCGGCCAACACGCCGATGCCGCAGTATGTCGGGCTGGCCTCGGAGTTCGAACTGCTCGACCTCAACCTGTCCTGGGAAACCCCGTTGTTCGACGGCCATGCACTGCGCGTGGAAGGCCACGGCATCAAGAACCTGGCCTACGACCGCAACGCGATGTGGGAGCGCGCCCAGGGCGGCATCGTCACCAACCTGGGCGCGGCCGCCAACGGGGTGGCCAGCGCGCAGGACATCGACAGTGGCGACATGGCCTATATGGTCCAGGCCACCTTCGGCCAGCTGGCGCTCAAGCAGGCCGGCGACTGGAACCTGTGGCTGGGCTACAAGCGCCTGGAAGCCGAGGCGCTGCCCGATGCCTACAACGATTCCAACTTCCACCTGGGCGGCACCAATGCCAAGGGTTACTACCTGGGCAGTTCGTACATGTTCGACAAGAACGTGTGGCTGACCGGGCGCTGGATGGCGGCCAAGCAGGTCAGCGGCGCGCCGCAGTCGATCGATGTGTTCCAGCTGGAAGTCAACGCCGGCTTCTGACCCTGTGGCCGGCGCCGCGGCGCCGGCCTTTCCCTTGCGCGATGGTATTGCGATGAACACTGAAGACACCTTGCACACGGCCCCTGCCGTCGATGAAAACGCGCTGGCCGACACCACCACCGATGCCGGCGGCCCGGCAGCGGGCACGCCGCCGCTGTACCGCACGCCGGTGCTGCTGTCGCCGCGCGAGCATGCGCACTGGCGCCTGCTGCCCGGCGATGCCGGCTTCGCTGCGGCCAGCCATGCGGTACCGCTGGTGGTGGGCGAGTTCGCCGCTGCCGCCCGCGACTACCCGCTGGTCTTTGTCGGTGCCGAGGCCGCGCCGGTGGTGGTGCTTGGCCTGCACGCCGAACACAACCGCTTCGTGGTGGCCGACCAGTGGCAGCAGGGCGCATACGTGCCGGCCTATGTGCGCCGCTACCCGTTCGTGTTCGCCCGCATCACCGACCCCGACGGCTATGCCCTGGCCATCGATGCCGACGCGCCGATGCTGCGCACCGATGGCGAGGACGGCCTGCCGTTGTTCGACTCCGATGGCCAGCCGAGCGCGCTGACCCGCCAGGCGCTGCAGTTCTGCGAAGCATTCACCGGCGATGCCAACGCCAGCCGGGCCTTCAGCGCCGCGCTGGTCGCCGCCGGTGTGCTGGTCGAACGCCAGGCCGATATCGTCCATCCCGACGGCCACCACACCAGCCTGCTCGGTTTCCAGGTGGTCGATGCCGAACGCTTCGCCGCATTGCCCGACGCGACCGTGCTGGCCTGGCACCGCCAGGGCTGGCTGGCGCTGGTGCATTTCCACCTGGCCTCGCTGGCGCGTTTCCCGGACCTGCTCAAGCCCTGACCCCCTCTACCGGGACGCCGGACAGGACACCGACAGGAGGTCGGGGGGCAGGCATCACGCCGGCCCCGCACGCGGCACCAGGCAGGTGGGAAGACCAGCCCGCATGCCGCAGCCCTTGTCCGGCACCCCGACCCTTCCTGTCCCCGCGCCGCACGCCGGCGCGGGGGATCAGCGCGGCCAGTGCGGCGCGATGCGCTCGGCCAGCACCAGCTCGGCCTGCGCCGGCCGGCCATCGCGCGCATAGCCGATCGCCACCGGCGTGCCCACCGGCAAGCTGCGCAGCAGCTCGCGCCACTGGCCCAGGCCGCGCGCGCCGACCGGTTCACCCTGGATCGACAACACCCGGTCGTCCACGCGCAGCTGCGCCTGTGCGGCGGCACTGTCGGCGGCCACGTCGGCGATCCGCAGCACATCGCCCTCGGCCTGCAGCCACAGGCCGCTGCGGTCGAACGGTTCGGGCGCGGCATTGTCTGCGTTCGGGGTGAAGTACATGCGCTTGGCCTGGTAATCCAGCCCCACCGTGAAGCGGCGCAGCAGGCCGCCGCCGACCAGCGCGCCGTAGTGGGGCGTGGCCAGCGCGCCCTTGTCGCCGGTCATCAGGTCGCCGGCCAGGCCGGCCACCTCCAGGCTGCCCAGTTGAAGCTGGCCCAGCCGTGCCGGATGCGCGCGGCTGGGGCCGCCGATGCCCCAGCCCAGCACCGTTTCCGCGCCGGCCTGGTACTTGTCCAGCAGGCCGTGCGTGCGTACGAACGGGCCGAGCAGGCTCAGCGAATTGCGCGAGCCCGAGTCGACCCACAGCCGCAACGCGATGCCATCGAGCGTGCCCGCCAGCACCGGGGCGCGGTCGTCCTGCTCGAATACCAGCGCCACTGCCCCGGCCGGCGGCTGGTAGCGGGCCGGGTCGGTGAAGGTAAGCACGCGCGCGGCATAGTCGAAGGTGGTGGCGAAGCGGCGGAAGGTTTCATAGCCGATGAAGCCGTCGTAGTGCACGCCCATCGATTGCACCTGCTCGCCTAGATCGATCACGTGGAACACCGGCCGCGGCAGGTGCGCCTGGCCGATGCGCAGATGCCGCCCCTGCGCCATGCCCAGTTCGACGGCGTTGTCGCCGGCACCGTGGATGGCCGATTTGCCGGCGCTGGCAAGTCCCAGCCGTTTGGCGGCGGCCGGGGTGAGCAGATTGATCGCGCCGGTATCCACCAGGAAACGTGCCGGCTGGCCGTCCACCTCGGCATCGACGTAGATATGGTTGTTGACCAGGTCGAAGGGGATCCGGGTCTGCCCCGAGGCGGTGTTCACATAGGCATCGGTGGGCATCGGCGGCGCAGCGAAGGCGCTGTCGGCGATCGCCGCGTTGACCGTATAGCGCCGCACCTGCAGTTCCCGGCGCAGGCGCGGCTCGTCGTGGCCGGCGCCATCGAGGGTATCGACGGTGATCCGGTGCGGCAGGCGCAGCCCGGCCACCGCGCGGTAGTCGTCCAGCACGGTCACCATCGACCCCGGCGGCAGCGGCTGCACCAGGCGGTGCAGCAGCCCCGAGTCGGCGTCGAACCACAGCTCCAGCCGCTCGCCTCCGTCCGGGGTGGCGGCCACCACGTCGTAGCGACGGCCGGCCAGGGTCTGCCGCCGCGCCGCATCTGTCCGGCCGGCGATGCGCGCCGGGTACCAGTAGGCGCGTGCGGCCAGCCAGGCCTGGCTGGCTGCGCGGCGGCGCGGCACCTGACCATCGAGCAGGCCCACCTCGCCGCCGCGTTCGCGGCGCCAGGGCTGCTGCCCGTCGTAGCCATGGGTGAGGGTGAACTGGCCCTGCCGCGCGGTTTCCAAATAGCGGCCGCGGCCCAGCTCCTGCTCCAGCCGCCATGCGCCGCGCAGCCCGCCGGAGGAGGCCTCGCCCTCGGCCCGCAGGGTACGCACCGCATCCCAGTGGCTGTCGCCGCTGCCGGCCTTGGCCCGGGCCAGCACCGTTGCCGTGTCCTGCGCCTGCACCGCGCCGGCCGTCATCGCCAGCAGCAGCGCCAGCAGCAGCGCCAGCAGCTTCCATCGGTATCCCATCGCACCGCTCCTTCACCAGAACCAGCGGTGATGGCAGCAGCAATCGGGTCGACGATCGTCCGGACGTGCAGGATTGGACCTTCAGTGGGCGTGGGCCGCGCCCACTGAAGGTGCGCGGCGGTACTCGCGCGGGGTGCGCCCGGTCATGCGCTTGAACACGGTATTGAACGTGGACTTGCTGCCGAAGCCGGACGCCAGCGCGATCTCCAGCACGCTGCGCGGGTCGTTGGCGTCGGCCAGGCTGGCGGTGGCCGCGGCGATGCGGAAGCCGTTCACGAACTCGGCGAAGTTCTGCCCCAGGCCCTGGTTCAGTGCCTGCGACACATGGTTGGCGGGCCAGCCACTGCGCTGGCTGAGGCCTGCCAGGTCGAAGCCCGGATCGGCATACAGGCGTTCCACCTGGACCAGCCGGCTCAGTTCGGCGGCGATGTCCCCGCACTGCGCCGGGTCGATCCCGGAGCGCTCATAGCGCGGGCCCACCGCATCCACCGCCGGCACGGCATGCGCGCAGCCATCGGCCTGCGCCGGCAGCAGGATGCGCTGGCGCAGGCCGAACCAGGCCAGCAGGTACAGGCCTGCCGTGGTCACTCCGTTCAACGCGGCCCCGAACCAGGGCCGGGCCGATGCGTCCGGGGCCAGCGGCCAGCGGCCCATCGCGCTGGAGATCCAGCACGCCACGATCACCAGCACCAGGCCGCGCAACCATACCCGCTGGGGCGAGGCCTGGCCGGCCGCCGGCGCTTCAGGCCAGGGCGGTGCCCGCCACGCGTGCCACACCGCGGCCAGCAGGTACGGGGCTCCCTGCAGCAGCCATGCGTGGAAGCTGAACAGGAACACGGCTGCGCCGGTGGGCGTGGCGTCGAACGGCGCGATCGCGTTCAGCAGTGAAATGCCGAAGGCCACCGCGGCCGGCAGCAGGTGCCAGCGCAGCGCGCGGTAGCCGGGCCACCGCCCCGGCGTGGCCAACGCCACCGCGTAGCCATACAACAGCGGGCCAAGCAGGTAGACCAGCGGCACCTCGACCACGCGCAGCCAACGCACCGCATCGGCCGACAGCCAGGCCCCGCCACCCAGCAGGAACGTGCCGAACAGATGGGCCAGCGCGAAGCACGCGAAGAAAGCCGTGAGCAAACCGGCCGCGCGCGTGCGCAATCCATATCCCATCGCGGCGGTCAGCGAGGCCAGCCCCAGCACGGCGGCCCCTGCGGCCAGGTTCAGCAGATCCGGTGGCGTCATGGGCGCAGTGTTGATGATGCCGGCAGGGGCGTCCAGCCACCCTGCGCCGGCACCGGCGCCGCACGTGCTAGCGCTGCGTGCTGTAATGCCTGGGCACTGACAAGCGCGCCCCGCGGTTTCCGCGTGGCTATCCGGGACAACGAGGCCGTCGGATGAACCTGCATGCTGCTACCGGCCACGCCTTCATCCGGACTCTGCTGCTGGTGGTGGCGCTGTGCACCGGCCCGGTGCTGGCCCAGGCGCCGGTTTCGCCACCGCTGCCACCGCCGCCGCTGGAACAGCCTGCAGAGGTGATCGCCGCACCGCCGCAGGCCGCAGCGCCTTCGTCATTGATCTGGGCGCCGCCATCGCCGGTCGGGCCGCGCGCGCCACCGGAGGTCGACGACCATCCCGGCACCGCCATTCCCTCGCGCTTTCGTATCGGCGATCCGGTGACGGTGCATGCGCGGAAATCGTCATGGTCCAAGGCGCATGCCACCCCCAACCCCCAGGCCTCGGAGACGGAACTGCTGATGGCCATTCCGGCCGAAGTGGCCGCCGTGCACGCCGACGGCAGCGTGCAGATCCAAGGCCCGCTCACCATCGCGGTAAACGGTCGGGATCAGACCCTGCAGGTTGCCGGCCGGGTCAGCCCCGGCGACATCGACGCCGGCAACATAGTGGATTCGCGCCGGATTACCCGCGCGTCGTTGACCTGGGCCGGGGGCGGGGGAATGGACGAGCCGCAGCAGCGGCGCCTGATCGGCAACATGGTCAAGCTGCTGCAGTTGCAGCAGGAGCACTGACGGCCCTGCTCAAGGCAGCGCGCCGATGCGTTGCGCCGGTCCCATCCCGCTGACGTGCAGCGGTCCCGGCGCGCAGGCCGGCATCGTGGCGCGCAAGGCGGTTCTGCCGCACTCGGGAAAGCACTGAACCTCCGCCACCGAGGCCGTCGGCGTAGAGACAGGTTTGAACGGGAGATGGTGCGCCCGGAGGGATTCGAACCCCCGACCAATGGCTTCGGAAGCCACTACTCTATCCGGCTGAGCTACGAGCGCGTTGTCCTGCATTTCCCGGGCGCCGGTACCGGCCGCCAGTCGCCTTGGCGGCGCGGGGACGAGCATTCTAGCGGGAAACGCCGCGCAGGTCTGCCCCCCGCTGAATTGCCCTGCACGGCAACGCCGGTTGCCGGCCGTGGCGGTATCCTTGGCGCATGGCTTACGAACGTTTTGATGCCCCCGCCGCCGCCGCACCGTCGCGCTGGGGCCAGTACTGGAAACTGATGCGCGCCGATCGCCCGATCGGCACCCTGCTGCTGCTGTGGCCCACCTGGTGGGCGTTGTGGCTGGCCGCCGGCGGCCAGCCGCCGCTGTGGACCCTGCTGGTGTTCAGCGCCGGGGTGTGGCTGACGCGTTCGGCCGGCTGCGTGATCAACGACTACGCCGACCGCTGGCTGGACCCGCACGTCAAACGCACCAAGGACCGCCCGCTGGCCAGCGGCCGGGTGAGCGGGCGCGAGGCGCTGGTGTTGTTCGCGGTGCTGATGCTGGTGGCCTTCGCGCTGGTGCTGACCCTGAACGCGCTGACCATCGGGCTGAGTTTCGTCGGCATCTTCCTGGCCGCCAGCTACCCCTACCTGAAACGCTACACCCACCTGCCGCAGGTCTACCTGGGCATGGCCTTCGGCTGGGGCATCCCGATGGCGTTCGCGGCGGTGCAGGGCGAAGTGCCGCTGATCGGCTGGCTGCTGTATGCCGCCAACATCCTGTGGTCCACCGCCTACGACACCTGGTATGCCATGGTCGACCGCGACGACGACCTGAAGATGGGCTCCCATTCCACCGCCATCCTGTTCGGCGAGCTGGACCTGGTCATCCAGGGCATCCTGTTCGCCCTGTTCCTCGGCGCGATGGGCCTGGTGGGCCTGCGTGCCGGCCTGGGTACGGCGTACTGGCTGTCGCTGGGCGTGGCCGCGGTGCTGATCGCCTACCAGTTCCTGCTGTGCCGCAAACGCGAGCGCGACCCGTGCTTCAAGGCCTTCCTGCACAACAACTGGGTCGGCGCGACCCTGTTTGCCGGTATCGCCGCGGCGCTGGCGTTCCATTGAGGCCGATGCCGGGCACGGTCCGGCATCGGTAGTGCCGGCCGCTGGCCGGCTTGGCGATCATTCCCGGGGAGCCGGCCGGCACTACGACCATTGGGCGACTGACACCGCGCGCGCCAGGCGACAGAATCCAACCCATTGAATGACCTGGGAGGGGGCGATGGCCACAGCGACGGCGGTGCACGATGGTTGGATGGCGCGGGCAGCACTGCGCTCGGCGGCCTGGGCGGAAAAATGGTTTCCCGACGCCTATGTGTTCGCCGTGCTCGGCGTGGTCATCGTGGCCGGCGCGGCAATCGGCTTCGGCGCCTCGCCACAGGCCACCGCCAGCGCCTTCGGCGAGGGCTTCTGGAGCCTGATCCCGTTCACCATGCAGATGGCCTTCGTGGTGATCGGCGGCTATGCGTTGGCCACCGCGCCGATCGTGGCGCGCCTGATCGACCAGCTGGCCCGCGTGCCGCGCAGCGGCCGTGGCGCGGTGGTATATGTGGGCCTGGTCAGCATGCTGGCCTCGCTGCTCAGCTGGGGCTTCTCGCTGGTGTTCGGCGGCCTGCTGGTGCGCGCGCTGGCCCGCCGCGAAGACCTGAAGATGGATTACCGCGCCGCCGGCGCCTCGGCCTACCTGGGCCTGGGCGCGGTATGGGCGATGGGCTTGAGTTCTTCGGCCGCGCAGCTGCAGGCCAACCCGGCCAGCATGCCGCCGGGGCTGGTGGAAATCACCGGCGTGCTGCCCTTCACCGAAACCATCTTCCTGTGGCAGTCGGTGGTGCTCACCGCCGCGCTGATCCTGGTCTCGCTGCTGATCGCCTGGCTGACCGCACCCGGCCCGGCCACCGCGCGCACTGCCAGCGCGTTCGACGGCGCCGCCCAGGCCGAGCCGCCACCGCTGCAACCACGCACCCGGCCCGGCGAATGGCTGGAATACAGCCCGCTGCTGACCGTGCTGCTGTCGCTGCTGGCCTTCGGCTGGCTGTTCGGCGAGTTCGCCAGCAAGCCGCTGGTCAGTGCGATCGCCAACCTCAACACCTACAACTTCCTGTTCATTTCGCTGGGCCTGCTGCTGCACTGGCGGCCGCGCAGCTTCCTCAATGCCGTGGCCAAGGCGGTACCCAGCACCACCGGCGTGCTGATCCAGTTCCCGCTGTACGGCGGCATCGCGATGATCCTCACCCACGCCACCGGCAGCGGCGATCAAACCCTGGCACACCGGTTGTCCAGCCTGTTCGTGCAGGTGGCCACCACCGACACCTTCGCCCTGGTGATGGGCGTGTACTCGGCGGTGCTGGGCTTCTTCGTGCCCTCCGGCGGCGGCAAGTGGATCATCGAAGCGCCGTATGTGATGCAGGCCGCCAACGAACTGAAGGCCCACCTGGGCTGGGCGGTGCAGGTCTACAACGCCGCCGAGGCGCTGCCCAACCTGATCAACCCGTTCTGGATGCTGCCGCTGCTGGGGGTGCTTGGGCTCAAGGCGCGCGACATCGTCGGCTTCACCTTCATCCAGTTGCTGGTGCATATCCCGCTGGTGCTGGGCCTGCTATGGCTGCTCGGCATGACCCTGACCTATGTGCCGCCGGTGATGCCGTAGGCAGTACCTGGGGGGCTCACGCCACCTGCCAGCCGCAGGGGGCCAGTTCGAGCAGCGCTTCCAGCACCGTGCCTGCCATGGTCGGGTCCAGCTCGGCGGCCAGCACCGCCGCCAGCCGTCGGCGCAGGCCGACGGTGAACAGATGCGGCGCGGCCGGCAGGCTGGCATGGGTGGCGGCCACGGCCGCCTCCAGCTGCACCGCCAGGGCGATCCGGCCATCCTGCTGCGCCGGCGCCGGTTCGCCCAGCTGCCGGCACAGCACGCCGTAGCAGGCCTGCACCAGCGGCCGCGGCGGCAGTGCCGGCGGCAGGTCCGCTGCGGCATCGGCCTCGATCCGGTCCTGCAGCGCACACAACCCGGCCAGCCGTTCGGCCGCCGCCAGCGGGCCGGCCAGCAGCGCGCGCAGTTGCTGGTCCCACCGCTGCCAGGCGGCGCGGTCCGCGCCGAACGCCCGCTCCAGCCGGCGCCGCAGCCGGCTGTGCAGCGCATCGGCGTCGCGGCGTGGGCTGGGCGCGTCCAGCGTGCGCAGCACCTGGTAGTCCTCCAGCAGCGGTTCGTGCAGTTCCGGCGCCTGCGCACGCGCCCAGTGCCGGATCCGCACGTCCTCGGCCCGGTAGCCATCGGCATCCTGCGCATCGGCGTTGACCGCATCGCGCAGCAGCGAACAGAAATGCAGGTCGTGGCGGTAGCGCAGGCCGCGTTCGGCCGGCAGGTAGTGGGCCGCCTCGGTGTGCGCGGCGCACAGCGCGGTTTCAAGCTGCTGGCCAAACCCGGTGACGCGCGCGTGCAGCAGTCTCCGCCGTCGCCGGTGCGCATCGCTGTCCCGGCCCTGCGTGTCCAGCACCCAGCGTGGGCCGAGGTGGTCGCGGCAGGCATGGAAATCATCGCTGGCCGCATGCGGCAGCAGCGCACGCAGCCGGCGGTGCTGCCGCGGCAGCTGTGCGTGGCCGTGCTGCAGCGGTTGCGGGCCCCAGCCATCGAAGGCGGAGGCGTCGGCCAATGCCGGTGGTGTACGCAAGTCCACCATCAGCGCGCCGCGTTTGTCCGGATGCGGCAGGTTGATCGCTGCCATCCAGCGCAGCAGTGCCGCGCGTGGCAGGGCGCAGTCGATGTACAGCACGGCACGGCGCCGGTCGCGTGGCAGCCGGTGCTCCGGCCTGGGCACGATCAGCAATTCGGCCTCCTGCCGCAACGCTTCTGCAGGCAGGTCTGCGGCCAGCGCGCAGTGCAGCAGGCCGGCCTGCTCGAACGCGCGCAGGTAGTGGCGCGCCTGGGCCATGCCGTCCACCAGCAGCAGCGCGCCCAGGTCGCGCTCGGCCTGCGCGATGCTGTCGCCGAAGTGCAGGCCGATCGTTTCGGCCACGCCGATGTGGCGCGTCGTCGTGGCCGCAGGACTGGCTGCGTTACCGGCGGCGCTGTGCGTGGCGGTGGTTGCCGGCTCGCATCGCGCTGCATACAGCACCGGGATGATGCTGCCCTCGGCCACCGCCGCGGCGACGGGGCTGGCGAACAGCACACGGTCGTCGCCCTCGTGCGCGCAGGCCACCGGCGCCTCGGCGATGGTCAGCCATCCGGCGCGCGGCAACTGCCGCCGCGCCCGGCGCAGGCGGGCCGCATCACCGGACCAGAACGTTGCATCGAGCAGCACGATCAGGTCATCACCGGCATGGCCGCCTTCGCGGCGGCGCAGCCAGCCATGCAGGGTGGCGGCACTGACCGTCAGTTCGCGTTCCTGGCGGGCGCCCATGAACGTGGCCAGCTGCTGCGCAGGCGCGCGTGCGCGGTTGCCTTTGGCCGGTGCCGCGCCGGCCAAAGGCGCTCCCACCACCAGCACACGGCAGTGGCGCAGGGCCGTTTCGCGGCGCAGCGCCTGCAACAGCCAGCCACGCACCTGGCCGGCGCCACTGCCTGCGGCCAGGCACAGTTGCCCGCCCTGGCGGCGGCCGTTGGCGTCCACCCGGCGCAGTTGCGCCAGCCCGGCCTGCACCGCCAGGAACTGCGCGGCACTGGCGATGCGCCGCTGGCCATCGCCACCGCAGTGCACAAAGCCGCGCAGCAGCTGCAACGCCCGCGCCGGCGCGAGCACGCCGGCCAACAGCGGGGCATGCACGCCGCGCAGGTCGGCCGGGTCGCCGCCGCACGGGGCCTGGCGCAAACGTTGCAACGCCGCGCCCGCGCAATCCGGCTCGTGCCAGCGCAGCCAGTCTTCGGCCGGCGTGCCGGGCAGGCCATAGCAGCCACCACGGCGGTCCAACGCCAGCAGCAGCTGTGCCCGCGCATACAGCGGCGCCAGCGTGGCCGACTGCTGGCCGTGCAGATGGTGTTCGACCGCGCTGGCCAGATCGGCCCAGCGCCGGTGCCGGTCGCGTTCGGCGCAGCTGACCCGCACCAGCGGCAGGCCGTTGACGTAGCCGACCAGTCCGCTCGCCGTCGGTTGCGCCCCGGTGCCGGTATCGACCGCGCTGGCCTCGGCGATTTCCCAGCAATTGGCCTGCACCTGCGCCCAGTCGATCAGCGCCACCGTGACCGGTACCACCTGCCCATCGGGCAGGGTCTGCAGGGTATCGATGCCGTCCACCAGTTGCCGCTGCCAGGCATGGTTGCCGGCCAGCAACCCCTGGCGCAGCGGCGCCGGGGTCAGGTCGGCGATGATCCGCGCGATGCTGTCCGCACTCAACGGCCAGTCCTGGCCCTGCGCCGCAAAGCGTATCGCCTGCAACCGCTGCAGCAGGCGTTGCTGCCGGATGCCGGCGAGGCCGTCAGCACCGACGGGGTCGCCGTGACCGGGAGCCACGTACTCCCAGCCAAGCCGGCGCAGCCAGCCCAGTGCCGAGCGCCGCACGTTGTGGTTGTCGCGCACGGCGGTCATCGCGGCAGGCCGGCGCCGACCACCGCAGCACGGCGCACATGCGGCACCGGCCCATGGCAGGCAGTGTCGGCATCGCAAACGGAAATGAAACGGGCGCGCATGCCCGCAGTCTGCGCGCACTGCAACCGCGCTCGTCGTGTGCACCATTCCGGTTCATGTCATCGGCTGGCCGCAGAACCAAGAACTTTTGGATCGCAGTTGCGTTCTGGATAGGGCGTGTCGATTGCTCTGCCTGCCAGACCACACACCGTGCTCAGTTCGGCACGGCAACCTGCCGCTCCAGGGCGCGCAGTTCGGCGTCCAGGCCCTGCTCCAGCCTGCCCAGGTGTGCCTTCAATGCGCTGCGTTCACCGCGCAGTGCGGTCACGGCCGGGCGCTGCGCCGTGTCGTCGGCGCTGACATAACGGGCCACGCTGAGGTTGCCGTCTTCGCGGGCCAGGGCTTCGGGGCCGACGCGGCTGGCCAGCCCGGGTACATCGGTGCGTTGCCGGCATACCGCCAGCAGGCGTTCGGCGGCGGCCAGGTCCAGTTTCGGCCCGCGCCGGTGCGCCGGCGCCAGCCGCCGCGCATCCACGAACAGCACCGCCTCGTCGTTGCGCACGCTGCGCAGCACCAGCAGCGCGGTGGCTACCGGCATGCCGGCAAACAACCGGTCCGGCAGGCCGATCACGCTCTCCACCAGGTTGGCCTCCAGCAGCCGTTGGCGGATCCGCGCCTCCTCCCCGGCACGGAACAGCACCCCGTGCGGTACCACCATGGCAATCCGGCCGTGCTGCCGGTCCAGCGCCCGCAGCATGTGCTGCAACAGCGCCAGGTGGCCCCACTGGCGCGGCGGCACGCCGTGGACGTAGCGGTGGAAGGGATCGTGCGCTACCCGTTCCGGCGCCCAGCGCAATGCGAATGGCGGGCGGCACAGGTGCACGTGGAACCGCCGCAGGCCGCCATCGGCGGTGAGCAGGGCGTCATGCAGCATGGGGTTGCCGGCCCGCACGCCATGATTGTCTTCACCGTGCAGCAGCAGGCGCAGGCGCGTGCGTGCCCAGCAAGGGTCGTCCTGTTCCTGCCCGTACAGCAGGTGCCGGCGCGCGCCGTGCCGGCTGCGCGCCCATTGGCCGGCGGCCAGCAGCAGGCTGCCGTTGTGGCAGGCCAGGTCGCAGATGGTGTCGTCCTCGCCGGGGTCCATCAGTGCGGCCATCAGCCAGGCCAGCGCGTCGGGCACGTGCGCCAGCGGTGCGCTGCGCGGCTGCGGCTGGCTGCGCTCGAGCAGCCGGTCCACCGCCTCGCCGATGTCGGCCCGGTACACCCCGCGCAGGCTGCGGAAATCCAGCGCGGGGATGGCCAGCCGGGCCAGCAGCCGCGACAGCGCCAGCTCGCGCCGGTCCGGATCGCGTGGCCAGCCATCGTGCAGGCGCAGCACGTCGAATACCTCGCCCAGCGTTTCCGGGTTGGCGCGCGCCAGCTGTTGCAGGGCGGCCATGATCCGCTGGTCGTTGCCGGGCAGGAAGCGCTGCTGGTGCAGCGGCTCGAAACGCGCCTCGGGCGGCACCACCAGCAACTGCACACCGGGCGAGATCGGCGCCCCGGGATCGGGCCCGGCGGTGTCCGGGTCGGTGGCGGCGGCCTCGGTATCGCTGGCGATCTTCAGCATCAGCAACGCCAGCACCAGGTAGGTGGCCACCTGGCCGTCCTCGACCCCTTCCAGGGTGTCGCGCGCGGCGGTCAGCGCAGCCTGGGTGGCGTGCGCACCGGGCAGGCTGGCCGGGTTCATGCCCTGCATCCCTCAAGCACCCGTTCTGCCACGGCGGCAATCTCCTGTTGTCGGTTGTGGATCAAGGCCTCCAGGCATTGCCGTTCGGCCTGTGCGGCGCGTGCGATGGCAATCACCCGCTGCTGCTGGGCCAGCGGCGGCACCTGCAGCGGCAGCTGCGCCACCACCACCTTGCGCAGGCTCTGCTGGCGCGACCCGGCGGCCTGCTGGCGCAGGTAGGCCTGCGCCGGGCGCTGGTTCAGCTGCCAGGCCAGGAAGGCCGGCAACAGCACCTCCGGGTTGCCCACGCGCAGCACGTACAGGTGGGGGCTGCATACGGTGAATTGTGGTGGGTCGCGCAACAGCATCGCCATCGGGTGATTGCCGCGTGCGGCCATCAGGACATCCTGATCCTGTACCCAGTGCGGTGCCTTGCGTGGCCGCAATGCGGTGCGCAGCAGCGCATCGCGCTCCTGCAACCCGGCCACGGCCAGGTTCTTCAATTGGATGACCTGCACCGGCCCGTCGGCAACGGCAGTGATGGCGCCGCGGAACGGATGGCCCTGGCGGATGCTGGCGAGATCGCCAAGCGCGATGATGCGCGTGAGTGCGTTCATGGCGCCACCATGCGTGGCAGGGTGGAGAGGGTCAACCGCGTACAACCGCAGCATTCGCAGTGATGCAGAACAGGTGGGGCCGCATCTGCGGAACTGGGATGGAGCACGCAACGAAACCTTGCTGGCGCGCACTTTGCGGCGGTTGATTCCAGCGATGACATCAACCGCATTTGTGTGTTCGAAAAGATGTGGTCAATCGAGTTGAGCAGGTTGCGCAAACGGGTGATGCGCGAGGCCGGGTGGTATGGCACTTCGATAGCTGCAGGGAACACGCCGCGCACGTGCGATCTGGCAGTGGCGAACGTGTCGGGAGGCCGCTGAGCTGTCCCCGGTGCACTACCCGATGTAGTCCGTAAGACTCGGTGCCACAGCATTGATGTCGTGGGAATCATGGGGGGCGTTTCGAGTCTGGACGCCGGAACGATACAGCCCGATTTCGGGTATCTAAAATCCAGATAATCGGGTGCGCGTCACTGGCAGCATGTTCATTCACCTGACCAGGCATAGTGTTGGAGAGGGCATTTGCTTATTCCCATCCGCTCTCAAGCGTTGCGCCTCCCGCCGACGTCGATACGACAATGGCCAACGCCATTGGTCGCGTTGTCTTGACGATTTCCTGCGCAAAACGCCACGTCTCGTTAACCTGCCGCTGCACAGGATGTCCCCAACCCCGGCATCCCCGCCGGTGGCCACCCGGAGACCTACCATGACTCAGCAGCGCAAGCAGGATTCCCAGGATCAACGCGGCCAGCAGCAGGGCCGCGGTCGCGACCAGCAGCAGGAACAGCAGCAGGAACAACAGCAGCGCAACCAGAACCAGCAGCAGGGATGGCAGGACGAAGAAGAGTGAGGCCTGCCGGCCATGCGCAATGAAGAGCCCCGCATATCGCGGGGCTTTTTTTCAGGTTCTCCGCCGATTTGCGTGGGAGGTAAGCTGCCAAGCGCAGCCTCAGATCAAAGGCAGCTGCCCGCGTATGCGCTGATTGGGTTGGCGCGGGTGGGTTGGCGGGACACGCCGTGAACCCCGCTCCGCGGCCCGGCCCAGCCGCTGGCGGCTGGGCGTTCGAGCGCATGCGAGGCAGTGCCTCGCAGGCAATGCACTCTCACCCTTGGGGGCTTGGCGAAAACTTGCTCGCATGCGCTGTCCTGCGCATGCGGCAAGACCGGGGTTGGGCATCCTGCCCAACCCGTCCGGCGTATACGCCGGACCCATGTTTTCGACAGTCCCGCCAACCCACCCGCGCCAACCCTCCACACATGGCTGGCACGCATGGGAAAGCGTAGGTCCGAGCCACGCTCGGACAGGGTGATGCCGGAACGGAGCGCATCCGGCCACGATCGGACGTACCTGCGATGGTTGGGCCGGGAACAGGCGGCGCAGGCCCGACCGTACGCCATTGTTTCAATCCGACTGCACGCACCAACCCAGTGCCGCATCGTCCAGCACCGCCGCCGCGGTGACCCCGCTCACCCGCACACGCACGCCCTTCGCATTGGGCAGCACCCGCTGCTCTGGGAACCAGCGGCGGGTGGCATCGGTCACGATCAGCAGCCCTTCGTCGTCGCCCAGCGCGGCAAACTGCGGCGTGGGCGGCGACAGCGGCTGCAAGCCGAATACCGCATCGGCACGCGCCTGCACGTCGGCCACGCTGGCCGCCGGCAACCCCACTTCGCTGATGCAGGTGATCTCGCTGCCGTGGAAGGCGCCGCGCCGCTCCGAGCCGGGCAGGCGACGCCGGCCGATCAGCTCCAGGATCAGCCCGTCGGGGCCGGTGAAGTAGATCGATTCGGAATCCCAGCGCCCGCCGAAGGTGAAATGCTGTTGCCCTTCGGCATTGCGCTGCCGCTGCGCGCGCGCATCCAGCCAGGCGGTGGCCTGGGTGAAGCGGTTGTGCGGCACGTTGAAGGCCAGGTGCACGCCGCCTACCGGCCGTTCGCCGGCCGGCAGCAGCTGCAGCGTGGTCCAGCCGGGCTGTACCCGATCATGCTCGACCGGCAGTTCCAGCGTGTGCTGGAAGTAACCGGCCACGGCGGCCGGGTCGGACACCGGCAGGGTCAGATGTTCGATGCGCATGCGGCCATGGTGCAGCGGCGTGGTAGGGACGTCCAGCGGTTGGCGATGAGTATTCAGCTGGAAGGTGACTGACGATGCGTCATTCCCGGGAGACCAGATAGTCGGTGGGCGATACGCCCAGTGCGCGGCGGAACATCGCCGAGAACGCGCTGGGGCTGAGGTAGCCGTGCTCCAGCGCCACCTCCAGGATGGATGCCCCGGCCGCAAGGCGCGGCAGGCTGAGCAGCAGGCACATCCGCCGCCGCCAGTCCCCGAAGCTCATCCCCACCTCGCGGTGGAACAGCCGCGCCACCGTGCGCCCGCTGACATGCATGTCGGCGGCCAGGCTTTCCAGCGTCACCGGCTCGGCCGGTTCGGCGATCATCCGCTGGCACAGGCGCAACAGCTGGGCATTGCGCGGCAACGGCACGTGCAGGCCCAACCGGGGTGCCCTTTCAATCTCGTCCAGGATCAGTTCCATCACCCGGTGGTCGCGGCCTGCAGTGGGGTAGTGCAGGCCGATCCCGGTAGCGGCGATGATGGCCTCGCGCAGCAGCGGGGACACCTCGATCACCTCACAGCGGGCAGGCAGGTTCGGCCGGGCCCGCGGCGCGACGTAGAGGGTACGCATGGCGATGTCGCCGGCGATATGGATGCGGTGTTCGATGTCTTCGGGCATCCACACCGCCCGCCCCGCCGGTACCACCCAGCTGCCGGTAGCGCTCTGCACCGTCATCACCCCGCTCAGGGCATGCACCAACTGCGCCCGCGAGTGGCGGTGCGGGGCAATGTGCTCGCCATGGGGGTGCCAGGTGGCCAGGGCCGCGACCGGGCGGTCGGTGGCATGGCAGTCGCTGACCGTGCGCGGAATGTCCATATCTAGACGATGGTAGTCCGCCAGGCGGGAGAAGGACAGCGGCGATGGTGGTGTCATGTGGACCCCCGGCCACACGCCACCCCACGTGCCCCGTCCATGACTGCTTTGCGCGCCCCCCTGTTGTGTCTGTTGCTTGCCACCGCCGCCAACGGGTGCGCCGTCGGCCCCGCGGGATCGCCCCGTTCGACCATCGGCGCGCCGCCTTCGCTCGGCCAGGTGGGCAGTGCGGTGGCGGCGGCCCCTGTGGCCACGCAATGGTGGCGCCTGTATGACGACCCGGCGCTGGACGCGCTGGTGACCGAGGCGCTGCAAAACAACCGCGATCTGCAGGTGGCATCGGCCAACTTGCGCGAAGCGCGCGCGGTGCTGCGCGAACGCCAGGGAGCGCGGCTTCCGCTCACCACGGTGTCCAGCGACATCGGTTATGGCAGCACGGTCAGCGACCAGATCGCCGCTGCGTTGGATCAGACCGAGGTGCGCACCGGGCAGCGTTACGGCGCGGCGGTGTCGGCCGGCTGGAGCCTGGATTTCTTTGGCCGGATCGCGCGCGCCGTGCAGGCCGCGCGGGCCGACGCCGAGGCGACCGCAGCCGCGCAGGACAGCGTGCGGGTGGTGGTGGCCGCCGAAACCACGCGCGCCTACGTGGACAGTTGCGGCTACGCCAGCGCTGCAGGTGTGGCGCAACGCTCGCTGGCACTGGCAACGCGACGCCTGGCGCTGAAGACCGCGCTGCGTGCTGCCGGCGGTACCACGGCAATGGAGGTGGCGCGTGCATCCGCACTGGCCGGGCAGGCCCAGGCGGCGCTGCCGGCGCTGCAGGCCGGGCGGCAGAACGCCCTGTACGAACTGGCCGTGCTGACCGGGCGGCCGCCCGATGACCTAGCCGCCGCGACGGGCAACTGCACCAGCGTGCCGCAGCTGAAGGCGCCGATCCCGATCGGGGACGTTACCGCGCTGCTCCAGCGCCGGCCCGATGTCCGCCAGGCGCAGCGTCGGCTGGAAGCGAGCACCGCGCGCATCGGCGTGGCCACCGCAAGCCTCTATCCCAGCGTGTCCATCCTCGGCACGGTGGCCGGTTCGGCGCCGGAGGTGGGCGATCTGGGCCACCACAGTGCCATCGCATGGAACGTGGGGCCGGTACTTTCCTGGCACTTTCCCAACATCAGCGCGGCGCGCGCGCAGATAGCGCAGGCCCAGGCGCAGGAAGCGGCCGCGCTCGCGCGTTTCGACGCGGTGATCCTGGCCACGCTGAAAGACGTCAAACAGACACTGGCGACCCATGAGGCGGCACGGCGCCAGCGCGATGCGTTGAACACCGCCGCCGTACAGAGCGGCGAGGCGATGCGACTGGCACGGCTGGGCCAGCGCGCCGGCGCGGCCAGCGAACTGGATGCGCTGGAAGCCGAATGCAGCGACGCGCAGGTGCACGCGGCGCTGGCCGCGGCCGAGACCGACCTGGCGTTGGGCCAGGTCGCGCTGTTCAAGTCGCTCGGTGGCGGCTGGGAGCAGGCGCCTGCCGTGCACACCCCGGTGATCACCCGCCGCGCCGACCCCGCGCGCCGGTTCCCTTCCCCCACCCTCTGAACATGACCATGACCGATACCACTCCCCCACACGGTGCACCTGTCGATATGGCCGGCCGCCGCCCGCCGATGATGCGCAGGCCGCTGGTGCTGGCCACCCTGCTGTTGCTTGCCCTGGCCGCGCTTGCCGCCGGCATCCACTGGTGGACTGCGGGCCGCTTCATGGTCGGCACCGACAACGCCTATGTCCGCGCCGACATCGCCACCATCAGCCCGCGCGTTGCCGGCTACATCGCCAGCGTGCAGGTGGGTGACAACCAGCGTGTCGCCCGCGGCGACATCCTGGCAAGGCTGGATGACCGCCACTACCGCAACCACGTGGCCCAGGCCGAAGGTGCCGTCGCGGTGGCCCGCGCCAAGGTCATGGCGCAACAGGCGGCCATTGCCAACCTGGACGCGCAGCGCCAGCGGCAACGCAACGTGATTGCCGCCGCCAGCGCCGACGTGCGGGCGCGCCAGGCCGACCTGCGCCAGGCCACGCTGGAGTACCGGCGCGAACAGAAACTTGCCCATCAGCAGGCGTCCGATGCCAGGCACCTGGAAGCGGCCGACGCCAGCGCCACGCGCAGCGCGGCGGCGGTGGACGCCATGCGCGCCACGGCGGCGGCAAGCGTTGACTACGCTGCCGTGCTGGCCACCGAACGCCAGCGCGCCACCGCCGCGCTGGAGGAGGCCCAGGGCGCATTGCTGCAGGCCCTGGCTAGCCTTGCGCTGGCCAGGCTGGAGCTGGAACACACCGTGGTCCGCGCCCCGATCGCCGGCACCGTCGGCCAGCGCAGCGTACGGGTGGGCGAGTATGTCGGGGCCGGCGCGCCCTTGATGGCCGTGGTGCCGCACCAGGTCTACATCGTCGCCAACTACAAGGAAGTGCAGCTGGAAGGCGTTGCGCCGGGCCAGCGCGTGCAGATCGAGGTCGACGCCTTGGGCGGGCAGGCGCTGGCCGGGCACGTGGAGAGTTTCGCGCCCGCTTCCGGCGCCCAGTTCGCGCTGTTGCCGCCGGACAACGCGACCGGCAACTTCACCAAGATCGTCCAGCGCATCCCGGTACGCATCGCGGTGGATGCCGGGCAACGCAGGCTTGCCTCGCTGCGGCCGGGAATGTCGGTGGTGGCCGAGATCGATACGCGTCCGGCGCGCGCCCGATGAGCGCCGCCGCAGCCGTTCGGTCCGAAGAGGCGGTTTCGCTGCGCGCCTGGGTGGCGGTGATCGGTGGCGTGGTCGGTTGCTTCATGGCCGGCATGAACGTGCATGTCACCAATGCCTCGCTGCCCGACGTGCGCGGCTCGCTGGGTGCCACCTTCGAGGAGGGGTCATGGATCACCACCGCCTACCTGGTCGCGGAGATCATCGTCATTCCATTGGCCGCGTGGCTGGCCACGGTGTTCACCATCCGCCGCGTGCTGATGGTGGGCGCGGCCGGCTTCGTGGTGTTCTCGCTGGCCTGTTCGGTCGCGCCCAACATCCAGGCCATGATCCTGGCGCGTACGCTGCAGGGCGCCTTTGGCGGCGTGCTCATTCCGCTGTCGTTCCAGCTCATCGTCACCGAGCTGCCGTCATCGAAGCATCCGTTCGGCATGGCCCTGTTCGCCATCGCCAACAATGTTGCCCAGGCGGCGGGGCCGTCGCTGGGCGGCTGGTTGACCGATGTGTATTCCTGGCGGGCGATCTTCTACCTGCAGGTGCCGCCAGGCCTGCTGCTGCTGGCGGCGATCGGCTGGTCGATCCGGCCCCAGCCCATGGCCCTGGAGAAACTGCGGACCGGCGACTGGGGCGGCATCATCGCCATGGCGCTGGGCTTGTCCGCGCTGCAGATCATGCTGGAGGAGGGCGGGCGCAAGGACTGGTTCTCATCGGCCTTCATCCTCGAAGCGGCGCTGGTTGCCGTAGTGGGCCTGGTGGCCTTTGTCACCATCGAACTTCGGCGCAGGGAACCTTTCCTCAACCTGCGGCTGCTGTCCAGCTATAACTTCGGCCTGGCCAGCCTGATGCAGTTCACCTTCGGTGCGGTGGTATTCGGGGTGGTGTTCCTGATCCCCAACTACTTTGCCGACGTGCACGGTTACAACGCCCGCCAGATCGGCCAGACCATGATCCCCTACGGCATCGTGCAGTTCATCATGTCCTTCGCCACCCCGCCGTTGATGAAGCGCACCAGTGTCAGGACCGCCATCGTGCTGGGCTTCATCATCATGGCGGTGGGCTGCCTGATGAACATCCACCTGGATGCCAACGCGGCCAGCAACGTTATCGTGCCGTCGCTGATCGTGCGCGGCATCGGTCAATCGCTGATCGTGGTGGCGCTGAGCGTGATGGCGGTGGAAGGCCTGGAGCGGTCCGAGCTGGGGTCGGCGGCCGGGGTGTTCTCGATGGTGCGCAACGTTGGCGGCGCCATCGGCATCGCGGTGGCCAGCCAGTTCATCGTCACCCGCGAACGCCTGCACGCCTTCCACATCGGCGAGGCGGTGACGCCGTTCTCGGCGGCCACCCAGGCGCGTGTCATCGAACTGGTACGGATGTTGGCCAAGGCACCGGTCGACGCTGCCTCGGCCCTGTACGGCAGCGGCCATGCACTGGAGCGGCAGCAGGCGTTCGCGTTGCTGGACAAGGTCGTGCATCGCGAGGCGCTGCTGCTGGCCTACAGCGATGCCTTCCTGGTGGCCGGTATCGCCATGCTGGCCTGCGCAGCGGCAGCATGATGCTGCGGGGGAAGCCGCGGCGTGCTTCGGGTGCGGCGCAGTAGCGGCGTCGGCCAGCGTCCGCGGTGGCGGCGGCATCGCATCAAGATCGACAATGGTGCGCGTCACGCGAACGATGCGGGAGGCGCGGTGTGCACGCTGATAGGGGCGCTGCCCCTACACCCCCGCTAGAATGCGCGCAGGACGCCATCCAGGGGGATGCATGGAGCGGGAATGACTGGAGTATCTGCCGCCATGCAGGGCCGCCGTCGGGAATTTCCGTGGATGCTTGTGTTCGGCGTTCTCTTATGGAGCACGCCATACGCTGAGGCCGAAGAATCCGCCCCCCTTTCTTTGCCTTTGATGGAGAAGGCGCCATGAACAATGAAGACTCGCTGTTTTTCACCTGCGGCCTGGTCGTAAAGGCTGGCACGGTCGTCGTTCCTGCACAGTACAACTCCCTGCCGGACGAACAGATGTCCAGGGTCGCCTTTTGCTTCGACGGGGACTGGGTGTACAACGACGTGGACAACGACGTCATCGGCGCCCTCTGCTTCAGGCGCAGCGACAACAGCCTGTGGATGCTTGGACGAAACGGCAACCTGCGGCATGTGACCTCTGGCGCGGCGGACTTCACCCTGGCCAACATCCGGGGAAAATTCCAAGACCATCGCATCGAAATCGGCCGGCTTGGCGAGCTGCTGTGCATACGGGAGATCGGCAACGAACTGTATATCTGCGGCCAGTCCTCCCAGGTCTATCGCTACGCAAACGGGGCCTGGTCGAACATGAGCCCGCCTGGGGCGAAAGTGGGCTCTCCTACCCTGGAGAGCCTGGACGGCCTGTCGCACAACGACATCTACGCGGTGGGCGAAAAGGGCCTCATCCTGCACTACGATGGGTCGCGCTGGAGCAGGCTGGACGCTCCAACCGATCGCCCGCTGTCGTGCGTTCGGTGCAAGAGCGGCGATGAGGTCTACGCGTGCGGCAACGATGGTGTGTTGCTGGTCGGAAACTGCAATGGATGGCGTGCAATCAATACAGGCAGGGCCATGAATTTCTGGGACATGGCGCTGTACAACGGGCAGCTGTACATTTCCCATGCGCATGGCCTGATTCGATACGACGGGCAAGACTTCGTCGATATCGACACGGGCATCAGCCCCGCTCCCGGCGCCCACAAACTCGATGCCCACGATGGACTGCTCTACTCCTTTGGTGCCGACCACATACTCGAGTTCGATGGCGATCGGTGGGAGCAGGTGATATGCCCGCACAACACCTGAGTTCGCCCGCTACATCGATAGTTCCACGGTGCCCCATCGGGGGGGGGCAGGGAGACGCGCATGCGGGTCCTGCAGTAGGGGGCAGGTTGTATGCCAATTCTAGGAAGGCACGCCGCGCAACTCCGCACATGCATCTTCAACGACGCTGAGGAAGCTGGGCAGTGAGAACTTCATCTTTGCATCGGCCTCAAGAATTCTGGCCAGATGAAAGAACTCGATTTCAAGCTCGCCATCAGTTCGCTCCCGATCAATGCGGCAAAGCAGTTGTGACGCAAATGATATTTCTGCAGCGAGCGATTCAAAGCTCGCAGGACTTACAATGTCAATTGAGAACTCGGCCATAGTCCACCTGTTTCTGATTATCCAAGAGTGTGCGAATCGAGCGCATCGGTTTACAGGCTCGGCGTTGTGGTGCCGGAGCCTCCGCAGCGTATAGCCCTGCGCCTTCCGGTTGGAACCGCCCTAGCCCCCACCCCGATCCAACTGCCGATACCCGATCGCCTCGGCCACATGCGCGGTGGCGATGGCGTCGCTGCCGTCCAGATCGGCAATGGTGCGCGCCACGCGCAGGATGCGGTGCATCGAGCGGGCCGACAGCTGCAGCCGCTCCACCGCGTCTTCCAGCAGTTGCTGGTCCTGGTGGGTGAGCCGGCAGTGTTCGCTCAGCTCGCCGGGCAGCAGCTGCGCGTTGGGTTTGCCGCTGCGGTCCAGTTGCCGTTGGCGGGCGGCGATCACGCGGGCGCGCACGGTGGCGCTGTCTTCGCCGGGCGGGGCGTCGTCGCGCAGCGCGCGCGGTTCCAGCCGCGGTACGTCCACGTGCAGGTCGATGCGGTCCAGCAGCGGGCCGGAGATGCGGCCGCGGTAGCGCTGGATGCTGTCCTGGCTGCAGCGGCAACGGCCGCTGCGGTCGCCGGCCCAGCCGCAGGGGCAGGGGTTCATGGCCGCCACCAGCTGGAAGCGGGCCGGGAAGGCTTCGCTGCGGGCGGCGCGAGCGACGATGACGTGGCCCGATTCCAGCGGCTCGCGCAGCACTTCCAGGGCGTGGCGGCTCCACTCGGGCAGTTCGTCCAGGAACAGCACGCCGTTGTGCGCCAACGAGATTTCGCCCGGCCGCGGCGACGAGCCGCCGCCGACCAGGGCGACCGCGCTGGCGGTGTGGTGCGGGGCGCGGTAGGGGCGCTGGCGCCAGCGCGCGGTGTCGATGCCGCTGCCGCTGCACGATGCGATGGTGGCCGTCTGCAGGGCTTCATGCTCGGTGGCCTCGGGCAGGATGCCGGGCAGCCGCGAGGCCAGCAGGGTTTTGCCGCAACCGGGGCTGCCGAGCAGCAGCAGGTGGTGGCTGCCGGCGGCGGCCACTTCCAGCGCACGCCGGGCGTGTTGCTGGCCGCGCACATCGCGCAGGTCGGCGATGGTGGCGGCGGCAACCTCGGTGGGCACCGCCGGCGGCAGGTTGCCGCTGGCCAGGCCGGCGCAGACTTCCAGCAGGGTGCGCGCCACGCGGACGTCGGCATGCCGGGCCAGTGCCGCTTCGCTGCCGTTGGCGGTGGCGATGACCAGGCTGCGGCCCTGTTCGGCCGCGGCGATCGCCGCCGGCAGTACGCCGTCGACGCCGCGCAGTTCGCCGGTCAGCGCCAGCTCGCCGAGGAATTCATGCTGGGCCAGCAGCTGGCGGTCGATCTGGTCGCTGGCGGCCAGGATGCCCAGCGCGATGGCCAGGTCGAAGCGGCCGCCTTCCTTGGGCAGGTCGGCCGGGGCCAGGTTGATGGTGATGCGCCGTTGCGGGAAGTCGAACTGCGAGCAGATCAGCGCGGCGCGCACGCGGTCGCGCGATTCGCGCACGGCCGCTTCGGGCAGGCCGACGATCTGGGTATGCGGCAGGCCGCCGGTCAGCATCACTTCGATCCGCACCGGCGGCGCGTTGACGCCGGCGCGGGCGCGGCTGTGCACCAGTGCCAGGCTCATGCGGTTTCCAGAAGACCGAGGGTAGGGCCGATGATGGCCGCGTGGCGTGCGTGGGTATGTAGGCCCAAGCCCTTGCCTGGGGTCGGTGTTCTGCCGGGTAGGGCGCGGGCCGCTAGACTGGGCGGCCCTGCCAGTACGATCTTGAACGACATGGATATGCAGCGCCGCCACGGCCCGGTCCGCCTTGTTGCCATCGACATGGACGGCACCCTGCTCAACCCGGCCCATCAACTCACGCCGCGGGTGAAACAGGCCATCGCCGCCGCCCGCGCGCAGGGCGTGCGGATCGTGCTGGCCAGCGGCCGGCCGGTCTCGGGGTTGGCGCCGTTCCTGGCCGAGCTGGGCCTGGAGGGCGAGCAGGATTACTGCATCGCCTGCAATGGCGCGCTGGTGCAGAACATCGGCACCGGCCAGCGGGTGGTCGAGTTTCCGCTGAGCTTCGATGACTTTTTGTTCTGCGAGCGGGTCGCGCGCGAGCTGGGCATCCATTTCCAGGCACTGGACGGCCGGCGCATGTATACGCCCAACCAGGACATCAGCATCTATACGGTGGCCGATTCGCATCTGTCCCAGGTGCCGTTGTCCTACCGACGGGTGGAGGACATGGACCGTTCGATGCAGTTCATCAAGCTGATGATGGTCGACGCACCGGAGGTGCTGGATGCGGCCATCGCAGGCCTGCCGGCCGCGCTCACCGACCGTTTTGCGGTGCTCAAGAGCGCGCCGTTCTTCCTGGAAGTGTTCGACCACCGCGCCGGCAAGGGCCCCGGCCTGCAGCGGCTGGCCGAGCACCTGGGGGTGGAGCCGGGGCAGGTGATGGCACTGGGCGACCAGGAAAACGATCTGACCATGCTGCAGTTCGCCGGCACCAGCGTGGCGATGGGCAACGCGATCGCGGCGGTCAAGCAGGCCGCGCGCTTCGAGACCGCGTCCAATGCCGAGGACGGGGTGGCGCTGGCGATCGAGCGGTTCGTGCTGCAGGCGCCGTAAGCGCGCCGGCTCAGGCGTCGGGCGTATCGCGGCGGCCTGCTTCCAGCGCGGCCACGGCCTGCTCCAGCGCCTCCAGCTTCTGGCGGGTCTTGAGCAGCACCGCACGCTGCACGTCGAACTCTTCGCGGGTGACCAGGTCCAGCTTGCCCAGGCCGGCCTGCAGGGCGCTCTTGAAGGTGGCCTGCAGTTCTTCGCGCGATTGGCGCAGGCCCGGCGGAACCATGTCGCTGAGGCGGCGGGCCAGGTCGTCGAGGTGGTTGAGGTCGATCATGCGGTGCTCCGCTGGGTGGTCGGCGGCAGGGCGCCATGACCGGGCTGAAGGGGTGTATACGGTAAGGATAATCCGCAGCGTGACGACCGGCACCGGCCGGGTGCATCGCGTTCATCGGCGGACAGGCGTTATCCTCGCTTGCCGGCAACAAGGAACCAAGCAGATGAAGATGGTCATGGCGGTGCTCAAGCCGTTCAAGCTCGACGACGTGCGCGAAGCGCTGGCCGAACGTGGTGTTACCGGGATCACGGTGACCGAGGTCAAGGGTTTCGGGCGCCAGAAGGGGCATACCGAGTTGTACCGCGGCGCCGAATACGTGGTCGATTTCCTGCCCAAGGTGAAGATCGAGGTGGCCGTTACCGACGGCCAGGTCGAGGAAGTGGTGGAAGCGATCGTCAAATCGGCCGGCACCGGCAAGATCGGCGACGGCAAGGTATTCGTCTACGACCTGGGCAGCGTGGTGCGCATCCGCACCGGCGAACTGGACGCCGACGCGCTGTAGTGGCGCGCCGCGGCCGGACCCTGTGTCAGGCGTGGCCCTTGAACCAGCGATAGAACCGCTTCCAGCCCACCCGCAGGCCGGCCACCCAGCGCGGGTCGGCCACCAGCGCGGCCTGCGCGGGGGTGGGTTCCAGGCCGGTCTTGCGCTGGCGCATCTTCAGCAGGTTCTTCATGTCGCTGCGGCGCAGCTGGCGCGATACCGGGTGCAGCGGCAGCCAGCGCGGGCTGCGCCAGGCCGAGGTGAAATCCACCAGCACCGGCACCCCGCCGCTGACCATCACATTGGTGCCGTGCAGGTCGTTGTGGGTGATGCCGGCCGCATGCAGGCGGCCCAGGGCGTACTGCAGCTGTTCGAACACCTCCACGCCCACCGAGGTGGCGCTGCTCAGGGTCTGGCCGGGAATGAACTCCATGCCCAGGGCCAGCCCGCCGAGGGTACCGAGCAGGGCCGGGGCGTGCTTCCAGCCGCTGAGCAGCTGCAGGATGCGCGCTTCGCGGCGCACCAGCAGGCGGGCCAGCGGGGACAGGGGAGTGCCGCGGTAGCGGGTGTAATCCTTGACCACTGCCGGCTGCCCGTTCAGGCAGGTGCGGTAGACATCGGGTTCCAGCAGGCGTTCACCGCGCTTGAGCAGCTCGGCGGGGGCGGTGTCGGGGACACACGGGGCAACGGGATGGGTCATGACGTTCTGGGCGACCCGGCGGTCGGCGCAATGCGTCAGGCGTACCGGTGCTGCTTTCAGTGGATAGCTAAGATTCCGTTAATTTTAGTACTCGGCAGTACACGAAACCAGTGTTTGTAGGAAAAATGTCGTAACCGGGGGTGGAACAGTTCGTCGCGCCGGACGCGGCAGTCCGTCCCCTTCGAACAGGGCTCCACATTCAGTCGGTTACTGCCGCCGACGCCGGCGTGATGCCGCGCAGGAACGCCAGCAGTGCATCGCGGAACTGATCCAGGCCCGGCTGCTCAATCGGGAAATGCCCGCATCGCTCAAGCAGCACCCGTTGGCGCGGTGCGGCCAAGCGGTTGAAGAAGGGGTCGCTGATCTCCACCGGCGTCCACGCATCGCAGGCGGGGTGGGCCATCAGCACCGGGCAACGGTCGAACTGCTCCGGCTCCAGTGCGGGGGCGGTGTCGAACAGCGAGGCCAGCAGGCCCAACGGCACGCGGTTGCCGCCGCCGAGCGGGTCACGGCAGACCAGGGCGGCCAGTGCCGGGTTGCGCGACATGCGCTGCATGTGGGTGAACCAGCGCACCGGCACGCGCAGGCCGCGGCTGACCCGGCTGACCCGGCTGACCCGGCTGAGCGGGCGCAGGGCGGGCAGCAGGTGGCGCATCCATGGCTGGCGGACCAGGGCGGCCTGCACGACCGGGTCGCGGGGGTCGGCCAGGGTGGTGGCCACCAGGCCGCGCACCCACGGCGATTCGGCCGCCACCAGGTAGGCCAGGTAGCCGCCGATGCTGGCGCCGAGCAGCACGATCGGACGCGGCCGCCGTGCGTGCTCGGCCGCGATCAGCGCCAGCAGGATGCGTTTCCAGGCGGCGTAATCCACCTGCGACCAGTGCCCCGCGCTGCGCCCATAGCCGGGCAGGTCCGGGGCCAGCACCTCATGGCCGGCGACCGCCAGGCGCTGCGCGAGCGGGGCGAACATCCGCCCGTAGCCGCCGGCGCCGTGGACCAGCACGACGGTCAGCGCGGCATTGTCGTCGCCGTGGCGATCCAGCTGCAGCAGCCCCTCCGGACCGCTGAATCGGTCCGCACGGGGTGCCCGCGCACCCTCCAGTGGGGCGAAAAACCCTTGGTAGGCCTGGCTGAGCGGGGGTAGGGGTGGTCGTGGGCAGGGTGTGGCATCGGCACAGTCTAGGCGAGCGGTCCGGCCACGCCGCGCGGAACCTGGCGCGATGCCTGCTTGACCGCAGCGCGGGGGGTGCCGACCATACGCTGTTGATTGCGACAACGGCGGCCGCCCCCGTCCCGGCACGTCCCCGCCCCTTGTCCCCTACCGGTGCCGGCCCCGCCAGGCACCGACCCCACCGCTTAGGGTCCAGGAATACCGATGACCAAGATCGTGCTGGCAGTGCTGTTCGTGGCCTGCGTGCTGTACATCCATTACCGCGGCAAGGTGCGCGCGCGCTGGTCGCGCCAGTTGCTGGACCATTCCAGCTTCATGGCCCCGATCAACGTGATCATGTACCTGTTCTCCAAGGTACCCACCACCCCGTTCCTGGACCCGGCCAAGGAGTTCCCGCAGCTGGAACCGCTGCGCCAGAACTGGCAAATGATCCGCGACGAGGCGCTGGCGCTGCGCGATGCGGACAAGATCGCCGCGTCCAGCACCTACAACGATGCCGGCTTCAATTCGTTCTTCCGGCGCGGCTGGAAGCGGTTCTACCTGAAGTGGTATGGCCCCTCGCACCCGTCGGCCAAGGCGCTGTGCCCGCAGACCACCGCGTTGCTGGAGTCGCTGCCGGACGTGCGCGCGGCGATGTTCGCCCAGCTGCCCTCGGGCAGCGAACTGCGCCCGCACCGCGACCCGTTCGCCGGTTCGCTGCGCCTGCACCTGGGCCTGGCCACGCCCAACGACGATGCCTGCTACATCGTGGTGGACGGCATCAGGAAGAGCTGGCGCGACGGGCAGTGGATGATGTTCGATGAGACCTTCATCCACCACGCGCACAACGAGACCGAGCACGACCGGGTGATCCTGTTCTGCGATATCGCCCGCCCGCTGCACCTGGGCCTGCCGGGGCTGTTCAACCGCGCGGTGGCCGCCACCCTGCTGGCCGGCGGCGCCTCGCCGAACCTGCCCGGCGATCCCACCGGTGGGGTCAACAAGGCCTTCGGCGGTGTCTACAAGGTGCGCCTGAAGGCCAAGGCCCTGCGCGAGCGCAGCGTGGTGGCCTACCAGGTGATCAAGTGGGGCCTGGTGCTGGCGGTGATCGCCGGAATCTGGGCGATCTGAGCCGGGATGGATGCGGTTGCCGGCCAGCGGCCGGCACTACCCCGGAACAACAAAAAAACCCGCGCTGTTGCCAGCGCGGGTTTTTTTGTTGGGCTTCCATCGCCATTCCATCCAACCAGGAGCCCCCCTTGAGTCAAGGGGGGCGCGCCGACAGGCGCAGGGGATGTGGATGCTGACAAGCCGGAGCCCCAGGGTTTGCGACGCAAACCCTGGGGTATCAACGCGAAGCGTTGATACGGCGCTTCAGCCTTTCAAGGCTGAAGCCATAAAGGGCGGGGTGACCAGCACGCCGGTATGCAGCGCGGCGGTGTAGTACAGGGTGTCGAAGGTCTTGGCGGCCGCGTCGGTCTGGCGGAAGTCGAAGCTGCTCTGGTCCTTGCGCGCCAGGGTCACGCTCCACCAGCCGGTCGGGTAGCACGGCTGCGGGAACGGCAGGGTCTTGAACGAACCGAAGCCGGCCTTGCCCATCTCGGCGCGCATTTCGTTGATCAGATCCAGCTGCATCAGCGGCGATTCGGACTGCTGCACCAGGATGCCGTCGGCCTTGAGCGCCTTGAAGCAGCTGGCGTAGAAGGCCTTGTTGAACAGGCCTTCGCCCGGGCCGACCGGGTCGGTGGAATCGACGATCACCACGTCGACGCTGCCCTCGGGGCAGTTGGCCATGTAGGCCACGCCGTCGTCGAACATCAGTTCGGCGCGCGGATCGTGGTTGGAGTCGCACAGTTCCGGGAAGTGCTTCTCGGCCATGCGGGTGACCTGCTCGTCGATGTCGCACTGGGTCACGCTTTCCACGCCCTGGTGCTTGAGCACCTCGCGCAGGGTGCCGCAGTCGCCGCCACCGATGATCACCACGCGCTTGGGCGCGGCATGGGTGAACAGCACCGGGTGGCTGATCATCTCGTGGTAGAAGAAGTTGTCCTTGCTGGTCAGCATGATGGCGCCATCGATGGTCATCAGGTTGCCCCAATCGGTGGTGGCGAAGATCTCGATCTTCTGGAACGGCGACTGGACCTCGTCGAGCTTGCCCTTCAGGCGGTAGCCGATGGCCGAGCCGGTGCGCTCGAAGTGCTCGATGTACCAGTTGTTGTTGTCAGTCATGGGGAAAGCTGTCCTGTTCGGAAGGGTAGGGGCCGGGCTGGCGACGGTGCCGCGTGGCGCTGGCCACGTCCGGACGGGTTGGCCCGTTCAGGTTTGGGGCCTGAGCACGGGCGCGGGCGCGCATGATAACGGAGCTGTCGCCGTATAGGCGTTATCATGCACCCCCTTTTTTACCAACCAGGCCCACTGAAATGACCGATTGGTCCCTCGACCAAGCCCGCAAGACCTACTCGATTCCGCATTGGGCGGATGGTTACTTCGACGTGGATCAGGCGGGGCACATGGTGGTGAGACCGACAGGCCAGGACGGCCCGGTGGTGTCCCTGCCGAAGATCGTCGATGCCGCGCGCGCCGCCGGCGCCAAGCTGCCGCTGCTGGTGCGCTTCCCGGACATCCTGGGCCAGCGCCTGGGCAAGCTGCAGGCCGCCTTCGCCCAGGCCCAGGCCGATTGGGAGTACCCGGGCGGCTACACCGCCGTGTACCCGATCAAGGTCAACCAGCACCGTGGCGTGGCCGGCACCCTGGCCAGCCACCACGGCGAGGGCTTCGGCCTGGAAGCGGGCAGCAAGCCCGAGCTGATGGCCGTGCTGGCGCTGTCGCGCCCGGGCGGGCTGATCGTCTGCAACGGCTACAAGGACCGCGAGTACATCCGCCTGGCCCTGATCGGCCGCAAGCTGGGCCTGCAGACCTTCATCGTGATCGAAAAGCCCTCCGAGCTGAAGCTGGTGCTGGAGGAAGCCAAGGCGCTGGAGGTGAAGCCGGGCCTGGGCGTGCGCATGCGGCTGGCCTCGCTGGGCGCGGGCAAGTGGCAGAACAGCGGCGGCGACAAGGCCAAGTTCGGTCTCTCGCCCCGCCAGCTGCTGGACCTGTGGAAGTCGCTGCGCGACACCGAGTACGCCGACTGCCTGAGCCTGCTGCATTTCCACATGGGCTCGCAGATCTCCAACGTGCGCGACATCGCCAATGGCATGCGCGAAGCCACCCGCTACTTCGTGGAGCTGTCGCGGCTGGGCGCGAAGATCACCCACGTCGACGTCGGCGGTGGCTTGGGCGTGGATTACGAGGGCACCCGGTCGCGCAGCTTCTGCTCGATCAACTACGGCCTGGCCTCCTACGCCAGCAACATCGTGCAGCCGCTGGCCAATGCCTGCGAAGAACACGGCCTGACCCCGCCGCGGATCGTCACCGAGTGCGGCCGCGCGATGACCGCGCACCACGCGGTGCTGATCGCCAACGTGTCCGAAGTGGAAGAGGCGCAGGAAGGCCGCGTGCCGGACCAGCACGACGACGAGCCGGCGGCGATCCGCCACCTGCGCGAAATCCATGACGAACTGGACCAGCGCCCGGCGGTGGAGCTGTTCCAGGAAGCCCAGCACTTCCATGCCGAGGGCCTGTCCAGCTACGCGCTGGGCCAGATCGACCTGCCGCAGCGGGCGCGTATCGACGACCTGTTCTACGCCATCGCCCATGCCGTGCGCGCACGCCTGAGCTATGACGAGAAGAGCCATCGCCCGGCGCTGGACGAGTTGAACGAGCGCCTGGTGGACAAGTATTTCGTCAACTTCAGCGTGTTCGAATCGATCCCCGATGCCTGGGCGATCGACCAGGTGTTCCCGATCGTGCCGATCGAGCGCCTGGACGAGCAGCCGCAGCGCCGCGGCATCATCGCCGACATGACCTGCGATTCGGACGGCATGGTCAAGACCTATGTCGAGAACGAGAGCCTGGACAGCTCGTTGCCGCTGCATGCGCTGAAGTCCGGCGAGAGCTACCGGATCGGTTTCTTCATGGTCGGTGCGTACCAGGAAATCCTCGGCGACATCCACAACCTGTTCGGCGATACCGACGCCGTGGAAGTGCTGGCCGACGCCGATGGCTACGCGATCACCCAGCAGCGTCGCGGCGACACCACCGATGTGATGCTGGACTACGTGGGCTACAGCCTGGCCGACCTGCGCGCGAGCTACGCCGCGCGCGTGGCGGCGGCGAAGCTGTCGCCGGCGCGTGCGCAGGAACTGTCCGAGGCGCTGGAAGCGGGCCTGACCGGCTACACCTACCTGTCCGACGAGCCGCTGGCCTGAGCCAGTGGCGACGGGTGATGGCCTCCGGGCCTCACCCGGCCGCCGGCAGCGCCGGGCCTGGCCCGGCGGTCCACCCCACGCATCCGGACCCTTCATGAGCGCCCGCGCGATCTTTCATCTGTTCCTGCATGCGGCCGTGCCCGCCCTGTTGGCCTGGATGTTCTGGCGCAAGCGTTTCCTGTCTGCGTGGGCGTTGCTGCTGCTGGGCTGGATCATCGATCTGGACCACCTGCTGGCCGACCCGATCTACGCCCCGAACCGCTGCAGCATCGGTTTCCACCCGCTGCATACCGCCCCGGCGATCGCGGTGTACGCGGGGTTGTGCATCCCGAAGAAGACGCGGCTGTTCGGCATCGGCCTGATCATCCACATCGTGCTCGATGCGATCGACTGCTGGTGGATGTCCGCCGGCCGGTAGATCCACGCCATGCGTGGATGACGTACAGCATCAGATCCGCTGCACGTGACCGGTAGTGCCGGCCGCTGGCCGGCTCCACGCAGCGTCGGGAGCCGGCCAGCGGCCGGCACTACCAACAGCGCCGCCAGCGACGGCGCGTTTTACCCCGCCGGCAACGTCAACGTCGCCCGCAATCCCGGCGCGGCATTGGCGAGCACCAGCGTGCCGCCGTAGCTCTCGGCGATGTCCGCCACGATCGACAATCCCAGCCCGCTGCCCGAAGCCCGCTCATCCAGCCGCACGCCGCGTTCCAGCACACGCTCCAGCTGCTCTGGCGGGAGTCCGGGGCCGTCATCGGCCACGGTGATGCGCAGTTGCATACCGTCCCGTGCCACGTCCACGCGCACCGCCTGCGCGGCCCACTTGCCGGCATTGTCGAGCAGGTTGCCCAGCATCTCTTCCAGATCCTCGCGCGCCCCGGCGAACACCCCGGCGGCGGCGCCGTCGCATGCAAAACGCAGCCCGCGCGCCGCATGCACGCGCTGCATCAGCCCGCACAGCGCGCTGGTCACCGGCGCCACCGGCGTGCGCTGCCGGCTGTCCGCGCCCAGGCCTGCGGCCAGATAGCGATCGATGCTCGCCTGCATGCGTGCGGTCTCGCTGCGCAGGGTCTGGCGCCAGTCGCTGCCGTCGCCTTCGGCTTCGGTGGTGAGCACGGTCAGCGGGGTCTTCAGTGCGTGCGCGAGGTCTTCGGCGCTGCGGCGTGCGCGCACCATCATGCGCTGGTGGTGGTCGAGCAGCGCGTTGAGCTGGCCGGCCAGCGGCGCGACTTCTTTCACCAGGCCCTGCTGCGGGAAGCGCACGTTCTCGCCGTTGCGCACCTGCGCGGCGATGCGCCCGAGGTCGGCCAGCGGCCGCAGGCCGTAATGCACCTGGGTGACCAGCACGGCGAACCACAGCGCGATCAGCACGGCCAGGGCGAGCGCGGTGCGCTGCCGGAAGCTGGCGACCTGGGCATCCAGCTGGCTGCGGTCGGTGGCGACCATCACGATCACCGGCGCGGCGGCGCGGGGCAGGGTGACCTGCTGGGCCAGCGCACGCAGCGGTTGTTTCAGCGGCCCGGTGAGATCGATGGCCTGCGCCGGCCCGGACCGCAGCCCGGCCGGCGCAGCGAGCGATTGGTCCCACAGCGAGCGCGATTGCGCGAGCGGGCGACGCTGCGGGTCCAGCACCTGCCAGTAGTCGCCGGAGAACACACGCCGGTAGCGCTCGTCGGCCAGCGCCTGGCGCCATTGCAGCCGGCCGTCGGCATCGGTCTCGGCCAGCGCCAGCACCGCGATCAGCTCGTTGCCCAGGCGCTCGTCCATCGCGCTGCGCGCCGAGCGCTCGAACATCGCGCCCAGCCACCAGGTGGCCAGTGCCGAGACCAGCACCAGGCCCAGCCCACCGGCGACCAGCAGGCGCGTGCGCAGCGACCCGGTGCTCATGGCGTCGCCGACAGGCGGAAGCCCTGGCCGCGGTGGGTGTGGATCAGTTCGCTGCCGAGCTTGCGGCGGATGCGCCCGATCAACACGTCGAGCGTATTGGAGTCCGGATCCAGGCCATCGTCGTAGACGTTCTCGCCCAGCCGCGCGCGGCTCAGCACGGTGTCGGGGTGGTGCATGAAGTAGCTGAGGATGCGGTGTTCCTGCGCGCTGAGCGCCAGCGGTGCGCCGTCCAGCTCGAAGCGGCCGGCATTGACGTCCAGCACCAGCGGGCCGCACTGCAGGCGCGGATGCGCGTGGCCGGCACTGCGGCGGATCAGGGCGCGCAGGCGCAGCAGCAGTTCCTCGGGCTGGAACGGTTTGGTCAGGTAGTCATCGGCACCGGCATCGAAGCCGGCCAGCTTGTCGTGCCAGCGGGCGCGGGCGGTCAGCACCAGCACCGGAAAGCCGCGCCCGGCCTGGCGCCAGCGCTCGATCACGCTCAGCCCATCCAGGCCAGGCAGGCCCAGGTCGACCACCGCCGCGGCGATCTCCTCGATCTGGCCCAGCTCCTCGGCCGCGCGGCCTTCGCTGCTGTGCATGACCACATAGCCGGCGTCCTCGAGCAGGGTCTGCAGGCGGCTGGCCAGCAGCGCATCGTCTTCGGCAAGCAGGATCCGCATCAGTCTTCTTCCATTTTCAACAGGCGGCCGCTGCCGGCGTCGTAGTCCAGCTCCATCACCACGCCGTTGGCGCCGAGGATCTCGATTTCGTACTTGTCCCCGTCCAGCTCCACTTCCACCAGTTGGCCCGGATAGCGTCGCAGCGCGTCGGCCAGCACGGTTTCCAGCGGCACATAGCGGCCCTGGCGGACCGCCTGGCGCACGGCCTGCTGCTGGCGCTGGCCACCGTCGAGCGCCCGCGCCGGGTCCGGCGTGGCGGCGGTCAACAGCAGGGGCAGCAGCAGGCTCAGGGCGGGCATGGGCAGTCGGGAAGGCAGCAGCGATGCACACGGTATACGTGTGCTGTCTAAACATTGTCTAACAGGCGGCCTCATGGTCCGGTTAACCCGGCTTGCCAGACTGGCGGCGCCGGGATCCACCGGTGACCCTTCTGGAGACCCCCATGAACATCCGTACCCTTGCCGCCGGCCTGGCGCTGGCCCTGGTTGCCACTCCGGCCCTGGCCGCCGACCTTTCCGCCGCCGATGTGCAGGCCAAGCTGCGCGCGGCCGGCTACACCCAGGTGCACCAGCTCGAACGCGAGGACGGGCTGTGGGAAGCCGATGTCAGCCGCGCCGATGGCAGCGTCGATGAGGTGATCATCGATCCGGCCAACGGCGAGATCTTCGATCCGCGCGGCAACCGCAGCGTGCTCGATGCCGGGCAGATCCTGGCGCTGGCGCAGAAGGCCGGCTACACCCAGATCGAATCGTTCGAGCGCGAGGGCGCCACCTGGGCGCTGGAGGCGCGCAACGCCCGCAACCAGCGCGTGGAGGTGCGCCTGAGCGGCTATGACGGGCGGGTGCTGTCGAGCAAGCGCGATGGCTGGTTCGACTGAGCACGGCGCGGCGCTGCAACGCAAACGGCCGGGTTGCCCCGGCCGTTTGCCTGTGTGGATCGCGGTGGCTGCCTACCAGCCGGCCGGCGGCGGGTAATCCCAGTAGCCGCCGCGCCCGTACCCACCGTAGCCACCGCCGTACGGGCCATAGAAGCCCGGGCCCTTGCCCTCGCCAACCCGGATGTTGAGGTTGAGGTTGTGGGTCTTGCCTTCGTCGGTGGTGTAGTTCTTGTTCAAATTCAGCTCGGCCTCGTTGTAGTGGCTGTTGCCGAAATTCTTCGAATACCCGATCCCGGTGGTGAAGCTGCCGTTGACCCGCAGCTTGTCGTCGGTGACCTGGGCGATGCCGTTGGCCGCGCCGGGGCGATCAACTGCGCGGCGGCCGGTCTTGTCGCCGTAGAACGTGCCCGGCGGGTCGCCGCGCAGCGTCGGATCGTTCAGGTACTGCATCGGTGCATCGGGCAGTGCCAGATTCAGGTCGGTCGCCGACTGCGGCCCGGTGGCACCGGCCGCGGACTGGGCCAGGGCAACGCCGGGGGCGAGCAGGCACAGCAGCAGGGAAAGCGGGCGGATCATGGCAGGGCTCCGGGGCGGACAGGTCGGGTGGCCGACGGCGTTGACGCTAGCACCGCGAGTTTGAATGATGCCTGTCATGGGCCCGGTTGCAAGCGGAACTTCAGCCCAGCCGGCCGAACCCGAACAATTCGGCCAGCCGATGCCGGCGCCCCTCGATGCGCGCGCGCAGCAGCCCGGCGCCGATCATCGAGTAGGTGATGCCGTTGCCGCCGTAGGCCATGGCGAACAGCACCCGCGGCCCCCACTGCGCATGCGCGCCGAAGAACGGCAGGCCGTCATGGGTTTCGGCGAAGGTGCCGGCCCATGAAAAGGCCGGCTGCAGCGACAGCTGCGGGAACAGCCTGGCGGTCTTGTCCAGCAACCGGACCGTCTTGGCCGCCACGCGCCGGTCGCGCCGCGCCGGGATGTCCAGCGCATCGTCCTCGCCGCCGACCAGCAGGCGGTGGTCGCCGGTGCTGCGCAGGTACAGGTAGGGCCGGGCCGATTCCCAGACCATGGTCTGGGCCAGCGGGCCGAGCAGGTCCGGGTCGATCGGGTCGGTGATGAAGGCGTAGCTGCTGCGGTTGCGGGCCACGCGCTGTTTCAGCCAGTGCTGGCCAGCATAGCCGGTGGCCAGTACCACGTGCCGGCAGCGGATCTGCAGGCCGGCGGCGGTGGTGGCGGTAACCCCGCGCGCGGTCGGCACCAGGGTATCGAGCACGGTGCGGTCGTAAATGCCCACGCCGCGTTTGCGCAGGCGCATCAGCAGCCGGTAGGTCAGCCGGTACGGATCCACCCGGGCGGCCAGGCCGCTGAGGATGGCGCCGGGCGCATCGATGCCGAATTCCTCCTGCAGCGCCGCGGCCTCCAGCCAGCGCACGTCGAAGCCATGGCGGCGGCGCAGCGCGAACTCGGCGTGCAGCACGGCGTGGTGGCCGCGCTTGCTGGCGTAGTACAGGCTGTGCATGCGTTGGCAGTCCACCCCGCTGAAGGCGCCGGCCACCGCGCGCAGGGCCGGGATGGCCTCGGCGCAGGCCTGGTAAGCCAGCACGGCGGCGTTCTCGCCGTACCGCTGGGCCAGGTCGACCAGATGGGTGTCGATCTCGTACTGCAACAGCGCGGTGCTGGCGGCCGTGCTGCCCCAGCCGATGTCGCGCTGCTCGATCACGGCCACTTCGTGGCCGTGCGCGGACAGTTCGTCGGCGATCAACGCCCCGCTGATGCCGCCACCGACCACCAGCACATCGCAGTGCAGGTTTCCCTGCAGCGGTGGGAAGGCGTGCATCAGGCCGTTGCTGACCGCCCAGAACGGATACCCGCTTTTGAGGTCCATGCTCAGGCCGTGGGCCGGCCGGTGTGCGGGGTCTGGATCAGGCCGGTCAGGTCGAAGCCCTGCTGGCGCGCCTGGGCCAGGTAATGTTCCTGCACGATGGGATCCAGCGCGGGGGTACGCGCCAGCAGCCACAGGAACTTTCGGTCCGGGCTGCCGACCAGGGCCACGCTGTAGTCCGGCGCCACCTGGATCACCCAATAGTCGCCCTTGGTGAACGGGATCCAGCGCAGGCCCTTGGGCAGGAAGCTGACTTCCAGCCGCGCGCTGTCGTTGCCCACCACGCAGGCCTCGCCGACCGCCTCCTCGACCTGTCCGTCCAGGCGGCAGCGGTTGTGCACCTGCATGTTACCGTTGTCGAGCAGGCTGTATTGCGCCGACACATCGGTGCAGTCCTCCGGCTCGTGGCGCATCGGCAGGCGGGCGATTTCATACCAGGTGCCCAGGTAACGCGGCAGCTTGAGGTCCGGTACGGTTTTCAGGTCGGCGTGCTCGTTCATCGCAGGCAGGTGGGGATAGTGGCCCCCACGATGCCGAGCGCGCTGCCATGAAGGGGTGAAGCCGAAGCGAGGGTGGCGTCGAGAACAGTGCGTTGCCGGTGCGTGGTGCTGCAGTCAGCGGCCCGGGGCTATGCTGCCGGTGGGCGTGTCGTGCGCCCGTTGTCGACAGCCAGGGAGTTGCGGATGTACCAGGTGATCCTGCTCAAGAGTGAAACCGGCTTTGCCCGCCAACGTTGGGAGACGCTGGACGAGGTGGTCGAGCACGAGGGCGTCAGCTATTCGCTGCGCGCCGGCCCACGCCAGCCGCTGCCCACCGACCACGCCTGGGATCCGGTGGCGGTGTATGCGCCCGATGAAATCAGCGAAGAGGAATTCCAGGACTGGTACCTGGCCCTGCAGCCACAGGTGGAAGAGCTGCGGCTCAAATACTGACGGCGCATACCCGGTGTGGACCGGCCGCGGTTTATAGTCGCAGGCAGGCGCGGTGGTCCGCGCGAACCCTGTGGTGCCGGTTTGTCCTTCCGTCCTTTCCGTTCCTTCCTGCGGCCGCTGGTCTGGCTGATGGTGTGTGCCTGGCTGGGGCTGGCTCCGATGGCCCTGGCCCAGACCGATGCGCCGGGCGAGGGCGATCCGATCGCACAGCTGGCCCAGGCCGACAGGGAATTCAAGCAGATCCAGGCCTCGCTTGACGATGCCGACACCCGCGATACGCTGCAGACCCTGTCCGACCGGGCCCTGGCCGTACAGCGCGACGCCGATGCCGCGCGCAATGCGCTGCAGCCGCAGCTGGACCAGATGGACGCACGGGTGGCGCAACTGGGCGGGGTCGCCGCGGGCACCGTCGAGCCCCGCGATATCGCCCTGCAGCGCAAGGCGCTGAACCAGCAGCGCAGCGACATCGCTTCGGCGCTGGCCCGCGCCAAGCTGCTGGCCGGCGACGCCAGGCAGCTGGGCGCGACCATCGAGAAGATGCGGGTCAGCCAGTTCAGCGAGGAACTGGCGCGCAAGGTCAATTCGCCGCTGTCACCGTCGTTGTGGAAGCAGTTCGCCACCCATGTACCGGCCGACTACCGGCGGCTGCTGTCGCTGTACCGGCAGGGCGAGAGCACCGCGCGCAAGGCGATCGCCGAGCATGGCTGGAGCGCGCCGCTGACCGGGCTGGCGGTGGCGCTGTTGATGTTCTTCCCGCTGCGGCTGTGGCTGCGCGCGGCCGGGCGCCGCTACGCGGCCTCCGAGCGAGCGCCCGACGGACGCCTGCGCCGTTCCGGCCTGGCGGTGTGGTTGCTGGTCGTGGGCACGTTGCTGCCGGGCCTGGCCGCGGTGGTGCTGGTGGCCGCGTTGCAGAACATCGGAGCGATTCCGCCGCGGCTAGAACAGCTGGCGGTGCACTTCCAGGTGGCCACCTTCGTGGCGGCCTTCATCAGCGCCCTCAGCGCCTGCCTGCTGGTGCCCAAGCGCCCCTCGTGGCGCCTGCTGACCCTGGACGACACCGCCGCCTGGCGCCTGCGCAAGTACGCCTGGTGCGCGGCCGGGCTGACCTTCCTCAGCATCCTGCTGGTGGAGATCAACCGTGCCTCGCGCACCAGCGAGATCACCACGGTGGCGGTGGACGGGGTGATCGCGATCGCCTACATGGCCCTGATCATCGCCATCCTGGTATCGCTGGCACGCCTGCATCACCGCCAGGCCGAGGAGGCGCAGGCCAAGCTGGATGCGCAGGCCGAGGGCGGGACCAAACCGGCCAAGGCGCCGGTGCGGCGCAGCGGCTGGATCATCCTGGCGCGGTTGGCCGGGCACGTGGTGGTGGCCGCGGCGGTGATTGCCACCTTGCTGGGCTACCTCAACTTCGCCTTGTTCGTGGCCCAGCAACTGGTATGGGGCGCGGTGGTGCTGCTGGCCGCCTCGCTGCTGCTCAAGTTCGCCGATGATTTCGCCACCTCGCTGCTGTCGCCGGCCAGCCGTGCCGGGCAGGGCATCGTGCTGACCACCGGGCTGACCGAGGCCCGGGTGGAACAGGCCGGCGTGCTGCTGTCGGCCGTGCTGCGGGTCGGGGTGGTCGTGCTGGCGGTGCTGGCCCTGACCGCGCCGTTCGGCAACCTCAACGCGTTCTTCGGCGCGATGGACTCGCTGTCCAACGGGCTGACCATCGGCACCACCACGCTCAAGCCCAGCAGCGTGCTGTACGCGGTGCTGGCGTTCCTGGTGGTGTGGGCGGTGATGCAGGCCTTCCAGAACTGGCTGACCAACACCTACCTGCCCAAGACCGAACTGGATGCCGGGGCGCGCAACTCGATCAGTACCGTGACCCGCTACCTGGGCATCATTGCCGCGGTGCTGTGGGGGTTGACCGCGCTGGGGATCGGCTTTGAGAAGCTGGCGCTGGTGGTCAGTGCGTTGTCGGTGGGCATCGGTTTCGGCCTGCAGGCGATCACCCAGAACTTCGTGTCGGGGTTGATCCTGCTGGCCGAGCGTCCGGTCAAGATCGGCGACTGGATCAAGCTGGGCGACCAGGAGGGCGATATCAAGCGGATCAGCGTGCGCTCGACCGAGATCCAGGTGGGCGACAAGTCGACGCTGATCGTGCCGAACTCGGAGTTGATCACCAAGACCATCCGCAACATGACGATGGGCAATGCGCAGGGCCGCATCCAGATCCAGTTCTCGGTGCCGTTGAACACCGACGTGGCGGCGTTGCGGCAGATCCTGCTGGACAGCTATGCCGAGCACCCGGGGGTGCTGGACAACCCGGCGCCGTCGGTGTTCATCGATGCGATCGCCAACGGGCAGGTGGCGATCAACAGTTTTGCGTTCGTGCCCAGCCCGCGGGCGGTGTACGGGGCGCGCAGCGACCTGTATTTCACCATGCTGGAGAAGTTTGCCGCGGCGGGGATCGCCTTGTCCTCGCCGACCGATGTGCATCTGGTGCGGGATCCGGGCTCAGCGCAGGAACGGCCGGTCTAACCAACGCAGCGCATGCCGGGCCCCGCTTGGTTGCTTCTGTTGCTGTTGCTCATGATTTTGAATTTGATCTACCTTCCCCCTTGGAGCGAGCCGAGCATCGCAGCGGCGTCGGGGGCGAAGAGGCGCGGGTGTTTGAGCGCAGCGAGTTCCGCGCCGTCCCCCGACGCCGCGAGAAGCGCAGGGAACCGGCGGGCGTAGCCCGACGGCGAGCGGATGGGGGCGTGTTCTTTGGTTACTTTCTTGCACGAGCAAGAAAGTAACTCGCGCCCCGAAGGGGCACGAAACGCTGTTGACGTTGGACTTCTACGCGAAGCGGAAACAACAATAACGACTACCCGCGGTTGCCGCGCCGCGACGGCACCAGCGCGAAGGTGTCCACGGCCAGCTTTTCGGCGTGGTTCAACCATGCGCGCACTTCCAGGTCATCCACTTCGTGGTCCAGGCCGAAGCTGACGTTGATGCGGCCGTCGGCATCGGGTTGTACCCATTGCTGGGCCACCACCACCTTGCGTTGCGACGACACCGCTTCGATCCAGAAGCCGCGGTCGGGCGACTGCTTGGCCACCAGTTGCAGCATGTACTGGCCGGCGCGGGTGCGGCGGCCCTTCTGGGTGATCATGTGCGCCTGGCGGATGCTCGGGCGCGGGCCGCTGGATGGGTCCAGCGGGCCGTCCACGGCAAAACCGCTGCGCAACTGGTCGTCGCGGTACAGCTTGATACCCTTGTCGCGGTTGACCAGCAGCGCGCACCAGTCGCCGTCGGCCGATCCATCCTCGAAGGCGGTGCAACGGTCCACGTAGGCCAGCGTGTTGGCCGGATCGGCCAGGTCGAACTGCTTGGAGGTGTTCTCCAGGTAGACCGACTTGAGGTCCCAGCGCTTGTCGTATTCCAGCAGCACCGGCGGTTGCACGTGCTGCAGGCCGATCACCACCTGGTTGTCCTGGTCGATGCGCAGCTGGCGGGTCTTGTCGCCCAGCCACAGCGAACGCGAGAACGCCAGGTAACGCGGGTAGTCCTTGCCGTTGTCGCGGAACACCGCCGCGCTGGCACTGTCCGACCGCTCCGGGTGCAGCAGCGAGCGGCCGAAGCCGATCGCATCGATGGCCGGATCGATCAGGCTCAGCAGGGTGGCGCCGGAGTCCAGGGTCGAGCCGGCCGGGGTGGCCAGCTGGCGCGGCGCGATGTCCTTGCCGAGGAACAGCAGCAGATTCTCGCGCTTCTGCTTGGCCAGGATGTGGCTGAGATCGTTCGGCATGGCCAGGTGATCGGAGGCGATCACGATCAGGGTGTCCTGCCCATACGGACTGGCCTGGATGCGGTCGACCAGCTTGGAGATCAACCGATCGGTGCAGTTGAGCGCATTGAGCATGCCGATGTTGCCGTGCGCGCTGCGGTAGCGGGTGCCCTTGCATGCCACCGGCAGGTGGCCGGCCGGGTGGTGGGTGTCCATGGTCAGGGTGGTGAGCATGAACGGCTCGCCCTTGCGCGACAGCTGCACGAAGCGGTCGTAGGCCTTGTCCAGCAGCACATCGTCGTGCACGCCCCACGGCGAGAAGTGTGCACGGGTAACCTTCTGCTTCTTGAACCAGGCCAGGTCGTCGACGGTGTCGTAGCCATGGGTGGACAGGAACTGGCCCTTGCCGGCGAACTGGCCGTTGGCGCCGCCCAGGTAATGGTTGGTATAGCCCTGCTGCTTGAGATAGTCGCCCAGGCACACCGCTTCGGGCAGGAAGCTGCCCATGCGGCCCATGCTGTTCTCATCTTCCTTGGCGGTGGTCAGCGGCACCCCGCACATCGAGGACACCAGCCCGGCGATGGTCCAGCCGCCGCCTTCGGCCGAGACCAGCCCGCGCACGTCCAGCGACTGGCTGGCCAGCCGGTTGAGGTTGGGCATCAGCGCCGGGAAGGTGGCTTCATCCAGGTAGGTGCGTTCCAGGCTTTCGCCGTAGATCCACACGATGTTGCGCGGCTTGCCCAGCGGCTGCTGCGGCACGCGGTATTCCGGCGCCACCATGCTGTAATCCACCGGGCGCATCTGCTGGTACAGGCGCTGCCCGTCGCGGTACAGCGGGCTGACCGCGATCGCCACCAGCCACATCAGCACAAACCCGCCGAACACCCGCCGGCCATGCACGCTGGCCGGCGTGCGGCGTACCCGGGCCACCGCCAGCGGCAGCAGCGAGACCACCGCCAGCACGATGAAGCCGGCGATGTAGCCCTTGAAATCGGCGATGCCGGCGCCCTCCATGTCCGCGCCCAGGTGATACAGGGTGGCCGCGTTGAGGCCGTCGCCGGAGAGTTTGTTGATCAACCACCAGGCACTGAGCGCCAGCAGCAGCAGCGACATCAGGCTGGCCTTCCACCACATCCATTTATCCGATGCGAGGAACAACCCGGTGAGCAGCAACAACGACAGCAGCAGGATCCAGAGCATAGGCGGTATCGGCAGCGGAGACAGGTGGTGATGGACGCCGGCACTGCGCGCTTCCCATCCGACCGGCTGTGCCAACCACACCTGCATGACAAGCCGATGACTGGATCATGCCTGCCCGAACCTGACTGAAATGTTTGTTGGAAACCGCGCGCGATGCACTACAACGCTTGGCGATTCCAGGTGTAAAACGTACGTGAAAATGCACTGGCGCCGCAGTGGACAGTCGCCTGCATGCGCGTTGGTGAATACGCCGGTACGCGACGCACTCAACGATGCCCGCGTTCTTCCTTGGCACGCGCGCGCCGATCGAACAGCACTGCGCTGGCGATGATGCCCAGGCCGAGAATCACGCCGATCAGCATCAGCATGAAGGCGATGGCGGGATAGCCGAACAGGTGCCAGCCGGTATCGACCTTCATCATCATTGCCGCGGCCAGGATCAGCGCGGCGGTGACGATGCCGGCCGAGACGCGGTTGGCGATCTTCTGCAGGTTCTCCATCAGCCGCGATTCCTCCAGCCCGGTCACCTTCATCTGCAGGCGGTTTTCGGCCAGCAGCGCCAGGATGTCCGACAGCTTGCGCGGCCCTTCGCGCAGCAGCTGCTGCACTTCCATCGCTTCGCTGGCCAGGTTGGCCGCCGACAGCGATTTCTTCAGGCGCGCGCGCATCACGTGCTGCAGCTGGCGCTCGACGATGCGGCGGGTGTCCAGTTGGGGCGACAGCAACCGGCACACCGCTTCCAGGTTCAGCAGCGCCTTGCCCAGCAGGCTCAGCTCCGGCGGCGTGCGCAGCCCGCTGGCGGTGGCGATGCGCACCAGGTCCAGCACCACCCGTCCCTCGGAAAACGTGTTGCTGGCTGCATAGCGGGCGATCATCTGGCCCGTTTCGCGCAGGTAGCGTTCTTCGTCGAACGCTTCCAGCCGGGTGCTGATGCCGATGATTTCATCGGCTACTTCCTCGCCGCGGCCGTCCACCGCGGCGAACAGCAGCTTGAGCAGGCGCTCGCGCAGGCGCGGCGGCATGTGCGCGACCATGCCCAGGTCGAAGATCGCCAGCCGCCCCTGCGGGGTGACGCGCAGATTGCCCGGGTGCGGGTCGGCATGGATTTCGCCATGCACGAAGATCTGGTCCAGGTAGCCGCGGATCAATGCGGCGGCCAGGGGCTCCATCGGCTCCTCGGTGCGCCGCACGTCCGGGATCATGTCCACGCGCACGCCCTGGGCCAGTTCCATGGTCAGCACCCGGTGGCTGCAGTAGTCCCAGACCGGTTGCGGCACCCACAGTTGCCGGTAGCGGCGCAGGTGCCGGCCGAAGCGGTGCAGGTTTTCCGCTTCGGCCTGGTAGTCCAGTTCCTGCATCAGGGTCTTGGCGAACTCGTTGAGCCAGTCGCGCAGGCGCACCCGGCGGCCGACCTGGGTGAGATGGTCGGCGGCCAGCGCGAAACTGCGCAGCACTTCCAGGTCCGAGCGCAGCTGCGCGGCCACTTCCGGCTTCTGCACCTTGACCGCCACCTCGCGGCCATCGTGCATCTGCGCGCGATGCACCTGGGCGATCGAGGCGCAGCCCAGCGGCACCGGGTCGAAGCTGGCGAACAGCTTGCCCACCGGGGCGCCCAGTTCCTGTTCGATGATGGCGTGGATGCGCTCGACCGGAATCGGCGCCACCTTTTCCTGCATCCGCTCCAGCGCGGTGGCGAACTCCACCGGAACCATGTCCGGGCGGGTGGACAGCATCTGGCCCAGTTTGACGAAGGTGGGGCCCAGCGATTCCAGGTCGGTGACGAACTGTTCCGGGTTGCCCTCCGGCGGCACGTCGTGGACGGCGCGTGCATCCAGGTTCATGCCGGAGAACACCCCGGAGTTCCGGTAGCGCAGCAGCAGGCGCAGGATCTGGCTGCGGCGGTTCATGCCCTTGACCAGCGACGGCGAACCGGGGGGAAGGGGCGAGGTATTCAAGCAGGGGCTCCGGGGCGGGGTCACCGGCAGTGTCGCCGGGGCGCGGTGGTGGGCCGGTGAATCCGTGCTGCGCTACCGCCCCGGCGCCCGGATCGGGCAGAATCCACGCTTCTGCTCGCTCTATTGGATTGCCATGGCCGGTGCCAGCCTGTTTGCCCTGCTCGATGACATTGCCGCATTGCTGGACGATGTGTCGGTCCTGACCAAGGTCGCGGCCAAGAAGACCGCCGGCGTGCTCGGCGACGACCTGGCGCTGAACGCGCAACAGGTGACCGGGGTGAACGCCAACCGCGAGCTGCCGGTGGTGTGGGCGGTGGCCAAGGGGTCGCTGGTCAACAAGGCGATCCTGGTCCCGGCGGCGCTGGCGATCAGCGCGCTGGAGGCCTGGCTGCGCGGCAAGGGCTACCCGGTGCCGATCGTGGTGCCGCTGATGATGATTGGTGGTGCGTTCCTGTGCTTTGAAGGCGTGGAAAAGCTGGCCCACCGCTTCCTGCACTCGCGCGAGGAGGACGAGCAGGAGCGGGCCGCGCGGCTCAAGGCGCTGGCCGATGAGAAGGTGGACATGGTGGCGTGGGAGAACGACAAGGTGAAAGGCGCGGTGCGCACCGATTTCATCCTGTCGGCCGAAATCATCGTGCTGTCGCTGGGGGTGGTGTCGGCTGCGCCGTTCCTCAACCAGGTCACCGCGCTGGTGGTGATCGCGCTGGCGATGACGGTATTCGTCTACGGCCTGGTGGCCGGCATCGTCAAGCTCGACGACCTGGGCCTGTACTGGTCGCGAAAGGGAGCGGCACTGGCCGCGCTCGGCCGCGGCCTGCTGGTGGCCGCGCCGTGGCTGATGAAGTTCCTGTCGGTGGCCGGTACCGCGGCGATGTTCCTGGTCGGCGGCGGCATCCTGGTGCACAACGTGCCGGCGCTGCACCACCTGGTGCTGGAGTGGGGCGGCAGCAACGCGCGCTGGGGCTGGCTGGTCGAGGCGCTGGGCAACATGGTGGTCGGCGTGATCGCCGGTACCGTCGTGCTGGCGGTGGTGATGGGCGTGCAGAAGCTGCGCGGGAAGAACGCCGCACACTGAGGCGCGGCCGTCCGCGTGGGATCGCCGCTGGCCGGGCAGGGCCCGGCACTGCCGGGGCGCGGTTTCAGGCGGCCTGCACGCGGTTCTTGCCCACGCGCTTGGCCGCGTACAGCGCGGCATCGGCGCGCCGCAGCAATGTGTCGGCATCTTCGCCCGGCAGCCATTGCGCCACGCCGGCGCTGAAATGCACCGGCACGCGCTGTTGGTCCAGCGGCAGCGGCCGCTGCGCCAGCGAACGCTGCAGCCGCAACAGGGTGGACATGCTGTCCGCGCCCGGGGTCTCCGGCAGCAGCAGCACGAATTCATCGCCGCCCAGGCGGGCGATCGCATCGGTGCTGCGCAGGTGCAGTTGGCATACCGCGACCAGGTGCCGCAGCACCGCATCGCCGCCGGCATGGCCGTACTGGTCGTTGGTCTGGTGGAAGTCGTCCAGGTCGATCAGTGCCAGCGCCAGCGGGTGCGCGTGGCGGCCGGCGCGGGCCAGTTCGCGCGCGAGCAGTTCATCGAAACCGCGACGGTTCATGGCACCGGTGAGCGGGTCGGTGCGCACCAGCCCGGACGCCTCGCGCAGCTCCTGCTCCAGTTCGGCGATGCGCTGCTCGGCCAGTTCCACCTCGCGGCGTGCATTGCCCAGGTGGTCGCGCGCCTGCAAGGCCTGTTCCTGCACCCGCCCGGTATCCTGCAGCACGTCCTGCAGCAGCTGGCTGAGGTCGGCGATGCTGCGCGCTTCCTTCAGCGCCAGCGCATAGCTGCTGATCCGGTCGTGGTACTCGCCGGTGCTGACCGCCATGCCGTCCAGGCGTTCGATGAAGCCGCCCATCAGGTGCTTCATCGCGGCCTTGGATTCGACGATGCCCTGCTTGAGCAGGCCCTGTTTATAGATCACCTCGCGCAGGTTGGCGCGCGCCTGCTCGACCGAATCGCGGTCCAGCGGCCCGCCGATCAGTTCGCGCACCGCGTGCACCTGGCCGTGCAGCCAGCTGCTGTCGTCGAGCAGCTCGCTGATGTTGTCCAGCAGCAGGTCGAACAGGCTCAGCAGCAGTTCCTGCTGTTCCTGCCAGCCTTCGCTGCGTACCCCGATCTGGTGCGACAGCTCGCGCAGGCGCAGCTCCAGCGGCTGCAGCGGCTGGCCGGGATGCCACAGCTGCAGGTCGGCGGCGATCCGGGCCGGTTCCTGCTTCAACTCGGGCATGTTCTGCAGCAGGCTGGCCACGGTCACGCCCAGGGTGTGGCGCAGCAGGTCGCGCAGGCGCAGGCTGTCGGGCTGACCGTCCGGGCTTTCCTGCTCGATGGTGCGGATGTACTTGTCGATCAGCTGGCGCATCGCGCGGCCGTAGCTGACCCAGTCGGCGCTGCGGTGCGCCGATTGCAGGCGCAGACCCATGTCGCCCAGCTCGCCGGGCAGGGTGGACATGCCGTTGGCGAACGCGGCCAGCAGCGGCTCGGGTGTTTCGATGCCGGCAAACAGGCGCTGCAGCATGGCGCTGCTGCCGCCCTTGGGCGTGGCGGCCGGTGCCTCCGCGTCCACTGCCGCGCGCCCGGCCTGGCGGCGCGACAGCAACCGGCCCACGGCGGTACCGGGGCTGGGGGGAGCATCGTGCGGGTCCGACATGCGGCAGGTCCTTGGCGTGTCACCGGCCAGGCGGCCGGACGGGGGGAAGAGGTTGGAACGGTATCGGCGGCGGCCACGCCGGCTTGAACCCGACGTTATGCCACGATGGTAGGCAGTCTGGAGCCAGGAGGGTGCGATGAAGGTGATGCTGGTGGGGGCGACCGGGCTGGTCGGCGCACAGGTGCTGCAGCAATTGCTGGACGATCCGCGCTGCGATGCCGTGGTGGCGCCGACCCGGCGGGCGCTGGCGCTGACCGACCCGGCCCTGCACAACCCGGTGGTGGACTTCGAGCAGCTGCCGGTCCAGGCCGGCTGGTGGGCAGTGGATGCGGTGATCTGCGCGCTGGGCAGCACCCTCAGACAGGCCGGCAGCCGCGCCGCGTTCGCCCGGATCGACCACGACTACCCGCTGCAGGTGGCGACCCTGGCCCAGGCCCACGGCGCGCATACCTTCGTGCTGAATTCGGCGATGGGGGCCAACCTGCGGTCGCCGGTGTTCTACAACCAGGTCAAGGGCCGCCTGGAACAGGACCTGCGTGGGCTGGCCTATCCGGCGCTGACCCTGGTGCGGCCGGGCCTGATCGGCGGGCAACGCAGCCCGCGGCGCACCGGCGAGCACCTGGCCGGCGTGGTGCTGGGGGCGCTGGGCCCGGTGCTGCCGCGCGCCTGGCGGATCAACCCGGCAGCCAACATCGCCGCGGCGATGGTCGAGGCCGCGCTGGCGTCGCGCCCGGGGGTACACGTGGTCGGTTCGGCGCAGCTGGCCTGAAGGAGGGCCGATCCGGACGCCGGCCGGCCCGCTGCGCTACCCTTTGTGCCCCCTATGCGGCTGCCGTCATGTCCGTCGAAAAGAACCAACGCGATCTCGAAGCCGGTATCCACACCGATCTGCAGGGGCGCCTGACCTACGCCGGCTACCTGCGCCTGGACCAGCTGCTGTCGGCCCAGCAGCCGCTGTCCAGCCCGCCGCACCACGACGAAATGCTGTTCATCATCCAGCACCAGACCTCCGAGCTGTGGCTGAAGCTGCTGGCCCACGAACTGCGCGCGGCGATCGGCTTCCTGCAGCGCGACGAGGTCTGGCAGTGCCGCAAGGTGCTGGCCCGCAGCAAGCAGGTGCTGCGCCAGCTGACCGAACAGTGGTCGGTGCTGGAGACGCTGACGCCCTCGGAGTACATGGGCTTCCGCGACGTGCTGGGCCCGTCTTCGGGCTTCCAGTCGCTGCAGTACCGCTACATCGAGTTCCTGCTGGGCAACAAGAACGCGCAGATGCTGCAGGTGTTCTCGCACGACCCGGCCGGCCAGGCCCAGCTGCAGGAGGTGCTCGATGCCCCCAGCCTGTACGAGGAGTTCCTGCGCTACCTGGCCCGCTTCGGCCACCCGGTGCCGGCCGAATACGCCGGCCGCGACTGGCGCCAGCCGCACGTGGCCGACGATGCGCTGCACCCGGTGTTCGAGCGGATCTACCAGAACACCGACCGCTTCTGGCGCGAGTACGCCCTGTGCGAGGACCTGGTCGATCTGGAGACGGCCTTCCAGCTGTGGCGCTTCCGCCACATGCGCACCGTGATGCGGGTGATCGGTTTCAAGCGCGGTACCGGCGGCTCCAGCGGGGTCGGCTTCCTGCGCCAGGCACTGGAGCTGACCTTCTTCCCGGAGCTGTTCCAGGTGCGCACCACGATCCGCAACGACGACCCGATGCCGCCGGACGCCTGATCGGCCATTGGCCGCAATAAGCCTATTCATATTTACCGGGCCCATCCGCCGTACGGTGCGGCAGGCCCCGCCGTTGCTGCGCTGCCGGTCCGAGGCCGGCAGTTGCAGATGCAAGTTCAGCGACCGTGCCGCCAGCGGCACCCATCAGCGTGTATTTGACGTGAACGTGGTTGGTCTGGGATTCTCCCGCGCTGCTTTCGCACATCGGACGTGCATGTCTTCCACCGAACCCAGGAATCCCGCATGAGCGTAGACGCCGCCGCGAAATCCATTCCCGATCCGGCGCTGCCGGAGTTCAAGACCACGCTGGGCCATCCACGCCCGTTGTGGATGCTGTTCATGACCGAATTCTGGGAACGCTTCGCGTTCTACGGCATCCGCTGGGCGCTGGTGCTGTACATCGTGGCGCAGTTCTTCGAAGGCGACTCGGCCGGCCAGGCCGCCGCCAGCCGCACCTACGGCGCCTACCTGGCGCTGGTCTATGCCGCGGCCATCTTCGGTGGTTATGTCGCCGACCGGGTACTGGGCTACCAACGCTCGATCCTGACCGGTGCGGTGATCATGGCGGCCGGCCTGTTCATGGTCGCCATGCCGAACAAGGAAGTGTTCGAACTGGGCCTGGCCACCATCATCATCGGCAACGGCCTGTTCAAGCCCAACATCTCCACGATGGTCGGCAAGCTCTATGGTCTGAAGGACGAACGCCGCGATTCGGGCTTCACCATCTTCTACATGGGCATCAACATCGGCGCGATGATCGCCCCGGTGCTGACCCAGTACCTGGCCGAACGCGTGTTCGGTACCCAGGCGATGCCGTCCTACAAGATGGTGTTCATCGCCTCGGGCATCGGCATGCTGATCAGCCTGGCATGGTTCTACGTCGGCCGCGCCGGCCTGAAGGGCATCGGCGCGCCGCCGGTGGGCGCCGAAGGCTACGGCCGCATCGTCATGGTGTTTGTCGGTGCGATCGTGGCCATCCCGGTGGCCTACTTCCTGCTGTCCACCGGCGCCACCGCGCTGGCCTGGATCCTGGGCGTGATGTTCATCGCGCTGGCCGTGCTGCTGCTGGTCGAGGGCATCCGGGAAGGCAAGGTGCAGCGCGACCGCGTGATCGCCATGCTGATCATCTTCACCTTCAACGTGATGTTCTGGATGTTCTTCGAACAGGCCGGTAGCTCGTTCACCTTCCTGGCCGACAACATCGTCAACCGCAACCTGAGCGGCTGGGAATTCCCCACCGCCTGGTTCCAGTCGGTCAATTCGGTGGCGATCATCACCCTGGCACCGCTGGTGGCCTGGATCTGGATCAAGCTGGGCCGCGCCAACCCCTCGATTCCGCGCAAGTTCGGCCTGGGCCTGCTGTTCAACGGCGCAGCGTTCGCGCTGCTGATGCTGGCCCTGTCGAGCATGGTGGTGGACGGCAAGATCCCGTTCTGGACGCTGTTCATGGTCTATGTAATCCAGTCGGTCGGCGAGCTGTGCCTGTCGCCGATCGGCCTGTCGATGGTGACCAAGCTGGCGCCGGTGCGTCTGGTCGGCTTCGGCATGGGGGGCTGGTTCCTGTCCACCGGCATCGGCAACAACCTGTCGGGCATCTTTGCCGGCGTGGTCAGCGGCGAAGGCGGCATGACCGTGGAATCGGCGCTGAAGGGCTATACGTTCGGGTTCTGGGCGTTGATCATCTCCGGTGCGGTGCTGTTCCTGCTCGCCCCGCTGATCAACAAGTTGATGCACGGCGTCAAGTGAGGTCTGCGATGCGCATGAAGGCAGTGGGGTGTTCGATGATCGTGGCCGGCCTGCTGGCCGCGTGTTCACCGTCGCCGGCGCCCACCGCCGCGCCTGCGCAGCCGCTGGACACCACCGAGCAGAAGGCACCGGTCGCCGATCCCGGCGAGCCGGTGGCCTCGGGCAATACCCCGGCCGCGGCGGACGTCGCCGCGATCGCCGGGCTCAACGCGCAGTTCGATCCGGGCCGCGATCCGGTCGCCGACCTGGCCACGGCCAAGGTCGAGGCCAAGCGCGGCGGCAAGCGCATCATGCTGGACGTGGGCGGTGAGTGGTGCTCGTGGTGCCACCTGCTGGATGCGTTCATCGAGGGCGATGCACAGATCCGCAGTTTCCGCGATGCCAACTACGTCTGGATGAAGGTCAACTACAGCGAAGACAACGAGAACGCGGCGTTCCTGTCGCAGTTCCCGGCGATCAAGGGCTACCCGCACCTGTTCGTGCTCGACGCCGATGGCAAGCTGCTGCACTCGCAGTTCACCGGCGAGCTGGAGGCCGACAAGGGCCAGCCCAAGGGCTACAACCGCGAGCGGTTCTTCGCCTTCATGAAGGAATGGGCGCCGCCGAAGGCGCCCTGAGCGAAGGCCGCGATATCGCGGCCTTTTTTTTGGTTCTTCGCCGATTTACGGGAAGTCAGCTGCGCACTAAAGCCTCAGATCAACGGCAATGACCTACGTATGCGCTGATTGGGCTGGCGCGGGTGGGTTGGCGGGACACGCCGTGAACCCATCCGTGGGGGCTTGGCGAAAACATCCATGTTTTCGACAGTCCCGCCAACCCACCCACGCCAACCCTCTACACATGGCTGGCACGCATGGAAAAGCGTAGGTCCGAGCCACGCTCGAACAGCGTGATGCCGAGACGATGCGTGTCCGACCATGGGTCGGACCTACCTGTGATGGGGTTGCCAGGACCTGGAGCAACGTCAGACCGTGGTCGGGCAGCTGTTGCTGTTGCCCGTGATTTTGATCTTGATCTACCTCCCCCTTGGAGCGAGCCGAGCATCGCAGCGGCATCGGGGGCGAAGAGGCGCGGGCCAAGCATGAAGCGTGCTGAGGGCTGTGCGGCAACACATGGGCGCGTGGCGACGCGTTGGAGCGACCGGCGCCCACTGGTCTGGGGGCGCGAGCGCAGCGAGTTCCGCGCCGTCCCCCGATGACGCGAGAAGCGCAGGGGACCGGCGGGCGCAGCCCGACGGCGAGCGGACGGGGGCGTGTTCTTTGGTTACTTTCTTGCACGAGCACGAGCACGAGCACGAGCACGAACACCAGCGCCGCAGGAGCGGCGCGGAACAGCGTAGCTGGCCCGTAGGGTGGCGCACAGGGATGTGCGCCATCAGAAAGTAACTCGCGCCCCGCAGGGGCACGAAACGCTTTTGACGTTATCCGCGAAGCGGAAACAGCAGCGGCAACAACCGGACAACGGCCGGGCCCACCGGGTGGGCTGTAGCCCCGGACATCGGCGAAGAACCTTTTTTTTGTCTGATGGTTGGGGGTGCCCGTCGGCCTGACGCGGAGGGTAGGGCCACGCCATGCGTGGCGGTTCTGGCATTCCGTCGCTGTGCCGCGCTGCGCGCGGTATCCACGCATGGCGTGGATCTACCCGGGCACCCCTTCATTTCCTGCTGCCCCTGCCGCTACCTCCAAGGACCTCATGCCGCGTTGTTCGTGGCAGGCAACCGACGGATGGATACGCATGCAGCCGGGCACCAGCGACAGCAGCTCTGAAACCCCCCTCGATGCACCGGCCGGCGTGAGCCTGCCGCCGGTGGAGGTACTGCTCGACGACCTCGGCGCGCCCGATGCGCCGGGCAGCGACGCGGCGGCCGATACCCCCGCCCCCGGCGCGATCCGCTACCGGCTGCCGCTGGTGGCCGTGCCGGACAACGTGCTGCTCAAGGCCGCCGTGCAGAAGCTGGTCGACCAGAAGGCGCAGCTGGACCTGCTCGCGCGCAACCCGGCCCTGGCCGGGCTGCTGCCGGCCGACTGGCAGGGCAGTGGCCTGCGCGCGGTGGACCTGCAGGGCCTCGTGCTGTCGGTGCTGCCGTTCCTGCACAACGCCGCCAAGGCCGACACCGCGCCGGCGCGGCTGCCGCTCAGGCACGTGCTGGGCGACACCGGGCGCTGGGGCCGCGACGACGTGGACGAGCCCAAATCGCTGGCGTTCTTCCTGGCCAGCGACGACCGCGCCAGCGCCGGGGCCAAGGACCCGGCCGAAGCCTACCTGGTCGGCGCGCTTGGCCTGGCCTGGGCGCACGAAGGACGCACCCGCCCAGGCTTCCTGCGCCAGATGGGCTACGACAGCATGGCCGCGCGGGTGAACATGCTGCCGTACCCGGCGCCGGCCCAGTTGGCGCTGTACAGCGTGGTGGCGCACGGCGTCAGCCAGGTCTGGTGCGTGCTGGACCGGCGCAAGCTGCGGCCGCTGTTGGCGCCGTGGATCAGCGTGCCGTTGTTGACCGCCTATGGCGTGGTGGCGCCGGCGTCCTGGCCGTCCTCGTTCCCCGCCGTGGACGAAGTGGCGCAGATGCTGGCCGCCGCCCGCGCCGGCAAGGGGCCGGCCGAAGTGGACCTGGTCAAGGTGGCGGCCAAGGTGAAGCAGGATGCCTCGGCCGAAACCTGGATGCCGGTCAGCCTGCTCCAGGTAGGTACCTGGGCACCGCGCTGGGGCTACTTCATGGCCACCTTCATCGGCTTGCCCTCGGCCCTGCTGGTGCTGGCCGCACTGGCCCTGCCCAATGCCATCGAAGCGGCCGCCGTGGCCGCCTCGCTCGGCTTCGCCGGCGGCGCCATCGGCGCGCTGGCCGCGCCGTGGGTGCACGCGCGGCGAAAACATCTCAGCTGAAGTGCGACGACCAACGGTCGTCGCCTACCGGAATGGGTAGGTACCCACCGTTGGTGGGTACGCCGTTGGATCATGCCTCATCCATTTTCTGCAGGCCTTCCCCGGCCAGGCGCAGGATCAGCGTCTCCAGCATCTGCTCCTCTTCCTCGCTGAGCACCGACATCAGCTTGCGGGTGATCTCGATCACCAGCGGGGCGATGGTTTCATACACCTCGAAACCGGCCGCCGACAGCGCCAGCACCGACCGGCGGCGGTCGTCGCCATGGGTTTCACGCCGGATGAAACCGCGCTCCAATAGCCGGGCCACGGCGCGGCTGACCGCCACCTTGTCCATCGCAGTGCGGTCTGAGACCTCGCTGGCCGACGAGCCCGGGTACAGCGCCAGGATGGTGATCACCCGCCATTCGGGAATCGCCAGCCCGTAACGGTCGCCGTACAGCTTGGCGATATTGCCGCTGACCCGGTTGGACAGCACGCTCAGCCGATACGGCAGGAACTGTTCCAGGTCGAGCAGGGCGTGCGATGCGCGGATGCTGCTGCTGGGATCGGGCGGGCTCATGCTGCGGTGCACCTTGATGGTGGTTTCATGTGAAACTATAAACCTTAGTTCCGGACTCCGCATTCTCGCGGGTCTGCCCGTCTCCCGCACCTGGTTTTTTCCGATGCGGATTTGCCTTGGAGCCACATCATGACCAGCCAGCCGAGCACCACCTCCCACGCCCCCAACCCGGGCATGCAGGTCACCACCTTCGAAAACCCGATGGGCATCGACGGTTTCGAGTTCGTCGAATTCGCCGCCCCGGCCGGACGTGGCGGCGAACTGCACACCTATTTCCGCAAGATGGGCTTCACCGCGGTGCTGCGCCACAAGCGGCGCGCGATCACCGTCTACCGCCAGGGTGCGGTCAATTTCCTGGTCAACGAGGAGCCCGATTCGTTCGCTTCGGACTTTGCCGAAAAGCACGGCCCGTGCGCCTGCGGCTTTGCGATCCGCTTCAAGAAGCCGGGCGAGGAGGTGCTGCAGATGGCGTTGGGCAACGGTGCCGAAGTGGTCGACTTCAAGGCCGACAGCAAGGCCGTGCCGGCCCCGGTGATCAAGGGCATCGGCGACTGCATGCTGTACCTGGTGGACCGCTACGGCGCGGACGGCAGCCTGTTCGACGCCGACTACGCACCGATCGAAGGGGTCAACCAGCACCCGACCGGCTTTGGCCTGACCTTCATCGACCACCTGACCCACAACCTGTACTTCGGCAACATGCAGCAGTGGTCGGATTACTACGAGCGCCTGTTCAACTTCCGCGAGATCCGCTACTTCGACATCAAGGGCCTGAAGACCGGCCTGGTGTCCAAGGCGATGACCGCGCCGGACGGCATCGTGCGCATCCCGCTCAACGAATCGTCCGATCCCAAGAGCCAGATCAACGAATACCTGGACGCCTACAAGGGCGAGGGCATCCAGCACATCGCCTGTTTCACCGAGAACATCTACGACACCGTCGAGGCCATGCGCGCGCAGGGCGTGGAGTTCCTGGATACCCCGGACACCTATTTCGAGGTGATCGACATGCGCGTGCCCAACCACGGCGAAGACGTGGCGCGGCTGGCCCGGAACAAGATCCTGATCGACGCCGATCCGGAAACCCACCAGCGCAAGCTGCTGCAGATCTTCACCACCAACAGCGTCGGCCCGATCTTCTTCGAGATCATCCAGCGCAAGGGCAATGAAGGTTTCGGCGAAGGCAACTTCACCGCGCTGTTTGAGAGCATCGAACGCGACCAGATCAAGCGCGGCGTGCTGTAACGTTGTCAGGGCCGGCCACCGCCGCCCCGACGGCGGCGCCGGGTTCCCTCCGGCGCCACACCCCGTTTCCCCGCCAGGACACGCACAGATGAGTACCTCGATCGCTTCGCGCGGCTACCAGACCGGTTTCGGCAATGAGTTCGCCACCGAGGCGGTACCCGGCGCACTGCCGGTGGGCCGCAACTCGCCGCAGCGGGTGGCCCACGGCCTGTACGCCGAACAGCTGTCGGGCACGGCCTTTACCGCCCCGCGCGGCAGCAACCGACGTAGCTGGCTGTACCGGATCCGCCCGGCGGTGGTGCATGGGGAATTCAGCGCGTATGCGCAGCCGCAGCTGCACGGCGACTTCGCCGCCGGCAGCGTGTCGCCCAACCAGCTGCGCTGGGACCCACTGCCGCTGCCGGCCACGCCCACCGATTTCATCGATGGCCTGTACACCGTGGGCGGCAACGGATCGCCCGATGCCCACCATGGCGTGGGCATCCACCTGTACGCGGCCACCGCCGACATGCAGGGCCGTTATTTCTACAACGCCGATGGCGAGCTGCTGATCGTGCCGCAGCTGGGCCGGCTGCGCCTGCTCACCGAAATGGGCGTGATCGAGATCGAACCGCAGCAGGTGGCGGTGATCCCGCGCGGCGTGCGCTTTGCCGTCGAGCTGCCGGATGGACACGCACGCGGCTATGTCTGCGAAAACTTCGGTGCGCTGCTGAAGCTGCCCGACCTGGGGCCGATCGGTTCCAACGGCCTGGCCAACCCGCGCGATTTCGAAACCCCGCAGGCCGCCTTCGAGCAGCGCGAGGGTGCCTTCGAACTGGTCGCCAAGTTCGGTGGCCGCTTGTGGCGCGCCGACATCGACCATTCGCCGCTGGATGTGGTGGCCTGGCATGGCAACTACGCGCCGTATCGTTACGACCTGCGCCGGTTCAACACGATCGGCTCGATCAGCCACGACCACCCCGACCCATCGATCTTCCTGGTGCTGCATTCGCCCAGCGACACGCCCGGCACCAGCAACATGGACTTTGCGATCTTCCCGCCGCGCTGGCTGGTGGCGCAGGACACCTTCCGCCCGCCGTGGTTCCACCGCAACATCGCCAGCGAGTTCATGGGCCTGATCCACGGTGCCTACGACGCCAAGGCCGAAGGCTTCGTGCCCGGCGGTGCCTCGCTGCACAACTGCATGAGCGGGCACGGCCCGGATGCGGCCACGTTCGAGAAAGCCTCGGCGGCCGACCTGTCCCGACCGGACGTGGTCAAGGACACCATGGCCTTCATGTTCGAAACCCGCGCGGTGATCCGCCCCACCGCCCAGGCGATGGACGCCGCGCACCGGCAGCGCAACTACCAGCACTGCTGGCAGGGCCTGAAGGCGAACTTCAAGGCGTGACATCGCCGGTAGGGTCGGATGCCAATCGACTGCCGCTGCCGCCGCATCACCCGGTGACGCAGGGAAACCGAACGCGATCATACGGCTCGCGGCAGCGTCCATGCGTTGATCGCATCGATCACTGCTACCGGCAGTCGATCGGGATCCGACCCTACCGGCGTACCGCGAGGCCGGTAGGGTCGGATGCCAATCGACTGCCGCTGCCGCCGCATCACCCGATGACGCAGGGAAACCGAACGTGGTCATACGGTTCGCGGCAGCGTCCATGCGTTGATCGCATCGATCACTGCTACCGGCAATCGATCGGGATCCGACCCTGCCAGGAAGCCGCGCCGCCTCGGCTTACGCCAGCACCTGCTGGAACCGGTCCACGCATTCCTTCGGCAGCACTTCCAGCAGGCGTTGCCGCACCCGTTCGGCATAGCCGGGCGAGGTGAGTGCCGGCAGCGCGTCCAGCGCGGTGTGCAGGCCGGCAATCACCGCCTCGTCGCTGCGCGCCTGCTGCAGCGCATGCAGCAGCGCGGCGGCGTGCGGGTGCCGTTGCAGTTCGAGGATGCCCAGCAGGTAGATCCGCGCGGCTACCAGCGAGCGCCGGCGTTCGGTGACCGGGGCAGCCATCGTCGCAGCCGGTACCGGGTCGGTGCGTGGCCGTGGCGCGGGCGTCGGTGCCGGTGCCGGTGCCGCCGGGGTCGACACCAGGTAACCGGCCTGGATCAGCTGGATCACCATCGCCGACGCCTCCGTGCCGACCAACGAGGTCAATTGCGCCAGGTCGCGCTGGCCATCGCACAGGATCAGCAGCCGGCGCTGGCGCATGTCCAGCGGCGCACGGTGGGCCTGCAGGGCAGTGCGGGCGAGGTCGGTCTTGCGCGGTTGCATGGGCGTGGGGTCGATGCGGTGCAGGCCGAGCCTGAACGTGGCACGTGAAACCGCGATGACAGTGCCCCATGCAGCCAATGCACGCGGTTCGCGCTAGGCTTTGCCCACTGACCGGAGAACACCCTATGAAGCAGCTGGCGAGCGTTGTGGCACTGGGCATGGTGCTGGCTTTGGGCGGCTGCGACCGCACGGTGGAAACCCCATCCAAGGACGCCGAGGCCGCCGTGCCGGCGCCGTCCGACCCGGCGCCGCCGGTGGCCGCGGGCGCTGCGCCGGCACCTGCCGCCGAGGCCGCCAGCGCAGGGCCGGCCCGGCTCGACGGTTATGGGCCGCTGGCCCTGGGCAGCACGCTGGAGCAGGTGCGCACGGCCTGGAAGGCGCCGCTGCAGGGCGAGGTTCCCGACGACTACTGCCACGCGCTGCGTCCGCAGGGCGCACAGGCCGGGGACGTGGTGTTCATGATCGAAGGCAAGCGCCTGGTCCGCTACGACGTGCGCAATGACCGCATCGTTGCCCCCGGCGGCGGCAAGGTCGGGATGTCGCTGGGGCAGCTGCAGACCCTGTACCCGGACCGCGGCGATGTCACCCCGCACAAGTACGATGAAAAGGGCCACAACCTGCGCGTGCGCGCGGCCACCGACGGCGGGGCGCTGATCAACTTCGAGATCGGCGGCGACGGTACGGTCACTGCCTGGCGGGTCGGCCAGACGCCGCAGGTGGACTACGTGGAAGGCTGCTCCTGAGATCGCCGGGCGGCCGGGCAAAGCCCGGCACGACCCTCTAGAATCGGCACATGCTTGCCACCGGGGATACACCGATGATCGCTGCCACTGCTTGGTTCGTGCTGGGATTGCTGCTGCTGGCCCTGGGCGGGGACTCCATCGTCAAGGCCGCCTCGGGGCTGGCGCAGCGCGTGGGCGCATCGCCGTTCGTGGCCGGCCTGCTGCTGGTCGCCTTCGGTACCTCGCTGCCGGAGCTGGTGGTCAACGCCCGTGCGTTCGTGGTCGGCGCCGGGGAGCTGGCGCTGGGCAACGCGGTGGGCAGCAATATCGTCAACCTGGGGTTGACCCTGGGCATGGCCGCGCTGGCCGCGCCGCTGCTGGTGCGCATGCGGCTGCTGTCGCCGCTGCTGGTGATGCTGGCGGTGGCCAGCCTGGCACTGATCGCGTTCGGCCTGGACGGGGTGGTCGCGCGCTGGGAAGGCGGCGTGCTGCTGTTGGGTTTCGTGCTGATGCTGGGCTATGTGCTGTGCCACGCGCGGCGCGAAGCGGAGACCGTGCAGGAGGCGGTCGCCGGCTATGCGATGACCCGCACCGGGCTGTTCCTCAACGTGGTGCGGCTGCTGTTCGCCGCGGTGGCCCTGTACTACGGCGCGCGCTGGATCGTACAGGCCGCACCGCAACTGGGCGCAGGGCTGGGGTGGTCGCCGTTGCTGGTGGGCCTGCTGCCGGTGGCGATCGGCACGGCATTGCCGGAAGTGGCCGCGGCGATCGCGGCGGCGCGGCGCGGGCAGGGCGACATGGTGCTGGGCCATGTGATCGGCTCGAGCCTGTTCAACCTGCTGGTGGTGATCGGTGGCATGGCCGCCTTGCGGCCGCTGGCGCTGCCGGCGTCGTTCGTGAAGCTGGAACTGCCGGCAGCGGTGGCGTTCGTGCTGGTGCTGTACCCGATGCTGCGCGGCGACCTGACCATCAGCCGCCGCGAGGGCGGGATCCTGTTGGTGGCGTTCCTGGCGTGGATTGCGCTGGAGCTTGCGCTGATCGGGTAGGGGCACGCCGCGCCCCCGAGGCCCACCGCGCCGATACGTAACAGGGTTCACGCGTGGCTGCTCTTCGGTTGGCACCGCCAAGCCACGCATAGCGTGGCTCTACCGTCTTTCGTCAACTATTGGCGCTTTTGTTCCGGGGGGACGGTTGGATCCGGACGCGTGGCGACGCGTTCGTCGTCATCGCGCCGCTCTGTCATCGTGCGCGGCAACGGCGGCGGCAACTGCTCTTCCCTGGCGGTCTCATGCCCCGGCAGGCTCGGCCGCGTTTCCATCATCAGCGACAGCGCCGCCTTGGCCATCATGTGCGCGCTGATCGGCGCGGTGATGAACAGGAACACGGTGATCAGCAGTTCGCGCGGCTGCGGGTCCTGGCCGAGGAAGATGTGGTAGCAGACCGATCCCACCAGCACGCAGCCCACGCCCAGCGTGCTGGCCTTGGTCGGCGCATGCAGGCGCTTGAAGAACGTGGATAGCTTCACCAGGCCGAGCGCGCCGACCAGGATGAAGAAGCAGCCGAACAGCAGCAGGATCGACAGCACGATCTGGATGAAGGTGATCATTCCACGATGTCCCGGCGCAGCACGAACTTGCTCAGCACCACGGTGCTGCCGAAGCCGAGCATGGCGATGATCAGCGCCGCCTCGAAATACACCGCCGAGTTGAGGTACATGCCGAACAGCATCAGCTCGGCGATGGCCGTCACCGACAGGGTGTCCAGGGCCAGGATGCGGTCGGGCACGGTCGGGCCGCGCAGCAGGCGCCAGGTGGCCAGCAGCATGGCCAGCCCGACCACGTGCATGCACACCACCATGGTGGTCTGGATGAAGGTGTAACCGGTCATGGGAAGATCTCCATCAGCGGGGCTTCGTAACGTTGCTTGATCTGCCGGACCAGTTCGTCCGGGTCGTCCAGGTGCAGCACGTGCACCAGCAGGTAGCGCCGGTCGTCGGACAGCGCCGCCGAGACCGTGCCCGGGGTCAGGGTGATCATGCTGGTCAGTGCGGCGATGCCATGGATGTTGGCGATGTCCAGCGGCAGCCAGATGAAGCCGGGGTGGATGCGCCGCTCCGGGCCCAGGACCTGGAGCGCCACGCGGATGTTGGACACCAGGATGTCCCACAGGGTCACGCAGATCAGCTTGGGCAGCGGCCGGAGCGAACCGATCCGCGCGAACTCGCGGTCCAGCCTGGCGGCGAACAGCGGCACCACCAGGCCCAGCAGCATGCCCAGCACGAACTGGCCGACGGTGAAGCTGTCGGACATCAGCAGCCAGAACACCAGCACCGTCACGCTCAGCGACGGCGAGGGGATCACGCGCTTGTACAGCGAAGGCTTGGGGCTCATGGCTGGCGGATCTCCGGGGTGGCCGCGCGCAACGGGCCGACATACTCCTGCGGGTGCAGCAACTGCCGGGCCATCGCATCGGTGTGCTGCATCAGCGGCCCGGCAAACACGCTCATGGCGATGCCATAGCTGAGCAGCAGGCCGGCGGCGAACAGTTCCACGGTGCGCGTGGGGGCCTTGCGCGGTTTGGGCGCGTCTTCTTCGACAATCGGCACGCGCCAGAACAGGCGGATGCCGGCGCGGGTGATGCCGACGATCACCATCAGGCTGCTGCCCAGCACCGCGGTCCAGACCACGGCGGTGTACTGCGCCGGCATCCCGGCCAGCAGCGCGGCCTTGGCCAGGAAGCCGGACAGCGGCGGCAGGCCGGCCACGGCCACCGCACCGATCAGGAACAGCACCGCCGGGGTCTGCTTGCCCGGCATCGGTGCGATGATTTCCTTTCTGTCGCTGGCCCCGCCGCGGCGGCGGCGGATCAGGTCGGCCACCAGGAACAGCGCGGCGGCCACGAAGGTGCTGTGCGGCAGGTAGTACAGGCCGGCCGACAACACCTGCGGGGTGCGCACCGCGAAGGCGATGAACAGCGTGGCCGCCGAAACCAGCACCAGGTAGGAGATCATCACCCGCAGCCGCGCGGCGGCCAGTACGCCCAGCCCGCCCAGCACCAGCGTGGCCAACCCGGCCCACAGCAGCCAGTCGCTGCCATAGCCGGCCATCGCCCCGGCGCCTTCGCCGAACCACAGCGAACTCACCCGCAGCACCGCATACAGGCCGACCTTGGTCATGATCGCAAACAGCGCGGCCACCGCCGCCGGTGCGCGCGCATAGGCTTCGGGCAGCCACAGGTACAGCGGCATCAGCGCAGCCTTGCTGCAGAACACCAGCAGCAACAGCCCCATGGTGGCCTTGACCAGCACCAGGTGGCTGGGCGGCAGCGCGGCGATGCGCTGGGACAGCTCGGCCATGTTGAGCGAACCCAGCGCGGCATACAGCAGGCCGAGCGCGATCAGGAACAGGGTCGAGGCGGTGACGTTGAACACCACGTAGTGCAGGCCGATGCGCATGCGCAGGCCGCGCCCGCCGCTGAGCAGCAGGCCGTAGGAGGCAATCAGCATCACCTCGAAGAACACGAACAGGTTGAAGATGTCGCCGGTGAGGAAGGCGCCGTTGAGGCCCACCAGCTGGAACTGGAACAGCGCATGGAAGTGGGGCGCGCGCCGGTCCCAGCCCGAGCACGCATGCAGCAGGCACGGGATGGCCAGCAGCAGCGTGGTCACCAGCATCCACGCCGACAGCCGGTCGGCCACCAGTGCAATGCCCAGCCGCGACGGCCAGTCGCCCAGCAGGTACACCGCGATGCTGCCATCGGCGGTCTGCGCGAACAGCAGCGCTACAGCGGCGGCCAGCGCGGCCAGCGTGGTCCACGCCACCGTGCGCTGCACCTTGGGGCCATACCGGCGGTGCTCGACGAACAGCGAACAGGCCGCACCGAACAACGGGATCAGGATGGGCAGGATCACCGCATGGTTCATGCGCCGCCCTCCCGGCCCGGCGCGGTATCGGCCGGCGCGGTGTCCTGCTCTTCCTCATGCGCGTCGACGTGGTCGCTGTGGTTGTCGCTGCGGCTGCGCATGGCCAGCACGATGCTCACTGCGGTCATCGCAAAGGCAATCACGATCGCGGTCAGCACCAGTGCCTGCGGCAACGGGTCGGTGTAGTTGCCCAGGTCGCTGTCGATGCCCTCGCGCAGCACCGGCGCCTTGCCCGATACCAGCCGGCCACCGGCGAAGATCAGCAGGTTGGTGGCGTAGGACAGGAAGGTCATGCCCAGGATGACGTCGAAGGTACGCGCGCGCAGCAGCAGGTAGATGCCGATCGCGCTCAGCACGCCGATGGCGCTTGCCAGGGCCAGTTCCATCAGTGCATCTCCCCGGTTTTTGCCGAACGACGGTTGGGATCGATCTCGCCCTTGCGGGCATTGCGCGTACGCGACGGCTTGATGGTGCCCATCATCGACAGGATCAGCATCGCGCCGCCGAATACCACCAGGTACACGCCGGTATCGAAGCCGATGGCGCTGGCCAGCGGAACCTCGCCAATGAGCGGGATATGCAGGTCCAGGTGGCCGCTGGTCAGGAACGGCACCCCGAACAGCATCGACGCACTACCGCTGACGATGGCGATCAGCAGGCCGGCGCCGATGCAGCGGATGTAGTCGAAGCCGAAGCGCGATTCCACCGAGGTGGTGCCCTGGATCACGTACTGGATCAGCAGCGGCACGGCCAGCACCAGGCCGGCGATGAAGCCGCCACCGGGGGCGTTGTGGCCGCGCAGGAACAGGAAGATCGACACGGTGAGGGTCAGCGGGAACATGATCTGCGCCAGATCGGCCGGCACCGGCAGCTTGATCGGCGGGCCCGGCATGATCTGCTCCGGTGCCATCCGCGAGCGCCGCAACATGGCGTGCACCACCAGGGCCGCGATACCGAACACGGTGATCTCACCGAAGGTATCGAAGCCGCGGAAGTCCACCAGGATTACGTTGACCACGTTCTGCCCATACGCCTCGGGCAGGGCGCGCGCGACCAGCTCGCCGGCCATGGTGTTGGGCGGCAGGGTCATCGCGGTATAGGCCGCGGCGGCCAGGCCACCGCCGCCGATCACCGCGATCAGCGCATCGCGGCGCTTGCGCCAGCGCGAATGCTCCGGCGCCGATTGGGCGGGCAGGTAGTTCATGCCCAGCAGCATCAGCACCAGGGTGACCATTTCCACCAGCAGCTGGGTCAGCGCCAGGTCCGGGGCGGACAGGAACACGAAGGTGAGCGACACCATCAGGCCCACGCCGCCCAGCACCAGCACCGCCAGCAGGCGCTGCCGGTACACGAACAGCGCACTGACCGCGCAGGCCATCATCACCAGCCACAGCGTCCAGCCCAGCAGCGGCAGCGGCTGCGGCGAGGGCCAGTTCGGCGAGCCGGGGCTGGCCACGAACGGGGCCAGCGCGACGATGATCGCCACCACCACCAGCGCCATCAGCATGCGCTGCAGGCTGCCGTTGGCCAGCGCCTGGGTCAGCCGGTGGGCGAAGCCGAACACCAGGTCCAGCTGCTTGTGGAAGATGTTGCGGCCGATCGCACGGCTCACCACCGCGTGCAGGTCGATCAGCCGGCGCAGCCCGAAGTACAGCGCGATGCCGCCCACGACGCCGGCGATGCTCATCATCAGCGGCGTGTTGAAACCGTGCCACACCGACAGGCTGTAGGCCGGCATCGCCGGGCCGAGGATCGAGGAGGCGGCCGCATGCAGCACCGGGGCGACCGTAATGGCCGGGGCCACGCCGACCGCCAGGCACACCACCACCAGGATCTCCACCGGCACCTTCATGAAGCGCGGCGGCTCGTGCGGTACCCGGTCCAGCCCGTGCGGCCCCTTGCCGAAGAAGGTGTCGTGCACGAAGCGCAGGCTGTAGGCCACGCCGAACACGCCGGCCAGCAGCGCGGCGACGGACATGGCCAGGCGCATCGTTTCCGGGCCGCCGGCGCTGAGCGCTTCGGCGAACAGCATTTCCTTGGACAGGAAACCGTTGAGCAGCGGAATGCCGGCCATCGCCAGCGAGGCGATGATTGCCAGCGCGCTGGTGAACGGCATCAGCCGGCGCAGCCCGCCGAGCCTGCGCATGTCGCGGGTGCCGGTCTCGTGGTCGATGATGCCGGCGGCCATGAACAGCGAGGCCTTGAAGGTGGCGTGGTTGAGGATATGGAACACACCGGCCACCACCGCCATCGGCGTGGACAGCCCGAACAGCATGGTGATCAGGCCCAGGTGGGAGATCGTCGAATAGGCCAGCAGGCCCTTCAGGTCATGCTGGAAGATCGCGTTCCAGGCGCCGATCAGCAGGGTGATCGCGCCGATCCCGCTCACCGTATAGAAGAACAGGTCGGTGCCGGCCAGCGCCGGGTGCAGCCGGGCCAGCAGGAACACGCCGGCTTTGACCATCGTCGCCGAATGCAGGTAGGCCGAAACCGGCGTCGGCGCGGCCATCGCCTGCGGCAGCCAGAAGTGGAACGGGAACTGCGCGCTCTTGGTGAAGATGCCGGCCAGTACCAGGAACAGCGCATAGGGGTACAGCGCACTGGCACGGATCAGATCCCCGCTGGCCAGCACCACGTCCAGTTCGAAGCTGCCGACGATGCGGCCGATCAGCAGCACGCCGCCGAGCAGGGCCAGGCCGCCGCCGCCGGTTACCACCAGCGCCATCCGCGCGCCCTCGCGGGCGTCCTGGCGGTGCGACCAGAAGCCGATCAGCAGGAACGAGCTGATGCTGGTCATTTCCCAGAACACCATCAGCAACAGCAGGTTGCCCGACAGCACCATGCCCAGCATGGCGCCCATGAACAGCAGCAGGTAGCAGTAGAAGCGGTGTGCGCTGTCGCGCGGGCTCAGGTAGTAGTGGGCATACATCACCACCAGCGCACCGATGGCCAGCACCATCCCGGCGAACATCCAGGCCAGCCCGTCCAGGCGCAGCGAGAAGGCCAGCCCGATCTGCGGCAACCAGTCCCCGAAACTGCGCACCACCCCGCCATCGAGGATGCCGGGGGTCATCGTGGCCAGCAGCGCCAGCCCGCCCAGCGGGGCGGCTGCGGCCAGCCAGGCGGCCGTGGCGCGGGAACTGCGGCCGAATGTGGCGACCGCCACTGCCATCAGGAAGGGCAGGGCGAGCAGCAGGAGCAGGCTAGGATTCATGCAGGGAATACGGGATTCACGAGCAGGTCGTTTAGTCTAACAGGCAGTCAATTGCTGCGGATACACCCGATTACGCCATCAATTGCATGTAACGTGCGTGATTCACTTTCCAGCCTGCCGCAACGGACCCATCCGGGACCGCCGGCAGCCGTATGGAAAGGCCCACGCGGCTTTGCCGAATCCGGTTCCCGGGCGGCGTGCCAGGCCAGCAGCGGCAGGGGCTGCGCGCTACCGCCGGGGGCGAGGAACATGAACGAATCGGATCTGGCGGCCAGTGCCCACCGCGATGCTGGGCGCCGCGGCGTCGCGGGCCGGTGAGCATCGGTTTCGTTCAGGAAAAAATTCGCCCGGTGCCGGGCGCCGCCCGGCAACGCCAGCGATCAATAACGCCAGCCCAGACGGCGGTACACCTTGGCCATTACCCAGGCCGGGCCGATCAGCAGATAGGTCAGGTCGGTGAGGAAGCTAGGCTTGCGGCCCTCGAACTTGTGGCCGATGAACTGGGCCACCCAGGCCACTACGAACACCCCGATACCCAGCCACAGCAGGGCGCGCAGGCCGATCTCGGCCTCCAGCAGCCGGCACAGGCAGCCGGAGACGAAGAACAGGGCGAGCATGCCCAGTCCCAGCGGGCGTGACAGCCGGTTGTAGAAGCACCATGCGCTGAACATCGCAAACGCGGCCCAGATGCCGTACTGGAACCAGGTGATCAGCGGCGGCAGGCACCACAGCATGGCGATGACCGACCACAGGATTGCCGGCACCGCCAGCACATGAATGCGCTGGTTCAGCACATTGCGGTGATCGTCGGAATAGCTGGCGAAATAGCGGTCGATCGGACGCGCGACGGTGGTGGCCATGTTCCCTCCCAGGACTGGCAGCAGCATAACGCCGCCTGCCCGCGCATGGCCGGGCCCCGGCCATGCGCGGTTGCCGGCATTGCCACCCCGGCCATGCGGCCGGGGTGGTGCGCCGGTCAGTCGACCGCAATCCCCGCCAGCCGCTGCAGTGCCTCGGCGTACTTGGCGCGGGTGCGTTCGATGATGTCGGCCGGGATGGCCGGGCCCGGGGCGGTCTTGCCCCAGTCCAGCGTCTCCAGGTAATCGCGCACGAACTGCTTGTCGTAGCTGGGCGGGCTGGTGCCCACCGCGTACTCGTCGGCCGGCCAGTAGCGCGAGGAGTCCGGGGTCAGCATCTCGTCCATGATGTACAGCCGGCCGTCGGCATCGGTACCGAACTCGAACTTGGTGTCGGCCAGGATGATGCCGCGTTCGCGCGCGTACTCGGCGGCGAACGTATAGATGCGCAGGGTGGCATCGCGCACGCGCTCGGCCAGGTCCGCACCCACCGCCTTGACCATCGCGTCGAAATCGATGTTCTCGTCATGGTCGCCGACCGCCGCCTTGGTCGACGGGGTGAAGATCGGCTCGGGCAGCTGCTCGGCCTGGCGCAGGCCGTCGGGCAGGTCGATGCCGCTGATCTTGCCGGTGCGCTGGTAGTCCTTCCAGCCGCTGCCGATCAGGTAGCCGCGGGCGATCGCCTCGACCGGGACCGGCTTGAGCCTGCGGGTAACCACCGCGCGCCTGGCATACAGCGCCGGGTCCACGCCGTCGGGCAGCACGCTGGCCACGTCGATGCCGGTCAGATGGTTGGGCATCAGGTGCGCGGTCTTGGCGAACCAGAAATTGGAAACCTGGCAGAGCATTTCGCCCTTGCCGGGGATCGGATCGGGCAGCACCACGTCGAAGGCCGACAGACGGTCGGTCGCGACCATCAGCAGGTAGTCCCCCGGCGGTGTGCCGGCGGGCAGCCGGTCGCGCGGAATGTCGAAAACATCACGCACCTTGCCGCGATGGCGCAAGGGCAGGCCGGGGAGATCGGATTGCAACAACGTGGTCGGCACGGGCACTCCTGAGGCTTCGTCATGACAGCTGTCCAGGGGACCCGGAGGGCCCGCACAGACAGCGGGCGGCCTAGTGTAAAGCCGGTTGGGCCCGCTGTGACGTAAAATGAGGCTCCTTTGTTGCCACGGCCGCCCAGACGACCATGCGCTGGTACGGAAAACTGCTCGGATTCATCGCCGGGGCCCTGCTGTTCAGGCCCAATCCGCTGTTTGGCGCCGTGATCGGCCTGCTGATCGGGCATGCCTTCGACGCCGACTGGTTCCGCCTGAACAAGGAGAACCCCTACCGCGAGCTGGGGCTGACCTCCGAGGCGACCGACGCCGAGGTCGACCTGGCCTACCGCCGGCTCATCTCCCAGTACCACCCCGACAAGGTCATCGGCGCCGCCCCGGAGCTGCGCCAGCAGGCCGAGCGCAAGTCGCGCCAGCTCAATGCCGCCTACGACCGCATCAAGACCCTGCGCAAGCGCTGATTCCGCGCGGCGCCCCCTTTCAACATCCTGAAGGCCCCGGTCATGTCCAACTGCATCATTGCTCCCTCCATCCTGTCCGCCGATTTCGCCCGCCTGGGCGAGGAAGTGGACAACGTGCTCGCGGCCGGCGCCGACTGGGTGCATTTCGATGTGATGGACAACCATTACGTGCCGAACCTGACGATCGGCCCGCTGGTCTGCCAGGCGTTGCGCAAGCACGGGGTGACCGCGCCGATCGACGTGCACCTGATGGTCGAGCCGGTGGACCGCATCATCCCGGACTTCGCCGAGGCCGGCGCCACCTACATCAGCTTCCACCCCGAAGCCAGCCGCCATGTGCACCGCACCATCCAGCTGATCCGCTCGCTGGGCTGCAAGCCGGGCCTGGTGCTCAACCCCGGCACGCCGGTGGACATCCTGGACTGGGTGCTGGACGACCTGGACCTGGTGCTGCTGATGTCGGTCAACCCTGGTTTCGGCGGCCAGGCCTTCATCCCCTCGGCGCTGGACAAGCTGCGCGTGGTGCGTCAGAAGATCGATGCCAGCGGCCGCGACGTGCGCCTGGAGATCGACGGCGGGGTCAAGGCCGACAACATCGGTGCGATCGCCGCCGCCGGCGCGGACGCCTTCGTGGCCGGCTCGGCGATCTTCAATGCGCCGGTCAGCTACCAGGACGTGATCGTGCAGATGCGCCACAACGTCGCCAAGGCGCGGGGCTGAGCCATGCCGGTGGCTACTGTGAACATCCGCGTGGCCAGCGCCGACGATGCGGCGCTGATCCTGCGTTTCATCCGCGAGCTGGCGATCTACGAAAAGGCCGAGAGCTCGGTGCAGACCGACGAAGCCGGCATCCGCGCCAGCCTGTTCGGGCCCGATGCCAAGGCGCATGCATTGATCTGCGAAGCCGGCGGTGAAGCGATCGGCTATGCGGTGTACTTCTACAACTATTCCACCTGGCTGGGCCGCAACGGCATCTACCTGGAAGACCTGTACGTGAGCCCGGAAAAGCGCGGCAGCGGCGCCGGCAAGGCGCTGCTGCAGCACATCGCGCGCATCGCCGTGGCCGAAAACTGCGGTCGTTTCGAGTGGTCGGTGCTGGACTGGAACGAACCGGCGATCCAGTTCTACCAAGCCGCCGGCGCGAAGCCGCAGAGCGAATGGACGGTATACCGGATGGAAGGCGAGGCGCTGCGCGCGTTCGCGGCGGGCTGAAAGAGCCGTACGCCGGCGGTAGCCATCGACCGTTGGTCGATGCAGGCTGGGGAAATGCAAAAAAAAGCCGCACCCTTGCGGATGCGGCCCTGGGAATGCTCGGAGGCTGATCCTGCCTCCATCCGTCGTCCCTGCTATGGCCTTCCATTCTCCGCACGCTCGATGACGCTTTGATGACGTTCACCCGTCCCGACGCCGGCCACTGCTAGCCTGCGCTTCCCCTGGAACTGGAAGTGCGGCATGCGTGGTCCCCATTGGCGCCTGATCCTCAACGGCAAGTCTGCCGGCAACGACGCGCTGCGCGACGCCGTGCACGCGCTGCGCGAGCGCGGCGTGCAGCTGGAGGTGCGGGTGACCTGGGAAGACGGCGATGCTGAGCGCCATGTGGCCGAGGCGATCGAACACGGCGTGGACACCATCGTCGCCGCCGGCGGTGATGGCACCCTGAGCGAAGTGGCGCAGACGCTGGCCCATCGCGACGAAGATGCCGCCACGCTGCCATCGCTGGGCCTGGTGCCGCTGGGTACCGCCAACGATTTCGCCAGCGCCGCCGGCATTCCGGACGATCCGCTGCAGGCGCTGGCGCTGATCGAGCACGCCGCGGCCCGCCCGGTCGACCTGCTCGATATCGATGCCGACGGCAAGCACTGGTGGTGCGCCAACGTGGCCAGCGGCGGCTTCGGTACCGAGGTGACGGTGGAGACCGACGAGGGCCTGAAAAAGATGCTGGGCGGGCTGGCCTACCTGATCACCGGGATCTCGCGGCTGGGCCGGATCGATCCGATCCAGGCGCGCCTGCAGGCACCGGGTTTCAGCTGGGAAGGTGGCTTCATCGCGCTGGGGGTCGGCAACGGCCGGCAGGCCGGCGGTGGCCAGGTGCTGTGCCCGGACGCACTGGTCGACGATGGCCTGCTGGATATCACCGTGATTCCCGACCTCAGTGGCGAGGTCGGCGCCACTTTCGCCGCCCTGGTCAAGGGCGGCAAGCAGGGCGCGCTGGAGCAGGTGGCCACGCGCATGCAGGCGGCGTGGGTGCAGATCGATGCGCCCCAGCCGATCACCCTCAACCTGGATGGCGAACCGGTGCAGGCGCGTCGTTTCCGCATCGCCTGCGTGCCCGCCCGGGTACGCATGCACCTGCCGGCCGACAGCGTGCTGCTGGCGGCCACGCGGGCCGACGCCGCGCTGCAGCCCGGCTAGCCGGCACACCCGCGCCCGGCCGGGCATGGCCGCAGGGCCGGCGCCGGGTTCCATCCGGTGCCGCCAATGCGGTACAGTCGCCGGGTGTCCATTCTGACGACCCCGCATACCCTTTCTTCCGCTCGCCGCTGGTGGCGATGGTGGCCTGTTGCCGTCGTCCGTCCCGCCACCGCCGTTTCCCGGAAGGAAAGTCGTCTTGATCACGTTCGAGCAGTTCCAGCAGCAGGCCGCTGAAGGCCACACCCGCATCCCCGTCGTCCGCGAAGTGCTGTCCGACCTGGATACGCCGCTTTCGGTCTATCTGAAGCTCGCCGACGGCCCGCATACCTATCTGTTTGAATCGGTCGAGGGCGGCGAACGCTTCGGGCGCTATTCCATCATCGGCCTGCCGGCGCGCCGGGTGTATGCCTTCCACGGCCACACCCTGACGATCAGCGAATCGGGCCAGGTGGTCCAGACCCGTGAGGTGGCCGACCCGTTCACCGAGGTCGAGGCGCTGCGCAGCGCCCACTCGGTGCCCAAGCTGGCCGGCCTGCCGGGCTTCACCGGCGGCCTGGTCGGCTGGTTCGGCTTTGAGTGCATCGGCTATATCGAACCGCGCCTGGCCGCGCCGCGCGGCCGCGACGAGCTGGGCACGCCGGACATCCTGCTGCTGCACTCCGAAGAACTGGCGGTGTTCGACAACCTCAAGGGCCGTCTGTACCTGATCGTGCATGCCGACCCGGGTCAGCCCGGTGCATGGGAGGACGCCCAGGCCAAGCTGGATGCGCTGGTCGCCAAGCTGCGCGCCCCCGGCGCCGGCTACCCCGCGCCGATCACCCGCGATGTGCTGGACGAGAACGATTTCGTCTCCGGCTTCACCCGCGAAGGCTTCATCGCCGCGGTCGACAAATCCAAGGAATACATCCGCGCCGGCGACATCTTCCAGGTGGTGCTGAGCCAGCGCCTGAGCGTGCCGTTCAAGGCGCGCCCGGTGGATGTGTACCGCGCGCTGCGTGCACTCAATCCCTCGCCGTACATGTATTTCCTCGATACCGGTGAGGTGCAGGTCGTGGGCTCCTCGCCCGAGATCCTGGTACGCCTCCAGGATGGCGAAGTCACCGTGCGTCCGATCGCCGGCACCCGCCCGCGCGGCGCCACGGTGGAAGAAGACAACGCACTGGAAGCCGAACTGCTGGCCGATCCCAAGGAGCGCGCCGAGCACCTGATGCTGATCGACCTGGGCCGCAACGATGCGGGCCGCGTGTCCAAGGCGGGCACGGTGGAAGTGGGCGAGCAGTTCGTGATCGAGCGCTACAGCCACGTCATGCATATCGTCAGCGAAGTGACCGGCAAGCTTCAGCCGGGCCTGAGCTATGCCGATGTGCTGCGCGCGACGTTCCCGGCCGGCACCGTCAGCGGCGCGCCCAAGATCCGCGCGCTGGAAGTGATCCGCGAGCTGGAGCCGATCAAGCGCAACGTCTACGCCGGCAGCATCGGTTACATCGGCTGGCACGGCGATGCCGATACCGCGATCGCGATCCGCACCGCGGTGATCAAGGACGGCCGCCTGCACGTGCAGGCCGGCGCCGGCATCGTCTACGACTCGGACCCGGGCAAGGAATGGGACGAGACCATGAACAAGGGCCGCGCGCTGTTCCGCGCCGTGGCCCAGGCCGCCAAGGGCCTGTAATACCTGTTTACAGGGGGAGTTTGGCTTATGAGGAAGCGCTCAGTTTGGTGGGTACGGTCTCAGCCTGCCGGGCGCCCCATCCGGTAAGATTTCTCTATATTCGCCGAACGTCTCTTCATGGCGCGGCAACCGTCCAAAAAACGAGGTATCTCATGCGCGTCAGGGAATGCACCATCGAGCAGGAGTTGATCGAGAAGCTTGGTGAGCTCAAGTACACCCTGCGCGCTGACATCCGTGACCGCGCAGCGCTCGAGAACAACTTCCGAAAGCACTTCGAGACTCTGAACCGGGTAAGCCTGACGGATGCCGAGTTCCATCGGTTGCTGGAGGAAGTCATTACCCCGGATGTCTTTACTGCCGCCCACACGCTCCGCCACCGCAACGCGTTCACCCGCGACGACGGTACGCCGCTGAACTACACCTTGGTCAACATCGGCGACTGGTGCAAGAACACATTTGAAGTGGCCAGCCAGTTCCGCATCAACAACGAATACAGCTATCGCCAGTATGACGTGCTGTTGCTGATCAATGGCGTTCCCGCCGTGCAGATAGAGCTGAAGACGCTGGGCATCAACCCGCGTCGGGCCATCGAGCAGATCGTCGAGTACAAGAACGACGCCGGCAATGGTTACGCGCGTACGCTGCTGTGTTTCATTCAGCTGTTCATCGTCAGCAATCGCGATGCAACGTACTACTTCGCAAACAACAACGCGCGCCATTTCAGTTTCAACGCCGACGAGCGTTTTCTGCCGATCTACCAGTACGCTGCGCCGGACAACGACAAGATCACTGGTCTCGATGCCTTTGCTGATGCCTTCCTGCCCAAGTGCACGCTCGGGCAGATGATCAGTCGATACATGGTGCTTGTGTCCAGCGAGCAGAAGCTCTTGATGATGCGGCCGTATCAGATCTACGCGGTGAAGAACATCATTGAATGCATCGACAAGAACCTCGGCAATGGCTACATCTGGCACACCACTGGCAGCGGCAAGACCTTGACCAGTTTCAAGGCATCGATCCTGCTCAAGGCCAATCCCGACATCGAGAAATGCCTGTTCGTGGTGGATCGCAAGGACCTGGATCGTCAGACCCGCGAGGAGTTCAATCGCTTCCAGGAGGGCTGTGTCGAGGAAAACACCAACACCGAATCGCTGGTGCGCCGCCTGGTGTCTGACGATGCTGCCGACAAGGTCATCGTTACTACCATCCAGAAGCTGGGCCGAGCGCTGGATTCGACCCGCGCCGACTATCGCCAGCGGCTGGAATCGCTGCGCGATCAGCGCGTCGTGTTTATTTTCGATGAATGCCATCGCTCCCAGTTCGGTGAGAACCACCAAGCCATCAAGGAGTTCTTCCCCAAGGCTCAGCTGTTCGGCTTCACCGGCACGCCGATCTTCGAGGAAAACGCCAGGTATAAACGCATTGAAGGCGACGAGCAGGCGCTGAAGACCACCGAAGATCTGTTCCAGCAGTCCCTGCATGAATACACCATCACCCACGCCATCGAGGACAGGAACGTTCTGCGCTTCCATGTCGAGTACTACAAGCCCGATGGGAAGAGCGTTCCAACGTCAGGTGCAACGCTGGCCAAGCGCGCCGTCGTCGATGCCATCCTGAGCAAGCACGATGCCGTTACCGGCGGACGGCGCTTCAATGCCATCCTCGCCACCACCTCGATCAACGACGCGATCGAATACTTTTGGCTGTTCAAGACCGCGCAGGCTGACAAGCGTGATGCTGATCCCGAATACGCGCCGCTCAGCATCTCTGCCGTGTTCTCGCCGCCCAGCGACGTCAGTGCGGATGTGCGCCAGTTGCAGGAAGACCTGCCGCAGGAACTGGAAGACAACAAGAAGGATCCGGATGCCAAGAAGGCTGCGCTCAAGTCGATCATCGGCGACTACAACGCGCGCTTCGGGACCAACCACCGCATCGAAGAGTTCGATGCCTATTACCAGGACGTGCAACAGCGCATTAAGGATCAGCAGTTCTCCAACGCCGACCTGCCGAACAAGGGCCGGGAAAAGCTGGACATCGTGATCGTGGTGGACATGCTTCTCACCGGTTTCGACAGCAAGTACCTCAACACCTTGTATGTGGATAAGAACCTCAAGTACCACGGTCTGATTCAGGCGTTCAGTCGTACCAATCGCGTGCTGAATGACACCAAGCCTTACGGCAACGTCCTCGACTTCCGTGGCCAGCAGAAGGAAGTGGATGCCGCCATCGCGCTGTTCTCCGGCGCCAAAGCGGACAAGGCCCGCGAGATATGGCTGGTGGATGCCGCGCCGGTGGTCATCGACAAGCTGAAGGACGCGCGCGCCAGCCTCGACAGCTTCCTCGCCTCGCAAGGGTTGGGCGGCAAACCTGAGGACATCGCCAACCTCAAGGGAGCGGCTGCCAAGGTGGCTTTCGTCAAGCACTTCAAGGAAGTGCAGAAGCTGCAGACCCAGCTCGATCAATACACCGACTTGAGTGCCGAGCAGCAGGCGCATATCGAGGCCATCCTGCCCCAGGACGAACTGCGTAGTTTTCGTGGCCAGTACCTGCAAAAGGCCGAGGAGCTGCGTGCGGACCAGAAGAAGCCATACAGCCTGGATGAAGATACGCGCAACGAGGTTGAGCAGCTCGACTTCGAGTTCGTGCTGTTTGCCTCCAGCACTATTGATTACGACTACATCATGAAGTTGATCGCTGACTACTCCGGCAAGGCGTCGGGCAAGGCCAGCATGAGTCGCGAGCAGTTGATCGGACTGATCGCGAGCGATGCCAAATTTATCGACGAGCGCGAGGACATCAGCGACTACGTGCGCGGGCTGAAGGCCGGTGCAGGCCTGGGTGAGGATACCATCCGCGCTGGTTACGAAAAGTTCAAGGCCGAGAAGTCGGCGCAAGAACTAGCCGCGCTATCCGGGAAGCACGGCTTGCCGATTACTGACCTACAGGCGTTCGTCGATGCGATCCTTGCGCGTCGCATTTTTGATGGTGAGCAACTCACGGAGCTGCTGGCGCCGCTGGACCTGGGCTGGAAGGCTCGCACACAGGCGGAGTTGGCGCTGATGCGGGAGCTGCTGCCACTGCTGCGCAAGCGAGCTGGACGGCGCGAGATCGCTGGGCTAAAGGCCTACGAGGAATGACGATGAACAAAGAGAATGCGAAGACGGTCGAACCGAAGTTGCGGTTCCCCGAGTTCCGTGTGGATGGTTGGACTCTCACGTCGGGTGAGGAGCTCTTTGATTCAATTAGCAACCGAGAGGCCGAAGCTGGCCTCCCACTTCTTGCAATTACCCAAGAGTATGGTGCGATCCCGCGGGATCTGATTAATTATCACGTTTCCGTTACCGAAAAGAGCGTCGAAAGCTACAAGGTTGTCGAGCGAGGGGACTTCATCATCAGCCTTCGATCATTCCAAGGTGGTATTGAATACTCCAACTACCGCGGCGTCTGTAGTCCGGCGTACGTGATTCTGCGGCGGAAAGGGGCAGGTTGCGACCAGTACTTCAAGCATTTCTTCAAGTCGCACAGCTTCATTCGGCAAGTAACTCGCAATATTGAGGGACTTCGCGATGGGAAGATGATCACATACAGGCAGTTTTCGGAGCAGCTGTTCGCAGTGCCGTCGCCGGAAGAGCAAATAAAGATTTCGGACTGCCTAGCGTCGCTGGATGAGGTAATTATCGCTCAGGTGCGCAAGGTGGGGGCACTAAAGGCGCACAAGAGCGGCCTCATGCAACAGCTCTTTCCCTGCGAAGGCGAGGCCCGGCCGCGGCGTCGCTTGCCCGAGTTCCGCGATGCACCAGCGTGGGACGTTGTTACGATTGGCGATCTTGGTGAAGTGGTAACGGGAAGCACTCCAGCTACGGCCCAGCAAAACTACTACGGCGGAAACGACATGTTCGTATCACCGGCGGATATTTCTGGTTTTCGTTATGTCGAATCTACGAAAACAACCTTGAGCAAGGAAGGGTTGGCCCAAAGTCGGCCGATCCCAGCGTTCAGTGTGCTATTTGTATGCATTGGATCAACCATTGGAAAGGTTGCTCAAAACTCCAAGGAGTGCGCGACCAACCAGCAGATCAATGCCGTTGTGGTCAGCTCGAGGTTTTCGTCGGACTTCATTTACTACTTGCTGAGCGCGGCGTCTGCAAGGATCGCGAGGATGGCGGGAAGGCAGGCGGTTCCAATCGTCAACAAGAGTTTGTTTTCGTCAGTGACTGTCGTGGTGCCAAAGCTTGGGGAACAACAACGCATCGCCGATTGCCTATCTTCCGTCGACACCAAAATCACTAGCGAATACCATCAGCTCGAAGCAATGAAGGCACACAGGAAAGGCCTTATGCAGCGATTGTTTCCTTTGGGGGAGGGTGAGCTTTGACTCTGAACGAGATTGCCCACACTCTGCGCGATAGTGATGCTCGAGTCACCCTTGTCTATGCATTCAACGCAACGGGAAAGACGCAGCTTTGTGTCGCCTACAAGAACGCGACAAAGCAGGCGGGGGGCGCCCATTCCGGCGTTTACTACAACGCGTACAGCGAAGACCTCTTTGTCTGGAATAACGATGAGGAGAACGAAGGGTCCAACGTCCGGTTGACCGTGTTGCCGAGTAGCCTGAGTCGGTTCCATACATTGCTGACCGAAGACAATATCCGAGACAAGCTAAAAGCTTACGGGCCAAAGTTCGGGTTCGCTCTGAATTTTTACGCTGATAATCCGGAAAGGGGAATTGAGTCAATCGCCTTCTTCGTTCCGAATCAGAATCCGGATATTCCGCAGAAGTCCATCAAGATTTCTCGTGGTGAAGAGCGCATCTTCGTCTGGTGTCTTTTTCTTGCCTTGTTCGAGGTGGAAGGGTGGGCTGACAAGCAGGCAAGTCATTTTTTCATTGATGATCCTGTGTCAAGTCTGGATGATCACAACATATTCGTGACGGCGGCGACACTATCTGGTCTTATCGAAACTCATTTCAATAAGCGTAAAATAATCGTCACCACGCACCATCTCGGTCTCTTTTCAATACTAAGCGATTGGCTCAGCAAAGGCGATCAGAAAGAAAGGTTCGTAAAGAATGGCAGGCCTCTGTACAGGCTCAATATTCTGACCTCCAAGTCAGGCCGGCTTGAATTGGAGAGCTGTCGAAAGGGCGCATTTCTTTATCATCTGCGCATTCTTCAAATGCTCACTGCCGCCCGCAATGCCAACGATGTCGGTGCATACCACTTTGCATTGCTTCGTCAAGTTCTTGAGAACGTGGCGTCGTTTCTCGGTGTTGGGCAGTTCGGGTATGTTCTGAATCAGATTGGAATCATCGAGCCAAATCGTGTCGCAGATATAATCAACTCCCTGTCACACAAGAAGGTTTATTACTACGAAACAAACTTTGTGGTTGAGGACAACTTGCGCATTTTTAATGAAGTAGTGGATGGACTCCTTGCAAAGTACAGCTTCGTATTGCATGAGGCCGAGGCATGAGTAGCCTGATCCTCTACACCAGTGAAGACGGCAAGAGCCGGATCCAGCTGCGCGCCCAAGGCCAGACCGTCTGGCTGACGCAAACGGAGATGGCGGAGCTGTTCGACGTCACCACTGACAACATCAGCCTGCATCTGAAAAACATATTTTCAGACAATGAGTTGCAGCCTGAACGAACTACCGAGGAATCCTCGGTGGTTCAGCGGGAGGGTGGGCGCGCAGTGCGCCGGCCAATCACGCTCTACAACCTCGATGCCATCCTGGCCGTCGGCTACCGGGTGCGATCAAAACGAGGCGTGCAGTTCCGCCGCTGGGCAACCACTGCGCTCAGCGAATACCTGCTGAAGGGCTTCGTCATGGACGACGAGCGCTTGAAACACCCGGACGGCCGCCCCGACCATTTCGACGAGATGCTGGCGCGCATCCGCGACATCCGGGCCTCGGAAAAGCGCTTCTATCAGAAGGTGCGGGAGCTGTTCGCCTTGAGCGTGGACTACGACAAGACCGATCGCGCCACCCAGGCGTTCTTCGCCACCGTACAGAATCTGCCGCTATGCGGTGACCGGGCAGACAGCCGCCGAGCTCATCATGGCGCGCGCCAACCCCGACGATTTGCATTTCGGGCTGCGCGCATGGAGCGGTGGGCGGGTCCGCAAACAGGACATCCAGATCGCCAAGAACTACCTGAGCAAAGACGAGATCGACACCCTCAACCGGTTGGTGGTGATCTTCCTTGAAACTGCGGAGCTGCGCACCAAGAGCCGTCAGGAGATTGCCATGCGCTTCTGGATAGAAAATGTGGGGCAGATCATCAGCTTCAACGGCTTCCCCTTGCTGTCCACTTCCGGCACCGTCAGCCACGCGCAGATGGAAACGGCGACCAACGCGCGCTATGCCGCGTTTGATGAGCAGCGTAAGCAACAGGGCGCGCGGGCCGCCGATGCCGCTGACGAGGCCGAGTTGGCCGCCATCGAAAACAAGATCAAACGACGTATGAAGCCATGACTGAGAACGACCAGAAACAACTTGGCAAGACCCTGTGGGCCATCGCCGATCAACTGCGCGGAAGCATGAATGCGGACGACTTCCGCGACTACATGCTGTCCTTCCTGTTCCTGCGCTACCTGTCGGATAATTACGAGGCGGCGGCCAAGAAGGAACTCGGTCCTGACTTTCCGAAGATCACCAAAGACGAGGCCATTACGCCGCTGCAGTTGTGGTACGAGGCGAACGAGAGCGATATCGTCGAATTTGAGCAGCAGATGCGCCGCAAGGTGCACTACGTCATCGAGCCGCAGTACCTGTGGGGCAACATCGTCCAGTTGGCAAAGGAGCAGAGTGATGAGCTGCTGAATACTCTGCAGAAGGGCTTCAAGTACATCGAAGAGGAGTCGTTTGAAAGCCAGTTCCAGGGCTTGTTCTCGGAAATCAACCTCGCCTCGGACAAGCTGGGCAGGAAGTACGCCGATCGCAACACCAAGCTATGCTCGGTGATCAGCGAGATCGCCCGCGGCATGTCGTTGTTCTCCACCGACATTGATACGCTGGGAGATGCTTACGAATACCTGATCGGCCAGTTCGCTGCCGGATCGGGCAAGAAGGCAGGCGAGTTCTATACGCCGCAGCAGATCTCCAACATCCTGTCCGCTATCGTCACCCTCGACAGTCAGGAGCCGAGCACTGGCCCGCGCGCCAAGTTGGATAGCGTGTTTGATTTCGCTTGCGGCTCCGGCTCGCTGCTGCTCAACATTCGCCATCGCATGAAAGGTGCCGGCGGCACCATTGGCAAGATCTACGGGCAGGAATACAACGTCACCACCTACAACCTTGCGCGCATGAACATGCTGCTGCACGGGGTAAAGGACACCGAGTTCGAGATCTATCACGGCGACACGCTCAAGAACGACTGGGATTGGCTGCGTGAAACTAACCCGGCGAAGAAGCCCAGGTTTGATGCGGTGGTTGCAAACCCCCCATTCAGCTATCGCTGGGAGCCGGGCGATGCGATGGCGCAGGACGCGCGCTTAAAGAATCACGGTGTGGCCCCCAAGAGTGCGGCTGATTTCGCCTTTTTGCTGCACGGCCTTCACTATTTGAAGGACGACGGCGTAATGGCGATCATCCTTCCGCACGGCGTGTTGTTCCGTGGCGGTAAGGAAGCAGACATCCGCCGCAAGCTGCTGGAGGATGGACACATCGATACGGTGATTGGACTCCCGGCCAACCTGTTCTATTCCACCGGTATTCCGGTATGCATTTTGGTGTTGAAGAAATGCAAGAAGCCGGATGACGTTCTGTTCATCAACGCTGGCGATCAGTTCGTCAAAGGCAAGCGCCAGAATCAACTGACCGACGAACACATCCAGCGGATCGTCGGTACGTACCAGAATCGGAACAATCAGGATCGCTATTCCCGACGTGTGTCGATGAAAGAGATTGCCGACAACGACTACAACCTCAATATTTCGCGTTACGTAAGCACCGCCGAGGCCGACAAGGAAATCGATCTCCAAGCCGTGCACGCTGATTTGAAGGCGATCGAGGCGAAGATCCAAGAGGCAAAGAAGCGCCACAACGCGTTCCTCGCCGAGTTGGGGCTGGAGCCGTTGCCGTGACCTTGGATCCTGAATAACGAAGCCTCGGTCGCAAGATGATGCCCCCCACGGCTGCTACACGGCTGGTGAAGTGTGCAACTGAGTGTGCATAAGTATCCATATTGCGGGTTCTCAGAAAAACTCTTTTGAAATCTATTGGATGGTAAAGACATGTTGTTGATGCTCGACAACTACGACAGCTTCACCTACAACCTCGTGCAGTACCTGCAGACGCTCGGTGCTGAGGTGAAGGTGGTGCGCAATGACGCCATGAGCGTCGATGAAATCGCCGCGCTGGCGCCCGAGCGCATCGTGATCTCGCCCGGCCCGTGCACGCCCAATGAAGCGGGCGTGTCGCTGGAGCTGATCGGCCGGCTCGGCCCGACCACGCCGATCCTGGGCGTGTGCCTGGGCCACCAGGGCATCGGCCAGGTCTACGGCGGCGATGTGATCCGCGCCGGCACGATCATGCACGGCAAGACCTCGGCGATCCGGCACGAGGGCAAGGGGGTGTTCGCCGGCCTGCCGGACCGCTACCAGGCCACCCGCTACCACTCGCTGGTGGTGGACAAGGCCACCTTGCCCGACTGCCTGGAAGTCACCGCGTGGACCGAGAACGACGATGGCACGGTCGAGGAAATCATGGGGTTGCGCCATCGCCAGTACCCGGTCGAAGGCGTGCAGTTCCATCCCGAGTCGATCCTCACCGAGCACGGCCACGCCCTGTTGAAGAACTTCCTGCTGCGCTGAGGCGCCGCACCCGTACCGCAAAGGAACCCCGCATGACCTTCTCCCCCCAGGAAGCCCTGCAGCGCACCATCGAGCACCGCGAAATCTTCTTCGATGAAATGGTCGACCTGATGCGCCAGGTGATGCGCGGCGAGGTATCGCCGGTGATGACCGCCGCGATCCTCACCGGCCTGCGGGTCAAGAAGGAAACCGTGGGCGAGATCGCCGGTGCGGCCACGGTGATGCGCGAGCTGGCGCTGGCGGTGCCGGTGGCGGACAAGACCCACCTGGTCGACATCGTCGGCACCGGCGGCGATGGCTCGCATACCTTCAACATCTCCACCTGCGCGATGTTCGTGGTGGCCGCCGCCGGGGCCAAGGTGGCCAAGCACGGCAACCGCAGCGTGTCGTCCAAGTCCGGCAGCGCCGATGCGGTCGAAGCGCTGGGCGCGGTGATCGACCTGCGCCCGGAACAGGTGGCGCGTGCGATCACCGAGACCGGGATCGGCTTCATGTACGCGCCGATGCACCACCCGGCGATGAAGGTGGTGGCCCCGGTGCGCCGCGAAATGGGCGTGCGCACCATCTTCAACATCCTCGGCCCGCTGACCAATCCGGTCGGCGCCACCAATGTGCTGATGGGCGTCTTCCATCCGGACCTGGTCGGCATCCAGGCGCGCGTGCTGCGCGAGCTGGGCGCGCAGCGCGCACTGGTGGTATGGGGCCGCGACAACATGGACGAGATCTCGCTCGGCGCCGGCACCCTGGTCGGTGAACTGCGCGACGGCAAGGTGCGCGAATACGAGATCCACCCGGAGGATTTCGGCATCGCGATGTCGGCCAGCCGCAACCTGAAGGTGGACAACCCCGAACAATCCATCGCCATGCTGCGCGCGGTATTGGACAACCAGCCCGGCCCGGCGCTGGATATCGTGGCGCTCAATGCCGGTGCGGCGCTGTACGTGGCCGGCGTGGCCGACAGCATCGCCGACGGCCTGGCCCGTGCCCGCGCGGCGATCGCCGACGGCAGCGCGAAGTCGCGGCTGGCCCAGTACGTGGCGGCCACCCAGCGCATCCGTGATTGAGTGCGCAATTCGCGCCGTACCCCGGTCTGGCCGATAATGGCCGGCCTGAAGGACCCGAACGATATGAGCGACATCCTCGATACCATCCTGGCCCGCAAGGCCGAAGAAGTCGCCCAGCGCCGTGCCCAGGTGCCGCTGGAGGCGCTGATCGCGCGTGTCGGGCAGGCTCCGCCGGTGCGAGGCTTCGCCGAGGCGCTGCGCGCCTCGGTCGCGGCCGGCAACCCGGCGGTGATCGCCGAGGTCAAGAAGGCCAGTCCGTCCAAGGGCGTGATCCGTGCCGATTTCCATCCGGCCGATATCGCCGTCAGCTACGAATTCGGCGGCGCCAGCTGCCTGTCGGTGCTGACCGACGTGGATTTCTTCCAGGGCAGCGATGCCTACCTGCAGCAGGCGCGCGAGGCCTGCACGCTGCCGGTGCTACGCAAGGACTTCGTGATCGACGCCTACCAGGTGTACGAGGCGCGCGTGCTCGGCGCCGACTGCATCCTGCTGATCGTGGCGGCACTGGACGACCGCCAGCTGGCCGAGCTGTCCGACCTGGCCATGCAGCTGGGCATGGACGTGCTGGTGGAAGTGCATGACATCGACGAGCTGGAACGCGCCATCCAGGTGCCGGTACCGCTGATCGGCATCAACAACCGCAACCTGCGTACCTTCGAGGTCTCGCTGCAGACCACCCTGGAGATGCGCAATGCGGTGCCGCGCGACCGCCTGCTGGTCACCGAAAGCGGCATCCTCGGCGCCGACGACGTCAGCCTGATGCGCAGCGCCGGCGTGCATGCGTTCCTGGTCGGCGAGGCGTTCATGCGCGTGGAAGAGCCCGGCGAGGGCCTGCGTCAGCTATTCTTCAGCGCATGACTGCGATCTACCCGACGCCGCGCGAGGACGCCCCGCTGGTGGTCTTCGATTTCGATCACACCCTGTACGACGGTGACTCGGGCAGCCACCTGTTCGCCTGGCTGATCCGGCGCAATCCGCTGCGGCTGCTGGCCGCACTGCTGGCCACCCCATTGCTGGGCCCGTTGGTGGCGCTGCTGCCCACCCGCCGCCGCGGCATTTCCGGCTATGTGTGGATCGCCACGTTCGGCCTGCACCGCGCGCGCGACTTCAACAAGGTCATCGACCGCTACGTGCTCACCCACGAGGCCGACATCCGCCGCCGGCTGCTGCCGGTGGCCCTGGAGGTGTTCGCCGCGCACCGCCAGGCCGGCGACCGGGTGGTGGTGGCCACCGGCGCCCCACCGGAGCTGGCCCGGGCCATCCTCACCTTCGTCGCCCACCAGGGCGTGCCGGTGATCGGCACCGAGGTCGGTCCGTGCCTGGGCGCGGTGATCGCCACCCGCCACTGCCACAACGAAGAAAAGATGCGGATGCTGCGCGAGCGCGGCTATGCCGGGATCGCCATCGCCTATTCGGACAGCAGCGCCGACCTGCCGCTGTTGCTGGCTGCCAAGGCGCCGGTAGTGGTCAACCCCAAGGCATCGCGGGTGGCCTACTTCCGCCAGGTGCTGCCACCGGGCACGCCAGTGCTCAACTGGGGCTGCGTGGACCGCGCCGGCGACCCGGTCTGAGCAGGCAGGAACCGGACGATTCCGGGTGCGGCGGCCGATCCGGCTGTCGCATCAGGCCTGCACCGCGCGCCATTGCAGTACCGCCTGGCCGATCTGGAACAGGCTGATGGCCAGCACCAGCACGCCCACCCCCACCAGCACCCAGCGTTCCTTGACCCGCTTGACCAGCAGGGCGGCCACCGGGGCGGCCATCATCCCGCCGATCAGCAGGCCGGCGACGATGTTCAGGTACTGCAGGCCCATGCTGAGCAGGAAGGTGATCGATACCGCCAGGGTGACCACGAACTCGGCCGCATTGACCGTGCCGATCGTGGTCCGGGCCTGGCCGCCACGGGCGAGCAGGGTGGAGGTGGCTACCGGGCCCCAGCCGCCACCGCCGCTGGCGTCCAGCAGGCCGGCCACGAAGCCCAGCACGCCCACCCGCCGCACTTCCTGGGCCGGCACCAGCCGCCCGGCCGCGCGCAGCAGGATGAACACCGCCAGCACCAGCAGATAGCAGTAGATGAACGGACGGATCAGTTCGCCGGGCAGCTGGGTCAGCACATAGGCACCGAGCACCCCGCCGGCCGCGCCGGGCAGGGCCAGGCGCAGGAACAGCCTGCGGTCGACATTGCCGGCCACCAGGTGCGAGACGCCCGAGGCGCCGGTGGTGAAGACCTCGGCGGTGTGGATGCTGGCGCTGACCGCCGCCGGCGGCAGGCCCATGCTCAGCAGCACCGACGAGGACACCAGCCCGAAGGCCATGCCCAGCGCGCCATCCACCAGCTGCGCGCCCAGGCCGATCAGGATGAACCAATAGAATTCGCTGCTCAGTTCCATGCCAACAGCCTAGCGGCTACGGGTGAAGAGCGGGGGAAGCGCAAGGTAGTGCCGGCCGCTGGCCGGCAACCCCCAGTGGCACCGGGGCGGAAAGGCGTGATCGCCGGCCGCGCAGTGCCGTCGGGCAAGCGGCGGCGCCAGTGCATCTGCCTGGAGGCATGGCCCCCTTGGCAAAGGGGGGCGCGCCGACGGCGCGGGGATCGGAGGTGGTGCGCCGGGGCCCGGCATTTGCTACGCAAATGCGGGGGATACGTGAATACGTATCAACGCGTGCCGTACAGCACCACGGTCTTGCCGCGGGCATGCAGCAACCCGTCGGTCTGCAGCTTCTTGAGCACGCGGCCGGCCATTTCACGCGAGCAGCCGACCAGCCGGGCCAGTTCCTGGCGCGACACGCGCAACTGGGTGCCCTGCGGGTGGGTCATCGCCTCCGGCTCGCGCGACAGGTCGTGCAGGGTGCGTACGATGCGGTCGGTGACGTCCAGGAAGGCCAGGCGGCTGGCTTTCCTGCTGGTGTCGAGCAGGCGCTTGGACAACTGCTGGCCGATCGAATACAGCAGCCGCGGGGCATCGGCCGACAGCGGGCCCAGGAACAACTGGTGCAGCCGCTCGTAGCTGATCTCGGCCAGCTCGCACGGGGTGCGGGTGCGCAGGATCACCTCACGGCGGTCGGACTCCACGAACAGGCCCATCTCGCCGACGAACTCACCTGAACCGAAGTAGCCGAGGACCAGCTCACGATCGTCCTCTTCCTCAGCAATTATAGAGACCGAGCCGCTGATCACGTAGTAAAGGGTGCCAGCCGGGTCTCCCGGGCGGAACACGTCCGTACGGGCGGGATAGCGGCGACGGTGGCTGTGGGCCAGGAAGCGGTCGATGGTTGCTATATCCAGGGCCAATGGACTTGTGGCAAGGCGCACAGTTGACACGATTGAGGCGCTCCCTTTGCTCATGAACAATTCACGGCTATGTCCCGGGAGCTTAACGATCGGAATTGTTAAGGGCAAACAGAGCACAGCTATTGCTTTCAATGCAAGTTTCGCCCCCGATCACTTTGCCCCATAATTGCGTCTTTCCCACCACACACAGGATCGACCGCCGTGGTCAAGCCGTTGCCTCGCCTGAGGCTGCAGGGTTTCAACAACCTCACCAAGGCGCTGAGCTTCAACATCTATGACGTCTGTTACGCCCGCACCGAAGAGGAGCGCCAGCGTTACATCGAATATATTGATGAAGAGTACAACGCCGATAGGCTGACTCAGATCCTGACCGACGTCGCCGAGATCATCGGCGCCAACATCCTGAACGTGGCCCGCCAGGACTACGACCCCCAGGGTGCCTCGGTGACGATCCTGATCTCCGAAGAGCCGGTGATCGACAAGAAGCAGGCCGGCAAGGAGCTGATCTCCGATGCCGTGGTGGCGCACATGGACAAGAGCCACATCACCGTCCATACGTACCCGGAAACCCATCCGCAGGAAGGCATCGCCACGTTCCGCGCGGACATCGATGTGGCTACCTGTGGGGTGATTTCGCCGCTGAAGGCCCTGAACTACCTGATCGAGAGTCTGGAATCGGACATCGTGATCATGGACTACCGCGTGCGTGGCTTCACCCGCGACGTGAAGGGCAAGAAGCACTACATCGATCACAAGATCCACTCGATCCAGAACTTCCTGGCCAAGAACATCAAGTCGCGCTACGAGATGTTCGACGTCAACGTCTACCAGGAAAACATCTTCCACACGAAGATGCACCTGAAGGACTTCGACCTGGACCAGTACCTGTTCGAAGAGAAGGCCAAGAACCTGTCGTTCAAGGAACGCATGAAGATCGAGGCGCTGCTGCGCCGGGAGATCGAAGAGCTGTTCCACGGGCGCAACCTGGCCGAATAACGCGACAACGCACCCCCGTCCGGGCAACCGGGGCGGGGCTGCACAGGCGGGACGGCCCGCCCTGTGGAACCTTGGTTTTGCGCAAAAGCAGGTTCCACGGAAGCCAACCGACGACGGTCCGGTGTGAAGACACCGGGCCGTTCTGTTTTTCCGGTCCCCGTGGCCGGCCGGGTGGCCGTCACGGCCGACACCCCAGGTTCCCGGCAGCGTTCCCCCACACCCCCATTAGGAGTCTCCCTCATGCCCTGGATCTATCTGCTGCTGGCCGGCCTGTTCGAAATCGGTTTTGCGATCGGAATGAAGTATTCAGACGGCTTCAGCAAGCCCTTGCCCACCCTGGCCACGGTCGCGGCGGCGCTGGTCAGTCTGTACCTGATGAGCCAGGCAATGAAGTCGATCCCGGTCGGCACCGCCTACGCGATCTGGACCGGCATCGGCGCGCTGGGCGTGGCCGTGCTGGGCATCGCCCTGTTCGGCGACAGCGCTTCGCCGGCGCGGCTGGCCTGCGTGGGCCTGATCGTGGCCGGTGTGATCGGCCTCAAGCTCGTGTCGGGGTGAGCGCCGCCCGGCCAACGGTAGGGCGCTACCAGTGGGTCCCGCGCCCCGGGCGGTAGGTATCGACCGTTGGTCGATACGGCTCGCCCGGTAGGTACCCACCGTTGGTGGGTGCGGCATTCAAATCCGGTACGCAATCGTCTTCATGGCCTTGGACGCCAGCGCCATCACCGCCGGGATCGGGAACGGCAGCTTGCGTGCGCCGGCATGTTCGGCGTGGTCGGCATGGCGGGCCTCGTCGACCTTCATCACGGCCAGGATCTCGCGGCTGCGCAGGTCGGCCGCGGGCAGGGTGAGCAGGTGTTCCTCCAGGTGCGCCTCGACCTGGCGCTCGGTTTCCACCACAAAGCCCAGGTTCCAGCCGTCGCCACGCAGGCCGGCCAGGGTGCCGATGGTGTAGCTGCCGGCGTACCAGATCGGGTTGAACAGGCTGGGCCGGCTGTCCAGCTCGCGCAGGCGCCGGGCGCACCAGGCCAGGTGGTCGGTCTCTTCCTGGGCCGCCTCCAGCAGGTGGGCCCGGGTCCGGGCTTCACGGGCCACCGCGGCTTGGCCGAAATACAGGCCCTGCGCGCAGACCTCGCCGACATGGTTGATCCGCATCAGCCCGGCGGCATGGCGGCGCTGCCCCGCATCCAGGACGACCTCGGCGGCCTGCGCCGGGTAGGGGCGGCTGGCCGGCGGGTTGCCGAACACCGTGTCCAGTGCGCGCTGGGCTTGGGTCAGCAGGTGATCGAGCGGGGTGATCTGGCGGGCAGCGGTCATGGGTGGGGTGCGGCGGGGCAGGGGACCGTCGATTCTCGCCCCCGCAGGGCCGTCGTGCCAAGCCGGCCAGGGGGTAGCTTGCATGTGGCCGGGCGGGCCGGTACAATCCCGCCTCTTCACAACGCGTGGCAGAGTTCCGGCCGTACAGCGCCGTAATGAGCCCGACCTACTTGAGTTCTTTCATGAGCACTTTCACTGCAAAGTCCGAGACCGTCCAGCGCGACTGGTATCTCGTCGACGCTTCCGGCAAGACGCTGGGCCGTCTGTCCACCGAGCTGGCCCGCCGTCTGCGCGGCAAGCACAAGCCGGTCTACACCCCCCACGTTGATACCGGTGATTACCTGGTTGTCATCAATGCAGAAAAGATTGTCGTCACCGGCAACAAGCTGCAGGACAAGCTGTACCACCGCTTCACCGGCTACATCGGCAACCTGAAGACCGAAACTCTGGCCCAGGCGCTTGAGCGCCACCCGGAGCGTGTCATCGAGACCGCCGTCAAGGGCATGCTGCCGAAGGGCCCGCTGGGCCGCGCCATGTACCGCAAGCTCAAGGTGTACTCGGGTTCCGAGCACCCGCACGCCGCTCAGCAGCCTCAGGTTCTGGATATCTAATCATGGCTATCACGCAAAACTACGGCACCGGCCGCCGCAAGTCCTCCACCGCCCGCGTGTTCCTGCGCAAGGGTGCCGGCAACATCACCGTCAACGGCCGTCCGCTGGACGAGTTCTTTGGCCGTGAGACTGCACGCATGATCGTGCGTCAGCCGCTGGAACTGACCAAGAACACCGAAAGCTTCGACATCATGGTCACCGCCGCTGGCGGTGGTACCACCGGTCAGGCCGGTGCGATCCGTCTGGGCATCGCCCGTGCGCTGGTCGAGTACGACGAAACCCTGAAGTCCGAGCTGCGCAAGGCTGGCTTCATGACCCGTGACGCCCGTGAAGTCGAGCGTAAGAAGGTCGGCCTGCACAAGGCACGTCGCGCCACCCAGTTCTCCAAGCGCTGATCCATCGCGCCTGGCGTGGGATCCTTCGGGATCCCGCTGGGAGGTACGCAAAAGCCCGGCTTCGGCCGGGCTTTTGTCGTTTGTGGGGTGTGTAATGCACCCGTCGCATTCAATGGGCCGGACGGGGTACCGACCAACGGTCGGTGCCTACCGAATGCGTTCCATTGTCATGCCGCCATCGCACGTGGCCAGCCTGCGTGCAGTCGATCGGAATGCGACCCTGCCAACGCGGGCGTTCCGCGCATTCCAACGGCGCGCAGCGCCCCGTGCGGCATCAGCCGAGGCAGCCCCCTTGGAGTACAAGGGGGCGCGCCGCCAGGCGCGGGGATGTGGAGGCAAACAAGGCTGACCCCAACCTTGCTGCGCAAGGTTGGGGGGCTGGGCGCCATGCGCCCAGCCAGCCGCCCAAATAAACAGAAAAGGCCGATCTTTCGATCGGCCTTTTCTGTTTATTTGGCTGCCCCGGATGGATTCGAACCACCGAATGCCTGAGTCAGAGTCAGGTGCCTTACCGCTTGGCGACGGGGCAATATGTGCGTGCAAGTATTGCACTTTTTCCCTGCAAAACCAAGCATAACTTGGTGGCTATGGGTGGACTCGAACCACCGACCCCAGCATTATGAGTGCTGTGCTCTAACCGGCTGAGCTACATAGCCTAGGGAGCCGGTAATTCTGGCGATGCCGAGCGTATCTGTCAATACCTTTTCACCGCGCTTGTGAGTGGGCAGCCGGCGTGGCACAGTCCCGACCAGTAGATTTTCTAGGAGTCCGCATCGTGATCGATCCGGACGGCTACCGACCGAACGTCGGTATTGTGCTGATGCGGCAGGATGGGCAGGTTTTCTGGGCACGACGTGTGCGCCGGGATGGCTGGCAGTTCCCGCAGGGCGGCATGAATACCGATGAGACCCCGGTTGAAGCCATGTATCGCGAGTTGCACGAAGAAACCGGGCTGCTGCCCGAGCACGTTGAAGTGCTCGGCGCCACGCCGGGGTGGCTTCGCTATCGGTTGCCGGCACGGGCCATCCGCCGCAATGAAAAACAGGTCTGCATCGGCCAGAAGCAGGTCTGGTTCCTGCTGCGCCTGTCCGGCGATGAGTCCCATGTCACCCTGGACCACACCGACAGCCCCGAGTTCGACCAGTGGCGCTGGGTCGATTTCTGGTACCCGGTCGAACATGTGGTGATGTTCAAGCGTGGCGTGTATGCGCGTGCGCTGCGCCACCTGGCGCCGTTGGCGCGGGGGGTGGCCGGGACCGGGGTGGAATCGATGCCCAAGTCCGCGCAGGAGGCCTGGATGCCCGGCAACACCGCCGGCCACGACCGGCCGCGCAAGCGCCCGGCCAACCGGGGCTACTGGCCCAGGAAGGCCAAGGCCGAGCCGGGAACCCCCTGAGCAGGCGCCACGGCCCGGGCGGGCGCTGAACCGTATCGAGAATGATTCAGCTTCGAAATTGACAACCATTCTCGTTTCGATTGGAATAGCGGCAGGCCGTTCCTGGCCTGCCAGCCGAGTCCGCACGTGTACGTCTGCATCTGCAATGGGGTGACCGACCACCAGATCCGCGAAGCCGCGCACAGCGGTGTCGTGAGCGTGTCCGAGCTGACCATGCGCACCGGTTGCGGCGCCACCTGCGGTTCCTGCCTGGACATGGCCGCCGACCTGCTGGCCAAGGCCCGCGCCACCCACGACCTGCCGCTGCCGATTCTCGGTCTGGCCCAGGTCGCCTGAAGGCTCCCTGGCGTCTGCCGGGCTCGACGTTTTCTCCTGCTCCTGAACGTGACCGCCCTACGGGCGGCGCCGCGCATTGTCCCTTCAGCCCTCCGCTTCTGTCGGGTGAGGAGCCCCCTTGGAGTTCAAGGGGGCGCGCCGCCAGGCGCGGGGTTGTGGAAGCATCACCAAGCTCATTTGCGCGGTACGCGCAACTGAGCACGATTCGCGTTCCTTCATGGATCTGTGCAACGCGCTACAGTGCGCGCGATTCCACGCAGCAGGAGCAAGCTCATGAAGGGCGACGCCAAGGTCATCGAATTTCTCAACAAGGTCCTCTACAACCAGCTGACCGCGATCAACCAGTACTTCCTGCACGCCAAGATGCTGAAGAACTGGGGCCTGAAGGAACTGGCCGAGCACGCGTACAAGGAATCGATCCGCGAAATGAAGCAGGCCGATGCACTGGCCGACCGCATCCTGTTCCTGGAAGGCCTGCCCAATTTCCAGGCGCTGGGCAAGCTGCGCATCGGCGAGAACCCGCCGGAAATCCTGCAGTGCGATCTGAGCCTGGCCAATGACGGCGCGGTGGTCCTGCGCGATGCGGTGGCCCATGCCGATGCGATTGCCGACTACGTCAGCCGCCAGCTGTTCGTGGCCTTCCTCGAAGCCGAGGAAGAGCATATCGACTGGCTGGAAACCCAGCTCGACCTGATCGAACGCATCGGCGAACCGAACTACCTGCTGACCAAGCTGGAAGACTGATTCAGCCCTGCAGCGGTGCGTGCAGGCCGGCCTGGTAGCCGGCCAGCGCAATCCGCGCACGCGCGAACTCGGCGATCAGCAGCGCCACCGCCACGGCGGGGCGCTCCAGCGTGCCGGCGCGGGCATCGTGCTCGATCCGGCGCGCGGCCACCGACAATGCGGTGGCCCCGACATTGGCACTGGCCGACTTCAGGCTGTGCGCGAGCGCGCGCAGCTGGTCCAGGTCGGCGGCGATCGAGGCGTCCTGCAGCTGCCGGATCAACGGCGGGGTGTCGTCCAGGAACACGCCGATGATCTGCGCGGTCTCGGTGCCGATCACCTCGAACAATTCATCCAGCACGCTGGCGTCCAGCACCGGCAACGGGTTGTCCGGGCTGCCATCGTCGCCGGCCAGCCCCGCTACCAACTCCGGTGCCGGCGGCGGGCCGTCAACGGCCAGCGCGGCCGCGCCCTGCCAGCGTTGCAGGCAGGCCAGCAGCGAGCTGCGATTGACCGGCTTGGACAGGTAATCGTCCATGCCCGCCTGCAGGCAGCGTTCGCGGTCGCCGGCCATCGCATTGGCGGTCATCGCCACGATCGGCAGGCGCCGCGCGCCCACGGCGGCCTCGTGCGCACGCCACTGGCCGGTGGCCTGGTAGCCATCCAGCACCGGCATCTGGCAATCCATCAGCACCAGGTCGAAGCGTTGCGCGCGCAGGCGCTGCAGGGCCTGTTCGCCATCGGTAGCGGTGACCACCTCGCAGCCCAGTACCTGCAGCAGGCGCTGGGCGACCAGCAGGTTGACGCTGTTGTCCTCGACCAGCAGCAGGCGCAGGCCCAGCGGGGCGGCCTCTTCGCTGTCGACGGCCACGTCGAGCTCGGCCAGCAGCGGCGCCGGCCGCGCACTGGCCACGGCCGGCCGCAGCAGGGTGTGCAGTTCGCTGTCGGCGGCATCGCGTGGCAGCTGCCGGGCCGCGTCCAGCAGCAGCGGCGGCAGCGCCTCGCGGCCCTGCAGCCACAGCAACTGCGGCGCCGGCTGGCGGCCATCGTGCAGCACGGCGCGGTGCAGCGCGGTGGCGCCATGGCGCACGGCGTCGGTATCGGCGATCACCCAGGCCAGCTCCGGCTCGATGCCGGGGCGCTGCGGCGCGCGCAGGATGTCCAGCGCCGCCGATGCGGTGTCGACGGTGTGCAGGCGGATATCGTGGTGCTGCAGCACCCGCTCCAGGCGCTGTACCAGCAGGAGGTCCTCGCTGACCAGCAGGGCGCGGGTGGTGCTGGCCATGGCCGGCAGGTCGCCGATCACCTTCAGCAGCGGAATCTCGAACCAGAACGTGGCGCCGCGGCCGAGCGTGGAACGGACCCCGATACGGCCATGCATCAGGTCGATGATGCGCTTGCAGATCGCCAGCCCCAGCCCGGTGCCGCCGTACAGGCGCGTGGTCGAGGCATCGGCCTGGCTGAAGGACTGGAACAGCCGCGACTGCAGCGCATCGTCGATGCCGATGCCGCTGTCGATCACCTCGAAGCGCAACTGGTGCTGGGCGCTGGTTTCGCCCTGGCGCAGCACGCGCACGCGGATCTGGCCGCGTTCGGTGAACTTGATCGCGTTGACCAGCAGGTTGCCCAGCACCTGGCGCAGCCGCACCGGATCGCCGCGCACCGACAACCGCACCGCCGGGTCCAGTTCCAGCGACAGCTTCAGGCCTTTGGGCTCGGCGCTGCGCTGCATCAGCTGCACCAGCCCCTCAAGCAGTTCGCGCAGGTTGAACGTGGTGATTTCCAGGTCCAGGCCCTTGGCCTCCAGCCGCGAGTAGTCGAGGATGTCATCGACGATGCGCAGCAGCTGCTGGGAACTGACCGTGGCGGTCTGCAGCATCTGCCGCTGGTCGTTGCCGAGCTGGCCGCGCGCGATCAGGTCCAGCATCGGCAGAATGCCGTTGAGGGGCGTGCGGATCTCGTGGCTCATCGTGGCCAGGAACTCGCCCTTGGCCAGCGCGGCCGCTTCGGCGGCCTGCTTGGCGCGCAGCAGCTCCTGTTCCAGCACGCCCTGCTGTTGTACCGCGCGCTGCAACTGGTCGCGCTCGCCGGCCAGCGCCTCGCCGCGCCGTTGCAGCAGCTGCAGGCGCTGCTGGGCATCGCGCCAGTGGCGTACACAGGCCAGCGCGCCGACGATCGCCAGTGCACCCGCCGCGGCAGCGATCAGCGGCCACGGGCCGCGGACGCCGGCGGCGGCCATCGCCCCGCCGGTAGCGGCCACGGCGGCGGCCATCGCCGCCAGCCAGAGCGCCGCAGGAACCCGTCCCTGGGCCGCCATGGTCACAGCACCGCGTTGTGGAAGTCGAAGTTCAGTTCACTGCCGGCCGACTGCACCATGTTGCCCTGGATGAAGTCGACCCCGCCCATCCACATCGCCGCGGCAGCCTGCGGGTCTTCGATCTGCTGGCCGATGATCTGCAGCCCGGCGCGGTGCGCCAGTTCGATCGCACCGCGCAGTTCGTCGCGGGTGGCCTGGTTGGCGTGGCTGCTGGAGAAGCGCGCGGCCATGCGCACGAAACTCAGTGGCAGCTGGGTCAGCAAGGCATCGGCTTCGCTGCCCGGTTCGAACTGGCTCAGGCAGAAGCGCACCCCGGCCGCGCTCAGGCGGTTGCAGAACTGCTGCAGGGTGACGGTGTGGATCAGGGCATCGGGCAGGCGCACATCGATGATCAACGCGCTGCCGTCTATCTGGCGGCGTTCCAGCGATTCCAGCAGCCAGTCGGCAAAGGCATCGCGGGCCAGCGTGCGCAGCGACTGCGATACGAACAGGCTCAGCGGCTGGGCGGCATGGCGGTACAGGTCGAGCAGGCCCAGTGAGTGGTCGAGCACCTGCTGGTCCAGGTCGGCGATGCGCCCGGCCGCTTCGGCGGCCGGAATCACCTGGCCGGCGGCCAGCACGCTGCCATCGGCCTGGCGCAGCCGCAGCAATACCTGGTACTGCGCGGTGTTGCCGCCGGCCACCGCGACGATCGGCTGGTAGGCCAGTTCCAGCTGGCCTTCCAGCAGGGCCAGGTGTTCCTGCGCGGCCACGTCCTCGCGGCGCACGTGCGCGGCCACGCCGGCACTGAGCAGGCGTGCCTGCAGGGTGGTGCGCTCGACCGCTTCCAGTGCCGCGCCGGCATCGCTGAAGCCCAGCGACAGCTGCGCATGGCCGACCACCCCGCGCAGGTGCACCGATTCGTCGTCGCGGATCACGAAGGCGCGCGCGGACAGCTGTTCGCGCAGGTTCCGGGCCACCGCGTCCAGGCCTTCCTCGTCGATGCCGCGGGCCAGCACCAGGAAGCTGTTGTCGTTCAAACGCGCCAGTAGATGCGGGTGCGCGGTGTCGGCCAGGCGCTGCGCGGCCTGGATCATCAACCGTTCGAAGGCGGCATAGCCGTAGCGCTCGCGCAGGCCCAGCGCGCTGGCCACCTCGATGAAGAACAGGCCGCCGTGGTCGCGGTGGGCCAGGCACGCGCCCAACTGCTGCATCACATGGTGGCGGGTGGGCAGGCCGGTCTCGGGGTTGTTCATCGCCGGGGCGCCGTGCGCGCCGGGCTGGGTGGCCGCCTGCGCGCGCGCGCGGCGGATCCGGTTGGAGACCGCCGCGATCAGGTGGCGCGGGCGGATCGGCTTGCTGAGGAAATCGTCGGCGCCGCTGTCGAGCACTTCGAACTGGCGCTCCGGGTCCGGGTCGCCGCTGAGGAACACGATCGGCAGCAGCTGCTGGCCCGGTTGCTGGCGGATCAGCGCGGTCAACCGCATGCCGTCCAGGCCGGGCAGGTGCAGGTCCATCAGGATCAGGTCGGGGCGGTTCTCGGCGATTGCCTGCTGAACGCCTTCGGCATCGCTGTGCACGGTGGCCTGCATGCCGGCGCCATGCAGCACGCTCTGCGCGAACAGCGCCTGCGAACGGTCATCCTCGACGATCAGCACCCGGTACGGCGCATCCAGGCCCAGCGGCGGCAGCGGGGCCTCGTCCACGGCCACCGGGGCGGCCGGAAGCGGCGGCGGCGGGGTGGCGCTGATCGGCGTGCCCGCGGTCAGCGGCACCACATTGCTGGGCGCCGGCTCGGGCGCGGCTGCACCGGCCCAGCGTTGCCAGTGGTCGGCGGGCGGGGTTTCAGCGCGTACGGCGCGGGTGGATGCAACAGCGTTGTCGTGGACGGCCATCAGTACTCCCAGTCTGCGGCGCAATTATGCCGTGCATGAACCAATTTACGGTGGCGGGGCATCACGGTCGGCCAGCACGCCGGGGCTGGGCAGCGGGTTTTCGCCCGCCTGCCGCAGCAGCCAGCGCATGCCCTTCCACAGCGTGCGCCAGACCAGCCAGACCACCAGCGCCCCGGCCAGGCTGCAGCCCACCACCACGATCAGCGCCAGCCAGGGGTGCGCCAGCGCCAGGGCCAGGCCACCGATCACCACGGTGTCCTCGGCGGCCGAGGCGATCCAGTTGCTGGCCGGTTCCGGCGAGGTATTGAGCAGGGCGCGGGTGCCGGCCTTGAGCCCGTGGCTGGCCAGCGCCACCCCCGCGCCAGCGACCAGTGCGGTACCGCCGAGTTCGCCATTGGGCGACAGCGTGGCCGCGGCCAGGAATGCGCCGGCCGGGACCCGGGCCAGGGTCTGGACCAGGTCCCAGACCGAATCCACCCCGGGAATCTTGTCGGCGACGAATTCGGCGATGGCCAGTGCCGCCGAGGTGCCCAGCACCCACCACGACTCGGTGGCCTGCAGTGCCGGTGGCAGCTCGACCCAGCCGAGCAGGCCGGCAAGGCCGACCCCGAATACGGTCAGGTACACGCGGATGCCGGCCAGCCAGGCCAGCAGGATGCCGACAACGAACAAGTGGGCTTCGGTCATGGCACGCGCTCCGGCCGTCAAAAGTGTGCACAGGCCCACACTATCGGGGATGACGTCGATGAACGCCACCGCCGCAGGCCCGGCCGAACACGGAAAACGGGCCGGCCCTGACTTACACTAGCCAGTCGCTCGTTCCAACAGGGGCCGTGGCGGTATCGCCGCAGTGGCGGTGCCGCGGAAATCTGCCATGAACCATCCGACGCCTTCCCGTATCCAGATCCGCCGGCCCGGCACGCCGCCCGTGCAGGACCGCCGACGCCTGGCCATTCTGGCCGGGATATGGCTGTTCAGCCTGGTGCTGGCGGTGTTGCTGGGGCGCTGGACGGCCAGCCCCGGCGGCGATGTCGGCGCCCAGCTGAGCGCCGCCGAACGCCGCGCCGACGCCCTGAACAAGCAAGTGGTCGAGCTGCAGCAGCGCCAGGCCACCCTGCAGGCGTCGGACCGCATCAGCCGCGCCGCCAACAACGAGGTGCAGGCCTCGCTGGGCGAGCGCGACGAGGAAATCGCCGGCCTGCGTGCCGATGTGGCCTTCTACGAGCGGCTGGTCGGGGCGACCAGTCAGCGCAAGGGCCTGAATACCCATTCGGTGGAATTCAGCCCGGAAACCGGCGGCACCTGGCAGTACGCGGTGGTGCTGACCCAGAACCTGAACCGTGGTGCGATCAGCCAGGGGCAGATGCGCTTCACGGTGGAAGGCGTCAAAGGTGGCAAGTTGACCTCGGTCAGCTGGGATGAGCTGCACCAGCGCACCAAGGTGCCGGGCCAGGAGTATTCCTTCCGGTACTTCCAGCAGCTCACCGGCAGCATCATCCTGCCGAAAGACTTCACCCCGCAACGTGTGCGGGTCACGCTGGGATCCGGTGCAGGGGGCGCCACCCAGGTTTTTGATTGGAAGCAGGCCGGAGCACCGGCTGCACCATCGGCGAAAGAAGGGGAGTAAGCCCATGTTTGGCAGCAACAAGTCCAACCGCGACGGACATCTGGTCGTGGACGCGCTGATCGGTGCGCAGGTGGTGATCCGCGGCGACGTGGAATTCAGTGGTGGCCTGTACGTGGAAGGCACCATCCTGGGCAAGGTGATTGCCGCCGACGGCGCGGCCAACGCCACGCTGACCCTGGCCGAGCAGGGCAACATCGAGGGCGAGATCCGCGCCCAGGTGGTGGTGATCAGCGGCCGGCTGGACGGGGATGTCCATGCCAGCGAGCGGGTCGAACTGACTCCCACCGCACGGGTCAGCGGCAACATCCACTACCAGGTGGTGGAAATGAACGCCGGCGCCCAGCTGACCGGTCGCCTGATCCACGGTACCGGCCAGATGGCGGCCCTGCCGCCGCCGGCCGAGGACGCCGCGGACAAGGGCAAGGAAGGCGCGGCCCGCAAGAAGCTCGCCGAGGCCATGGCCTGAACGCGTGAGTGCTTGAAAGCGTGCCCATGCACCCCCATGCTGGGGACATGAGCACGCTTGTTTCCCTGCCCGGCGCACCTGCGCCCGCGCCGAACTACCAGTCGCTGGACCGTCCGCTGAACTTTACCGAGGCCGCTGCGGCCAAAGTGAAGGAACTGATCCAGGACGAGGCCAGCACCTCGCTCGCCCTGCGCGTCTATATCCAGGGCGGCGGCTGTTCGGGATTCCAGTACGGCTTCGAGTTCGACGAGAACCGCGCCGACGACGACCTGGCCGTGGACACCAACGGGGTCACCCTGCTGGTCGACCCGCTGAGCCTGCAGTACCTGATGGGCGCCGAGGTGGATTACACCGAGAGCCTGACCGGTGCGCAGTTCGTGATCCGCAATCCGAACGCCAAGACCACCTGCGGCTGCGGCTCCAGTTTCAGCATGTAAGCAGCGTAGGCATCGGTCCGCACGGATCGATGCCGCTTGCCACTGTCGTCGAACTTGGGCAGGCTTTGCCGATGTCCAGATTTTCTTCGCAGCTTTCCGGTTTCGCCTTCACCACCGACCCGCTGGAACGCGCCGACAGCCTGCGCGATGACGCCGATGCGTTGTCGCGGCTGTGGCCGCAGGCGCAGGTGCTCGTCCTTGAACCCGATGGCCGCGCCCTGGCCGACGCCGACGGCCAACCACTGGCGCTGACCGGCGCGCAGCTCGGCGGTGGCCCGGGCACCGCGATCTTCCTCGGGCTGCGTGGCCAGCAGGCCTGGTTCTCGCTGGAAGCGGCCGCGGTGGATGTCACCGCCCCGCAGCGGGTGGACCTGCGCGAGTCGGCCACCACCTGGTCGGCGGCCGATGCCAGCGCGTTCTGCTATGCGCGCGGGATGTCGTACTGGCAGTCGCGCACCCGCTTCTGCGGGGTCTGCGGCGGCGCCATCACCTTCAGTCGCGGTGGCTTTGTCGGCCGCTGCGGGCAATGCGGCATCGAGCACTACCCGCGGGTCGACCCGGCGGTGATCGTGGCGGTGGAAAACAATGGCCGCCTGCTGCTCGGCCGCCAGGCCAACTGGGCGCCGCGCCGTTATTCGGTGCTGGCCGGTTTCGTCGAACCGGGCGAATCGCTGGAACAGACCGTGGTGCGCGAGGTGTTCGAGGAGAGCAAGGTGCGCGTGCGCCACTGCCACTACCTGGGCACCCAGCCGTGGCCGTTCCCCGGTGCGCTGATGCTGGGCTTTGCCGCCACCGCCGAGGATGATGTGCCGACCGTGGACGGCGAGCTGGAGGACGCGCGCTGGTTCACCGCCGAGGAAGTCGGCGCGGCGCTGGCCCGGGATGTCGAAGACGACGGCCAGGGCATCCGCCTGTCGCCGCCGATTTCGATTTCGCGCAGCCTGATCGAGCACTGGTACCGGCAACAGGTCGGCTGATACCGGCCCGGCGTTGCCACTGGCTGAACACGCGGCAGCGTACATTACCAACGGCCCGGGGAATTGCCGGGCCGCAAGGCATAGTAGCGGGCAGAAACCGAGCCGGAGGCTTACATGTTCACCACCCTGGTCGCCGTGCTGGTCGCCTTGGCCCTGGGCCATGTGGCGCCTGCCGTGGCGGTGGCGTTGCGCCGGTTCGCGCTGTACCGGCGCTGGCTGCAATGGCTGGGCGCGCACGCGGCCGAGGCCGGCTTCTGGCGGAGTGGCCAGGGCTGGCTGCTGGCGGTGCTGCCGTTGGTTGTCGTGCTGGGACTGGTGCAATGGGCGCTGGACGGCCATCTGTTCGGCCTGCCGTTGCTGCTGCTGGGCATCGCCACGCTGGCGATGTGCTGGGGCCCGCGCGACCTGGACCGCGACGTGGAGGCGGTGATCGATGCCGATGACGCACCGGCCCGGCATGTGGCGATCGCCCAGTTGCAGTCGGCCGGCGGCAGCATGCACCAGGACGTGCCGTCGCTGGTCGAGGCCACGGTACTCAACGCGCTGCGGCGCTGGTTCGCGGTGTTGTTCTGGTTCCTGCTGCTGGGCCCGGTGGGCGCGCTGGCGTACCGCCTGCTGGCGCTGTTGGCCGAGGGCCCGATGCGTGCGCTGGCGGCAGTGGACACCGTGGCCGGGGCGCGGGTGGCGTTGTCCTGGGTGGAGTGGCCGGTGGCGCAGCTGATGTCGTTGTCGATGGCGCTGGTCGGCAATTTCGATACGGCCTACAAGGCCTGGCGCCAGGCCCATGGCCATCAGTGGGCGGCATCGACGGTCTTCCTGGGGGCAGTGGCGCGGGCCAGCGTGAGCGCCGAGCTGCGCGAGGAGGCGCACGATTACAGCGATGCCGGGATGGTGCCGGTATGGCGCCGGCTGCCCGAGCTGCGCGATGCGATGAGCCTGGTATGGCGGATGCTGTTGCTGTGGATGGCGGCGCTGGCGTTGCTGGTGATCGCCGGTTGGGTGACCTGACCGGGAACGGCGCTGTGGCGCCGATTGTTAGTCGGCTCTACTTGGCCGAATTACCCGCCAGGTGCCAGCCAGGTAAACGGTACCCAGGGCAGGTTGCGCGCGACCCAATACAGCGGCAGCAGGGTCAACCAGAACGCCGGTTTGGTCAGCAGGGTGATCAGCGGCTGCAGCCAGCGCGGGCGCCAGCCCAGCGCCCAGCCCAGCACCAGCGGTGAAATGGCCAGCATCACCATCGCCAGCGGGTTCATCGAGAACGCCGTGGCCAGATCGCCGTGGGCCAGGGCATGCAGCGCGCGGGTCAGCCCGCAGCCGATGCAGTAGTAGCCGGTGACGGCCAGGAAACTGCACGGCGGGAACGGGCTGTGCGCACTGTTGGGATCGTAGTGCCGCAGCACCCAGAACCCCGCACCGACGGCGATAGCCGCCGGTGGAACCAATGCCAGCAACCAGCGCCTGCCGTGCAGCATGGCCATCAGCTGGCGCTTTCGATCTGCTGCTGGAACTGCTGCATCTGCTGCATGTAGCCATCAACGCCCATGGTGGCCAGCGAGATCACGAACAGCAGCACGCCGGCAATCAGGAAGCCGGTGGTGACCCAGGCCCAGATCTTGGCGTTCTTGGATGCGCGGCGCGCGCCTTCCAGGTCGCCCTGGTTGAGCAGCCCGTTGACCTTGCTGGAAAACACGATCGCCACGATGCCGGTGACGATGCCCGGGAAGCTCAGGCACGACAGGCAGCACACGAAGAAGGCCAGCACGGTGGCGACGATCGACCAGATCAGGTGGTTCGGGATGCTGCCCGAGGCGGGCGGCAGGGGGGCGGTGGCATTCATGGGGCAAGCTCCAGGGTCTAGGGTGGGTTTTCGTTCAACAGGGTGGATCCGGTGCGGCGCATGCTGGAACACCGATCCCCGCACGCGGCATCACCGGCGGGTGACGGCCCACGCCGGCCAGCGTGGGCGGGATGGCTGGACGGTAATCTAACCGATGTCGTCGCAGCGATGTATGCGATTACAGCCTCGGCGGCTCAGCCCTGCTCGCCGCGCAGCTGCCTGACCAATTGTTCCAGTTGCCCGGCACTGGCGCCCTGGCCCGGCACGGCAGGGGCTGCGGCGACCTCCAGGTGCGCGCGGAAGCGGCGCGGGACCCGCATCCGGCCCAGGCGGGTGTCGCGCCGGCTCCACATGCTGGCCCACATCCCACGCAGCGCCATCGGCACCACCGGCACCGGACGGCGCTCCAGGATTTTCTCCACGCCGGACTTGAACGGGCCCATCTCGCCGTCGCGGGTCAGCGCGCCCTCCGGGAAGATGCAGACCAGCTCGCCATCGGCCAGGGCCCGGTCCACTTCATCGAAGGCGGCCTGCATCAGCGCCGGGTCCTCGCGCGCACCGGCGATCGGGATCGCCTTGGCGGTGCGGAAGATCCAGCGCATCACCGGGATGTTGAAGATCTTGTAGTACATGACAAAGCGCACCGGGCGCGGGATCGTCGCCGACAGGATCAGCGCGTCCATGTAACTGACGTGGTTGCACACGATCAACGCGGCGCCTTCATCGGGTACGTTGGCTTCAACGCCATGCACGCGCAGCCGGTACAGGGTGCGCACCATCACCCAGCTGAGGAAGCGCATCAGGAATTCGGGGACGATGGTGAAGATGTAGAGGGACACCACCGCATTGGCGATGGCCAGCGCCAGGAACAGTTGCGGGATGGTCCAGTGCAGGAACTTCTGGGTGGCCAGGGCGATCAACGCCGCACCGACGATGAAGCCGGAATTCTGGATGTTGAGCGCGGCGAACACGCGCGACATCTCCGACTTCGGGGTGCGGCTCTGGATCAGCGCGAACAGCGGCACCACGAAGAAACCGGTGAACAGCCCGATGCCGACCAGGTCGATGATGATGCGCAGGCTGCCGGGCGCGGCGGCGAAGGCCGACACGCTCAGTCCGGCCGCGGTGGCGGTGCCGGCGCGGGCGAAGTACAGGTCCAGCATGAAGGCGGTCATGCCGAATGCGCCCAGCGGCACCAGGCCGATTTCCACCGTGCGCCCGGACAGCTTCTCGCACAGCAGCGAGCCCACGCCGGTGCCCACCGAGAACAGCGCCAGGGCGAAGATGTACAGGTTGGAGCTGCCACCGAGATTGACCACCGCATAGGTGGGCAGCTGCGAGGTCAGCATGGTGCCGACGAACCAGAACCAGGACACGCCGAGGATGGCGTTGCGCACCGACTTCTTTTTCCTGGCCAGGCGCAGTACCGCCAGCGACTCGGGGATGGGGTTCCAGTGGATCTTCAGGTCCGGCGCGCCGGCATCGACCTTGGGGATCATCCGCGCGGTGATGTTGCCGGCGATCGCCAGCGCGATCACCGCCGTGGCCGCCACCACCGGCCCATAGCTGCTGGCCAGCAGGAAGATGCTGCCGCCGCTGATCATGCCGGTCAGGATCGACATCGAGGTGCCCATCTCGACCAGGCCGTTGCCGCCGGTCAGCTCTTCGGGCTTGAGCACCGAGGGCAGCACCGAGTACTTGACCGGCCCGAACAGGGTGGACTGCAGGCCGGTGCAGAACAGCGCCACCAGCAGGACCGGCATGCTCTGGGTCAGGAAGCCGACCGCGGCCAGCGACATGATCGCGATCTCCATGCCGGTGGTGATCACGATCAGCCGCGACTTCTCCAGCTTTTCGGCGATCTGGCCGGCCAGGGCCGAGAACAGGAAGTAGGGCAGGATGAAGATGGCCGGGGCCAGCGTGGTGTACAGCGACTGTTCTTCCTGGCTGACGCCCAGGTAGAACAGCAGGCCGATGATGGCTTGCCGGTACACGTTGTCGTTGAAGGCACCCAGCGACTGGACGATGAAAAACGGCAGGAAACGACGCTGTTTGAGCAGGGCGAACTGGCTGTGGCCGGACATGGGAACTCCTTGCGGACCGCCGCAGCCTAGCACTGTCGGGGCTGGCGCCGCATGGCAACGGCGCGCGCCGCCCCGGGGCGGTAGCTCACGACCATTGGCCCGGCAGGTCACGGCCGTTGGCCCGGTAGCTCACGACCGTTGGTCGTGAGAACGTTCAGTGGTCGTGAGAACGTTCAACATCCGTATCGACCAACGGTCGATACCTACCCCAAGGTGCGTGCGGCCTCGTTGGCGGCGTCGCGCAGCTTGGGCAGCAGGCGCAGCATCAGCCCCATCTGGGTGCGGATCAGCTGCAGCTTGGGCGCCATCGCGTCGGTGATCTGCTCCAGCTGTTCGGCCAGGGCGCGGTCGCCGTCGTTGTCGGCCTCGTCCACCGGCTGGCGCTGCTCCAGCGCGGCGGCGATCTGCTGCATGGCCTGTTCCACCCGCTCCCCGCCGGACAGCGCCAGCGGATCCTGTGCATAGCTGTCCAGCTGCGCGCGGTGCGCACCCAGGGCCGACAAATGCCCGAGCAGGGTGTTGGACAAGGCCAGGAAGCGGAAGCCGGCGTCCAGGTTGCGGCGCACATGGCCCGGTTCGCGCAGCATGTTCGACAACGCGGTGGACAGCGCCGCGTCGGCGTTGTGCATGTCGCGGCGGGCGATGCGGTAGGCCAGGTCGTCCTGCATGCCGCTGCCGTACTGGCCCAGCACCGCATCCAGGTAGCGCGCGCAGTTGGCCAGCACCCGCGCCATCACCAGGTGCAGGCGCCGGCCCTGCCAGTCGGGCAGGATCAGGAACGCGGCCGCCGCGGCGATCGCACAGCCCAGCAGGGTGTCCACCAGCCGTGGCCAGATCAGCAGGAAACCATCGCCGATCAGGTTGAAGCAGGTCAGCGCCATCACCGTGATCGCCGCCGAGGCGACCAGGTAGCGGTCGCTGCGGGTGAAGAAGAACAGCAACGCCGACAGCAACGCGATCAGCAGCTCGATGCGCAGGTCCTGGAACAGCTGCATCAGCGCCCAGGTCAGCACCAGCCCGATCAGGGTGCCGGCGATGCGTTGGGCCAGCCGTTGCCGGGTAGCGCCGAAATGCGGGCGGCACACGAACACGATGGTCAGCAACACCCAGGAGCCGTTCTGCGCATCGAACAGGGCGATCACGGCGAAGCCGGCCACCAGCGCCAGTGCCATGCGCAGGCCATGCCGGAACAGCACCGAGCCGGGGGTGAGCTGCTGGCGGATGCGCACCGCCATTTCGCGCAGGGTGTGCGGGTTGGTATCGCGCAGGCGCGTATCGACATTGTCCAGGGTGGATTCGGACTGCGCCGCGTCCGACAACCGGCGCTCGATACTCTGCAGGTTGTGGCCCAGCAGCTCCAGCGAGGACAGCAGCCGCTGCCATTGCGGGTTGTGTTGTGCGCGCAGCCAGGTGAGCGAATCGGTCAGATCGGCGGTGGCCTGCTTGGTGCGTTCCCCGTACTGGAACGGGCGGCGCAGGCGGATAGCCAGGCCGAGGTTGGCGCAGGCCTCGCCCTGCAGCGCGAGCAGGCGCTGGCAGCGGTACAGCACGTCGCTGTGGAAGAACGCCTCGGTCAGCGCGCCGTAGGGGTAGTGCGAGGAGCTGGCGCGTTCGTGGAAATCCTGGGCCATGTAGTACAGGCGCAGGTACAGGCCGGACTGCACGCCGGGCCGGCCGGAGCGGCCGAAGCGGGCCAGGATCGCGGTCTTGGCGATGTTCAGGGCCTCGACCACGCGCCGGTTCTGTTCGGCCAGGGCCAGCTGGCGCTGCTGCACGTCGGCCTCGCGCACCGGTTCGAACAGGTCGGCCTTGAGCTGCAGGTAACGGCCCAGTTCCAGGTACAGCCGGGCCAGCCGTTCGCGCACCGGGCGGTTGGCGAACAGCGCCGTCCACAGGATCGACAACAGGCCATACCAGAGCGCGCCGGCCAACAGGTGGCTGACCGCGGTGATGGCCTGGGCGCGGTCGCTGGCGCCGTGCTGCTCCAGCCCGATCATGGTGTAGATGGCCAGGGTGACGGTGGCCTGGGCGATCGAGGCGTAGCGTTCGCCCAGCGCGCCGAGCAGGGTCAGGCCGAAGGTGGAGGCGGCCAGCGCGGCGATGAACAGCCACGGCCAGGCGAACAGTTCGACCACCGCCGCCGCCGCAGCGACAAAGCACAGCAGCGACAGCGCCACCGACTTGGTCCGGCCCCACCAGTTGTCGTCGGTCTCGGCGATGGCGCTGGCGATGATGCCCAGGAACACCCCCGGCAAGGCCGGCAGCTGGTCCAGGTGCCAGCACACCCCCATCGCCACCGACAATGCAATGAACACCCGCAGGCCATAGCTGGCCTTTTCATGCGCCCACAGGCGGCTCAGGCGGGATTCTCGGGCAGTCATGCGGGCTCGGCGTGCAGGGCGGCCCCATTATTGCCGGTAGCGGGTGAAGGGGACAGCGTCGAACGTTCAACGTCAAAAAGCGTCGCGTCGCGCCGGATGGAGCGCAGTACCCGGTAGTGCCGGCCGCTGGCCGGCTCTCATGATCCCGGACCGAGGTGCGAGGAGCCGGCCAGCGGCCGGCACTACCAAGGGGTGGACAAGATCGTGGGGAGCCGGCCAGCGGCCGGCACTACCAGGGGGGACAGATCGTGGGGAGCCGGCCAGCGGCCGGCACTACGCGCTGGCTGCGCGCTTGGTCAGCTTCTTCTCGCGCCGGCGCGCGCGGCGCGCCACCCAGCGTTCGCGCAGGCACGAGAAGATCACATACAGCGCCGGGGTGCTGAGCAGGGTCAGGCTCTGCGAGAACAGCAGCCCGCCGATCATCGCGATGCCCAGCGGGCGGCGCAGTTCCGAGCCTTCGCCCAGCCCGATCGCCAGCGGCACCGCCGCCAGGATCGCCACCATGGTGGTCATCATGATCGGGCGGAAGCGCACGATGCTGGCCTCGCGCACCGCATCGCGCGGGCTCTTGCCGTGCTCGCGCTGGGCCACCACGGCGAAGTCGATCATCATGATCGCGTTCTTCTTGACGATGCCGATCAGCAGCACCAGCGCGATCATCGAGATCACCGACAGCTCGGTGTTGGTCACAAACAGCGCCAGCAGCGCGCCCACGCCGGCGGCCGGCAGGGTGGACAGAATGGTCACCGGGTGCACCAGGCTTTCGTACAGCATGCCCAGCACCAGGTACACGGTGATGATCGCGGCCAGCACCAGGATCAGCATCGAGTTCGGGTTGAGCTGCACGTTGAAGCCGCCGCCGTCGCTGATGCGGATGTCGCCGGGCAGGCGCAGCCCGTCCACGGTGGCCTTGATGATCGCCTCACCTTCGCCGGTGCTTACCCCCGGGGCCAGGTTGTAGCTCAGGTCCATGGTGGTGTACTGGTTCTGGTGGGTGATCTGCGGCGGCGCCAGCCCGGGCACCTGGTGGGCCACCGCGGTGAGCGGGATCATCTGGCCGTTGCCGGCGCGCACATGCACTTCGTCCAGCGCGCGCGGGGTGGCGGTCTGTTCGGGCAGGGCGTTGACCACCACCGAATACTGGTTGATGTCCGAGTAGATGGTCGATATCTGGCGCTGGCCGAACGCGCCGTACAGCGCACCGTCGATCGCGCCCACCGACACGCCCAGGCGCGCGGCCTGGGCGCGGTCGATCACGATGTTCTGGCGCAACCCGGCGGTGTCCACGTCGGTGCCGACATCGCGCAGCTTGGGGTTCTTCTTCAGTGCGGCCTGCACCCTGGGCAGCCATTCCTGCAGCTGGGCCAGGTCGTTGCCCTGCAGCGACACCCGGTACTGCGCGCCCTGGCTGTTGCCACCGCCGCCATCGCTGGGCAGGTCCTGGATCGCGCGCAGGCGCAGCTGCAGGTCCGGGTAGCGGTCGGCCTTGGCGCTCAGCCGGGCCAGTGCCAGCGCGGTGGTTTCCCTGCGGCCTTCCTTGCGCGTCTTCAGTTCGATGTTGAACTGCGCGCTGGAACCCTGGCGACCGCTGCCCAGGCGCACGCCGACGGTCTTCACCGCCGGGTCGGCCATCAGCATGTCGGTGATCCGGCGCTGGCGGTTGACCATGTCCTCGAACGACACGGTGGCGCTGGAATTGGCCCGGCCCCAGATCAGGCCGGTGTCCTGCGGCGGGAACGAGCCCTTCTTGACCGCGCCGGCCAGCATCACCGTGGCCACGATCAGCAGGATCGGGGTCAGCGACAGCAGCAGCGCGTGGCGCAGCGAGAAGTCCAGGCACACGGTATAGGTGCGCAGCATGCGGTCATGCATGCCGTCCAGGAAGCGACCGATCCGCGATGGCTTTTCCGGCGCGGCGTGCGCGCTCAGGAAGCGGCTGCACAGCGCCGGGGTCAGGGTCAGCGAGACGATCATCGATACCACGATCGCCGCCACCAGGGTCACGGTGAACTCGCGGAAGAACGCACCGACCATGCCGCTGGCGAACAGCAGCGGGATGAACACCGCCACCAGCGAGGCGGTGATCGAGACGATGGTGAAGCCGATTTCGCGCGCACCGGTCAACGCCGCCTGCATGCGTGGCATGCCCTCGTCGAGGTGGCGCATCACGTTCTCGATCACCACGATCGCATCGTCGACCACGAAGCCGATCGCGATCACCAGCGCCAGCAGGCTGAGGTTGTTCAAGGTGAAGCCGAACACGTACATCACCAGCGCCGCGCCGGCCAGCGACAACGGCACGGTGACCGCCGCGATCAGGGTCGGGGCCAGCCGGCGCAGGAACAGCGCCATGGTCAGGATTACCATCGCCAGGCTGATCAGCAGGGTGATCTGCACTTCATGCAGCGACGAGCGGATGGTCGGGGTACGGTCGAAGTACGGCGTCATCACCGTGCCCGGCTGCAGGTAGTCGCGCAGCATCGGGATCTGCGCCTTGACCCGGTCCACGGTCTCCACGATGTTGGCCCCGGCACGGGTGAACACATACATCACCACCGCCGGCTTGTGGTCGAACCACGCCGCCTGGTAGGCATCCTGCTGGCCGTCGTAGACGTTGGCCACGTCCTTGAGGCGGATCACCCGGCCATCGTCCTGGGTCTTGATCACCAGGTTGGCGAAGTCGGCCGCGCGCGCCACCGAATCGTTGGCGATGATCGCCGTGGTGGTGTTGCCATCGGTCAGGAAGCCGGTCGGCGAGGTCACGTTGGCGGCGCGTACCGCGTTGCGCAGGTCGTCGGGGGTGAGGTTGAGCGCGTTGAGCAGGCGCAGGTTGACGTCCACCCGCACCGCCGGGGTCGACGCGCCGGCGATATCCACCGAGGACACCCCGCCGATCTGGCGGATGCGCTGGGCCAGCAGCGAATCGGCGGTGTTGTACAGCTCGTCGGCCGACTGCGTCTGCGAGGTCAGCGCGATCGCGATGACCGGGTCGTCGTTCGGGTTGGCCTTCTGGAACATCGGCGAGCCCAGCCCGGAGGGCAGGTCGGACTGCGCCGAGTTGATCGCGGTCTGCACGTCCAGCGCGGCCGAATCGATGTCCACCCCGCTCTGGAAGACCATGAACACCAGCGAGCTGCCCTCCGAACTGGACGAGCGCATCTGGTCCACGCCCGGCAGCTGGCCCAGGTGGCGCTCCAGCGGCGCGGTGACCGTGGAGGCCATCGTGGTGGCATCGGCGCCGGACTGGCTGGCATGCACGAAGATCACCGGAATCTGGATGTTCGGCAGCGCCGACACGCCCAGTTTCAGGTAGCAGAACAGGCCGACCACGAACAGGCCGATGGCCAGCAGCGCGGTGCCGATCGGACGGCGGATGAACGGCCCGGAGATGTTCATGCGCGCACCGTCGCGGCGGCCGTGGACGGGCCGGTCATGCCGGGTCCCGGGCGCTGGGGTGCTCCAGCGCGGGCTGCTGGCGGCGCTGGCGCAGCCATTCGGAGAACCGCTCCATGTACAGGTAGATCACCGGCGTGGTGTACAGCGTGACCAGCTGCGACAGCAGCAGGCCGCCGACGATGGCGATGCCCAGCGGGCGGCGCAGCTCCGAGCCGATGCCGGTGCCCAGCGCCAGCGGCAGCGCGCCGAGCATGGCCGCGGCGGTGGTCATCATGATCGGGCGGAAGCGCAGCAGGCAGGCGCGGCGGATCGCATCATGCGCGTTGGCGCCGGCACGGCGTGCCTCGATGGCGAAGTCCACCATCATGATGCCGTTCTTCTTGACGATGCCGATCAGCAGCACGATGCCGACGATGCCGTCCACCGACAGGCTCAGCCCGCACACCATCAGCGCCAGCAAGGCGCCGACGCCGGCCGGGGGCAGGGTCGAGATGATCGTGATCGGGTGGATGTAGCTTTCATACAGCACGCCCAGCACGATGTAGATCAACACCAGCGAGGCCAGCAGCAGCCACACCACGTCGGTCTGGCTGCCGGTGAACTCGGCGGCCTTGCCGATGAACTGCGCATGCACCTGCGAGGGCATCTTCAGTTCGGCACGGGTGTCCTCGATCGCCTTGACCGCATCGGACAGCGAATAGCCCGGGGCGATGTTGAACGACACCGTCACCGCCGGCAGCTGCTGCTGGTGGCTGATCACCAGCGGGGTGCTGGTGATCCTGCCTTCGGCCAGCGCGGCCAGCGGAATGATGTTGCCCGCCCCGACCGGGATGCCGGTGTTCTGCGCGCCGATGCCGGTGGCGGTGGAGGAGTTGGACGAGGTGACCTGGCCAAAGTTGGTGGCGTTGCTGCCGGTCAGCGCGCCGGCGCCGTTGGAGGCCACCGCCAGTTGGTTCATCAGCGCGGTGCTGGTGCGGAACTCCGGCGCCACTTCCAGCACCACCCGGTACTGGTTGAGTTCGGTGAAGATGGTCGAAATCTGGCGCTGGCCGAACGCGTCGTACAGGGTGTCGTCGATGGTCTGCATCGGCACGCCGAGCACGCTGGCCTTGTCGCGGTCGATGGTCAGTTCCAGTGCGCGGCCCTGGTTGGACAGGTTGTTGTCCACGTCGGCCAGCTCCGGGCGCTGGCGCAGCGCCTCGGTCAGGCGGGTGGCCTGCAGCGCGACCTGGGCGCTGTCCACGTCCGACAGCGAGTACTGGTATTCGGTGGCGGCCACACGGGTATCCAGGGTCACGTCCTGCACCGGCTTGAGGTACAGCGCCACGCCGGGAATGCCCGCCACCGCCTGCTGCAGGCGCGGCAGGATTTCATCCAGGCCGTCGCGGTCGCCGCGTTCCTTCAGCACGATCGCCAGCTGGCCCTGGTTGAGGGTGGGGTTCATGCTGCCGGCGCCGATGAAGGCCGACACGCCGGTCACCGCCGGATCCCTGCGCAATGCCTCGGCCACCGCCTGGGTGCGCTGCTGCATCTGCGGGAAGGCGATGTTCTGGTCGGCCTGGACCACGCCGGTGATCAGCCCGGTGTCCTGTTCGGGCAGCAGGCCCTTGGGGATGACGATGTACAGCACCACGGTCAGCACCAGCGCGCCGGCGGCCACCGCCAGGGTCAGGCGCTGGTGGTCCAGCACCCAGTCCAGGCTGCGCTCGTAGGCACCGACGGTACGCGTCCACAGGTTTTCCTTGCCGGCCGCCGCGGCGCGCTCGTGCGCGTCTTCGCCCTCGGGCAGCGCGTCGGGCTTGAGCAGGTAGGCGCACATCATCGGGGTGAGCGTCAGCGAGATCAGCATCGACAGCGTCACCGCGATGCTCAGCACCCAGGCGAACTCGTGGAACAGCCGGCCGGTGACCCCGGGCATCAGCAGCAGCGGCAGGAACACCGCCACCAGCGAAATGGTCAGCGACAGCACGGTGAAGCCGATCTGGCGCGCACCGATCTCGGCCGCTTCCGGGCCGCTCTTGCCCTGTTCGATATAGCGCACGATGTTCTCGATCATCACGATCGCATCGTCGACCACGAAGCCGGTGGCCACCACCAGCGCCATCAGCGACAGGTTGTCCAGCGACATGCCGGCAAAGGCCATCACCCCGAAGGTGCCGGCCAGCGACAACGGCACCGCCACCGAGGGAATGATGGTGGCCCACAGCCGGCGCAGGAACACGAAGATCACCGCCACCACCAGGCCGATGGTCAGGATCAGCGTCATCTGCACTTCATGCACCGAGGCGCGGATGGTTTCGGTACGGTCGGAGAACACCTCCAGGTGCACGTCGGCCGGCAGCACGTTCTGCAGCTGCGGCAGCAGCGCACGGATGCGCTCGACGGTCTGCACGATGTTGGCGCCGGGCTGGCGGCGCACTTCCAGCAGCACCGCCGGCTTGCCGTCGGCCCAGGCGGCAAGCTGGTCGTTCTCCACCCCGTCGACCACGTTGGCCACGTCCGACAGCCGCACCGGGCGGCCGTTCTTGTAGCTGATGATGGTGGCGCGGTAGTCGGCCGCACTGGTCAGCTGGTCGTTGGTGCCGATGCTGTAGGACTGGGTCTTGCCGTTGAGCGAGCCCTTGGGCGCGTTGACGTTGGCCTGGGTCAGCGCGCTGCGCAGTTCTTCCAGGGTCAGGCCCATGTTGGACAGCTGCGCCGGGTTGACCTGGATGCGCACGGCCGGGCGCACGTTGCCGGCGATGGAGACCAGGCCCACGCCCTGCACCTGCGACAGGCGCTGGGCCAGGATCGAGTCGGCGTAGTTGTTGACCTCGCGCAGCGGGCGCGTGTCGGAGGTGAGCTTGAGGGTGACGATCGCCGCATCGGCCGGATTGACCCGGTTGTAGACCGGCTGGTAGGGCAGCGAGGAGGGCAGGGTGGCCTGTCGGATCGCGGCCTGCACGTCCTGGGCGGCGATATCGATGTCGCGGTCCATCGAGAACTGCAGGATGATGGTGGACAGGCCGGCCGACGAATCGGAGGTCATCAGCTCCAATCCGGAGATCTGCCCGAACTGGCGCTCCAGCGGGGTGGTCACCAGTGCGGCCATGGTGGTGGCATTGGCGCCGGGGTACTGGGTGGTCACCACCAGGCTGGGCGCGTCGATCTCCGGCAGCGCCGACACCGGCAGCTGGCGGTAGCCGAGGATGCCGAGCAGCAGCAACCCGGCCATCAGCAGCGAGGTGGCGATGGGACGGCGGATGAAGATCGTCGAAAAGCCCACGGGCGGATCCTTGCTGTTGCGTCATGTGGCGTTGGAGCGGGCAGACGCCGGCCGGCGGGCCGGCGTCAGGAACAGGGGCGCGGCGCGGTCAGCGCGGGCCGCCACCGCGGCGCCCACCACCACTGCCACCCTGCTGCTGGGCAGCCTTGAGTTCGGCCTCGGTCGGGGCGGCCGGGGTCTGGCCGGGCTTGAGCGCGGTGACCTTGCTGCCCGGCTTGAGCCGGAACTGGCCCTCGCTGACCACGCGCTCGCCGCCCTTGAGGCCGGTGGCGATCTGTACGCTGCTGTCGCCCACTTCCACCCCGCTCTTGACCGTCTGCATCGTGACCGTGTTGTCGGCCTGCACGATGTACACGTACTCGCCATCCGGGCCGCGCATCACCGCCTGGGTTGGAATCACCACGCCGCCGGCGATGTTGCGCAACTGCATGCGCACATTGACGAACTGGCCCGGCCACAGCGTGTTGTCGGTGTTGTCGAACAGCGCGCGGGCGCGGAAGGTGCCGCTGTCGCTGCTGATCTGGTTGTCGACCACGTCCAGCGTGCCGCCATCGGTGAGCACGTGCGAATCGCTGCGGTCCAGCGCGGCGATGGTCACCGGGCCGGCCTGCTGGGCCTGGCGCACGTCCGGCAGCTGGCGCTCGGGCAGGTTGAACACCACGTGGATCGGGTGGACCTGGGTCAGGGTGACCAGGGCGGTACCGGCGCTGACGATATTGCCGGCGTCCACCGCACGGATGCCGGCGATGCCGCTGATCGGCGCGGTGACCCGGGTGTACTGCAGCTGCACCTGGGCGGCGCGCATGCTGGCTTCGTTGGCGGCCACCGCGCTTTCGAACTGGGCCACCTGGTTGCGTTGGGTGTCCAGGTCGGTCCTGGCCACGTACTGGCGGTACTCGGGCGAATTGGAACGCTGGTAGTTGGAGCGCGCGGTGGCGAGCTGGGCCTGGTTCTGGCGCTTGGCCGCCGCCGCCTCGTCATAGCTGGCCTGCAGCGTGCGCGGGTCGATCTGGGCCAGCAGGTCGCCCTGCTTCACTTCCTGGCCTTCCTTGAAGTTCAGGCTGATCAACTGGCCGCCGACCTGCGGGCTGACCGTGACGGTGTTCATGGCCGCCACCGTGCCCAACGCGCTGGCGTAGACCGGTACGTCCTGGCGCAGGGCCTGGACCACGGTGACCGGAACCGGCCCGGCGTCGCGTTCCCGGCCGTCCTTGCCGCCCTTGCCGGCACCGGCCGAGGTTGCCGCTGCATCGCCCTTGGGCTTGTCGCCGCCGAGCATGCGCATGCCGACAACGGCCACCACCAGCACTACGGCCACCAGCAGCACGATCTTCCAGAAACGCGACATTCAAAACTCCTGAGGCTGGCGAAGGGCAGGGACGGCCCGGTTGGCTGGATGCAAAGCATACCCGTGCACCGGTACCTTTCATGCATGACCGATGGGACGGTCGATCAGACCGGATGTGACCGGCCAGGTTCCATGCAGCAACGCCTGCGGGCGCAGAAAGTTACAGCGCCGGGCGCGCCGATGGCCTACATTCAGATTCGACCGTCCCGAACGCCCGTGGAGATCCGCAATGCCCCGTCTGCCGCTGCTGCTGTCCGCCCTGCTGCTTGCCTGCCCCGCGCTGGCCGCGGCCGCCCCTGCCGAACGCCCGGAAGTCACCGCCGCGGCGGCCCGCTTGAAGGCCAAGGTGGTCGACTGGCGACGTGATTTCCACCAGCACCCGGAACTGTCCAACCGCGAGGAACGCACCTCGGCCAAGGTGGCCGAACAGCTGCGCGCGATGGGGCTCAAGCCCATGACCGGGATCGCCCGCCATGGCGTGGTGGCGATCATCAAGGGCGGCAAGCCCGGCCCGCGGATCGCGCTGCGCGCGGACATGGACGCGCTGCCGGTGACCGAACAGACCGGCCTGCCATTCGCCTCCAAGGCCACCAGCACCTACCGCGGCGAGACCGTGGGGGTGATGCATGCCTGCGGCCATGACGCCCATACCGCCACCCTGCTGGGGGTGGCCGAGGCGCTGGTGAAGATGCGCGACGACCTGCCGGGCGAAGTGATGCTGGTCTTCCAGCCCGCCGAGGAAGGCGCGCCGCCGCCGGAGGAGGGCGGTGCGGCGCTGATGCTCAAGGAAGGCCTGTTCAAGGACTTCAAGCCGGAGGCGGTGTTCGGCATGCATGTGTTCTCCAGCGTGGCGGCCGGGCAGATCGCGGTGCGTGGCGGCCCGCTGATGGCGGCTTCGGACCGGTTCGGAATCAAGGTGATCGGCCGCCAGACGCATGGCTCGGCGCCCTGGAACGGGGTGGACCCGATCGTGGCCACCGCCGACCTGGTCGGCACCGCACAGACCATCGTCAGCCGCCGTGCCAACCTGTCCAAGCAGCCGGCGGTGCTGACCTTCGGCGCGATCAAGGGCGGTATCCGCTACAACATCATCCCCGACGAGGTGGAGATGGTGGGTACCATCCGCACCTTCGATGAAGGCATGCGCCAGCAGATATTCGCCGACCTGCGCAACGTCGCCGAGCACACCGCCGCCGCGCACGGGGCCAAGGCGGTGACGGACATCTACGAGTCCGAGGGCAACCCGGCCACGGTCAACGACCCGGCGCTGACCGCCAGGATGCTGCCCAGCCTGCAGGCGGTGGTGGGCAAGGACAATGTGTACGAGCCGCCGCTGCAGATGGGCGCCGAAGATTTCTCGCTGTACGCCAGGGAGGTGCCGGGGCTGTTCTTCTTCGTCGGCGCCACCGGCGCGGGGATCGACCCGGCCACCGCACCGGCCAACCATTCGCCGAAGTTCCTGCTCGATGAAAAGGCGTTGGACGTGGGCCTGCGGGCGCTGCTCCAGGTGAGCCTGGATTACCTCAATGGCGCGCCGGTGGTGGCACCCGCGGTGGGCTGAGGCAGGATCAGCGGCAACAGCATCGTTCGGCTCTGCGTTGCCATGCGCGGGGGCGGGCCGGGGTGGGTTGGCGGGACACGCCGTAAACCCCTCCCTGGGGGCTCGTGGGCACCATCCATGGTGCCCAACGGTCCCACCAACCCACCCCGGCCCGCCCCTGGACGTACGGCAGGTGACGGAAGGTTGGGCTCAAGCTGACCGGTGCACCATGCGGATAGGTTCAGCCAGTGGTGGGGCGATAGTCGGTGCGGCCGGACCGGCAACGCAGGCCTGATGATGGTTGTTTCGATGCAGGACGCGGCTCGCCCACCGGCGTAAAATATCCAGATGAATACCCCCCAGGACTCCAGCCTCGGCCGCGAGGTTGCTTACCCGTCGCAGTACGATCCCGCGCTGCTGTTCCCCATCCCACGCCGCGGGGCCCGCGAGGAGATCGGCCTGGACGAGGCGGCGTTGCCGTTCGTCGGCCATGACCGCTGGCAGGCCTATGAGCTGAGCTGGCTGGACCGGCGCGGCAAGCCGCGGGTGGCGGTGGCCACCATCAGCGTGCCGTGCACCTCGCCGAACCTGATCGAATCCAAGTCGTTCAAGCTGTACCTCAACTCGCTCAACAGCACCCGCTTCGACGATGACGAGGCCGCGCGGCGTTGCATCGGCGCCGACCTGTCCGCCTGTGCCGGGGCCGTGGTGACGGTGCGCTTCGGGGTGCCGGTGCTGGTCGAGGACGCCGAGGGCCAGTCGCTGGACGGGCTGGAGGTGGCGATCGAACGCTATGGTCCGCCGGCACCGGAGTTCCTCAGCGCCGATGCCGACCAGCTGGTGACCGAGACCCTGAGTTCGGCGCTGCTGAAATCCAACTGCCCGGTCACCGGCCAGCCGGACTGGGCCAGCGTCAGCATCCGCTACCACGGCCCGCGGATCGACCGCGAGGGGCTGCTGAAGTACCTGGTCAGCTACCGCGAGCATGCCGAGTTCCACGAGCAGTGCGTGGAGCGCATCTTCAGCGAGATCACCCAGCGTTGCGCCCCGCAATGGCTGGAAGTGGAGGCGCGCTACACCCGCCGCGGCGGCCTGGACATCAATCCCTGGCGGGCCAGCCCGGGCATCGCCCATCCCACCCGTACCGTACGCGACCTGCGCCAGTAGGCATCGACCGTTGGTCGATGCAGGCACCCCGCCCGGCCGATCAACCCCGGCTCCGCCCCCCCCCGGCCGCGGCGCCGGACGGCCCGGCCACGTCCGGCGGACGTTGGCGCGTCTTCACATCCACGCCATGCCCCATTAACACCGGCTGTGACACCGTGCCTCCCATGTCGTCAATGAAGACGGGAGCGTGTGGATGAGTACCGATAAGAAAGCCGATTTTTCCGGGGTCACCTCCAGCGTGGACAGCACCGCGCAGAAGGTCGAGAAGGCCGATTTTTCCGGTGTGACCTCATCGGTGGATACCACCGCCGAGAAGGTCGGAGGCACCTACACCGTGCAGAAGGGCGACTCGCTGTCGAAGATCGCCAAGCAGGAACTGGGCGATGCCAACGCCTGGCAGAAGATCTTCGAGGCCAACCGCGACGTACTGGACGACCCGGACAAGATTTTCCCCGGCCAGACCCTCAAGTTGCCGCCGAAAGGCTGAGCCACCCTTGCTTGTAGTTCACTGATTCCCAGGGAGGAATTTCATGAAGAAGACGTCCATCAGTACTGCCGTACTCGCTGCCCTGCTGGCCACCGTGGCATTGGCCGGTTGCAAGAAGAAGGAAGACACCGCCGACAACAATGCCCAGCCGGCCGCGACCACCCCGGCCGAACCGACACCGGCACCGATGTCCGCGCCGGAGCCGATGGCTGCCGCTGCGGCGGTGAGCGTGACCGGTGTCACCGTGGGCAAGACCGCCGCGGCCGACAAGTCGGTGGCGAGCACCGCACTGTTCGCGCCCAAGGACGACATCATCGTCTCGGTGCGCACCGACGGCACGGCGACCAACGCCAACGTCGGGGCCAAGCTGACCTACCAGGATGGCCAGGTGGCCGGTGAGAACTCCCAGACGCTGAACACCACCGCGGCTGATACCACCAACATCACGTTCAAGAATGCCAAGGGCTGGCCGGCGGGCAAGTACCGCGCGGAAGTCATGGTAGATGGCAAGGCGGCCGGAACGCCGCAGGAGTTCGAGGTCAAGTAAGCCCGCGCCGACTCTCTCCCGGCAACTGGCTCACGATGGACGCAGCCGCGAGGCTGCGTCTTTTTTATGGGCGCTGGTCAACGAGAACATCGGCAGGCCGACCCACGGTCGGATGCAGGGCGCCGGCACCGTGTGGCCCAGGCAGGGGCGGGCCTGCTCCCATTGGCGATTCCATCCTGGCGCGCCGGCCGGGTGGTTGCAGTCGATACCGTCCAGGCCAGCCCTGGGGCGATCGTGCGCAGGGCAAGCCCCATCGGTGCGCACCATAGCGTTCCAGTACGTTCGCGTATGGCCCGGCTTTGCTCCGGGGGGCTGAAAACGCGACAATGCCGGGGTTTCCCGCAGCGCGCGCCGGCCGGCGCGATCCACGGGGAAAGTGCGGACCGGCACCCTGCGTGGCCCGCACGCGACACGGTTGCACGCGGGCCGGCATCGCCGCCGGCCATCACTCATCAGATCTGCAAGAGAGCACCAGTCCCCCATGTCGAATACGCCCAAGATTCTCTACACGCTTACCGATGAAGCCCCGTTCCTGGCCACCCAGTCGCTGCTGCCGATCGTCGAGGCCTACACCGCCACCGCCGGCATCGCCGTTGAGACCCGTGACATCTCGCTGTCCGGCCGGATCCTGGCGCTGTTCCCGGATTACCTGAAGGACGAGCAGAAGGAAACCGACCACCTGGCCGAACTGGGCCAGCTGGCGACCACCCCGGACGCGAACATCATCAAGCTGCCCAACATCAGCGCCTCGGTGCCGCAGCTGAAGGCGGCGATCAAGGAACTGCAGGACCAGGGCTTCGCCCTGCCGAACTACCCTGACGTGCCCACCGATGACATCTCGCGCGACATCAAGGCGCGCTACGACAAGGTCAAGGGCAGCGCGGTCAACCCGGTGCTGCGCGAAGGCAACTCCGACCGCCGCGCGCCGCTGTCGGTCAAGAACTACGCGCGCAAGCACCCGCACCGCATGGGCAAGTGGTCCACCGAATCCAAGTCGCATGTCTCGCACATGGACGGCGGTGACTTCTACGGCAGCGAAAAGTCGGCCACGCTGGCCAACGCCGGCAGCCTGAAGATCGAGCTGTTCAAGGCCGATGGCAGCAGCGTCGTGCTCAAGGAAAAGACCGCGGTCAAGGCCGGTGAGATCGTCGACGCCGCGGTGATGAGCCGCAATGCGCTGGCCTCGTTCGTGCAGGCGCAGATCGCCGATGCCAAGGCCCGTGGCGTGCTGTTCTCGCTGCACCTGAAGGCGACCATGATGAAGGTCTCCGACCCGATCATGTTCGGCGTGGTCGTCGAAGAGTTCTACAAGGATGTGCTGGCCAAGCACGCCGACGTGCTCAAGCAGGCCGGTTTCGATCCGAACAACGGCATCGGCGATCTGTTCGCGCGCCTGCCGCAGCTGCCCGAAGCCACCCAGGAAGCGATCAAGGCCGACCTGGCTGCCGAATACGGCAAGCGCCCGGGCCTGGCCATGGTCAACTCCGACAAGGGCATCACCAACCTGCACGTGCCCAGCGACGTGATCGTCGATGCGTCGATGCCGGCGATGATCCGCGACTCCGGTGGCATGTGGAATGCCGACGGCAAGCTGCAGGACACCAAGGCGGTCATTCCCGACCGCTGCTACGCCGGTGTGTACCAGGCGGTGATCGACGACTGCCGCACCCACGGTGCGTTCGACCCGGCCACCATGGGCTCGGTGCCCAACGTCGGCCTGATGGCGCAGAAGGCCGAGGAATACGGTTCGCACGACAAGACCTTCCAGATCCCGGCCGACGGCAGCGTGCGCGTCACCGACGACACCGGCAAGGTGATCTTCGAGCACGCCGTGCAGGCCGGCGACATCTGGCGCATGTGCCAGACCAAGGACGCCCCGATCCAGGACTGGGTCAAGCTGGCGGTCAACCGCGCCCGCCTGAGCGGCACCCCGGCCGTGTTCTGGCTGGATGCGGCGCGTGCGCACGATGCGCAGGTGATCGCCAAGGTGGAGACCTACCTGAAGGACCACGACACCACCGGCCTGGACATCCGCATCCTGGCCCCGGTGGAAGCCACCGCGTTCTCGCTGGACCGCATCCGCAAGGGCGAGGACACCATCTCGGTGACCGGCAACGTGCTGCGCGACTACCTCACCGACCTGTTCCCGATCATGGAACTGGGCACCAGCGCCAAGATGCTGTCGATCGTGCCGCTGATGTCCGGTGGCGGCCTGTTCGAGACCGGTGCCGGTGGTTCGGCGCCCAAGCACGTGCAGCAGTTCGTCGAAGAAGACTACCTGCGCTGGGATTCGCTGGGCGAGTTCCTGGCCCTGGCCGCGTCGCTGGAGCACCTGGGCAACCGGTACGACAACGCCGGCGCCAGCGTGCTGGCCCGTACCCTGGACCAGGCCAACGGCCAGTTCCTGGACAACGACAAGTCGCCCTCGCGCAAGCTTGGCGGCATCGACAACCGCGGCAGCCACTTCTACATCGCGCTGTACTGGGCCCAGGCCCTGGCCGCGCAGGACGACGATGCCGCGCTGAAGGCCCGCTTCGCCCCGCTGGCCAAGGTCCTGGCCGACAACGAGCAGGCCATCGTGGCCGAACTGGCTGCCGTGCAGGGCAAGCCGGTCGATATCGGCGGCTACTATCGCCCGGACGTGGCCAAGGCCAGCAAGGCGATGCGCCCGAGCAGCACGTTCAACACCGCGCTGGATACCCTGAAGGGCTGATCGGCACGTCCCTGTTGCAGCGAAGACGAACCCGCGCCCCGGCGCGGGTTTTTCTTTGCCTGCCGCGGTGCGAAGGCAAGGGTGCGCAAAGTGTGATGTCCGTCAGCGACTGTCATCGGCGTGCAACGCCCAACTTTATGTCAAGAGGGCATGAAACTTGCCTGTCGCGTCGTACTCTGTCGGAAAATGCCCCTGCCTCGTGTAGTCCCATCCAATCTGTGCAACCCATCACTATCGGCCCGGAGGCGTTCACATAGGCTGTGGGTCTGGAGGGGTGAATCCAGCAACAGGGGAGCAGTCATGGCCAGGGTGTTGGTGGTCGGATCGGATATCCAGGGAGAGCACGCCCTGCTGCAGCGGCTGCGCGATGCGTCCTCGTTGCCGGCCGGCAGCGTACGCAGCTGCCGCGATCTGGACGACTGCGACCTGCTGGTCATCAAGGACACCCCGGCACTGCGCAACGCGGCGCTGCGCATGGTGCGCGAACATCCGCGCATCCAGTTCTGGGTTGAAGACCAGCGCGGCGATCTGCGCATGGGCCAGCGCGACGACGCCCCGGCGATGGACGACAGCGCGATACGGCAGGCGCTCTGGCATATGCCCGCATCCCCGGGCCCGCTCGAAGAACCCAGCCAGGCCCGCGGTGCCAAGGCGGTGACCGGCGCGTTGCGCGGCAGCCTGCAGAGCCGCCAGGGCCACGCGCTGCTGGCCCTGCGCGGCGAACCGCTGGTACTGATCGACTTCATCCGCGACCAGATGGTGATGCCCACCGGCGGCGACGCCGGCGGGCTGGCACAGACCCTGGCCGACGCGTTCGAGGAACTTTCGCTGCACGGGCTGTCCGCACGCCGCTACGAGCAGCTGGCGGCCGAACAGCAACGCCTGCCGCTGCGCCCGCTGTTGTGGCAATGGGGGCAGCTGGGGACCGCCTGGCAGGACCTGGACAGGAAGCTGCAGCAGCACGCGCGGGTCAAGCTGCTGCGCTGGCCGGACTTCCGCGTGCTGGCCCACCAGCACGACAGCTTCCGGCTGTGCTCGCTGCTGCTCAAGCGTGCCTGCAGCGTGGACGAATGCAGCCGCCTGCTCGACATGACCGGCGCGGCCGTGCGCGAGTTCGTGCACCCGGCCTTCCTGTGCGGCTATGCCGCGCTGGAGGCACCATCATCGGGAAGCTGGGCGGCGCGCGATGCCGGCGCGGCCGGCGGTTCGTTGCTGGCACGCATGTGGCGCGGGCTGCGCCGACGGGGCGGGGAGTAACGTGCGCGAATACAAGATCGTGGTACTGGGCAGCATGGGCTGCGGCAAATCGACCCTGGTCCGGGCCATCGCCGAAGGCGCGGTGATCGACACCGACGTGCCCAACAGCGACCGTCGCGGTGCCGACAAGGCCTCCACCACGGTGGCGATGGACTATGCCGACATCGACCTGCCCAATGGCGACCGCCTGCGCCTGTATGGCACGCCGGGCCAGCAGCGGTTCGATTTCCTATGGCCGATCCTGCTGCAGGGCGCCAGCGGCGTGGTGCTGCTGCTCGATGCGCGGCGCGAGGCGGCGGTGGCCGAACTGGACACCTATCTGGACGTATTGCGGCAACACGCGGTGCAGGTGCCGGCGGTGATCGGGGTATCGCACCTGGACCTGGCGCCGGGCTTTGAGCTGGACGTCTGCGCCGAACACGCCGCAATCGGCGAGCGGGCATTGCCGGTGGTGCCGGTGGACACCCGCGAGCGTGACCAGGGCCTGTGCCTGATGGATGTGCTGATGAGCGAAATGGAAACGTCCGAGCTGGTGATGGCCCATGGCTGATGGACACCATTTGCGGCACCTGGACGAGGCATTGCGCGAACGGCTGGTTGGCCACCTGCGCCACTTCACTGCCGAGCTCAACGGTGTGCGCAGTGCGGTGCTGGCCAGCGTCGATGGCTTTGCGGTGGTGCCGGCGGTGGGTGGGCATGGCAACGGCGAACGCCTGGCGGCGATGACCAGCGCGATGCTGGCCCTGGCCGCCGCAGTGGGCCGCGAGTTGTCGTTGGGCGAACTGGAAGTCCTGATGCTGGAGGCAGGCGAGGGCAAGGTGCTGATGCTCGCGCTGCCGACGCTGCCGGTACCGCTGTTGCTGATGACCGCATGCGATGCGCGTTGCGTGATCGGCAAGGTGCTGTGGAGTGCGAAGGAATGTGGCCGCAACATCATGGCCGAATTCAGCGGATCACGAGCCGACCCGCCGGGACACAACGGGCTCGACAACCAATGGGGTGCAACATGGCAGGACTCGACGAAACCTTGAACGCGCTGATGACCATCGACGGTGCGCAGGCAGTGGCACTGGTGGATTACGAAAGCGGCATGCTGCTGGGGGAGGCCGGTTCGGGGATGGACATGGAGGTGGCGGCGGCAGGCAACACCGAGGTGATCCGGGCCAAGATGAAGACGGCCGCGTCGCTCAACCTCAACGATACGATCGAGGACATCCTGATTTCGCTGGGCAAGGCGTACCACATCCTGCGCCCGGTCTCGCGCAAGAAGGGCCTGTTCCTGTATCTGGTGCTGGATCGCAACAAGTCCAACCTGGCGCTGGCACGGCGCAAGGTGCAGGACGTGGAAGGCGAACTGGCGCTGTAAGGTTCCCTCCGCCGTCGGTCGCTGTGTGGTGGCGGCCGGCGGCTTTTTTTCTTCGCCCATGTACCGCGCTATCGCTCGTTATGGGCGACGGGTTGGCGGTGGTCGCCGCAGGCCCTGTGCAAGCCGCCAGCCGCTGCCGTATGGTGGGGGCCGGTCATGTGGATGCCGATGCATGCGTGGTCCCGGTTGCCCCTGTCGAACCTGCCTGCGGCGAGGTCTGCGATGACCGCGCTGGCCGCTGGCCTGGCGATGCTGATCCGCGATGGTTTCGAGGCCTACCATGCGCGCTTCGCGGCGGTGACACGGCGCGCGCGCGAGCGCTTCCAGGCCCGTGACTGGGCCGGGGCGCGGCAGGATGCGGTGGAGCGCATCGGCCTGTACGACCGCTGCATCGCCGAGACCGTGGATGCCCTGCGCCGCGCCGCGGGCGATGCGGTCGGCACCCGCGCGCTGTGGCGGCAGGTGCACCCGGCCTATGCGCTGCTGCTGGACGGGCTGATCGATGCCGAGCTGTACAAGACCTTCTACAACACCCTGGCCCGGCGCCTGTTCGCTACCCAGGGCGTGGATGCGGCGATCGAGTTCATGGCCATCGACGTGGAGCCCTCCGATGCGATCACCCATCCGGTGGCGCGGCGCAGCTATACGTTGTCGCCGACGCGGCCGGCCGACGCCCTGATGCGGGTACTGGGCGACTACCGCTTCGATGTCCCGTATGCGCACCAGCTGCGCTGCGCCGCAGCGATCGCCGTGCGCCTGCAGGACGACCTGGCGCACTGGGGCGATTACCCGGCGCGCAGCATCGAGCTGCTCGATACGGTGTTCTACCGCGAACGCCGCGCCTACCTGGTCGGCCGTGTGTTCGGCGAGCATCGCTTCTCGCCATGCGTGATCGCGCTGGTCAATGATGACAAGGGCCTGCGTGCCGACGCGGTGCTGACCCGGCGCCGCGATGTGGCCCATCTGTTCGGGGTGTCGCGCAGCTATTTCCAGGCTGACCTGGCCACCGTCGGCGATGCGGTGGTGTTCCTGCGCAGCCTGCTGCCGGCCAAGCCGATCGATGAAATCTACACCGTGCTGGGCCGCGCCAAGCAGGGCAAGACCGAGCGCTACCGTACCTTCTTCCGGCATTTCCACGACCACCCGGATCAGCAGCTGGTGCACGCCGACGGCACCCCGGGCATGGTGATGGCGGTGTTCACCCTGCCCAGCTACCCGCTGGTGTTCAAGCTGATCCGCGACCGGTTCGCCTGGCCCAAGCGCATGACCCGCGACCAGGTCGAGGAAAAATACGCGCTGGTGTTCAACCTGGACCGCGTTGGCCGCCTGCTGGATGCCCAGCTGTACCGGCACCTGCGTTTCCCGCGCGCCCGGTTCTCGCCGATGCTGCGCGAGGAACTGCTCAGCCAGTGCAGCGGCAGTGTCCGTGAAGAGGGCGATGAGCTGGTGATCGCGCTGTGCTACGTGCAGCGCCGCTTCCGCCCGTTGAACCTGTACCTGCGCGAGCAGGCGGCAACGGCGCGGCGCGGCGCGGCGTTGGACTATGCCCAGGCGATCACCGACATGGCGCGCAACAACATCTTCCCCGGCGACATGCTGCCGAAGAACTTCGGCGTCTCGCGGCATGGCCGGGCGGTGTTCTACGATTACGACGAGCTGTGCCTGGTGGCCGACTGCAACTTCCGCGCCTGGCCTGCCGCACGCGATGCGCAGGAGGCCCTGGCCGACGAGCCGTGGTTCGAGATAGGCCCGCGCGATGTCTTCCCCGAACGCTTCTGGATGTTCATGGGCCTGCCGGCGGCAGACCTGGCCGCGGTGCGTGAACATTTCGGGTACCTGTTCGACCCGGCATGGTGGCAGGGCCTGCAGGCCCGCTTTGCGGCCGGCGATTTCCCGGACACGCCACCGTACGCGGCCAGCCATCGCTTGGCTTGATCGGCAGGGCTGCGTTAGGCTTGCTGTCATCACACAAGGAGCAGGTGCGATGCGTTCATCCCATATTCTTGCGCTGGCCCTCGCCTTCGGCGGTGCCGGCATGGCCGTGGCCAACGATGCGGCGGCGCAGAACCGGCGCGCGGTGCGCGCGCAGGCCGAGGCCGCCATGGTACTGAGCGGCCAGATCGAGATCGGCACGCAGGGCCAGGTCGAGAGCTTCCAGCTGGACCGGCGCGACCAGGTCAACCCGGCGATTGCCCGGTTTGTCGATGCGCAGGTCCAGGCTTGGCGCTTCGAGCCGGTGCTGGTCGACGGTCGCGCGGTGCGCGCGCGCAGCCCGGTCAGCATCCGCCTGGGCGGCAAGATGCTTGCCGATGGCGGGCAGCAGATCAGCCTGCTGGCGGCCAGTTTTGAAGAATACGATGCGGCTGCTACCGATGAGGTGACCCGGCTGAAGTCGGCGCCTCCGTCCTACCCCGAGGCAGTCTATCGATCGGGCGGGCGCGGTGATGTGCTGCTGCTGGTGCAGGTGGGTCGCGACGGCAAGGTGATCGATGTGGCCACCGAGCAGGTCAACCTGCGCACGGTGGCCAATGAAGCGATCATGCGCCAGATGCGTGATGCGCTTTCCCGGGTCTCGATGGCGGCCGCACGCAAGTGGACCTTCAAGCCGCCCACCACCGGCCAGAACAAGGACGATGCCAGCTGGACCGTGCGGGTGCCGGTGACATTTGCGCTGCATGGCGACCAGATGCGCTACGGCCAATGGGATGCCTACATTCCCGGCCCGCGCCAGCAGGCGCCGTGGCGCGCCGACAAGGCGCTGGGCGCCGATCCCAATGCCGACCTGCTGCCGGCCGGTGGCGTGTTCATGGCCGATGCGGCCAGCAAGGGGCCGCAGCTGCTGACCCCGCTGGGCGGCTGATCCGCACGGATCTTTTTTCGCAAACCGGCCAGGGCCGTTTTGCCAGGCTGGCCCTCCGTCAGCACGAGGAATCGTACCTGGCGGCGGCAACGGTGCTGCCGGTGATGGGCCTGCGGGCGGTGGCTGCCGCCCTCAGCCGGCGCCGGAATGCCCGGCGGCCGGATACACCACGGTGCGGTTGCGGCCCTGCTCCTTGGCCATGTACAGCGCCTTGTCGGCCAGCCGCAGCGCCTGCAGCGGATCGTCGTGGTAGCTGGGGTAGTGGGCCACGCCCAGCGAGACGGTGACCGAGCCCACCTCGTCGAACATCTCGGCGGCTATCTGCACGCGCAGGCGCTCGGCGATGCGCGCGGCGGTGGCGGTGTCGATGCCCGGCAGCAGGATCAGGAACTCCTCGCCGCCGTTGCGGCACAGCAGGTCGGTATCGCGTGAGTCGTCGCGCATCAGCTGGGCGATGCGCAGGATTACCGCATCGCCCACGGCATGTCCGAAGCGGTCGTTGATGGTCTTGAAGCGGTCGATGTCCAGCGCGATGATCCCGAATGGCTGCCCGCGCGCCTGCCAGTCCTCCAGGCCCTGCTGCAGCCCGCGGCGGTTCTGCAGGCCGGTCAGCGGGTCGGTCATGCTGGCGCGGTTGAGCTTGCCGATCCGGTCCTGCAGCAGGTTGAAGCTGTACAGCAGCGCCTGCTTGAGGTGGGCCACTTCGTAGTACCAGGCGCGGATGCCGGTGACGTGGCGGATGGCGATGGCGGTATCGCGGTTCTGCACGTTGCGCGCCAGCTGCCACAGCGGCAGCGAGATGCGCCGCGCGCACCACCAGGTGACCAGCAGCGACAGCACGCCCAGCGGGATGGCATTCCAGATCACCGCCGACATCAGCCGCGACAGCGGCGCCAGAGTGGCCGCGGTCGGGCGCTGGGCGACCACGCCCCAGCCCACGCTGGGCACCGGCGCATAGCCGGCCAGCATGGGCACGCCGCGGCTGTTACGCACCTGCTGCGCACCGCTATGGCCCTGGCTGACCGCCTGCACCACCGGGTTCTCCAGCGCGAACTGGCCGACCCGCTGCGGATCGATGTGGTACAGGATGCGGCCGTCGCGGTCGACCACGTACAGGTAGGAGCCGTCGCGGTAGTGATGCTTGCCCAGCAGCGTCTGCAGGATGCTGCGCTGGCGCAGGTAGATGGTGCCGCTGACGTAGCCCTGGTACGCGCCCTGGGTATTGAAGATCGGGTGCGAGATCGCCACCAGCAGGCGTCCGGTGGCCGACCGGTAGGGGTTGCTGATGTAGGGTTCGCGGCGCTCCAGGGCTTCGGCGTTGCCCTGGCTGTTGAGCACCACGCCCTGCAGCGCCAGGCTCTGCGGCGAGGTGGCCAGCACGGTGCCGGCCGCATCCACCACCAGCACCGAATTGAAGCTGTTGGTCTGCAGCTGCAGGCGCGCGGCCTCCGCTGCCAGTTCGCCGCGGTCGTGCGCGCGCCGGCCCAGGGTGGTGGCGCTGTAGGCCAGCTGCTGCTGTGCCGACAGGATGAAATTCTGGGTGGTCTCGGCCAGCTTGCCGGCGTACACCCGGTTGGCTTCCAAGGTATTGCCGATCAGCTGTTCGCGCTGCACCCGGTAACTGGCGTGCAGGGTATTGGCCAGGGTCACCACGGCGCTGAGCAGGGCCAGGCCAAGGATCAATTTTCCCAGGTTCAGGCGGGATGACAACGGAGGCATGCGGTCGAGTAGCCGGCAGGTGCTGCGCCAACCGGGAATGCGGATGGACGGCAACGATGGAGCGGTCAGGAGCGCACTGCGTGGCGTCGATCCGGCGCGCCTGCGCGCCCGTTCCACGACGACCCCGCCCCCGGGCGGACAACAGATCTTGCCGCGGATTATTGCGGATTCCGCGCACGCGTGGGTGAAGCCGTGGCCACGGGCCGGCCCGCAATCGTAGTGCCGGTCGCTGGCCGGCAAGCTGGGCAATCCAGCAAACAAAAACCCGCCATTCGCATGGCGGGTTTCTGAAGGTGTCGCGTTCGATGGGTTTACCGCTTCATCGAACCGAAGAACTCGTCGTTGGACTTGGTGTTCTTCATCTTGTCGAGCAGGAATTCCATTGCGGCCATTTCATCCATCGGATGCAGCAGCTTGCGCAGGATCCAGATCTTTTGCAGCAGTTCCGGTTCGATCAGCAGGTCTTCGCGGCGGGTGCCGGAGCGGTTGATGTCGATGGCCGGGAACACGCGCTTTTCGGAGATGCGGCGGCTCAGGTGCACTTCGCTGTTGCCGGTGCCCTTGAACTCTTCGTAGATCACCTCGTCCATCTTGCTGCCGGTATCGACCAGCGCGGTGGCGATGATGGTCAGGCTGCCGCCTTCCTCCACGTTGCGCGCCGCGCCGAAGAAGCGCTTCGGACGGTGCAGGGCGTTGGCGTCCACACCACCGGTGAGCACCTTGCCGGAGCTGGGCACCACGTTGTTGTAGGCACGCGCCAGGCGGGTGATCGAGTCGAGCAGGATCACCACGTCCTTCTTGTGCTCGACCAGGCGCTTGGCACGCTCGATCACCATTTCGGCGACCTGCACGTGACGGGCGGCGGGCTCGTCGAAGGTGGAGCTGATGACTTCGCCGCGCACGGTGCGCTGCATTTCGGTCACTTCTTCCGGGCGTTCGTCGATCAGCAGCACGATCAGGTGCACGTCCGGATGATTGGTGGTGATCGCCGTGGCCACCTGCTGCATCATCATCGTCTTGCCGGCCTTGGGCTGGGACACGATCAGCGAACGCTGACCCTTGCCCTGCGGTGCCATCAGATCGAGGATGCGGCCGGTGATGTCCTCGGACGAACCGTTGCCGCGTTCCAGGGTGAAGCGCTTGCGCGGGAACAGCGGGGTCAGGTTCTCGAACAGCACCTTGTTCTTGGATGCTTCCAGCGGCTCACCGTTGATGGTGTCCACGATCGACAGCGCGAAGTAACGCTCGCCGTCCTTCGGGAAGCGGATGCGGCCGGACAGGTGGTCGCCGGTGCGCAGGTTGAAGCGACGGATCTGGCTGGGCGAAATGTAGGTATCGTCCGGGCCGGCCAGGTAGCTGGCTTCGGCCGCGCGCAGGAAGCCGAAGCCGTCCGGCAGGATTTCCAGCACGCCGTCGGCGGCCACGCCGTCGCCATGGCGGGTCAGCACCTTGAGCAGGGCGAAGATCACGTCCTGCTTGCGGGCGCGCGCCACGCCTTCGGAGATCTGCAGCTGCTCGGCGATTTCCAGCAGCTTCTGCGCCGGCATGCGCTTGAGGTCGCTCAGCGAATAGACCGGGAAGCCTTCGGGCACGTTGGCCTGCTGGCTGCGCACGAACGGCTGCTGCGGCTCGTTGTTGTCCTGCGGCATGCCGTCGTCGTTGTAGCGATCGCCACCGCGGTTGCGGTCGCGGCGATTGCGGAAACGGTCGCGGCGGTTGCCCTGGCCCTGGCCCTGGCCTTGGCCTTGGCCTTGGCCTTGGTTCTGGCCTTGGTTTTGGCCCTGGCCCTGGTACGGGTTCTGCCCGCCCTTGGGGGCGTTGTTGCCATTGGGGTTGCGCTGGCCACCGTCGCCGGTGTCCTGTTGTGCGCCGCCCTGGCCAGGCGAGGCATCGCCGGCCGGAGCCTGCTGCTGCGGCGCCGACGAAGCGGCGACCGGCGCCGGCGCGTCAGGCGCGGCAGCCAGGGGCAGGCCATGTTGTGCGGGGGGGGAGCCTGCGTCGGTAGCGTTGGCGGCCTTGGCAACGCGGGGCTTGCGCACGCGCTTCTCGGCAGGCGCGTCGGCGCTCCCGGGTTCGGAAGTAGTGATATCGGACAAGTGCTGGATTCCTCGCTAGAAGGTGCGAGCGCCCGGCAGGGCAGCGAACGTTGGGAAAGGATCTGGAGAGAACGGCGTCCAGAAGGTGCGGCGCGCGAATGCGGCCGGATATGCCGACACTAACACCGGCTCGCGGCGGCGCGCAAGCTGGGTGGGGCAGGGTCATTCATGCGGGCGATGGGCCCGCGTGGCAGCCGGGGGTGGGCCGGCTGCCTGCGTCGATCAGGCCAGGGCCTTGTCGAGCATGCCGGCCAGCTGGGCCTTGCCGACCGCGCCGATCTGCTGCGCCTGGACTTCACCGTCCTTGAACACCAGCAGCATCGGGATCGAGCGCACGTGGTACTTGGCGGCCAGGGCGCGGTTCTGGTCCACGTTGACCTTGGCGATCTTGGCGCGGCCGTTGTAGGCGTCGGCCAGTTCGTCCAGGGCGGGGGCGATCATCTTGCACGGGCCACACCATTCGGCCCAGAAATCGACCAGCACCGGTTCCTTGGAATTCAGCACTGCGCTATCGAAGTCGGCGTCGCCGACATGTACAACCTTGTCGCTCATCTTGGTCTCTCGTTTGGAGTGCACCCGGCCGGGCCGGAGGAGGTTGAACCTGGACGACGCCGACCGGCGCCATCTTCGTCTGCTGCCTCTTGGCCGCGCGGGCGGCCAGCGGTGCGTCAAGGGGCTGCCCCGACGCTCACGGCGGGCAGTGTACCCCTATCGTCGCGGGCGGACAGGCGTGCCCTGGAAAGAAGCATCCTGCCATCGCCACCCCGCGTGCCGGTAGCTGGCAGGCTCTATATAGGGGGCGATGGCGACCGCTTCCAGCGCCTCCGGCCGGCCTGTTCAACTGCCGGCAGGCGCGGTGAATACGCCGCCGGAGGCGCGCATCGGGAGCGTTGCCGGCTGTCTCGCCAGGTTTTGAGACGCCTGACAGCGGTTTGCCGCCGACATTGCGCTAAACTGGGACATTGTGCGGCGCCCCAGGACCAGCGAGGTCCGGCGCCGCCTTCCCCGGCGCAGGGGCCGCTAAGGCGACGGTGCCCTCCCCAAGATTGCAAGCCACCCGCACCTCTGCCGGGCTGGCCTTACCAAGACGGACACATGAGCGACAAACCGCTGACCGATTTGACCTTCTCCACTTTCGACCTGCATCCGACCCTGCTTGCGGGCCTGGGGGCGGCTGGTTTCACCCGCTGCACGCCGATCCAGGCACTGACCCTGCCGGTGGCACTGCCCGGCGGCGACGTCGCCGGCCAGGCCCAGACCGGTACCGGCAAAACCCTGGCGTTCCTGGTCGCGGTGATCAACCGCCTGCTGACCCGCCCGGCACTGGCCGACCGCAAGCCGGAAGATCCCCGCGCGCTGATCCTGGCCCCGACCCGCGAGCTGGCCATCCAGATCCACAAGGATGCGGTCAAGTTCGGCTCGGACCTGGGCCTGCGCTTTGCGCTGGTCTACGGCGGGGTGGACTACGACAAGCAGCGCGAGATCCTGCAGCAGGGCGTGGATGTGATCATCGCCACCCCCGGCCGCCTGATCGACTACGTCAAGCAGCACAAGGTGGTCTCGCTGCACGCCTGCGAGATCTGCGTGCTCGACGAAGCCGACCGCATGTTCGACCTGGGCTTCATCAAGGACATCCGCTTCCTGCTGCGGCGCATGCCCGAGCGCAGCACGCGCCAGACCCTGCTGTTCAGCGCCACGCTCAGCCACCGCGTGCTGGAGCTGGCCTATGAGCACATGAACGAGCCGCAGAAGCTGGTGGTGGAGAGCGAGTCGATCACCGCCGCGCGGGTGCGCCAGCGCATCTACTTCCCGGCCGACGAAGAGAAGATCCCGCTGCTGCTGGGCCTGCTGTCGCGCAGCGAAGGCGCGCGCACCATGGTGTTCGTCAACACCAAGGTGTTCGTCGAGCGCGTGGCGCGTTCGCTGGAAAAGGCCGGTTACCGGGTCGGCGTGCTGTCCGGCGATGTGCCGCAGAAGAAGCGCGAAAGCCTGCTCAACCGCTTCCAGAAGGGCCAGCTGGAAATCCTGGTGGCCACCGATGTGGCCGCCCGCGGCCTGCACATCGACGGCATCAAGTACGTCTACAACTACGACCTGCCGTTCGATGCCGAAGATTACGTGCACCGCATCGGCCGTACCGCCCGCCTGGGCGAGGAAGGCGATGCGATCAGCTTCGCCTGCGAACGCTATGCGATGGGCCTGCCGGACATCGAGGCCTACATCGAACAGAAGATCCCGGTCGAGCCGGTCACTAGCGAAATCCTGACCTCGCTGCCGCGCCCGGAGCGCGCACCGGCCGAGCCGGGTGAAGAAGGCGACGAGAACGAGAGCGTCGGCCAGATCTTCCGCGAGGCCCGCGAAGCGCGTGCCGCCGAAGAACAGCGCCGTGGCGGCGGCAGCAGCAGCGGCCGCGGTGGCAAGCCGTCGTCGGCCGGCCGCGGCGAGCGCCGCGGTCCGGGCGAGCGCAGCGCCGGCACCGGTGCCGATGGCAAGCCGCGCCGTGAGCGCAAGCCGCGCGCGGAAGGCGAGCAGCCGCTGGCCGAAGCAGCCGCCAAGCCGCAGGACGTGGTGGCCCCGGTCGACGCGCCGAGCGCGGCCGACAGCCCGGCGGTGGAAGGCGAGCGCGCACCGCGCAAGCGTCGCCGCCGTCGCCACGGCCGCCCGGTCGAAGGCGCCGAAGGCGCGGCAACCACCGGCCCGGTAACCCCGGTGCAGGTCACCGCCAGGCCGATGCGCGGCACCGCACCGCCGGCCGACCCCAGCACGTCGTTCCTGACCCGCATCGGCCGCAAGATCCGCCGGATGCTGTCGGGCCAGTAAGCCGAAGCACCCGACCGTTGGTCGGGTGACATCCCCGATCAGCGGGTAGCAAAGCCCCCTTGGTAAGGGGGCGGCCGCGAAGCGGCGGGGGTTCGGGTGCCGATAAGCCGGGGCCCACGGTTTGCGCAGCCAACCGTGGGGCGACAGCGCGAATGCGATGTCGCTCTCCCCTTGGTAAGGGGGCGGCCGCGAAGCGGCGGGGGTTCGGGTGCCGATAAGCCGGGGCCCACGGTTTGCGCAGCCAACCGTGGGGCGACAGCGCGAATGCGATGTCGCTTCCCCCGACCAACGGTCGGCACCTACCGTCTGACACCCCACCTCCACGCAGCCACCCTCGTCCTGCATAATCAGGCAATGAGCGTCCTGCGTTTTGACAATGTCAGCAAACAATATGCCGGCGGCCACCAGGCACTGGTGGACGTCAGCTTCGATGTCGCGCCCGGGGAAATGCTGTTTGTCACCGGCCATTCCGGTGCCGGCAAGAGCACCCTGCTCAAGTTGATCCACCTCGACGAGCGGCCCAGCCGCGGCGCGGTGATCTTCGATGAGCGCAACCTGCTCAAGGTGCGCGGCGGCAGCATCCCGCGCCATCGCCGCCAGGTCGGTGCGGTCTACCAGGACCACCGCCTGCTGATGGACCGCAGCATCGCCGAGAACGTGGCGCTGCCGTTGATCCTGCGCGGTACCCGGCGTGGCGAGATCGGCAAGCGGGTGCGTTCGGTGCTGGAGCGGATGGGCCTGGGCCACCGCGAGAAGGCGCTGCCCTCGCAGCTGTCGGCCGGTGAGCAGCAACGCGTCGGCATCGCCCGCGCGATCGTCGGCGAGCCCAAGCTGCTGGTGGCCGATGAACCCACCGGCAACCTCGATCCCACCCTGGCGGCGGAAATCATGGCCCTGTTCGCCGAGCTGCCCGAGCGCGGCACCAGCGTGCTGGTGGTCAGCCACGACCTGGCCCTGCTGCGGCACATGCGCAAGCGCGTGCTGATCCTGGACCACGGCAAGCTGATCGACGACATCTCGCCGCAGGACCTGGCCGAATGAGCGCACCCACCAACAAGGATGCTGCGGCACCGTCGCGCCTGGGCGTGTGGCTGCACCACCATGGCCACAGCGTGGTGTTCAGCCTGGGCCGCGCCTGGCGCAAGCCATGGGCCACCCTGCTCACCGTGATGGTGATGGCGCTGGCCCTGGCATTGCCGCTGGGCCTGTCGATCGCGCTGGACAACCTCAAGCATTTCGCCGGCAGCGTGCAGCAGTCGCGCGATATCAATCTGTTCCTGAAGACCGACGTGGCCGCCGCCGCGGCCGGGCAGGTGGCCGACACGCTGCGCGGCCGTGCCGACGTGGCCAATGTCACCGTGCAGACCCCCGAACAGGGCCTGGCCGAACTGCGCGACGGCGCCGGCCTGGGCGAGGCGATCGATGCACTGCACGACAACCCGCTGCCGACCCTGCTGATCGTCACCCCGCGCGCCGGCACCGACGATGCGCGCCTGGCGCAATCGCTGGAAGGCCTGCCGCAGGCCGACCTGGTCCAGCACGACGCACTGTGGCGCAAGCGCCTGGATGCCTGGCTGGGCTTCGGCACGCGGCTGGTGCAGGTGCTGTCGGTACTGCTGGGGCTGGGTGCGGCCCTGGTGGTGGGCAACACCGTGCGCCTGGACATCCAGGCCCGCCGCGAGGAAATCGGCGTGCTGCAGCTGCTTGGTGCCAGCGACGGCTTCATCCGCCGCCCGTTCCTGTACCTGGGCGCGTGGTACGGCCTGGGCGCCGGTGCGCTGGCCCTGGCGCTGATCGGTGCGGCCGGGCTGGCGTTGCGCCCGCCGCTGGCGGCGTTGTCGGAAAGTTATGCCAGCCCGTTCGTGCTGCATGGGCTGGACCTGCTGCATTCATCGTTCGTGCTGGTCGGCACCGTGGTGCTGGGCTGGCTGGGTGCGTGGCTGGTGACGGGACATTTCCTGCGCCAGACCCGGCCTACCGAAACCTGAGGCCCGCATGCGCCCGCAGTCCCTGAAGCACCTGGCCGACGACACACCGCGCGTGATGGTGGTCGATGGCTCCAAGCTGGTCCGCAAGCTGATCGCCGATGTGCTGCAACGCGAACTGCCGGCGGTGGACGTGGTGGGCTGCGCGAGCATCGAAGAGGCGCGCGCGGCGCTGGCGGCCGGCCCGGTCAACCTGGTCACCACCTCGTTGACCCTCAGCGACGGCGATGGCCTGGCATTGGCGCGGATCGTGCGCGACACCGCCGGGCAGGCCTATGTGCCGGTGATCGTGGTGTCCGGCGATGCGCAGCAGCACCTGGAGCAGCGCCGCTTCACCGAGTACGTCACCGACTATTTCGACAAGGCGCTGGGCCATGAAGCCCTGGCCACCTTCATCCGCGGCTACGTGCAGCCGGAAACCATTCCCGGCGCCACCATCCTGTATGTCGAGGACAGCCGGGTGGTCGCCGAGGCGACCAAGCGCATGCTCGAACGCCAAAGCCTGCGGGTGCTGCACGTGATGACCGCCGAGGAAGCCTTCGCGCTGCTCACCGCCGAATCGCTGGGCCGCAGCAGCCACCGCATCGACCTGGTGCTGACCGACGTCACCCTGAAGGGCGAGCTCAGCGGCCGCGATGTGGTCGAGCGGGTGCGGGTGGACTTCGGCTACGGCAAACGCCGCCTGCCGGTGCTGGTGATGACCGGCGACGGCAACCCCCACAACCAGTCCAGCCTGCTGCAGGCCGGCGCCAACGATCTGGTGCAGAAGCCGATCGAAGAGCGCCTGCTGGTGACCAAGGTGCTGTTCCAGCTGCGGCTGGCGCGCCTCAACGACAAACCCGTGGTGCGATGAACGACGACGTACAACCCAGTATCCAGCTGGAACCGAGCTGGAAGGCCCGTGTAGGCGATTGGCTGCTGCGCCCGGAAATGCGCGAGCTTTCCAGCTTCCTGCGCCAGCGCAAGGCCGCCGGCGCGCATGTGTTCCCGCCCGGGCCGCAGATCTTCGCCGCCTTCGATGCCACCCCGTTCGACCAGGTCAAGGTGGTCATCCTCGGCCAGGACCCGTATCACGGCCGTGGCCAGGCCCATGGCCTGAGCTTCTCGGTGATGCCCGGGGTGCCGGTGCCGCCGTCGCTGCTGAACATCTACAAGGAAATCGAGGCCGACCTGGGCATTGCGCGCCCGGACCATGGCTGCCTGCTGCCATGGGCGCGCCGGGGCGTGCTGCTGCTCAACGCGGTGTTGACCGTGGAAGAGGGCCAGGCCGGCGCGCACCAGGGCCGCGGCTGGGAGGGTTTCACCGACCATGTCGTGGATACCCTCAACCGCGAACGCGAGGGCCTGGTGTTCCTGTTGTGGGGCAGCTATGCCCAGCAGAAGGGCAAGGTCATCGACGCCGGTCGCCACCGCGTGCTGAAGGCGCCGCATCCCTCGCCGCTGTCGGCGCATCGCGGCTTCCTGGGCTGCCGGCATTTCTCGGCGGCCAACGACTACCTCGAGCGCCGTCATCTCGGCCGCATCGACTGGTCGCTGCCGCCGCGCGCGGCGCTGGATGTGGCCGGGTAGGTGGAACCAGGCGCGCTGGCTGAACGGTCGACAACCCCATTGGCCTGAATGGGGGTTCGTGGCCAGGCCGTTCAGCGAAAAACCACGCCAGACCGGGCTATTTATCCTGGCAAGTAATTGATTTGTAAGGCGTAGATTAAAATTCCCAGCCTGCTCGCCACTGTCATCATTTCGCGCTATGTTAGACCGGTATTCCGCGCCAGTGTTTCATCAGCAGAACGCTGGAACTTCTTTGTCCTTTAGCAGTCCAAGTTCCCGACTGCTAAGATGAGCCCTATGAGCCAGATCACCTCTACTGCCCTTGTGGCAAACAATCTCCCGGTTCCCAGTGCGCTTGGTTCGCTGGACGCCTATATCGGTGCCGTGCACCAGATCCCGGTGTTGTCGGTCGATGACGAGCAGGACCTGGCCCGCCGTTTCCGCGACGGGCAGGACCTGGACGCCGCGCGCGAACTGGTCCATTCCCACCTGCGCTTCGTGGTGCACGTTGCCCGTGGCTACAACGGCTACGGCCTGGCGCTGGGCGACCTGATCCAGGAAGGCAACATCGGCCTGATGAAGGCGGTCAAGCGTTTCGACCCGGACATGGGCGTGCGCCTGGTGTCCTTCGCGGTGCATTGGATCCGTGCGGAAATGCACGAGTTCATCCTGAAGAACTGGCGCATCGTCAAGGTCGCCACCACCAAGGCGCAGCGCAAGCTGTTCTTCAACCTGCGCAAGTCCAAGACCCGCCTGGGCTGGTTGAACGCGGCCGAAGTCAGCGCGGTGGCCAAGGACCTGAACGTTTCCGAGCGCGAAGTGATGGAAATGGAGTCGCGCCTGTCCGGCCGCGATATCGGTTTCGATGCGCCCAGCGACGAGGACAACGAAAACGCGCCGCCGTCGCCGGCGGCCTACCTGATGGCCGACGCCGAAGACCCGTCGATGGCCTACGAGCGTGCCGACAGCGAAGACAACCAGCTGCAGCTGCTGCGCGAAGGCCTGGCCGAACTGGATGCGCGTTCGCGCGACATCATCCGCCGCCGCTGGCTGGATGCCGACAGCAAGGTGACGCTGCAGGAACTGGCCGACGAGTACGGCGTTTCGGCCGAGCGTATCCGCCAGGTCGAAGCCAACGCGCTGAAGAAGATGAAGGCGCTGTTCACCGCCTGACCGGTGGCACGGCGTAGTAGCGAAAAAGCCCGGCAATGCCGGGCTTTTTCATGCCCGCGCCACGCCAGGGGGCCATGCCCGGCAGCGTGCGGATCCTGCCGATGGCAACCGCATTGGGTACCATCGCGATGGGGTGTTGTGCAGTCGCCTTGGGATTTCCGCCCCCCGTTTTGGAGTCATCCCGATGTCACGCGGTTCATTGGCTGCCCACCATTCGCTGTGCTGGTAAGCCAACCCATGATTTATTGATGGAATCTGCAGAACGAGCCCTTCAACGTCTGCGACACTCTTTGCAAGCATCAGCCCCACGAAGAAAGGGATGCCTGTCATGCATGTTCCTCCGCCTCCTGTTCCAGCAAGATTGCGCGAAATGCTCAAGGACTATCCGGGGCATATCGAGCGATTGCAGGAAGTGCTCATTCGATCTGTGGAGCAATCCCGACGGCTTCCGGTGATGCCGTTTGACGATGCGATCTCGGCACTAGAGGGACGGCTGGGAACGTTCATGGTTGAGGCCCGCGAAGAGCTGGATGTTGCCAAGATGGATGGTGATTCGGAAATGATCTCGCGTGCTGACAGAAAGTTCAGATTGATGTTCAGGGCGCGCTCTGGAAATGGAGGGATGAAAGGGTTGCACGATTTATGGGAGTACTTCGAGAAGAACAAGGAGGTCTTCTAAATGAGCTCGCCAAATGCAGTAGCGCAATCTGGATCGCTCCGGGCGACGAAGGCTGCGGTCGCTACGTCCCCGAAGCCGTCCTCAACCATCTTTGATAGGTTGCTTCAATGAATGGTTCAATGGCGTGCTTTAGGGCGCGGGAAGGTGCCCGCCATGTGCCGTACGCGTTATTCAGCTACCGATTTATTGATGGAGTCGGTAGAACGGTCCCTTCATATCTGCAAGACTCCCTGCAAGTATCAGCTCCATGAAAAGGACATCCGCCATGTTGCTTCCGCCGCCCCCTGTTCCAGCGAAGTTGCGCGAAATGCTCAAGGACTACCCGGGGCATATCGAGCGATTGCAGGAAGTGCTGAATCGATCCGTGGAGCGATCTCTGCGGCTTCCGTTGATGCCGTTTGACGATGCGATCTCAGCACTCGAAGGACGGCTGGAAACGTTTGTCTTTGAAGCTCGCGACGAGTTGAAAGTGGCCGAGATCTCTGGTGATCCCTTGGCCGTTGCTGCCGCCCAGGAGAAGTGGAGGTTGATGCGCATGGCAAGAAGTGGAGGCGGCGGAATGCTCGATATTAGTGACTTGGCTGAGTACTTTGAGCGCCAAAAGGATCGCTTTTGATGCAGCCTCTGAATGGTCGGCTTGACATTGCTACCCATGCGGCGATTTTTGAAGGGCAGATCCTTCCAGATAGCGGCTTGACACGTGCAACGTCGCTGGATAGTCCACGAGCGATTATTCTTGCCGGGCAGCCTGGGGCGGGTAAAGGCGCACTTGTTGACGCCGCAAAAGCCGAGCTGCGAAATGACGTAGTACCCATCGATCCGGACGAGCTTCGCGCTGCTCATCCCGAAGCCAGTAGCTTCCGTCAGAAGCATCCCTACTCTTGGGCTGGGCACACCCATAGTGATGCGAGCCAGTGGGCGAGAGAACTTCGGGCAGCCGCGATTGATGGACGCAAGAACATCATCGTCGACACGACAATGGGCAATGGCCCCGGGGCGGTCGACCTGATCAATGAACTCCGCGGAAAGGGCTACGAGGTTGAGGTTCGTGCGGTAGTAGCGCATCGCATGGAAAGCGAGTTGGGCGTGGACCGGCGCTTTACCGACAAGCTGGGCGACGAAGGCTACGGCCGCTACGTCCCCGAAGACGTCCGCAACCATGTCTACTCGGCACTCCCCGGCAACCTGGACAAGGTTCATGCCGAAACCGGGATTCCGATCCGTCTCTACAGCCGCGAAGGTGCGGAACTGTACGACAGCCGGACCGACCCGCGCCGACCGGGCCCGGTACTGGAAGCCGAACGCGAGGCGCGGCTGCACGACCCGCGGATCACCCATCTCACCCGCGATGGCTGGCGGGACCAAGCCCGATGGCACCAGGACCTGCCCGATACCCTCCAGCAGCATCCCCGGGTCGCCCCACCCACGGCCGCGGCGTTGCTCACCGAGCGCGGCAACCTGCTGGTGGTGGAAGGCGTGGCCCGCGGAACCGCAGAAGCCACGCGCATCGACCACACCGTCCGGGTGCATCCGAACATGGTCCGCGGCGCCACGGTCGGCGGGATCGCCGCTACGGTCTACGAGGCCGGCACCGAAGGCCGCAAGGTGGCCGACCTGTATGCCCGCGACAATGCGACCGGGGCCGAATCGGCGCTGCTGAATTTCGGTGCCCGCAGCGTCGGCGGGTGGACCGGCGCGGTCGTCGGTGCCAAGGCCGGCACGCTGATCGGCATCGAGTCCGGGCCCGGGGCGATCGTCACCGGCATCGTTGGCGCCGGGCTCGGTGCATGGGGCGCCGGTGAAGTGGTGGACTGGATCGAGAAGTACCGGATCAACAACCAGCGCGATACGTTCGGCAATGTCTGGACTTACGACCCCACCCAGCCGGATGCAGGCTGGACGCGCAGCGCGCGCGAAGTGATCGGTACCGTCGGCACCCAGGTGGACCGCCCGATATATGGGGCAACGCAGCACTTTACGGCCGATGCCGGCCTGACCCAGGAACTGAACTACAAGGCATCCAGCCGGGCGGTGGCGCTGCGCCTGTCCGAGCCCGATGTTCCGGTCGATCCCTACCGCATTGCCGGCGACATCACCGATACACCCAGCCTCTACCCCCGCGCCTGGGAGCGCGATGCCGAACGCGGCACCTGGCAGCGCGAAGTGGTCCTGCAGAGCTATGACCGCGGTATCCAGCGGACAACGGTGGAGCTGGCGGGTGCGGACAAGGCGGCCGAGCTGGACGCGTATGCGCAGGCCACCGTCGCGCTCAATGCGGCGCGGAGTTCGGCAGCCTATGTCCAGCAGTACGAACAGGCGTACGCGCAGCAGGGCTGGTCGCAGCACGGCCCGATCCCCGATGCGGTGGCCTGGACGCGCAGCCATCCGGACCACGTCATGGCATCGGACGGGCGCACCTACCAGCGCACGGCCGAGGGCCAGTGGAAGCATGACGGGCTGATCTACGATTCCCACGCCGACGGCAATGTGCGGGATGAGTTGAATGCCACCTATGAGCAGATCCGGGCCCGGTACCTGCAGCCGGAAGCGCCGGCGCCCGACGCGCCAGGGCGGGGCGCCTCGGTACAGACGCTGCAGATGCACGAGGGGCAAGCGTCGGCCGCACCCGGCCCTGCCGTTGCGCCACCGCCTGCACCGACGCCGATGCAGGCCGGCCACCCTGACCACGCGCTCTACCAGCAGGTCCGCGAGGGCGTGGCGGCACTGGACGCCAGGCACGGGCGCGACTTCGACGCCAGCAGCGAGCGGATGACCGCCAGCCTGCTGGTGCTGGCCAGAAGCAATGGGCTGGAGCGGGTGGACCATGTGCTGCTGAGCACTGCCACTCCCCAGCATCCGGCCGCTCACAATGTATTCGTGGTGCAGGGCGAGCCGAACAACCCGGCCCACCAACGCGCGTTGATGCCCATCGAACAGGCCGTCCAGACGCCGGTGGAGGCATCGCTGCACCAGTTGGATGTGGTGGGCCGCGAGCAGCAGCGCCTGCAGGCACAGCAGGTGGAGCAGCAGTCGCACGACCAGCGCGAGCAGCAGGGCATCCAGGCGCGTGGCGCCAGGATGGGCTGAGAGGAAGCCTCAGCCCAGGCCATGGCGCAGCGGCCATCGCTGCAGGGGTTCGGCTGTGTGCAGGCGCGCAGGGTGCGGCCCATGGCCGGACGCGCGGAGCCGCGTCGCCCGGGCGTGGCTCGGACCTACCCGCGTGCGATCGCGCGCCAGCCGATGTCGTTGCGGTGGAACTCATGCGCCCAGGTGATCTTCGCCACGCCGGCATAGGCACTGGCCTGCGCATCGGCGACGCTGTCGCCCAGCGCGGCCACGCACAGCACGCGGCCGCCGGCGCTGACCACCTGGCCCTGCGCGTCCAGCGCGGTGCCGGCATGGAAGACCTTGGCCGCAGCCGGCACCGCCTCCAGCCCGTGGATGACCTCGCCGGTGATCGGGGTTTCCGGGTACGGCGCTGCGGCCATCACCACGCCCAGCGAGGGGCGTGGATCCCACTGGGCCTGTACCTGGTGCAGGCGTTCGTCGATGGCGGCCTCCAGCAGATCCACCAGGTCCGACTGCAGGCGCAGCATCACCGGTTGGGTTTCCGGGTCGCCGAAACGCACATTGAACTCGATCACCTTCGGCGCGCCTTCGGCATCGATCATCAGGCCGGCATAGAGGAAGCCGGTGAACGGAATGCCGTCGGCGATCATGCCCTGCACGGTGGGGTTGACCACCTCGCGCATCACCCGCGCATGCACCGCATCGGTGACCACCGGGGCCGGCGAGTAGGCGCCCATGCCGCCGGTGTTGGGGCCGGTGTCGCCATCGCCCACGCGCTTGTGGTCCTGTGAGGTGGCCATCGGCAGTGCGGTGGTGCCGTCCACCATCGAGATGAAGCTCGCTTCCTCGCCGTCGAGGAATTCCTCGATCACCACGCGCGCGCCGGCATCGCCGAACGCATTGCCCGAGAGCATGTCGCGCACCGCATCCTCGGCTTCGGCCAGGGTCATCGCCACGATCACGCCCTTGCCGGCGGCCAGGCCGTCGGCCTTGACCACGATCGGCGCGCCCTTCTCGCGCAGGTAGGCCAGCGCCGGCGCCAGCTCGGTGTGCACTGCGTAGAACGCGGTGGGGATGTTGTGGCGGGCCAGGAAGTCCTTGGCGTAGGCCTTGCTGCCTTCCAGCTGGGCGGCAGCGGCAGTGGGCCCGAAGATGCGGTGGCCGGCGGCGCGGAAGCGGTCGACCACGCCGGCCACCAGCGGCACCTCGGGGCCGACCACGGTCAGCCCGATGCCTTCGGCGGCGACCAGGGCCAGCAGGCCGTCCAGGTCGGTGACCTTCACGTCCACGTTGCGGCAGCCCGGCTCGGTCGCGGTACCGGCATTGCCGGGGGCGACGATGACCTCGCTGACCTTCGCGGACTGGGCCAGCTTCCAGGCCAGGGCGTGTTCACGGCCGCCGGCGCCGATGACCAGGATCTTCAATGCAGTTCTCGCGTAAGGGGGGCAGAACGGCGATTTTACGCGGTGCCGGCGCAGCCTGCATCGGCCCCGGCGCAGCGGCCGGGTCAGTCCTCGCCGCAGCCTTCGCGCTGCAGATCGCCGGGTACCGGGTAGGTCCGGGTCTGGGGGTCGAAGATCAGGTGGTCATAGGCGTGGGCCGGGCCGGTGCAGTCCTGGCCGGTGGTGCGTACGGTGAGTGGCCAGTAGCCGTCCACCGCGTCGCTGCCGCCCACGGTGGTGGTGAAGTCGACATTGAACGCCGCATCGGCGCAGTCGTCGGGCGCGTCGTCGCAGTGCGGCGTGGCCAGGTTGTCGACGTGCTCGCGCAGCAGGGCGACCTCGCGCAGGCGGTCGTTGTGCACGGCCACGTAGGTGCGCGAGCGCTGCGCATGGCCGCGGCCGGAGCCATCGTGGGTGATGCGGAAGGCGTGGCGCTGTGGACCGAGCCGGTCGATCTGGACCGTACCGGGCGCGCCGTGGCGGCCGTACTCGCCGTGCAGGCGCTGGGCGATCACCAGCAGCGGCCGGCCCGGCGGGCCGAACAAGCCGGCGAAGGGGTGGTCCTTGTCCAGCGCGTGTTCTTCGCCATCGCGCAATACATACAGATCGACCCGGCCGGGTTCGACGCTGGCGGCCTGGTCCAGGGCCTGGCACACCGCCAGCAGGTGCTGCAGGTGGCCGTCGGTGTCGACGGTTTCATGCGCGCAGACCTGCCGGGTGACCGGGCGCAGCGCCTGCACGTCGGTGTCGTCCCATTGGTCCTGCCAGGGCGCATCCAGCCGGGCAGCGGCGCCATAGCGGCTGCGCAGGAAGGCCAGCAGCCGCTGCTCGTGGCTGCCGTCCAGGTGCAGCGTGTCCACTACTTCGGCAGTGCTGTCCAGCACCCGGCGCGGTTTGCCCGGTTCGGGTGCGGGCGCGTGGTTGCCGCAGCCGGCCAGCAGCGCCGCCAGCAGCAGCGCCGCCGTATACCGGCACCGGCGCTGGATGGGCGGGTCACTGCGGCGCATCACGGTCGGCGGTACCTCACCGGCAGCCTTCGCGCTGCAGGGACGCGGGGAAGCTATAGGTCCAGGTCCCGGCGTCCAGGCTGAAGCGATGCTCGCGGCGTACCGGCTTGCCGCCGCACTCGCTGCCGGTCTCTTCGATCAGCAGCGGCCAGATGCGCGCGCTGCGGTCGCTGTCGTCGAAGCGGTAGGAAAAATCGATATTGAATACCCGGGTGCGGCAGTCTTCGGCGAACTCGGCATCGTCGCAGTCGTAGGCCGCGCCGTTGTCGATATGGCTGCGCAGCGAACCGGCATCGACCAGGCCCTTCGGGCCGGGCAGGATCAGCGTCTGCGTTTCCAGCGAATGGCCCTGGCCGAACCAGCCGCTCTCGCTGCGGAAGCCGTAGAAATCGCTGCCGGCGCGGATGACCTGCACGGTGCCGGGGCGGCCGCTGCTGCCGTAGGTGCCGCCGGTGAGTTCGGCCACGACCTCGAAGCCTTCGCCGCTGGGGCGCAGCACGTAGAAATCGACGGTGCCCGGGTCGGCGTGGCCGCCCTCGCTGAGCGTGCCGCACACGGCCAGCAACTGCTGCCAGCTGTCACCGCTGACCACCGGCTGTTCGGCGCAGACCTGCCAGTCGGTGGCGCGGTCTGCGCCGTCCTGGGTCCAGGTGCCCTGCCAGCCCTGCGACAGCGACGCCTCGGCGCCATAGCGTTTGACCAGGAATGCCTGCAGCCGCGCGGTGCGGCTGACATGGGCGGCCGGTTGCGCCGCCGTCGCCTGCCGTGCGGGCGTGGCGGCCGGGGCGGGTTCGGCGGCCGGCTTGCAGCCGGCCAACGCGGCGGTGCCGGCGAGGGCCAGCATGATCAGGGGCTTGCGTGCGATTGCAGACATCCGTGTCGCTCCAGGGTCAATGGCGGAAATGACGTACGCCGGTGAACACCATGGCCAGGCCATGCTCGTCGGCGGCGGCGATCACTTCGCTGTCGCGCATCGAACCGCCCGGCTGGATCACCGCCTTGATGCCGGCGGCCGCGGCCGCGTCGATGCCGTCGCGGAACGGGAAGAATGCATCGGAGGCCATCACCGAACCTTCCACCACCAGGTTGGCATCGGCGGCCTTGATGCCGGCGATGCGCGCCGAATAGACCCGGCTCATCTGCCCGGCGCCGACGCCGATGGTGCGGTTGTCCCTGGCGTAGACGATCGCGTTGGACTTGACGAACTTGGCCACCTTCCAGGCGAACAGCAGGTCGGCGAACTGCTTGTCGGTCGGGGCCAGCTTGCTGACCACCTTCAGCTCGTCGCGCGCCATGCCGCGATTGTCGGCGCTCTGGATCAGCAGGCCCGAGCCCACCCGCTTGGTGTCGTAGTTGTTGCGGCCCTTGCCATGCGGAATGCGCAGCACGCGCACGTTGGCCTTCTTCTGCGCGTATTCCAGCGCGGCCGGCTCGAAGTCCGGCGCGATCAGCACTTCGACGAACTGACGGTCCAGGATCACCCGGGCGGTGGCCGCATCCAGCGGTTGGTTGAACGCGATGATGCCGCCGAAGGCGCTGGTCGGGTCGGTGGCGTAGGCCAGCTCGTAGGCATCGCCGTTGCCGGCGCCCACGGCCACGCCGCACGGGTTGGCATGCTTGACGATCACGCAGGCCGGCGCGTCGAACTGGCGCACGCATTCCCACGCGGCATCGGCGTCGGCCAGGTTGTTGTAGCTCAGCTCCTTGCCTTGCAGCTGCTGGAAGGTCGCCAGCGTGCCCGGCACCGGGTACAGGTCGCGGTAGAACGCGCCGCTCTGGTGCGGGTTTTCGCCGTAGCGCAGGTCCATCACCTTCACGAAGCTGGAATTCATCTGCGCCGGGAACTCGCTGCGCACCGGCACCGCCGCGTCGCTGGCGGCCACCGCCGACAGGTAGTTGCTGATCGCCGCGTCGTACTGGGCCACGCGGTTGAAGGCGGCCACCGAGAAGGCGAAGCGCCTGGCGGCCGACAGCTTGCCGTCGTTGGCCTCCAGTTCGGCCAGCAGTTCGGCGTACTGCGCCGGGTCGGTGGCCACCGCCACGCGGGCGAAGTTCTTGGCGGCCGAACGCAGCATCGCCGGGCCGCCGATGTCGATGTTCTCCACCGCGTCTTCCAGCGTGCAGTCGGCCTTGGCGGTGACCGACTCGAACGGGTACAGGTTCAGCACCAGCAGGTCGATCGCGCCGATGCCGTGTTCGGCCATCACCGCATCATCCAGCCCGGCGCGGCCCAGCAGGCCACCGTGCACCAGCGGGTGCAGGGTCTTGACCCGGCCGTCCATCATTTCGGGGAAGCCGGTGAGCTCGGCCACGTCCTTGACCGCCAGGCCGGCGTCGCGGATGGCCTTGGCGGTGCCGCCGGTGGACAGCAGTTCGATGTTGCGCGCCGCCAGGGCGCGGGCCAGGTCGATCAGGCCGGTTTTATCGGAGACGGACAGGAGGGCCCGGCGAACGGGCAACAGATCAGCAGTCATGGGGACAGGGCAATCGGCAGCGGAGCAGGGCCGATATTGTAGGCGGTGGGGCCCGCTGCCGGGCGCCGCCGGCGCGATATCGCCGTTGGCGGCCCCGTTGGCCAGCCCGCCCGACCGCCCGCCGGGCCGCCGCAAGCCGGCGGCACTGGGGTAGGCTGGGCGCTCTGCCAGGGAATTGCAGGTTCAGCATGGTGTCGACAGCAACATGGAAGGCGCCGCTGCTTGCCGGCATCGTGGCATGGGTCGGGGTCACCGGGCCGGCAGCGGCGCAGCAGGCAGCCGTTGCCGCAGACGCCGTGCCGGCGGTGGAAGTGCTGGTACCGGCCCCGGGCCCGGGCCCCGCCGGCCCGCCCGAAGCGGCCGGATCCGGCAGCGACGAGCTGGAGCGGCAGGCCTATGACGCCTATGAAGCGCAGGACTGGGCGCAGGCCCGGCGCCTGATCGACCAGGCCATCGCGTTGGCGCCTGGCCAGATCAGCCTGTACCGGCTGAAGGCCTATATCGCCGCGGCAAGCGACGACAACGCCGGGGTGCTGGCTGCGGCGGCGCAGGCGCTGCGGCTGGATCCGGATGACGCTGAAAGCCTGCAGCTGCGCGGCACCGCGCGGGCCAAGCAAGGCGACACGCCGGCGGCACTGGCCGACTATGCCGCCGCCCTGCAGGCCGGCGGGCACAGCAGCACCCTGTTCCGCAATTACCTGTTCCTGCTCAACCAGCAGCACGACAACGCGCGGATGCTGGAGGTGCATGCCGCCTACGAGGCGGCGTACCGCAGCGACCCCGAAGGCACCGGGCAGCATGCCGATATTCCGTTCCATGCCGCGCAGGCCTACCACCATCTGGGCCAGCCACGGCGTGCGGTGGAACTGCTGGACCAGGCCATCGCGCAATCGCCGCAGGTGGCCGGCTACTACGGCAACCGCGCACTGGCCCAGCACGCGCTGGGCCGGTCCAGCCAATCGCTGGCCGATGATGGCCGGGCGATGCAGCTCGACCCGACCGAGCCGCTGTATCCCTACAACCGCGGCGTGACCCGGTTGGACATGGGCGACGCGGCCGGGGCGCTGCAGGACTTCAAGGCGGCGGTGGCGCTGGGCAAGGACGATGCCGATACCTGGCTCAACATCGGGGTGGCCGAGGAGCGGCGTGGGCGCACGCGCCAGGCGCTGGCCGCCTATGACCGTGCGCTGGCAAAGGAGCCGGGCAACCCGAGGGTGCTGACCAACCGGCTCTCGCTGCTGGGCAAGGGCGACAGCGCGGCCGTGGCCGCACAGGCCGGTGCGCTGCCGGCCGAAAACCAGGCGCAGCTGCTGTTCAACCAGGGCCAGGCGCAGACCCGGGCAGGGCAGTGGCAGGCCGCGGCGGACCTGTTCGCGCAGGCGGTACGGCTGGATCCCGGCCTGGATACCGCCTGGCTCAACCTGGGCGTGACGCAGGCCAGGCTGGGGCAGCACCAGCGCGCGCTGGATACGCTCAACGACTACATCCAGCGCGCCCCGCTCAAGACCATCGGCCTGCTCAACCGCGCCAATGTGCTGCACGAACTCGGCGATGATGGCGCGGCCGAGAAGGACCTGCTGCGGGCCGCACAGTTGGAGCCGGGCAACCTGGACATCCAGCAGCGCCTGGCCTACCACTACAGCCGCACCGGGCAGACCGACAAGGCACGGCGCCATTACGCACAGCTGGTGAAGTTGCCCGGCAACCTGTCGCCCGATGCCTTCATCAACTACGCGGCCATGCTGCTGCAGCTGGGCGAGACGCGCGAGGCGGCGGTGGTGGCCGGCAACGGCGTGGCACGCTTCCCCGACAACTATGGCCTGCGCCTCAACCAGGGCAGTGCACTGGGTGACAGTGGCCAGCATGCCCTGGCGGTGGACGCCTACCGCGCCGCGATGCGGCTGCAGCCCGCGCGCCTGGATGCGCACTACAACCTGGGCAACCTGTACCTGCAGCAGCTCAGGCAACCGCGCAAGGCCGTGCAGGAATACCGCACCGCGCTGACACTGCAGTCGGCGCCGGACCTGGACGCCGCCGGGCAGCGCGAGCAGCGCATGAGCCTCCATCTCAACCTGGCCAGCGCGCTCACCGACAGTGGCGATGCCGCCGGCGCACGTGCCGCGCTGCAGGCTGCCATCGACGAGGCGCCCGATGACTACCGGCCGTGGTTCAACCGTGCCGCAACCGCGCTGTCGGCAGGCGACCCGGCGGCGGCCAGGCCCGACTTCGAGGCGGCGTGGGTGCGCCTGGACGCCCTGCAACGCGCGCAGCCGGAGCAGGCGCAGCCTGACCCGGCCCTGCTCGAACACGCCGGCTATGTGTTGTTCCACCTGGGCCGCACCGGCGAGGCTGCCCTGCGCATGCAACAGCTGCTGCAGGCGCAGCCGGACAACATCGACGCGCAGCGCAACTATGGGTTCATGCTGCTGGACCTGGGCCGCCCGCAGGATGCCAAGCGCTTGTTCGACCAGGCCTTTACCCGCGAGCCGGACGACGTGGACGGCTGGCTGGGACTGCTCGCCTGCGCGATGCTGGACAGCGATCCGGCGCAGCAGGCGCGCCTGAAGCGTCAGTTCGAGCAGCGTTTTTCCGGCCGTTACCGGCTGGACCAGGCATTGCCGACACAGCTGATGCGCAAGGAAGGCTACTGGTATTCCGAGCGTTTCCTGCAGCTGTGGCGGCAGTTGCTGGTGGCGGGGTGAATAGACGGTCGTCGAGCGTTTCCCTGCCCCTGCGCGGGCAGGTAGATTAGCCACGGTCAGGAGGACGGTACGGCATGTCGATCTATGCATTGAAGGGGCGCTTCCAGGATCTGCTGCGCCCGGGCGTACGCGGCCTGTATCGCGCGGGCGTCACCGCCAACACCGTCACCGTGGCGGCTGCGCTGGTGTCGCTGCTGGTGGCCGCGGCCGTGTGGTGGTGGGCACCGGCTCACCCGCTGCTGTACCTCGCACTGCCCCTGTGGATGCTGCTGCGCATGGCCCTCAATGCCGTGGACGGCATGCTCGCGCGCGAGTTCGGCCAGCAGTCGCGATTGGGGGCCTACCTCAATGAGCTGTGCGATGTGGTCGCCGATGCGGCCTTGTACCTGAGCCTGCTCAGCGTGCCCGGGGCCGATGCCAATGCCTTGTGGACGCTGACGTGGCTGGCCGCGGTTTGCGAGTACGCTGGGGTGCTGGGGCTGATGGTGGGCGCCAGCCGGCGTTATGACGGCCCGATGGGCAAGAGCGACCGGGCCTTTGTGGTGGGAGTGGTGGGCGTACTGCTGGCGCTGGGCTGGATCGATGGCGCGGTGGTGGGCTGGATTGCGTGGGCGGCGGCGGCACTGTGCGTGCTGACCGGCTGGCGACGGGTCCGGCAAGGATTGGCGGAAACCGGCTGACCTGGCCGGATCCCGTCGGATGCACAACGGAGTGATGCATGCGCGTACAGGAACAGCTGCAGTTCCACAGTTTCGATGGCCAACCACTGTTCTACCGGCACTGGCCGGCCAGCGCGGCCGATGCGCCAGCGCGCGCGCTGGTGCTGCTGCACCGCGGGCACGAACACTCGGGCCGGGTGGCGCATCTGGTCGATGAGCTGGACCTGCCCGATACCGCGGTGTTCGCCTGGGATGCGCGCGGCAACGGCCAGTCGCCGGGCGAGCGCGGCGATGCGCCCGGCTTCGAGGCCCTGGTGCGCGACCTGGACAGCTTCATCGCCTGGATCGGCCAGCAGCACGGCATCGCCGTACAGGACATCGTGATCATCGCCCAGAGCGTGGGCGCGGTGGTGGCGGCAACCTGGGTGCACGATTACGCCCCGCCGCTGCGCGCGCTGGTGCTTGCCTCGCCGGCGTTCAAGGTCAAGCTGTACGTGCCGTTGGCGGTGCCTGGCCTGAAGCTGATGCAGAAGCTGCGCGGCAATTTCTTCGTCAACAGCTACGTCAAGCCGCAATGGCTCACCCACGATCCGGCGCGGGTGGAGAGCTACCGCACCGATCCGCTGATCACCCGGCCGATTTCGGTGCGGGTGCTGCTGGGCCTGTACGAGGCGGCCGAGCGCGTGGTCGGCGATGCGCAGGCGATCACCGTGCCGACCCAGTTGCTGGTGTCCGGTGCGGATTTTGTGGTGCACCGCGCACCGCAGGACCGGTTCTACGAGGGTCTGTCTTCGCCGATCAAGGAGCGCCACCTGCTGCCCGGCTTCTTCCACGACACCCTCGGCGAGCGCGACCGCGCCCCGGCGATCGCGGCGATCCGGCGCTTCATCGGCGAGCGCTTCGCCGCGCCCCTGGTACGGCCCAGCCTGCGCCAGGCGCACCGGCACGGGCTCAGCTTCGACGAAGCGGAAATCCTGGCCTGGCCGCCGCAGCGCAACAGCCTGCAGGACCTGTACTGGCGCTTCACCCGCGCCGGCCTGCGCGTTGGCGGGAAGCTGTCCGACGGCATCGCGCTGGGCCTGGAGAGCGGCTTCGACTCGGGCAGCACGCTGGACTACATCTACCGCGACCAGGCCCGTGGGCGTGGCCCGCTGGGGCGGATGATCGACCGCAATTACCTGGATGCGATCGGCTGGCGCGGCATCCGCATCCGCCGTACCCATGTGCGCGAACTGCTGCAGTTGGCCGCGCTGCACCTGCGCGGCGAAGGCCGCCCGGTGCGGGTGCTGGACGTGGCCGCCGGGCATGGTCGCTACGTGCTCGATGCGCTGGCCCAGGGCGAGCACCGTGCAGCGGCGATTACCCTGCGCGATTTCAGTGAGCGCAACGTGGTCGACGGCCGCAAGCTGATCAGCGCCTTCGGCGCCGACGACATCGCCACCTTCGAGCAGGGCGATGCCTTCGACGCGGCTTCGTTGGCCGCATTGCCGGTGGCGCCCACCCTATCCACGGTGTCGGGCCTGTACGAGCTGTTCGCCGACAACGATGCGGTGGCGCGCTCGCTGCAGGGCATTGCCGCGGCGATGCGCGAAGGCGGCTACCTGGTCTACACCGGCCAGCCCTGGCACCCGCAGCTGGAGTTCATCGCGCGCGCGCTGACCAGCCACCGCGAAGGCGCGGCCTGGGTGATGCGCCGGCGTACCCAGCAGGAGATGGACGAACTGGTGCGCCTGGCCGGGTTCGAGAAGGTCACCCAGCGCATCGACCGCTTCGGCATCTTCACCGTATCGCTGGCGCGCCGGGTGGGCCATGACTGAGGACGCGCGTCCGTGGCGGCGTGCGCTGCTGTGGCTGGCGCTGCTGGGGCCGTTCTTCTTCCTCAGCTACGGCCTGGCCAATACCCTGGCCGGGCGGCTGCCGTACGTGCCCAGTATCGTGTTCGACTGGGAGGCCAGGATACCGTTCCAGCCCTGGACGATCGTGCCGTACTGGTCGATCGACCTGTTCTACGTGGCCTCGTTCTTCATCTGCACCCGGCGCGCCGAACTGGACATGCATGCCCGGCGCCTGTTCACCGCGCAGCTGCTGGCGGTGGGGTGCTTCCTGCTGTGGCCGCTGCGCTTCAGCCTGGAACGCCCGGAAACGGCCGGGGTGTTCGGCTGGCTGTTCGATGTGCTGCTGGGCTTCGACAAGCCGTTCAACCAGGCCCCGTCGCTGCACATCGTGCTGCTGGTGGTGCTGTGGGTGCGCTTTGAACAGCACCTGCGGGGCTGGTGGCGCACCGCGCTGCACGTGTGGTTCGCCCTGATCGGCATTTCGGTGCTGACCACCTGGCAGCACCATTTCGTCGACGTGCCCACCGGCGTGGCGGTGGGCTGGCTGTGCGTGTGGCTGTGGCCGGCACACGACCGCTCGCCGTTGCGCCACTGGCGCACCGCGCAGGAGCCGGCGCGCTGGGGCCTGGCGGCGGTGTACGCGCTGGGCAGCGCGCTGTGCACCGGATTGGCGCTGAGCATCGGTGGCTGGGCGTTGTGGCTGGGCTGGCCGGCGCTGTCGCTGCTGCTGGTGGCGCTGGCCTATGCCGGGCTGGGCACGGCGGTCTTCCAGAAGCAGGAGAACGGGCGTCACAGCATGGCGGCGCGCTGGTTGCTGGCCCCGTACCTGTCGGCGGCGTGGTTGAACTCGCGCTGGTGGACACGGCGTGCGCCGGGTCCGCACCGGGTGATCGATGGCGTCTGGCTGGGGCGGATGCCGTCGGCAGGCGCGGCGTTGCCGATGCCCACTGTGGTGGATGTGTGTGCCGAACTGCCGTTCCATGCCAGCGCGCGCCATTACCGCAGCGTACCGATGCTGGACCTGGCCACGCCCTCGCCCGAAGCACTGCACCGTGCCGCCGAGGCGATCGCGCATGGGCAGCGCCGCGGCGAGGTACTGGTGTGCTGCGCCCTGGGGTATTCGCGCAGCGCCGCGGCGGTGGCCACCTGGTTGTGCCGCAGCGGGCACGCCGACAGCGCCGAGGCCGCGGTCCGCCTGCTTGGCCTGGATTGCCCCTGGATCGTGCTGCACGAACGGCACCGGCAGGCGATCGACCAGGCCGTGCAGCTGGGCGCAGCGCAGGGCCTGGCCCCGGTGCGCGCATGACCCCGGTGCTGCAGCTGCGGGTGATGGCGGCCGTGCTGGCGCAGGCGCGGTTGCCGGCGCAGGTGTCGTGGTTGCTGGCCGCCGCCGCGCTGTTGCTGGTGGTACTGGCGCCGCCAGCGGGGAGGGTGGTGGCCGCTGCTGCGTTGTCGTTGCTGGCCGGGTTGGTGCAGGCCTATTACGCGGTGCGCATCGGCCTGGACCGGCACTTGCTGCAGGCGCTGGACGACGCCGACCCGCAGGCCGCGCCGGCGCAGCTGGATGCCGCCCTGCACGTGCTGGGATTGCGCCGCGCCCCGGAACCGACGCGCGGCTGGGACGCGCGCTGGCAGGGCATGCGCGCGCTGCTGCGCGGGCAGTGCCTGTGGCTGGCGCTGCAGGCGCTGGCCTTGCTGGCCGCGTTGCTGTTGCGGAGCCTGGCATGAGTAGCGGCACGATTCCTTCCGGCAGGAGCCTCCGGCATGTTTGCTGACCTGATCGCGCGCGGTTGCAGTGGCGCCATCCGCGCGCTGACCGGCGCGCGCGCCCTGTGGCAGGGCTGCGCGCCGTCCAGCGAGCACCGTGTGTACTACGGCAACCATGCCAGCCACGGCGATTTCGTGCTGATCTGGTCGGCGCTGCCCAACAGCCTGCGCCGCCAGGTGCGGCCGGTGGCCGCGGCCGATTACTGGCAGCGCGACGGCCTGCGCCGCTACCTGATCCACGCGGTATTCAACGGCGTGCTGATCGAGCGCGACCCGGCCAAACGGCATGACGATCCGATCGCCTGCCTGTGCCGGGCGGTGGACGAGGGCAATTCGCTGATCCTGTTTCCGGAGGGCACCCGCAATACCGATGAGGGCGTGCTGCCGTTCAAGAGCGGCATCTACCACCTGGCCCGGCAGCGCCCGGAGCTGGAGTTCGTGCCGGTGTGGATCGACAACCTCAAGCGGGTGATGCCCAAGGGCCGCTGGCTGCCCTTGCCGCTGCTGTGCACCACCACCTTCGGCGAGCCGCTGCGGCTGAAGGCCGATGAAGACAAGGACCGCTTCCTGGAGCGTGCCCGGATGTCGCTTTTGGCCCTGGACCCGCAGCCGCGCAGGCAGCGCGCATGATGCCGCTGCTGTTTTCCGCGTTGGCCAGCCAGGTGGCGCAGCTGTCCACCCATGCGCAGACCCGGCTGCTGTTTGCCGGCATCGCAGCGGTGCTGGTAGTGGCCACGCTGATCGCCGAAACCCTGCGCTGGCGCGCGCGGCATGCGCCGAGCACGGTGCTGGCCAACCTGGTGTCGCGGATCCGCGCGTGGTGGGTGATGGCCGCGGTGGTGGCGCTGGCGTTCTTCTTCGGGCGCACCGGAGTGGTGCTGCTGTTTGCGGTGGTGTCGCTGTTCGCGCTGCGCGAGTTCATCACCCTCACGCCCACCCGCGCCGGCGACTACTACGCGCTGCTGGCCGCGTTCTACGTGGTGCTGCCGTGGCAGTACTGGCTGGTGTGGACCGACTGGTACGGCATGTACGCGCTGCTGATCCCGGTGTATGCGTTCCTGTTCCTGCCGATCCTGGCCACCATCGGTGGCGATACCACCGACTACCTGGAGCGCACGTCCAAGGTGCAGTGGGGGTTGATGATCTGCGTGTTCTGCATTTCGCACGTGCCGGCGCTGCTGAACCTGAAACTGGCCGGGGTGGAGCCGGCGCGCAACCTGCTGCTGTTCGCCTTCCTGGTGATCGTGGTGCAGTCCTCGGACGTGCTGCAGTACATCTGGGGCAAGCTGATCGGCAAACGCCTGATCGCACCAAAGCTGTCGCCATCCAAGACCGTGGAAGGCTTCATCGGCGGGGTGCTGTCGGCCAGCGCGCTGGGTGCGGCGCTGTGGTGGTTGACCCCGTTCACGCCCTGGCAGGCGTTCGGGATGTCGCTGGTGGTCAACCTGATGGGGTTCTGGGGCGGCCTGGTGATGTCGGCGATCAAGCGCGACCGCGGCATCAAGGACTGGGGCCACATGATCGAGGGCCATGGCGGCATGCTCGACCGGTTGGACTCGGTGTGTTTCGCCGCACCGGTGTTCTTCCACCTGGTGCGCTATTTCTGGAGCGCGTGATGTCCGGCGGCGTGCCGACCCACGGTCGGCACCGGCTGCAGGTGCGGCAGGGCGGGCATTGATCGTCGGTGGATGCGACGCCGGCAACCGCGGCATCGTTGGGGGGTGCGTGATCGCGGTAGGCATCGACCGTTGGTCGATGCGCGGCATCAGGTGGTGATGCCGTATTCCTTCAGCTTCTTGCGCAGGGTGGCGCGGTGGATGCCCAGCATCGCCGCGGCGCGGCTCTGGTTGCCCTCGCAGTGGTTGAGCACTTCCACGAACAACGGGATTTCCATTTCACGCAGGACGATCTCGTAGACATCGTCGGCGTCGCATCCATCCAGGTCTCGCAGATAACGCCGGACCGATTGGGCCACATGTTCGCGCAGCGGTGGCTTGGGCGCGCCACGACTATTGTCAGGACGAGAAAGGACAGCGTTCAAGGAGATTCCCGGTGCAGATGCCGGGGCGGACGACAGCCCCTGGCGGAAAAATGGTGGAGGTCAGTCTAGCGCGTGCGCCGGCAACCCGCCACGCTGGGCGGCAGGAAAGCCGGTTACAGGAATTCGAAGGTGAATGCGACGGTGGAGGCGGCCGGCTCGCGTACACGGAAGGCGATCTGCGCGCTCTGGCCCGGTTCCAGCACGCTTTCAGCCTTCACCGCTGGGTCCAGATAGTGCTGGGGCGCGAACATGCCGGTGCCGATCACGCGGCCGTCGGCATCGGACAACGACAGCCGCAGCGACGGCCATGGCTGGGCCCAGCGCGCATCGTTGCGGAAGCTGGCCTGCACCTGCAGTGCCCCGGCCTGGCCGGGCACCGGACGCACATCGCGGCTGATCATGCTGAAGGCAGCCGGTTCATGCCAGGCCGGCAGGCTGCAGCGCAATACGCCGCACAGGCCGGCGATCCACGGCCGGCTGCCGGCATCGGCGGCCAGCCGCGCGCGGTCGGCCACGGCGATCTGCAACAGCAGCAGCGCGACCAGGCCGGCCACCAGGCCCCATTGCCAGCGCGGGGTACGCAGGCGCGCGCCGGGCAGGCGCAGGAAACTGGGCGCGGTGCCGGCGGCACGCAGCGTATCGTCGCGGTCGGCGCTGCGCGTACTGCCTGCCGGCATGGCGTCATCGTCGTTGCAGGGCGCCGGCGACGATGGCTCGGTGGTGGTGAACGCGATGGTTTCACCGTGCTCGTCGCCATGTTCGCCTGGCGGCGGGTCGAACACCGACACCCGGTCGTGGTCGTCCACCTCCTGCTGCGCAAGGGGCAGCCCGGCCATCGCGTCGGGCACCGCTGGATCGGCGGTGGGCGCGGCATCGCTGCTGGCACGCAGGAACGTGGCCAATGGACGGCGTGTTGGAGGCTTGGGCTCGGACATCACGTCAGGACCGGGCGGGGGACGACCTATTCAAGCACGACGGATGCCGGTGATGCGCATCCAGTCGCCGTCCTGTGCCACCTCCAAGTGCTCGAACCACGCCGCGTAGCGTTCCAGCAGTTCGCCTTCCTGCCCGTGCAGGATGCCCGACAGGGCGATGCGGCCACCTGCTGCCACGCGTGCGGCCAGCACCTCGGCCAGCGCGTCCAGCGCCGAGGCCAGGATATTGGCCACCACCACCGGATAGGTCGCCGCCGGTTCGTTCTCGGGCAGGTAGACCTGCACCCGGTCCTGCAGCCCGTTGCGTTCGGCGTTGTCGCCGGTGGCGATCACCGCCTGCGGGTCGTTGTCCACGCCGACCGCATGGCCGGCGCCCAGCTTCAGCGCGGCCAGCGCGAGGATGCCCGAGCCGCAGCCGAAGTCGAGCACGGTCTGCCCGGCCAGCACGCCGTCGGCGCCCAGGCCGTCCAGCCAGCGCAGGCACAGCGCCGTGGTGGGGTGGGTGCCCGAGCCGAACGCCAGGCCCGGGTCGAGCCGGATCACGGCGGCATCGGCGGCCTGCGCGGCCTCGGGCAGCGCATGGTTCCACGGCACGATCCAGGTGCGCTCGCCGAATGCCATCGGCTGGAACTGGTCCAGCCAGGCGCGTTCCCAGTCTTCATCCTGGACCGTGCCGAAGCTGGCATTGGACCAGTCCAGGCCGGGGTCGAAGGCTTCCAGGGCGGCCAGCAACGCCAGCGCATTGGTTTCGGCCGGAAACAGGGCGGTGAGCACCAGGTCGTTCCACAGCGGGGTCTCGCCTACGCCCGGTTCCAGGATCGCGCGCTCGTTGCTGGTGTCTGCGTCGGCATCGAGCAGGGTCACCGCCAGCGCGCCGACGTCGTCCAGCGCATTCTCGTAGCGGGGCTGGGTGGTTTCGGTGCAATGGAGGGTGAGTTCCAGGAACGGCATGGCGGGGAGAGTCCTGCGGAAAACCGTGCATGCTAGACCATTGCGGTGGCGTCCTGCCGGGAGGCGCGTCTCCCGGCGCGGCGAGACGCGGTACGGCGCGGCGCCCAGACAGCGCGCCAAGGCATTGCTAGACTTGGCGTTCCGCTGCCCGCCCGGGCAGCTTCCGGCCCCGCGCATGCCGTTTGTGCCCCTCAAAACCTGGCTGCTGGTGGTGCCGGCCCTGGCTTTGCTGGGGGCGGTGGGCTACCGCGCCGGTGGCACGGTGCGCCAGGAGGCGCCGGTTGCCGTGGAGGCAGAGCCGGTGCAGGGGGTCATGAGTACCGGCGCGCCGCAACAGGCCCGGCAGCTGGCGCGGCAACTGCTCGGCAGCGAACGGGGCAACCAGGTGCCCTCCGGGCTGGCGCTGGACATCCGCGCCGACATCGAAGGCGACACCGATCTGTTCGCCTATGCCCAGCGCCTGCAACTGCAGGCGGCCAACGGCAATGCCGAAGCGGCGTGGATGGCCAGCCGGGTCTACGACTACTGCGCGGTATATGCAATGGACCCTGGCGGCTACCCGTTGGACAACGCACTGCTGGCCGGCATGGGCATGAGCGCATCGGTGCCGATGGTGGCCGCGCGCGAGCGGGTGGCGCGGCGCTGTTCGGGGTTCGTCAGCAGCGACCACCTGGGCCGCGAGCTGATCCTGACCCAGCGCCGGCAGGCGGCCCGGGCCGGCAACCTGGCCGCCGAGGCCTCGCTGTTCGCCGAGGGCCAGCCGCTGCAGGACAGCCCCGGCTATCGCCGCGGCCTGGTCGAGCGCGTGCTGGATTCGCGCGACCCCGAAGCGTACATGGCCTTGTCCACCGGCATGGGCACCCGCGCCAGCGGCGACCGTGCGTTCGACGGACTGGTGGCCGGCGATCAATTCAGCGAACTGGCCTGGCGCCTGGCGGCGTGCGAGCTGGGCATGGCCTGCGGGCCGGACAGCGTACTGATGAACAATTTCTGCGCGAACGGAGGGATCTGTTCGCTCGATGGTGGGCAGGACTTTGGCACATTCGTGTATGACGCCGCGGTATCGCGGCAAGGTGCGGGGAAGATGAAAGCGTTGGTGGAACAACTGATCAAGCAGAGGAAAAGGCGATGAACTACCGTCGAATCCTGCATGGCGCCAAATTCTGGTTCTGGGTGGCGTTGTTTGTGGCGTACTCGGCCGGCGCGGTCGGCCTGGTGATGATCGATACCTATGAGGATCGTTACCGCAGCCTGTCCAAGGTGCAGTTGACCTCGGTGAAGGCCGGTGCCGACGTGCGCCGTGCCGGGGCCAGCCAGGTCGCTGCGGTGTATCGCGCGCAAAGCGGCATGCCGTTCGCCTCGCTGCCGGCCGGCAGCACCTTCCAGGTGGTGTGGCCGGATGGCTCGACCGAAACCATGGTGATCATGGACCCGACTTCGCCGCTGGGCGCCGAGCCGGTCAAGCATTCCCAGGTGACGGCCGCCGACGTCGCGCGTTGACGCGCGATGCCACGGCGGCCCCGCCGGCCGCGCGCCTGCTGCCGCTGGTGCTGCTGCCGGGGCTGGATGCCACCGGCAGCCAGCACGCCGCCTTCAGCGCGGCGATGCGGCGGCATGGCGTGGCGGTCACGGTGATCGCCTATCCGCTGGACCGCGCACTGGACTACGGTGGATTGGCCGGCTTCGTGCAACAGGCGCTGCCGACCGACACCGACTACCTGCTGCTGGGCGAGTCGTTCTCGGGGCCGTTGGCCATGGCGATCGCCGCCACGCCGCCACCGCGCCTGCGCGGCCTGATCCTTTCCACCACCTTTGCGCGCTCGCCCTGGCGGATGTGGCGGCGCCTGCAGGCGCTGCTGCATGTGGCGCCGGTACGGATGCTGCCGATGCCGGCCCTGTCGTGGCTGCTGCTCGGGCGTTGGAGCAGCCCGGCGCTGCGCACCGCGCTGGGAGCCGCACTGGCCAGCGTCGATGCCGATGTACTGCGCAGGCGCGCGATGGCCGCGCTCGGTGTGGATGTCGCCGCACAGGCGCGCGCACTGGCACTGCCGACGCTGTGCCTGCATGCCGCGCACGACCGCCTGCTGCCGGCGCGCTGCCAGCGCCACCTGTCGGCGTTGCTGCCGGCCCAGGCCAGCACCACGCTGGACGGCCCGCACCTGATGCTGCAGGCCCGCCCGGAGGCGGCTGCGACGGTGATTGCCGGGTTCGTGCATAAGGTCTGCGCGATGCCGTCCCCGCAATGAGTTGATCCAAGTGATCGGCGCTGGCGCTTGCGACCTCCACGGAATGCATCGCGTAGACGGAGGCATGAAGAAACACGGAGCGCCACCTGCTCTACCTGCCGCATACGGGAATCCGTCCAGAGGAGGACGGGTAGCCTCGTGCGGGACTGTCGAAAACATGGGTCCGCCGGACAGCGCATGCGAGCACGGCTTCGACAAGCCTACAGGGGTGAAGGCGCATTGCTTGCGAGGCACTGCCTCGCATGCGACTGAACGCCCAGCCGCCAGCGGCTGGGCCGGGCCGCGGAGCGGGATTCACGGCGTGTCCCGCATGGGGCTACCCGTCCTCCTCCCACGCAGAGAGGTAAGACGCTGCTCTTGGCCATGGAGCCAGGAGGTTGCCGGCCAGCGGCCGGCACTACCGGTGCGTTGGACCGATCGCCAGAAAGCAGAAAGGCGGGGAAATCCCCGCCTTTCCGTGGTGCCGCTGAACGTGGCGATCAGGTCAACGCGATCGACTTGTTCTTGCGTTCGGCCAGGCGCTTTTCCAGGTAGTGGATGTTCTGCCCACCGGCCTGGAAGCCCTTGTCGCGCATGATCCGCTGCTGCAGCGCGACGTTGGTCTTGATCCCGTCCACCACCATCTCGCTCAGCGCCACGCGCATGCGCGCGATCGCGGTTTCGCGGTCCGGGCCGTGCACGATCAGCTTGCCGATCATCGAGTCGTAGTTCGGCGGTACGCGGTAGCCGCTGTAGATATGGGTGTCCACGCGCACGCCGGGGCCACCGGGCGGATGGAAGGCGGTGATCTGGCCGGGGCTGGGCACGAAGGTTTCAGCGTCTTCGGCGTTGATCCGGCACTCGATCGCGTGGCCGGTCAGCACCACATCGCTCTGCTTGATGCTCAGCTTCTGGCCGGCGGCGATGCGCAACTGCTCGCAGACCAGGTCGATGCCGGTCACCATCTCCGTCACCGGATGTTCCACCTGCACGCGGGTGTTCATTTCGATGAAGTAGAAACGGCCGTCCTCGAACAGGAACTCGAAGGTGCCCGCGCCGCGATAGCCGATGCGGATGCAGGCTTCCACGCAGACCTTGCCGATCTGCTCGCGCATCTCTTCGCTGATGCCCGGCGCCGGCGCTTCTTCCACCACCTTCTGGTGGCGGCGCTGCATCGAGCAGTCGCGTTCGCCCAGGTGGATGGCGTTGCCCTGGCCGTCGGCCAGCACCTGGATCTCCACATGGCGCGGATTCTCCAGGAACTTCTCCATGTACACCTGGTCGTTGCTGAAGGCGGCCTTGGCTTCGGACTTGGTGGTCTCGATCGCCGCCTTCAACGATGCCTCGGCATGCACCACGCGCATGCCACGGCCGCCGCCGCCACCGGAGGCCTTGATGATGACCGGGTAGCCGATCTCACGGGCGATCTTGGTGTTGGCCACGATGTCATCGGTGAGCGGGCCGCCCGAGCCGGGCACGCACGGCACGCCGGCGGCCTTCATCGCACGGATCGCTTCCACCTTGTCGCCCATCAGGCGGATGGTCTCGGCCCTGGGGCCGATGAAGATGAAGCCGGACTCTTCCACGCGCTCGGCAAAATCCGCGTTTTCCGACAGGAAGCCGTAACCGGGGTGGATCGCCTGGGCGTCGGTGACTTCGGCCGCGGCGATCAGTGCCGGAATGTTGAGGTAGCTCTCCGAGGACGGTGCCGGACCGATGCAGACCGACTCGTCGGCCATGGCCACGTGCTTGAGGTTGCGGTCGACCGTGGAATGCACGGCGACCGTGCGGATACCCAGGGTATGGCACGCGCGCAGGATGCGCAGTGCGATCTCCCCTCGGTTGGCAATGACGACTTTGTCGAGCATGGGCAAATCCTCAGCCGATCACGAACAGCGGCTGGTCGAATTCGACCGGCTGGCCGTTTTCGCCCAGGATGGCGACGATGGTGCCGGAGACGTCGGCCTCGATCGGGTTGAACATCTTCATCGCTTCGATGATCGCCAGCGTTTCGCCGGCCTTGACCGCCTGGCCGACCGACACGAAGGCCGGCTTGTCCGGCGAGGACGAGGCGTAGAAGGTGCCCACCATCGGCGCGCGCAGCACGTGGCCGTCCGGCAGGGCGTTGCCGGCCTTGGCGGTGCCGCCGGTGGAGGCTTCGGTCGGGGACTGCATCGGCATCGCCGGGGCAGCGGCCTGGGCCGGGGCCGGGGCGGGCGCCATCATCATCTGCGGGGCCTGCATCATGCCGTAGCCGGACACCGGGGCGCGCGACAGGCGCACCGATTCTTCGCCTTCCTTGATTTCGATTTCGGCCAGGTTCGACTCTTCCAGCAGGTCGATCAGCTTCTTGATTTTGCGGAGATCCATAGGGGCCTCTTTGGCTCGTGGTGTTAGTAGTGGGAAGCGCGGTGCGCTCGGGTCAAAGCAAGTCGTAGAAATCGCGCAGCTGCCGCGTGCGGTCGCGGGCGTGCGTGATCAGGCAACGCATCTGCGCGCCATTGCGCGCCGTTCCGTCGGAATTGAGGGCGTATACCGCGTCACAGTCGTGGTCGCGCAGCTGCACCCAGGCGCGCTGCGCCTGCACCAGCTGCTGCTCGGCGTTGCCGCACCAGCTGCAGCCGCCGCCGTTGGCCGGGCTGCGCAGCTGCCGGCGCGCCTGCAGATAGACGGCATTGAGTTCGACATCGGCGGCGGCCGCCACGTCCGAGGCGCACAGGTCGCTCTCCATCGTGGTGGTCGGATGCGCGCAGTCGATGCCCTCGTCCTGGCGGTCGAACGCCGCAGCGCTGGCGCACAGGCCGGCCGACAGCACAACGCTGGCAATGACGCGCACGATGGCCATCACGCGACCGCAGCCGCCAGCCGGGTCAACGCGGCGTCCATCGCATAGCGATAGCTGTCCGCGCCGAAACCACAGACCACCCCGACCGCCTTGTCGCTGAAATAGCTGTGCTGGCGGAACGGCTCGCGCGCATGCGGGTTGGACAGGTGGATCTCGATGAAGGGCACGTCCACCGCGGCCAGCGCATCGCGCAGGGCCACCGAGGTATGCGTGAACGCCGCCGGGTTGATCAGGATGAAGGCGGTGCCGTCTTCACGGGCAGCCTGTACCCGGTCCACCAGGGTGTGTTCGGCGTTGGATTGCAGGCGGTCCAGCGTATGCCCGGCAGCCTGCGCCTGGGCCAGCAGGGCCTGGTCGATCTGCGCCAGCGTGGTGTGCCCATACACCCCCGGCTCGCGGCTGCCGAGCAGGTTGAGGTTGGGGCCATGCAGGACCAGCAGTTTCGCCATGGGTGCCGAACAACGGGAAAGGGCGGCAGTCTGGCGGAACCTGCTGATCGTGTCCAGTTCGACGAAGTTGCGCGTGTTTCAAGCGTTCGTTTGAAAGTGTGGCGCATGCCTTGGGGCAGGGCGGTGTCGGCTGGCGCCGGTACCGGCGGCGGGCCGGTCGCCGCCCGCCCGCAGCGGCGATGAATGGGCGGCCCGGCGGCTGTGGTGGCAGGCTCCGGATGTGCCATGCTGCTGCCGTCTCAACCTACTGGAGAATGCCGCAATGGCCAAGAGTCTGGACAAGAAGAAAGAAACCAAGAAGCAGCCCGCCAAGACCATGAAGGAAAAGAAGGCGGAGAAGAACGAAAAGAAGAACGCCCGCGGCTGATCGCCGGGGTGATCGACGCAGGCATGCGCTGCTGCGGGCCGGCGAGGCCGGCCCGCAGTGCGGCGTGCCTGGGCCGGGCGGCTCACGCAAGGTGATGCCACATCGAGGCCCGGCGGCCCAAACGCAGTAGCCGCCGCTGGCCGCAATCGGCCACAGGCTCCAGTACGCAGGTACGGCCGTGAAGGCACCCGAGCCCGTCTTCCGGTCCGGCGTGGCCCTCATCGGCGGCTGGCGATGCAGTAAGGCGCGCAAAGGTTGCCATGACCAACGGCGGTTTCCCGCGCCCGGTCTGTCGACCAGTATCGGCCCGGGGCAAGGCATCGGCCATTGCAGGAAGGCGGCATGATCAGGCGCATCGGCAGTATGTTCATCCTTGGGCTGTGCAGCGCCAGCGCGCTGGCCGCCGGTCCTGGCTATCAACCCACCTTCCACCCGGAACAACTGAAGGGCCCGCCCGCGGGCCGACCCAACCAGGTGCTGGTGCTGGGGTCGCCGCACCTGTCGGCACTCCCGGACAGCTTCGCGCCGGCGCAGCTGGAGCCGTTGCTGGGGCGTCTGGCGGCCTGGAAGCCGGAGGCCATCGCGGTGGAGGCGGTGTCCGGTTTGCAGTGCGACTTCATGCGCCGCCATCCCGCACGGTATGCCGACAGCGTCGGCAGCTACTGCGTGGATACCGGCCCGGCGCAGGCCGCCACCGGATTGGACGTGCCGGCCGCGAACGCCGAGGCCGAGCGGCTGCTGGCGACCTGGCCGGCCACGCCCAGTGCGGCACAGCGGCGGCGGCTGGCTGCGGTATGGCTGGCCGCCGGTGAGCGCAATTCGGCGCTGGTGCAATGGCTGCGCCTGCCCATCGGGCAACGCATCGCCGCCGACGGCCTGAGCGAACCACTGGTGGCCTATCTGGACAAGCGCCTGCAACGGCGCGACGAGTCGGTGCTGGTGGCGGCCACGCTGGCCGCACGGCTGGGACTGGAGCGGGTCTGGGCGGTGGATGACCATACCGCCGATTCGCCCACGCCCAAGGTGCTCGAAAAGGCCGCCGGCGAGGCGATCGCCAAGGCCTGGGACAACCCGTATACCCGGGCCCGCGCCGCTGCGGACATTCCGCTGTACGCCGATCTGGGCAAGCCTGACGGCCTGTTGGCGATCTACCGCGCCTACAACGCAGCGGACGCCGCGTTGCAGGCCTATCACAGCGACTTCGGCGCGGCGCTGGTCGAACCTTCGCCGCAGGGTTTCGGGCGCGGCTACGTGGGTTACTGGGAAACCCGCAACCTGCGCATGGTCGCCAACATCCGCGACGTGCTGGGGCAGGCGCCGGGCACGCGCATGCTGGCCATCGTCGGCGCATCGCACAAGCCCTATTACGAGGCCTACCTCAACCAGATGCACGACGTGCAACTGGTGGACGCCGACGACGTACTGCGCTGAGGCGTACCCGCTCCACGCCTGCCCGCCTATCCCTCCAGCACCAGCGCCATGTCCGGGTATCTGGCGCACATGAAATCCACGAACGCGCGCACTTTCGGCGCGGCCAGGCGCCTGGAGGTGTGCAGCACCCACAGCGCCGGCTCGGCGCCGGTGAGCACGCCCCACTGCACCAGCTCGCCGCGGGCGAGGTGATGGCCGGCGATGGATTGCGGGATCAGCGCCGCGCCGCCACCGGCCAGGGCCGCATCGCGGATCATCAGGAACGAGGAGAACCGCAGCCGCGGAATGGGCTCCAGGATCAGGCGGCCCTGGTCCAGGTTCCACGGGCCGGGCTGGAAGGTGGAGGTGACGATGCCCGGCACTGGCCGGACCGCGCCGGGCGCCGGCACCGCCAGCCCGGGGGCGGCGACCACCACCAGCCGGTCCCGGGCGAAACAGCGGCCCACCAGGCTGCTGTCCGGGCTCGGGTTGATCCGGATCACGGCATCGAACTGCTCCTCCACCAGGTCGACCATGCGGTCCTCTGCCACCACCTCGATGGCCACCTCGGGATAGGCCGCGCAGAAATCGGCGCCGATGCGTCCCATGGCCAGCTGGGAGAACAGCACCGGGGCGGCCACGCGCAGCCGTCCGCGCGGTGAGGACAACCCTTCGCGGGTAGCGGTGATCGCTTCGGCCACCTCGCCCAGCGGGGCTTCAATGCGGCTGGCCAGCATCTGGCCGGCGTCGGTGAGGGTCAGCCCGCGCGCGCTGCGCTCCACCAGGCGCACTCCAAGCTGTTCTTCCAGATCGGCAATCCGGCGCGACAGCGTGGCCTTGGACCTGCCGCTGGCGCGGCTTGCCTTGCCCAGTCCGCCGCTGGCCGCCACCAGCAGGAAATCGCTCAGTTCATTCAGCGCCATGGTGTTCCACATATGAGACGTTGGATCTACATAGTGGCGTCTTCGTTTTGATGGTGCAACGACCTATCGTTTCCCTGCGGCGAAACAACGCCCTGCCGCATCCACCGGCAGGCCGGCATGGCCGGGCTTGTGTTCGTACCCACCCTTGTCCTCCCTTGAATGAAGGAAATACCCATGAGCATTCTCGTCACCGGTGCCACCGGCACCGTCGGTTCCCTGATCACCCAGCGCCTGGCCGAGGCCGGCGCCGACGTCCGGGCGCTGGTCCGTACGCCCGGCAAGGCGTCCTTCCCGGCCGGCGTCAGCGAAGTGGTCGGTGACCTCACCGACGTCGCTTCGATGCGTGCGGCGCTGTCGTCGGTGCGTACTTTGTTCCTGCTCAACGCGGTCACGCCCGACGAGGTGACCCAGGCCCTGATCGCGCTGAACCTGGCCCGCGAGGCCGGTATCGAGCGCATCGTCTACCTGTCGGTGATCCATGCCGACCGCTTCACGCATGTGCCGCACTTCACCGGCAAGCACACCGTGGAACGGATGATCGACAGCCTGGGCATGGCGGCCACCATCCTGCGCCCGGCCTACTTCATGCAGAACGAGCGGTCGGTGCAGCAGGTGATCCAGGACCATGGCGTGTACCCGATGCCGATCGGCACGCAGGGGGTGGCGATGATCGATGCGCGCGACATCGCCGATATCGCCGTTGCCGAGCTGCTGCGCCGCGACCGCGCGCCGGCTGCGCTGGCCGCCGTCACGCTGGACCTGGTTGGCCCGCAGGTGCTGACCGGGACCGCAGCGGCGCAGGCCTGGAGCGCGGCGCTGGGGCGTGCGGTTGCCTACGGCGGTGACGATGTCGCCGCGTTCGAGGCGCAGCTGGCCGCCTACGCCCCGTCGTGGCTGGCCTATGACATGCGCTTGATGATGGCCGGCATCCAGACCTTCGGCATGCAGGCGGCGGACGGCACGGCGGACCAGCTGGCGTCCCTGCTCGGGCGCCCGTTGCGCACCTACCAGGACTTCGTTGCCGAGGCGGTCGCCACCGCGTGATCGGTGCGGGGGCGGTGGGCCGGTGCATTCCCGCGCCCGCCCGCCGCGATGCAGGCCGGCAGGCCCGTCCGCACAGCCGCGCGGTGCACTGGCGTCACAGCACCTGTTGTAACGCCACCGCCGCGGCCACGGCCCACAGCACGACCCATAGCGCCGACACCCGGGCGATGGTCAACAGCGCAAAGCCGACCGCGGCGATGGCGACGTCGGCCGGGGTGTGCACGCCCTGCGTCCATACCGGGTCATGGAACGCGGCAGCCAGCAGGCCGACCACGGCTGCACCGATCCCGGCCATCGCGCTGGCCGCCCAGCGCCGCCGCGCCAGCCCGCTCCAGACCGGCAACACCGCCAGCAGCAACAGGAACCCGGGCAGGAAGAGGGCCAGCAGCGCCACCGCCGCGCCGGCCGCCGCCGGCAAACCCAAAGGCACTTCGGCGCCCAGGAACGCGGCCAGCGAAAACATCGGCCCGGGCATCGCCTGGGCCGCGCCGTAGCCGGCCAGGAATGTATCGGGGCCGACCCAGCCGCTGTCGACCACGGCCTGCTGCAGCAACGGCAACACGACGTGCCCACCGCCGAAGACCAGCGCGCCGGCCTGGTAGAACGCGCCGGCAAGGCTGGCCATCGTGGGTGTCCCGTAGGAAGGCTGGACCAGGGCCGCGCCCAACCCGATCAGGAACAGGAGCAGGAACACCGCTGCGCTTCGGCTGCCATAGCTCACCGGAAACACCGCCGCCGCCGGGGCGCTCACGCGTCTGCAGAGCCAAAGACCCAGTGCGCCGCCGGCCGCAACCGCCGCCAGCTGCGCCCAGCCACTGCCTGTCAGCACGATCAGCGCACATGCGGCGGCAGCGATCAGCGCACGCGGCGCATCCGGCGCCAACTGCCGTGCCATGCCCACCAGGCCATGGGCGACCACCGCCACGGCCACAAGCTTCAACCCATGCACCACCGCTGCACCGATGCCATGGTCCAGGCGCGCTGCCAGGGCGGCAACGCCGAACATCAGCAGCGCCGATGGCAGGGTGAAGGCGACGAAGGCGGCCAGCGCGCCACGCCAGCCCGCGCGGAACAGGCCGATGGCAAGGCCCATCTGGCTGCTGGCCGGCCCCGGCACGCACTGGCAGACGGCCAGCAACTGCGCGAACTGGCCCTCGTCCAGCCAGCGGCGGCGCTGCACCACTTCCTGGCGGAAATAGCCCACGTGCGCGATCGGGCCACCGAATGCGGTCAGCCCCAGCTTGAGAAAGACACCGAATACCTCGGCGGCGGTGCCGGCTGGACGCGCCGTATCGATGGGGCCGGGGGCGGGCGTGGGCGGCGATTCGGTCACGGAAGAAACATTGCCCAGGGCCAGGAGGTGGGTACCGTCGGCCCAGTATTGCCGACCGCGGCGGCGGCGTTCAATTGCGCAACCCCGGCCCGCAGCCGCTTGGTTTCTTTCACATCGCCTGACCTATATTCGGTGCCAACACGCCGCACGCCGCGGCCGGGTAGGGAGATTCCCATGAAAACCGTACGACTGCTGGGCGTTGCATTGACCACGGCGGCGCTGCTGGCCGTTGCCCCGGCCTGGGCCGACCCGCCGCACCATGCCAAGGGCAATGGTCCCCCTGCCCATGCCGGTGGGCCGCACAGCCGCAAGGCGCCGCCGCCGGGCTGGCAGAAGAAGGCGTGGCGCCGTGGTGAGCGCCTGCCCTGGGCCGAGGTCGACCGCCGCTACTGGGTGGACGATTACGCGCACTACAAGCTGCGTGATCCCGGCCGTGGTCAGCGTTGGGTTCGGCAGTCCGACAGCGAGTATCTGCTGGTGGAAATCGCCACCGGCTTGATCATCGACGCGCTGCATCGTTGATCGATAGCCGGCGCGGCCGTGGGTCAACGGATTGATCCCGTCGGTGCAAGTGGCCTGCAGGGAAACGGCATACACGCACGGTAGGGCGGCACGGCTCAGCTCACCTCCGGTGCGGGTCGCCGGCCGGGTGATGCTGCGAACGCACCGCGAAATAGCGGGTGGGCGACAGCCCGAGTGCCTTCTTGAACATCGTGATGAACGCGGTGACCGACTCATAGCCCAGGCTTTCGGACACCCGCTGGACCGGGGCGCCACCGGCAAGCTCGCGGATGGCGACGAGCAGGTGGAGCTGTTGCCGCCACCGGCCAAAGGACAGGCCGGTTTCGCTGGCGATCAGGCGCGTCAACGTCCGCTCCCCCAGCGCCAGGCGCCTGGCCCACTGGGTGATGGTGCTGCGGTCGGCCGGATTGGCCGACAGCGCATCGGCCAGCGCCCGCACCTTTGGGTGATGGCTGATTGGCAGGTACACCCGCTCGGCCGGCATCTGTACCAGTTCGTCCAGCAGCACGCGCGCAAGCCGATCGGTATGCCCGCCGCGCGGATAGTCGAGCGGGGCGTCGGCCAGGTGCAGGATCATCTCCCGCACCATCGGTGACATCGACAACGTCACGCAGTGCCGGGGCAGGGCCGCCGCGCCGGGTTCGACGAACAGATAGCACAGGCGCGCATTGGCGGTGGCGCGGTTGCTGTGCGGCATGCCGCCGGGAATCCACACCCCGCACTGCGGCGGAACGATCCACAGGGCCCGCTCAACCTGGCAGGTCACGGCCCCGTGCAGGGCAAGGATCAACTGCCCCTTGCGGTGCTCGTGTACCGGGATCTCGGCGTCGTGGTCGGCCACCTGCAGCCGGCTGGCGACCGCCGGCCGATCGGTCTGGTCCGGGTCCAGGTCGAAGCCGGGGAGCACAATGCGGGTCACTCCGGTTGGCCTGTTTTAGCGAAACATTGGCATTCTAGCGAAATTCGGCGGGCGGGGCGCTCACTACGATGAGCCCATGCAAACGCCGGCGCCCCCCACTCGTTCCTTCCTCCCGCCGCTGCCCGCGCTGCTGAAGGCGCCGGCGCTGAAGGCCGACCGGGAGGCGGTGTTGTTCTCCCTCAAGTGCCTGGCCGCCGCCATCCTCGGGTTGTACCTGTCGCTGCGGATCGGCCTGGCCCGCCCGTTCTGGGTGATCGGCACCGTCTACCTGGTGTCCCAGCCGCTGTCCGGGGCAACGCTGAGCCGTGGCCTGTACCGTCTGCTGGGAACGATCGGCGGGGCGGTCGCCACGGTGGTGCTGGTGCCGCGCCTGGCCAACGCGCCCCTGGTGCTGAGCGTGGCGCTGGCGGCCTGGATGGGGTTGTGCCTGTACCTGGCAATGCTCGACCGGACCCCACGGTCCTACGCCTTTCTCCTGGCCGGGTACACCACCAGCCTGATCGGGTTCCCCAGCGTGATGGTGCCCGGTGACGTCTTCAGCATCGCCATCACCCGCGTGCAGGAAATATCCATCGGTATCCTTGCCGCCACGCTCGTCCACGGGTTGATCCTTCCGCGCCGGGTCTGGCACCGCGTCCAGGCGCGTGTCGCCGCCATCCTGTCCGACGCCGAACGTTGGACGCAGGATATGCGTGCCGGTGCCAGGGACGCGGTGCTGGCCGAGGACCGCGCCAAGGTGGCGGTGGACCTGCTGGAGCTGCACACGCTTTCCATCCACCTGCGCTTCGATAGTGCCCATGGCCCGGCCCAGGTAGCGATGCTGCGCGCGCTGCACGAGCGGATGCTCGCGGTGCTGATGCTGTCCAGTGCCGTGGACGATTCGCTGGCAGAACTGCGCGCAGCCGAACACGGCACGCCGGCCCACGCCACGGCCGAGCCGAGCGGTTGGCGCGAACTGCTGCAGGCCAATCTGTCCGCGGACCTTTCCGCGCTGGACCGTGCGCACCGCGATTGCCGCGTGCTGGAAGACCAGCTGCGCACCGACAGCCCGAACTGGCGGTGGCCGGTTGCAGCGGAAAAGGCCAACGGCCACGTCCTGCACCGCGATCACCGCCTTGCCCTGCGCGCTGCCTTCGGTGCCTTCATCGGCATCGTGCTGAGCTGCGGGGCGTGGATTGCCACGGCCTGGTCCGACGGTGCCACGGCGGTGTCCATCATCGGGACGGCGTGCGTGCTGTTTGGAACCATCGAGGCCCCTGGCGGCCATCTCATGCGCTATCTGGCCGGGTCGTCCATCGGGGTAGCGGTCGGGCTGCTCTACGGCGTGGCGATCTTCCCGGCCCTGTCCGATTTCATGGGCCTCGCCGCCGCCCTGGCGCCGGTGCTGCTGGTATGCGGTTCGTTGCTGGCGCGCCCGCCCTTCATGATGGCCGCGTTGGGAGTGGTGCTTACCTTCCCGCTGATCGCCGGCCTGGGCGCGACCAATGCCACCCATATCGCAGGCGCCCTCAACAGTAGCGTGGCGCTGTTCGTGGGTACCGCCGCGGCGCTGTGCAGCATGCGCCTGTTCCAGACCCTCGATGCCGATCGCAGCCGTGCCAGGCTGCTGGGTTCGATCAGGCATGAGATCGCGCGCCGCGTTTCCGGGCGCGGGCCGATCACCAGCGACTGGCTGAGCCGCATGCTGGACCGGCTCGGGCTGCTCGCCCCGCGCCTGCGCGGCCAGCCGGGTGCTGCCCGCACCCTGCGAACGATGTTTGCCGACATGCGCGCGGCAAGCGCGGTGGCCGAGCTGCGGGCGCTGGGCCCGGGCCTGCTGGGGCACGGCACCCGCATCTGCCACGCCGCGTTGATCGACGCGGTGGTGGTCCATTTCCGTACCCGTGCCCTTCACCAGCAGGGCCCGGACAGGCGCCTGCTGGACGCGCTTGAGCGCATGCGCGAGGCGGCCGTCGCGGGCCGGGAGCCTGAAAGCAAACGCCTGCTTTCGTTGCTGGCAGATCTGCGCTGCGACCTGCTGGCGCCGCTGATCGCCCACGGGAACTGACGCGATGGTTGCCGATCTTTCCATCGATGGTGTTTTTGTTCCCGGCCTGCTGGTGGTGGCACTGGTCGCGCTGGCGTTGACGTTGATCGCCTCCAGGCTGCTGGCAGGCCTCGGCCTGTACCGGTTCTTCGCCTATCGGTCGCTGGTGGGCCTGTCGCTGTTCGTGATCCTGGTGGAGCTGCTTGTGCAGCTCGCCCCCCTGCTTGAGAAAATGAAATGAAGCACATGCTTGCTGTCATCGGGCGTTGGAGTGCAACGCTTGGCGTGTTCGCCATCGCCGTCATCGCGGCCCTGTCGGTCTGGAGCAGATACGAGCGGCAACCGTGGACACGCGATGGCCGGGTACGCGCGGATGTGGTGCGGGTCGCATCGGACATGGGCGGGCTGGTTACCCGGGTACTGGTGCACGACAACCAGCAGGTGAAAGCCGGCCAGCTGCTGCTGTTGCTGGACCAGCCACGCTCGGCCGCCGCGCTGGAGAAGGCCGATGCAGGGGTGCGCAGCGCGCACGCCACGCTCGACCTGGCCCGCCGCGAATCGAAACGGGACAACGCCCTGGGCGACCTGGTCGCCTCCGAAACGCGCGAGCGCAACGCCGCCAGGGTCGATACCGAACAGGCAGGCCTGGCCCAGGCACACGCGGAGCGGCGGGTGGCGCTGTTGAACCTCAGGCGGACCGAAGTACGCGCCACCACCGATGGCATCGTGACCAACCTGGACCTGCACGCGGGCGACTTCCTGCAACCCGGTGCGCAGGCGATGGCCCTGATCGACGCCAACAGCCTGAGGATCGAAGGTTACTTTGAGGAAACCAAGCTCAACTGCATCAGCGAAGGCGACGCGGCGGTGGCCCGGCTGATGGGCGATGACCGCCAGCTGCGCGGGCATGTGCAGAGCATCGCCGCCGGTATCGCCGACGACCAGCGCTCGAGCACCCACAACCTGCTGCCCGCCGTAGCGCCAACCTATACGTGGGTGCGGCTGGCGCAACGCATTCCGGTCCGCATCCGCATCGATGAGGTTCCCCCGGGAACCCGGCTCATCGTCGGCAGGACCGCGAGCGTGACCATTACCCCGCGTGTGCCGGGGGCCTGCAAATGATCGGCGGGGTTTCCCGCCTCGGCGCGATGGCCATGGTGCTGGCGCTGGCCGGCTGTGTGTCGGGCCCGGACTACCGGCTTCCGGCCAACGCGGTTGCCGCCGCCCCGCAGGCCCGGCGTGCGTTCGTATCGGGCCGGGAGGCGGCATTCACGCTGGCCGAGCCACCGGACCGCTGGTGGCAGCTGTACAACGATCCCAGGCTCGACGCCTACGTTGCCGAGGCGCTGCGGGCCAACACCGACCTGCGCACGGCCGACGCCAACCTCCGGCGTGCCTCGGCGATGGTGCTCCAGTACCGCGCGCAGGGAGCGGTAGGCACCGACGCGAACGCGTCGGCCACGTTGTCCCATGCCGGGGGCTACACGTCGCCTGCGTCCTCGCCACAGATGTACGCGCTCGGCATCAACCTGTCCTATCCGCTGGACCTGGCCGGCGGCATCCGCCGCGGCATCGAAGCCGCAGGCGCCGACGCGCAGGCGGTCGCGGCGGCCCGCGACCACCTCCGGGTGACCGTCGCCGCGGCGGTCACCCGCGCCTACGTCGGTACCTGTTCGGCCAACCTGACCCTGGCGGCCGTGCAGCGGGTGCTGGATACCCAGCGCGCCACGCTGGATGCCACCGGCAGGCTCGCTGCGGGAGGGCGTGGAACCGCGTTCGACGTCAGCCGGGCCCAAGCCGCCGTCAACCGAAGTGCGGCCGCGATACCGCACCTGGTTGCCGAACGGCAGGCGGCCCTGTTCGAACTGGCCGCACTGATGGGGCGGCTGCCGGCGGACTACCCGCCGGACGTGGCCGGTTGCCGGCAGCCGCCTGTCCTGCGGCAGGCCATCCCGGTCGGCGATGGTTGGCAGCTGATCCAGCGCCGCCCTGACATCCGCGCGGCAGAGCGCCGCCTGGCCGCTGCCACCGCAACGATCGGGGTGGAAACGGCGGCGCTTTACCCGCAGGTGAGCATCGGTGCAGCGGCGGGCGTGGCGAACCCGCTCAGGCAGCACCTGTCCGCGGATGCCTTCGGTGCATCCATCGGCCCATTGCTGTCATGGCGTTGGCCCAATCGCAGGGTGGCCAAGGCACGCATCGATGCGGCGGGCGCCGACGCCGATGCCGCATTGGCCTCGTTCGACGGCGCGGTGCTGCAGGCCCTGCGGCAGGCCGAAACCGCGCTTTCGGCCTATTCCCGTGAGGTGGACCGCGAAGGCAGCCTTGCCCGGGCACGCGATGATGCCGCCCGCGCCAGCGGCCAGGCGGGGCAACTGTATCGGTTCGGCAGGACCGGCTTCATCGATGTACTTTCCGCCGAGGCCGCCCTGGCCGACGCCGAATCGGCGCTGGCCGCATCGCGTGCGCAGTTGATCGACCGCCAGGTGGATCTTTTCCTGGCGCTTGGCGGTGGCTGGTCGGAGGACGGTCAGGCCGAAGCGCGTCGATAGGCGCGATCCAGCGCCGGTACATGCCGTCTTCAAGCCTTGGCGGCTTCTGGCCGGGAGCGGACCTATTCATGACGTGGCCAAGGCCGGAGCGGTGCAAGTATGAGAGTGTTGAATGGGGATCTAGTTTCTACTCTGGGCCTGAGTAGAGGTTGGCATGATTTGCGCAGGTTCCCCAATCTACCGCTGCCTTTACTCTATCGCATTGAATCAAAAGCCACCCAGATTTAGGAGAATGGTCTACGGCTGCGCAACCGCGTAAAGCCATGCCCTCCATAGTGGGCACTCAAGCACCGCTATGGAACACGTGCAGATTTCAACGGAGGGCACATTTGTAGGTGGTTGAGGACTGAGCCTTTGAGCAAAGCCATACTGAGTCTAAGTAGATCGAAGCTGTCTAGCCGTCAGTGTTGTCACTAGTCGTTCTGCAAAAACAGAATGGAGCTTTCAGCCATAGCGACGCACGCCATTGCCGCTGGCACCGCCCAAGCAGCGCTGGGGCGCGTAGGTCAAAGGCCCTCCTTCGGAGCGCCTTTGACCTACGCCGGATCTGGGAAGTCAATGTGACAGGTGAGGCACCGGCGTGCTGATCGTACACGTGCTGCTGATACGCCTTGCTTTAGCGGGCTGGCTCCGCTCACCGCTGAACCTCCACAGCGCTGTTACGCCCGCATCTCACTGATTCGTACCCGCGACATTTCAACGACACGCCCCGGCCATTCTCGCCGTTGACGCTTCACCATGCCGGTGAGGAGCACCCGTCGTCGGCCCGACCGTCCGACAGGTAGGCCCGAGGACCCCCAGCCATGAAGCGTAACCGGATCGCACTCGCGGGGGGGCTCTGCTTGGCCGCTGTAATTGTCGGCGCTGCTTGGGTGCGCCTTGCCGAGGACGATGCAGCTCCTGCCCCAGCGGCTGCCCCCGTTATTTCCGTCCGTCTGGTGCGGCCGCTGCACACTCCGCTGCAAGTACGCGCGCCAGTCGCCGGCAGCGTCGCCGCGTGGGAAGAAGCCAGCGTCGGCGCGGAGGCCAACGGCCTGCGCCTGACCGAGGTGAAGGTCAACGTCGGCGACACGGTGCGACGCGGCGAGGTGCTGGCGCGCTTCAGCCCTGACGTGATCCAGGCCGAGCTGGGCGAAGCCGCTGCCGCCGTGGCACTGGCCGATGCAGAGGCAAACGAAGCGGCAGCCAACCTGCAGCGGGCCCAGGTGCTGGACGCCTCCGGCGCGATTGCTCGGCAGCAGTTCAATCAATACCAGGCCGTGGCACTCACTACCCGCGCGCGCCTGGATTCGGCACAGGCAGTAGCGCAGAGGGCCCGCCTGCGGCTGGTGCAGACCCAGGTGCTGGCGCCCAGCGACGGCGTCATCAGTTCCCGCACTGCCACCGTGGGCGCGGTCGTGCCAGCGGGCCATGAACTGTTCCGGTTGATCCGCGATGGGCGCCTGGAGTGGCGTGCGATGGTGTCATCGGCTGATCTGCGCGCGCTGCAGCCCGGCCAGAGGGCGTACATCACCGTGCCGGGTGCCGGAAGCCTGGAAGGGCGCGTGCGTACGCTGGGACCTATGATCGACGCCGCCACGCGCAGTGGGCTGGCCTACGTGGACCTTCCTGCCGACGCACCGCTCCGTGCGGGTGCCTTCGTGCAGGGACATATCGCGGTCGGCGAGGAGAGCGTGCTTACCCTTCCCCAGGCCGCGGTGCTGCTCCGCGATGGCTTCAACTACGTGATGCAGGTGGGGCAGGACGGCAAGGTGCTCACCCGCCGCGTTGAGGTGGGCCGGCGCAGCGATGGCCGGGTAGAGCTGGTTTCAGGTCTGGATCCTTCCGATGCGGTGGTGGCGTCGGGACTGGGCCTCCTCAATGACGGAGACCTCGTGCGGGTGCTCAGCGTGGCCGCTGCCGGCAAGGCGGGGCGCTCTTGAACCTCAATGTATCTGGCTGGTCGATCCGCAATCCGGTGGCGGTGACGCTGCTGTTCGTTGCGCTTGCACTGGTCGGTGCCTTCGGCTTCGCGGCGATGAAGGTGCAGAACTTCCCGGATATCGACTTCCCCATCATCACCATCACCGCGACGCTGCCGGGCGCCTCGCCGGCACAGCTGGAAAACGACGTTGCACGCAGAATCGAGGATGCTCTGGCCAATCGGCAGGGCATCAAGCACATCAAGACCACGCTGGCCGACAGCGTGGCCACCATCAGTGCTGAGTTCCATATCGGCAGGCCAGTGCAGGAGGCGATGGATGACGTGCGCGACGCGGTGGCCGGAGTCCGCGCGGATCTGCCCACTGAACTGCGGGACCCGGTGATCCAGAAGGTGGAGCTGGCCAGCCAGCCGGTGGTGACCTATGCATTGAGCTCAACCACTCTGGACATGGAAGCGCTGTCTTGGTTCGTGGACAGTCAGGTAAGCAAGCGTCTGCTGGGCCAGGCCGGTGTGGGTGCGGTGTCACGCGTGGGCGGCGTGGACCGGGAAGTGCTAGTGGCGCTGGACCCCGGCCGGCTGCTGGCGTTAAACGCCACCGCTGCGGACATTTCCCAGCGACTGCGCCAGCTGCAGCTGGAGGCCTCCGGTGGCCGGGTAGGGCTTGGGCGGGCGGAGATGTCGGTGCGCACCATCGCCACGGTGGATTCTGCCGAACGCATCGCCGACATGGACATCAGCCTGGCCGACGGCCGCCGCATACGACTGAGTGAGGTAGCGGAGGTAAGCGACACCACGGCCGAGCCGCGTACGGCTACCTTGATGGATGGCCGGCCAGTGGTGTCGTTCAATGTGCTGCGCTCGCGTGGGGCAAGCGAACTGGAAGTCGCCAGCGCGGCCAAGTCCGTGATTGCCGACCTGCAGAAGAGCTTCCCGCAGATCCAGTTTGAGCAGGCCGTGGACTACGTGGCCCCCGTAACGGAAAACTACCACGGCTCGATGATGCTGCTGCTGGAAGGTGCAGTGCTGGCGGTGGTCGTGGTGTTCTGCTTCCTGCGCAACTGGCGCGCGACCTTGATTGCCGCCGTTGCCTTGCCGCTTTCGGCCGTTCCGACATTCGCCGTGATGCACCTGATGGGGTTTTCGCTCAATACGGTGTCATTGTTGTCGCTGTCATTGATCGTAGGCGTGCTGGTGGACGATGCGATCGTGGAGATCGAGAACATCGAGCGCCACCTGCTGATGGGCAAGACGCCGCTGCGCGCGGCCGACGAGGCCGCCAGCGAAATCGGCATGGCGGTGATCGCCACCACTCTCACGCTGGTGGCGGTGTTTCTGCCTACCTCACTGATGGGGGGCGTTGTGGGCCAGTACTTCCTTCAGTTCGGCTGGACCACTGCGGTAGCCGTGCTGTTCTCCCTGCTGGTGGCGCGCATGCTCACCCCGACCATGGCGGCATACCTGTTGAAGGCGCCGACGAAGCGGCACAAGGAGCCGCGCTGGGTATTGCGCTATGTGCAGTGGGTGCGAGCCTGCATGCGTCGACCCATGCTGACCTTGACCAGTGCGGTGGCGATGGTGGCGCTGGGCATGCTGGCTGCCGCGCAGCTGCCGGGCGAGTTCATGCCGCCCGATGACGGCAACCACGTGCAGGTCAGCCTGATCCTCCCACCCGGCAGCGTACTGGCGGATACCCTTGCACTGGCCGAAAACGCCCGCGCGATTGCCGCGCGCAGCCCGTTGGTGGCCTCGGTGCACACGTCGATAGGCGGAGGCGGAGGCGGTTCCGGAGACCCGGACGAGTCTGCACCCACGGCAAGCGTGGCCATGGTCGTGCTCACCGCCAACCTGGTTGCGCGCGGCCAGCGCAATGGCTTTACCCGGTCCACCATCGAGGGTCAGCTACGCGCGGAGCTCCAGCAGCTGCCGGGTACGCGGGTCAGCGTAGGTAGTGGCGGAGAGGATTTCGAGTTGGTGCTGAGTGCCGACGATGGTGAGCGCCTCGCCAGCCATGCCCGCGTGGTGGAGCGCGAACTGCGTGGTATCCCGGGCATCGGTGCAGTGGTGTCCTCCGCTGCGCTGGTGCGGCCGGAACTGGTGGTGCGTCCCGACTTCGCACGCGCTGCCGACTTGGGGGTTACCTCCAGTGCGATCGCCGATACCCTGCGCGTGACCACGCTGGGTGACTACGTTCAGGATCTCGCCAAGTTGAACCTGAGCGAGCGGCAGGTGCCGGTGGTGGTGCGCCTAGCCGACAGTGACCTCACTGACCTGGAAACGTTGCGTCGGCTGCCGGTGCCGGGGGCGCGCGGACCGGTGCCGCTGGAAAGCGTGGCTGATCTGGCGTTGCTGTCCGGTCCTGCCGAACTGACCCGCTACGATAGGCAGCGCAACATCAGCCTGAAAATCGCGCTCAACGGGCTGCCACTGGGTGATGTGGAGCGTGCGGCGATGGCACTACCGAGCTTGGCGCGGCTGCCACAGGGTATCGCCCTGGCGCCTGCCGGCGATGCCGAGGCGATGAATGAACTGGTGGCGGGGTTCGGCATGGCGATGGCTGCCGGGGTGCTGTGCGTGTACATGGTGCTGGTGCTGCTGCTGAAGGATTTTGCGCAGCCGCTGACGGTACTGGCGGCGTTATGCCTGGCGATACCAGGAGCGTTCGTAGCGCTGCTGCTGGCTGGGCAGAGCCTGTCGATGCCTTCGATGATCGGCTTGATCATGCTGATGGGAATCACGACGAAGAACGCGATCCTACTGGTGGACTACATCGTGATCGCCCGCCGCGAGCTGGGCATGAACCGCCACCGCGCAGTGATTGATGCCTGCCGCAAGCGCGTGCGACCAATCGTGATGACCACCCTTGCGATGGGCGCAGGCATGTTACCGGTCGCGCTGGGCTTGGGCGCCGACCCGAGCTTCCGCGCGCCGATGGCGATCGTGGTCATCGGCGGCCTGCTGACCTCAACGGTGTTGTGCTTGCTGGTCATCCCGGTGGCTTACAGCGCAATGGATGACTTGGTCGAAGCCCTGCGCAGCCGCTTGCGACCGCGGACCGTGGCCAATGGCGCGGTTCCTTCGTTGGGGGAATCGGCATGAGCTTGGTGATGATGGCGATGGCCGCGCTGCTGGTCTACGTGGCAGTTTGCATCCTCTATGTGTATCGCTTCCGGGGGCGCCAGCGCTATGCCGGGTTTCCTCAGTACCTGCGTAAGAGCTGGCCGGTGTTCGCTCCGCTGAACTGCCTGTTGTACATGGCCACGGCGCGCGAGGCGCGCCGCCCGGTGCTGGAGCCGCACTGCATTGAAGGAATCCATCGGCTGCGCCGCAACTGGCGACGGATCCGCGACGAGGCGATGCAGCTGCACGCATCGGGCGCATTCGAGGCGGCATCAGCGCCCGGGTCGGCTGGGCACCATGACGTTGGTTTCCGTACGTTCTACAAGCGGGGTTGGCGCAAGTTCTACCTCACGTGGTACGCCGATCCACACCGGTCGGCAGAGCGCCTGTGCCCGACCACGGTGCGGCTGCTGGAGGGCATACCAGGGATTCGTGCCGCGATGTTCTCGGTGCTGCCCCCCGGTGCGGAGCTGAGCATGCATTCCGATCCGCTGGCCTGCTCCCTGCGCTATCACCTGGGGCTGGACACGCCGGGTACGGCGAACTGCTACATCTGCGTGGATGGCCACGTCATGCCCTGGCGCAATGGCGAAGACTTCGTGTTCGACGAGACCTACCCGCATTTCGCACGCAACGACAGCAACGCGTTGCGGGTGATCCTGATGTGCGATGTGGAGCGCCCGATGAACCCGCTGGGGCGTGCCTTCAACCGCCTCTACGCGAGCCTCGCTTGGGCGATGACAGTGCCCAATACGCCCGAAGACCGGCAGGGGCCGATCAGCTGGCTATTCGCCCGGCTTGCCCCCGTCCGCGAGCGTGGGTTGGTGCTCAAACACAGGAATCGCCTGCTGTATACGGTGTTGAAGTACCTGCTCAACGCCAGCCTGCTGGTACTCCTCTTTGCAGCGGCGATGGGCGTGCTAGAGTTTCTATCGCGGTTGTTCGACCCACTGGGAATGCCATGAGCCGGAAATCGCTTTCGATCCTGATCATCGAAGACAACGCGCAATTGGCGGCGAACCTGTACGACTTCCTGGAGGCCTGCGGGCACACTCTGGATGCCGCACCCGACGGTCTTTCCGGCCTGCACCTGGCCTCGTCCAAAGATTACGACGCGATCGTGCTGGACTGGAACCTGCCCCGTCTGGACGGCTTGACCGTGCTGCGGCGCCTGCGTGGCGAAGCAAAGAAGCAGGTGCCGGTAATCATGCTCACCGCGCGCGACCATGTGGGTGACAAGATCGATGGCTTCGAGGCGGGGCTGGATGACTACCTGGTGAAACCGGTGGCGCTACCTGAGATCGAGGTGCGGCTGCGTTCGCTGGTGGCGCGGCGCCGCCACGCCGGTGCCGCCGACAACGTGCTGCGGGTGGGCGATCTGGCCTTCGACCTTGGCACCCTGCAGGCGCAGCGGTCAGGCAGGAAGATCACTCTCACCCGCACCGGTCGGCGCCTGTTGGAGCTGTTGATGCGCGAGAGCCCACAGGTGGTGACCCGGGCAAAGTTGGAGCGCGCGGCTTGGGGCGAAGCTTCGCCAGGCACCGATCTACTGCGTTCGCATATGTACGTGTTGCGTCGTGCCCTTGAACAGGACGCGGAAACGCCCCTGCTGCATACCGTGGCCGGTTCCGGCTACAGGCTCGGCGAAGGTGGGTAAGCCGCTGCGCCGACGCGGCGTTCACTGGTGGACCAGCGTTGCCCTGATCCTGCTTGGCTTGTTGGTGCTGTTTGCCATCGCGGTACAGAGCTTTAGTGGTCAGTTGCTGATGGAGGCGCACTACTGGGCGGACCTGACCCGCGCGATCTCCGCCGACCATGCAGAACGGGTGCGCGGCGGCCACGCTGATGAGCTGCCACGCGAAGGACTGGTGCGATCCTGGTACCTGCGCGACGGAATCGCGCCGCCCGAGTTGCCACACCAGCTGGCGCACCTGCCGCCGGGCATCTACAGTTCCGAAGCGTCGTTGTTGGGTGATGCGGTGAACTTGGACGGAGGTGAGACCTATCATGCGGTGGTGGCGGCTCTGTCACATGGCAGGCTGGTGACCGTGGTGGACATTGAGCCCCTTGAGCAGCAGCAGAACCGCTACGCGCGACTGAGCCTGCTGTGGATCCTTTGCTTTGCTGCGGTGATTGCTGGCTTCATCGCCTGGTTGCACGCCAACCTCGTGCGGCCGGTGCGCGACCTGGCTGCACGCATGCAGGCCATCGACCCCAGCGATGCCGGCGCACGCCTGCCCACGGACTACCCGCGGGAAGAAATCCAGGTGATCGCGCAGGCGAGCAATGCCCATCTGGAACGGGTGGAGAAATTCATCCAGCGCGAGCGCAGCCTGCTGGACCAAGCCAGCCATGAGTTCCGCACTCCGATTGCGGTGATTGCTGGGGCTGCCGACGTGCTGCGGCAGCTCCCGCTGCCGGACGCCTCGCAGCCGGTGCTGGCGCGCATCGAACACGCGGTGGAAGACCTCTCCGAAACGATGGTCGCACTGCTCTACCTGGCTCGTGAGGCGCCACCGGGCGGGGAGACTGCAGAGGTCACCTGCCTGCACGACTTTCTGCCGCGTTTGGCGCGCGACCATGAATACCTGCTGCGCGGAAAAGATGCCCAGCTGCGGTTGGGTGTCCTGGAGCCGACCTTCATAGCCGCGCCGGAGGCGATGGTGCGCATTGCGGTGAGCAACCTGATCCGCAATGCGATCGAGAACACCGACGAGGGGTTCGTGGAGATCATGCTTTCGCGGGGAAAGGTGGCCGTGGTCGATTCTGGCAGCGGCTTCAACCCGGTGGAAGCGGCGCGACGCTACCGGGACAGTCTTCGCCAGGCGGCACCGGTGCGGGGCCAGGGACTGGGGTTGTTCCTGATCGGGCGCATCTGCGACCGCTTCCACTGGACGCTGGCCATCGAGTCCGGCACAGACGGTACGCGCGCGACACTGGATGTGTCAGTCAGCGTGGTAGAGGTGCCTTGACGTACAGCAGGTGTTAGTGCGCCACCCTGCACCCGCGACATTTCGGCGACATCGCCACTTCATCCTCACTTTGAACCGGCCGCGTTGGTTTGACGCGGCCTCTCCCGCAACGGCGGGTTCCCTTCCTGGTGAGGTCTGGAGTCTTATGATCAAGTTTCTGTGGCCCGTGCTGGCCTGCGGTTTGTCGTTCACTGCGGTGGCGCAGGAGGGCCCCAGTGGCGGTCCCGGCGACGATGGCCCGCCGCGTTGGGGGCTGGGCCTGGCGGCCGTGGTGGCCGACAGCCCGTACGCCGGTGAAGGCACCCGGGTGCTGCCGATTCCGCTGGTGAATTACCACGGTGAGCGGTTCTACTTCGAAGGGCTGGGTGCGGGTTGGGCGTTCATCAAGAATGATTCCTTCGAGCTGGCGGCCGTGGTCAAAGGGCGCATGGACGGGTTCGATGTGAAGGACCTGGGGCGCAGCGAGCTGGCAAACAACGGCGTGGACTACCACCTGCTCGAAGACCGCGATATGGGTCTTGACTTCGGCGCCAAGATCAAATGGAGCGGCCGCGGCGGCGAGCTGGAGGCTGAACTACTGACCGACGCCACCGATACCAGCGGCGGCCAGGATTTCTCGCTGCAGTACGGCTATGGCTTCGATGTGGGCATGGGACGGCTAACCCCGAACGTTGGGGTTACGTGGCAGTCCAAGGACATGGCCAACTATTATTACGGCACCTTGAAGGAAGAAGTGGCGCGCGGCGTGGTGGACTACAAGCCTGGCGCGGTGACCATTCCGCACGTGGGAGTGAGCTACTTCCGGCCATTGGGCGAGAACTGGATGCTGATGGGGTTTACGCAGTACAAGGTGCTGCCGAACAAGATCACCGACAGCCCGTTGATCGAACGGAATACCAATGGGAGTGCAACCGTGTTCATTGGGTTCTCGCGCGGATTCTGAGTGACGCATGCGCCATGCGGGCAAAGGTATCGCGACGGGAGCCACGAGTCCGTGTTTGGCCGGAAGCGGACGCTGGACTAGGCCGCCGTCGGGTGGGTGGGTGATAGCATCCGCTTCCGATCTCGGGATCCCTGCGCCCGGGCGATCCTGCCGTTGCGGAAATCCCGATGGGGTGGAGCGCGGCGCTGAGGCTTTCTGGAAGCGGCATGGATACGCTGGTGCAGTTGCTTCAGAACGCAGTGAAGGGCGAGCAGTTCCTCCTGCGGTGAGCGCGGTGCTGCCGGCCCTGTGTGGCAGGCGGCAAGTACCGGCCAGGCCGGTCGGTGTTATCGCGGTGCGGCGTCGGCAGCGGTGGCTGCCAGCGCCTGGCGCGCGCGCTTGGCGCGGCGATGGTTGATCCACCACACGATCCCGGGCAGCCCGTACAGCACGGCCCCGACCAGCAGGAAGATCTTGAATGCGGTGCTCATTGCGGTGCCTCGGCGGCTGCGGCTGGCCTGTGCGCTGGAGGGCAACCCGCCCGCCCCCCGGCAACGGCACCAGTTCAGCATCAAGCCCGTGAAGCCACCGTCCACCCCACCAGCATCACGGCCATCCCGGGTCCGATAAATGCGCTGTGCCCGCGCCGCCGAAATGACCGCCGAGCCGTCATCGTGCCGTCGTCTGCGGCCGTTACAACGGACGCTGTGTGCAGCGTGGCGCGGCGGCCGGTGCAGATGCGGCCCTCAAGTCCGGCCACGGCCGGCCGATACCGATGCGTCCTTCCGTCTGGAGTGCGTGATGTCGGCCATCCCCCGCCGCCTGTCCCTGCTGGCCGCCCACTTTTTTGGTGCCCGGCGTGTTTCCCTGCCCGATCCCCGCCGCGGATGGCTGATGCTGCAGCGCCTGAGCGTGGCGCGCAAGCTCAAGGCCTGCCTGGTGGTGTGCGGGTTTGGCCTGGTCAGTGTGGCCGTGGTCCATGCCTGGACCGGCCACAACAGCGCGCGTGCCGCCACTGCCTATGCCGCGCACCAGCAGCAGGCCGCGACGGCGGCGGCGCTGGCCACCCAGGTTGCCGAGGCACGGCGCCTGCAGACCCGCTATGCCATCAGCTTTGCCGATGCCGACCGCGCGGCGCTGCAGCAGGCCCAGCAACGCCTGCAGGCGACGCTGGCGCAGCTGCGGGCGCAGCGGCACGACGCCGGTGCCGCCGGCGCGTTGAAGGCATTGGCTGCGCGCACCGGCGAATTCGCCGAGGGCATTGCCGCGCTGAACGCGCGTGCCGACGAAATGGGCCGTGGCGACGCCGGCCTGCGCGCCCAGCTCGATGCCGCCGCCGAGGCCGTCCAGCAGCCGCTGGATGCCGCCGCGCGCCCGGCGTTGGCGGCGCAGTGGCAGGCGATGCGACGCCAGGAAGCCTTGTTGCTGCTGACCGGCGATGCGGCGCACGCCGACCGTGCCAGCGAGGCCAAGCTGCCGTTCGAGCTGACGCTGTCCGGCGCCGGCCTGCCCCTCCCCGTACAGGACCAGCTGCGGGCGCGGATGGACGACTATCAGGGCGCCTTGCTGGCCTATACCGCCGCGCGGGTCGGGCTGGACGTGGAGGCGCAGGCACTGGCCGACACCGCCGCGCAGATCACCCCGGCGCTGCAGCGGCTGCAGCGCGCCCAGGCCGGGGCGCTGCAGCAGGCACGTCGCCACCAGCAGGCGCAGGCGCGGGCGATGAACGTGGTATTCGCGCTGACCCTGCTGGTGGTGGCGCTGGTGCTGATCGCCAGCCTGGTGCTGGTGCTGCGCGCGGTACGCCAGCCGATCGCCGACACCCTGCGCTTTGCCGAGGACATCGCCGAGGACAGGCTGGACACGCAGTTGACCGTACACAATCCGCACGATGAGATCGGCCAGCTGGCCCAGCGCCTGGTGCACATGCAGCAGCGCCTGCGCGAACGCATCCAGGCCGAACGCGCGGCCGCGCGCGACAACGCACAGGCCCGCCAGGCGCTGGACAGCGCGCAGACCGGGCTGATGGTGCTGGACCCGGACGGCCGTATCGCCCTGCTCAACCGGGCGCTGCTGGCCGAGCTGGCCATCGATGCGGCGCAGTGGTGCGGGCAGCCGGCGTCGGCGCTGCACCCGGTGTTCACCCGGCTGGCGCGGGCACTGCACAGCGCCGATGCCAGCAAGCATGAGATCGAGCACGCCGGCACGCGTTACCAGCTGGTGATCAACCCGATCGTCGATGACGGCCAATGGCTCGGCGCGGCGGTGGAATGGCGCAGCCGCGCGCTGGAGACCACGGTGGAAACCGAAGTGGCCGCGCTGGTCGATGCGGCCGCGCATGGCGACCTGCACGGCCGCATCGTGGTGGACGGCAAGCAGGGCTTCGTGCATACCCTGGCGGTGAGCATCAACGGCCTGCTGGATACCTTCCAGGACAATCTGTCCGGGTTGCAGGCGGTGCTGTCGGCGCTGGCGCACGGCGACCTGCGGGTGCGCATGCAGGGCCGGTTCCAGGGCGTATTCGCGCAGCTGCGCGACGATGCCAATGCCAGCGTGCAGCAGCTGACCGACATCGTCGCGCGCATCCAGCAGGCCTCGGCCGCGATCAACGGCGCGGCCGGCGAGATCGTGGCCGGCAACGCCGACCTGGCCGAACGTACCGAACGCCAGGCTGCGCACCTGGAGGAAACCGCCGCCTCGATGGAGCAGTTGACCACCACCGTGCGCCACAACGCCGAGGCCGCCCAGCAGGCCAACCAGCTGGCCATCGATGCCAGCGGCATCGCCCGCCAGGGCGGTGCCTCGGTGGCGCAGGTGGCGGCCAGCATGCACGACATCGCGCAATCCTCGCGCCGTATCGGCGACATCACCGCAGTCATCGACGGCATCGCCTTCCAGACCAACATCCTGGCATTGAACGCGGCGGTGGAAGCGGCGCGTGCCGGTGAGCAGGGCCGCAGTTTCGCGGTGGTGGCCAGCGAGGTGCGGCTGCTGGCCCAGCGCAGCGCCGACGCGGCACGGCAGATCAAGGGCCTGATCGAGGATTCGGTCGGCACGGTCGCTGCCGGCACCCGCCAGGTCGACCAGGCCGGTGCCACCATGGCCCGCATCGTCGGCAGCGTGCAGCAGGTAAGCACGATCATGGCCGGCATCTCCGCCGCGTCCCAGCAGCAGAGCGCCGGCATCGAACAGGTGGGCCAGACCCTGCTGCAGATGGACGGCAGCACCCGGCACAACGCGGCAATGGTGGAAGCGGCGTCGGCCTCGGCGCAGGCCATGCAGCGCCAGGCGGCGCAGTTGCGCGCCGCGGTGGCTGCGTTCGTGCTGGAAGTACCGGGCGCCGCCGCTGCCGCCGGGCTGGCGCGCGCCGGATAGCGCGGCCGGTACGCCACCGTTGCGCGGCCTTCACTGGCCGCGTGCGGTGGACGCCACTATCCTGCGCGGATGAGCACCCGAAACAAGACCGGCGCCCGTGCCGATGCATCCGGCTATGTCCGCGTCCGTGGCGCGCGCGAGCACAACCTGCGCGATGTGGACGTGGACATCCCGCGCGATGCGCTGGTGGTGTTCTCGGGCATCTCCGGGTCCGGCAAATCGTCGCTGGCGTTCGGCACGCTGTATGCCGAGGCGCAGCGGCGCTACCTGGAATCGCTGTCGCCGTATGCGCGGCGCCTGATCGACCAGGTCGGGGTGCCGGACGTGGATGCGATCGAGGGGCTGCCGCCGGCGATGGCCTTGCAGCAGCAGCGCGGGACCGCCAGCGTGCGCTCCAGCGTGGGCAGCGTGACCACGCTGTCCAGCCTGTTGCGCATGCTGTATTCGCGGGCCGGCACCTATCCGGCCGACCAGCCGATGCTGTACGCCGAGGACTTCTCGCCCAATACTCCGCAGGGCGCCTGCCCGAACTGCCACGGGCTGGGCCATGTGTATGAGGTGACCGAGCAGTCGATGGTGCCCGACCCGTCGCTGAGCATCCGCGAGCGGGCCATTGCCGCCTGGCCGCCGGCCTGGCACGGGCAGAACCAGCGCGACATCCTGGTCACGCTCGGCTACGACGTGGACATCCCCTGGCGCGAGCTGCCGAAGAAGCAACGCGACTGGATCCTGTTCACCGACGAACAACCGGTGGTGCCGGTCTATGCCGGCTTCACCCCGGCGCAGACCCGCGCCGCGCTGCGCCGCAAGCAGGAGCCCAGCTACATGGGCACCTTCAGCGGGGCGCGCCGCTACGTGCTGCATACCTTCGCCAGCACCCAGAGCGCGATGATGAAAAAGCGCGTGGCCCGCTACATGGTCGGCACCGCGTGCCCGGTCTGCGAGGGCAAGCGGCTCAAGCGCGAGGCCTTGTCGGTGACCTTCGCCGGGCACGATATCGGCGCGCTGTCGCAGCTGTCGCTCAGTGCCATGGCCGAGGTGCTGCGCCCGGCCGCCGACGGCCATTTCCAGGCGCCGGCCACGGCGGCGCCGCGCAGCCGCGCCTCGGGGCGCAAGGCCGAGGCGGTGCGGGTCGCCGCCGGTGGCCACCGGCATGCCGGCGGCAGCGACGTGCGCCGCACGCCGGACCTGTCCGCCGAAAAACGCATCGCCGCCCAGCGCATCGCCGGCGACCTGGTCGAACGCATCGGCACGCTGCAGGCGCTGGGCCTGGGCTATCTGTCGATGGACCGCACCACCCCGACGCTGTCGCCGGGCGAGCTGCAGCGGCTGCGGCTGGCCACGCAGATCCGCTCCAGCCTGTTCGGCGTGGTGTATGTGCTCGACGAGCCCACCGCCGGGCTGCATCCGGCCGATGGGCAGGCGCTGTACCGCGCGCTGGACCAGCTCAAGGCGGCCGGCAATACGCTGTTCGTGGTGGAGCACGACCTGGACATGCTGCGCCGTGCCGACTGGCTGGTCGATGTCGGCCCCGGCGCCGGCCAGCACGGCGGGCAGGTGCTGTACAGCGGGCCGCCGGAGGGGCTGCGCACGGTCAAGGCGTCGCTGACCGCGCCGTACCTGTTCGACAGCGGCCGCGGGCAACGGCGCACGCCGCGTACGCCTGCAGGCTGGTTGGAACTGCGTGGCATCCACCGCAACAACCTGCACGGGCTGGATGCGCGGTTTCCGCTGGGCGCGTTCACCGCGGTCACCGGGGTGTCCGGCTCGGGCAAGTCCAGCCTGGTCAGCCAGGCGCTGGTGGAGCTGGTGGGTGCGCACCTGGGCCATGAGCCGGTGGCCGATGAGGTCGACGGCGAGCTGCCGGTGCCCAGCCGCATCGTGCCTACCCGCGGCCGCCTGCACGCCGGCGCCGGCGCGATCAGGCGCCTGGTCAACGTCGACCAGAAACCGATCGGGCGCACCCCGCGTTCCAACCTGGCCACCTATACCGGGTTGTTCGACCATGTGCGCACGTTGTTCGCCGCCACGCCAATGGCGAAGAGCCGCCGTTACAGTGCCGGGCGCTTCTCGTTCAACGTGGCCCAGGGCCGTTGCGCCACCTGCGAGGGCGAAGGCTTTGTACATGTGGAACTGCTGTTCATGCCCAGCGTATACGCGCCGTGCCCGACCTGCCACGGCCAGCGCTACAACGCCAAGACGCTGGAGGTGTCGTGGAAGGGCCACAACATCGCCCAGGTGCTGGCGATGACGGTGGACGAGGCGTTGCTGCTGTTTGCCGACCAGCCACCGGTGCAGCGCGTGCTGCAGCTGCTGCGCGATATCGGCCTGGGCTACCTGCGGCTGGGCCAGCCGGCCACCGAACTGTCCGGCGGCGAAGCGCAGCGGATCAAGCTGGCCACCGAACTGCAGCGCAGCCAGCGCGGCAGCAGCCTGTACGTGCTGGACGAGCCGACCACCGGCCTGCATCCGCCCGACGTGGACAAGCTGATGGCGCAACTGCACGGGCTGGTCGATGCCGGCAACACGGTGGTGGTGGTCGAGCACGACCTGCGCGTGGTGGCCGATGCCGACTGGGTGATCGATGTCGGCCCCGGTGCGGGCGAGCAGGGCGGGGCTATCGTGGCTGCCGGTACGCCGGCGCAGGTAAGCCGTGCCAAGGGCAGCGCCACCGCCGCATTCCTGCGGCGGTGGTTTGAATGAAACCGCCGCAACGCCACCGGTCGCCGCCCCTCAGTGCGCGGCCCAGGCCTCGATCTCACCGGGCCCGAATGGCCCCAGCTTCTGCTTGAGGATGCGCCCGTCGGCGCCGACCAGCACCGAATACGGCAACAGGCCCTGGGTATTGCCCAGCCGCACGCTGGCATCGGCCGGGCCGGGGGTATCCAGCACGATCGGGTAGCCCACCGGTACCCGCGCCAGGAAATCGCGGACGCCATCGCGGCTGTCCAGCGCCAGCCCCAGCACCTGCACGCCGTCGGCCGGTTGCGCGGCGGCGAAGGCGGCCAGGGCCGGCATTTCCTCCACGCACGGGCCGCACCAGCTGGCCCATACATTGATGAGCAACGGGCGGCCGCCGAAACGGGCCAGTTCCACCGGCGTGCCGTCGAGGTCGGGCAGGGTGATCGCCGGCAGCGCATCGCCGGGCCGCGCGGCAGCCACGGCCGGGTGCGGCAGGGGCGCTGCCGCGGGCACGCCACGGTTGAAGAACCACGCGCCGGCCGCCACGCCCAGCAGCGCCGCCAGCACGGCCACCACCACCGTCGGGCGCGGTGGCCAACGGCTCATCGGGCGGTGCGCAGCAGGGCTTCTTCGACGATCGCCTGGGTCAGCACGGTCGGCAGCACGGTCGGCGGGGCGCCGGGGCCGTACACCACGTACAGCGGCACGCCGACCGCCTTGTGCTCCTCCAGGAACGCGGTGATGTCCGGGTCGACATTGGTGTAGTCGCCGCGCATGTACACCGCGTTGGTGCGGCGCAGGGTGTCGTGGAACGCGTTGGTGCCCAGCACCGCGCGTTCGTTGGCCTTGCAGGTCACGCACCAGTCGGCGGTCATGTTGACGAACACCACCCGGTTGTCCTGGCGCAGCCGGTCCAGCAGCGGCGGTGCGTAGGCCACCACGTTGTCGCTGGTCGCCGCCGCCGCCCTGGCCGGCGGCGGCAGGCGGGTCACGCCCCACACCGGGACCAGCGAGGCGATCAGCAGCAGCATGGCCAGTACGCCGGCCACGCGCTGGCTGCGCCAGCGGCTGCGTTCGAACCACCACAGCGCCAGTGCCAGCACTACCAGGCCGCCCAGCACCAGGGTCATCGCGTCCACGCCGCGCTGCTTGCCCAGCACCCACAACAACCAGATCGCCGTGGCATACATCGGGAAGGCCAGCACGTGCTTGAGGGTTTCCATCCAGGCCCCGGGGCGCGGCAGGCGCTTGGCCAGCGAGGGCACAAAGCCGATCAGCAGGAATGGCAGCGCCAGACCCAGGCCCAGCACCAGGAACACCAGCATCGCCGGCAGCGGCGGTGCGGTGAACGCATAGGCTAGCGGCAGGCCCATGAACGGTGCCACGCACGGGCTGGCCACCACGCAGGCCAGCACGCCGGTGAAGAAATCGCCGACCGGGCCGCTGCGTGCGGCCAGCGACTGGCCGACCCCGCCCAGGCTGCCGCCCAGGGTGAACAGCCCGGACAGGCTCAGGCCGACGGCGAACATCAGGTACACCAGCGCGGCGATGAACCACGGGTGCTGCAGCTGGAAGCCCCAGCCGGCGGCCTGGCCGGCCGCGCGCAGGGCCAGCACCAGCGCCCCGATGCCGGCGAAGGCCACCAGCACGCCGGCGGTGTACCACAGCGCATGGCTGCGCGCGCGCTGGCGGCTTTCGCCACTCTGCGCCACGCCCAGTACCTTCAGCGACAGGATCGGCAGGACGCAGGGCATCAGGTTGAGGATCAGGCCGCCGGCCAGGGCCAGCAGCAGCGCGGCCAGCAGGGTGGTGGGCGCGGCACCGTTGCCGGGCGGGCGGGTGCGCTGGGCGTTGTCGGCGCTGGCATCGGGGGTCGTGGCGTTGCCATCGGGCCCGGCTGCGGCGGCCTGGTTGGGGCGGATCAGCATCGGCTGGGTGGACACCCCGGCCGCCTCGCGCGGCTGTGCACGCTTGTCGCGGCCCGGCAGCGGCGCGATCACCTCGTTCCTGGCGGCGGCCTGGCCGGTGCGGGCATTGACCGTGCCGGCCGGCAGCGACAGCTGCACCCGGCGCGTCATCGGCGGGTAGCAGATGCCATCGGTCTGGCAACCCTGGAAGGTGACCACCAGGGTGGTCTCGGCGGCGTCGGCCCGGCTGCGATGCAGCGGCAGCCTGACATCGGCCTGGTCGAAGTAGACCGCCACCTCACCGAAGTGCTCGTCGCGGAGCGACTTGGCGGCCGGCCACTGCAGCTTGCCGGCATCGATGCCGCTGGCGCCTTCCAGTTTCAACGAAGTGCGATCGCGGTACAGGTAATAGCCCGGGGCCGGCGTGAAGCGCAGCAGCACGGTGTTGCCGTTGGCGACGATCGCATCGAAGCCGAAGGCGCGTTCGGACGGCAGTGGCAGTGCCGGTGCATTGGCCGCACCGGGCAGGCGCAGGCCACCGCCGGCATTGCCGGCCAGCGGATTGTTGAACGGCGAGGACGCTGCGCCCGCCAGCGGTGCCGGCGCCATCGCATCGCTGCCGCCGCTGCCGGCGGGCAGCTTGACCTGCACGCTGCGCTTCTGCGGCGGGTAGCACACCCCGGCATCGGCACAGCCCTGGTAGCGCACTTCCAGCGTCACCGTGTCGGCGCCATCGGCGGCCTTGCCCGGCAGCACCGCGGTCAGCCGCTCGCGGTAGGTTTCCACTTCACCGAAGAAATCGTCGTGGTGTTTCTTGCCGGCCGGCATCTGCAGCGCCTGGGCACTGAACCCGGCGGCAGGCTTGACCGTGGTGCGGTGCCGATACAGGTAGTAGCCCGGCGCGATCTTCCAGCTGATCTCGATGCGGTCGCGGTCACGCGCCAGCGCGGTCAGCGCGAACGCCTCGTCCACCGGCAGCAGGTCCTTCTCGCTGACGGCCAGGGCCGGCAGGGACACCACGAGCAGCGCGCACAGCGCGGCAATACGACGGAACAGCGTCATCAATCAGTTTCCTCACGGGTCTGCGCCCGAATCCAATCCAGGTACGCCGGCAGCCCGGCGTGGGTTTCGACCGCGATGCACTCGGGGAGTTCATACGGATGCAGGGCCTGCACGCGGGCGATGGCCGCATCCAGTCGGCCGCCGGTGGTCTTGATCAGCAGCTGGACCTCATGGTCCTCGTTGATCTCCCCGTGCCAGCGGTAAGTGGAGTGCGCCCCGTCCAGGCGGGTGACGCACGCCGCCAGGCGTTCTTCCACCAGTGCGTGCGCCAGCCGCGTCGCGGTGGCCGCGTCGGGGCAGGTGGTGAACAGCAGAAAGACGGGATCGACGGTCGACATGACCGCCGAGTATAGGTCCGTCGGGGCCGCAGGTCCGGCCGGCGCCGCGATGGCGCCGGCCGGGTGGCTCAGTTGGCCAGCTGGCAGGTGGCCGGCTTGGCCGAGGTGAACAGGCCGGGGGTGCCCCATTCGGGGTGGTCGATGAACGGGTTGCGGTTGCCCTGGAAGCTGTAGATCACTTCATTGCGGGCGCGTTCGGCCGCATCCGGCGGATCGGACAGATGCCAGTCGATCAGGGTCGACAGCAGCCCCATGTAGGCCGGCGAGGCGGAGGTCTTGACGATCTTGCTGCGGTCGTCGGTCAGTTCCAGGTCCGGCTCGGACTGGCCGGTCCTGGCATCCTTGCCGCCTTCGTAGCGGATGGCCATGTACAGCACCGCCCGTGCCATGTCGCCCTTACGATGGCCCCACACCTGGAAGCTGCCGGTGTTGCCGTCGGGGGTGCGCACCCAGTTGGAATTGCCCGGGTAGCCGCCACTGCCGCCGCCGGTGCCGTTGTTGGCTTCGGTGGCGCGTTCGCCGCAGTTGCTGTCGCACTTGGCGAACGGCTTGTTGCCGCGGTCGGCGTTCCATTGCGCATCGGTCAGGTACAGCATGTGGGTGTCGGTGTACGGGGCGTACGGCAGGCCCTTGTCGCCGGTGGTGCTGGCAAAGCCCAGCGAGTTCGGCCAGGTGTGCTCGCGGTTGTAGGTCAGCCCGCTGCCGGTGCCGGCGCGGTCGGCCACCTTGGCGTAGCTGCGGTTGCGATAGGCATCCAGGATACGGCCGCTGTTGTTGGGATCCTCGTCGGCGATCTCCAGGATGGTCCAGGTGCTGGTCCCCGTGCCGCTGTACGGGTAGGCGGTGTGGCCCTTGATGGTTTCATGCAGCGAGCAGCGCAGCTGGCTGGGCGAGCTGGTATTGACCCGCGAGTAGTAGCTGCCCGGATCCGGGTCCGGCCCGGTGCCGCCGCTGGCCACGGTGAAGGCGATGCGGGTATCGGCGGCCGGATGGGCGCCCTGCGCATCGGTGACCCGGCTGGCGCGGACGTCGAAGCGGCACGCTTCGCCGGCGACCAGCGCGGTGTTGGTCGACAGGGTGAAGCGGGTTCCGCTGCTGGCGTGGGTCAGCGGCACGCTGCCGGACTGGCCGCAGCTCAGGACCAAGGCGCCGCTGGCCAGGGTGACGGTTTCGCTGAAGGTGACGTCCAGGTCGGCCGCGGCCGGGAAGGTGCTGGCGCCCTGTTCGGGGGTGGTGGTGCGTACCGAGGGCGGGGTGTTGGGGCCGGTGCCGCCGCCACCGCTGAAGCTCTGGCCGGCGTTGCAGGCACCGAAGGTCTGCGCCGCCGAGGCAGCCCAGCTGAAGTGGGTGTACTGGCTGCCGCTGCCGGTGAGCTGCAGGGAGGTGCCCGGGGCGGTGCTGTTGCTCTCGCTGACCGGGATGTTCTGGCTGGTCAGCCCGGCGGCCGGGCCGGCGGCGGCGGTGATGGTGCCTTCGTAACTGATGAACTGGATGACCTTGCCGCTGCCATCGACCAGTGCGATGCCGTCGTTGGCGCCGTTCTGCAGGCCGTTGCTGGGGTAGGTGAGCGTGGCCAGGGTGGCCTTGCCGCAACTGGCGGCGGTGCCGGCAGGGACCGGGTTGTTGGCGTATACGGTGGCCGCCGACGGGGTGCTGCCGTTGTACAGGTACAGCCGATAGCTGCTGAGGTCCTCACCGGCCGTGGCGACGACTTCGATCGCCTCGCCGACGTCGCCGGCGGCGGTGTTGTCGTCGTAATGCAGTTCATTGATGAATACGTCCGCCTGGGCAGCGCCGGCAGCCAATGCCAGCAGGCACCCCAGGGACAGCGGTGTGAGCAACCTCATCTACGTCTCCTTGTGATTGGGTATTGCCGGCCGAATCTAATCAATTCAGATGACACATCTATCGATATGTCGGTATCGGCCGCCAGCATTGAGACGTGCGTCAAGAAAATGACGGTCCAAGGGGCGTTGCGGTGCCTGGACGGCAGGCCAGCCCCGGGGTTGGACGAAGTCTGGCCGGCCGTGCCGCGCTCCGGCCCGGCTCCCTGTGGGTGCGGGCCGGACCTGCGGCATTGGGGCGGAGCAGTAAAAATTTGCCGGCTACCCCTTGAAAGGCTCCCGGCCAGCCTCATCTCTGCTCTGTCCCGCACTGTCGGGTTTTTTCGTGAGCGTGGTTGGCAGTCGCCCCGGGTGACTGCTAACGCCGCCAGACTTTCCAAGACCAATCAACAACTTAAGAGGTCTCACATGAGTATCAAGCCGCTTCATGACCGCGTCGTAGTCAAGCCGATCGAAGCCGACGAAGTCTCGTCCGGTGGCATCTTGATCCCCGATTCCGCCAAGGAAAAGTCGACCAAGGGCGAAGTTGTGGCCGTGGGCCCGGGCAAGCCGCTGGACAACGGCAGCGTGCGCGCGCCGTCGCTGAAGGTCGGTGACAAGGTCATCTACGGCCAGTACGCCGGCAGCAGCTACAAGGCTGAAGGCGTCGAGTACAAGGTCCTGCGCGAAGACGACGTGCTCGCCATCGTTGGCTGAGCCGGTTGAACCGGGCCGTGCCCGGTTCGCCGCTGTCGTTCTTCGTTCCTCATTACATACAGCCGGGCAGCGCCCGGCTCTACAGAAAAGGTAATCGCAATGGCTGCCAAAGATATTCGTTTCGGTGAAGATGCCCGTTCGCGCATGGTGCGCGGCGTCAACGTGCTCGCCAATGCCGTCAAGGCCACCCTGGGCCCGAAGGGCCGCAACGTCGTGCTCGAAAAGAGCTTCGGCGCCCCGACCATCACCAAGGACGGCGTGTCCGTCGCCAAGGAAATCGAACTGGCTGACAAGTTCGAGAACATGGGCGCGCAGATGGTGAAGGAAGTTGCTTCCCGCACCAACGACGACGCCGGCGACGGCACCACCACCGCCACCGTGCTGGCCCAGGCCCTGATCCGCGAAGGCGCCAAGGCCGTCGCTGCCGGCATGAACCCGATGGACCTCAAGCGCGGTATCGACAAGGCCGTGATCGCCGCCGTCGCCGAGCTGAAGAACATCTCCAAGCCGACCACCGACGACAAGGCGATCGCCCAGGTCGGCACGATCTCGGCCAACTCCGACGAATCGATCGGCAACATCATCGCCGAAGCGATGCGCCGGGTGACCAAGGAAGGCGTGATCACCGTTGAAGAAGGCTCGGGCCTGGACAACGAGCTGGACGTGGTCGAAGGCATGCAGTTCGACCGCGGCTACCTGTCGCCGTACTTCATCAACAACCAGCAGTCGCAGACCGCCGACCTGGACGATCCGTACGTGCTGCTGCACGACAAGAAGATCTCCAACGTGCGCGACCTGCTGCCCGTGCTGGAAGGCGTGGCCAAGTCCGGCAAGCCGCTGCTGATCATCGCTGAAGACATCGAAGGCGAAGCGCTGGCGACCCTGGTGGTCAACACCATCCGTGGCATCGTCAAGGTCGTGGCCGTCAAGGCACCGGGCTTCGGCGACCGTCGCAAGGCGATGCTGGAAGACATGGCCGTGCTGACCGGCGGCACCGTGATCTCCGAGGAAATCGGCCTGTCGCTGGAAAAGGCCACGCTCAAGGACCTGGGCCGCGCCAAGAAGGTGCAGGTCTCCAAGGAAAACACCACGATCATCGATGGCGCCGGCGAGAAGGCCAACATCGAAGCGCGCGTGACCCAGATCAAGACCCAGATCGAAGACACCTCCTCGGACTACGACCGCGAGAAGCTGCAGGAACGCGTGGCCAAGCTGGCCGGCGGCGTTGCCGTGATCAAGGTCGGCGCTTCGACCGAAATCGAGATGAAGGAAAAGAAGGACCGCGTCGACGACGCCCTGCATGCTACCCGTGCAGCCGTTGAAGAAGGCGTGGTGCCGGGCGGCGGCGTTGCCCTGGTCCGTGCGGTCACCGCACTGGCCGGCCTGAAGGGTGCCAACGAAGACCAGAACCACGGCATCCAGATCGCCCTGCGCGCGATGGAAGCCCCGCTGCGCGAAATCGTCGCCAACGCCGGCGAAGAGCCGTCGGTCATCGTCAACAAGGTCAAGGAAGGCACCGGCAGCTTCGGCTACAACGCGGCCACCGGCGAATTCGGCGACATGCTGGAATTCGGCATCCTGGACCCGACCAAGGTGACCCGTTCGGCGCTGCAGAACGCCGCCTCGATCGCCGGCCTGATGATCACCACCGAAGCCATGGTGGCCGATGCCCCGAAGAAGGATGACGGCGCCGGCGCAGCTGGCGGTGGCATGGGCGGTATGGGTGGCATGGGCGGCATGGACTTCTGATGCCGTCGCCGGCCGCTGGCCGGCACGCATCGGTCCGGTAGGTGCCGACCGTTGGTCGGCACACACCATCGGCCGCACAAGAAAAACCCCGCCGCAAGGCGGGGTTTTTTTGTGCGTGCATTGCTGGGGTCACCGCGCGCTCGTCGTTGCCTCGGCCGCCCCCGGCGCCACGCCTTGCCGCGACCGGTGCCATCCGGCTACGCTCGGCAGATGCCTACTTCCATGATCGTCGTCGATGACTTCCTCGCTCCGGACGACGCGCAGTCCCTGCGCACTGCCGGGCTGGGACTGACCTATCCCGAGCAGGATGGCGCCTTTCCCGGCCGCAACTCGGTCGAACGGCTGGAAATCGACGGCCTGGACCAGGTCGTCTCGCGGTTGGTCAACGAACCGCTGCGCGCGGTGTCGCCGCGGCAGTCGCATGGCAAGTTCCGCATCACCCTGGCCAATGACGTGGGCCGCGCCAGGGTGCATGTGGACCGTTCGCACTGGTCGGGCATTTTGTACCTCAGCGCGCCGCAGGACTGCCAGGGCGGCACCGAGTTCTTCCGTCATCGCCGCACCGGCACGGAACGGCTGGCGCTGGATGATGCGGAGTTGGCGCGGTACGGCTATGCCGACCGCCCGGCCATGCACCGTGACATCATCGAGCGGGACAGTGCCGACGATGCGCAGTGGGAAATGACCATGCGCGTGCCGATGCACTTCAACCGCCTGGTGCTGCTGCGGCCGTGGCTGTGGCATACCGCCGGCCCGGCATTCGGTGACCGCATGGAGAACGGCCGGCTGGTCTACCTGATGTTCTTCGAATCGGCTTGAGCCGCACGATACAACCCTTTCACAGACGATCTTCCGGGGTTATGATTAGGCGACTAATCACTTATCTGCATCCCGATGCTGGAACCCAAGCACCATGCCTTCCTTGCCGAGATGCAGCGCCGCGGCCATACCGAGCGTGATGGCCTGGCGCAGTGTTTCCAGCTGCTCTCGCTGGCCAGCGCGATCGACCAGGACTGCGCCAACCGGCTCGCACCGCTGGGCCTGAGCGAGGGCCGCTTCGTGCTGCTGTTCCTGCTGCAGGGTGCGGCCGAACCGCTGTCGCCGCACCAGCTTGCCGAGCGCGCCGGCGTCGCCCGTGCCACCGTGACCGGGTTGCTGGATGGGCTGGAGCGCGACGCGCTGCTGGAACGGCACAGCGATGCGCACGACAAGCGTCGCATCAACGTCCGCTTGACCGCCGCCGGCGAAGCCCTCGCGGTGGCGTTGTTCGACCAGCACCGCCAGTGGATCGGCAGCCTGTTCGCCGATCTCGGTGATGCCGAGCGCGCCCTGCTCAGCGGCCTGCTGCAGCGGATCTGGGCGCGCACCGATGCCGGTCGGGCCGGATGAAGACGCCGCCACTGTCGCGCGAACGCCGCGCCCAACTGGATGGCGGCCATGCCGAGGCGACCCATCTGGCCGAAATCCTAGCGCTGGATTTCGCCAGGCTGCTGGCCAGCGTCGCCCCCGCGCTGCCGGCTGCTGCGTTGGCCAGCATGGGCAAGGCCGCCGGCAGTGGCATCACCGTGCGCATGCAGGGCGCAGCCACCCTGCTGCGCGCGCACGCACTGGGCGATGCCGCGCAGTGGCGCGAGCACCGCAGCGACACCGTGCGCGGCTGGGCCTGTTACCTGATCGGCAGCGACCCGCGCCTGTCGCTGGAGCACAAGCTCGATGCATTGCGCGCGCTGGCCGACGACGGTCATTTTGGCGTGCGCGAATGGGCCTGGCTGGCCGTGCGCCCGCACATCGCCGCAGAACCGCTGCGGGTGCTGGCGCATCTGCAGCCGTGGACCGCCGATGCGTCCGCCAATGTGCGCCGCTTCGCCTGCGAAGCGCTGCGCCCCCGCGGCGTATGGGCTGCGCATATCGCCTTGTTCAAGCAGGAGCCGCAGCATGCGCAGGGCCTGCTGGAGGCGCTGTGCTGCGATGAGTCGCGTTATGTGCAGGACGCGGTCGGCAACTGGTTGAATGATGCCGGCAAGAGCCAGCCCGACTGGGTGCGCGCGCTGTGCGCCCGCTGGCAGCAATGCCATGCCGATGATCCGGCCAACACCCATATCCGCAAGCGCGCGTTGCGCTCGCTCTGACCCCAGGAAGCGCCATGTCGTACATGTTGATCGAGCTCTACACCGCCACCCCCGCCTGGACCGCGCTGGATGCGTTGTCGCGTGCGGCCCTGTTCGCCCGCATCGGCGCCGGCATGCAGCACGTGGATCCGGCCCGGATCACGCCGCTGGCGATGGGCCCGCTGGACCAGGACGTGCCGCATACCAGTGCCGAGCAGTTCTATGCGGTCTGGCAGTGCAGCGCGCGCCAGGATGCCGATGCTCTGCTGGCGGCGATCGAAGCGACCGGCTGGCACACCTATTTCACCACCACCCACGTCGCCGGCGCCGCCGGCGGGCTGCAGCAGCACCTGGCCGAGCTGGCGGCGCTGCCCAAGGCATAAGCAGGACGGCGACGGCTGAACATGCGGTTCCAGTTGCGTTTGAAACATTTTGCACTGCGCAGAAGCTGTGCTATCAATACTCCCCAATGAACGCACGCCACGCCAATTCCTACTTTTGGTATTACTTTCCGAAGCCACCGGCGGAGGAAGGCATGCGCTCACCCTGAAGAAAGCTTCAGACGCATACCCGAAAGCCGCCAGCGCACCTGGCGGCTTTTTTGTTGCCGCCGCGCTGGGGACCCCCACTTCCAAGGAGTTTCCCCCGATGCCCCCGCACACCGACGACCTGCGTATCCGCAAGATCGAACCGTTGACCCCGCCGGCCCAACTGCTGGCGATGCTGCCCTGCGATGAGCAGGCCTCCGATACGGTCAGCGCCTCGCGCGCGGCCCTGCACGAGATCCTGCACGGCCGCGACGACCGCCTGGCCGTGGTGATCGGCCCGTGCTCGATCCATGATCCGGTGGCCGCCATCGAATACGCCCAGCGCCTCAAGCCGCTGCGCGATGCCTATGCCGATGAGCTGGAGATCGTCATGCGCGTGTACTTCGAAAAGCCGCGCACCACGGTCGGCTGGAAGGGCCTGATCAACGATCCGGACCTGGACGGCAGCTTCAACATCAACAAGGGGCTGCGCGTGGCGCGCGGCCTGCTGCGCGACATCAACAAGCTGGGCCTGCCGGCCGGCGTGGAATTCCTCGATGTGATCTCCCCGCAGTACATCGCCGACCTGGTCGCCTGGGGCGCGATCGGCGCGCGCACCACCGAAAGCCAGGTGCACCGTGAACTGGCCTCGGGGCTGTCGTGCCCGGTGGGATTCAAGAACGGTACCGACGGCAACATCAAGATCGCCGCCGACGCGATCGGCGCAGCGTCCAATCCGCATCACTTCCTGTCGGTGACCAAGCAGGGCGACACCGCCATCGTAGCCACCGCCGGCAACCCGGATTGCCACGTGATCCTGCGCGGCGGCAAGATCCCCAACTACGATGCCGCCCACGTCGAGGCGACCTGCCAGACCCTGGCCAAGGCGCAGCTGGCACCGCGCATCATGATCGACGCCAGCCACGCCAACAGCAGCAAGAACCCGGAAAACCAGCCCAGGGTCATCGCCGACATCAACGCGCAGCTGGCCGATGGGGAAGAGCGCATCGTCGGGGTGATGATCGAAAGCCACCTGGTGGCCGGGCGCCAGGACCTGGTGGAGGGCCAGCCGCTGGTCTACGGGCAGAGCATCACCGATGGCTGCATCGGCTGGGACGCCTCGCTGGCGGTGCTGGAAAGCCTGGCCGGCGCGGTGCGGGCGCGGCGGGCGGCGCGGGTGAGCCAAGCCGCGTAGTAGGTACCGACCGTTGGTCGGTACACCACCTCACACGACCAACGGTCGGGTGCTACCGGTGCATTGAACGTAGGGCAGGTCACCCGACCAACGGTCGGGTGCTACCGGTGCATTGAACGTAGGGCAGGCCGCCCGACCAACGGTCGGTCGCTACCGGTGCATTGAACGTTCCGTTCAATGCACCTCGTCGCGGTAGACGAACTTGGGCATTTCCCATTTGAAGTGGATCGCCAGCAGGCGCAGCAGGAAGCCGCCGCCCAGGCACCACAGCGTGGCCGCATTGAGCGATACGCCCAGCTCCAGCAGCACCAGCCACGCCGCGCCGGTAAGCAGGGTGATCACCGCGTACAGCTCCTTCTGGAAGATCAGCGGCACCTCGTTGCAGAGCACATCGCGCAGCACCCCGCCGAAGGCGCCGGTCAACATGCCGGCGATCAGCACGATCGGCGCGGCGTGCCCGCCCTCGCGTGCCACCGCGCAGCCGATCAGGGTGAAGCAGATCAGCCCCAGCCCGTCCAGCACCAGGAAGGTGCGACGGAAATGATGCATCCAGCGCGCCACCCAGGTGGCGATCAACGCCGCGCAGATGGTGAAGCCCAGGTACTCGGGGTGCTTCACCCAGCCCAACGGGTAGTGCCCGAGCACGATGTCGCGCAACGAGCCACCGCCCAGTGCGGTGACGCAGGCGATGATGATCACGCCGAACAGGTCCATCCGCCGCCGCCCGGCCGACAGCGCGCCGGTCATGGCTTCGGCGGAAATGGCGATGAGGTAGATCAGGGAGAGCAGCATGGGGAGCATCCGGACACGTCAGGCGGGGACGGAAACACGCAGCCGGCACACCCGTGCGGTGCACGGGCGTGGGGGTGGGATTCCGCTGCCGCTCCCGCTGTCCTTTTGCCTGAGAGTTCGGTGGCCAAGGCCACGTGCCCCTTCGGCGGGTCATTGAAGACCTCTCTCCAGATCGGCGTGTCGGATGCATGGTTGGTGGCGTATCACGCCACCGGCCTGAGCGATTATGGGAGCCTGCGCCTTCGGCGGGCGCCAGCGCGGCGCCTCTCTCCTGCATCCGGGGCGGATTCTAGCAGCCGCCGCGCCCCGGTTGGTCGATAATCCCGGTATGCCCGCTGAACCCACCCCCTGGTATGTGTACCTGCTGGAATGCCGCAACGGCAGCTACTACGCCGGCATCAGCAACGATGTGGAGGCCCGCTTCCAGGCCCACCTGGCCGGCAAAGGGGCCCGCTACACCCGCGCCAACCCGCCGTTGAAGGTGCTGGCGATGCGCGCCTACCCGGACCGGGCGGCGGCGTCGAAGGCTGAGTGGCAGCTCAAGCGCCAGCCACGCGGGCGCAAGCTGGCCTGGCTGCAGCAACCCTGAGGCCGGGCGCTGCCGGGCCCCCGCTTGTTCGCGTCCTGCCCGGCGCACTACCATCGTCCACCTTCCCGCGATCGGCTCACTGAGGCCGTGGAGTGTCATGTCACGCGATCTGGCCCTGTACCCGCAAGACGAAAACGGCGATGTGCTGTGGAACATGCTCCAGGATGGCGACGACCTGAGCATTCCCCGCGAAGTGGATTTTGCGCTGGTCTTTCCCGGCGAAGATGACGCCATCGGCTTTGCGGTGCATCTGCTGCGCAACGAACAGAAGGTGTCGCTGTCGCGGTACGAGGGCAACGAAGCGTTTCCCTGGCAGGTGGTGGTGTACCCGATGATGCTGCCCACGCATGCCAACATCGCCGGCTTCGAGGCCTTGCTGGATGCCGAGGCCGGCCCATACAGTGGCCGCGTCGATGGCTGGGGCTGCATCGCGCAGGGCTGAGCCTGCCCGCAGGCGCCGCTCCAATGCCGGTGCCGGTGTTGTGGCTTCAATCGGGTTGTTCCAACGGAGACCAACGATGTCGATGTTGTCTGTGATGTTCGCGCTGGCGGCGGCAACCACGCCTGCGCCCGCCGTTGCCGATCCGGCCACCGTGTCGGCGATCGAAGCGACCTGCCTGGACTACGTGGACGGCCAGCTCGAAGGCGATCCGGCCCGCGTGGCGCGTTCGCTGCACCCGGACCTGGCCAAGCGCGCGATCCTTGGCGACACCCCGGACGAGCGCCTGGGCCTGCGCCGGATGTCGAAGGAAGAACTGGTGGCGCTTACCCGGCAGGGCGCGTTGAAGACGCCCCGGGACCAATGGAACCGCCGCTGCAAGGTGCTCGATGTCACCGGCAACGCGGCCTCGGTGCGGCTGGAAACGCCCTGGTTCGTCGACTATTTCCACATGGGCCGGTTCGACGGGCGTTGGATCATCGTCAACGCGTTGTGGTACAGCAAACCGAAGGCGCCATAGGCGGTGGGCGCGGCTGGCAAGGCCTGGGCTGGGCTGCTGCTGGCGGTGGTACTGATCGGCGCCTTGCCGGGCGTGCTGTATCTGCTCGGCCTGGCCAGCGTCCACGCGCTGCCGCAGCCGGCCGCCGTTGCACCGACTCACCGCGCCGCCTGCGATGACACGCCGCGAGACGGGGTCGAGGCAATGAATCCCTGGGGCCACACTGTCGAACTGCTTACGCATTCGATGAAGAAAATCGCGCCGGTGCATCGCGAAGCATCATGGGTGGCAGCCCGGCACCTGATGCGTGGGCCGCGTATGCGCATGGGGCAGTGGCACCTGGCCAACGCCGCACTGACCACCTGGATCACCCGGCACTGGACGGCCACGCAGATCGCCGATACCGCCCGGCTGGAGGAATTCTGCCAGGTGCGCAATCGCCCTAGCGCGGCGGCAGCGCGAACATCAGGATGACGCACAGCGCTAGCAGGCCCACCAGCACCCAGCGCAACCCCTCCGGTGGCAGGAAGCCGAACAGGCGCACGTCCTGCCCGTCGAAGCGGTAGCCGCACGTCGGGCAGCGCACCACCATCTGCACGTTTCGGGCAGTGATGGCATTGAAGAACATCGGCACGCCGCTGCGAAACAGAGCCTTGCGCGAATCGAAGCGCGTTGAACAGCGCGGGCAGGTTTCAAGGTTGCTCATGCGGTCGGCCCCTGGTGGGTGTCGGTCGGTTGCCTTGGTCGCCGATCCTCGCGGTCGTCCCCAAAGATGATCCGTGCGCTGCGCTGGTAGCTCCAGTACGCCACGGCCCAGTTCAGCAGCACCACCAGGCGGTTGCGGAAGCCGATCAGGAAGAACACGTGCGCGGCCAGCCAGAACCACCAGGCCAGCACGCCGGACAACTGCAGCCGGCCCAGGTGCACGATCGCGGCCATGCGCCCGATCGTGGCCAGGTTGCCGAAGTCCTGGTACTTGAACGGGCCCGGCGCGGGTTTGTTTTCCAGCCGCGCGCCGATGACCGCCGCCACGTGCCTGCCCATCTGCTTGGCCGCCGGCGCCACGCCGGGCACCGGCCTGCCGTCGGCCTGGCTGAGCGCGGCCAGGTCGCCGGCGACGAAGATCTCCGGGTGGCCGTCGATGGTGAGGTCCGGCTGCACCGGCACGCGGCCGGCGCGGTCCAGCGGCACCTCCAGGGTGCGTGCCAGCGGCGAGGCGGCCACGCCGGCGGCCCAGACCACGGTGCGCGCCGGCACGAACTGGCCGCCGAGCTGGAAGCCGTCGCCGTTGATGTCGCTGACCGGGGTGCCGGTGAGCACTTCCACGCCCAGCTTTTCCAGCTGGCGGCGCGCTTTCAGCGACAGTACCTCGGGGAAGGTCGACAGCACCCGTGGGCCGGCTTCCACCAGCCGCACCTTGGCGCTGGCCGGGTCGATGTGGCGGAATTCGTTACGCAGCGTGTGCCGGGCGATTTCGGCCAGGGTGCCGGCCAGCTCCACCCCGGTCGGGCCGCCGCCGACCACGGCAAAACTCAGCCAGGCCGCCTTGCGCGCCGGGTCCGGTTCGGCCTCGGCGCGCTCGAAGGCCAACAGCAGTTTGCGGCGCAGTGCGATCGCATCGTCGAGGGTCTTCAGGCCGGGCGCGTCGGCGGCCCACTCGTCGTGGCCGAAATAGGCATGGGTGGCGCCGGTGCACAGCATCAAGGTGTCATAGCCGAGCTGGCTGCCGTCGGCCAGGGTGATCTGCCGGGCCTGCTTGTCGATCGCGGTGACCTCGCCCAGGCGCACTTCGACGTTGCGCTGGTCGCCCAGAATGTGGCGCAGCGGTGCGGCGATATCCGGCGCGGACAGCCCGGCGGTGGCCACCTGGTACAGCAGCGGCTGGAACAGGTGGTGGTTGCGGCGGTCCACCAGGGTGATGCGGATGCGCGCCCTGGCCAATGCACGGGTGGCCCAGAGGCCGGCGAAACCACCACCGATGATGACCAGGTGGGGCAGGGGATCGCGGGTCATGCAAGGACTCCTTGGCGGGGGCCGGCCCTCCGGCCCCATGGGTTCATGGTCGACACCGCCTATCCTCGCACGTGAAGCGGGGTGTTCACCTGGATGGCCGATACTGGGTTCAGGGGCCGTCGCGCTTGCCGGCGGCCGATCCATCCCCGTGCTGGAGAGTGATGATGACCGAACCGGAAAAGCGCATCGCCCTGTTGATCGATGCCGACAACGCACCCTCATCCAAGATCGACGTGGTGCTGGCCGAAGTGGCCCGTTACGGGGTGGCCAATGTGCGCCGCGCCTACGGCAACTGGAAGAGTCCGCGGCTGAAGGGCTGGGAATCGGTGCTGCATGCCTATGCGATCCGCCCCATCCAGCAGTTCGCCTACAGCCGCGGCAAGAACGCCTCGGACATGGCGATGGTGATCGATGCGATGGACATGCTGTACGCACGCAACCTGGACGGCTTTGCGATCGTGTCCAGCGATGCGGATTTCACCCCGCTGGTGATGCGGCTGCTCACCGATGGGGTCAAGGTGTATGGGTTTGGCGAGAAGAAGACGCCGGAGCCGTTCGTCAATGCCTGCTCCAAGTTCACCTACCTCGAAGCGCTGGGACAGGGCCACGCCACCGACCCGGAGGTGGAGCAGGACAACGAGGAAACCCGGCCGCGCAAGAGCGGGCCGGAATTGCGCAACGACACCCGGCTGGTGCAGATGCTGCGCCGCGCGGTGACCTCGGCCGAAGCCGAGGATGGCTGGTCGCACCTGGGGCCGGTGGGCAGCCAGATCGGCAACCAGGCCTCGTTCGATTCGCGCAACTACGGCTACGGCAAGCTCAGCGAACTGCTGGCGGCGACCGGGTTGTTCGAGATGAAGAAGGAAGGCAAATCCACCTACGTGCGCGCGCTGCCGAAAAAGAGCGCGGCCAAGCCGGCCAAGTAGGTGCGGCGGGAGCGGCGCAATCCGCCCCTGGTAGGGTCGGTCGCCACACGACTGCCGACAGTCCTGCCGCGCGCGGTGGCGCATGACAACTGTCGACATGGCGCGGGGCGTGCGGCGCCGGCTTCGTTGGCCTGCCGCGCCGACATCGAACGTCGGCCGTGCACCGGCCGGCCAAGGGCCAACCCAACCGTGGGCCGACCGGCGTATCGTAGCGCCATCGCGCGGCCCGGCGCCGCCTACCTTATCCAACCGCGAGAAACCAACCATGCTGAAAATCTGGGGCCGCCACAATTCCAGCAACGTGCGCAAAGTGCTCTGGTGCGCCGAGGAAACCGGGGTGCCGTATGAGTCGATCCAGGTCGGTGGTGCATTCGGCGGCACCCAGTCGCCGGAGTACCGCGCGATGAATCCCAACGGGCTGGTGCCGGTCATCGAAGACCATGGCCTGCCGCTGTGGGAGTCCAACACCATCGTGCGTTACCTGGCCGCGCGCTATGCGCTGGGCACGCTGTACCCGGAGGATGTGGTCGAGCGGGCGCAGTCGGAAAAATGGATGGACTGGACCACGTCGACATTTTCCGGTGTGTTCCGCGACCTGTTCTGGGGCACGCTGCGCACCGCCCCGGCCGACCGCGACGAGGCACGCATCGGTGCGGCCCTGGTGCGGTCGGGCGAGCTGCTGGCGATGGCCGACGCGGCACTGGCACGGCAGCCGTGGCTGTCCGGCGAACGGTTCGCGATGGGCGACATCCCGCTGGGTGCGTTCGCCTATGCGTGGTTCGAAATGCCGATCCAGCGCCCCGACCTGCCGCACCTGGCGGCCTGGTACGAACGCCTCAAGCAGCGCCCGGCCTACCAGCGCGGCGTGATGACCGAATTGACCTGAAGCGCGTGCCGACCAACGGTCGGCACCTACCGGGCCTGCGCTATTCGCATCAATGTGCGCCCGGATCTGTATTGAGGCTCGGCCTCAATACAGATCCGTCGGATCCACATCCAGCGACCAGCGCACCTTGCGCGCCTGCGGCAGCGCATGGATCTGCGGGGTGATCTGGTCGAGCACGGCATGCAGCGGGCGCCGCGAGGGCGCCGACAGCAGCAGCTGGGTGCGCTGGTAGCCGGCGCGGCGCGGCATCGGTGCCGGCATCGGGCCATAGCGTTCCACCGCGGCATCCTCGGCGATCAGCGCGCGCACCGCCGCGAGCATGGCATTGGCATGCTCCACCTGCTGCGCTTCGGCACGCAGCAGGGCCAGGTGCGCGAACGGCGGGAAGCCAGCCGCTTCGCGCTGCTGCAGTTCGGCCTCGGCGAAGGCGTGGTAACCGCCGTTGACCAGGGTCTCCAGCAGCGGATGGCCGGGGTGGTGGGTCTGCAGCCAGACCTCGCCGGGGTCGGTGGCGCGGCCGGCACGGCCGGCCACCTGGATCAACTGCTGGGCCAGTTTTTCGCTGGCGCGGAAATCGGCCGAGAACAGCCCTTCGTCGATCCCCACCACCACCACCAGGGTCAGCTTGGGCAGGTCGTGGCCCTTGGCCAGGATCTGCGTGCCGACCAGGATGCCGGCGCGGTCGCCCAGCGCGGCCAGCTGGGTTTCCAGCGCGTCGCGGCGGTGGGTGGTGCCGCGGTCGATGCGGATCACCGGATAGTCGGCGAACGCCTGCAGCAGATGTTCTTCCAGCCGTTCGGTGCCGATCCCCTGCGGTTGCAGGGCCAGGCTGCCGCAATCGGGGCAGGCCAGCGGGGCCGACTGGCGCGCGCCGCAGTGGTGGCATTGCAGGCGGCGGCCGCCGGCGTGCACGGTCATCGGCGCATCGCAGCGTTGGCAGGGTGCGGTCCAGCCGCAGTCGTGGCACAGCAGCACCGGCGCATAGCCACGGCGGTTCTTGAATACCAGCACCTGGTGGCCGGCCTGCAGGTGGTCGGCGATGCCCTGCAGCACTTCCGGCGACAGCCCGTCGCGCAGCGGCCGCTTGCGCACATCCAGCACCCGCACCCGCGGTGGCCGCGCCTCGCCGGCGCGCACCTTCAGGCGCAGGTGGGCGTAGCGCCCGGCCTGGGCGTTGTGCAGCGATTCCAGCGACGGGGTGGCACTGCCCAGCACCACCGGCACGCCCAGTGCCTTGGCCCGCACCAGCGCGAAGTCGCGTGCGTGGTAGCGGATGCCGTCCTGCTGCTTGTAGCTGCCATCGTGTTCTTCATCGACCACGATCAGCCCGGCATTGGGCAGCGGGGTGAATACCGCCGAGCGCGTGCCGACGATCACCTGCGCCTCGCCACGCGCCGCTGCCGCCCAGACCCGTGCGCGCTCGTTGTCGTTCAAGCCCGAATGCAGCACACGCACGGGAATGCCCAGGCGGTTGCGGAAGCGCGACAGGGTCTGCGGGGTCAGCCCGATCTCCGGCACCAGCACCAGTGCCTGGCGGCCGCGCGCCAGGCAGGCCACGATCGCCTGCAGGTAGACCTCGGTCTTGCCGCTGCCGGTCACGCCATCCAGCAGCAGCGCGGCAAAGCCGTCGGTGGCGGTGATCGCCGCGATGGCGGCGGCCTGTTCGGGGTTGGGGACCGGACCCGGCCGGGTGCTGGGTGGCACGGCCTGGTGTTCCAGCGCGACCCGCTCGACCAGCCCGCGCTTGGCCAGCGCCCGCGCGGCGGTACGCCAGTCGTCGATCACCCCATCCAACTGGTCCTCCTCGACCACGCCCTCGGCCAGGCAGGTGGCCAGCCGCTGCGGGCGGGTGCCGGCGCGCAGGCGGGTGCCCGGGTCGCGCCCGGCGGCGGTCAGCTGCCAGCCCCAGCGGTGGGTGTCGGGCAAGGCCTCGCCGCGCCGCAGCGGCGCCGGCAGCGCGGTGCTGACCACCTCGCCGAGCGGGGCGTGGGTATAGCGCGCCAGCCACTGCAGCGACCCCCACAGCTCGCCGGCCAGCAGCGGCTCGGTATCGATCCAGTCCAGCGCGGCGCGCAGGGTGCCGCCATCGGCCACCACCCCGATATCGGCGACCACCCCGACCAGTTCGCGCGCGCCGAACGGCACCCGCACCCGGCGCCCGACCATGCCCGGATGCGGGGCCTGGCCCGGCGGCGGGGCGTAGTCGAACCACTGCGGCAGCGGGACCGGCAGGGCGACGCGCAGGGTCGGCGCATTCAGCAGGGGCGCGGGGCCGCCGCTGAGCGACAGGAGGGGGGCCGGATCGGAACGGGGCATCGGACCAGTGTAGCGGTCCGACCGGGCCCGGGTTGCGCGTCTGGATGGCGGCCATGCGTCGGGCTGGACAACCTAAATCCCACCTAAATATAGGTTCTGATGGGAGATTCAGGCTTATCCACATCTTCTGTGGATAAGTCTGTGCGCCACTCTCGATCCGGGGGCGCTGGGTCAGGAAGTTCCGACCTTTGGCTCAACTTGGTCAAAAAATCGCCACACAACAATGTTCAATAAAAACAAAGCGATAGCTGTGAAACAAAGTTGAAACACGGCGGCGGGGCAGTACAACCGGGGTTGCCCAGCGGTTTTTCTTGATGCTGTGCACAACCTGCGCCCGTTGCAGCCCCATCGGCAGGTGCCGGCCTTCACGCGCGGCCTACATCGGCATGCCCGGCAGGCAATGCAATCGCTATCATTTCCGCACTTGATGGAGTTGCTATGACGGCTGCGACCGCCCCCGTTTCCTCTACCGCAGCCGGCGCGCTGTCGGCGTTCCTGCGTGGCGTTGAGCGCCGTGCCCTGGTGGTGGCCGAGCTGCAATGCGGCGACCCGACCGTGGCCGAACAGGCCCTGGTCGCGGTGATGCGGGCCTTTGCCGGGATCGCCAGCGACGTGCCGATGGCGCAATGGCCGGACCGTTTCTGGATCCTGCTGGCACACCGCAACCCGGTCCGCAGTCCAGCCGCTGGAGGCCAGTGGCCGCCGGAACTGGCGCACCTGCCGGCGCTGGCGCCGCCGGCCCGGCTGGCCCTGCTGCTGCGTATCGGCGGCGGCCTGGACGAGGCCGCCGCCGCGCAAATCCTGGACCTGCCGGTGGCCGACTACCAGCAGGCACTGGCCGAAGCCTGTCCCCGCGATGCCCACGGGCAGCCCGATGCCGGCCGCTGGCGCGCGCTGGCCGAACAGGTGCAGCAGCGCCTGCGCGAGCTGCCGTTGGCGCGCCTGCAGCGCCTGCAGCAGCCGGTTGCCGCTACGGCTGCGGCGGCGCCCGATGCCGCGTCCTGGCGGACCCCGGCCCGGCCCGCAGCCACGTCGGCCCGGCCCCGTCGACGCGGGCGCGGCCTGCCCTGGAAGGGGATGTTGATCGTGCTGGCCACCGCCGGCGTGCTGCTGGGCGGGGCGGCGTGGTGGAAGCATGCGCACGACGGTGCCGACCCGGCCGCCAGCGTGCCTGAGGGCGCCGTTGGCGATGCCGGCCCGGTGCAGGTGGAGCGCCTGCCGGCCGAAGACCTGCCGGTGACTGCCCCGGCCGACCCGGCGCATGCCGCCAGCGATGCGGCGATGCTGGCCGACCCCGAGCTGGGGCTGGCCCGCGATGCCGACCTGTATGCCTGGTTCGCCGCCGGCGGGCCGGTGCCGGTGGATGAATCGCAACCGCAGCCCAGCCGCCCCGAACCGGCCGCCGCCGGCCTGGAGACCACCGCTGATGAGTAAGCCGCTGCTGCTCGCCCTTGGCCTGGGCATGACGCTGGCCGCGCACGCTGCCCCCGAATCGGTGGCGCTGCCGCTGCCGGTAGCGCAGGGCGTTGCGCCGGCACCGGCCGGGGTGCCGGCGATGCCGGCCACGCCGGCGGTGCTGGACCCGGCCCAGTTGGCCGACCTGCGCCACCGCTATGCCCTCTGGCAGGCCCTGCCTGCCGCCGAACGCGCCGCCGTGCACGCCGCCGCGCAGCGCATGGCGGCCTTGCCACCGGCCCGGCAGCAGGCCCTGCGTGAGCAGTTCGCTAACCAGGACCAGCGCTTCCGCGCCGGCTGGTTGCTGGGCCCGCAGCTGGGCCAGTGGTTCCCCAAGCTGCAGGGCTTGTTCGGTTACCTGCCGGCCGGGCAGCGCGATGCGGCCCTGGCCAGCCTGCGCCAGCTCAACGCAGACCAGTTGGCACAGCTCAGCCTGGTGGCGCAGCGCACGCCCCCGCAGGACCGCGATGCCGTGCGCGCGCAGTTCCTGGCGCTGGCGCCGGGCGCGCGCGATGCATGGTTGCAGCAGAACGTGGGGCACTGACGGCGGGCATCGGGCTCCGTGCGCGGGCCGCCGCCGGGCGCGGCGGTGACGACGCCGGTTGTCGATCACGACAGCGCCGCCGTCCACCCTGCCGCAGCGGCAGGCATTCACCGGCGATCATGGGTTTTGTCACGCCGCACGCGTAAGATGGCCGCCTGCAACCCGGTGCCTGTGCCCTCCGCGCGCGACCGCAGTTGCCGTCCGTGATCCCATGTCCATCGCTACCCCCACTCCGCGCCTTTCCCGGGAAGTGCGCGCCACCGGCCTGCTCGCGCTGCCGCTGGTCCTGGGCCATGTTTCCACCGGCCTGATTTCCTTCGTCGACAACGTCATTGCCGGCCACCACGGCACCCAGACGCTGGCGGCGGTCACCATCGGCACCGCGCTGCTGTGGCTGCCGATGCTGATCCCGATCGGCACCCTGATCTCGCTGACCGCCTCGGTATCGCAGCTGCATGGCGCCGGCCGCGACCGCGAGATCGGCCCGCTGTTCCGCCAGGCGCTGTGGCTGGCGCTGGGCCTGGGGCTGATCATGTTCGCCTTCCTCAGCGTGGTGCCGCCGCTGCTGCCGGCCTTCGGCATCGCCGCGGACATCGTGCCGGGCGCCACCGCTTTCCTGCATGCGGTGCGCTGGGGCGGGCCGGCGCTGACCCTGTACTTCTGCATGCGCTACCTCAGCGAAGGCATGCACTGGACGCTGCCGACCATGATCCTGGGCTTCGGCGGCCTGGTCATCCTGGCGCCGCTGGGCTACATCCTGTGCTACGGCAAGTTCGGTTTCCCGGAAATGGGCGCCGAAGGGCTGGGCATCGCCTCGGCGACGATGATGTGGATCCAGGCGATGTGCTTTGCCGGCTACCTGTGGACGACCAGGCGCTTCGCCCACCTGCAGCTGTTCTCGCACTTCGAGCTGCCGCGCGGGTCGGCGATCTGGGACCTGCTGCGTACCGGCCTGCCGATCGGCATCACCGTGCTGATGGAGGGCGGGTTGTTCATCGTCACCGCGCTGCTGATCGGGCGGCTGGGCGCGACCGAAGCGGCCTCGCACCAGATCGCGATCAACGTGGCCCAGCTGTGCTTCATGATCCCGATGGGCGTGGCCGAGGCCACCACCGTGCGCGTGGGCCATGCGGTCGGCAGCGGCAACGGCCTGGGCGTGCGCCGCGCGGCGATCGCCGGGCTGCTGATCATCCTCGGCACCCAGACCCTGTCGGCGCTGGTGCTGCTGCTGGGCCATGACGCCATCGTCGGGGTGTATACCGCCGACCTGGGCGTGGCCGCGCTGGCCTCCACGCTGCTGCTGTATGCCGCCGCGTTCCAGTTCCCCGACGGCATCCAGGTGCTGTCGGCCGGCGCGCTGCGCGGCCTGAAGGACACCCGCGTGCCGATGTTCATCGCCATGTTCTCCTACTGGGGCCTGGGCATGCCGCTCGGCGCCGGGCTGGGACTGGGGCTGGGCATGGGCCCGCAGGGCATGTGGCTGGGCCTGATCCTGGGCCTGACCGCCGCGGCGATCCTGATGGCTTGGCGGTTGCGCGTCAGCGCCCGCCGTGTCGCAACCACCCCCGACGCCGACGGTGCCGAACCGCACTGCCTGACGACCCCCTGACTTGTGTCCGATGCCGGCCCGCCCGGCAGCGGCTATGCTGGCACCACGGCAAGAAGCCAATTGGAGTTTCCCCCATGAACCAACCCGCGCGTCGCAATCCTGTCGCCAGCTTCTTCATCGGGCTGTGGGATGTGATGAACTTTACCCGCAGGCTGATCCTCAACCTGATGTTCTTCGGCCTGCTGTTGCTGGTGCTGATCCTGTTCGTCGTGGCGATGGGCAAGGGCGCCAGCTCGGGCACCTCGCTGCAGGAGCGCACCACGCTGGTGATCGCGCCGGAAGGGCGGTTGGTCGAGCAGTACAGCGCCGATCCGGTCAGCCGCGCGCTGTCCAAGGCCGTGGGCGACAACAGCGCCGAGGAAGTGCAGCTGCGCGACCTGATCCGTGCGATCGAAGCGGCGCGCGATGACAAGAAGATCGAGCGGGTGGTGCTGGAACTGGACAAGCTGCAGCCCAGCGGCTTCGCCTCGATGCGCGAAGTGGTGGCTGCGTTGCAGGGCCTGCGCGCCTCCGGCAAGCAGGTCGTGGCGTTCAGCGAGAACATGAGCCAGTCGCAGTACCTGCTGGCCGCGCAGGCCAACGAGGTCTACCTGGACCCGATGGGCGGTGTGGTGCTGGAAGGCCTCGGCCGTTACCGCCAGTATTTCCGCGCCGGCCTGCAGGACAAGCTGGGCGTGGACGTGCACCTGTTCAAGGTGGGCGAGTACAAGTCCGCCGCCGAGCCGTACGTGCTCGACGCCGCCTCGGCGCAGGCCAAGGAAGCGGACCTGTTCTGGATGAACGATGTGTGGCAGCGCTACCTGGGCGACATCGCCAAGGCCCGCAAGCTGGACGCCGCGCAGCTGGGCGCCGGCATCGACACCATGCCCGAGGGCATCGCCGCCGCCGGTGGCGACCTGGCCAAGTTCGCCCTGCAGCAGAAGCTGGTGGACGGCCTGAAGACCCGCGAGGAAGTCGAGGACCTGCTTGCCGACCGTGGCGTGGCCGATGAAGACGCCGATGGCGGTTTCCGCAGCGTCAACCTGGATGCCTATCTGTCCGTGCTCGATACCCGCCGTTCGCCGGTGGATTCGCGTCCGCAGGTGGCGGTGATCGTGGCCGCCGGCGAAATCGCCGGTGGCGACCTGCCGGCCGGCCGTGTCGGCGGCGTGTCGACCTCGGCGCTGCTGCGCGAAGCGCGCGACGACAAGGACGTGAAGGCGGTAGTGCTGCGGGTGGATTCGCCGGGCGGCGAAGTGTTCGCCTCCGAGCAGATCCGCCGCGAAGTGGTGGCGCTGAAGGCTGCCGGCAAGCCGGTGGTGGTGTCGATGGGTGATCTGGCCGCCTCCGGTGGTTACTGGATCAGCATGAACGCCGACCGCATCTATGCCGACCCGTCGACCATCACCGGTTCGATCGGTATCTTCGGCATGATCCCGAACGTGGCCCGTTCGCTGGACAAGATCGGCGTGCACACCGACGGCGTGGGCACCACCCGCTTTGCCGGCGCCTTCGATATCACCCGCCCGATGGACCCGGCCGTAGGCCAGGTGATCCAGTCGGTGATCAACAAGGGCTACGCCGATTTCACCGGCAAGGTCGCCGATGCGCGCAACAAGCCGGTCGAAGCGGTCGATGAAGTGGCCCGTGGCCGCGTGTGGAGCGGTGCGCAGGCCAAGGAGCGCGGCCTGGTGGACGAATTCGGTGGGCTCAAGGCGGCCGTCGCCGATGCGGCCAAGCGCGCCAAGCTGGGCGGCGTCGACAAGGTCCGCGTGCGTTACATCGAGAAGGCGGCCACGCCGTTCGCGCAGTTCATGAGCGGCTTTGCCGGCAGCCGTGCCGGTGCCTGGATGCTGGGCGAATCGGGCATGGCCCGGCTGATGCTGGCCCGTTCGATGCCCGAACTGGATACCCAGCTGCGCTTCGTCGAAGATGCCGCCCGCGACCCGCGCAGCAGTGCACCGGTCAAGGCACTGGCCTATTGCTTCTGCGGGTTCTGATCGCGGCAGGCCACGACCGTGGGTCGTGGTCCACCCAGCAGGCATGAAAAAGCCCGGCCAATGCCGGGTTTTTTTGTGGGCGTGTCCGCCGTCGCCGGGATGGCGTTGGCTCGGTAGCGCCACGCCATGGGTGGCTGCTCTTCGATCACGCACCGCGCGCAGCCACCCATGGGGTGGCTCTACCGGGAGGCCTCGCCTTCGGCTTCGTCGGCCGCGCGGGTGTCCGGCGCCTTTTCCAGCGTCTCGCGCGCGGCCTTGGCCTTGTCCAGCGGCTGCTGCATGGCATCGCGCAGCGCCCCGGCCTGCGGTTCCGGCGGTTTGTCCGGTGCCGGCGGCACCGGGCGGTTGCAGCCAGCCAACGCCAGCAAGGTGGCCAGTGGCAGGACAGCTCGGATGTTCATGGCACGCTCCTCGATGGGCCGGGGAGCGCAGTTTCGCACCGTTGCGCCAGCCGGTGTGTGATGGGCGTGGCGGCCGTGGCCGACCCTGCGCGGGCGCTGCGCTATCCTGACCATCGCGCGGTGCATGGTGTGCCGCGCAGGCACCGCGGGGCCGGGGCCCCACGCAGGAGAAGCATGTGAGCGCGCAACGTTGGCGGTTGGACGGACAGACCGCATTGATCACCGGCGCCAGTGCCGGCATCGGCCTGGCGATCGCACGGGAACTGGTCGGCCTGGGCGCCGATCTGCTGATCGTCGGCCGCGACGCCGATGCGTTGGAGATGGCCCGCGACGAACTGACCGATGCCCATCCCGACCGCCAGATCCATGGCCTGGCCGCGGACGTGTCCGATGACGAGGACCGTCGCGAGATTCTGGACTGGGTCGAAGACCACAGCGATGGCCTGCACCTGCTGATCAACAACGCCGGCGGCAACATCAGCAAGCCGGCCACCGAATACACCGAAGACGAGTGGCGCGGCATTTTCGAGACCAACCTGTTCTCGGCCTTCGAGCTGTCGCGCTACGCGCACCCGATGCTGGCCCGGCATGCCGCCTCGGCGATCGTCAACGTCGGCAGCGTATCCGGCCTGACCCATGTGCGCAGCGGCGCGGTGTACGGCATGACCAAGGCGGCGATGCACCAGATGACCCGCAACCTGGCGGTGGAGTGGGCCGAGGACGGGATCCGGGTCAACGCGGTGGCGCCCTGGTATATCCGCACCCGACGCACCTCCGGCCCGCTGTCGGACCCGGACTACTACGAGCAGGTGATCGACCGCACGCCGATGCGCCGTATCGGCGAGCCGGAGGAAGTGGCTGCCGCGGTGGCCTTCCTGTGCCTGCCGGCGTCGAGCTATGTCACCGGCGAATGCATCGCGGTGGACGGCGGATTCCTGCGTTACGGGTTCTGACCGCAGCGCCCGGCAGCGACCGGGCGTGGGCGCGCGGGCAGGAACCGCCCTTGGTCGGCGCGGGAACGATGACGGTAGGAACCGACCGTTGGTCGGTTCGCGTTGCCGGTAACACGGCGCTACCGCAGGCGCGTCACCCGCCGCCGGTTCCGCCTCAATCGGGAACCGCGCAGTCGCTGGCGGCCAGTAGTGCCTGCAGCCGTTCGCGCTCGGTGGTGGCGGCCGGGCGGTTCTCCGGTGCGGCGAAACGTTCGCTGCCGCGGGCATCGCGGAAGCGTTGCTGCCAGCTGCTGCAGCGTTGCGGCTCGGGCACCGCCTGGCACTGATCGCGGATCACCTCGCAGCCGGCGGCGTTGGCGGGGGTGTTGCCGCCCAGGCCGGTGACCTGCATCAGCACGCAATGCGGCGGCGCCGGCTCGCGTTCGTGCAGGTAGCGGCTGCCGTCGGCGCCCTGGCACTGGTAGATCTCCGGCAGCGGCAGCTTGGCCGGGGCATCGGCCGGGGCCGCTGGCGCGGCCTGCTGCCGGGCCTGGCGGCGCAGCACGTCGCTGTCGAGGATGGCGTTGCCCGCATCGGCTGGGTTGGCGTCCGCGCCGGCCTGCAGCGCCGGCAGCGCGGTGGGTTCCAGCGTGGTCGCGGTGCTGGTGGCCGGTGCCTGCACCGGGGGCGCGGGCAGCCGCTGGATGCGCTGGCTGCTGCCGGGCGGACAGGGCGTGTTCTGGATGGTCAGCGCGTCGTTGGCGGCGGTGCAGCGAAAGAACACCACCTCCTCGGCCGAGGCCGGCAGGCAGACACAGATCAGCAGGAGCCACCACGGTTTCATCGGCGCAGTGTAGAACGCCGCGCTAGTTGCAGTCGCGTTGCAGCCGCGCGTCGATGCCGCGTTGTTCGCGGTCCAGCGTGGTGCGTTCGCTCTGCAGCGCGCTGTTGTAGCGCCGGATCAATTCCCAGCGGCGGTCGCGCAGGCGCGAGCAGACGTCAGTGGGCGGCAGCAGCGTGCACTGGTCGCGGACCAGCACGTTGCCGGCCGGCACCGCCACGCCGCTGTAGCTGCCCGGGTAGGCCTGGCCGCCACCCTGCCAGCGGGTACTGCCGCTGCCGATGCTGACACTGCCGCCTACCTGCGCGCCGCCGCCGGAAACCGACAGCGCGCCGCCGCTGGAGGTGACCGAGCCGCTGCCCATCGGCATGATCGGCGGCAGCGGGCGCGGCGGTGGCGTGCCGCCGCCTTCGGGCGGCGGCGGACGGTGGTGGTGGCCGTGGCCGGGGCCATAGGGCCGGTACACGTTGGTCCAGATCGCCACCCAGCGCGGGTTGCCCTCGCCGTTGTCGCTGGTGTAACGGCTGCCGTCGTCGCGGGTGCACTCGTACATCGGCTGTGGCGGCTGCACATAGACGTGGCGTACTTCGCGTTGCGGCGCGGCCGGTGCCGGCGGGCTGGCCGGGTCGGCGTCGCTGCGCACCGCCCGCGGCGGCGGATCGCGCGGGCGCTGCATGTCGCGCACTTCCTGGCGCCCATTGCTGCATGGCGCATCCTGCAGCGATACCGTGCCGGTGCTGCTTACGCAGCGGTAGATGCGTACATTGCCGGCGTCCTGGGCAGCCAGCAGCGGCGGGCTGGCTGCGATCAGCAGCAGGGACAGGCACAGGGCAGGATGACGGGGCATGGCCGCAGTGTGCAGCTTTATCGACACCCACGCAAAACCCGGGCCGGGCTCAACTGCGCAGGATCTGCCCGGTGAGCGCGTCGCGGATCGGGGTGGGCTGGGCCAGGCCGCCGGTCTGCCCGTCCAGTACGCCATCGAGCAGCGGCAGCAGGGCCGGGTCCAGCCCGGCGCGGGTCAGTGCCGGTGGCTTGCCGGCCAGGTTGGCGCTGGTGGACACCAGCGGGCCGCCCCAGGCCCGGCACAACGCCGCCACCAGCGGGTGGGCGCTGATCCGCACCGCAATGCCGCTGTGCGCGCCGCTGATCCAGCGCGGTGCCTGCGGGCCGGCCGGCAGGATCCAGGTATGCGCGCCGGGCCAGCTGGCCAGCACGTCGGCCTGGCGTGCCGGCGGCAGCGCCTGCAGGCGCACCCAGCCCTCCAGTTGCGACAGCTCGGCGGCGACCAGGATCATGCCCTTCTCGACCGGGCGCTGCTTGAGCTGCAGCAGTTTCATCACCGCCGCTTCGGCGCCCGGATCGCAGCCCAGCCCCCAGACCGCTTCGGTTGGGTAGGCGATCACGCCGCCGGCACGCAGCACGGGCAGGGCGGTGTCCAGGGTCAATAGGTTCATGGCGGTAGCAGGCCGGGTGGGGCCTGCATTATCCGCCTGCGCGGTGCAAAGCGCAGAGGCGCGGCTTCGACGAGCGTTCAACGTCGGTTGCGATATGTGGCCGTGAGGCCCGGCTGCAGGAGGTTGTGCCGCGCGGCGCGCGGTCTCCACGCGCGGCGTGGATCTACCCTCATTGCTACGTGCAGCCAGGCACGGCTGGTGATCCTGCCGCGGCTTCGTCAGGCGCCGTAGATCCACGCCATGCGTGGATGCTCGGTTTCCGTCAGGCCTTCTTTTTTACCGCCTTCTTGGCAACGCTTTTCTTGGCCACCTTCTTGGTTGCGGCCTTTTTGGCCGGGGCCTTCATGGCGGCGGCCTTCTTCGGCGCGGCTTCCTTCTTCACCGCGGCCTTCTTGGCCACCACCTTCTTGGCGGCCTTCTTGCCGAAGCCCTTGCGCACGGGCTTGCCGGTTTCTTCCATCAGCTGCTGCACTTCGGCCAGGGTCAGCGAGGCCGGCTCACGGTCCTTGGGGATCTTGCCGTTCATCTTGCCGTCGCTCAGGTACGGGCCGAAACGGCCGTTCAGTACCTGGATCTCGCTGCCGTCGAATTCCTTGATGATCCGGTTGCGCGCGATCTCTTCCTTCTCTTCGATCAGGAACACCGCCCGCGCCAGGTCGATGGTGTAGGGATCGTCCTCCTTCTTCAGCGAGGCATAGGTGCTGCCGCGTTTGGCGAACGGCCCGAACCGGCCGATCCCGACGCTGACGTCCTCATCCTTGTCCTGGCCCAGCGCGCGCGGCATCAGGAACAGTTCCAGCGCGTCTTCCAGGGAGATGGTGTGCATCGACTGGCCGGGGCGCAGCGAGGCGAACTTGGGCTTGTCCTCGGCGTCCTCGGCGGTGCTGCCGATCGCCGCGTACGGCCCGAACCGGCCCAGCCGCACGCTGACCGGCTTGCCGGTCTTGGGGTCGGTGCCGAGTTCGCGCGCGCCACTGGCTTCGGCGCGGTCGACCGACTCGTTCTTCTCTTCGACCAGCTTGTGGAACGGTTCCCAGAAGCGGGCCATCAACGGGATCCAGTCTTCTTCGCCACGCGATACCGCATCGAGCTCGTCTTCGAGCTTGGCGGTGAAGTCGTAGTCCACGTACTGGGTGAAATGGCTGGACAGGAACTTGGACACCGCCCGGCCCACGTCGGACGGACGGAAGCTGCGGCCTTCCATTTCCACGTACTTGCGGAACAGCAGGGTCTGGATGATCGAGGCGTAGGTCGACGGACGGCCGATGCCATATTCTTCCAGCGCCTTGACCAGCGCCGCTTCGGTGAAGCGCGGCGGCGGCTGGGTGAAGTGCTGGTCGGTGACGATGCGGTCGAGCGGCACGCGGTCGCCGGGCTTCATCGCCGGCAGCTTGCGGCCTTCGTCGTCGTCCTCGGCGCTCTTGGTGTCCTTGCCCTCTTCGTAGACGGCCAGGAAGCCGGGCACCACCACGGTGGTGCCGCTGGCGCGGAACACGTGTTCGCTGCCGGCCGACAGGTCCACGCTGACCGTGTTGAGCGTGGCCGGGATCATCTGGCAGGCCACCGCACGCTTCCAGATCAGCTCGTACAGCTTGCGCTCGTCATCGGTGAGGAAGCGCGCGACCTGGGCCGGGGTGCGCAACGCCGAGGTCGGGCGCACCGCTTCATGCGCTTCCTGGGCGTTCTTGGACTTGGTCTGGTAGGTGTTGGGCTGGTCGGGCAGCGAGCCGATGCCGTAGTCGCGCGCGATCACGTCGCGGATCTCGGCCAGCGCATCCTGGGACAGGTTGACCGAGTCGGTACGCATGTACGAGATCAGGCCGACGGTGCCTTCTTCCTCGCCGATGGCCATGCCTTCGTACAGCTTCTGCGCCACCTGCATGGCCTTGCGGGTGGTGAAGCCAAGCTTGCGCGAGGCCTCCTGCTGCAGCGTGGAGGTGGTGAACGGCGGTGCCGGGCGGCGCTTGCGCTCCTTGCTGGCCACGTCGGTGACGTGCAGCGCGCCCTGCGCGGCCTGCTGGATGCGCATCCGCGCCGCTTCGGCGGTGTCGCCGTCGGTGACGGTGAACTGCTCGAACTTGTTGCCGTCCAGCTTGATCAGGCGCGCGTTGAACGGCTGCGAAGGATGCGCGCAGGCGGCATCGATGCTCCAGTACTCGCGGGCGATGAAGGCTTCGATCTCCTCCTCGCGCTCGACGATCATGCGCAGTGCCGGGCTCTGCACGCGGCCGGCGGACAGACCGCGCTGCACCTTGCGCCACAGTACCGGGGACAGGTTGAAGCCGACCAGGTAATCCAGCGCGCGGCGCGCCTGCTGGGCATCGACCAGGTCGCCGGCGATCTCGCGCGGGTGGCCCATCGCTTCCTTGATCGCGCGCGGGGTGATTTCGGTGAACACCACCCGCTGCATCGGCTTGTCCTTGACCAGCCCGCGTTCCCTCAGGATCTCGGCGATGTGCCAGCTGATCGCCTCACCCTCGCGATCCGGATCGGTCGCCAGGAAGATGTCGTCGGCGCTTTTGGCCGCCTTGACGATGGCATCGACGTGCTTTTCGTTCTTCTCGATGAGGTCGTAGCGCATCGCGAAGTTGTTGTCCGGATCGACCGCGCCTTCCTTGGGCACCAGGTCACGCACATGCCCATACGAGGCCAGGACGGTGAAGTCCTTGCCGAGGTATTTGTTGATCGTCTTGGCCTTGGCGGGCGATTCGACGATGAGCAGGTGCTTGGGCATGGCATCGATATTCTGTGGGCAGCAGCCCGGGGGAGGGCGCTAGGGTGGAGCAAATGGCCGCATTAGTGAAGGGCAGCGGGCGATATCCATAAGCCGAACGCCCGGGTATGCGCCGGGCGTTCAGCTTTCTTGCATCACAGAGAGATCACGAGCGGGCCGCTTGTGTCAAGCGGCCGGGTGTGAGGACCGCGCCACGACCGTGATGTGGCGCACACCCTGTGCCGGCCGCGTGGCGCCGTTCCCGCCCGATCCGGCTCAGGCCTGCGAGGCGGCCATGATCACGCTGAACACCATCAGGCAGACGTAGCCCACGATCGCCAGGATCGCCAGGCCGATGACCACCAGCGTCACCGTGCCCAGCTCGCGGCGCTGGCGCTCGGGGTATTCGGTGAAGGCCCACTTGTCCACTACCAGCGTGTCCGAGACCAGGTCGTGCAGGGCCTGCTTGCGCATGGTCACGCCGGCCATGATGCCCGAGACCAGGTAGGCGACACCGCAGCTGACCAGGTAGGACAGGAACATGCCGGCCCAGCGGCCGAAGCTGCGCGCGGTGCTCATGCGCTGGCCATCGGTGCGTACCACCTTGATGCCGACCGCGCGCTTGCCCAGCGAGGCCTGGCTGAGCGAGGCTTGGGTCCAGGTGAAATACAGCGCCTGGACGATGATCGGGAAAATGTAGATGCCCACCACCAGGAAGACCATCATGCCGGCCGACGCATCGGGCGAGCCCAGGCCGCCGGCGAAGCTGGCGAAGCCGCCGAACATCAGCACCCCGACCAGGAAGACCACCAGCAGCACGCTGCTCATGATCAGGCCATCGATGCTGGCTGCGGCAAAACGCTTCCAGAACCCGGCATAGACCACTTCATGGCCGTCGACCACGGCCGTTGCGCCGTAGCTGGCGGACGCGGCCGGGGCGGTATACGGCGAATGCAGGCCGCCGCCGGTACCGGGCAACGGCGCGGTGCCATTGTCGATGGCGGTGTAGTCGCCGCGCAGGTCGATGCCGGTGCCGACGTTGTCCGCGGCGGCGGCCAGGGTCTGCAGCTGCAGCTCTTCCACCGCTTCGGACAGCGGCTTCCACTGCGCGTAGCCCTCGCGCCATACCAGCGTGGCCAGGGTGATCTGGGTGCGCTGGAAACGCAGGCGCAGCTCCTCGGCCGTCAACGGTCCCTGGCGTTCTTGGCCATCGGCGTAATACCACTCAGTCATTGCTTTGATCCCCTTTGGGTCTTCCATGGACGTGCGTAAATGATCAGCCGCGGCATTCCAGCGGCAGGTAGGTGTCATCCGGCTCGGCGGTGCATTCCCACTGCTGCTGCTCGCTGTCGTAATCCAGCCACAGCAGCTTGCCGTCCAGCTTGGCTTCGCCCGGCGCGGACAGTTCGGCCTCGATGCCGCAGTGGTGGTTGTCGAAGCGGCCGATGCGGACCGCGGCCAGGCCGTTGCCGGCATAGCTTTCGGCGCTGCCGAAGCCTTCGTCGTCGTTGACCGGGCACTGCCCGTGCGCATCGGCGAAGGCGGCGACCTGGGTCTTGAGCACCGCCAGCGACGCTACCGCGGTACTGGTCTTGGCGCGCAGCGTGTACTGGTTGTAGGCCGGCATGGCGATGGCCGCCAGTACGCCGAGGATGGCCAGCAGCACCACGCCGGCGGCGGCGCCGATGATGGCGGCGATCGCACAGCCGGACAGCCCCTGGCGCGGCGGCACGGCCGCGTGCACCGCAGCAGCCGGGCTGGGCGGGGTGTGGACGGGGATCTGCGGCGGCAGTACCGGTGCCGGGACGGGGTCGGGCGCGGCGGCGGCGACTTCGGCCTCGACGGGGCTGTCGGCGTCGGCTTCCGGGGCGGCAGTGGCCGCTGCCGGCGGGGCGATCACCAGGCCGATCTGGTCGGCCACCTCGCGCAGCGGTTGCCACTGCGCCATGCCGTCACGCCAGACCAGGGTATCGGCCGCGATGCGGCTGGACTGGTACAGCGCGACCAGCTCTTCAGACGCCAGCGGCCCACGCTGCTGGCGGTTTCCTTCTGCATAAAACCACTGGCTCACCGGTCCGCTCCTGAATGCGCAAGGCGCCCAGTGTACGGTCAGTGGAGCGGTTCGGGTTCGTCCACGAACATCTGGGTTTCCATCCAGGCATAGGCCGCCTCGGCGCCGGGCTGGTTGAACAGCACCATCAGCACCACCCACTTGAGGTCGTCCAGGTCCAGTTCGTCCTGGTCCAGGGCCATGGCGCGGTCCAGCACCAGCTCGCGCTGGTTGGCGTCCAGGATGCCGTGCTGTTCCAGGAACATCAGGAACCCACGGCCTTCCACATCAAGCTTGTCCAGCTCCGGGCCATGGAAAATCCGCACCGGGCCATCGACCCGGGCCAGGGTCACCGCCGGGCGCTGCTCTGCCAGGGCGTCGAGCCAGTCGAATGCCTTGTTGATCTCGGTGGGGCTGAATCCGGCCTGGATCAGGCTGTTCTGGAGGGTGTCGCGATCACGGACAAGGTCCGCGTCCTCGCTGAAATAGTGTTCAAACAGGTACAGCAGGACATCCAGAATGCTCTCTTTCATTGCCCCTCGGCCTGCGTCAGCGACGCTGTGGAGGTGAAGAAACTAGGGTTTTCGACAGTAGCGGCCATGCGCGGCAACCACCTTTCCATCCAGTTCCATGACCAGCAGCATGGCCGACAGCCGGGCCGTCGTCAATCCGCTGCGCTGGATCAATGAATCCATACCGGTTGGGTTGTCGTCCAGTGCCTGCCACAAGCACTGGTAGTCCGGGTCGGAACTGGGCGGGGCGCGTCCCGGCGCCGCTCGTGCCTGTTCAGTGGGGGCGCCCAGCCGGGTTCGCAAGGCCTGGCCGAGCACCCGGGCCACCCCTGCCAGCCCGGCGATGACCTCCTCGGGGTGCTCCACCAGCAGGGCCCCGTCGCGGATCAGCCGGTGGCAGCCGTGGGCGCGCGGGTTGCGCACCGAGCCGGGCAGGGCGAACACCTCGCGTCCGGCCTCGGCCGCCAGCCGGGCGGTGATCAGGGCCCCGGAGCGCAGCGCCGCTTCGATCACCACCGTGCCCAGGCCAAGCCCGGCCACGATCCGGTTGCGCGCCGGGAACTGCCCGGGCCGTGGGGCGGTGCCGGGCGGGTACTCGCTGACCAGCGCCCCGCGCGCGGCGATGCGCGCCTGCAGCCCGGCATGGCGGGGGGGATAGGTGAGGTCCAGGCCGGTGGCCACCACCGCCACGGTCAATCCGCCGGGGGTGTCCAGCGCGGCGCGGTGGGCGCGGCCGTCGATGCCGGCCGCCAGCCCGCTGACCACCGACAGCCCGCAACGCGCGAACGCGGCGGCGAAGTCGGCGGCCAGTTCGGCGCCGCTGGGCGAGGGGGTGCGGCTGCCGACCACGGCCACCGCCGGGTGCCAGAGCAGGCTGGGGTCGCCCTGCACGAACAGGCCCAGCGGCGCCGGGTCCAGCGATTGCAGCAGGGCCGGGTAGTCGGCATCGGTACGCGCCAGCAGGTGCTGGCCAGGCCGGGCCTGCCAGTCCAGCCCGCGGCGCAGCGCGGCCGGCTCGGGCCGGGCCAGGCCGGCGCATTGTTCCGGGTTGCAGCCGGCCGCGCGCCAGGCAGCGGGGCCGGCGCGCAGGGCCTGGTCGGCCTGGCCGTGCGCGTCCAGCAGGCGTTGCCGCGGCAGCAGCGGGCCGCCGGCCAGGATCAGGCGCAGCAGGGCTTCCGGATCGTGGGCGGCGGAAGGGGGCATGGGGCTCAGGCTAGGCCTGAAATGCCGACGGCGCCCTGGGGCGCCGTCGGAGTGTTGCGTAGGGATTTGCCGCGTTTATTGTGCGTCGGGGTGCTTGGCCGAATAGCCCACCTGGACCGGCTTGACCCCCTGCATCACCAGCGCATAGCTGACCTTGTCGAAGGTGCGGAACACCATCGCATGGGCGGCGTACTCGTCGGGCATGGCGATCCGGCCGGCACCGTCGGTGAGCGAATCGTCCATCCGCGACGAACCGGGGTACTTCATCTTGTTGGCCACGAAGCGGCCCTGGCGCCACAGCGACACCACCGTGCCGTTGTCCACCCCGTCGGCGCTGCCGGCGGAAATGGCGATCACATCGCGCGGGCCGCCGGCCAGGAACATGTCGGTCACCGCCAGCACGCGGATGTCCAGGCTTTCGGTCTGGGCGGCCGGCACGTGCGGGAAGAACTGCAGGTCGTAGGGGGTGGCCTCGACCGGGACCAGGCGGTCGCCGACGCGGACTTCACGGCCGCCGACCTGGGTTTCCAGGGCGATCGAGGTCACATCCACGCCGCCGGAGGCGACCTTGGTCACCGTGCCGATGTTGACCTGGGCCAGCTCGTAGCCCAGCGTCTGGTTGCGCTTGCTGGGCGCAATGAAGTTCTTCCACAGGTTGCCGCTGCCCGGGGTGACATCGCCGTTGGCGGTCAGGTCCTCGGTCGGCTTGGGCAGGGCATAGCGCACGGTCGGGCGGACCACGGCGTAGCGTTGGCCTACTTCGGCCCCGTCCAGCCCGCGCACATAGGCGGTCTGGCCGCTGGTGGCGCGCAGCCGGTTGTCTTCCAGGCCGGCCACGAACGGCAGCGACTTGACCTCGTCGACCACGCTGAGCTGCTTCAGGAACGGTTCCACCTGATCCAGCGGGATGCCGTTGATCGGGGCGTCCTGGCGCGGGCCGGGCTGGGCCACGACGCGGTCCAGGTAGGCCAGGCTGAGTACGTCGCCGGGGTAGATGAGATGCGGGTTCTTGACCTGCGGGTTGGCCTGCCAGATCTCCGGCCACAGCCAAGGCTTTTTCAGGAAGCGCGCGGAAATGTCCCACAAGGTATCGCCCTTGCGGACGACGTAGGTTTCCGGGTGCCCGCCATTCACTTCAACGGCGGTAGCATAGGTGGCAACGGTCAGCATCGCCACGGCGACGACCGTACGTGTACGTTCAAACATAGATGTAGTGCCTGATTCCCCAACAGGTGTCCGCACTATAGTCCAGAAACCGGGGCGCGGGGCAAGCGTTGGCGATAGAATTGCCACATGCGCCGCATTGACCGGCGCCCCCTACCGGTATTTGCCATGGCTATCCTGCCCATTCTCGAGTTTCCCGATCCGCGCCTGCGCACCAAGGCCGCGTTGGTCGACGCCGCCGACGTGACCACTGCGGCCTTCCAGGAACTGATCGACAACATGTTCCACACCATGTACGACGCCCCCGGCATCGGCCTGGCCGCCAGCCAGGTGGACGTGCACAAGCGGTTCATGGTGATCGACGTCAGTGAAGAAAAGGACACCCCGCGGGTGTTCATCAACCCGGAAATCACCGCCCACGACGGCGGCCAGGTCTACCAGGAAGGCTGCCTGTCGGTGCCGGGCATCTTTGCCGACGTCACCCGCGCCAACCAGATCACCGTGCGCTACCTGGACCGCCAGGGCGTGGCCCAGGAGCTGACCACCGACGGCGTGCTGGCGGTCTGCATCCAGCATGAGATGGACCACCTGGACGGCAAGCTGTTCATCGATTACCTGTCCCCGCTCAAGCGCGAGATGGTGCGCAAGAAGCTGGCCAAGGCGCGCAAGCACGTTGCCTGAGATGGTCACCAGCACGGCCGCGCGGGCTGACCGCGCGCCGCAACGGGTTGTTCGGCGCCGGCCAACGGCGCCGTTTTTCTTTCTGCAAGTGGGGTCGCCATGAAGATTGTGTTTGCCGGTACGCCGGAGTTCGCCGTAGCCAGCCTGCGCGCTGCCGCCCGCCACCACGAAGTGGTGGCGGTCTACACCCAGCCTGACCGTCCGGCCGGGCGCGGCCGTGGCCTGGCGCCCTCGCCGGTGAAGCTGGAGGCGATCGCGCGCGGCATTCCGGTGTTCCAGCCCGAATCGCTGAAGACCCCCGAAGCCCAGCAGCAGCTGCGCGACCTGCAGCCGGACCTGATGGTGGTGGTGGCCTATGGCCTGATCCTGCCCAAGGCGGTGCTGGCGATCCCGACCCACGGTTGCTGGAACGTGCATGCCTCCTTGCTGCCGCGCTGGCGCGGCGCCGCGCCGATCCAGCGCGCGATCCAGGCCGGCGACAGCGACACCGGGGTGTGCCTGATGCAGATGGAGGCCGGCCTGGACACCGGCCCGGTGCTGCTCCAGCAGCAACTGGCGATCGGTGCCAACGAGACCGGCGGCCAGCTGCACGACCGCCTGGCCGCGCTCGGCGCGCAGGTGCTGTCCGACGGCCTGGGCCTGCTGCGGGCGGGGATCAAGCCGATCGCCCAGCCGCAGCCCGAGGCCGGGGTGACCTATGCCCACAAGCTGGACAAGGCCGAGGCGCGGCTGGACTGGGCGCAGGATGCCCAGGCCCTGGAGCGCACCGTGCGTGCGTTCAACCCGTGGCCGATCGCCGAGGCCCAGCTGGCCGGCGAGCGGGTGCGCATCCATGGTGCGGTGGCGCTGGCCGACAACCAGGGCCGTGCCCCCGGCACGCTGCTGGTCGCCGGCCGCGACGGCATCGACATCGCCTGCGGGCAGGGCGCGCTGCGCGTGCGCGTGCTGCAGCGCGAGGGCGGCAAGGCGATCACCGCGGCCGATTACCTCAATGCCCGCCGCGACCTGGCCGTGGGCGCCTGAGATGAGCAACCCGCCCCCTGCAACGCCGGCCAGGCCGGCCGCCCATCTCGCCCCCGGCGTGCCCACCCGCGTGCTCGCCGCCAAGGTGCTGGCCCAGGTGATCGGCCGCGGCCGTTCGCTCAAGGCCGAACTGACCCACGCCTTGCCGCAGCTCGATGACAGCCGCGACCGCGCCCTGCTGGAAGCCCTGTGCTTTGCCGTGCTGCGCCGGCGCAGTGCCTACGACGCGGCCCTGGCGCAATGGATGCCGCGCCCGCTGGGCGTGCGTGAAGACGAACTGCGCGCGCTGCTGCAGGTCGGTTTCGCCCAGCTCGATGCGCTGCAGCTGCCGGCCCACGCCGCGCTGTCGGCCACCGTGGATGCGGCGCGGGCGATGGGCCGCGAGCGCCAGGCCGGCATGGTCAACGCACTGCTGCGGCGTGCCCAGCGCGAAGGCATTCCGCGCGCGCCGGCGCGCGACGCCTTCCCCGACTGGATGGCCGCCAGGATCGACCAGGATTGGCCGGAACAGGCCGAGGCGATCTTCGCCGCCAGCTTGGTGCCCGCGCCGCTGTGGCTGCGGGTCAACCGCCAGCAGGGCACGCGTGAGGCCATGCTGGCGCAGCTGGAAGCGGCCGGCATCGCCGCCGAGGCCGCCGCGCTGGGCAGCGACGCGATCTGCCTGCAGGTACCGGTGGCGGTGTCGGCGTTGCCCGGCTTCGCCGCCGGTGCCCTGTCGGTGCAGGACCTGTCGGCGCAGCAGGTGGCCGATGCGCTGGCCCCGCGCCCGGGCGCGCGGGTGCTCGATGCCTGTGCCGCGCCGGGCGGCAAGGCCGCGCACCTGCTCGAACGCGACCCGACCCTGCAACTGCTGGCGCTGGACATCGACCCGCGCCGGCTCAAGCGCATCAGCGAGACGTTCGCGCGTACCGGCGTGGGCGCCGGCGCGCAGGTGCGGGCCGCCGATGCCGCCGACCCGGACAGCTGGTGGGACGGGCAGCCGTTCGACAGCATCCTGCTCGATGCCCCATGTTCGGCCACCGGCATCATCCGCCGCCAGCCCGACGTGCTGCTGCACCGCCGCCCGGCCGATATCGAGGCGCTGGTCGCGCTGCAGGCGCGGCTGCTGGATGCCTGCTTCAGGATGCTCGCCCCCGGCGGCACCCTGCTGTATGCGACATGCTCGATCCTGCGCGAAGAGAACCAGTTCCAGGTGGAGGACTTCCTGCAACGGACCCCGCGCGCCGGCTTCCTGCCGCTGGACGACGCGTTCGGCCACGACTCCTGGGCCGGGCGCCAGCGCCTGCCGGGGGAAGACGGCGCCGACGGATTCTTCTACGCTCGTCTGCTGAAAAAAGGCTGAGCCACCACCGCCCGACATGCGTCCCATGCTCAACACCCGTGCGTCACGAGAGTTCTGGTTGCTTGCCTTGATGGCCCTGCTGGTACTGGGTACCGGCCTGGGCCTGCGCGATCCCTGGCCCTCGGACGAGCCGCGTTTTGCCCTGGTCGCCAAGCAGATGGTGGACAGCGGGGACTGGCTGTTCCCGCACCGCGGCACCGAGCTGTATTCGGACAAGCCGCCGATGCTGATGTGGTGGCAGGCCAGCCTGTACAGCGTGTTCGGCAACTGGCGGGTGGCGTTCCTGCTGCCGTCGCTGCTGGCCGCGCTGGGCACCCTGGCCTGCGTGTACGACCTGGGCCGCCGGCTGTGGACGCGCCGGGTCGGGGTATACGCGGCCTGGGCCTTGCTGTTTGCGGTGCACTTCAGCTTCCAGGCCAAGAAGGCGCAGATCGACCCGCTGGTGGTGTTGTTCATCACTCTGGCCAACTACGGCCTGCTGCGCCACCTGCTGTGCGGGCCGGCGTGGCGCTGGTGGTGGCTGGGCTGGTTCGCCGCCGGGCTGGGGGTGATCACCAAGGGCGTGGGGGTGATCGCGCTGCTGATGATCGCGCCGGCCGCGCTGGCGTCGCTGCTGGGCTGGCCGCGGGTGCGCCTGCACGTGCGCGACTGGCGCTTCTGGCTGGGACCGCTGGCGTTCGTGCTGGCCACCCTGCTGTGGTTGCTGCCGATGGCCTGGACCGCACTGTCCAGCGGTTCGACCGAATACCGCGCCTACCTGGACGACATCCTGTTCCGGCAGACCGCCAAACGCTACGCGCAGTCCTGGGACCACCACCAGCCGTGGTGGTACTTCCTGGCGACCATGCCGTCGATGTGGGTGCCGGCGATCCTGGCCTTGCCGTGGGCGATCCCGGCCTGGTGGCGGCGCCTGCGCCGGCGCGATCCGCGCTACCTGCTGCTGCTGGGCTGGTGGCTGCTGATCGTGCTGTTCTTCTCGATCCCGCACGGCAAGCGCGATGTCTACATCCTGCCGGCATTGCCGATGTTCTGCCTGGCCCTGGCGCCGCTGTTGCCGGGCCTGCTGCGCCGGCGCGATGTGCAGTGGCTGCTGGGCGCCTTCACCGCCCTGCTGGCGCTGGCGTTGCTGGTGGCCGGGATCGGCATGCTGGCCGGCGACCCGGGTTTCGAGCGCCGGCTGATGGGCCAGCGCGGCGTGGGCACCCACGTGACCGCCGCGCTGGGCTGGGCCGGCATCGCGATGGGCAGTTGGGGGGTGATCGGCCTGCTGGCCTGCGGCCGACGCCGGTTCCACCTGGCCGCTGCCTCCATCCTGGCCGGGGTCTGGGTCACCTACGGGCTGATCGGCTATCCGCTGCTGAACGATTCCAGTTCGGCGCGCGGCCTGATGCAGCAGGTGGGCCAGCGGATCGGGCCGGATGCCGAACTGGGGCTGGTGGCCTGGAAGGAGCAGAACCTGCTGATGGCCGACCGCCCGGCGGCCACCTTCGGCTTCAAGCGCCGCTGGTACCGGCAGTTGCACGATGCCCGCCTGTGGCAGGCGCAGCAGCCGCAGCGCCGTTGGCTGCTGGTGCAGGAGGACGCGGTGCTGGGCTGTATCGACCGCAACGCGGCCGAGCGGGTCGGGGTGGCCAACCGCCGCAGCTGGTGGCTGGTGCCGGCGCCGGCGTTCGGGGGCGCGTGCCGTCCCAGCGCTGCCGAACTGGCGCGGATCGCACGCGAACAGGGCCAGGACGAGGACGAGCAATGAGCGCGGCCTCATGGATCATTACAGGTCGATCAGCGACAATGCCGACCGCCTGCCTGACACCGGGCCGGCCCCGGCATCGCGCCGGTGCGCGCTTCCTGCCGCCCCCCGGCGCAGTGCTGTGCCGGTGATCCCTTCTTCCCGTTGCCCCGCCGCGCCGCCCAGAACGTGACCATGCCTCTTTCCCGCCCTGCCGCCGCCAACCCCGTATTGGCGTGGGCGTTCACGATCGCGCTGGGGCTGTCGCCGGTGCTGTTGATGTCCACCATGGATGGCGGCAGCGCGGGCTATTACCTGTTGATCCTGCTCAGCTTCGTCGTGCTGGCGGTGGTCCGTGCCCCGGCGCCGGGCCATGCCTGGTGCGCCAGCCGCCGCGAGTATGTGTGGCTGGGGCTGGGCATGGCGGTGATGCTGGTGGGGGTATTGGCCAGCCAGCTGTTCCATGGCCTGTGGAAGGGCTCGGAAGTGGAAAAGGCGGTGCGCTTCCTCACCGTGGTGCTGGTGCTGGCGGCGGCGCTGCGGATGCCGCGCGCGACGCTGGCGCATGCGCTGTTCGGCCTGCTGCTGGGTATCTGGTATGCGGTGCTCAACATCGCCTGGCTGGTGCTGAGCACCGGTGGCCGCCCGGCCACGCGCCAGTTCAACGCGGTGACCTACGGCGACCTGACCCTGTTGTTCTCGATGCTGGCATTCCTGCTGCTGGGCTACCGCATCACCCGTTTCCGCCGCACCGAATTCGCGCTCAAGCTGATCACCGGCATTGCCGGGGTCGGCGGCTTCCTGGCCACCCAGACCCGCGGCGGGCTGCTGGCCATTCCCTTCTTCATCTTCATCGCGCTGCTGGTGCAGGGCCGGCGCCTGAACCGCTACAAGGCACTGGCCGCGGCGCTGCTGCTGGGCGTGCTGGGCCTGATCGTGGCCGGCGACGGCACCATGCGCGAGCGCATCCAGCTGGGCGTGAACGAGTTCGACCAATGCCAGGTCACCCACCTGGCCGATACCTCGGTGTGCATCCGCCTGCAGCTGTGGAGCGCGGCCGGGCACATGATCCAGAGCGAGCCGGTGTTCGGCATCGGCGGCGGCGAGCGCTTCCGCCAGGAGCTGCGCAACCTGGCCGAGGCCAAGCTGGTCTCGCCGATGGTCGCGCGCGATTTTGGCGAGACCCACAACGACCTGCTGTACTTCCTGGCCACCTATGGCGTGCTGGGTGGGCTGGGCCTGGTGCTGATGTACCTCTCGCCGGCCTGGGTACTGCTGCGGCGCCTGCGCCTGGACGATGGCCCGGCGCGGCTGTTTGCCGGGGCAGGCTTGATGATCTGCGTCGGCTTCATGGTGTTCGGCTTCACCGAGATGATGTTCCGCGACATGCGCACCGCCTCGTTCTACGCCACCTGGGTGGCGCTGTTCCTGGCCTTGTCCGACCCGGCACGGCTGCGCCGGCCGGCGGCGGCGGGCTGACCTGCGCGCTCAGCGGCGCGGCTGCAGCGCGGCGCGGTAGCTGGCCTCGGTCTGGCGGCTGAAGTCGTCCAGGCCGAACGCACGCAACGCACGCTGGCGCGCGGCCTGGCCCACCGCCGGCAGCTGCTGGCGCTGCTCGTACAACGCAGCTACCTGGGCGGCGATCGCGCCCACGTTGCGCACCGGCACGATCCAGCCGTCCAGCCCGTGCTCGATGTTCTCCGGCAGCCCGGCGTAGTCGCTGACCATCACCGGCTTGCCCATCGCCATCATTTCGCGGCAGGCGAAGGAGATCGTTTCCACGTCGTAGGACAGCACGAAACCGGCATCGCCGCCGGCCACGAACGGCCGGATGTCGTCGACCAGCCCGGCAAAATGCACCTGGGCGGCCAGGCCGAGCGCGGCCACGCGCTCGCGCAGGCCCCGGTCCGGTTCACGCCCGGCGATGGCCACGTGGATATGCGCGCGCAGGGCCGGCGGCAGGGTGGCCAGGGCCTCGACCAGGTCGATCCAGCCCTTGTGCGCGTCGGTGCCGGCATTGCTGACCAGCACTAGCGCGTCGGGATCGCTGGTCCAGCGTGCGCGCAGCGCCTGACCGGCACCGGGTGCCGGCGGGGCGAACTTCTGCAGGTCCACGCCGTTGCGGATCACATCGATCGGGCAGCGCCGGTAGGGGCTGTCCAGCAGCATCTGGCGGGTGTGCGCGGACACGGCGATCACCCGGTCGGTGCCCCAGCGCGCGCGCAGGGCATTGCCCACGGTGTTGCTGGGCTTGCTGTTGTGCTTGGTGAACACCAGTTTGGGGCGGCGGCGCAGCCCGGCCACCGCCTCCATCACCACCCGGTGGTCGCGCGCGCCGTTGGCATGCACGATATCGATGCCCTGCTCCACGACCAGCGCGCGCAGCCGGCGCATGTCGGCCCATTGCCGGCCCAGGGTGGGCAGGCCGCTGCTGAAGGCGATCGGCAGCGCGGTGGCGAGGGCCTCCTCGCCCACCACGCGGATCACCCGGCTATCGGCCGGCGCGGCCATGAACAGCTGGTGGCGCCCGGACAGCGCGCGGGTCAGCGAGACCAGGTAGGTGGTGTGGCCACCGCCATCGCCGGAATGGAAGTTGGTATAGAGGATCTTCATGCGGGCCTTCGGTAAAACGCCCGTGAAGTCTGCCACAGCGATGTTCAGGCGGCGTCGCTGCGCCGCGGCGGGTCGCTGACCGGCTGCCCGTTCTGCAGCATCCACAGCATGATGGTCTTCTGCCGCACGTAGTTGGCCCGCACATAGGCATACACCAGCCCGTGCCAGCCATCGCGGAAGCCGCCGCGCAGCAGCAGGCCGCGCCAGAACCGCCAGCTGGGGGCCAGCACCAGCTTGGCCAGGGTGGCGCGCTTGCCGCGCGCGAATTCGTGCTCGGCCATCATCCGCGCATAGCGCTGGGTCTTGAGCAGCTGCTGCTCCAGCGAGCGGTACGGGTAGTGGATCAGGTCGCCGTGCAGGGTACCCACCGCACCATCGACGCTGGCCGCCTCGTGGATCTCGCGCTTGCCGCGCCAGCCGCCGTGGCGGCGGTCGAACAGGCGCAGCACCCGGTCCGGGTAGGCGTTGCCATGGCGCAGGAACTTGCCGAAGTAGTCCGACAGCCGCGCGAAGCGGTAGCCGTGGTGGCCGGCAAACCCATCGGCCTGGGCGGCCAGGATCGCCGCGCGCAGGTCGTCGCTGATGCGTTCGTCGGCATCCAGGCACAGCACCCAGTCGTGCGTGGCCTGCTCGACGCAGAACGCCTTCTGGCTGCGGAAGCCATCGAAGTGGCGCTGCAGCACCCGTGCCCCGGCGGCGGTCGCGATCGCCACGGTGGCGTCGGTGGAATGGGAGTCCACCACGATGATCTCGTCGCAGAAGGCCAGCGAGGCCAGGCAGTCGCCGATGCGGTCGGCTTCATTGAACGCGATAATGCAGGCCGAGATGCGAGGCCGTTCAGTGGGAGCGGTCGTGGAGGACATGATGGCCGAGTACCTGCTGTTTGCGACGGAGCGTTATGCGCTGCCCATTCTCGCCCCACTGGCCCAGGCGTTGCACGCGTCCGGTCAATCGGTGTCGGCCTGGTTCGCCGACGGCGCGGCCGGATCCAGCCTGCCGGGGGTGCCCAACGTGGACCTCAGGCAAGCCCTGGCGCTGCGGCCGCGGGCGGTGTTCAGCGCCGCCAACTGGGTGCCGCCGTTCATCGCCGGGGCCAAGGTGCAGGTCTTCCACGGCTTCAACGTGCAGAAACGCGACAGTGCGCGTGGCCATTTCCGCGTGCGCGGGCTGTTCGACCTGTACTGCACCCAGGGCCCGGCCACGACCGCGCCGTTCCGTGAGCTGGCTGCGCGCGAGGGCCACTTCGCCGTGGCCGAAACCGGCTGGCCGAAGCTGGACCCGCTGTTCCGCGACGACGGCGGGGCCAGCGCGGCGCTGCGTGCACCGGCCGCCGGGCGCCCGGTGATCCTGTTCGGGTCCACCTTCACCGAGCGCCTGAGCGCGGCCCCGCACCTGCATGCGCAGATCGCCGCCGACATCGCCGGTGGCGAACGTTACTGGCTGCTGACCCTGCATCCCAAGTGCGCGCCGGAACTGTTCGACCGCTACCGCGCGCTGGCCGGGCCGAACGCGGCCTTCGTCGAGCCCGAGCAGGTGATGGCCGCCCAGCGTGCGGCCGATGTGCTGGTGTCGGATACCTCGTCGATCGTGTCCGAGTTCGTGGTGCAGCACAAACCGGTGGTGACCTTCCGCAACCGCGTGCCGCAGCCGCACATGATCGATTTCGACGATGCGGACGCGCTGCCGACGATGCTGGCCCGCGCGCTGGACCCCGAACCGGCGTTGATCGCCGAAATCCAGCGCTATGCCGATGCCATCCATCCTTACCGCGACGGGTATTCCAGCGAGCGGGTGATCGCGGCCACCGAGGATTTCCTGGCCGGCGAGCTGGGTACGCTCAAGCGCAAGCCGTTCGGGGCGTGGACGCGCGGGCTGCAGATCCGCCGTGAGCTGGGGTACTGGGGGCCGGCGAAGCGATGACGGTGTACCGACCCGCGGGATGACGGTGTACCGACCAACGGTCGGTACCTACCAGTGCAGGCGCCGCTGCGCCAGCGCGTGGCCCAGCTGCGCATGCACCGCGCGGGCCTCGGCTTCGGGCAGATAGCGCAGGCACAGGGCGATGCTGCCGGTGGCGCCGGCGGTGTCCAGCCAGACGCTGGCCGTGCCCAGCCAGCGGTCCAGCGGCGAGCGGCTCAGGCGCAGGCTCTGCAGCTTGTCCAGTTCGGCAAAACGCCACCAGCGCTGCCACCAGCCGCCGCGCACCGCCACGTACTGATCGTCCAGGTAATAGCCCATGCGCGCCATCTGCCGGTGCGCGCGCAAGGCCGACCACGGCAGCCACAGCAGCACCAGTGCGCCCCAGGCATGCCCGTTCCATACCGCCGCGGCGGCCACCAGCGGCAGCCACAGCAGCGCGCCCAGGCACAGCCGCCACCAGCCGCGCTGCTGCACCGGCTGCCAGCGCGGCGGTGGCCACTGCAGCTGCGGCAACAGGTGCTGCACCAGCGCATCGCAGGCCTGCGGGGTAGCCAGCGGGGCCAGCTCGCGCAGGTCGCGGCGCTGGTTTTCCACGGCCACCCCGGCGGCGATGTCGATGCGCAACTGGCGCCGCCCGGCCCACCGGTGCAGGGCGCTTTCGCGCAGCGTCCAGGCCTGGATGCGGCGCCGTGCCACGCTGCTGCGCAGGCGGGTCAGCAGGCCGCTGACCACGGTCAGCCGGCGCTCGTGTTCGCTCAGCTGGAAGCCGTGATAGCGCAGCAGCGCCAACGCCACCGACAGCACCCGCAGCAGCAGCCAGAAACCGATCACCGCCAACGCCGCCAGCAGCGCCCATACCCAGGCGGCGGTATGCAGGTGGCTGGCATAGCCGAACGCCTGGCGGCCACCGTTTTCGATCGCCTCGGACACCGCGCCGCGCGGGAAGAACTGGAACATCGCACCCAGCGCGGCCACCACTGCTACCCAGCCGCGGTTGGACAGCAGGCCGATGCGCACCACATCCGCGGTGCGCAGCCGCAGCAGCACCTCATCGTCGGGCGGCGCCGCCGCTTCGCTGGCCTGCGCCGGCGCGGCCAGCGCCTGCCCGCGCTGGCGTACCAGCTGCTCCAGCGCCAGGGCCTGGGACAGTTTGAGTACGCGCATTTCCGCCTCGGGCCGGTGCCCGCCGGCCGATTCCAGGCGCAGTTCGGCCACGCCGAACAGGCGATGCAGCGGGTTCTGGTGCACCACCACGTTGTGGATGCGCGCGAACGGGATCTCGCGCCGGTTGCGCGATACCACGCCGCTGCGCAGGCTGATGCCGTCGCGGCCGATCCGGTAGTGGTAGGTCAGGTACTGCAGGATCGAGACCGCCACCAGCACCGCGATCACGATCACCGCCGCCAGGTAGCTCCACATTTCATCGCGGTCGCCGCGGTTGCCGAACACCACCAGCGCCACCAGCGGCAACAGGAACTGGCGCAGCTGCATCAGCAGCACGAACAGCCACGACCAGGGGTGCAGCCGCTGGTCCGGCGCGGCATCGTCCGGCGTTGCGCTGCTCACAGGGCGTCGTCGTCCTGGTCCAACTGGTGGGCCAGGGTGTCGCGCAGATGCTCGGCATCGGTGCTGTCCAGCCCGCCCAGGGTCACCGCGCTGAAGCGGCTGCCGGCGGTATGCACCACCAGCGTGGCCAGCCGCGCGCCGCGTTCGATCGGGCCGCGGCGCAGGTCCAGGTGTTGCACGCGCGAGATCGGCACATGGGTTTCCAGTTGCCACATCAGGTCGCGGCGCACGCCCAGGCCTTGCCCATCCAGCCGCCAGAACGTGCGGCGCTGGCGGCGGAAGCCGAAGCCGGCGCCAACCAGCGCACCGACCACCAGCATCGCCGCCGCGCCCAGCCAGCGCATCGGCAGCTCCAGCATGACCCAGCCGGCGCCCAGCGCCCCGCCGATCACGATCGCGCCGCTGATCGCGCCGGCCGCCGCGGCAATGGTGGCCGCGCGCAGCGGCAACGGCTGCCAGTCGGCGGCCGCGCCCGGCAGCGGTGGCGGGGAGGGCATCGGCAGGGCGTCGGCAAGGTCGGGCAAGTCAGGGCGCTCGGCGGGAGGAAACAGGCCGGGCGCCATGCTGCAGCGTGGAACGCCCGTGGCGCAGACGGTAGCAGGTTGCCGCGCGCTATTGCGCGGCCTGGATCAGCGCGTCCACATCGAGCAGGTGGCCGGCGCGCTCGGCCTTGGTGCGCAGGTAATGTTCGTTCTCGGCGGTGATGTCGCCGGTGACCGGAATGCAGTCGACCACCTCGATGCCGGCATTGCGCAGGCGCTGGGCCTTGGTCGGGTTGTTGCTGAGCAGCTGCACCCGGCTCACGCCCAGGCCCTGCAGCATCGCCACCGCGCTGCCGTAGCGGCGCTCATCGGCACCGAAACCCAGCTGCGCGTCGGCGTCGATCGTGTCCAGGCCATCGTGCTGGTAGCCATAGGCGCGCATCTTGGCGGCAATGCCGGTGCCACGGCCTTCCTGGTCCAGGTACAGCAGCACGCCGCCGCCCAGTTCGGTGAGCTTGCGCAGGCCGCGCCGCAGCTGGTCGCCGCAGTCGCACTTGAGCGACCCGAACAGGTCGCCGGTCAGGCATGAGGAATGCACCCGCACCGGGACCACCGCCGACAGGTCCGGGTTGCCGACGATGATCGCGACCTGGTCGCGCTGGGCCACCCCGCCGCGGAACACCGCAAATTCGGTCATGCCCACTTCGCGCAGCGGCACCGGCGAGCGCGCCACCAGTTCGTAGGCATGGGCGGCCTGCTCAGCGCCCTGCCGCAGGTCGCACAGCGAGACCTGGGCGCAATCGTCGAAACGGCGGTCCCCGGCGTCCAGCAGCACCCCGACCATGGCCGGCAGCAGCAGCCCGAGCCGGGCGATTTCCACCGCGCCATCATCCAGGGCCTGGCCGGCGCTCCAGCCCGGCGGCATGGTTTCAGGGTCGCGCAGGTAGCTCAGCGAGGGCAGGGCGTCGAAATCCACCCCGGCCAGCGGCACCCGGGCGCCGTGGTCGGCACTGACCCCCAGCACCCGCGCGCGGGTGGCGGTGAGGAACAGGTAGTGGCGCCCCCCCGCGGCCGCGGCGAAGGCGCCGAAGCTGCTGCGGGTGCTGCTGTCCAGCGCGATGAAGGCCAGCCGCTGGCCGCTGCCATCGTCGATCACCACCGGCCGCCCGGCGCGCAGTTCGCCCACCGCGCGTTCGCAGCGGATCGCGGCCGGGTCGCCGAACAGGGAGGAAGCGGGATCAGACATGGCAGGGGCCGTGGGGGGACATCATGGTGTTCACAGTGGGGGCCGGAACCGACAGATTCAATCGAGCGCCGGGATCCAATCGTCGCACCCGCTCTAGTGCGGGTGTTCGGCGGTGGCGTAGGGGTCGACCTCGCCGCTTTCCGGCGGGCGCAGCGTGTACCGCTTGTAGGTCCACTGGTACTGCGCCGGGTCGCGGCGGGCGATGCGCTCGATGCCGGCATTGAGGGCGCTGGCGGCGGTGCGCGGGTCCGGGTCGGCCACGCCGGACGGGGCCGGTTCGATGTGCAGGGCGAACTGCATGTCCGGCCCGATCCGTTCGCACCAGCCATACAGCACGGTCGCCCCGGTGCGCTCGGCCAGCCGGTTGACCAGGGTCATGGTCAGTGCCTCCACGCCGAAGAACGGCGCGAACACCCCGTCGCCGGCCTTGGGCTGCTGGTCGGGCAGGATGCCGGTGGCGCCGCCGTCCTTGAGCACCTTGAACAGCTGGCGCACCGCCGGCCCTTCGGCACGCACCTGGCGCACGTTGTCGCCGCCACGCACCAGCTGCAGGAAGGCATCGCCCACCGCTTCGTCGGGGGCCTTGTAGACGATGGCGATCTGCCCGCGCGAGGCCAGCCACTGGTTGAGCAGCTCCCAGTTGCCATAGTGCGGGGCGGCCACGATCACGCCCTTGCCGGCAGCCAGCGCCGCGTCGTACAGCGCCTCGCCGTGGCGCTGGACCAGGCAGTCCAGGTTGCGCTGCCGCGGCTGGGTCCACAGGCGCAGGGTCTCCACCGCCTGCAGCGCGGTGGAGCGCAGCACGTCGCGGTGCAGGGCCGCGCGCTGCGACGCGCCCAGGTCGGGGTAGGCCAGCTCCAGGTTGCGCCGGGTCACCCGGCTCTCACGGGCGTTGAGACGAATCCACAGCCAGGCCAGCACGGCGGCAAAGCCGCGCAGCCAGGACCAGGGCAGGCGGGTGAACAGGGCGGCGGCGCGGTAGGCCAGGCGGGCGGTGGTATGCGGTTTCATCACGGTGAAGTCTAGCCGCTGGCGGCCCTGCCCGGCGCCGGCCGGGCGCGGTAAGGTAGCCGGCCCCCACCCTTGGAAGCCCCGCCGATGCTCGTGTTGATCCAGCGTGTCACCCAGGCCAGCGTCGCCGTGGACGGTGCCGTGGTCGGCCGGATCGGCCCGGGATTGCTCGCCCTGGTCGGCATGGAGCCGGGCGATGGTGCCGCGCAGATCGCCCGCATGGCCGACCGGCTGCTGGGCTACCGTGTGTTTGCCGATGCTGGCGGCAAAGATGAACCTGTCGCTGGCCGACACCGGCGGCGGGCTGCTGCTGGTCAGCCAGTTCACCCTGGCCGCCGACACCGCCAGCGGCATGCGCCCGGGCTTCAGCACCGCCGCAGCGCCGCCGGAGGCTGAACGCGGATTCAACCAACTGGTGGAGATCTGCCGGCAAAAACACGCCGCAGGGGTGGAAACCGGCCGGTTTGGCGCCCATATGATGGTCAGCCTGGTCAACGATGGTCCAGTGACCTTCCTGCTCAGACCCTGACCGCCGGGACCACCGCCCGGGCCGGCGGGGCGCCGGGCTGGTATAATGCTAGGTTCTATTCCTCTCCCTGCCGGTGGCGCGAGCACTACATGGCCAACGAACGTCCTGCCCAGCAAAACGACATCAAGCTTCTGATCAGCAAGGGCCTGGAACAGGGCTACCTGACCTACGCCGAAGTCAATGACCACCTGCCCGACGACATTGTCGACCCGGAGCAGATTGAAGACATCATCGGCATGATCAACGGCATGGGCATTGATGTCCATGAAGTGGCGCCCGATGCCGAAACCCTGTTGCTCAACGATGGCAACACCGGCAACCGCGAGGTCGATGACACCGCGGCCGAAGAAGCTGCCGCCGCGCTGAGCGCGCTGGATACCGAAGGTGGCCGCACCACCGACCCGGTGCGCATGTACATGCGCGAAATGGGTACCGTGGAGCTGCTGACCCGCGAAGGCGAAATCGCCATCGCCAAGCGCATCGAAGAAGGCCTGGGCCAGGTCCAGGCCGCGCTCGGCACCTTCCCGGTGTCGGTGGAGTCGCTGCTGGCCGACTATGACGCGCACAAGGAAGGCAAGAAGCGCCTGGCCGAAGTGATCGTCGGCTTCAACGACCTGGTCGAGGAAGTGCCGGCCCCGGTCGTCGCTGAAGACACCAGCGACGATGCCGAGGACGACGCCGACGACGAAGAAGACGGCGACGACGTCGAGGAAGAAGCCGGCCCGACCGGTCCGGACCCGGAAGAAGTCGCGCGCCGCATGCAGGCCCTGAGCGACGCGTACACCGCGTTCAAGAAGGCTGCCGCCAAGGGCGACCGCAAGCCGCTGGGCAAGCTGCGCGACGACATGGCCGCGGTGTTTGTGACCCTGAAGCTGCCGTTGCCGCTGACCGATGTGCTGGTCAAGCAGCTGCGCGACGTCATGTCCGACATCAAGTCCCACGAACGCCGCGTGCTGAACCTGGCCACCGTGACCGCGCGCATGCCGCGCAAGGACTTCATCCGTTCCTGGGAAGGCAACCAGACCAACCTGGAATGGGTGGAAGACGCCCTCAAGCGCAAGCAGAAGTGGTCTTCGGCCCTGCGTGACGTCAAGGACCAGATCATCGCCGAACAGCAGGCCACGATCGACATCGAAAAGGCCACCTGGCTGGAACTGGACGAGCTGAAGGAAATCAGCCGTGCCATGGCCTATGGCGAAGCGCGCGCGCGCAAGGCCAAGAAGGAAATGGTCGAGGCCAACCTGCGCCTGGTGATCTCCATCGCCAAGAAGTACACCAACCGCGGCCTGCAGTTCCTCGACCTGATCCAGGAAGGCAACATCGGCCTGATGAAGGCGGTGGACAAGTTCGAATACCGTCGTGGTTACAAGTTCTCCACGTATGCGACCTGGTGGATCCGCCAGGCCATCACCCGTTCGATCGCCGACCAGGCGCGCACCATCCGTATCCCGGTGCACATGATCGAAACGATCAACAAGTTGAACCGCATTTCCCGCCAGATGCTCCAGCAGTACGGCCGCGAGGCCACGCCGGAGGAGCTGGCCAAGGAAATGGACATGCCCGAAGACAAGATCCGCAAGGTGATGAAGATCGCCAAGGAGCCGATCTCGATGGAAACCCCGATCGGCGACGACGAGGATTCCCATCTGGGCGATTTCATCGAGGACACCAACGTGGAGTCCCCGATCGAGAACACCACCAACATCAACCTGTCTGAAACCGTGCGCGACGTGTTGGCCGGCCTCACCCCGAGGGAAGCCAAGGTGCTGCGCATGCGTTTCGGCATCGACATGAACACCGACCACACCCTCGAGGAAGTGGGCAAGCAGTTCGACGTCACCCGCGAGCGCATCCGCCAGATCGAAGCCAAGGCGCTGCGCAAGCTGCGTCACCCGAGCCGGTCCGAGCAGCTGCGCAGCTTCCTGGACATCGATTGATCCCAGGCTGCCCGCGTTGAAGCAACCACAGACCCCGCGCAAGCGGGGTTTGTTTTGTGCGCGACACGCACGTCGGGGTGATGTAGTGCGGTAGGATGCGCGTCGCTTTTTACCACGGGTCAATGGAATGCCGAACAAAACGCTGCTCCTGCTGCTTGCACTGTCTCCCCTCACCGCACTGGCCGACACGCCGCAGCAACCGCCGTGCAACCGGGACGACTTCTTCAGCACCCAGTTCGACTACACCGTCGGCCGTGTCGTGGACACGGGCCAGGTGCTGCTGCTGGGCGAAGGCCCGGGATGCCTCGACGACGAGCGCGCCGGCTGCGCCAGTGGCGATGAGATCGAACCAGGCACCAGCCTGGCGATCGGCAACCGCTGGAACGAGCACTACTGCGTGCAATCGCTGGAGCCGGGCAACGAAGTGGCCGGCTGGGCGCCGGCACAGCGCGTGATGAAAACCGGCCAGAGCGCCGAAAACGAGTTCAGCGACTGGATCGCGCACTGGGAAGGCAGCGGCGGGCGTGCCATCGACATCGTGCTCAAGGGCGGCATGCTCGAGCTGAGCGTGCCCGGCGCCGCGGGCGCGGCGGCCTCGACGCGCATCGGCAGCGCAACGCCGGAAGAAATCAGCGGCGAACTCCTGCTCGAGCAGGGCGATTGCCAGACGCGGGTATCGCTGCAGGGCATGCACCTGGTGGTGGCCGACAACGGTCACTGCCCGGCATCGGCCGCCGCGCTGCGCGGGGTCTACCGCAACCGCGCGCCGATGGAGCGGTTGATGCAGTTGATGGAGCGGTGAGGGCCGGCCCGGCGGTAATGGCCACCGGCAGCGCTTGGCCGGCCCGGCACTGCTGCGCGCAGCGCCCCTGCGGGAACTGGCGGCCGGGAACGCTCGGAGGGCGCAGACGATGGGCCAGCTTGGGGTGACGGCGCCGGTGCAGTGGCAAGCGTCCCTGTGCCTCCACTACACTTGGCAACCGCAAGGGCCTATAGCTCAATGGTTAGAGCAGAGGACTCATAATCCTTTGGTTGAAGGTTCGAATCCTTCTGGGCCCACCAAACAAATCAGGCACTTAGGGTGTCCCCCGAGTGCCTGATAAGAGCTTGCGGAAAAATGGCCGGAAAAATTAGCGGCGCCGTGGAGGTTTCACGATGGGCAGATCGTGGTCATAGCGCCCGGTCGTCGTCGGTGACTGGTGGCCCGCCGCGTCCTGCTTGTCGCCGCGGTTGCCGACCGTATCGGTGACGCCGCGATGCTTCAAACCATGCAGGGAAAAGCGATCCTGTTTCTCGATCACGCCCTCGCGCATGGCCATGGTGATGAAGCGCTGCCACGAACTCTCCAAGGATGACTTGGCCATCGGGTTGCCGGTCTGTTCCACCAACAGCACGCGGTTCTCCGGCCGCAGGGGCACAGCAAAGTTCCGCCCCTCTCGATTCCAGATCGCGCTGCGGCGGGCGGCCAGTTCTTCCCATGCGGCAGTCATCGCTTCATCCCACTCGGTCACGGAGTCCCGAGAACCCTTCCTGCGCTGCCCGTGTACGCCTTCCTGCAGACGGTGGGCATCGGTCAGGGTGCAAACCTCAATGCCGCGCAGGCGCGCACTGTAGGCCAGCACCATGACGGGCGCGATGTAGGGCGGGCAACTGCCTTTCGTATGCGATGGCCGTGCGCCGCGTTCGCGCGCGAACGCCAGCACCTGGTCGAATGCGGCCGGGGTTGGCATCCGGTGCTGCTTGGCTTCCTTGGCTTGGCGGACGCCGGCGGCGGGGTTGTGCGCACACAGGCCGTTGCGGACGCCCCACGCGAGCGTTCTACGCAGGTAGCGGAAAAGGTGGTTTGCCTTGCTTGGGGTCGGCGGCAGCGCGGGTTGATGGCGATTGGCAGGCCGGCCCATGGCGAACACCTCGACTAGACGCTGCACAACCGGGGTCGTGATGCGGTCCACCAGCACGTCGCCAAGACAGCTGCCATCGCGGCGGATGTATGCCGCCAGGGCATCCGCATAGCGCCGGTAATCACCCTGCGTGCCCAGGGTGAGTTCCTTGAACTCCATGGATTCGTGAAAGCGGTCGAACAGGTAGCGCAAGGTGCCTCGTTGATGCCCGTTGACCTGGGCCTCAACGATGGCATGTAGATCCGACAGCCGGGCGCCCTTGTAGGCCACGGTCTTGCGTACAGGCCGCCCGCCTTCGGCGTGAGGCGTGTAGATGAACCAGCGCCCGTCGTGCCAGTAGATCCCGCGCGGAAGGGCGAGCTGGTCGATATGTGCCGGAATATCCGGATTGAACTTGCGCTTCCTGCCGACACCCATCAGATCAAATCCTCTTCCCGTTCCATCTCAGGGCCAGCGTGGCCCAGCCCAAGGGCGGCGTTGAGCGCCGCCTCGGTGGTCCAGATGCCGCCCTGTGCGTCGTACTTGTACCGGATACCTTGGCGGTCTGCCCAGCGGCAGACCGTTGAGGCCCTCGGTACGGGCCCTGCCGGGCGGCATAGCCGCTGCAGGGCTGCGAAGGGAACTACCTCGCGCATCAGGCCGCCCCCCCTGTCAGGCGCAGACCCAACTGCACTACGTTACTCACCGCTGCCGGCACTGCGACATCGCCTGGCCGAAGACTGTGCATTTTGTGCCAATGCGCCCAGGCCAGGTCGAAGCTGGGGCATTTCGGCGTCGTGCTGCAGCGGCATTCGATGAAGTGGCCACCCTTGGACTCCAGCCTGCGCCCGTCGAGCATGTATCGGGCTTTGTGGCCACGCGGGCAGGAAGGCAGCAGCCGAAGTGGCGTTTCTTCTCGCTGGGTCATGCGCGGATCCCCAGGGCCAGGCCCTGCTGGTGGCCAGCTGCGGATGCGCTCGGGCTGATCCACAGGCATTCGGTTCGCAGAGTGCAGCCCCGACCGGCACTGATCCGCGACCGGGTTTCCACCCGACGCCAGTCCTGCAAGGCCGCGTCGTACAGGTCTGTGCGGTACCCGGAGACAACGACCATCCCGCGCAATCCGTTGAGGCAGTCCAGCAGTGCTTGGTGGTCGGTCTCAGTCATTTCATGCCGGTAGTAACCGGCCTTGCCGGCCTGCATCACCCGGGTGCTGTGTACGTACGGGGGATCCACGTAGTGCAGGGTTTGAGCGCCATCGTGCTGCAGCATTACCTCGATCGCCGGCCGGTTCTCGACCAGCACCCCGGCAAAACGCTCCGCGATCGCCGCCAGGCCGCCCGGGAAGCGCGCCCAATGGTGCTGCGCAGTTCCGTAGGCACGTTGGGAATCAATGCGAAAGCCTGTCTTCCCCTTGGTGGCGCCGGCAGATCCGAACCCCATCTGCGCCCTGATCAAAAGCCGGCGTGCCCGCTCAACAGAATCTGGCGTCGGTTCCCACGCCTGTTCGAACTCGGCGCGGGCATACGGGGTGAACACGCATGCCTCGGCCAGGCGTTCGCGCTGCGCCGGGTCTTGCAGCACACGGAAGAAGTTGACCACGTCGCCATCGAGGTCGTTGTAGACCTCTGCGTAGCTGCGCGGCTTGGTGAGCAGAACGCCGGCGGCGCCACCGAAGGGCTCGACGTACGTGCGGTGCGCCGGCAGATGTTGGTGCACCCAGGGCGACAGCCGGAACTTGCCGCCGTGGTAGCGGAATGCTGGGGCGGTAATCATGCGGCCACCGCCAGCGGCATTTCCACCGGGTCCAGGTTGGCCACCGCCACGGCGAACAGCGGCGGTGGGCTGACGCTGTTGCCGACCATGCGCACTGCGGCGCTGATGGTGAGCGGCGTGCCGTCGGCGGTGCGATCGATGATGTAGCCGGCCGGGAAGCCCTGGGCCCGGAACAGTTCGTGCGGCTTGAGCATCCGCAGCCCGATATCCACGATGACGTAGGGCGTGCCCTTGATCACGACGGTAACCAGCGCCAGCCGGTCCTTGGTGGTGACGGTGTCCAGCGGGTCGCGCGGGTCCACGGCGATGCCGCTGCCGTAGTACTTCACTAGGAACGCCGCCACGCGCAGGGCGCCTTCCTGATGCTCAGGCGAAAGCTGGGCCACGTCGGCGGTGACCAGCTGCTGCTGGCTCCCGCTGGCAGTGATCGTGCTGACCGGGTCGCGCGCATCGCGCCCGCCGCCCTCGTAAAACCCACCGTTGGCCTGCTCAAGGAAAGCGGTCATCAGGCCTTGGCCGCCGCCGCTGGCAACGATGGTTCCGATCGGCCCTTGGATATCGTTGATACCGTGGCTGAAGCGCTTGCCCGGGGTTTTTCCTTCGCCGTGTCCCATCTGCACCAGGCATGGAGCAGCCACCGCGTGCTTCACCCCACCGGCGACCACGGTGCCCAACGGCTGCTGCAGGTCCAACGCACGCGGCGCCTGGCCCGCGCGTTCCCCGTAGCCGGTCTGCACCAACACGGGCGCTACGAGCGCGGGGTCAGCCTTGGTGGTCATCGTGTAGAGCGGTTCGGCGCCGGAGCGCGGCTCCGACTGCCCGGCCCGGCCGCCGACCCCGGCGAGGATCGGGCTGACCACCGAGAAGTGGCCACCCTTGACCCCAGCGCAGACCGTGCGCAGCGGCTCGTCGCCGGCCATCGTGCGCTGATTGCTGGCATTGGCATGCTCGGCAATGAAGGCAGCGGCAGGTGCGCTGTTGTCCGCGCAGCGCGGCGGCACCGGCACCACGAAGGGATCAGCAGCCTGCAGCACGTGCCGCATCACGCCCTTGGCGACGCGGCGCATGGTGGCGTCCGCGAGGTCACGCTTGCGCCCGAAGATGGACGGGCAGGGGATGCTGAAGTCCAGGCAGTCGGCGGCGGACACGCGCGGCTTCTGGCCCGGCGCGGAGCCATGGCTGGCCGCCGGCCACACAATCGGCTCGCCGTCGCGGCGGCCGAGCAGGAACAGTCGCTCGCGGCTGGTGCCGGCGCCATAGTCGCTCGCGACCAGCTTGCGCCATTCGACCGCGTAGCCCAGCGCCCGCAGCGCGGCGACGAACTGACGCCAGGTGCGGCCGGTGTGCCTCTTGTCAGGCACCAATGCCTGGCGCTCGACGGGAACGCGCTCGCCCTTGTCGGCAATGCGATTGGTCAGTACCGGCTTGCCTTTACGGAACATCGGCTTTCCGGTGGCCTCATCGACGGCCTGAACCAAATCAAGGGTGACGACGCGGCCGGTCTTGCTGCACCGTTTGGCGACCAGCGGGCCCCAGGTCAGGATCTGCCACACGTTCTCCATCGAGAAGATGCGCGGCGCGGTGTTGGTGCCGTTGACCAGGTCAGCACGCAGCAGCATGCCAATCCACTTCAGCACCACCCATGACAGTGCGCGGGTCTTCCTGCTGCGCGGCTGGCCGCCCTTGGCCTGGCTGAAGTGCGTGCAGTCCGGCGAGGCGTGGAACCAGCCGATGGGGCGGCCGGCAACGTCTACGCGCGGGTCTGCATGCCAGATGTCCTCGCGGTGGTGGCTGGTGAGCGGGTGGTTCGCGGCGTGCATGCCGATCGCAAGCGCGTCGTGGTTGTAGGCCAGTGCCGGGTCTTGGCCGAGCGCCTGCTTGAGCGCCTCGCTCGCGCCGCCGCCGCCGGCGAACAGGTCGACCACGATCTCGCGCGGCCGCAGGCGGGAGCGCTGCGGCAGTGGGAAGTTGAAGGAATGGGAGCCGTCAGCCATGGTCGAAGCCCTCCTCGACGCAGCGCGCCGCCTCGGCCAAGTGCTCGACGGTGTCTTCATCGATCCGGTGAATTGCCTGCGCCATCGTGTAATCCATTTCCGTCAGCCAGTCGTGGCGGTTGAGCACCAGGGCAGCGGTCAGCGCCTCGCCGGTCGAGAGCGGGCCGGTGCGGCCCAGGCGCTTGGCGGCGAGCGCAACCTGAATAACGCGGTCGAGGTTCATGCGGCCATCCCCGTGCGACGCACGGCCATGGGGGTCCGGCGGCGCAGCTGCTGCGGGATCTGGCCCACGGCCAGGCCGCTGTGGCGCCGGCGAGCCGGGCGGGTGATCCACAGGTGGTGCAGAAATGCGCCGCCGGCGGCTGGGCCCAGCAGGATCATCAGCAGCTCAACCATGGCACACCGCCCCGGCGTTCGTGCCGATGCTGGCCAGTGCCTGTTCGATGTGAATGACCTGGGTGCCGAGCAGCGAGGCCGCGCGGTGGGCGTAGGGTTCGCTGCAGGACAGGTAAAGAAATCCATGCCGCTGCAGGCGCTCGCCCATCAGCTTCACGTCTTCCAGATCGATGACGCGGCTCAGGCCGAGCTTCCTGGCAATGGCGGCACCGTGGAGGGTCTTGCCGCTGCCCTGCGGGCCGTAGATCACGACGGACTTAACCATGGGCCACCTCCTGCGCTGCCTGCGCGACTGCGGCCGGCGTGGCTTTGTGGCCGGGCAGCATGTTGGCCACCTCGAAGGGGAAGGGCAGGCGGTCGGCCAGTTTGGCCAGTTCCGCCGAGATCCAATGCCCCTCATCGGCGAATTCATCGCGGCCCTTGACCAACACCCAGCCCGCCCGGCTGCTCTTTCGGCGCTCGAATACCCGCTGGGCCACCTTGTGGCCGCCCATGTTCAGGGTCGCGGTGGCGATCACCTGGTTGTGGGTGACGTGCAGCACCAGGGTGGCGCTGCACTCTTCCCCAGCCCCTCCATCAATCCCCACATTCCCCACACCCGTGGTAGCCTCCGCCCCGTGTCCGGTGCTGGAAACCTGCGGAAATGCGGGGGTGGTTGCGGCTTCGCCGTTCATCTTTTGCATTGCTCTCTCCTGGGCTTCTGTTGGTAGATGGCCTTGGGGTGGTGTTGGCGCACCGCCCGCCGGACCGTTTTGTTGCGTTTCGTCCTACTGCTTTTTGAATACCCAGCACTTCACCGTGAAGCTGCTGCCGAGCATGGTGTTGCGGATGTTGCTGTTGACGGCGGTGTTGGCGCTGATGAGCTTGTAGCGCCTCGAATCGGTCAGGTGCTTGCGCAGGTCGACCAGGTCAGGGACCGCCTGACCGTGCTTGCCGGCTTGCGCCACGAACTCGTTGAGGTTGATGGCGATCTTGTTGGGGTCGCGCGAGTGGTTGAGCAGCGGCCGCTCGCCGTTGGCCAGGCCTTCGAGGTACTCGTAGGTCTCCCAGAACTCGTTGACGATCTTGTGGTCGGCACTGATGGCCATCTGGCGTTCCATGGCCGCTTCCACCAGGGCATCGCGCGTGGCGACCACCATGTGTTCCGGGACATCGAGGACCAGGCGCAGGCAGTCCAGCAGGGCCAGCATCTGCGCGTGGTTCTTGATGACGCGCTCCAGCCGCAGATCCGTCTTCTCGCGCAGCCGGCCCTCGAAATAGGTCACGCGCTCTTTGAACTTCTCCAGCACCTGGCCCTCTGCGCGCACCGCCTTGATCAGGAAGTGGCTGAGGTCTTCCACCTGCAGGGCATTGAGGTTGTCGGCCGCGATGCGGCTCTCGGCGGTGACATTGGGCTTGCGGAAGTGCAGCTTGACGATACGCGTCAGGATCGCCTCGCTGGCATCCACGGCCGCGTTCTGGCTGATGACAATGGTCCCCCGGAAGGGCGGCTCGTACGTGTCATTGCCGCCGTTGCGCACGCCGCGCGTGGCCAGGGTGCCGCCGCCGAAGTAGTCCTTCAGCTCATCCCACTCAAACGATCTGGAATGCGCCTTGTCAGGCGCGTCGCGGTCGGCTTCCAGCAGCACCACCGGCATGCCCGAAATCTGGCCCATGGCGCGGGCGCGGCCGGCCTTGGACGACTTGGCCGGGTCGAAGCCTTCGTAATCGCTGCGTGCGAGCAGCTTCCACAGGAAGGTCAGTAGGGTGGTCTTACCCGCGCCGGCCTCGCCTGTGGCCTCAAGGAAGGGAAACGACTTGTGGGCGCTGCGGATCTGGTTGGCAAAGAGCGAACCGAACCAGAACGTGAGGGCGATCATCCCGTGGGTACCAAAGCACATCCAGAGCCACTGCATCCACTCGGTGCGGAACGCCTCGGCATCGCGCTGAATATCCATGCGGATGGACTTCTGCGTGGTCTTCAGGCGCAGCTTGTTGAACTCGAAGTAGTCCTCGGCATTGGCGAGGCTGATCTCGCCGTTGCGCACCGCGATGTCGCCGAAAATGTACGCGCCGTGGTCTGGGCTGTACCCGACGAAATCGACGGTGTCGACGGTTTTGATGTTGAACAACTGGTCTTCCATCATGCGGTCCAGCTGGTGCCCCGAGCCGCTGAACACCGCGCCTTGGGCCAGGCTGATGATCCGCTTCTTGAATTCGGTGGAGCTGGCGACCTGGGGGCCGGTGAAAGTGCCCTTGACCGAGGGGGCGTCGTGCGGGAAGTCAACCCGGAAGAAATACCAGCTTTCGTCAGTGGCCTCATGGCGCTGGAAGTACAGGGCTTCGGGATAGCAGTTGGCGATCTGCCGGACCGACGCGGCGGCGCGCTGGATCTTGGAGAGTTCCTCTTCCTCCAGTTCGTCCCCCTCGCTCAGGTCACGGTCAACGGCCCGCTCGCGGCACAGCTTTTCATAGCGCTGCGCGTCGAAATCGAACCAGTACAGCCGCGAGTGATGTTCCAGATGGAACTCGGTCTGCTTGTCGTGGCCGTAGACGATCAGGCCCTTGTCCATCGCGGTGCGCGCCATGAGCAGGTCGCCCTGGTAGCGAGCCTCGACCAGGTCGGCATCCCACTGTGCCTGCTGGTCATCGGCCGCCAACGCGCGCAGGTGCAGGTCATTCCAGTCGGTCTTCCTGCCGTCGCGCTGGACGATCTGGGCGGCCTTGGACTTGAAGCCGAGCTTCTCGGCGCGCTTGGCGTGTCGTTGGATGTAGGCGCGTGCGCCCGGCTCGTTGTCCAGCGCCCAGATTAGGGTTGGCAGGTTGCCCGGACGCAGCGCCTGCAGTTCACGCAGCGAGGCCTCCGGGTAGGCGTTGCTCGACATGGCCGATACGGCACAGTTGCCGCGTTGAAGATGGGCGATGGAGTCGAAGATGCCCTCCACGATCCACACCTCGCGCGCCTCGCGCATGGCGGTCAGCGCAGCGGGCGCCGCCCACCAGACGCCGGCGTAGCTTTGGCCCGGAGCGAACCGCGCTTTCTGCTTGCCGAACCGGTGCGGGCGGTCGATGAGGCGTTCCCACCAGCCGCCCTTGGCCAGCGGGAAGCGCACAGTGGCAGTGCCGGCGGAGATCCGGCGGTCGTAGTAGTTGTCCTGCGTGTAAAGGCCCTGCAGCGGCCGCAGGTCGAATCCCCGGGCGGTCTGTAGGTAGGCGTCGGCGGCGGCGTTCGGCTTGGCCTCGGTCTGCACATGGCGCTTGGAGTAGTCGTCGAAGAGATCGTCGTACAGGTCCTTGACGAACACTTCCTGGCCGCACTTGGCCTGTCGGCCACAGCGCAGCACCCACGGCTTTGAATAGCTGGTGTACAGCTCTTTCTTGCCGCAGTGAGGGCACTTGCCCCCCCGCATGTAGTCAGTGCTGCTGCGGTGTTTGAGGCCGTAGTCCCGCTCAACGCGCTGCAGGACTTGCTGGCGGATGTCTTCTTGCATGTCCAGGTCAGCCCTTGGCCGCGGTTGAGGCGGTGGTGTAGAGGTGGTGCATGGCTCTCTCCTGAGCGGGGTGTCCCGGGTTCCAGCGGCGTTGGCGCGCCGCTGGGCCGGGGCGGTGCGTCAGCTGTTCAGGGGCAGATGACCTTGCGGGGGATCAAAGCTGTCCAGCGGCAGGCCGATGGCGCGCATCTCCTCGTGCAACAAATTGGTGAAGGCAATGCGCTCGCGTTGGTCGCTCATGCCGTCCCGGGTTTTTGCCAGGGTCATGAGGTCGCGCAGTGCCATGTTTCGACCGCTCTTGAACGCGACTCCCTGCGTTTCGTAACGGTGCAGGACGCCAGCCCACTCGATCTGGAGGGCCAGTACCTGGTCGGCGGCGTCGATGTTGCCATTGGCGCGCATGCGGTCGGTGCTGATCCGGGCCAGATACATACGCGACCGGTCCAGGCGGAGGTACAAGACACCCTCAGGGGGGGACTTAAGTCCCCCCAAACCGGCGATTACGGGGGGATCAAGGCGGGTTGCGCCATAGAGAACGGCGCTATCGCCCTCTTGGAGGGTACGTCTTGCACCCCGCCAGTCGATGCCGGCGAGGTCTGTCAGCGGCTTTGCTTCGATGTATTCGATGCCGTTTTGTTCCACCACCATGAGCGTCAGCCCATGGAAGGTGATGAAGCTGACGGCACGGGTACTGCGGTCTTCAGTTTGCTGCATGGCTCTCTCCTGGTGGGTCGCATTGCCGATGGTGCGGCGTAGTGGGTGCATGGCTCTCTCCTGAGCGGGGTGTCCCGGGTCCTTGCGGCGTTGGCGCGCCGCAGGGCCGGGGCGGTACGGAGTTATTCGTCTGCGGGCCTGGAGCGGCTGAGAATTTGATACATGTCGTCGCGGATGTACTCGGAGACGGCAGCGGTGTGTTTCGGGTCTATGCCGTGTTCCCTGGCCACCTCTTCGGTGATGGTGGCCAGCAGGTCACACGCGTGGGCTGCGCGCCAAAGGCGCTGGTAGTCACCGCTGCCGATCAGCTGCGCGCCACGGTCGTCATCGCCACCCGGGGGCGGCGGTGGGTTGCGCGCCGGCGGGGTGTGGCTATTGGGGTTGGCCATCAGTGCACTCCCTTGGTGATGTCGCCACCGCTGTACAGCCATGCGAAGAAGCGCTCGGCTTCGCCAGGGGAGAGCAGGAAGATGGCCTGGCCGATCTGCAGGCTGTAGCCGGCTGCAGGGCGAATCAGATGGGAGTACGCCGCGACCATGGAGACGCACACATTCGACTCGGCATGTACGCAGGAGACGTACACGCAATTCTTGTCGGTGGAGGCGCGCACAACGATGCCGGGGCTGGGCGATGCCAGATCGATCACGGGGCGCAGGTTTGGGTGCTTGGTGGCAGACATCAGTGGCCACCCCGCTGGTCGGCAGCACGGGCATGCACTGCGGCGGTAGACGTGGCGATGTAGGCATCCAGTACGTCGCCGAGGGTGAGCGACAGGGCAGATTTGCCCGTACCGACAAGCCGGGCGATCAGCGCCTGGTAGTCGTCGTGGGACCATTCGAGGGTGTCGGCGATGAAGCCGAAGACGGCGGCAATCTGCCGCGAAGGGTTGCTGCTGGACGCAGTTGTGGCGTCTTTGCTCATGGTGCGCGTACTCCATGCGTTTAAGGAGTCCGCCACCGCCGAGTCCAATCGGAGGTGGTGGACGACGCGGAGTTGGACTACCGGGGAGACGCGCAACCCGGCGGGGCCGGGGCCCCCACCGCGCCGCCCACCATAGAAAGGCTGGGGGCACACGCGCCCGGCACGCTGGCCGGGCACAAAAAAAGCGCCAGCAGGTGTCATGGGCGCTTTCGCGCGCATCTCTGTCAGGAGTCCAATCCCGGTCGCCGAATTTGCGGCGACGGGTGAATAGTTGCTCCATCCGTGGGCGGGTGTCAAGGGGAATTGATGGGATTTGTGGAGAGTGTTCACAACGTTCACAGCGGTCATGCCTTCACCGGAGCGGGGAGGGGAGCGGTCAGCACCAGATAGGCACTGCCAGCGGCGATGTGCGCTGTGACAGCGGCGCGCAAGGCATCGGCATCGCGTTGTTTCTCAGCGAGCGACACGTGCTTATCGCGGGTGGGAGAGGTAACCAGGGCCGGCTCCATGGCCGTGGCCCAACCGTCACGATGTGTCTTCTGGCGAATCATTGGCAGCACTCCATCGCTGGCGACAGGGTCGCCAGTTCGTTTCCGTAGTTCATGAGCGCCTTACCTCAGGCGTTGGTGTGTTCAGTAGTGCTGCGCGCAGCGTCAATGGCGTCGAGCAGGTCCAGCTGGATGTAGCCCTTGCCTGCCTTCCACGCCAGGTGCATCTGAGTACGGAGAAAGCTGGGCGTCGGCGGCAGTTCACTCGGCAGGGCCGTAGGTACGCCGCTGGGGCTGGCGATGCCGGTAAGTTCAGAGTGGCCGCTGTAGCTCGCGCAGCACAGTGGGTTCTCGCACATGTAGATGTCGTTGCGCAGGTACTTATGCACCAGGGTGCTGGTGCGTTTGATGAGGCGCGAGCCACACGATTCGCATGAGAAGATCACTCGCCCACCAGCGACCGCGGTCATGCCGTCTTACCCCTCGCTGACTTCGCTGCGGGCTTCCGCGCGGGTTTGCTGGGTTTCGTGCAAGAATTGGGAACGTGCTTGATACCGAGTGCGACGGCAGCAGCGTGGGACTTTCCGAAATTCCCTTTGCCCAACCCGCGCAGCGCATCGTTCACAGCATGGCGGCAGAGGTCGTTTTGTTCGGCGAATGCGGTGACGGTAATACCGTTGTCGCGCAGCCACTGGCGGGCCTCCCCGGGAGTTCGCAGTTTTTGCCGAGTCGTGCGACGTGTTGCAGCCATTCCGTTTCCCCGTGTTAAGCGAATAGTGAAAAATGTTTCACTATCTTAGGTGAAAGATATTTCACCCGTCAAGGAGGTTTGAGCGTGAGTGTGGGTCTTAGGCTGAAGGAAGAAAGGAAGCGTCTGGGCCTTACCCAGGAGGCCATGGGCGTTGCCTGTGGTGTCAGCAAGCGCACACAGATCTTCTACGAGACAGACAGCGTGGGCGCCAGCGCGGCCTACCTGGCGGCGGCTCATGAACTTGGTGCGGACGTGGCATACCTACTCGTCGGGCAGCGCGAGCGACTGAGCGAAGCCGAAGCAGATCTGTTGGCCGTCTGGCGCAATGCGACAGCACCGGCACGCGTCGCGGCGATGGTAGCGCTGAACGGCGGCACATCCTCCGGCACCGGTTCGGCGCCGCGCACAAACTTCCCCAACGCCACGATAGGCCAGCAGTTCAGCGGTGACGTTGATCTGCGCGGGCAGAAGATCGTGGTCAAGGCGAAGAAGGCATCGAAGAAACCTATCGCGTAAGGCTCATCCCGCGCTCTATTCAGGCCGCTAAATCGCACGAACAAGGCGCCGGTGTGGCGTGCGACAGGGTGTGAAGGATTATGGGTTGCAGCGGTGGTGTTGAGCGTGGTGCGGTGGCGTGCGTCTGCAGTGGCCAGACCGTGTTTGAAGGGGCCGTGATCGGCCAGGTATTCACGGGTGACGTGCAGATGCAGTGCCCCCACGCGCAGCAGCACCATGCAGCGTGCCTTGAACGGCAAAGGGCGCCCGTCGAAACGGGGCGCCCCTTGTCCACCGCCCTGGTTGCCATTGCTATCTGGCAGGCCACATACCCAACGCCGGCTGTTGAATCCGTCTGCGGATCGTCGCTGTCGCACGCCGCCATGTTCCTTGTCGCTGGCGCCGTCACCCGCTATCTCAAGCCGAGGTTCCTGGGCTGGATTTGCCGCCGTGCTCAAGCTCTAACGCGGTCGTGAAACCGCTGCCGCCGTCGAGGGTGTGTGTGCCCCTGACCACAATCCAGTCGGTGCCGTCGATCTCGGGCTTGAAGCCGCTGACGTTCAGGGTCTGCCCGGGGTAGATGTCTGCGCGCCCCAGCGCCATCTTGTAAATCAGCTGGGCGGTACCGCGTCCTAGGCGCTTGAACTCCGCCTGGGCATGCTGTCTGGCCACGGCCTCAGTCGGGTAAGTGGCCTGCAGCTTCTTTTCGTTCTTGTCGCTGCCCACCAGCACGGACTTGCGCCGCGCTGCGCCTCGATCCCCCCAGTACGCGCGCACCCCTGTGACCTGGTCGCGGTCTGCAACGGTGTATCGGTGCGAATCACCTGAGGCGCGGGTGAGGCGCTGCACAGGCAGTTTCAGCCCGCTGGGAGTGGTGGTGCTGTCGATCGGGCTGAAGATCAGCGTTCCGGCCTTGATCGTTGCCACGGCATCGAACCGCCTGCCCAGCCGTGTGATGAGGTTCACATCGCTTTCGTTGGCCTGGTCCAGATGCGGAAGGGCCAAGGCATCCAGGGCAGGCGCCACGGCCAGCTTCAACGAATGGTCACCGGCCAGCGTGCGCAGCACCGCGCCCAGCGTGGTGTCGTGCCAGCTGCGTTCGCGCCGGGTGCGGATCGAATGGGTCAGGTCCGCGCTGCGGGCACGGATGGTGATGATGTCGGGCGGGCCGCTGTGTTCGGCCTCATCGACCTCGAAGGTGCCTTTGTTGATGATGCCGCTGTCGGCCCAGCCGAATGCCAGCGCCAGGCTGACGCCGCGCCGTGGCAGGGCCAGGCGGCCGTCGTGGTCGTGCAGGCGCAGGTCTACCTGGTCGGCTTCATCGCCCCGGTTCTCGGTGAGGGTCAGGTCGAGCAGGCGCGGGGCGATGCGGTCGGTGATGTCCTGGCCGTCCAGCGTGGCGCGCCAGATCGGGACCGGATAGGGCGCGCTCATGCCGCCTCGCCTACGTCGTCGTCGGGCGCGCGCCCCAGCTGCAGCTGGAAGTCGATGCGCCGAGGCGTGCCATCGGAGAAGAACTCTGTCCGGGTCTCGTTGATCGACAGGATCACATAGCCGCCGTAGACGGCGCCATTGCCCTCCACCAGCGCCAGCGGCCGGCCGGCGTCGGCCAGCTCGCGCAGCACGTCCAGGGTGAGCAGGTCGTCGGTCAGCTCGGCATGGATTACGCCGGACAGATCGATGGTTTCTTCGCCGGGGCCGACGTACTGTCGCGCGGCCCGCGCGCCGACGCGCTCGCTGGTGGGGTGGCGCCACGACATCTGGCGCTGCAGTTGCTGGTAGGCGGCGGTGGAGAGCGAAAACACGAACGTGCCAAGGGACATCATCATTGCGGGGGCCTCAGTCGGTCAGGCGGCTGTGGTGGCGCGAGGCGGTCTCGCGGTCGCGGCGGTCCAGTTCTGCGCGCACAGCCTGGGCGATGGCTTGGGCGTCGGCGCCGGCGCCGGCATGGATGGTGATTTGGTACGTGTTGCCGCCGGCAGCCGCGCCGCCGGCGCTGGCCGCCGATGGCGCCATGACCGGGCTGCTGCCGACCGGCACCACAGGCGCTGCAGCGGCCGCCATAGCGATACCGGCACCAACGCGCCTCATACGGTCGCCAAGGCCCGCCACGGACTGCAGGGCGCGATCCTGGCCCCTGTTCAAACCGCCGGCCAGGCCTTGCATGGTGTAATCGCCCAGCTGGGCGAACACGCGTGATGGGCTATGGATACCCAGCATGCCCTTGAACGAGTCGATGGCACCGCCGGCAACACCGGCGATGCTGTCGCGCACGGCGCCAGCCATCGAACTGATGCCGCTGACCAGGCCGCGCACCATGTCCACACCGGCCTGCATCATCCGCGCCGGCCAGCCGCCGAGCAGCGTGCTGATGCCGTTCCAGGTCTGGATGAAGCCTTCGCGCAGCTTGTCCCCGTTGCCGGTGAAGATGCCCACGATGATGGCCCACGCGCCTTGCAGGAACGTCCAGGCGCCGGTCATGGTGGCTTTGATCGCCGGCAGCAGGAACATGAAGGCGTCCACCAGCCAGCCGATGGCCTTGACTGCCGCGCGCAGGTTCATGGTCAGCACCGTGCCCAGGATCTGGCCGAATCCGCGGCCGGCGCTGGTGGCCCCGGCCAGCTGCTCAGTGGTTGCCTGGAACGGGGCGAACAGCTGCTTGACCCAGGCCCATGCCTTCCCCATCGCAGCGGCCACCTGATCCCATACCGGGCCCAGCGGCGCGAGCGCGGCGCTCAGTTCGTCAAGGATCGGCCCGACGACATCGCCGATGCCCTGCCACATGCCGATCATGAACGCCTTGATGGGGCCCCAGTATTTCCAGACCAGCACGGCGACCAGCGCCACGGCCGCGCCGATGGCAAGCACGGGCGCGCTGATCCCGCCCAGCAGCGGCAACAGCATGCGGCCGACGTTGAGCAACATCGGGAATGCGCGGCCGCCGAGGGACAGCACACGGGTGACCAGGCCGCCGATGCCGCCGGCCGAACTGAGCAGTGCGATGGCGCCATGGATCTGGGAAAACGCCATGGCGACCACACCGGCGCCCAGCAGCAGGCCACCCAGCACGGTGACCAGGGTGGTGCCGACGATGGCGGCCTTGGCGAGCGACTTCACCAGCTCCGGGTTGGCGCGGACCCAATCGATGATCCGCTTCACCACCTGCGATGTGCGCTCGGCCAGCACCTTGAAGTCCGGCAGCAGGGTCTCGCCGATGGCCTGCGCGGTCACCCCGGCCGCGTTCTTCAGCAGCTGCAAGGCGTTCTCGGAGGTAGCCACGCGCGAGGCGTACTCGGCGTTCATCGAGCCGCTGTACTTGGTGGCGTCGGTGACCTTGTCGAAGTTGGTCTTGAGCAGGTCCAGGTTGGTCAGCAGCGGGGCGATCGCGCCCACCGACTCGCGCCCGAATAGGGTGGTCATGGTAGCCGCCTGCTCATGCTTGGGCAGCTGCTTGAGCTTTTCCAGGACCGACAGGATCGCCCCACCGGCATCGTCCTGCATCGCCTTGGCCATGGTGGTGGCCTTGATGCCGAGGGTGTCGAACGCGGCCAGCTGGCGCTTGGTTGCTGCCGTGCCGGAGCCGAGCGTCAGCAGCATGTTCTTGATGCCGGTGGCCGATACCTCCGACTCGATACCCATGCCGGCCACGGTCGCGCCCAGCGCGGCCAGCGGCCCACTGCCGAGGCCGGCCACCTCGCCCAAGGCGCCGATGCGGTTCACCACCTCGCTGATCTTCTGCACACTGGCCGGGCCGGTGTTGCCCAGATAGTTGATCTTGTCGGCCAGCACCACCACGTCGTCCTGGCCCATGCGGAAGGCAGTGCGCCAGGTCGCCATCGTCTGGCCGGCGTCCTCGGCGGTGGAGTCGAACGCCACGCCCATCTTCGCCGCGTCCTGGGCAAAGCGCACCAGCTCATTCTTGGCGATGCCGGCCTGGCCGGCGGCGGCGACGATCTTGGCAATGTCGGTGGATGCCATGGGCAGAGCCAGCGACAGGTTCTGCACGTCGCGCGCCATCTTGGCGAACTGCTCGGGGGTGTCGAAGTCCACGACCTTCTTCACGTCGGCCATGGCCGACTCGAAGCTCATGGCCTCCCGCAGCGGCAATGCCTGGGCCATCAACGCACGCTGCCCACCGAAGGCCATACCGGCGCCCGTGGCGGCCATGCCGATGCCCGCGCTCTGCAGCTTCCCTGCGCGTTCCTTGGCCTTGGATGCCAGGGCCAGGTGCCGCTCCTGTTTGCGGATGCTCTCGGTGGTGCGTGCGATGTCGGCGCGCAGCTTGCGCTCTCCCGTGGAGAGATCACGGGTGCTGATTCCCGCCCGCGCCAGGCCGTCGCGCAGGCGCTGAAGCTCGGCGGCCTGCTGTCCCTGCTTGGCCTTCATCAGACCGGCAACACGCGCGGCGTCCTTGAATTCCTTGGTTAGCGCACGCGAAGGGCCGGCGGCCGACTTCATGCGGGTGGCCAGCTCGTTCACGCGGGCTTGCTGCTCGGCGTAGGCGACGGCGGACTGCCGCGATGCAGCGGCCTGCTGCCGAAACGCGCTCAGGTCGCGCTGGGTGGCGTTGAACTTACGCAGCGCATCGCGCGACTGCAGCAGCTGCTCGGCTACGCCCTTGCCGCCGCGCTGGATCTTGCGGAATGGCGCGGTCACCTTGTCCATTGCAGACAAGATGACCTGCATACGCAGGTTGTCGGCGGCCATCAGCGCAGCCCCTCAATGTGGGCCACCGGGAGGTCATGGTGGTGCGACGGGGAGAGGGCTGCGCTGCTGGGGGTCATTTGCTGTTTCCGCTACGTTCGACGGCTCGCTCCCGCCATTCCATCAGTTCGGTCACGCTCCAGCGGTCCATCTCGCTGGGCTGGAAGTGGAAGATGACGGCCACATCGGCCATCGCGTCCTCTACGCGGTGAGGGACGCCCGGTCCGCCTTCTTCATGAAAAAACCGGCAATCTCGGTGCCCAGCGACACCAGGTCGGCCGGGTCCAACTTGTCCACATCCGCGGTGGTCAGCGTCGGGAAGGTGATGCGCGGGGCAAGGGTGCGGATCGCCGTGACGTCCATCTGCAACAGGTCGAGCAGCTTCACGCCGCGCAGCGAGCCGGCGTCGGGCTTGCGGACCTGCAGCTTGTTGATGACCTGGTCACCACGGGTGATCGGGAAATCCAGGTCGATGCTGGCAAAGCCGGCGTCCGTCGTCTCCGGCACTGGCGTCGGAGCCGGTGCCGTAGCCACAGGCGCGGATGGGGCGGATTCGCCACGGCCGAGCGCGGCGTCGAGGATCGGATTGCCGGTGGAGGTGGTTTCGTTCATGGGGCTTTCCTTGTGGTGGGCGCGGCCCGGCAACATCGGGCCCCGCAGATGGTCAGACGCCGATGGCGCGGCGTTGTGCTTTCAGCAGGTCCACGCCGTTGACGATGAAGATCATGGCGAGCATGTCGATCTCGATCTCCACACGGCCGTTGATCGTCAGCTTGTAGTAGCTGGCCGAGGTTTTCACGCTGAACTCTGTGTCGTCGCCCGGTTTACCGGTGCCGGGATCGAGTTCGCTATGTCGGCCGCGGATGACGATCTCCACCGCATCGACGTCGCCGGTGTCATCGCGCTGGTAGGCGCCGGCAAAGCGCAGCTGTACGCCGTTATGGCGAATAGCGCCGTACTGACGCAGCACCTCGCGCATTAGGCCGCCACACTTCCACTCGGCCTCGATCTTCTCCTGGCCCAAATCGATATCGACGGGGCCGGCCATGCCACCGGCGCGGTATTCCTCCATCTTGCGGGTCAGGGTGGGCAGCTTGAATTCGGTCACCAGGCCGAGATAGCTGACACCGTCGTTGAACAGGTTGAGATTCTTGAGCTTGCTGGGCAGTGCCATATCGGGGATTCCTCAGTGGTGCCGCTCAACCGCTGATGCGGCTGGGGAAGTCGGCGAAGTAGCGGTCGGTGATGCGCTGGTTCAGCTGCAGGCTTTCCAGCGGCGGCACGTGGGTGTAGTCGTAGTCGATCACCAGCTGGCCGGCCGACAGCGTGGTCGGCAGGTTGGCCGCTTCGTCGTACCAGGCGTTGGCGTCGATGATGTAGCCGCCGGCCTTCAGCTCGCGGAACTTGGCGTTGATGCTCTCCAGAATGTCCTTGACCTGGCTGGGGTGCAGCGGCTTGTCCATGTAGATCATCATCGCCTCGGCGATGGTGTCGGCCAGGATCTGCGCGGTGCGGGTGGCTGGCTCGAAGGCGAACAGCACATCGTCGCTGAGCGTGCGCGATCCCCAGAAGCGGTAGCCGTTGGCGTTGACCAGCGTGGTCACGTCGGCCGCGTTGAGCAGGCCGGCGTCGGTGGCCGGGTTCTGCAAATCCCAGTGCACGTCGCGGCTGATCCCGGTGACGCCGGCAACGGTGACGTTGGACAGCGACTTGTGCCAGCCCTGTTCCTGATCGATCTTGGCGCGCAGGCCGACCGCCCGCGCGGTCGCGTAGGCCAGGTCTGCGGTATTGGTGGTGGTGTTCCAGGCGACGAAGTCGGGCCAGATCATCATCAGCTCGCGCTGGCCGAACTCGGCGCGGTAGGTCAGCACGTCGGCCACCTTGCCGTTTGCTGAGGCGCTGACGTAGGCCATCGCGCGCAGGCTCTTGGCGACGATGGCCAGGGCGGTCACCACCTCCTGATTGTCCAGGCCGGGTACGGCCAGGATGCGCGGCTTCACGCCCAGCTGGGCCTCTGCCACCAGCAGCGCATGCATGCCGGTATAGCTGCCGGTCTCGGTGCCGCCGATCACGTTGCTGGTGGTTGCCGGCTCGGTCGTGCCTTCGGCCACGCGGACAACGACGGTGACCGGGTTGGCCTGGTCGGCGATGGCACGCAGGCTGCCGGCCAGGGTGCCCTTGATGCCGGCCTTGGCGATGGCGCCGCGCACGTCGGTCAGCAGCACGGCCTTGTTGAGCGGGAAGGCGGTGGCATCGGCGTCCTCGGCGGTGCAGACGATGCCGACGATGGCGGTGGCGACGGTGCGGATGGGGCGGACACCGCCATTGACTTCAACGACGCGTACGCCGTGGTGGTACTGGTCCATATCGGGCTCCTTGGGGTCAGGTTTCGCGGTAGCGGAGGGGAACGGTCAGGCGGGTGAATTCGTTGGATCGCGGCGTGCGGACCCGGCGGCAGGTCACGTCAAGCACGAACGCGCCGGGCCGGGCGCCCTTGGCCAAGGCCAACTGGGTGATCTGGATGCGGGGTTCCCAGCGCATCAGCGCGGTGGCCGCAGCGCCGTAGAGACGCAGCTGGGTAGTGGGATTGAACGGCTGGTCGACCAGCTCGGGCAGCAGAGAGCCGAAGTCGCGGCGCTGCACGCGGGTGCCGATGGGCGTGGTCAGGATGCGGGCGATGGATTGCACCAGGTGCGCATCGTCATCCAGCCAGCGGCCGGTGGCTTCATCCATACCTCTCATCGCGCCGCGCTCCAGTGGGGCGTGCGCGGTGGCAAACGATGGGATTTTGCTGGGGTCCAGGCCATGACCTCATTGTCATGAGGTACACCGGAGATACAGCCGGGGACAGCGTGTAGCGGCTAGATAAACACCAGCGGCTACGGGTTGCCAGGCAGTTCCGGCAGCTCGGGGATTTCCGGTAGCTCGATCTCGGGCAGGTCGATGCTGCAGGAGCCGATGCGCGCCGATGCTGCGTCGATGGCGCTCTGCAGCTTGGCGATGGCAGCGGTGATCTGTGCGATCTGCAGCGGCAGCACCAGCATAGGCTTCACGTACGGTTGCAGAAAGGCCGTAACGAAGTCGGTGATCCAGGTCACGATCTGCGCCGGATTGGCGGCAGGCGGGGAGAGCAGCGCCATGATCGGCTGCAGCGCGGCCAATTGCGCGCCGATGCCGGCCAGCAAGGCATTGGCCGATTCCATCGCTTCGGTGGACAGCGCCTGCAGTTCAGCGCAGGTCTGCACGGCGTTGATCTGATCGGCCAGGCGATCAAAGGTCTCGGCATTGAAGGGGAGGGAGCCTTGCGGGTTCATGGATGCCTCAGAAGATGTTGACGACGATGCCGCGCTCGACGGTGACGACTTGCCCAGTTGGCGTAGTGAAGGTGCCCGAGGCGCCCGTGCCGGCGGCGAGGTTGCCGGCGGCCGAGGCGCTGCCGGTAGCGCGTGTGGTGGGGGTGTCCAGCACCACCGCCGCGCTGGCGTGCACCTCGGCCTGCTGGCAGTTCACGATCACCGTGCCGGTACCGACGTTCACGGCCAGCGTCGAGGTGGCGTGGTTGTACTCGACCACGCTGCCATCGGGGTAGGCGGTGCGGTCTACGTCCTCGCTGTCGGCCGGTTGCGGGAAGCCGTCCTGCGGGACGCTGCCCAGAATCACGGCCTGGCCGATGTCTCCGTCCGGGCACGCCAACAGCACCTGCTCGCCTACGCCCGGTACGTGCCAGGTGCGACCGTTCGGGCCGGCGCGGCGCTCCAGCCAGGTGATCCAGTCGGTTTCAATGCCACCGGTGCTGACCCGCACACGGGCAGGCCGCGCGGTGCGCACCGCCGTAACGGTGCCGAACCGCAGCATGTTGCTGACCTCGGCGGGCATATCACCGCGTGCCATAGCGATCAGCCCTGCCCTGCATCTGGTGCCGGCGGCACGGGCAGGATCTCCGCAGCCGGGACGATCTCCCAGAGGCCCAGGGTGTCGCTGTACCGCCACGGCCCTGGTCCATCCAGGGGTGGTGCCACGTCGATGGCCGTCGCCGGCAGAGGGACGCCAGCGGCGAGCATGGGCAGGGGCAGGGCGGTGTGTTTGTCCCAGATCACGGTCTGGCTGTAGTCCGGCACCAGCTCCCACCCCTGCAGCTGCTCGCTCCAGCGGCTCCGTGCCGGCGTCCCTACGTCCACCACCAATGGGGTGATGACGGTCAGTTCGCTGGGTGGCAGGTCGCCCACCACCAGGCGATTGGGGCAGGCTTTGCCGCTGGCCTTGTCCCACAGCGCCGCAGAGCGGTAGTCCGGCACTACCTCCCAGGCGGTGTGCTGTGTGTTGATTCGCCACGACTGGTACTCGCCCACCGGTTCAGTGGGTGCAAACGCCACCGTGTTGTCCGGCAGTGGGCACGTTCCGTCCTGCTCAGGAAATACCCGCACCGGCAGCAGGTAGGCGCCGGTGATCTCATCATAGGAGTGACCAAAAAACTGCACAGCGCGGTTGTCATTCATAGCGTTGGCCTTAGTGAACGATGCAATAGAGCATGCGAATGCCCGCCGCGAGGTTGCGGGCATTGCCGGTGGCCTCGACGGTAGTGGCGTGGGTGTGATCGCCGACTTCGCTTACAGATACGGTGTGGCTGTGGTTGCCAGCGCCGTCCATACCAATGTTGTGGCCGTGCACGCCGCTTCCTGCGACAGATACCGCGTGGCCATGTCCGCCGGCAACGCCGGTCGGACTGGTGTTGTTCTTCATTTGCACATCGCCGCGAGCGTAGCCACCGGTAAACGGTGGCTCTACGATCAGTGCCGGCGGCGACGTGTGGTTGTGGTCTCCGCCCCAAGTCGTTGAGCCTTCATGGCCGTGGTAGCCCTGCTCATCGGTCCAGCTGCGATGGTTGTGATCACCTGCTGCACCGGAACTGGCAGAGTGCGCATGCCGGCCACCGGCTGCCGTGCTGGCGGCGTGAGTGTGGTTGATCACGGCACCATCGCTGGCCTGGCCAACCTTGTCGGGGTCGCTGGTGTGGATGACGACGCAGTCCTCATCGACTGCAGGCAGCTTGAACCTGGTCGGGTCGCTGGGCTCGCCGTAGGTCGTGCCAATGGCAGCGAACAACTGCGGATAGTCATTCCGCAGCACCTCACGCCCATCGCACAGCAGCGTGCCGCTCGGGGCGCTGGTTCCAGCGAAGGTGATCACCTGCCCGGGAATGTGGGTGCTGGCGGGGACGCCGGTCATGTTCTCCCACGCGAGGTAGTAGAAGCCGTGCTTGCCGTCCAGCAGATCTGCGTCCAACCCATTGCCCGAACCCTCATCCTTGAGCGATGCGCTCTTGAGGCCGAGTAGCTCGCGCACGGCCTTATCGGTTGCGGCGGCAATCAGGCGCTTGGTCACTTCTGTGGGCGCTCCAACACCAAGGCGGCTGTCCAGCGCCGCCTGCAGGCCCTTCGGATGCACGGCCCGCCCGGCATCGGTGCCGTCGACCGTTTCAGCAGGCGTTGCCAGTTCCAGCGCACCGGGTACTTCCTCGGTGCCCACGTTCAACTGAAAATTCGTGTCGCCAAAGGTGATGTCGGCCGCGGCGATATCCGCAAACTGCAGGTCGGTGGCGAGCAGCAGCACGGCCTGGGTGGACTTCTCCGCCAGTACCGCCTGCTGGCCGTATACGGCAAACAGCGTGCCATCGTCCAGGTACAGGCCAATGCCGCGCACGGTGTAGTTGGCGTCGGTGGCATCGCGGGCGGTCACGTGGATGGTGTCTGCCGAGGTGGCGCCGCCCTTGAGTGACTCCAGACGGGTGTGTTCGCCGGGAAGGGCGAGCAGCTCGGGATGCGCCTCGATCACTGCAGCAGTAAGCCCCAGCGTGCGCGCCAGCACCGGCGTGGTTCCGTTCTGCTCTGCGTTGACGAGCGCCTCACGGCCACGGCGGGTAACGATGAATCTGAGAGCGTTCATGGGGTGAGAGTTTCCGTGGCTTGCAGGCGCACAAACACGGCGGCACGCGCGGCGGCGATGATGCCCACACGGCCGGCCAGGTTGATGCCCTGGGTGAAGGTGAAATGGCTGCGCACCGGTTTGGTCAGGTTGACCTCGGCAATCACGTCGTCCACGTACTGCGCCGTGGCTGTGTCGCCGTCCTGGCCGGACAGGGTGAGGGTTAGGGCGAAGGTGTACGGCGCCCCGCGCGGCGTGGTCTGCCACCACTCGGTGATCTCAACCACACCACCGAAGCTGTCCACCACGTCCGTGATGCTGCGGGCGGTGCCTTTGCGGCGCTGCACGATGAGCGCGTTGGCGATGCGGGCGCGCTTCACCGGCAGCGGCCAGGTGCTACGCCAGGTGTCGACCGACATGGTCCAGGCGAGCCACGGCAGCAGATCTTCCGGGCAGGTTGCCGGGTTCCACAGCAGGCCGACACTGGAATCGATCCGCGTGGTGTGCGCCGCGACCGCCTCGGCAATGCGCTCCAGGCGGCTTGCGTTCGGCGGCAGCAGGCTGTCGGGGGTGTCGACGCCCACGCAGCCGTCCCACGCAAGCGCCGCACCGACCGGGGGCGCCTCGGTCAGCCGGATGCGGCCGCGCGCATCCAACTGGTAATCGGGCAGGGCTCGCGGCCCACCACGGGTCTTGATGTAGGCCGTAGCGGCGTTGCCCGGCTCCAGCTGCGGCTGGGAGACGCGTAGGGTCAGATCGATGGTGCCGCCTGGCACGACTGCCATCCCGACGTAGCACTTGATCCCGGTCGTATCGGGGTGGCTCAGTTTGCGGGTGACCGCGCGGCGCTCCAGCTGCGTGGGGTTCGGCCCGTTGCTGGTGGAGCTGACCAGGTAATTGCCGGCCTCATCGTATTCTGCAAGCACCAACTGCCGCAGCGGCTCACGGAAGCCCGCCACCGGGTCGCCAGCCAGGATCTGCAGACCGACGCTAACCGTCCAGGTGCTGCCGCGCGCCGCCGGCACGGGGGCTGACTGGAACACCAGGTCCATGAACCTGACGCTCTGCGCGGAATTCGTACCGGCAATGCGGTAGTCCATGTAGGGCGTTCCGTCGTCCAGCACGCCAACGCCAACCACGCGCGTCCAGCCACCAAAGCCACCGGCAAGGCTGGTCCAGCCGGGCGGCAGTCGGCCCGCGCCGGGCATGCTGCCAGGCACGGCGGCCAGTACATCCGAATCGCCGAGGAGGTTGTGCCGTACCTGCCGGGACAGCAGTACGCGGCCACGCCAATCGCTGCGGTAGATCGCGGCGATCTCTATGGCCAGGCGGGTCGGTTTGCCCAGAAAGGTGGGCATGAACTCGGTGCGGACGCCATCGCCGGTACCCATCGGCTCATCGGTCAGGCGCTGGATGATGCGCTTACTCATGGGTGCCCAGGTGCACGATGTGGCTGGCGGCGCAGTGCGCCGCCTGATAGCTCTCGATGCTCAGGTCGGCGACCGGCTCGATCAGATCCACGCGCTGCACGCCCTCGACATGCAGGGCTGCATATAGGCCCGAGCGCGGCACATCGCGGCCGAGCCGGTGCGATGCCTCGACGTACGCGCCCAGCCGGCGCTTGGCTTCTTCCAGCACCACAGCGGCATCCGGGCCGGCGTAGGTGACGATGTTCGCCTTCACCGTGTAGCGGACGATGTCAGCAGCGCGGACGGTCACCAAGTCGGTGAGGGGGCGCACATTGCCGTCCATCAAGGCCTCGGTCACCCGATCAAGCAGCGCAGCAGTGGGCAGGCCGTCACCACTGCGGGACAGTACGGTTACCAGTACCTCGCCGGGGCTGGGGCTCAGGGCACTGGCGTCCAGCACGTCCGCGTCGGCCGAAAGCGAATGGAACAGGTAGGCGCCTTCTGGCCCGGCCACGCTGTAGCCCTCGGGCGCCAGCTGGATGCGGCGGCGGAAATCGGCGTCGCTCTCCATGACCGCCGGGGCGTTGTTCTCCGGGTCGGCCGGCGCCAGTTCGTGGCGGGCAACGGCAAAGAACGCCCCCAGGTTGTCCAGGTCCGCGCCGCGTGCATAGGCCAGCATCGAGCCAGTGGCGCGGACGTTGAACGATTCGCGGATATGCACCTCGCGGTAGGCACAGATCTGCAGCAGCACGCACATGGGGTCGGATTCGACCAGGGCGCTGTACTCGGGCGCCAACAGGTGCAAGATCCCCTTCAGGTCCGCATAGGACTGCTCGAAGCTGACCTGCTCGGTCAGGTCCGGCACTGGCAGCTTGGACAGTTCGACGGCAGTAAAGGTGGACATGACGACACCGGGCGCAGGGGCGTATCAAGGGTGTCACCGGGGCGCCGCCGCAACCATCTCCGCCGCGTGTAGCTGCTGCGCTTACGCCATCGCAGCGGCGAGGTGATCCATGATCGCGTCGCGGATCAGTGCCTGACTGGCGTCAGAGAAGCCCAGCAGGCGGCGTTGCTCGTAGCGCACGCGTGGACCGCCGCGGCTGACGCTGTCGGTGCGACCTTCCTGGTGGACCCTGGCGATGCGCGCCACGCGCCCGACAAAGCCCACCGAGACCTGCTGCGCGTCGGCGCGCACGCGCAGATGCTTTGTCTGCCGGATCTTGGCGAACATGGCCACCCGTTTGATGCGGCCGGCCTTCGTGCGCGCGGCATCGGGCTTCCGGCGCGGCGCGAAAGCACTACCGTCTGGATTGCGCTGTGCGGCGATGCGGCGCTGCTCCGACCGTCGTAGCACCATCCCCACCCGGCGACTCAGGCGCGCGCGTTCCTGGGGCTGCAGGCGTGCCAGCAGTGGGGCGACCCATTGTTCCAGCGAGCGCAGATCGTCAGTCACGCGGGATTTCCGGCAGCGTGGCGATCAGCGTGCCTGAAACATCCCTGACCTGGCCGCCGGCCAGGGAGCGGGCGTGGTCCTCTTCAGTCGGCGGCTCGGGGCGATGATCGATCACCAGGGTGCCGTCGTCGTTGGCGGTGACCACCACCCGCTCGCTCAACGGCAACTTGATGTCTACGTCCACCACGTCGTTGGCAAGCACATCGATCTCGAAGGCAATGCCGTCGCGCTTGGTCGGGTTGGCCAATACCTCGGGCTGGTTGCGCGTGAGCCACTGCAGCAGGGGCAGCATCACCGAGTCGGGGCTGCCGGCGTAGTCGGTCAGGATCAGGTTGAGGGTGTAGCGGTAGACGAAGGACAGGCCCGGGACGTAGGTACTTTCCAGCGTGCCGCTGTCGATGAACACCAGCAGCCGGTCCGGATTTGTCTGCAGTCCAGGCACCGCCGCCAACAGGTGGTCGCGCAGCAGCCCGGGCTTCTTCATTTGGTCAGCGCCTGGCGCTGCCGAACGAACTCCTGCAGGCCGAGCAGCTGCTCGGCGGTTTCGTGGCAGACGGTGTAGTTGCCGGCAATGGTGTCGGCGACGGCAGAGAGCGCAAGGCCGGGGGCGGGCGCATCATGATCTCCGGCACCTCCGACCACGGGTTCGTTCGCTGCGGCTGCGTCGTGCAGGCGGACAAAGCCAACAGGGATAGTGCAAGCGCGATCAGCTTGGGGCGTGACATAGACAGGAACCTCTTTGACGATGGTGGCGCCGACCTCGCGCACGACCTGCACGCGGTCCACGTACTCGGTGACGATTTTGGTATCGCCTCGGGCGGCATCCCGTTCGGTAACCGCCGTGTCGCGCTGTGACCTTGCCTGGTCCCGCTGCTGCACGGCGGCGTCGATGCGCCGCTGTTGCACCAGGGCGATGACGGCGGCCAGCAGCAGCACGATCAGCAGCAGCGCGGCGAGTATCCCTGCCACCTTGCGCGAGATCACGCCGCCCCCAGCACGCGCAGCGCACGGGTGGTGCGGTTGATGCGGTCGGTCATGCCCTCGGGGGTGGCGCGGGTGCTGGCCGAGCCGAGGTTGATGCGGCGGCTGACCGCCAGCACGTCGCCACCATCGGCCAGCACGTTCAGGCCGGCGTCCTTCCAGTAGGCGGCCGCCGCTGCCGCGCCAATGTCCACGTCCAGCAGTAGTTGCGGCTGCTGTTCCAGCGGCTCGCCGATCAGCCGGCCTACGTTGGCGTAGTTTCCGCGCCCGGTGACCTGAATAGGACCGCGCCCTCTGTAGCGGTAGCCGTCGCCGCTTGCCTCATCGCCGTTGCCGTTGCGATTGGCGTAGACGCGATTGCCCAGCTTCACCGGTTGGTGCACCAATGCAATCACTTCGCTCGGAGCAAGACGCTTGCCGAACACTTCCAGCAGCCGCATGCGGCTGTAGCTCATGCCTTCTTCCACCTTGGATAGGCTCAGGCTCTCATGACCCAGCTGTGCGAGGAAATGCGCCGCGCGCCGCCTGGTGGTGATGCCGAACCGCGCCATGGCCGCGTTTAGCGCGGGCGCCCAGCGCTGCGCACGCGGCAGCGGGCACTGCATGATCAAGCTCAACTGTTCGGCGGTGACCATCATTCGATCCTCAGAATCTGCGCCACATTGCCTCGGGCGCGGTAGGTCACCAACAGTAGGACAACAAGCAGCCCCAACTGCCACACGCTGACGTGTGCCGAGGCTCCCAACAGCGCGACGTGGATGGCAAGGCCACCGGTGCAGGCGATCAGCAGCCAGGCGCAGCAGGACACGCCGAACCGGTGACGGGCATCCGGCCCCGGTCGGTAGGTGATCAGGCGCACGCAGATGGCGATGCTGGCAATCAGCGTGGCGACGATAAGCAGGTTATGCACTGGGTGGCCCTCCACGGCGAATACGGGACAGGTCGAAGGTGCGGCCGCGCTCGATCAGGCCGAGCGTCACGGTGATGGCGCAGGCCGCTGCCGCGAACGCGGCCACGCCGGTGGACTGGATCGGTACCCAGCGCAGCACGTCCGACGCGGCGTAGTAGCCAGCCACCACGCTGATGCCCAGGTAGATCAGTCGCTTCCAGATCGGCAGGTTCTTGGCCGATACGACAAACAGCGTGCCGCCAGCAAAGGCGCCGACCAGGGCGTCGCCGTCGATGCCGGGCAGCAGCGAGGCCAGGCCCACGCCAGTGGCGAGCATTGCGGTGCCGGTGAGGGAAGTGGGTTCGGTCATCAGGTCAGTCCCAGAGCTGGATCAGCGGTCGCTCGGTGGCGATCGATTGGGAGGGGGGCAGGGCCGGCAGGTCTACCGCCGTCCCCATCGGGAGAATCGGGCCGTGCAACGACAGCCCTTGGTTGAGCGCGAACACCTGCTCGGTGAGGCCGGCGGTCGCGCCCAGGTGGCGCCAGCACAGCTGATCGACGGTGTCACCTTGCCGGGCATACACGCGCATCAGATCAGCGCCACGGTGACGCGGCGACGGCCGAGGAAGTCGCTGACCGCATAGCGCAGGTCGCGGCGCAGTTCATCAATGGTCGGGGTCAGGTCTTCGGCACGCTGGTTGCCCTGCGCGGTCGCATCGTAGGAGCGGTAACGCTCGGACAGTTCGACCGCCGCGGCGCACTGGATCGCCCGCAGGAACAGCTGCAGGTGACGGGTGGAGCCGTCGATCTCGTCGGAGGGAACATCGGCCAGGGCCGCGTATCCCTGCGCCTGCTGCTCGGCGCGCCACTGGGCCAGCTCGTCACCCACAGTGAGCACAGCGGCCACCACTGCGCCGCGCAGGCGGGCTGGGGTGACGCTGCCGTCCAGACGCATGGCCTCGCGCAGCGGGCGCAGCTTGACCGCTGGCCAGAAGCTGCCGGCGGCCACGTCCGGTTCGGGTGCAACTGCAGGTGCGTTGGCGGTGAATCCGCTCATGGTGGCCTCAAGAAAAGAAGCCGGTGGTCGGGGCGTCACACCACGGGATGGATACCTGGTGATCGGCCCCGAGCCGGCTGGGTCGCGGGGACGCTCTATCAGCCGTTGCTATCGCCGTTGGCGGCAGCGGTGGCCTGTTTCTTCTGGGCACGCAGGGCGCGTTCCAGATCCTTCTTCCCGCCGCAGCTGCTGTGCAGCTGCAGGGCGGCGTGCAGATGGTCGACGGCGCGGTTCACCGCCTCGCCTGGCAGCTGCTCGGGGTCTTCCACCCCAAGGATGTTGCGGGCCTGCGCCAGATGCAGCTTGGCGCGGACTTCGTCGGGCATGTCCTGATCGGTGGTCAGCAGCTGCGCCCGTTCCAAGATGGCGCCGTCGAACGTCCCGCCGACCTTCTGCAGGTTCAGCGCGCCCTCGGCCACTTCCTCGGCGACCAGGCACCCGGTGGTGCGCTGGAAGCGGTCGGGCATCTTCATCCCGTGGGCCAGGACGTACTCGGCCAGCTGCAGACCATCGGCATAGCGGCCGGCGTCCATGTTCCAGAGCATCAGGGTGGTGATGATCTCATCGGTGGCGCCCTTCCCCTCGGCCAGTACGCCTTCGACGTAGGGGTCGTAGGCGGGCAGCAGCTGCGCTTTCAGCTGTGCCTTGCCTTCGTTGGACTGGATCTGCTTGAGCCGCAGCCGGTCCTGGTGCAGCTGCATCATGGTCAATTCAAACTGGCCCGCGCCATCCATGGGCTGGTCGGCGTGGCGGGTGGAGGCCTCCTGCGCGGCGAGGACGCGGCGCAGGTGACGCTTGGCGGGACTGTCGGCCATTGCTTAACCCTCCGGCAGCTGGATGTTCTCGATCAGAGTGCCCAGGCCGTAGTCCTCGACCGCGTAGGCATCGTTGGACTGCTCGAAGTTGGCCACACGGTTCTTCTGCGGCTGCTCCTGAATGAACCGGCGGCGGCCGCCGATCTGCCAGTACAGCGACAGGTTGGCCAGGCTGGTGATCAGGATGGCGTTGTCGGGCATGTAGGGCACGTCGGCCGGCTGCAGGCCGCCGATGCGCTTGTTGGCCAGCAGCAGGTCGGTGGCGATCTTCTCGGTGGCCGGTTGGTCCTGGTTGACCATCGGGAAGTACTTGTCGTGGATCAGGTCGCGGCCGAGGATGACCACCAGGCCCGGATCGCGGCGGTGCCACGGGTCGATCAGGCTGCTGACCGCGTCCATCACCAGGGCGTCGAGGTTGGCATAGTCCGCGTCGGCGCCGCCGACCTTGATCACACCCTCGGTCTTGCCGCTGGCCATGACGCGCTCCGGCGCATTGTTGCGGTACTGCTGCAGCCAGCCGATGTTGACGTCCTGCAACAGCGGGTTGGCGGTGCGGTCGGTGGTCGCCGCCGCGCTGGTGCCTTGGAAGCCGATCAGCATCCGGTCCAGCGCCTGGCGCTGCACGATGCTGTCGCGGATCAGGGTCTGGAAGCTGGGCTGACGTGCCCAGGCATCGAGCGTGGCGTAGCGCAGGGCGGTATCGAAGTCGGTCTGCACCGCCCGGTAGCCCTTCTTGTCCAGCGCGGTCACATCGCGCGGCTGGCGCTCGGCGTTGCCGGTGGTGTCGGTGCGGCCGGCGATCGTGCCGGAGACGCCGACGCCGACCTTTTCGCCTTCCAGATCCGGCACGCCGACGATATTGATCGAGCGCAGGAACGCGCTGGATTCCTGAATCCGCTGTTCCATGATCTGCTGCACCGCCGGCACAACGGTGAAGGTGTGTGCGGTGGAGCCGACATTGTTCAGCTCGCCCTGGCGGCGGGTGTAGGCGTCAAATGCTACGCGGGTGTTGGGATGCATCGTGGTGTCCTTGGTTTTCGGGGTGTGCGCTGCAGGCGATCAGCAGTCGGTGAGTTCAGCGCCGGCCGGGCCGGTGACGGGTGGGCGCTGGGTGCTGAACTCGGGGGTCTTCTCGACCGTCGATTTGAGCGTGGCGAACTCTGCACGCAGGCCCTGGTTGACGCGCTCACTCTGGGCCAGGCGCGCGGTGAGCCGCACCAGTTCGTCCTGCTGACTGCCCATCTGCTCATCCATATCGGTGAGCAGGCTGGCGAAGCGCTGCATGCCTTCATCGCCCTCATCGACCGGGGCCGGCGCCGGAGTGGTCGGTTTGAACAGGCACTTGATGCGTTCGGTGAAGGAGCGGGGCGGCTGCGCGGCCGGAGTGACTTCGTCAAGCTCGATATCGACAAGCTCGGCCGCGCTGAACAGGGTGTCCGGGTTGGTCTTGCGTGCCTTGAGCGGGTTGGCGTCCGGGTTCTGCGCGGCGAAGGCCAGCATTTCGGTGCCCAGACTGGCGGGGGTGTCGGTCACGGCCACACCCATCAGGTAGGCCTTGCCGGTGCCGGCGAAGTTCTCCTGCACCTCGACCGAGGTGAACAGCTTCTGTTTCTGCACGTTGACCATGTTGACCAGGTCATCGGTCGGGTCGATCTGCACGAACAGCGCCAGCTTCTTCTCGCCGTTGACCGTGTCCTCTTCGGCCTTGGCCGCCAGCACGCTGCCGTAGGCGCGGAATGGGGAGTCGGGCAGCAGGCTGCGGATGTGCTCCACCCAGACGCGCGAGCCATAGGTGTCGGGGTTGTACGTTGCCGCCATCTGTTCGATCCAGCTGCGCTCGATCTTACGGCCATCAGTGGTGGCGCCCTCGACCGCCACGCGGAAGAACTTGGAACGGAACTTCTTGGACTTGTTGGACATGGTGCCCTCTGCTGGGTGGTCGAAAACATCGGCTGGCGATGCGATGACCCATGTTCGGCAGAGGGCAATTTCCCAGCAACGAAGTTGCCTTGTAGCTGACTGAACTACGCGGTACCTAGCTGTGCGGTGATGCGTGCGGTAGGCACCCTAATCCATGTGAATACAGTTGTCGACCAGATGCCGATCGATGTGCGCAGGCAAGCCAAGTTCCTGTACTGGATGGGCTGGCGTGTCTGCGATATCGCCGAAGCGACAGGGGAGAAAGAGAAGACTATTCACAGCTGGAAGGCGCGCGATGAATGGGATCGCGCCGACAACGTGGAGCGCATCGGTGGTGCCTTGGAAGCCCGCCTGATCATGCTGATCATGAAGCCGGAGAAGACCGGCGGCGACTTCAAAGAGATCGACCTGCTGCACCGCCAGCTTGAGCGCCAGGCCAGGATTCAACGGTACCAGGGCGGCGGCACAGAGACGGATCTGTCCCCGGCGATTGCCAACCGCAACGCCGGCCCGAAGAAGAAGGCCCGCAAGAACGATTTCAGCGAGGACCAGGTCACGCTGCTGGTCGATGCCTTCCTTGAAACGTGTTTCGGCTACCAGCGCGATTGGTACCGGGCGCGGGATCAGCGCACCCGCGCGGTGCTGAAGTCGCGCCAGATTGGTGCCACCTTTTACTTCGCCCGCGAAGCGCTGATTGACGCGCTGACCACCGGACGCAACCAGATCTTCCTGAGCGCCTCCAAGGCGCAGGCTGACCTGTTCCGCCGCTACATGCAGTCCTTCGTTCGTGAGGTACTGGACGTGGACCTTGCCGGCAATCCCATCGTGTTGTCGAACGGCGCCGAGCTGTTCTTCCTGGGCACCAACGCACGTACGGCACAGGGCTATCACGGCAACTTCTACTTCGATGAGTTCTTCTGGACCCACAAGTTCAACGAGCTGGAAAAGGTCGCCAGCGGCATGGCGATGCACAAGAAGTGGCGCAAGACCTACTTCAGCACGCCTTCGTCCATGGCCCATGAGGCCTACGACTTCTGGACCGGCGAGCGCTTCAACAAGGGCAAGCCGGCTGCGCAGCGCCATCACCTGGATGTAACCCACGCCGCCCTGCAGCGCGGTGCGGCTTGCGATGACCATATCTGGCGGCACATCGTCACGATCCTTGACGCGCAGGAGGGCGGTTGCGATCTGTTCGATATCGAGGAACTGCGCCGCGAGTACAGCCCGGACGCCTTCGCCAACCTGCTGATGTGCGAGTTCGTGGACGACAGCGCCAGCGTCTTCCCGCTGGCTCTGATCCAGCCGTGCATGGTCGACAGTTGGGAGGAATGGGGAGGCGAATACAAGCCATTCGCGCAGCGCCCCTTCGGCGACCGAGCGGTGTGGATCGGCTATGACCCCGCCGAAACCGGCGACAGCGCCGGCCTGGTGGTGCTCGCGCCGCCGGCCGTCGAGGGCGGCGCGTTCCGGGTGCTGGAGAAACATCAGTTCCGAGGCATGGATTTTGCCGGCCAGGCCGCGTTTATCCACAAGATCTGCCAGCGCTACTGGGTGACATACATCGGGATCGATACAACAGGCATGGGCACGGGTGTTGCACAGCTGGTCCGGGTGTTCTTCCCCAACGTCACCACCTTCCACTACTCCCCCGAGGTCAAGTCGCGCCTGGTCCTCAAGGCCTACGACGTGATCAAGAACGAACGCCTGCAGTTCGACGCGGGCTGGACCGACCTGGCCCAGTCGATCATGGCGATCCAGAAGACCATGACGGCCAGCGGGCGCCACATGACCTACACGGCGGGCCGGTCCAACGAAACCGGCCACGCCGATCTGGCGTGGGCACTGTTCCACGCCCTGCACAACGAGCCGCTGGAAGGCACCGCAGCGCGTACCAGCACCATGGAGATTTATTAATGTCCGACCCCGCCGATCAGGCAACCGCACCGGCAGGCGCGCAAGCGTTCACCTTCGGTGAGCCGACCCCCGTGCTGGACTCGCGCGGCATCCTCGACTATGCCGAATGCTGGCAGAACGGCCGCTACTACGAACCGCCGGTCTCGCTGTCCGGCCTGGCCCGCACGACGCGGTCGAATCCGACGCTGCAGAGTGGCCTGCTGTTCAAGCGAAACATGCTGTCGCTGACCTTCAAGCCGCATCCACTGCTGTCGCGCGAGCGCTTCAACCAGCTGGCGCTGGACTGGATCACCTTCGGCACGGCCTACGTCGAGCGCAGGAACTCTGTGATGGGTGCGCCGCTGGAGCTGCTGGTGCCGCTGGCGCAGTACGTCCGCCGGGGGGTGGTGCCGGGGGAGTTCTTCCAGGTCCGCGGCCACTGCCAAGAGCACGAGTTCAAGGCGGGCAGCGTCTACCAGCTGCGCGATGCTGACGTTGACCAGGAGATCTACGGCATGCCCGAATGGCTATCGGCCGTGCAGTCGGCGCTGCTCAATGAATCGGCCACGCTGTTCCGGCGCCGTTACTACAACAACGGCTCGCACGCCGGCTTCATCCTGTACCTGTCCGATTCCAACGTGAATGATGCCGACGTGACCGCGATGCGCCAGGCGCTGAAGGATTCCAAGGGCGTGGGCAACTTCCGTAACCTGTTCCTGCATTCACCCGGCGGGCAGAAGGACGGCATCAAGCTGATCCCGATCAGTGAGGTGGCGGCCAAGGACGAATTCAGCGGCATCAAGAACGTGACCCGCGACGACATGCTGACCGCGCTGCGCGTGCAGCCGCAGCTGCTCGGCATCGTCGCGCAGAATTCCGGCGGCTTTGGCGATATCGGCAAGGCCGCGCAGGTCTGGGCAGCCATGGAGCTGGCGCCGCTGCAGGCCCGCATGACCGCCATCAACGAATGGCTGGGCATCGACGTTGTCCGCTTCAATCCGTTCACCGTAGGGACGACCAGCGCATGAAGAACCTGCGCTGCGGCGACTGCGCCAAGCTGCTGGCCAAGGCCGGCGGCAGCTATGAGATCCAGATCAAATGCCCCCGATGCGGGGTGCTGAACCACATGAAGGCCGAGAGCCTCCCCTCGGATCGCCGCGAGCGACACCCAGAAGGCTCCACCCATGAAGAACGAACTGATCCACGGCGATGCCCTGACCGTCCTGCCGACCCTGCCGGCCGCGAGCTTCGACGCCCTCATCACTGATCCGCCGTACGCCAGCGGCGGTGTGCACGCGGCGTCGCGCCAGCAGGCGCCATCGGTAAAGTATGTCCGCAGCGGCATCCACGATGACTTTGTCGGAGACGAGCGCGACCAGCGTTCCCACCTGGCGTGGATGCGGCTGTGGCTGGCCGAATGCAGCCGCGTGCTGAAAGATGGCGCGCCGGTCGTGCTGTTCACCGACTGGCGGCAGCTGCCGCTCACGACGGACGCGCTACAGTGCGCCGGCTTCACCTGGCGCGGTATCGCCGTATGGGACAAGACCGAGGGCGTGCGGCCGCAGCTGGGCCGCTTCCGCAACCAGGCCGAGTACGCGGTGTGGGGCAGCAAGGGCAACATGCCGCTGGGCCGGCGCGCCCCGGTACTGCCTGGCGTCATCCGGGAGAAGGTACGCAAGGCCGACAAGCATCACCTTACCGGGAAGCCCACGGACCTGATGCGGCAGCTGGTGCGGATCTGCGAGGAAGGTGGCCGCATCCTCGACCCGTTCGCCGGATCGGGCACCACCCTGGTCGCCGCGGATCTTGAGGGCTACAACTGGACCGGCATCGAGATGACCGGCCACTACCATGACGTGGCCCGCTCGCGTTTGGCGCACCGCGTGGGCTGACTGCAAATCCAACTACGTCGCGCAGAAAAGGCCGCCCCATGGGCGGCCTTTTACGTTATCTATCCGGTCGCTTTCAAGTCAGGTCGTAGTCGACCTCGACAGTCACTGATGTGACTGCTGTCCGGGTTCTGGCCTCCGGCCATTCAATCGCGATTTTCTTCGGATCGGTGTGCAGACCGCTCACCCGGAACACGATGCGGATCCCTGGTGCACCGTCTGCGAGCAGCGCGGCCAAACGATCAAACGCCTCCGCCGACGCTCCATAGGTCACGCAAACGGACTCTGCATTCCCCGCATGAGGTTGGCTGCCGGCCGAGCCACGGTGTTCCGGAGGGGCGGTGATTTGCTTGCGGCATTCAGCTTCATCCAGGCGCTCGATGGTGATTTCCCACCCGAGGTTGGTTAGGTCTTCTCCCGACTCGCCGGTCAGATTGCGGCCGTTGTCGAGATGCCCCTGCAGATGCAGCTCGGGTTGTTCACCCGGTTCCAGCGGCAGCAAGAGCGAGGCCGTGGTGATCGCGATGGGAAGGGGATGGTCCATTAGCGGGCTGTTCATACGGCTCCTTGCCGGTTGTGATCGCCCATCCTACGACGAAGTGTTGAGCGAAGAGGATCAGTACGCATTGGCGCCCAGGCGTATGCAAACCCTCGTCGGAGCCCGGCGCGCGCACTCGTCTCCCCCCCACGCCTGCGCTCTTCGGACCCCTCTTTTTCCGCACCCCTGCTGCACCGCGCCGGGGGCCGCCGCAGCTGCTGCTGACGGCCCTCGGGGCGCTGCCCTGAACCCTGCGGAACCCTGCGCAGAGTGGGGGTCTTCCATGGGCGCTCAGGGGCGGCCAGCGATGGGGCCCAGAGGCCGAATTATTTGGAGTCCCATCGGAAGTAGGTAATCAGGTAATCCGGTCCCGAAAAACAACGGGCGCGCTTAGTGCCACAAAGGTTTCCAGAGGTTACCTGTTTGGGTAATTTGAGGTAATGCCAGCCCCCTATGGAAGTAATGTCATTGATTCATAAGGAAATTTTCAGAACCCAACATTACCTACTGGAAAGGTAATCAGGTTACCTCGGTGTTACCCTAAAATTACCTTTGATAAGATGTTCTATCTTATTGATTATATTGACTATTGGCAGGCTATTTCAGGGGTGGTTACCTAAGTTACCTGTTTCCGATGGTCACCAAAAAAATTGCCATTAGACGTGCCGGGGGGCGCCAACCCGCTTGCCGCCGCGCTCTCACTCTCGGTCGCTGCAGTCGCGCCGACTGTCGATCGCCGACGCTGGCCAGGCTCGGCGCCGGCTAATCTACTGGCCGCCGTCGATCAGGGAGACGACCATGCGGGATGGCTGGCAGTACCGCTACGGCCGCTGGGAGCTGTGGTGGTGTAACCGGGCAGTGGCGGTAGTGCAGGGCCAGCCGGACGGCACCGCACAGATGACGCTCAACGCACTGAAGATGTGGCAGGTGAAGCACGTCCGCGCCGCAAGCATCGACCAGGCGAAGCGTTACGGCGAGCGGTGGTGCGCAGCGCGGCTGTTCCCTGGGGTGCCGAGCCGGGAGGCCGTGGCCACCTTGCGTGGCGACGGCGAGGAAGACGGTGTCTAATGGGCATTGCGACCGGAAAAACAGCGCGTACAGCCCTTACGCATCAATGGTTCCACGCCGCACAACCGGAAAAATGCGCGACCCTATGTCATTGATACCTATCGTTTAGGGCGCTGCCTCATAATCCTTTGGTTCCAGGTTCGAGTCCTGGTGGGCCCACCACATTGGCGTCCATCGACGTCCAGCAATGCCCAAGGGCGGTGAAGCCTACGAAATTGGTCGGTTCTCCGTCCGTCAGCGTCCGAGGACATCCGCTTGCATCCACCAAGTGAGTCACGCCGTGAGCCAAGGGTAGAGGATCTCCGACCCTGACTCACTGGTGGAGCGGCAGGCATCTCGATATACGAAGCGCCGCAGTCCGCACAGCGTGCCTATATACCGACAGCCGCCAAACTAGGCTTGGGCGCACAGGTGCCGGGCAACAGTTGGCAGGGCTATATGCAGAGCCTCGGATCGGTTAACAACTTCGGCAGCGCCCGGTTTGGCAACGGCATGGTTGGGATTTCTGGCGGCTCGGGGGGAGGGCTGGGATGGGATCACCTACGTCATCTTCGCCGCCGAGCGACAGTGCCCGCCCGAGGCCCTAGAGGTGGCATGGAAGGCCCTAGGCGAGCCCTGGCGGGCCTATGACCTCCACGATCCGTATGCCCTCAGGATCGAGGGGCGGGACTGCACCTGTGGGTTGGTGAGCGTCTTCACGAACGGTCGCTGGGTGGCCTATGTGGACATGTTCCATTCCGTGCAGGCAGTCCACTCGGCTCAATGACCCTTCGCGGTATCTGCCGGCATGATGAATCCAGCCATCGCATCGCCCCCAATCGCTGTGCCCTTTGCCGGCAACGCACGAGAAGACCGTCGATTGCTATGAAATTCAATTAGATAGGCGGGAATTAGGGCTGTTGGCGGAGTGTGTGGACTGCCTGGTTTGTTAAAGAAAGTGACAGCAGACCGGTCGCTAATAGACAATTGAGTTCCATGACGAAGAAACGGCCACCCTAGGCCAATCAGCCTTCACGTCGGGAGCTGGCTGGGCTTGGGAAGATGGCTAGGAACTATCACAGTCATTTGCGGGTCGATAGGGGAAGGTTATGGGAGACAAACGTGGAACATAGGCGAACAACCGAGGGGCTGCGCGTGGAGCGCGTAACCCTGGTGGGGGCATTTCGTCCAGATTTGAATGCTGCGCTGAAGCTGGGTACCTCGCTTTCCGTGATTGCTGACTCTCAAGGAGGGCAAGTCGCACAAATTCCCGTGCCGGCCTCGGCGCCTCCCCATATTCCGAGAGTGATGCTTGGCACCGGCCAACAGGTGGTAAATGTCTGCCTTGATCGTGTTCAAGTAACTGTTTCACCTCCCAGCCAAGTTGCTAACTCGATTGATGAAGCCTTCGATTTTGTAGCGGGAATAGCGGAACGCTTGTTGTCGCCATTACTTTCTTTGGATTGGATGAAGGAACAGTGGTGCGGAGTAATCGTTGAGATATGCCTGCCGTTTGACACATTCGATCAGACGGAAGCCACAAAGTTTGCTGCAATGATGATGACCCAGATGGACTGGGCCGGCGACGATATAAAGTCTTTTGAGATGCAAATTGGCCGGCAGAAAGGGCTATTTTTTAACACCTTCCGCGTGTCGACGTATGAGAAGAGGACGGCTCAGTTAGCTGTTTTGCCCGGCGAAAGCGTGTCGTTTGCAGAGTTGCATGAAAAAAGCGAAGTGTTAGAGGTTGGACTGAGTCTTTCAATAGACGTAAATAATCGACCAGATCCTGGGCGTGGCTCTAACGTGGAAGAGCTGTTGCGGGTTTTGGGAGAGGCAAAGAAGGAAATCGGAGTGGCGGTCACTGGATTGATGCCAACGGAGACGCTCCTATGAGTGCAGTATTGACCACCCAGTACGGCGAATCGGAGTCAAACGTCTTGTCCTTCCGGCCCATAGGTGTGAGGACGTCTCCGGAGCGTGCGTTCGATCCTCAAGAGTATTTCCAAGGCGGGAATACTATTGAACAGGCTGCCGCTATGATTCACGCCATGGTGACTCAGCAGGTCATGGAGGGGCAACTTCGCTCTCGCCCATCTCCTTTCGATGCAGTTTATTTTTCGGCGCTTCAGCCGGACGCCGTTTCAGTTCGGGCGCTGAACGCGTTGCAGCGCTTCCGGAGCATCGTTGATGCCTCCGACGAAATTGAGTTTGACGACGGGATGGACTGATGAGCTACGAAACGGGGATAATTGATGGCGCCAGTCTGAGGCAGGGCGACATCATCGCACTTGCCCAATTGATAGGTGCGATTTGCTATCAGGACATAGGCGCAACCAGGAACGCGCAGAATCAGCCCATGAAGTTCTGGACGGTCGGTGCAACTCTTGAGGAGGGTCCTGTTGCCATCCTTTCGCATTGCTGCGAAATCTCGAAAGAGAACGGTGTCAAGATGACTAGCATTGTCGCCGCGCCCGTGCGAGATTTGTCTAGGGCTACCAAGCCAGACAAGGTTCAAGAGTTGATCGATTCGAACGTAATCCGCGACGGTGTCGCGCGTTCGTACCTCAAGTATTTCTACTTGCCGCCTGCGCCGGGTCTCCCATTTGCGGGTGGTGGTGTCGTTGATTTCAGCAAGCTCTTCAGCCTGCGCAAAACCAGTTACGACAGTCTCCTGGCCCAGAAGGTGCTTCAGCTCAATGTCGAGGCTCGAGATGCCTTTTCATTGAAGCTGGCGATGTACTTCCACAGAGATGAGCAGGCAGCATAGCGCTTTTATCGACGGGGAAAGATGTGCCAAAACAGTTGCGGAACGGCTGAAATACGGTTCCGCCTTCTGTGACGTCACCGTTGCGTTGTCCGGCGGTGTGGCGATCTACTCCCAGGATGTGCCCCGGAACCAGCCACACCGGCATGCGGCCATGGATGTCCGCCGGCGTCTGCGCGTTCATCGAGACCGAACGGCTAGCCGGTGACTCGTCGGAATGCCTAACCCTGAGTGACGTGTCGTTGCCAGGGGCCCGCCATAACAGCTGATCCACTATTCGCCTTGGGGTGGGGATGAAGGAGGGCGGACTTGGTGCAGCAGAGCCCGATCCAATATTCGTTGAATTTTGAACCAGTTTGTAAAGCCAAAGAGCATTAAGGTGGCTCCCACGAATGCCAAAACCAGTCCGCCTAAATAATACGTTCTCGCGTGAGAATTTAGAATTTTGAGACGTTCTGTTTGTCCATTTTGTTCGGTTAGTTTAATCAGTTGCTCGTCCTTAAACTGGAAGAGCTTTTCCCAGTCTCCTCTTGAAGCGTCATCGCGGGAGGAAAGGCGATCTACAGCTTCTTGGAAAGCCTTTCGGCGCTCGGAAGAAATATCAATGCCGGTCTTGACCTCGTTAATCTGAAGTTCGATTTCATGGGTTTTCAATGCTGGGTATCCAAATCCCAGCACGAGGAGAACTAGGCCGGATATCGCGGAGAACTTGTAAAGATTGTCAGTGGGGGGAGTAATCGAGAGCACGCGATTGAAGTCCTTTCAGGCAGTTCATGTGTTGGTGGAATTAAATTGTTCCTGTTCAGCAACTTACCGTGGGAAGTTCGTATAGGAGGTGGTGACGTTCGCGAGATCATGTGCTGCCACATGCCACATGCCACATGCCACATGCCACATGCCACATGCTCCACGCCGCCGCGGACTGCCCGGCAGCGGCAGCGGTCGCGCAGGTGCAACCTATCCCTATGAGGCCGGGTGGTCTATGGTTTCCTTGGTGATAACCCGAGTTCCATCTCTCGCACAGCCGCCCTATGGTTTTCGACCGACTCCGCGCCATATCTGAACTGCTCTTCTGTCACCTCTTCGATAGGGGGGAGGGTTGACATAAAATTCTCAAATCTACGCCCCATGCCGTTCATGCTGATCCCGTCTATCATAGATCTACGGAAGATCTTCCTCGACAGATTGACCAGCTTCGGATGGAGGTTGCCGTTAACCATGCGCTGCGCGATCCAAAGGTATACGTCGACTATCTGAAGCCCAATGGAGCCAGCGCTATCGGAAACGCGAACTTCGCGCTTGGGTAGACTGACATTGAACAGTTCATCCTCAGCCATATGCCTGTAAAGAGGGTGGTTCAAGAACAACGCCTTCTCCTTCGGAGATGCCGTCTTCCAACTCTCTGCCATCAGGCTTTGAACACGATGAGTCTCAATTTGAGCCTTGTTGAATTGAAGTTGCTCGTCGACCACAATGGATGCGGCATCCTTGAGTTGCTTTGCCCGAAGCCGTCTAGCCATAGAGCTGACAACGAACTGAAATCCGACCGCATTCGGTGACACGAGCTTTCTGTCTGGTTGCCCGAAATCAAGAGCGCGCGGGTTTTTGATCCCGAAACTGACAGCATCGACGATCACCTCCTTGCTGCGGCTATCCCAGTCTGTCGCAAGTGCCCGATCTCGAATTTTCATCAGAAGATCAACGATATCACCCTCCCTATCTTTGGCCTTCTTGTCCGTGCAGAGATCCCATGCGGTTCGAAGGAGCGGCTCATCCATGAGGTACGCCAACTTGTGGATTATCATGAATCGCATGGGTGTCCAGTAGCTTTCCCACTTAACAGCAGGGTTGATGCCGGCATCAAAGATTGCGTCGAAAAGGACCACCACAGCTAGCGTCGGCTTTTCGATGAAATAGAAGTCGAAGTCAAAAGACATCTTTTCTTGCAGTGCAAGTAGATCGTTGGAGATCGATACGATGCCCTCCTCACGCAGATTCTTAGCGTGTAGCTCAGTCTTTCCCGTCCGTCTGAGCATGCTTCGGTGCAAATCGACACCAAGGGCATCTACATTGGTTCGGCTCGAAAGTACCCCGTAGCTGAGTTTCGGTTGGTCAGGGTTAAACAGGTCGTTGCCAGTGTTTCCAGACTCGTCAATGTGGAAGTACATGGGATTTAATTCGCTAGGCTGGGGTGGGTGAAATTCTACGCCGAACCATAAAGCCATATGAGCGTCGGTCGTTGGCCGAAAAGATTTATTCTCACCGACGTCGCCGGGGCGACTTTACCGCTGGGAGATCGTGCACAACGACCTGGAGCGCCTGGCAGAACCTCCCTGTTTGCGAGAAGCCTTGGCTGGGCGTGGAGTGGCCGATTGGGCGCACGCTGGAAAACAGTTGGCCGACACAGGGTATTTCACCCCATGCTCACCGCACGCGATTGGATCGTCTGCTGCTCGCGCTCATCATGCAGCTGCTGTTCCAGTTGCTGGGCCTGCACGCGTTGCTGCTGTTCGCGGCTGACCACGTCGAACTGTTGCAACGATTCTTCCACCGGAATCTGTATGGCCTGCTCGGTCGGCATCCGCGCACGCTGGTGGGCCGGGTCGTTCAGCTCGCCCTGTACCACGAAGACATTGTGCGCGGCCGGCAGCTGGGGAGTGGCATTGCTGAGCAGCACATGGTCCACTCGTTCCAGCCCGCTGCCCTTGGCCAGCACCAGCAGGCTGGCGGTCATCCGTTCGCTGGTCTCATCGAATTCGCGCCCATGTTTGGCATCCAGAGCGGCCACGCCGTCGCGTACCTGCTGGTAGAGCGCGTGATCGGGATGGCCTGCCTGCATTGGCGTCATTGCAGGCTGGGGTGCGGCTGGCTGATCGGAAGGCGTTACTCGCTCGGTACCGTTCGCCGGCAGGTCTTCTACGGTATTGGATGGGATATCCGCCGCCGGACGCACTGGCGCAAGCTGCGGCGTTGCGTGCGTCTGGCGAACCTCGTTGGTGCCGGACTCCATCACGGGGTGCTGCGCAGCTGGCCATGCCTCAGGTTTCGGCGTCGAAGCAACCTGCACCCGCTCGGCCGATTCAGTAGGCAGCGCCTGATTGCGGTGGTGCTGGTCTTCGCTGGCATGGCGCTGCGTGGAATCAGGCAGGCTGCTCGCTGGCTGAGGCGGGATGAGCGACTCGGTTGAACGGGGAGCAGCTTGCTGCGAAGAAGGTTGCTGGGCCTGGGTATCAACGAGTCGAGCTTCCTGCTCACGCGGCACCGATGACGCGGGAAGTACGGAAGACGACTGGTCGGAACGCGCATTCCGCTCGGCAGAATCCTCGGCCGGCTTCGACACTGTCCGTACTTCCGGCTCGGTACGCGGCGGGTCGGTATGTACGACGGGCGCGCTCTGTTCGGTGCGCCCTGCAGCTATCGACGGCGCAGTCGCAGCCTGTGCCGAGGCCGCCTGCATCAGCACATCGGGAGTTGGGGTGGTTTCGCGTTGCCGCTCCACATCAACGGCGGCTTGCGGCGCCCTGGACTCATCGGGTGTTGGCGTGTGCAGGTTGGCCGCGGCGAAACTGGCAATCTGCTGCGCTTCCTGGGTGGAGACGCCTTGCCGATTGGCTTCGCGCAGCGCCTGCTGGAACGTCTCACGCTCCTGTGGCGACAACGCCGCAATACGCAGTTCCGGGGCGTCCGGAACGGGCGCCTGCTCGCGTCGCTGCGCCTGGATCTCGTGCCACGCCTGGCGCAGTTCATCGCTGCTGGTGACGGCGACCTTGTGCGCCACGCCATCCGGCCCGGCCTGATAGTGGGCAATGGGGCAGTCGTAGCCATACAAGCCCTGCCCTTCGGGCTGGAGCTGCTGCATGGTGCGGCCAGTGATGCCGTGAGTCTCCAACGTACGTTGAACCGCCAGTGCGATGGCCTGCTGGGTCTCCGGGTTCACGTTCAGATTGATGCCTGCACTCGCATAGCGGTGCAGCATTTCATTCTTTTCGGTCTGGGCAGCGGTCGGTGCCGGCGCGGCCTGGAGGGCGGCCAGCTGCTGCTGCGCCTGCTCCAGCGAGGGTTGGCGCATCTGCTGAGTCAGTCCCAGTTCGACAGCCAGGTTGCCGGTGGCCGCCCCGTCGTGGCCGATCCACTGCCCGCCGCTATCGCGCTGGTAGAGCCGGTTGTCCGAGCCCAGCACCGCATCGGGCCTGGCCCGCGCCGATTCCACGGCGGCCGGTACGTCGACGCCATGCTCGTGAGCGCGCTGGGCGGCACGCCCTTCCAGGTACGCCGTTGCAATGGCTTCGCGGCCGGTGGCGATGTTGCTCTCGATGCGGCCCAGTGCCTCCTGGTTGAGCTGCCGGGCACGCTCCGGCGTGGCGATCTGGGTTTCATAGGAACCGCGGTCGTTCGCACCGGACACGCTGGTTTTGACCTGGCGCTCCCAGAGCAGGGTGTCGGCGTTGCGGCGCCAGTCCTGGTTGTCCAGGCCGCGCTGGTCACTGGCCTGCGCGGGGATCTTGAGCGGGTCCTGCGGCGGCGGTGCCTTGCCCAGCGCCAGCTCCACCGCCTTGGCACTGGCCATCGCCCCGAGTTCCTGGGACTTCTCATAGCTGGCCACCACGTCGCGCTCGCCCGGGTTGCCAGGCCCACCGGGCGTGGGCTCGAATACCGCCTGACGCACCCAGCTGCGACCGTCGAACAGCCACTCCACATCGGCCTTGTCGATCTGGCGGTAGATGGCGCGGTTGTCCGCCAGGTCGGCGCCCTTCTCGAAAGCCTTGCTCAACAGAAGAGCATCGGCCGCCACCACAGCGGCAGGCAGGAATCCACTTCCGCCAAGGGCCAGAGCGGTGGAGCCACCGCCGATCCATCCGCCAGCGTTGCGGGCAAGCGCGTGGTTGAATTCCGATTGTGCGGCGGTGGTGTTGCCCTGCTCGAGCAGCTCTGCAGCGCGACGGGCGGTCATGATCGCGTCCGCTCCGGTGGCGAGCAGGCCGCCGGAGCGGACCAGGTTGCGGGCGGAGGCTTCGCCCATGAGCAGTTCGATGGATGCAGCACCCTGCTGGCCGCGGGGTGCCCGGATGTGATGAGCGGATTCTTCACCCAGTACCAGTTCAACAGTACGGATGCCTCGCTCGGACAGAACCGTTCGACCATCGTGATGTGCGTTGGCGATGGCCAGCGACAGACCGTTGCGTTGCAGCTCGATGCCACCGCCCCGGGTCAGCGGCATATCATCGACATGGATCTGGTTGAGCATGGTGACGATGCGCGATTCGGAATGCGCGATGGCACCCCAACCGTGGTCGACACCGGTGAAGCCTTTGAGGGCAGTGATCTGCTGGGCGTGAGCCTGATAGTAGGTCGGGATGTTGTCGAAGAAGTGCCTGACCTTCTGGCTGGTCAGTTCACGGGTCTGACCAAGCGGCGTGTTGGTGTTCAGATCTCCGTTGATCAGTCCGACTTTGACCGTGTCGCGCAACTGCTCCACGCGCTTGGCCACGCGATCCATGGCTTCTGGGTCGCCTCTCAGGGCAGCTTTCCCGTCTTTCGTTCTCGCCAAGTCATCCAGGTTTTCCAGCATTCCGTCTTGATATGCACCAAGCGGGCCGCCGCTGTGAGGGGTGATTCCCAGGGCATGTGCGAACTGAGGCTTGGCTGGAAGGAAAAGACGATTCTCCGGTGCGTGGATGTCGAACTTCCCTGCCTGTTCCAGCTTGGCAAGCAATGCGCTGTTCTTCAGCGTCTGCTGCTCGATTCCATGATGGTCCTGGAGGTGTGTCCGGTAGTTGGGCATGGATCAGACTCCTTCCTCGTTGCCGGGTTTCTCGGCTCAGCAATTCACGACGTCATCGAACCAAAGCCCGCTGGATCCACTTGCTGTAACGATGCCTGCTGCCTCTACAGCGTCCTTGAACGTCCGGTCACAGAACACTCCTCCATGAAATGGCAATCTGAATACGTGCGCCTCGCCTAAAACGTCCTGCTTGAACGCCAGTCGCACATCGCCAGTGAGGCGGTAGTACTTGCCCTCCTCGTAATCGTCACTGATCACGATGTTGAGCTGAGACGTTTCCTCATCCAAGGCATCTACCGTCCGGATCACATCACAGAGAAAGTACGCTGGTCCCTTGGAGCCATTCGCCAAACGATAGTCGGTGTCAACGAAAGCAAACGCTTCAGGATCGACCGCTTCCATCACCCGGCGGAGACGTTCGGAGACCAGCCAGTAGCCGCTCATTCCGCCTTCCAGGTCTTGAGGGGGAGGGCCTTCGCTGGGGTCATAGACCAAGCGCGGCGTTTCACTGAGTGGCGGAAATCCACCGCGCTCAGGCTGCAGGATCAGTCTTGGCGGCGTCAGCAGAGCTTGCTCATTCTCAAACACCACCCCGTGGCCCCTGCCACCGCGACGGGCGTCCGGCCGCAGTTTGAAGAACTCCCCGGCCCTAGGCTGATTAGTCGCTGTCGATTCCATGGATTGGTTCCTGTCCATATGCTGCTGCTGTTGTCGTACTCCAACAGCCTAACCCGAACGGTGGATAGCAAGTCAATCGGAGCGACTTTTCCCTTGTTCCGGCTGGGTCTGCTCGTAACTCCTTGAAGCTAAAGAAGATGGATGGGATTCGCGATTCTAATGAGTCCCTGTACTGACGCAATTTTGAGATCTTTGAGGTGTCGCATTGAGCCCATATGCGTCTGTCTGCAATCCGGGTACGCCATTGGCTTGAACCGGGGCAACGATGGAGTGCAACAGGGCTTTTTGCACCCGTGTACCTCCACCATGTGCAGCGCAATGGCGAGATTCGCGGGATACCCAGTGCGTTCGGCGAAGGGGGGATGCCCGTCCAGGCGTGGGAAATGGACGGGGAAGAACCATCAAACGTGCTTGAGTTTGGCCCGTATGCGTGGGGCCACTTGAAGAAGGGACCTTGACCTCCTCCCAGTAATTTAGACCAGCCAGAACTATAAAATTCGGCGACACTCAGGCCCAAGGAGGCCCGTCGCCATGAAGAAGTCGAAGTTCACTGAAGAGCAGATCGCGTTCGCCCTGAAACAAGCCGAGAGCGGCACGACGGTCGAAGAGATTTGCCGCAAAATGGGTATCAGCCAAGCTACGTTCTACGCTTGGCGCAAAAAGTTCGGCGGGTTAGGCGTGTCCGAACTACGCCGGCTACGTCAGCTTGAGGAAGAGAACCGCAAGCTCAAGCAATTGGTCGCCGATTTGAGTCTGGACAAAGTTATGCTGCAGGATGTGCTCTCAAAAAAGCTCTGAGGCCCACGCAGCGCAAGACGCTCGTGGGCCACTTGGTCGACCGTTATCGAGTTGGGGTTCGCCGGGCTTGCGAGGTCGTAAAGCAAAGCCGTTCGGCGTGGTATTACCAACCCCGTGAGAATGATGATGCGCCACTACTTCTGCGGATCGAAGAGATCGCTGCCACGCGGGTTCGCTACGGCTTCTGGAGAATATTCGTGCTGTTGCGCCGGGAAGGCTGGAAGGCCAACCACAAACGCGTCTACCGGCTTTACTGCCAAGCGGGCCTCAATCTGCGGCGTAAGCGTCCTCGCAGACGCAAGGCCGCAGCACACCGCCTGGAGCGCACGATGCTGACGGCTCCAAATCAGGTTTGGAGCATGGATTTCGTGGCCGATGCCCTATTCGACGGACGCCGCTTCCGGGCGCTGACCGTCGTGGACAACTTCACCAAGGAAAGTCTAGCCATCGAAGTGAATCAGCACCTCAAGGGCGAAGACGTGGTGGCCGTGATGGAACGCCTACGCCACCAGCGCGAGCTGCCGCAACGCATCCAGACAGACAACGGCAGCGAATTCGTCTCGATCGTGATGGATCGCTGGGCCTACGACAATGGGGTGACCATGGACTATTCCCGACCTGGCACACCGACCGACAACCCCTTCATCGAGTCGTTCAATGGCAGCTTCCGGGACGAGTGTCTCAACACGCACTGGTTCCTGTCGCTCGATGACGCCCGCCAGAAGATCGAAAGCTGGAGGGTCGATTACAATCATTTCCGGACGCACTCATCAATCGGCGATGTCCCACCAGCCGAGTTTGCCGCCCAATTCACGTCCCCACCCAACGCCGAATTTTCCACTTCTGCTCGGGCCTAACGCGGGGAGGAGGTCACATTGACGATGGCAAAGTCCAGGTGCTCGGCTTAGATCGCTCGAACGAGGAGTTGCACGGCATCGCGATGGCTGAGGAATACGCTGACATCCCGAGCCGACTGGTTTTCGCCGCGGGCAAAGCTCGCGAAGTTCGCAATCCTCACTTGCGGGCGTTTGAAGATCACGATCATGGCGGCGCTGGTGAACGGCGATCCGATGCTTGCCTGGCCGGCACCGCCGCATGCGACGCGCGCGCCCCTACGCGCCCGGCGGCAGTCGCCCATGCCGCCGTCGAAAATCCTCGAAGCGGACCAGGCTGATGGCCTGGTGCTCGCCGCAGTCGGGGCAATCCAGCGCCGCACCGCCCGGGATCAGGGTGAGGCCGGCGGCCGGCGTGGCGGTGAATGCACGGTGGCAGCGCAGGCACCGGCAATAGATGCGCAGCAGTTCCAGGATGTGATCGTCGCTGTCGGTCACAGCTTCCACGTCCAGCAGATAGAAACGGCCTGTGTCGGGCATGGTGTCCTTCTCCGGCGGTTGCGGGCGCGGGGTCACCGCGCACCGGCGACAGGTGCGGATCAAGGCTTGGGTGGCGCCTCGTAGTCGTCGGGCCTGGCGGTGTGCTCGGCCTCGGGCATGTCCCTGTCCTTCCAGGTCGCCTTGTCGTTGCGGAGCTTGTCCGGCGTGTGCGCCTTTTGCTGGTCGTCCTTGCCTTCCAGCGGATGGGAGGATGGCGTGTTGTTCATGGAATATCTTCCGGCTGCGGACCGTGTGGCAGGTGGATGAAGCTTGAGCGCACACAGGTGAGCGCAGCGTCCGCGGCGTGTCGTCGCCGGGTCATCGCGCCAGGTAGCTGTCCAGCCGCAGTACCTTGGCCGCCTTGGATTCTTCCAGCAGGCGCAGCGCGGTGGCCTTGCCGGAACCGATGCCGGCAACCGCCTCGCGGATCACCACGGTGCGGTACTCGCGCGCATTGCTGTCAAAACAGGTGGCTGCCACGCAGGACTTGGCGGTCATGCCGGTCACCACCAGTTCGTCCACCCCCAGCTTGGCAAGCAGTACCACCAGCGGCGTGGCCAGGAACGCCGAGTGTTTGGGTTTGAGGATGAAGTAGTCGCCCGGCTCGGGTTGCAGCAGGCCGGCGATCGTCGACGATGCACCTTCGGTGCCCAGGCAGGCGCGGACCAGGTCCTTGAAATCCATCTGCCAGTTGGCGAAGTTGTCGTTGGCGTGAATGACCGGGTGCCCATGGGCGCGGAAGTGCCTGCACAGCCGCGCGATCCCGCGCGCGGCCCGCATGGCGCTGGGCTTGAGCTGTTCGGCGTGCGGGAAGTCGAACAGGGTGAACATGTCGATGATCAGCAGGGCGGGCTGTTTCATGAAGGCTCCGGCGGGTCTCCGTTATCGGGCTGGCGGTGCAGCGCCAGCCGTTCTCCTCCACGCGCTGCGGCGTCATCGTGCGCTTGAACCCGACCCCGTCAGCGGCCGTGTTCCCGGCGGACGCGCCACGCCGCGCCGGCGTCCGCTCAGTCACCGCAGGCAAGGGACTGCCGACGCTACGCGCAGGTTCGTGATGGCCACGCGCACTGCCGTGAAGAACGGCTACACGCGCGTCGCCGCGTCCCCGCGCGGCAACCAGCCGTTGCTTCGGTACCAGGCCACCGTGTCGGCGACGGTCTGTTCGATCGGGCGGAACACCAGCGCCAGTTCCCGCGCGCTTTTGGCGTGGTTGAAATGGCTGCGGCCGTCTTCCCTGCGCATCAGTTTCACCGTGGCCAGGCTCAGCAGGATGGGCTTGCCAGTGAAGCGTGCAAACAGTTCCTGCAGCGTGGCCATGACGTACAGCAGCGGGTAGGGCAGCTGGCGGGTGGGCGTTTTGACGCCGGCGATGCGGCCCAGCAGCGGCACCAGCGTCTGCATGGTCATGTGCCGCCCCGCGGCCAGGTAACGCTCGCCGCGTCGCCCGCGCTCGGCGGCGGCGATATGCGCCTGCGCCACGTCGCGCGCATCCACGATCGAAAACGTGCCCGGCGGCAGGCCGGGCAGCTTCCCGGAGACCACGTCGTTGACCAGCTGGCCCGAGGAGGTGGGGCCGATATCGGCCGGGCCCCACATCCAGCCGGGCAGCACGAAGCTGGCCTGCATGTCCGGGTGCGTGTCCAGGAAGTCGGTGACGACCTGGTCGGCCAGGATCTTGCTGCGGTAGTAATCGTCGTGGGCATCCTCCAGCCGGCGCAGGCTGGTTTCATCCATGGCGATGCCCGCAGCGCCGTTCAGCACGGCGATCGAGGAGGTCTGCACGAAACGGCGGACGCCGGCCTGGTAGGACGCCTCCAGCAGCCGGCGGGTGCCGTCCACATTGATGCGCTGCAGTTCATCCCAGTGCCTGCCGCCCTTGAAGCTGTCGCGGAAGAAGGCGGCGGTATGGAAGACGACATCGCAGCCGGCCAGCGAGGCTGCGAACCGGCTGACATCGGCCATGTCACCCTCCACCAGCTCCACGCCCTCCATCGCCGCAAACTGCGTCTGCCCCTTGGCGGCGGTGCGGACCAGGGCGACCACGGTGATGCCACGGGCAACCAGCGTGCGTACCAGGTTGTTGCCCAGCAGCCCGGTGGAGCCGGTGACGAAGGCGCGGGTGAGGGTTGGTTGCGTTTGCATGTCGAGTGAATTCCATATGTCACATGAGATATTTATGGACTGTAGCGGCTGGCCAACCAAATATCAACTGATATATGAAATGTCATGGGCCATCCGGCTCGGGTGGTGGCGGCACCGATATCCAAAGTTCATGTGATATTTTTAGACCATGACCAGCTCCCCCGACCGAAAGCGCCTGACCCGCGAGGAAAGCCGCGCCCAGACCCGTGAACGCCTGCTCGACGCAGGCAGGCAGCTGGTGGTGGCCAATGGCTATGGCGGCGCGTCCCTGCGCGACATCGCCGAGCAGGCCGGCTATTCGCAGGGGGCGTTCTACTCGAACTTCGCCAGCAAGGAGGCGCTGCTGCTGGAGCTGCTGCGGCAACACATGGGCGCGCAGGAGGCCCAGTTGGCTGCCTTGATGGCTGCGCCGCAGACGCCCGAGCAGATGCTCGCGCAGATGGATCGCTGGGCCCAGACGCTCAACCAGGATGCCGACTGGTGCACGCTTTCCATCGAACTGCAGCTGCACGCCCACCGCAGCCAGGCCTTCGCGGTGGAATACCAGAAGGTATGGGACGCGCACCGTGCGGCCCTGGGTGGGTTCATCGGGCAGTTGTTCGACGCGCTCGGGCACGCCCCGCCGGCCAGCCCGGAGGAACTGGCGGCCGGCTTCATGGCCCTGTCCCATGGCTTGGCCCTGCAGGCGGTGGCAACCCGCACCGAGACCTCCGGGCGGCTGATCATGGTGCTGCTGCGCGGCTTGATCGCCAGCGCGGCCGATGCACGGGGCGGTGCTGGCCGCGCCGATCGCTAGCCGATTTCATCGGCGACCTGGCCCCGGGGTGACGGTTTCGCCACCGACGCCAGCGTCCATGACCAGCGCGAGGTTCACCAGGGGACGGCGGCCATCGCCGGCTGGATGGCGTGGGCACGCGTTGCTTACCAGCACCGGGCCGAACCGTTGCAGCTGGCGCTGCATGACGGACGCCATGTCGTGACCTGACCGGTCAGCGGCAGCCTCCCCGGCAGCGCGGTGGTGTTGAAGCATGCTTTCGTGCTGCCCGAAGGCCGCTTCGCCGCGGTGGAGATCGCCTGACGCAGCCGGCCCGCATCGGCCCGGCGGGGTGGTTGCGGCCGCTCCACGGCAATGTTCGCCCATGCCCGACAGGCCGTGATCGAAGGCGACCGGCACGCAGCCGAAGCGGCCGGCTAGCCGCCCACCTTGCGCCGTGGCCGCACCGACACATTCGCATCACCAGGCACATGCCAGCGCCAGGGAAACTCCTGGGCGCGGCTGATGCCGATGCGCGGGCCGATGATGGGGTCGCTGCATGGCGCGGTGCCGTCGCTGACGATGCGGATGCCGCGGTCATCGGTGACCAGGTCCGCGCCGTCCAGGGCGCCGGTGATGCCCATCGCCTGCGACAGCCGGCCCGGCCCGCTGGCCAGCTCGCGGTCGCGGCGTATCGCCGGACGTGCGGCGCGGATCCGGTCCAGGCCGGCCAGCGGCGCCAGCGCGCGCAGCAGCACGCCCCAGCCCTGGCCGACCTCGCCGCAGACCGCGTTGGCGCCCCAGTGCATGCCATAGGTGAAGTAGACATACAGGTGGCCGGCCTCACCGAACATGGTGGCGGTGCGCGCGGTCATGCCCTTGAACGAATGCGCGGCCGGGTCCTGGTCGCCGGCATAGGCTTCCACTTCCACGATACGCCCGGCGCGGCCATCGTCGCGGACCAGGATCTTGTTCAATAGGGCCGGTGCCACCACGGTGGGATGGCGCTGGTAGAAATCGCGCGGCAATGTAGTCCACGCGGCAATCGGAATCGTGGGCGGCGGTTGGTCCGGGCGTGGCACGGTGCATCTCCTGGCGATGCCCGCAGCATGCACTCCATGGCGTGGGCGGGGCATCAACATTGCCGCCGGGACGCTGGCCAGCACCCAGTGTGAGAGGGTGAGGCAGCACGCGCCACGTCGACGACAAGGGGGCGTCGAGCGCGACGCGTGCGCCTCATGGAGGCGTTTCAGCCATCGCAGACCAGGTCGGCTTCGGTCTCCCACAGGCCGTCCGGACGCTGCCGCGCCACCGGCTCGAACTGCCATTGGCATTCCCGGTCCACGTCGTAGCCTGCGTTGCGGGCGAACTGAACGGCCTGGGTGATGGCAAGGCTGCGGGACGTGGAAGGATAGGCATGCACGCCCATCCCGATGAAGTGCGCCGGTGCGGCGAGGGCTGCAGGCGTACCCAGGACCAGGCACATGGAGGTGAGTGGCAGCAGCAGGCGGGTGTGCAAGCGCATGTCGGTTCTCCCATCAGTGGTGTCGGGTTGACACTTGCGCAGGCTGCGCCTGCGTCGCAGGCGCGCCTATGCAACTATTCCGAAAATGGCCGGTGGCTGCCGGGTGCTGTCGTGATCTGTGATGCCTGGCGCCATGCCGACAGCACTGCGACAGTCATTGCGCATGGTCCCGGCAGGGCCGTCAGAACCGATATCCCAGCTCGGCGCCGATGATCCGCGGGCGATCGACCGGGCCGTAGTAGTTGCCGTCGCGGCCGAAGGCCAGGTTGTCGAAGATCAGGCCGTTGATGCGGCGCTTGTCGGTGAGGTTGTCGACGAAGACGCGGGTGGTCCATGGGCCCTGTTCGTAGCCCAGCTGCACGCCGATGATGGCCACCGCCGGCTGGAACGCGCGGTTGCGCTCGTCCAGCGCCATGCGCCCGTTGAACGCCGATTCCACCCGCGCGAACAGGCCCGAGCGGTGCTGGTAGCGCGCGGCCAGGTAGCCGGTGTACTGCGGGGTGAGCTTGACCCGGTTGCCGGCCAGGCTTTCGTTTTCGCCTACCTGCAGGCGGCGGTAGCGCGCGTCTACATAGCCGGCGTTGGCGGTCAGGGTCAGCCCCGGCAGTACCTGCAGCACGCCTTCGATCTCGGCGCCACGCGAACGGATCGCGGCATCGGAGCCGACGTAATCCGACGAGATCGGGCGGCCGTTGGCATCGGTGGCCAGCTGGATCTCCTGCCAGTTGTCCGAGTCGATCTGGAACACCGCCGCGCCGACATGGCCGCGGCCGTCGAGCACGTTGAGCTTGAAGCCGGCTTCATGGCTCCACATCATTTCCGATTCGTAGCGCAGCACTTTGTCGTTGACCACATCGCTCTGCGCGGCGGCCAGGTTGAAGCCGCCGGGGATGTAGCCCTTGGCCGAGGCGGCATAGAAGGAGAGCGTGTCCGAGGCGTCGTAGCGCAGCGATACGCGCGGCAGGGTGGCGTTGAAGGTGTGCGACAGCCCGGCATCGCGGTAGAACACCAGCCCGCCGGGGCCGAGGTCGAGCTGGCCGGCGCTCTGCCGGGTCGCGCGTCTGGCCTGCTCGTATCGCAGGCCGAGGCTGGCGGTCAGTTTCGGCAGCGCCGGCAGGGTGTAGCTGAGCGTGCCGAACGCACTGTAATCCCGGCCCTGCGAGCCCTGCCGCGGGGCCAGCACATAGCTTTCCAGCGCACGCGGCGGCGGGCCGACCAGGGTGCCCAGCACCGATTGCTTGTCCACGCGGTAGGTGGATACCCCGCCGATCCAGGTCAGCGGCTGGTCGTTGGGCGAGGTGAAGCGCAGCTCGCCGTTCCAGTTGCGCTGGGTGTCGTGGATGCGCCCGGCCAGGGCCGGGCTGGCGGTCATGTCGAAGTCGTAACCGGCCGACGTATCGGCCTGCTCGCGGTAGGACAGCGCCGCGTCCAGGGTACCGGCGGCAAGCTGCCATTGCGCGCTGGCGCCGGCGACGTTCTCGGTCTTGCTGGTGCGCTTGGGCGCATCGTTGATATAGGTGAAGTCGCCGGTCTGGCGGCCGTCGTTGTAGCGCGCACCATAGCTGCGGTTGTACCGGCCCACGTCCAGCGGCAGGTACTCGTACTCGAACATGCCCGGCGCGCGCGTGCCCAGGTGGTAGGCCAGGGCGTTGATGCTGAGCGTGTCGGTCGGCTCCCAGCGCAGCTTGCCCTGCAGGTAGGCCTGGCGGACCTTGCCGTTGACCCCGCCATACGGGGTCAGGTTCTTCAGGTGGGCGTCCTCGTCGGAGGCCATGAAGGCCAGCGAGCCGAACAGGCGGTCGCCCTTGCCCAGTGCGCCACCGAGAAACCCATCCAGGCTGCCGCCATGGCCATTGCCGAAGGTGGTGGCACGCAGGTTGAGCTCGCCTTCGGTGCTGGCCGACGGTGCGCGGGTGCGCACCAGCACCAGGCCCGATTCGCTGTTGGCGCCGTACAGGGTACCCTGCGGCCCGCGCAGGATTTCCACCGATTCGACCTGGTTGAGCACCGCGTTGCTGAGTTCGCGGAACGGGATGCCGTCGATGTAGACCGAAGCGCGGTTGACCAGGAACGGGTTGGATTCGATGCCGCGGATGGAAATGAACATGTCGCTGAGCTGGCCCATCACGTTGAACTTGACGTTCGGAGCCAGCTTGTCCAGGTCGCGGAACGCGGTGACGTTGGCGTCCTTGAGGGCCTGGCGGTCGAGCACGGTGACCGAGATGTCGCTGCGCAGGTAGGGCGTATCGCGCTTGCTGCCGGTGACCACGATACCGTCCAGATCGGTGGCCTTGGCGGGCGGCGTGGATTGGGCGCGGGCGGGCGCGCTGGGCAGCAACTGAAGCGCGGCGAGCACGGCGCCGGCAAGTACAGCGTGTTTCACGAGGAGCCTCGGGGGGTGGTGGCGCGCACCACGTTGATGGGGGAATTCTCGAATGTTAGTGTGTAACATTGCGGTGCCGCTGCTCCATTTCCGGCGTGGCTGCTCCAGAACTGGACACGTGATGACCCGCTCCCTTGCCCCGCGACCTTCCGTAGTGGCCGAACGGCTGGCCGCTGAAGCGGGCCGTCCGCTGGAGGCCTGCGTCGGCAACGCTGACGGCTCGGTGTTGATGCTCCGCCACACGTTCGCCGCAGCGCAGGGCATGCTGGCTGAGGGCAGCGCGCTGCGCATCGGGCTGCTCACCGCGGGCGGCGGCGCGCTGTATCAACACACGGCGCTTGGGCGTATCGCGCAGCCCTGGCGGGCAGGCACGTTCAATCTCGTATTGCCGGACTGCCCCGGCGAGTTCCGCAGCCCACCCTTGGCGCTGCTGGGCCTGGTGATCGATGCGCGCCATCTGCAGGCGCACGGCCTGCGCATGGAGCAGTTGCACCCCGCGGCATCGGCGCTCCAGGCCGACCCGGTGATTGCCTCGGTGATGGGGGCGCTGTGGCACTGCGCCGAGGCCTATGCCGGGTCCGCCGCGTTCTTCGAGCACGGTGTCGATCTGGTGCTGAAGCGTTTGGCCGGGCTGCCCGCAGCTGCGCCGGCCCCGGGGCGCGCGTTGTCGCCGGGGCAGCTCAAGCGGGTGCAGGATCTGATCGAAGTCCATCTCGGCCAAGACCTGGGCGTTACCCGCATGGCGCAGGAAGTCGGGCAGGAGGCCAGTGGATTCAGCCGCCGGTTCCGGATCGCGACCGGCATGACGCCTTTCGCGTATCTCACCTGGCGCAGGATGGAGGCGGCCAAGCCGATGCTGCTGGCAGGCCGCAGCGTGACCGAGGTCGCCTTGGCGATGGGCTATGCCAACCCCGGCAAGTTCGCCGCGGCGTTCCGGCGGGTGACCGGGCAGGCGCCGTCGCACTGGGCAAACAGCGCGATCGGCTGATCAATGCCGTCAGGTTCCGCTGCCCGGACCCCCCACCGGCTCGGTCTCGAACCGCTCGCCGAATCCCGTGATCATCGGCCGCGCCTTCACGATCGCGGCCTGGACGGACGGCAGTGCCAGCGAGGCACGGTGCAGTTCCTGGCTGTCCCAGACCTCGGTGATCCAGATCGCGTCCGGGGCCGTGGGATCGCGCGCCACCACGTAGCTGTGGCAGCCGGGCATCGCGACGGTGCCCTCGAGCAGGATCGCGATGACTGCATCGCGCTGGCCGGGCGCGGTCAACATCTTGCCGATCAAACCGTACATGAAGGCACCTGAAAGGAGGACAGGCACGCATCGTGGGCGCCGCCACGTGAAGGGTCAACCACCCAGCCGGTTTGAGGCCGCCCGGTGACTGCGCTATCCTGCGCGCCGCTTCCGCTGCCCCGGCAGGACCCTTGTGATGACGCCACCCTGATACCGCGTTGACGACGCGCCGGCCGTTGCGCTGGCTCAGGGAGTGCCTTGTCCTCATCACACAACGTGCCGTGCGCATCGCCGGTGCGTGGAGTCTGTCCATGTCTGTTTCCTACCCGCTGCGCCAGCAATGGCTCGGCAATATCCGCGGCGACCTGTTGTCCGGCGCGGTGGTCGCGCTGGCACTGATCCCCGAGGCGATCGCGTTCTCGATCATCGCCGGGGTCGACCCCAAGGTGGGGCTGTACGCCTCGTTCTGCATCGCGGTGGTGACCGCCATTGCCGGTGGCCGGCCGGGCATGATCTCGGCGGCGACCGGGGCGATGGCGCTGGTGATGGTCGACCTGGTCCGCGACCACGGCCTGCAGTACCTGCTGGCGGCCACCCTGCTGGCCGGGTTGCTGCAGCTGCTGGCCGGCGCGCTGAAGCTGGGCGTGCTGATGCGCTTTGTGTCGCGCTCGGTGATCACCGGCTTCGTCAATGCGCTGGCGATCCTGATCTTCCTGGCGCAGATGCCCGAGCTGATCGGGCGTTCGTGGCAGGTGTGGGCGGTGTGCGCGGCCGGGCTGGCGATCATCTACCTGCTGCCGCGGCTGACCCGCGCGGTGCCGGCCCCGCTGGTGGCGATCGTAGTGCTCACCGCGCTGTCGATCGGGCTGCACTGGGACATCCGCACCGTGGGCGACATGGGCGCGTTGCCCGACAGCCTGCCGGTGTTCCTGTTCCCCGACGTGCCGCTCAGCTGGGACACCCTGCGGCTGCTGTTGCCGGTGTCGGCCACGCTGGCGGTGGTGGGCCTGCTGGAGTCGATGATGACCGCGCAGATCGTCGAGGACATGACCGACACCCCCAGCCAGCGCAACCGCGAATGCGCCGGCCAGGGCCTGGCCAACATCACCGCCGGGCTGTTCGGTGGCATGGCCGGCTGCGCGATGATCGGGCAGTCGGTGATCAATGTGTCTTCCGGCGGGCGCGGCCGGTTGTCGTGCCTGGTGGCCGGGGTGCTGCTGTTGCTGCTGGTGGTGTACGGCGCCGATTGGGTGCGGCAGATTCCGATGGCGGCGCTGGTGGCGGTGATGATCATGGTCAGCATCGGCACCTTCCACTGGCGTTCGTTCGCCGAGCTGCGCCAGCATCCGAAGAGTTCTTCGCTGGTGATGGTGGCCACCGTGGTGGTGACCGTGGCCACCCACGACCTGGCCAAGGGCGTGCTGACCGGGGTGCTGCTGTCGGCGCTGTTCTTCGCGCGCAAGGTCGGGCAACTGCTCGATGTGCGGGCCATGACCGACGATACGGGCACGCTGACCTATGCGGTGACCGGCCAGGTGTTCTTCGCCTCGGCCGGCCAGTTCGCGGCCAGCATCGATCTGCAGCACGCGCCGGCGCAGGTGGTGATCGACGTGTCAGATGCGCATTTCTGGGATCTCAGTGCCGTGGCGGCGCTGGACCAGGTGGTGCTGAAACTGCGCGCGCACGGCGCGCAGGTAACGGTGCGCGGGCTCAATGCGGCCAGCCGGACCCTGGTCGAACGGCTGGGCCGCCACCACCGCGATGACGCGCCCGCCCGCCACGGACACTGAACCTGGTCAGGAAGTGCGGCTCAACATTGGCGCGGCAGGGCCGTTATCCAGCTTGATGCCCCGACGCGTGTCGGCGGGGCCACGGCGGGTCCGGGCGTGTCTTCCGGCTGCCGTCGGGCGCGGTCGTCGCGTTGTGTCCAAGCTGCACCGTTTCCTGCCGGGCCGGCCGTGAGTTGCACCGCGCCGACCGGCACCGCAATGGACTGCGTGTTGCCGTAGTGGCGCCCGATGGCGTCGCCTGACCTGTACCTCTTCCAGGAACCGCCCCCATGCCCGCGTCCCGCCCGACTGCTTCCCCGCGCCTCGGCAGCATTGCCAACCGGCTGATGCTGGGGACCGCGCTGATTGCCATGCTCTGCTTCGGCATCACCGCCGCCATCAGCTACCGCGAAGCCAGCCAGGCGTTGGTGGAGTCATCGCGGCGCACGATGCAAAGCCAGGCCGAGGCCGAGGCGCGCCGGGTCGGCGCCGACCTGTCGGCGGCGTTTGCCGCCAGCCGGGCCCTGGCCGACAGCCTGGTGGTGCAGCGTGCCGCCGGCACCCTGTCGCGCGCCACCGTTGCCCAGGTGCTGCAGCAGCAGCTGCAGTCGCATCCGGAATGGGTGGGTTTCGGCACGCTGTGGGAACCGCAGGCCTTCGACGGCAAGGACAGCGCCTTCGTCGATGCCCCGGCGCACGATGCCAGCGGCCGCTTCATGAGCTACTGGTCGTGGCAGGACGGCAGCCCGGTACAGGACGCGCTCAAGGGCTATGAAGTGCCCGGCGACGGCGACTGGTACCTGCGTCCGCGCGCACTCAAGCGGCCGACCGTGGCCGAGCCCTACCGCTACGAGATCGCCGGCAAGCCGGTGCTGATGACTACGCTGTCCACCCCGGTGCTGGACAACGGTAGCTTCCTTGGCGCGGTCACCGTGGATGTCGCGTTGGCCGCGCTGCAGCAGCGCCTGGCCGAACTGCGCCCGATGGGCGAGGGCCACGTGGAGCTGATTTCGCCCGGCGGCATCGTGCTGGCCGCCGAGAACGCCAGCGAAATCGGCAAGCGCCGCGACGATGCGGCCACCGGCGCGCTGCTGGCGGCGGTGGCGGCCGACAAGCCGTTCGACGCATTCACCGCCGATGCCGCCGGCAACGTGAAGGCCTACGTGCCGCTGCGCATCGGCGGCAGCCAGGAGCGGTTCGCGCTGGGCGTGATCGTGCCGCACGAGCTGATCACCGCGCAGGCGCGTGCGCTGCTGTGGATCATCCTGGCCGTCGGCCTGGGCGCGGCCCTGGTGCTCAGTGGCAGCGTGTATGTGCTGCTGCGCCGGCAGGCGATCCGGCCGCTGGCCGACGCGGTGCGGTTGTCGGCCGAGATCGCCGAAGGCCGCCTGGATACGCCGCTGCCGGCCTCGCGCAATGACGAGGTCGGGCGCCTGCTGGATGCGATGCAGCGCATGCGCAGCCAGCTGCAGGCCGTGTTGGCCGCCCAGGCCGGCATGGCCCAGCGCCACGCTGCCGGCGAGCTGGGTTACCGCATGGACGCGCAGGCCTTCCCAGGCGCGTATGGACGCATGGTGGAAGACACCAACGGGTTGGTCGGCGCCAATATCGCGGTGACCTACCGGCTGGTCGAAGTGATGCAGCGGTATGCGGTGGGCGACCTGTCTCAGGATATGGACCGCCTGCCCGGCGAGCAGGCGCGTTTCACCGAAGCGATGGACACCACCAAGGCCAACCTGGGCGCGATCAACACCCAGATCCGCGAGCTGGCCGGCGCGGCGGCGCTGGGCGATTTTAGCCAGCGCGGCGACATGGTGCGCTTCGACCACGATTTCCGCGCCATGGTCGGCAACCTCAACACCATGATGCAGGTCAGCGACGACAACCTGCAGCAGATTTCCGCGCTGCTGCGCGCGATCGCCGCCGGCGATCTGACCGCACGCATGCACGGCGACTTCCATGGCGTGTTTGCCCGCATGCGCGACGATGCCGACACTACCGTGACCCAGCTGACCGACATCGTCGGGCGCATCCAGCAGGCCACCGCCAGCATCAACCTGGCGGCCGGCGAGATCGCCTCGGGCAACAGCGACCTGTCGCGGCGTACCGAACAGCAGGCCGCCAGCCTGGAGGAAACCGCCGCCTCGATGGAGGAGTTGACCTCCACCGTGCGCCAGAACGCCGACCACGCGGTGCAGGCCAACCAGCTGGCCGCCGGTGCCGCCGAGGTGGCCGCGCAGGGCGGCCAGGTGGTCGGCCAGGTGGTCAGCACCATGGCCGGGATCGAAGCCTCGTCCAAGCGCATCGCTGAAATCATCACGGTGATCGACGGCATCGCTTTCCAGACCAATATCCTGGCGCTGAACGCGGCGGTGGAAGCGGCCCGTGCCGGCGAACAGGGCCGCGGTTTTGCCGTGGTGGCCTCGGAAGTGCGCGCGCTGGCGCAGCGCTCGGCGGCGGCGGCCAAGGAGATCAAGACGCTGATCGACGATTCGGTCGGCCAGGTCGGCCAGGGCTCGGCGCTGGTACGGTCGGCCGGGCAGACCATGCAGGAAATCGTCACTGGCGTGCGCCGGGTCAACGACATCATGGCCGAGATCTCGGCCGCGTCGAAGGAACAGTCGGCCGGCATCGAACAGGTCAACCAGACCATCACCCAGATGGACGAAACCACCCAGCAGAACGCCGCGCTGGTGGAGGAAGCCACCGCCGCGGCGCGGGCGATGGAAGAACAGGCGCAGCACCTGGGCACTGCCGTGGCGATCTTCCGCACCGATGCCGGTACGCCGCAGGCCGCTGCATTGCGCGCGCCTGGCACGGTATCGGCCCGGCCTGCCCCGGCCGCGCCGCGCAATGCGCCCCGCCAAGTGGCCGTGGCCGGTGGCGACTGGCGGGCATTCTGATCAACCCGGTGCCGGCACGCTGCGGCACCCGGCCCCGCGCACGCTACTGCCCGGGGCCGCCTGGAGGTGCGCCGTTGAAGCCGCGCCGGCCCAGCCACAGCGCCAGGTGTACCAGCAGGATCAGCACCGGCACTTCGACCAGCGGGCCGATCACGGCGGCGAAGGCCACCGGCGAGGCCAGGCCGAAGGCGGCGATGGCCACCGCGATCGCCAGTTCGAAATTGTTGCCGGCGGCGGTGAATGCCACCGCCGTGGTGCGCGGGTAGTCGCGTGAAATCCACTTGCCCATGAAGAAACTGATCAGGAACTGCAGCAGGAAGTACAGCGTCAGCGGAACGGCGATGCGCAGCGCATCCAGCGGCAGGCGCAGCACGTCGGCACCCTTGAGGCTGAACATCGCCACGATGGTGAACAGCAGCGCGGCCAGGGTGATCGGGCCGATCGCGGGCAGGAAGCGGGTTTCATACCAGGCCGCGCCGCGCAGGCGCAGCAGCAGCCGGCGGCCGAGATAGGCGGCCACGAACGGAATGCCAAGGTAGATCAGCACGGCGCTGGCGATGGTCCATACACTGACATCGACCACGCTGCGCTGCAGGCCGAACAGCGGCGGCAGCACCGACAGGAACAGCCACGCATACACGCTGAAGAAGGCGATCTGGAAGATCGCATTGAACGCCACCAGCCCGGCGGCATACGCGCTGTCGCCGCGCGCCAGCTGGTTCCAGACCAGCACCATCGCGATGCAGCGCGCCAGCCCGATCAGGATCAGCCCGGTCATGTAGTCCGGCTGGTCGTGCAGGAACACCGCCGCCAGCGCGAACATCAGCACCGGCCCGACGATCCAGTTCTGCACCAGCGACAACGCCAGCACCCGCTTGTCGGCGAATACCGCCGGCAGGGCATCGAACTTCACCCTGGCCAGCGGCGGGTACATCATCAGGATCAGGCCGATGGCGATCGGCACATTGGTGCTGCCCACCGACATCGCATCCAGCGCGGCCGGCAGGCCGTCGAACAACGCGCCCAGTGCGATGCCCAGCGCCATCGCCGCGAAAATCCACAGCGTCAGCCAGCGGTCCAGGAAGGACAGCGCGGTCGTGGGGACGGCGCTCATCGTGGCGGCGCGCAGCGGGAGGGGGGGCCGCAGTCGCTGTCGCCGGCGCAGCAGTTCTCGGTGAGATAGCCGACCAGGCCGTTCATCGCCTCGAAGTCGGCCCGGTAGCAGATGGCGCGGCCGCGCGGTTCGGCGCTGAGCAGGCCGGCGGCCGCCAGTTCCTTGAGGTGGAAGGACAGGGTGGCACCGGGCAGGTCGAGCGCGCTGGCGATCTCGCCGGCCAGGCGGCCGCCACGGCCGGCCTGGACCAGCAGGCGGAACACGCTCAGGCGGGTGGGATGGCCGAGCGCGGCGAGAGCCTGGGTTGCATTTGTATGTTCCATATTTCTAGAATAGTCGAACAATTGATCCGGAACAAGCCATGCCATCCCTGCCCAACCTCACCGCTGCGGCGGTCGACCTGCCCGATCCAGGCAAGCTGCGTGCCGAAGGCGGCAGCCATCCACCGCGGATCCTGATCCTGTACGGATCGCTGCGCGCGCAGTCCTACAGCCGTCGGTTGGCGCTGGAGGTGCAGCAGCTGCTGGAGCATTTCGGTGCGCAGGTGCGCGTGTTCGACCCGCATGAACTGCCATTGGTGGATGCGGTCGATGCCGCCCACCCCAAGGTCCAGCAGTTGCGCGACTGGTCGCAGTGGTCCGAGGGCCAGGTGTGGATCAGCCCGGAACGGCACGGCAGCATGACGGCGGTATTCAAGAACCAGATCGACTGGTTGCCGCTGTCCGAAGGCAGCGTCCGCCCGACCCAGGGCCGCACGCTGGCGGTGATGCAGGTGAGCGGTGGTTCGCAGTCGTTCAACGTGGTCAATGCGCTGCGCGTGCTCGGGCGCTGGATGCGCATGGTGGTGATCCCCAACCAGTCGTCGGTGGCCAAGGCCTGGCAGGAATTCGACGAGGCCGGCCGGATGCGGCCGTCGGCGTACTACGACCGGGTGGTGGACGTGGCTGAGGAACTGGTCAAGTTCACCCTGCTGGTGCGCGGCCGCAGCGACTACCTCACCGACCGTTACAGCGAGCGCAAGGGCGATGCCCTGGCGCGCGCGCTGGGCAGCGCATCGGCAGCGGTGGAAGCGGCGCCGGCCGCGGCGATGCCGTCCTTTGCTGCTTCTGCCACCGGAGCATGACCATGAAAGCGGTGATCTACCACAACCCTGCCTGCGCCACCTCGCGCAACGTGCTGGCCTTGATCCGGCATGCCGGGATCGAGCCGGAAGTGATCGAATACCTGCAGTCCCCTCCCAGCCGTGAACGGCTGCAGGCGCTGATCGCGCGGGCCGGCTTGAGCGTGCGCGATGCGCTGCGGCAGAAGGGCACGCCATATGCGGCGCTGGGCCTGGACGACCCGGCGCTGGACGATGCGCACCTGCTGGAGGCGATGCTGGCCGAACCGATACTGATCAACCGGCCGTTCGTGGAAACGGGGCTGGGGGTGCGCCTGGCGCGGCCGTCGGAGACGGTGCTGGACATCCTGCCGCCGCTGCCCGGACCGTTCCGCAAGGAAGATGGCGAGCTGGTGATCGACCCACGCGGTGGGCCCGGGGCACGGCTGGACCGTTGATCGATCCGCGCGGCTGGTCCGCAGCGTGCCCGGACATTGCGATACAACTACCGTCCGATCAAAGGCAGTGACCGACATATGCGCTGGTTGGGTTGGCGCGGGTGGGTTGGCGGGACACGCCGTAAATCCATCCCTGGAGCAACTGTGTTGCCGGGGAGCTTCCCCGTGCCCGGCGCGCAGGCACGGTAGTGCCGGCCGCTGGCCGGCAGCCTTTTGAGGCCCTACGGGCGCGCGTCAGGCGGGGATCGATCCGCTTTGGGCGTCGCGCACGCGGGCGTTGAGGATCACCAGCATCTTCCGCATCACCGCCACGATGGCCACTTTGCCTTCCTTGCCGCGAGCTCGCAGCGACTGATAAAAGTCGCGCAATCGCGGTTCATGCCGCATGGCCGACATGCTGGCCATATAAAGCACCTGACGGATCTCGGCTCTGCCGCCATGGATGCTTCGTTTCCCACGTATCGTCCCGCTGTCGTGGGACATCGGCGCCACCCCAACCAGACTGGCGATGGCCTTGCCGCTGATCTTGCCCAGCTCGGGCAGATAACTGGCCAGTACCGCCTGCAGCCCTGGACCGACGCCTTTCATCGACTTCAGCACAGCCAGTTGAGGCTGCTGAGAGACCTGCTCGGCAATCTGCTTTCCCAGTCGTTCAACCAGCGTATGCAGGCGTGTGATATTGGTCTGCAGCAGCTGGCGCAATTCACGATTGCCCACCATTTCCTGTTGCTGCCGCGCGACGGTTAGCGCGTGCATCGCCTGTCGACGTGCGCACACGAATTCCCGCATCTTCTGCTGCCAAGGCTCCAGCGGCTGATAGGAAGGCAGTTTCACCAAGGCAGCCATCTGCGCCAATGCATAGGCGTCCAAACGGTCGGTCTTGGCCACCTGGCCAAGGCCTTGGGCCAGTTTTCGGGCCCGCAGGGCATTGGCCCGGACCACCGGATGACCTGCCTTGTGCAGGAAGTCCAGCACGGGCTGCTCGTAGCCGCCGGTGGCCTCCAGCACGATCTGGATCGCCGGGTGTTTCCTCAGCCAAGCGTCCAATTCAGCAAAGCCAGAGCGGGTATTGCTGACCCGCAGGGTCTCCCCGTCCGTCGTGCCAACATCAAGCTGGCGCTTGCTGACATCAATCCCGATCCCGTTCATCGCCCGACTCCGTATAGTCTGGAAGGGTCGAGAGCTCCCCCGCTTGCCCAGTCTTATCACTGCGAGTGTCAGCTCCAGCAACTGTTCGGGCGGATCAAGGGAGATTCCGGCGTGGGCGCCAAGCTCCATGACGATCGTCGAGATCCAGGCTTGCACGGCGGCCCACGCCGGCTCTCGACGCCTACGCTGCCAGATTCCGAACAGATAAGGCTTGGCGAAAACATCCATGTTTTCGACAGTCCCGCCAATCCACCCGCGCCAACCCTCCACACATGGCTGGCACGCACCGGAAAGCGTAGGTCCGAACCACGCTCGGACGCTGTTGCTGTTGCTGTTGCTGTTGCTGTTGCCCGTGATCTTGATCTACCTCCCCCTTGGAGCGAGCCGAGCATCGCAGCGGCGGCAAGGGCGAAGAGGTGCGGGTGTCTGAGCGCAGCGAGTTCCGCACCGTCCCTTGCCGACGCGAGAAGCGCAGGGCACCGGCGGGCGTAGCCCGACGGCGAGCGGACGGGGGCGTGTTCTTTGGTTACTTTCTTGCACGAGCAAGAAAGTGACTCGCGCCCCGAAGGGGCACGAAACGCTTTTGAACTTAGCCGCGAAGCGGAAACAGCAACGCCAATGCATCCGGACAATGGCCGGCTGTAGCCCCGGACATGGGAGAAGAACCAAAAAAAGCCCGGTCCTGCGACCGGGCTTTGCTGTCCGCGCCAGGCGGCGCTTACCAGCGCATGCCCTGGAACGGGTTCCAGCTGACGTTGCCCTTCACCTTCTCCTGGTAATAGGAGTAGTTGGCGGTCATCGCGATCAGCAGCGACCAGCCGATCCAGACGCCGCGGGCGACCACGGCCGGCATGAACGAGGCCAGGACCATCAGCACGATGGTCATGCCCAGGATGGTCAGCGCCTTGCGCCACATGCCCAGGATGAGCAGGTAGATCCAGCTGAAGAACAGCGCGAAGAAGTTGAAGTTGACCTTCAGCTTCTGCCCGAACGGCAGCTCCTTGTAGGCGGCCTTGAAGGTGGGCGTATTGGGCGCACCGTGCTGCTCGAAGAAGTTGAAGCGGAACTGCCACTTGGGGCTGAGCGGGGAGGTGGTATTGGAATCCATATCCATCAAAGTTAGGTGTAAACGTTTACATGATAGCTGTTCCATATCAAAAGCCGCCAGCTTCCCGGCGCGGCACGTCGGCGTCCTGGCGAACTGCAGGGCCCGTCACACATCTGACCCGGAATTGATATAGGGTTCGCATTCCGCGCGGCAGGGAGCCCCGTGGTGAACAGCAATGCCAAGAGAAAATCCGATATGCCCAGTGTTGTGATGTCCCCCGAGCGCCCGCCGGCCGGCCCGCAGATTGCGCCATGCCCGGTCGCCACCCAGGCCCAGCGGTTGCTGGCGCACCTGCAGTTCTCCCAGCTCGGCTCGCGTGCGCTGACCCAGCCGCCGGTCGATGCCGACATCGCCGTGGCGGCAACGCCGGCCTGAAGCGTCGGCGCGTGGGCCTGTGCCCACGCACCGCGCCATGCGCGCATCAGAAGCGTGCGGTCATTCCCAGGAAGTAGCTGCGCCCGGCCACGAAGTAGTCGGTAGCGCCTTGTGCATAGAGCTTCTTGTCGGCCAGGTTGCTCACCCCGGCGCGCACGGTCAGCGCATTGTTGACCTGCCATGCGCCGGTCAGGTCATACAGCGTATAGGCCTTGATGAAGCTGCTGGCTACCCCGGCCTGCTTGCCGGTGTACTGCGCCGAGAGCGTGGCCGAGAACGCATCGACCGGGGTCCAGTCCAGCGACGAATAGCCGGAGAACTCGGGGGTGTCGATCAGGTTCTCGCCGGTGGTCAGGTTCCTGGCTTCCTTCATCCAGGTCGCCGAGGTGCGCCAGCGCCACTGCTCGCCCAGGTTGAGGTTGAGATTGCCTTCCATGCCGCTGGTGCGCGCGCGCTCGACGTTTTCCATGCGCGTCCACCAGTAGCCATTGAAGAACCCCAGCGCCTCGTACTCGATCTTGTTCCTGAAGTCGGTATGGAACCAGGTCAGCCCGGCATCGATGCGGCCGTTGTCGAAGTTGAAACCGATCTCGCGGTTGGTGCTGGTTTCCGGGTCCAGGTTCGGATTGCCGGCCATGTAGCAGCCGCCGGTGACATAGCCCAGCGGGCGCAGCGAACCGCAGCCGCGGCCGCCGGACTGGGTCGCCGCCGCAGCGGCGTTCTCGGTCAGGCTGGGCGCGCGGAAGCCCTTGGAAATGCCGCCGCGCAGGGTCCAGTGCGGCGCCGGGTGGTAGACCAGGTAGGCACGCGGGCTGACATGGCTGCCGAACTGCTCATGGTGGTCCAGGCGCGCGCCCAGGGTGAGGGCCAGCGTTTCGTGCAGCTTCAGTTCGTCCTCGACGAACACCGCCCAGGTGTCCACTTCCAGGCTGGAGCCGTTGACCGGGTTGCCGGCGTAGTCGACCGGGGCCTGGCCGATGGTGTCGGTGTTGGTCAGCTGCTGGCGCTTCCACTGCCCGCCCACGCTCAGCTGGTGGTCCACCCACAGCGTGAACGGCGTACCCAGGCTGCCTTCCAGGATCATGTCCCTGGCCTGCGAACGGCCGGTGAAGCCGATGTCGTTCTTGAACTCGGTCCAGTAGCCGGTGACCTTGGAGGTACCGAAGGACCAGTTGCCGTTGTGGCTCAGCGACAGGCTGGTGCGCTTGAGCTCGCTGGCCCCCCACGCACCGTCGCCCTGGTCTTCCAGCGAGGCGCTGGCATAGGCCTGCTGCACGCCATGGCCGGCTTCCAGCTGCAGGCGCTGCGCCGGGCTGATCTTCCAGTCCAGCAGCGCATCGACGTTGCGGTCCTTCTCACCGCCATAGGCGTTGCCGTACATCCCGCCATTGCTGCGGTCGGACTCGCGGTTGGTGTAGTTGGCGCCGATGCGCATGCCGATGTTCTCGGTCAGCGGGCCGGAGAGGTTGCTGCCGATCTGCTGGGTATCGCCGCGCTTGCCGTCCTGCGCGGAGGTGTAGCTGTGGGTGGCGCTGCCGCCCCAGGTGTCGCCGATGCGGCGGGTGATGATGTTGATCACCCCGCCCATCGCGTCCGAGCCGTACAGCGAGGACATCGGGCCGCGCACCACTTCGATGCGCTCGATCTGGTCCGGCGCGATCCAGTTCAGGTCCTGGCGGCCCAGGTCGGGGCGGTAGTTGGTCGAGGCCGAACTGCCCACGCGTTTGCCGTCGACCAGGATCAGGGTGTAGTTCGACGGCATGCCGCGCAGCTTGATCTTGGACTGTTCGCCCGCCGCGCTGAGGCCGCCGGTCACCCCGGGGATGCGGCTGAGCAGGGTGCCCAGGTCGTGCACCGGCTGGCGCTCGATGTCCTCGCGCGAGATCACGCTGATGCTGGCCGGCGCATCCTTGATCCATTGCTGGTTGCCCGAGGCGGTGACCACCACGGTGTCCAGTTCCTTGGCGGCGGCGGTGCCGGCGCCGTCGGCGCGGGCGATGCCGGGGGTGGCCAGCAGCAGGCACACGGCCAGGGCCAGCGGGGCGCGGACCAGCCGCGCGGGGGAGGGGGAGTAAGCAGACATTGGGTCTTCCATGGAGGGGGAGCGGAATCCCCGGCCGGAAGCGGCCCGCGACGATGGCAATGCGGGGAGGCGACCGGGCCGGTGGAGCGGACTGCGCACGGAGCCGATCCGGCGCGTCTGGGTGGGTGGTGCGGAACGCGCCTGCCTGCCTGGCGAGCGGAATGATAACCGTTTACAAAATGAATGGGCAAAGGCCCGCCGGCCAAGGGTTGCGGCAGGTTGTCGCAATTGGCGGCATCGGAATTGCCGATCGAATTTGCTGAATGGGGAGGAATTACCGAAGGACCCCTTCGCACCCGGCTTACATTTCGCCCCATAGACTGGACCGCATTTTTCGTCTCAGATACGTTGGAGAGTTCGTGGTTTCCGGTAGTGACAGACAGCAGCTGCGTGCCGGCCATGGCCCCGCACCGACAGGACACAGGCGCGCCACTGGGCGGGCCGGGATCTGGATGATCCCCTCCGCACCGGGCCTGGCCCGGATGGCCGGCTCCGTGCAGGACCGCCCCCGATGAGCGGGCCGTCCGTCCCTACTGTCGCCGATGCCGGGCGCGCGGTCCTGCCGGCGCCCACGCCGATGCCGATGCCCGAGCAGTCCTTCGTCGAGGGCCGGCTGCAGGTGCCGCGGCAACGCACGGCGCCGCGGCTGATGGCGCTGCGCCGCTTCTACATCCTCGGTGGCACTGCGGCGATGACCATCACCGCCACCATGATGATGTGGAAGGTGCTGGCGATGAACGGCATCAGCGTGCTGGAGGCCTGCCTGCTGGTGCTGTTCGTGGCCTTGTTCGCCTGGATCGCGCTGTCCTTCGCCGGCGCCGTGGCCGGGTTCCTGACCGCGGTGTTCGACCGCGGCTACAAGCTGGGCATCGACCCGGACCAGCCGTTGCCGGTGGTGCATACCCGCACCGCGCTGCTGATGCCGACCTACAACGAAGACCCGCGCCGGCTGCTGGCCGGCCTGCAGGCCATCTATGAGTCGGTGGCCGAGACCGGGCAGCTGCAGCAGTTCGACTTCTTCGTGCTCAGCGACACCCGCCGCGACGACATCGGGGCGGCCGAGGAGCAGGCCTTCGCCGCCTTGTGCGATGCGGTCGACGGGCACGGGCGGCTGTTCTACCGCCGGCGCGGCGACAACGGCGGGCGCAAGGCCGGCAACATCGCCGACTGGGTGCGCCGTTTCGGTGGCGCCTACCCGCAGATGCTGATCCTGGACGCCGACAGCCTGATGACCGGCGACACCATCGTGCGCCTGGTCGCAGGCATGGAACACAACCCCGACGTGGGACTGATCCAGACCCTGCCGGCGGTGATCGGTGGGCGCACCCTGTTTGCCCGCATGCAGCAGTTCGGTGGGCGCGTGTATGGCCCGGTGATCGGCCGCGGCGTGGCCTGGTGGCACGGTGCGGAAAGCAATTACTGGGGCCACAACGCGATCATCCGCACCCAGGCCTTCGCCGAAAACGCCGGCCTGCCCGCGTTGCCGGGGCGGCAGCCGTTCGGCGGCCACGTGCTCAGCCACGACTTCGTCGAAGCCGCGCTGATGCGCCGCGGTGGCTGGGCCACGCACATGGTGCCGTATCTGAAAGGCAGCTATGAAGAAGGCCCGCCGACCCTGACCGACATGCTGGTGCGCGACCGCCGCTGGTGCCAGGGCAACCTGCAGCATGCCAAGGTGGTGGCCTCCAGGGGCCTGCACTGGGTCAGCCGCATGCACATGATGATCGGCATCGGCCACTACTTCACCGCGCCGATGTGGGCGATGCTGATGCTGATCGGTATCGCCATCCCGCTGTTCCAGGGCGGCATCGACTTCAACGAAGTGCTGCATCTCTCGCCCGGCGTGTACTGGCGCCACCAGGACGAAGAGAAGGTGATCCGCATGTTCGCCCTCACCATGGTGGTGCTGCTCACGCCCAAGGTGCTGGGCTACCTGGCCATGGTGCTGGACCGGGTGGAGCGGCGCGGCTGCGGCGGCAGTTTCCGCGCGCTGGTGTCGATGCTGCTGGAAACCCTGTTGGCCGCGCTGATGGCGCCGGTGGTGATGTACGTGCAGTCGCGCGGCGTGGCCGAAGTGCTGGCCGGCAAGGACTCCGGCTGGGATGCGCAGCAGCGCGACGATGGCGGCATTTCCTGGCCGGCGTTGATCCGCGGCTATGGCGGGCTGAGCGTGTTCGGCCTGTTCATGGGCGTACTGGCCTATGCGGTGTCGCCGTCGCTGGCGGCCTGGATGGCGCCGGTGGTGATCGGCATGGTGCTGGCGATCCCGGTGGTGGCACTGACCTCTTCGCGCAGCGCCGGCACCTGGATGCACCGGCTGGGGCTGATGGAGATTCCCGAGGAAACCGCACCGCCCAAGGTGCTGGTGCGTGCCGCGCAGCTGCGCCAGGCCGCGGCCAGGCCGGCACCGTAGTGAATGCGACGTGCGGCCATTGCCGGCCGCACGGTCCATAATGCGGCCTGACCTTGAGGAAGCCGCATGATGCTCGATACCGTGGTGAACGAAACCGGCGCCGACCCGCAGTGGGCGGTGCTGTGGCTGCATGGCCTGGGCGCGGACGGGCATGACTTCGCGCCGATCGTGCCCGAGCTGCTGCGCCCGCACTGGCCGGCGATCCGCTTCGTGTTCCCGCACGCGCCGATGCAGCCGATCACCATCAACAACGGCGTGCCGATGCGTGCCTGGTACGACATCGTCAGCATGGATTTCCGCTCGCGCGCCGATGCCGCCGGGGTCGACGCTTCGGTGCAGGCGCTGGATGCGTTGATCGCCGCGGAGATCGCGCGCGGGATTCCCGCCGAACGGATCCTGCTGGCCGGTTTCTCCCAGGGCGGGGCGGTGATCCTCAGCGCGGTGCTGCGCCGGACCGACCCGATCGGCGGTGTGATCGCACTGTCGACCTACCTGCCCGATCCGGACAACGCCGCCGCCCGGCGCGCACCCGACGGCATCCGTCCGCCGATCTTCATGGCCCACGGCGTGCAGGACCCGGTGATTCCGCAGGCGATCGCCGCGCACACCGCGCAGACCCTCAAAGCGCTCGGCTTCCCGCTGGCGTGGCACAGCTACCCGATGGCCCACCAGGTCTGTGGCGAGGAGCTGCAGGCCCTGGGCGACTGGCTCGACGCGCGTTTCCAGGCGGCCTGAGCGATGAACCTGCCGCCCCCGCTGCCCTGGTTGCCCGAGCTGTGCCGCCTGCCGCGGCTGGTGGCGATGCTTGGCCTGGCCGAGCTGGTGGTGGTGGTGGTGGCCCTGGCGCCCGATGGCAGCCGCCAGTGGCGCCTGGCCGACTTCGTCGCCGCCAGTGGCTTTGCGCTGTGGCTGGCGCTGGCGGTGACGGTGTGCCTGTGCCTGGCACGCAATGCCTTGTCGCGCCTGCCCGAAGCGGTCGGCGGCGCGTTGGCGGTGCTGATGAGCGCGCTGATCGCCGCGCTCTGTGCCGGCATCGTGCACGCGCTGTACGGCGTGCTCGACACCGATGGGTTCGCCCAGCAGGTCGGCTTCTGGCGCTTCACCCTGGGCGGCGCCACCATGACCGCCCTGATCGTGGCCCTGGCGCTGCGCTACTTCTACGTCAGCGACCGCTGGAGCGCGCAGATCGTGGCCAATGCGCGCGCCCAGGCCGATGCGCTGCAGGCGCGGATCCGTCCGCATTTCCTCTTCAACAGCATGAACCTGATCGCCAGCCTGGTGCGCCGCGACCCGGTGGTGGCCGAGCGTGCGGTACTGGACCTGTCGGACCTGTTCCGCGCGGCGCTGGGCGCCGGCGAGGGCGATTCCACCCTGCAGGCCGAGTGCGAGCTGGCCGAACGCTATCTGTCGATCGAATCGCTGCGCCTGGGCGAACGCCTGCAGGTGCAATGGCAGCGCCAGGAGCCGTTGCCGTGGGCGTTGCCGATGCCGCGGCTGGTATTGCAGCCGCTGGTCGAGAACGCGGTGCTGCACGGCATCTCGCGCCTGCCCGGTGGCGGCACCATCATCATCGCGCTGTCCTGCGACGGTGCGCAGCTGCGCATCGGCGTGCGCAACCCGGCCCCGGATCCGGACGCGCGCGCGTTGCCGCTGGCCCATGGCGCCGGCCATGCGCAGCGCAGCATCGCGCACCGCCTGGCGTGGCGTTTCGGTCCGTCGGCGCGGATGACGGGGGCATGGAGCCAGGGCTACTATGCCTGCGACATCACGGTGCCGGTGCAGTGAGGAGTTCGCCTTGAAGGTAGTGATCGCCGACGACGAGCCGCTGGCGCGCGAGCGCCTGCGCAGCCTGTTGGCCGAACAGGACGGGGTCGAGGTGGTGGCCGAAGCCGAGAACGGCGAACAGGCCCTGCATGCCTGCGCCGAACTGCAGCCGGACCTGGTACTGCTGGACATCGCCATGCCCGGCCTGGACGGGCTGGAAGCGGCGCGCCACCTGGCCACCTTCGACCCGCGCCCGGCGGTGGTGTTCTGCACCGCCTACGACGCGCATGCGCTGTCGGCCTTTGAAGCGGCCGCGATCGACTACCTGATGAAGCCGGTGCGCCCCGAGCGCCTGGCCGCCGCGCTGGAACGCGCGCGCACCTTCCTGGCCGGGCGCAGCGGGCAGCAGGGCGCGCCCAGCCAGCAGGCGCGCACCTTGTTGTGCGCGCGCCTGCGCGGCAGCCTGCGGCTGATCCCGATCGAGGACATCCACTACCTGCAGGCCGAAGAGAAATACGTGGTGGTCCACCACGCGCGCGGCGAAGACCTGATCGAGGAATCGCTGAAGTCGCTGGAGGAGGAGTTCATCGGCCGCTTCGTGCGCATCCACCGCAATTGCCTGGTGGCCCGCCACGAACTGGTGGAGCTGCGCCGCAACAGCGCCGGCCAGGTCCAGGCCGTGCTGCGCCATGGCAAGCAGCCGCTGGAAGTAAGCCGGCGCTGCGTGGCCAGCATCAAGCAGGACCTCAAGCACCTGTAGGTATCGACCGTTGGTCGATACGCGCCACTCGATGCGCCGCCATGACGGGCCGACATTGGTCGATACACCATGATGGGCCGATAATGGGCCCATGAAGACCCTGCGCATCGCCACCCGAAAGAGCCCGCTTGCCCTGTGGCAGAGCGAACACGTCGCCGACCGCCTGCGCCAGGCGCATCCGGGGCTGGAAGTGGTGCTGGTGCCGATGAGCACCCGCGGCGATGAGGTGCTGGACCGGTCGCTGGCCGCGATCGGCGGCAAGGGCCTGTTCCTGAAGGAACTGGAGCTGGCCATGCTGCGCGGCGAGGCGGACTGCGCGGTGCACTCGCTCAAGGACGTACCGATGGAGCTGGACGCCCCGTTCGTGCTGCCGGCGATGCTGCCCCGGCACGACCCGGCCGATGGCTTCATTTCCAATCTGTATGCCTCGCTGGAGGCATTGCCGATCGGTGCACGGGTGGGAACCTCCTCGCTGCGCCGGCAGGCGCAGCTGCGCGCGCTGCGCCCGGACCTGGCGTTGCTGGACCTGCGCGGCAACGTCAATACGCGCCTGGCCAAGCTCGACAACGGCGGCTACGACGCCATCGTGCTGGCCGTGGCTGGGCTGGAACGCTTGGGCCTGGGCGCGCGGATCGTGGCCAGGCTGGCTGCGCCGGCCTGGTTGCCGGCACCGGCGCAGGGCGCGGTGGCGGTGGAATGCAATGGCGCCGATGCGCAGGTGATGGCCTTGTTCGCCGCGCTGGACGATGCGCGTACGCGCGCCTGCGTGGAAGCCGAGCGGGCGATGAACCGCGCGCTGCACGGCAGCTGCCACGTGCCGGTGGCCGGTTTCGCGCAGTGGGAGGGCGAGGACCTGTTACTGCAGGGGCTGGTCGGCGGCGTGGCCGATGGGCGCATCGTGCGCGCCCAGGCACGCGGCCCGGGCGGCGACCCGGATGCGCTGGGCCAGCGCGTGGCGCAGGCCTTGCTGGACGGCGGGGCCGGCGAACTGCTCGCCGTTTAAGGTGTGCCGACCAACGGTCGGCACCTACCGGTGGGGTACCGACCGTGGGGGACGGTAGGTACCGACCGTTGGTTGGTACGCACCGCTGGTGTAGAAGCGGCGGTCTGGGTGGTGGTGGTGAGAAGGGGCCCACGGTTTGCGCAGCGAACCGTGGGGCGTCAGCGCGAATGCGTTGGCGTTAACCCTTATTTGAACTTGTAGACCACGTTCATCGTGGTCAGCGTGTCGGTCTTGCGCTTGTCCTGGGCCACATCGCTGTTGTAACGCGCCTGCCAGCCGGCTTTCAGCGCCAGGTGCTCGTTCATGCTCACCGACACGCCGAAATCGTTCTGGCCGAAGGTGTTGTACGAGCCCGATTCCACCAGCAGGGTGTTGACCAGGTCGGTGTTGGGGGTCAGCGAATACTTGACGTCGAACAGGCCGCGGCCGATCAGGCCGGTGCGGGTGGCATCGTCCTCGGTGTTGTGGGTGCGGCGCACACCCGGGCCGATCTGCGCGTCCATGTAGAAGCGGTCGCCTTCCACCAGGCGCGTGCCGTAACCCAGGCCGAACGAACTCTGGCGGTCGTAGGTGGCGAAATCGTCGCGTTCGTAACGCACCGTGGCGGTCAGCTGGCGGTGCTCGCCCAGCTGCAGCGCGCTGCCGGCGCTGCCGGTGTAGCGGTTGGCGGTGGTATCGGTGCGCTTGGTGACGGTGCCGTCGTCGCTGGTTTCGGTGTGCTCCGAACGCGAGCGCAGACCGAACAGGTCCATGCTGTGCACCCAGTCGTCGTCGGTATAGCGCAGGCGCAGCCGGCCGTTGGCGCTTTCGGTGTTGCTGTTGCCGCGCGAGGAGGCGAAACCGAGTTCACCGCCGCTGCCGCTCCACGGCGAGGTCATCGCGGCCGGGTCGGTGGTGTCCTGCGCAAACGCCGCAGGGGCGCACAGCAGCAGGGAAGCAAGCAACGAGACGCGCAGGGACATCAACGGTTCTCCGGATCGGGCGGTGGGGGCGGGCAACGCGTGATGATACTTGATGCGTTCACGCGCATTTACCCGCGCTCGCCCCGGGCTTTAGCAGGGGTTCGGCCTGGCTGCCTGTTCAGGGAAGTGCCACCTGCAGCGCCGGATCGTCCAGCCGCGTGTAGCCGACGGTGATCTGCAGGGCCTGGCCCCGGGTCTGTCCCTGGCGCTGGATCTGCACCGGCAGGCCCTGTGCGTTGACCCAGTACAGCAGCCCGTCCGGGGCGGCGGTGGCATGGTGCACGCGGTATTTCCGCGTGGCCTGGCTGCCGACGCGATCGGCGCCCAGGTCTTCCACCCGCAGCTGGGCCGGCGCCAGGTCCGGCGGCAGCGGGTTGCGCCATTGCGCCAGCAGGCCTGGCGGCACCGGGACCTGGCGCACCTGCCCCTCGTGCTGCAGGAAGAAGGTGTCGCCGATGATGGTCTGCACGCCCTCGGGCGTGGTCAGCCGGTAGCGGTCCGGCGCCACGAAGTCCATCTGCGCCTCCACCCGGCGCGGGCCCTGCATGCGCAGGGTGGCGTGGAAGCTGCGCAGCTGGCCGAACCGCCGGCTGGCGCCCAGCACCGCCTGCACCGGGTCCGGCGCGGCCGGTACGCTGCCCGACGGCGCGGTGCCCGGGGCCGGCCCGGTGGCGCCGTCGCAGGCCGACAGCAGCAGGGACAGCAGGGCGGCGGCGGGCAACAGGCGCATGACGGGCGGCAACCGGTGGGTTCGGGGCCTCACCATAGCCGAAGATGCGCCCGGGGCAGCCACAACGGCGGCGACTCGGACATAATCGGGTCATGGACCGATATGAACGCATCAACGCCCTGCATCGTCTGCTGAAGTCCGCCCGTTACCCGGTGACGGTGGCGACCCTGCAGGAAAAACTGGAGTGTTCCCGCGCCACCGTCTACCGCGACCTGGCCTTCCTGCGCGACGCCCTGATGGCGCCGGTGGAGGGCGATGGCGAGGCCGGGTTCCGTTACCAGGACGACGAGAGCGCGCGCTTCGAGCTGCCCGGGCTGTGGCTGAGTTCGGAGGAACTGCATGCGCTGCTGGCCTCCCAGCATCTGCTGTCGCGTACCGGCGGCGGCGTGCTGTCTTCGGTGCTGGCGCCGCTGCAGCAGCGCATCGAAGGACTGCTGGCGGCCCAGGCCGGGGTCTCGACCTGGCCGGTCGACCGGGTCCGGGTGATCCCGCACCGCGGCCGCAAGTTCGACGAAGCCAGCTTCCGCGCGGTGGCCTCGGCGGTGCTGGAGCGCAAGCAGCTGGGCTTTGAGTACCGCGCCCGCTCCACCGATGAGGCGACCAAGCGCACGGTGTCGCCGCAGCGCATGACCCATTACCGCGACAACTGGTACCTGGACGCCTGGGACCACGGCCGCGAGGGCCTGCGCAGCTTCGCGGTGGACCGCATCTACAAGGCGCGGGTGGTCGACACGGCAGCGCGCGATGTGGACGACAGCATCCTGGACGAGCAGCTGGGCGCCAGCTACGGCATCTTCTCCGGCGCCCCCAAGGGCTGGGCCACCATCGTGTTCAGTGCCAAGGCGGCGCGCTGGGTGGCCGACGAGCACTGGCACTCCAAGCAGCAGGGCCGCTTCCTGCCCGATGGCCGCTACGAGCTGAAAGTGCCCTACAGCGTGTCGCGCGAACTGCTGATGGACGTGCTGCATTACGGTTCGGATGCGGAAATCATCGAGCCGGTGATGCTGCGCGAACAGGCCAAGGCGCTGCTGGCGCTGGCGTTGAGCAACTACGAATAACCGCGCCGCGCCGCGCCAAGCGATCCTGACGTGGTGCAGTGACGAACGCATCGCGATGCGTTGCCATCCCGACCCACCAGGCTGTTGCTCCATGCGGCACCCCCTGATGAAATCCAGTCATATCCCCCGATACCGCAAGGGCGGGGGTGTGCGGTATGGTTGGGCGCTATCGCTGCCCCCCGGATACCGCCCCCATGAAGAAGTCCCTGCTGCTCCCGCTGTTCGCCACCGTGCTGGCCCTGGCCGCCTGCGGCAAGCCCAACGCCGATTCGCAGAAGCTGGTGGTGGCCGCCACCGCCGTGCCGCATGCCGAGATCCTGGCCGTGGTCAAGCCGCTGCTGCAGAAGGAAGGCCTGGAGCTGGAGGTGCGCGTGTTCAACGACTACGTGCAGCCCAACGACCAGCTGGTGCAGAAGCAGGTGGACGTCAACTACTTCCAGACCGAGCCCTACCTGGACGCCTACAACCGCGACCGCAAGACCGACCTGGTCAAGGTGATCGGCGTGCATATCGAGCCGTTCGGCGCCTATTCGCGTCGCTTCAAGTCGCTGGACGCGGTGCCGGCGGGTGCCGACGTGGTGATCCCCAACGACCCGAGCAACAACAGCCGCGCGCTGATCCTGCTGCACAAGGCCGGGCTGATCACGCTCAAGGACCCGACCAATGCGTTGGCCACCCAGCGCGACATCACCGCCAACCCGAAGCAGCTGAAGTTCCGCGAGCTGGATTCGGCGATGCTGCCGCGCGTGCTCGACCAGGTCGACCTGGCCCTGATCAACACCAACTACGCGCTCGATGCCGGGCTCAACCCGACCCAGGACGCGCTGGCGATCGAGAGCAAGGATTCGCCGTACGTGAACTTCCTGGTTGCCCGCCCGGACAACCGCGACGATGCGCGCGTGCAGAAGCTGGCCAAGGCGTTGACCAGCCCCGAGGTAAAGGCCTTCATCGCCGAGAAATACAAGGGCGCGGTATTGCCGGCGTTCTGATCGGAACAACGATCCAATCCCGCTGGCGACCATCGGAACCGACGTAGATCCACGCCATGCGTGGAGGCTCTTCGGTCCGATCGTCGTGAAGGCTGGCCGGCCGGCGGCTCCGGTCGGCGTTCAACGTCGTGGGGGCCTGACCGCGGCGTTACGCGGGCAGGCACAGGGGGTCACCCCACGCGGAACCCCATCGTCGCCTGCACCGCCTGCTGCCAGCCGGCGTACAGCGCCTCGCGGCGGTCCACGGCCATCTGCGGGACGAAGCGGCGATCGATCGCCCACTGCTCGGCGATCTCGGCACGGCTGTGCCAGAACCCGGTGGCCAGCCCGGCCAGATAGGCCGCGCCCAGCGCGGTGGTTTCGGCCACCTGCGGGCGCAGCACCGGCACGCCGAGGATGTCGCTCTGGAACTGGGCCATGAAGTCGTTGGCGATCGCCCCGCCGTCGGCGCGCAGCTCCTTCAGCTCGATCCCGGCATCGGCCTGCATCGCCGCCAGCACGTCGCGGGTCTGGTAGGCCATCGATTCCAGCGCGGCGCGGATGAAGTGTTCCTTGCTGGTGCCGCGGGTCAGGCCGAACATCGCCCCGCGCACGTCGCTGCGCCAGTAGGGCGCGCCCAGGCCGACGAAGGCCGGCACCAGGTACACGCCGTCGGTGTCGTGCGCGCGCTCGGCATAGGCCTGGCTGTCGCTGGACTTGCCGAACATGCGCAGCCCGTCGCGCAGCCACTGCACCACCGAGCCGGCCACGAAGATCGAGCCTTCCAGCGCGTACTCGACCTGGCCGTCGATGCCCCAGGCGATGGTGGTCAACAGCCCGTTGCGCGACTGCACCGCCTTGCCGCCGGTGTTCATCAGCATGAAACAGCCGGTGCCATAGGTGTTCTTGGCCATGCCCGGGGCGAAGCAGGCCTGGCCGAACAGGGCGGCCTGCTGGTCGCCGGCGATGCCGGCGATCGGGATCTGCTGGTCGAAGAAGAACTGCGCGCGGGTGCTGGCGTAGACCTCGCTGGAGCTGCGCACCTGCGGCAGCATCGCGCGCGGGATGTTGAACAGCGCCAGCAGTTCGTCGTCCCACTGCAGGGTATGGATGTCGAACAACAAGGTACGCGCGGCATTGCTGAGGTCGGTGACATGCGCCTGGCCGCCGCTGAGGTTCCATACCAGCCAGCTGTCGATGGTGCCGAACAGCAGTTCGCCGCGCTCGGCGCGCGCCTGCGCGCCGTCCACGTGGTCCAGGATCCAACGGATCTTGGTGGCCGAAAAATACGCGTCGATCAGCAACCCGGTGCGGCGCCGGATCAGCGGCTCGTGGCCCTGGGCCTTGAGCTGTTCGCAGATCGCATGGCTTTGCCGCGACTGCCAGACGATCGCGTTGTGGATCGGCTGGCCGGTGGCCTTGTCCCACACCACGGTGGTTTCGCGCTGGTTGGTGATGCCGATCCCGGCGATGCTGCGCGGGTGAACCTGCTCGCGGTTGAGCAGTTCGGTGATGGTGGTATAGACGCTGGTGAGGATTTCGCGCGGATCGTGCTCGACCCAGCCCGGCTGCGGGAAGATCTGGCCGAACTCGCGCTGGGCGCTGCCGGCCACGCGGCCGGCGCGGTCGAACAGGATCGCGCGCGAACTGGTGGTGCCCTGGTCGATGGCGAGGATGTAGCGGTGTTCCATGGCCGTGGTTCCTGGTGTGGGCGCGCCGCGGCACGCCGGGAAGTGCAGTACGGGATCAGCGCGGGCCGCTGCCGGCAGTCTGCCGCAACGCGCGCTGGCGTGCCGGCAGGAACGATGGTCAGGGGGCGGTGTTGGGCAGGGTGCTGGCGCGTGCCTCCAGCCAGCGGGCCAGATGCTGTTGCTGGTCCGCATCCAGCACCAGGCCCAGCTTGGTACGCCGCCACAGCAGGTCGTCGGCGTGCTGTACCCATTCGCAGGTGCACAGGTAGTCGACCTCGGCCTGGTACAGGTCCGCGCCGAAGTGCTCGCCCAGGGCCGGCAGCGCATCGGCGTCGCCAATGATCCGTTCGGCGCGGCAGCCGTAGCTGCCGGCCCAGCGTGCGGCCAGTGCCGGCGGCAGCCACGGCCAGCGTTCGCACAGCCAGGCCTGTACCTGCGCCGGGGTGCCGCGGCTGCCGCCGGGCAGTACCGCGCCGGTGCCGGTCCAGGCCGGTGGGCAGGCGGCGCGGCCGTGCAGCAGCAGGTCCACCGCCTGTTCGGCCAGGCGCCGGTAGGTGGTCAATTTGCCGCCGAATACATTCAGCAGCGGCGCGCCGTCGCTGTCCAGGTCCAGCAGGTAGTCGCGGCTGACCACGCTGGGGTTGGCCTGCGCATCGTCCAGCAGCGGCCGCACTCCGCTGAAACTCCACAGTACGTCGCTGCGCTCGATGTGCCTACCGAAGCTGCGGTTCACCGCCGCGCACAGGTAGTCCACCTGCGCCGCGTCGATGCCGGCCTCGGCCGGATCGCCGTGGAAGTCGACGTCGGTGGTACCGACCAGGGTGAACTGGCGTTCGAACGGGATGGCGAACACGATGCGCCGGTCCGGCTGCTGCAGCAGGTAGGCATGGTCGTGGCCGTACAGCGCCGGCAGCACGATATGGCTGCCCTGCACCAGCCGCAGCGGTACGGCGCGGCTGTGGCTGATACCGTTGCAGAACGCCGCGGCCCAGGGCCCGGTGGCGTTGACCAGGCTGCGTGCATGGACCACGCGCTGGCGCCCCTGCGCATCGCACAGTTCGGCGCTCCAGCCCTGTGCGTCGCGCCAGGCACGGGTGCAGGTGGTGCGTGGCCAGATCCGCGCGCCGCGTTCGGCGGCATCCAGTGCATTGAGCACTACCAGCCGGGCATCGGGCACGCGCGCATCGGTATAGGTGAACCCCAGGCCGCCACTGTCGCGCAGCGGCATGCCGAACGGGTGGCCGTGCAGGCGCAGCGCCCGCGAGCGCGGCAGCGTCCCGCGGCCGAGCAGGTCGTACAGCCACAGGCCCAGCCGGATCATCCAGGCCGGGCGCAGCTGCGGGCTGTGCGGCAGCACGAAGCCCAGCGGGGTGACCAGGTGCGGGGCGATGCGCAGCAGCGTCGCGCGTTCGGCCAGCGAGCGGTGCACCAGCCCGAACTGGCGCTGTTCCAGGTAGCGCAGCCCGCCATGCACCAGCTTGCTGCTGGCGCTGGAGGTATGCGCGGCCAGGTCGTGCTGTTCGCACAGGGCCACCTGCAACCCGCGCCCGGCCGCATCGCGGGCGATGCCCGCGCCATTGATGCCGCCGCCCACGACCAGGAGATCGAGCATGTCCGCACATCCCGTGCCTGCCGATTGGCTGGCCTTGTGGCTGAGCCTAGTCCAGCGACGGTGTCGGTGGTATGTACGGGCCGGGCAATGCCGCGTTGCACGATGCCGAAACGGGACGAAGTGCTGGTTTCGCAAGGGGATGGACGGGCGCCGTCGGTGCCGCACGCGCCGGATGCGTCATCGTCTCCCCGTGCTGCGGCGGCCCACAACGCCAACGGGCCCGCAAGGGGCCCGTTGGGTGATGCATGACAGCGTGTGGCCGGTGCTTAGAAGCGCGCGCCGATGCCGAAGCCGACGGTCCACGGATCCAGCTTGGCCTTGTCGCCGGTCTTGTCGCCGTTGACGGTCAGTTCCGGGCGCGAATGCATGTAGCGGGCATCGGCACGGGCGAACCAGGTGCTGTTGATGTTCATATCCACGCCGACGGTGCCGATGGCGCCCTTGGCGGTTTCCAGGCCGACATGGCCGATGCCGCTGTCCAGCTTCTCGTTGCTGAAGTTGGACTCGTAGTAACCCACGCCGACGAACGGGCGGAATACGTTGTCGGCCTGGCCGAAGTGGTACTGGCCGCTCAGCGCGATCGGCTGCTGCTCGACGCTGCCCAGGCGGTTGCCGTCGGTGCCACGCACGCGGTGGTCGAACTTGTCGGCGGCACCCCACAGTTCCACGGCCCAGTTGTCGTTGATGTAGTAGCTGAAGCTCACGGTCGGCGCCGGGCCGCCGTCGACCTTGCCGATGCCGTCCACCGGGTCGTTCTTCGGCTGCAGCAGCGAGACGCCACCGACCACGGCAAAATGCTTGCCCGAGGCGGTATCGGCGCTGGAGGTGTCCTGCGCGAAGGCGGCCGGGGCAAAGGCCAGCGCGGTCAGGGTGGCCAGGGTCAGGGTATGGATGGAACGCATGGGGGGATCTCCTCAGTATTTTTGTTCTGTGCCCCTTGCGTCGGGGCGAGGCAAACGTAGTCCCCGAAACATGAATCGCATCCGACGCGCGTTAAAATTTAGTTTGTTCCGTTCAGCGACCAGCGTAAAACCGTTGCGGTTGCACGTGCTCAAGGTGGCGGGGACGTTCATGGACTTGTGGGAGATGTGATGGAACAGATGCAGTGCAGCGGGTTTCCCGCGCAGGTGGATACGCAATGCCGGGTGCTGGTATTGGGTTCGATGCCGGGCGTGGCCTCGCTGCAGGCCGCGCAGTACTACGCGCATCCACGCAATCGTTTCTGGCCGTTGATGGCGGCGTTGTGCGGCATCGATGCGACCGAGCCGTACGCGGCGCGGTTGTCGGCACTCAATGCCGCCGGCGTGGGTCTTTGGGATGTGATCGGGCGTTGCCAGCGGCGTGGCAGCCTGGATGCGGCGATCGTGCGTGGCAGTGAAGTGCCCAATGCGTTGCCGGCACTGATCGCGCGGTTGCCGCGGCTGCGTGCGGTGGCCTGCAATGGCGCGACCGCGCACCGCGCCTTCGTGCGATGGGTGGCCCCGGCGCTGGACGCGAGGGGCCGGGCGCTGCCGGTGTGGTCGCTGCCCTCGACCAGCCCGGCCAATGCGGCCTGGCCGCTGCCGCGGCTGCAGCTGGCCTGGCAGCCGGTGGCCGCGGCGCTGCAGGACTGAGCCGTCGAGGCGCGGACAATACGGTACCGACTGGAAAATTCGGCTTGGTACTGACGCAAGCACGAACCCGCCAAGGCCGGACGTGCAACAGCCTGTCCCGGGACAGCGGGTGCGAATTTCGCCCAGCCGGTTGGCGCTGACGCCCGCTGCCCCCACAATAGGCGATTCCCTACACCAGATTGCCGGAGTTATCCCCATGGCCGAAATCAAGGAAGCACTTGTCCCCGATATCGGTGACTACAGCGATATCCCGGTAATCGAGGTGCTGGTCGCCGTTGGTGACACCGTCAAGAAGGACCAGGGCCTGGTCACGCTGGAATCGGACAAGGCCACGATGGAAGTGCCGTCCTCGGTGGCCGGCGTGGTCAAGGAGATCAAGGTCAAGATCGGCGACAACCTGTCCGAGGGCAAGGTGGTGGCGCTGATCGAAGTGGCCGAAGGCGAGGCCAAGCCGGCCGCCGCCGCTGCCCCGGCCCCGGCCGCCAAGGTCGAAACCGCCGAAACCGGTGCCAAGGTCGAGCCGGTCGCCACCGCCGCCCAGCCGGACAAGCTGGCCGAGCGCGAGATCGAGCAGGCCGCGGCCAAGCCGTCCCAGCCGGCCCCGGCCGCTGCAGCGCCGTCGGCCGGTGCGCCGAGCAGCCCGCCGGTGCAGTTCAACGCCGACAGCGTGCTGCCGCAGAAGGTGCCGTACGCCTCGCCGGCGGTGCGCGTGTTCGCGCGCGAGCTGGGCGTTGACCTGAACCAGCTCAGCGGGACCGAGAAGGGCGGCCGCATCACCAAGGGCGACGTGCAGAAGTTCGTCAAGTCCGCGCTGACCGGCGGCGGCGCTGCCGGCGGCGGCACCGTCGCAGCGGGCGGCGGCCTGAACCTGCTGGCCTGGCCGAAGGTGGACTTCAGCAAGTTCGGTGAGGTCGAGGTGCAGCCGCTGTCGCGGATCAAGAAGATCTCCGGCGCGAACCTGGCCCGCAACTGGGCGATGATTCCGCATGTCACCCAGTTCGAGCAGGCCGACATCACCGAGCTGGAAGCCCTGCGCGTGGCGCTCAACAAGGAGAACGAGAAGGCTGGCATCAAGCTGACCATGCTCGCCTTCCTGGTCAAGGCCAGCGCCGCGGCGCTGAAGAAGTTCCCCGAGTTCAACGCCTCGCTGGATGCCAGCGGCGAGAACCTGACCCTGAAGAAGTACTTCAACATCGGCTTTGCCGCCGATACCCCGAGCGGCCTGGTCGTGCCGGTGATCCGCGACGTCGACAAGAAGGGCGTGGTGCAGATCGCGCAGGAATCGGGCGAACTGGCCAAGAAGGCGCGCGACGGCAAGCTGGGCCCGGCCGACATGAGCGGTGGCTGCTTCTCGATCAGCTCGCTGGGCGGGATCGGCGGCACCGCGTTCACCCCGATCGTCAATGCACCCGAAGTGGCCATCCTGGGCGTGTCCAAGTCGTCGATCCAGCCGGTCTGGAACGGCAAGGAATTCGCCCCGAAGCTGATGCTGCCGCTGTCGCTGAGCTACGACCACCGGGTCATCGACGGTGCGCTGGCCGCCCGCTTCACCACCTACCTGTCGCAGGTGCTGGCCGACATGCGGCGCGTGCTGCTGTGAGGCAAGGCCTGGCATTGCAGCCGGGCAGCGCCCTTGTGCGGCCGGGCAGCGCCCGGCTCTGCGCGGTTTTGTTGCTGGCGTTGCTGCCGGTGTCGCAGGCGGGCGCGGCCGAATGCGCGTCCGGTCTGGGGCGTGGTTGGCCGCCGGCGGTGGGCAACTATGGCCAGGCCGTGGAAACCCTGTTCGAAGGCAAGGCACAGCCGGCGCTGTCGCTGGTGACCCTGCCCACCAGTGGCGTGGAAACCGGGGTGGCGCTGCTGCCCGGCACCCAGGAACAGGAATGGACGCTGCGTTACAGCCGCGCCGACAAGCGGGTCTACAACTGGAACAACGGCGCCCGCCAGAGCGGCGTGGAACTGCGCGTGGACCAGCAGCCGGACCAGTACCAGGTCAGCATCCCGGCGGCATTGGCGCAGCGTCTGCTGCGCAGCTGGCAGGCCGCGCTGCAGGCGCAGGTGCCGGCCGACCGCAAGGCGCCGGTGCTTGATGGCGAGGTGTTGTCGTTCCTGGTCGATGGCCAGCGTTACAGCGGCACCCGCCCCGAATGCGGTGCCGGCAGGCTGATGATGAAACAGGTGGCGCTGCTGATCGATGCCAGCGACACCAAGGAAAAGAAGCTCGACCGTCGCTGGCAGGATCTGGACGAGTCGCTCGACGAACTGCAGCAACTGCTTGCCGGCAAGGCCGGCTGAGCACCAGGAGAACAACAATGGCCGCAATTGAAATCAAGGTTCCCGACATCGGCGATTACAGCGGTGTGCCGGTGATCGAACTGCTGGTTGCCGTGGGCGACACGGTGAAGAAGGACCAGGGTCTGGTCACGCTGGAGTCGGACAAGGCCACGCTGGAAGTGCCGTCGTCGGCCGCCGGCGTGGTCAAGGAAATCAAGGTCAAGCTCGGCGACAACCTGTCCGAGGGCGACGTGGTGCTGGTGCTGGAAGCCGAAGGCGAGGCCGCCGCGCCTGCCGCGCCGGCCAAGGCCGAAGCGCCGAAGGCCGAGGCCGCGCCGGGCAGCAAGCCGCCGGTGACCCCCTCGCACCGCGCCCCGGCCGAACCGACCGCGCCGCAGGCGGCGCTGTCGTCGGGCAAGCCGGCCGACATCGAATGCAAGATGGTGGTGCTGGGCGCTGGCCCGGGCGGTTACACCGCCGCGTTCCGCTCGGCCGACCTGGGCGTGGACACCGTGCTGGTCGAGCGCTACGCCAGCCTGGGTGGGGTCTGCCTCAACGTGGGCTGCATTCCGTCCAAGGCGCTGCTGCATGCCGCCGCGGTGATCGATGAAGTGGCCCATGCCGGCGATTTCGGCGTGACCTTCGGCGAGCCGACCATCACCCTGGACAAGCTGCGCGGCTACAAGGAAAAGGTGGTCACCCAGCTGACCAAGGGCCTGGCCGGCATGGCCAAACAGCGCAAGGTGCGCACGGTGCAGGGCGTGGCCACGTTCGTCTCGGCCAACGAGCTGGAGATCGTCGGCGACGACGGCAAGACCCAGCTGCTGCGCTTTGAGCAGTGCATCATCGCCGCCGGTTCGCAGGCGGTGAAGCTGCCGAACTTCCCGTGGGACGATCCGCGCGTGATGGATTCCACCGATGCGCTGGAACTGGCCGATATTCCCGGTTCGCTGCTGGTGGTCGGTGGCGGCATCATCGGTCTGGAAATGGCGACGGTGTATGCGGCGCTGGGCAGCAAGGTCACCGTGGTCGAGTTCATGGACCAGCTGATGCCGGGTGCCGACAAGGACCTGGTCAAGCCGCTGGCCGACCGCCTGAAGAAGCAGGGCGTGGAGGTCCATCTGAAGACCAAGGCGTCGGGCGTGAGCGCGGACAAGAAGGGCATCACGGTGACCTTCCAGGCCGCCGCCGAAGGCGAGAAGCCGGGCCTGGAGCAGGGCACCTTCGACCGCGTGCTGGTCGCCGTCGGCCGTTCGCCGAACGGCAACAAGATCGGCGCCGAGAAGGCCGGCGTGGGCGTCACCGAGCGTGGCTTCATCCCGGTGGACCGGCAGATGCGCACCAACGTGCCGCACATCTTCGCCATCGGCGACATCGTCGGTAACCCGATGCTGGCCCACAAGGCCACCCACGAAGGCAAGCTGGCCGCCGAAGTGGCCTCGGGCGAGAAGAAGGAGTGGGTGGCGCGGGTGATCCCGTCGGTGGCCTACACCAACCCGGAAATCGCCTGGGTGGGCGTGACCGAGACCGAAGCCAAGGCGCAGGGCCTGAAGGTTGGCGTGGCCAAGTTCCCGTGGGCGGCCAGCGGCCGTGCAATCGGCATCGGCCGTACCGAGGGCTTCACCAAGCTGATCTTCGACGAGGACACCCATCGCATCATCGGTGGCGCGATCGTGGGCGTGCACGCCGGCGACCTGCTGGCCGAGATCGGCCTGGCGATCGAGATGGGTGCTGAAGCCGAGGACATCGGCCACACCATCCACGCGCACCCGACCCTGAGCGAATCGGTGGCGATGGCCGCGGAAATCTACGACGGCACGATCACCGATCTGTACATGCCCAAGAAGCGGTAGGTCGCCACCGTTGGCGGTGACACCGATGCAACGAAATGCCCCGGCAATTGCCGGGGCGTTTCGTTTGGGGCGAAAGCCGGGGTTTTGTGGTCGCCGGTATTTCCGTGCGTTGGTCGGCAATGGTATGAAACTCGCAACGGGTAGAGCGGGCCGCTGGCCGGCAACCATCATGGTTTCATGGCGAAGAGCGGCGTCTTACCTCTCCGCGTGGGAGGAGGGCGGGCAGCCCCATGCGGGACACGCCGTGAATACGTCCTTGTAGGCTTGTCGAAAACATCCATGTTTTCGACAGTCCCGCATGGGGCTGCCCGCCCTCCTCTGGATAAACCTCGGTGTGCGGCAGGTAAAACCGGTGGTGCCGGCCGGTGGCCGGCTGATCTTGATCTTCTCTCCGCACCGCGCAACCAAGTTTGCAGAGGGTGCCGGATAGCCCGGTCCGGGACTGTCGAAAACATGGATGTTTTCGCCAAGCCCCCATGGGTAAGGACGCATTGCTTGCGAGGCATGCCTCGCATGCGTCCGAACGCCCAGCCGCCAGCGGCTGGGCCGGACCGCGGAGCGGGGTTTACGGCGTGTCCCGGACCGGGCTATCCGGTACCCTCCCTCTGGTGAAAATGAGGCGCCATGCAGTCGCCGTTGCCGTTGCAACAACGCAACAACGCAACAACCCCGGTCCCAACAAAAACGCGACAACAGGTCACCCTGTTGCCGCGCTCGGAGAGAGGTTGCGCAGGCTTAGAACGAAACGCTGACGCCTGCCACCGGGCCGCTGAATTCCTGCTTCAGGCCGATCGTGCCGTCGCGGCCCTTCTGGTCCACGTCCAGCTTGAAATAGTCGTAGCCGGCGAAGATGCCGAACTTGTCGGTCAGGCTGTATTCCACGATCGCATTGGCGCGGGTCAGGTCGCCCTTGTAGTCGTCGAAGTTGCCCCAGCTGGTGTTGAGGTACTGGCCCTGCAGGTTGATCATCCAGCGATCGGCCGGCTTGAAGGTCATCCGCGCGCCCACCACCGGCGCCACGCCGTCGGCCTTCTCGTCGAGGAACTCGCCCCGGTACAGGTCGCCCACATCGGCATAGGCGTTGGTGCTGACCTTTGCGTACTCGGCACCGAGCTGCAGGCCCAGGTCGAACTTCTCGCCATCCACCACCGAGTAGTCATACACCAGGCTGGCCACCTGGTACTTCAGCTCGCCCTTGACGAAGCTGCCGGCCGGCACGGTCACGCCATCGAAGCTGACCCCTTCGCCGAGCGTCTCGCGGCGCTTCTTGTCGTACTTGAAGTAATCGAAGATCAGGCGCTGGCGGTCGCTGATGCGGAACATGCCGTCCACGCGCGGCTCCCATTCCTTGCCGCCCAGGCCGAAGTCCTCGGAGAAGCCGATATCCTGGCCGCCGACGTTGGTCTGGCCGCGGATGGTGTTGTCCGAATCGACGTTCATCGCCCCCAGGCGCAGAGTGAAGCGGTCATCGCCCTCGGCGGCACTGGCGGTGCTGGCGTGGGTCAGGGCGGCCATGGCCAGTGGCAGGGCGAGCAGGGAAAGCGTCAGGCGCATCGTGGTGTGTCCTTGCAATGATTCGGTGTGCGCCCACTCTGCCCCAATGCGACGTCCACCATTCGTGAACGTATGGTGGACGCACTGTGTACCGTTCATGCGGCCACGGCTACCGGCTGTCCGTCGGCGTGGCGGTTGAAGGCGCCAACCACGTTGTTGGCGACGGCGGCGGCACTGCTGCCCGGTCCGGGGTCCACCTTGCCCGGCAAAGCGGGTGGCCCCGAACCGCGGGGCCACCCGGTACCGGCCTGCGTCCGGGCGCCGACGAGGAGTGAAGGGCAGGCCGATGGATGGGACCGCCGCCTGCGACCAAAGTTCACTATGTTGCACTGCGGCACGCGCGGCGCCCGCCACGACGGGATTGGCCCGCCGGTGGAACGCGCCCGCTGCGGCGATGCAGCAACGTGTGCACATCGGGGATGAACAGGGACCGGTTGTCTCGCAAATTGTCCCGTTGCTATACTTTGGCGGCTCGACGAGGCGTTTGCTTGCGGCCTCGGCCTTTTCTACTTACGACCATGCAGGACATACGTGTGCTGAACTCCGTTGATTCGGGTCGGCGACTGATGCTGCGCGCAGCGGTTTATCCGCTCGCCGCAGTGGCTGTCCTGGCTCTGGCCCTGATGCTGCTGGCCGGGCCGACGTATGCCCTGGGGGCGCTGGCCTCGGGCGTGGCGGTATCCGCCGGTGGCTGGGTGGCCGCGCGCATGGCGCTGGGCGGCGGGGTACAGGCGGCAGGGTCGGCAATGACCCGCCTGATCCTGGCGGTGGTGGCAAAGTGGGTGCTCGTTTTCGGCGTCCTGATGGTGGGGTTCCTGGTCTTCAAGCTGCCTGCATTGGCGCTGCTGGCCGGTATCGCCGTCGGATTGATGTTCCAGGTCCTGGCTCTGGCCAGGCGCTGATCCAATTTATTTAACTCAAGGTTCCGGACACATGGCAGGCGAGGCGCTAACTCCCACCTCCTACATCCAACATCACCTGCACAACCTGACGTTCCATATGCAGGAAGGTGGTTTTTGGGCGATCCACGTCGACACCATGGTGACTTCGGTCCTGATGGGGTTGCTGATGGTGTTCGGCTTCTGGATGGCGACCCGCAAGGCCACCGCCGGCGTGCCGGGCAAGTGGCAGGCGTTCGTCGAGATCTGCCTGGAGTTCGTCGACCGCCAGGCCAAGGACACCTACCACGGCACCAGCAAGCTGGTGACCCCGATCGCGATCACGATCTTCTTCTGGATCCTCCTGATGAACCTCATCAAGATGATCCCGGCCGACTTCATCGCCCTGCCGCTGGAAGCCCTGGGCGTGCCGTACTGGAAGCCGGTCCCCACCGCCGACGTCAATGCCACCCTGGGCATGTCGATCAGCGTGTTCTTCCTGATGCTGTTCTTCGCGCTGCGCTCCAAGGGCCTGGGTGGTTTCACCAAGGAATTCCTGACCGCGCCGTTCGGCAAGTGGATGATGCCGTTCAACCTGATCCTCAACATCGTCGAGTGGCTCAGCAAGCCGATCTCGCTGGCGATGCGACTGTTCGGCAACATGTTCGGCGGCGAAATCGTCTTCCTGCTGATCTGGGTGCTGGGCGGTGCCGGCATTGCCGGTGCCATCGCCGGCGGTGCATTCGGCCTGGGCTGGATGCTGTTCCACCTGCTGGTGATTCCGCTGCAGGCTTTTATCTTCATGATGCTGTCCATCGTGTACCTGAGCCTGTCGGAAGACAGTCACTGAGTTTTCGCTTCACCCTTCATCCGTTTCATTACCCTTAGCAACTTAAGTTCCTGGAGATAACCATGTACTTCGCCGTCCTGACCAACCTCGCCCAAGTCCAGAGCTCCACCGTCCTCGCCGTCGGCATCATGATCGGCCTGGCCGCGCTGGGTGCCGGTCTCGGTCTGGCCATCATGGCCGGTAAGTTCCTGGAATCGGCTGCCCGCCAGCCGGAACTGATTCCGGTCCTGCAGGTCCGCATGTTCATCACCGCCGGCCTGATCGACGCCGCGTTCATCATCTCGGTCGCCGTTGGCCTGCTGCTGGCCTTCGCCAACCCGCTGTCCATCGAGTTCGTCAACCGCCTGCCGGCGATTGCGGGCTGATCCAGCGGTAGCGAAACGATCGGGCGCCGCAGGCGCCTGATCGTGGATGAAGGATCGGAAGCGCCGCCCAGGCTGCGCTTCCACCCTGCCTCGCCACCCCAGATTGAGCGAACCCCATGGATATCGGTTTTACCCTCGTTGCCCAGGCACTGGCTTTTGCCGGTCTGATCTGGATCATCGCGACCAAGATCTGGCCGCCGTTGATGAATGCCATCGAAGAGCGCCAGCAGAAGATCGCTGAAGGCCTCGCCGCTGCCGACCGCAGCCAGAAGGATCTGGCCCAGGCGCAGGAAAAGGTCAACGACGCACTGAAGGAAGCGCGCAGCAAGGCCAACGAGATCATCGACCAGGCCCATGCCCGCGCCAACCAGATCGTTGACGCCGCCAAGAATGAAGCCATCGTCGAAGCGAACCGCCAGAAAGATCTGGCCCACGCTGAAATCGAGGCTGCCGCCAACCGTGCCCGTGAGGAACTGCGCAAGCAGGTCTCCGCGCTGGCCGTGAGCGGTGCCGAAAAGCTGCTCAAGCGCGAAATCGATGCCAACGCCCACAAGGCGCTGCTCGACGAGCTGGCATCGGAGATCTGATCGATGAGCCAGGCCCTCACGCTTGCACGCCCGTATGCCCGCGCCGCGTTCGCGACCGCGCGCGACGAAGGCACGTTCGCGCCGTGGTCGGACGCGCTTGCGTTCTCCGCCCATGTAGCCGCCGACCCGCGCGTGGCGGCCTTGCTGTCGAATCCGGAACTGGACCGTGGCGATGCTGTCGCGTTGCTGGCCCCGGAATCGTCCAGCGAGAGCTTTGGTCGCTTCCTGGCCATCCTGGCCGAAGCGCACCGTCTGCCGCTGCTGCCGGAAATCGCCGGCATGTACACCCAGCTGCGCGCTGAAGCCGAACACGTGGTCAAGGCCACGGTCACCTCGGCCACCGACCTGTCCGCCGCCGAACTGGACGCCATCAAGGCCGCGCTGCGCAAGCGCTTCGGCCGCGAGGTGGACGTGACGACCGCGGTCGATGCGTCGCTGATCGGCGGTGCCGTGATCGACGCTGGCGATGTGGTCATCGATGGCTCGCTCAAAGGCAAGCTGTCGCGCCTGCAGACCGCGCTCGCTAACTGAATTCATTTAACGTCCGGCGTGATCGCCGGCACTAGGACTTGACGATGGCAACCACGCTCAACCCCTCCGAAATCAGCGAACTGATCAAGAACCGCATCGAGAAGGTCAAGCTGGCCGCGGAATCGCGCAACGAAGGCACCGTGACCAGCGTGTCCGACGGCATCGTGCGCATCTTCGGTCTGGCCGACGTGATGCAGGGCGAAATGATCGAACTGCCGAACAACACCTTCGCCCTGGCCCTGAACCTGGAGCGCGACTCGGTCGGCGCCGTGGTCCTGGGTGACTACCAGCAGCTGCGCGAAGGCGACATCGCCAAGACCACCGGGCGAATCCTGGAAGTGCCGGTCGGCCCGGAAATGCTCGGCCGCGTGGTCAACGCGCTGGGCGAGCCGATCGACGGCAAGGGCCCGATCGCCGCCAAGGCCACCGCGCCGGTCGAGCGCGTTGCCCCGGGCGTGATCTGGCGCAAGTCGGTCGACCAGCCGGTGCAGACCGGTTACAAGTCGGTCGACTCGATGATCCCGATCGGCCGCGGCCAGCGCGAGCTGGTCATCGGCGACCGCCAGACCGGCAAGACCGCCCTGGCCATCGATGCGGTGATCAACCAGAAGGCTACCGGCATCAAGTGCGTGTACGTTGCGATCGGCCAGAAGGCCTCGACCGTGGCCAACATCGTGCGCAAGCTGGAAGAAAACGGCGCGCTGGCGCACACCGTGGTGGTCGCTGCGACCGCGTCCGAATCGGCCGCGATGCAGTACATCAGCGCCTACTCGGGCTGCACCATGGGCGAGTACTTCATGGACCGCGGCGAAGACGCGCTGATCGTGTACGACGATCTGTCCAAGCAGGCCGTGGCCTACCGCCAGATCTCGCTGCTGCTCAAGCGCCCGCCGGGCCGCGAAGCCTACCCGGGCGACGTGTTCTACCTGCACTCCCGCCTGCTCGAGCGCGCCGCCCGCGTGTCCGAAGAGTACGTGGAGAAGTTCACCAACGGCGCCGTCAAGGGCAAGACCGGCTCGCTCACCGCGCTGCCGATCATCGAAACCCAGGCCGGCGACGTGTCCGCGTTCGTGCCGACCAACGTGATCTCGATCACCGACGGCCAGATCTTCCTGGAAACCGATCTGTTCAACTCGGGCATCCGCCCGGCCGTGAACGCCGGTATCTCGGTGTCGCGCGTCGGTGGTGCGGCCCAGACCAAGATCATCAAGAAGCTGTCCGGCGGCATCCGTATCTCGCTGGCCCAGTACCGTGAGCTGGCGGCGTTCGCGCAGTTCGCCTCGGACCTGGACGAAGCTACCCGCAAGCAGCTCGAGCGCGGTCAGCGCGTCACCGAACTGATGAAGCAGAAGCAGTACGCCCCGATGTCGATCGCCAACCAGGCGCTGACCATCTATGCGGTCAACGAGGGTTACCTCGACGACGTGCCGGTCAACAAGCTGCTGGCGCTGGAAGAGGGCCTGCACGCCCACTTCGCCAACACCCAGGGCGAACTGATCAGCAAGATCAACGCCACCGGCGGTTGGGACAACGACATCGAAGCGGCCTTCAAGCAGGGCATCTCCGAGTTCAAGACCACCGGCAGCTGGTAAGCCGCATGTAGAGCGGGGCTCTGCCCCGCTGGACGGATTGAAAGCGGGGCACTGCCCCGCTCTACGGGAATAAGAGATGGCAAGCGGACGCGAAATCAAAACCAAGATCAAGAGCGTGCAGAACACCCGCAAGGTGACGCGCGCGCTCGAGATGGTCTCGGCCTCCAAGATCCGCAAGGCGCAGGAGCGGATGAAGACGTCGCGTCCGTATGCGCAGGCGATGAAGCAGGTGATCGGTCACCTGGCCCAGGCCAGCACCGACTACCAGCATCCGTTCCTGGTCCAGCGCGACGAGGTCAAGCGGGTTGGTTACATCGTGATCTCCTCCGACCGCGGCCTGGCCGGCGGTCTGAACAACAACCTGTTCCGCAAGATGCTGGGCGAAGTCCGCCAGTACCAGGAAAAGGGCGCGGAGGTCGACGTGGTGACCATCGGCCAGAAGGCATCGACCTTCTTCCGCCGGATCAAGCTCAACATGGTCGGCAGCGTCACCCACATGGGCGATGTGCCGCACCTGGAACAGCTGATCGGCGTGATCAAGGTGATGCTCGATGCGTTCACCGAGGGCAAGGTCGACCGCGTCTACCTGGTCTACAACCGCTTCATCAACACGATGACGCAGAAGGCCAGCTTCGACCAGCTGCTGCCGTTGCCGGCCGCTGAGAAGCAGATCGCGCACCACGACTGGGACTACCTGTACGAACCCGACGCCGCGACCGTGCTGGAGCACGTGATGACGCGTTACGTCGAGTCGCTGGTGTACCAGGCGGTTCTGGAAAACGTCGCGTCCGAGCATGCAGCCCGCATGGTCGCGATGAAGTCGGCAAGCGACAACGCGAACAAGCTGATCGGAACCCTGCAGCTGGTCTACAACAAGGCCCGGCAGGCAGCGATCACCCAGGAAATCTCCGAAATCGTCGGCGGCGCGGCAGCAGTCTGACGCGCACAGTCAAAGCACACATTAGAGGATTGCAGCAATGAGTCAGGGCAAGATCGTTCAGATCATCGGCGCCGTCGTCGACGTCGAATTCCCCCGCGAGTCGGTGCCGAAGGTGTACCACGCGCTGAAGGTGGACAACACCGAAATCACGCTGGAAGTGCAGCAGCAGCTCGGTGACGGCGTGGTCCGTTGCATCGCGCTGGGCTCCACCGACGGCCTGAAGCGCAACCTGGTTGCCACCAACACCGAGCGCGCCATCTCGGTGCCGGTCGGCGCCGGTACGCTGGGCCGCATCATGGACGTGCTGGGTCGCCCGATCGACGAAGCCGGTCCGGTCACCGCCAGCGACACCTGGGAAATCCACCGTGCCGCCCCGTCGTACGAAGACCAGTCCCCGGCCACCGAGCTGCTGGAAACCGGCATCAAGGTGATCGACCTGATGTGCCCGTTCGCCAAGGGTGGCAAGGTCGGCCTGTTCGGCGGCGCCGGCGTCGGCAAGACCGTCAACATGATGGAGCTGATCAACAACATCGCCAAGGCGCACAGCGGCCTGTCGGTGTTCGCCGGCGTGGGCGAGCGTACCCGTGAGGGCAACGACTTCTACCACGAGATGAAGGACTCCAACGTCCTGGACAAGGTCGCGATGGTGTACGGCCAGATGAACGAGCCGCCGGGCAACCGTCTGCGCGTGGCGCTGACCGGCCTGACCATGGCCGAGTACTTCCGCGACGAGAAGGATGAGAACGGCAAGGGCAAGGACGTGCTGCTGTTCGTGGACAACATCTACCGCTACACCCTGGCCGGTACCGAAGTGTCGGCACTGCTGGGCCGCATGCCGTCGGCCGTGGGCTACCAGCCGACCCTGGCCGAGGAAATGGGCGTCCTGCAGGAGCGCATCACCTCGACCAAGAATGGCTCGATCACCTCGATCCAGGCCGTCTACGTGCCGGCCGATGACTTGACCGATCCGTCGCCGGCGACCACCTTCGCCCATCTGGATTCGACCGTGACCCTGTCGCGTTCGATCGCCTCGCTGGGTATCTACCCGGCGGTGGATCCGCTGGATTCGACCAGCCGCCAGATGGATCCGCTGGTGATCGGCCACGAGCATTACGACACCGCCCAGCGCGTCCAGCAGACCTTGCAGAAGTACAAGGAACTGAAGGACATCATCGCCATCCTGGGCATGGACGAACTGTCCGAAGAAGACAAGCAGGCCGTGACCCGCGCCCGCAAGATCGAGCGTTTCTTCAGCCAGCCGTTCCACGTGGCCGAAGTGTTCACCGGCTCGCCGGGCAAGTACGTGTCGCTGAAGGACACCATCCGTGGCTTCAAGGCCATCGTCGATGGCGAGTACGACCACCTGCCGGAACAGGCGTTCTACATGGTCGGCAGCATCGAAGAAGCGGTCGAGAAGGCCAAGAAGATGGCCGAGAAGGCCTGATGCGGCGGGGACGGGCACCCGCCCGTCCCGACCGTGACACGGGGTGGGCCTGCGCCCACCGCTGCGGAATACCTGCGGTGGGCTCTGCCCGCCCCTTAGCGAAGAGAGTTACATGAGCACCATTCGTTGCGACATCGTCAGCGCCGAGCAGGAAATCTTCCGTGGTGAGGCGACCCTGGTCGTGGCCACCGGCGAGCTGGGCGAGCTGGGCATCGCGCCCAAGCACGCGCCACTGATCACCCGCCTGAAGCCGGGCAAGGTGGTGGTGACCACGCCGAGCGGCGAGCAGCTGGATTTCGCCATTTCCGGCGGCATCCTCGAGGTGCAGCCGCAGGTGGTCACCGTGCTGGCCGACACCGCGATCCGCGCCCAGGACATCGACGAAGCGTCGGTGCGCAAGGCCAAGGAAGAAGCCGAGCGCATGCTGGCCAACCGCGGTGAAGCGATCGACGTGGCCGAGGCGCAGCAGAAGCTGGCCGAGGCGGTGGTCCAGCTGCAGGCGCTGGAGCGCCTGCGCAAGACCCTCAAGCACTGAGGGCACCAACGGTAATACCCGACGACGCCGGCATGATGCCGGCGTTGTTGTTTGTGCCCGCCGCCGCGATGGGATGGCCGCCGCGGCAGGCGGCGCCCCGGCAGGCAATCAGCCGTTGGGGATGACGGTGCCGATCTTTGATGCTATGAAGTGCACTGCCCACCATGCACCCGGACGTGCGCGGCCGGAATTGTCCATGCAGGCATCCAGTACCACCCACCGTTCAACAAAGGACTATCCATGTACAACAAGGCGTTGATTCTCGCAGTGGTTCTCACCGGCCTGGCCGGTTGTGGCAAGAAGGAAGAGGCGGCGGCCCCGGCAGCGGCGGCAACCCCGGCAGCGACCGCGCCGGCAGCGGTAGCCGACGCCCCGGCGACCGCGGGCCTTCCGCAGGTCTGCGAAGCCTATCTGGCGCGCGCGAAGGCCTGCTTCGACAAGTCCAACCCGCAGGTTGCCGCGGCCTTCCAGCAGGGCGTGGACCAGGCCAAGGCCCAGTGGGCCGCCATGGACGACAAGGCGGCGCTGGAGGCCGGCTGCACCGCCGCCAATACCCAGTTCACCCAGGTGGTCGCCTCGCTGAAGTGCGAGTAAGTTGATGGCGTCCGGGCGCCTTCCGGCGCCCGGACGGTAAAGCGCAGGCTCAGCGGTAGACGAACCGGCGCATCAGCAGGAACGATACGGCCGCCAGGCTGCCCTCGACCAGCGGCTTGGCCAGCCACGCATAGCGCAGGCCGAGCTGGTTGGCGGCAGCGTCCAGCGCCAGCGTACTGACCAGCGTCAGCATCGCCCACAGCCCCAGGAACCGTGCAAAGCGCTTCCAGCCCAGCCGCTGTTGACCGGCCTGGGCGAACGTATGCCGGCCGTTGAGCCAGAACCCGAGCAGCATCCCGCAAACGCGGCCGAGCAGGTTGGCCGGGGCCACCGGCATGCCCAGCGCGCTGGCACCGACGAATACGGCCCAGTCCACGCCGAGCTGGACCAGGCCGATGACGAGATAACTGCTTCCCTGGCGGATCAGGCTCACGGGTACTGCCGCTGCGGTGAAGCGCACATGTTAACGGGGACCGCACTAGAATTCCCCCAACGCTCCCCAGGAATGCGATTGCCCATGCCCCAGCCACTGCACGTCATCATCCTCGCCGCCGGCGCCGGCAAACGCATGAAATCGATGCTGCCCAAGGTCCTGCAGCCCATTGCCGGGCGGCCGATGCTGGCGCACGTGATCGACGCGGCGCGCGCACTGCAGCCCGCTGCCATCCACGTGGTCTACGGCCATGGCGGTGAAGCGGTGCAGCAGGCCTTCGCCGATCAGCCCGACCTGCGCTGGGCGCAGCAGCGCGAGCAGCTGGGTACCGGCCATGCGGTGCTGCAGGCCATGCCCGAGGTCCCCGACGCCGCCACGGTGCTGGTGCTGTACGGCGATGTACCGCTGATCCGGGTCGATACCCTGCGCCACCTGTTGTCCCAGCCCGGCCGCCTGGCGGTGCTGGTGGCCGAAGTCGCCGATGCCACCGGCTATGGCCGGATCGTGCGCAATGCCGAGGGCCGGGTAGCGGCGATTGTCGAGCAGAAGGATGCCAACGACGAACAGCGCGCTATCCGCACCATCAATACCGGCATCATCAGCGCCGAATCGACCGCGCTGCGCACCTGGTTGTCGCAGCTGTCCAACCGCAACGCCCAGGGCGAGTATTACCTCACCGACGTATTCGCTGCCGCCGCCCACGACTACACCCCGGCCGACATGGCCTTCGTGCAGGACCCGCAGGAAGCCGAGGGCGCCAACGACCCCTGGCAGCTGGCGCAGCTGGAGCGCGCCTGGCAGCTGCGCCAGGTGCGCGCCCTGTGCACCCAGGGCGCGCGCGTGCTGGACCCGGCCCGGCTGGACATCCGTGGCACGGTGAGCGTGGGCCGCGACGTGCAGATCGACGTCAACGTGATCCTGGAAGGCCGGGTCGAACTCGGCGACGGGGTCAGCATCGGGGCGTTCACCCGGCTCAAGGACGTCACCCTGGCCGCCGGGACCGTGGTCAAATCGCATTGCGACCTGGATGGCGTGGTCAGCGAAGGCGCGGCCGAGATCGGCCCGTTCGCGCGGCTGCGCCCGGGTACGGTGCTGGCGGCCGGCGCGCACGTGGGCAACTTCGTGGAGACCAAGAAGGTCACGCTGGGGCCGGGAAGCAAGGCCAACCACCTGACCTACCTGGGCGATGCGGTGATCGGCAGCAAGGTCAACATCGGCGCCGGTACCATCACCTGCAACTACGACGGGGTGAACAAGTCGCAGACCACGATCGGCGACAACGCCTTCATCGGCTCCAACAGTTCGCTGGTGGCGCCGGTGGTGATCGGCGAGGGCGCGACCATCGCGGCCGGCTCGGTGATCACCCGCAGCGCACCGGAGGGCCAGCTGACCGTGGCGCGTGCCCGCCAGCAGACCATCGAGGGATGGAAGCGCCCGACCAAGCGCAGCTCCTGAGCAGCACTGCGGCGCGGCAATCACCGCGCCAGGTGCCGGCTCATGGCAGGGCGCTGAACACGTCGATATGCGGGGCGATCGGCCCGGCCTTGAGATAGACCACCTGCAGATGTACCCGGGCAGGATCGTAGTCCACGGCCGGATCGAAGGTCACCACAAACCGTGTCTGCAATGGCCAGCGGCCGTCGCTGCCGTGCTGGAAGAATACCTTGAACCCGGCTTCCACTTCGCCCTGTATCGAGGCCACTGCGGTACCAGCAGCCGGCGCCGACCAGGCCGGGTAGCGCCAGTGATAGGCGCCCTGGTCGGGCGCCACCTGCAGTTGCTCGGCATGCACCTGGGCCACGCTGTCGGCATAGGCAAACACCAACACGGCCTCGCCACTGAGGCGCAGCGCGCTGAAGTCGGTTGGTGCGTAGCGCCCGTAGCCGCTCAAGGTGTAGGCGATGCGCAGCGGTGTGATCGAGACGACCTCCTGGGTGTAGTGGGTCTGCACCGAGAAGGCATTGTCCTGCGCGCGCGCGGGCAGGGCCTGCAACAGCAGGACGGCGAACAGCATCAGCAGGCGGTGGTGCATGGTCGACTCGATCAGCGGCCGGAAGTGGCGCGGCCATGATCGCCTGCCGCGTTGCCGTGCCGGCTTCGGAACAGGACGAAAGCGGCGGTTTTGTGATGTCCACCCGGTAGGTCCGAGCCATGCTCGGACAACGTGGTGCTGAAACGAAACGTGTCCTACGTGGGCAGGAAGATCGCCACGCACAAGCCGCCTTCGCGGCGGTTCTGCAGCGAGACGCGCCCACCGTGGGCCTCGACGATCTCGCGGGTCAGCGCCAGCCCCAGCCCGGTGCCATTGCGCTTGGTCGAATAGAACGGCATCAGCGCGTTCTGCAGCACCGCTTCGTTCATGCCCTTGCCACGGTCGAGCACTTCCAGCCGCAGCCATTGCGGCAGCCGGGTCAGGCGCAGTTCGACATCGTCGTTGGCCGGCTCGGCCTCGGCGCAGGCTTCGTGCGCGTTCTTGAGCAGGTTGAGCAGGGCCTGGCCGAGCTGGGCGATATCCACGCGGCTGTACAGGTCCTCGGCGATGCCCTGCATGCGGAACGGGATCTGGTGCTGCAGGCCGGTCAGGAACTGCAGCCACTGCATGTTCTGCAGCTGCGGCTGCGGCAACTTGGCAAAGCGCGCATAGCCGCGGATGAAGCCCTCCAGGTGGCGCGCGCGCTCCTCGATGGTGCCGAACACTTCTTCCAGCCGCTCGGTCCGGCCGCGCCGGACCAGCTCGCCCCCGGAATGGGCCAGCGAGGCGATCGGTGCCAGCGAGTTGTTGAGCTCGTGGCTGATCACCCGGATCACCTTCTTCCAGGTCTGCACTTCCTGCCGGCGCAGTTCGGCGGTCAACAGGCGGATCAGCAGCAGGTCGTGGGGGCGCCCGTTGAGATGGAAGTTGCGCCGCGACAGGTGGTAGATCTGTTCGTCATCCTCATCGTCGTCGGGACTGTCATCGCCGCTGCCGCGCACCGCGAACAGGCTGTCGCCGCCGCGCGCGATCGCATCGCGCAGTTCCGGCGGCAGCGTTTCCAGCACGTCCTGCATGCGCTGGCCTTCCAGCTTCCAGCCGTGGTGCAGCAGCTTGCGCGCGGCCAGGTTTGAAAACACCACGCGCTGGATGCCGTCGCCGCCATTGGCCAGCAGCAGCATCGCCACCGGGGTGTTCTGCACCATGGTGTCCAGCAGCAGTTCGCGCTGCACCAGGCCCTGGCGTTGTTCGCGCAGCACGTCGCCCAGCTCGCGGTGCGCCTGCACCAGGTCGCCCAGCTCGTCGTTGCCGGGCCAGTACACGCTGAAGTTGTACTCGCCGTCGCGGTAGCTGCTGGTGGTGCCCGACAGGGCGCGCAACAGCGAACGGACCGGCGCGGTGGCCCGGCGCAGGCTCCACCACATCAGCGCGAGCAGTATGGCGGCGGAAATCAACGCCACCGCCCAGCCATGGTCCATCCAGAACGCCAGCGCCCACGGCAGGGCGGCGGCCAGCGCCAGCACCGGCAGCAGGCGCAGGAACAGTCGGAAGGTGAACGAGCTGCGCTTCATTCGCGCGGGATGCCGTAGCGGTCCATGCGCCGGTACAGCGCCTGGCGGCTGAGCCCGAGTTCGGCGGCGGTCTGGGCGATGATGCCGTGGTTGCGGGCCAGCGCCGATTCGATCAGGCCGCGGTCCGGATCGACCACCGGGCCGACCGCGCGCGCACCGCTGGCCGCGCGCGGCAGGTTGAGGTCGGCCACCTCGATGCGCGCACCCTGGGCCAGCAGCGCGGCGCGCTGGATCACGTTGCGCAGCTCGCGCACGTTGCCCGGCCAGCCGTGCCGCTGCAGGGCGCTGGCGGCGGCGCTGGACAGCGGCTTGCCGTCGCCGAGGAAACGCTCGGCCAGCGGCAGGATGTCGCCGGGTCGTTCGGCCAGCGGCGGCAAGGCCAGTTCGATGGTGTTGAGGCGGTAGTACAGATCCTCGCGGAACTGGCCGTCGCGGATCATCGCCGGCAGGTCGGCGTTGGTGGCGCTGATCACCCGCACCTTGACCTGGCGTTCGCGGTTGGAGCCCAGCCGTTCGAAACGACCGGTTTCCAGCACGCGCAGCAGTTTCATCTGCCCACCCAGCGACAGGTTGCCGATTTCATCCAGGAACAGGGTGCCGCCATCGGCGGCCTCGAACTTGCCTTCGCGCGCCTTGTTGGCGCCGGTGTAGGCGCCGGCCTCGCTGCCGAACAGCTCGGCTTCGATCAGTTCGGCGGGAATGGCGCCGCAGTTCAGGGCCACGAACGCACCCTTGGCCACCAGCGAATTGGCCTGGATGATCTCGGCGATCTTCTCCTTGCCCGCCCCGTTGGGGCCGGTGATCAGCACCGGCAGTTCCGAACGTGCGACCTGGCAGGCCAGGCTGACCACGCGTTCGCTGGCCGGGTCGGCGACCACCGCGCCGCGCAGGTCGTAGCGTGCTTCCAGCGCAGTGCGGTTGCGCTGTTCGCGTTCGCGGCGACGGTCCAGTTCGCGCCGGGTTTCGGACAGCTCCAGCAGGTTGTTGACCGTGGTCAGCAGCTTGCGGTCGTCCCAGGGCTTGGCCAGGTAATCGGCGGCGCCGGCCTTGACCAGGTCCACCGCGCTGCTCAACTGCGTCCAGGCGGTGAGCAGGATTACCGGCAGGTCCGGGTGGTGCGCGCGGATCTGCTGGAACAGGGCTTCGCCTTCCTCGCCGGAGGTGGTGTCCTCGGTGAAGTTCATGTCCTGGATCACCAGGTCCACCGGCTGCTGGGCCAGCAGCGCCAGCCCGGCCTCGGGCGACAGCGCATGCAGGGCATCGATGTCGTGCAGCGAGAACAGCACTTCCAGCGCGGTGCCGACGCTGGCGTTGTCGTCAATGATCAGGATCGAAGGCATGCGGCAACGAAGGGCGGAAGGATGGGGGCAAGAGTACCGGAGCGCCGGGCCGGCGGGCAGTGCTGCCCGCCGCCGGTAATCATCGCTGCGGCGCCGGCCGGGCGGGCGGTGCCGGCGGGGCCGGGGGCAGTACGCCGTGCCAGGCCCCAGTGGCCACCGGCACGCTCAGCCGGCGGCCATCGCGCAGCACCGTGACCGCCACGCTGGGGTGGCCGCTGCGCGCCAGCGCCGTGGTCAGGTCATCGATGCGGCGTACCGGCTGTGTACCTACCTGCAGCACGCGGTCGCCGACGCGCAGGCCGAAATGCCCGGCCGGCTCGGCGTGGCGCACGAATACCACGCCCTGGCTGGCCTCGATGGCCAGGTGCAGGCCCTGCTCGCGCCAGTCCAGGCGCGAGGTTTCGGTACGCGTGGTGGTAGTGGTGGTGCCGGCGCTGGCAGCGGTGGCCAGCAGCAGTGACAGCAACACGGCCGATGCGCTGCGCAGGCCCATGTCATGCGCTCCGGGTGGCCACGGCCGGGGGCACCGCCGCGGCGCGATGGGCCGGGCCGAACACCGCGATCTGCCCGAGCAGCCACAACAGCAGCGCACCGATGGGCAGGTAGCTGATCGGCATGCGCGGCAGCTCGTAGGCATTCATCAGCCACAGGTTGATGGAGTAGGCCATCAACATGCCCAGCACGATCCCGACCGTGGCCAGCAGGAAGTTCTCGGTCTGGAAGTAACGCAGGATCTGCCCGCGGGTGGCGCCCAGCGCACGGCGGATGCCAATCTGCTTGGTGCGCTGCTGCACCCAGAAGCTGGCCAGGCCGATGATGCCCAGCGCGGTCACCACCAGCAGTGCCACGCACACGGTGACCAGCAGGCCGACCATCGCACGGTCGTTGGCGAAGTATTTGTTGCGCTGCTCTTCATAGCTGCGCTTGGCGCGCACCAACCGGCTCGGATCGACCTTTTCCAGCGCCGCCACGGCGGCGTTGAGCACCTCGTCGCGACGGGCCGGGTCGGTGACCCGGATCAGGTAGAAGCCTTCCACGTAGGTGACCCGCAGCGGCAGGATCATCGAGTAGCGGGTGTCGTTGTCCATCTTCGACGGGCGCGCCAGCTCCTTGACCACGCCGACCACCCGCAGCGGCTCGCGGCCGCTGTAGACGGTCTTGCCCAGCGCGCTGCCGTCGGGGTACAGCTTGAGCGCGGCGGCCTGGCTGAGGATGGCCGAAGTGCCGGTGGATTCCAGCGAGTTGTCGGCGATCACCGATTCCAGGTTGCGGTACTCGTCGGGCTGGAAGTCGCGGCCACCGATCAGTTCCAGCCCCATGGTGTCCAGGGTGCCTTCGCTGGCGAAGAACTGCGAGGCGCTCAGCGTCTGCCGTTCCTGGTCCGGGACCAGCGACAGGCCGGTGTTCCAGGAGTTGCGCCGGAACGGCAACTGGTTGATCGGCACCACGCTCTTGACCCCCGGCACGCTGCGCAGCGCGGCCAGGTCTTCACGGGTGCGGGCTTCGGCATTGACCTGCTTGCCGATGCCGCCCAGGCGCACTTCCAGCAGTTCCTTTTCAGCGATGCCGCTGGGCTGGCTGATCGTTTCGATCCGCTGGCCGATCAGGAACAACGCGTTGCAGACGATGGCGCAGGTCAGCGCGATCTCCAGCACGATCAGGGCGGCGGCGGTCTTGTGCCGGCGCAGTGTGGACAGGATGGGACGGATATCCATGGTGTGCTCCGGATCCTTACTGCGATTTGAGTTGGATGGCAGGGGTGACCTGCATGGCGCGCAGGGCCGGCAGGAAGCCGGCCAGCAGGCTGGCGGCCAGGGTCAGGCCGAAGGCGAGCAGCAGCATCGGCCCGTCCAGGGTGGCCAGCTTGGCGTAGTCCACCGGTTGCTGGCGCACCGCGTACAGGCCCAGCATCGCCAGCCCCAAGCCGAGCACGCCACCGGCCAGGCCGACCGTGCCGGCTTCCACCAGCGACTGCAGGAAGATCTGCCCGCGGCTGGCGCCCAGCGCACGGCGCACGCCGATCTCGCCGCTGCGGCGCAGGAACTTGGCCAGCAGCAGGCCGACCGTATTGATCAGGCAGACCAGCAGGAAGCCCAGCGCCAGCCACAGCTGCAGGCGCACGTCGCCGGGCACCACCTGCTTGTAGTCCAGCCACGCCATCACGTTGCGCAGGCGCACATTGGGCGCGCGCTGGAAACGGCCGGCGGCCTTCTGCTGGGTGGAGTAGTTCTCCAGGTAGGCACGGTAGTCGGCGGCGCCGCTGGCCGAGTCCAGCTCGACCCAGTACTGCAGCCAGGTGCAGGGCGCGTTGAGCGCGGTTTCCTCGCCGTTGCTGTTGCCCCAGCAGTTCATGTTGCCGTTGCGGCCCAGCTTGAGTTCCATCGCCGTGGAGAACGGCAGGAAGACGTCCTCGGCACTGCCGTACTTGCCGGTTTCCAGGTCGTAGAAGTGCGGGTTCGGGTTCCATTCGTCCAGCACGCCGACTACGGTGAAGGTATGCCCGTCCATGCGTATCGGCTTGCCGACGCTGTCGGTGCCATCGAACAGCTTCTGGTTCAGTTCGCGCGAAATCACCGCCACGCGGGCGCGGCCATCATCGTCGGTGCTCGGCCAGGCGCGGCCGTACAGGAAGGGCGTGTCGAACATCGGGAAGAAATCGGTGGAGGTGTAGCGCACATCGGTGTCGAACGGGCGCAGCGCGGCCTTGTCCGGCTCCACCGTGATGCCGCCGCCGGTCATTACCGCCTGGCGGCTGGCGCGCTTCTCGCGCAGCAGCGACTCGGCGTCGAAACGCGTCATCTGGTCTTCCGGTTCCTCACCGGGCTGGTAGCCCAGCATCGGGCGCGGGTCGACCTGCACGGCGAAGATGCGGTCGCTCTTCTGCGGGATCGGGTCGCCGGACAGCACGTGGAACACGGTCAGGGTGGTCATCGATGCGCCGATGCCCAGCGCGATGGCGATCACCATCAGCGCGGTCAGTACCTTGTTGCGCCGGAAGCTGCGCAGGGCCAGGCGGAAGTAGTAGGCGAGCATGGCGGCCTCAGTCGTTGGCGGTGGCAGTGGCGGTGGCCAGGGCCACGCGCGGGGTGCCCAGCACCGGCTCGCGCACCAGGTCGGTGGCCTGGCCATCGACGATGTGCACGTTGCGCTGGGCGCGCGCGGCCAGCTCCGGGTCGTGGGTGACCATCACGATGGTGGTGCCGGCGGCGTTGATCTCTTCCAGCAGCTCCATCACCCCGCGCGCCATCTGGCTGTCCAGGTTGCCGGTCGGTTCGTCGGCCAGCAGCAGGCGCGGGCTGCCGGCCAGCGCACGCGCGATCGCGGCGCGCTGCTGCTGGCCGCCGGACAGTTCGGCCGGATAGTGCTTCATCCGCGAGCCCAGCCCGACCTGGCCCAGCGCATGCTCGATGCGCTGCCGGCGTTCGGCCGCCGGCATGCCGCGGTAACGCAGCGGCACATCGACGTTGTCGAACAGGTTCAGGTCCGAGATCAGGTTGAAGCCCTGGAAGATGAAGCCGATCTTCTGGTTGCGCAGCCGGCTGCGGGCGTCATCGCCGAGCTTGCTGACATCCTGGCCATCGAGCAGGTAGGTGCCGCTGGTGAAGGTTTCCAGCAGGCCGGCGATGTTGAGGAAGGTGGTCTTGCCCGAACCGGACGGACCGGTCACGGCGACGAACTCCCCCTCGCGCACGTGCAGGTCCAGCGAGCGCAGGGCGTGGGTTTCCACCTGTTCGGTGCGGAACACTTTGGCGACAGAACGCATTTCCAGCATGACGGTTTCCTTTTGAAGTCGAGAAGGTTCAGTTGACGGACACGCGCTCGGCATCGCCGAACAGATCGCTGCCGGAGACCACGACGCGGTCGCCGGGCTGCAGGCCAGAGAGGATTTCCACTTCGCCCAGGCTGCTCACGCCGAGCTTGACCGGACGGCGCACGGCGGTGCTGCCGTCCATCACGTAGACCTGGCCGTTGCCCTGTTCGACGAACGGGCCGCGCTCGACCTTGATCACGTTGCGGCGGGTATCGAGCACCACCCGCGCCTGCATGCGCTGGCTCTGGCGCAGGCCCTGCGGCTGCTTGTCGGTGAAGCGGATGCGGGCGTTGACCTCGCCGGCCACCACTTCCGGGGAGACGGCGGAGATCTCGCCGGGGAAGGGCTGGCCGTTGCCGCTGGTCAGCTGCGCCGGGATGCCCAGCGACAGTTCGCGGGCGAAGCTCTCGGGCACCTTGATTTCGATTTCAAAGCGCGACAGGTCGACCACGCCCAGGATCGGCGCATTGATGGCGACATTGGTGTGCTGGGTGGCCTGGACCTGGCCGACCTGGCCATCGAACGGCGCGCGCAGGGTCAGTGCATCGACCTGGCGTTCGACCTCGGCCACCACCGCGCGCTGGCGGTCGGCCAGCAGGCGCTTGTTGCGCGCATCCAGGTCGGCGCCCTGGGCCTTGAGGGTGGCGTCCTTGCGCGCATGCTGCAGCTGGATCTCGGACTTCTTGACGGTGTCCTCGGCCTTGGCCACGTCCACCTGCGGCACCGCGCCGCCGTCGAAGCCGCGCTGATAGCGTTCCAGGTCGCGGCTGGCGGCCTGGCGGTCGATGGTGGCCTGGTCGGTTTCCTTCTGTGCGGTGGCGCGGGCCAGGGTGGCGTCCAGCCCGGCGCGCCCGGCCTCGGCTTCCAGCCCGGCCAGGGTGGCCTGTTCCTGGGCCAGCTTGCTGCGCAGTTCCGGGCTGTCGATCACGGCCAGTTCCTGGCCCTGCTTGACCACGTCGCCGGCGACCACCTTGAGGGTCACCGTGCCGGCCGAGATCGCATACAGCACCGGGCTGTTGGCGGCGATCACCCGGCCATCGGCGGCGATGTCGCGGACCATGTCGCCGCGCTTGACCTCGGCGATGCGCACCCGGGCACTGTCGAAGGACTGGCTGGCGCCCAGCCAGGCGCGGATGGCAAAGCCGATCGCCAGCAGCACCACCAGGGCGGCCAGTGCCGGCCACAGCCAGCGCTTCCAGGGGGCGGCCGTGCCGGCAGCGGAGAGGGACTGGTCCTGGGCGGAAGTGTCGCGGATCATCGGGCTCGTTCGCGGTTGGGTTGCCCGGATAGTTAGCAGGCAGCGTGCCAAGTATTGGCCCTTTGGAAACAAGCACTTGCAGGAGGTGCCCGGATGTCCGCGTGTCCGCGGACAGTAGCGCGGACACTTTTGTTAAGCCGGCAGCGCCCTGGCGCGCACGGGGGCCACGCTAGAATGCGGGACTCAACGGCAGGGATCAGAATCTATGTGCGGCATTGTGGGAGCGATCGCCCATCGCAACGTGGTACCGGTACTCATCGAGGGCCTGAAGCGGCTGGAATACCGCGGCTACGATTCCTCGGGCATCGCCGTGCTCGACCAGCGCCCGGCCCAGCCGGACCTGCGCCGGGTGCGCCGCACCGGGCGCGTGGCGGAAATGGAAAAGGCCGCCGCCGCCGAAGGCTTCGATTCGGTGCTCGGCATCGGCCACACGCGCTGGGCCACCCACGGTGGCGTCACCGAGGCCAACGCGCACCCGCACATCAGCCACGGCGTGGCGCTGGTGCACAACGGCATCATCGAAAACCATGAAGAACAGCGCGAGAAGCTGCGCGCGCTGGGCTACACCTTCGAGTCGCAGACCGACACCGAAGTGATCGCGCACCTGATGCACCACCACCTCAAGGGGGGCGACAGCCTGCTGTCGGCGCTGCAGCGCACGGTCAAGGAACTCACCGGCGCCTATGCGCTGGCGGTGATGAGCCGGGCCGAGCCGCACCATTTCGTCTGCGCGCGGATGGGCTGCCCGTTGCTGGTCGGCCTGGGCGAGGGCGAGAACTTCGTGGCCTCCGATGTGTCTGCGATCCTGTCGGCCACCCGCCGGGTGATCTTCCTGGAAGAGGGCGACACCGCCGAAATCCGCCTGGATGGCGTGCAGGTGTACGACCAGGACGACCAGCCGGTGGTGCGCGATGTGCACCTGTCGGACGTGTCGCTGGCCTCGTTGGAGCTGGGGCCTTACCGCCACTTCATGCAGAAGGAAATCCACGAGCAGCCGCGCGCGTTGGCCGACACCATCGAAGCGGCGATCGACGCCGGCGGCTTCCCGGCCGAACTGTTCGGCAAGAACGCCGAAGCGGTGCTGTCGGGCATCGAGGGCGTGCAGATCCTGGCCTGCGGCACCAGCTACTACTCGGGGCTGACCGCGCGCTACTGGATCGAAGCGATCGCCGGCCTGCCGTGCAGCGTGGAAATCGCCAGCGAATACCGCTACCGCGCCGCCTACGCCAACCCGAAGCACCTGATCGTGACCATCTCCCAGTCCGGTGAAACCCTGGACACGATGGAGGCGCTGAAATACGCCAAGTCGCTGGGCCACCGGCACACGCTGTCGATCTGCAACGTGCCCGAAAGCGCGATCCCGCGCGCCAGCGAACTGGTCTGCTATACCCGTGCCGGCGCCGAGATCGGCGTGGCCTCGACCAAGGCGTTCACCACCCAGCTGGCCGCGTTGTTCCAGCTGACCATGGTGCTGGGCAAGCTGCACGGCCGCATCGACGCCGCGCAGGAAGCGGATTACCTGGAGCAGCTGCGCTTCCTGCCGGGCAGCGTGCAGCATGCGTTGAACATGGAGCCGCAGATCGCGATCTGGGCCGAGCGTTTCGCGCGCAAGAGCAGCGCGCTGTTCCTGGGCCGCGGCCTGCATTACCCGATCGCGCTGGAAGGCGCGCTCAAGCTCAAGGAAATCACCTACATACACGCCGAGGCCTACCCGGCCGGCGAGCTCAAGCACGGCCCGCTGGCGCTGGTGGACGAGGACATGCCGGTGGTGGTGATCGCGCCCAACGACAGCCTGCTGGAGAAGGTCAAATCCAACATGCAGGAAGTGCGCGCACGGGGCGGCGAGCTGTTCGTGTTCGCCGACCAGGACAGCAATTTCGTCGAGTCCGAAGGCGTGCACGTGATCCGCACCCCGCGCCATGCCGGCGTGCTCAGCCCGGTGGTGCACACCATCCCGGTGCAGCTGCTGGCCTACCACACCGCCCTGGCACGCGGCACCGACGTGGACAAGCCGCGCAACCTGGCCAAGAGCGTGACGGTGGAGTGACGCGTCGGTCGGTGCAGCCGCGCTGATGCGCACAAAGGGTGGCCCCTGCAGGGCCACCCTTTTTTTGTACGTTCACCCGCTAGAGCCACCCCATGGGTGGCTCCCCGGCCTGCCCAAAGACGCGCATCCGCCCCATGGCGTGGCTACCGGCAGCCGACAACGGATCTTTAGCCTGGCCCAGCAGCGGCATTCAGCGACGGTTCTACGCGCGGTGCCATTCTCGGAGTCGTCAAGCAGTTCCCACGACGATGCGTCCCAGAATTGCAAACTCAGGGGCACCGGTGCAGTCGTAGAATCGAGTTGACCGGGGGCATGCTGCTGCCGCCCTCGAACGTAACCAGGCGCACTTTTCGACTTCAGTAACCTGTAACAGGAAACAAGAATGAACGTCCGCGAACTCCTGCAATCCAAGAAAGATGCAATCGTCACCATCGATGTCGAGGACACCATCGGTGCCGCCGCGCACAAGATGAGCGCGCACAAGATCGCTGCCCTGGTGGTGATGAAAGACGACGCCCCGGTGCGGATCATTTCCGAGAAGGACATCGTGCGCAGCCTGGCCGACGATGGTCCGCAGGCCGGTCGTCGGGTGATCTCCAGCTTGCCGTCGGCGGGCCTGGAAGGCATCGCTCCGGATGCCACGCTGAAGCAGGCGATGGCGCTGATGACCTACTCGCGCCACCGCCATCTGATGGTGACCGAAGGCGCCAGACTGGTCGGGATCCTGAGCCTGGGCGATATCGTCAAGAACCTGCTCAGCGAACTGGAACTGGAAAAGGCGGTGCTGCAGGACATCTACCTGGCCGCGCACTGAGCCGGCGCACGGCCGGTACCGTGGCAACGCGCCGGCCATGCCATTGGCCGGGCGTTGCCTAGAAGCTGACCTTCACCGAATCGGCGCTGTAGGTCGCCGGGCCGTGGTAGACCACTTCGATGTTGTTGCCATCCGGGTCGATCGCGAACGCGGCGTAATAGCCCGGGTGGTAGACGCGCTCGCCGGGTGCGCCGTTGTCCTTGCCACCGTTGGCCAGCGCGGCCTGGTGGAAGGCATCCACGGTGGCGCGGTCGCGGGCCTGGAAGGCCAGGTGGTGGCGGCCGGTGAGCTGGCCCAGCGCCGCTTCGCTGTCGGCGGTGGAAACGAACAGTTCATCGGCCCAGAAATAGTCGTCGCCCTCGCCGGCGATCGGGATGCCGATGGTGTCGAACACTGCCTGGTAGAACCGGCGGCTGGCGGGCAGATCCTTGACCACCAGTTGCAGGTGGTCGATCAGGCGGCCGCGATGCAGTTCCATGGTTTCCATACGCACTCCACAGGTTGGGCAGGTGCGCAGATATACCACCGGAACGAGGCGGCGGCATTGGCGTAGTGTGCACGTTGCTGACCGGGTCCTGGCGTACCGACCAACGGTCTTCAGGCGTACCGACCAACGGTCGGTACCTACCGGTGCCCGCCCGATTGGGCAGGCGGGCACGCGGTGGGATCAGGCGATCGGGGTGTTGGAGATGATTTCCACCCAGTAACCGTCCGGATCCTTGATGAAGGCCAGGTGCTTCATGCGGCCCTCTTCCAGGCGCTTCTGGTAGGGCACCTGCAGGGCGTCGAAACGGGCGCAGGCGGCCTGGATGTCCGGCACCGACACGCAGATATGGCCGAAGCCGCGCGGGTCGCTGTTGCCATCGTGGTACACCGCCCCGTCCCGGGTTTCGGTGCCGTGGTTGTGGGTCAGTTCCAGCACGCCGGGGATGCCGGCCATCCACACCCGGCGGGCGTCGTCGCCCTGCGGAATCTGCGTGTTGGCCGGCAACAGGGCCAGGAAGTACAGGCTGAATTGGGCATCGGCGAAGTCGCGCTGGTCGATCAGGCGGAAGCCGAGCACGCGGGTGTAGAAATCCAGCGAGGCCGCGGCATCCTTCACGCGCAGCATGGTGTGGTTGAACACGAAACCGGCGGTTTCCGCTGGCGGCTGGGCGGCAACGCCCGGCTGGGACTGCAGGGTGGCAAGGGACATGGGGGATCCTGTGGGGCCGTACGCGCACGGCGGATGCACCATCTTATGCCCGGGCCCGTCTGCCGGACACCCGTGGACCGGTCAGGTACGGGCTGTTTACGTGCCGGATGCGACGTAGAATGACGCATTCAATAGAAATCTCTTCGCCATGTCGCAGCGTGACTGGGTGGCCGCCGCCATCCGCAAGATCGAAGCCGATTTCAACCGCTCGGCCGACACCCATCTGATCCCGATGGACCTGCCCGGACACGCCGGCATCGACCTGTACTTCAAGGACGAATCCAGCCACCCCACCGGCAGCCTCAAGCACCGGTTGGCGCGCTCGCTGTTCCTGTACGCGCTGGCCAATGGCTGGCTGCGCGAGGGGCGCCCGGTGATCGAGGCTTCCAGCGGCTCCACGGCGGTGTCCGAGGCCTACTTCGCGCGCCTGCTCGGGCTGCCGTTCATCGCGGTGATGCCGGCCACCACCTCGCCGGAAAAGATCGCCGCGATCGAGTTCCACGGCGGGCGCTGCCATCTGGTCGAGCGCGCCTGCGACCTGAACTGCGACTCGGAGAAGCTGGCCCGGGAAACCGGCGGCCACTTCATGGACCAGTTCACCTACGCCGAGCGGGCCACCGACTGGCGCGCCAACAACAACATCGCCGAGTCGATCTTCAAACAGATGGCCGAAGAGCCGCACCCGGTGCCGGAGTGGATCGTGTGCAGCCCGGGCACCGGCGGCACCGCCGCCACCCTGGGCCGCTATGTCAGCTACCGCCGCCACGACACCCGCATCCTGTGCGCGGACCCGGAAGTGTCGGTGTTCTACGACGGTTACTGCGCGGCATTGGCCGGGCAGCCATGGCGCGAGCTGACCTGCAGTGGTGGTTCGCGGGTGGAAGGCATCGGCCGGCCGCGGGTGGAATCCAGTTTCATCCCGACCAGTGTCGATGCGATGGTCAAGGTGCCCGATGCGCTCAGCCTGGCGGCGATGCGCCACGTCAGCCGCCAGCTCGGGCGCCGGGTCGGCGGTTCAACCGGCACCAACTTCATCGGCGTGCTGCAGGCGGCCGAACGGATGCGCCAGGCCGGCCGCAGCGGCTCGATCGTGACCATCCTGTGCGACAGCGGCGAGCGCTATGCGCACAGCTACTACAACCCGGACTGGTACCGGCAGCAGGGCATCGACACCGAACAGGCCGATGCGCTGATCGCCGCCGCGGTGGCCGGGCAGGGCCTGCCGGCGTTGCCGTGCGTATCGCTCGAAGCGATGTATTGAGGGCAGGCCGGGAGGTAGCCCGCCCATGGGTCGGCGCTACGCGGCGACCGCCTCGTAGGCATCCAGGACGGTATCGCGCAGTACCGGCGGCAGCGCCTCGTAGGCGGCGGCGTGGTCGTCGAACTGCAGCGTCAGGTCGACGCCGACCCGGCGCCCGGCACTGACCGCCAGCACGGTCAGCAGCGTGCACAGCACAAACTCGCGCTCATGGCCGGGTTCGCAGTGCGCTGCGCCACGTTCGATCACCTCGTAGGGGTACCAGAGCTGGTCCTCGTGCAGGCGTCCCTGCTGGGGGCCGACCAGCTGCTGCAGGGCCGCGCGGTGGCGGGGCTGTTCCTCCGCCGGGCCCAGTGCGGCGATCCAGTCCAGTTCGGCGCCGCTGGCGGTACCGATCAACGCGAACGCAGGCAGGGCGTGGGTGAGATCGTCCATGACTGCTCCGGGATACCACCGTGGGGGCTCCAGCCTCGGCCGGCTGCCGTCAGCCGCGCGTGAACATCGCCGGATGTGGCCGGCGCAGGCCTTGTGCCGGGTCCGCTGCAATGCCATATCGTGGGCAATGCCGCGGCCGCGGCCCGTTGTCTGGAGATGCCTGTGACCCCCATCAACCCCCTGCTGGATTTTTCCGGCCTGCCCCGTTTCGACGCGATCCAGCCCGAGCACATCGGCCCGGCGATCGACGCCCTGCTGGCCCAGGCCGAGGCTGCCGTGCGGGCCGCCGAGACGGTCAGCCCGGTCACCTGGGCCAGCTTCGTCGAACCGCTGGATGACGCCACCGAACGGCTGTGGCGCGCCTGGGGCCAGGTGGGCCACCTGCAGGCCGTGGTCAATACCCCGGCCCTGCGCGAGGCCTACAACGCCAACCTGCCCAAGGTGACCCGCTTCGGCAGTGCGCTGGGCCAGAACCTGGCACTGTTCCAGCAGTACCGCGCGCTGGCCGCCGCGCCCGAAGCGGCCCGCTACGACGCGCCCCGGCGCAAGGTGCTGGACAACGCCCTGCGCGATTTCCGGCTGGGCGGGGCCGAACTGGACGCGGCCGGCAAGGCCCGCTTCGGTGCGATCAAGGAAGCGCTGTCAGCGCTGTCGGCGCGGTTTTCGCAGAACGTGCTCGATGCCACCGACGCCTGGTCGTTGCAGGTTGACGATGCTGCCGAACTGGCCGGGCTGCCCGACGATGTGGTCGCCGCCGCACGCGCCGCCGCGGAAAAAGACGGCCTGCCGGGCTGGAAGCTGACCCTGCAGATGCCGTGCTACCTGCCGGTGCAGACCTACGCCGCGCACCGCCCGCTGCGCGAGGCGCTGTACCGCGCCAACGCGCTGCGCGCCTCGGAGTTCGGCGATGCCGCGCTGGACAACAGCGCCAACATCGACCGCGTGCTGGCGTTGCGTGCCGAGCTGGCCGCGCTGTTGGGTTTTGCCGACTACGCCGCCTATTCGATCGCCACCAAGATGGCCGAAGACGCCGCCCAGGTGCAGGGCTTCCTGCGCGATCTGGCCGCCCGCGCCAAGCCGTACGCGCAGCGCGACCGTGCCGAACTGGAGGCGTTCGCGCGTGACCAGCTGGGCCTGGACGCACTGGAAGCCTGGGACCTGGCCTATGCCAGCGAGAAGCTCAAGCAGGCGCGCTACAGCTATTCCGAGCAGGAGGTGAAGCAGTACTTCACCGAGCCGAAGGTGCTGGAAGGCCTGTTCGGCGTGATCGACGCGCTGTACGGGCTGCAGGTGCAGCCGGACGATGCGCCGGTCTGGCATCCGGACGTGCGCTTCTTCCGCCTGGTCGATGCGCAGGGCGCGCTGGTCGGCCAGTTCTACCTGGACCTGTACGCACGCGAAGGCAAGCGTGGCGGGGCGTGGATGGACGATTGCCGCAACCGCCGCGATACCGCCGCCGGCGTGCAGACGCCGCTGGTGTACCTGGTCTGCAACTTCGGCCAGGGCGCTGCCGGCAAGCCGGCCACCTTCAGCCACGATGAGGTCACCACGCTGTTCCATGAAATGGGCCACGGCCTGCACCAGCTGTTGACCGGCATCGGCGAGCTGGGCGTGGCCGGCATCAACGGGGTGGAGTGGGATGCGGTGGAGTTGCCGAGCCAGTTCATGGAGAACTTCTGCTGGGAATGGGAGCGTGTGCAGGCGATGACCGCGCACGTGGACAGCGGCGCGCCGCTGCCGCGCGCGTTGTTCGAGCGCATGCTGGCCGCGCGCAATTTCCAGAGCGGCATGTTCACCGTGCGCCAGCTGGAGTTCGCGTTGTTCGACATGCAGCTGCACAGCGGGTTCGACCCGCAGCAGGACAACGTGCTGGCCCTGCTTGAGCGCGTCCGCGACGAAGTGGCGGTCAATCGGCCGCCGGCCTGGAACCGGTTCCCGCACCAGTTCAGCCATATCTTCGCCGGCGGTTACGCGGCGGGCTACTACAGCTACAAGTGGGCCGAAGTGCTCAGCGCCGATGCCTATGCCGCCTTCGAGGAAGCGCCGGGGCAGGTGGCGCAGACCGGCCGGCGGTTCCGCGAGGAAGTGCTGTCGCGTGGTGGCAGCCGCAGTGCCGCAGAAAACTTCGCCGCCTTCCGTGGGCGTGCACCGAAGGTGGATGCGCTGCTGCGCCATAACGGCATGGCGTAATCCCGCCCGGGTGGTGCCGACGCGTACCGACCAACGGTCGGTACCTACCGTCGTTGGCATCCCCATGTGATTGACCGGTGCGCGAATCGACCAACGGTCGATTCCTACCGCGGTAGGTACCGACCGTTGGTCGGTACGCACACCTAATCGGCGTAGATCATCTTCCGGGTCATGCCGCCATCGGCGATGTGGTCCTGGCCGGTGATGAAGCCGGACAGGTCCGAGAGCAGGAATACCGCCAGCGCGCCGATGTCTTCCGGCTGCCCGACCCGGCCAACCGGATGCTGCGCATGGTCGCGGCGCGAGAGTTTCGGGGTGCGCCGTCGCGCCGGTGCCTGCCAGGCATCGGTGGCGATCCAGCCCGGGCTGATGCTGTTGACCCGCACCTGCGGCCCTTCGCTGAGCGCCAGGGCATGGGTGAAGGCCACCAGGCCGCCCTTGGCGGCGGCATAGGCCTCGCTGTCGGGCTCGGACTGCCAGGCGCGGGTGGAGGCGATATTGACGATCGCACCGGCCTGCTCACGCAGTGCCGGCAGCGCGTGCTTGCTGCACAGGAAGGCGCCGTGCAGGCTGGATAGCCGGCGCTGCCATTCGGCCAGCGTCATCTGCGACAACGGGGTGCCGTGGGCGCTGGCGAGGCCGGCGTTGTTGACCAGCCCGTGGAGGTGGCCGAAGCGTTTCAGCGTGGCCTTGAGCAACGCCTGCACGCTGCGCTCGCTGGCCACGTCGGTGCGCTGGAACGCGGCGCGCTCGGGCAGCGCCCATTCCTGCAGGCAGGCCTTGCCGGCCACGGCGTCCAGGTCGGCGATCATCACGCTGCCGCCGGCGCCCAGCACCGCCTGGGCGATGCCGCGGCCCACGCCCTGCGCGCCACCGGTGACGATCACCACCCGGTCACGCAGCGGCTGGCCGGCCCACTCGGCGATGGCCGGGGTCAGTGGCACCGCGGGGTGTCCTTGCGCCCCAGCAGCCGCGTCCAGCCTTCCACGCCCAGCTTGTCCAGGGTCTCGATGTTGCGCTCGACGATCACGTCCGGGTCCGGGAAGGCGGCCACCGCGCGTTCGACGCTGTCTTCGCGCAGCAGGTGCAGGGTCGGGTAGGGCGCGCGGTTGGTGTAGTTGCTGACATCGTCCGGCGCGGTCCCTTCGAACTGGTACTGCGGGTGGAAGCTGGCCACCTGCAGGATGCCCTGCAGGTCCAGTGCTTCGATCGCCGCATCGGCGTTGTCGAGGAAATCGTTGTAATCCAGGAAATCGGTCAGCACCTGCGGATGCACGATCAAGGTGGTGTCGATCTGCTCGGCCGGGGTATCGCGCAGCAGCACCAGCTCCTCGGCCAGCTCTTCGACCAGGGCCTCGGCGGTGGTGGCATCGCTGAGCACGAAACGCACCTGGTCCTTGACATAGACCGCCTTGGCGAACGGGCACAGGTTCAGCCCGATCACGATCTGCTCCAGCCACTTGCGGGTTTCGGCGATCGGGTCGCTGCCGTCCGGGGCGGCGTCATTGGACAGGGAGGCATCATTCATGGCGGGCGGCATCGCGGGCTGGGCAGGCGATTGTACGGCGCAGGCCGGTTGCAGCGCGTGGTGGCCCTGGCGAGGCCGGCCAGGGGCTGCCAGGGCTTGCCAGGGCGGCGCGCGGTGCCGGCCCCTGTCGCTGCCAGCCGTGCCGGTCAATCGCGGAAATTGTCGAACTGCAGTGGAACCTCGAACGTCTCCTTCCTCAGCAGGGCCATCGCATCCTGCAGGTCATCGCGCTTCTTGCCGGTCACCCGCAGCTTGTCGCCGTTGATCTGGCTGTCGACCTTGAGCTTGGCTTCCTTGATTTTCGCGGCGATCTTCTTGGCGACCTTCTGTTCGATGCCCTGCTTGACGGTGATCTTCTGCCGCGCGCCGGCCAGGTTGGTTTCGATGTCGCCAAATTCCAGGCACGCCGCGTCGATCTTCCGCGCGGTCAGGCGCTGGCGCAGGATGTCGGTCATCTGCTGCAGCTGGAAGTCGCTGGGGGCCGACTGGCTGATCACGCTGTCTTCCAGCACGAACTTGGCGTCCACGCCCTTGAAGTCGAAGCGGGTGGACAGCTCGCGGTTGGCCTGGTCGACCGCGTTGGTCAGTTCGTGGGTATCGACTTCGGAAACGACGTCAAAAGAGGGCATGGGCGGAACTCCAACGGGTGAATGCCGACATTCTAACCAACCCTGCATGGACGGCCGGGTCAGGACGGCGATAATGGGGCATGAATCTGCAACGCTCCCCCTCCCGCGCCGTGGCCTGGATGCTGATGGCCGTGGCCTGTTTCTCGCTGATGGACGCGGGCATGAAGCAGCTCTCGGCCAGCTATCCCACCCTGCAGGTGACCTTCCTGCGCGGCGCGGCGTCGCTGCCGTTCGTGCTGGTCTGGGTGCTGGCCACCGCCGGGCCGCGCTCGCTGGTGCCCAAGCGTTGGGGCCTGCACCTGCTGCGCGGCGTGCTTGGCATGGCGATGATCGGCTGCTTCGTCTACGCGCTGCGCAGCCTGCCGCTGTCCACCGCCTACACCATCTATTTCGTGGCCCCGCTGCTGATCGCGGCGCTGTCGGTGCCGTTGCTGGGCGAGCATGTCGGCCCGCGCCGCTGGATCGCCATCGGCATCGGCCTGGTCGGGGTGATGGTGGTACTGCGCCCGGGCGTGGGCGGCTTCATCTCGGTCCCGGGGCTGATGGTGCTGCTGGCGGCCACCGCCTACGCAGTGGCCGCGATCACGGTCAGCATGCTGACCCGCACCGACACCCCGCAATCGATGGTGGTCTGGTTCCTGGTGATCATGGTGATCATGGCGGTCGGCGCCGGCCTGTTGGCCATTCCCGACTGGCAGCCGCTGCAGCCGGGCCACGCGGCGCTGATCGCCGGCATGGGCCTGGCCGGGGCCGGCGGGCAGGTGGCCCTGACCCGCGCCTTCCAGCTCGGCGAGGCCTCGCTGATCGCGCCGCTGGAGTACACCGGGCTGGTCTGGGTGATTGGCTGGGATCTGTTGTTCTGGGGGGTATTGCCCGACCAGGTGACCTGGCTGGGGGCGGCGATCATCGTCGCTTCCGGTCTGTATCTGCTGCACCGCGAGCGGGTCCGCCAGGTCCAGCCGCCGGCGCCGCTGGACCATCCCTGAGCCCGGGCGGTCCGCCGGCCGGCCCGGATCACATGTTCTTAGAACCAAACGGAATATGATTCCACGCAGCCGCACGGGCCAGGGCCGTCCCGCGCTGGTAGGCTGCACGCCCCCTCCCGTCGATGCCCCGGTTGACCGCGAAGTGATCGAGTTCCAGCGCCTGCACAAATCCTATGCCGTCGGCGGCCGCGCGATCGCCGCGCTGCAGCCGTTGGACCTGACCATCGAGGCCGGCGAGGTATTCGGCATCATCGGCCATTCCGGCGCAGGCAAATCGACCCTGATCCGCCTGATCAACCGGCTCGAAGAGCCCACCGGCGGGCGCCTGCTGATCAACGGCGAGGACGTCACCGCGCTGGATGCGGCCGGCCTGCGGGTGCTGCGCCGGAAGATCGGCATGATCTTCCAGCACTTCAACCTGCTGTCCTCGCGCACGGTGGCGGCCAATGTCGCCTTCCCGCTGGAGCTGGCCGGCACGCCGCGCGCGCAGGTCGATGCGCGGGTGGACGAACTGCTGCATACGGTCGGGCTGGAGGCGCATGCGTCCAAGTACCCGGCGCAGTTGTCCGGTGGCCAGAAGCAGCGCGTCGGCATCGCCCGCGCCCTGGCCACGCGCCCGCAGATCCTGCTGTGCGACGAAGCCACCAGCGCGCTGGACCCGCAGACCACCGCCTCGGTGCTCCAGCTGCTGGGCAGGATCAACCGCGAGCTGGGCCTGACCGTGGTGTTGATCACTCACGAAATGGATGTGATCCGCCGGGTCTGCGATCGCGTGGCGGTGCTCGACGCCGGCCATCTGGTCGAGACCGGCCCGGTCACCGAAGTGTTCCTGCATCCGCGGCACCCGACCACGCGGCGCTTTGTCAGCGAGTCCGAACAGGTCGACGAGGGCGAGCTGCACAAGGACTTCGACGCGGTGGCCGGGCGCATCGTGCGCCTGACCTTCCTCGGCGCCGATACCTACGAACCGCTGCTGGGACGCATCGCGCGCGAAACCGGGGTGGACTACAACATCCTGTCCGGCCGCATCGACCGGATCAAGGACACCCCCTATGGCCAGCTGACCGTGTCGCTGGTCGGTGGCGACGTGCAGGCCGCGCAGGCCGGTTTCGTCGCCGCCGGCGTCCACCTCCAGGAGCTGCGCCGATGATGCTGGCCACCGCAGGCGGCTTCTTCCGCCATCTGGACGCAGGCAAATGGGCCGATATCGGCCAGGCCACCGTCGACACCCTGCTGATGCTCGGCGGCTCGCTGCCGTTGACCCTGGCCATCGGCCTGCCGCTGGGCGTGCTGCTGTTCCTGACCGGTTCGCCGCAGCTGCACCGCAAGCCGGTGCTGTATGGCGCACTGGCGCTGCTGGTCAACCTGTTGCGTTCGGTGCCCTTCATCATCCTGATGATCGTGCTGATCCCGCTCACGTTGTGGATGATGGGCACCTCGCTGGGCGTGCGCGGGGCGATCGTACCGCTGGTGATCGGCGCCGCACCGTTCTACGCCCGGCTGGTGGAAACTGCGTTGCGCGAAGTGGACCGCGGCGTGATCGAGGCGACCCAGGCGATGGGTGCCACCACCTGGCAGTTGGTCACCCGCGTGCTGTTGCCCGAGGCGCGCCCGGGCCTGATCGCCGGCGCCACGGTCACCGTGATCGCCCTGATCGGCTTCACCGCCATGGGCGGTGCGATCGGTTCGGGCGGGCTGGGCGACCTGGCCTTCCGCGACGGCTACCAGCGTTCGCATACCGACGTGGCGCTGGTCACCGTGGTGCTGCTGCTGGTGCTGGTGCAGCTGCTGCAGATGCTGGGCGACCGGCTGGTGGCGCACTACAGCCGCAAATGACCGTGCCACCGTACCGACCGCTGGTCGGTACGGTGGCACGGTAATCGCATGTGAAGCACGGCGTTGGTGGTCGGCCAGCTTCGACCGCTCCTATCGTGCGCGACGAATCGATTGAGGAGCCTGTCGGGCCGCGCTGCATTGCGTGACCGGCGTCTGTGCTATATTCCGTTTAGCGTAATACGCTGCACGGAATGATCCAGTCCTTCCGCTGCCGCCATACGTCCGCCGTGTTCGCCGGCCGCTGCCCCAGGCAGTTCCGCGGCATCCAACGGTTGGCAGAGCGAAAGCTGCAGCTGCTGGATGCCGCGCAGACTCTGGCATTCCTGCGCAGTCCGCCGGGCAACCGCCTTGAGGCGCTGAGCGGTGACCGGCGAGGGCAGTACAGCATCCGCATCAACGCCCAATGGCGGCTGTGTTTTGTCTGGACCGATGCAGGCCCGCGTGAGGTTGAGATCGTTGATTACCACTGAGGCATTCCCATGAGCCGCCCCACCAACAAACTCAGGGCCATTCATCCTGGCGAGATCCTGCGCGAGGAATTCCTGCTGCCGTTGGCGCTGAGCATCAACGCGCTGGCGCGGGCACTGGACGTGCCGGCCACACGGTTGCACGCGATCGTGCATGAAACCCGCGGCATCACCGCCGACACCGCCGCGCGCCTGGCACGCCATTTTGGCGGCGACCCGGCGTCGTGGCTGGCCCTGCAGGCGCAGTACGACCTCAAGACGCTGCCGACCCGGCAGGAAATAGAAAGCAACGTACGCCCGCGTCAGGCTGCCTGATCGCTGCGCGCCCGTCAGCGGCTGGCGAGCTGACGCCCGAGGCCGGCACTGCCCCCGCCCGGATCAGCGGACGTTCGGAACCTCGTAGCCCAGCCGGTCGACCTGCTCGGGGTGCTGCGGGACGCGCTTGAGCTTGTCGGTATTGACCCCGTAGTCGTCGCGCAGGCGGGTGGCCAGTTCCTTGTACAGGTCCTTGTCCATGTCCGGCTTGCGCGCGAAGATCCAGGCCATTTCGCGGCCCGGGTAGCCCAGCATCGCCCAGGAATAGTCCGGCGCCACTTCCAGTACGCGGGTGTGGGTCGGCACGATCTTGTAGAACCAGGTGCGCCAGTTGTGGTTGCCGCTGTCGGCATCGACCGAGGCGCGCACGGTGAGCTGCTGCAGCGGTTCGGAGAACCCGTTGCGGTAGCGGTAGTTGATGGACACCTTCTGGTCGCCGCGCAGGCTGAACTCGTTGACGCTGGCGACATGGCCGCGTTCGATTGGGTTGGGAACCCGGCCGATCACATACCAGGTGCCCATGAAGCGTTGCAGGTCGATCGGCGCGCCGCCCACCTGCGTGGCCACCGGCGCCGGTGTCGGCTTGGCCTCGTGGCGGAACGCACAGGCGGACAGCAGCGACAACGTCGACAGCAGCAGGACAGCGCGAAGCGGGCGGTTCACAGACATGCGGCGGAAGGCTCCAGTGGCTTGCAGGGGCATGGTGGGTGGGACGGCGGAGAACGTCAATGGCGGCGTGCAGATGGGCCGCCATGCGGCCTCCGGGGCGGCGGCCGGGACAGGTCGCAGCCTGTGAGATGCCGGGGCGGCAAGCTGGCCCATCACTTTCGCACGGAGTCGTGTCATGCCCTTGTCGTCTTCGCGTCATACCCGGTCTTCACAGCGCGCCGTCACCGCACCGGACCCGCGGGTGCTGCGCGCGGTCCGCCAGCTCGCCCTGGCCGGGCTGGCGCTGGTACTGGTGTGGCCGGCCGCGCGCGGCAGCAGCCAGTGGTTGGGGTGGGGGCCGTTGTGGCTGGTCGGCATGCCGTGGCTGGCGTGGTGGAGCCTGTACCGCTTCCGCCTGCCGCCGGGGTTGCTGCAGCGCGCGGCGCGATCGCGGCGCGGCCCGCAGGCACGGCGCCGCCGCCGCGCCCAGCCGCGCGCGTTGCGCCCTGACCTTCGACACGGGAGCGCGGGGCAGCCTGTGTGATAGCGTCCGGGGCTTATGATCGCCTGGAGCTGCAATGTCCTCTCTTGCTTCGGCCTGCCTGGTGGCAGGCCTGATTTCCGCCTCGGCAGCGGGTACCGCCATGGCCGCTGAAACGCCTGCCGATCCCTACGCCTGGCTGGAAGACGTCACCGGCGAGAAGTCGCTGGACTGGGTCAGGCAGCAGAATGCAAAGTCCGAAGGACGCCTGGCGCAGAGCCCGGCGTTCCAGAAGCTGGAAGCCAGCCTGCGCGAAGTGCTCGATTCGGACGCCAAGATTCCCGGCGTGCAGAAGATCGGCGACTACTACTACAACTTCTGGAAGGACAAGCAGCACGAGCGCGGCCTGTGGCGGCGCACCACGCTGGCCGAGTACCGCAAGGCGTCGCCGACCTGGGAAACCGTGCTGGACCTGGATGCCTTGAACAAGGCCGAAGGCGAGAACTGGGTATGGCATGGCGCCGACTGCCTGCGCCCGGACTATTCGCGCTGCCTGGTGGCGCTGTCGCGCGGTGGTGCCGATGCCGACGTCACCCGCGAATTCGACCTGGCCAGCAAGACCTGGATCAAGGACGGCTTCTTCCGCCCCGAGTCCAAGGGCGGGCTGAACTGGATCGATCGCGACACGGTGTTTGTCTACACCGATTTCGGCAACGGTTCGATGACCACCTCCGGCTACCCGCGGGTGGCCAAGCTGTGGCGGCGCGGTACGCCGATGGCCTCGGCCATCGTGGTCTACGAAGGCAAGCCCGATGACATGTACATCGCGGCGATGCACGACGACACCCCCGGCTACGAGCGCAACCTGGTCAGCCGCACCCTGGCGTTCTACAACAACGAGCTGTACCTGCGCGGCGACGACGGCAGCCTGACCAGGATCGATGCGCCGAACTCGGCCGAGAAGGGCCTGCACAAGCAGTGGCTGACCCTGGAGCTGCGCGATGCGTGGACCGTGGGCGGCAAGACCTACGCGGCCGGTTCGCTGCTGGTGACCACGCTGGACGATTACCTGGCCGGCAAGCGCGACTTCCAGGTGCTGTTCACGCCGACCGCGACCACCTCGCTGGCCGGCAGCACCTGGACCAAGAACCACCTGGTGCTCAACGTGCTCGATGACGTCAAGAGCCGGCTCAGCGTGCTGACCCCGGGCGAGGGCGGCTGGAAGAAAAGCGACTTCACCGGGGCGCCGTCGTTCGGTACCGTGGCGGTGGGCGCGGTCGATGCCGATGACAGCGATGCGCTGTGGATGACCGTCACCGACTACCTGACTCCGACCACGCTGGCGATCGCCGAGATCGGCAAGCAGCCCGAAGTGCTCAAGACCATGCCGGCGTTCTTCGATGCCAGCGGCAAGGTGATCGAGCAGCACTTCGCCACCAGCAAGGACGGTACCCGCGTGCCGTACTTCGTGGTGCGCGCCAAGGAGGTGAAGCTGGATGGCTCCAACCCGACCCTGCTGTACGGCTACGGTGGCTTCGAGATCTCACTGACCCCGTCGTACTCGGGCGGCATGGGCCGTGCGTGGCTGGAGCAGGGCGGCGTGTACGTGGTGGCCAACATCCGCGGCGGTGGCGAGTATGGCCCGCGCTGGCACCAGGCTGCGCTGAAGCAGAACCGGCACAAGGCGTATGAGGACATGGCCGCGGTCGCCCGCGACCTGGTCAGCCGCAAGATCACTTCGGCCAGGCACCTGGGCGTGCAGGGTGGCAGCAACGGCGGCCTGCTCACCGGCAACATGCTCACCCAATACCCGGAACTGTTCGGGGCGGTGGTGGTGCAGGTGCCGCTGCTGGACATGAAGCGGTACAGCCATCTGCTGGCCGGTGCGTCGTGGATGGCCGAATACGGCAACCCCGACACGGCGGACTGGGACTTCATCAAGACCTTCTCGCCGTACCACCTGTTCGATCCGGGCAAGACCTATCCGCCGGTGCTGTTCACCACGTCCACCCGCGATGACCGCGTGCATCCGGGCCACGCCCGCAAGATGGCGGCCAAGATGATCGCGGCCGGCAAGGACGTGACCTACTACGAAAACATTGAAGGCGGTCACGGTGGCGCGGCCAACAACGCGCAGGCCGCCCACATGCAGGCGCTGGCTTACAGCTTCCTGTGGGAGCAGTTGCGGTAAAGTCGGGCGGTGCCCGGCTGCGGGAACGGCCTGTCGGCCCGGTAGCAGCAGGAAACCCCGAAGCCCGCTTCGGGTCCGCCTCCGGGTGGTGGGGCATCTGGTTGGCCGCACCCCAGTTTGAACGCCGCGCAGCGATGCGCGGCGTTTTTTTTGGTTCTTCGCCGATGTGCGGGGCTACAGCCGGTCAAATGCCGTGGCATTGCGGGGGCATTCCACCGGTAGTGCCGGCCGCTGGCCGGATGGGGTTGCTGTTTCCGCTTCGCGGATAACTTCAAAAGCGTTTCGTGCCCCTGCGGGGCGCGAGTCACTTTCTTGCTCGTGCAAGAAAGTAACCAAAGAACACGCCCCCGTCCGCGATCCGTCGGGCTGCGCCCGCCGGTTCCCTGCGCTTCTCGCGTCATCGGGGGACGGCGCGGAACTCGCTGCGCTCAGACACCCGCGCCTCTTCGCCCCCGATGCCGCTGCGATGCTCGGCTCGCTCCAAGGGGGAGGTAGATCAAGATCACGGGCAACAGCAACAGCAACAGCAACAGCAACAGCAACAGCAATCCGACCGCGGTCTGACGTTGCTCCAGGTCCTGGCAACCCCAGCACAGGTAGGTCCGACCCATGGTCGGACACGCATCGTCTCGGCATCGCGCTGTCCGAGCGTGGCTCGGACCTACGCTTTTACATGCGTGCCAGCCATATGTGGAGGGTTGGCGTGGGTGGGTTGGCGGGACTGTCGAAAACATGGATGTTTTCGCCAAGCCCCCAAGGAGGGGTTTACGGCGTGTCCCGCCAACCCACCCGCGCCAGCCCAATCAGCACATACGTGGGTCACTGCCTTTGATATGAGGCTGCAGTTCGCAGCTGGCTTCCTGTAAATCGGCGAAGAAAGTCTTTTCCCGCCCCCAAGCAAGTCCGACCAATGGTCGGACGGTGCTGTCAGCGCACCCACGTCTCCAACCCGCGCCGGATCCGCGCCACGGCTTCTTCCAGCCGCGGCACCTCCTGGGTGTAGGCCAGCCGCACATGCGCGTTCGCACGGTGGTGCCCGAAGTCCAGGCCGGGAGTGAAGGCCACGTGCTGGGTTTCCAGGAAATGCGCGCAGAACGCCTGCGCATCATCGGTGAACGCGCTGACGTCGCAGTACAGGTAGAACGCGCCCTCCGGCTCCACCTCGATGCGGAAACCCAGCGCGCGCAGCGCCGGCAGCAGGTAGTCGCGGCGCTGCCGGAAGGCCGCGCGGCGCTGCTCGAAAATGGCGATCGTGTCCGGCTCGAAACAGGCCAGGGCGGCATGCTGGGCGATGCTCGACGCGCTGATGTACAGGTTCTGCGCCAGCTTTTCCAAGTCCGCTACCGCCTGCTTCGGCGCCACCAGCCAGCCCAGCCGCCAACCGGTCATGCCGTAGTACTTGGAGAAGCTGTTCAGCACGAACGCTTCGTCGTCCACCTGCAGCACGCTGGCCGCATCCATGCCGTAAGTCAGGCCGTGGTAGATTTCATCGACCACCAGGTGGCCGCCACGCGCCTTCAGCGCCTGCGACAGCGCCGCCAGCTGCGCGGCCGACAGCACCGTGCCGGTGGGGTTGGCCGGCGAGGCCACCAGTGCGCCGACGCTGGCCGCGTTCCAATGCTGCCCGACCAATTCGGGGGTGAGCTGGTAGGCGGTCTGCGGGCCTACCGGCACCAGCTGCGCGGCGCCCTCGACCAGGCGCAGGAAGTGCCGGTTGCAGGGGTAGCCCGGGTCGGCCAGCAGCCAGTGCTTGTCCGGGTCGACCAGCAGGCTGCTGGCCAGCAGCAGTGCGCCCGAGCCGCCGGGGGTGACCAGGATGCGCTCGGGGTCGACCTGTACCTGGTAGCGGTCCTGGTAGAACCCGGCGATCGCCTGGCGCAGGGCGGGCAGGCCGCGCGCGGCCGTGTAGCGGGTATGGCCGGCGGCCAGCGCGGCCTGGCCGGCCTGCACGATCGGCGCGGCGGTGGTGAAGTCCGGCTCGCCGATCTCCAGATGGATCACGTCGTGGCCGGCCTGCTCCAGCGCCTGCGCGCGGGCCAGCAGGGCCATCACGTGGAAGGGTTCGATGTCCTGGCTGCGGCGGCTGTAGCCGGCCGTGGGGGTAGGGATGCTCATGCCGGTGATTCTAGGCGGCATCGGCAAGGAGGACGCTTTTCATCGATTGTTCGCGCTCCGGGCGCGTGGCGAGGCGTTCATCATTGTTATCGTAGCGGCACGGTGCGGCGCTGCTTGCCGCGTCCCCGGCCCGTCCAGACCGGGCCGGATCCGCGCGCCATTGCATTCCCCCGCCCAGAGCCCTATTTCATGAAACCCGCCCTTTGCCTACTGGTTGCCAGCCTGATGATCTCCACCGCGCATGCCGCCCCCGTGCCGACCCCGCCCGACGCCGAGAAGCATCCGCACACGGTCAAGGCTCCGTTCGGGGCGACCCGCAACGATGATTACTACTGGATGCGCGATGACAAGCGCGAAGACAGCAGGGTGCTGGCCTACCTGAATGCGGAAAATGCCTATACCGACCAGTTGCTGGCCCCGCTCAAGCCGCTGGAAGACACCCTGTACAAGGAGATCGTCGCGCGGATCAAGCAGGACGATGCCAGCGTGCCGGCCCGCGATCGCGGCTACTGGTACTACACCCGCTTCGAGACCGGCAAGGACTACCCGATCCAGGCGCGCCGCAAGGGCAGCATGGAGGCACCCGAAGAGATCCTGCTGGACATCAACGTGATGGCCCAGGGCAAGAGCTACTTCGATGTCGGCGATGCCGACGTCAGCCAGGACAACCATTTGCTGGCCTGGGCCGAGGACGATGTCGGCCGCCGCCAGTACGTGATCCGCTTCAAGGACCTGCGCACCGGGCAGGTGCTGGAGGACCGCATCGAGAACGTTGCGGCCAACGTGGTCTGGGCCGATGACAACCGCACCCTGTTCTATGTCGAGAACGATCCGGAGACCCTGCTCACCGTGCGGGTCAAGAAGCATGTGCTGGGCACCCCGGCCAGCAGCGATGTGCTGGTCTACGAAGAGAAGGACGACAGCTTCTACATGGGCGTGGGCCGTACCCGCGACGATCGGTTCCTCACCATCGAACTGCACAGCACGGTCAGCTCGGAAACCCGCTATGCACCGGCCGCCGATCCGCAGGCATTCACCGTGCTGGCCCCGCGCGCGCGCGATGTGGAGTACGACGCCGATCACTTCGACGGCCGCTGGGTGATCCGCACCAACGATGCCGGCGCGAAGAACTTCAAGGTCGTCACCGCGCCCACCGACGCCACCTCGCGCAAGCAGTGGACCGACTGGGTGGCGCACGACGAGGCGGTGCTGGTCGAAGGCTTCGAACTGTTCGACGGTTTCACCGCCATCGCCGAACGCTCCAACGGCCTGGAGCGGATCCGCCTGCTGTACCCGGACGGCCGCCAGGACTACGTCAAGGCCGATGAGCCGGCCTATTCGATGGGCCTGGCCGCCAACCCCGAGCCGGACAGCCCGTGGCTGCGCTACGCCTACAACTCGATGACCACCCCGACCACCACCTACGAGCTGAACACCGTCACCGGCGAGCGCCGCCAGCTCAAGCAGCAGCCGGTGCTGGGCTACGACCGGTCGCAGTACACCACCGAGCGGGTCTGGGTGACCGCGCGCGACGGGGCCAAGGTGCCGGTCTCGCTGGTCTACCGCAACGGCTTCAAGAAGGACGGCAGCGCCGCGCTGTACCAGTACGCCTACGGCAGCTACGGCATGTCGATGGACCCCGGCTTCAACCAGACCGTGGTCAGCCTGCTCGACCGCGGCGTGGTCTACGCCATCGCGCATATCCGCGGCGGCGAGGAAATGGGCCGCGCCTGGTACGAGGACGGCAAGCTGCTGAACAAGCAGAACACCTTCAACGACTTCGTCGATGTCACCCGCGAACTGGTGCGCCTGGGGTATGCGTCCAAGGACCGCGTGGCCGCCTCCGGGGGCAGCGCCGGCGGCCTGCTGATGGGCGCGGTGGCCAACCAGGCCCCGCAGGATTACCGGGTGATGGTGGCGCAGGTGCCGTTCGTCGACGTGGTCACCACCATGCTCGATGCCAGCATCCCGCTGACCACCAACGAGTACGACGAGTGGGGCAACCCCGAACAGCGCCAGTACTACGACTACATGCTCAAGTATTCGCCATACGACAACGTGCGCCGGCAGGCCTACCCGGCGCTGTTCATCGGCACCGGCCTGTGGGATTCGCAGGTGCAGTACTGGGAACCGGCCAAGTGGGTGGCCAAGCTGCGCGATGACAACACCGGCACCCATCCGATCGTGTTCCGCACGAACATGGAAGCCGGCCACGGCGGCAAGTCCGGGCGCTTCCAGCGGTATCACGAGCTGGCCGAGGCCTATGCCTTCGTGCTCGACCAGCTGGGCGTGACGCCGGCGGCGCGCTGACCGTGCCTGCGCCGGGCATGGGGCCATCGCGGTCTCTGCCCGGCCTCGCTATGCTGCCTGCATGACCGTGCCCGAACGCCCCGCCCCTGCCGACCCCGCCGCGCCACGGCCGGCGGTGCGGTTGCGCTGGGCGTGGTGGCTGCTGGCCTATGCCAGCCTGGGCACCGGCATCGTCGGTATCTTCGTGCCGGGCCTGCCCACCACCGTGTTCATCCTGATTTCGGCCTGGGCCGCCTCGCGCGGTTCGGAGCGGCTGCACAACCAGCTGCTGCAGCACCCGCGTTTCGGCCCGGCCATCCGCAACTGGCAGGCCCATGGCGCGGTCAGCCGGTACGCCAAGTGGATGGCCACCCTGACCATGGCCGTCTGCGCCGGCATCATGCTGTGGTGCGTGCCGATCGCCTGGGTCAAATGGCTGTCGATCGGCTGCATGGCTGCAGTGGCCCTCTGGCTGTGGAGCCGCCCGCTGCCGCCGACCGGGCCGTAGTGCCGGCCGCTGGCCGGCAACCACGCACATCCTGAGGGCGTCCCGGGTTGCCGGCCAGCGGCCGGCACTACCGACCAGCCGCGCATGAACCCACCTTCGTGGGGAGCCGGCCAGCGGCCGGCACTACCGGGGAGGGCACAGTTATACTCGGGGCATGAGCATCCTCCATCGCAACCGAATTCTGATTCCGTTGGCAGCGGCCTCGCTGCTTCTCCTTGCCGCCTGCGGCAACAAGGGCCCGCTGGTGCTGCCGCAGAAGCCGGTGCCGGTCGAAGAGGTGGCCGAGCCGGCCGCCGATGCCGTTCCCGCCGATGCCGACGCCACCGAGGCGCCGCCAGTGGTGCCCGATCCGGCCCAGGCACCGCTGAAATCCGAAGACGGGAATGAATAAGGCCGCTTCCCCGGCGCTGCGTTTCAGCAAAATGCACGGCGCCGGCAACGACTTCGTGGTACTGGACCTGCGTGACGGTACGGCCCAGCCCACGCCGGCCCTGGCCGCGCGCCTGGCCGACCGCCATACCGGCGTTGGCTGCGACCAGATCCTCACCATCGAGCCGCCGCGTGCCGACGGTTCGGTGGCGTCCTACCGGATCTGGAACGCCGATGGCTCCCAGTCCGAACAATGTGGCAACGGTGCGCGTTGCGTGGCTGCCTGGCTGGTCCGCGATGGTGCGGCCAGCGGCGACCATTTCAGCATCGACAGCCCGCTGGCCACCCATGCCATCGAGCGCCTGGCCGACGATCAGTACGCCGTGGCGATGGGCGTGCCGCGCTTCGAGCCGCAGCATGTGCCGCTGCTCGGCTTTGCGCGGGCACGCGATGAATACCTGTTGCCGTTGCAGGGCGACACGGTGCGCTTTGGCGCGGTATCGATGGGCAACCCGCATGCGGTGATCGAAGTGGGCCTGATCGACGCCGCACCGGTCGAGCGCCTGGGTACCTTGTTGCAGCAGCACGCCACCTTCCCGCAGTCGGTCAATGTCGGCTTCGTGCAGGTCATCGACCCGCAGCATGCGCGCCTGCGCGTGTTCGAACGCGGCGTCGGCGAAACCCTGGCCTGCGGCAGCGGTGCCTGCGCCGCGGCGGTGGTGATGATGCAACGCGGCCGCCTGCGGCGCGACGCCACGCTGTCGCTGCCGGGCGGCGAACTGCGCCTGCGCTGGCCGGCCGACGATGCCCAGGTGGTGATGTCCGGGCCGGCTGCCTTCGTCTTTGAAGGGGAGTGGAATGCATGAACGAAACCGTCGAGAAAATCGGTGCGCATGAAGTCGCCGCCTGGCTGCGTCGGCACCCGGGGTTCCTCAAGCAGTTTCCGGACCTGGCGCTGACCCTGGTGGTGCCGCGCGATGACGGCCCGACCGCATCGCTGGCCAGCTACCAGCTGGAAGTGCTGCGCGACAAGAACCGCGAGCTGTCGCGGCGGCTGGCCGACCTGGCCGCCAATGCGCAGGTCAACGAACGCCTGGCGGTGCGCACCCACCAGCTGACCCTGGCGCTGATGAAGCAGGATTCGGCCGCCGACACCCTGCGGGCGATGGCCGCCTCGCTGGAAGAAGACTTCGCCGGCGACCTGGTGCGGCTGGTGGTGCTGCAACCGGTGGCCGGGCTGGAGCAGGCGCCCTGGCTGCAGCAGATCGATGCCGGCAGCCCGTTGCTGGCCGCGTTCGGCGACTGCCTGCAGGACGGCGAGCCGATCTGCGGCCGCCTGCAGGCGGAGAAAAACACGGTGCTGTATGGCGATCGCGTCGATGAGGTGCAGTCCAGTGCATTGCTGCCGCTGCCGGGCGTGGGCCTGATCGCGGTCGGCAGCCATGACGGCAACCGCTTCTACCCGGGCATGGGCACGCTGTTCCTGCGCATGATGGGCGAAGCCCTGGTCGTGGCGCTGAAGCGTTTCCCGCGGGCCTGAGCCGGCACGGCGATGAATGCGGTCCAGCAGTTCCTGGCCTACCTGCAGGTGGAGCGGCGGATGTCGGTGCACACCCTGGATGCGTACCGGCGCGATCTGGACGCGCTGGACGCCTGGTCGCAGGGGCAGGGCACGGACATCGTCGCGCTGGCCGGCGAGCAGCTGCGCCAGTTCATCGCCGCCGAACACCGCCGCGGGCTGTCGCCTACGTCGCTGCAACGGCGCCTGTCGGCCTGCCGCAGTTTCTATGCCTGGCTGCTCAAGCACCACCGCATCGAGGCCAGCCCGGCGGCCGGGCTGAAGGCGCCCAAGGCGCCGCGCAAGCTGCCGCAGGTGCTCGACGCCGATGAGGCGGTGCGCCTGGTCGAACTGCCCACCGATGTGCCGCTGGGCCTGCGCGACCGCGCGCTGCTGGAGCTGTTCTATTCCTCCGGGCTGCGCCTGAGTGAACTGTGCGCGCTGATCTGGCGCGATCTGGATTTCGCCACCGGCCTGGTCAACGTACTGGGCAAGGGCAACCGCCAGCGCCGCGTGCCGTTCGGCTCGCACGCGCGCACCGCGCTGCAGGGCTGGCGCAGCGAAAGCGGCGGCGGCGAGGCGCAGCCGGTGTTCCCGGGGCGCAAGGGCGGGCCGATCACCCAGCGCGCCATCCAGATCCGGATCCGCCAGCTGGCCCAGCGCCAGGGCCTGTTCAAGCACGTGCACCCGCACATGCTGCGGCACAGCTTTGCCAGCCATATCCTGGAATCGTCCGGCGACCTGCGCGGCGTGCAGGAGCTGCTCGGGCATGCCGATATCGCCACCACCCAGATCTACACCCACCTGGATTTCCAGCACCTGGCCAAGGTCTACGACGCCGCGCACCCGCGTGCCAAGCGGCGTACCGGCGGCAACGAAAGCTGAATCGATCCGCTGCGGCAACGGGCCGCAGGGGCCGGTGGCTTGAAGCCCCGGGCAACGACCCCACGTAAGTCTCTGTCACCCCGGAGGCTCCATGGACCCCAGTCAGAACCCCAACGTATTTCACGCCACCACCATTATTTCGGTGCGCCGCAACGGGCATGTCGCCGTCGCCGGCGATGGTCAGGTCACGCTCGGCCACACGGTGATGAAGGGCAACGCCCGCAAGGTGCGCCGGCTGGGTCGCGAGGGCCAGGTGCTGGCTGGTTTCGCCGGCGCCGCCGCCGATGCCTTCACCCTGTTCGAGCTGTTCGAGGCCAAGCTGGAAAAGCATGGCCAGCTGCAACGCGCGGCGGTGGAACTGGCCAAGGATTGGCGCACCGAGCGCCGCCTGGGCAAGCTCGAAGCGCTGCTTGCCGTGGCCGACAAGGACACTTCGCTGATCATCAGCGGCACCGGCGATGTGATCGAGCCCGAAGACGGCATCATCGCGATCGGCTCCGGCGGTTCTTACGCCTTGTCGGCCGCGCGTGCGCTGATGGCGCATACCGAACTGGACGCCCGTACGATCGCCACCGAATCGATCAACATCGCTGGCGACATCTGCATCTACACCAATCGCAACGTGGTGGTTGAGGAGCTGTAACGGGTACCGTCATCGCATTCGCGCTGCCGCCCCACGCTTTGCTGCGCAAACCGCGGGTCCCTTCTCACCAGCACCCACACCCCGCCGCTTCGCGGCCGCCCCCTGACTCAGGGGGCTTTGCACCCGATATATTCTGCACCCGATATATGGCGTAGTGCCGGCCGCTGGCCGGCAACTGCAACAAACCAAATTCACTCGTGAGCACACCCATGCCGCACAAGATTGAAGTTTCTTCCGCCACCATGACCCCGCGCGAAATCGTGCAGGAGCTGGACCGCCACATCGTCGGCCAGCACGACGCCAAGCGCGCGGTGGCCATCGCGCTGCGCAACCGCTGGCGGCGCATGCAGTTGCCGGTGGAGCTGCGCAATGAAGTGATGCCCAAGAACATCCTGATGATCGGCCCGACCGGCGTGGGCAAGACCGAGATCGCCCGCCGCCTGGCCACGCTGGCCAATGCGCCGTTCGTCAAGGTCGAAGCCACCCGTTTCACCGAGGTCGGCTATGTGGGCAAGGACGTGGAGCAGATCATCCGCGACCTGGCCGACACAGCGGTCAAGCTGTACCGCGAACAGGCCAAGGTACGGGTGCGCACCCAGGCCGAGGAGCGTGCCGAAGACCGCATCCTGGACGCGCTGTTGCCGCGCCGCAGCGTGGGCATCGGTTTCGATGCCGAGGCGGCGCGCAACGAGCCGTCGGCGCAGGACAATGAAACCCGGATCAAGTTCCGCCGCATGCTGCGCAACGGCGAGCTGGACGAGCGCGAGATCGAACTGGAAGTGTCGGCCAATGTCAGCATGGACATCATGACCCCGCCGGGCATGGAGGAAATGGGCCAGCAGCTGCGCCAGATGTTCTCCAGCATGGGCGGGGCCAAGGCGCAGAAGCGCACGCTGTCGATCAAGGCGGCGCGCCCGCTGCTGGTCGAGGAAGAAGCCGGCAAGCTGGTCAACGAGGACGATATCCGCAGCGCGGCGATCGAGGCCTGCGAGCAGCACGGCATCGTCTTCATCGATGAGATCGACAAGGTGGCCAAGCGCGGTGAAGCGGGTTCATCGGGCGGCGATGTGTCGCGCGAGGGCGTGCAGCGCGACCTGCTGCCGCTGGTGGAAGGCTCCAATGTGTCGACCAAGTACGGCACGATCAAGACCGACCATATCCTGTTCATCGCCTCCGGCGCGTTCCACCTGGCCAAGCCCAGCGACCTGATTCCCGAACTGCAGGGCCGTTTCCCGATCCGGGTGGAGCTGGGCGCGCTGAGCAAGAACGATTTCGTGCGCATCCTGACCGAGCCGAAGGCGGCACTGACCAAGCAGTACGAAGCGCTGCTGCAGACCGAGGGCGTGATGATGAAGTTCACCGACGATGCGGTGGATCGCCTCGCGGAGATTGCGTTCCAGGTCAACGAGCGCCAGGAGAACATCGGCGCGCGGCGCCTGCATACGGTGCTGGAGCGCCTGCTCGATACGCTCAGCTACGAAGCCCCGGACCGCGATGGCGAGACCATCAGCGTCGACCAGGCATACGTGGATGCGCACTTGGGCGAACTGGTGAAGGACCCGGACCTGAGCCGCTACATCCTGTAACGCATCACAACAGTCGGGTGGTAGGAAAGCGGCGGCGCGAAAGCGTCGCCGCTTTTTTTTTGCTGGCGCTTTGGACGCGGTGGTTCAAAGGCGTTACGTGTGACGTATGCGCCGGTTGGGTCGGGGGCGCGGGAACACGCGGGACACGCCGTGAATCCATCCCTGGAGGCTCGTGAGCGCCATTCATGGCGCCCAACGGTCCCGCGTGCTCCCACGCCCCCGACCTGGACACACTTCTGTCGCGCACAGAGAGAGCAACGGCCCAACGCGCCTTCAGGCCAAGGAGGTGCTGCAAATTCGTCGCCTTGAACAAGAGGGACGATTCCGCAGTAAGTACAGGGATGTCCAAGCAATTCGCGCGCGCGTTGGCTGTTGCGTATCCCATGGCCACCAGCCCACTGTCGAGGGTGGGGCGGTGTGGGTTCGCGGGACCGTTGGGCGCCATGGATGGCGCTCACGAGCCTACACGGACGTACTTGCGGCGTGTCCCGCGAACCCACACCGCCCCGCCCAGCCACGAGCAGGCGGAATCTGCCTTGGATCTGGCTTTGGCCTTACGCCTTAAGCCTCGTCCTCGGTAGGCAACGCGGTCGGCGGCGCTCCCGGGGTGAACACCCCCGGCTTCACGAACGCGCTGAGGATCGCGTCCAGCGTCTGCGCGCCGTCGCGTTTGATCTCGAACAACTCCGGCTCCAGCATCGCGCTGTACAGCACCCCGGTCAGGCTGGTGCTGACGATGCGCGCCACCGTGTCCACGTCCACCCCCTCGCGCAGCTGGCCCAGTTCGCGCGCGCGCTGGAAGGCGGCGGCGAAAATGCCCAGTTCCTCGCGCGAGGCTTCCAGCTGCAATTCCTGCATCGCCTGGCTTTCCACCGAGAGGTCGTTGCGCAGCATGATCTCCATCAGTTTGCGCAGGCGCTCGTCGTCGGCCAGCTCCTGGAAGGACACCAGCAACGCCGAGCGCAGGTCCAGCACCGGGGTGGAGCGCTTGGACGAAGTGGTGCGCCGTAGCCGTTCGATGAACGGCACGCGCTCGCGGTCGATCATCGCCGTCAGCACTTCGGTCTTGTTCTTGAAGTGCCAGTACACCGCGCCGCGGGTATAGCCGGCCCGGGCGCCGATCATCGCCAGGCTGGTGCCGGCCACCCCGAACTCATGGAAGCAGGCCTGGGCCGCGTCCAGGATGCCCGCACGGGTGGCCTGGGCTTCTTCTTTGGTCTTTCTGGCCATGCGCTGTGCAATTGCTGGATGAAACCGGCCTGAATTGTACCGCTTTACAAACAAACATGCATGTATGTATATTTCCGTCCCACTGATCCCCGGTGAGGGCCGCGCGTACCTGCGCTACGCCCATACCCCATGGATCTGCAGCTATTCAACGACCTGTTGGCCGTACTCCCGCGTTTCCGGCGGGTTCCGGTGGCGGGCGACCCTTTTCGTTTCCTCTGAGCCCCCACCATGTCCAGAACCCCGTACCGTCTCCTCGCGCTGTCCCTGGCGATCGCCCTGACCGTGTCCGCCTGTGGCGGTGCCGGGCCGGAAGGCCCGCAGGGCGGCCCCGGCCAGGTCACCGTGGCCACCCTGAAGGCCGAACAGGTCGGCCTGACCCGTGAACTGCCCGGCCGCACCAATGCCTTCCTGGTCGCCGAAGTACGCCCCCAGGTCAGCGGCATTGTCGCCAAGCGCCTGTTCACCGAGGGCGGCCTGGTCAACGCCGGCCAGCCGCTGTACCAGCTCGACGACGCCAGCTACCGCGCCCAGGCCAACAGCGCCCGCGCCCAGCTGGCCCGCGCCGAAGCCACCGCCAATGCCGCGCGCCTGAGCGCACGCCGCATCACCGAGCTGGCCAAGGTCGACGCGGTCAGCAAGCAGGACCTGGAAAACGCCGTGGCCGCGCAGAAGCAGGCCGACGCCGATGTCGGCGCGGCCAAGGCCGCGCTGGATGCGGCCAATGTCACCCTGGGTTATGCGCGCATCACCGCACCGATCAGCGGCCGCATCGGCAAGTCCTCGGTCACCCAGGGCGCGCTGGTCACCGCCGGCCAGGCCGACGCGCTGGCCACCGTGCAGCAGCTGGACCCGATCTACGTGGACCTGACCCAGTCGGCCAGCGAGCTGCTGCAGATGCGCCGCGAACTGGCCAGCGGCCGCCTGCAGGACAACCAGACCCTGCCGGTGACCATCCTGCTCGATGACGGCACCGAGTACAGCCACAAGGGCACCCTGGAGTTCTCCGAAGTCAGCGTGGACCCGGCCACCGGCAGCTATGCGCTGCGGGTCAAGGTCGACAACCCCGACCAGGTGTTGATGCCCGGCATGTACGTGCGCGCCCAGGTGGGCAGCGGCGTGCGCGAGAACGGCATCCTGGTGCCGATGCAGGGCATCGCGCGCGATCCCAAGGGCGACACCACCGCGATGGTGGTCGGCAAGGACGGCAAGGTCGAAGTGCGCCCGGTCAAGGTCAGCCGCGCGGTCGGCAACAAGTGGCTGGTCGAGGACGGCTTGAAGGCCGGCGACAAGGTCATTGTCGAAGGGCTGCAGAAGATCCAGCCGGGCATGCCCGTGCAGGCCACCGAGATGGGGGCCGCCCCGGCCAAGCCGGCCGCGGCAGCGCCGGCGGCTGCGGCCGACAAGCAGTAAGCGGAGAATCCAATGGCTCGTTATTTTATTGATCGCCCGATCTTTGCATGGGTGATCGCGATCATCATCATGCTCGCCGGCGCGCTGGCGGTGGTGAAGCTGCCGGTCTCGATGTACCCCGAAGTGGCACCGCCGGCGGTGGAGATCAGCGCCTCCTACCCGGGTGCATCGGCCAAGGTGGTCGAAGACTCGGTGACCCAGATCATCGAGCAGAACATGAAGGGCATCGATGGCCTGATCTACTTCTCCTCCAACAGCTCGGCCAACGGCCAGGCCACCATCACCCTCACCTTCGAGAGCGGGACCAACCCGGACATCGCCCAGGTGCAGGTGCAGAACAAGCTGCAGCTGGCCATGCCGCTGCTGCCGCAGGAAGTACAGCGGCAGGGCATCAACGTGGCCAAGTCCAGCAGCGGCTTCCTGCAGGTGATCGGCTTTGTGTCCAACGACGGCAGCATGGATGCCAACGACATCTCCGACTACGTCGGTTCCAATGTCGTCGATCCGCTCAGCCGCGTGCCGGGCGTGGGCAACATCCAGGTGTTCGGTGGCAAGTACGCCATGCGCATCTGGCTGGACCCCAACAAGCTGCACACCTACAAGCTGTCGGTGGCCGAAGTGACCGCGGCGATCACCGCGCAGAACGCGCAGGTCGCCATCGGCCAGCTCGGCGGCGCGCCGTCGATCAAGGGCCAGCAACTCAACGCCACCATCAACGCGCAGGACCGCCTGCAGACCCCCGAGCAGTTCCGCAACATCCTGGTCCGCGGCGGCGCCGACGGCAGCGAGCTGCGCCTGCGCGACGTGGCCCGGGTCGAACTGGGCGCGGAAAGCTACGACTTCGTCACCCGTTACAACGGCAAGCCGTCCACGGGTATCGCCATCACCCTGGCCACCGGCGCCAACGCGCTGGACACCGCCAATGGCGTGCGCGCCGCGCTGGAGGACATGAAGGCCAACTTCCCGGCCGGGCTGGAATCGGTGGTGCCCTATGACACCACCCCGTTCGTGCAGGTCTCGATCAAGGGCGTGATCAAGACCCTGATCGAAGCGATCGTGCTGGTGTTCGTGGTGATGTACCTGTTCCTGCAGAACTTCCGCGCCACCTTGATTCCCACCATCGCGGTGCCGGTGGTGCTGCTGGGTACCTTCGGCATCCTGGCCGCGCTGGGCTTCTCGATCAACATGCTGACCATGTTCGCCATGGTGCTGGCGATCGGCCTGCTGGTCGATGACGCCATCGTGGTGGTGGAAAACGTCGAGCGCATCATGTCCGAAGAGGGGCTGTCGCCGCTGGAGGCCACCCGCAAATCGATGGGCCAGATCACCGGCGCCCTGGTCGGCATCGGCCTGGTGCTGTCGGCGGTATTCGTGCCGATGGCGTTCATGAGCGGCTCCACCGGCGTCATCTACCGGCAGTTCTCGGCCACGATCGTGTCGGCGATGGCGCTATCAGTGCTGGTGGCCATCGTGCTGACCCCGGCGCTGTGCGCGACCATGCTCAAGCCGCTGAAGAAGGGCGAGCACCATGTGGCGCACCGGGGCTGGTCGGGCCGTTTCTTCAACGGCTTCAACCGCGGTTTCGACCGCTCCAGCGAAACCTACCAGCGCGGCGTCAAGGGCATCCTGGCCCGGCCGTGGCGCTTCATGGGCGTGTTTGCCGCGCTGACGGTGGTGATGGGCCTGCTGTTCATGCGCCTGCCCAGTTCGTTCCTGCCCAATGAAGACCAGGGCATCCTGATGGCGCTGGTGCAGACCCCGGTCGGCGCCACCCAGGAGCGCACCCTGGAAGCGATGTACCAGCTGGAAGAGCACTTCCTGAAGAACGAAACCGATGCGGTCGAATCGGTGTTCTCGGTGCAGGGCTTCAGCTTCGCCGGCATGGGCCAGAACGCCGGCATGTCCTTCATCAAGCTCAAGGACTGGAAGGAGCGCAGCGCCGACCAGGGCGTGGGCCCGATCACCGGGCGTGCGATGGGCGCGCTGGGCCAGATCAAGGACGCCTTCATCTTCGCCTTCCCGCCGCCGGCGATGCCCGAGCTGGGTATCGGGTCGGGCTATACCTTCTTCCTGAAGGACAACAGCGGCCAGGGCCACGACGCCCTGCTCAATGCACGCAACCAGCTGCTCGGCGGTGCCGGGCAGAGCAAGCTGCTGGCCAACGTGCGCCCCAACGGCCAGGAAGACACCCCGCAGCTGCGCATCGACGTGGACGTGGAGAAGGCCAACGCACTGGGCCTGTCGGTGGGCTCGATCAACCAGACCCTGGCCGCGGCGTGGGGCAGCAGCTACATCGATGACTTCATCGACCGTGGCCGGGTCAAGCGCGTCTATGTGCAGTCCGATGCGCAGTTCCGCATGAACCCGGACGATTTCGACCTGTGGTCGGTCAAGAACGGGCAGGGCGAGATGGTGCCGTTCAGTGCCTTCGCCTCCAAGCGCTGGGACTACGGTTCGCCGCGGCTGGAACGCTACAACGGCGTGTCGGCGATGGAAATCCAGGGCGAACCGGCCCCGGGCGTGGCCTCGGGCGACGCCATGGCCGAGATCGAACGCATCGCCAAGGACCTGCCGCCGGGCTTTGAGATCGAATGGACCGCGCTGTCCTACCAGGAGCGCCAGGCCGGCTCGCAGACGCCGCTGCTGTACACGCTGTCGTTGCTGATCGTGTTCCTGTGCCTTGCCGCCCTGTATGAAAGCTGGAGCGTGCCGACCTCGGTGCTGCTGGTGGCGCCGCTGGGCATCCTCGGCGCGGTGCTGGCCAACAGCATGCGCGGCATGGAGCGCGACATCTATTTCCAGGTGGCGATGCTGACCACGGTGGGCCTGACCAGCAAGAACGCGATCCTGATCGTGGAGTTCGCCAAGGAAAACCTGGAGAAGGGCGTCGGCGTGATCGAGGCGACCATGCATGCCGTGCGCGACCGTCTGCGCCCGATCATCATGACCTCGCTGGCCTTCGGCCTGGGCGTGCTGCCGCTGGCGATCGCCTCCGGCGCCGGCTCCGGCGCACAGCGTGCGATCGGCACCGGCGTGCTTGGCGGCATGGTGGTGGGCACGGTGCTGGGCCTGTTCTTCATCCCGTTGTTCTTCGTGGTGGTGCAGCGGGTATTCAACCGCGGCAAGACCTACCCGGCGGCAAGCCGCGGGCAGCACGGCGATACGCCGGAAGGTGGTACCCATGAATAAGGTTTCTTCCCTGCTTGCCGTGGCCGTGGCGCTGGCCTTGTCCGGCTGCGCCACGCTGGTGCCGGCCAGCACCGAGGTCGCCCCGGCGATCCCGGCGCAGTGGCCGGCCACGGCCGCCGACGGCAACGCCGCCAGCGTCGAGGTGGACGCGATCGGCTGGCGCGAATTCTTCGCCGACCCGCGCCTGCAGGCGGTGATCAGCCAGTCGCTGGACAACAACCGCGACCTGCGCGTGGCTGTGCTCAACGTGGAGAAGGCGCGCGCGCAGTACCGCATCCAGCGCGCCGACCGCGTGCCGGCACTGGGCGTGCAGGGGCAGATGACCCGCAGCGGCGGCGATGTGCCGGTGAGCGAGCAGTTCAGCGCCAACCTGGGCGTGGTCGAGTTCGAACTGGACCTGTTCGGGCGGGTGCGCAACCTCAGCCAGGCGGCGCTGCAACAGTACTTCGCCCAGGCCGCCAACCGCCGCAGCGCACAGCTGTCGCTGGTGGCCGAGGTGGCCAATGCCTGGTTGACCCTGGGTGCGGACAGCGAGCAGCTGCGCATCGCCCAGGACACCCTGGCCACCTACGAGGATTCGTTGCGGCTGACCGAGGCCCGCCACCAACTGGGCGGGGCATCGTCGCTGGAACTGAGCCAGACCCGCACCCTGGTGGAAACCGCGCGCACCGACGTGGCGCGCTTTGCCGGACAGGTCGCGCAGGACCGCAACGCGCTGGTGCTGCTGGCCGGCGGCCCGGTCGATGCGGCCTTGCTGCCGCAGGCCGAGGTGACCGAGGTGGCCGCGCTGCGGCCGCTGCCGGCCGGCGTGCCCGGCGATGTGCTGCTGCGCCGCCCGGATGTGATGGCCGCCGAGCATGTGCTGTTGTCGGCCAATGCCAACATCGGCGCGGCGCGCGCGGCGTTCTTCCCCTCGATCAGCCTGACCGGCAGCATTGGTTCGGCGTCCTCGGAGCTGTCGGGTCTGTTCGACGGCGGCACGCGTGCATGGAGTTTCATCCCCAAGCTGAACCTGCCGATCTTCCAGGGCGGCAAGCTGCGCGCCAACCTCGGCGTGGCCACCGCCGACCGCGACATCGCGCTGGCGCAGTACGAGCGGGCGATCCAGTCCGGCTTCCGCGAAGCGGCCGACGCGCTGGCGCTCAACGACAGTCTGGATGCGCAGCTGTCCTCGCAGCAGGCCCTGGTGGCGGCGGCCGAGCAGGCCCGGCAGCTCTCCCAGGCACGCTACGATGCCGGGCTGGACAGCTTCCTGACCCTGCTTGATGCACGCCGTACCGCCTACACCGCGCGCAAGTCGCTGGTCAGCACCCAGCTGGCGCAACAGTCCAACCAGGTGTCCCTGTACAAGGTGCTGGGCGGCGGCTGGCACGAACGGGGGTCGTAAGCCGGCCTCGGGCCGGGGCTAGCGGTCCTCGCCCCGCCCGTCGCCGTGGCAACGGCGTGCACGTTCCAGTGCATCGCCTGCCTCGCGGGCCATGCGCTCGTACTCGCGGCGGATTTCCTCCAGGCGTTCCTCGTCCAGTTCTTCCAGGTCCAGCAGTTCGTTGTTGGCCTGCGCGGTGACCCGGATCAACTCGTCGAGCTTGATCTGGATCGCGGCGGTATCGGCGTTCTGGCTGTGCTGGATCAGGAACACCATCAGGAAGGTGATGATGGTGGTGCCGGTGTTGATCACCAGCTGCCAGGTGTCGTTGAACTGGAAGATCGGGCCGCTGGCCGCCCACGCCACCACGATGCTGACGGCGGCAAGGAAGGTCCATGGCGTCCCGGTGGCATAGGACGCCTTCTTTGCGACCAGGTTGAACACACGGCGTAGTTTCATCGACGGGGCAGGGTAGCTGTGGTGCCCCATCATTGGATGCGCGCCGTGCAGGCCGCGTGCAGCGCAGGGTCAGGCGCGCGCGCCCAATCGCGGATGCGCGGCCGGGTCCTGGTGGCCGGCGAGGTAGACGTGCTGCCAGCACTGCTCGACGAATTGGCGGGCCTGCGCCTGGTTCAGGCGCGGCATGATCATCAGTGCGTAGTGGGTCTGGAACATTTCATCGCGCTGTTCGTCACTGGCCCGCGGGTGGGTGATCAGGCAATCGCAGGCGAACTTGATCCAGGGCACGTAGTGGTTGAACGCACCGGGCCCGAGCAGGCCGTCGGCATGGCGTTGGCGCCAATAGCCGAGTTCGGCGTCGACATCGATCACGGCGGGAATGGAAGGCGTGGCGGAAGACATGGTTGCGTCGATGTGCGGGGAAGGAATAGTAAGAGAGTGCGTAAAACGCGGTGCAGGCGATGTCATGGCGATGTCGACTCAGTGTGGCCGGCGTCACGGAACGGCCCCGGCAGCGGGCTGCCGAGCAGCTGCGCGCGCTCCACCAAGCCCAGGCGTTCGGCCAGGCCGGCCATCTGGTTGCAGATGTGCAGGCGGTGTCGCGGATGTGCGCCGGTCAGCCGGTCCTGGATTGCCTGGTAGGCGCTCCAGAACGGCGCGGTGTTGTGGTATCGGGCGTAATGCACCTGCAGTTGTTCCCGGGCCTGGATCAGGCCGGCATCGACAGCGGTGGTGCGGCGTATTCGGGCATGCATGGCGTCTCCTCGACGATGGTGCCCCCTGTGCCCTCACCATAGGCGGTCGCCGCCACCGGTTTGTTATCGCCGCGTGTTCGGTGCATGCGACCGATCCGCGCGGGACGGCGCGCGATGCGGCGCAGACGCTGCGGGCGCAGCGCGTTCATCGTTCCCGGCGCAACTGAAGCGTTCAGAACGCCGCGCCGGGGCGAGCGGCCCGGGCGCGTGCATCGGCATGCCGGACGTGCATCGCGCGCCGTGCCCAGAGTGGCTTACTCGCCGATGTCTTCGTTCCAGACCTCGGGATGGTCGGCGATGAAGCCGCCGAGCAGGTCGATGCAGGCCTGGCTCTGCAGGTCGATCACCTTGACGCCGTGCTCGCGCAACCAGTCGATGCCGCCCTGGAAGGTCACCGATTCGCCCACCACCACGGTGCCGATGTTGAACTGGCGCACCAGCCCGCTGCAGTACCAGCACGGGGCCAGGGTGGTGACCATGATGGTGTCCTGGTAGCGGCGCTGGCGCCCGGCCTTGCGGAAGGCGTCGGTCTCGCCGTGCACCGACGGGTCGCCTTCCTGCACGCGGCGGTTGTGGCCGCAGCCGAGCAGGCGGCCGTCGTTGTGGTACAGCGCCGCGCCGATCGGGATGCCGCCTTCGGCCAGGCCCTGGCGGGCTTCGGCGATGGCGGTTTCAAGCAGGGCGGTGTAGTCGGGGGTGGTGATCATGGGCATTCCGGGCTGTCTGGACCACCATGATAGTGGCCCCGGCAGGCCCCGGCCCGTCCCGCTGCGGCACCCCGTCGCAGCCCCGGCCTGCCGCAGCGGCGCCGATGCTGCGATAATCGGCCCATGAGCGAATCCCCCTACAAGAATGGCACCACCCATTTCGGCTTCCGCGATGTCGCCGCAAAGGACAAGCAGAAGCTGGTGGGCGAAGTGTTCACCTCGGTCGCGCGCAGCTACGACCTGATGAACGACCTGATGAGCCTGGGCATCCACCGGGCGTGGAAGCGCTACTACGTGGCCACCGCGCAGGTGAAGCCGGGCGACCGCGTGCTCGACCTGGCCGGCGGCACCGGCGATATCGCCGCGCTGATCAAGGAACGGGTGGGCGAGGAAGGCGAGGTGGTGCTGGGCGACATCAATGCCGGCATGCTCTCGGTCGGCCGCGACCGGCTGACCAACCGCGGCCTGGTTTCGGGCCTGGAGTATGTGCAGTGCAATGCCGAGGCGCTGCCGTTCCCGGACGCCAGCTTCGACCTGGTCACCATTGCCTTTGGCCTGCGCAACGTTACCGACAAGGATGCCGGGCTGCGCGAGATGTACCGCGTGCTCAAGGTGGGCGGCCAGGCGCGGGTGCTGGAATTCTCCGAGGTCACCGCCGACTGGTTCAAGCCGATCTACGACTTCCACTCGTTCAAGATCCTGCCCAAGCTGGGCCAGCTGTTCGCGCGCGACGGCGCCAGCTACCAGTACCTGGCCGAGAGCATCCGCAAGCATCCGCCGCAGGAACAGCTCAAGACCATGATGGGCGAGGCCGGGTTCGCGCGCTGCCATTACAAAAATCTTACTGGCGGAATCGTATCGATTCACTCGGGCTATAAAGTTTGAGACCCAGTTCCGGTTCCCGCTGAGCGCGCTCGGCGACACTGGCAGGCAGGCTGTCAACGAGGGCCTGCCATGCATCTGTACCGCGGCCTGCGCCGCGTGTTGCCCCGGTCGTTCAGCGCCCGGCTGATGGCGGTGGTGTTTGCCGGCGTGCACGTGCCGCTGCTGGTGCTGCTGCTGTGGATGGCCGGTGGCGGCCCGTCGCCCGATGGCGCGCGCTGGACGCTGGTGTGGGTGGTACTGGGCGCCACCGTGGTTGGCGCGGCGATCGTGATGGCCGCGCTGCACCGGTTGATGGCGCCGTTGCGGCAGGCGGCCGACGCCCTGGAGGCGTATTACGATGAACAGCGCCTGCCGCACCTGCCGGACCTGGGCCATGACCAGATCGGGCGGCTGCTGCACAGCATCAACCGCAGCCTGCACGGGGTCGATGCCGGCCTGCGCGACCTGCGCCGCAGCGTGCTGCTCGATCCGCTCACCCAGGCACTGAACCGGCGCGGCTGCGAACAGGCCCTGGCCGATTCGGCGCGCCAGGCGCAGGCGCAGCGGCAGCCGTTGAGCCTGTTCGTGGTCGACCTGGACAACCTCAAGCCGATCAACGACGCCCACGGCCACCTGGCCGGCGACCAGGTGCTGGTGCAGCTGGTGGAATCGGCGCGGCACTGGCTGCAACCGGGCGACTGGATCGGGCGCTGGGGCGGCGATGAATTCCTGCTGGTGGTCCAGGCCGGCCATGAGGTCGCCTGCGAACGGCTGCGGCGCTGGCTGGCCCGCCTGGACCAGGCCGGCGGCAACGGCGCGATGCCGCTCAAGGCCAGCGCCGGCGGCGCGGCCTACCGCCCCGGCGAAGACCTGCGCGGGCTGTACCAGCGCGCCGATGCGGCGATGTACCGGGCCAAATATGCCGGGGGCGCGCGGCTGCTTTGCGAAGACGACTGAATGCGCAGGCCGGGCGCGTTGCGCTGCCGGGTGGCGCGGACAGGGGGTAAACTGGTGGTTTACCCCTGATCGGTCCCGATATCCATGCGATCTTCGTTGCTGCGGTCTCCCCTGCTGATGCTCCCCCTGGCCGTTGCGCTCGCCGCCGGCTGCTCCAAAGAACCGTCGGCACCCACTGCCGCCCCCACCGCCACCGCGCCGGCGAGCACTGCCATGAAAGCCGACAACCGCAGCCATGACGAAAGCTCCTACGCCGAGCCGGACAAGGTGGTCATCAAGGACCTGGCGCTGGACCTGAAGCTGGACTTCGACGCCAGGCAGATCGGCGGCACCGCCACCTACACCCTGGAGTGGAAGGACAAGGCCGCCAAGCAGCTGGTGCTCGATACCCGCGAGCTGAGCGTGGAGAAGGTCGAGGCGATCGACGCCGACGGCAAGGCATCGCCGCTGCAGTTCGTGCTGGCCCCGGTCGACAAGGTGTTCGGCAGCAAGCTGAGCATCGAGACCCCGGTCCAGCCGGCCAAGATCGTGATCACGTATCACACCGCACCGACCGCCTCGGGCCTGCAGTGGCTGGAGCCGTCGATGACCGAAGGCAAGCAGTTGCCCTTCATGTTCAGCCAGTCCCAGGCCATCCACGCCCGTTCGTGGGTGCCGCTGCAGGACACCCCGAGCGTGCGCTTCACCTACAGCGCGCACGTGGTCTCGCGCCCGGACGTGATGGTGCTGATGAGCGCCGACAACGATCCCAAGGCCGCGCGTGACGGTGACTACACCTTCAAGATGCCGCAGCCGATCCCGTCCTACCTGCTGGCCATCGCCGCCGGCGACCTGGTGTTCGAGCCGATCTCCGGCCGCTCCGGCGTGTGGGCCGAACCGACCATGGTCGGCAAGGCTGCCAAGGAGTTCGAAGACACCGAAAAGATGATCGGTGCGGCCGAGAAGTTGTACGGCGAGTATCGCTGGGGCCGTTACGACATGCTGGTGCTGCCGCCGTCGTTCCCGTTCGGTGGCATGGAAAACCCGCGCCTGACCTTCGCCACCCCGACCGTGATCGTCGGCGACAAGTCGCTGGTCTCGCTGGTGGCCCATGAGCTGGCGCACAGCTGGTCGGGCAACCTGGTGACCAATGCCAGCTGGAAGGACATCTGGCTCAACGAAGGCTTCACCACCTACGTGCAGGGCCGCATCACCGAAGCGCTGTATGGCCAGGAAATGGCCGAAATGGAGCGCGAGATCGACCAGAACGACCTGCTGGCCGAACTCAAGGACAAGAGCCCGGCCGACCAGGCCCTGGCCCTGCCGCCGCTGTCCCAGCGCGACCCGGACGACGCGCTGAGCCAGGTGGCCTACGTCAAGGGCGCCTGGTTCCTGCAGTTCCTGGAACAGCGTTTTGGCCGTGAAACCTTCGATCCGTTCCTGCGTGGCTGGTTCGATGACCATGCCTTCCAGAGCGCCAACACCGACCAGTTCGTCGTGTACCTGAAGAAGAACCTGCTGCCCAAGAAGCCCGGTGCGGTCACCGACGCCGAACTGAAGGCATGGCTGGACGAGCCGGGCATCCCGGCGTTTGCGGCCAAGGCGCGTTCGCGCAACTTCTCCATCGTCGATACCGCGCGCATCGCCTGGGATGGCAGCGGCACGCTGCCGACCCAGCAGATCACCGGCGAGTGGGGCACCCAGGAATGGGTGCACTTCATCGACGGCCTGGGCAAGACCCTGCCGGTGGCCAAGCTGGCCGCGCTGGACAAGGCCTACCACTTCACCGGCAGCGCCAATGGCGAGATCGCCATGCGCTGGTACCCGCTGGCGATCCGCAGCGGCTATGCCGAAGCCAATGCGCCTGCCGCAGCCTTCATTGAACGCGTCGGCCGCCGCAAGTTGATCCTGCCGATCTACGCCGAACTGGTGAAGACTCCCGAGGGGCTGGCCTTCGCCAAGGCCGCTTTCGAAAAGGCCAAGCCGGGCTACCACCCGATCACCACCGCTTCGGTGCAGGACATGCTGGACAAGGCAAGCAAGTAGTGCCGGCCGCTGGCCGGCAACCGCGGCCAACCAGCACCGCGCGCTGCAATGCCTGAAAACGGCGGGGAAACCCGCCGTTTTTTTGTGCGCGTTCGCCGCAAGGCCTGGTAGGGTCGCATCCCGATCGACCGCCGGTGGCCTGCGCAATGTTCATTGATGGCATGACCCCGAAACGAAGGCGGCCCCGGCACGGGTCATGCGTTCGCCGCGCCGATGCGCGTCATCGGCGGTCGTTTGGGAACCGACCCTACCAATGGGGCGCAAGGTCCGTCCGCCGCAAGGCCCGGCCGTGCGCCACGCCTGTTCACGGTCATGCGTCCATCCACCACGGGTTGCTAAAGTACCCTAGTCACGCCGGCAGGCGTTTTCACCGATTGGGAGCACGCAATGAAACGACTGATCCTGGCCGCCGCCTGTGCCTTGGCGCTGGTGGCCTGCAGCAACCCCGAGGAAGAACGCAAGGCGCAGCAGGCTGCTGCCGCGGCCGCCAAGGCGCAGCTGGAGGCAAAGGCCGAAGGGGTGGCCAAGCAGTACGACATGGCCGTGGCCGCCCAGCAATGGGAGACCGCGCGCATCCATGGCGGCGCGTTGCTGGACCAGTACAAGGACACCGACGTGGCCGCGCGGATCGAACCGGGCTACGCCGAGGTCAAGGCCAAGGCCGATGCGGCACGCGAACTGCGCCGCCTGCAGGGGCTGTGGCAGTACAACCAGGTTGCGGTGGGCGGCAAAGGCAGCCAGGTCTCGGCGCAGATCTACAGCAAGGAACGGGTGGACGTGGATGGCAGCGGCGCCAAGCCGGTGCAGCTGGTGTTCCGCGACCATCCCGAGTGGAAGCGGCATGCTTACCTGGTACTGCAGGCCGGCGATTTCCGCTGCCCGCAGTGCAAGGTGCAGGTCAGCGTGGACGGCGGCAAGCCGATCGCCATGGCCGCCTGGCGGCCCGATACCGACGAGGCGATCGCCATGTTCATCACCGACCAGAAGGCGCTGTGGAAGCTGGCGCGCAAGGCCAAGGCGATCAGCATCGAGTTCCCGGTCAAGGCCGGCGGTACCCGTACGGCGGTGTTCGAGACCGGCGGGGTAGACAGCCAGCGCATGCCCACGTGGTGGCAATGACGATGGTCGGCGGCCCGCCGGCGGGCTTGCCGCTGTCGGCGATCCGCCACTGGGTGTTCGACATGGACGGCACCCTGACCGTGGCCATGCATGATTTCGCGCGGATCAAGCGCGAGCTGGCGATCCCGGAGCAGGAGGACATCCTCACCTACCTGGCCGGGTTGCCCGCCGCGGAGGCCGCCGCCAAGCACGCCTGGCTGCTGGCGCATGAGCGCGCGCTGGCCGCTGCCTCGCAGCCGGCGACGGGCGCGGTGGCGCTGGTGCGCGCGCTGCAGGGCACGGGCTGCCGGCTGGGCATCCTGACCCGCAACGTGCGCAGCCTGGCCCAGATCACCCTGCAGGCGATCGGGCTGGGCGGGGTATTTGCCGAAGACGACATCATCGGCCGCGACGAAGCCGACCCGAAGCCATCACCGGCCGGGCTGCAGTACTTCGGGCGGCGCTGGCAGGTGGCCCCGGCGCAGATGGTGATGGTGGGCGACTACCGCTTCGACCTGGAGTGCGGCCGCGCCGCAGGCACCCGCACGCTGCTGGTCAACGCCCCGGACAACCCCTGGCCGGGCCTGGCCTGCTGGCACCTGGCCGATTGCGCGGCGGTGCTGGCGCACTGGCGACGCTAGCCGGGCAGGCACTGCGGTCAGCGCCGGCGGAATCACTGTATTGTCCAGGATGGCGGTTTGAACGCGACCCGGACGCCCGGCGGGAGTCGAGGCGGCGGCGTGCGTTGAAGGGTGTTTGGCGGACGGTCCGCTGCGCTGGCGGTTGTGTCGGGTAACACGTTGTTCGGTGTGGCCCGCTGCCAGGGATCGGTGGTGGATGTCCGTTGTTCCCTTTCTGGATCCCTTTCATGCTCCGAACTGTGTGGGTGTCGCTGCACCGGCGTCTGTGTCCGATTGCCGCTTTCTTCCTGTTTGGCCTGGTGGCCCTGTCCCTGTCGCGGCTTGGGCTGGCGCTGTGGCATGCCGGACGGGTCACGGCGGCCGACGGCTGGGCCACGGTGTTCGCGCAGGGGCTGCGGGTGGATGTGGCGACCCTGTGCCTGCTGTACGGCATCCCTGCGGTGCTGGCGTTGCTGCTGCCGGTGGAGGGGCGGTTGGGCCGGGCCTGGCGGCAGCTGTTGCGGTGGTGGCTGATCTTGGCCAGCGTGCTGCTGGTGTTCATGGAGTTGGCCACGCCCAGCTTCATGGCCGAGTACGGGCTGCGCCCGAACCGCCTGTTCCTGGAATACCTGATCTACCCCGAAGAAGTGGGGATGACGTTGCTGCGCGGCCACCTGCTGGCGGTGGTGATCGAAGTGACGGCCGTGATCGTGCTGTTCTGGGTGCTGCTGCGCCGGTCGCGGCGCTGGGCCGGCGGCAGTCCGGCGGTGGCGGCCGAGGCTGGCTGGCTGTGGCGGCTGCCGTTGGCGTTTGCGGTGCTGTTGCTGGCGGCCTTGGGCGTACGTTCCAGCCTGGGCCATCGGCCCTTGAACCCGGCGCTGGTGGCGTTCTCGACCGACCCGACCATCAACGCGTTGCCGTTGAACTCGCTGTACACCGTCGGCTATGCCGCGCGGCAGCTGGCCACCCGCAGCGAAACCTCGCGCGTGTATGGCGACCTGCCGCTGGCCGAGGTGGTCGGCGTGCTGCGCGCCAGCAGCGGCCTGCCGGCATCGGCCTATGTGTCCGAGGCCTTGCCGAGCTTGGCGCTGCGCCCGCCGCTGCACCGCGGCAAGCCGCGCAACCTGGTGATCGTGCTGGAGGAAAGCCTTGGCGCGCAGTTCATCGGCAGTCTCGGCGGACGGCCGCTGTCGCCCAACTACGACCGCCTGAGCAGGCAGGGCTGGGCGTTCGAGCGGCTGTACGCGACCGGCACGCGTTCGGTGCGCGGGATCGAGGCGGTGCTGACCGGGTTCCCGCCGACCCCGGCCGAATCGGTGGTCAAGTTGCCCGCCACCCGCCAGCGTTTCTTCACCCTGGCCGACCTGCTCGGCCGGCATGGTTACGACACCGGCTTCTACTACGGCGGTGAGAGCCACTTCGACAACATGCGCGAGTTCTTTCTCGCCAATGGCTTCACCCGCATCGTCGACCGCAAGGACTACAAGAAGCCGGCGTTTGTCGGTTCCTGGGGGGCGTCGGATGAGGATCTGTTCGGCCGGGCCGACCAGCAGTTCCGGCAGTTGAAGGCGCAGGGCAAGCCGTTCTTCGGCCTGGTCTTCACCTCCAGCAACCATGATCCATTCGAGTTCCCCGACGGCCGCATCGATCTGTACGAGCAGCCCAAACAGACCCGCGACAACGCCGCCAAATACGCCGATTACGCACTGGGCGAGTTCTTCCGCAAGGCGATGGCCTCGCCTTACTGGGAGGACACCGTGTTCCTGGTGGTGGCCGACCACGATTCGCGGGTGTTCGGCAAGAACATGGTGCCCATCGGGAACTTCCATATCCCCGGCTTGATCCTTGGCGGCGGCATCCCGGTGCGCCGGGACGGCCGCATCGTCAGCCAGATCGACCTGCCACCGACGCTGTTGTCGCTGCTGGGCATCGCCGACGCCACGCCGATGCCCGGGCAGGACCTGACCGACCTGCGGCGGCTGCAGCCGGGGCGCGCGCTGATGCAGTACGACCGCAACCTGGCCTGGATGGAGGGCAACGACGTGGCCATCCTGCAGCCGGACAAGCCGGCCCAGGGCTACCGTTACGATCCGGCCACCGACCAGCTGCAGCCGCAGGCACTGCGGCCGGAACTGGCGCGGCGGGCCCATGCCCACGCCATGTGGGGCACCCTGGCCTACGAGAAGGAGTTGTACCGGTTGCCGACCAAGCCCAAGCCCTGAGCTGCGCGGGCAGCGCGACGCCGGTGATGCCGGAGGGCGTTGAAGGACCCGGCAGCCGGGCCCGGTAGGGTTGGATCCCGATCGACTGCCGATGGCGCCCATCGGCGCAACGAACGCCCGATCCCGGCCGCAGTCACGCACCGCAAGGCGCAACAGCGCTCCCGATCCAGGGGCATGCGCCCCAGGCCCGTCGCGCCGGGCCGGGAGTCGATCGGGATCCGACCCTGCCAGCCAGGGCGCGCGTCGGCAGGCGCGGGGCAGGGAGGAAGAGCGCGGGCAGTCCGGTTACGCGGGAAGCGCGTAGCCAAACTGCTGCTTGAACTGCTCGTTGAACTCGTCGAAGGTGAACCGCTGGTTCTGCGTGCCCGGGTGTTCCACCTTCAGCGCGCCCATCAGGTTGCCCATGCGGCCGATGGTCAGCCAGTCGTAGCCTTTCTCGATACCGTAGATCAGGCCGGCGCGGAAGGCGTCGCCGCAGCCGGTCGGGTCGACCACGCGGCGCTCGTGCGCCGGCGGGATGTCATAGGTCTTTTCCGGGGTGTGGATCACCGCGCCCTTGGGGCCGCGGGTGGTGATGTAGGCCCTGACCCGGCTCACGATCGCCTTTTCGTCCCAGCCGGTGCGCTCCTGCAGCAGGTTGGACTCGTAGTCGTTGACCACCACGTAGTCGGCCTGCTCGATGAAGGTGCGCAGTTCCGGGCCGTTGAACAGCGGCATGGCCTGGCCCGGGTCGAAGATGAACGGCACGCTGGCCGCGGCGAACTCCTCGGCGTTCTGGATCATGCCCTCGCGCCCGTCCGGCCCGACCAGGCCCAGGGTCACGCCCGGTACGTCCTTCACGTGGTTCTCGTAGGACCGCATCATCGCCCCGGGGTGGAAGGCGGTGATCTGGTTGTTGTCGTGGTCGGTGGTGATGAACGCCTGCGGGGTGAACAGTTCGTCGATCACCTTGATCCGGCTCAGGTCGATGCCCAGGCCCTGGAAATACTCGCGGTAGGGGCCGAAGTCCGAGCCCACCGTGCCCATCGGGATCGGCTCGCCGCCCAGCAGGTGCAGGTTGTAGGCGATGTTGCCGGCGCAACCGCCGAACTCGCGGCGCATGCGCGGCACCAGGAACGACACATTCAGGATGTGCACCTTGTCCGGCAGGATGTGATTCTTGAACTGGTCCGGGAACACCATGATGGTGTCGAAGGCAAGAGAACCACAGATCAAAGCGGACATCGATTAAGGCCTATGCGGAAAGGAGTTTGAGGCCCGTCGGGCGGGCAACGAAACGGCGCCCTGGGACGCCCTGCGGCGCAAAGGTTAACGGGTGAGGCGGCTTTGGGCCAGAACCCGGGCGCCCCGGATTGACCTGAATGGCCGTGAAGGCTTGCTTTGCAGCAGATTTGTCCTTGCTCGCGCACAGGGGGATTGCTAGGCTTATCGCCCTCGAATTCTGCCCATTTTTTCGCCATCCCGCGTTGGGCGCGACACCCCTCAGGATCAACTCCCAGATGTTCAAGAAGCTGCGTGGCATGTTCTCCAATGACCTGTCCATCGACCTGGGCACGGCCAATACCCTCATCTATGTGCGCGGCCAGGGGATCGTACTCAACGAGCCGTCGGTCGTGGCCGTGCGCCAGGACCGTGCCATTGGCGGCACCCGTTCGGTGGCCGCCGTGGGCGCGGAGGCCAAGCAGATGCTGGGCCGGACCCCGGGCCACATCACCACCATCCGCCCGATGAAGGACGGGGTCATCGCCGACTTCACCTACACCGAGGCGATGCTCAAGCACTTCATCAAGAAGGTGCACAAGTCGCGCTTCCTGCGGCCGAGCCCGCGCGTGCTGGTCTGCGTGCCGGCCGGTTCGACCCAGGTCGAGCGCCGCGCCATCAAGGAATCGGCCGAGGAGGCCGGTGCGCGCGATGTGTTCCTGATCGAAGAACCGATGGCCGCGGCGATCGGCGCCGGCATGCCGGTGACCGAGGCGCGCGGTTCGATGGTCATCGATATCGGCGGCGGCACCACCGAAGTGGCGGTGATCTCGCTGAACGGCATCGTCTATTCGGCCTCGGTCCGGATCGGCGGCGACCGCTTCGACGAGTCGATCACCAACTACGTGCGCCGCAACCACGGCATGCTGATCGGTGAAGCCACCGCCGAACGGATCAAGGTCGAGCTGGGCTGCGCCTATCCGCAGGCCGAAGTGATCGAAATGGAGATCTCCGGGCGCAACCTCGCCGAGGGCGTGCCGAAGATGATCAAGATCAACTCCAACGAGGTGCTCGAAGCCCTGCACGAGCCGCTGTCGGGCATCGTCAGCGCGGTCAAGCTGGCGCTGGAGCAGACCCCGCCGGAACTGTGTGCCGACGTCGCCGAGCGCGGCATCGTGCTCACCGGCGGTGGCGCCCTGCTGCGCGACCTGGACCGCCTGATCTCCGAGGAAACCGGCCTGCACGTGCAGGTGGCCGATGACCCGCTGACCTGCGTGGCCCGCGGTGGCGGTCGTGCGCTGGAGCTGGTGGACATGCACGGCAACGAGTTCTTTGCGCCGGAGTAAGCCGTACCGACGGTGTGCCGTGGACGCGCCCCTGCGGCGTGATGCCCCCCGCGTGCCAGGCACGCCGGGCATCGCAGCGCCGGGGCGTTGTCGCATCCTTTTTCCGTATTTTCCCAGTCGAAGCCAGCCGTGCCGCCTTACGCCGGTCCTCCCGTAGCCTCCCGCCAGGGCGATGCCGCCAGTCCATTGCGGCTGCTCGCCTACCTGGCCCTGGCCATCACCCTGATCGTGCTCGATGACCAGGCCGGCTGGCTGGCGCGCGTGCGCGCCCAGGCCAATGTGCTGGTGCAGCCGGTCTGGGCGCTGGCCGGCCTGCCCGGCAAGCTGGGGACCCAGGTCAAGGACAACGCCGCCAGCCACGGCCAGCTGGTCAGCGAGAACCGGCAGCTGCGCAACCAGTTGCTGATCGCCAACGCCCGCCTGACCCGGCTGCAGACCGCGGCGCTGGACAACGCCCAGCTGCGCGAGCTGCTCAACGTGGCCGAGCGCAGCGGCCTGGACGTGCAGCTGGCGCCGATCCTGGATATCGACCTGGACCCGGTCAGGCAGCGCCTGGTGCTGGCCGCCGGCAGCCGCGACGGCGTGCACCTGGGCCAGGCGGTGATCGATGCCGGCGGCCTGATGGGCCAGGTGATCGCCACCACCGGCAGCAGCGCCACCGTGCTGCTGCTGACCGACCCCGACCACGCGGTGCCGGTGACCGTGGCCCGCAACGGCGTGCGCCTGATCGTCTACGGCCGCGGCGACACCCTGGAACTGCGCGACATCCCGCTCAGCGCCGGGGTCGAGGTGGGCGATGAGATCGTCACCTCGGGCCTGGGTGGGCGGTTCCCGCCCGGCTTCCCGGTGGGCAGGATCACCGCGCTGCGCCCCGACGACACCCATGCCTTCCTGGTCGGCGAGCTGAAGCCGGCCGCGCAGCTCGATCGCGGCCGCGACGTCCTGCTGCTGCGCCCGGGTGCGGCGATCCGGATTCCACCGAACCTGCGCCTGTCCGGCGCAGCCGGCGGCCCGCCGGGCGCGCCGCTGCAGGATGTGCCAGCTGCGGCTGCGGCTGCCGGCACGCCGGCACCAGCGGGCGCTGCGGTAGTGCCGGCCGCTGGCCGGCAACCCCAGCCATCTCAGACGCCCACGTCCACGCCGGCCGCTGGCCGGCAACCCCAGCCCTCCCAGGGCCCGACCCCGACGCCCACGCCGGCCCCGGAAGCCGGCGCGGTACCGCCGGAGGAACAACGATGAGCCGCCTGCGCGACAAACCCTGGGTGCTGCCGGTCAGCGTGGTGCTGGCGCTGCTGCTGGGCCTGCTGCCGTTGCCGGCCCTGCTGCAGCCGCTGCGCCCGTACTGGCTGGCGCTGGTGCTGGCCTACTGGGTGATCGAGGCGCCGGATCGGGTCGGGCTGGGCATTGCCTTTGCCAGTGGCGTGGTCGCCGACCTGCTGTATGGCGGGGTGCTGGGCGAGCAGGCGCTGCGGCTGGTGATGCTGACCTTCATCCTGCAACGCTTCCGCGCGCGGATCCGCTTCTTCCCGATCTCCCAGCAGATGCTGGCCATCGGCGGGCTGTTGTTCAACGACCGCATCATCAGCGCGGTGGTGCACATCGTGGTGGGCGAACCGACCCTGCCGTGGACCTACTGGTGGGCCCCGCTGCTGGGCATGGGCCTGTGGCCGCTGCTGTTCGTGCTGCTCGATGCGGTGCGCTTCGGGCGCCGCGGGCGCTGACATGTACGTGCGCCGCCAGGCCAAGAACCCGCATGCCGAAGCCGAGCAGTTCCGGCGTCGTGCCGCACTGGGCTTTTTCGGCGTGCTGGTCTGCCTGATCGGGCTGGGCGGCTGGTACTTCAAGCTGCAGGTGCTGGACCACGACATCTACGCCACCCGCTCGGAGGCCAACCGGATCAAGCCACGCCCGGTGGTGCCCGGGCGCGGCATGATCTACGACCGCAACGGGCGGCTGCTGGCCGAGAACGTGCCGGCGTTCCGGCTGGATGTCACCCCGGACAAGGTCAAGGACATGGACGCCACGCTGGCCGGGCTGGCCGCGATCCTGGAGCTGTCCCCGGAAGACATCGAGGCCTTCAACAAGTCGCGCAAGGCGCGCCGCAACTTCCTGCCGGTGACCCTCAAGCTGCGCCTCAGCGACGAGGAAATGGCGCGCTTTGCAGTGGACCGCTGGCGTTACCCGGGGGTGGAGCTGGAGCCCTACCTGACCCGCCGTTACCCGTATGGCGACCTGTTCGCGCACATCATCGGCTACGTCGGCCGGGTCGACGACAAGGACCTGGAGGTGCTCGGCGAGGGCAATGCCGCGCTCACCCATATCGGCAAATCCGGGCTGGAACGCTATTACGAGCAGCAGCTGCGCGGCAAGGTCGGCTACGAGCAGGTCGAGACCAATGTGCAGGGCCGGGCGATCCGCACCATCGGCCGGGTCGCCGCGCAGTCCGGCAGCGACCTGCGGCTGTCGATCGATGCCGACCTGCAGCGCGCCATGGTGGCCGCCTTCGGCGAGTTCGAGGGCGCCGCGGTGGCGATCGACCCGCGCACCGGTGAAGTGCTGGCGATGGTCAGCCTGCCATCCTACGATCCCAACCTGTTCGTCAACGGCATCTCCCACGCCGACTTCAAGGCGCTCAACGACAACCCCTCGCGGCCGCAGTTCAACCGGCTGGTGCTGGGCGGGGTGGCGCCGGGCTCGACGATCAAGCCGCTGATCGGCCTGGCCGGGCTGGACAGCGGGGTGCGCAAACCGGAGGACAAGGTGCTGTCCACCGGCATGTTCTACCTGCCGGGAACCTCGCGCGGCTGGGGCGATGCCAACCGCGGCGGGCACGGCTGGACCGATCTGCGCAAGTCGATCACCCAGTCGGTGAACACCTATTACTACAAGCTGGCGCTGGACATGGGGATCGAGCGTTTCGACCACTACATGGGCTACTACGGCTTCGGCGAACCCACCGGCATCGACCTGACCGGCGAAATCGGCGGCATCCTGCCCTCGCCGCAGTACAAGTACAAGACCCGCAAGGAACGCTGGTACCCCGGCGACACGGTCAACGCCAGCATCGGCCAGGGCGACTGGAAGGTCACCCCGCTGCAGCTGGCGCACGGCGTGGCCGGGATCGGCAACGGCCAGTTGCGTACCCCGCACCTGGTGATGCAGCAGCGCGCCGGCTTCGATGCCGAGTGGGCCGCCACGCCGGCCGGTACGAGCAAGCCGGTCAGCCCCAGCCCGGGCAACCTGCAGGCGGTGCGCGAAGGCATGATGGGCACCATGCGCCCGGGCGGCAGCGGTGCGCGGGCCGCCGCCGGTGCGCCGTATACGATCGCCGGCAAGACCGGTACCGCGCAGGTGATCAGCCGCCGCGGTACCGCCGCGGTGAACCCCAAGAGCCTGCCGATGCACCTGCGCCACCGTTCGCTGTTTGTCGGCTTCGCGCCGGCCGAGAATCCGGTGATCGCGCTGGCGATCGCGGTCGAGGGCGGTGGCTATGGCGGCTCGGCGGCGGCGCCGATCGCGCGCAAGCTGTTCGATGCCTGGCTGCTGGGCAAGATGCCCGATGGCCTGGAGCCGCTGGACAGCGAGCGCGGCACCACCGCGATCGGGATCACCGGTTTCGACAGCGGCGATGGCAACGCGCGCGCCGCCGGCGATGCGGCCGCGGCGGTACTGGAATCGTTGCCGGTGCAGGTCGGCCTGCCGGTCGCGCCGGTACCGGCACCGGTGCCGGGCGCACCGCTGCCGCCGGCCGCGGCCCCGCCCACCGCCCCGGAGCGCAGCCGATGAAGGTGTTCCTGCGCTGGGCGACCGACATGGTGGTGCGTTTCAGCAGCAGCCTGGACTGGGTGCTGTGCGGGGCGCTGGGTACGTTGATGCTGATCGGGTTGGCGGTGCTCAAGAGCGCCGGTGGCGACGGGTTGGTGTACGCGCAGGGCGCGCGTTTGGTGGTCGGGCTGGCGGCGATGTGGGCCATTTCGCGGGTATCGATCCTGCGCATCCGCTCGGCCACGCCGCTGATCTACGCCATTTCGATGATTCCATTGCTGGCGGTGTTCGTGCTGGGCACCGGCAAATACGGGCGGCAATGGCTGGACCTGAAGCTGTTCTTCCTGCAGCCGGCCGAACTGCTCAAGGTCAGCCTGCCGATGATGGTGGCCTGGTACCTGCACAGGATGCCGTTGCCGCCGCGCTTTTCCACCGTGCTGGTCAGCGCGGTGATCATCGGGGTGCCGACCGGCCTGGTGATGCTGCAGCCGGACTTCGGGACCGGGGTGCTGATCGCCGCCAGCGGCGCGTTCGTGCTGTTGCTGGCGGGGCTGCCATGGTGGTGGGTCGGGGTGGCGGTCGGCGGCGTGGCCGCCGCCGCGCCGGTGGCCTGGTTCTGGTTGCTGCGCCCGTACCAGAAGGACCGGATCATGATGTTCATGGACCCGGAAAGCGATGCGCTGGGCGCGGGCTGGAACATCATCCAGTCCAAGATCGCGATCGGTTCGGGCGGTTTGGACGGCAAGGGCTGGGGGCAGGGCACGCAGTCGCACCTGAACTTCATTCCCGAGCAGACCACCGATTTTGCGTTCTCGGTGCTCAGCGAGGAGTTCGGCTGGATGGGGGTGGCCATTGTGCTGGCCCTGTACCTGGTGGTGATCGGGCGCTGCCTGTGGATCGCCTCGCAGTCGCGCGATTCCTATTCGCGGCTGTTGGCCGGCGCCACCGGGCTGGCGTTCTTCGTCTACGTGCTGGTCAACGGCGGGATGATCTCCGGGCTGCTGCCGGTGGTGGGGGTGCCGATGCCGTTGATCAGCTACGGCGGCACCTCGGCGGTGTCGTTGCTGGCCGGGTTCGGCCTGGTGATGGCCGCGCGCAGGCATCAGCCCGTGCATGGTGGGTACGGCTGACGGGGCATCCGGTCGTGCGTAGATCCGCGCCATGCGTGGATGCCCTTGTGTCGGCAATGGCCCAGGTCATCGCGATGGTCGCGTGTTACGGTCCTGCGCTCGCTATCCGCCCCACCGTGTCGCCCCTGTAGTGCGTCGCGAAAACCAGGAGTCGCCCGCATGGACGAATACCTGCAGCGCGCCCGCGCCGCGTTTCATTTCTTCCTGCATACGCTGGATCTGCCGCTGCTGGTGGCGCTGTGCCTGTTGATGCTGGCCAGCCTTGCGGTGCTGCACAGCGTGGACGGGCCGGTGCAGGCGCAGGCGGTGCGCTATGCGGTGGGGCTGGCGGCGATGTGGGGATTGTCGCGGTTGCCGGTGCTGCAGCTGCGCGCCTGGTCGCCGTGGATCTACGCGCTGTCGTTGCTGCCGCTGGTGGCGGTGTATGTGATCGGTACCGGCAAGTACGGCCAGCGGTGGTTGAACCTGGGCGTGTTCTACCTGCAGCCTTCCGAGCTGCTCAAGCTGAGCCTGCCGATGATGATGGCCTGGTACCTGCAGCGGCAGCGTCTGCCACCGTCGCCGCCGGTGGTGGGGGTGGCCCTGCTGCTGATCGGGCTGCCGGCCGGGTTGATCCTGATGCAGCCCAACCTGGGCACGGCCACGCTGGTGGCCGCCAGCGGCATGTTCGCGCTGCTGCTGGCCGGGCTGCACTGGGGCTGGGTGGCGCTGGCGCTGGGCGCGGTGTCGTTGGCCGCGCCGCTGGCCTGGTTCGGGCTGCTGCGGCAATACCAGAAGGACCGCGTGCTGACCTTCCTGTACCCGGAGAACGATCCGCTCGGGACCGGCTGGAACATCATCCAGTCGCGCATCGCGATCGGCTCCGGTGGCATGCAGGGCAAAGGCTGGGGGCAGGGAACCCAGGCCGCGCTGGATTTTCTGCCCGAGTACACCACCGATTTTGCCTTCTCGGTGCTGGCCGAAGAGTTCGGCTGGATCGGCGTGGTGGCGGTGCTGGCGCTGTTCCTGTTGGTGGTCGGGCGCTGCCTGTGGCTGGCCGCGCAGTCGCGCTGCGGCTATTCGCGGTTGCTGGTCGGCACCACCGGGCTGGTGTTCTTCGTCTATGTGCTGGTCAACGGCGGGATGATCTCCGGCCTGTTGCCGGTGGTGGGGGTGCCGATGCCGCTGATCAGCTATGGCGGCACCTCGGCGGTCTCGCTGCTGGCCGGGTTCGGGCTGGTGATGGCGGTGCGGGGGCGGCGACCGATCCATGGCGGATGATGTCGTTCGCGTCATCTCCTGTCGTGTTTGGTGCAGGTGTCGTCAACAAACTGACTGAAAAGTGAGAAGTGGCGCACAAATATGATGCGCACTGATCCGGATCAATGGACTTGTCGTAAACGGTCGGCACAATGGCGGCCCGCCAGCAGGTCCATCGAGCCAAGCGATGGACAGGGGAGCATGGCGGGGAGTAGTTGACCTGACAGGTACCACATGGCGAGACGTGCGCTGGGGAGTTGCGCGTCGCGCCGGTACCGACCTGGTCGGTTTGGCCGGTTGCGTCCATGGGGATGGGGGCGCAACCGGCGGAACCTCTCAAGCCGTAGGCTTGAGAGGTCCAGGCATTCCACCTAACCCCGCGCCTGTCGGCGCGCCCCCTTAACAGAAGGGGGCTCTCCACCAGAGGCATTGCCGGGGTCTGCCTAGTTGGCGTTTGCTTCTACAGCAGGCCTATCTGGTCTATTGAGGCGCCGATACCGTAGTCGGCTGAATGGGGCGTGTGACGGCGGGCAATCTAGACGCGGTCTTAACGATTGTCCCGGGGTACCGGCAATTCGTTGTGATTCATGGTGTTAGGGGTTTTAATTCATCCATGACCTGCTAACCTGCCGCGATGATCCGACGCTCCCTGGCCTGCATGCTTACGCTCGGTTTGGTCGCTTGTGCGACCCAGCCGCCATCCCCGTCACCGACGCCGCAGGCCTCGGGTGCACCCAACAAACCGGTCACTGGCCCCAAGGGCCCGGCCGAAGCCGCGCCGGAAGCGGCCGCCGCCAGTGCCGCGCCGGTCGATCTGACCCCGGTGCCGTTCGAGGTGGCGCGCGCCAACTTCGTGCGCGATACCGCGGCCCGCTACGGCATTCCCGCCGCGCAGATCCAGGCCACCCTGGACCAGGCGCAGATCCGCGACCCGATCATCGCCGCGATGTCGCGCCCTGCCGAGCGCGTCAAGCCGTGGAACGAATACCGGCCGATGTTCATCAGCCAGGCGCGGATCGACGGCGGCAGGAAATTCCTGGCCCAGCACCGCGAAGAGCTGATGCGCGTGCAGGCCCGCACCGGGGTGCCGGCCGAAGTGATCGTGGCCATCATCGGGGTGGAAACCAGCTACGGCGGCAATACCGGCAGCTACCGCGTGCTCGATGCGCTGTACACGCTGGCCTTCAAGTACCCGCGCAGCGGCGACCCGGCCAAGCTCGAACGCGAAGTGCGCCGCGAACTGTTCTTCCGCGATGAACTGGCGCGGCTGTTCGCACTGACCCGCGACGAGAAGCTGGACATCACCAGCATCAAGGGCAGCTACGCCGGGGCGATGGGCATGGGCCAGTTCATGCCGTCCAGCTACCTGGATTACGCGGTGGACGGCAACGGCGACGGCCGCCGCGACCTGTTCAACAGCTATGACGATGTGTTCTCCTCGATCGCCAACTACTTCGTCAAGAAGGGTGGTTGGGTGCGCGGTGGCCCGGTTGCCGTGCCGGCCACGCTGGCCGCCGGCCGCGAGGAGTTCAACCCGACCGAATGGGCGCCGACCTGGACCCTGTCCGACCTGGCCGCACGCGGCTACCAGCCGCGCAGCCCGGTGCCGGCCGGCCTCACCGCCACCCCGATCACGCTGGAGGCCAGCACCGGCAAGCAGTACTGGCTGGGCTTCCAGAACTACTACGCGATCACCCGTTACAACCTCTCGAAAATGTATGCGATGGCCGTGTTCCAGTTGTCCCAGGCCATTGCCGGCCAGGAGTTGCCACCGGCATGAACGCACCCGCACGCGGCAGATGGCTCATTCCCGGTTTGTTGATCCTGGCACTGGCAGCCTGCAGCAGTGCACCGAAAAAACCCGGCCAGGCCGGCACCGGCAGCAAGCCGGGCGGCACCGTGGTGCAGGGCAAGGGCGGGCGGCCGTCGCATTGCCCGGACGGTTCGCCGTACAAGGCTGCCGCCGAAGACCCCAGCACCCGCGGCGACTACCGCGCCGGCGGGCTGTACAAGCCGGGCGTCAACGACAGCACGCCCACCTATGTTCCCAACGTGGACTGCATCCCCGAGCCGGACGTGGTCGACCTGCCGCGCTCGGCGGTCGGCAACAAGTCGCCGTACGTGGTGCTGGGCAAGCAGTACCAGGTGATGGACAAGACCGGCGGCTATGCCGAGAAGGGCAAGGCGTCCTATTACGGGGCCAAGTTCCATGGCCGGCTGACCTCCAACCGCGAGGTGTACGACATGTATGCCTTCACTGCCGCGCACAAGACCCTGCCGTTGCCGAGTTTTGCGCGGGTGACCAACCTGGACAACGGTGAATCGGTGATCGTGCGGGTCAACGACCGCGGCCCGTTCCACGATGGCCGGGTGATCGATCTGAGCTATGCGGCTGCTGTGCGCCTGGGCATCACCCAGCGCGGCACCGGCAATGTGGAAGTGCGCGCGCTGCTGCCGGGCGAAGACAAGCCGTCGCGGCGCGAACGCCGCGCCGCAGCCGTGGCCAGCGCAGCGCGCCCGGCCAGCGACATGGACAAGCTGGTCGGCACCCTGCCGGCCACTCCTGCCGCCGGCCGGCCGGCGGCCACCCAGGCCGCACCGGTCGAGGAGGCCCCGGTTACCGTCAGCGCACTGCCGGCCGCCGCCCCGGCGGTGGCCAGCGTGCCGGCCCGCCCGGCCGCGCGCCCGGCGCCGACACCGGCCACCAGCCTGCCGCAGCAGGTCGGCAACGTGCTGTTGCAGGTGGCCAGCTTCGCCAGCCGCGACAACGCCACCCGCGCGATGGGCCAGCTGTCCTCGGCCGGCATCGTCGGGGCCAGCATCAGCGACATCGTCAGTGGCGGCCGTACCCTGTGGCGCCTGCGCGTGGCCGCCGCCGACCCTGCCAGCGCCTCGGAACTTGCCGGCCGCATTGCCGGTCTGGGCTTCGGGTCGCCGCAGATCGTCAGGGACTGAACGCCACCGGCCCATTGGCGGTGCGCCCGGCGTGCCGCCGTCGCATGGGCCTACAATGCCTCGTCCATCCTCTTTTCCCCTTGGCGCCCCTCCAGGAGCTTGCTGTCCGATGAAATTCCGCTTTGCCGCTGCTGCCATGGCCACGACCCTGTTCGTGGGCATGGTCTCCGCCCAGACCCCGCAACCGGCCCCGCAGCCGGTGCCTGCGCCTGCCGCCGCCCCGGCCACCGTGGCCACCCCGCCGGCACCGGCGCCCAGCGTTTCCAAGGCCTGGATCCTGATGGATTACGCCACCGGCCAGGTCCTGGCCGGCGAGAACGTGCACCAACAGCTGGCCCCGGCCAGCATCACCAAGGTGATGACCTCCTACGTGGTCGCCGCCGAGGTCAAGAACGGCAAGGTCCGTTCCGACGACCAGGTGATGATGAGCGAGCGCGCCTGGCGCGAAGGCGGCGCCGGTACCGACGGCAGCTACAGCGGCTTCCCGGTCAACCAGACCGCACGCCTGGAAGACATGGAAAAGGGCATGGCGGTCCAGTCCGGCAACGACGCGGCGATCGCGCTGGCCGAACACGTGGCCGGCAGCGAGGAAGCGTTTGCATCGCTGATGAACAGCTATGCGGCCAAGATCGGCATGAAGGACTCGCATTTCGTCAATGCGCACGGCCTGAGCGCGCCGGGCCACCACACCACCGCCTACGACCTGGCGCTGCTGGGCCGGGCGATGGTGCGTGACTATCCGGAAACCTACGCCTACAACAAGATCAAGGAATTCACCGTAGGCAACATCAAGCAGCCCAATCGCAACCAGCTGCTGTGGCGCGACCAGAGCGTGGACGGGATCAAGACCGGCCACACCTCCGAGGCTGGCTACTGCCTGATGAGTTCGGCCCAGCGTGGCGACCAGCGCCTGGTTGCCGTGGTGCTGGGCGGCAGCTCGGAAAAGCAGCGCGCCGATGACAGCATGGCGCTGCTCAACTGGGGCTTCCGCTTCTTCGAAACCCACCGCATGTACGAGCCGGGCAAGGCCGTGGCCGAGCACAAGGTGTGGAAGGGCAAGGCGGCCACCGTGCAGCTGGGCGTGGCCCAGCCGCTGCTGGTGAGCGTGCCGCGCGGCCGCTACAACGACCTCAAGCCGAGCATCGACGTGCCCAAGACCCTGGAGGCACCGTTCACCGCCGGCCAGCCGATCGGCACGCTGAAGGTGATGCTGGATGGCAAGGTGGTGGCCGAAGCGCCGCTGGTGGCCGTGGCCGCCGTTGAAGAAGCCGGTTTCTTCAAGCGCCTGTGGGACAGCTTCTGGATGTGGTGGGAATCGGAATAATCCTGGTTCGACCGCGATGAAGAAAGACCGGCGCATGCCGGTCTTTTTTTTGGTTTTTCGCCGATTTGCATGCGAGTCAGCTGCGGAGCATAGCCTCAGATCAAAGGCAACATAAGATCAAAGGCAGCATAGCCCCCACGTATGCGCTGATTGGGCTGGCGCGGGTGGGTTGGCGGGACACGCCGTGAACCCATCCGTGGGGGCTTGGCGAAAACATCCATGTTTTCGACAGTCCCGCCAACCCACCCACGCCAACCCTCCATACATGGCTGGCACGCATGGGAAAGCGTAGGTCCGAGCCACGCTCGGACAGCGTGATGCCGAGACGATGCGTGTCCGACCATGGGTCGGACCTACCTGTGATGGGGTTGCCAGGAACTGGAGCAACCTCAGACCGTGGTCGGACAGCTGTTGCTGTTGCCCGTGATTTTGATCTTGATCTACCTCCCCCTTGGAGCGAGCCGAGCATCGCAGCGGCAGCGGGGGCGAAGAGGCGCGGGCCAAGCATGAAGCGTACTGAGGGCTGCGCGGCAACACATGGGCGCGTGGCGACGCGTTGGAACAACGGACGCCCGCTGGTCTAGGGGCGCGAGCGTAGCGAGTTCCGCGCCGTCCCCCCGATGACGCGAGAAGCGCAGGGCACCGACGGGCAACGCCCGGCGGCGAACGGACGGGGGCGTGTTCTTTGGTTACTTTCTTGCACGAGCACCAGCGCCGCAGGAGCGGCGCGGAACAGCGCAGCTGGCCCGAAGGGTGGCGCACAGGGATGTGCGCCATCAGAAAGTGACTCGGGCCCCGCAGGGGCACGAAACGCTTTGGAGTTTGTCCGCGAAGCGGATACAGCAACGCTCATGCATCCGGACAACAGTCGGCACTACCGGTGGCATGGCCCCACAATGCCACCGCATTTGACGGGCTGTAGCCTCGCACATGGGCAAATAACCAAAAAAAGACCGGCCTGCGCCGGTCTTTTTTTTCGGTGTACCGACCAACGGTCGGTACCCACCGCTTTACCATCAGTCGGCCGCTTACAGCGACCGGCTTATGGTGAAGCTGCCGAACACCGGCGCTTCGCGCTGGCCGTCGAATTCGCGGGTGCTGTGGTAGCGGGCCATGGCGAATTTCCAGCGGCCACGCATCACCGCCACGCCGTAGCCGGCCTGGCCCACCACGTGGCGCTTGTCCACGCTGTGGCTGTTGCGGAAGGTATTGCCGTCCAGAGTGATATCGCGGATCACCCAGGACGCGTCGGTGGTGGCGAACAGGTGCCAGGACCAGCCGGCCGGCTTGCCGCCGCGGGTCGGGGCGGTGTTCTCGCCGGCCGGGCGCAGCGGGGTGCTGCCGAAATCGTCGGGCAGCTTCCAGCCAAAGCGCAGCTCGCCGCCGGCGTTGGCATGGGTGGCCAGGTTGCCGACCGCGCCGCCGTAGTGGCTGATCGCATCCCAGCCCCAGCCACCGGCATTGACGCTGGCGTCGGCCGGCCAGCGGCGCATGCGCTCGTGGGTCAGCATGAACACCGGCTCGTTGTGCAGCTGGTTGTCCCAGCCCTGGAACTTCTCATCGCCCAGCACGCTGTGCACCGCGTTCTGCACCTGTTTGCCCTGCGCCCACGGCCCCACCACGCCCACCGCCAGCTGGGTAGTCTGCAGGCGGTCGCCGCGGCGCGCGTTGTAGCCGAAGCTGGCGATCAGCACCCCGGCATACGGGCGGTCGTCCTCGATCAGGTCGCGGCGGGTGAAGTCGCTGGGGGTGAAGATGCCCTGGGCCAGGCTGAAGATCATGTTCTGCTGCTCGAACTGCCCCGGGTGCAGCTTCTCCAGGTGGCGGTTGACCCAGCGCGCCAGCCGCGGCAGGCAGGGGTCGTCGGTGTAGTCGACCAGGTTGGGCGAGACCAGGGTGATCTGGGCGCCGTTGGTATAGCCCTGGTCCTGGTCGGCGCCGCCGAACAGATCGTTGTCCACCCGGAAGTTCACCTGCGGCGGGTGCTCGCGCATCGCATCGGGACCGCACTGGGCGGCGGCGTGTACGGCCGGGGCGGCCAGTGCCAGGACGCCGGCGAGGGCGGCCGGCAACGCATAGGGCTTCAACTGCATGGGATTCCCGCTCAGGGTTTGTTCTGTTTTTATGCCAAAGCAGCGTAATCAGCGCGTGAGGCGGTGAACAGGCCTGCGCATGCATTGGAGCGTCTTGCTGGTGAAGCCGGCTTTTCACGTGGCGTTGGTGGCAGGTATGGGCACGATCACGCAAGGCTTGGGTTCGGCCGCAGGCGTCCCCATAATCGCGGTCATGGAGATCAAGTCTGACAACCCCGACCACGGCTTCCAGTTCCCCGGCCAGTTCGAACTCAGCGCCATGGGCGCGGCTGGCCAGGAGCTGGAACGCGAATTGCCGCGCCTGCTCGAGCTGGCCGGCCTGGAAGTGCTGACCGAGCGGATCAGCTGGAAACACTCGTCCAACGGCAAGTATGTGTCGGTGCGGCTGGTGTTCAAGGCCGACAACCGCGAGCAGTACGATGCGGCCCATGCGGTGCTGCGCGACCACCCGGAAGTGAAGTGGACGCTGTAGCGGCCGGTACCGCGCCGGCGCCGGGCCAGCGGGCGGCGCAGCCGGCGATCGTGCGCGATCTCGGCCGCCAGGCCTATGCCCCGGTCTGGCACGCCATGCAGCGTTTCACCGATGCGCGCAGCGATGCCAGCGCCGACGAGTTGTGGGTGGTCGAGCACGATCCGGTGTTCACCTTGGGCCAGGCCGGCAAGGACGAGCACGTGCTGGCGCCGGGGGACATCCCGGTGCTGCACGTGGATCGGGGTGGCCAGGTGACCTACCACGGCCCCGGCCAGCTGGTGGTCTACCCGCTGCTGCAGCTGCGCCGGCTGGGAATCGGGGTGCGCGATTACGTGTGCCGGATCGAGCAGGCCCTGATCGACACCCTGGATGAATGGAATATCGGCGCTGAACGGCGCGACGGCGCGCCGGGGGTGTACGTGGGCGGGGCCAAGATCGCCGCGCTGGGCATCCGGGTCCGCCGCGGCTGCACCTTCCATGGCCTGGCCTTCAATGTGGCCATGGACCTGGAGCCTTTCCAACGCATCAACCCCTGTGGCTATCAAGGGCTGCAGGTGACCTCGGTGCTAGACTTGGGGGGACCGTCCGGCATGGCGGCCGTCACGCCGGTGCTGCTGGGCCATCTGGCCCGCCAGTTCGGCCTGGAGCTCCAGCCGCACCCTGATTTGCCCGATCTGACAGACGCGGCCTAGCGCCGCCGACCAAGGCCATGACTGAAACCACCGCTCGCATCATTCCCCTGCAGGTCGTGCAGGGTGACACGCCGTCCGCCGCGCCGTTGCAGACGGGGGTCAAACAGGTGGGCGGTGACAAGATCGGCCGCTCGCCGGTGCAGTTCGCCGACGTGCCGGTGCTGCGCAAGCCGTCCTGGATCCGGGTCCGGATCCCGTCGGGCAACGCCGTGCAGCTGCTCAAGGCCAAGCTGCGCGAGAACCGTCTGGTGACGGTCTGCGAAGAAGCCAGTTGCCCGAACATCCATGAGTGCTTCAGCCACGGCACCGCCACCTTCATGATCCTCGGCGAGGTCTGCACGCGCCGTTGCTCGTTCTGCGATGTGGCCCACGGCCGGCCCAAGCCGCCCGACGCCGGCGAGCCGGCCAGCCTGGCGCAGACCGTGGCCGACATGGGCCTGAAGTACGTGGTGGTGACCAGCGTGGACCGCGACGACCTGCGCGACGGCGGTGCCCAGCACTTCGCCGACTGCATCGGGGCGATCCGCGCCAAGTCGCCCAATACCCGCATCGAAGTGCTGACCCCCGACTTCCGCGGCAAGGGCCGCATGGAGCGGGCGCTGGACATCCTGGCGACCAATCCGCCGGACGTGTTCAACCACAACATCGAGACCGTGCCGGACCTGTACCGCAATGTGCGCCCGGGCGCGGACTACCAGTGGTCGCTGACCCTGCTGAAGAACTTCAAAGCCCAGCACCCGGGCATCGCCACCAAGTCCGGCATCATGCTGGGCCTGGGCGAGGACCTGGAACAGGTGCAGGCGACCCTGCGCGACCTGCGCGCCCACGATGTGGACATGATCACCATCGGCCAGTACCTGCAGCCCACCGCGCACCACCACCCGGTGCTGCGCTACTGGACGCCGGAGGAATACAAGGCGCTGGAAGTCTATGGCTACGCGCTGGGCTTCAGCCATGTCGCCTCGGGCCCGATGGTGCGCTCGTCGTACCACGCCGATGTGCAGGCAAAAGGGGCGGGGGTAGCGGTCGCGTAAGCGCGAATCGCGCTTTCGCTTCCCATGGTTTGCTGCGCAAACCATGGGCCCCGCCTCACCATTCCCCCAGACCCCGCGCCGTGTCGGCGCGCCCCCTGACTCAGGGGGGCGCGTCATCGCATGCGCGCTGCCGCCCCACGCTTTGCTGCGCAAAACGCGGGCCCCGTCTTATCACTCCCCAGACCCCGCGCCGTGTCGGCGCGCCCCCTGACTCAGGGGGCTCCTCGTCCGGCGGCATCGCGGTAGGTACCCACCGTTGGTGGGTACGCGCTGCTCCGCCGTGTTTCCCGCCGACCAACGGTCGGTGGCCACCCCTGCGGTCGTGCCTGCGCCATTCACAATTTGCTACAGGCCCCGGTTTAGGCTGGAAATCCCTGTTGCGCGGGGATGGATGACAAACCCTGCAACTTTCGGCACTGTCGTGTGGTCTGATCCGCACGCAGTCTCCCCCCTGGCAAGGTGCCACGAGCAAGTCGATGAAATTCAAAGCCCCCGCATTCCTGATGGCCCTGGCCCTGACCGCGCCATTGGCCCTGGCCGCCTACGCCGACTCGCCGGCGCTGCCATCGGCGGCCACGGCCGACCAGGTGACCACTTCCAAGCTGGTCTACGGACTGCTCTCGGACAGCCGCTACGCCTACCGGCCGCGCGCGCTCGATGCGGCCACCTCCAAGGACGTGTTCAAGCGTTACCTGGAGACCCTGGACGGCAGCAAGCAGTTCTTCACCCAGGCCGACATCACCCGCTTTGCGCCGTTCGAGGCCAATATCGCCAACGCCATCCGCGGTGGTGAGCTGGAGCCGGCGTTCCAGGTGTTTGCGGTGTACAAGCAGCGGGTGGGCGAGCGCATCGGTTACGCGCGCAAACTGCTCAAGCAGGACTTCGATTTCAGCACCGACGACAAGTTCGAGTACGACCGCAAGGACGTGCCCTGGGCGGCCAGCAACGCCGAACTGGACGAGCTGTGGCGCAAGTCGGTCAAGAACGACTGGCTGCGGCTGAAGCTGGCCGGCAAGCAGCCGGCCGAGATCCGCAAGACGCTGGACAAGCGTTATGCCACGCTGGAAAAGTCGGTCAACGAGTTGAAGGGCGAGGACGCGTTCCAGTTCTTCCTCAATGCCTACACCAGCGCGGTCGATCCGCACACCGACTACTTCACCCCGCGTACCGCCGAGAACTTCAACCAGGCCATGTCGCTGTCGCTGGAAGGCATCGGCGCGCAGCTGCAGCGCCAGGACGACATGGTGGTGATCCGCGAGGTCATCGCCGGCGGCCCGGCCGCGGTCAATGGCACGCTCAAGCCGGGCGACCGCATCGTCGGCGTCGGCCAGGGCAAGTCCGGTCCGATCGAAGACGTGATCGGCTGGCGCATCGATGATGTGGTGGCCAAGATCCGCGGCAAGAAGGACACCCAGGTGCGGCTGGAATTCATTCCGGCCGAGGAAGGCGTGGACGGCAAGCACCATGCGCTGGTGTTGACCCGGCAGAAGGTGCGGCTGGCCGAACAGGCCGCCAAGGGCGAGACCCTGACCATCCCGGCCAAGGACGGCGAGCCGGCGCGCAAGGTCGGCGTGATCAAGCTGCCGACCTTCTACCAGGACTTCGAAGGCCGCCGCCGCAACGCCACCGACTACGCTTCGGCGACCCGTGACGTGGCCAAGCTGCTGGCCGGTTTCAAGGCCGACAAGCTCGATGGCGTGGTACTGGACCTGCGCAACAACGGCGGTGGTTCGCTGGATGAAGCGATCGAGCTGACCGGCCTGTTCATCGAGCAGGGCCCGGTGGTGCAGGTGCGCGAATCCGGTGGCCGGGTCACCGTCAACAGCGACCGCAGCGAAGCGGTGGCCTGGGACGGCCCGCTGGCGGTGCTGATCAACCGCGGCTCGGCCTCGGCCTCGGAGATCTTCGCCGGCGCCATCCAGGACTACGGCCGTGGCCTGGTGATCGGTGAAACCACCTTCGGCAAGGGCACCGTGCAGAACATCGTCGACCTGGACCGCTGGCCGAGCGGAGAGGCCCAGCGTTTCGGCCAGGTCAAGCTGACCATCGCGCAGTTCTTCCGGGTCAGCGGCAGCAGCACCCAGCACAAGGGCGTGGTGCCCGACCTGGCCTTCCCGGCCAGCGTGGACGCCAGCGAATACGGCGAAAGCACCTACGACAACGCCTTGCCGTGGACCCGCATCGCCGCCGTGCCGCACACCCAGTACGGCAACTTCGGCGCGCTGCTGCCCAAGCTGGAAACCCTGCATGCCAGCCGGATCGCCACCGACAAGGAGTTCCAGTGGTGGAACGAGGACGTCGAGCAGTTCCGCGCCGAAAAGGCCAAGAAGTACATCTCGCTCAACGAGGCCGAGCGCCGCGCCGAGCGTGAGAAGCAGGACCGGCAGCGCACCGACCGCCAGGCGATCCGCAAGCAGCTGGGCCTAGACCTGGACCCGCTGGCCGATGACAGCAACGATGACGGCCTGACCGGCAACGAGCGCGACATCGTCAAGGATGCCGCGCGCGAGAAGGCCGCCGAGAAGCGCCCCGATCCGCTGCTGCGCGAATCGGCCTCGATCCTGGCCGATGCGGTCAACCTGCTGGAGAACGACCGCCCGCTGTCGGCGCAGGTGCTGCCGCAGTCCACCGCGGTGGGTCGCTGGGCCGATTGAGTCACCGTGGCCGGCCACGGCCATCGGTCGTGGCGCGGCCCAGGTGAACCTAGAACAACGAAGGGCCGGCCAGTGCGCCGGCCCTTCGCCGTTTAAACCTGGCGCATACGCGGCCAGGGCTATGCTGGGCCGAGTCTGTTCTCGCAGGAGTGCCCATGCGGCTGTCCCATGCAATTCCGGCGGGCCTGTTGGCCCTGTCGCTGACCGCCTGCGGCGGCCGTGCCGCCGACAGCACCCTGATCCGTGAGTCGTTCGATTCCGGCGATACCTATTCGCGGGCCGTGCCCGGTGCGCCTGGCCTGGCCTGCGAGGCCGCGCGGCGGACCCTGCTCAGCCAGGGCTATGCGATCGCCCGCGCCGATGCCGATGCGGTGGAAGGCAACAAGAACTTCCAGCCGCGCCAGGACGAGCACGAGCAGCTGGTGCTGCGCATTTCCTGCGCGGCGCGCGGCGAGCAGGCGCTGGTATTCGTCAGCGCCGTGCAGGACCGCTACGCGTTGAAGAAGAGCCCGACCTCGGCCAGTGTCGGCGTCGGTGCGCTGGGCTCGGTGTCGCTGCCGTTCGGCAGCAACGACGATTCCCTGGTGAAGGTGGCCAGCAGCACGGTGCAGGACGCCGGTTTCTATCGCCGCTTCTTCGAGCGCCTGCAGCAGTACCTGCCGGCCGCCGCGGCCGCACCGGCGCCTGCCCAGCCGGTCGAGCCCGCTGAGCCGGCCGCAGTGCCGCCGCCGGCCGCTGCCGCGCCGGTGCCGGCCCCTGCGGTGGATACCCCCGCGCCGGCGCACTGAGCGGGCAGGCGGGGTGCAGCCACGTGGCGACACGGGACGGCGGCCTGCCCTGGCCGGACTGGGCGTGTTGCTGTGCGCCGCGCTGGCGGCCACGGCCGCCTCGGCGGCACCGGCCTGCGGTCCCCAGGCGTTGCTGGAAGCGCTCGGCTGGCGCATTGGGCAGACCACGGCGGCCAAGCCGGTGGTGCACGGCGGGCCGGTCTGCGAACGTGCCGACCTGGCCCAGGCACAGGCCGCCGGCGACCTGCGCGTGCAGCTGCCACGGCAGTGGGACGCCGCGCAGCGCGCCGCGTACCTGCCGCGGTTGTTCGACGACCCGGCCACGGTCTGCGCCTATGCCTTCAAACTCGGCCAGGCCACCCGCCGCGCCACCACCCGGCTGCAGGACAACCCGGGCTACCGCTTCTCGGCCGTGCAACTGGGCTGGATCGGTTTCGGCCTACGCGGTGCGTCGGCGCAGGGCTGGCAGCGGTTCCGCAGCTTCGGCCGTGGCTACCAGCCGGCGGCCGGCAACAGCGGTGCCCTGCAGAGTTTCTACAGCGGCCGGGTGCGTTCCGAATGCGGGGTGGGCCGGCAGGTAGCGCAGCTGGCCACCCAGCGCGAGCTGTACGGCGATGCCGCCTTCGATGCGGCGTTCACCCCGGGCGAGTTGTCGATCGGCACCTTCCTCACGCTGCACCAGACCGACAGTATCCTGCTGGGCCGCCACGCCGGCACCTTCCTGGCCGATGGCAAGGCCAGGCAGACCGCGCAGCGCGGCCGCCAGGCCTTCGTCGGCGCGCCGGGCTTCATCGAACACGTGTTCGACCGCAGCTACCTGGACGACATCAACAACCAGGCCGAGAACTTCGTGGTGGTCGATGTCAGCGATGCCGCTGCGCGCGCGCTGCGCCAACACCAGGGCTTTGCCCATTACGATGCACGCAACCGGCGCATCTGGGCGCTGGCCCGGCGCATGCCCGGCCCCGGCCCGCGCCGCTTCGAGCGGCTCCTGGTCGAGCGCGACCGGGCCCTGCGCGCGCAGGTGCCGGCCCAACAGCAACCGCTGCTGAAGGAACTGGACCAGTTGCTGGACGATCCGTTCTACCAGGGCTTCCTCATTTACGTGCATCCTCGCGGTATACGTCCGGTGGGCTATCACATCGCCCGCCTGCTCGACCGCAACCCGCGCACGCCGTATGCCTTCGAGCTGGGCCTGCACAACCTGCATACCACGCTGTACCGGCGCTGGATCGACGCACGCCTTGGCCAGTGCGACGCCCCACCGGCAGCGGTTCCGCAACACAACCCGTACGTTGGAAGGTGAAAGATGGACATTGCAATGATTGGACTGGGGCGCATGGGCGCCAACATGGCCGAGCGCCTGCATCGCGGTGGGCACACCGTGATCGGCGTGGACCCCGGGCAGGCGGCGCGCGACAGCGCGGCCAAGCGGGGTTTCCAGGTCAGCGCCTCGGTCGCCGAGGCATTGGCGACGCTGCCGGTGCCGCGCGTGGTGTGGCTGATGGTGCCGGCCGGCGAAGTGATCGACCAGACCCTGGCCGCGCTGGCCCCGCATCTGTCCGCGGGCGATGTGGTGATCGACGGCGGCAATTCGTACTACAAGGATTCGATGCGGCGTGCCATCCAGCTGCAGGCCGATGAGGTGAGCTATGTCGACTGCGGCACCAGCGGTGGGGTGTGGGGCCTGCAGGAAGGCTACAGCCTGATGATCGGTGGCGATGCCGGCGCGGTTGAACGCGTCGGGGCGATCTTCCGCACCCTGGCGCCGGGCGAAGACCGCGGCTGGGCGCATGTCGGCCCGAGCGGTGCCGGCCACTTCTGCAAGATGGTCCACAACGGCATCGAGTACGGGATGATGCAGGCCTACGCCGAAGGTTTTGCGCTGATGCAGCACAAGACGGCGTTCAACCTGGACCTGGCCCAGGTCGCCAAGGCCTGGCAGCACGGCAGCGTGGTGCGCTCGTGGCTGCTGGACCTGAGTGCCGATGCGCTGGGCCGCAACCCGCAGCTGGACGGCATCGCGCCCTACGTGGAGGACTCCGGCGAGGGGCGTTGGACCGTGGCCGAGGCGATCGATCTGGACGTGCCGGCGCCGGTGATCACCCTGTCGCTGCTGGAACGCCTGCGCTCGCGCGAAAAGAACTCTTTCAGCGACCGCCTGCTGGCGGCGATGCGCAACGAGTTCGGCGGGCACGCGATCAAGAGCGAATAAGGCTGCGACAAACGTTCGCCCCGCTGCCCGGCAAAGTCGCGCGGTAGATCCACGCCATGCGTGGATACCGCGCGCAGCGCGGCGCAAGCATCCGGCACCGCGCTACTGCGGTGCCGTGATCGCATCCGGCGCCGACACGCAACCGAAACCACCGTCAGGCGTGGCGCGTGGCCGAGCCGAGCGCATCCACGCATGGCGGGGATCCACGCGGGCGGCTCAGCGCAGGTCGATGCGCATGCCGCGCTGTGCGCTCTGCTGTCCGGCTTCGAGCAGGCGCATCAGCTGCACCGCCTGTTCGGCGCTGACCGTGGGCTGGCCCGTCCCCAGCATCGCGTCGCGGAACTGGGCATACAGTCGCCGGTAGTCGCCGGGCACGTTGTCCACGCTGCTGCGCTGGGGGCGGCCGTCGGCATCCAGCCAGACGTGCTGCCCGTGCAGCGGGTCCAGGCCCCAGCCCGGTGCGCCCGGGGCGACGCCGTCGCGCAATTGCTCTTCCTGCACGTCGCGGCCTTCCTTGAGGTAGCTGCCGGCGCTGCCATGCACGGCAAAGCGCGGTGCCGAGGCGGCCACCAGCGAGCCGGCATGCACGATGGCGCGGTGCCGTGGGTAGTGCAGCACCGCGTGGAAATAGTCATCGCTGTGTGCGTCGTCGCGCTGCGCGGCCAGGTCGGCGCTGATCGCCTCGGGCCAGCCGAACAGCTGCAGCATCTGGTCCAGCAGGTGCGGGCCCAGGTCCATCCACAACCCGGCGCCGGGCGCGGCGCTTTCCCGCCAGCGTGCGCGCACCTGCGGGCGGTAGCGGTCGAAGTGCGAATGGCATTCGGCGATGCGGCCCAGCCGGCCTTCGGCCAGCAGCTGGGACAGGCTCAGGAAGTCCGCATCGAAGCGCCGGTTCTGGAACACCGTGACGACCCGGTCGGCATCGCGCGCGGCCTGCACCACCGCGTCGGCCTGCGCCACGTCCAGGGTGAACGGCTTGTCCACCAGCACATGCTTGCCGGCCTGCAGCGCGGCCAGCGCCAGCGGCGCATGTTCGGCGTTGGGGGTGGCGATCACCACCGCGTCGATCGCCGGATCATCCAGCAGTGGTTGTGGTTGCGGGTGGATGTGCACGTCGGTGAAGCTGCGCAGCAGCCGGTCGCGCTGCGAGCTGACGATGCTGTGCAGGGCAAGCCCCGGTGTGTGCTGGATCAATGGCGCGTGGAAGACGCTGCCGGCCAGCCCGTAGCCGATCAAACCCACCTGGAGTGCGGCGGTCATGGTGTGCTCCCGTGAAGGCAGGCGTACAGGGTAACGGCTGCGGCCGGGACGCGGAACCTGAACGGTTGTGCATGAACCTGAGCGGTTCACGGCGGCGTTATGCCGTGCCGACGTGCCGCACACGGTGCGGCAGGGACACTGGCGCCACACACAGGAGACACCGATCATGACCAACACGACCCGTAATCTGCTTGCTGCTTCGCTTGCTTTGGGCCTGGTGCTTGGCACCGCTTCGGCCATGGCCAAGGATCCGCCCAAGACCACCGACCACGGTGCCATGACGCATGCCGATACGCATGAGTCGGCCGAGCCGGTGACCGACAGCTGGATCACCACCAAGGTCAAGACCGACCTGTTGACCAGCAAGAATGTGCCCGGCACCGAGGTCAAGGTGGAGACCGTCAACGGCGTGGTCACCCTCAGCGGCACCGTGGCCAGCCAGGCCGAGCATGACAAGGCCGTCCGCGTGACCCAGCAGATCAAGGGCGTCAAGCGTGTCGACGCCAGTGCGCTGAAGGTCAACGCCGCTGCTGCCAAGCGCTGATCCAGGCCTACGCCGGTTTGACACGAGGCGCGCCGCAAGGCGCGCCTTTTTGATGGGGTGGGGATGGTCGGTTGCGCGCGCGGGGTAGTGCCGGCCGCTGGCCGGCAACCTGCTGAATATCAAGCGCAGCGTCTCGATTTTCTGCGTGGGAGGAGGGCGGGCAGCCCAATGCGAGACACGCCGTGAACCCATCCGTGGGGGCTTGGCGAAAACTTGCTCGCATGCGCGTTCCTGCGCATCCGGCAAGACCGGGGTTGGGCGTCCTGCCCAACCCGTCCAGCGTATACGCCGGACCCATGTTTTCGACAGTCCCGCATTGGGCTGCCCGCCCTCCTCCGGAAAGGTTCGAGTGCGCGGAACGAAAAAAGCGTCCAACCAAGGGTCGGAACGACCGCGATGGGCTCGTACGCGGTAGGGCCGACCGTTAGGTCGGTTGCAGCGCAGTTGCGGTTGCTCTCGCTCTTGATCTTGATCTACCTCCCCCCTTGGAGCGAGCCGAGCATCGCAGCGGCACGCTTTGGACATGGACGTTGAACACTGCGAAGCGGAAAGCGTCCGGCCAACGGCAGGCCCCCCCAAAGCAACCGCAACCGCAGCGGCAGGAAGCCCTTTCCTAAATGGTTCAGATAATTCCACCCAGCCTATTCACAATGCGGTGGGGTATATTCATCGCTTCGCCCTCGCTGGGGTGCCGGGCTTGCCGGGCGGCCGCGGGCGGGCACCGCCGGCGACGGCACCGTGAGCTTGAACAAGAGGGACTATGGCGCTGGTTTTCAGTGATGAAATCTGGGATCGCTGGCGCTTGCCGGCATTGGCATTGGCCGCGGTGGCGATCATCGTGGTGCCGTGGCTGACCCTGCGCAAACTCTCCCAGGACAATGTCGAGGCCATGCGCTGGGTGACCCATACCCAGGATGTCGGCGTGGCGGTGTATCAATTGCAGGCCGACGTGCGCGACGTCGAATCGGCGGCGTTGACCATGTCCAAGGGCATCGATGCGCCCGGCCTGCGCGAGCGCCTGGCTCAGGCCAAGGACATTCCGCCGCGGCTGCAGCGCCTGGCCGAACTGACCCGTGACAATCCCGAGCAACTGGTGCGCATCGGCCGCATCCAGTCGATGCTGGAACGACGCATGGAACTGGCCAGGCAGTTGGCCCGTGCCGCCCCCGACAGCGACCAGCGCCAGCTGGTACAGGATCTGACCACCCGCTACCCGATCCGCAACCTGATCGAGGAGCTGCAGGCCAGCGAACAGACGCTGCTGGAACAACGTACCGGCCTGTTCGACCAGCAGCGCCGCCAGGGCGAGCTGGTGTCGTGGACCGCGCTGCTGGTGCAGCTGTCGCTGCTGGGCCTGGTGCTGTGGCTGCTGCACCGCCAGATCGGCCACCGCGCCGTCGCCGAGCGCGCCTCGCTGCGGTCGGCCGCACGCGCTGCCTCGGTGCTGCACACCGTGCGCGAACCGATCGTGCTGCTCGACCGCGACCTGCGCGTGCAGCTGCACAACCCGGCCTTCGCCGAGCTGTACGGGCTGGACGAGCAACAGAGCAGCGACGGCCGCACCCTGGACAGCATCGGCGATGGCGCCTGGGACGATGCGGTGGTGCGTCAGCGTCTGATCGATGTGCTGCTGCGCGGTCGCGAACTGTGGGATTACGAGCACGAACAACGCACCGCCGATGACCAGGTGCGCAGCATGCTGATCAACGCCCGACGCATGCCGCTGCCGGACCAGGACGATGAAGTAGTGCTGATGACCGTCAGCGATGTCACCGTGCAGCGGGCCGTGCAGCAGCGGGTGGAGGAGCTGAACCGGCAGTTGGAAGGCAAGGTCGAGCAGGTGTCGGAGGTCAACCGCGAACTGGAGGCATTCAGCTATTCGGTGTCGCACGATCTGCGCGCGCCGCTGCGCCATGTCGCCGGCTTCTCCGACAAGCTCACCCGCCACCTGGGCGAGCAGGCCGACGAAAAGTCGCTGCACTACCTGGGCGTGATTTCCAACTCGGCGCGGCGCATGGCCGCGCTGATCGACGACCTGCTGGTGTACTCGCGGCTGGGCCGCGCGGCGATGCGCATGCAGGCGGTGGACATGCAGTCGTTGGTGGCCGATACCCGCTCGATGCTCGATGCCAACCTGCAGAGCGAGAGCGAGGAAACCGGCGTTCAGCGCCAGGTCGAGTGGAAGATCGCACCGTTGCCGATCCTGGTCTGCGATGAAAACATGATGCGGCAGGTATGGCTGAATCTGCTCGGCAACGCGATCAAGTATTCTTCCAACCGCGATCCGGCCAGGATCGAGGTCGATTACCAGCTGCAACCCGATGGCAGCCACCTGTTCACCGTCCGCGACAATGGCGCGGGCTTCGACATGGCCTACGCCGGCAAGCTGTTCGGCGTGTTCCAGCGGCTGCACAAGGCCAGCGATTACCCGGGCACCGGGATCGGCCTGGCCAGCGTGCGCCGCGTGTTGACCCGGCACGGCGGCCGCATCTGGGCCGAATCGGTGGTCGACCAGGGCGCCACCTTCCATTTCCTGCTTCCTCCCGCGCTCGACGCAATCAACAAGGGCTCCGCCGCATGACCGCACTCCGTACCATCCTCCTCGCCGAGGACAGCCCCGCCGATGCCGAGATGGCGATGGACGCGCTCAAGGAAGCGCGCCTGGCCAACCCCATCGTGCACGTCGAGGACGGCGTGGAAGCGATGGACTACCTGCTGCGCCGCGGCGCCTATGCCAACCGCGAGGAAGGCCTGCCGGCGGTGCTGCTGCTGGACATCAAGATGCCGCGCATGGACGGCCTGGAAGTGCTCAAGGAGATCCGCAACACCGACGAGCTCAAGCGCCTGCCGGTGGTGATCCTGTCGTCCTCGCGCGAGGAAAGCGACCTGGCCCGCAGCTGGGACATGGGCGTGAATGCCTACGTGGTCAAGCCGGTGGACGTGGACCAGTTCTTCGGTGCGGTGCAGACCCTGGGCAAGTTCTGGGCGGTGATCAACCAGGCTCCGGAACTCGAGTAGGCCCATGCCGCTGACCGGCCCTTCCCTGGGTATGCTGCGCGTCCTGCTGGTGGAAGATTCCCCCGAGGACGCCGAACTGATGTGCGAGCAGATGCTCGATTCGGGACTTGAAGCCTGCTTCGAGCGGGTGGAGAGTGCCGATGAACTGCGCGATGCGCTGACGCGTTTTTCGCCGGACATCGTGCTCTCGGACCTGAGCATGCCGGGCTTTTCCGGCAACCAGGCGCTGGAGATCGTGCGCAGCTGGCACCCGGACGTGCCGTTCATCTTCGTGTCCGGCACCATGGGCGAGGAAAACGCGGTGGCCGCGCTGCACCAGGGCGCCAACGACTACATCATCAAGCACCAGCCGGCGCGCCTGCCCTCGGCGGTGGCGCGTGCGGTGCGCGAAGCGCGCAGTGCGATCGACCGCCAGCGCGTGGAAGCCGAACTGATGCGTGCCCAGCGGCTGGAAAGCCTGTCGCTGCTCGCCGCCGGCCTCAGCCACGACCTGCGCAACATCCTGCAGCCGCTGCTGATCATGCCGGACCTGCTCAAGGCCCGCACCGAAGACCCGCAGCTGCACCACCTGGCCGACGTGATCGCCGAGTGCGGCCGGCGTGGCCATGAAATGGCCGAGTCGATGCTGTCGTTCGTGCGCGGTTCGCGCAAGCCCAGCGAACACATCTGCATCGCCCACCTGTTCGAGGCGGTGGAGCTGCTGTTGCGCAGCAACCTGCCCGACAAGGTCAGCCTGCACCTGGACGTGGCCGATGAAAGCCTGGGCGTGGACGCCAATTACACCGAGCTGCAGCAGGTGTTGCTGAACCTGTCGTTGAACGCGATCCAGGCGATGCCCGCCGGTGGCCGGCTGACCCTGCGCGCGGCGGCCGACGTGGACGGGCAGGGCGAGGACTGGCTGCGCATCTCGGTCAGCGACGAAGGCATCGGCATGGATGCCGAAACGCTCTCGCACCTGTTCAATCCGTTCTTCACCACCAAGGCCAATGGCACCGGCCTGGGCCTGATTTCGTGCAAACGCATCGTCGAAGGCGTGCATGGCAGCATCCACGTCGACAGCACGCCGGGCGTGGGCACCCGTTTCGACCTGCTGTTGCCGATGCGGGAAGTGGCCGCCGACAGCGAAGCGGTCGACCAGCCGATCGCCGCCGGTACCGGCCAGTCGATCCTGGTGGTCGACGGCGAAGCCACGCGCCTGTCGCTGCTGGGCAACGCGCTGTCCAGCCAGGGCTACCACCTGCAGCTGGCCTCCGATGGCGCCGCGGCGCTGCGCTGGATGCAGCAGGAAGCGATGCCGGCCCTGGTGATCGCCGATGCCGGCTCCAAGCTGCTGTCGGCCAGCCACCTGCTTGGCGAAATGGCCTCGCTGGGCTACCGCGGCCCGGCCCTGGTGCTGGAAGAGGCCGACGTCACCGTGCCGCTGGCGGTGTTCCCGCCGGTCATCAACGTGCACGTGCTGCGCAAGCCGCTGGAAATGCAGCAGGTGTTCCGCTCGGTGGCCGAGGCGCTGGAGACGGCGTAATCGGGGTGGCGGCGTACCGGCCAACGGCCGGTACCTACCGGGCGTGGTGCGCGCCACCCGGTAGGCGGCCACCGTTGGTGGTCGCGCGCGGGGCCTGCAATCGTCCGGATGCGTACCCACCAGCGGTGGGTACCTACCGCTGGGTTTCCCAGGGGAAGGCCGGCAGGCTGGCCACGGCCTGTTCCAGCTTGTGCGACCAGCTGCCGTGGATCTGCGCGTACAGCGGCGAATCCCCGGCCAGCCGCATGCGCTGGCTGATGCGCAGGTCGCCGGTGCGGATCAGCACCAGGTCCAGCGGCAGGCCCACCGACAGGTTGGAGCGGATGGTCGAATCCAGCGACACGATCGCGGTGCGCGCGGCATCTTCCAGCCGGGTCTGCGGGCGCAGGATGCGGTCCAGGATCGGCTTGCCGTACTTGGACTCGCCGATCTGCAGGAACGGGGTTTCCGGCGAGGCGGCGATGGCGTTGCCGAGCGGGTAGATCATGTACAGCCCGGGATGTTCGCCGCCGATCTGGCCCCCCAGGATCAGGGTGGCCTGGGTGTTGACGCCGTCGTGGCCATGCTCGGGATGGCTGCACTGGACCTGGCTGTCCACCAGCACCCGGCCGACGTACTCGGCCACCTCGAACAGGTGGTGGTAGGCGAGCAGGTTGGCCGGCCGCTGCTCGTCCACGTCGCGGTGCAGGCGCGAGATCAGCAGCTGGGTGGTGGCCAGGTTGCCGGCGGCCATGATCACCAGCGCGGCCCGGCCGGGAAAGTCGAACTCGTGCAGCTTGCGGTGCACGCGCACGTCGTCCAGCGAGGCGTTGGTCCGGGTATCGGCGGCGAAGACCAGGCCCTGGTCCACCTGGATGCCGACGCAATAGGTCATGGCGGTGTCCTATGATGTTCACCCCGATTCTAGGCGGTGGCCATGTTGGCCCCGTGTGGATTCGCCCCACGCACGCCAAATACCATGACCACTGTGCTCCTGAGCCTGGGCAGCAACCTGCAGCCGCAACAGCACCTCCACGCCGCCGTGGAGGCCCTGCGCGCGCGTTTCGGCCCGATCCGGGTGTCGCCGGCCTACCGTACCGCGGCGGTCGGCTTTGCCGGCCCGGATTTCCTCAACAATGCCGTGGCGATCGACACCGACCTGCCGCTGGACAGCCTGGATGCCTGGCTGCACGCGCTGGAAGACGCCCACGGGCGCGACCGCAGCGGCCCGCGCTTCAGCGACCGTACCCTGGACATCGACGTGGTGTTCTATGGCGACCTGATCGTGGAAGGCCCCGGCCACCTGCGCATCCCGCGCCCGGAACTCAAGCACGCTTTCGTGCTCAAGCCTTTGGCCGACATCGCCGGGGATTTCATCGACCCGGTCAGCGGGCTGGATCTGGCCACCCTGTGGCGCGCCCATCGCCAGCATGGCGAGGCGTTCGACACGATGGAGCTGGGGTAGGTACCGACCGTTGGTCGGTACTCCGCGCGCGACCACCAACGGTGGCCGCCTACCGGGTAGGTACCGACCGTTGGTCGGTACGGCCGGTCAGGACAACGTGCGCCCGCCATCCACCCGCAGCGTATGCCCGGTGATGAACGGGGCGTCGGTGACCAGCCAGTACACCGCCTCGGCGATCTCCTCGACGGTACCGGTGCGCGCCAGCGGGGTGCGGGCCAGCACCGCCTGCCGGGCGAAGTCGTCCTTGCCCTGTTCCGGCCACAGGATCGCGCCGGGGGCGACCGCGTTGACCCGCACCTTGGGCGCCAGTTCCAGCGCCAGCGAGCGGGTCACCATTTCCAGCGCCGCCTTGGCCGCGCTGTAGACCGGATGGTCGCGCATCGGCTGGGTGCCGTGCAGGTCGGTCAGGTTGACGATGCAGCCCTGGTGGCGGCGCAGCTGCGGCGCGGCGGCCTGGGCCAGCAGCAGCGGCGCGCGGGCGTTGACCGCCAGCAGGTCGTCCCAGTGTTCGGCGGTGATCTGGCCGAGCAGGGTGGGGTAGAAATTGGACGCGTTGTTGACCAGCGCATCGAGCCGCCCGAACTGGGCCACGGTCTGCTCGACCAGGTCGGGCAGGGCCTGCGCGTCGCGCAGGTCGGCCTGCAGCGCCAGCACGCTGCCCGGGCGCAGCATGTCCAGGTCGAAGGCCATCTGCTGCAGCTCGGCGGTGGAGTTGTGCGCGTGCAGCACCACCGACCAGCCACAGGCGTGGAACTGGCGGGCGATGGCCGCGCCGATCCGGCGGGCGCTGCCGGTGATCAGCACGACGGGGGTGACCTCGGTCATCGGGGGGTGCTCCGTGCTCGGCTATGCTGTGCATTGTCACCGCAATCGCCCGCCCCATGCATTCCCCATTGCCTACCCCCGATACCGACGCGCTGGCCCACAGCGACCAGCTGGCTGCGGCGCTGCGCGCTGAAATCCTCGCCAACGGCGGCGCCATGCCGTTTGCGCGGTTCATGGAACTGAGCCTGTATACGCCCGGCCTGGGCTATTACAGCGCCGGTGCCAGCAAGTTCGGCGCATCGGGCGATTTCACCACCGCGCCGGAACTGGGCCCGCTGTTCGCCGCCACGCTGGCCAACGCGATCGCCCCGGTGATGCAGCAGCTGGGCCCGCAGGCCCGTTTCATGGAGCTGGGCGGCGGCAGCGGCGCCTTCGCCGAGGTACTGCTCAAGCGCATGCTGGAACTGGACGCGCTGCCGGACCGCTACGCGATCCTGGAGCCCAGCGCGGACCTGCGGCAACGTCAGCGCGAACGCCTGGAGAAGGCATTGATCCCGCCGCTGTTTGCGCTGGTGGAATGGCTGGACGGCCCGTTCGAGGACGACTGGGACGGCATGGTGTTCGCCAACGAGGTGATCGACGCGCTGCCCACGCCGCGCTTCCTGGCCCGCGATGGCATGGTCTACGAGGAAACCGTGGAACTGGATGCCGATGGCGCCTTCATGCGCGGTGCGCAGCCGGCCGACGCCATGCTCGGCGCGGCGGTGCGCCACCTGGAAAACTACCGCGGCAAGCCCTTCGCCGACGGCTACCGCTCCGAACTGCTGCCGCAGCTGCCGTACTGGATCCAGGCGGTGGCCGGCGGCCTGCAGCGTGGCGCGATGTTGTTCATCGACTACGGCTACCCGCGCAACGAGTTCTACCTGGACGAGCGCGACGACGGTACCGTGCGCGCGTTCTACCGCCACCAGGTCCACAACGACCTGTACCGCTGGCCCGGCCTGCAGGACCTGACCGCCTCGGTGGATTTCACCGCGCTGGCTGAGGCCGGCACCGGCGCCGGCTTCGAGCTCGCCGGCTACTGCACCCAGGCCAGCTTCCTGCTCGGCAACGGGCTGGATGCACTGCTGGAGCAGGCCGAGGCGCGCGTGGACGAGTTCGGCAAGGTGCGCCTGCGCGACCAGGTCAAGAAACTCACCCTGCCCACCGGCATGGGCGAACGCTTCCAGGTGATGGGTTTCCAGCGCGACGTGGACTTCGACGCGGCGTTCCTGCTCGGCGACCTGACCTGGAGGCTGTGAGGTGGGCGCGACGGGGATGTTGAAACCGCTGCGCTGGCCGCGGTTCTGGTTGGGCCTGTGGTGGGCCGGCATCGTGCTGGTCATCACCGTCTGCCTGATCCCGCCGCCGCCGCTGGACCTGCCGCCCAACAGCGACAAGATCGAGCATTTCCTCGCCTATTTCCTGCTGGCTGCCGCCGCGGTGCAGATCTACCGCAGCCGCGCGGCGCTGCTGTGGGCTGGCGTGGGCCTGGTCGGGCTGGGCGTGGGCATCGAGTTCGCGCAGGGCGCGCTGACCGCCCACCGCATGGCCGACCCGGCCGATGCGCTGGCCAACAGCATCGGCGTGGTCGCCGGCATGGCGGTGGTATTCACCCCGTTGCGCGACCTGCTGCTGCGCCTGCGTGGGTGAAACCGGTGACGACCAACGGTCGTCACCTACCGCACCGGGGGTAGGTACCCACCGTTGGTGGGTACGCCATAACGGGCAGGCACCCACCGTTGATGGGTACGTCAAAACAGGTAGGTACCCACCGTTGGTGGGTACCGGTACGGTCAACGCGGCAACAACGTCAGCTCGTCCAGCACCCACATGGTCGGCCGGGTATCGCCGGTGAAGCGCACGCACAGGTCCTGGCTGCCCTCCAGCGAGCGCGGCAGCGCCGCTTCCAGGGTGATGAAGCCATCGGTATCGGGCTTGGCCGGCAGCTTCACCGTGGCCAGCGGCTTGCCGTCGCACTGCCCGTTGAGGATGTCCATCTCGCCATGCGCGCTGCGCGCCGGGGCGAAGATCCGCTTGGGCTCGTCGTGGGCCAGCTGGAAGTAGTACGGAATCTGCCCGGCGCGCACGCGCACCCTGGCGATGCCGTCCATGTCCGCGCCCTTCCACAACCAGCACGGGTTGAAGATGTTGACGTTGAAGATCGCCCGCGCGCCGTCGGCCGGGCCATCGTCTTCCAGCCGCAGCAGCAGCTGCCCTTCGCCCGGGCACAGGCCCAGTTGCTCGTCGCGGCGGCTGAGCAGCGCGGCGGCATCGAGATCGAAGCGACTGGCCGCGCCGGCCAATGCCTTGCCGTCGAAGAAGGTGGCCGCCTGCAGCGCCACCGGCAGCGGCCGGGTCAGCGGCGCGGTGTAGCGCGGCGACTGCGCGGTGACCGCACTGCCGTCCACGCTGTAATGGATGTCGTAGCCCAGCGGGGTGCGCAACGCCAGCGTGGCGGTGCCGGCCTTGCGGTCGTCACTGCTGTCCAGTTCGACCTGGAACGGCGTCTGCGCGTAGGCGATGCCCATCGCCTGCCAACGTTGCAGCTGGGTCGGCAGGCGCGCCAGGAAGTCGGCATAGTCGCGGCGCCCACGCGGCGACCAGCCGGTTTCGGCCACCGCAGCCAGGCGCGGGAACAGATTGTGCTGCAGGCGCGCGTAGCTGCGCGTGTGCTCGGTGAACATGTTGGCCTGCAGGCCGAGGATGTGGTGCTGCTTGTCGGCGGCCAGGGCGCCGGGCACCGGCTCGAAACCGTATACGCGTTCCAGCGGGATGCTGGCCGGGCGGCCCGGCGGCTCGTTGCTGGAATTGGTCTGCAGGTAATCCATGTACATGTCGGTGACCGGCGACATCACCACGTCGTGGCCTTCGCTGGCCGCCTTCAGGCCGCCCTCGGTGCCGCGCCAGGACATCACCGTGGCTTCCGGCGGCAGGCCGCCTTCCAGGATTTCATCCCAGCCGATCAGGCGCCGGTCGTGCTGCTCCAGGAATTTCTCCAGGCGCTTGATGAGGTGGCTCTGCATTTCCATCTCATCGCCCGCGCCGACCTGGCGCATGCGCGCCTGCACCCGCGCCGAGGCCTCCCACTGGTCCTTGACCGCCTCGTCGCCGCCGACGTGCACGTACTTGGCCGGGAACAGGGTGATCACTTCTTCCAGCACGTTTTCCAGGAAGGTGAGCGTGCTTTCCTCGGTGTTGAACAGGTTCGGGAACACGCCCCATTCGCTCAGCGGTTTGAGCGGGGTGTCCAGCGTGCCCAGTTCGGGATAGGCGGCGATCGCGGCGGTGGCATGGCCGGGCACGTCGATTTCCGGGATGACCTGGATATGGCGCGCGGCCGCATAGGCGATCACCTCGCGGATCTGGTCCTGGGTATAGAAACCGCAGTACGGGCGTTCGGCGCCGGTGGCCGGGTCGCGGCCGCCATCGCCGGCCGGAATCCGGCAGCTGCCGACCGCGGTAAGCCGGGGATAGCGCTTGATTTCCATGCGCCAGCCCTGGTCATCGGTGAGATGCCAATGGAAGGTGTTGAGCTTCTGCTCGGCCATCGCGTCGAGCACATGCTTGATTTCGTCCAGGCTCTGGAAGTGGCGGGCCGAATCGAGCATCAGTCCGCGCCAGCTGAAACGCGGCGCGTCCTCGATGCGCAGCGCCGGCAGGGTGCCGCCATTGCCGGCGGTGAGCAGCTGGGACACGGTGGCCGCGCCGTAGAACAGGCCGGCCTCGGTGGCGGCCTGTACGGTGACGCCGTCGCCGTTGGAATGCAGTTGGTAGCCCTCGGCGCCGGTCTTGAGCGCGCCGTTGAGGACGAAGTTGATGCCATTCTTGCCACGCCCGCCGCGCACCTGCAGGATCGGGCCGCCGCTGGCATGCAGCAGGGCGCCGAACTGGCCGGCCACGCGCCGCGCGGCCTCGCCCCGGGCCCACACCGGGGTGCTGGCCGCCAGGGTGAACGCAGCGCCGTCCAGGCGTTCGACCTTGGCCGGCAGCGGGATCAACGGCAGCGCATCGGGCAGCGCGCGCGGGCCCTGCGGCGCCTGCGCACCGGTGGCGTGCGCGAGCGGGGACAGTGCCACCGCCAAGGCCAGCGACAGCAGCGACAGCGAGGTACGACGGGTGCGGGTGTGCATCGGGTCATTCCTTTGTAGCGAATCGGGTTCCACCTGTGAAACGGGCCCGGAAATCCGGGCCCGTCGTTCAGGCGTTCAGCAGGATGCGGCGTGGATCAGTACTTGAAGCGGAAGTTCAGATAGTACTGGCGGCCGTTCTCGTAGAACGCGCTGGGAATGGCCGCGCTCTGGTAGTACTTCAGGGTCGGGTTGTTGAGGTTGAGCGCATCGAAGCTGACGCTCATCCAGTCGGTGGCCTTGTAGCTCAACGACAGCGCCAGGGTACCGAAATCGTCCTGGTAGTACGGGCTGGCGCCCTTCAGGCCGATCAGGAACGCGGAGCGGTAGGTGTAGCTGACGCGCGCACCGAAGGTGTCGTTCTCGAAGTAGGCACCCACGTTGTAGGTGTTCTTGGAGGTACCCAGCAGGTTGTTGCTGCCGTCATCCCAGATGTGCGAGGTGCTGCCATCGGCGTAGGTGTAGTTGGCGCTGACCCCGAAGTTGTCGCCGATCGGCTGTTCGTAGGCCACTTCGACACCGCTGACCTTGCCGTCGGCGTTGACCGGAACGGCGACCTGGTAGGCCTCCAGCTGGTTGGTCAGTTCGCTGTACAGCATCTGGGTCTGCGTACCGAAGGCCACGTAGTCCTTCAGGTTCATCGAGTAGGCGCCGAACGACAGCAGGCCGCGCGGCATGAAGTACCACTCCAGGTTGGCGTCGAAGTTGGTTGACAGCACCGGCTTCAGGTTCGGGTTGCCACCACCGCCGGTCCTGCTCAGGTCCGAGCCCCACGAGGACGCGCCCAGTGCCGAGAAGTCCGGCAGGGTCTGGGTCTGCGAGGCGGCGAAGCGGAACACCAGGTCGTCGGCCAGGTCGAACTTCAGGTTGGCGCTGGGCAGGATGCGGTCGTGCTTGTTCTGGAACGCCAGCGACTTCCACATGCCGAACAGGCTGCTGACATCGGCGTTGGCCGCATCGCTGACTGCCTGGTAGGTGTCGATGTCCTGCTTGATGTTGACGTAGCGCAGGCCGACGTTGCCGCTCCAGCGGTCGCCGCTGAAGTTGGCCTGCACGTAGCCGGCGAAGTTCTTCTCGGCCACCTTCCACTCGCCGCCGTAGTTGTGGCGGCCGGTCGGGCCATCGTTGCCGCCCAGCCAGGTGGAGTTGTTGAGGATGGCGTTCTTCAGCGCACCGGGGGTGTAGTACCAGATGTTGCGCGGGAAGTTGCCGCCGACGCCGCCGGCGAAGCCGCCGGGGAAGGTGCCGGTGGCGCTGCCCTCCAGGGCCGACCAGATATCGCCCGGGGTGGCGCCTTCCGGCGACAGCGCCTCGCGCTTGTGGTCGGCGTAGCGCGCGCCGAAGTCGATCGAGTTCAGCGTGCCGGTATCGAAGTACTGGCTGAAGTCGGCGGTGAACCACTTCTCCTTGTCTTCAGCGGTGACTTCCTGGTTGCCCCAGGTACCGAAGCTGGTCACGCCATCGGGACCGACGTTGCCGCCCACGTTCCAGTCCACCGGCGAACCGGCGCCATGGGTGGTCCAGTTGGCGCCGCCGCCATCGCCAACGGTGACTTCGGCGATGAACTGGCGCGGGGTGCTGCCGGTGCCCTTGGTGCTGCCGGCCTGGAACTTGGCCGACAGGCTGTCGTTGATCTGCCAGTCCGCGTCCAGGGTGACGTAGCTGCTCTTGGCGGTGGCTTCGCGGTAGATCATGTCGTACACCGCGTACGGGGTACCGGCGACCCCGGCGAAGTTGGCATTGGCCAGCACGCCATCCTTGACCACGTAGCCGGGCAGCGGCGCCTGGCCCGGGCGGGTGATCACCCCGTTGCCATCCTTGTCGTCGTTGAGGATCTTGCCGCCCCACAGCATGAAGTTGCGGTTGTAGTTGTTGGCTTCCAGCTTGGAGGTGAAGCCTTCCAGGCCCAGGGTCAGGTTGTCGGCCGGCTTGAACTGCACCGACAGCAGGCCACCCTTGCGCTCACGGGTCTGTTCGAACAGGGTCGAGCCCAGCAGTGCCGGCGCATACACGCCGGCCAGGTCCGGATTGCTCTGCGCGACCGTGCCGGTGGGGTCGATCTTGAAGAAGCCCGACGGGATTTCCTGTGCTTCGCGGCGCAGCTCGCGCTTCTGGCTGAAGGCCTGCACCATCACGCCGAAGGTGCCTTCGTCGTTCTTGTAGTTGAACAGGCCCGACAGCTGCGGGTCATTGGACTTGGCCTGGTCCGAGCGCACCGCACCGATGGAGGCTTCGGCGGTGATCTGCTTGGAGAACTCCAGCGGCTTGCGGGTGATGATGTTGACCGTGCCGGTGGTGCCGCCGTCCTGCAGCTTGGCCTGCGAGGACTTGTTCACTTCCACCGCGCGGACCAGTTCGGACGGCAGCAGGGTGTAGCTGACGCTGCGGCCGACGTTGCTGCCCTGGCTGAGCACGAACCAGTCGGCCGAGCCGACCGTGTGGCCGTTGATCAGGGTCTGGGTCAGGCTCGGGCTGGTGCCGCGCAGGCTGACGCGGTCGGCTTCGTCGAAGCCGCCTTCGTCTGCACTGGAGGAGCTGATGTTCACGCCGGGCAGACGCTGCAGGGTATCGGCGACGTTGTGCGCTGGCAGCTTGCCGACGTCTTCGGCGGTGACCACTTCCACGCGCGCATTGGCGTCACGCTTGGTGTCCAGCGACTTCTCCATCGAACCGCGGATGCCGGTGACCTGGATGGTGTCCAGGTCGGTTGCGGCCGGCGTGGAGGCGGGGGCTTGCTGCGCGTTGGCGCTGAAGGCAAGGCAGCTGACGATCGCTGCGCAAAGCAGGGTCTTGCGGGTGTTCATGATGTCTCTCCTCATCACTCGATGGTCGCCGGCTGCGGCGTTCGTTTTTGCGGTTGCGTTGGCCTGCACGGAGCACATCCCGCGCGGTGTGGTGCCAGGTGTTGCGTACTGCGTTTTCGGTGCGGCCCGATCGATCAGGCGTCCAGACGGCCCAGGTACCAGCTGGCAGCGCCGATCACGCCCAGCTGCCCGTGCTCGACCACCTTCACGGGAATGCGTTCCAGCGCCTCGCGCATCGGCCCCTTGTTGAGGAAGCGTTCGACGAAAGTGCTGTTCAACAGGAAGTCGCGGATCTGCGGCAGGATCCCGCCGGCCAGGTAGACCCCGCCGGTGCTGCCGTATTGCAGCGCCATGTCGCCGATCGCACCGCCGAGCAGGCCGCAGAACACCTCCAGGCTCTGCCGCGCCAGTGCATCCTGGTCGGCCATGGCCGCAGCGGTGATCGCATCGGGGGTGGACAAGGTGGGCGCCTGGCCGTGCAGCGCGCACAGCGCGCGGTACAGGTTGATCAGGCCCGGGCCGGACAGGGCGTGCTCGACCGACACATGCGAGCGTTCGCCCAGCATCTGCCGCACGATCGCCATTTCCAGCTCGGTGGTGGTGGCCAGGGTCGGCTGGCCGGCCTCGGTGGCCAGTACCACCGCGCCGTGCGCGGTCGGAATCCATACCGCCGCGCCCAGCCCGGTGCCGGGGCCGACCACCAGGGTCGGGCCGCGCGGGGCGGTGGCCGGGCCGGTCAGCTGCAGCACGCCGCTGGCATCGACCTGGGCGGCGGCATAGGCCACCGCTTCGAAGTCGTTGACGATGTAGACCCGGGCCAGGCCCAGGTCGCGTTCGATCTGCCGCGCCGACAGCGGCCACGGCAGGTTGGCGGTGATCACCGTGCCGTCGGCGCGGGCGACCCCGGCGGTGGCCACCACGCAGTGCGCCGGGCGCGCGCCGCCGGCCAGGAACTCGGCCAGGATCGCGCTCAGGCCCGGGTAGTCGGCATTGCGGAACTTGCGGTACTCCAGCACCTGCACCGGATGGGACGGGTCCTGGCTGGCCTGGACCCGGGCCACCCGTACATGCGTGCCGCCCACGTCGGCGGCCAGGAACGGCGGCACCGTGGCGGGCAGGGCATGGGCCGGTACGGAGTGGGCAGCTGCGGTCACACGGACTCCCTTGGGGCGGTTGCGTGGCCAGGGGGGAACCCGGCGATTGAGGCGGAGTCTGTAATCGTTCTGACAACGATGTCAACGATAAACACAGACTTTCGATGTTGCGTCGCAGCGGACCGCTGGCGGAGAAAACGTTTTCATCCCGTCTTCGCCACGTTTCCGCAAACCCTTTGATGGCGGGGCATAAGCCGGGCCCATGCGGCGGCGCGGTTGATTTTGCGCAGATGCAGCACGCCATCTAACCGATAGCCAGCATTATCGAGTTGTTGACAAAGCCATGGGTGGCGAAGAATAAATGTGACAACGTTGTTCCCAGCCACTCTTTCGACGCCGCTGCATGCGCCGTCGATGCAGGAGCCCACCTGATGTCTGCCGTGCCTGCTGTCTCCGCGCGTTCGAGCGTGCTCACCTCGATCCTGATCATCGGCGTACTGTTCTTCCTGATCGGCTTCTTCACCTGGCTCAACGGCCCGTTGATCACCTTCGTCAAGCTCGCCTTCGAACTGGACGAGGTCGGCGCCTTCCTGGTGCTGATGGTGTTCTACCTGTCCTATTTCTTCCTGGCGCTGCCGGCCTCGTGGATCCTCAAGCGCACCGGCATGAAGAAGGGCCTGAGCCTGAGCCTGCTGGTGATGGCGGCCGGGGCGGTGGTGTTTGCGCACTTCGCCCAGCAACGCTGGTATCCCGGCGCCCTCAGCGGGCTGTTCGTGATCGGCAGTGGGCTGGCCCTGCTGCAGACCGCGGTGAACCCGTACATCAGCATCCTCGGCCCGATCGAAACGGCCGCGCGCCGCATCGCGGTGATGGGCATCTGCAACAAGATCGCCGGCATGCTCGCCCCGGTGCTGATCGGCACCCTGGTGCTGCACGGCATCGGCGATCTGACCGAGCAGGTCGCCGCGGCCGACCCGGTCACGCGCAATGTCCTGCTGGATACCTTCGCCAGCAAGATCCAGCTGCCCTACATGGTGATGGCCGGGGTGCTGGTGGTGCTGGCGGTGGGCGTGCTGTTCTCGCCGCTGCCCGAACTGAAGACCGCCGAAGCCAACGCCACCCCGGCCAGCGCGCCCGGCGTGGCCGAGCGCCACAGCATCTTCCAGTTCCCGCACCTGTGGCTGGGCGTGCTGTGCCTGTTCGTCTACGTCGGGGTGGAAGTAATGGCCGGCGATGCGATCGGCACCTACGGCCACAGCTTCAACCTGCCGCTGGACCAGACCAAGATGTTCACCTCGATCACCCTGGGCGGCATGCTGCTGGGCTACCTGGCCGGCCTGGCGATGATTCCGCACCTGGTCTCGCAGTCGCGCTACCTAAGCATCTCGGCAGTGCTGGGGGTGGTGTTCTGCACCGGTGCACTGCTCACCCACGGCTATGTCTCGGTGGGCTTCGTGGCCGCGCTGGGCTTTGCCAACGCGATGATGTGGCCGGCGATTTTCCCGCTGGCGATCCGCGGCCTGGGCCGGTTCACCGAAACCGGCTCGGCCCTGCTGGTGATGGCCATTGCCGGCGGGGCGATCATTCCCCAGCTGTTTGCCGTGCTCAAGCAGCACTTCGACTTCCAGTGGGTGTTCGCCGGGCTGATGATCCCCTGCTACCTGTACATCCTGTTCTATTCGGTGCGCGGCCATCGGATCGGCCTGCCCCGCGACGGGCGGTGATCGGCGATCATGGACGCTCCACGGAACCTGCAGGACAAAGCCATGCGCAGAGCGACCATCAAGGATGTCGCCGAACGGGCCAAGGTGTCATTGAAGACCGTCTCGCGCGTCATCAACAATGAGCCCTCGGTGATGCAGGCCACCCGCGCCCGGGTCCTGCGCGCGATCGCCGAACTGGACTACGAGCCCGATCCGGCCGCGCGCAACCTGCGTACCGGCACCACCCTGGTGGTCGGGCTGGTCTACGACAACCCCAACCCGTACCACATCATCGGCATGCAGAACGGCGTGCTCGCCGCGTGCCGGGAGACCGGGTTCGGGCTGCAGATCCATCCCTGCGATTCCAGTTCGCCGATGCTGGCCGAGGAACTGGCCGACTGGGTGCAGCGCTCGCGGCTGGCCGGGCTGGTACTGACCGCGCCGATGTCCGAGCGCGGCGACCTGGTGGCGGCGCTGACCGCGCGCGGGATCAAGCTGGCGCGCATCGTGGCGGGCACCGCCGACCCGGAGGACGGCGCCTGTGTATTCGTCGACGACCGCGAGGCCGCCTACGAAGTCACCGAGCACCTGATCCAGCTTGGCCACCAGCGCATCGGCTTCCTGTGGGGCAGCAGCTCGCACGGCTCCAGCGTGGAGCGCCATGCCGGTTACGAGGCGGCGCTGCGCGATTACGGCATGAGCGTGGACAAGCACCTGGTGGTGCAGGGCGACTACACCTTCGACGATGGTTTCCGCGGTGCGCGCCGCTTGCTGGCGCTGCGCGAACCGCCCACGGCGATCTTCGGTTCCAACGATGAAATCGCCGCCGGCGTGCTGGCCGCGGCCAAGTCGGCCGGCATGAACGTGCCCTACGACCTGTCCATCGCCGGGTTCGAGGACAGTCCGTTCTCGCGCCAGTCCTGGCCGCCGCTGACCACCGCCAAGCAGGCCACCGAGGACATCGCCCGGCATGCCGCACGCCTGCTGATCGCCCAGCTGCGCAGCGATGCCTACGACGAAGCGCCGCTGCAGCTGCGCAACCAGGGCTTCGTGCCGCAACTGGTGGTACGTGGCTCGACCGCCCCGATGCGCCCGCAGGGCGCCCGCCCGCCCACTTCTTCCGAAACCACCTGAGCCGCCATGTCCCTGCCTGCCCCCCACGACACCTTGATGTTCCGCGAAGCCGCGCAGTCGGCCGACGTGATCGCCGCGCAGTTCGCCCGCAACCAGGCGGTGGTGGAGACGCTGGCCGCCAGCCTGCGCGCGGCGCCGCCGCCGTTCGTGGTGACCTGCGCACGGGGCAGTTCGGACCATGCGGCGACCTACGCCAAGTACCTGCTGGAAACCCGGCTGGGCCTGGTCACCGCCTCGGCCTCGCCGTCGGTGGGTTCGGTCTACGCAGCGCCGTTGAAGCTGCGCGGGGCGCTGTACATCGTGATTTCGCAGTCGGGCAAGAGCCCGGACCTGCTGCGCAATGCCGAGGCGGCGCGTGCCGCCGGCGCGCGCGTGGTGGCGCTGGTCAACGTGGAAGACTCGCCGCTGGCGCAGCTGGCCGACACGGTGATTCCGCTGGGGGCCGGCGCCGAGCGCAGCGTGGCGGCCACCAAGAGCTACCTGGCCTCGCTGGCGGCGATCCTGCAGTTGGTGGCGTACTGGAGCCAGGATGCGGCCTTGATCGCGGCATTGCGCGCGTTGCCCGACGCCCTGCGCCAGGCCTGGGACAGCGACTGGTCGGCGCTCACCGACGGCCTGGTGCCGGCGCACAACCTGTTCGTGCTCGGCCGCGGCCTGGGCCTGGGCGCGGCGCAGGAAGCGGCACTGAAGTTCAAGGAAACCTGTGGCCTGCACGCCGAGGCGTACAGCTCGGCCGAAGTGAAGCATGGCCCGATGGCGCTGGTCGGCCCCGGCTTCCCGGTGCTGGGCTTTGCCCAGCCCGATGAAACCGGCGCCGGTACGCGCGCGGTGCTGGGGGAGTTCGCCGCGCGCAACGCGCAGGTTTGGCTGGCCGCGGTGGATGGCGACCTGGCACTGCCGCAGGCGCCGCACCCGGCCTGCGCACCGCTGCTGGCCGTGCAGGCCTTCTACCGTGCGATCAATGCGCTGGCACTGCGCCGCGGGCACAACCCCGACCTGCCGCCGCATCTGAACAAGGTGACGGAAACCGTCTGATGAAAACCGTCCTGCGCAACGCCCGCATCCTGGCCGGCGACGAATTCCGCGACGACCTGGCGGTGGTAATCGAACAGGGCCGGATCACCGCGCTGGTGTCCGATGCGGCCCCGCAGCTGGGCCAGGCCGACGAGCAGGTGGACCTGGGCGGGTTCTGGTTGCTGCCCGGTTTCATCGATGCCCAGGTCAACGGCGGCGGCGGGGTGCTGTTCAACAACAGCCCCGACGTGGACAGCCTGCGCCGGATGGCCGCCGCGCATCGTCGCTTCGGTACCACCGGCCTGCTGCCGACCCTGATCAGCGACGATGTCGCGGTGATGCGGCGGGCGATCGCTGCCACCGCCGCAGCGATCGAACAGGGCGTGCCGGGCGTGCTCGGCATCCACCTGGAAGGCCCGTACATCGCCCCGTCGCGCAAGGGCACCCACGACGCCAGCACTTTCCGCGTGCCCGATGCGGCGGAGATCGCATTGGCCGCTTCGCTGGACAATGGCGTGACCCTGCTCACTCTGGCCCCCGAGCGGGTGCCGCTGGACAGCATCCGCGCGCTGGTCGAGCGCGGGGTGATCGTCGCCGCCGGGCATACCGCGGCCAGCTACGAGGAAGCGCGCGCCGGGCTGGATGCCGGCATCCGCGGCTTCACCCACCTGTACAACGCGATGTCGCCGTTGACCGGGCGCGAGCCCGGTGCGGTCGGTGCGGCACTGGAAGACCGCGACAGCTGGGTGGGCATCATCGCCGACGGCGTGCACGTGCACCCGGCCAGCCTGCGCGTGGCGCTGGCGGCCAAGCCGCGCGGCAAGGTCATGCTGGTCACCGATGCGATGCCGCCGGTGGGGGCCGACAGCCCCAGCTATGAACTGTATGGCGAGGTGATCACCGCCGTGGACGGGGTGGTGCGCAATGCGGCCGGTTCGCTGGCCGGTTCGGCGCTGGACATGGCCACCGCGGTACGCAACAGCGTGCAACTGCTCGGCCTGCCCTTGGCCGAAGCAGCGCGCATGGCCTCGCGCTACCCGGCGCAGTTCCTCAACCTGGACGACCGCCTGGGCGAGATCGCGGTGGGCTACCAGGCCGACCTGGTCCTGCTCGACGACGCGCTGCAGGTACGCGCGACCTGGATCGCCGGCCAGCGCGAGGACGCATGAACGCGCCGGCCGCGGCGCGGATGGGCTCGATCGATGCCCTGCGCGGGTTGACCGTGGCGGCGATGCTGCTGGTCAACAATCCCGGCGACTGGGGCCACGTCTACGCGCCGCTGCTGCACGCGGACTGGCATGGCTTCACGCCCACCGATCTGATCTTCCCGTTGTTCCTGTTCATCGCCGGGGTCTCGATGGCCTTCAGCCTGGTTCCGCGCGCCAGCACGGCGACGGCGCGCCCGGCATTGCAGCGCGGCCTGCTGCAGCGCGCGCTGCGCATCCTGGTGGCCGGCGCGCTGCTGCACCTGCTGGCCTGGTGGCTGCTGGAACTGCCGGCCTACCGGCTGTGGGGGGTGCTGCAGCGGATCGCGCTGTGCGTGGCGGTGGTTGGCCTGTTGGCCATCCATACCCGCGCGCGCGCGCAGTGGCTGGTGCTGGCCGCGCTTTTGTTCGGTTATGCCGGGGTGCTGCTGGGCGCGGCCTCGCTGGCGCCCTGGCAGAACCCGGCCAGCCGCCTGGACACCGCGCTGTTCGCACCGCTGCTGTACCGGTACCAGCCGTTGACCGGACTGGGCCACGATCCCGAAGGCCTGCTCAGCAGCGCCGGGGCGATCGCCTCCACGCTGCTGGGCCTGCTTGCCGGCGGCGCGCTGCGCGCGCGCCGGCTCGGCGCGCTGGCCGCGCTGGCGGTGGCCTGCCTGCTGGCCGGCGCACTGGCCACCGCGTGGCTGCCGTTCAACAAACAGCTGTGGACGCCCAGCTTCGTGCTGTGGTCCGGTGGCCTGTCGGTGGCCGCGCTGCTGCTGGCGCATCTGCTGGTCGACCGCTGGGGCGCGCCTGCGCTCGGTCGCCGCTTCGGCGTCAATGCCATTGCCGCCTACCTGGGCTCGGGGGCGATGGCGCTGGTGCTGATCGCCAGTGGTGCCTGGACGTGGCTGTTCCAGATGGCGTCGGCGTTGCTGCCGGCCGCGCCGAAGCTGGCCTCGCTGCTGTGCGCACTGGGGTTCGTCGGAGTGTGGTGGGGCGTGGTGTGGGTGCTGGACCGGCGTCACATTCATTTGAAGATCTGAGCCGGCCTGCCGTGTTGCACACCGCAACGCGCTCGATGGACAGCACACTTTTGACCTGATCATCACCGCTGCCCGGCCAGAGTACGGCCCACGGTCTGCGTAGCCATGGCGGACTTCTGCCGTACCCCTCTCGTCGAACAGGACTGGTGTATGCGCCCCATGCTCGTATCGCCGGCACGCACGGTGCTGGCCGACCACGTTTCGCGCTGGATCCGCCGCGGTTGCGGCGGCGCGCTGGGCACGATGCTGCTGGCCGGGGCCGCGCCGGCCTGGGCCGGCTGCGACAACCCGGCGCCCGCCCAGGGCCAGACCGTGACCTGCTCCAGCGCCGCGCCCAATCCGGACCCGGTGCCGGTCACCACCGCCGCCGGCGCCTCCAATACCACCATCAACGTCCTGGCCGGCGCCCAGCTGGCCATCGCCAGCGGCAATGCGCTCACCGTACAGGCCGGCAGCGGCCATGTGATCAACAACGACGGCAGTATCATCGCCAGCGCCGGCCGCGCGCTGCAGCTCACCGGCGCCACCAGCGTGGTCAATCGCGGCGTGATCCGCGGCAGCACCGGCGGCATCGTCTTCGGCGCCGGCAACGATCGCCTGGACATGCTCGGCGGCAGCATCGGCGGCGGTGTACTGCAGGGCGAGGGCAACGACACACTGGTGATACGCGACGGGGTGATCGACAGCGTCGACCAGGGCGATGGCCAGGACAGCCTGGAGATCAGCGGTGGCAGCGTCACCGGCACGGTGCAACAGGGCAACGGCATCGATACCCTGCTGATGACCGGCGGCACCCTCGGCGCGCTGCTGCAGGGCGACGGCCTGGACCGCTTCCGCATGACCGGCGGGCAGATCGTCGGCGCGTTCGACGATGGCGACTACGGCGAAATGACCGGCGGCCGGATCGGCCGGGTCAACATGAAGCTGGAAGACAACACCTTCCTGATGTCCGGCGGCACCATCGACGGCAACCTGGTGACCGGCTTCGGCAACGACACCATCGTGCTCTCCGACGGCTACATCGGCGGCAACATCAGCGTCAGCGGCGGCAACGACAGCGTCACCATCACCGGCGGTACCGTGCGCGGCGAGATCCGCCTGAGCTTCGGCAACGACCGGATGGACTGGAGCGGCGGTGGCGTCGTGCATGGCCTGGTCGACTTCGGCGAGGGCGATGACAGCGCGCGCCTGAGCAATCTCAACGTCGCGCACCTGGGCGCCTTGCCCGGCTTCGACGGCGGACTGGGCAACGACCGGCTGGACTTCAGCAACGTCAAGACCAATGGCGTGTCGCGGTTTTCCAACTGGGAACAGGTCAACCTGGCCACCGATACCCAGCTCACCTTCGATGGCGGCCTGACCCTGGGCGACAGCGCCAGCGGCACCGGCGTGCTGAACATCGACGCCACCAGCGTGGTGTTCGGCGGCAATGCCAGCGGCCGCATCGCCCCGTTCGCGGCCACGCAGCTGGCCACGGTCAACAACGCCGGCCGCATCGACCTCAGCAACGGCGGCAACGTGGGCGACAGCTTCACCATCGTCGGCAACTACGTCGGCAACAACGCCGCGGTGTACCTGCAGACCGTGCTGGGCGATGACAGCTCGCTGTCGGACAAACTGGTGATCTCCAACGGCGTGGCCAGCGGCACCACCGGGGTGGGCATCCTCAATGTCGGTGGCGGCGGCGCGGCCACCGTGGCCGACGGCATCCTGGTGGTGCAGGCGATCAATGGCGCCAGCACCGCGCCGAATGCGTTTGCGTTGTACAACCCGCTGGCCGCCGGCGCCTTCGAGTATTTCCTGTTCAAGGGCGGGGTCAGTGCCGGTACCGGCGAGAACTGGTATCTGCGTTCGACCCTGGTCAACGGCGCCACGGCGGCGCCGGCCGCGCCGCCGTTGGGCGTGTCCACGGTGACCCCACCGCCGCCCCCGCCGGCCGCCACCGGCACGCCGCCGGCCGCGCTGCCACCGCCGCCGTCGGCGGATATCCCGGAGAATCCGGACCCGTTGGCCGCCGAGCCACCGCCACCGCCCGCGCCCCCGCCGCCGGCCGCCGTGGCGCCGCCGGCCCAGGACCTGCCGCCGGCGGTGCCGACCGCCGCGGCGGCCGTCCCCGGCGCGCTGGCGCGGCCGCCCAGCCCGGGTGCACGCGCGGCGGTGGGCGGCATCATTCCGCTGTACCGGCTGGAAACCGGCCTGTATTCGGTGGTGCCGCCGCTGCTGCGCGAAGCCAGCCTGGCCAGCCTGGGGACGTTCCACGAACGCCAGGGCGAGCAGCGGCTGCTGGCCGGGCAGGGCAGCGCCCGCGCGGCCTGGGCGCGGCTGGTCGGGCAGAGCCATGAGCAGCATTGGGAAGGCGATGCGCAGCCCGGTTTCGACGGCGACGTGCAGGGCATCCAGGCCGGCCTGGACCTGTATGCCACGGCCGATGACAACCACCGCGACCAGTTCGGCGTGTTCCTGGGCCGCACCCGCGCGCAGGGCAATGTCAGCGGGTTTGCGATCGGCTGGGAAAACGTCGCGGTCGGGCGCACGCGCCTGGACGACAAGCACGTGGGCCTGTACTGGACCCGCGTGGGCAGCCGCGGTGGCTACCTCGATGCGGTGGTGATGCGCAGCCGCTACGACGGCGACGCCCAATCGGCGCGTGGCCTGGGCATCGATGTGCACGGCGATGGCACCACCGCCTCGCTGGAAGTGGGCAAGCCGCTGCTGCGCCTTGGCCAGTCGGCCTGGTGGCTGGAACCGCAGTTGCAGGTGATCTGGCAACGTACCGAGATCGACGACGCTGCCGATCGCATCGCCCGGCTGCGTTTCGATGCCGACAGCGCCTGGACCGGCCGCGCCGGCCTGCGCCTGGCCGCCGACTACGATATCGCCGGCAACGGCTGGCAGCCGTATTTCAAGCTCAACTACTGGCAGACCCTGGACGGCGAGGACCGCATCGACTTCGACAGCAACCGCATCACCAACCAGCAGGGCACGCGCGCGCTGGAAGTGGGCGTCGGCGTGGTGGCGCGGTTCAATCCCAACGTCAGTGCCTTTGCGGTGGCCGACTACACCCGTGACCTGGAAAGCAGCGCGCAGAAGGAGCGCAAGGTGGTGGAGGGCAATATCGGGCTGCGTTTGGATTGGTAGCGGGTGCCGGCCACTGGCCGGCAACATCCACAGCGCAGTCAGACCCGCGAAGGCATGGCCATCAGGGCGCAGTCAGCGGGCGGCGTCACCGTCAGCGCGCCGCGCGTATGGCCTGGGTGCGCGCCCGCGCCAGCGCCTGGCCTACCGCCGGGCCCTTGAGGTGGGTCAGGTCCAGGTCGCGGGCCTGCACGGCCAGGGCGGCCTGGTGCAGGCGGTTCAAGGTGGCGCCTTGCGGGTAGTCGCTGTCGGTGTAGCCGAGCCGGCCGCGCTTGTCGGCTTCGCAGCACAGCGCGATCCGGGCGATGCGCTCGGGGCGGCGGAAACCGTCGCAGCGGCCCAGCAGTTCCAGCACGGTGGCATCGCGCAGTTCGTCGATACGGTGCACGTTGAGGTGGTCGCGGCAGACCGCTTCGGCCAGCTGGCGGTGGTCCAGCGGCACTTTCAGGCGCTCGCACAGGGCATGCAACGGTGCGATGCCGCGCTGCTCGTGCATGAGGTGGCGCGGCCATTCGGCCGGCGGGGTCAGGCCCTTGCCGAGGTCGTGGGTGAGCGCGGCGAAGCCGATCAGGTCATCGCCCGGCGCCAGCTGCGCGGCCATGTCGCTGACCATTTCCTGGTGCACGCCGGTATCCACTTCGGGGTGGAACTCGGCCCGTTGCGGTACGCCGTACAGCGCCTCCAGCTCGGGCAGCACCGCCGCGAGCGCGTGTGCCTCGTGCAGGGTGCGCAGGAAGGCCGACGGCTGCGCGCTGGCCAGTGCCCGGCGCAGTTCCTGCCAGACCCGTTCGGGGACCAGCGCATCCAGTTCGCCGCTGGCGGCGATCTGGCGCATCAGCGCCATCGTTTCCGGCGCCACGCTGAAACCCAGTGGCGCCAGGCGCGCCATGAAGCGGGCCGCGCGCAGCACCCGCAACGGGTCCTCGACGAAGGCCGGGCCGACATGGCGCAACACCCGCTGCTGGATATCGCGCACGCCGCCATACGGGTCCACCAGCGCCCCGCTGGCCTCATCGCAGGCGATCGCGTTGATGGTGAAGTCGCGGCGCTGCAGGTCTTCCTCCAGCGTCACCGACGGGTCGGCATCGACCACGAAGCCACGATAGCCGCGCCCGGACTTGCGCTCGGTGCGCGCCAGCGCATATTCCTCGCCGGTATCGGGGTGCAGGAATACCGGGAAATCGCGGCCCACCGCCTTGTAGCCCTGCGCTTCCATCTGCGCCTGGGTGGCACCCACCACCACCCAGTCGCGGTCGCCGGGGGGGCGTTGCAACAGGCGGTCACGCACGGCGCCGCCAACCAGATAGATCTTCATGCCGCGCATCATGCCGCAGTCAGGGCAGGCCCCGCCATTGCGGTACCAGCAGGCCGGCGATGAACCATACGGCGTAGACCAGCCACAGGCAGAGGAAATACAGCTTGATCTGGGCCGCATCCCAGCGCGTGCCCCAGCTGTCGATGAAGGGCAGCGACTTCCAGCCCTCCAGCCAGTCTGCGCCGCCCCAGCGCAGCACCCACAGCGCCAGCAGGCTCCAGCCGGCAAACAGGGCGCACCACGCCAGCAGGGTCATGGGCGCTTCAATCCCCGCCTTTGTCCGCGCTGGCCGTGCAGCTGAAGCTCTTGCGCTTGGCCTGCAGCCGCCCGTTCATGCGGTCGGTTACCGGCAAGGCGTCGCCGTTCAAGCGCCAGTCGTAGATCACGCTGAAGGCCAGGATCCGCGCCACGTACTCGCGGGTTTCCTTGTAGCTGATGGTCTCGATCCAGATGTCCGGGTCGAAGCCGGGGCGCTGCGACTGCCAGCGTGCGGTCGGGGTGGGCCCGGCGTTGTAGGCGGCGATGGTCACGTAGGGCAGGCCCTCGTACTTGTTCATCAGCTGGCGCAGGTAGGCGGTGCCGATGGCGATATTGGTGTCCGGGTCGTACAGGCTGGCCGCGCCGCCATAGTTGGTCAGACCGATCGACCTGGCCACGCCGGCGCCGGTGGCCGGCAGGACCTGCATCAGGCCCATCGCGTTGGCCGGCGAGCGCGCCTTGGGATTGAACGTGCTCTCGGCGCGGATCTCGGCGGCCACCCAGGCCGGGTCGATCGCGTTGCGGGCCGATTCGCGGCGGATCGCATCGTCGTGGTGCAGCGGGAAGCGCAGCGCGTACAGGCGCTGTTCGTCGGGGGTCTTGCCCAGCGAGAACACCGCGCGGTCGAACCAGCCGTTGTCGCGCGCCACTTCCACCGCGATGCGGCGCTGGGTGGTGTCGTAGCGGCTCAGGGCGTCATTCCACTCGGCCACGGCCCAGCCGGCGCGTTCGATCTTGAACAGTTCCATCGCGCGCACGATGGCCGGGTCGCGCGCCACCGCCGCCTGCGCCTGGGCGCTGTCGTTGGGTTCCCACGGGCACAGCGTGTAGGTGGACTGGCCGAGCTGGTCGGCGGCCAGGAAGCCATGGAAAGTGGCCGCGCGAGCCGCCTCGCGGTACAGCGGCTGGGCTTCGTTGCGCTTGCCGGTTTTCTCCAGCATGCGGGCCTCGAAGTAGCGCCAGCGCGAGTCGCTGCGCTGGGTCGGGCCCATCTTGCGGATCGCGGCCAGCGCCTGCGGCCAGTCGCCGCGCGACATCGCTTCGCGCGCGCGCCATTCGTGCAGGCGCTCGTCGTAGGCCGAATCGGGCACCGCGTTGAGACGGCGCGCCGATTCGGGGCCGTACGAGGCCACCGTCCACAGCGCCACCTGGTACAGCACCTGCGCCTGCTGGGCGGCGCTCAGCTGCAGCGCGTTGGCGTACTGCGGCAGCTGCTGCTCGGTGGCGGCCGGGTCGGCCTTGGCCAGCTTGGCCAGGCCGTCGGTGGCGATGCGCCGGCTGCGTTCATTGCGTGGCCAGTTCAAGGCGCTGGCATTGGGTTTGTCGACGAAGGCGGCGTAGGTGTTGGCCAGGGCCAGGTCGGCGGCGGGCAGGCCGCGCGCGGCGCTGCGCATCACCGCCGGCTGCTGTTCGTCGGCGGCCGCATCGATACGGGCCCAGCGCAGGTCGGCGCTCAGGCCGCCCTTGGCATCGAGCACGGCGAACACCGCATCGCACGCATCGGGCAGGGACTTGCCGGTGCTGCGCCAGATCGCCTGGGCCTCGCTGGTCCACTGCGCATCGGCCTTGCCGGTGGCCTGGCGTGCATTGAGCTGGGCGCAGCGCAGGCCGACGTTGTCGGTGGGCGCCCAGTTGGCAAGCAGGGTCGGCCAATCCTGGCGACGGGCCAGCGCCGGCAGCCAGGCGCTGCGGAAACTGGCGGCCACCGCCTGGCCGTTGTAGCGCTTCAGGAACGCCTGGGCCTGCGCGGTACCGACGGTGTCGATGTTGCGGCGCAGGTTGGCGTACTCCAGCCAGCCATACAGCGGGTGCCTGGCCAGCGCGGCGGCCTGGGCCGGGTCGAACTGGCCGCGCTCGGCGTTGTCGATGGCGGCCTTGAGCTGCGCGCGCTGCGCATCCAGGCTCTGCGCGCCGGCATCGGCACCGGCGCCGGTGCAGGCCAGCAGGACGGCGGAGCTGAGAAGAAGCAGGGAAAGTCGATTCATGGCGAAAGCATAACGGCGCGGCGTGAACGGCGGTGAGGGCAAGCCGACTCGATGATGAACGGATGCCCAGCGGGCACCCGGCAGCGGCCGGCGCCGGCGTAGTCTCGGCCATGGGGCAACCGGCCCCAGGGAAGGAGCAGACCATGGCATTCAGTGCAGCAGGGACCTCTGGACCACTGGCGCAGATCAACGTCACCCCGTTGGTCGATGTGATGCTGGTGTTGTTGATCATCTTCATCGTGACCGCCCCGATGGTGTCCATGCCCATCCCGGTCAACCTGCCGCAACGGACCACCACCGTGGTGCCGCCCATCGAACCACCGCCACCGATCGAACTGCGCGTGGATGCATCCAACCAGCTCAGCTGGAACGGACAGGCGATGCCGGTCGCTGCACTGCAGGCGCGCCTGCACGAACAGGCGCAGGCCCATGCCGGCAACTTGCCCGAGTTGCGCATCCGCACCGATCCGGGCTCGGAGTACGAAGTGACAGCCAGGATCCTGGCGGCGGCCAGCAATGCGCATATGGACCGCATCGCCTTCGTTCAATAGGTGCCGCCGATGCAAGAAGAGCGGTACTGCTTGCCAGTCCGCTCTTCTTGATTTTGCCTGACGAGATCCCCGGGACCATGGCAGCGAGGGCGAGGCTGTAGCGCCATTTACATCGAATTGTCGATCACAGGTGCTTGTTGCATGTGGGGACATGGGCTATCTGGCCATGCAGGTTACGGTCCGTCCATCCCATGAACAGGACATCCGGCTCTGGCCTGACGTCGCCCCGGTGATGGGAACGCCATATTGTCGGGCAGAGTTGATCCAGCGTTCCATATCATTTGGTCTACCGAAATAATAAGCTCCGGCATAGGTTGGCGCCGTAGCTGGGTCCGCAATGGACTCATCTGGCACCTTGTTTCCGGTGCTGTCCCGGCTTTCACCCTTGACGTAGCGGGCTTCCGCAACATTGTCGGCGGTAATTTTGTATATTGTTCTGGACCCATCCCGCCAGTTTATTATTATCGTGATGGTTCCACCGCCTTTCAGGCTGGACCAGTTGAGTGCCGCTTGTTGAATGGAAAGCGCCAGGTTGTTCCAGTTTGGGCTGCCGGTGTTGGCTCCTGACAGCTCTGTTGCAAGGTGCTGGCCAAGACGGGTGCGCAATGTTGCTGATTCGACTATGTCGAAGGTGTTCGAATTTTTGTATGCCTCCGGAAATCTGAGTCCGTTTGAGCTGCCAGGATTGTCCGGGTGAATGTTGACGACGGGCCCTCCGCCCGAGCGCGCCGCAGTTTTTTCGGTTTGCTGTGGTTGATTGATGGTTGCTTCAATGATTCGGTAGAACGCTTGCTGAATCTGTGTGGGAACGGGGGTCGGCACGGCCCTCCACTTTCTTAGTTCACGGTCGTACTCGACATCGAACGCACTAAGTTTGACGCTTTCAAAATCGACGATAACCGTCAAGCCGGCCCCTGACAGGATCGCGGCATCTTTGGGTGACGCGCAATGATTGCATTCGATCAGCCCGCCCGCTCGCGCGTCGTCAATGAGACCGGTCAGGCTTATGGCTGCGCCGATAGCTACAATCAATGCAATTTTTAGTTTGCATGGCATATTTATTCTCCTGTTATCCGTCATTGTCGGAAGTGTTTGTATGCGACGTTTTTCGGCGGAAATCCTTGACTCGTTGCTCAGATCCATAGACTTGACTGGAGTCCTAAAACATTTGAAACGTCTACAGGTCTGCATCAATCCGGATGCGCTCGATGTCTCTTCGCATGAGAAAAATGGATTGACGTTGGTCGAAGTGATGATGGATAGGCTTTCTAGACGCGCCTGCACGAACAGGCCCATGCCGGCAACCTGCCCGAGTTGCGCATCCGCACCGATCCGGGCTCGGAGTACGAAGTGACAGCCAGGATCCTGGCGGCGGCCAGCAATGCGCATATGGACCGCATCGCCTTCGTTCAATAGGCCACTTCACCGACGAGCGTGACGCAGAACGCCCCGGAATGCCGGGGCGTTCTGCATTGCGGCGCCTGGCTTTCGCCTATTCGGACTTGTCGTAGTCAGGTGAAAGCGCGGCAACGGTCACGTCTTCACTTTTACAGTTTGTTTACAAAGGAAACGCTGCCGCCGTGCAGGGGCTGCGGCAGCCCCAGCCCAACATTCCTTTGTGGAGAGAGCGAATGAACGACCTGCACCACCGCCCGCTGGCGGTTGCCGTATCGCTGTGCCTGTTGTTGGCTGTCCCGGCATTGGCCGGCGCCCAGGAAACACCCCGCACCACGACCGAGCTGGACCGGGTCGAGGTCACCGGTTCGCGGATCAAGCGGGCCGAGATGGAAGGCCAGGTGCCGATCCAGACCCTGAGCCGCACCGAGATCGAACGCACCGGCCTGAACTCGATCGGCGAGGTGCTGCAGCAATTGACCGGTTCCGGTTCGGCGTTGAACGCCAAGTTCAACTCCTCGGGCAACTTCGGCTTCCCGCCCGACGGCAGCGGCGTCGGCGCAGGCTCGGCCCAGGTCGACCTGCGCCACCTCGGTGCCAAGCGCGTGCTGGTGCTGGTCGATGGCATCCGCTGGGTCAACGAATCCTCGGCTTCCGGGGTGGGCGCGGCCACCGATCTGAACACCATTCCGCTGGCGATCGTCGAGCGCATCGAAGTGCTGGAAGACGGCGCGTCCTCGCTGTATGGCTCCGACGCGATCGCAGGGGTGGTCAACATCATCACCCGGCGCCAGTTCGATGGCGCGCAGGTGACCATGAACTACGGCCAGTACGGTACCGGCGACGGCGCACAGAAGGGCGTGGACCTGGCCTGGGGCACCAGCGGAGACCGCTACAGCCTGTTCCTCGGCGGCAGCTGGGTGAAGCAGGACCCGGTGTATGCCAACACCCGCGAGCAGTCGCGCTTCCCGATCCCGGGCACCGGGCTGGCGTTCGGCAGCGGTGGTATCCCGCAGGGCCGCTTCGCCTTCGTCGACCCCAACACCGGCGCCGAACAGGACATCGTGCCCAACAGCGGAGTGAACAATCCGCGCTATGACGGCAGTGCCGGCTGCGACCGCAGCGACGACTACCACTGCTTCACCTCGGCCGACCGCTTCAACTTCGCCGAGTACAACCTGCTGCTCACTCCTTCCGAACGCAAGGGCATCTTCGGCCAGTTCCGCTTCGACATCACCGACAACATCCAGTGGTACATCAAGGCGCTGGGCAACCGTCGCGAATCCACCAATCAGGCCGGCCCCGAACCGTTGTTCTTCGGCCCCGACGGCGCCACCGGCAACCCGCTGGCCGACAACATCGTGGTGTCCGCGCTGAACCCGTACAACCCGTTCGGCTTCGACCTGGTGTCCTCGGGCAACATGAGCCTGATCGGCCGGCGCCCGGTGGAGGGCGGCCCGCGCGTGTTCAAGCAGGAGGTCAATACCCAGTACTTCGCCACCGGCCTGGTCGGCCAGTTCGAGGCCGGCAGCCGCAGCTGGTTCTGGGACGTCAACGGCATGTACAGCAAGAACAAGGCCGAGCAGACCAACCACGGCAGCTACGACATCTACAAGATCAACATGGCGCTGGGTGACCCGGCCGTGTGCGCGGCCACGCCCGGCTGCGTGCCGCTCAACATCTTCGGCGGGGCCGGCTCGATCACCCCGGACATGCTGCGCTGGATCCAGCCGGTGGTGCGCGACCGCAGCCAGAACGAACTGAGCCTGTTCACCGCCAACCTGAGCAGCGAGCTGTTCACCCTGCCGGCCGGCCCGGTCGCCTTCGCCACCGGTGTCGAGCACCGCAAGTACGAAGGCCGCTACCAGCCCGATCCGCTCACCGTGATCGGCCACTACAACGGCGTGCCGTCGCTGCCCACCTCCGGTTCGTACGACGTCAACGAGGCCTACCTGGAGTTGAGCATCCCGATCTTCGCCAAGAGCGCGCTCGGCGAAAAGCTCGACCTGAGCCTGGCCGGGCGCTATTCGGACTACTCCACCTTTGGCGGCGAGTTCACCCCCAAGTACGGCCTGCGCTGGCAGGTCACCAACGACTTCGTGCTGCGCACCAGCTATGCCGAGGGCTTCCGTGCGCCGTCGATCGGTGAACTGTACGGGTCGGCCGCGCGCGCGGACCTGCAGTTGTTCGACCCCTGCTCGGTCGGCTTGGGCGGCACCCCACCGCGCGGCAATGCGGCCAACTGCGCGGCGCTGGGCGTACCGACCGGCTTCCAGCAGGCCAACTCGCAGATCTCGGTGACCACCGGCGGCAACAGCGAACTGGACCCGGAACGCTCGCGCAGCTTCAGCGCCGGCTTCGTCTGGAGCCCGTGGTTCGGCACCGACGCCAGTTGGTCCGATCGCTTCGATGTGGAGGTGACCTTCTACCGCCACGCCATCGACGGGGCGATCCAGGCGATCAACGCACAGACCCAGCTCGACCTGTGCGTGGACACCCTGGACCCGCTGTACTGCGCCGGCATCACCCGCGCCTCCACCGGTGCGGTCAGCAGCTTCAACAACCGGCTGACCAACCTGGGCTCGATCAAGACCGATGGCTGGGACGTGGACCTGTTCTGGACGCTGCCGCAGACCCGGGCCGGCCAGTTCAAGCTGGGTTGGCAGAACACCTTCGTCGGCCGCTACGAGGCCGTCGGCGCGGCCGGGCAGAAGCAGCCGCAGGAGCCCGGCGTGGAAGTGGCCGACAGCTCGATCCCGGAATGGACCAGCAACGCCACCCTGAGCTGGACCCTGGCCAACTGGAACGCATCGTGGACGGTGCGCCACATTTCCGAGCTGACCGAGGAGTGCGGCGATGCGGCGGCCTTCCCGGTCTGCAGCAACCAGGCCGAGGGCACCAATAAACTGGAGGCCACCACCTTCCACGACATGCAGGTGGGCTACAAGGTCGACTGGATGAAGGGCCTGCAACTCAGCGCCGGCTTGAACAACGTGTTCGACAAGGATCCGCCAATCTGCCTGTCGTGCTCGTTGAACGGCTACGACGCCTCGACCTACGACATCCCGCGCGGCCGCTACTGGTACCTGCGCGCGGACCTGCGGTTCTAACGGGGCGGTAAACCCGGCGTGACCCGAACGGGGCGCCCATCAGGCGCCCCGTTCGTTTCAGCCGGTCGTGGCTGTAACCAATGCTGGGCCGCCGGGGCAGCATTGCGGCATTATTGCGGGGCCGGCCAGCGGCCGGCGCTCCCCTTTCCTGTCGAACGATTGTCATGAACCTGCATACCTGGTGGATCTACGCCGTCACCGTGTTCATCCTGTGCGGCACGCCGGGCCCGAACATGCTGCATGTGATGACCCGCAGCGTGCAGGTCGGGTTCCGCCGCAGCGTGGCGGCCATGGCCGGCTGCCTGACCGCGCTGGTGCTGGCCCTGGCCATCTCCGCCGCCGGCCTGGGCGCGGTACTCAAGGCCTCGCCGCTGGTGTTCGATGTGCTGCGCTATGCCGGCGTGGCCTACCTGGTCTACCTGGGTATCAAGGCCTGGCGCGGCGGGGATGCGCCGCTGGATGTGGGCAACACCGGCAGCCTGGCCTCGCGCTCATGGCGGGTGCTGTTCCGCGATGGCTTCATCATCGGCATCAGCAACCCCAAATTGCTGCTGTTCGCCTCGGCCTTCCTGCCGCAGTTCGTCGACCTCGGCCAGCCGCAGGCGCCGCAGTTCGTGGTGCTGGTGGCCACCTTCGCGGTGATGGAAATGTTCTGGTACGCCATCTACGCCGCCGGCGGCCACAGCCTGGCCGGGTATCTGTCGCGCCCGGGGCTGCGCAAGGTGTTCGACCGCGTGGTCGGCACCATCTTCATCGGTTTCGGGCTGGCGCTGCTGCGCGCCCGGCCGTGAGCATCCGGCGCGGGGCAGGCAGCACCGGCGCGTAACGCCGGCGGGGCTAGAATCGGGCGCCTCCCACTGTGAACCCGGAGAATCGCCATGCTCGCCAAGAACACCCTCTGTCTCTGGTACGACGGCACCGCGCTGGAGGCGGCCACTTTCTACGCGGCCACCTTCCCGGACAGCGCGGTCACCGCCGTCCACCATGCCCCCGGCGATTTCCCCTCGGGCAAGCAGGGCGACGTACTGACCGTGGACTTCACCGTGGCCGGCATCGCCTGCATCGGCCTCAATGGCGGCCCGGCCTTCAAGCACAGCGAAGCATTCTCGTTCCAGGTCGCCACCGACGACCAGGCCGAGACCGACCGCCTGTGGAATGCCATCGTCGGCAATGGCGGCCAGGAAAGCGCCTGCGGCTGGTGCCGCGACAAGTGGGGCATTTCCTGGCAGATCACCCCGCGCATCCTCAGCCAGGCGGTGACCAGCAAGGACCCGGCGGTGGCCAAACGCGCGTTCGAGGCGATGATGACCATGCGCAAGATCGACGTGGCCGCCATCGAGGCGGCGATAAAGGGCTGATGCAGCCGCAGGGCCGCGCCACCGGCGGCGGGCGCCGGCCTGGCGCGTGTTTCAACGCGCCGGTGGCGTAGGCGCGCGGCGCCACGCGCGCAGCAGCGGCAGGGGATCGCGCGCGCCGTCGGCGCCGTAGATGCCCCAGTGCAGGTGTGGCGGGGTACCTTTGGCGTTGCCGCTGTCGCCCACCTGGCCCAGCACGGTGCCGGCGCTGACCACGTCGCCGCGGGCCAGGCCCTCGCGCCATCCCTCCAGGTGCGCGTAGTAATACCGCTCGCGGGCCGGCCCCAGCACCCAGACCTGGCGCCCGCCCAGGCCGCCGTCGCGGATATCCATTACGACCCCGGCGCTGGCGCTGCGCACCGGGGTGCCGCGTCTGGCGAAGATGTCCAGGCCGGCGTGGTGGCGGTCGCGCCCGCGCGGCGCGCCGAACGTGTCGGCAATGGCGCTGGCGCGCACGCCGTCCACCGGCACCGGCAACGCGCTGGCCGGCGGCATCTGCGACAGCGCCCACAGTGCACGCGCCGGGCCGGTGTGTGCGATGGAATCGGCGTGGACGAAGGCGGGCGGGGCATGGCACTCCAGTGGGCCCGATGGCAGGCCGATCTTATGCCGCGGCACCGGTACGCACCAATCACCGCTGCCGCACAGCAAGAACGGCCAAATGCACCGGCGCGGCCTGCGCTACCCTGCGCAGCTGTCGACCCGAACCGATTCCATCGCATGAGCGCGGCACGCAGGGCCCTGTGGTACATCGAAAGCCACCATGCCGAAAACCTGACGCTGGCCGATATCGCGCACGCCGTGCAGCTGTCGCCGTTCCACCTCTCGCGGCTGTTCCAGGCCGGTACCGGTAGCTCGGTGGTGCGCTATCTGCGCGGGCGCCGGCTGAGCGAGGCGGCGCGCCGCCTGGCTGCCGGTGCCGGCGACATTCTCGAGGTGGCGCTGGGTGCCGGCTATGCCTCCCATGCCAGCTTCACCCGCGCCTTCGCCGACCAGTTCGGGCGCACGCCGGAGCAGGTGCGCGAGCAGGGCGTGCACGGGCTGGCCCTGGTGGAACCGCTGCGGCTGCACGACGTTGCCGCACCTTGCGCGGTGGAGACGCGCCCGCGGCCGGGACGCGCGCTGCGTATCGCGGGTATCGGCGCGCGGCATACCCCGGCCACCGTTGCCGGCATTCCCGCGCAATGGCAGCAGCTGGCGCTGGCCCGGCCCGCCTGCGGCGGCATCCGCTATGGGGTGTGCTGCCATGGCGATGACAGCGGCGGCTTCGACTACATCGCAGGCATCGAGGTACGCGCGGCCGCGCCGCTGCCGGCCGGCTGGCAGGCCGTGGATATCCCCGCGCGGCCCTACCTGGTGGCCTGGCACGACGGCCACATCGCCACGATCCGTTCCACCTGGTACTGGTTGTTGAACGTCTACCTGCCGGGCGCCGGACTGAGCCTGGCAGATGCTCCGGACATGGAACGCTACGACGCCCGCTTTGACGATACGACCGGCCTGGGCGGCGTGGAAATCTGGTTGCCGCTGGCCGCGGCCCCACACTGCAAGGAAACCGCATGACCACCCCGCTTGTTCGTTGCTGGACCCTGGCCCTGTTGCTGTTGACGGCCCCGGCGCTGGCCGGCCCACCGGTGCCGGTTGGCGAGCGCCACGGCAGCGCACGCCTGCCCAGCGCCGCAGTGCGCGATGCGCAGCAGCGCGACAGCGTGCGCTACACCGTCTGGTACCCGGCCCAGCCCGGCGCCGACGAGCAGCCGGTGGTGATCGGGCCGCCGCAGGCGCCGTTGTTCACCGTTGGCTCGGCTGCGCCACAGGCTGCCGTGGCCAGCGGCCAGCGGCCGGCTGCCGGTGCTGCTGCTTTCGCATGGCAATGGCGGCAGCGCGCGGATGATGGGCTGGTTCGGCATCGGCATGGCCCGCGCCGGTTACCTGGTGATCGCGGTCGACCACCCCGGCAACAACGGCGTGGACCAGCCCACCACCGCCGGCAGTGTGCTGATGTGGGAGCGCGCCGGCGATCTGGCCGCGGCATGGACGGCGGTGCAGGCCGACCCGCAGCTGTCGGCCCACCTCGATACCCGCCGCGTGGGCATTGCCGGGTTCTCGGCCGGTGGCTTCACCGCACTGCTGGCCGCTGGCGCGCGCGCGGACATGCCGCGGCTGCTGGCCTTCTGCGCGGCCCATCCCGACGATGGCGTGTGCCAGCCGCAGGCCGAAACGCCCGCGCTGACCCTGGCGCAGCGGCAGGCCGCCGCCGGTACCCCGGCGCTGGCCCCGTTCGTCGCCCGGGCCGGCGGCGACCACGCCATCGCCGGGGTGCGCGCGGTGTTCGTGATGGCACCGGCGATGCTGCAGGCCTTCCCGCCGGCCACCCTGCAGGCGCTACGGCAGCCGGTGTCGATCCTGGTCGGCGATGCCGACCGTGTGGCCCCACCGGCCACCAACGCCATGCCGGCGGCAGCGTCGATCCCCAACGCGCAGCTGCGCATCCTGCCGGCGGTGGGCCACTACGATTTCCTGGCCGACTGCACCGCCGTGGGGCTGCAGCGCGTCGGCGCACTGTGCCAGGTAGCCACGCCGCGGGCGGCCACGCATCAGGTCGCGATCGCGCAGGCCACGCAGTTCTTTGCCGAGGCGATGCCGGAGCCGGGGAGTAGGTAGACCGTCGCCGAGGCGATGAAGACGATCCAGGATCGATGCGTCGGCGGGCGGAAGCGCATGGCCCACCATGCAATCGCTGTTTCGGGACGGATTATGCTGTGCCGATGACCACCTCACGCCCCTCCATGCTGTTTCCCGTCCTCGCCGTGCTCGGCTCGGTCACCGCTCTGTCGGTGGGCACCTCCTTTGCCAAGCAGCTGTTCCCGCTGATCGGCGCGCAGGGCACCAGTGCATTGCGCGTGGGCTTCTCGGCGCTGGTGCTGCTGATGGTGTTCCGGCCATGGCGCAGGGCCACCTCGCGCGCCGACGCCGGGGCGATCATCCGCTACGGGGCCACGTTGGGGGTGATGAACCTGCTGTTCTACATGGCGCTGCGCACGATTCCGTTCGGGATCGCGGTGGCGATCGAGTTCTGCGGGCCGCTGGCGGTGGCGATGTGGTCCTCGCGCCGGCCGATCGACTGGTTGTGGGTCGGCTGTGCGCTGGCCGGGCTGTTGCTGCTGCTGCCGCTGGGCCATGCCGAGGCGCTGGACCCGGGCGGGGTGCTGTTCGCGCTGGGCGCGGCGGTGTGCTGGGCGCTGTACATCATCTTCGGCAAGCGCGCCGGCCACCTGCCGGCCGGGCATACGGTGTCGCTGGGGTTGTGCGTGGCGGCGCTGGTGGTGGTGCCGGTGGGCGTGGCGCATGCCGGCATGGCCTTGCTGGAGCCGAAGATCCTGCTGTTCGGGCTGGGCGTAGCGATTGTCTCCAGCGCGATCCCGATGTCGCTGGAGATGGCCGCGTTGAAGCGGCTGCCCAAGGAGACCTTCGGCATCCTGATCAGCATGGAACCGGCGGTGGCCGCATTGCTGGCGATGGGCCTGCTGGCCGAACACCTCACGCCGCTGCAGTGGGCGGCGATCGGTTGCACGGTGCTGGCTTCGGTGGGCAGCACGGTAACCGCACGGCGGGCCCGGTCGGTGGCGCCCTCCTCGGCGGCGGTACCGCCACCGACGTAGAGCCCCGCTCTACGTGCGCAGCGCGTGGCTGGGGACGTCGATCGCCATGGCCAGGGCCAGGTGGTCGGAGAACGCGGCCGGTACCGCTTCGGCGCTGCGTTGCTGCAGGCCGCTGCTGAGCAGGATGTGGTCGATGGCCCGGTCCGGGCGCCAGCTGGGGAAGGTCGGCACCGCGCAGCCGGGCGGCTGCAGGGTGGTCTTCTGGTACAGCACCTGCATTTCCGGGCGCTCGGCCAGGCAGTTGAAATCGCCCATCAGCACCGCATTGGGGTGGTCGGACAGCAGCTCGGCGATGAAGGCCAGCTGCGACATCCGCGAGTTGGTGCCCAGCGACAGGTGCGCCACCGCCACCGCCAGCCCCTGGCTGCCATCGCCGAACTTGGCCAGCAGCACCCCGCGCCCGCCGATGCGGCCGGGCAGGGCGTGGTCCTGCACTTCCACCGGCTCCAGCCGGCTGAGCAGGCCATTGGCACTGGAGGCCACCCCGCCCATACGACGGTTGGGCTGGTGGCTCCAGTAATTGAACCCGGCCCGCTCGGCCAGGTAGTGGGTCTGGTTGGTGAAGCCCGAGCGCAGGCTGCCGGGGTCGGCTTCCTGCAGGCCCACGATGTCGTGCCCGCGCGCCAGCTGGGCAATCGCATCCAGGCTGGTGCGCTTGCGCCCGGCCGGCAGCGCATGCGACCAGCTGCGGGTCACATAATCGCTGTAGCGGCGGGTGCTGCTGCCGGCCTGGATATTGGCCGTCAGCAGGCGCAGGGTCCGCGTGGTGGGGGAAGTCACAACGGTAGCCAGGTCCAACCCGATCAGCTGCCCTTGGCGGCGCGTTCGCGGGCGATCAGGTGATCGGCGATGCGCAGCATGTCCGGGAAGCTCTTGCCCTTGACCAGGTACTTGCCGTTGACGATGACCGATGGGGTGCCGGTGATCTTGCTGCGCTGGGCGAACTGCTTGGCGGCATTGGTCTTGGCGTTGACCGCGAAGCTGCCCATGGTGCTGGCGAACTGCTTGGCATCGGCGCCGTGCTTGGCGTAGAAGCCGGCGATGTCGTCGACCGAATCGGCGCCGCGCTCGCCCTTCAGGGTCTGCTCGGCGTGGATGGCGGCATACATGGCTTCGTGGGTCTTGTCCTGCAGGCCCATGCTCTGCGCGGCGTAGAAGGCGCGGGCATAGTTGTCCCAGGTGCCGCCGAACATGGCCGGAACGTAGACGAAGTTGACGTCGCTGGGCAGGCCAGCCTTCCACGGCCCGATCAGCGGCTGGAACGCGGCGCAGGCCGGGCACACATAGCCGAAGATTTCGGCCACTTCGATCTTGCCGGTGGCCGGCTGGAACGGCTGGCCGTTTTCGATCAGCTCATAGTCGCTGCCTTCCACCGGCTCCGGGCCGGTCGGGCGCGAGGCGGCCGGGGGCGTGGCGGTGGCCGCAGCGGTTTCGGCCGCGGCGGTTTCACCGCTGGCGGCGGTGGCCGCCGGCTCGGTGGCCGGGGCGCTGCTGGTGGCCGCCGGTTCGGTCGGGGCGGTGGTGTTGGCGGTACCGTCCTGGGCCTTGCAGGCGGCCAGGATCGGCAGCAGGGCCATGAGCACAATGGCGAAACGGGTCTTCATCGAAGCATCTCCAGCGGATGAGCATGTTGGGGCCGGCGCTGTGGGCAGCGGCCAAGGGGGAATCATGGCACGCGCGAACGGGCGCCCGGCGTGCACGGTAAGTGACGGTTCAGCGAGCCTGCACGGGCAGCGCCGCTCAGCGGGCGCGTTCGCCGCGCGCGCGGGCGATCAGGGCGTCGGCGTTGCGCAGCATGGCCTCGAACGAGTCGCCCTTGACCAGGTAACGGCCATTGACCACCAGCGCCGGCGTGCCCGGCACCTGGGTGCGCTGGGCGAAGCTGCGCGCGGCCTTGATCTTTTCGTCCACCGCGGGGTCCTTGAGCGCGGCCAGGTAACGCGCCGGCTCCACGCCGTAGGCCTTGTAGAAGGTGGCCAGCTCGTCGGGCGACACGTTCTGCATCGGCAGCGAGCGCTGTTGGTGCAGGGCATCGAACATCGCGCGGTGGCTGCGCTTGGCCACGCCAAGCTGGTCGGCGGCGTAATAGGCGCGTGCGAACGCATCCCAGACCCCGCCGAACGCGGCCGGGACCGGGGTGAAGCGCACATCCTTGGGCAGCTTGGCGGCCCAGGCTTCCAGCTGCGGCTCGAAACGCGCGCAGTGCGGGCAGGTGTAGCCGAACATCTCCACCACTTCGACCTTGCCGGCCAGCGGGGCGTACGGGCCGGGCTGTTCGATCAGCTCGTAGTCCTTGCCTTCGACCAGTGCCGGCGGTGCGGCGGCCAGGGCGGACAGCGGGCTCAGGGCCAGCAGCAACAGCATCAAGCGGGGCATCAACGTCATCTACATCCATCTCCATCGGAAAAAACGACGCCGGCCCATCGCCGGCGTGGCAGTGAACATAACCCGCCGCAGCGGCCGGGCGGCCACCGCGCCGCCAAACGGTGCCTACGGTGCCTTGGGCGGTGCGGCGGCGGCCAGGTCGTCGGCGCGGTTGTGCAGGCCTTGCAGGTAGCTGCCCAGGGCCTGGATTTCCTGTTCGGTCAGCTGCTTGGCGATGCTGGCCATGATCTGGAAGTGGGCCTTGTCGGTTTCCTGGGTGGTACCGGCCTGGTACTCCTGCAGCCGGCGCGCCACATAGGCGGCATGCTGGCCGCCCACATGCGGGTAGGCCGGGCCCGGGTTGCCGGCACCGGTGGGGCCATGGCAGGCCATGCAGGCCGGAATGCCGCGTTCGGCATCGCCGCCGCGGTAGAGCTGCTGGCCGATCTCGTAGAACTTCCTGCCGGCGTAGGGGCCTTCGCCGACCAGGCCGTCGTCGGCCAGCCCGGCGCCGGCCTTCTGGGTGGCGAAGTAGGCGCCGATGTCGCGCATGTCCTGCGGGCTGAGGTCCTGCACGAACGGCACCATCGCCGCAGCGGCCCCGGAGCTGCGCTGGCCGTTGGCGATCAGCGCCATCTGCTGGGCCACATAGCGTTCGCTCTGCCCGGCGATGCTGGGATACATCTCCACGGTGGAGTTGCCGTCGGCCGAATGGCAGGCCGCACAGGCCGCGGCCTTGGTCTGGCCGGCCTTGGCGTCGCCCCAGGTGGTCTTGCTGAAATCGACCTCCAACGAGGCGGTCTTGATCGGCCCGTTGTCCGGCAGTGGGGTGATCGAGGTCTGGGCGACGGCAACGGCGGCCAGCAACGAGACAGCAACAGCGGAAACGGCAAGAACGCGAGCATGGCGCATGCGGAAGCTCCGTGTGGACCGGCCTGGCGGGTGCAGGGTGCACACGCGGGGATCGACCGATTATCCATGCGCTTTCACGCTACGGTCAACGCAGGGTGCAGCATAAAGCGCGCCGGGGCAGCGCGGAGCGGGCCCGGACATGCGATCCTATGGGCATGTCATTGCTCCTCGAACGTGCCCACTACCTGCTTTCGGCCCACAACACCCGGCAATTGCCCGAGGATGTCGGGGCCGAAGTCGCCTTTGCCGGGCGCTCCAACGCCGGCAAATCCAGCGCCCTCAACGCCCTGACCCGCCAGAACAGCCTGGCCCGGGTCTCCAAGACCCCCGGCCGCACCCAGCAGCTGGTGTTCTTCGAGGTCACCCCGGACGCCAAACTGGTCGATCTGCCCGGTTACGGCTACGCCAAGGTGCCGCTGGACCTGCAGGCCCACTGGCAGGCCTTCATCGACCAGTACTTCCGTACCCGGCAGGCGCTGCGCGGCCTGGTGGTGGTGATGGACATCCGTCACCCGCTGAAGGACTACGACCGCCAGATGCTGGCCTATGCGGTGCAGCGCGGCCTGCCCGCGCATGCGCTGCTGACCAAAGCCGACAAGCTCGGCCGCGGCCAGCAGGGCATCGCCCTGCAGAAGGTGCGCAAGGAACTGCAGTCCTCCTTCGGCGATACGGTCAGCGTGCAGACCTACTCCGGCCCCGCCCGCCAGGGCGTGGACGAGGCGCGCGAGATCATCGGCGGCTGGCTGGGCCTGAACAAGCCGGCGGCGGAAACCGCGTAATCGGCAATGCCGGCCGCGCCCCGCAGCGGTAGGCACCGACCGTTGGTCGGTGCGCCCCCTCACCCGGTGTGCCGGTTCACCGCAACGGCGCAAACTCCCCCGGCACCCACGCAAACGCCTGGCCCTCGCGGCGCACATGGCCCAGGCCCGGGAACGGCAGGTGCGCCCCGGCCACCCACCCTCCCTGATCCGCCGCCTGAGCCATCATCGCCCGGCGGCTGGCGATCGCCGCCGTGCGGTCGCTGTCCGCCTCGAACGCGGCATCGGGCCGGGCGAACTGCACGGCATGGAAGTGCACGATGTCGCCCCACACCAGCAGCGACTGGCCGTTGCCGCCATCCAGTTTCCACGATACGTGGCCGGGCGTGTGCCCGTGGCTGTCCAGCGCGGTCACCCCGTCGGGCAGGGCCTGCCCGGGCGTGAACCGGCGCAGCTTGCCGGCGCTTGCATACGGAGCCACCGCCTTGCGCGCCAGCGCGAAGGCAAAGCGCACGCCCTGCGGGGCGCCGGCTTCGCTGGCCGGGTCCAGCCAATAGCCGGCATCGGCGGCCGACAACCACACCGTCGCCTTCGGGAAGGCCATCTGGCCCTGCGCATCGAGCAGGCCGCACAGGTGGTCCGGATGGGCGTGGGTGAGCAGCACGTCATCCACCTCGGTCGGATCAAACCCGGCCGCGCGCAGGTTGCCCAGCACCTGGCCCAGGCCGGGGCCGAAGCACTGCGCGGTGCCGGTGTCGACCAGGGTCAGGTGCCCGCCACGCTGCACCAGGTAGGCATTGACCGCGGTCTGCAGGCCCTTGCCGTCTTCGGGGACATAGCGGTGGTCGAGCAGGCGGGTGACCGCGCCCGGGTCGATCCCGACCAGTTCCTGCCGGCCCAGCGCCACCGTGCCGTCGAACAGCGCGGTGACCTGCAGCGTGCCGATCTGCTGGTGGTAGACGCCGGGCACCTGTGCGGTCGGGCGGTGTGCGGTGCCGGCCCAGGCCGAACCGGCGCAGGCGGTCAGCAGCAGGGCGCTGGCCAGGTGGCGGACAGAGGGGAGGGACATACGATCTTCCATGCAGGCGGCCGGTGCCGCGGTAACCCCATGCTGCGCGCCGGCGCGCGCGTGGTTCGCTCACAATGCGCCGCGATCCGCTCGCCGCCTCAGCCGTTGCCGATCGCCCCCGGCTCCAGCCCATAGCGGGCGGCGAAGCGTTTGCTGAAGCTGCCCAGCGAGCGGTAGCCCACCCGTGCGGCCACCGTTTTGAGCGGCAGCCGGGTGGTGTAGAGCAGGGTCATCGCATGCGCCAGCCGCGCATCGGCGATCAGCTCGCGCATGCTGGCCTGTTCGCCGGCCAGCCGTCGGCGCAGGGTCGCCCCGCTCAGCCCAAGCTGCTGCTCGAAGTCGCGCGACTGCCAGTCGCGTTCGGGCTGGGCGGCGATCAGGTCGCGGATGCGTTCGCCCAGGCTGGGCTCGGGCGGTACCAGCAGGCTGCCGTGGCCGCGCCGGCAGAACGCCAGCACCAGCGCGGCCAGGGCAAGGCGCGCTTCGCTGTAGCGGCCCTGTTCCAGCGCCTGGCGCCACTGCCGCAGGCTGTGGCCATGCTCGGCCAACGGCAGCCGTGCCAGCGCATCGCCTGCCTCGGGCAGCGGCTCGTTCCACAGCACGCGCGCGGCCGCCAGGACTTCGGCACACAACGGCACGATCGCGCTCAGGTAGACCCCGCTGGCCGGATCGGGAATGTTGACCACATCGATGCGGCAGCGCCGGGTGATCAGGAACAGATCGCCCGGCACCAGCTGCAGCGATTGCTGCCCGCAGGCGACCTGCTTGCAGCCCTGCAGCAGGATCGCAAGCTGCGGCTGTGGAATCTCCACCGAGCTGGCGCCATGTTCGCGGCGCGCGGTGATGCAGGCATAGCCGTCGGCACGCTGGCAGTCGGCCAGGCTGGCCATTTCGGCCAGCAAGGGATCGGTGGGCATCACGGCGCTGTATCGAACAACTGGCCGATCAGCGCCGCCGCGCCCATCGCCAGCGCCCCCCAGAACACCACCCGCAGCGCACCGCGCAGCGGCGGCGCGCCGCCGGCACGGGCGGCCATTGCGCCGGTCAGGCCCAGTCCGGCCAGGGTGGCAGCAGTGGTGAACTGGGCCACCTGTGCATGGGGGGCCAACAGCGCGGTCAACACCGGCAACACGGCGCCGCAGGTGAATGCCGCGGCCGAGGTGATGGCCGCCTGCAACGGGCGCGCGCGCAGTGCCTCGGTGATGCCAAGCTCGTCGCGCGCGTGCGCACCCAGCGCATCGTGCGCGGTCAGTTGCACCGCCACTTCATGGGCCAGGGCCGGATCCAGGCCGCGCTGGCGATAGATCGCGGCCAGCTCCTGCAGCTCGCTGTGCGGGTCTTCGTGCAGCTCGCGTTTCTCCACCGCCAGGTCGGCCCGTTCGGTATCGGCCTGCGACTGTACCGACACATACTCGCCGGCGGCCATCGACATCGCCCCGGCCACGGTGCCGGCAATGCCGGTAGCCAGTACGGTCGAGGCCGAGGCGCCGCTGGCGGCGATGCCTACCACCAGCCCGGCCACCGACACGATGCCGTCATTGGCGCCCAGCACGGCCGCGCGCAGCCAGCCGGCGCGGTCGGAGCGATGCACTTCGGGGTGTCTGGAATGGCGCATGCGCTCAGTCTAGGCGGTCGCCCCGGGCAACGGTGAACCGCTGCGGGCTTGGGCAGGGTGCCGGTGTCGCGCACGGCCCTGGGTGGGGCAGGGCCGCCAATGCGCAACTGCGTCCGGTGGGATGCTGAAATCCGTCACGGTGACGCGACGGCCGCAGGCGCCACGATATAGTGCGCCCTTGCGATGCGAGGCGATCAGCCCCACATCCCCGTCCAGACCAGAATCCTGCGAGCCTCCCCTTGTCGAGCCCCAGCCACGTCGCCGAGACGCCGATCACCGACCGAAACGAACTGGTCGCCACGTTGGCCTCCGGGGAAAAGCCCAAGGCGCAGTGGCGCATCGGCACCGAGCACGAGAAGTTCGGCTTCCGCCTGGACGACCTGCGCCCGCCCACCTTCGATGGCGAGCGCGGCATCGAGGCCCTGCTCACCGGCCTGACCCGCTTCGGCTGGGCGCCGGTGATCGAGGGCGGCCACACCATCGCGCTGCTGCGCGACAACGCTTCGGTCACCCTGGAACCGGCCGGCCAGCTGGAACTGTCCGGCGCGGCGGTGGAAACCATCCACCACACTTGCGTGGAAACCGGCACCCACCTCAACGAAGTGGCGCAGGTGGCCGGCGAACTGCAGCTGGGCTTCCTCGGCATGGGCTTCCAGCCCAAGTGGACGCGCGATGAGATGCCGTGGATGCCCAAGGGCCGCTACCGGATCATGCGCGACTACATGCCCAAGGTCGGCTCGCTCGGCCTGGACATGATGACCCGCACCTGCACGGTGCAGGTCAACCTGGATTACGCCACCGAAGCGGACATGGTTAAGAAGTTCCGCGTATCGCTGGCGCTGCAGCCGATCGCCACCGCGCTGTTCGCCGATTCGCCGTTCACCGAAGGCAAGCCCAACGGTTTCCAGAGCTATCGCTCGCACATCTGGACCGATACCGACAACGACCGCACCGGCATGCTCGACTTCGTGTTCGAAGACGGCTTCGGCTACGAGCGTTACGTGGACTACCTGCTCGACGTGCCGATGTATTTCTCCTACCGCGACGGCAAGTACCACGATGCCAGCGGGCAGAGCTTCCGCGATTTCATGCAGGGCAGGCTGCCGGCGCTGCCGGGCCAGCTGCCCACGCTGCGCGACTGGTCGGACCACATGACCACCGCGTTCCCGGAAGTGCGGTTGAAGAAGTACCTGGAAATGCGCGGTGCCGACGCCGGCCCGTGGAGCCGCCTGTGCGCGCTGCCGGCGTTCTGGGTGGGCCTGCTGTATGACGATGCCGCGCTGGATGCGGCCTGGGACCTGGTCCGCGATTTCAGCCTGGCCGAGCGCCACGCCTTGCGCGACGGCGTGCCGCGCCACGCATTGAAGCTGCCGTTCCGCAACGGCACCGTGCGCGACCTGGCCCGTGCGGCGCTGGAGATTGCCGTGGCCGGCCTCAAGCGCCGCGCCGCGCTCAATGCCGACGGCCAGGACGAAAGCCATTTCCTGGATGTGCTGCAGGAAATCGTCGATTCGGGCCTGACCCCGGCCGACCGCAAGCTGGCGCTGTTCAACGGCGAATGGAACCAGAACATCGACCCGCTGTTCAAGCAGTTCGCGTATTGAGTGCCGGTGACGACCAACGGTCGTCACCTACCATTGCCATCCCCGCCGGTAGGTACCGACCGTTAGTCGGTACGCATCCCTCAATGCGCCGCGCTCTTGGAAAACAGATTGATCACCGCCACCCCGGCCACGATCAGGCCCATGCCGATCAACGCCGGCGCATCCAGCTTCTGCTTGAACACTACCCAGCCGATCACCGAGATCAGCACGATGCCCACCCCGGACCAGATCGCATAGGCCACGCCGGTGGGAATGGATTTGAGGGTGAGTGCCAGCAGGTAGAACGCGGCGGCATAGCCGATCACCGTGCCGATCGACGGCCACAGCCGGGTGAATCCTTCCGACGCCTTGAGCAGGCTGGTAGCGATCACTTCGAACACGATCGCAAGGCCCAGCAACAGATACATGTTCATCGTGCGCGCACCGTTTGGACGATGCGCGCATTGTACGTTCGCCGCTGCCATGTGCCGGGCGCTGCAGCAGCGCCCGGCAGCGTCGGGGTTCAGGCCGCCTGTGCACCAAGCGTGGCCATGTCGATCACGAAGCGGTAGCGCACATCATTTTTTGCCATGCGTTCCCAGGCTTCGTTGACGGTCTTGATGTCGATCACTTCCACGTCGCTGACGATGTTGTGCTCGGCGCAGAAATCCATCATTTCCTGGGTTTCGGCCATGCCGCCGATCGCCGAACCGGTCAGGTGCTTGCGGCCGAAGATCACGCTGGCGCCGGTCAGCGGCGGGTCCAGTTCGGTCAGCACGCCGACCAGGCACATGGTCGCTTCGCGCTTGAGCAGGCCCATGTACGGGTTGGTGTCGTGGCCGACCGGAATGGTGTTGAGCAGGAAGTCGAAGCTGCCGGCATGGGCCTGCATCTGCGCCGGGTCGCGCGACACCAGCACCTCGTCGGCGCCCAGGCGCTTGGCATCGGCGCCCTTTTCCGGGGTGGTGGTGATCATCACCACGGTGGCGCCCATCGCCTTGGCGAACTTCACGCCCATGTGGCCCAGCCCGCCCAGGCCGATCACGCCGACCTTCTGGCCGGGGCCCACCTTCCAGTGGCGCAGCGGCGAATAGGTGGTGATGCCCGCGCACAGCAGCGGTGCGGCGGCCTTCAGGTCCAGCGTGTCGGCCACCTTCACCACGAACCGCTGCTCGGTGACGATGTGGTCGGAGTAACCGCCGAAGGTGGGCTTGCCGCTCTCACGTTCGGTGCTGTTGTAGGTGAAGGTGGCGCCATTGGCGCAGTACTGCTCCAGGTCGTGTTCGCAGGCATCGCAATGCCGGCACGAATCGACCATGCAGCCCACGCCGGCGTGGTCGCCCACCTTGAAGCGGGTGACGTTGGCGCCCACCTCGGTGACCCGGCCGATGATCTCGTGGCCGGGCACCATCGGGAACTTGGCGTTGCCCCAGTCGTCGCGGGCCTGGTGCAGGTCCGAGTGGCAGATGCCGCTGTACAGGATCTGGATGCGGACATCGTCCGGGCCGACCGCGCGGCGCTCGAAGGAGAACGGAACCAGCGGCGCGGTCTGGTCGTGGACGGCATAACCGTGGGCGAGGGACATGGGGAATCCTTGGCAGGTTTGTAGAAAGGCGCTTTACAATACGCTCGGTTGCCGTGCACAGACAGTCAGGATATCGGCATGATTCATCAAGGCAGACTGCACAATCATGGTCACTGACAACCTCACCCACCTGGCCGCCTTCGCCGCCGTGGCCCGCCACCGCAGCTTCCGCCGCGCCGGCGCCGAGCTGGCCCTGTCCACCTCGGCGGTGAGCTATGCCATCCGCGCGCTGGAAGAACGCCTGGGCGTGGGCCTGTTCCACCGCACCACCCGCAGCGTGGCGCTGACCGAAGCCGGCCAACGCCTGCTCGAACGCCTGCAGCCGGCACTGCACCAGGTGCATGATGCGCTGGAGGAAATGAACCACTTCCGCGCCGCGCCGGCCGGCCTGCTGCGCATCAACGCCACCCGCGCCGCGGTGCCCACCCAGCTCGGCCCGCGGCTGGCGCGCTTCCTGCACGCCCATCCGGACGTGCGCCTGGAGCTGGCCCAGGACGATGGCCTGGTCGACATCGTCGCGCGCGGTTTCGATGCCGGCGTGCGCCTGCATGAGTTCGTGCCCGAAGACATGGTGGCCGTGCCGCTGGGTCCGTCGCTGCGTGGGCTGATCGTGGCCACCCCGGCCTACCTGGCCGCCCGCGGCATCCCGCAACATCCGCAGGACCTGGTCGCGCACGAATGCGTGCGCTTCCGCTTCGCCAGCGGCCACCTGTACAAGTGGCAGTTCGAACGCGACGGCAAGGCGCTGGACATCGACGTGCCCGGCCGGCTCACCCTGGACGAACAATCCACCATCCTGCAGGCCGTGCTCGATGACCTTGGCCTGGCCTATGTACTGGAAGATGCCGCCCGCCCGCACCTGGACAGCGGCCGGCTGCAGGCCGTGCTGGAAGACTGGAGCCCGCCGTTCGCCGGCTTCGTGCTGTATTACCCGCGCCAGCGGCAAATGTCCTCGGCGCTGCGCGCCTTCGTGGACATGCTGCGCGATACCGCCTGATGCCCTGGCCATGCCCGGCAGCCGGTAGTGCCGGCCGCCGGCCGGCAACCCGGCCCGATCGGAGGCGCGCAACCATGGCGTGCGCATTGAGACCGGCCCGCGCCGCATGCTAGCGTCGCACCGGGCGCCGTGCCCGTGGACAAGGATTGTCGATGCATCGCACGCTGGTCTTGCTGTTGATCCTGGGGGTATTGGGCGGGGTACTGCAGGTAAGGAAACGTTACTTCAGCGCCCCACCGCCGCTGGCCGAGCAGGCAGCGCCTGCCGTTTTCCAGGGCGCCCCGGCGCTTGCCGCGCTGCCGGCCGACGGCCAGCTGGTCGAGGTCTACGGCCGCGATGCCTGCGGCTTTACCCGCCGCATGCTGGCTGATCTGCAGGCCGCCAACGTGCCGGTGCGTTACCACGACATCGATAACCCATCGGTGGAAGCGGCCTTCCATGAACGCTTCGAACATGCCGGTCTGATGCACGATGGCAGCTATGCGCTGCCGGTGGTGGCGGTGGCCGGGCAATCGCTGGCACGGCCTTCGCCGGGCGCGGTGATTTACCGCTACAGCAGCCGCTGAGCAGACGCGCTTGCGTCCAGCAAGCCCGGCGCCAACAGCCCTAGCGCCGCGTCCAGGTGTGCATCGATGTCCGTCGCGGCAAGCCCCAGCGCGTGCTGTCGCAGCGGTTCGGCCACCGCCATCGCCAGGATCAGCACCGCCATCGTGTGCGCATCGCCGGCACGGATGAATCCCTGCCGCTGCTGCCGCGCCAGCCATTGGCCCAACAGCGCGCGGCCGCGCTCGATACCGTTGTCCTGATAGTTGCGCAGCAGGTCGGGCTTGCCCGGGAAATCACCGGTGAGCAGGCGGAACAACCGCACGGCCGGGTCGGATAGCACCTGCGTGCAGATCGATTTCAGGATGTCGCGCAGCAGCGGCAGCACCTCGGCCGCGCGCGCCGCATCGCGCTGCAGCTGCGGCGCGAAGTTGTCGCCCCACGCCCGCACGGCCAGCCCGACCAGCGCATCGCGGTTGTCGGCGTGGCGGTACACGGTTTTCTTGGCGACGCCGGCCCGCGCGGCGACGGCCTCCATCGTGGTCGCCTCATAGCCCTGCTCGAGCAGTAGTTGCATCGTGTGCTGCAGCAGCGCGTGGCGGACCTCGGCTTCGGGCCGGGCCGGGCGGCCGCGCGGGCGTTTTTCGGGGGTGGAGGAACTGGGCATGGTGCAATGGTAGCGCAAATCTTTATTTGCGAAACGCGGTGCGTTTCTATATTGTCCGGATTCCTTACCCACCGGAGCTTTTCGATGACAGCCGCTTCCCGTGCCTTGCCCTGGCTGGACCACCATGCACTGCTGGACCCCGCACCGATGCCGTTGGAGGCGGGCATCCAGCGCCGCGACGACGGCAGCCTGCTGGTGGCCATGCGTACCGACCTGCACGGTTGCAAGGGCCGCATGCTGGAGTGGTGGTTCACTTTCTTCGAAACCACCCAGCACATCCGCTGGTGGCATCCGGTCGACCACGTCGCGCACCACGGCTGGGACAGCCACTGGCGCAAGGGCGAAGGCTTCCACGGCGCCAGCATCCGTGCGGTGGAATCGCTGGCCGATATCCCGCCCGTGGCCGCGCAGTTGAAGTTTCACGACCCGCAGGAACTGTTCGACGGCGAGCGGCTGGCGCGAGCGCAGGAACGCGGCGATGTCTCGGCAATCATCGCCGCGCGCATCGGCTTCGGCGACCACGTGCATCTCGACGCGGCCGGCGATCCCATCGATGGCGAGATGTTGCACGTCACCCGCGACACCCCGTTCGGCTGCACCCTGCGCAGCCGCTTCGTGCTCGGCCGCGGCAGCGCCGATCCGCTGCACGATGCCAGCGATGTCATCGGCCTGAACCTGATGAAGCACTGCTACACAGAGTTCACGTTCCTGTCGCGCTTCCTGCCGTCGCTGTACTACGGGGAGCACGCCAATGGGGAAGTGGTGCCTTTGCCCTGGTGACGGCAAGGCCGTTGCGGCCGCCAATGTTGTGCGGATCAAACCATGCAGCAAAGGCGGCTGCTATCGATGGCGGCTGGCGGGCAGCGCAGTGGGGAAAAATGGTGCGTGGACCGACCGATGTGGGACCTTTCCGATAAGCCATAAAGATGGCGGGGACATGCTGCGCGATACCGCTTGATGCCTTGGCCACGCCCGGCGCTGGCCGGCACCTCCGAAAAATCGCGTTCTCACACGGGCCTTCGACTTTATCCGTCGCGCGGCGGTTGGGAGCCGGTGGCGTTGAACTACCGGGCGGCCCCGTCCACCCGATCCAGCATCAACAGCAACACCACGGTAGGCTCAGCGACATTCTCGCCGTTGGGCAGTGCGCCCAGCGCGAAGCTAGCGCGGAGGGCCGTAAGGGCTCACCCACGTGCTGAAATTGAAGCCTGTCTGCGGGGTAGTCTTGTCGCCCTGGATGCGTTGTCTGGATAGCTGCACGCTGGATCCACCTTGATACGGCGTGGCAGCTCTGACGTTGGGACGCAGCCTCCGATGACGTTCTGCAACTCATTGTATGGACCGTTGCACAATGGGGGCAGACAATTCCGGCATATTTTTCCGGCCGACCCCTCATGCGACTCCAATTTTCTGAGCTCTGCGACCTGCTTGGACAACGAATTGACAGCCAACCTGTGCTGTCGATCGCAGAGCGTATTGATGCGAAGCGGCCAAAACCCACGTCTTTTGCCGGTTCCAACTCCATAGGCTACATGCGCGCCAAGGCCATTGACCTGGAAATCGGCTGGAGCCATGAAATTTTGGCACCGGACTACTACCCCCCTCGCAAGACGGGGCGTCATTACATTTGCTGGGTCGACTCAATATGGTTTGACCCACGGTGGCTGGACGCCCTGCCGTTCGGGCTGACGCCCGGTGCCGCAGCCAATGATCTGATCAATGCGGCACCCCGGTACATCAGTCGCGATACACCCGATTGGACGGAGGCACGGATGCCATTTCGGCAGGGCGTTACGCTGACTGTTCCCAGAGAGATCGGTCGCTGGCACATTGAGCTTTCCCAGATGCGCCGATACGCGACGTTGAGCCGTGATGCCGAGGGGAATCCTCGCCCCGTGTTTGACGGATCGCCGCAGCACTACCCCGAACAGATTGACCTAGCTACTGGATTCTTTGTTGAGTGGTGTGAGCGGCAGGGCTTCCTGGGTGAGCGGCACACTCGCGATCACGCAGCGCTGCTAGAGGCCCTGCGTGAGCGCCGGTTGTCAGGAAAGGAATATGCCTACGCAACCTTGTTCGTAGGTGAGCTATGGAGTTGGGATGTCTGCGAGCGTATCCGGGACTTCACCTTTAAGTACTTCGCCGCGCTCTGTAATCGAAACTCTGCTCATCCTCACGTCGGCATGCTGGATCGATGCCATCCTCGTGACGACCTGGACGCCCTACTGAACTATCTCTCGACGAAGGGTGATCCAGGGATTGACGACGAGTGGCAGCTGTTCGATAGGTTCTCGTTTTTGCTGGAAGCGCGCTGGCAGGACTATCTGCTCACCAGCCTTGAAACAGAGGTCAGCGCAATCCAGGCGGCACGGCTCTCCGAGTTGTACGGCAGAGCAGTAGACGATCTGTCCAAGTAGTAGCTACATCGTGTCGCGATGGATGGGCATATTCTGCGATGTTGGTAGTCAGCGGCGCGCAACCATGGCGTGCGCATTGAGATCGGCCCGTGCTGCATGCTAGCGTCGCACTGGGCGCCGTGCCCGTGGACAGGGATTGTCGATGCATCGCACGCTGGTCTTGCTGTTGATCCTGGGGGTATTGGGGGGGTACTGCAGGTAAGGAAACGTTACTTCAGCGCCCCACCGCCGCTGGCCGAGCAGGCCGCGCCTGCCGTTTTCGAGGGCGCCCCCGCGCTTGCCGCGCTGCCGGCCGACGGCCAGTTGGTCGAGGTCTACGGCCGCGATGCCTGCGGCTATACCCGCCGCATGCTGGCCGACCTGCAGGCCGCCAACGTGCCGGTGCGCTACCACGACATCGACCACCCGGCCGAGGAAGCGGCCTTCCATGAACGCTTCGAACATGCCGGGCTGATGCACAACGGCAACTACGCGTTGCCGGTGGTGGCGGTGGCCGGGCAGTCGATGGCACGTCCTTCTTCTTCCAGCGTGGTCTATCGTTACAATGCGCGCTGAGCGCGCCGCTCTTCGGCGTCATGGATCCTGCATGCATACGCTTTCCGATATCGAACAGGCCATCGGCCAATCCTTCCCGCCGCTCTACCGGCAGCTGGATGCCGAAGGCCGGTTGGACTTTGGTGCCCCGCACCCGGAGTGGTCCAAGGTTGTGTTTCCTACCCTGCAGGCCGCGCCGCCGGTGTTGTTGTATGCGTACGACTACGAGCCGATCGCGCGTGAGCACCTGCACGAAGCGTGGTCCGACCTGACCGCAGCCGACCACTACAACCGGCTGCGGTCGGACATGCAGCTGCTGCCGTTCGCCGAGACCGGTGCGGGCGATGCGTATTGCTTCTGGACCAACGCACCCGGCTTTGCCGAGCCGCCGGTGCTGCTGGTCTGGCACGACGACGACCGCGCCGACCTGCTGGCAGCGAATTACCAGGACTTCCTGTTCCGCAAGATGGTGGAGTCGGTGCTGGACCTGGAGGATTCGCTGCTGGACGACGGCGTGCTGGCCGACAACCTGCAGCGCTGGCTGGGCACGCACCGCGCGTGGCTGCGCGCTGACCAGGTGCAGGCGCTGGAAGCATGGTTCGCGCAAACCGAGGCCATTGCCGACGGCGCACTGCACGAAGACCAGGCCCATGCGCTGATCCGCCAGGTGATCGGGTTCGAGCGCATCGACGAGCGCATTCCCTACGTGCAGGCATGACGGCCACCATGCCTGCGCCTGCCGCCGTGCAGCTGGACCACACGGTGTGGCCCTGATGTTGCGGTGACCCCGCGGGGGTAGAGCCACCCCATGGGTGGCTGCACGCAGCAACGGACCGTCCAGCCCGACCTGCGGCATCCCCGGCCCGCGCCGCCCCCGAATCAGCGGGCTGCCGGATAGTCGGTATACCCCTCCGCCCCACCACCGTAATACGTGGCCCGATCCGGCACCGCCAGCGCCACGTCGTTTTCCAGCCGCGCCACCAGGTCCGGGTTGGCGATGAACGGCTGGCCGAACGCAGCCAGGTCGATGACGCCGTCGTCCACCAGCTGCAGTGCCCGCGCGCGGGTGAGGCTGCCAGCCAGGATCAGGGTGCCACCGTAGCTCTGCTTGAACGTGCGCAGGAACGCCTCGCTCAGGACCGACACGCCCCGTGCATGGTTGTCGTTGAGGTGCACGTAGGCCAGGCCGCGCTTGCCCAGTTCCTGCGCCAGGTACAGGTAGGCCGCTTCGTTGCCGACATACTCGGGCATGTCGAACTGCAGGTTGTTCGGTGCCAGCCGCACCCCGACGCGGTGCGGCCCGATCCGCGCGGCCATCGCATCGACCGTCTCCAGGATCAGGCGTGCGCGGTTCTGCAGCGTGCCGCCGTAGCCATCGGTGCGGTCATTGGTCACCGGGTTGAGGAACTGTTCGAACAGGTAGCCGTTGGCCGCATGCAGCTCGATGCCGTCGAAACCGGCGGCGATCGCGTTGTCGGCCGCGCGCGCGAAGTCGTCGACGATGCCGGGCAGTTCGTCGGTGCGCAGGGCACGCGGCGGGGTTGGATCGGCATGCCCACGGCTGCCGTCCTGGCGATACACGAACGAGGTGTTCTTCGGGTCGCTCGCCACCGGGCGGGTGCCCGCGCTGACCGGCTGGCCGCCGTCGGGCTGCAGCGACGCGTGCGACATGCGGCCCACGTGCCAGAGCTGGGCGAAGATGACGCCCCGTTCGGCATGCACGGCGGCGGTGACCTGCTTCCAGCCCTCCACCTGCTCGGCCGACCACATGCCCGGCACGTCGATGTAGCCCTGGCCCTGCGCCGACACCGGAGTGCCTTCGCTGATGATCAGCCCGGTGCTGGCGCGCTGCCGGTAGTACTGCGCAGTAAGGGCATTGGCCACGCTGCCGGGGTTGCGTGCGCGGGTCATCGGCGCCATGGCGATGCGGTTGCGCAGGGGGGTGCCGGCGAGGTCGTAGGGCTGGAAGAGCAGGGCGGTCATAAGGTGGAACTCGTGGGAATGGGGCGCCAGCGGCGCGACCCCTTCAAGATAGGGTTGACTTGGAGGTGCATAAAGCACTTCAATTTCCCGGCAAGCGGGATATTTTGTCCCCAATGGAGCGCGGCGATGCTGCCAATGGAATCGTTGAACGGGCTGGTCACCTTCGTCACCACGGCGCGCTCGGGTACGTTCACCGAAGCGGCTGAGACCCTGGGGATATCGCGCTCGGCGGTCGGCAAGGCGATCGCGCGGCTGGAAGAGCGCCTGGGTGTGCGGCTGTTCCATCGCACCACGCGGCGCATTTCGCTCACCGCCGATGGTCAGGCCTACTTCGCTTCCTGCGCCACCGCGCTGGAAGAGATCGCCTCGGCCGAAGCGTGCCTGGGCTCGGCCTCACACCTGCCCGCGGGCCGCCTGCGCATCGACATGCCGTCCTCGTTCGGGCGCCTGATGATCCTGCCGGTGCTGCTGCGCATCTGTGCCGATCACCCCGAACTGCAGCTCACCATGACCTTCACCGACCACTTCGTGGACCCGGTCGAAGAAGGTATCGACCTGTTGATCCGCTTCGGTGGGCTGGACCAGGCCCAGCACCTGGTCGCGCGACGGCTGGGCACCCAGCAGCTGATCACCTGTGCGTCGCCGGCCTACCTGGACAGGCACGGCACGCCTGGCACCGTGGACGACCTGCATGCCCATCGCAGCATCGTCGGTTATCGGTATGGCCAGCCGGTAGCGTGGCGGATCGGAGAAGACGCTGCACAGGCGCGCTTCATTCCCAGCGGCACCCACCAGCTCAATGATGGTGACGCGGTGATCGAGGCCGCCATCGCCGGCCTGGGCATCTGCCAGATGCCGCACTTCCTGGTCAAACAGCACCTGCAGACCGGCGCGTTGCAGCAGGTACTGGGCCACTGCATGCAACACCATGTGGAAATCCACGCGCTATGGCCGCAGACCCGGCACCTGCGGCCGAAGGTGCGGTATGTCGTGGATGCGCTGGCGAAACTGGCCGATGCCGGTGCATTCGACTGACGAAGCCATCGTCGCTGCAGCTGTCGGTGATGACGAGGCAGTCGCGCAATGACGTGCGCATGTCGTCATGTATACTATCCCCCAGTATAGTTCTATGGTCATTCGCCCGTGCCCCATTCCCCCGAAGAAAAGAAGAAGGTCCTGGCCCGCGTGCGCCGCATCCGCGGCCAGTGCGATGCGCTGGACCGGGCGCTGGAGGGCGGCGCCGACTGCGGCCCGGTGCTGCAGCAGATCGCCGCGATCCGCGGCGCCGTCAACGGGCTGATGTCCGAGGTGATGGAAGCCCACCTGCGCGAAGAATTCGGCCAGCCGGCGCAGTCCGATACACAGCGCGCCGAGCGCGTGCGCGACATGAGCGCGCTGATCCGTTCCTACCTGAAATAAGCGTGCGGGCCACCGCGCGCTGTCCCGTCCTGTTCCCTGTCTTGGAGAGTTTCCGATGAAATCCCGTGCCGCTGTTGCGTTTGGTCCCGGCCAGCCGTTGAAGATCGTCGAGATCGACGTCGCCCCGCCGCAGAAGGGCGAAGTGCTGGTGCGCATCACCCATACCGGGGTCTGCCATACCGATGCGTTCACCCTGTCCGGCGATGATCCCGAAGGCCTGTTCCCGGCCGTGCTCGGCCATGAAGGCGCCGGCATCGTGGTCGAAGTGGGCGAGGGCGTCACCAGCGTCAAGCCGGGCGACCACGTGATTCCGCTGTATACCGCCGAGTGCGGGGAATGCCTGTTCTGTACCTCCGGCAAGACCAACCTGTGCGTGGCCGTGCGCGCCACCCAGGGCAAGGGCGTGATGCCCGACGGCACCACCCGCTTCAGCTACAACGGCGAGCCGATCTACCACTACATGGGCTGCTCGACCTTCAGCGAATACACCGTGGTGGCCGAAGTCTCGCTGGCCAAGATCAACCCGGACGCCAACCCGGAGCATGTCTGCCTGCTCGGCTGCGGCGTCACCACCGGCATCGGCGCGGTGCACAACACCGCCAAGGTGCAGGAAGGCGATTCGGTGGCCGTGTTCGGCCTGGGCGGCATCGGCCTGGCCGTGATCCAGGGCGCGCGCCAGGCCAAGGCCGGGCGCATCTTCGCCATCGATACCAATCCGTCCAAGTTCGAGCTGGCCCGGCAGTTCGGTGCCACCGACTGCGTCAACCCGAAGGATTTCGACAAGCCGATCCAGCAGGTGATCGTGGAGATGACCACCTGGGGCGTGGACCACACCTTCGAGTGCATCGGCAACGTCAACGTGATGCGGGCCGCGCTGGAATGCGCGCACCGTGGCTGGGGCCAGTCGGTGGTCATCGGCGTGGCCGGCGCGGGCCAGGAAATCTCCACCCGCCCGTTCCAGCTGGTCACCGGCCGTTCGTGGAAGGGCACCGCCTTCGGCGGCGTCAAGGGCCGCAGCCAGCTGCCGGGCATGGTCGAGGACGCGATGAAGGGCGATATCGAACTGGCCCCGTTCGTCACCCACACCATGGGCCTGGAACAGATCAACGATGCCTTCGCGCTCATGCACGAAGGCAAGTCGATCCGTTCGGTGGTCCACTACTGATGGCTGCCGGCGGCGTGCCACGCGCCCGCCGCCCGGCCAGGGAGACACCCATGCAACGTATCGAACACCGCGCCGCCTGCGGCGGCTGGCAGGACGTGTACCAGCACCACTCGCAGGTACTGGGCTGCGAGATGAAGGTCGCCGTCTACCTGCCCCCGCAGGCAGCCACGCAGAAACTGCCGGTGCTGTACTGGCTCAGCGGGCTGACCTGCACCGAACAGAACTTCATCACCAAGGCCGGCGCGCAGCGGTATGCGGCCGAGCACGGGGTGATCCTGGTGGCGCCGGACACCAGCCCGCGCGGCGACGACGTTGCCGACGCCGACGGCTATGACCTGGGCAAGGGCGCCGGCTTCTACCTCAACGCCACCGAGCAGCCCTGGGCGGCGCACTACCGCATGTACGACTACATCGTCGACGAACTGCCGGCGCTGATCGAAGCCCATCTTCCGGCCAGCGATGCACGCAGCATCAGCGGCCATTCGATGGGGGGGCATGGCGCGCTGGTGATCGCCCTGAAGAACCCGGGCCGCTACCGCAGCGTGTCGGCGTTCTCGCCGATCGTGGCGCCCACCCGCGTGCCGTGGGGCCAGAAGGCGTTCACCGCCTACCTGGGCGAAGATCGCGCCAGCTGGTCGGCCTGGGATGCCAGCGAACTGGTGGCCACCGCCCAAGAGCGCCTGCCGCTGCTGGTGGACCAGGGCGCGGGCGATGAGTTCCTCGACACCCAGCTGCAGCCGCAATGGCTGCAGGCCGCGTGCACCGCCGCCGGCCATCCGCTGCAGCTGCGCCTGCAGCCGGACTACGACCATAGTTACTACTTCATCAGCAGCTTCATTGGCGAACATATCGCGCATCACGCCAAGGCACTGCAGGGCTGATCGCGACAGCGCGCAGGCGGCAATCGTGCTGCCTGCGCGGTCGGTCACAGCAACGGGTCTGGCGCTGACACTAGTATCGGTAGCTAAACCGTGTGCTGAGAGGTAGAGGCCGATGCCGTTGGAGAGGGTGGTGGCCGATGTGCCCAGCGAGGCTTCGCCGGCGCTGCTTGCGGCGGGGTTGGATGCGTTCAATCGGAATGCTGTCGGCCAGGCCAAGCGCCTGCAGGCTCAGTTGCTGTTTGATTCCGGCGGCAGCGCGGTGCCGGGATGCCTGCGCGATGCCTTGTCGATGGTGGAACACTTCCAATGAGTGTATTTGATTGGATCCAGTTCCCGGAAGGGCGTGCGCGATTTGGTGGCGGCGTTCGCGGATGGGATGAACTCGGCCATGAGACGTTCGCCCTGGAGCTTCGCGGAATCGAATGGTTCGGTGAGATCAAGCGAACGTATCTGGCCAATGGCAACGACTACAACCTCGTCATTGAGTCCTTTGGCTACCGGTGGGAGCGCGACGTAGGTGTGCCTGGGGCGGGGGCGCGTTTTGTCTTTGCGCTTGGTGAAGAGGCTACTGCCCGTAGCTTGATAGTCCAACTCATAGAGGCTGGCCTCAACTTCGAGGCGCCGCCTTACCAGTTGGGCCAGCTGGAGCATTCCCACTTCATGGGGGAGATCATTTTTCAGGGCGGATGGATGCTCGTCGACGCAGGCTATGCCGGGCCGGTTGAGTGACAGAGTTTCCAGCTTCTGTGCTGTGAATAGCACCATTCGAGATGCAGGAAATCTATCACTTCGGATAGTGAGGAATGAGCCCCAGGTCTCCTGCGAGACGATAGCGATTGTGCGAGCATGCAAGCGTCAGCCGCAGCAGGTTGAGCAAATGATTACTTGTCTGAAATCACCGGGAACTGTGTTAGATGATGCAACAAGCTGCGCAAACTACTTCGCTGAAATCGTTGAATTGGATGTGTAACTGCGCATGGCGGCTGGTTGGTTAGTGCATTTTGAGCTAAATTGCATGGCAGTCAAGGCGTTGCGGCCATATTCTATTTGGAATTTCGCGCGGTTCAAATCGGAGGGTTGAATTTGAGTAAGACATTTGATTGGATACAATTCCCGGAGGGAAGGGCAAGGTTTTCTGGGACTTTCCGCTGCTGGGACGAGCAGGGGCGGAAGACTTTCGCCTTGGAACTGCGCAAGAGAGAGTTCTTTGGCGAGATTGAGAGGTTGTATCTGGAGAACGATAGCGACTACAACATCGTTGTAGGCGCTTTCGGCTACGGGCGAGGAGAAGACGTCGATATGCCGGGCGTTGGTGCCCGCGAAACCTTCACGTTGAACGAAGAGGTCAATGCTCGGTCCCTGGTGGTTAAGCTAGTTCAGGCTGGCCTCGATTTCGTCGATCCTCCTACGATTTTAGATCAGGCGGAGGACTCGCGTTTCATGGGCAAGGTCATCTTCAAAGATGGATGGATGCTTGTCGGTTCGGACCATGCTGGGGAATAATGGTGACCGATTTCTCAGCTCATATTGCCCAGATCCAGCAGGCGAGGTCCTTGGAGGAAATCCGGGGGGTTGCGCGTCAGTTCTCGGCTCAGGCTAGTGGAGAGGGTGGAATTCTCTACAGTCGACCTGTTGGCAATGTAAATTCTGAGGTCATTGCGCTTGAGGTCGCCAGGGAAGTAAACGTTCCTATTATTAATTCCACGCCTCGCGCTGAGTTTTTGTCAGGCAGTGATGTCAAGCAGGCAATCGAACGATCGGCGACGAGAATTTTTCGCGCTGAAGGGAATGCCCCAGGTGCAGCAGAAAGACTGGCCGCGAGCTTTCAGTATGGAGACCCGAAAGCCGCTGCCAATTCTCTCACCTCGCTGGACGGTTGCCTCTGGGGCGATGCATCCCGCGAATTCGCCGCTTCCTTGCGCGGTGACATCAAGGTGGTTGCTTCCGCGGCCAACATGGAGCGGGTCTTCGGCAAGGTTGAGCTGCCGACCATCCTGGACAACCCGAATGTCCAGACATTGGGCGGTCGGTCAGTGACAGAGCTGCGCGCTATAGCTGCAAGGGATGGCATGCATGCGTTGCTGGATCCAGTCCAGGCGCAGTTCCTGGATGCTGCCCCACGCGGTATCTACAGAGCACCTGGTGAACTCTCGGTCATGCGGGCTCCCGTAACGCTCTCGCGCGAGTTCGCTGATGCCATGGGTGTCGATTCCAGCAGGTTCCCCCCCGCCGCCAATCTGTCGACCTCCGGCGCGGTGGTGCGCGCCGATATCGGCATGGCATTCCAGGTTGCGCAGGATGAAGTCAGTGTCATGCGTGGATCGGTACTGCGGGAGCATCCGCCAACGCAGGGCATCCGCCTTCCTGGCGTTGCGGTTGAAGAGGTTGCGTCCAGGCCCGCACCTGTAGAGAGAGTCACTGTCCATCCCGGTGGCAGCCCCGGCCTCAAAGCCGCCGGCATCGCCGGCACCGCGCTGCTGGCCCACGACTTCGCCACCTCCGGCCACAAGTGGGTGCAGCTGCAGTCGCAGGGCAACCAGACCGGTGCGGACTCCACCGCCGCGCATTTTGTCGGCCGCAATGTCGGCGGCGCGATGGGTGGGTTCGTGGCTGGCGCCGGCGTGGGCCTGCTGAGCGGCTCCTGGACCGGCCCCGTTGCGCTGGGCGCCGGGCTGGGCGGCGGGGTGATCGGCGCCTATATGGGCGAACGCTGGGCCGAGCAGAAGGATATCGACCGGATCTACACGCAGGAAGATCCGCTGGGCCGGGTGTGGACGCGCCAGCCGGGCGATGCCGATGGGCGTTGGCTGCGCGCTGCGCACCAGCAGCAGGTACAGACCACCGCGCTGGGCGGCGAGGTGGAGGTGCGGCCGGTGCAGACCGCGCTGGGCCAGGACGTGTACTTCCGCGAGCAGTATGTGGCTACCGGGCGGCTGGAGCGGCTGTTGAACTATCAGGCCGCCAACGCCTCTTACGCGTTGGGCCTGACCAACCCGCCGCCGCCGAAGGATCCCTACCGGCTGGACGCCAGCGCGCAGACGCAGCCGCCGCGCGCGCCGTTCGAGCAGCAGCGCGACTTCGTGCGCGATGCGCAGTCCGGGCAGTGGCAGTTGGAGATCAAGGAACTGCTGGACGGCCGTGTTCCCAGTATCCACAAGCACCCGGTGGAGCCCGAACGCGCGCTGGACCTGGACCAGCAGGCGCGCACGGTGATCGCGCAGAACGCGGCCAATACCCCGGCGGCGATGGCGGCACGCTACGCGGTGGCCCATGCGCAGGGCCGCTGGAGCGACTTCGACCCGGCGCTGCCGCCGGCGATCCGCGCCGCGCAGGCGCAGGCCGATACGCTGCGCGCCAGCGACGGCAACGCGTACACCCGCCAGGACGATGGCCAATGGGTGCGCGGCGGGCCGGTGTTCGACAGCACCGCCACGCTCAACCTGCGCGACGAACTGGAACTGACCTGGCAGAGCCAGCAGGCCGGCGTGCAGGACACCCGGGCGATGGCCCGGGAGGCGGCGGCCACCCTGCAGCTGGCCCCGGAAGGCGTGCGCGCGCAGCTGGCGGCGCTGTATGCCCAGCACGGTATCGAACGCAGCGAGGCGCAGCTCGATGCCAGTGCCGCCACGGTGGAACACCACCATGCCCGCGATGGGCTGCAACACGACTTCACCCTGGCACTGATGCCCGACCCGCGCACGCACGCGCCCAGCGCGGACAGCGCCATTGCCAGCTTCGCCGCCGACGGCGGCAACCGCATGCTGCTCAGGAGCACCACCACCGCCGAGGAGGTCGCGCAGCTGCAGGCGCTGCGCGCACCGGCTGGTGCGGGCGGGGAAAACCCGCTGCCCGATGCCCTGGAACTGCGCATCGATGCGCTGTCGCCGCAGCAGCGCGAGGCTTACCAGCAGGCACTGCGCGAAGCCAACCGGCAGGGCGTGTCGACCCAGGCTGCGCAACAGGCGGCCAGCTTTGCGGCGGTCAGTCTGCATGCGCCGCCGGCGGAAGCGACCCGGGCGCCGCAGGCGGTGGTCGAACTGGAGCGGCAGCGCGATGCGCCCGGCCCGCCTGCCGCTGCGGCGCAGGCGGTGCCACCCGGGCCGCCGCCGAGCGTGCCCCACAGCATCCCGGCGCACCTCGCAGCGGCCGGACCGGTCGCGCAACCTGATGCTGCCCAGCCCCGTTACGAGCGGGAAGCGCCGCCGGCACCGGCCGCCACCGAACATGCCGCCCCGCCACAGCCCAGCCAGCCGGCTGCCGGGCAGGCCACGCCAACGCCTGGGACGCCGCCCGCGCCGGAGCATCCGCTCCCACCTGCCCAGCCTCAGGACACAACGCGACAGGCGGTGGCGCCCGCTGCACGGGAACCGCTGGCACCACCGTCGCCACCGGATACGCCGGCCGAGACCATGCAGCGCCACGCTGCCGACGATCACGTCCATCAGCATCCCGGGCTGTCGGGCCACACGGCAGCCTCCGTGCAGGGCGCACCGATGCGCCCGTTGCCGGACGCGGCAGCGCAGGCCACGCCCACCCCGGCGATCACGCCGGATATCCTCCAGGAACGACAGCACCCGCCGGCACGGCATTCCGCGCCAGCCTCCGCGACCGACGCGCGCCCGCACACCGGCACCGAAAGCCCGCACAGCCCGCACCCGCAAAGCACACCACCTCCCACCGCTCCCGCCACGCCCGCAACGGCGTTGACGCCGATGCAGGCCGGCCATCCCGACCACGCGCTCTACCAGCAGGTGCGCGACGGGGTAGCCGCCCTGGACGCCAAACACGGGCGCCAATTCGATGTGACCAGCGAACGCATGACCGCCAGCCTGCTGGTACTGGCCAAGGGCAGTGGGCTGGAGCGGGTGGACCATGTGCTGCTCAGCAATGCCACTGCCCAGCTGCCGGCGGCGCACAACGTGTTCGTGGTGCAGGGCGAGCTGAACGATCCGGCGCACCAGCGTGCGTTGATGCCCACCCTGCAGGCCGCGCAGACCCCGGTGGACGAATCGCTGCAGCAGTTCGATGGGGTCAGCCGCGAGCAGCAGCAACGCCTGCAGGCGCAGCAGCTGGAACAGCAGCTGCATGACGAGCGCGAGCAGCAGGTCATCCAGTCGCGTGCGGCCAGCATGGGCTGAGGCCCGGCCGCGCACCACCGCTGCCGCCGCTTGAATCGCGTCGGCGCTGCTGAGACGATTCCCCGCCGGTGTCCGGCCGCAGCGGTTCGGCGCCGCCGACGGCATGACCGTCTGGATCGGATGGATCTATCGGCTGGCCCATGATGCGGCCGCCACACACGGAGGTAGCGGCATGTTGTTCATGATCGGCCAGGGCAAACGCGTGGTAGTGGTGGGCCCGCCCGAGCCGCGGCATTGCCCGCGTTGCGAGCAGGTCACCGCGTTCGAGCCGCAGCTGAAATACCGCTACGCCGAGTTCGACCTGCTGTTCGGCATGGTCTACGCCAAACGCTATCAGCTGGCCTGCCCGCAGTGCGGCCACGGCTGGCTGCTGGATACGCGGGAAACCGAGCGTAGCCTGGGCGCGGTACCGATCCCCTTCCGGCTGCGCTATGGCCTGTTGATCGGGCTGGCGCTGGCCGCGGGCATCGCCATCGCGGCATGGCGCTTCAACCACGGCGGTTGAACGCGCTGCTGCGCCGCCTCAGTCCTCGTTTTCTTCGGCGGCCTCGCGGCCCTGCTGGCGGATCAGGGCTTCTTCGCGCGCATCGTTGATGGCGTGGCGCACGCTGTCCAGGTCGATGGTGCTTTCATCGTGCACGAAGGTGCCGGTCAACGGGCTGTCCGGCAGCAGCTCGCCTGACTCGAACAAGGCCCACATCTCTTCGCCGTACCAGCTGTCCAGCAGTTCCGGGGCGAACCGGCCCAGGTAGGCGGTGAGGTTGTTGACGTCGCGCAGCAGCATGCTGCGCGCGGCGTTGTTGCCGCCGGCACTGACCACCTGCGGGAAGTCGATCACCACCGGGCCGTCGGGGCCGACCAGCACGTTGTACGGCGACAGATCGCCGTGGATCAGGCCGCAGCACAGCATGCGCACCACCTGGCGGACCAGGATCTGGTGGAAGGCGCGGGCCTGTTCCGGCGGCAGTTCCACTTCTCCCAGGCGCGGGGCGGAGAAGCCCTCGGCATCGGTGACCAGTTCCATCACCAGTACGCCGTGGTAATAGCCGTACGGCTCGGGCACGCGCACGCCGGCGTCGCGCAGCTGGTACAGCGCTTCCACCTCGGTGTTCTTCCAGGCCGTTTCCTGCTGCTTGCGCCCGTACTTGCTGGCCTTGCCAACCGCACGCGCCTCGCGGCTGCCGCGCACCTTGCGGCCTTCCTGGTACTGCACGCGCTGCTGGAAGCTGCGCTGGGCCATGTCCTTGTATACCTTGGCGCAGCGCACATCCTCGCCGCTGCGCACCACGTACACCGCTGCTTCCTTGCCGCTCTTGAGCGGACGCAGTACTTGGTCGATCACGCCGTCGTCGATCAGCGCCTGCAAGCCTTGGGGGGTCTTCACGGAATCTCGGGTCTGGGGCCGGCGCCGATGCGCCCGCCTGGAAGGGGGAGGGATTTTCGCATCTTCGGGGCGCCCGGGCCATCGGCGGCCTGCGGCGGCGGTTCAGGCCGGTGGCCCGGGCGGCTCAGGGCAGGGGCTGCCCGCCCCGCAGCAACGGGTAGGGGTTCAGCGCTTGGCCCTTCCACCACTGCTTTTCCGGGCCCAGCCGGTGGATTTCGAAGTGCAGGTGCGGTGCGTCGGGGCTGGCGTTGCCGGTGCTGCCGACATAGCCGATCACCTGGCCGCGGGTAATGGCCTGGTGTTCGGCCAGGCCCTCGGCGTAGCGTTGCAGGTGGGCGTAGTAGTAGCAGTACTGCCCGCCCGGCTCGAACTGGTACACGGTCAGGCCGCCGCGCTCACTGCGGAACAGTTTCTCCACCGTGCCATCGGCCACCGCCAGCACGGGGGTGCCGGCCGGGGCGAGGATGTCGATGGCATCGTGCACGCGGCCTTCGCTGCGCGCATCGGTGAAGGTGTCGCGCAGCTGTGCGGCGGTGATGCCCTGCACCGGCAGCAGCAAGGCGCCGGGAGCGTCCTGGGCGGCGGCCATCCTGGCCGGGGCCACGGTCGGCGCGGCGGCCGCGGTTGCGGCGGCGGACGGCGCGGTGCGCGCGGGTGTGGCCGGCACCGCCGGGGCAGTCGTCGCCACGGCAGGCGCCGGGGTGCGCGGGCCCAGCCACCACCAGCCGGCTACGCCGATCACCAGCCCCAGCGCCAGCAGTTTTGGCAGGCTCATCGGATCACTCCTGCATCACTACCGGCACCGAAGCATCCACCGCATCGGCCACCTGCAGTGCGTCCCAGTTGGTCATGCGCACGCAGCCGTGCGATTCGGTCTTGCCCACGTGGCCGGGCTCGGGCGTGCCGTGCAGGCCGTAATGCGGCTTGGAAATGTCGATCCAGACCCGGCCGACCGGGTTGTTCGGACCCGGCGGCAGGGTGGCCTTGCTGTCGCCACGCTTGGCGTCCCAGAACAGCTTGGGGTTGTAGTGGAAGGTCGGGTCGCGGGAGATGCCGAGGATCTTCCAGGTGCCGATCGGCAGCGGATCATGCCTGCTGCCCGAGGACACCGGGAACTGCGCATAGACCTTGCCCTGCGCGTCGTACAGCCGCAGCGTGGCATCGGACTTGTCGATCACCAGCTTGGCCGCCTTCGGCAACGCCGCCAGGGCGATGTTGGGCACCTGGATGACGCTGCCGGCGCGGGCCAGGTCCACGCCGGGGTTGAGCGTGCGCAGCAGCTCGGGCGAGGCATGGAAACGCTCGCCCAGGGCCTCTTCCACCGAGCTGTAGCCCAGGGTTTTCAGCGCGGCCTGTTCGGCCGGCCGCTTGGGCACCGGCTGGAACGGGCCGGCCACGTCCTCGGCGGTGAGCGTGTAGCGGGCCAGCACCGGTGTGGCGTCCGGCTGCAATGCCTGCCAGGTGGCCGCGTCGAGTTCACCGCTAACCGCCAGCCCGCGCGCGGCCTGGAAGCCGGCCACCGCGCGGCGCTGGTTGGAGCCGGGCAAGCCGTCGATCTGGCCCGGCGAGAAATGCGCGCGGTCCAGCAGCACCTGGGCATGCAGGTCCGAGCGCGGCGTAGTGGCCACCGCCGGGGTTTCTTCCAGTGGCGCCGGCAGTGCGGCCGGTGCCGGTGCCTGTGCCAGCACCGGGGCGGTGGCGGCCAGGGCCAGGGCGATCAAGCTGGAGGTCAGCGGGCGGTGCAGCGGCATCGGGTGCTTCCAGGGGCAAGGGGTCGGTTTCACCATGCCGCAGCGGTCTGCACGGGGGCCGTGAAAACGCTGACGCGCAGCTGAGTGCGGGGCAGGTGGTGCTGGCGCGCATTGCCGTGTGCAAGCTGTGAAGCGCATCACAGTGGGCGGCGGCGTTTGCCGCGAAAAGCGGTATGGTTGGGCCACACCGCATCCGGATGGGAAGTCGCATGGCGGCATGGTTGGCGGCGTTGTACCTGCTTTGCCACGGACTGGCCATGGCCTTGCTGCCCAGCCACGCCACGGCGCTGTCGTTCTCCTTCCTGGTCGGCGCCCCGCTGCTGGCGGCGCTGGCCTGCCTGTGGCGCATGCGGCGCAGTTCGGCCTGGGTGGGTTGGTTGGCGCTGGCGCTGGGCATGCTGTTGTGGGCCGGTGGCATGGCGCTGAACATGTACCAGGAAATCGGCGCGGGCATGGCCGATGCGGTGCCCGGTGCCAGCATGCTGTTGTATGTGCTGTACGGCGTGCCGCTGACCTTCGCCATGGCGCACCCGCGGCATGAGCCATGGCAGCTGATCGTGATCGACGGAGCATTGGCGCTGCTGCTGGGCTACCTGTTCTTCGTGCACACCTTTTCCTTCGCCACCCTGCACGCCACCGGCGAGCAGGGCATCGCCAGCCTGCGGCTGATGTTCGATATCGAAAACCTGTTCATCGCGGTGTTCGCGCTGGTGCGTTTCCTGGCCAGCGAAGACGCCGCGCGGCGGGTGTTCTTCCGCGCGCTGGCGGTATTTGGCTGGGTCTACCTGGGCGTGGCGGCCTACATCAACCACCTCGCCGCCGACGACAGCTACGGTGGCATGGTGGACCTGCTGATCGATGTGCCGTTCCTGCTGCTGGCGGTGCTGGCCCTGCGCAGCGGCACCAGGGCGGCGGTGGCCACGCCACGGCGGCTGGCACTGGCGGTGCGCGCGGGCAGCCCGCTGATCCTGCCGGCGGGGTTGCTGGTGGTGTCGGCGCTGCTGGTGCGCCCCCATCCCTATCTGGCGGTGATGGGCTTTGCCTTGGCCACGCTGGGCTCGGGGTTGCGCAGCGTGGTGATGCAGGTGCGCTCGCTGGAGCGCCAGGACCAGCTGGACGTGCTGGCGCGGATCGACAGCCTGACCGGGCTGGCCAACCGCCGCCAGTTCGACCAGACGCTGCAGGCCGAATGGAGCCGCGCACGGCGCAACGGCCAGGGCGTGGCGCTGCTGATGCTGGATATCGATCACTTCAAGGCGTTCAACGACCGCTTCGGCCATCCGCTCGGCGATGCCTGCCTGCGCGCGGTGGCCACCGCGCTGGCTGGCTGCGCCACGCGCGGCACCGACGTGGTGGCGCGTTACGGCGGCGAGGAATTCGCGGTAGTCGTGCCGTCGGCCTCCCGCGATGGCGTGCTGGCCCTGGCCGAGACCATGCGCAGTGCGGTGGAGCGCTTGCGCCTGCCTTCGCAGGATCCCCAGCGGCCGGTCAGCGTTACCGTCAGCATCGGCATGGCGCGGGTCGAGGCGGTCGGCGGATCCGACCCGGCCGCGCTGGTGGCGGCCACGGACGCGGCCCTGTACCTGGCCAAGCACCGCGGCCGCAACCAGGTCGCCGAAGGCGCGATGCCGTTGTAACCGACGCCTTCGCCGACCGCAGCGGCAGGCCCGGTTCACAGCCGTTGCAGCAGGGCGCGCGCCACCGCCAGTGCCGATGCCGGGTTCTGGCCGGTGATCAGCTCACGGTCGACCACCACCTTCGGCGTCCACGGCGTAGCGTTGCTCTGGTAGCGCACGCCGGCCTGCTGCAGGGCGCTCTGCGGATAGAACTTCATGCTGCCGCCGCCCAGCTGCGGCTTGGCCTGTTCTTCTTCCTGGTTGCTGATCACGGTGACGTTGTAGTCGCGATAGATCCATTGCGGATCGATGACGGGCCGCTGGCCGGCTTCCATCGCGGCGACGAAGCCACGCGCATCGGGCAGCGTGGACAGCAGTGCGATCGGGCCATGGCAGACCAGCGCGGTGGGTTTGCCGTGGCGGTGGAACTGGGTGAGCAGCCGACCCAGCGCAGGGTCCTGCAGCAGGTCCTGCATCGGCGCGTGGCCGCCGGGGATGTAGACCGCATCGAACTGCGCATGGCCGATCTGTTCGATCCGCGCCAGGCTCAGTACCGGCGAGCGGTTGCGGTCGGTCAGGGCCAGCTGCTGCAGCAGATCGGCATGGGCCTTCATCGCGGTGGCATCGTTGTTGAAGTACATCGGCTGCACCGAAGACGCATCCACGCTGGGGGCCATCCCGCTGGGGGTGGCGAAGGTGAGCTGGTGGCCGGCGTCGAGCAGCAGCTTGACCGGCTGCATCAACTCGTTGAGGTAGAAGCCGGTCTTCAGGACCTGGCCGGCCTGGAGGTCCAGGTGGTCGGCATCGGACAGCACCACCAGCACGTTGTCGGCATGGGCGGTGCCGGTGGTCATGGCAAGGGCCAGGGCAAGGCCAAGGGTGTGCTTCAGGGACATGGTGGGCTTCCGGTCGTGGCGCGGGCTGCGCGGGAGCCGGCACTGTATTGGGTGCCTGGATGCGCATAAACTGGCGCAAAAACAATGTACTTGTTCCCAGGAGGATCAAATGGCGCGCCAGTTCGATTATCTCGGCGACGTGGAGGCCTTCCTGGCCGTCGTCGACCAGGGCTCGTTCACGGCCGCTGCCGTGCAGTTGGCGACCACGCCATCGGTGCTGAGCCGGGCGGTCACGCGGCTGGAAACCCGCCTGGGCCAGCAGCTGCTGCGGCGGAGCACGCGCAGCATCGGCCTGACCGATGCCGGACGCCGCTACCGCGAACAGACGCGCGCGGCGTTCACCCAACTGGAAGACGCCGGACGCGAGCTGCTGGGCGACCCACAGCACGTGACCGGTCGGGTGCGGCTGAGCGTGCCGACCACCTATGGCCATTACCGCCTGCCGGCCGTGCTGGCGCGTTTCAACGCGCGCCACCGGCAGGTGCAGGTCGAGGTGAACATCAGCAACCGCAATGTCGATCTGGTCGCCGAAGGGTTCGACCTGGCGGTGCGCCTGGGGGAACTGCCCGACAGCGGCCTGGTGGCGCATCGGCTCGAAGAAGCGGCGCTGTGCCTGGTGGCATCGCCGGACTACCTGCGCCGCGCGGGCGTGCCGCAGGCGCTGGATGACCTGCGGCAGCATCGTTGCCTGCCCTTCGTGATGCCCAGCAGCGGGCGCATCGCGGTGTGGGCGCTGCGCGACCAGGGCGGTGACGTGGAATGGTCGCCACCGCCAGCGCTCACCGTGTCCGACGATGTATTGGGCGTGGTGTCGCTAGCCGCGGCGGGCTTGGGCATCTGCCAGAGCTACGACTTCATCGTCGGCGCGGCGATCGCGCGCGGCGAACTGGTCGAGGTGCTGCCGGCGCTGCGCGGGCGCAGCCGGCCGTTTTCGGTGGTGTATGCACCGCACCGGCGGCAGTCGGCGGCCAGCCGTGCGCTGGTGGAAGCGCTGCGCGCCGGCTGAGTGTGCAGCGCGACCGCGCGGGGCTCAGGAGCCGGCGTCGCGGACCTCCACCAGCACCGGGCAGGGCGCATGGTCGATGGTCCATTGGCCGACGGAGCGGTCGAACAGGCGTTCCACCCGGGAAAGATGCCGGTGGCCGATGACGATCAGGTCGCAGCCATGCTGCCGTGCCTGTGCGCACAACACCTCGGCCGGGTCGCCGGCCGGATGGCGGGCCACCGCGTCAATGCCACGCTCGCGCAGGTCGGCCAGTGCGGTGTCCAACAACTGCACCGCCTGGCGGCGCTGGTCATCGGCGGCGCGGTACTCGGTTGTGTCGCTGCGCGGTGTGTCATCGTCCAGCGCATAGGAGGGGTCGAGCACGCACACCAGGTGCAGCCGGGTGCGGGGCGTGGCCAGCGAGCCGGCCAGGGCCAGCACCTGTGCGTGCTGGGGACCGCCATCAAGGGCGACCAGGATGTGCTTGAACATGGGGGAGTGCCGCAGAAGCCTGCAAAGGGGGAGCACGATGGTGGCGCAAAGCCGCGCGCGCACCCATGCCGTGCACCGCAGGCAAGGATTGCGTTGAACGCACGGGTGAGGGCGTTGGCATGTCGTAAAGTGACTGCCCCCCCCCCGTGATGCTGCCGCAGCCATGCCCGACCTGAACCTGTTGCTTGCGCTGGATGTCCTGATCGAGGAAGGCAGCGTGGTCGCCGCCGCGCGGCGCATGAACCTGAGCGCGCCGGCGATGAGCCGCACCCTGGGCCGCATCCGCGAGGCGGTGGGCGACCCGGTGCTGGTGCGCTCGGGCCGCGGGCTGGCTCCGACCCCGCGCGCGCTGCAGCTGCGCGAACAGGTGCGCGGGGTGATCGAGCAGGCCCACCTGGTGTTCAATGCCGGCCGCGAGGTCGACATGATGACCCTGGAGCGCACCTTCAGCATCCGCGCCAACGATGTGTTCGTGGGCACCTACGGCGGGCGCATGCGCGAACTGTTCAAGGCGCAGGCGCCGCGCGCGGTGCTGCGCTTCGTGCCCGAGGGCGACGTGGACGACGATGCCATGCAGCAGGGCCGCATCGACCTGAATATCAGCGCGACCGGCAAGCTGGGCGCCGACACCAAAGTGCAGAACCTGTTCAGTACGTCGTTCTTCGGTGCGGCGCGCGCGGACCATCCGCTGTTCGACGAGGACATCACCACCGAGCGCTTCGTGGCCTACGACCACATCGCGGTGTCGCGGCGCGGGCGACCGCATGGGCCCATCGACGAGGACCTGGCCAGCATGGGCCTGACCCGCCGCGTGGCGCAGATCATGCCGACCTTCCATTCGGCGATCTTCGCCGCGGCCGATTCGGACCTGATCCTGCCGCAGATGCCCAGCGTCATGCTGGGCCGACTGGAGCGCCTGGGCGTGCCGCTGCGCCTGTTCGAACTGCCGATCCCGGTGCGCAGCGCGATTGTGGTGCAGGCATGGCACCCCCGCGTGGACAGCGACCTGGCGCATCGCTGGCTGCGCCGCAGCATCAAGGCGATGTGCGACGGCGAGGCTGGATTTGCCTGAGCGCAGGACGCCTGCGGGCGTCCTGGAGTGATCGTGCCAGGCGTGCGCTGCACGCACGCCTGGATTGGGGGATACACCATTTTTCGCAGCATCGGCGCTGCCTAGACTGCCGCTCCCTGTCGTGGAGCGGATTCCATGTCGATGTTGTTGTGCGTCCACCGCGCCGATGCTGGCGGTGCACGATGAGCGTGCTTGCCACGCCCCTGCCGGCGCCCCCCGCCGCACCGCCACAGGTGTTCGGCCTGCGCCTGGCGGTGGGCCTGTGCGGCGTGCTGTTGGCAGTGCTGATCTCGGGCATCAATGAAAACGTCACCAAGGTTGCGTTGGCCGACATTCGCGGTGCAATGGGTTTCAGCGTGGACGACGGCAGCTGGATCGTCGCGCTGTACACCGCGATGTCGGTCGGCGCGATGGCCTTCGCGCCGTGGTGCGCGGTCACTTTTTCGCTGCGCCGTTTCGCGATGTGCATGATCGGCGCGTTCATGCTGTTGGGCGTGCTGTGCCCGCTGGCACCGGACCTGCCCTCGTTTCTGATCCTGCGCGCGCTGCAGGGCCTGTGCGGCGGTGCGTTGCCGCCACTGCTGATGAGCGTGGCGCTGCGCTTCCTACCGCCGGGCATCAAGCTGTACGGCCTGGCCGGTTATGCGCTGACCGCCACCTTTGGGCCCAGCCTGGGCACGCCGATGGCGGCGTTGTGGGTGGAATACGTGGGCTGGCACTGGGCGTTCTGGCAGATCGTGCCGTGGTGCCTGGCGGCCATCGTCATGGTTGGCTGGGGCCTGCCGCAGGACCCGCTGCGGCTGGAGCGCTTCGGCCAGTTCGATGGCTGGGGCCTGGCGCTGGGCCTGCCGGCCCTGGTGATGCTGGTGCTGGGCCTGGTGCAGGGCCCGCGGCTGGACTGGTTCGCTTCCCCGCTGATCTGCACCTTGCTCGGCGGCGGCAGCGGCCTGCTGGCGCTGTTCTTCTACAACGAGTGGTCGCATCCGCTGCCGTTCTTCAAACTGCAGCTGCTGGCCAACCGCAACCTCACCTACGCGTTGATCACCCTGGGCGGGGTGCTGTTCGTGCTGCTGGCGGTGATCATGATTCCGTCCAGTTTCCTTTCCAAGGTGCAGGGCTACCGCCCGCTGCAGACCGCGCCGGTGCTGCTGTGGGTGGCCATTCCGCAGTTGCTGGCACTGCCGCTGGTGGCCACCCTGCTCAACCAGCGCCGGGTCGATTGCCGCTGGGTGCAGGCCATCGGCCTGGCGATGCTGGCGCTGGCCTGCTGGCTGGGCGCACAGCTCACCAGCGAGTGGAACCGCGACAACTTCGTGCTGCTGCAGGTGGTGCAGATCTTCGCCCAGCCGATGGCGGTGCTGCCGCTGCTGATGCTGTCCACCGGCAGCCTGGCCCCGGCCGACGGCCCGTACGCGTCGGCGTGGTTCAACACGGTCAAGGGCTTTGCCGCCGTGCTCGCCGGCGGCCTGCTGGAAGCGGCCACCACCGTGCGCAGCCATTTCCATTCCACCGTGCTGGTCGAACGCCTGGGCAATGCGCCCTGGCTGGACCCGGCCGCGACGCCATCGTTGGCGGCCCGCCTGCACGCGCAGGTGGTCAGCCTGACCTCGGCCGATCTGTACCTGATGGTGGCCGTGGTCGCCATCGCCCTGATCGCGCTGATCCCGTGGCTGCCCTCCCGCATCTTCCCGCCACGTGCCGTGGCCTGAATCCCTCAGAGATCCCCCATGTCCCCGCAAAGAAAACATGTTCCCGTGGTCATCGTCCTCGGCGTGGTCGTGCTTGCCGCCGGTGGTTGGCTGCTGCTGCGCGACGGTCGCCACCAGTACACCAACAATGCCTACGTCACCGCCGACTTCACCGTGGTCGCGCCGAAGATCGCCGGGTTCGTCAGCGAGGTGCGCGTGGCCGACAACCAGCGGGTCAAGGCCGGCGATGTGCTGGCCCGCATCGACGACCGCGACTACCAGGTAGCGCTGGTGGCCGCGCGTGCCGACCTGGCCAATGCGCGCGCGCAGCTGGCCAACGCACGGGCCGCGCTGGCCCAGCAGGGCTCGCTGATCGACCAGGCGCGCGCCAACGTCGATGTCAGCCAGTCCGAACTTACCCTGGCCCAGGCCGACCAGCAGCGCTACCGCGAGCTGGCCCGCGATGGTGCCGGCACCGTGCAGAACGCGCAGCAGGCGCAGTCGCGCCAGGCCGTGGCCAGCGCACACCTGCAGCAGGGCCGTGCCGCGCTGCTTACCGCGCGCCAGCGCACCGATATCCTCGGTGCCGGCGTGCAGGCCGCGCAGGCGGCGGTGCAGCGCGCCGAAGCCGCGCAGGCGCGCGCCGAACTGGATCTGTCGCACACCGAACTGCGCGCCCCCATCGATGGCATGGTCGGCCGCCGCGCGATCCGCGTGGGCGCTTACCTGACCCCGGGCACCGCGGTGCTGGCGGTAGTGCCGTTGCAGCAGGCGTTCGTGGTGGCCAATTTCCAGGAAACCCAGCTGACCCGCATGCGTGCCGGGCAGCAGGTGGACCTGCAGGTGGACGTGTTCCCCGGCCAGCGGCTGCGTGGGCACATCGACAGCATCGCCCCGGCCACCGGCGTTACCTTCGCCGCGGTCGCCCCGGAAAACGCCACCGGCAACTTCACCAAGGTGGTGCAGCGCATCCCGGTCAAGATCGTACTGGACAAGGACCAGCCGCTGGCCGACAAGCTCCGTGCGGGGATGTCGGTGGAGGCCAGCGTGGACCTGGACAGCGGTCGCCGCGGGCTGCCCGGGGAGGGTGCGTGATGGTGTCCGCGACCGCGCGCGTACTGGCCGGCAGCGCGCTGTGCATGGCACTGGCCGCCTGCACGCTGGGACCTGATTTCGTGCGTCCGCAGGCCCAATTGCCGGCGCAATGGCAGGGCACGGCGGTCAGCGCCGGCGCGCTGGCCGATGACAGCCAATGGTGGCAAGGCTTCGACGACCCCATTCTTGCCACGCTGGCCGCACGCGCGCTGCAGGCCAACCTGGATATACAGCTGGCTGCCAATCGCGTGCAGCAAAGCCGTGCCGCGCGCGGGGTTTCCGCTGCTGAGCGCTGGCCCGGTATCAGCGCCGCGGCCAGCGGGGTGCGTGCACGCAACAGCGAGGTCGGCTTGAACGATCCCTCGGGCAATGCCGGGCGCGACGACTACGGTCTGTTCCAGGCCGGGATCGGGTTGAGCTGGGAGCTGGATCTGTGGGGGCGCGTACGCCGCCAGGTCGAGGCAGCCGATGCGCGCGTGCAGATCGCCGGGGAGGATGCGCGCGCGGTGCAGACCGTGGTGCTGGCAGAGACCGCGCGCAACTACCTGCAGCTGCGTGCCACCCGCCAGCTGCGGGTGATCACCGCAGACCACCTGCGCATCGCCCGCGATATCGCACACCTCACACAGGCGCGCCAACGGCAGGGCGTGGCCAGCACGCTGCAGGTGGCCAGCGCGGCCGCGCAGGTGGCCGCGCTGGAGGCGCGGCTGGTACCGCTGCAGCACCGCGACGCGCAGCTGCGCAATGCCCTGGCGCTGCTGCTGGCACAACCCCCGCATGCGCTGGATGCCACCCTGGAAGGCCAGCGCACGGACTGGCCGGCGTTGCCGTCGATGGCCGCCGGCGTACCCGGCGAACTGGCTGCGCGCCGCCCCGACATCCGCCGCGCCGAAGCGGCGCTGCATGCCGCCACCGCGTCGATCGGGGTGGCCAAGGCCAGCTTCCTGCCGCGCATCACCCTCAACGGCGATGCCGGCTTCCAGGCCAGGCAGCTCGACGACCTGGATGGCTGGGATGCACACCGTTTCAGCATCGGCCCGGGCATCAGCCTGCCGATCTTCCAGGGCGGGCGGTTGAAGGCCAACCTGGCACTGAGCCGGCTGCAGCAGCAACAGGCCGCGGTGCAGTTCCAGCGCACGGTGCTGCAGGCGTGGCACCAAGTGGACGATGCGATCGACAGCTACGCGGCCGAGCAGCAGCGTGGCGAGCGCCTGGCGCTGGCGGTGAACGAAAGCGACCGCGCGCTTGGCGCCGCGCAACGGCAGTACCGGGCGGGCGTGGTGGACATGCTGGATGTACTGACCACCCAGCGCATCGCGCTGGACAACCAGGCCGCGCTGGCCGACAGCCAGGCCGCGGCGGCGATCGCGCGGGTGGACCTGTACCGCGCGCTGGGCGGCGGGTGGTGAAGGGCAGTGCCAGCCTGCGGCCGGCACTGCCGGTCAGGATCAACGCACGTCGCGCAGCTCCCAGTGGTGCCCGGCCAGCAGCCGCAGGCGCTGCTTGAACACGTCGCTGTCGATGCGCGTGGTGGCCACCAGGTTGATGCGCAGGTCCTTCTGCTCGCCGGTGACGGTGGCGTCCGGATCGGTGGCGCCCCATTGCGGCTCGACCGCGTCCGGGTCGGGCTGCTTGGCGCGCCACTTTTCAAACAGCGTGGTGCTGCGCAAGGCGTCCTGCAGTTCTTCGGCGAAGCCGGCCGCGCCCTGCGAGTGGAAGGACAGATCCGAATCGGTGCCGCGGGCCTTGGACGGGTCCGGCAGGCTGATGTGGTACTGCGTTGGCATGGTTATCTCCGTGGGATGCGGCAAGGCTGACAGAACCGCGGTGGATTCGGCGTGCACGCCGTGGCCGCCGGCCGGCCTGCGCGGGCGCAGCAATCGTGGCATAGCCACGACCGCGCCTGCCAGCCTCGCTCAGGCATGGAACGTATGCGGTTGGTCGGCAAAGCCAATCGTCAGCGCGCCCTTGCCCACGTTGACCATGCCGGTCAGGCTCATCACCGCTTCGAACACCTCCACCCCATGGCTCTGGCAGGTCTGGCGCAGCGTGGCATAGCCGGGCAGGGCATGCAGGTCGGTCAGTTCGCCGCCGTAGCTGATGCAGACGGTGGGCGTCATCAGCCCGGCCTGGACCCGCTGGCCGACGAAGTCGAACAGCTTCTGCACCGCGTTGTCGAAGCCCTTGATCTTGGCCACCGGCCCGGTCTGCCCGCGGTAGCCGTGCAGCACCGGTTTGATGTCCAATGCGCTGCCCAGCGCGGCGCTGAGCAGGCCTACGCTGCGGTCGCCCTTGTGGCGGGCACGGGCGCGCAGGTAGTACAGGTCGCGGGGAACCATGTAGCCATGCACGTTGAGCGCCAGCTGCTCCAGTCGCTCGCGGATCTGCTGCACGCTGGCCCCGCTGTCGCGCAGCCGCACCGCTTCCACCGCGGTCACGCCCTGCGCGGCGAACAGGTTCTGGGTATCCAGCACCCGCAGCGCGAACGGCGTGTTGAAGCCCGCCGCCTGGCGCACCGCCTTGTAGTCGCTGAGGATGGCGAAGCTGGCCTGCATCGCGTTGTCGTGGATCGGGCTGCGGGTCCTGGCGATGGTCATGCAGAACACATGGTCGTAGTCGATTACCAGCTTGCTCAGGAACAGGTCCCGGATCTGGGCGACGCTGAACGGAATGGTCTCCGCTTCGGCGCCGTTCTCGGCCACGTGGGCATGCAGGAAACTGAGCGTGGCCTGTTCGTCGCGGTGGTCGGCGAGCATGGCCTCGCCGATGCGTACGGTGATCGGCAGCAGCACGATGTGGTGTTGCGCGATGAAATCCTGCGGCAAGTCGCAGGCAGAGTCGACGACGATCCCGATGCGCATCCTGTGAGCCCCCTCCAGGCAGGTTGTGGGTTCGAAGCTATCCCAAAAACGCGGTGACTGTCTGACCAGGCGGTCAGCCCGCCGGGCGGCGGCGCTCGGCCGCGACCGGCAGGTCGTCGATCCGGGCCCACTGCTCCCGGTGCAGCAGGCCGGGGTCGGCCAGCACCGCCTGCATCAACCCATGCGACTCGTTGCCCCAGAACAGCTCCCCGTCGATGGCCAGGGTGGGCACCCCGAATACCCCGGCGCCGATCGCCGCCTCGGTGTTGTGCCGCAGCTGGTCCTTGACCGCCGGTGCGGCCACCGCGGCGGCCACGTCGGCCACGTCCAGCATCGCCCCGGGCAGGGCCAGCGCCGGTGGGCTGTCGGCGGCCTGGCCGTCGCGCCAGATCCAGTTGAACAACACCTCCACCGCCGCGTGGGTGCCGCCGGCGGCCAGGCACAACCGCAGTGCGGCCAGCGGGTTGAACGGATGGGCGGGCGGAAAGCGCAACGTCACGCCCTGCTGCCGGGCCTGCCACAGCGCCTGGCGGTAGATGAAGCGGCGCTTGGCCGGGATCTCGGCCGGGCCCAGGTTGCCCAGGTGCGCCAGCACGGCGCCGAAGGCGATCGGCACCGGGGTGATCTGTTCGAACTGCGGCAGCTGTTTGAGTTGCTGCCAGTGCAGGTAGGCGAACGGCGAGACGAAATCGAAATACCAGCGCAGGTCCATGTCGATCCTCGGCGGTGTCGGGCACCGCGTCGATCATGCCGCAGCCGGGCGGCCGGCGCGAATGCCGGCCGCCGGGGCGCTTACCGCGAGTATGCGCGCGGTTCGCTGCCGGCCGGGGCCAGGTAACGGTCGCGCAGTTCGGTCTGGCGCGAACGCATCGGCATCGCCCGGCCGCCCAGCCACACCTGCTCGGCGTAGTGGCCCACGTCCAGCGGGTCGCCTTCCCACAGCACCAGGTCGGCCAGCTTGCCCACTTCGATGCTGCCGATGCGCTCGCCCACGCCCAGCACCTGCGCCGGCACCCGGGTCAGCCCGGCCAGGCCGTCCTGCCAGGGCAGGCCGTTGGCCACCGCGTTACCGGCCAGCTGGCGCATCTTGCGTGCGTTATGCGAGGCATCGTCGCGCTGGGCGAAGCTGACCGGCACGCCGGCCGCGCGCAGCCGCGCGGCGTTTTCCAGGGTGGCCCCGAGCTGGTCGAAACTGGCCGGCAGGTTGCCCAGCGCATCGACGAACACCGGCACTCCGGCCCGGGCCAGCTGCGGGGCCAGGCGCCAGGCCTCGGCGCCACCGGCGATGGCGATCTTCACCTTCTCGCGGGCAGCCCAGCGCAGCAGCTGGCCGATGTCGGCGGCGCGGTCGACCTGCACCACGATCCGGCCCTGGCCGGCCAGGTAGCGCGCCAGGGTGCTGCGCCCGGCCGGGGTCAGCAGCGCGTGCGGCGAATCGGCCGGTACCCGGCCGCGCGCCTCGCTGACCATCTGTTCCAGCAGCATCCACTGCGCCGCGCGCGAACTGCCGGTGAGCTCGGCACCGGACGCGCCCAGGCGGATGTACAACGCCAGCGGCCCGATCGGCTCGGCACTGCCGTCCAGGCGCACCACGCCGCCCTGGCCGGCAATGAAGCCGCCGCCACTGTTTGCCCCAAGGGCGGTGAAGCCGATCCCGTCCAGGCGTGCCACCGGCACCAGCACCGAGGCCGGGTTGTAGGCCAGGCTGACATCGAACTCCGGCCGCAGCGGTTGGTCGGCCAGTTTCAGGGTGCTGTCCACTGTGGCCGCTTCGCCGGAGACCTCCTCGATGCCGATCTCGGTGATGCCGCCGAACAGGGCCGGGGTCAGCGGCTTGCCGGCCGCCTCCACCACCGCCACCCCGGCCGGCGCGGACAGGCCGCTGCCGACGGCGCGGATCACCCCGCCCTGGACCAGTACATCGGCGTGTTCCAGGCTGCCGCGCGCGCTGACGGTATGCACCGTGGCGTTGCGGATCAGCAGGTCCTGGGCCTGCAGCGGCAGCGCCGCCAGCAGCAGAAGGGTAGTGCCGAGCCATGCCCGGCAACGCACTACCCGGCAACGCACCGCAAGGCGGATCACCGCGCTCATGGGCGGGCCTCCTGGCCGAGCATGAAGTCCGACAGCGGTTGCCGGCCCGGGTCATGGCGGTCGTAGACCTGGTGGCCGTCCACGTACACCTTCTCGGCCAGCGCATAGGAGCTGAAGGGGCTGCCGTTCCACACCACCACATCGCCCATCTTGCCCACCTCCAGGCTGCCGGTCTGCCGTTCCACGCCCAGCGAGCGCGCGGCGTTGAGCGTCAGCCACATCATGGCCCGCTCCGGCGCGATCTCGATGCCGGCACGGCGCGCATTGGCGATCACCTTGGCCGCCTCCTGGTTGAGCCGCTGAATGCCCTCGGGTGAATCGGAGTGCACGATCGCGCAGCTGTTGGCCGGGCGGTCGACCAGTGCGATGTTGTCCTGGATGCCGTCGAAGGCTTCCATCTTGAAGCCCCACCAATCGGCCCACAACGCGCCGCAGACGCCTTCGGCGGCCAGTCGGTCGGCCAGCTTGTAGGCTTCCACCGCGTGGTGGAAGGCGGCGATCTTGAAGCCGAACTCCTTGGACAGGTCCAGCATGGTGGCCATTTCATCGGCGCGGTAGCAGTGGATATGCACGCGGATGTCGCCCTGGATGGCGCCGGCCAGCGTATCGAGCTTCAGGTCGCGCTTGCCACCGGCATCGCCGGCGCTGTCGCCCTTGTCGCTACCGCTGAACCAGCGTTTCTTCTGCGCCGGCTTGCGCGCGGCGTTCTTGGCGATGTACTCGCTGGCATCGATGAAGGCGGCGCGGTAGCCGGCCACGTTGCCCATCCGCGTGCCCGGTGCGATGCCCTTGCCGCCGCCATAGACGCGCTTGGGGTTCTCGCCGCAGGCCATCTTCAGGCCCCACGGCGCGCCCGGGAATTTCATCGCCTGGTAGGTGGTGGCGGCCACGTTCTTCAGGGTGACCCCGCGCCCGCCGACCAGGTTGGCCGAGCCGGGCAGCACCTGCATGGACGTCACCCCGCCGGCCAGCGCGGCGGCAAAACCCGGATCCTGCGGCCATACCGAATGCTCGGCCCAGACATTGGCGGTGACCGGCGCGGTCATCTCGTTGCCGTCGCTGTGCGCGCCCACGCCCGGGCTGGGGTAGACACCCAGGTGCGAGTGCACATCGATGATGCCCGGCGTCACCCACTTGCCCTGCGCATCCACCTGCCGCGCATCGGCCGGCGCGTCCAGCGCGGTGCCCAGCGCGGCGATGCGGCCATCGCGCAGCAGCACGTCGGTGCGTTCCAGCCGCGCCCCGGTGCCGGTCAGCACGGTGGCATTGCGGATCAGCACCGGCGCCGAGGCGATCGGGGCGTAGGTGCTCGGGTAGGGGTCCTGCACGAAGCGCGAGGCGGCCGGTGCCGCCGGCGCGGCCAGTGAGAACAGCGCCAGGCCCAGGCCGGCGGTCAATCGTGTGCGCATGGTTTCCCCGGTATGGCATCGACGTAACAGGCGACGCTAGCGGTGGAACGAGGGTTTGCCAAGTGACCAGGCGCACGGGCGCGGCAGCGGTGCATGGCCGCGCCTGCGCCAAAAGACGGCCCATGGCCGCCTTTTTCTTGCTTGTTCGTCGTGTATCCCCAGAATAGGTGGCCGATGAACCAGGTGCCGCACGGGAACTACAGGATGAAAAGCAAACAGGAAATCGTCGAAAACTGGCTGCCGCGTTACACCGGGGTGCCGCTGGACCAGTTCGGCCAGCACGTGCTGCTGACCAATTTCGCCGGCTACCTGCATGCCTTTTCGCAGCTGACCGGGGCGCCGGTGCAGGGCCTGGACCGGCCGATGGCCAGCGTCACCAGCGACGACATCACCCTGATCAACTTCGGCATGGGCAGCCCCAACGCGGCCATCGTGATGGACCTGCTGTCGGCGGTGATGCCCAAGGCGGTGCTGTTCCTGGGCAAGTGCGGCGGGCTCAAGCGCAAGAACCAGCTGGGCGACCTGATCCTGCCGATCGCCGCGATCCGCGGCGAGGGCACCTCCAGCGACTATCTGCCGCCGGAAGTACCGGCGCTGCCGGCATTCGCGCTGCAGCGGGCGGTGTCCACCACCATCCGCGACCTCGGCCACGATTACTGGACCGGCACGGTCTACACCACCAACCGACGGGTCTGGGAGCATGATGAGGCATTCAAGGAAAAGCTGCGGCTGATGCGCTGCATGGCCATCGACATGGAGACCGCCACCCTGTTCGCGGCGGGCTTTGCCAACCATATCCCGATCGGGGCGCTGCTGTTGGTATCCGACCAGCCGATGATCCCGGACGGGGTGAAAACCGAGGCGTCCGACGCCAAGGTCAGTTCCCAGTTCGTTGAAAACCATATCCAGATCGGTATCGAGGCGCTTAAGCTAATACGGCGCAACGGCAAGTCGGTCCGCCATCTGCGCTTTGATGAGTGATTGCAATGGTACCGGTGGGCGTCTCGGGGACGCACCGCCGACAGGGGTAGTGAATGGACGTGGCGGCACAACAAGTAGTGGAGTTCTGGCACGAGGCGGGACCACAGCAGTGGTTCGCGCGCGATGATGCGTTCGACGCGCGGTTCCGCCAGATGTTCCTCGAGGAACACTACGCGGCGGCGCGCCGTGCCCGTGAGCACTGGCTGGGCACGGCCGACGGCGCGCTGGCGTTGATGATCCTGCTCGACCAGTTCCCGCGCAACTGCTTCCGCGACACCGCCCATTCCTACGCCACCGATGGGCTGGCTCGGCATTACGCGATGCGCGCGGTGGAGGAGGGGCTGGATCTGCAGTTGGTGCCCAAGCTGCGCGCCTTCATCTACCTGCCGTTCGAACATTCCGAAGACCCGCAGGACCAGGAGCGTTCGGTGGCGATGTTCGACGTGCTGGGCGACAAGGAATACCTGCAGTACGCCGAACTGCACCGCGACATCATCCGCCGCTTCGGGCGCTTCCCGCACCGCAATGCGGTGTTGGGCCGGATGCCGACCCCGGAAGAACTGGATTACCTGGCCGAGGGTGGGTTTGCGGGCTGATCCGGCGCTGCGTCATCCACGCATGGCGTGGATCTACGGATGATGTGTTTCGGCAATTGCCACCACCGGCGTGTGGAGGTCCTGCGTGACACCGGGTAGATCCACGCCATGCGTGGATGGCACCCGCCGACGCCACCGACAAAAAAACGCCGGCAATGCCGGCGTTTTTCGTTGGCCGCCTTACCTCTGGCGATCAGTACTTCGGCACGCTGTTGTCCACATCGTTGGACCAGGCGTCGATGCCGCCGGTGATGTTGTGCACGTTGGTGAAGCCCAGGGCGTGGAACTGTTCGGCCGCCTGCGCGCTGCGGCCGCCGTGGTGGCACAGGAAGGCCAGCGCGGTGTCCTTGGGCAAGGCTTCCAGACGCGCGCGGTTGTCGCCGTCGAAGGTGTCGAACGCGGCGTTGATCGAGGCGATCGCACGCTCGTCGGCCGGGCGCACGTCCACCACGGTGATGCTGCCGGCGCGCAGGCGGTCGTCGGCATCGCGCACCGCCAGTTCCTGTACCTTTTTCGGCGCGTTCGGGTTGTCGATCGCCAGGCCCTTGCCGCGGATGTCATCGACCCAGTCGATGGTGATGCCATCGGCGCGGCGTGCGCTGGCCAGGTCGAACTGCACGCGCAGGCCGTTGGATTCGGCGGCGATGGCATTGTCATCGTGCGGGGCCAGCTGGAAGTTCGGCTGGAAGTTGGCATCGATGCCCAGCTGCAGCGACGCGCCCGGGGCGTCGGCCAGCGCACCGCGCAGCATCTCCACCGCAGCCGGGGTCACCGTGATCGACGGCGCGGTGCGGTCCGGTGCGGCCAGGCCGAGCATGCTGCTCAGCTCACCGCTGCCGGCCATCTGCAGCAGGATGTCGCTGCCGCCGACCAGTTCGCCGTCGATGTACAGCTGCGGGATGGTCGGCCAGTCGCCATAGGCCTTGATGCCTTCGCGGATCTCCTGGTCGGCCAGCACGTTGACGTGGGCAAACTCCACGCCCAGGTCCTGCAGCGCGCCCACGGCCTTGGCCGAGAAACCGCACTGCGGCATGCCCGGCTGACCCTTCATGAACAGCACGACGCGGTTGGCGTTGAGGATGGATTCGATGCGCGAGCGCAGGGCGGGTTCAAGGGACATGGCGGTCGGTCCGGCGTTTGGAACCGGACATTCTACGCGGCATGGCATCATGGGGTATGACCGTACCGGAAACGTTGCATCGCATTCCCCGCCACCCGTGGCGTTGGCTGCCCTGGCTGCTGCTGTCCCAATTGCTGGTGGCATGGGCCTGGGTGGCGCTGGGCTGGCTGGCGGGGCTGCCGTTGATGCTGGCTTCGCACGCGCTGTTCATGGTGCCGGTGTTCCTGCCCAACAGCCGCTTCTACGCGCCGGTGCTGAGCCGCCTGCCGGGCCCGGCGCCACGGGTATGGCTGACCATCGATGACGGCCCCTCGCACGAGACCCCGGCGGTGCTGGACCTGCTCGACCGCTACCAGGCCAAGGCCACCTTTTTCCTGGTCGGCGAGCGTGCGCTGGCCCAGCCTGACCTGGTGCGGCAGATGCTGGCGCGCGGGCACAGCCTGGGCAACCACAGCCACGGCCACCCGCAGGCCCGCTTCTGGCGGCTGGGGCCGGCGGCGATGGCCGATGAAATCGCCCGGTGCCAGCAGGCCCTGACCGCCATCGCCGGCCAACCGCCGCGCTGGTACCGCTCGGTGGTGGGCATGACCAACCCGTTCGTGGCCCCGGCCCTGCAGCGCTGGAACCTGACCCGGGTAGGCTGGAGCGCGCGCGGCTTCGATGGCGTGGATTGCCAGCCGCAGGCGGTGGTGGAGCGCATCAACGCCGATCTTGGCCCCGGCGCGATCGTGCTGCTGCATGAAGGCGCCGCGCACGGCCACAACCTGACCATCATCGAGGCGGTGCTGCAGGCCCTGCAGGACCGCGGGCTGCGCGCCGAGCTGCCCGACGCCGCGCTCAGCTGAGCGCGCCGATCACCATCAATCCGGCCGTTCCGAGCAGCGCGCCGCAGGCGAACACCACGCCCAGGATCGCCAGCACCCGGCGCCGGCCGTGCTGCACGATGCCGGCCACACCCAGCGCCAGCGCCACCATTTCCAGCAGCCCGGCGCCGATGATGCCCAGTCCCAGCAGTACCGCCATCGGCGCGCCTTCGTCCAGCCCGCCGGGGGTATTGATCTCGGCATAGCCGGCCAGCACCACCAGCAGGAACAGCACGATCCCGCCGCCCAGCGACAGGATGAACGAGGCGATGCCCAGCCCGGAATGACGTATCTGCATGTGAAACTCCTGTAAGGGGGCCGCCGGGCTCAGGCCCATGCGGCCGGAAGGATGGCCACGGCCACCGGATGGGAATGCCGCCATTGCTGGCGCATCCAGCTGCCCAGCGACACCTGCGCCATCAGCAGGGTGACCGACAGCCCCAGCGCCAGCACCCCGGTCACCCGGCGGCGGCGGTGCTGCAGCAGGCTGCCGATGCCCAGCAGGGTGGCCAGCACGGCCAGGCCGGCGCTGATGCACAGCACCACCAGCAGCACCACCGGCAGCTCGCGCATCTGCGCGTGGGCGGGGGTATGGGCGTAGTGCGCGCTGATGGCGAACATCACCAGCCCGCACAGGCTGACCACCAGCGCGGCGATGCCCAGCGCGGAATGGCGGGGCGCTTGCAGGTTCATGTGGGGCTCCATGCCGGGACGGGGCGTGAGTATGCGCGCGCGGTCACGGTGCCGCAGCGCGCTCGGCGCAGATCAGCCAGTTGTTGAACGGGGTATTGCCGTACAGCGGGGCCATCTGCAGGTGCAGGCCGGCCGCTTCCAGCGGCGCGCGCACGCTGGCCGCATCGGGGTAGTGGCGCGGGCGGGTGCCCATCCAGCCGACCAGGTGGGCCAGCATGTCGGTGATGCGGGTGGTGCGGTCGCGGCGGCTGTTGTCGGCCAGGGTGGTGCGGATCACCAGCCGCCCACCGGGCGCCACGCGGGCGGCGGCCTGGCCCAGCAGCGCGGCCTGGGCCTGCGCTGGCAGGTACTGCAGCACGTCCAGCAGGGCCACGCTGCCGTGGTGGTCGGGCAGCTCGGCGCTGGCATCCAGGCAGGCAAAGCGCGCGTCGGCCAGCCCCGCGCGGGTACCGGCGCATTGCGCGCGCGCGATCTTGTCCGTGTCGATGTCCACGCCCAGGTAGGGCTGCCGCTGCCCGGCCTGGCGCAGCACGTGGGCCAGCAGGCCCAGCCCGCAGCCGATGTCCAGCAACGGCGCCGGGGCCGGGGCCAGCGCGGCCAGCACGCCCGGGTACAGCGGGTCGCTGCCGAGCTTGCCGCGGCTGTAGTAGTAGTCGCGCCGGCTGCCCAGCTGCCGGGAGGGCCGGAAGGCCTCGGCGATATGGCGGGCCTGTTCCCTGGCCAGTGGTGTGGCGTCCGTGCTCAGTGTGCTGCCTCCGCGGCCAGGTGCAGGCGCGCCACCGGGTAGGCGCGCTGGTTCCACAGCGCATACATCGCCGCCGAGGGGTGCAGGCCGTCGTCGGCCAGCATCACCGCTTCGCCGCCGCCGGTGCGGGTGAGGTCGGTGATATCGATGAACGCCACGTCGTGTTCGGCACAGATCGCCGCGGCGGCGGCGTTGTAGGCATCCAGTTCGTGGCCGATCTGGATGCGGTCGCGTCCGGCTTCGGCTGCGAAGGGGGTCACCCCCCAATCGGGGATCGACAGCACCAGCACGCGCTGTGCGCGGTTGCCGGCAAAGCCGAGCGCGCGCTGCAGCAGGGCGGCGAAGCGCGGACGATAGTCATCCACGCTACGCCCGCGGTACTGGTCGTTGACCCCGATCAGCAGGCTGACCAGGTCGAACGGGCCCTGTGGCGCGGCGGCATCGATGCCGGCGTCCAGTTCGTCGGTGGTCCAGCCGGTGGTGGCGACGATGCGCGGGTCGTCCAGCGCGATACCGCCCTTGCGCAGTGCGTCGGCCAGCTGCAGCGGCCAGCGCCCGGCCGGGTCGACGCCTTCGCCGATGGTGTAGGAGTCGCCCAGCGCCAGGTAGGACAGCGCCATCGCTCAGGCCACCGCGCTGCGCGGCTTCAGCGGTACCACCTTGGTGTTGGCTTCGGCGCGGCGGGCCAGGGCACGGTCGATGCGCGCGAATACATCGGCCATGACCTCCGCTTCGGGCAGCAGGGTCACGCGGAAATGGTGGCGGTAGGGCACGTTGAAGCTGGAGCCGGGCACGACCAGCACGCCTTCTTCGTTCATCAGTTCCAGCGCGAAATCATGGTCGTCGAAGCTGCGTGCGGCCGGCCCGACTACGGCCGGGAACGCGTACAGCGCACCGGCCGGGGCCACCAGCGACAGGTGCTCGCTGGCGTTGCAGGCCTCGATCACCGCCCGGCGGGTTTCATACAGGCGCCCGCCCGGCGCGCACAGCGCCGAGATGGTGTCCGGCCCGTTGACCGCCGCGTCGATGGCGTACTGGCCGGGCACGTTGGCGCACAGCCGCAGCGCACTGAGCAGGTCCATCGCCGCGCGGAACTCGCCCAGCCGCTCGGCCGCGCCGGACAGCATCGCCCAGCCCACCCGCCAGCCGCAGGCGCGGTGCACCTTGCTCAGCCCGCTGAAGGTGATGCACGGGTGCTCGCCGGCCATTGGCGCCACCGGATGGAACTGCGCGTCGTCGTAGAGGATCTGGTCGTAGATCTCATCGACCATCAGCAGCAGGTTGTGGCGGGCGGCGATGGCGACGATGCGCTCCAGCAGTTCGCGCGAGTAGCTGGCGCCGCTGGGGTTGTTGGGGTTGATCAGCACGATCGCGCGGGTGCGCGAGGACACCAGCGATTCGATTTCGACCGGGTCCGGCTGGAAGCCGTTCTCCGGCGCGCAGCGGTAATACACCGGGCGGCCGTCGTTGAGGATGGTCGCCGCCGACCACAGCGGGTAGTCGGGCGAGGGCACCAACACTTCATCGCCGGGGTTGAGCAGGGCGCGCAGCGACAGGTCGATCAACTCGCTGACCCCGTTGCCGACGAATACCCGGTCCGGATGCGCATCGGGCGCGCCACGCCGGGCGTAGGCGGCGGCGATCGCTTCACGTGCCTCCGGCAGGCCCTGCTGGTGGGTATACGGGTCGGTACGCCCCATGTCGTCGGCGATCGCGCGCTGCAGGTGCTCGGGCGCGCGGAAGCCGAAGGCGCCCGGGTTGCCGATGTTCAGCTTGATCAGCTTGCGGCCCTGGGCCTCCAGCTCACGCGCTCGTCGCGCCAGTTCGCCGCGGATCTCGTAGCGGACTTCGGACAGGCGCTCGCGGGTGGCGAGCGGCTTCAGCGGAGGCGTGGACATGAACGGGCCGTCATTCAGGCATGGAAACCGCATGGTAGCGGAATTGTTGCGTTGCGGGGCATCGCTTTCCGGGACCAATTCCCAGCCCTGGCGGGCAGTTGCGGGTGAAAGGGCTGCCGGCTCGCCCCCCGCATGCCAGCGCACCGCAGCGACGGCCGGTCGCCACACCCTCTAGAATGGGTGCGATGAGCGAATCCACTGATTACCTTGCCCTGCAGACCATCGGCTGGCCCTGGCCGGGCGGGCCCGAGCTGCCGGCATGGCAGGCCCTGTTCGAACAGTTCCCGCAGGCGCGTCCTGGCCGGGTGATCGAGCAGCACCGCACCGGGTACATCGTGTCCGATGCGCCCGACGCGGCGATCAAGACCGAATCGCCGCCGGAGTGGCAGCGCCCGCGCTTCCCCAGCCATGAGCGCGCCGCGGTGGGCGACTGGGTGCTGCTGGACGGCATCAAGATCGTCGCGCTGCTGCCGCGGCGGACCGCGATCAAGCGCGGCGCGGCCGGCGAGCATTACCACCAGCAGGTGATCGCGGCCAACATCGATACGGTGTTCATCGTCTGCGGGCTGGATGCGGACTTCAACCCGCGCCGGATCGAACGCTACCTGCTGCTGGTGGGCGGTGGCGGCGCGCAGCCGGTGGTGGTGCTGACCAAGGCCGACCAGACCGAATACAGCCAGGATGCCCTGGATGTGCTGGAAGAACTGGCCGCGCAGGACATCCCGCTGCTGGCGATCAACGGCAAGGACCCGGCCAGCGCCTCGGCGCTGCTGCCGTGGCTGGGCGCCGGCCGCACCGTGGTGCTGGTCGGTTCTTCCGGCGCCGGCAAGTCCACGCTGACCAATACCCTGCTGGGCGAGGAGCGGATGAAGACCGCCGATGTGCGCAGCAACGATTCGCGCGGGCGCCACACCACCACCCACCGCGCGCTGATCCCGCTGCCGGCCGGCGCCTGCCTGATCGATACCCCCGGCATGCGCGAACTCAAGCCGACCGGCGAGGAGGCGCTGAGCGAAGGGGGCTTTTCCGACGTTGAAGCCCTGTCGGCGCAATGCCGCTTCCGCGACTGCGCGCACCAGCGCGAGCCGGGCTGTGCGATCCGTGCGGCGATCGACGATGGCTCGCTGGACGAAGAGCGGTTGTTGAACTACTTCAAGCTCAAGGAAGAAGTGGCCGCCGCAGCCGCCAAGCTGGCCGTGCGCCAGGCCCAGCAGGCGATCGAACGCAAGCATGTGGGCAAGGGCGCGCAGTGGCGGCCGGGCGGCAAGGGTGGGCGGCGCTGATGCGCGCTGATGCGCATTCGCGCATCAGCGCCAATGTTTGCAGGGCAAACATCGGGCCCCGGCTCACCCCCTCCGAATCCCCGCGCCTGTCGGCGCGCCCCCTTTACCAAAGGGGGCTGTTCCTCCATTGGGGTGGATGAGGGGCTGGCGGTATCCCGGTAGATCCTCGCCGCGCCTCATGAACGAGGTTTGCCGATATATTGAGCGCATCGCCACGCGAGGAGGTATCTGAATCCACGGGATACGCGTGGTTGCGTGGATGCTCTCCGTTCTGCGGTCATGAACGCTTGAGCGCAGGCTTCGGCCGGTGATCAGCGCCGATGGGATGCCGGAGGCGTCGTTGCCTCGGCTCCGGACGCCTGTGCCGCGCCGCGCGCGGTTTCCACGCGCGGCGTGGATCTAGCCCCGGTTGCCGATGGCTGCGGTGGCGGTGCGGGGACCTGGGCAGTGATCGACGGCCTGTTCACCGTTTACTGCCGACCCTGCTAATGTCCGCCCATGGACACCCCGATGACCGTGGATGGTGAGGTGGCCCGCCACACCGCGCTCGACGCGCAACTGGTGGAGGCGGTGGCCGGGATCAAGCTGCTGGGCCTGACCAGTTGGCCGGCGGCGCTGCAGGCGCCGTTCCTGGCCAGCGTGGCGCGCGGCCAGCCGGTGCTGCCGCAGGTGGACTATCCCAGGCTGGACTTCGGCGATACCCGCCGTGCGCTGGCCGCGATCAGCGCCCGCTGCGATCCGGACCATCCGATCGGCCTGTACGTGCAGCGTTCGGCGCATAGCTGGGACCTGGCCGCAGGCCTGCTTGAATCGCTCGGCACCGCCGCGGTCGACCGCTATTCGGTGCAACTGTTCGGCGCGCCCGAAGACCCGCTGCCGGGCAACGGCCCCAGCACCCGTGAGGCCGCCCGCCACTTCATCCAGATCGCGCAGGAACTGGACCACGAACTGCTGGCGCCGGAAGAACAGGTGCCGGTCTCGGCCACCGCGCTGCAGCTGCAGCTGCAGGGCGACCTGGATGCGTTCTTCGAATCGCGCATCATCAGCGTGCAGCTGGACCCGGAGCTGATCTCCAAGGCCGCCGCCGGCCCGACCCGGATCCGCCTGCGCACCAGTGCGCGCTTCAGTGCCTACGACCGGGCGCAGTTGTTCCACCACGAGGCCTTGGTGCACTCGCTGACCGCGCTCAATGGCCGCGAGCAGCCGCACCTGCCCAGCCTGGCGCTGTCCTCGCCGCGGGTCACCGCCACCCAGGAAGGGCTGGCCACCTTCGCCGAGCAGATCACCGGCAGCATCGACATCGAACGGCTCAAGCGCATCAGCCTGCGCACCGAAGCGATCGCGATGGCGCGCGAAGGCGCCGACTTCATCGCCGTGTTCCGCTACTTCTGCGCGGCCGGGCAGAGCAACGAAGAGAGCTTCGCCTCGGCCCAGCGCGTGTTCCGCGGGGTGCCGCCCGGCGGCGGCGCGGCCTTCACCAAGGACACCGTGTACCTGCGCGGGCTGGTCTCGGTGCACACCTTCTTCCGCCACATGCTGGCCGAAGACCGCCTGCAGGTCTGCCGCTGGCTGTTCGCCGGCAAGATGTCGCTGACCGATGCGATCGCCTTCGCCCCGCTGTTCGAAGAGGGCATCCTGCGCCCGCCGCGCTGGTTGCCGCACTGGGTCAGCCGCGCCAATGGCCTGGCCGGCATGCTGGCGTTTTCGCTGTTCGCCAACCGCATCCGCATGGACCAGCTGGCCGCCGAATAACGCAGCGGCGCCTGTTCCATGCACTGCGTCGCATTTCGTCGGCCGCGCGCGCCACCGTCAAAATGCTTTCATGTTCCGCTCGCATGATGGTCATGTCCCTGCATTGCGCAGGTCATCACCCCCCATGCAACGGATCACCATGCTTACCCGACCCCTGACCATCGCCGTGGCGCTTGCGCTGTGCGCCGCCCACGCCCACGCCCACGCCGCCGATGCAGATGCCAACGGCGAAGCCAATGCCGCGCCCAGCGCGCAGACCCTGGACACCGTGTCGGTGATCGGCCAGGGCGAAACCCGCCAGGTGCAGCGCATCACCGCGGTCGACAAGGAAGTGCTGCCGCCGGGCACCAGTGGCCAGAAGATCCTTGATCGGCTGCCTGGCGTGTCGGTGCAGTCCAACGATGCCTTCGGGGCCAACGAGGAATCGCAGAGCATCAGCCTGCGCGGCTTCGACAAGAGCCGCCTGGGCTATACGCTGGACGGCATTCCGCTGGGCGACAACAGCTACGGCAACTACAACGGCCTGAGCATCGCCCGCGCGCTGATCGCCGAGAACCTGGCCGGCGCCGAACTGTCGCAGGGCATCGGTTCGCTGGGGGTGGCCTCCACCAGCAACCTGGGCGGCACCATCCAGTATTTCTCGCAGGACCCGTCCACCGAGTTCGGCGGCCGTGCCAGCGTCACCGTCGGCGACGACAACCAGCGCCGCGGCTACCTGCGCGTGGATACCGGCGACCTCAACGGCTTCTCGGCGTATGTGTCCGGCGTGCACCAGGACTCGGACATGTGGGCCGCGCCCTACCAGAACCAGACCACCCGCCAGTTCAACGCCAAGGCCGTGTGGAACGTGGGCGACCACCGTTTCGGCGCGTTCGCCGCCACCTCGCGGGTGAGCCAGGCCAACTACGCCTACCTGTCCAAGAGCATGCTCGACCGTGGCCTGGGCTACGACTGGAACATCTACGCACCCGATTGGGACCGCGCCGTGGCCGCCGCCTACTGCGCGCCCGGCACCTACAATGCGCAGAAGTGCGCGTTCAGCGGCGGCGTCAACAGCATCGACGATGCGTACTACCAGAGCCGCGCGCTGCGCGATGACAACCTGTACGCGCTGGATGCCGACCTGGCGCTGGGCGACAACGTGCGGCTGAAACTGCTGGGCTACCACCACGAAAACCGCGGCCAGGGCCACTGGTGGGCGCCGGGCCAGCCGTCCAACCCGGGTACCCCGCAGGCGCTGCCGATCTCCATCCGCAGCAGCAACTACACCATCAACCGCCAGGGCATCACCGCCGCACTGAGCTGGCAATGGGGCATACACGCGCTGGAAGCGGGCCTGTGGTACGAGCGCAACGACCACAACATCGAGCGCAACTTCTATTACATCACCGGCCCGTTCCTCGACGACGGCTACCTGAACCATCCCGACCGCCGCCTGTTCGACCAGGACTTCGACATCCGCACGCGCCAGTTCTACGTGCAGGACCGCATGCGCTTCCTCGACGACCGCCTCACCGTGGATGTGGGCATCAAGAGCCCGAACACGCGCATGACCGCCACCGCCAGGCCGGGTACCGAAGCCAGCTATGCGTCGGGCACGCTGACGGCCAAGAAATCGGTGTTGCCGCAGGCCGGCATCGGTTTCAAGCTGACCCCGAACCAGGAGCTGTTCGCTTCCTACTCGGAGAACATCGCCGCCTTCGTCGGCGGTGGCAGCGGCGGCCCGCTGCAGGTCTCGCCGGAATCGTTCGCGGCCAGCGCCGGGCTGGAGCCGGAGAAGTCCAGGACCCTGGAAGCCGGCTTCCGTACCTTCGGCGAGAAATACCAGGCCTCCATCGCCGCCTACAACGTGGTGTTCGACAACCGCCTGCTGTCGCTCAATCCATGCACCAGCATCGAAGTGGGCACGCGCCCGGAGTGCATTACCCGTTTCATCAACGTCGGCTCGGTCAAAAGCCGCGGCGCAGAGCTGACCTTCATCCTCAAGCCGGTCGACGGCCTGCAGTGGTACAACGCGCTGTCCTGGAACAAGACCACCTACGAGGACGACTACATCTCCGGCGGCGCGGTCGTCCCGGTGGCCGGCAAGATCACCGTGGATACGCCGCAGCGCATGGCCTCCAGCGAAATCAGCTGGAACCGCGACGGGTTCTTCGCCAGCCTGCGCGCCAAGTACACCGGCAAGCGTTACTACACCTATACCAACGACCAGTCGGTGCCGGGCGTGACCACCTTCGATGCGGGCGCCGGCTATTCGTTCGGGCCGGGATTGGGGCTGCGCGATATCAAGGTCTCGCTCAATGCGACCAACCTGACCAACAAGCGCTACGCGGGCCAGTTGAGCGCATTCGCCCCGACCGATCCGACCGGGACGCGCTACGCGATCCACGCCAGCGCGCCGCGGCAGATCTTCATGACGGTGGCGGCGGAGTTCTGAGGCGCTTTGCGCGGTTGCCGCCGCGCACCGACCGGGTCGGCAGGCATGGGAAGGCGTAGGCCCGAGCCGTGCTCGGACAACGTGATGCCGAGACGAAGCGTGTCCGACCACGGGTCGGACCTACCCCGATAGGGTTGTCAGGAACTGGGGCTGTCAGCCCCACACATAGGCAAGAACAAAAAAAAGGTTCTTCGCCCATGTCCGGGGCTACCGCCCAAAGGCTATGGCATTGCAGGAAAGCAGGTAGTGCCGACCGCTGGCCGGATGCCGTTGCTGTGTTGCCGCTTCGCGGTTAGCTTCAAAAGCGTTTCGTGCCCCTTCGGGGCGCGAGTCACTTTCTTGCTCGTGCAAGAAAGTAACCAAAGAACACGCCCCCGTCCGCTCGCCGCCGGGCGTTGCCCGTCGGTGCCCTGCGCTTCTCGCGTCATCGGGGGACGGCGCGGAACTCGCTGCGCTCAGACACCCGCGCCTCTTCGCCCCCGATGCCGCTGCGATGCTCGGCTCGCTTCAAGGGGGAGGTAGATCAAGATCAACAGCAGCAACAGCAACAGCAACAGCAATCTACCAATGGTCGGATTCATGCTGCCCATTCGCCTGCCATCCGCAGGTAGTTCCGACCCGTGGTCGGATGCCGTTCCTTGGGCGTGGCGCTACCAGAGCGTGGCTCGGACCTATGCTTTCCCATGCGCACCGGCCATGTGTGGAGGGTTGGCGTGGGTGGGTTGGCGGGACTGTCGAAAACATGGATGTTTTCGCCAAGCCCCCAGGGATGGGTTCACGGCGTGTCCCGCCAACCCACCCGCGCCAGCCCAATCAGCGCATACGTCGGCACTGCTTTTGATCTAACCCTGCAGTTCGCAGCTGACTTCCCGTAAATCGGTGAAGAACCAAAAAGGCCGCGGCGCATCAGCACCGCGGCGCACCTCGTGGGGGAGGTCCCGCATCACGTGGATGCGTTGAAGCTCAGAACATGTGCAAGCCGCCGTTCACCGCATAGTCCGCGCCGGTCACATACGCGGCATCATCCGAGGCCAGCCAGGCGCAGAGGCTGGCCACTTCCTCCGGCTTGCCCAGGCGGCGCAGCGGTACCGAGCCGGCCAGCCGGTCCAGCACGTCCGGCGGGAAGCTGCTGATCGACTGGCTGGCGATATAGCCCGGCGAAATGGTGTTGACGGTGACCCCGCGCGCGGCCACCTCGTTGGCCAGCGCGCGGCTGAAGCCGTGCATGGCCGCCTTGGCGGTGGCGAAGTTGACCTGGCCGATCTGGCCCTTGTGCGCGCTGACCGAGCCGATGTTGACGATCCGGCCCCAGCCGCGCGTGCTCATGCCGTCGATCACCTGCTTGGTGATGTTGAACAGCGCATGCAGGTTCGAGCCCATCACCGCGTTCCAGTCGTCCTGGCTCATCTGCCGGAACAGCACGTCGCGGCTGCCGCCGGCGTTGTTGACCAGCACGTCGATCTCACCGACCTCGGCCTTGACCTTGGTGAAGGCGGCCACGCTGGAATGCCAGTCGCCGGCATTGCCTTCGGACGCGATGAAGTCGAAGCCCAGCTCGCGCTGCTCGCGCAGCCAGCCGGCCTTGCGCGGCGAGTTGGGCGCGCAGCCGGCGACCACGGTATGGCCGTTGCGGGCCAGTTTCTGGCAGATGGCAGTGCCGACACTGCCCATACCGCTGGTGACGTAGGCGATGCGAAGAGTCATTGCAGAACGCTCCTTGGTAATCCGATCAGGCGGCCAGCGGGTACAGGCCGAACAACAGGCTGCCGACCATCAGCAGCAGGGAAATGGCCACGGCCCACTTCAGGGTGAACTTCTGGTGGTCGGCGAACTCGACCTTGGCCAGGCCCACCAGCAGGTAGGTGGACGGCACCAGCGGGCTGAGCAGGTGCACCGGTTGCCCGGCCAGCGAGGCGCGGGCCATTTCCACCGGGGTGATGCCGTAGTTGCCGGCCGCCTCGGACAGGATCGGCAGCACGCCGAAGTAGAACGCGTCGTTGGACATGAAGAAGGTGAATGGCATCGAGGCGATCGCGGTGATCACCGCCAGGTACGGGCCCCAGCTGTCGGGGATGATCGCCAGGAAGCTGTGCGACATCGCCTCGACCATGCCGGTGTTGTTGAGGATGCCGGTGAAGATGCCTGCGGCGAAGATCAGCGCCACCACCGACAATACGTTGCCGGCGTGGTTGACCACGCGGCGGCGCTGCTCGGCCAGGTTCGGGTAGTTGATCACCAGGGCGATGGCGAAGCCGACCATGAACAGCACCGGCATCGGCAGCACGCCGAGGATCAGCGCGGTCATCAGCGCCACGGTCAGGGCCAGGTTCACCCACAGCAGCCTGGGCCGCTTGGTGTCCTCGGCGTCTTCCACGGTGGGCAGCGCATTGCCGTCGTCGGAGACGCTGCTGTCCATCCAGCTGCCGCCCTGTGGCAGGCTCACCACGCCCAGCCGGCGGCGTTCCTTCAGGCCCAGGTACCAGGCCAGCAGCAGCACGCCGGCGCAGGCCAGCACCATCGACGGAATCAGCGGCACGAACACGTCGGCCGGGTCCACGTGCAGCGCGGTGGCCGCGCGCGCGGTCGGGCCGCCCCACGGGGTGAGGTTCATCACCCCGCCGGCGAGGATGGTCACGCAGGTCATGTTCAGTGCGTTCATGCCCAGCCGCTGGTACAGCGGCAGCATCGCCGACACGGTGATCATGTAGGTGGTCGAGCCGTCGCCGTCGAGCGAGATCAGCATCGCCAGGATGGCGGTGCCGAGCACGATCTTCATCGGGTCGCCCTTGACGAAGCGCAGGATGATCCGCACCAGCGGATCGAACAGGCCCGCATCGATCATCACCCCGAAGTACAGGATGGCGAACATCAGCATCACGCCGGTGGGCGCGATCTTCTTGATGCCTTCCAGCATCATCTCGTCGATGTCCGCGCCGAAGCCGCCGAGCAGGGCGAACACGATCGGGATGGTGATCAGGGCGACCAGCGGCGACAGCCGCTTGCTCATGATCAAGTACATGAATGTAATGACCATGCCAAAGCCGAGGATGCTCAGCATCATCTGCAGACTCCTGGAGGGGTAGACGGAAGGAAGGGCTTAGAAGTCGAACTGCAGGCGGCCGGTCACCGCGCGGGTGCGGTCCACGCTGGCATCGGCCAGGCGGTCGCGGTTGTGGCTTTGGATCAGGTTGAGCATCAGGCGCAGGTTCGGGCGCATGTACCAGTTACCGCCCAGGGTCCAGGCGCTGGTCTGCGCATCGCGCAGGTCCGGCGCGCCGACCAGGTGCTGGTCGCCACGCATCTGGTCGTAGCGCAACGCCAGTTCGAACGCGCCGGCCTTGTGCTGCAGGTCCTTGACCCGCGCAAAGCGACCGGTCTTGCGGTCGTAGGCGCGCGATTCGCCGGTGACGAACCAGCTGAGCATGCCGTAGCCGGCCAGCACCTTGCCGCGCTGGCTGCCATCGTCGAACGTGGCCCCGCTGAATTCGCCCTGCCAGGACAGTGGGCCGCGCACCTGCGCGTATTCCAGCGACCACTTGTTGACGTCGGTATCGCGGCCGGCCGAGAAGTCGACCAGGGTCAGCCGGCTGTTGTCGGACAGGTGGCCGGCCGGGCGCGGGCGGATCTTCAGGCCCGGTACGCCGTTGGCACCGGGGTTGTCGTAGCGCTCGTGGGCCAGCGACAGGCCCAGGTGCAGCACCTCCCCGGCGGTGGCGCCCGGTGCCCAGGTGACCCGGCCACCGGCGGCGCGGCCCTTGACCTGCCAGGCGTCGATGCTTTCCAGGCTGTAGGCGCTGGCCGCCCAGGTCATGTCGCCGCGGGCGGCCTGCCAGGAGGCGCCCAGGCGGTACAGCGGGGCCAGCGTGGTGCCGGCATTGCCGCGCTCCAGGAAGCTGCCGTAGTTGGAGCTGGTGCGGTCATCCAGCGAGAAGAACTGCTTGAACTGGCCCACGGTGAGCTTGCCGGCGTCGCCGAAGCTGCGGCTGACATAGACGTCCTTGGCTTCGACGTGGTCGCCGGAGAAATCGGCTTCCAGCTTGTAGTCGACCGCGAAGAACCTGCCGGACACATCGACCCAGGCGCGGCGGACCTCGGTGTCGTCCTTGTTGGGAGTGCCGCGGCGGTCGTTGTCGAAGTCGGCGAAATCCAGGTGCAGGCGGCCGCCCAGGGTGGCGGTGACCGGACGATCGTCGTCGCTGCCCTCGGCGGCCCACAGCGGGGCGGTCAGCGAGAGCAGCGCGCAGGCGGCCGGCATGCGCCAGCGCAGTGAGTTCAGTTCCACGGACCCTCCCAGGTACACGGTTGTTCGATGGTGTGGCACGGGCGCCGGCAGCAGGCCGCGCGGCGATGGCGCAGCCTAGTGCGGGCAAGCTGTCATCCACCTGTCAGCGCCTGTTGCAGCGCAGCGCGGCCCACACCGCCGGCCGCACGCGCTAGGATTTGTGCACCGTTCCCGATTCCTGGCCGATGCGCATCCTGCTGGTGGAAGACAACCCGGACCTGGCCGACGCCATCGTCCGCCGCATGCGCCGCAGCGGCCATGCGGTGGACTGGCAGCGCGATGGCCTGGCCGCGGCCAGCGTGCTGCGCTACCAGGGCTTCGACCTGGTGGTGCTGGACATCGGCCTGCCCGGGCTGGACGGGCTGCGGGTACTGGCCGGCATGCGCGAGCGCGGCGACAGCACCCCGGTGCTGATGCTGACCGCACGCGACGGCATCGAAGACCGCGTGCAGGCGCTGGACGTGGGTGCCGACGATTACCTGGGCAAGCCGTTCGACTTCCGCGAACTGGAGGCGCGCTGCCGGGTGCTGCTGCGGCGCGCCCGCGGCCAGGCCAGCGACGTGGTGCAGATCGGTGCCTTCCAGTTCGACAATGCCTCGCACCGGGTCAGCCTGGACGGCCAGCCGATCGAACTGCCCAACCGCGAATTCCGCCTGCTGGAAATCCTGATGGGGCGGATCGGCCAGGTGGTCGGCAAGGACGAGATCGGCAACGGCCTGTTCGGCTTCGACGACGAGGCCGGCCCCAATGCGATCGAGCTGTACGTGGGCCGGTTGCGCCGCAAGCTGGCCGACGCGCCGCTGCGCATCGTCACCGTGCGCGGCAGCGGCTACCTGCTCGAGGCGGTGGCTGCCGGCACCGATACCCGCGATGGCGCCTGAGCTGCACCGACGCTGGTCGATCCGGCATACGCTGTGGCTGTACCTGGGCGGGCTGATGGCCTTGTTCGCGGTGGCGCTGCTGTTCGGTGCGCGCGATTACGGCCAGCGCGCGGCCAACCGCTCCTTCGACCACCTGCTGGTGTCCTCGGCGTTGTCGATCATCGATTCGGTGGCGCTGGTGGAGGCGCAGTGGCAGGTCGACCTGCCGTATGCAGCGCTGGACCTGCTGGCGATGGCGCCAGAAGACCGGGTGTTCTACCGCGTCTGGGATGCGCGCAACCAGACCGTGACCGGCTACGCCGACCTGCCGGCGCCGCCGCATGCGCCCAGCGACCGCCCGCAGCTGTTCGATGCGCCCTACAGCGGCGAGACCGTGCGCTTTGTGGTGGTGTCGCGCCGGATCTCCTCGCCATCGGCGCAGGGCGAGGTGCGCGTGCAGGTCGGCCAGACCCGGCGCGCACGCCAGGCCCTGGCCCAGGACATGGTGACCCGTGCCCTGGCGGCGATCGCGGTGCTGTCGCTGTTGTCGCTGGCGCTGGTCGGGTTCGGCGTGCACCGCGCGCTGCGCCCGCTGGTGCGGATGGAGCGCGAGTTGGCGCGGCGCGAACCGTCGGACCTGAAGCCGCTGGATGCGGCGGTGCCGCGCGAGATGGACAAGATGGTCGGCGCGTTGAACCACTTCATGGGCCGGCTGTCCAGCAGCAACGAAACCCTGCGCGCGTTCATGGGCGATGCCGCGCACCAGATGCGCACGCCACTGGCCGCGCTGCGCGCGCAGGCGCAGCTGGCGCTGGACGAGGAAGACCCGCAGGAGATGCGGCGCAGCCTGGAGGCGATCGAGCGCAACGCCACCCATATGAGCCGCCTGCTCAACCAGCTGCTCAGCGATGCCAGCGTGATCCACCGCGCCAATCTGCGCCACTTCGTGGCTGTGGACCTGGCCGAGACCGTGCACCAGGCCCTGCACGATGCGTTGCCGCAGGCATCGCCTGCACCCCGGGTGCAGCTGGCGATGAGCGCGCAGGCGGCCTGGGTGCGGGGCGATGCGCTGCTGCTGCGCGAGGCGATCAAGAACCTGGTCGACAACGCGGTCAAGTATGGCGGCGGCGGTGCGCTGCAGGTCGCGCTGACCGAGGACGCACGGCACTGGGTATTGACCATCGCCGACCATGGCCCGGGGATTGCCGCGGCCGACGCCGAACGGGTATTCGAACGCTTCGCGCGCGGCGAGGGCGCCGCCGCCGGCGGGGCCGGGCTGGGCCTGGCGATCGTCAAGCGGGTGGTCGACAGCCATGGCGGCCGCATCGACCTGGCCAACCGCGTCGACGGTGGCTTGGTCGCCACCCTCCACCTGCCGAGGATGCACCCATGAGAGTTCTGTTGGCGCTGATGCTGCTGGCCGCCAGTACCGCCGCGGCGGCCGCGCCCGGCGACGTGCAGCGGTTCCCGGCCAAGGGCCCGGCGCTGGCGCAGCTGCGCATCCACGGCTCGACCGACATCGAGGTGTTCGCCACGGTGATCGCCGATTACCAGCGCCTGCACCCGGGCACCGAGATCCTCTATGAGGATGTGATCACCCAGGACATCTACGCGCGCTACCTGCGCGACCGCGGCGGCGCGCAGGCGCCGGACATGCTGATCAGCAGCGGCATGGACCTGCAGACCCGGCTGGTCAACGACGGCCATGCGCTGGCGCACCGCTCGGCGCAGACCGACGCGCTGCCGGCGTGGGCGCAGTGGCGGCACGAGGCGTTCGGGATCAGCTACGAGCCGGTGGCGATGGTCTACAACACCCGCACGCTGCCGGCCGCACGGGTGCCGCGCACCCGCCGGCAGCTGCTGGAACTGCTGCGCGCCGCCGACGCACCGTTGCGGGGCAAGGTGGGCACCTACGATGTGGAGCGCAGCAGCGTGGGCTACCTGCTGGCCACCCAGGACGGCCAGCGCGGCAGCATGGCCGGCGCGTTGCTGGGCGCGCTGGGCGACAACCGGGTGCAGCTGGAGGAGCGCACCGGGGTGTTGCTGGACCGGGTCAGCAGCGGCGAGTTGTCGCTGGTCTACAACGTGCTGGGCTCCTATGCGCAGGCGCGCATCGACGCCGGCGCGCCGCTGGGCATCGTCGAGCCGGAAGACTACACGCTGGTGGTGCTGCGCACCGCGGTGATCCCGCGCAGCAGCCGGCACCCGTTGGAAGCGCGCCGTTTCCTGGATTACCTGCTGTCGCCACGCGGCCAGCAGGTGCTCTCGCGCGAGGCGCGGCTGATGCCGATCCTGCCGGCGCAGGGCCAGCAGCGCGGGCGTTCGCCCGAGCGCAGCTACCGGCCGATCCAGCTGGGGCCGGGGCTGCTGGTCTACCTGGACGGGCTGAAGCGGCGCCAGTTCCTGGAGGCGTGGCGCGGCAGCATGCGGCAGGGCCGGTGATGACGGCCAGCAGCTGGCGGCCCTGTTGCCCGCGCCGGTAATGACGGCCGTTGGCCGTCAACCTCACTACAATGACGGCATGAGTGAGCTGAGTATCCTGATTGCCGACGACCACCCGCTGCTGCGCGCGGCCGTGGTGCATTCGCTGCGTCAGGCCATGCCGCAGGTGCGGGTGGTCGAGGTGGCCAGCGCATCGGCGCTGGAGGCGGCGCTGGGCCAGCAGCCGGACATCGAACTGGTGCTGCTGGACCTGACCATGCCGGGCGCCCGCGGTTTCTCCGCGCTGCTGCACGTGCGTGGCGCGCATCCGGATATTCCGGTGGTGGTGGTTTCCTCCAACGACCATCCGCGGGTAATCCGCCGTGCCCAGCAGTTCGGCGCGGCCGGTTTCATCCCCAAGTCGGCCCCGGCCGAGGCCATCGGCCAGGCGGTGGCCGCGGTGCTGGACGGCGGGGTGTGGTTCCCGGCGATGGCCGCCGAGCGTTCCGAGTCCGATGCCCTGCTGGCCGCGCGCCTGGCCCAATTGACCCCGCAGCAGTTCCGCGTGCTGCTGTGCCTGGCCGATGGCCTGCTCAACAAGCAGATCGCCTACGAGCTGGGGCTGGCCGAAAACACGGTGAAGGTGCATGTCACCGCGATTCTGAAGAAGCTTCAATGCCACAGCCGCACCCAGGCGGCGGTGCTGGTCAAGGCGCTGGAACCGGAAGGGGATGCCGGCGCGGGGTTGTAGCCGATACGGCCGCCATCGGCAGCCGCGTCGACGCTGCGGTGAACGCCATGCTGCGGTGAACGCCATGCCTCCGTCGCGCCGATCACCGCAGCGTGCAGTCGACCGGGGTGCGACCCTACCGGGGATCATGCCGTCGTCACTGCTACGTGCCGTCGACCGGGGTACGACCCCGCCGGGGCGGATCAGGTTGCTGTCCGAAGCGGTTTGCGGCGGCTAGCCTTGATGCCGTACCAGAAGCTGCGTCATCAACGCGCGCAGTGCCGGCGGGCGTACCGGCTTGGTCAGGAAACCCCAACCCTTTTCCACCGCGTCGGCTTTCAACGCATCGTCGCGCTCGGCGGTGACCAGGATCACCGGGGGGCGCGCCTGCCACAGGTCGCACAGCTGTTGGTACAGCGCCGGGCCGTGCCATTGGCCCATCCGCACGTCCAGAAGCAGCAACTGCGGTACGTTGAAGGTCGAGGCGATTTCCAGTGCGGCCTGCGGTCCATCGGCCAGTTCCACCGTGCAGCCCCAGCGTTCGAGCAGGGCGCGGGTGGCGCTGCATACGCGCGGGTCATCGTCGATGCACCACACCCGGCATTGCCGCAGCGGGCCATCGCCCTCGTCGGCAGCGACTGCCGGGGCAGGGGCCAGGGCAGGTATCGCGGCGGCCTCGCCCAACGGCACGCTCACCGCGAACACGCTGCCGCGGCCCAGGGTGGAGCGCAGGCGGATCGGGTGGCCGAGCAGGCGCCCGATCCGCTCCACGATCGCCAGCCCCAACCCGGCGCCGCGCTCCTGGTCGACGCCATCGTCGAGCCGGCGGAATTCCTCGAAGATTTCCTGCTGCAGGCTGTCGGGAATACCCGGGCCCTGGTCGTGTACTTCGATGCGCAGCTGCCCGGCGTGGCGCCGGCAGCCGATCAGCACGCGGCCGCGCGGGGTATAGCGCAGCGCGTTGGACAGGAAGTTCTGCAGGATCCGGCGCAGCAGAGCCTCATCGCTGACCACCACCGCGCGCGTGTCCACCCAGTGCAGCTGCAGGCCGCGGCTGTCGGCGGCGATGCCGAACTCGCGGGCCAGGGTTTCCAGCAGCGGCGACAGCGGAAATGCACGGACCTGGGTCTGCAGCGCGCCCGATTCCAGCCGCGAGATGTCCAGCAGGCTGGTCAGGATGGCGTCCTGCGCGGCCAGCGCGGCGTCCACATGCCCGCTCAGTTCGCGCGGCTCGCCCTGCAGCTTGCCGCGCAGCACCGACACGAACATGCGCGCGGCATTCAACGGCTGCAGCAGATCGTGCACCGCCGAGGCGACGAAGCGGCTCTTGTAGCGGTTGGCCCGTTCGGCCTCGCGGCGGGCCTCGTCCAGGTCGCGGGTGCGTTCGGCCACGCGGTGTTCGAGCGCATCGGCCAGTGAGCGCAGCTCGCGTGCGGTGTTCTTGTAACTGGTGATGTCGGCATAGCTGGTGACAAAGCCGCCGTCGGGCAGCGGGTTGCCGCGGATCTCCAGTACGGTGCCGTCGTCCTTTTCGCTCTCGCGCATATGCGGGCGACCGCTGCGCAGATGGTTCAGGCGGCGCTCGATCGCCTCGTCGATCGGCCCGGGGCCGAGCAGGCCGCGGCGGGCGTTGTAGCGGAAGATCTCCTCGATCGGACGGCCGACCCGGATCAGCCCGGTGGGGAACTTGAACAGCTCCAGGTAACGCGCATTCCAGGCCACCAGCTTCTGCTCGTTGTCGATCACCACCACGCCCTGCGGCAGGTGCGCCAGGCTGCGGCTGAGGCCGCTGTCGGCCTGCTGGGCGGCCTGCAGCACGCCGTCCTGGGCGGTGCGCAGTTCTTCGGCGTGCTGGGCCAGCACGCTTTCCAGTTCGCGCCGGCTGCGTTGGCGGTGCGCGGCCAGGCGCCGCCGCTGCTGGATGAACAGCACCAGGAAGCCCAGCGCCAGCCACGCCGCCGCGCCGCCGATCGCCGCGCTGCGCCCGGCACTGGTGGCCGCACCGGCGTCGTGCAGCAGGTGCAGGTTCCAGTGTTCCTCGGGCAGGGCCAGGCTCTGCCAGAGCATGCGCTGCGGCAACGCCGGGTCGAGCAGCCGCACCATGCGGCCGCCGTCGTCGAGTACATCCTCGGTACGCACCCGCAGCGGTTGCAGCGAGCGGTCGGCGTATTGCCGCGCATCGAGCATCTCGCGGCGTTCGCTGGCGCCCAGCGGGCGCAGCAGGCGGTAACGCCAGGCATCGCGGTTGGCCAGGAACACCACATCGTGTTCGTCGCTGGCCAGCACCACGTCCGGGCTGGTCAGCCATTCCTGTTCCAGCGCGGCCAGTTCGATCTTGATCACCACCACGCCGATGCGCCGGCCGCGTTCCTCGATCGCCTGGGACAGGAAATAGCCGGGCACCCCGGTGGTCATGCCGATGCCGTAGAAGCGGCCGCGGCCGCTGGCAATGGCCTGGCGGTAGTAGGGGCGGTAGCTGTAATCCTCGCCGACATTGCTGCCCGGCTGGTCCCAGTTGCTGGCTGCCACTGCTACCCCGTCGCGGCCGACCAGGGTGAGGGTGGAGGCCCGCGTGACCTGGTTGGCCTGCTGCAGTTTCAGGTTCAGGCGCTGCCGCCCGGCCGCATCGGGCACCTGCAGCAGTGCCTGGCGCAGGTCCGGGTCCAGGGCCAGCACCTGCGGCAGGGTGCCGAAGCGGTCCACCCGCTGCTGCAGGCCCTGGCCGTATGCCTGCAGCTGGCGCTGCACCTGGCCGCTTTCGGCGGCCAGTGCGCGCCGCCATGCGTAGTGTCCGGCGGCGGCCGCGCACAGCACGGTACCGCCGACCATCAACAACAGGGTCAGCAGCAGCGTGCGGTGGCGGCCGAGCCAGTACATGGCGGCAGTCTACGGTCGTGCGGCGGGCAGGGGGTGCATGCCCGCCGCCACGGTGCCGATCAGAAGTGCATCTGCGCGCGCAGCTCGAAGATTTCCGGCTGGCTGCGCACGCCGCGGCGGCTGGCGTCGACCTTGACGTAGTTGGCCTGGAACTTGAAGTGGCTGGTCAGGTACCAGTTGGCGCCGATGCTCCAGTCGTGCTGGCGGCCGCCGAGCACGTCGGCATCGTCCAGGTCCAGGCGGCTGTAACGGGCCACCAGTTCCACCGCGCCATAGTCGTGGGCCGGCTTGACGTTGGCCACCGCACCGCCGCTGTAGCCGCGCGATTCGCCGGTCAGCACCCAGCTGGCCATCGCGTACTGGCCGGCACCGGTGAAGTCCGGCTTGCCTTCACGGCTGACCGTGGCCTGCAGGGCTTCGCCCTGCAGCGAGAACGGGCCCTTGATCCAGACCGCTTCCACGCCGCTGCGCATGATCTTGTCGGCCGGGGCCAGCGCCCCGGAATCGACCAGGCGCAGGTCGGTCAGGCCGGCTTCGGGGCGCGCGCGCAGGCGCGCGCTGGCGGCGCGGTGCACGTCGCGGCCGTCGCGGTAGCCGCGCGGGTTTTCCTGCGACAGGGCCAGGCCCAGGTGCAGCACATCGCCGTCGGCCTTGACCGGGGTCCATACCGCACGCACGGCCTGGGTGGTGCCGGGGTTGTCGCCCTGCAGGTCCTTGCCGCCGTATGCGCCGGCCTGCAGCAGGTAGCGCGGGCGTTCCAGCACCCAGTCCACGCCGGTGCGGCGGCCTTCGTAGATGGCCTGGACCGGCAGCGCGAACTCCATGAAGCTGCCGGCGCGCGAGCTGGTCACCGCATCCAGGCCGACCGGGGTCTTCATGTAGCCGAAGCGGAACTTGCCGACGTCGCGGCCGAACAGCGCCTTGCTTTCCAGGCGGACGTAGACGTCCAGCCAGGTGTCGGCCTGGAAATCGTAGTAGACCATCGCGTCATACACGCCCTTCTTCTTCAGGGTCGCGCCGAATTCCTTGCGGCGCACCGCGTCGGCATCGTCGATGCCGCTGCCGCCGGAAAAATCGTTGAGGTCGTAGGCGATGTTGGCGGTGGCGGCCAGTTCGGTGCCGTCGCTGAAGGCGACCTTGGTCGGCCAGTTGTCGAAGTCGGCGGCCGAAGCCAGCAGGGGGGTTGCGGCCAGGCACAGGGCCAGCAGGGTCGGGGTCGGGCGCATGGAAGTGCAGCTCTCTATTTGAGACGGGGACAGGACAACAACGGCCGCCGCGCCGGAAACTGTTGCCCGGCCGTCGGCGCGCGGTCACTTGCCGCCGTGGGGGAGGGCGGTGTGGGGCGCAGTGTAGGCACCGGGCGCCGCCTGAACCGGGGGGCTAGTACCAATAGGTTATCTGCGTTGCGGTGTCCGGCGCGTACAAATGCGTCCATCCACCGCACCCCCCCCGCCAACACCGGGCTGCGGCGTTCCCCACGGAACCGGCCCGGCGCAGTCTGCGGGCCGGACGCGTCAATACCGTCATCCGGAGTCCGCCATGCACATTCCCGCCACCGCCCCGCTTGCGGCCACGCCGCTGCCGTTCTACCGCCAGCTGTACTTCCAGGTCGTAGTGGCGATCGTGCTGGGCGCCATCCTCGGCCACTTCGAGCCGGCTTTCGCCGAATCGCTCAAGCCGCTGGGCGATGCCTTCATCAAGCTGGTGAAGATGATCATCGCCCCGGTGATCTTCCTGACCATCGTCACCGGCATCGCCGGCATGACCCAGCTGCGCACCGTGGGCCGGGTATTCGCCAAATCGATGGCCTATTTCCTGTTCTTCTCCACCCTGGCCCTGATCGTGGGCATGGTGGTGGCGCACGTGGTGCAGCCCGGCGCCGGGATGAACATCAACCCGGCCGACCTGGACCAGACCGCGGTCCACAGCTACGTGGAGAAGTCGCACGAGCTGACCCTGACCGGCTTTGCGATGGACATCATCCCGGCCACCCTGGTCAGCGCCTTCGTCGACGGCAACATCCTGCAGGTGCTGTTCGTGGCGGTGCTGTTCGGCGTGGCCCTGGCCCTGACCGGCGACAAGGGCCGGCCGGTACTGACCTTGCTGGAGGCGCTGACCGCGCCGGTGTTCCGCCTGGTGCACATCCTGATGAAGGCCGCCCCGATCGGCGCCTTCGGCGCCATCGCCTTCACCATCGGCAAGTACGGGGTCGGCTCGCTGGTCAACCTGGCCTGGCTGGTGGGCTCGTTCTACCTCACCGCGTTCCTGTTCGTGGCGGTGATCCTGGGCGTGGTCTGCCGGCTGTGCGGGTTCTCGGTGTTCAAGCTGGCCCGTTACCTCAAGGCCGAGCTGCTGCTGGTGCTGGGCACCTCTTCCTCCGAATCGGCGCTGCCCTCGCTGATGGAGAAGATGGAACGCGCCGGCTGCGCCAAGTCGGTGGTGGGCCTGGTGGTGCCCACCGGCTACTCGTTCAACCTGGACGGCACCAACATCTACATGACCCTGGCGGCGCTGTTCATCGCCCAGGCCACCAATACCGAGCTGACCCTGGGCCACCAGATCGCGCTGCTGCTGGTGGCCATGCTCAGTTCCAAGGGCGCTGCCGGCGTGACCGGTGCCGGCTTCATCACCCTGGCCGCCACCCTGGCGGTGGTCCCGGAAGTGCCGGTGGCCGGCATGGCGCTGATCCTGGGCGTGGACCGTTTCATGAGCGAATGCCGGTCGCTGACCAACTTCATCGGCAATGCGGTGGCCACCGTGGTGGTGTCGCGCTGGGAAGGCGCGCTGGACCGCGACCGCCTGGCCCTGGCGCTGGATGGCCGCGAGGCCGAACTGCCCGCACCGACCACCGCCGACCTGCCGCCGCCTCTGCCTGCCCCGGCCCACTGAGCCGCCGCCCGCTTGTGTGTGTGTTGCAGGGCCTGCTCCCTCCCCCTGGAGCGCAGGCCCTGCTTTTTTTCACCCGCCCGCCCGGCGATGATGCGGCCTGTCATCGGGAGCGGCCACGCTGGCCGCATACGCTGCCGAACGGCTGGAGTATGTGCGGTTGCAGCATGGCCGCGACAGCGTAGCGACAGGTCCACCCACGCCAACGGGGGTATGATCCCCTGTTCCTCTCGCCCATTCATCTGCAGAAAGCGATGTCCAACGAAGATTTCAAACAGGCCGCCCTCGATTACCACCGCATGTCGCCGCCGGGCAAGATCCGCGTCGCCGCGACCAAGCCGATGCTGACCCAGCGCGATCTGTCGTTGGCGTATTCGCCGGGCGTGGCACACGCCTGCGAAGCGATCATGGCCGACCCGCAGCAGGCCAGCGAACTGACCGCACGCGGCAACCTGGTCGCGGTGATCTCCAACGGCACCGCGGTGCTCGGCCTGGGCAATATCGGCCCGCTGGCCGGCAAGCCGGTGATGGAAGGCAAGGGCGTGCTGTTCCAGAAGTTCGCCGGCATCGATGTGTTCGACATCGAGATCGACGAGAACGACCCGGACAAGCTGGTCGACATCATCGCCTCGCTGGAGCCGACCTTCGGTGGCATCAACCTGGAAGACATCAAGGCGCCGGAGTGCTTCATCGTCGAGCGCAAGCTGCGCGAGCGGATGAACATCCCAGTGTTCCATGACGACCAGCACGGCACCGCGATCATCGTCGGCGCCGCGGTGCTCAATGCCATGGTGGTCACCGGCAAGCGCATCGAGGACATCAAGCTGGCCACCACCGGCATGGGCGCGGCGGGTATTTCCTGCGTCAACATGCTGGTTTCGCTGGGCCTGAAGAAAGAGAACATCCTGGCCTTCGACCGCGACGGGGTGATCCATACCGGCCGCACCGACCTGGATCCGGAAAAGGCGCGTTACGCACGCGACACCGACAAGCGCACGCTGGCCGAAATCGTCGAGGGCGCCGATATCTTCCTGGGCCTGTCGGCGCCGGGCATCCTCACCGCGGACATGGTCAAGACCATGGCCAAGGACCCGGTGATCTTCGCCCTGGCCAACCCCACCCCGGAGATCATGCCGGAGCTGGCCCGTTCGGTGCGCCCGGACGCGCTGATCGGCACCGGCCGTTCGGACTACCCGAACCAGATCAACAACGTGCTGTGCTTCCCGTACCTGTTCCGCGGTGCGCTGGACGTGGGCGCCACCGCGATCAACGAAGAAATGAAGATCGCCTGCGTGCACGCGATCGCCGCCATGGCACGCCGCGAGGCCAGCGACCTGGGCTCGGCCTATGGCGATGAAACCCCCAGCTTCGGCCGCGATTACCTGATCCCGCGTCCGTTCGACCGCCGCCTGCTGGTGGAGCTGTCGGCCGCCGTGGCGCAGGCCGCGATGGATTCGGGCGTTGCGACCCGCCCGGTGGCCGACATGGGCGCCTACCGCGAGAAGCTGGCCCAGTTCGTCTACCGCACCAGCCTGATGATGAAGCCGGTGTACGACCGCGCGCGTTCGGACAAGCAGCGCGTGGTGTATGCCGAAGGCGAAGAGGAAGTGGTGCTGCGCGCGGTGCAGAACGTGGTCGACGAGGGCCTGGCCCTGCCGATCCTGATCGGCCGCCCGGACGTGATCGAATCGCGCATCGAGCGCCTGGGCCTGCGCATGCAGGCCGGTGTCGATTTCGACATCACCAACATCAACGACGATCCGCGCTTCAACGAGTACTGGCAGTACTACCACAACCTCACCGGCCGCCGCGGCGTGACCGTGGCCGCGGCCAAGAACCTGATGCGCTCGCGGCCGACGCTGATCGCCGCGGTGATGGTGGCCCGTGGCGAAGCCGATGCGATGCTGACCGGGGTGGTCGGCCGCTTCCACAAGAAGCTGGGCTACGTGCGCAGCGTGCTGCCGCTGGAAGCGAAGGTGACCTCGACCTCGGCGATGACCGGGGTGATCAACCAGCAGGGCGTGTTCTTCTTCGTGGACACCCACGTGCAGGAAGACCCGACCGCCGAGCAGATCTGCGAAGCCACCCTGCAGGCGGCCTACCGCATGAAGCTGTTCGGGATCGAGCCGAAGGTGGCGCTGCTGTCGCACTCCAACTTCGGCAGCCACGATTCCCGTGACGCGCTGAAGATGCGTACCGTGCGCAGCCTGCTGCTCAAGCGCAACCCGCGCCTGAACGTGGACGGCGAAATGCAGGGCGACACCGCCTGGGACGAAGCCCTGCGCCACAAGCTGCTGCCCGACAGCACCCTGAAGGGCCGCGCCAACCTGTTCGTGCTGCCCAACCTGGAAGCGGCCAACATCGCCTACAACCTGGTGCGGGTGTTCACCGATGGCGTGGCGATCGGCCCGATCTTGATGGGCGTGGCCAAGCCGGTGCATATCCTGACCACCAGCGCCACCTCGCGCCGCGTGCTCAACATGACCGCAATCGCCGCGGTGGATGCGCAGATCCGCAAGCAACTGGAGGCGGAGAAGAACGCCTAAGGCGTTCTTTCCACCGCCAGTTGCCAGAACGCGCCCCTCGGGCGCGTTTTGGTTTCGCGAAGCGAAACACCGATCGGGTAGCTACCGACCGTTGGTCGGTAGATCCACGCCATGCGTGGATGCTTTCGCCCGGCGGCCATGCACCCCGCAGGCGGTCTTCTGCCTGGTTTCAACCTCGGCCAGAACCCGCCCCGCGTTGATGCCGGGAGCCTGGAGGCTTGTGCCGCGCTTCGCGTGGTCTCCACGCATGGCGTGGATCTACGCCGATTGCTACGTCGCCGCTCAATACTCCGGTAGCCCCTCCGTCACCACCCTGCAACCTGCCAAAGGCTCAATACCCCCACGCGGCCCGGCCGCGGCGGTGGGCCACTGGCTCCCGCCGCCCTGGGCCCGACCAGACCCCCCAATGGCCAGCCCCGGAGCGATGTCATGCGCACTCGAGCGACGAAACGCTATTTCCAGCAGTTGTTCGCGCTGTACGCCGGCCTGGTCGGCGCGCGCTGAGCCAGCGTACCGACCCGCAACGCCGTACCGACCAACGGTCGGTACCTACCACCCCGATAAATGAACCCGGTAGTGCCGGCCGCTGGCCGGCTCCTCCGCACGCTTGATCGCAAGGCAGGGCGCCACGGCAGGCGCCGGCCGCATCAACGCGCCTGCACGTAGGCCGCCCACAACGCCGGCAACGCCAGCCCGGTGCGGGCCTGCCACAGCGCCGGCGTATAGCGTCCCTCGCGCAACGCGCCATCCAGCGCTTTCACCAATCCCGGATGCCGCGCCTGGCTCCACTTCAGGAATGCACCGGTGACCCGGTAGCCGCTGTCGAAGTTCTGTCCGTCCTTCACCGTCGTCGGCAACGCCCAGCCAGCGGCCGCATTTTCCCGGCCGTAGCGATCACGGGCGTAGTCGGCAATGCCTTCCACCAGCCATCCCGGCACGCGTTCATTGGCGTATTCGGGGTAGCCCTGCACGATGTGCATGGCCTCGTGGGTGACCAGGTCGACGTCGTCGGGGTGCTTGGCCAGCCAGGCCGGATTGATGGTGATGGTGGCCGCGCCCTTGCCTTCGCCGACGAAGGCGATGCCGTCGTAGCCCGGGTCGATCACGATCCGCACCTGCGACGGCGCACCGGGATGGAAGTCGGCGCGCTCGCGCACATACGCGGCAAAGAACGTGTCGATGATGCGCGTGCGCATCGGGGCGGCCAGCGCATCGGCCGGATCGCTGTAGGCCAGCGTCACCCCCTCACGCTGCTGGTTCGCCTGGAACGCAGCAGCATCGAACGCCACCAACGCCCCCAACAACGCGGTAGCGCCGGCCGCTGGCCGGCTCCCGACGATCCAGGCCGCAGTCCGCTTCAGAAAACCACTCATGCCCATTCTCACTGCTCCCCCATCGGTGCCAGCAGTTCCACCTCGGCCAACTGCATCCGCCCCGGCGCGGCAATACGCAGCCGGTACTCGGCGTAGCGGGCGGGTTTGCTGATCGCGAATGGCCGGGTCTGCAGCGCCCAGGCAAAGTCCTCGCCGCGGCGCTCGTCCAGCGTGACCCAGCGGCCGCCAGCGCGGCGGGCTTCCAGCGTCCACGCACCGCCGCCGATCGCGCCGTTGCCACTGGTCAGCGTGTACATCGACGGCGTGCCATCGCTTACCCCGCTGAACACCACCGTGCCCGCGCCCACCGGCACCGTCGTGCCGGCATCGTCGTCCAGCAGGGCCGGCACCGCGCGGCCGTCGGCGAGCTGCGCGCGCGCGCCGCTGCCCAGCAGGTCATGCAGCAGGGCAGGGCGCTGGCCGCGCGCGGTGAGCGAGCGCGGCGCATCGTCCGGGCCGCTGCCCCAGGTCGAGGGCTGGGGTCCCATCACGAAGTCCAGCGTGGCGCCCTTGGCGATCACCTCGTGCGGCACCCAGGTCTTCGTCCACGGCTTGCCGTTGATCTTCAGCGACTGCACGTACACGTTCTCGCGCGAGTTGTTGGCCGCATTCACCGTCAGCACCGCGCCGCCCTGCAGTTCCACCCGTGCATGGCCGAACGCCGGCGAACCGATCGCATATTCGGGCGCGCCCATGCGCAACGGATACAGGCCCAGCGAGGCCAGCACGTACCACGCCGAGGTCTCGCCGTTGTCCTCATCGCCGGGGTAGCCCTGGCCGATCTCGCTGCCCAGGTACAGCCGCGACAGGATCTGGCGCACGTGCTGCTGGGTCTTCCACGGCTGCCCGGCGTACAGGTACATCCACGGGATGTGGTGGGCCGGCTGGTTGCTGTGCGCGTACATGCCCATGCGCACGTCGCGCGCTTCGGTCATCTCGTGGATGGTGCCGCCGTAGGAGCCGGCGAAGGCGGGATCGGCGGTTTCCGGGGTGGCGAAGAAGGTGTCGAGCTTGGCGGCCAGCTGGGCGCGGCCGCCATACAGCCCGGCCAGGCCCTCGCCGTCGTGCGCGGCGGTAAAGGCGAAGGTCCAGCCGTTGCTCTCGGTGTAGTCGTGGCCCCACACGCGCGGGTCATAGTCCTTGGCGGCCAGGCGCCAGTTGCCGTCGGCGGTGCGGCCCTGGAAGAACCCGGCGGCCGGGTCGAACAACGTGGCGTAGGTACCGGCGCGATGGCCGAAGTAGTCGGCCTCGGTGGCATAGCGTTCACGTGCGGCGGCGCTGGTGGCACGCTTGGCCAGGGCCTGGGCCATGTTGGCGATGCCGAAGTCGTTGAGTGCGCCTTCCATCGTCCACGACATGCCTTCGTGCACGTCGGCACTGGCGTAGCCCCGGAAGGTGGACCGGTCCATGCCCTTGCGCCCCACATGGCGGTCCGGCGGCACCACGGTGGCGTTCTTCAGCGCGGCCGCGTAGGCCTCTTCCGGATCGAAGCCGCCGATGCCCTTCAGCCACGCATCGGCGAAGGCCACATCCGAACTGGTGCCCACCATCAGATCGGCATAACCGGGCGATGACCAGCGCGCCACCCAGCCGCCGGCGCGGTACTGCTCCAGGAAGCCCTGCACCAGCGCACCGGCATCGTCGGGGGTGAACAGCGCATAGGCCGGCCAGGTGGTGCGGAAGGTGTCCCAGAAGCCGTTGTTGACGTACACCTTGCCATCGCGCACCGGGGCGAAGCTGCGCGTGGCGCTGCCGTCGGTGTTGTCCTCGGCGGCACTGGCCTGGCTGGCGTAGCGCCAGTCCGGCGCGGCATTGCTGCCGGCGTTCTCGTGGCCGGAGTTGGGGTACAGGTACAGCCGGTACAGGCTGGAATACAGCGTGGTCTTCTGGTCGTCGCTGGCGTCGCCGATCTCGAACCGGGCCAGCCGCGCATCCCACGCATCCTGCGCACGTGCGGCCACGCGTTCCAGGGTGTCGTCGGCGGCCAGTTCCAGCGCCAGGTTGTGGCGGGCCTGCTCGATGGAGATCAGCGAGGTGGCGATGCGCATGTTGACCTGGCGGTCGCTGCCCGGATCGAACTTGATGTAGCCGGTGGGGCGGCCGCTGTCGATCCGCCCGCTGCTGCGCCAGGGCTTGTCGAAGCTGGCCACCACGTACATGCGGGTGGCGCCGTTGGACAGGCCGCTGCGCGTGTCGGTGTAACCGGACAGGGTCTGGGTGGCCGCATCCAGGGTCAGCCCGCCGCGGGCATCGACGTTGTCGAACAGCAGGTTGGCGTCGCCGTCGGCGGGGAAGCTGAAGCGGAACAGCGCAGCGTGGTCGGTCGGGGCGATCGCCGCGTCGATGCCGTTGTCGAAGCGCACCTGGTAGCGGTACGGCCGTGCCAGTTCGTTGTCGTGCGAGAACGACAGCGCGCGCCTGGCGCGGTCGGCCTCGGGCACGCCGCGGCGGTTGGACGGCATCACCTGGAAGGTCTGGCGGTCGCCCATCCACGGGCTGGGCTGGTGGCTCAGGGCCAGGGCCTGCAGCTGCGGCCGGTTGTCGGCATTGTTCTGCTCGTTCCAGCGGTACAGCCAGTTCAGCGCGCCGGCATCGGTCACCGGGGTCCAGAAGTTGAAGCCGTGCGGCACCGCAGTGGCGGGGAAGTTGTTGCCGCGCGAGAAAGTGCCGTTGGCCTGGGTGCCGCGGGTGGTCAGCACCCAGTCCGATGGGCGCTGCGCGGTGCTGCGTGGCTGCGCGTCCAGGCGTACATCGTCGATCCAGCCCGACACCGGCGCGCCGGCCTGGCTGGCCACGTCCAGTTCCACGGCCACCACCCGGCGGCCACGCAGCGCCGGCACATCGCCCAGGCGCACGGCCTTGCGCGCCCATTGCTGCGGGTACAGCGTCTTCGAGTCACCCTGCGCGGCCGCGCCCAGCGCGATGCCATGCTGGTCGCGCGCGGTGCTGGCCGAGACCCGGCTGCCGTCGTCCAGCAGCAGATCCAGCGACACGTAGGTGGAGGCCCGCGTATCGGTGCCGACGATCTCCGGCAGCACCAGCCAGCTCAGCGTGGTATCGGCCTGGATCGCCAGGTCGGTGTCGAACAGGCGCCGTTGCTGGCGGCCGCCGGCACTGGCGTAGTGCAGCGCATGCAGGCCGCTGTAGCCCACCCCGGGCTTGGCCGCATAGGGTGCGCGCGGACCGCTGCCGACCTGTACCTGCAGGGCCTGCGTGCCGCCCAGCGGGGTTGGCTGGCCCGGCTCGAAGGAGGTCTGCATACCCTGGCCGAACGCGGGCATAGCCAGCGTGGCGCAGGCCAGGGCAAGGGCGAACGGCAGCCGGGCAGGGCGGGTGGGGCGCGGGGCGGACACGGTCATGCAGGGACTCCCGGAGAGGGCAGGCGGAGGCAACGCCCGCATCGGCGACCACGGCAGACAGCATCACCCCGCTCGCCCTGGGCGGGCGGGTGGGCGATGCCGGTCCGGTGGGGGCGGGCCATGCGATCGGGACGGGATTGGAAGCGCCGATGCTGCAACAGGCGTGGCGATACTGGCAAGTGCCATTTAGTTCGATCCAAATGCGGGAAACCGGCATGTTGCGCTGCCGATTGACAGTCTTTTTGGATCGATTTAAAAAGACCGGTGCCGTGGCTGGGCACCGGGCCTCCCGGTTGCCGCATGGGGCGGGCCGGGGCACTGCTGCGCCGGCGGCGGATGCTAGAATCGACACCTTCGCAATTCCTTTGTGTGTCCACGCCATGAGCCATACCGCCACTGCGCCCGCCAACGCCGAGAAGCGCTACACCGCGCATCGCGCCGACCTGCCGCTGAGCTGCCCGACCCCGGAAATGGCGCTGTGGAACTCGCATCCGCGCGTGTACCTGCCGATCGAAGACGAGCCCAACGGGGAAGCCAAGTGCCCGTACTGCGGCGCCGTGTTCGTGCTGGCCGACTGAGCCGCGGCCCGCGTTGATGCGCCGGTTGACCGTGGTGCAGCTGCTGCCGGCGCTGCACTCCGGCGGGGTCGAACGTTCCACCCTTGAGATCGCCTCCGCCCTGGTTGCCGCCGGCCACCGGGCCATTGTCGTGTCCGCCGGTGGGCGGCTGGTCGAACCGCTGCTGGCCAGCGGCGCCGAGCACCTCACCCTGGACATCGGGCGCAAATCGCTGCTCACCCTGCGCCATGTGCTCAGCCTGCGCCGCCTGTTCCTGGAAGTGGCCCCGGACATCGTCCATGCCCGCTCGCGGCTGCCGGCCTGGCTGGGGCTGTACGCGCTGCGCAACCTGCCGGCGGCGCAGCGCCCGCACTGGGTGACCACCGTGCACGGGCTCAATTCGCCGGGCCGCTACAGCGCGGTGATGACCAGCGGCGAACGGGTGATCTGCGTGTCCAACAGCGTGCGCGATTTCGTCCAGGCGCATTACCCCGGCGTGCCCGCGCAGCGCCTGCAGGTGATTCCGCGCGGGGTGGACGTGGCGCAGTTCCCGCGCGTACCGCGCCAGGACCGGCGCGCGCGCCTGGCCGTGGCCAGCCAGCACCCGACCCTGGCCGGCAGCGCGCCGCTGCTGCTGCTGCCCGGGCGCGGTACCCGGCTCAAGGGCCACCGCCATGCGCTGGCGCTGCTGGCCGGGCTGCACGCGGCCGGCGTGCCGGCGCGGCTGTGGATGCCCGGCACCCGCGAGCCGGGGCGCGAAAGCTATGTCGCCGAACTGGAGGCACTGGCCGGCACGCTGGGGGTGTCCGAGGCGCTGCTGATGACCGCGCCGACCGCCCGCATCGCCCAGGCCTATGCGGCCAGCGATCTGGTGCTGCAGGTGTCGGACAAGGCCGAAGCATTCGGGCGCACCGTGCTGGAGGCGTTGTCGGTGGGCCGGCCTGTACTGGGCTGGAACCATGGCGGGGTTGGCGAGCTGCTGGCGCAGCTGCAGCCTTCCGGCGCGGTACCCTTGCATGATGACCAGGCCTTGCTGGCGCGCGCGTTGCAGTTGCTGCAGCAACCGCCGGCATTGCCATCGCGGATCCCGTTTACCTTGCAGGCGATGCAGCGTGACACCCTCCAGCTCTACACCTCTCTCGCCGGCTGACCCGGCCTGCGTGCCCGGTTCGCCGGCGTCCCGTGCCGGGCGCTGGGCACCGTGGTGGGTGATCGCCTTCGTCGCGCTGTGGCCGTTGCCCGGCGTGGCCGAAAGCGTGCTGGTGCTTGGCGCGTTGTATGCGGCGGTGTGCATGGTGCAGCTGCGCCTGCAGGGCAAGCAGCGGCTGCTGAGTGCGCCGGCCTGGGCGCTGACCAGCATCCTGTTCCTGGGCTATTGGCTGCCGCAGGCATTTTCCGCCTTCGATGCGATCGACCCGGCCACGGCTTGGCGCAAGGCCGCCGCCGGGCTGCGCTATCTGCCCTTCATGTGGCTGGTGGCCATTGCGGTGGCCACGCCGCAGCGGCGCCGCCTGACCTTGGGCGGCCTGGCGCTGATCACCGCGGCATGGACGCTGGATGCGCTGGGGCAGGCGGTGTCGGGCAGCAGCGCGCTGTTCTGGTCGCTGGACCAGCTCAAGTGGGCGGTCAGCGGCCACGGCCTGTGCACGGCCCAGGAAGCCGCGGCCGCCGACCGCCTGAGCGGCGTGCTGGGGCCGTGCAATCTCAAGTTCGGCCAGGTGCTGGCCAGCCTGTCCCCGTTCCTGCTGTTCGCCGCAGCCCGGCGCGGCGGGGTGTGGGCCTGGGGGCTGGCGGCGGTACTGGTCGGGGTGGTGCTGGTACTGGCCGGTTCGCGCGCGGCCTGGCTCAGCTATGCGCTGGTGCTGGTGTTTTCCGCGCGCTGGTTGCTGGGCACGCGCGCGGCCTTGGCCAGCCTGGCGCTGGGCGCGGTGATCGCGGTGGGGCTGGGGGTGGGCGTGCCGCAGGTGCGCGAGCGCCTGGCGCGCACGGCCATGGCCTGGCAGCAGGGCGGCAGCGAGGGCCTCAACCAGGCCCTGTCCGGGCGCAGCCGGATCTGGGCGGCGGCGGGCTGCATGATCGCCGCGCACCCGGTCAACGGGGTCGGCGCGCGCGGTTTCCGCGATGCGTACCCGGCCTGCAACCACGCCGCCGGCGCCGACGTGTGGGGGGAGGGCCCGGCCCTGCATGCGCACCAGATCGTGCTGGAAATCCTGGCCGAAACCGGGGTGCTGGGCCTGCTGCTGTGGCTGGCCGCAGCAGCGCAGGCATGGCGCGCCTGGCGCTTCGCCGAGCTGCCGGCGCGCGAACGCGCACGGCCGGCAATGCTGGCACTGGCGGTAACGGTATTCCCGTTCAACACACACCTGGCGTTCTATTCCACCTTCTGGGGCGGGCTGACCCTGCTGCTGGCCGCGTTGTATGCGGGCAGTCTGCTGGCCAGGGAAGCGCCGTAGATCCACGCCATGCGTGGATGCTTCTGGTGCGGGCATTCGGGGGAGCGGACGGGCTGCGTATCCACGCATGGCGTGGATCTACGGCGGAGGGGACGTCTGGGGGCGGGCGTGTTGCGGATCCACGCATGACGTGGATCTACGGTCCCTACCGGTAGAAGTCGCTGCGGCCGCCGGGCTGGCGCTTGAAACGCCGGTGGATCCACAGGTACTGGTCGGGCGCTTCGCGGACCATGTCCTCGATCGCCTTGTTGACCCGGGTGGTGTCGGCGGCTACGTCTTCGCTGGGGAAGTTCTCCAGTGGCGCGCCGATCTTCAGGAAGTACTTTCCGCCTTCGCGACGGTGGAAATACGGAATCACCGCACAGCCGGTCATCCGCGCCAACTGGTGGGTGGCGGTGATGGTCGAGGCGGTGTGGCCGAAGAACGGTACGAACACGGTGTCCTTGCCGCGCATGTCCTGGTCGGGCGCATACCACAGGAAACCGCCCTTCTTGAGGTGGCGCACGCTGGCGCGGATATCCTCGTTGGCGAACATGGCCTTGGCATAGCGCAGCCGGCCGAACTTCACCGCCCATTCGTAGACCGGGTTGCGGTGCCTGCGGTACATGCCCGACAGCTCGACGTGGTCGCACAGCAGGCGCCCGCACATTTCCAGGGTCATGAAGTGCCCCGATACCAGCAGCACGCCGCGGCCCTGCGCCTGCATGGCCTTGAGGTGCTCCAGGCCCTCGATCCGCACCTGCGGGCGGATGCTGTCGATGCTGCCCCACCAGGCCCGGGCGAATTCGAAGATGCCCACGCCCAGCGCGTCGAAGCTGTCGCGCAGCAGGCGCTGGCGCCAGGCATCGTCCTTCTCGGGGAAGCACAGCTTCAGGTTGACCTCGGCCGCGCGCCGGCGGCTGCCGGCCAGCCGGTAGGCCACCGTGCCCACCCCGCGGCCCAGCGCGCGCTGCAGCATCCACGGCAGGCGGGCGATGGCGAAGGCGCCCAGCATCACGGCGAACATCGGCCAGTGGCGCGGATCGCGCAGGGAGGGGCGGGTGGCGGTGGAGGCGGTATCGGACATGCCGTCGATTCTAATGGATGCACCCCGATGCGTCCCGGCACCGGCCGTCACGGCGGCACGGCGTGTCTTCGCCGCGCCGCTCCCGTATCCTCTGCGCATGCGTAGAAGCCCTGTCGAATGGATCCTGCGCGGCCTGTACTCGGCCGTGCTGTACCTGCTGCTGCCGATCACCGTGTACCACCTGGTGTGGCGGGGTTTCCGGGTGCGCGAGTACTTCCGGCGCTGGGATGAACGCTATGCGTCCTATCCGCACCCCAGCGGCCAGCCGCGGGTGTGGGTGCACGCGGTGTCGGTCGGCGAGGTCAACGCGGCCGCGCCGCTGGTCAACGCGCTGCGCAAGCTGCGCCCGGATATCCGCTGGGTGGTCACCACCATCACCCCGACCGGTTCGGAGCGGGTGCGCGCGCTGTGGGGCGATGCGGTGGACCATGTCTACCTGCCCTACGACGTGCCCGGCAGCGTCGGCCGCTTCCTCGGCCACTTCAAGCCCAGCCTGGCGCTGATCCTGGAAACCGAGCTGTGGCCGAACCTGCTGTTCGGCTGCCGCGACCGCGGCATTCCGGTGTACATCCTCAATGCACGCTTGTCGGCGCGTTCGTTGCGTGGCTACCGCCTGCTGCGCCCGTTGATCGGCCGCGCGCTGCGCACCGTGACCTGCGTGGCGGCGCAGTCGGCCGACGATGCCGAGCGCTTCCTGCAGCTGGGCGCGCTGCCCGGCCAGGTGCAGCCGCTGGGCAACCTCAAGTTCGACATCGCCACGCCCAATGTGCAGGCCTTCATCGCGCATTTCCATGCGCAGGTGTCGGCCGCGCGCCCGGTCTGGATCGCCGCCAGCACCCACGAAGGCGAGGAACAGGCCACCATCGAACTGCATCGCCGGCTGCGTACGGCGGTGCCCGGGCTGCTGCTGTTGTGGGCGCCACGCCATCCCGAGCGGTTTGCGCGGGTGGAAGCCCTGGCCCGCGAGCAGGGCTGGAACGTGGCCACGCGCCGCCAGCAGCAGTGGCCGCAGGCCGATACCGATGTGTTCGTGATCGATACGCTGGGCGAGCTGATGTCGTTCTATGGCTGCGCCCAGGTGGCCTTCGTCGGTGGCAGCCTGCAGGCGATCGGCGGGCACAACCTGCTGGAACCGGCGGCAATGGGCACCGCCACGGTGACTGGCCCGCACCTGCACAACTTCGCCGAAATTTCGCGGCGCATGCACGAAGCCGGTGCGGTGGTGATCGCCGAGGATGCGCAGGGCGTCGGCGATGCGCTGCTGGAGCTGCTGCGCGATGACGCGGCCCGCGAAGACATGGCCCGCGCCGGCTGCGCGCTGGTCAGCAATGGCCGCGGCGCGCTGGAGCGCACCGTGGCGCTGATCGCCCCGCACCTGCCGCCGCCGGTGCAGTGAACGCCGGCCACCGGCTCACGGCGGTGCGGCGATATTGAACCCCAGCGTGATCCAGTGCCCCTGGCCCGAGGACCGCTGGCGGCCGCCGAGCAGGTCCAGGCTGGCGCCGGGCCACAGCACGCGGCGCAGCCCCACCTGCACGCCGCGGTCGCGCGCGGCATCGTGGGCGACCTCGGCCAGCAACGACCATCGCCCCTGCAGGGCGATCTGCATGCCGATGCCGTCGGTGTTCCCGCCGATGCCATCCTCGCGGGCCAGGCCGAGGTTGAGATGCAGCTGCACGCGGTCCTGCGCGTCCAGGCCGAGCGTCAGCGGCACGCTGAGGTTCCAGTCGGTGCCTGGCGGGTGCTGGCCGCCACCAAGCCCGGCACTGAGGGCCAGCCCCCAGCGGCGTTGATCGCGCGCGACCAGCACGCGCTTGGCGCCAGCCGACCACGCGATGCCGGGCGTGGCGGGGGCGCGGTTCAATCTCAGCGACCACTCGGTGCCGGCCAGCGTGCACGCCGGCACCGCCGTACCGTGCAGGCCGTCCCCGGTGTGGCGCACCCAGCTTTCCAGCTGGCAATGGCCGGCATCGGTAATGCCGGCGTCGTCGACCAGCAGGCTGGCGGCGGCGTGCGCGTCCAAGGACAGCAGGGCCGTGCTCAACAGCAGCGGGACAAGGACACGGCAATGGAACATGGGCTCTCTCCATCCAGACCGAAAACGGCAGCAATGCGCGCGTCGGGGTAGCGCCGCGATCGACGCTGACGGCCTTGGCCGCAACGAACAACCGACGCGGGCGGGGTGGATGGTGGACAGGGTGCGCGCAGGGGTCAAGCGTATTTGGGCGTTTGCATACCAAGGTATCGAGGGTCGATACCGATGCATTGGTATTGGTATTGGTATTGTTTCCGCCTATTGCAGCCTCAGATCAAAGGCAGTGACCGATGTCTGCGCTGATTGGGCTGGCGCGGGTGGGTTGGCGGGACACGCCGTAAACCCATCCGTGGGGGCTTGGCGAAAACATCCATGTTTTCGACAGTCCCGCCAACCCAGCCGCGCCAACCCTCCACACATGGCTGGCACGCACCGGAAAGCGTAGGTCCGAGCCATGCTCGGACAACGTGAAGCCGAGACGAAGCATGTCCGACCATGGGTCGGACCTACTGCAATGGGGTTGCCAAGAACTGGAGCAAGGTCAGACTGCGGCTGGATGCCGTTGCCGTTGCCGTTGCCGTTGCCGTTGCCGTTGCCGTTGCCGTTGATCTTGATCTTGATCTTGATCTACCTCCCCCTTGGAGCGAGCCGAGCATCGCAGCGGCAGCGGGGGCGAAGAGGCGCGGGTGTTTGAGCGCAGCGAGTTCCGCGCCGTCCCCCGATGACGCGAGAAGCGCAGGGCACCGGCGGGCGTAGCCCGCCGGCGAGCGGACGGGGGCGTGTTCTTTGGTTACTTTCTTGCACGAGCACCAGCGCCGCAGGAGCGGCGCGGAACAGCGTAGCTGGCCCGTAGGGTGGCGCACAGGGATGTGCGCCATCAGAAAGTGACTCGCGCCCCGGAGGGGCACGAAACGCTTTTGGACGTTGAACACCGCAAGCGGAAAAACCAACAGCCAAAAAAAAGCCACCCTTTCGGGTGGCTTCCGGTTCCGCACTAGCGCTGCACTCAGTTGGCCTGGGTGCTCGGCGTGGCGGCGGTCTGGGTCAGCAGGCGGTTGATGTCCTGCAGGTCGGCGATGTCCAGCGTACCCACAGCCTGGCCCAGCTGCAGGCGGTTCTGCAGGAAGTTGTAACGGGCCTGCGCGTAGTCCAGCTGCGCCGAGAACAGGATGCGCTGGTTCTGGATCACGTCCAGCACGGTGCGGGTACCCACTTCCAGGCCCACCTGCGAGGCGTCATAGGCGCTCTGCGCCGATACCACGGCCAGGCGGCGCGCTTCCACTTCGCTGATGCCCGCCACCAGGGTCTGGTAGGCATTGCGGGTGTTGCGGTCCAGCGCGCGCTTCTGCTGCTCGTACCCGTCCTGGGCGATATCGCGCTGGGCCAGGGCCTGGCGCACGCCGGACTGGGTGGCGCCACCTGAGAAGATCGGCACGTTCAAGGTCAGGCCGATGCTGTTGGTACGACGATCCGGGCTGAAGCTGCCGTTGTCGCCGACCACATCGCCCCAGCTGGCCGACTTGCCGGCGCTGGCACCCAGCGACAGGGTCGGGTAGTGCGCGCCACGCGCGGCCGACACGCCCTGCTCGGCAGCGTTGACCTTCAGTTCCTGCGCCTTCAGCGCCGGGTTCTGCCCGACCGCCTCACCGACCAGCTGGTCGATGCTGGCGTACTTGGCCGGCAGTTCCGGGCGGAAATCGACCGGCAGCGCGCGCAGGTCGGTGACCGGCTGGCCGGTCAGTTCGGTCAGCGCCTGGTAGGCGTCGGCCAGGGTGTTCTGCGCGATGATGGTGTTGGCGCGGGCCTGGTCGTACTGGGCGCGGGCTTCATGCACGTCGGTGATCGGGGCCAGGCCCACTTCCAGGCGCTTGTCGGCGAAGTCGAACTGCTTCTTCGCGGCGGCCTCGTTGGTCTGCGCCGCAGACAGCGATTCGATCGCCACCAGCACGTTGAAGTACGCCGCCGAACTGCGCACGATCAGGTCGTCGTTGGCCGAATCCAGGGTGAAGTCCGCCGCCCGGCTCAGTTCGCGCTGCGAGCGCAGGTTGGCGAACTGCGACCAGTTGAACAGGGTCTGGCTGCCATTGACCGTGTAGTTGCGGCTCTTGCTGGTGATCGAGCTCGAACTGAGGTCGTGGTTGGGGTTGGTGCGGCTGCGGTTGAGCGAGGCCTCGCCGTTGAGCTGCGGCAGCAGCGCGGCACGCGCCTGCACGGCGCCTTCCTTGTCGTACAGACGGGTCGATTCGGCTGCAGACAGCTGCGGATCGCCGTTGCGCGCCATTTCGTAGACCTGCAGCAGGTCGGCGGCGGAGGCGGTCATCGGCAGCAGGGCGGCGGCCAGCGCAATAGCGAGGGATCGGCGGATCATTGCGGCTTCCTTGGACTCAGAGTTGGAACTGGGGCGCCGGAGCGGCACCGCGCAGGTAGTCGATATCGGTTTCAAACAGGGATTCAAGGCTGCCATCGGCCTGGACCAGCACCGCTTCCATCACCGGCGAACGGCCGCGGATCACGAACAGGCGGCCACCGGGACGCAGCCACTGGGCGAAACGTGACGGGATGGTGTCCACCGCGGCGGTCACGCAGATCGCATCGAAGCGGCGTTCGGTGTCCCAGCTCAGCGCGTCGGCGGTCTCGATGCGCACGTTGTTGCCCAGGCCGGCGGCATCCAGGCGCGCGCGCGCGGTGGTGGCCAGTTCCGGTTCGATCTCCAGGCTCAGCACGTCGCGCGCCAGCTCGCCCATGCAGGCGCTCAGGTAGCCGCTGCCGGTGCCGATTTCCAGCACTTCATCGCCCGGCTGCAGGTCCAGTGCCTGCAGGGTGCGGCCCTCGATCACCGGCTTCATCATCTTCTGCCCCAGGCCCAACGGCAGTTCGATGTCGGCGTAGGCCAGGGCCCGGTGCGATTCGGCGACGAACGCCTCCCGCGGCAAACGTGCCAGTACATCGAGCACGCGAATTTCCAGTACGTCCCAGGGACGGATCTGTTGTTCGACCATCAGTTCGCGGGCGTGGGAGTAATCGATCGTCATGGGCTTCTTCTAATCCAGCGCAGGGGGCCGGCCATTTTACCGGTGCCGGGAGCCGGCGGCGCGATCAAAGCATCGCTGCCGCCGCGTCGGGGTCGCAGTGCCGGAAGTCACCGCGACCTCCGGTCCATTCATATTGCTGTCACAGCCTGGAGCGCGGTGTGTACGCCCTCAGGAAGAACGCGACGCTGGCACGGACGTGCGCATCGGCATCGCAGTCGGCCGGGGCCGGGCGCAGCCCGCACATCATATGCGTATGCAGCTCGCCTTTGATCAGGGTCATCAGCTGCAGCGCGGCGGTCTGGCAGTCGTCGATCTCCAGTTCGCCGCAGGCCACCCGGGCACGCAGCAGCTCGGCCAGGGCTTCGGTGGTGCGTTGTGGGCCGGCCACCCAGAACATCTCGCGCAGGCGGTCGTCGGTGTCCGGGGCCATCATCACCCGCTGCACCGCCACCGCCTCGGCGGAGGTGATCATGCTGAAGAAGGCCAGGCCGATGCCCTCCAGCTGGTCGCGCAGCGGCGCTTTGGCATCGGTCACAAACAGCGCATCGGGCAGCATTTCGGCGCAGGTGGCCTGCACAGCTTCGGTGAAAAGGGTTTCTTTGTCGCCGAAATGGCTGTAAACGGTCAGTTTGGAGACGCCTGCCTGGGCGGCGATACTGTCCATGCTGACCCCGTTGTAGCCCTGCTCCACGAACAAGGCCTTGGCGGCCCCGAGGATGGCTGCACGCTTGCCCAGGTCCTTCGGGCGGCCCGGCCCGGAGGCCTTGGTGGCGGGCTTGTCCAGCGGAAGGGGGAGGCTTGGATCGGTCATGCAAACAATACTAGACCAATCGGTTCGATATTTATACTATACCGACTGGTTCACTATTGGCGGTGCTGCAACAGTATGTTGCGGTCGCCCTCTTCCAGATTTCTTCTCAGGTCCTGTAGCTCATGAAAAGCATGCGTTGGGTAGGCGGTAGTTTGCTGGTGGCGGTGCTGGCGGCATGCGGCAAGCAGGATGCCGAGCCGGCGGCGGCCATTCCGGTGCTGGTGGTGCACCCGGGCACCGTGGCCGGGCAGGAAGCGGCCGCGTATCCGGGCGAAGTGCGCGCCCGCCAGGAAAGCCCGCTGTCGTTCCGGGTCGGCGGCAACCTGGTCAAGCGCCATGTCGACGCCGGCCAGCGCGTGCGCAAGGGCGAGCTGCTGGCCGAACTGGACGCGGCCGACTACGCCTCCCAGGCCAGCGCATCGCAGGCCCAGCTGGCCGCCGCCGAGGCCGACCTGGTGCGCGCCCGCGATGAGCAGAAACGCTATGCCAAGCTGGCCGAGGACCAGCTGGTCAGCCGCTCGGCGCTGGACAGCCAGACCGCCGCCTACAAGGCCGCACTGGGCCAGGCCAATGCCGCCCGCGCCAACCTGGCCGTGGCCCGCAACCAGGCGCAGTACGCCCAGCTGCGCGCGCCGGCCGATGGCGTGATCGCCAGCCGCCAGGCCGAGGCCGGGCAGGTGGTCAGTGCCGGGCAGACCGTGTTCACCCTGGCCGCCGATGGTGGCCGCGAGGTGTTGATCGCGCTGCCGGAAAGCAGCATCCGCGATTACCGGATCGGCCAGCCGGTCCAGGTCGAACTGTGGAACCGCCCAGGCCAGCTGCTGCCCGGCAGCATCCGCGAAATCGCCCCGGCCGCCGATGCGCAGGTCCGGACCTATGCCACCCGGGTCAGCCTGGCTACCGAAGCCCTGAGCGAAGTGGAGCTGGGGCAGAGTGCGCGCGTGTTCGCCACCGCCGGCCGCACCGGCACGCTGCAGCTGCCGTTGGCCGCGGTGTTGCGCGGTGCCGACGGCAAGGCCAGCGTGTGGGTGGTCAACCCCGGCACCGGGGCGCTCAAGGCCACCCCGGTGACGGTGGGGGCCTATGGCGCCACCGCGGTGCCGGTGCTGTCCGGGGTGGTTGCCACCGATTGGGTGGTTGCCGCCGGTGCCCATCTGCTGCGCGAGGGCCAGCGGGTGACTGCGGTCGATCGCCAGAACCGCCCGGTGCTGGCACCGGCGGTCACGCCGGCTGCGCCAGCCGCCAATGGCAAGGGGCACTGATCCGTGCGCCGCTTCAATCTCTCCGAATGGGCATTGGGCAACCGCCCGCTGGTGCTGTTTGCGATGCTGGCCTTCGCCATCATCGGTGCGTGGTCGTACAAGCACCTGGGCCAGTCTGAAGATCCACCGTTCACCTTCAAAGTGATGGTGGTGCGCACGATGTGGCCCGGCGCCACCGCCGAACAGGTCTCACGCCAGGTCACCGAGCCGATCGAAAAGGCGCTGCTGAACACCGGGCAGTACGAGTTCATCCGCTCCTACTCGCGCCCGGGCGAATCGCAGGTGATCTTCGTGGCCCGCGACAGCCTGCGCTCCAAGCAGATTCCGGACCTGTGGTACCAGGTGCGCAAGCGCGTGGGCGACATCAAGCCGACGCTGCCGCGCGAAATCGTCGGCCCATTCTTCAACGACGAATTCGGCGACACCTTCGGCAACATCTACGCGTTGACCGGGCAGGGCTTCGACTACGCGGTGATGCGCGACTACGCCGACCGCATCCAGCTGGAACTGCAGCGCGTGCCGGACGTGGGCAAGATCGAGCTGGAAGGCCTGCAGGACGAGAAGGTCTGGATCGAACTGTCCAACACCAAGCTGGCCACGCTGGGCGTGTCGCTGCAGCAGGTGCAACAGGCATTGGCCGACCAGAATGCCATTTCCGCCACCAGCTTCTTTGAAACCCCGACGGACCGGGTGCAGCTGCGCGTCACCGGTCAGTTCCAGGGCGTGGAGGACATCCGCAGCTTCCCGATCCAGGCCGGCGACCGCACCATTCATCTGGGCGACATCGCTGAGATCAAACGCGGTTTTGCCGATCCGGCGTCGCCGAAGATGCGCTTCATGGGTGAAGATGCGATCGGCATCGCCGTGGCGATGAAAGACGGCGGCGACATCCTCAAACTGGGCAGTACCCTGGATGCCGAGTTCGAACGCCTGCAGAAGACGCTGCCGGCCGGCATGCAGCTGCGCAAGGTCTCCGACCAGCCGCATGCGGTGGAAGAGTCGGTAGGCGAATTCGTGCAGGTGCTCACCGAGGCGGTGGTGATCGTGCTGCTGGTGAGCTTCTTCTCGCTCGGCCTGCGTACCGGCCTGGTGGTGGGCGTGACCATTCCGCTGGTGCTGGCGATGACGTTCTTCGTCATGCATTACTTCGGCATCGGCCTGCACAAGATTTCCCTCGGCGCGCTGGTGCTGGCGCTGGGCCTGCTGGTGGACGATGCGATCATCGCGGTGGAGATGATGGCCACCAAGATGGAACAGGGTTACGACCGCCTGCGCGCGGCCAGCTTCGCGTGGGAGTCCACCGCGTTCCCGATGCTGACCGGCACGCTGATCACCGCCGCCGGGTTCCTGCCGATCGCCACCGCCGCCTCCAGCACGGGCGAGTACACCCGCTCGCTGTTCCAGGTGGTGACCATCGCGCTGGTGGTGTCATGGATCGCCGCGGTGCTGTTCATCCCGTACCTGGGCGACAAGATGTTGCCGGATCTGTTCAACCCGGCCCCGCCCAAGCCGGACAGCCTGGCCGGGCGCTGGCGTGCCAGGCGCGTGCAGTGGGCCGAGCGTCGCCCCGCGCTCGCACGCTGGATCGCGCCGAAGGAACACGCGCATGACCACGATCCGTACCAGCGGCCGTTCTACACCCGCTTCCGCGCGTTCCTGGATACCTGCCTGCGCCACCGCTGGTGGGTGATCGCGGCAACCGCGGCGCTGTTCGTGTTCTCGCTGTTGATCTTCCGCTTCGTACCCCAGCAGTTCTTCCCGGATTCGACCCGCCCGGAACTGATGGTGGACATCGAACTGGCCGAGGGCGCCTCGCTGCAGGCCACCCAGGCACAGGCGACCAAGCTGGAAAAGCTGCTCAAGGACCGCCAGGGCATCAGCAACTATGTGGCCTACGTGGGCACCGGTTCGCCGCGTTTCTACCTGCCGTTGGACCAGCAGCTGCCGGCCACCAACTTCTCGCAGTTCGTGGTGCTGACCGAGAATGCCAAGGCCCGTGAGGCGACCCGCGCCTGGCTGCTCAAGGACGTGATTCCGCAGTTTCCGGACGTGCAGATGCGCGTGACCCGCCTGGAGAACGGTCCTCCGGTCGGCTACCCGGTGCAGATGCGCATCTCCGGCGAACATATCGAGCAGGTGCAGGCCATTGCCCGGCAGGTGGAAGCCAAGGTGCGCGCAAACCCGCACGTCATGAACGTCAACCTGGACTGGAGCGAGCCGAGCAAAGTGGTACGGCTGGTGATCGACCAGGACCGTGCACGCGCGCTGGGCGTGAGCAGCGCGCAGGTGAGCCAGCTGCTGGGCACATCGTTGTCGGGCATGAGTGTGAGCACCTACCGGGAGGGCAACCGCCTGATCGAGATGCTGCTGCGTGGCCCGGACAACGAGCGTGTGCGGCTGGACATGCTCGGCAGCCTGGCCATTCCGACCGCCAGCGGCACCTCGGTGACGCTGTCGCAGGTGGCGCGTCTGGAGTACGTGTTCGAGGATGGCATCATCTGGCACCGCAACCGCCTGCCGACGGTGACCGTACGCGCCGACATCGCCGATGCGATGCAGCCGCTGGACGTGGTGCAGCAGATCCTGCCGACGCTGGAGGGCATCCGTGCCGACCTGCCGTCCGGCTACCTGCTTGAAACCGGCGGCACGGTGGAGGATTCAACGCGCGGGCAGGACTCGATCAAGGCCGGCATGCCGTTGTTCCTGATCGTGGTGGCCACATTGCTGATGCTGCAGCTGCGCAGCTTCTCGCGTGCGGCGATGGTGCTGGTCACCGCGCCGCTGGGCATCATCGGCGCCACCTTGTTCCTGCTGCTGTTCCGCGCGCCGTTCGGCTTCGTCGCCCTGCTCGGCACCATCGCATTGGCTGGCATGATCATGCGCAACTCGGTGATCCTGATCGACCAGATCCAGCAGGACATCGACGCCGGCCACGACCGCTGGCACGCGATCATCGATGCCACCGTGCGCCGCTTCCGCCCGATCGTGCTGACCGCGCTGGCCGCGGTGCTGGCGATGATCCCGCTGTCGCGCAGCGCGTTCTACGGCTCGATGGCGATCTCGATCATGGGCGGCCTGATCGTCGGCACCGTACTGACCCTGGTATTCCTGCCGGCGCTGTATGCGGCGTGGTTCCGGGTGAAGCCGGATGAGGCGAAGACCACGGAAGGCTGATGTTTCCCGGGGCCGACGCAACGTCGGCCCCGCCTGGCGCCGGGCGCTGCCCGGCTGCCCCCGGCTGCGCCTCCGCATTGAACGGGGCGCACCTGCCCATGGCTCTGGCCACGCGCAGGCAGGACAATGGCCGATTGCACCTTGTCGATGTACCCCCTGCCATGTCCACTCCTTCTGTCTGCCTGCCACGGGCCATCGTCGCCTTCGCACTTCTGCTGGCCTGTGCCAGCATCACCGCGTCGCCCGCCGATGCGAGCGCGGCGACCACCTTCCAGCGCGACCTGGTTGCCATCCTGGAATGCAGGGCAGACCCGATGACCAGGCAGACGGTAGGTATAGCACTGCGCGCGGCGATGTATGGCGACGCACAGCAACGCCCCGCCCATCTGCATGGATGGCGGTTCGAACGAGGTGGTGACGAGGATCATCCGGTGACCACCCTCGACATGCCGACCGCAGTGACGGCACAGGGCATCACTACCCGGCGTTTGTTCGTTGACGCCGGGGGCTTCTCGATGCCGATCAATGACCCCCAGCGTGAAAGCATCGTGGCCGCGCACGCGTTGCGCCTGCGCTCCAGTACCCTGCGCGAGCCGTTTCGCGTCTGGTCGCCGCCCGTCGTAGCAGGAGAGGTGCCGCCGCCCGCGGCAGTCGTCGTACGTAGCGATGGCGACGGCTACCGGTTGGGGTGCGATCTGTCCGGCGAGCAGGGCGACGAGGCGGCTCCCGCGCGCCGCCAGCGCGTCGCCGACGCGCATGACCTGGCCGCCGCGGCGGAATGCCGGGCATCCCCGGAAGCGCTGGAACGGGTGGAGGCGTTCTGGAACCTGGCATTGGAGGCTGGCCAGGAGGCGTGGCCGGCGCAGCTCCAGAGCATGGCCTCGCGCGACAGCGGCGAGCTCTACGTGGCGACGCTGTTCGATCCCATCCGCATCCAGGGTGTTCCCACGCGACGGGTCGCGCTGGGCATGGGGTTGTTTGCTGGCGTGATTGATCCGGGCGCCACCGGGCAGGCCGTGCAGGCCGCCGGGATGACCACCGCCGACCGCGCCGAAGCCGGGCTGTGGGAAAAGGAACTGTCCAGCAACCAGGATGCCGGCCGCCAGGTGTCCCGAAGTCTCGTGGTACTTCAGCGTGACGGCATAGACACCCTGGTCGGCTGCATGTACGGCCAGCGCGTCACGATCGATCGCTGACCGACCATGGCGTAGAGCCACGCCATGCGTGGCTGCGTCTTCGTTCCGGCATTGCGTGCAGCCACCCACGGGGTGGCTCTACCGGTGGCAATGCGGTGGGTTACCCGCGCAGCCGCGCCAGCACCGCATCGGTGGCCTGGGTGGTGCTCACCGCCGCGCCCTTGGCCGCCAGGTCGGCGGTGAACACGCCGGCATCCAGCGCCGCATGCACGGCTGCTTCCACGGCAGCTGCTTCGTCTTCCAGCCCCAGCGAATGGCGCAGCAGCATCGCCGCGCTGAAGATGGTGGCGTAGGGATTGGCGATGCCCTTGCCGGCGATGTCTGGGGCCGAGCCGTGGATGGGTTCGTAGATGCCCACCGCGCCAGGCTCGCCCAGCGACGCCGACGGCAGCAGGCCGAGCGAGCCGGCCAGCATCGAGGCCTCATCGGTGAGGATGTCGCCGAACATGTTCTCGGTGACGATCACGTCGTACTCGCGCGGCTTGGCCAGCAGGTGCATGGCCATCGAATCGACCAGCTGGTGTTCCAGTGCGATCTCCGGGAACTCCTCGCGGCCGATCCGTGCGGCCACGTCGCGCCACAGGCGCGAGGTTTCCAGTACGTTGGCCTTGTCCACCGAGGTGACCTTGCCGCGGCGGGTCTGCGCCAGGCGGAAGGCGGTGCGCAGCACGCGCTCGATCTCGCCCACGCTGTAGCTGCACAGGTCGCTGGCGGTGTCGGCGGTGCGCGTCTTCTCACCGAAATAGATGCCGCCGGTCAGTTCGCGCACGACGACGAAGTCCACGCCTTCCAGCAGTTCGGCCTTGATCGGCGAGGCGCCGAGCGCGGCCGCGTGCGTGCGCACCGGGCGCAGGTTGGCGTACAGCCCCAGCGCCTTGCGGATCGCCAGCAGGCCTTGTTCCGGCCGGACCTTGGCGTTGGGATCGGACCACTTCGGCCCGCCCACCGCACCGAGCAGGATGGCGTCCGCCTTGCGGCAGGCCTCCAGCGTGGTGGCCGGCAGCGGCTCGCCGTGGCGATCGATGGCGATGCCACCGATGTCGTGTTCCTGGAACCCGAAGGTGTGCCCGAAACGGGTGGCGACGGCCTCCAGCACCGCCACGGCGGCGGCGGCGACTTCCGGACCGATGCCGTCACCCGGCAATACGACAATCTCAGCGTGCATGTTCATTCTCGTAACGTTCAATGTCAGGGGTACGGCCCAACAGATACCCCAATTGGTCCACGCCTTCCAGCAGGCAGGTCTGCGAGAAGCCATCCAGCGGGAAGGCATACACGCGCCCATCGGGCGTGCGCAGTTCGCGCGCGGCCACATCGATGGTCAGTGCGTCATCGGGGCGCTGCATCAGCGTCTGCACATCGGCTTCGTCCAGCACGATCGGCAGCAGGCCGTTCTTCAGCGAATTGCCGCGGAAGATGTCGGCGATCTCGCTGCTGACGATCGCGCGCAGGCCCAGGTCGGCCAGCGCCCACGGCGCATGTTCGCGCGAGGAGCCGCAGCCGAAATTGCGCCCGGCCAGCAGGATGCTGCGCCCGGTATTGTGCGGCTGGTTGAAGGCGAATGCCGGGTTGGGCGTGCCATCGGCCTGCCAGCGCCAGTCGTTGAAGGCGTGCTTGCCCAGGCCGACCCGCTCGGTGGTGGACAGAAAGCGCGCCGGAATGATCTGGTCGGTATCGATGTTGGTCTCGCGCAGCACTACGCTGGTCGAGGTCAGGGTACGGAAGCCGCTCATCAGGCCACCTCCAGCGTGGCATACAGTTCGCGTGGGTCGGCCACGCGGCCGTTCACCGCCGCCCAGGCAGCCGTCATCGGCGAGGCCAGCAGGGTGCGCGAACCGGGCCCTTGGCGGCCTTCGAAATTGCGGTTGCTGGTGCTGACCGCCAGTTGCCCCGGCGCGACCAGATCGCCGTTCATGGCGATGCACATCGAGCAGCCCGGCTCGCGCCATTCGGCACCGGCCGCGCGCACGATCACATCGATGCCTTCGGCTTCGGCCTGGCGTTTGACGATTTCCGAGCCGGGTACCACCAGCATGCGCACGCTCGGGGCGACGCGGCGGCCCTGCAGCACCTGCGCCACCTCGCGCATGTCGCTGAGGCGGCCGTTGGTGCAGGAGCCGACGAAGACCACATCCACCGGCGTGCCGGCCAAGGTCTGCCCGGCGTGGAAGTGCATGTAGTCCAGGCCCTTCTGCGCGGCAGCGTCGTTGGCGGCCGGAATCGGCTGGTCCACGGCGATCGCGGTACCGGGGTGGGTGCCCCAGGTCAGGGTCGGGCGGATGTCGGCGGCATCGATGTGGACCTCCACGTCGAAGCGCGCACCGACATCGCTGCGCAGCTGCGACCACGCGTTGACGGCGGCCTCGAAGTCGGCGTCCTTGGGACCACGCGGGGTGGCGGCCACCCAGTCGAAGGTGGTCTGGTCGGGGGCGACCATGCCGGCGCGCGCGCCGGCTTCGATCGACATGTTGCACAACGTCATGCGCTGCTCCATGTCCATCGCTTCGATCGCGCTGCCGCGGAACTCCAGCACATGACCGGTGCCGCCGTTGACGCCGATCACGCCGATGATGTGCAGCACCACATCCTTGGCGCCGACGCCCTGGGCCAGCATGCCATCGACGGTGATCGCCATGGTCCTGGCTTTGCGTTGCAGCAGGCATTGGGTGGCCAGCACATGGCCAACCTCGCTGGTGCCGATACCGAAGGCCAGTGCGCCGAACGCCCCATGCGTGGAGGTGTGGCTGTCGCCGCACACGATGGTTATGCCCGGCTGGGTGAAGCCCTGCTCGGGGGCGATCACGTGCACGATGCCGCGGCTGGCCGACTGCAGGTCGAACAGTTCGATGCCATGTTCCGCGCAGTTGGCGGCCAGCATCGCCACCTGTGCTTCGGAGGCGGCGCTGGCGTAGGGCAGCTTGCCGTCGGCACCGGCCGGCAGGGTCGGGGTGGAGTGGTCCATCGTCGCCTTGGTCCGGTCCGGCCGGCGCGGGGAGAGGCCGCGCTCGCGCAGTTCGGTGAAGGCCTGCGGGGAGGTCACTTCATGGATCAGGTGCAGGTCGATGTACAGCACGGCGGGCGCGCTGTCGGTCTCGGGAACGACGACGTGGGCATCCCACAGTTTGTCGTACAGGGTGCGGGGAGCTGGGGTCATGGACTGGCCTTGCTGCGGTTCGGGGTGCTTCATGGGTGCTCAGGCCGCGGCGGTCGCCGCGGGCTGTTCGGTCGTCGCGTTGCGCTGGCGCAGCAGGCGGTTGGCCACGTCCAGCCAGGCCAGCGCCGAGGCTTCGATGATGTCGCGGCTGGTACCGGTGCCTTCGTACTCCACGCCCTCGTGGCGCACGCTCAGGTTGGCTTCGCCGCGCGCATCGGCGCCGATGCCCACGCTGTGCACGTGGTAGCTGTCCAGCATCAGCTGCACGCCGGTAGCGGCCGACAGCGCGCCGAACAGCGCATCCACCGGGCCATCGCCCTGGGCGGTCTCGGCGACGCGGTTGCCGTCCGGATCGGACAGTTCCACCAGCGCGTTGGCGCGGCTGCCGACATCGCTGATGGTCATCGAGGCCAGCCGGTAGCCGTTCTGGGTGGCGCTGCCCTGCATCAGGGTCTGCAGGTCGGCATCGGTGACCACGCGCTGCTGTTCGCACAGCGCCTTGAACTGCTCGAACACCAGCTTCAGCTCTTCCTCTTCCAGCCAGAAGCCCAGCGCGCGCAGGCGCTGGTCGACCGCGGCGCGGCCGCTGTGGCGGCCCAGCACCATCTGCGAGGATTCCCAGCCCACGTCTTCGGGGCGCATGATTTCGTAGGTGCCGCGGTGGCGCAGCATGCCGTGCTGGTGGATGCCCGATTCGTGCGCGAACGCATTGGCGCCCACGATCGCCTTGTTGCGCTGGACCGGCATGCCGACCAGCCGCTGCAGCAGCTGCGAGGTGCCGACCAGGCGCGGGGTATTGATCCGGGTGTCTTCCTCGTAGAAGGCATTGCGTACCTTCAATACCATCGCGATCTCTTCCAGCGAGCAGTTGCCGGCGCGCTCGCCGATGCCGTTGATGGTGCATTCCACCTGGCGCGCGCCGCCTTCGATGGCGGCCAGCGAGTTGGCCACGGCCAGGCCCAGGTCGTTGTGGCAGTGCGCGCTGAAGACGATGCGGTCGCTGTCGGGAACCCCGGCGATCACCCGCTGGAACATGCCGCGGATTTCCTCGGGGGTGGTGAAGCCCACGGTGTCGGGCAGGTTGATGGTGGTGGCGCCGGCGGCCACCGCCACGCGCGCCACTTCGATCAGGAAGTCCTCTTCGGTGCGGGTGGCATCCTCGGCCGAGAACTCCACGTCGTCGACGTACCCGCAGGCCATGCTGACATGCTTGTGCACCGATTCCAGCACCTGCTCACGGCTCATGCGCAGCTTGTGCTCGCGGTGCAGCGCGCTGGTCGACAGGAACAGGTGCAGGCGCGGCTTGGCGGCTGCTTCCAGCGCCTTGGCCGAGGTCTCGATGTCGCCGGCCAGGCAACGCGACAGCACCGCCAGGGTGGTCTGGCGCAGCTCGCGGCCGATCAGGGTCATCGCCTCGCGGTCGGACTGCGAACTGGCCGGGAAACCGGTTTCGATGATGTCCACGCCCAGTTCGGCCAGGGCGCGTGCCATCACCAGCTTCTGCGGCGGGGACATGCTGCAGCCGGGCGATTGCTCGCCGTCGCGCAGGGTGGTATCGAAAATTCTGATGCGGGGGGAGTTGGGCATGGTCACCAGGAGGTCTCCTCGACGGCAATGTCGGATGGGATGGCAGGAATGGCAGGAATGGGATGCGGAACGGAGTCGGGGGGTGTGGCGAGCACGGTTGGTAGCGGGGGTCGCGTGCGCTCGCTGGCGCGGCGGCGTGGTTTGCGCGGTGGCCGCGGGCGGATGTCGGCCAGCAGCTGGGCCAGCACCATGGCGTCGATGTTGCCGCCGGAGACCACCGCGCACTTGCGCTTGCCGGCCACGCGGCGGCCGGCGGCCAACGCCAGCGCGCCGGCGCCTTCGGCGATCACGTGTTCTTCCAGCGCCAGCCGCACCAGGGTTTCGCGCAGCTCGGCCTCGCGCACGATCACCACGTCGTCCAGCAGGGCGCTGCACAGCTTGCGGGTCAGAAAGCCGGGGATCTTCACCTTGACGCCGTCGGCCAGGGTAGCGACCGGGGCGATTTCGCGGACGTCGCCGCGGATCGCGCGGGCCATCGAATCGACCCCTTCGACCTGCGCGCCGACGATGCGCACGCCCTGCGATTTCAATGCCAGCGCCACGCCCGAGGCCAACCCGCCGCCGCCGATCGGCACGATCACCACGTCCGACGCATGCGGGGCCAGTTCGATGCCCAGCGTGCCCTGGCCGGCGATTACGTCCGGATCGTCGAAGGCGGACAGGAAGCGGTAGCCGTGCTGGTCGGCCAGCGCACGGGCGAAGGCATAGGCCTCGTCATAGCTGTTGCCGTGCTGGCGCACGGTGGCGCCCCAGTGGGCGACACCGGCGATCTTGGTGGCCGGTGCGCCGTGCGGCATCACCGTGATCGCCGGGATATTCAGCCGATAGGCGGCCCAGGCCACACCCTGGGCGTGGTTGCCGGCCGAGGCGCAGATCACCGGGCGGTCGTCGCCGCGTTCGCGCCCGGCCAGCAGCGCATTCAACGCCCCGCGCACCTTGTAGGAGCCGGTGCGCTGCAGGTTCTCCAGCTTCAGCCAGACCCCGAAACGTTCGGCGTAATGCAGCGGGGTAGGCGGCAGGTAACGGCGCAGCCGCGCCTGCGCGGCCAGCACGTCGGCGACGCTTACGTCGCCTACCTCCGGTTCCTGAGCAGTGCGGCTAGCCGGCATGGCGCAGCTGGCCACGCTGACAGCCGGCCGCATGAAGCCGCTGGAACGGAATGTCGTCGTGGTGCGACGTCGTGCGTCCTGCACGCGCACCATTTGCACATCCCTGTGCTTCGCGGTGCGACCTTGTGCGTCCTGCACGCGCACCACTCGCACATCCATGTGCTTCGAGAAGACCCCTCCGTACCGGCACCGGGACAACGGTGCGGGCGTTCATGCCGATACTCCGGGGCCGGGTTCCAGTGCGCTGATCCGCACCGACACGCAGTCGTAGATTTTCTCGATCTGCCGGCGCAGGGTCTCCGGCGGGCGCGCGCTGTCCACCACCAGTTGCAGGTGCCAGCGGCCGGCGTCGGCGGCGTTGGGCGCGCCGGCGATCGCGCGCGGGGCGAAGCCGCGGCGTTCGGCCATGCCGATCACGCGCAGCAGCGCGCCTTCGGCCGGGGTCAGCACCAGGTCAAGCCGGTATTGCATTGGGGAACTCCTGGGACTGGTGTGCGGGGTTGCTGTCCAGCATGGTGCTGTTGGCGGTGTTGGGTGGTACCAGCGGCCACACGTTGGCGCGCGCATCGATGCCCACGTGCAGCAGCGCCGGGCCGGGCTGGGCCAGCAGTGCGGCCAGGCCCCCTTCAACATCGTCGCGCGTGTCGATGCGGGTGGCCGGAATGCCGAACACCTGCGCCAGCGCCGCGAAATCGGGGTTGTCGGACAGGTCGATCTCGCTGTACCGCTCGGCGAAGAACAGCTCCTGCCACTGGCGCACCATGCCCAGCGAACTGTTATCCAGCAGCACGATCTTCACCGGCAGGCGGCAGCGGGCGATGGTGACCAGCTCCTGCACGTTCATCATGAAGCTGCCGTCGCCGGAGACCAGTACCACGGTGCGGTCGGGGCAGGCGAACTGCGCGCCCATCGCTGCCGGCAGGCCAAAGCCCATGGTACCCAGGGCGCCGCTGGTCAGGTGGTTGCGCGGGTGGTTGAAACGGCAGTGCTGGGCCACCCACATCTGATGCTGGCCGACGTCGCAGGCGATGATCGCGTCGCTCGGGGCCAGCTCGCTCAGGCGCTTGAGCAGCGCCGGCGCATAGATGTGCTTGCCCGGCGCGTCGTAGCGCGCGGCGAAGCGTTCGCGGTGGCCGCTGCAGCGTTTGCGCCAGCCGTCCTGGGCCGGGGTGGGCGTGTCGCAGGCGGCGGTCAACGCGCGCAACGCGCTGCCCACGTTGCCCGGCACCGCCACATCGGCGGTACGCAGCTTGGAGATTTCATACGCATCGGCGTCGATGTGGATGACCCGTGCAAACGGGGCGAACTCGTTCAACTTGCCGGTGGCGCGGTCGTCGAAGCGCGCACCCACCACCACCAGCAGGTCGCTTTCCTGCACGGCCATGTTGGCCGCGCGGGTGCCATGCATGCCCAGCATGCCCAGGTAGTGCGGGTGCTGCGCGGGCAGCGCACCCAGCCCGCGCAGGGTCAGCACGGTGGGAATCGCACTGGCGTCGACGAAGGCACGGAAGTCCTCGACCGCATCGCCCAGGGCGACCCCGCCACCGGCATAGACCACTGGCTTTTCAGCCGTGGCGATCGCCGCGATCGCCTGCGCGATGGCGTCCGCCTGTGGTGCCGGCGGCGGGTTCACCGCCTGCGGAACATGCGCAGGCAGGTGCGAGGCATCGGCGATCTGCACATCCTTGGGCAGGTCGATCAGCACCGGCCCGGGCCGCCCTTCGCGGGCGATCCGGAACGCCTCGGCGACCACCCGCGGCAGGTCCTCGACACGGCGCACCAGCCAACTGTGCTTGACGATCGGCAGGGTCAGCCCGAACACGTCCAGTTCCTGGAACGCGTCGGTGCCCAGCAGCGGGGTGGCGACCTGGCCGGTGATGCAGACCATCGGTACCGAGTCCAGCATCGCATCGGCGATGCCGGTGACCAGGTTGGACGCGCCGGGTCCGGACGTGGCCACGCAGACGCCGACGTGGCCGCTGGCGCGCGCATAGCCGTTGGCGGCCAGGGCCGCGCCCTGTTCGTGGCGGACCAGGATGTGCTTCAACCCGGAATCCACCAGGGCGTCGTAGAACGGCATGATGGTGCCGCCCGGATAGCCGAACAGCGTGTGCACGCCTTCGGCTTCCAGGGCCTGCGTCAACCAGCGTGCGCCGTTGCGGGGCGCGCTGCTGTGGGCGGAGGTGTTCATGCGGTGACCTTTACGAAAGCGGGTGGGGGAGCCGCGCAGTTACGCGGCTTGACTTTGCAACCAGACCATCTTGGCGCGCAGTTCCTTGCCTACCTTCTCGATCGGGTGCTCCAGGTCGGCCTGCTTGAACTTGTTGTAGTTCGGCAGGCCCGCTTCGTATTCGGCCACCCAGTTCTTGGTGAAGGTGCCGTTCTGGATGTCGGTCAGCACGTCCTTCATGCGCGCCTTGGTGCCGGCGTCGATCACCCGCGGGCCGCTGACGTAGTCGCCGTACTGGGCGGTTTCGGAGATGAATTCCAGCATGCGGGTGATGCCGCCTTCGTAGAACAGGTCCACGATCAGCTTCAGTTCGTGCAGCACTTCGTAGTAGGCGATTTCCGGCTGGTAGCCGGCTTCCACCAGGGTCTCGAAGCCGGCCTGGACCAGAGCCGAGGCACCGCCGCACAGCACGGCCTGCTCGCCGAACAGGTCGGTCTCGGTTTCTTCCTTGAAGGTGGTCTGGATCAGGTTGGCGCGCGCGCCGCCCAGGCCGGCGGCGTAGGCCAGCGCGAACTCGGCCGCCTTGCCGCTCTTGTCCTGGTAGACCGCCCAGATGCACGGCACGCCGCGGCCGATCTCGTATTCGCGGCGGACCAGCGCGCCCGGGCCCTTGGGCGCCACCAGCACCACGTCCAGGTCATCGCGCGGCTTGATCATGTCGAAGTGCACGTTCAGGCCGTGCGCGAACAGCAGTACCGCGCCCTGTTTCATATTGGGTGCGAGCACGTCTTCATAGAGCTTCTTCTGCACCATGTCCGGGGTCAGCACGGCGACCAGGTCGGCGTCCTTGACCGCCTCGGCCGGGGCCTTGACGGTGAAGCCGTCGGCCTGTGCCTTGACTTCGGTGGGGCCGCCCGGGCGCAGCCCGACGACGACATCGAAGCCGGATTCACGCAGGTTCAGCGCGTGCGCGCGGCCCTGGCTACCGTAGCCGACAACGGCGATCTTGATCTGGGGCAGGTCGTTGGTGCTCATGGGGGAGGTCCTTTGGCGGAAAGAAAAAAAGTGGCCGACGGTCAGCGACGCGTCGGCCAGTCAGGGGAAGCGGTGGCATGCGCCGTGCCACGACCGCAGGCACCGGCCGTGCAGGCGGTGGGCATCGAAGCAGTGGTGGCGGGAGGGCGGTTCATGGCGGCAGGGGGCAGTCGAAAGGGGGAGGGGAGGAATGCAGGGGCTCTGAAACGAAAAAACCCGCACCTGGGTGGGTGCGGGTTTTGATGGATACCTGGCAGTCTTGCTTACACGCCGGTCCGTCCCGCACCTGTTGGTTGGGTAATAAGTACGAGGACGAGAAGCGAACGGATCGAGGCGCCGCCGGTGTCGGCGTGCTGGATGGATTCGCGGGTGGCTGTGCGCTGCAACATGAGATCGAGAAAACCACAGGCGTTTTGGCGCTGTCAACCCTGGCGGCCAGATTTCCGACAGTTTCGCCTGCATCCAGCGCAAAGCCTCGCCACGCAAGGATGGTTGCGGTTGAAATCGTTACGGTGAACCCGAATTCACTATTTTGGCGCGGCGTTCTGCGCGGATTCCGGGCCGCCCCGTGCGCCTGGCATGACCATTGTCGGATGTCATCGGGGGCGCGGTGCGGCCACTATCGGGGGGCTACCCTCCATCAGGAACCACCCCGTGTCCCGACATCTTGCCCGCGGCCTGCTTGCCGCCGCCGTGCTGTGTGCCCTGCCGATCGCCGCGATCGGTGCCGACCGCATCACCGGCCATCCCTTCGCCACCCGTTCGGAGGTGATCGCCCCGCACGCGATGGCGGCCACCTCCCAGCCACTGGCCACCCAGATCGCACTGGATGTGATGAAGTCCGGCGGCTCGGCGGTGGACGCGGCGATCGCCGCCAACGCGGCGCTGGGGCTGATGGAGCCGACCGGCAACGGGATCGGCGGGGACCTGTTCGCCATCGTGTGGGACCCCAAGACGCAGAAGCTGTACGGCTACAACGGCTCGGGCCGCTCGCCGAAGTCGCTGACCCTGGCCGAGTTCCAGCGCCGCGGGCTGAAGGAGATCCCGGCCACCGGCCCACTGCCGGTGTCGGTACCCGGCGCGGTAGATGGCTGGTTCGCGCTGCACGAACGCTTCGGCCGCAAGCCGATGGCCGACAACCTGGCCCCGGCGATCGGCTATGCGCGGCAGGGCCACCCGGTCGCCGAGGTGATCGCCTACTACTGGGATCGCTCGGTGCCCAAGCTGTCCAAGTACCCCGGCTTCACGGAACAGTTCACCGTCGACGGCCACGCCCCGCGCAAGGGGCAGATGTGGAAGAACCCGAACCTGGCCAACACCCTGGAGCAGATCGCGCGCGGTGGCCGCGATGCGTTCTACAAGGGCGATATCGCCCGCACCATCGACAGTTATTTCAAGGCCAACGGCGGCTACCTGAGCTATGAGGACCTGGCCAGCCACCATGGTGAGTGGGTCGAGCCGGTGAGCAGCAACTACCGTGGCTATGACGTCTGGGAACTGCCGCCCAACAGCCAGGGCATCGCCGCGCTGCAGATCCTCAACGTGCTGGAAGGCTACGACTTCTCCAAGATCGCCTTCGGCTCGCCCGAACACGTGCACCTGTTCGTGGAGGCCAAGAAGCTGGCCTTCGCCGACCGTGCGCGCTTCTACACCGACCCGGCGTTCCACCCGGCGCCGGTGCAGAAGCTGGTGTCCAAGGCCTATGCGGCCGAGCGGCGCAAGCTGATCTCGATGGACAAGGCGCTGCGCGAAGTGCAGCCGGGCACGCCGAAGCAGCTGCAGGAAGGCGACACGATCTACCTCACCGTGGCCGACGCGGACGGGATGATGGTGTCGCTGATCCAGTCCAACTACCGCGGCATGGGCAGCGGCATGGCACCGCCGGGGCTGGGCTTCATCCTGCAGGACCGCGGCGAGATGTTCGTGCTGCGCAAGGACCACCCGAACGGCTATGCGCCGGGCAAGCGCCCGTTCCAGACCATCATCCCGGCCTTTGTGACCAAGGATGGCAAGCCGTGGATGAGTTTCGGGGTGATGGGCGGGGCGATGCAGCCGCAGGGGCATGCGCAGATCGTGATGAACATGGTCGACTTCGGCATGAACCTGCAGGAGGCCGGCGATGCACCACGTATCCAGCACGAGGGCTCGACCGAACCCACCGGACAGGCCACGGCGATGAGCGATGGCGGTGAGGTCAACCTGGAAACGGGCTTCCCGTACGAAACGGTGCGCGCGCTGATGCGCAAGGGCCATCGGGTGGTGTTTGCCGATGGTCCGTATGGCGGCTACCAGGCGATCCTGCGCGACCCGGACACCGGGGTGTACTACGGGGCGTCGGAGAGCCGCAAGGACGGGCAGGCGGCGGGGTACTGAGCAGGAGCAGCTGCGAAGCGTTCTGCATTTGCCTGGTTTGGGCCGGCGTGGGTGGGGGTGCGGGACACGCCGTAAACCCTTCCTTGGGGGCTTGGCGAAAACTTGCTCGCATGCGCGTTCCTGCGCATCCGGCAAGGCCAGGGTTGGGCGTCCTGCCCAACCCGTCCGGCGCATGCGCCGGACCCATGTTTTCGACAGTCCCGCACCCGCACCCACCCCGACCCTCAAGCCGACAACAGCGAAGCGACCGCTCTTAGAATAAAGAGCGAAAATCTCAAGGTGCCCGAGCAGCCTCGTCCCGTGTCTCTTCCTGCGCGGCAATCTCGCGTTCGATCCAGGCATCCATCATCCGCCGCGCGCGCTGCGCACGGCGGCGCTGCAGCGCGTATTCCATGTCCAGCACCCGGTACAGCGACCACATCACCAGCAGCATCAGCAGCGCGAATGGCAACGCCGCGATCGTGATCATGCCCTGCAGGGCGGTCAGCCCGCCGGCCAGCAGCAGCACCCCGGCAATCAACGCGATCGCCACGCCCCACACCATGCGCCGCGCCAGCGGCGGGTCGCCGGCTTCCTCGGTGGACATCGTGGCCAACACCAGCACCGCCGAATCGGCCGAGGTCACGAAGAAGATCATCAACAGCACCAGCGCGATCACCGACAGCACCATCGGCATCGGCAGGCTGTCGAACATGGTGAACAACACCGTCTCATAGCCATTGCCCAGCGCCTGGGCCAGGTCCACATGGCCGAAGATCTGCGACCACAGCGCCGTGCCGCCAAACACCGAGAACCACACAAAGCCGAGCACGCTGGGGGCGATCACCACGCCCAGCACGAACTCGCGGATGCTGCGCCCGCGCGATACGCGCGCAATGAACGAGCCCACGAACGGCGCCCAGGCGATCCACCACGCCCAGTAGAAGATCGTCCAGTCCGCCACCCAGGTACTGCCCGAGAACGGCGACATGCGCAGGCTCATCGTCACCAGCGAATTGAGGTAGGACCCGATCGTGGTGGTGAACGTGTCGAAGATGAAACCGGTCGGCCCCAGCACCAGGATCAGCGCCAGCAGCAACGCCGCCAGGCCCAGGTTGAAGTTGGACAGCCACTTGATGCCGCGGTTCACCCCGCTGGTGGTGGAAGCCATGTACAGCACGAACGCCACCACGATGATGGTCAGCTGCACCGGCACCGTCGAGCGGATGCCGAATACCCGTTCCACGCCGGCGGCGATCTGGATCGTGCCGAAGCCCAGCGTGGTGGCCACGCCGATCGCGGTGGCCACCACCGCCGCCACGTTGACCACCGTTCCCATCCAGCCACGGTGGTGGGCGCCGATGATCGGCTGCAGCAGGTCGCTGATCAGCCCGCGCCCATTGCGGTTGAACTGGAACCAGGCCATCGCCAGCCCGATCAGCGCATAGATCGCCCACGGATGCAGGCCCCAATGGAAGAATGCATAGCGCATCGAGGCGCGCGCTGCTTCCATGCTCTGTGGCGCCAACCCTTCCGGTGGCTTGATGAAATGCGAGATCGGCTCGGCCGCCCCCCAGAACACCAGGCCGATGCCCATCCCGGCGGCGAACAGCATCGACATCCAGCTGGCGTTGGAAAAATCCGGTTCGGCCTCTTCGCCGCCGATGCGCAGGCTGCCGAAGCGGCCGAACGCCAGGTACATCAGGAACGACAAGGTGATGAACACCACCAGCAGGTACATCCAGCCGGTACTGCGGATCACCGTGGTCAAGCCACTCTGGACCACGTCGTTGAAGGGGCCGGGCGCGATGCCGGCGATCAGCACCAATGCGATGATCAGTGCGATGGAAATACGAAACACCATAAAGGAGTTTCTCCGTACAAAAGGGGCGAGCGAATGCCTGCCGTCTCCAGCACCACCAACCGGCGCTGGGGCGAATCAAGCCGGTCGATGCCGGACAATGCGGAACTCCTGGGCGGCAGGCCACTACCGTGCCGCGCCGCACCATTCTAGTCGATTCACCGTCAGCAGCCTTTCACGTGCAGCGATGCCGCGGCATCCAGGCGCAGCCGCGCACGCCAATGGCGCCGCCGTTGTGGTCTAATTCGCCCCGAAGCGGGGGTACCTGGTCCATCTGGGCCGGGTTGAGACAGTCCCATCGAACCTGATCCGGTTGATACCGGCGTAGGGAAGCTTCGCAACTGCCGATGTATTGCGCCGCAGGGCCCCCGTGCCCGCAGACCGCCCGCAATCCCTCGGCCGTGCGCCGCCGTTTCGTCCCTCCCAACACGAACCCTCCGCTAGCGGCCGTACCGCCAGTTGCCGGGTTCAACCAGGACGATACCGATGAACGCAGCGCTTTCCACCTTGCAGCAGCAGGCCCAGCAACTCTCCGAGTCGGTCACCCGGCCCATTCCCGGTTCGCGCAAGATCCACGTCCAGGGCACGCGCAGCGACCTGCAGGTGCCGATGCGCGAAATCGTGCTGACCCGCACGCCCACCCTGTTCGGCGGCGAAGAGAACGCTCCGGTGACCGTGTACGACACCTCCGGCCCGTATACCGATCCGCAGGCACGCATCGATCTGGCGGCCGGGCTGCCGGCACTGCGCGCGGCCTGGGTCGCCGAGCGCGGCGACACCGAAATACTGCAGGGCCCCAGTTCGGCGTTCGGCCGCGCGCGCGATGCCGACCCGCGGCTGGACGCGGTGCGCTTCCCGGCACGCAGCGCGCGGCGCCGCGCCGTGGCCGGTGCCAACGTCACCCAGATGCATTACGCCCGCCGCGGCATCGTCACCCCGGAAATGGAGTTCGTGGCGATCCGCGAGAACCAGCGGCTGCAGGCCGTGCGTGACGCGGCGCTGCTGCAGCAGCACCCCGGCCAGGCGTTCGGCGCGTCGATCCCGGCCCTGATCACCGCCGAATTCGTCCGCGATGAAATCGCCCGCGGCCGCGCCATTCTGCCCAACAACATCAACCATCCCGAATCCGAGCCGATGATCATCGGCCGCAACTTCCTGACCAAGATCAACGCCAACATCGGCAACAGCGCGCTGTCCTCGGGCATCGCCGAGGAAGTGGAGAAGCTGGTCTGGGCGATCCGATGGGGCGCCGACAACGTGATGGACCTGTCCACCGGCAGGCACATCCACGAAACCCGCGAGTGGATCGTGCGCAACTCGCCGGTGCCGATCGGTACCGTGCCGATCTACCAGGCGCTGGAGAAGGTCGATGGCCGCGCCGAGGAACTGACCTGGGAGATCTTCCGCGACACCCTGGTTGAACAGGCCGAGCAGGGCGTGGACTATTTCACCATCCATGCCGGCGTGCTGTTGCGCTACGTGCCGCTCACCGCCAAGCGGGTCACTGGCATCGTCTCGCGCGGGGGCAGCATCATGGCCAAGTGGTGCCTGGCCCACCACAGGGAAAACTTCCTCTACACCCACTTCGAGGACATCTGCGAGATCATGAAGGCCTACGACGTGGCCTTCTCGCTGGGCGACGGCCTGCGCCCGGGCTGCATCGCCGATGCCAATGACGCCGCGCAGTTCGGCGAGCTGGAGACGCTGGGCGAGCTGACCCGCATCGCCTGGACGCACGATGTGCAGACCATGGTCGAAGGCCCCGGCCATGTGCCGATGCAGTTGATCAAGGAAAACATGGACAAGCAGCTGCGCGAGTGCGGCGAGGCGCCGTTCTACACGCTGGGGCCGCTGACCACCGACATCGCACCGGGTTATGACCACATCACCAGCGCGATCGGTGCGGCGATGATCGGCTGGTACGGCACGGCGATGCTCTGCTATGTCACCCCCAAGGAACACCTGGGCCTGCCCAACCGCCAGGACGTGCGCGACGGCATCATGGCCTACCGCATCGCCGCGCATGCCTCCGACCTGGCCAAGGGCCACCCCGGCGCGCAGGTGCGCGACAACGCATTGAGCAAGGCGCGCTTCGAGTTCCGCTGGGAAGACCAGTTCCACCTTGGCCTGGATCCGGAGAAGGCCAGGGAATTCCACGATGAAACCCTGCCCAAGGACGCGCACAAGCTGGCCCACTTCTGCTCGATGTGCGGGCCGCACTTCTGTTCGATGAAGATCACCCAGGACGTGCGCGACTATGCCGCCGGACAGGACGCGCAGGCGCAGGCCGCGATCGCGGCGGGCATGGCCGAAAAGTCGGCCGAATTCCGCCAGCTCGGCGCCGAGGTCTACCGCCCGCAGTGAGCACGGCGCCGGGGCGGCACCGCGCCGTCCCGGCATGCTCATCCAGCCGTGGCGTGTTCCGCGATAAGCTCGGCGGCGACCGCATGGGGGAACCGGCATGGCGATAGCACGTACCACCAAATGGCTGGCCATCGCCCGCCGCCATCCCTCGGCGTGGTTGTTGGGGGTGCAACTGCTGGGCGTGCTGCTGTACCCGGCGATGGACGAGGCCGGGGCCAGTGGCGCGCTGTTCGGGGCGTTCGGCATCGCCGTGCTCGGCTTGGCCTTGTGGGTGGCGCGGCGCAGCCCGCTGGGGATCGGGCTGGCCCTGCTGCTGGCGATCCCGGCGGTGGCGTGTTCGGTCAGCGGCGCCCTGCTGGGCCGGCCCGGGCTCACCACCGCCGCCCAACTGCTGGAGTGCCTGCTGTATTTCTATACCGCCGGTAGCTTGACCGCCTACATGCTGCAGGACCACAAGGTCACCCGCGATGAACTGTTCGCCGCCGGTGCCACCTTCACCTTGCTGGCCTGGGCGTTCGCCTTCGCCTTCGCGGTCTGCCAGCAGTGGTACCCGGGCAGTTTCCTCGCCACCAGCGAGAGCGAATTGCGCACCTGGATGGAGCTGCTTTATCTCAGCTTCAGCTTGTTGTCGGGGGTGGGGTTGAGCGATGTGGTGCCCGTGCATCCGCAGGCCCGCGCGCTGGTAATGCTGGAACAGTTCGCAGGCGTGATGTATGTGGCCCTGGTGGTGTCGCGTCTGGTCGGATTGACCATGCTGCGGCGTGAACGAAACTGAATCGCAGATAAAAAATTCGCGCCCGAAGGCGCGAATGGTGACGTCATTTATGTGAATTCGTCGGCGAGAGAGAGCCTGGTGTCGTCCACGCGCACAGGCGCGGTTAACCGGCATAGGCTAGTATTCGCGCGCTTCAGTGTTTTTGCGCTTTGCGCTGATGCCTTGTGCGGAATCTGGCGGTTCGTTCGATCGGTGGTTGATTGCGATGAATGCTGCGTTCCCGTTGTTCTGCATTCACTCGTATCACCGGAATGATCAGCATCGATAGTGGGCCACCTTCAGCCGATCAGCTCAGGATCGGCGATTGCACCGTTACCTTGTCCTCGCGTGAGGTCATGGCGCCCGGTGCGCGTCGTCCGCGCCGGCTCACGCCCAAGGCGCTGGGCGTACTGAAGGCCCTGCTGCGTTGCCCCGGCACGGTGGTGACCCGCGAGGAACTGTTCGCCGAGGTGTGGCCCGATACATTGCCCACCAACGACGTGCTGACCCAGGCGGTGACCCAGTTGCGCAAGGCCTTCGCCAGCGACGACGAGGCCGGCACCGCCTACATCGAAACCATCGCCAAGACCGGCTACCGCCTGCTGGTGCCGGTGCGGGTGGTGGAACTGGATCCGGGCGCACCTGCTGCGGTTGCGGTCGAGCCGGATGCGGCAACGGCTGCCGCGACGGCCGGGGCGGTGCCGGCGACCGCGCGCGTGCGCTGGCGGCGGATCCGTCGGCATGTGCTGCTGCTGGTCGGGCTGGGCATGCTGGTGGCGCTGCTGGTGATGGCCGCACTGCTGCTGCAGCGGCCCTCGGCGGCGGTGGCGTCCAGCGGCGTGCTCGAGGACGGCAGCCGGGTGGTGGGCAGCCCGCAGCGCCCCTACCGCCTGATCACCGCCACCGCCGGCTTTGAGACCTATCCGACCTTGTCCCCGGATGGTTCGCAGGTGGCCTATGAGGCCGACAGCACCACACGCAAGGGCAGCACGATCAAGGTCCAGACCTCGGGCAATGCGCCGGCACGGCCGCTGACCGACACCCCCGACGGTGCCTCGGACCGCTTCCCGAACTGGTCGCCCGATGGCCGCGAGATCGCCTTCGCGCGCTTTGCCGCCGACGGCGCCTGCGAAGTGCTGATCGCCAGCGCCACCGGCGGCGCGGTGCGCCACCTCACCCGCTGCGATGGCACCGAGCTGCTCAGTTTCGATTGGACCCCCGACGGCCGCGGCCTGCTGTTCGGGTCGCTGGCCGGGCGCTTTGCCCACCGTGGCATCCGCATCCTGGACATCGCCAGCGGGCAATGGCGCGCGCTGGCCTATACCGTGGCCGAGGACAGTTTCGACTATGCGCCGCGCTACTCGCCCGACGGGCGCTGGATCGTGTTCGTGCGCAACCCGCAGATCGGCGATCTGTGGCGGCTGCCGGCGCAGGGGGGCGTGCCGGAGCAGTTGACCGACGATTCGGCCGAGATCCGTGGCTGGGCTTGGCGCGGCGACAGCCGCCACATCGTGTTCGGCCGCCGCGTGGACAGCGAAGCGCGCCTGTATGAGCTCGACACGCAGACCCGCATGCTGCGCGATGTCGGCATCGACGATGCGCAGTCGCCGGCGGTGTCGCGGCACAACGACATGCTCGCCTTCGTGCACCGCAAGGCGCAGTTCGGCCTGTTCCGGGTGCCGCTGGAGCAGGGCCATCCGGGCACGCCCGAGCGCCTGTTCGCCTCCAATGGCCGCGATGGGCAGCCGATGCTGGCCCCGGACGGCCGGCAACTGGTGTTCACCTCCGACCGCTCCGGCAACTACGGGCTGTGGTGGGCCGACCTGGCCCGCCCCGAGTCGCTGCGTCCGGTCGAAGGGTTGCGCCCGGAAACCCGGCAGGCGGCCGACTGGTCGGCCGACAGCACCCGGTTGCTGGTCTCCGGCCGCGATGCGCAGGCCCGGCCGGTGATCTACGAAGTATCCCCGCGCGATGACTTGGTGGTGCCGCTGCCGGTGCCCGTGGCGCAGCCGTTGCAGGCGCTGTACGCCGGCGATGCCGCGCACGTGCTGGTGGTCGAGCGCGATGCCAGCGAACGCATGCGGTTGCTGCTGTTCGACCGCCGCGACAGCCCCTGGCGCCTGTTGGGCAGCATCGACGGGGTCTCGCAGGCACGCTTCGACCCGGCCGCGCAGCGCGTACTGTTCACCCGGCTGTCGGCCGGTGGGCTGTGGTCGGCCGATGCGTTGCTGGACCCCGGCAGCATCCGCCAGGTCAGCGGGGACCGGCCGTCGCGCTGGCGCTACCGGACCTGGGCGGTGGCCCGCAATGGCAGCGTCGATTACCTGTCCAACCGTGCCGATTGCGCCACCTTGTTCTCGCGCCTCACCCCCGGTGCGGGGCCTGCCGAGTACTGCCTGGATGCCGACCGGTTGAGTGCGGGCAATGGATTCAGTGCGCAGCCCGACGGCAATGCGCTGTACCTGACACTGGCGGTGGCCGACGGTGCCGACATCGGCGTGATGCCGCTGGCCCAGGCCCCGGCCCCGGTCTTCTCGGCCGCAGCCAAGGCGCTGTTTTTCAAGGGAAAATAAGCGTCGTCTTTCCTTCGTACCGGCCTCGTGTCGAATTCGGAGGAATCTCGTAGGTAATTCCTGACCCGGCTCGCCCGATTTGGCAAAACGTTTGCCCAGCAACGGCAAACACACGGTGCAGTCATGCGTCAGCTCTCCCTGGCCGATCGCGGTCAATCGCTCTCCCTGGACAAGATCGTCGACGACGGACCACTGCCCACCTGCCTGGGCGTGGCCCGGCTCGGCAGCCTGCAGACCGCCGGCAGCACCTTCACCGTGTGGATGCAGCTGCGTGGCAGCGCCTGGGTGGAATCCAAGGAAGGCCGCTTCCGCCTGCGCCAGCGCGAATGGATCGCCTTCGAGAAGGAATCCAGGCCGATGATCCAGGCCGGCCGCGATGGCCTGTGCATCGGCCTGAGCCTGACCCCCGAAGCCCTGCGCGCGCTGGGCGAACTGGTCGACAGCAGCCTGTATGCCGGCCGCGGCAGCATGAGCCGCGGCGAAGTGCGGGTGGCGTTGCGGTTGTGGCGCGATGCCCTGGCCAGCGGCCAGCCGGCGCAGGCGCTGCGCCCGGTGCTGCTGCACCTGGCCTCGCTGCAGCACGGGATGGCCATCGGCGTGCAGCGTTGCCCGGGCCGTTCGCGGGTGCGCAAGCGCCAGGTGTTCGGCCGCATGCAGCGTGCGCGCCTGTACCTGGAAGGCAACAGCCACCGCGTGGTGCGCATCGGCGAACTGGCCGAGCTGACCAACTTCTCCAGCTGGTACCTGTCCAAAACCTTCCAGAGCCTGTATGAAGAAAGCCCGCAGTCGTTGTCGGCGCGGCTGCGCCTGGAGCGCGCGGCCGACCTGCTGCGTGACACCGACATGATGATCGGCGAAGTAGCCGCTGCGAGTGGATTTGACAACTGCTGCAGCTTTGCACGGGCGTTTCGGGCCCGTTACGGGCAGTCTGCGTCAGGCTTCCGCCAGACCGCTGGAATGCTCCCGCCAAAGTCGGCAAAGCCTTCGGTGGCTTCCCGCAAATAATTAACTGCAACGCAATCGTAACTTTCCGAGGCGGTTTAACACGCTACTAACGTACCTCGGAGAGATAAATGAATTTTCGTACTCCTGCCGTGCGGCTGGGCCTCCTGCCCGCCGGCATCGCCCTGGCGCTGGCGCCGAGCTTTGTCTCGGCGCAGGAAGCTGCCTCTGGCACCACTGACCTGGATCGCATCTCGGTCACCGGCTCGCGTATCCGCGGCGCCAACATGGAAACCCAGCAGCCGATCCTGACGATGACCCGCGAATCCCTGGAAAAGCAGGGTTTCTCGAACGTCGCTGACGTGCTGAACAACCTCACCTCGGCCGGTTCCCCGGCCATCTCGCGTTCGGAGTCGCTGGCTTCGGGCGAGAACGTGGGCGGCTACTACGTCGACATCCGCAACCTGGGCGCCCAGCGCACCCTGGTGCTGATGAACGGCAAGCGCCTGGGTGCCTCCACCTCCGGCCTGCAGGATCTGAGCCAGATCCCGATGTCGGCTGTCGAGCGCATCGAGATCCTGAAGGACGGCGCGTCCTCGATCTACGGTTCGGACGCCATCGCCGGCGTGGTCAACGTGATCACCCGCAAGAACATCGACGGTGGCGAAGCCAGCGTCCGCGTTGGCCAGTACGGCAACGGCGACGGTGACGAGCAGCAGTACTCGATGACCCTCGGCGCCAAGGGCGAGCGCGGCAGCCTGACCCTGTCGGCCGAATACTCCAAGCAGGATCCGGTGTGGGCCAAGGACCGCTGGTACAGCCGTGACGGCGCGCTGGGTCCGAACTCCACCAGCGACGACTGGAGCCCGGTCAGCCACAACGGCAGCTGGTGCAACCCGCTGCTGTTCGATTGCGCACGCACCTCCAAGACGGCGGTGTACCAGACCCTTAATCCGGGCGGCAATCCGAACAACCCCAATGACTACCATGAGCTGACCCCTGACGAGTACGCCAACGCCAACCAGCAGATGACCCTGCTGACCGGTGTCGAGCGCAAGTCGGTGTACATCAATGGTACCTACGACTTCACCGATTCGATCAGCCTGAACACCGACCTGCTCTACAACGAGCGTCAGACGTTCCAGCAGATCTCCGGCTACCCGTACCAGTCCAACGCGTCCAACATCAACACCCCGCTGTCCGGTTCGAGCGCGTTCAATCCGGTTGGTCAGGACGTCAGCTTCCGTCGTCGCCTGTGGGAAGTGCCGCGCACCACCGACAGCCAGCTGAAGACCCTGCGCTTCGCGCCGACCATCAGCGGCTTCTTCGAAGTGGCTGACAAGACCTTCGATTGGGACGTTGGCGCCCTGTGGAACCGCAATGAGTCGATCAAGACCCAGCGCGGTGACATGAGCCTGATCGGTTCGCGTCAGGCGCTCGGCCCGTCGTACATCGACGCTGGTGGCGTGGCCCGTTGCGGCACCGCAGCCAATCCGATCCTGGGCGACTGCCGTCCGTGGAACCCGCTGCTGCCGTACGGCGTCTCGGGCCAGGGTTCGCTGGCCGACCAGGAGCTGCAGGACTTCCTGTTCCCGACCTTCACCACCCGTGGCCTGACCAAGACCACCAGCTTCACCGCCAACCTGTCGGGCTCGATCGTGACCCTGCCGGCCGGTGACCTGGGCTTTGCCATGGGCGTTGAGCACCGCAAGGAAGAAGGCAGCTACACGCCGGACGCCTTCGCGCAGTCCGGTCAGTCGACCGGCCTGGGCCAGAAGCCGACCCGCGGCGAGTACGATCTGAACGAGGTCTACCTCGAGCTGAACGTGCCGATCCTGGCGGACATGGCGTTCGCCAAGGAACTGACCCTGAACGTGGCCAGCCGCTATTCGGATTACAGCAACTTCGGCGGCACCACCAACAGCAAGTTCGGCCTGACCTGGCGTCCGATGGACGAGCTGCTGGTCCGCGGCACCTACGCCGAGGGCTTCCGCGCTCCGACCATCAGCGACCTGTACGGTGGCCTGAGCTCGAGCTTCGAGTCGTACATCGACCCGTGCGGTGCTACCGCGCCGGGCAGCGTTGCCGGCAACGGCCCGTGCTCGACTGCTGGCGTTCCGGCCGACTACGTGCAGATCGGCCAGGGCAACAAGGTCTGCTCGACCCTGCCGTGCCAGTCCGGTGACCAGTTCATCTCGGGTGCCAACCCGAACCTGAAGCCGGAAACCTCCAAGAGCAAGACCGTCGGTCTGGTCTGGAGCCCGCGTTGGGTGCAGGGCCTTGACGTCTCGCTGGATTGGTACCGCTACGAGATCAGCGACATGATCATCGAAGACAGCGTCGACCGTATCCTGCGTGACTGCTACGTGCTGGGCAACAGCGCACGTTGCGAAAACGTCGTGCGTGCCAACGATGGTCACGTCAGCGCCGTCACCTACGGTACCGCCAACCTCGGCAAGATGATTACCGAAGGTTACGACCTGGGCATCAAGTACCGCCTGCCGGAACTGGCGATCGGTCAGTTCAGCATCGACTGGCAGACCAGCTATCTGTCCAAGTACGACGAAGCCAATCAGAACAGTGCCGGCGACGAAATCATGGTTGGCAAGGTCGGCCAGTCGGGCGACACCACGCTGTTCCGCGTGCGTTCGAACCTGGGCGTCAACTGGGCGATGGGTGACTTCGGTGTCAACTACACCGCGCGTTACTACTCGGGCCTGAGCGAATCGTGCATCTCGATCGGCTGCACCGACCCGGATCGTTACGCCAATGGCGAAGCGGCCCCGCTGCGCAAGACCGGCTCCAACACCTTCCATGACCTGCAGGTCAGCTGGAAGGCGCCGTGGGACGCCACCATCGCCCTGGGCGCGAACAATGTGTTCGACCACAAGGGCCCGCTGATGTACTCGGCGCCGAACTCGAGCTTCGCCTACTACGGTGGCTTCGATATCGGCCGCTTCCTGTACATGAAGTACACCCAGCGCTTCTGATCGATCGAAGTGTTGCAGCAATACCAAGGAGGGCGGACCGCAAGGTCCGCCCTCTTTCTTTTGGCGCTTCGCCGATTGCTGGACCACAGCAGATCAAAGCCCGCGTGCGCGCCAGCCGGTAGTGCCGGCCGCTGGCCGGATGCTCTTGCCTTTGCGGTTGCCACGGCCATTGCCATTGCACGCAATGCCGGGTTCTGCCCGGCTGCTGTTGCACTTCCACCATCCCCACCACCGCTGATCTGCCGCAGCCAGGCAAATGGGTGAAGAACGTCCCGTTCTGGCTACCCGCCGCAGCCCGTGCCAACGGCAACCGGCAGCGGCTATGAAGGCCCTGCCGCTAGCGACTCAAACCAGCACAACAGCATGAAAAGAGTTGATGGCGACGCTGCGTGACGCTGTTTGTCTGTTGGGATTCTTGAGGTTGCAGCCAACTTAAAAGTCCGACATCAACTTCAGATTTTTCCGTAGATAAAATCCAAAAAATCTTTCATCCCAATGCGGCGTCTTCCGATGCGATCACCGCCACCTGATTGCTAGCGTGCAACTCAGGCAACGGCGTGGCCGGTGCGTCCAGCGTGGGGGCTTGGAATGGATGGCGATCGCAGCAAGATGTCATGCCGCCGCAGCGAGGGTGGGGTGGGCAGGGTGTCTGCATGGCGTTGGTGGATGTTGTGGAGTGCCTTGCTGGCGGTGAGTCCTGCGGTTGTTGCGCAGGGATTGACGCCATTGATGCCCTATCAAGAACACGCAAAGAAAATCCGATCAGCGCAGGAAGTCGCGCCGCTGACCTCCGACCTGTTCGGCGATTCCATAAGCCAGTACAACGGTGCGACGGAATTCTCCATCGTCGACGTCGATCTACCCGGCAATAACGCGCTGCCGGTCCAGGTAAAGCGTCGCTTCAAGATCGAGCCTCGTACCGACCTGGAGAATTTCGGCGGATTCGGGGTGTGGGATCTGGATATCCCTTATATCTACGGCAACTTCGACGGACAGGTGAAATGGAGCGAGTGGAACACCGCCGTTCCCAACCCTCGTCGTTGCACCGGCAGCTGGTACCCGCCGATACCCTATCCACCGTTCGACATTGGCGACTTCTACTCGGGAATCCGCATCCATCTGCCCGGCATGGGCGACCGGGATCTGTTGAGGGCCGACTCCCGTAATCCCCATCGCCCCACCGATGGGGCCAGCTATCCGTATGTCGCGCAGGACTTCACCAGCGTGACCTGCGTAACGGGTACCACCAACGGCTACCCCGGCGAGGGCTTCGTGGTGGTCACCTCCGATGGAACGCGCTACACCCTCAATGCCGGTCGCGAGCGTCGTGGCGGCATGCTGTCCAAATATTTGGTGACGTCGATCGGGGCCAACCTCCGCACCCGTGGGCGTACCCAGGTGTTTCTGATGGCCAGCCGGGTCGAAGACCGCCATGGCAACTGGGTCAACTATCACTACAGCGGCGACCAGCTGGCCACCATCGAAGCCAGCGACGGGCGGCGTATCGACCTGAGCTACAGCGGCAACACTATCACCCAGGTGACCGCACATGGGCGGACCTGGCGCTACGCGTACACGCCGATCAAGTTCGGCCTGAACCTGCAGAATCACCTGTTGACCAGGGTCACGCGCCCGGATGGCTCCGCCTGGCAGTACGGGTACGAAGACACCGACGGCTGCACCGGAGTGGGCATGGGCTGTCCGGGCATGCTCGGTCCTGAATATCACCAGTTGGACATCAACACCGTCAACGACCGTACCTGTCCGGAGCCGTTTCCGGCAGAAGATCGCTTCACATTCACCGCGACGCATCCCTCGGGCGCAACCGGGCGCTTCCGCTTTGGATACCATCGAAAGCACCGCACTGGTGTGCCGAGCGGCAGTTGCATTGGCAGGTCGATCCCGTTCTCGCCGCTGTTCGAGTACACCCTGCAGACCCCGGACTATTTCGACCTCTACTCGATTCACGACAAGACCCTTTCCGGCCCTGGTGTGCCTGAGCAGACATGGTCGTACGGATCCAATGGCCCGCAGTGCCGCCACGGCGACCAATGCCCTGATCGCAAGACCACCCGCATCTGGCAGCCCGACGGCTCGATCATCGAACAGGTGTTTGGCATCCGTTATGGCGTCAATGACGGAAAATTGCTGGAATCGCGCACCCTGACTGCCGACGGCAGCGTGCTTCGTTCCGAGGCGACCACCTACGTCAGCAACGAAGACGCGCCGGCGCAGCCCTTCCCGGATATCTATGGCACCAGCTACTACGGTCCCGACGACCCGATGGCGGTGCGACTGCGCCCGGCAAAACAAACCACCATCCAGCAAGATGGCGTCAGCTTCCAGCGCACGGTGACCGCTTTCGATGCACTGGCCCGCCCACTTCAGGTCACCAAGGCCAGCAGCCTGGACTATGGTCGCTACCTGCGTGGCGAGGCCACCACCTATCACGACAACACGGCAAGGTGGGTGTTGGGCCAGGTCCGCACGCTGACCCAGACTGATCCATCCCCGGCAGTGCAGGTCGCGCAGACCTACTACGACACAGCCGACCGGCCCTGGCGGCAGTACCGGTTTGGCTTGTTGCAGCAGACCTTGGGCTACAACGCGGACGGCACCGTGGCCACCGTGCAGGACGGCAATGGCAATGTCACCACGCTGTCGGCGTGGAAGCGCGGTGTCCCGCAGTCGATCCGGCATGCCGACGGCAGCGTGCAGGCTGCAAGCGTGGACGATCATGGCTGGATTCGCACAGTGACCGACGAAAACGGTTATGCCACCGGCTACGACTATGATCCGGCCGGACGCCTGACCCGCATCGATTATCCGGACAACGACAGCGGCGCCTGGCAGCCGACGCTGTCCCATTTCAGCCGGTCCGCAGCAGCGGGGTACGGCCTGCCTGCCGGCCACTGGCAGCAGACGGTCAGCACCGGTAGCGGCCGCCAGGTCACCTACTTCGATGCATTCTGGCGGCCGGTGGTCGAGGAACGCTTCGACGCCGCCGATCCGGGCGGTACCGTGAGCCAGACCGTGCATCGTTACGACCTGCTCGGGCGCAAGGTGTTCCAGTCCTATCCATTGCGTGGGCTGGGTTCGCATGCCGATGCGGTCGGCGGTACGCGCACGGCTTTCGATACCTTGGGCCGGGTGACGCGGCAGGAGCAGGACAGCGAACTGGGACCGCTGGTCACCACCACCGAGTACCTGGCAGGTTTCCGGCAGCGGAGCACAGATCCGCGAGGCCAGACGACCACCACGGCCTACCAGGCCTACGACCAGCCCGGCACGGAGTGGCCGGTTTCCATAGCTCATCCGGAGGGCAGCTTCACCGATATCGTCCGCGATCCCTTTGGCCTCCCGGTTTCGATGCGTCGCCGCAATGCCGACAGCACCGTGGCGGTGACCCGGCACTACGTCTATGACCAGTATCGGCGGCTGTGCAAGAGCATCGAGCCGGAGAGCGCGGCCACCGTGATGGACTACGACGCATCCGGAAACACGCTCTGGTTGGCGGCCGGGCTGAGCCTGACCGATCCGGCGCAATGCAATACCGCGCAGGCGGCCGGCTCGGGCCGTGCGGTACAGCGGCGCTACGATGCCCGCAATCGGCTGGTCGCCATGCTGTTTCCGGATGGCAACGGCGACCAGCAGTGGAGCTACTGGCCAGATGGGCAGGTCCAGGCCATCACCACCCACAACGACGCCATTGCGGTCACCAACACCTACGGCTACAACAAGCGCCGCATGCTGACCGGCGAAAGCGTGGCGCAGGCCGACGGCGCGAGCTGGGCCGTCGGCTATGGCTACACCGCCACCGGTGGACTGGCCGAGCACGTCTATCCCTCGGGGCGCCGCATCGATTACGCGCCCAATGCGCTGGGACAGCCAACCCGGGCCGGCGCCTTCGCCACCGACGTGCGCTATTTCCCCAACGGTGCCATGGCGCGCTTCACCTACGGCAATGGCGTGGTGCATACCCTGCAGCAGAACGCGCGCGGCTTGCCCGAGCGCAGTCGCGATGCCGGCGGCGAGGCGGTGCTGGATGACAGCTACGATTATGACGGCAATGGCAATGTGGCCGCCATCAGCGACGGCCTGCCCGGCAACCGCGGCAATCGGGACATGCACTACGACGGTCTGGACCGGCTGACCGCCACCACCTCGCCGATGTTCGACACGGCGCGCTACCGCTATGACGCGCTGGACAATCTGCAGGCGGTCCAGATTGCAGGCCGCGACCACGCCTATTACTACGACGCGCGCAACCGCCTGACCAATATCATGCAGGCCGATGACGGGGCCACCGTGGTCGGCCTGGACTACGACGATCAGGGCAATCTGGCCAGCAAAAATGGGCAGGCCTACCGGTTCGACGCAGGCAATCGGCTGCGCGAAGCGGTGGATCAGGAGCGCTACCGCTACGACGGCCACGGGCGCCGTATCCAGGCCGACCATCCCACACTCGGCAGCATCACTTCCATGTACGGGCAGGACGGGGTGCTGCGCACCCAGCACGACACGCGTCAGGCCCGGTCCATCGACTACATCCTGCTCAATGGCAGCCAGGTCGCCCAGGTCGAAGGCCTGATCGTGGCTGCAGCCCCCACGCTTACGCTGCCCGGTTACAGCACCGATGGCCGTTACAGCGTCCAATGGAGCGCGGTCACCGGTGCGGCCAGCTATGAACTGCAGGAATCTGACGCGGATACGCCCTGGCAGACGGTCTTTTCCGGCAGCGGGCGGGAGTACGCGGCAAGCGGCAAGCCGCAGGGGCATTACAGCTACCGGGTCCGCAGCTGCAATGCCGCAGGCTGCGGCCATTGGAGTGCAACCGCCGCCATCTTCGTCGGACGCCCGCCAAGCCCACCGTCGGCTATCGACGTACCGGCAATCGGAGTCAGCGGCAACTACCGGATACGCTGGCAGCCCCCGATGCCGCGCGAGACCGGCCCCACCCGCTATGTGCTGCAGGAAGCCGGTGCCGGCACTGCATGGACCGGCCAGTACGACGGCTCCGCGCTGGAGCATACCTTCACTGGCAAGCCGGCCGGCACGTATCGCTACCGCGTCATGGCCTGCAACCCCTATGGCTGTAGCACATACCTGGAGGGCGACAACGCGCTGCAGGTGATCTACCCGCCGCCGATTCCGGATGGCTTGACCGGCCCGGCGGAAAGCCTGACCGGCAGCATCACGCTGCAGTGGGTCGCCAGCACAGGCGCCGCCAGCTATCAGTTGGAAGAAGCCTTCAACGGTGGCAGCTGGACGCAGGTGCACAACGACGCCACGACCCAGATCACCCTCAGCGGTCGCCAGACCGGCACCTACCAGTATCGGGCCCTGGCCTGCAACAACGTCGGCTGCAGTGCGCCATCGGCAGCGCATGCGGTGGCAGTCACCGTTCCACCCCCCATTGCTCCAGCCCTGAGTGTTCCATCCAGCAACACAACGGGGAGTTTCGAGGTGGCGTGGGACGCGCTGGCGCATGTGACCTACTACCAGTTGCAGGAACACCGCGACGGAGCCGCCAACCTGATCCATGAGGGGGGCGAGCGCACCAAGGCGGTCGCCGGAAGAAGCTCTGGTACCTGGGGCTACAGTGTGCGCGGCTGCAACCGGGCCGGCTGCGGTCCGTACTCCAGCCAGGCCCTCGTGCAGGTGCTGCGGATTCCGGATGTGCCGGCCATCACGTTGTCGACCAAGCTGCAAACCAGCCATCCCCCGATCAAGATCGCCTGCCAGGTGAGCTGGACCCCCATTCCATACGCGGACCGCTACCAGTTGTACGCCCACGCCAATGGGCAGCTCTACCAGCAGCAGTACGACGGCCCGAACGCCTCCGCCGGCGGGCTGTGGCTGAACAATCAGCCGCCGTACTCGGCGCAATGCGCACCTGGACATGTAGTGCGCGCCTGCAATGCCAGCGGCTGCTCGGCCTGGTCCGCGCCGGTCACGCAACGCGTGGATATCGTGCCCACCGACCCCGGTGGCGGCGGCATCCCGATCAGAGCAGGGCAGCAGCCATGAACGCGCGCTGGAAGGCCCCACTCGCGTGCCTGATGTTGCTGTTCGCCAGTGCTGCGGCGCAAGCATCGGTGCAAGACACGCTGCAGGAAACGGTCAAGTACATCCATACCGACGCGCTGGGTTCCATCGTCGCGATCACCGATGCCAACGGCCAGGTGATCGAGCGTCGCGAGTACGAACCATACGGTGCGCAGCTGCTCCCGGAGCTGCAGGACGGGCCAGGTTACACAGGGCATGTGCAGGATGCGACTACTGGTCTGGTCTACATGCAGCAGCGTTACTACGATCCGCAGATCGGGCGCTTTCTAAGCTTGGATCCGGTAGAGGAAGACCGGGATAGCGGGGACAACTTCAATCGATACTGGTATGCCAGGAACAGCCCGTACAGGTTTACCGATCCGGATGGCCGTCAGGCGTGCAGGGTTGGAACGATATGCTCAAACAATCCGTTCGAAGGTGATCCATTCAAACGATATTCATTCTCTGGCGGAGGAGTAGCTGCACTTCGGACCTCAGCAAGAAGCGGATTGGACACCGGGGACTTGACTCGTGCAATGTCGGTGGATCCTGCTCCCAACGTAAAGCTTCGGGATGGTGTCCAGCTGAAGGATGACTTTGTGCGAAATGATCTTCAGGCATTGAGTAATAGTTTGGGTGGTAAGGATATAGATGTGATCAGTGGCTACAGAAGCCAGGAGAGGCAGGACGGCTTGATTCGAGATAATAACCCGAGGGCGGCTAGGTCGAGTCAGCATACGAATGGTAGAGCTGCGGATATAAAGGTTGTTGGAATTTCGCAGCGAGATCTCGGCGTGGCGGCATATCGGTTTGGTCGATTTGAAAGGGTCAATGTATACAGTTCTTCTGCCGCAGGCGTGCATGTTGACTACATGGATGTCGGCGAAGGGACGCAGCTATATCGGGACTGGGCGAGGGCCAGGCCATGAATATTTGGCGAGTAGTTCTTCTGTTCGCTTGCACTCTTGCATCTGGTCTTGTGCATGCTGGTGACATTAAATTCTGCGTTCGGCCCGGCGAATCGTTGGAGCGCATGTGGAGCCAGTGTGCAGCGGTCAGGCCGATCACCGAGTACACGGAGGAAGGGGGGGCGACGTCTTATGTCGTGTCGGCAGGAGCATATACAGCCACCGTGGTTCCCTATGGTGGAATTGTCGATGTAGTTAGATTCAGTCAGCATCCTCTGCCAGTTGCAGGTGTGAGGATCGGTGACCGCTTTTCGAAGATTCGACAGAATCATAGGGAAATGGAGCTCGTCTTTCACTGGGAGGAGGGCGGGCACTTGGCGCTTCGTGACAGCGTTGGTGGCGTGTTTATTGTCTTTGATCTAAATGGAATTCCGGACGATTGGAGTCCTGAAATTGGTAGCGAGAGTGCTTTGGCCACGGCAAGGGTAGTCGCCGTTTATTGGGGCGAGCGCAAGTGATTTCTGCTCCGTAATCAAAAAGCGAGTCCTGCGCAAGGGGTCGGGTGTTTTGCGCAGGCGGAGCTCGGCCGTCCCTTCAAGCGATGAAGCGTGATGGTCGGAGAAGAGTTGGTTAGAGGGCTGAAGAGCAAAGGCATCGTGATTCAAGGCCATGATTTCTTCCAAAGACCATAAATTCGCAAGGGCCACCTGTCTGCTCGCCATGGGGCGCGCAAAGGAAGTCCTGAAGATTGCGGATGAGTATCTTGAAAATGAAGATGATGTCAGTCACCTTTCTGGCTACCTTTGTCGTGGCATGGTCTACGAAATTGGGGGCGAGGGGGTCGAGCCAGATCTGGAGAAATCGATAGATAACTATCGACGTGTCAGTCTGATCTCGCCTTGCTCAGCTGCATTCATTGACTTGGCAAGAGTAAGCATGAAGCGGGAAGGAGGCTATCCGGATGCGCGGCGTTTCCTTAACGTCGCCCTGGACTACCCTTTGGTCGCCGAGACCGTGCTGTGTCTTGCTGAGTACTACGAAACGAATCCCGAACCTGATGTGGTGGCCGCCAGACAGTGCTACGCCAAGGCCGCCTGGATGTGGCGGCTTGCCGGGTTCCGCGGCTACTCGCGGGTATCCCGGCGCATGGGGCTGGAGCGGGAGGCGTTTGCGGTGAGCGTGCTGAGGGTGATTGTCACGCCGTTGCTGCTGCTGTTGGTCGGCAATCGCGCGCGATGGACGTTCTAGGGGGTCATCACGACGCCACCAGTGGCCCCGCGTATCCGGCGGACAACAAAAAGGCGGACCCACCCGGGCCCGCCTCTCATGGTCGCAACGTTGCGCGGCACCGGTCCGGGTTACGCCTCGGCCGCCACCAGCCCCATCAGCCCGTTGGCGTGGTCGCGCCACTGCGGCAGCTTGTTGAGCACGCCGGCGCGCTGCAGGTACTCCTCGTCGACCGGGTCGCCGTTGATCAGCGCCAGCGCAACGTGCACCGCACCGGTCACCCAGAAGCTGCGCGTGTTGGACTTCTGCGGCTGCAGGTGGAAGGCCACCGCTTCGATGATCGGCATCGGCAGGCCCCACAGGCCCAGCAGGTAGGCACCGGCCTCGGCATGGCCGGGGCGGTCGTCGGCGGCATCGGCCGGCTCGCCACGTTCGTTGCGCACGCCCGGCAGCAGCAGGCCGATGTCGGCCAGCAGCGCGGCGGTGGCGCCCAGCTCGGCGCTGGAGTCGGGCAGCAGCTTGGCGGCCAGACGCGAGGCCAGCAATGCGCGCTGCTGCAGCGAGTTGCGCTCGGCACCGGACAGCGCCGAGGCGGAGAACACTTCGCTGGCCAGCACCAGGTCGCGCAGGGTCGACAGGCCCAGCCGGGTTACCGCGGTGCGCAGGTCGGAGATGGTCCGGCCGCTGTTGAAGAATGCCGAGTTGGACAGTTGCAGCACCTTGGCCGCAATGGCCGGGTCGGCCGACACCAGCTTGGAGACATCGGCGGTATTGGTGTCGTCGTCGTGTTCCAGGGCCTGGGTCAGGCTCAGGTACAGGTGCGGCGGCGAGGGCAGCTTCTCGATCCGGCCGATCGCGCTGCGCAGGCGCGCGCTGTCCAGCAGCTCGCGCAGCTCTTCCAGGCTGGTCAGGGCCTCCAGCAGCACTTCCGGGGCCAGCGGCAGCGGCAGGAAGCGGTGCGCCACGCCGATCAGGCGCGCCGGCGGCGGGCGGTTGCCCTGCTCGGCGTCGACCAGCGCGATGCGGATGGTTTCCGGGCGCAGCGTACGGATCTGCCCCAGCAGGGTGGTGGCATTGAGATCGGGCAGGGCCGGGCAGGCGATGACCGCATCCACCGCGGTGGCCGCGACGATGCTCATGGCCGACTGCCCATCGGCAGCGGTCAGCGGTTGCCACTCTTCCCCAAGATCGGCAATGAAATCGATCAGCTCAGCCGAGAGGCTGGCCTGGTCCCCAACTAGCAGAATGCGCACGACATGGTCCCCTGTCTGACCACGGTGAAGCCCACCGTGGACGATGTGAAGACGCAATGTACCCAATTCGGCGCAAATAGTGATGTGCCGCCTTCAAAAAACGTGATGCACATCGCTCTGGCGCGGCTGCGCCAGAGCGATGTCGTTCAGTCTCAGGCGATGTTGCCGAGGTAGCGCTGGTGGGCATCGACCAGGATCTGCTTGGCTTCGGCCGCGCCGCCCCAGCCGTCGAGCTTGACCCACTTGCCCTTTTCCAGGTCCTTGTAGTGCTCGAAGAAGTGGCCGATGCGCTCCAGCCAGTGGCTGGATACCTGCCCGATGTCTTCGACGTGGGCGTAGCCGCTGAACACTTTGGAGATCGGCACGGCCAGGATCTTCTCGTCGCTGCCGGCCTCATCGCTCATCTTGAGCACGCCGACCGGGCGGCAGCGCACCACCGAACCGGGCACCAGCGGCAGCGGCAGCACCACCAGCACGTCGGCCGGGTCGCCATCGCCGCACAGGGTGCTCGGCACGTAGCCGTAGTTGCAGGGGTAGCGCATCGGGGTGGACAGGATGCGGTCGACGAAGATCGCGCCGGTTTCCTTGTCCACTTCGTACTTCACCGGCTCCGAGTCCTTCGGGATCTCGATGATGACGTTGATTTCTTCCGGCGGGTTCTTGCCAGGCGAAACGAGTTCCAGACCCATGGTGTGCTCCAGCTGAGGGGGATAAGGGGGCGCAAAGTCCGACATTTTATGCCTTTGCCGCGTGCCGTGCAGCGCCGGCGGCAGGATCGGCCGCGCCGGGTCATCGGCCGTTGCCGGACCGGGCCCGGGTGGGGGTTTGCCGACCCGCCGCCCAGGCTGCAGGCGACGGCCCGGTCCGCACTGGGCTGACGGGCAGTTCCGGGATTGCCGATAGTGCATGGCCGGTGCGCGCGCGATGCTGGTCCCAGCCCTTCTGGAGCATGGCGATGAACCCGATCCTGCGTGTGCTGTCCACCCTGGCGTTGGCCCTGCTGCTGGCCGCTGCCGCTGCCGCTGCCCCGGCGCGCGCGGCCGCCTTCGTCGATCTGATCGATTTCCCCACCCAGGAGGCCAACTGGGTGCGTTTCTACGACCTGCAGGACCGGCTGATCGCCGATTTCGACGAGATCTGCCCCGACACCTACTGCGAAGGCGAGTACAGCAACCTGATCGCGCTGCAGTTCCGCTGTTCGGTACGCGCGGCCAGCGGCACGCTGCAGGGCTGCGTGCTGGTGGTGGGTGGTGGCAACCTGGAGGTGGAGCCTTCCAGCGGCGCCCTGCTGGACGACAACCGCACCTGGGCCTGCGCCGCACCGCTGGCGCCGGATACGCCGGTGGAGGCGTTCCACGCCACGCTGGCCGGGCCACGGCCATTGCTGGCGCCGCTGCCCGGTTCGGGGCGGTCGATCCATGAAGCCCTGTCTGATTGCCTGCATTGAACCCGGGCCGGTCGTGAGGCCGGCTCCCGCTTCTTCCTTCTGCCAGGAGCACACGCGCATGGCTACCCTCCGTACTTCCCTCTCCCGCAGCGCTGCGCTGCTGCTTGTCCTGCTTGCCGTATCGAGCGCCATGGCGACCGCCCCCGCCCAGGCCGCGCCGGCCTATGCGGACGCCCGCGATTACCCCACGCCTGGCGAAGGCTGGGCGCGGTTCCGTGCGGTGGAAGCGCAACTGGTGCGCGGCTTCGACTACATCTGCGGGGACACCTTCTGCGAAGGGGACTACGGCAATCTGCAGGCGCTGCGGTTCCGGTGTTCGGTGGCGGTGGCCACCGGGCGGGTGCAGGCCTGCGCCTGGACGTTCACCGGCAGCTTCGCGTGGGTGGACCAGGTCAACGGCGGCATCGACGTGGATGCGCGCACCTGGACCTGCCCGACGCCGCTGGCGGCGGGAACTTCATTGGAACTGCTGCTGCATACCCTGGAGCAGGCGGGGGACAAGGCACTGCATGTGCCGCTGCCGGGGACCACCGTCAGCATCTATGACGGCTTGACCGATTGCCTGTAGCGGGCGCCGGCTGGCATCGCCAGCGGCCGGTCCACGGACCGTTGCGGGCGCTGCCGGGTCGTTGCAGTCCCTGGGACCGGCACGGCTGGCCCCTGTGGTTGGGGTCAGGCGTGGGTCTGCAGCGCGACGGCGTCGGCATGCAGGGCCTCGCCCAGTTCATCGACGATGATGGCCCAGTCCGCGTCGGATCTGAGCTGCTCGGCCAGGAACTGGCGCTGGCCATCGTTCCAGTACGGCGCATCGACCAGGGCGACCTCGGTGGGCAGCTGGTGGCTGCCGATGAAGCCGGCGATGGCTGCTTCGGAGGCCTCCAGGCCCAGTTGCAGGAACAGATTGGTCATGCGCGGTTCGGTGGTGATCATCGTGGGGTGTCCGGACAGGTGTGGCGGCCCATTATCGGGGCAGGCAGGGGAGGCCGTCATCGCCGGATCGGGGAGGGGCTGCGCGGTTCGGTGCCCGGCCGTTGGCCGGGCACCACGGCCCCCGACGGTGCCGGCCCCATGGCCGGCACCGTCGGAGGCGCTTACAGCAACGGCACCAGCAGCAATGCCACGATGTTGATGATCTTGATCAACGGGTTGATCGCCGGCCCGGCGGTGTCCTTGTAGGGATCGCCGACCGTATCGCCGGTCACCGCGGCCTTGTGCGCCTCGCTGCCCTTGCCACCGAAGTGGCCGTCCTCGATGTACTTTTTGGCGTTGTCCCAGGCCCCGCCGCCGGTGGTCATCGAGATCGCCACGAACAGGCCAGTGACGATGGTGCCGATCAGCAGCCCGCCGAGCGCGCGCGGCCCCAGCAGCAGGCCGACCACCACCGGCACGGCGACCGGCAGCAGCGATGGCACGATCATTTCGCGGATCGCCGAGCGGGTCAGCATGTCCACCGCGCGGTCGTACTGCGGCTTGCTGGTGCCCAGCATGATGCCGGGGATCTCGCGGAACTGGCGCCGCACTTCCTCGACCACCGCCCCGGCGGCACGGCCAACGGCCTCCATCGCCATCGCACCGAACAGGTAGGGGATCAAACCGCCGATCAGCAGGCCGATGATCACCGTGTGGTCGGACAGGTCGAAGGCGAAGGTCTGGCCGGGATTGGCCGCCTGCAGGTTGTGGGTGTAATCGGCGAACAGCACCAGCGCGGCCAGTGCCGCCGAGCCGATCGCATAGCCCTTGGTCACCGCCTTGGTGGTATTGCCCACTGCATCGAGCGGGTCGGTGATGGCGCGGATGTCTGGCGGCAGTTCGGCCATCTCGGCGATGCCGCCGGCGTTGTCGGTGATCGGCCCGTAGGCATCCAGCGCCACGATCATGCCGGCCATCGACAGCATCGCAGTGGCCGCGATGGCAATCCCGTACAGGCCGCCGAAGTAGTGCGCCAGCCAGATCGCCGCGCACACCGCGATCACCGGCAGTGCGGTCGATTTCATCGACACGCCCAGCCCGGCGATGATGTTGGTGCCGTGCCCGGTGGTGGAGGCCTGCGCCACGTGCTGCACCGGCTTGTACTGGGTGCCGGTGTAATACTCGGTGATCCACACGATCAGCCCGGTCAGCACCAGCCCGATCAACGCGCAGAAATACAGGTTCAGCGCGCCATGGTGGTTGTCGGGCATCAACTGGGTGGTGATCGGATAGAACGCGATCGCGGCCAGCACCGCCGAGACGATCACGCCCTTGTACAACGCGCCCATGATCGAGCCGCCAGGCTTCACCTTGACGAACAGCGCGCCGATGATCGAGGCGATGATCGACACCCCGCCCAGCACCAGCGGGTACAGGATGGCGTTGCGCCCGGCCTCGGCGAGCATCAGGCTGCCCAGCAGCATGGTGGCGATCACCGTCACCGCGTAGGTCTCGAACAGGTCGGCGGCCATGCCGGCGCAGTCGCCGACATTGTCGCCGACGTTGTCGGCGATCACCGCCGGGTTGCGCGGATCATCCTCGGGAATGCCGGCTTCGACCTTGCCGACCAGGTCGGCACCGACATCGGCGCCCTTGGTGAAAATGCCGCCGCCCAACCGGGCGAAGATCGAGATCAGCGACGAACCGAACGCCAGCCCGACCAGGGCATGCAGGGCCTGGGCGGTATCCAGCCCCAGGCGCAGCAGCACCGCGTAGTAGCCGGCCACGCCGAGCAGGCCCAGCCCGACCACTAGCATGCCGGTGATCGCGCCGCCGCGGAAAGCCACGTCCATGGCCGCGCCCAGGCCTCGGCGGGCAGCCTCGGCGGTACGCACGTTGGCGCGTACCGAGACGTTCATGCCGATATAGCCGGCCGCGCCGGACAGCACCGCCCCTAGCGCAAAACCGATGGCGGTGTACCAGTTGAGGAAGATGCCGACCAGCACGAACAGCACGGCACCGGCGATGGCGATGGTCAGGTATTGGCGGTTGAGATAGGCGCGCGCGCCTTCCTGGATGGCGGCGGCGATTTCCTGCATGCGGGCATTGCCGGCCGGCTGCCGGAGGATCCAGCGTGCCGACACGATGCCGTAGAGAATCGCGAGAATGGCGCAGAACAGCGCCAGAGAAAGCCCATAACGTTCCAGCATGTCCCCTCCCGGGTGATGGAATGGCATCCAGACGAACGGATGAACCTGTCCACGCGGGGGCACAACGGGCTGCAACCTTGAACCAACCCGTGCAGACCGTGCCCGGTCTTCAAGCGTGTGGCGGTGTTCAGCAATCCCTGGTGGGCGCAGTATGCGGGCACAGCCCGCATACCGGTAGTGCCGGTGATGCGTCATCGCATACGCGCTGTCGCCCCACGCTTTGCTGCGCAAACCATGGGCCCCCTCGTATCAGCATCCAGACCCCCGCCGCTACGCGGCCGCCCCCTGACTCAGGGGGGGGGTGCGTCATCGCATACGCGCTGTCGCCCCATGCTTTGCTGCGCAAACCATGGGCCCCCTCGTATCAGCATCCAGACCCCCGCCGCTACGCGGCCCCCCCTGACTCAGGGGGGCTTGACCACCTGCTTTCAGTGATGGGATGCGGGCTTTGCCGCGCCGTTCAGCCATGGGCTGGCAGCCTCGGCCCATTCCCCGCTGTTGGAGCCCCGCCATGTCCATTCGTCACCTGCTCTGGCTGGCCCTGCTGCCCGCCGTGGCCGCCACCGCAGCCGAGACCCCCGAGGTGAAACGCGCGGTCGGCGCACCGCAGGCGGTGGGCGCGGCGCATACGCTGCGCCAGATCCCCGAAGCCTGCGCGCGGCTGGAAGGCATGTTCACCGCCGATGCGGCGCAGCCGTACACGTTCGCCGTGGTGCGCACCAGCGAACAGTGCCAGGCGCGCGCGCGCTTCGTCGATTTCGACAAGGCCCAGCCCAGCACCGCCAAGGGCTGGAAGCTCAACGATGTGATCCGCGTGCCCAACGCCGGCTGCCCGGCGCAGCAGGCGGTGGTGCAGGTCTGGCGCATGCCGGTGGAGCAGAAGCCGGTGCTGGACGGCCAGGGCCAGTCGCGCATCTATCTGGAAGAGGCCAAGAAACAGGCCGCCGCCGGCAAGATCGCGCAGGTGCCGATGTTCGCCGCGCAGATGAAGGTGGAAGGCAAGCCCTGCCGGTAACCGAGGCAGGGCGCAACGGGCAGGTCCGACCGCGGTCGGCCGCGACCGGACCACCATCGGTGGATTCGACCCATGGTCGGACTTCATTCCCGCGCCACGTTCCGGCGCCGCGGTGTCCGAGCGTGGCTCGGACCTACCCCGGTATCAGCCCTCGAACGGCGGCAATTTCTTCTTTACCGCCACGTTCTTGAGCGTGACGTACTTGGGCAGGCCGTCGGCCCCATACGGCAGCGGCGCCTCGCCCTTGATCAGCGGCGACAGATAGGCGCGCGCCCTGGCGGTGATGCCGAACCCGTCCTTGCCGATGAAGCTGGCCGGCATCTTCTTTTCGTGGTTGGCCACCTTGTGCAGCGGCGCGGCCTCGATCTTCCAGCGGTAGGGCTTGTCGCTGGTACGCACGATCACCGGCATCACCGCGTTGTGGCCCTTCAGCGCGAACTGCACCGCGGCCTTGCCCACCGCCTGGGCCTGTTCCCAGTCGGTTTTGGACGCGATGTGGCGGGCCGACCGCTGCAGGTAGTCGGGCATGGTCCAATGCACCTTGTAACCGAGCGCATCCTTGACCCGCGCGGCCAGCTGCGAGGCCACCCCGCCCAGCTGGGTATGCCCGAACGAATCCTTGCCGCCGCCGGCGTCGGCGATGAAACGGCCGTCGGCGGTCTGGATGCCTTCGGAGGCCACCACCACGCAATAGCCGACCCGCTCGACCACCTGCTTGACCCTGGCCAGGAACGCGGCCTCGTCATAGGCGCGCTCGGGCAGCAGGATGATATGCGGGGCATCGTCGGGGCCTTCACCGGCCAGGCCGGCGGCTGCCGCCAGCCAACCGGCATGGCGGCCCATCGCCTCATAGACGAATACCTTGGTCGAGGTTTCGGCCATCGCCGCCACGTCCAGTGCCGCCTCGCGCACCGACACGGCGGTGTACTTGGCCGCCGAGCCGAAACCCGGGCAGGTATCGGTCACCGCCAGGTCGTTGTCGATGGTCTTGGGCACGCCGATGCAGGTCAGGTCGTAGTCGAACGCCTTGGCCAGCTGGGAGACCTTCCAGGCGGTATCGGCCGAATCGTTGCCGCCGTTGTAGAGGAACCAGCGCACGTCGTGGGCCCGCAGCACCTCCAGCAGGCGCGCGTACTTGGCCCGGTCGGCGTCGATCGACTTGAGCTTGTAGCGGCACGAGCCGAACGCCCCGCCCGGGGTATGGGCCAGCGCGGCGATTGCCGCGGCCGACTCCCGGGTGGTGTCGATCAGCTCCTCGCGCAGCGCGCCGAGGATGCCGTTGCGCGCGGCCAAGACCTTGATTCCCTTGGCCCGGGCGGTGCTGATCACGGCCGAGGCGGTGGCATTGATGACGGCGGTGACGCCGCCTGACTGGGCGTACAGCAGGGTACCGTTGGACATGGTTTCACCGGAGGTGGGGGCGGGACATTGCAGAGACATTACCGGTATGGGGTAAAGTGCGCGTATTGCGGTGCAGCGTGATTGTGGACAATCCCGGGGCACGCGCCCTTCCTTTTTTACCAAGTTGGAGTCAGGTTGATGCGATTGGTTCTGTTGGGACCGCCCGGTTCGGGCAAGGGGACACAGGCAACGCGCCTGAAGGAACATCTGGCCATTGCGCACATTTCCACCGGCGACCTGCTGCGTGCCGAAGTGGCTGCCGGCAGTGAGCTGGGCAAGCAGGCCAAGGCGGTGATGGATGCCGGCAACCTGGTGTCCGACGACATCCTGCTGGGCATGCTGGAATCGCGCCTGGGCCAGGCCGACGTGGCCAATGGCTTCATCCTCGACGGTTACCCGCGCAACGTGGCCCAGGCCAACGCGCTGGACACCCTGCTGGCCAAGATCGGCCAGCCGCTCGATGCGGTGGTGCAGCTGGACGTGCCGACCGAGCTGCTGGTCGAGCGCATCGCCGGCCGCGCCGCCGAGCAGGGCCGTGCCGACGACAATCCCGAATCGGTGCGTCAGCGCCTGCAGGTCTACAACGACCAGACCGCTCCGGTGGTGGATTTCTACGCCGGTCGCGGCACCCTGGCCCGCGTCGACGGCGTGGGCGAGCTGGACGCGGTGGAAGCGCGCATCCGCGCGGCCATCCACGGCTGATCCGGCGCAAAGCACACACGCCCGGCCCCCGAAAGGGCCAGGCGTGCGGTTTGAAGGTGCCAGCGGAGGGGCTTGCTCAAGGCCCCGCAGCATGAGCTCCCCTGGGGACGGCCTCTTGGGGAGTAGGACCTACGGGGTACTGCGGCTGGCCAGCTGAATTGTGTCCGTCTTCACAGAACACCGCTATCGGGGATTCCCCGACACCCTCGGCTATTTCCCTACAGCGATCCAAGGAATTGTCTGATGACAATGTCCAAGACCGCAGGGGATCGGCGACAATCGAGCGCATGAGCAAGATTCATATCCTTGGTATTGCCGGCACCTTCATGGGCGGCGTGGCCGCGTTGGCGCGGGAACTGGGCCATACGGTCCATGGCAGCGACCAGGCGATCTATCCGCCGATGTCGACCCAGCTGGAACAGCTGGGCATCGCGCTGGACCCGGGCTACCGCGCCGACAGCGTCGCGGCCGACTGCGACGAGGTGATCGTCGGCAACGCCTTGTCGCGTGGCAACCCGGCCGTGGAAGCGGTGCTCGATGCCGGCCAGCGGTACATTTCCGGTGCGCAATGGCTGTCCGAGCAGGTGCTGCCGGGCCGCGACACGCTGGCCGTGGCCGGCACCCACGGCAAGACCACCACCACCACCATCCTGACCTGGTTGCTGCAGGCGGCCGGGCGCGAGCCGGGCTTCCTGATCGGCGGGGTGGCCGAGGACTTCGGCGTGTCGGCGCGGCGCGGCCAGGGCCGCGAGTTCGTGGTCGAGGCCGACGAGTACGACACCGCTTTCTTCGACAAGCGCAGCAAGTTCGTGCACTACCGGCCGCTGGTGGCCATCCTCAACAACCTGGAATACGACCACGCCGACATCTTCCCGGACGTGGCCGCGATCCAGCGCCAGTTCCATCACCTGATCCGCACCGTGCCTGCGCGCGGCCGGCTGATCGTCAACGGCGAAGACGCCCATCTGGCCGAGGTGCTGGCGATGGGCTGCTGGACCCCGGTGGAGCGCTTCGGCCTGGATCCGTCGCTGGAATGGCACGCCGAGCTGGTCAACGCCGATGGCAGTGCGTTCGTGGTGCACCATCGCGGCACGCGCGTCGGTGAAGTGCAGTGGCCGCTGCTGGGCCGCCACAACGTACTCAACGGCCTGGCCGCACTGGCCGCCGCGCATGCGGTGGGCGTGGAGCTGGCCACGGTGATCCCGGCGCTGGCGCAGTTCCGCAGCGTCAAGCGGCGCATGGAAGTGATCGGGCAGAGCGGCGACATCACCGTCTTCGATGATTTCGCCCACCACCCCACCGCCATCGCCACCACGCTGGAAGGACTGCGCGCCAAGGTCGGTGCGGCCCGCATCGTGGTGGCGCTGGAGCCGCGCAGCAATTCGATGCGGCTGGGCGCGCATGCGCAGGCACTGGCACCGTCGCTGGCGCTGGCCGACGCGGTGGTGTTCCTGCACCGCCCGGAACTGGCCTGGGATGCGGCCGGCGTGATCGCCGCGGTGCGTGGCCAGGCCCATGCGGTTGCCGACACCGATGCGCTGCTGGCGCAGCTGGGCCGGATCGTGCGCCCGGGCGACCAGGTGGTGTTCATGTCCAATGGCGGTTTCGACGGCGCGCCGCGGCGCTTCCTGGCGCAACTGCAGCAGGCGTGAGCCCGCCGCGGTGCCCTGTACGCCCGCCGGCGATGGGGCGCGGCAGGGCACTGCGGTAAGATTCAACGCAGCTTTCCGTTGATCGCGGCGCGTGCCGCAGGCCATGACCGATACCGCTTCACTGCCCCTGTTCCCGCTGCACGTGGTGCTGCTGCCCGGCGCCGCGCTGGGCCTGCGGGTGTTTGAACGCCGTTACCTGGACATGCTGCGCGAGTGCGGCCGCCAGGACAGCACCTTTGGCGTATGCCTGATCCTGGACGGCGATGAGGTCGGTCGCCCGGCATTGCCGGCCGCTTACGGGGTGGAGGCGCGCATCGAGGACTTCGACGTAGGCGCCGATGGCGTACTGGTGCTGCGCCTGCGCGGCCAGCGCCGTTTCCACGTGCTGCATACCCGGGTCCGCGACAGCGGCCTGGTGCTGGCCGACGTGCAATGGAGCCTGCCCGACCACGACGATGAGCTGCGCCCGGAACATGCGTTGCTGGCCACCGTGCTGGGCCACATCATCGAACAGGCCGGCGCCGCGTTTGCGCCCACCCACCCGGCGCAGCTGGACCAGGCCAGCTGGGTCGGCTGGCGGCTGGCCGAACTGCTGCCGCTGGACGAACCACAGCGGCTGCAGCTGCTGCAGCAGGACGATCCGCACCAACGCCTGCAGGACCTGCTGGGCTGGATTCCGGCACTGTCGTAGTGCCGCTTGCGCCGCGGGACCGACCGGCGGACGGTCGACGAACGCATCGCCAACCCGGCCGGGCAGGGCCCGGCTGCCGCCTTACCGCCCCGGCGTGCGTACCCGAAGTACCGGCATCTGCGTTTCCGGATGGGTGTCCACCTGCTGCGGCAGGCCATCGAGGGCTTCGCGTACCGCGTTCAACGACGGGTCGATGCCGCGCAGCGGTCGCCACATGCCGATGAAGTACACATGCCGCTGGTAGTGCAGGGTCTGCGCACTGCCCAGCCACAACGGCTGCCGGCCGGGTTGCAGCTGTGCCGGCGCCGGCCACAGGCGCAGCGCGAAGATCTCGTTGGGCGCATTGCCCGGGCGCAGCATCAGCAGCGATTCGACCTGGGTATCCAGCGTGGCCGGCAGCACCGGCACCTGTTCCGGCGTGGCCGAGGTGTCCAGCATCAGCAGTGCCTGTTGCCAGCCGGCCTGCGGCTGCACGCGCCAGCCCTGGCTCTCCAGCCGCTGCTGCAACGGCGCCAACGGCCCGGCCACCTGCACATCCAATGGCCAGCGCTGGTCATCGTCGAACTCATTGCGGCGTGCCGGCAGTTGGCGCCAGCCGGTGTCCCACCAGGCCTGCGCGCCGATGTCGGCCGGCGCCGGCTGGGCCGGCTCGAAGCGGGCCAGCTTGAGTGGAATATGCCGCGGCGCGTACCACAGCGCAGCCACCGCGAAGGTGCCGTAGAACAGCCAGGCCACCGGCTTGACCCAGAACGAGCGGTTGAAGCGGCGGCGGTAGGCGATGCCCAGCACCAGCAGCCAGAAGATGCCGAACAGCATCCCGCCGATCACATCGCTGAGCCAATGCGCGCCCAGGTAGATGCGGGCAAAGCCGATCAGGCTGACGATGATGCCCGACAGCAGATACGGCCAGACCCGCGTGCGGCCCGGCAGCTCACGGGCGATCAGCACCGCGAAGAAGCCGAAGGTGATGGTGGCCATGGTCACCGACACCGACGGGAAGCCGAACCCGCTGCTGGCATCGGGCGGGCGCACCACATCCACCGTGGCGCCCAGCAGTTTGCACAGCGCCAACCCGAAGGCCAGCGCCGCCAGCCAGTGCGCCGCGGCCATCCAGCGCCGTCGCCAGGCCAGGTAGCCCAGGCCCACCGCGGTGGCCGGCAGCAGCACCTGCCAGGCCCCCAGCGAGGCCAGCGCCGCCATCGGGTAGTCGGCCAGCGGGTTGCGCAGGGCCAGCATCGCGTGGTGCACGGCCAGGTCAAGGCGCAGCGGTTCGCCGTGGGCGACCACCGCCATCAACAGCGCGAACCAGCACCAGCCCAGCAACAGCAGCATCAGCGCCAGCATCGCCAGCGGCACCGATTCGCGCCGCTGCGGGTCGAACACCGCCACCGAGTAGCGGCCCAGGGTCGGGTGCCGGGTCGACCAGCGCAGCAGCGCGGCCAGCCAGTTGTCCATGCGCGCGGCCGACCAGCGGTAGCCGTACAGCACGATCGCCCAGACCACGCCCATCGACACCGCCAGCAGGCCCAGCACCATCACCAGCCGGCCGGCTACCGCGGCCACCGCGTCGTAGGCCTCGCCCAGTACCCAGCCCGGGGCCAGGAACAGCACCGCCCAGGACACCCCGGCAATCGCGCTGGCCTGCATGTAGCGCGACAGTGGCATTTTCATCATGCCGGCGATGGCCGGCACGAATGGGCGGATCGCGCCCACGTAGCGCGCCACCAGGATGCTCTTGAAGGCATTGCGGCGGAACATCGTTTCACCGCGGTCAAGCAGCTGCGGGTATTTGCTGAAGGGCCAGAAGCCACGCAACCGGTCGCCCCAGCGCCGCCCGATCCAGTAGCTGATGCCGTCGCCGGCGAACGCGCCCAGCGCCGCACAGGCCACCGCATACGGGCCGGAGATCTGGCCCAGGCCAATGAACACCCCCACCGCGAACAGCAACGGCAGCGCAGGCACGATCGCGCCAAGCACGATCACCGCATCGCAGAAGGCGATGAGGAAGATGACCGCGCCGGCAAGCACCGGGTGAGCTGAGATCCACGCAAGCGTGGCATCGATCCATGACGAGTCCATCGCCCGATTATAAGGGGGCGAAAGTGACTGACTGCCGGCCAGGCAGGCGCAATGTGCGGCATCTACGGTGATCGCACGCGATCGCGCCCTAGAATGGCACGATGAACCACCTCCCCGATCCCGCCCCGAAAGCCCTCAAGGCCGACAGTTTCGGCTGCATCCTGCTGATCGAACAGGACGGCGTTCGCTTCGTGCGCCGCGATCTGGGCGCCACGCCCTGGTGGCTGCGGTTGCCGGCCTGGTGGCTGGCCCGGCGCGAGGCGCGCGCGCTGGCGCACCTGGGCGGCATGGCCGACACCCCGGCGTTGCTGGCCTGGAACGGACGGTGGCTGGACCGCAGCTTCATGGCCGGCGACGCGATGTACCAGCGCCCGCCGCGCGGCGACCTGGCCTATTTCCGTGCCGCCCGCCGCCTGCTGCAGCGCGTGCACCGGCACGGCATCGCGCACAACGACCTGGCCAAGGAAGCCAACTGGCTGGTACGCGAGGACGGCAGCCCGGCGTTGATCGACTTCCAGCTGGCGGTGATCGGCAACCCGCGCTCGCGCTGGATGCGCCTGCTGGCCCGCGAAGACCTGCGCCACCTGCTCAAGCACAAGCGCATGTACTGCCGCGACCACCTCACCCCGGTCGAAAAGCGCCTGCTCAAGCGCACCTCGTGGGTGCGCGACCTGTGGTTCCGCACCGGCAAGCCGGTATACCGCTTCGTGACCCGCAGGATCCTGCACTGGGAAGACAACGAGGGGCAGGGGCCGAAGGCGTGAGCGTGGCCAAGACTGCGGTCGTGCCGATCGGCGCCGGCAGCGTGCTGTTCGCGCAGCTGCCCGGTGCCGACTTTGCGCACGCCTGCCAGGTGCCGGTGTCACGCGCCGGCCGATCGGCGCTGCAGGCCTACCGCGACCTGGCCGCCGCCGTACCGGGCTGGTTCGACGGCTTGATGGCGGTACGCAACGGCGGCATGCGCCTGCTCGGCATGAAGGACCTCGGCTCGCTGCGCGCGGTGCAGGAAGCAAACGATCCACAGCCGGGTCAGCGACTGGGCATCTTCACCGTGAAGCAGTGCACACCTGAGGCGATCGTGCTGGAAGACGACGATCGCCATCTGCGCGTACAGCTGGCGCTGCAATGGCAGGACGACCTGCTGCAGGTCGCCACGGTGGTGCATATCCACAACGCGTTTGGACGGCTGTACATGCTGCCGGTGGCACCGGTGCATCGGTTGATCGTGCCGTATCTGTTGCGGCGGCAGGTGCAGCGGTACGGGTAGCTGCACCACCTTTATGTCACACGCGATGGGTCACCTTTGCGGAACCTGCCGCGAAGGCGCCTGCAGGGGGCGCCAGCCAGGCAGTCCGCTGGTAGGGTCGCTCCCCGGACGACTGCCGGTACGGCGTCCCGGCCGATGGTGGGCATGATCGTTGCCGAGGAAGCGTTGCTTCGGCAGGCGTTGCCGCGTCACCGCGCCGATTGGCAGGGTCGGCAGTCGTTTGGGAATCGACCCTACCGCGCAAGCGTTGCTTCGGCAGCCATGGTCGCGCCACCGCGACGGTCAGCCGGGCCTGCGGTTGGCTGGCCCCCGGCCCTGCCGGATGCTGCGTTGCTGGGCATAATGCCGCTCTACAGTGATCGCAACGAGGACGTTCGCATGACCAGTCTGCAAGGCAAGACCCTGTTCATCACCGGCGCCTCGCGCGGCATCGGCCTGGCCATCGCGCTGCGCGCGGCGCGTGACGGCGCCAACGTGGCCATCGCGGCCAAGTCGGCGGTGCCCAACCCGAAGCTGCCCGGCACCATCCACAGCGCGGCCGAGGCGGTCAACGCGGTGGGCGGCCAGGGCCTGGCACTGAAGTGCGATATCCGCGAGGAAGACCAGGTGCGCGCGGCGGTTGCCGCGACCGTGGATACCTTCGGCGGCATCGACATCCTGGTCAACAACGCCAGCGCGATCTGGCTGCGCGGCACCCTGGACACGCCGATGAAGCGCTTCGACCTGATGCAGCAGGTCAATTCGCGCGGCAGCTTCCTGTGCGCGCAGGCCTGCCTGCCGTACCTGCTGCAGGCCCCCAACCCGCACATCCTCACCCTGGCGCCGCCGCCCAGCCTGGACCCGAAGTGGTGGGGGCCGCACACCGGCTATACCCTGGCCAAGATGGGCATGAGCCTGGTCACCCTGGGCCTGGCCGCCGAGTTCGGGCCGCAGGGTGTGGCGGTCAATGCGCTGTGGCCGCGCACCATCATCGCCACTGACGCGATCAACATGATTCCCGGGGTGGACATCGCCGGTTGCCGCACCCCGCAGATCCTGGCCGACGCCGCGCACGCGGTGCTGACCCGCGAGGCGGCCAGCTTCAGCGGCCGGTTCCTGCTCGATGACGAGGTGCTCGCGCAGGCGGGCATCACCGATCTGAGTGGCTACGCGGTGGACCCGTCGCGGCCGCTGCTGCCGGATCTGTTCCTGGATTGAACCGGCGCGCGCCTACGCGTTGAAGGTCTCGGGCAGTTTTTCGCCACAGCCGCGGCAATGCCGCGCGTCTGCTTCATGTCCTTCCAGCCCGCAGTGCGGGCAGCCGCGCGCATCCCGGCGCGCGGCCCGTTCGGCATCGCGCATGGTGTTGGCCAGTTCGGCGGTGTAGATGCCAGTGGGCACGGCGATGATGCTGTAGCCGATCAGGATCAGTACCGAGGTGACGAAACGGCCCAGCACGGTCTGCGGCACGATGTCGCCAAAGCCCACCGTGGCCATGGTCACCACCGCCCAGTACATGCTGCTGGGGATGCTGGTGAAGCCGTGGTTGGGGCCTTCGATCACGTACATCAGGGTGCCGGCGATGATGGTGATGGTGATCACCGTGAACAGGAACAGCAGGATCTTGCGCCGGCTGCGCCACAGCGATTCCATCAGGATGCCGCTTTCCTCGATGTAGCGGGTCAGCTTGAGGATGCGGAACACCCGCAGGATGCGCAGCGCGCGCACCACCAGCAGGCTCTGCGCGCCGGGGATGAACAGCGACAGGTAACTGGGCAGGATCGAGGCCAGGTCGATCACGCCCCAGATGCTGAACGCATAGCGCAGCGGGCGTTTGACCACCACCAGGCGCAGCAGGTACTCGATGGTGAACAGGAGGGTGAAGCCCCATTCGACCACGTACAGCGCGTCGGCGTAGGCGGCATGGAACTGCTGCACGCTGTCGAACATGACCACCGCCACGCTGGCGATGATGGCGTAGACCAGCAGCAGGTCGAAATTGCGCGACGGCCGGGTGTCGTGGCGGTAGATGATGTCGAACCAGGTCCGGCGCCAGCCGGTCTGGGTGGCGGGGTTGAGCTGGGGGGCGGTAAGCGGGCGCATGGGCTGCATTGTGCCCCAGCCGGTGGAGGGGCGAGAATGGGGCCTTTCCCGAACCGCTGACCGCCATGACCGCCGCTGCCACCGATCCGCTGTTGTCCCTGTCGCATTACTACCTGCCGGTGTACAAACCGCGCCAGGTGGTGCTCGAACGTGGCCAGGGCGCGCGCGTCTGGGACAACCAGGGCCGTGAATTCATCGACCTGGCCGCCGGCATCGCGGTGTGCGGGCTGGGCCACAACGACCCGGACCTGACCGCGGCGCTGATCGAGCAGGCCGGCAAGCTGTGGCACACCAGCAACGTGTTCTACAGCGAACCACCGCTGCGCCTGGCCGAGGAACTGGTGACCTCCTCGCGCTTCGCCGAGCGGGTGTTCCTGTGCAATTCCGGCGCCGAAGCCAATGAAGTGGCGATCAAGCTGGTGCGCAAGTGGGCCGCTGCGCAGGGCCGCCCGGCCCACCAGCGGGTGATCGTGACCTTCCGCGGCAGCTTCCACGGCCGCACCCTGGCGACGGTGACCGCCACCGCCCAGCCCAAGTACCAGGAAGGCTACGAGCCGCTGCCCGGCGGTTTCCGCTACGTCGATTTCAACGATGAGACGCAGCTGGAAACGGCGATGGCCGCCGGCGACGTGGCCGCGGTGATGCTGGAGCCGATCCAGGGCGAGGGCGGGGTGATGCCGGCCAAGCCGGGCTTCATGCAGCGCATCCGCGAGCTGTGCGACCAGCACGACGCGCTGATGGTGCTCGATGAAATCCAGGTTGGCATGGGCCGCACCGGCACCCTGTTCGCGCACTGGCAGGACGGCATCACGCCGGACATCGTGACCTTGGCCAAGGCCCTGGGTGGCGGTTTCCCGATCGGCGCGATGCTGGCCGGGCCGAAGGTGGCCGAGGTGATGCAGTTCGGCGCGCACGGCACCACCTTCGGCGGCAATCCGCTGGCGGCGGCAGTGGCACGGGTGGCGCTGCGCAAGCTGTCCTCGCCGGAGATCGGGCACAACGTGGGCCGCCAGTCGCAGGCATTGCGCGATGGCCTGGGCCGGATCAACGAGGAGTTCAAGGTGTTCAGCCAGGTGCGCGGCCGCGGCCTGATGCTGGGCGCGGTGCTGGACCGGGATTTCGCCGGCCAGGCCGGCGCCATCCTCGACCATGCCGCCGAGAACGGCCTGCTGACCCTGCAGGCCGGCCCGGACGTGCTGCGTTTCGTGCCGGCGCTGAACATCAGCGATGAAGAAATCGCCGAGGGGCTCAAGCGCCTGCGTGCGGCGATTGCCTCGTTTATCGCTTCGCGATAAACCTCGCTTCTTCGCTGACGCGAAGAAGACCCGGATCTGCGGCGCAGATCCGGGTGCGCGGACATTGCATCCACAACCCCGCGGCTGTCGCCGCGTCCCCTTGACTCAAGGGGGCGCTTCATCAATGGGTTGTGCGGCCAAGCCGTAGCGTTTGAGCACCTTGTTGAAACCTCGGCTGTCGTTCGCGGTTTCAGCGTGTAGGCCGGCCAGGCGCGCACCGCGCACGTTGACGAACAGGTCATCGATGAACAACGTGCGCTCGGCGCGGGCGCCGAGCCGGGCCAGGGCCTGCGCGTACACCGCCGGATCGGGTTTGCGTCCGCCCAGTGCGCCGCTGCACAGGATGCGGCCGTGCAGGGCGGTGGCCAGGGTGGGCAGGATCAGCGGGATGGTCTGGGCCATCAGCGCGCCGTTGTTGGTCAGGATGGCGATGGGCAGGCGGCGCGCGATGCGCTGGACGCGTTCGACCACGCCGGTCTGTGGCGGTGAGGCGGCGATGCGTGCGGCCTGCCAGTGCGCAACGCTGACCGGGGTGTGCAGCGCCACCCCGAGCTGTTGCAGGTAGTCGGCGCTGTCCAGCCCGGCGTCGTGCTGTTGCTCCAGCCCGCTGTCGAACAGCGCGGCCTGGATCTGCGCGGCACTGCAGCCCAGGCTCGCGGCCAGGTGGCGCACGCGCAGGTGGCGCGCATGGCGCACCAGCACGCCGTCGAAATCCAGCAGCAGGCAGTCCAGTACAGGGGGCATGGCAACATTCGCGCAGATCCAGCGCCGACCGTAACCCAGCCGGTGCCCGCACTCCAAGGACGTGCTGCGACATCGGGTCGCATCACGCCGACGGGCATGCTGACTAGAATCGCCGGGACTGCCCGATGGAGATTGCCGTGAAACTGCTTGTTCCCGTTGTGCTGGCCGGCCTGGCGTTGGCCCCGGCCGCACACGCCCGCGTGTGCGCGGTCAGCATCGACAGCACCGACCAGATGCGTTTCAGCCAGGACCAGATCAAGGTCGCCGCCGATTGCAGCCAGGTCAAGCTGACCCTGCGCCATACCGGCAAGCTGGCGGCCACCGCGATGGGCCACAACTGGGTGCTTACGCGCACGCCGGATTACCAGCCGGTGGCGATGGCCGGCATGCGCATGACCCTGGCCGACAGTTACCTGCCCAAGGCCGATGCGCGGGTGCTGGCGCATACCGCGGTGATCGGCGGCGGGCAGAGCACCAGCGTCACCTTTTCCACCGCCAGGCTGGCCAAGGGCGGGGACTACACGTTCTTCTGCTCGTTCCCGGGGCATTTTGCGATGATGAAAGGCCGTTTCGTTTTCGGTTGAAGACCGGAAACGAAACGGCCGGTAGCTACCGACCGTTGGTCGGTAGACGAGGTGACGACCAACGGTCGTCATCTACCGCGGTGATCGGCAGGCAACCGCGTGACGACCAACGGTCGTCACCTGCCGGCGGGTTCCGCGCCGCCACCGATGGCGTGGCGCCGCGTTCGATTACCCCTTGACCACCTTGAACGCCTCGCGCGCCGCCGCGATGGTCGCATCGATCACGCTGTCGTCGTGGGCGCTGGACATGAAGCCGGCTTCATACGCCGACGGGGCCAGGAACACGCCGCGTTCCAGCATGGCGTGGAAGAAGGTGTTGAACGCGGCGATGTCGCAGGACGTGGCCTGGGCGTAGGTCTCCACCTTCTGGTCGGTGAAGAACAGCCCGAACATTCCGCCGACCTGGTTGGTGGTCACCGCCACGCCGGCCTCGGCTGCGGCTGCTTCCAGCCCGGCGCACAGGCGCGCGCTGGCCGCGCCCAGGCGGTCATGGAAACCCGGTTCCTGCACCAGCTGCAGCATCGCCAGGCCCGCCGCCATCGCCACCGGGTTGCCGCTGAGGGTGCCGGCCTGGTAGATCGGGCCGGCCGGGGCGATCTGCGCCATCAGGTCGGCGCGGCCGCCATAGGCGCCCACAGGCATGCCGCCGCCGATGATCTTGCCGAAGGTGGTCAGGTCCGGGGTGATGCCGTAGTAGGCCTGCGCGCCGCCCAGGGCGACCCGGAAGCCGGTCATCACTTCATCGAAGATCAGCAGCGCGCCGTACTGCGTGCACAGCGCGCGCAGGTGCTGCAGGTAGCCCGCGCGCGGCGGAATGCAGTTGGCGTTGCCGACCACCGGCTCGATGATCAGCCCGGCGATGTGTTCGCCCTGTTCGGCGAACAGCGCGGTGGCCGCATCGACGTCGTTGTAGGGCAGGGTCAGGGTCAGTTCGCTCAGGCTGGCCGGCACGCCCGGCGAGGTCGGCACGCCCAGGGTCAGCATGCCGCTGCCGGCCTTGACCAGGAACGAGTCGCCATGGCCGTGGTAGCAGCCTTCGAACTTGACGATGCGGTTGCGGCCGGTGGCGCCGCGCGCCAGCCGGATCGCCGACAGCGTGGCCTCGGTGCCGGAGTTGACCATGCGCACCATCTGGCACGACGGGATCAGGCCGGTGAGGGTCTCGGCCATGGTCACCTCGGCCTCGCACGGGGCGCCGAACGACAGCCCGTTGCCGAGCGCCTGCTTGACCGCTTGGCGCACGCTGGGGTGGTTGTGGCCGACGATCATCGGGCCCCATGAACCGACATAGTCGATGTAGCGGTTGCCGTCGACGTCGTACAGGTACGGGCCATCGGCGCTCTTGACGAAGAACGGCTCGCCGCCGACCGACTTGAACGCGCGCACCGGCGAGTTGACGCCGCCCGGCAGCAGCGTCTGGGCGCGGGTGAACAGGGCGTGGGACTGGTCGTGGTTCATGCGGTCGGATCCTGGAAGCAAGCGAGATAGGCGCGCAGCGTGGCGACCAGGTCGGGCGCGGCGTACACGCTGCTGATGACGGCCACCAGGTCGGCGCCGGCATCGATGATGGGACCGACATTGTCCGGGCTCAGCCCGCCGATCGCCACCCGCGGCACGCCCAGTGCGGCGCTTTGCCGCAGCAGCGCCGGGGTGGCGCGGCTGCGGGTGACCTTGGTGGTGGTCGGGTAGAACGCGCCGAAGGCCACGTAGCTGGCCCCGGCCGCCACGGCGCGCTCGGCATTGGCCAGCTGGTCGTAGCAGGATGCGCCGATGATGGCGTCCGCGCCGAGCAGGGCACGGGCCGGGCCGATGTCGCCATCGGTGCCGCCCAGGTGCACGCCGGCCGCGCCCACCGCATGCGCCAGCGCCGGGTCGTCATTGATGATCAGCGGCACCGCGTGCCGGGCGCACAGTGCCTGCAGGGCGCTGGCCTGCTGCCGCTGCAGCGCGGCATCGGCGCGCTTGTTGCGGTACTGCAGCCAGGTCACGCCGGTGGCCAGCAGCGGCGCGGTGCGCGCCAGCAGGCGGGCGGTGTCGGCCTCGTCGGGGGTGATCAGGTAGACGCCGCGGGGGCGTGCGGTGGAGGCTGAAGCAGGGGTCATCGGTAGCTACCGGTAGCACGGCGGGAGTGGGACAATGGCCTTCGCCCGTTCTTGTCCAGCCGTGATTATCCAATGACCGATGCCACCGCCACCACTTTCCGCACCTGGATGTGCGTTGTCTGCGGCTTCCTGTACAGGGAAGAAGACGGCCTGCCCGAAGAAGGCATCGCGCCGGGCACGCGCTGGGAAGACATCCCCGACACCTGGACCTGCCCGGATTGCGGCGTGACCAAGGACGATTTCGAGATGGTCGAGGTCGATTGACCGGTAGGTATCCACCGTTGGTCGATACGCGGCGGTGGATCGCGGGTCGATACGGCCCCACCTAGTGCAACCGTGGTGCCCGCCCGCCCAGTTCCACCAGTTTCTCGCGCACCCACTGGGTATCGGTGGCCTGGCCATTGCGCTGCAGGTACTGGCCCAGGTCGCGGTGTGCACCGGCCTGGTAGCCCAGCTGCAGGTAGGCCAGGCCGCGGTCGCGCAGGGCATCGTCCTGCTCGGGGGCCAGTTTCAGCAGGCGGTCGGCGCTGCGTGCGGCACGGTCCCATTCGCCGCGTTCCACGTACACGCCATGCAGGTTGCGCAGCATCCGCATCAGGATCGCGCGCGCCGGGGCGGCGTCCAGGATCTGTGCCAGCACGTGGTCGTCGGGGGTTTCCCCGCCCAGATGCGAACGGGCGCGCTCGCGCAGTTCCTCCACGTCCAGCGGGCGGCCGCCGTTGAACGGGTCCATCACCAGCATGCCGTCATCGACCGGCAGCCGCACCAGGAAGTGCCCGGGGAAGGACACCCCGTCCAGCGGGATGCCGAGCCGGCGCGCGACTTCCATCTGCACCAGGGCCAGTGAGATCGGGTTGCCCAGGCGGCGTTCGAACACCTGGTTGAGGTAGCTGTTGCGCGGGTCGTAGTACTCGCCGTGGTCGCCGCCGTAGCCCAGCTCGTCGAACAGGTGGCGGTTGACCGCGGCGATCTTCAGCGGCCAATGCTCGATGGTGTCCACCTCGGTGCGCAGGTGGTCCGCATGGCTCTGCACCAGCGCGTCGTAGACCCCCGGGTCCAGGTCGGGGTACTCGTCCTGGGCGATCAGCAGCGCGGTCGGCAACAGGGGCAGCGCCTCGTCGTCCAGTTCGGCCAGGGAATCCCACGCCGGCAATGTGATCTGCGCCTGCATGGCTACAGACTGGCGACAAACGCGGCCGGTTTCAAGCTGCCCGGTGTGAAAAAACCGGGCGCGCATGTCATCCATGCCGCCCTCCGAACGGCGCGGTGGCACATGGGCGCGTGGCGACGCGTTGAATTCGGCGGCGCGCCGGCGTCCAGACGGCGCGGCACGGATCTAGCGGTCGGCGATGCCCGGGCCGAAGACGATCTCGGTGCCGTCCTTCAGGCCCAGCTTCTCGGCCTGGCCGGCGTTGAGCTCCAGCACATAGCGGGCCGGGCCGCTGCTGGGGTAGGGCGGGCAGCGGTCGCCGGCCGAGCACGGCGGCACGTCGCGCTGCTGGCTGACCAGCCGGCGCTGCTCGTCGAAGTACAGGATGTCCAGCGCGATCTTGGTGTTCTTCATCCAGTACGCCTGCAGTTCCTGGCGTTCGTGCAGGAACAGCATGCCGTGGTCTTCGGGCATCTGGTCGCGGAACATCAGCCCGCGTGCGCGGCTGGCGTCGTCGGTGGCCAGTTCGACTTGGTAGCGGGCACCGCCCAGTTCCACCCAGTGGCGGGCGCCGCTGCTGGCGCAGCCGGTCAGGGTCAGCAGGAGCAGCAGGGGCAACAGGCGCAGCATGGACATCGGGCTACCTCTAAAAGGAGGGGCCGGCCCGGTGGGCCGGCCCTGGGATCAGATTACCTGCGGCGGCTGCCCGCCGATGATCACCACATCGGCCGGCCGCCGCGCGAACAGGCCCACGCTGACCACGCCCGGGAGCTGGTTGAGCTCGCGCTCCAGCGCGACCGGGTCGGTGATCTGCAGGTGGTGGATGTCCAGGATCGCATTGCCGTTGTCGGTGACCACCCCTTCACGCCAGGCCGGCTGGCCGCCGGTCATGTCCATGATGCGGCGCGCGATCAGGCTGCGCGCCATCGGGATCACTTCCACCGGCAGCGGGAAGCCGCCCAGCACCGGCACCTGCTTGCTCGGGTCGATGATGCAGACGAAGCGCTCGCTGGCCTCGGCGATGATCTTCTCGCGGGTCAGCGCGGCGCCGCCGCCCTTGATCAGGCACTTGTTGCCGTCGCACTCGTCGGCGCCATCCACATACAGCGACAGGTTGCCGGTGTGGTTGAGCTCCATCACCTCGATGCCGTGCCCGCGCAGGCGCGCGGTGCTCTGCTCGGAGCTGGACACGGTGCCCTTGATGCGGTGCTGGATACGGGCCAGGCCGTCGATGAAGTAGGCAACGGTGGAACCGGTGCCGACCCCGACGATCATGCCGTCTTCGACATATTCCAGGGCTTTTTCGGCAGCCAGGCGCTTGGCTTCGGACATGGCGGGAAACTCTTGAGGGAAAGGGGAATCAGCGTTTTTCCAGCGACAGCAGCGTTTTCCACTGCGCCGCGGTCACCGGCAGGATCGACAGCCGGTTGCCGCGCGCGATGAGCGGGAAGCCCTCGCCCAGCGCATCGGCATGCAGCTTGATCTCATCCAGCGAAATGGTGTCGCGCAGTTTGCGCTCGAAGGCCACGTCCACCAGCATCCAGCGCGGTTCTTCGCGGCTTGCCTTGGGGTCGTAGTAGTCCGATTTCGGATTGAACTGGGTATCGTCCGGATAGGCCTCGCTGGCCACCGTGGCGATGCCGACGATGCCGGGCACCTTGGTGTTGGAGTGGTAGAACAGCACCCCGTCGCCGACTTTCATGCCATCGCGCATGAAATTGCGCGCCTGGTAGTTGCGCACGCCGTTCCAGGGCTCGCGGCCGACGCGCTGCAGGTCGTCGATGGAAAAGGCGTCCGGTTCGGACTTCATCAGCCAGTAGCGTTTGCGTGCGGTCATGCGTCTTTTCTATCGCGGTAGGTGCCGACCATCGGTCGGTACAGGAACAAGGGTAGAAACCTCGGTGCAGATCGCATCCACCGCGACGTCCCAGGGCTGCACCGGCAGGTCGTCGACCTGCTGCACCGAGAAGCCGACGCCGACCAGCCACGGCGGGGCCGGGCGCTGCTGGCGGAATGCGAAGCTGCGATCATACCAGCCGCCTCCCATGCCCAGGCGCCGGCCCAGCGGGTCGAAACCGACCAGCGGCGCGACCACCAGGGCCAGCTGTTCCGGGGCCAGGGCATCGTCGATGGACAGGTCCGGTTCGGGGATGCCGTAGCGGTTGGCGGTCAATGCCTGGCCCGGGCGCCACGGCGCGAAGCGCAGGGTGTCGCCGGCCAGCATCGGCAGGCAGTACTGCACGCCGGGCGGCAACTGCATCTGCCAGCGGTGCAGGGCGATCTCGCCATCCATCGCCCAGTAACCGGCGACCAGCCCCCGGGTGGGCGCGAACGGCAGCTGGAGCAGGGCATCGGCGAGCTGTTCGGCCGCGGCCAGGCGTTGCACGGCGGGAATTTCGCGGCGGCGTTGGCGCAACTGCTGGCGCAGTGCGGAGCGCGGGTCGGTCATGCCTGGGTCCGGGGCGTGGTACGGGCGCGGATAAAACAAGAGCGACGTCCCGGTAGGGGCGTCGCTCTTGCAGGAATACTGCATTCTCCGCGGTGACGATGCGTGCGAAACGACCTTGAACCCGGGGTTCAAGTGGGTACGCTGGGGTTCCTTCGGGCTTCCCGCTACAAGGCGGACTTGCACTCCCGGCGCCGTCGCGCACCCGTGGTCGTAATTAAGGGACAAGGCGAATGTTTGCACACGCCGTCGTTCACAGCAGAGAACGCACGGCCATTATAGCCAAGCGCGCGCCGAGCGACAGGCCGTTCGTCGGTCGAATTACACGCCAATTCAGATCGATGATGGCCACGCGAGCGCCTGGAGCGATGGAACCCCGCGTGGAACAGCGTGGAGCCGGCGGCAGGTCGGCTCCAAGCACGCGTGGCAACCCATCGACGCCGGCTCAGGCGCCGTCAATTGCCCGGTCGCCGCGCGCATGCGCATTCGCGCATCCGCCCCACGGTTTGCGCTGCAAACCGCGGGCCCCGCTTCACCATCATCCGATCCCCGCGCCTGTCGGCGCGCCCCCTTACCAAGGGGGCTGAGTACACCCGGCGCTCAGTTGGCCCCGTCGATGGCCCGATCCAGCCGTCGGTTCAGATCGGCCAGGGTCTGCTGCAGGGCGATTCCCTGGCGGGCGTGCTCGTCGCGCAGCTGCTGCAGCTCATGGGCCAGGTTCAGCGCGGCCAGTACGGCCACCCGGTCCACCGCGGCCATCCGGTTGCTGCCGCGGATCTCGCGCATCTTGGCGTCCAGCAGCCGCGCCGCGGCGGTCAGGCTCTCGCGCTCTTCGGCGCCCACGCCTACCGTGTATTCACGGTCCAGGATGCGGACACTGACCGGTTCGGTCTGGCTCATGTGTGCTGCTCCAGGGACTTGAGGCGGGTGATCATCGCTTCGACCCGGGAGCGGGCCTGTTCGTTCTTGGCCAGCAGCTGCGAGCGTTCGGCCACCAGCTGTTCCTGCTGGTGGCGCAGGCTGCGGTTTTCCTCGGCCAGGCGCTGGTTGCGTTCCAGCAATGCCTCCACCCGGGCGGCGAAGGCCTGCAATTGGGCGATGGCGTCGGAGGGTTCCATGTCCGGCACGATAGGCAAGGGCGGTGGAGGCGGTCAAGTGAATTAATGAAGGCACGCGCCGCGGCGGCACGCCCGGCCCGGCTGGCGCCCCCGGCCGGGGCGATGGCGACCCGGAGCGCATGGGGGGATTGCTACACTGTGAAGCTCGCCAACCGTAGTGATCGGCTGCGGTGACACCTTTTTCTGATCGAGCCCCAAGATGACCGAACTTCCGAGTGTCGATGACGTAAACCAGGCCAGCCAGGCATTGGGCCTGGGCGCCAATGCGGCCGAGCTGCATGGCGGCCTGTGCGGCTGGCTGTCCGCCGGCGGTGCGCCGGTACGTGAATGGCCGGCTCGCGTGCTGGCCGATGACAACCTGCCGACCCCGGCCGAAGGCGATGCGCTGGCGCGGCTGCTCGATGCCAGCGTGGCCCAGCTGGAAGACCGCGATTTCGCCTTCGAGCTGCTGCTCAGCGACGCCAGCGACACCGCCGTGCAGGCCGATGCGCTGTTTACCTGGGCGCGCGCGTTCCTGGGCGGTTTCGGGCTGGGCGCGGGCAGCCAGCGTCCGCCGCTGTCCGAAGAGGGCGAGGAAGCCCTGACCGATATGGCCAAGCTGGCCCAGGCCTCCAGCGAAGACTTCGAAAGCGGCAATGACGACGACGAAGACGCCCTGGCCGAAATCGAGGAGTTCATCCGGGTGGCGGTGCTGCTGCTGCACGGCGACTGCGTGATGGCCGCGCGCCACCGGCAGCGTCTGAACTGAGCATGGATATCCGGCAGCTGACCGGCATTTCCGCCGCCGAATACACCCGTCGCCGCCAGCAGTTGATGGAAATGGCCGGCGACGATGCGATCCTGGTGCTGCCGGCCGCCGCCGAGCGGGTGCGTAGCCTGGATACCCACTACCCGTTCCGGCAGGATTCGGATTTCTGGTACCTGTGCGGCTTCCCGGAGCCGGATGCGGTGCTGGTGCTGATTCCCGGCCGCCGCCATGGCGAGGTGATCCTGTTCTGCCGCGAGCGCGATGCCGAGCGCGAAGCCTGGGATGGCGCGCGCGCCGGCCAGGAGGGGGCGGTGTCGCAGTACGGCATGGACGATGCGTACCCGATCGACGATCTGGACGACATCCTGCCCGGGCTGCTGGAAGGCCGCTCGCGGGTGTACTACCACTTCGGCCGCGATGCCGAGTTCGACCTCAAGCTGATCGGCTGGGTCAACCGGGTCCGTTCGCAGGTGCGCCATGGCGCGCAGCCGCCGCATGAGTTCCTGGAACTGGGCCACCTGCTGCACGAGCAGCGGCTGTTCAAGTCGCCGGCCGAAATCGCGCTGATGCAGCGCGCCGCCGACATCAGCGTGCAGGCGCACCGGGTGGCCATGCAGGTTGCCCGGCCGGGCATCTGCGAATACGAACTGCAGGCCGACCTGGAACGCCAGTTCCGCGCCAACGACGCCTGCGCGGCCTACAGCAGCATCGTCGGCGCCGGCGCCAACGGCTGCATCCTGCACTACCGCGACAACGCCGCGCGTTCGCGCGATGGCGAGCTGGTGTTGATCGATGCCGGCGCCGAATACCGCGGCTATGCCAGCGACATCACCCGGACCTTCCCGGTCAACGGCCGTTTCAGCGTCGAGCAGCGCGCGCTGCACGACCTGGTCGGCGCGGCGCAGGCGGCAGCGCTGGCCCAGGCGCGGCCGGGCAACGCCTATGAAGCCGGCCACCTGGCCGCAGTGGAAACGCTGACCGAGGGTCTGCTGCGCCTGGGCCTGCTCAAGGGCAACCTGGAGGAGAACATCGCCGAGGGCCACTACCAGCGGTTCTACCGCCACAAGACCGGGCATTGGCTGGGCCTGGACGTGCACGATGTGGGCGACTACCGCCTGGCCGGCGAGTCGCGGATGCTGGAGCCGGGCATGGTGTTCACCATCGAGCCGGGCCTGTACGTGTCGCCGGACGACCGCAGCGTGGAGCCGCGCTGGCGCGGCATCGGCATCCGCACCGAAGACGACGTACTGGTTACCGAAGACGGCCACCGGGTGCTGACCGCAGCATTGGCGCGCAGCGCCGATGAGATCGAAGAAGAAATGGCGACGCGCTGATCCGCGGCGATGGTAGAGCCACCCCACGGGTGGCTGCACGGTGCGTAACCAAGCAGCCGGCCGCTGGCCGGCTCCACGTGGCATCCAGAGATCCGGTAGTGCCGGCCGCTGGCCGGCTGCTCATGGCACCGGACATCGTGAAGCGCCGGCCAGCGGCCGGCACTACCCCGATGTATCGGCTCAGCTGGCCGACGCAAACACCGGACGGGTCAGGTTGTCGGCATCGCCATCGGTGCACAGCACTTCGTCCTCGATGCGGATGCCGCCATACGGGCGGAAGAAATCGACCCGGTTCCAGTCGATGCTGGCGCCGTTGCCGGCCTGCTTTACTTCGTCCAGCAGCATGTCGATGAAGTACACGCCCGGTTCGATGGTGACCACCATGCCCGGCTCCAGCACGCGGGTCAGGCGCAGGTAGGGGTGGCCCTGCGGGCGCTCGATGCGGCCGCCGCGGTCGCTGGCGGCGAAGCCGGCCACGTCGTGCACCTGCAGGCCGATCAGATGGCCCAGGCCATGCGGGAAGAACGCCGCGCTGACGCCGGTGGCCAGCGCCGCTTCCGGCGAGACCCTGAGCACGCCGAAGTCCTTCAGGATGCCCATCAACGCCAGGTGCGCGTCCACGTGCAACTGCCTGTAGTCGACCCCGGCACGCACGCCGGCGGCCATCTGCTGCTGGGCCGCGTCGACCGCGTCGATCATCGCCTGGAATTCATCGTGGCCGCTGGCCGCATAGGTGCGGGTGATGTCGCTGGCATAGCCATGCGCGCTGGCACCGGCATCGATCAGGAAGCTGCGCAGCGGGCTCGGCGCGCTGCGGCCCAGGTCGGTGTAGTGCAGCACCGCGGCATGTTCGTTGAGGCCGATGATGTTGCCGTAGGGCAGTTCATTGGCATCCTGGCCGACCGCACTGCAGTAGGCCATGTGGATCTGGAATTCGCTGGCACCGGCGCGGAACGCCGCCTCGGCGGCGCGGTGGCCGCGCACGCCCAGGCGCTGGGCCTGGCGCATCAGCGCGATCTCGTAGGGCGTCTTGCAGCCGCGCTGCCAATCCAGGTAATCGATGACCGGCGCCGGGTTGTTGGGTACCAACGCACCGAGTGCGCTCTGCGGCTCGCCGAGGATCGCGCAGCGCGCCGCCGCCTTGGGCAGCAGCGCCAGGGCATCTTCCGGCGTGCGGATGATCTCGATGTCGACATGCTCCACCCACCAGCCGTTGGGCGCGTCGGGCACCACGTGCCAGTAGTCGAACGGCTGGTGGAACAGCACCTTCGGCCGCTGGCCGGGGGTGTAGACCAGCCAGCTGTTGGGCAGCTTGGTCAGCGGCAGCCAGGCCTTGAAGTTCGGGTTGACCGCATACGGGTAATCGCGGTCGTCGAAGGCCTGGTAGTGCGCGGTGCCGCTGGGAATCACCAGGTGGTCAAAGCCGCCGCGCGCCAGGGCCTCATCGGCGCGCTGGCACAGCACGGCGATGTGATGGGAATACAGCGCGGCGAGGTCTGGCTGGTTCATCGCGGGGGCTCGTTGGACAGTGCGGAGTGCAGCCCTTGATTCTGCCGCAATCGCGCCGGCCGCGCTGTGCCGGAACCGGCACTCAGGCCGCCGAAGTTTCCTGTGCGATCCACGTGCGCAGCTGTTCGCGATGCTCCCGGCCCAGGGTCAGGAAGCGGAACCCCACCCAGGCCTGGCCGGGGGCGTGGGTCTGCTCGCACCACAGCAGGTGGGCGCCCACGTCCAGCGCCAGCGGCTGGCCATGCGGGCCGGGAATGGCGAACTGCAACTGGTACAGCGCGTCTTCCTGCAGCGGTACCGAAGCCAGCATCAGCATGCCGGTTTCGGACACGTTGCCGAGCCGGCCGATCACGGCCTCGGCCATCATGTCGGTGACCGGCACCAGGTCGGCGACCTGGCGGCGCGGCGCGCAGCGGGTATCGGTCTCGGTACTCATTGTGCGCTCTCCACGGCGGGGCTGTTGCCGGCCAGCGAACGCAGGGTGCGCAGGGTAGCCTGCCAGGCACGGTCGATCAGCCGGCTCTTGTCTTCGCTGACGATGCGTACCTGGCCGCTGGCCATCAGCCGCGCCAGCGCATCCAGCGAATGCTCGCCGACCTTCTGCCCGCGCGGGTTGACGAACAGCGCGTTGTCGGTGAGCAGGCTGTACCAGGACAGGCGCTGGCGGCGCAGGTCGCCCTGCTGGTTGGTGGTGAACTCGAACCAGGTGCCGAACGGCAGCGTGCGCAGCTGGCGGTAGCGGTCTTCCTCGGCCGGGCTGCGCGCCAGCGGGGTGGCCCTGTGTGCCTCGCTGCCTTCGGCCTGTTCGCCCAGCCGGGTGCGGGCGCGGATGCGCGCGGTCAGTTCGGTGCGCGAGCTGCTGTCGTCCTCGCCACCGGGCGTGGACAGCCGGCGCGCGATCGCGGCGGCTTCGTCCTGGTGGTAACCGACCTGCAGCAGCGCGGTTTCGACCTGGCCACCGAGCTCGGTATCACTGGGTGCCGAGCCGGGCGGCAGGCAGGTGACCTCGGCGATGCGCGCGGTTTCCTGCTGGCGCTGCTGCCATTGTTCGGAGCCTTCGCCACTGCGCAGCAGGGTCAGGGTCAGTACGTCCGACCAGGCCTGTTTGAGCAGCGATTGCACAAAGCGCGGCGGTTCGGCCTGCACGCATAGTTGTTCGATGCTGGTCGCGGCCTGCTGTTTGGCCGTTTCCAGGCGTTCCTTGCCGCGCGCGGCTTCGACGTGGCGGCGCTCGGCCAGTTCGGCCTTGTGCGCCAGCGCGCGGAAGTGCTGCTGGATGTCTTCGTTGGCGGTCTCGAACACCGCCGCATCGCCCTGGTAGTCGTTGACCACCTGGTCCACGGCCCGGCCCAGCTTGTGCACCAGCTGCGGGTCGATGTCCTCCTCGCCCAGCCAGTTGGCGCCGGCTTCGGCCACGGCATTGAGCAGTTCGCGTGCCGGATGCTGGTCGCGCACGAAGAACGCCGGGTCGGACAGCGCCGCGCGCGCCACCGGCACCTGCAGCCGGGTCAGCAGGTCGGCGGCCACCGCGTTGGGGCGCACTTCGTGCTGGATCTGCCCGTACAGCATGTCCAGCAGGTCGAAGGTGTCGTTGTCCTTGACCGTCAGGGCGGCCTGCGGGCCGTGGTCGGCGCGCATCTGCGCGAGCAGGGCGTTGTGCAGGTCGGCCATGCTGCGCCGCGCCCCGCCGATCGCGGCGGTCTGCGCCTGCAGCTTGGCCAGGGTGGCGTGCACGGCTGCATTGGCCACCGGCACCGCTGCCGGGGCGGCCGCGGTGCTGCCTTCGGCGCCCTGCGCCGGCACGCTGCCCGACGCGGCCGCCGCCTGCCCGGCAGGACCGGTCGGCGCGTCCGCCGCCGTGTCGGCCACTGCACTGCCGTGGGCAGCGGCATGGGCCTGGCGTGCGGCACCGAGCAGCTGGTGCAGGGCCGACATCGCCGGGGCGGCCAGGTCCGGCGCCGCGCCGCTGCCCGGTGCCGCCTGGACGGGGCTGGACAGGGCGGCCTGCAGCGAGGCCGGCAGGCTGGCGATCGCCTCATTGGTCATCGCCGCCCAGCCACTGCTGCCGCCCGAGCCGCTCCAGCCGGTCAGCGGGCGCTGCGCGCCGCCTTCGCGGGGCGGGTTGCCGGCGCTGCCGCGTTCGTTGCCGGTGACGATCCGGCGGGTGGTCGCCGAGCGGGCCAGGTACGGCGTATACACCAGGCCGGGCAGCACGCCTTCATGGGCCAGCAGGATGTTGGCGCGTTCCAGCAGCTCGCCCAGGCGCTCGATCAACTGGCGGTCGAACACGCGGTACAGCGCCAGCTGGGTTTCCAGCCCGAGCGCGAACTGTTCGCCGAGGTCGCGCAGGATCCGGCACAGCACATGCGGGCCGAACGGCAGGTCTTCGGCATCGAACTCCGGGCCGGCGGCCAGCACCGCAAAGCGCTGGCCCAGCAGCTGCAGGGCGCTGGCCGAACGCTGCGCCTCGCGGCGGACGATCTCCGCCAGCACGATGTCGCGGTCGATATCGGTGTCGGTGACCAGGGTCAGGGTGCTGGCCGACATCGGGGCGGCGGCCGCGGCGGGCAGGTGGCGCTCGCGCGGCTCGCGCAGGCTGGCCAGGGCGCCGGCCAGGGCTTCCAGGAAGCGCGGGGCGAACTGTGCGTTCACCTCGTGCAGGCGCCGGGTCTGGGCGTAGATGTCGGCCTGGATCTGGCTGTTGCGCGCGCGCTCGGCGTCGCGGAACAGCTCGCGTTCCAGTTCGACGATGGTCAGCTTGAGCGGGTTGCTCAGGGTCTGCACGGCCAGCGCATGCAGGGCGGCCAGCAGCCGGCGCACGCGTGGCGGGACGGCGACGTTGGCGAACCGGGCCGGGTCGGGCTGGGACGATGACGGTGCGGACGCAGACATCCGTGAGTGGTTCCGGCTCCCCTGGGAACAGGGAATCTAACGTTTTCGCCCTGTTCCCGCCAGAAGGGATGTCCTGGCAGGGGCTTCTGCCTTCCTTAAAGGAACAGCTCGACCACGTCGTTGGTGAAGCGCCGGCCCAGCTCGGTGGGCTGGAAGTGGTCGCCGTCGCGGGTCAGCCAGCCGCGGGCGAGCGCGGCCTGCAGCGGCACCGCGATCCGCGCCGGGTCCAGCCCGGTGCGCGAAGTGAAATCCTTCAGGCCGAAACCCTCATGCAGGCGCAGCAGGTTGAGCATGTACTCGAACGGCAGCCGGTCCGCACCGATCACCTCATCGCCGCCGATGCCCGCGGCCGTATCGGCATGGTCCATGAAGGTCTGCGGGTGCTTGTGCTTCCAGCGGCGCAGCACGTGCTGTTCGGCACCACTGCTGATCTTGCCGTGCGCGCCGGCGCCGATGCCGAGGTAGTCGCCGAAACGCCAGTAATTGAGGTTGTGCTGGCTCTGCCGGCCCGGCCTGGCATAGGCGCTGACCTCGTACTGCGCGTAGCCGGCCTCGGCGAGCAGGCGCTGGCAGTGCTCCTGGATGTCCCAGGCCGAATCCTCGTCGGGGATGCCCTGCGGCGGCCGCGCGAAGAACACGGTGTTCGGCTCCAGGGTGAGCTGGTAGTGCGACATGTGCGTGGGCTGCAGCGCGAAGGCGCGTTCCAGGTCGTGCTCGGCCTGGGCCAGGGTCTGCTGCGGCAACGCATACATCAGGTCGATGTTGAAGTTGTCGTAACCGGCATCCTGGGCCAGCTTGACCGCACGCTCGGCCTCGTTGCTGTCGTGGATGCGCCCGAGCCGCTTGAGGGCGTCGTCGTTGAAGGTCTGGATGCCGAAGCTGATGCGGTTCACCCCGGCCGCGCGGTAGCGGTCGAAACGGCCGTGCTCGGCGGTGCCCGGGTTGGTCTCCAGGGTCACTTCCAGGTTGGGCGCAAAGCGCAGCCGCGCCGAGGCGGCCTGCAGGAAGCGGTCGATCGCCTCGGGCGGGAACAGGCTGGGGGTGCCGCCGCCGAAGAACACGCTGCTCACCACCCGGCCCCAGACCAGCGGCAGGTCCTGGTCCAGGTCGCGGATCAGGGCATCGATGTAGGCCTCGAACGGCAGTTCGCCCTTGGCCGCATGCGAGTTGAAATCGCAGTACGGGCATTTGCGCACGCACCACGGCAGGTGCACGTACAGCGCCAGCGGCGGCGGCACCAGCGGCGGCGCGTGGTCGTGGTCCCCCGAACAGGCTTCGCCGGGAAGGTGGGAGCAGGAGGCGTGGGGCATCACAGCAGCTCGGGCAGCTTCTGCTTGAGCAGCTGCAGCGCCTTGGCGCGGTGGCTCATCGCGTTCTTCAGGTCCGGCGCCATTTCCGCGGCGGTCTGTGCCAGCACCGGGTCCAGGAACAGCGGGTTGTAACCGAAGCCATGGCTGCCGCGCAGTTCATCGACGATCACGCCTTCCCAGCTGCCTTCGCAGATCAGCGGCTGCGGGTCGTTGGCATGGCGCAGCAGCACGATCACCGCGAAGAAACGGGCGCTGCGGCGTTCGGCCGGCACCTCGCGCATCGCCTCGAGCAGCTTGGCGTTGTTGGCCGCATCGTTGGTCGGGCTGCCGGCATAGCGCGCGCTGTACAGGCCCGGCGCGCCGTCGAGCGCATCCACGATCAGGCCCGAGTCGTCGGCCAGTGCGGGCAGGCCGGTACTCTGGCAGGCATGGCGGGCCTTGATCAGCGCGTTCTCGACGAAGGTCAGGCCGGTTTCCGGGACCTCGCTCACGCCCAGTTCGCCCTGCGCCACGATCTGCAGCGGCAGGTCGGCCAGCATGGCCTGCAGTTCCTTCAGTTTGCCGGCGTTGCCGCTGGCCAGTACCAGTTTCATTGCTTGGGCTCCAGCAGGTCCCAGGTGTTGCCGTACAGATCGGCGAAGACCGCGACCGTGGCGTACGCCTCTTCGCGCGGGGTTTCGCGGAACGCCACGCCACGCGCGGTCATCGCGGCGTGGTCGCGCCAGAAGTCGTCGGTGTTGAGGAAGAAGCCGACCCGGCCGCCGGTCTGGTTGCCGATCCGGCTGCGCTGTTCATCGGTGCTGGCGCGTGCCAGCAGCAGCGCCGCGGTACTGCCGTCGGCCGGGCCGACCACGACCCAGCGTTTGTCGCCCTGGTCGATGTCCTGGAGCAACTGGAAGCCGAGCTTGCCGGTGTACCAGGCGATCGCCTGGTCGTAGTCGGCCACGACCAGGGTGGTCAGCGCGATGCGGCGGTTCATGCCGATGCCAGGGCGGCCTGCTGTGCCGCGAATAGCTCGCCGATGCCCTTTTCGGCCAGTACCAGCAGGGCGTCCAGCTCGTCGCGGCGGAACGCATGGCCTTCGGCGGTGCCCTGCAGTTCGATGAAGCCGCCGCCGTCGTTCATGACCACGTTCATGTCGGTATCGCAGTCGCTGTCTTCGGCATAGTCCAGGTCCAGCACCGGGGTGCCGCGGTAGACGCCCACCGACACCGCCGCCACCGCGCCGAAGATCGGGTTGCGCTTGATGTCGCCGCGCTTGATCAGGAAGTTGACCGCGTCCACCAGCGCCACGTAGGCGCCGGTGATGGCCGCGGTACGGGTGCCGCCATCGGCCTGCAGCACGTCGCAGTCCAGGGTGATGGTGCGCTCGCCGAGTGCGCCGCGGTCGACGCAGGCGCGCAGGGTGCGGCCGATCAGGCGCTGGATCTCCAGGGTGCGGCCACCCTGCTTGCCGCGCGCGGCCTCACGGTCGTTGCGGGTGTGGGTCGAGCGCGGCAGCATGCCGTATTCGGCCGTCACCCAGCCTTCGCCCTTGCCGCGCAGGAAGCCCGGCACGCGGTTTTCCACGCTGGCGGTGCACAGCACGCGGGTCTGCCCGAAGCTGATCAGCACCGACCCTTCGGCATGGCGGGTGAAGGCGCGTTCGATGCGCACTTCGCGCAGCTGGTCGGCCTGGCGGCCGCTGGGACGGGGATCGGACATGCTGTGGGGTTCCGTGAAGGCTGGGGAAACGCGACCACGCCCGCACCCCGGGGGATGGCAGGCAGGGAGGCTCGAATGAGACCGCTAGGGTACCATTCCCCCTTTGGGAACATCGGAAAACCCACCATGATTCGAAGCATGACCGCCTATGCCGGCGGCGAGCGCGCCACCCGCTGGGGCACGCTGGCCTGTGAGCTGCGCTCGGTCAACCACCGGTTCCTGGAGGTGGGCGTGCGCCTGCCCGAGGAACTGCGTGCGTTGGAACCGCAGCTGCGCGAGCGCGTCGCTTCCCGCTGCAGCCGCGGCAAGATCGACCTGGTGCTGCGCCTGCGCGCGCCGGAGGTGACCGGTGCGCTGGTGGTCAACGAGGCGCTGCTGGGCCAGCTCGGCGAACTGGCCACGCGGCTGTCGGCGGGTTTTCCCAGCCTGCAGGTCAGCTTCACCGAGTTGCTGCAGGTACCCGGGGTGATGCAGGGCGAGGCGGTCGACGCCGCCGCGCTGCAGGCCGAGGCGCTGGCCCTGCTGGACACCGCCCTGGATGGGTTCGTGGCCGCGCGCGAGCGTGAAGGCGACAAACTGGCCGCGGCGATCCAGGAGCGGGTGGACAGCATCGAGCGCATCGCCGCCGAGGTCACCACCTTGATTCCGCTGATCCGCGAAGGCCAGCGCGCCAAGCTGGCCGCCCGTCTGGCCGACCTGCCGCACCCGGTCGACCCCGGCCGGGCCGAACAGGAACTGGTGATGTGGCTGCAGAAGCTGGACGTGGATGAAGAACTGGACCGCCTGGGCAGCCATATCGTGGAGATCCGCCGGGTGTTCACCCAGCGCGAGCCGGTCGGCCGGCGCCTGGACTTCCTGCTGCAGGAGTTCAACCGCGAAGCCAATACGCTGGGCTCCAAGTCGGTGGACAGCCGCACCTCCAACGCGGCGGTGGAGCTGAAGGTGTTGATCGACCAGATCCGCGAACAGGTGCAGAACATCGAATGAGCAGCCAGCCCACCCTGAGCGCCGAGCCGGCGCGCGGCACCCTGTACATCGTGGCGGCGCCTTCCGGGGCCGGCAAGAGCAGCATCGTCAACGCCACCCTGGCGCGCGACCCGCAGATCGCGTTGTCGATCTCGTTCACCTCGCGCGCCACCCGCCCCGGCGAAGTCAACGGCGAGCACTACCACTTCGTCAGTGCCGCCGAGTTCGAGCGGATGATCGCCGCCGGCGACTTCTTCGAGCACGCCTGGGTGCATGGCGACTGGAAGGGGACCGCGCGGCAGTCGGTGGAGCCGCAGCTGGCTGCCGGCCAGGACGTGTTGCTGGAGATCGACTGGCAGGGCGCCCAGCAGGTGCGCCAACTGGTGCCGGGCACGGTGACGGTGTTCATCCTGCCGCCGTCGCGCCAGGCGCTGCAGGACCGCATGCGCAAGCGCGGGCAGGACAGCGAGGCGGTGATCGCCCAGCGCCTGGCCGCCGCGCGCGAGGAAATGCTGCATTTCAACGACTTCGACTACGTGATCGTCAACGAAGTGTTCGACACCGCAGTGGACGAGCTGTGCGCCATCTTCACCGCCAGCCGGCTGCGCCGGGAGGCCCAGAAGGTGCGCCACGCCGGGCTGATCCAGGCCCTGTTGACCCAGGAATCGGGCCCAACTGACTGATTTGCAAAGCGGTGGTAGCCGGTCGGCTTGATTTTGTCCAGCCCTGGCCGGTACAATCGCTCCCCTTTCCCTCATTCGATTGCGCAGCCCTCACCGGCTGCCGGGAGCCCGCATGGCCCGCATCACCGTAGAAGATTGTCTGGAAGTCGTGAACAACCGTTTCGAACTGGTCATGATGGCGTCCAAGCGCGCCCGTCAGCTGGCCAATGGCGTCCAGGCCACCCTGGACAACAGCGAAACCGACGACAAGCCGACCGTGCTGGCGCTGCGCGAAATCGCCGCCCGCAAGATCGACAACGCCCTGATCGATGAAGTCGAGAAGGCCGAACGCGAGCGTGCCGAGCGTGAAGCACTGGAATGGGCCGCTGCCGAAGTCGTCGCCGACGAAGACATGTCCAAGAACGACGACTGATCGCTTCGGCGTTCACCCCGTTGTTGCCCGAACAGCCCGCCCTTGGCGGGCTGTTCTGCGTTGCGGGCATCGCGCTGGGCGGACACGGCGTGCCGGGGCGTAGGACATGGCTCAAATGCCTGTTCAGGGGTTTGCCGTTATCCCGCCGCTGGCATAGTCTTCAGCCATGAACCCAGGCCCCACTGCCAAGGTCGCCGCTCCTCCCGGTGCGGCCGTACCCGACTATGTCCTCCAGCTCGAACGCGCGGCGCACTACCTGCCGCCCGAGCAGCTGCCGTTGCTGCGCCGTGCCTGGGAAGTGGGCGCCGCCGCGCATGCCGGCCAGACCCGAAAATCGGGCGAGCCCTACATCACCCATCCGGTCGCGGTGGCGCAGGTGCTGGCCGAGCTGGGCCTGGACGTGGAGGCGTTGATCGCCGCGATCCTGCACGACACCATCGAAGACACCCCGCTGACCCGTGAGGAGCTGGCCGCCGAGTTCGGTGAAGCGGTGGCCGAACTGGTCGACGGGGTCACCAAGCTGGACAAGCTGAAGTTCCGCGACCGCCAGGAAGCGGCCGCCGAGAGCTTCCGCAAGATGCTGCTGGCGATGTCGCGCGACCTGCGCGTGATCATGATCAAGCTGGCCGACCGCCTGCACAACATGCGCACGCTGGGCGCGCAGAGCCGCGAAGCGCGCGGTCGCATCGCCCGCGAAACGCTGGAAATCTACGCCCCGATCGCCCAGCGCCTGGGCATGAGCCTGGTCAAGAGCGAGCTGCAGAACCTGGGTTTCAAGGCGCTGTACCCGTGGCGCCACGCCATCCTGGAAAAGCACATCCGCAGCCAGCCGGTGGTGCGCCGCGAGGCGATGGCGCAGGTGGAAGTGCAACTATCCCAGCGCCTGGCCAAGGAAGGGCTGGAGCACCGCCTGGTCAGCCGGATCAAGACCCCGTGGAGCATCTACAACAAGATGCACGACGAGAACAAATCCTTCGACCAGGTGATGGATGTCTTCGGCTTCCGCCTGGTCGTGCGCAGCGTGCCCAACGCCTACCACGCGCTGGGCGCGGTGCATGCTACCTTCAAGCCGCTGGACGGGCGCTTCCGCGATTTCATCGCCATCCCCAAGGCCAACGGTTACCAGTCGCTGCACACGGTGCTGTTCGGCCCGTACGGTTCGCCGATCGAAGTACAGATCCGCACCGAGGAAATGGACCTGATCGCCGAGCGCGGCGTGGCCGCGCACTGGACCTACAAGTTTGGCGGCGATTCGCCCAACAGTGCGCAGAGCCGCGCCCATGCCTGGATCGTGGAGCTGATCGATTCGCAGCGCGCGGCCGGTTCGTCGCTGGAGTTCCTGGACAACGTCAAGGTCGACCTGTTCCCGGACGAGGTCTACCTGTTCACCCCGAAGGGCAAGATCCTGGCACTGCCGCGCAATTCCACCGCGCTGGATTTCGCCTATGCGGTGCATACCGACGTGGGCAACATGGCGGTGGCCTCGCGGGTGGACAAGAAGCTGGTGCCGCTGCGCACCAAGCTGGTCAGCGGGCAGACGGTGGAAGTGATCACCGCGCGCTCGGCCACGCCCAAGCCGCAGTGGCTGGAGTTCGTGGTCAGTTCCAAGGCGCGCACCGCGATCCGCCACCAGCTCAAGCAACTCGAACACGAAGATGCCGTGCAGCTGGGCCACCGCATGCTCGACCGCGCGCTGGAGGCGATGGACAGCTCGCTCGAACGCCTGCCCAAGGGCCGTTTGGATGCCTTCCTGGCCGAACACCGCTACCCGCGCCTGGAGGCCCTGCTGGCCGAAGTGGCGCTGGGCAACTGGATGCCCAACCAGGCCGCGCAGGCATTGATGGCCTACGCCGAACTGCGCGGCGGCGTGCATTCCAGGCATTCACAGGAAAAGATCCTGATCAACGGCAGCGAACGCGGCGTGGTCACCTTCGCCAACTGCTGCCAGCCCATTCCCGGCGACGAGATCATGGGCTACCACACCGCCGGCAAGGGCATCGTGGTGCATCGGCTGGATTGCCCGAACCTGGCCGAGCTGCGCAAGTCGCCCGAACGCTGGGTGCCGATCGGCTGGGACACCACCGTGTCCGGCGACTACGACACCGCGCTGGTGGTGGAAGTGGAGAATGGCACCGGCGTGCTGGCCCAGCTGGCCGCGGCGATCGCGCAGAGCCATTCCAACATCGAACGGGTGGATTACCTGGACCGCGATTTCAACGCGGCGGTGCTGGCCTTCAACATCCAGGTGCGCGACCGCAACCACCTGGCCGAAGTGATGCGCCGCCTGCGGCGCTTGTCGGTGGTGCAATCGGTCAGGCGCCAGTAGATCCGACCCATGGTCGGATGCTTCGGGCCCCGGCACCGCGATGCCCGGGCATGGCCCGCCCTACGGTTGGCGTTGCATCGGCGCGATACAATCACGCTCCCCCCTTCAACATCGTGGAGCTTCCATGTCCCGCCAGATCATCACCAGCGCCAAGGCACCGGCCGCGATCGGTCCGTATTCGCAGGCCGTGCGCGCCGGCAATACCGTGTATTTCTCCGGCCAGATTCCGTTGGACCCGGCCACCGGTGACATCGTCGGTGCGGGCGATATCGAGGCGCAGGCCCGTCGCGCCTTCGACAACCTCAAGGCCGTGGCCGAGCAGGCCGGCGGTTCGCTGGACCAGATCGTCCGCCTGGGCCTGTACCTGACCGACCTGGCCGAGTTCGCCAAGGTCAACGCGGTCATGCAGGACTACTTCACCGCGCCGTTCCCGGCCCGCTCCACGATCGAAGTGTCCGGCCTGCCCAAGGGCGCCAACTTCGAAGTCGATGCGGTGATGGTGCTCGACCAGGCCTGACGTGGCCAGGTCACGGGCTCCTGCGCCGGCACTGGCCGCGGCCGGGGAGGCATCGCTTGCGATGCTTCCCGGGATCGGCCCGGCGGTGGCCACCAAGCTGGAGGCCCGTGGCCTGTCATCGCTGCAGGACCTGTGGCTGCACCTGCCGCTGCGCTATGAAGACCGCACCCGGCTGACCACCATCGCCCAGTTGCAGCCGGGCATGGCCGCCCAGGTGGAAGGGCGGGTCAGTGCGGTCGAGCGCGGTTTCCGTGGCCGACCGGTGCTCAAGGTCGCGATCGAAGACGATTCCTACGGCACCCTGGTGCTGCGCTTTTTCCACTTCCGTGCCCAGCAGGTGGCGCAGTTCGCCATCGGCGCGCGGATCCGCTGCTACGGCAGCGCCAAGCCCGGCCACAACGGGCTGGAGATCGTCCACCCCAGTTACCGGGTGATGGGCGGCCAGGACGATGACGAACTCGGCGACAGCCTCGACCCGGTCTACCCGGCGGTCGAGGGCGTCGGCCCGGCTACGCTGCGCAAGTTCATCGGGTTGGCCCTGGACCGCCTGCCGGAAGAGTCCACGCTGGAGCTGCTGCCCTCGGGGTGGCTGTCCGGCCTGGGCCTGCCGTCGCTGCGCAGCGCGCTGCTGACCGTGCACCGGCCGCCACCGGATGCCGACCTGGCCGCGTTGGCCGCCGGCCGGCACCCGGCGCAACGGCGCCTGGCGATCGAAGAACTGCTGGCCCACCACCTCAGCCTGCGCCGCCAGCGCATGGCCCTGCAGGCCCATCACGCGCCGTCGCTGCGCGGGCAGGGCGCGCTGGCCAGGCAACTGCGCGACAGCCTGCCGTTCCAGCTTACCGGCGCGCAGCAACGCGTGTTCGAGCAGATCCGCAAGGACCTGTTCAAGGCCCATCCGATGCTGCGCCTGGTCCAGGGCGACGTCGGCTCGGGCAAGACGGTGGTGGCCGCATTGGCGGCGATGCTGGCGGTGGAGCGCGGCAAGCAGGTGGCGTTGGCCGCCCCGACCGAACTGCTGGCCGAGCAGCATCTGAACAATCTGCGCGCCTGGCTGGAGCCGCTGGGCGTGCGCACGGCGTGGCTGGCCGGCAAGGTCACCGGCAAGGCGCGCAGCAAGGTGCTGGCCGAGGTCGCCTCGGGCCAGGCGCAGGTGGTGGTCGGCACGCATGCGCTGATGCAGGACAGCGTTGTGTTCAAGGACCTGGCCCTGGCCATCGTCGATGAGCAGCACCGCTTCGGCGTGCACCAGCGACTGGCGCTGCGCGACAAGGGGGCCGACGGGCGCAGCGTGCCGCACCAGTTGGTGATGACCGCCACCCCGATTCCGCGCACCCTGGCGATGTCCGAATACGCCGACCTGGATGTCTCGGCAATCGATGAACTGCCGCCCGGGCGCACCCCGGTGCAGACCGTGGCACTCAACAACGACCGCCGCCCGGAGCTGATCGAACGCATCGCGGTGGCGTGCCGCGAAGGCCAGCAGGTGTACTGGGTGTGCACGCTGATCGAGGAAAGCGAAGAACTGGACGCGACCCCGGCGCAGGCCACGTTCGACTCGCTGCAGGCGCTGTTGCCCGGGGTGCGGGTGGGGCTGGTGCACGGGCGGCTGAAGGCCAGCGAGAAGCTGGCCACGATGGTGGCGTTCAAGGCCGGCCAGATCGACCTGCTGGTGGCCACCACCGTGATCGAAGTGGGCGTGGACGTGCCCAATGCCTCGTTGATGGTCATCGAAAACGCCGAGCGCCTCGGCCTGGCCCAGCTGCACCAGCTGCGCGGGCGGGTAGGGCGCGGCTCGGCGGTGTCGCGCTGCGTGCTGCTGTACCAGGCACCCTTGTCGGCCATGGCCCGCGAGCGGCTGGAAACCATGCGCCAGACCAACGATGGCTTCCTGATCGCCGAGAAGGACCTGGAGCTGCGCGGGCCCGGCGAACTGCTGGGTACGCGCCAGACCGGGCTGGCGGCGTTCCGCATGGCCGACCTGGCCCGCGATGCGGACCTGCTGCCGGGCGTGCACGACCTGGCCGAGCGCCTGCTGGCCGAGGCGCCGGAGGTGGCCGACAGGGTGGTGCGGCGCTGGATCGGCACGGCGGTGCGGTATGCGTCGGCGTAAAACGTCGCCGCATACCGCCAATGCCGCTGATTTGCCCGCCACGACTCCGATACTTCGCCCATCAGCGTATCCGTGCCCACGTGGCCGGCAACGCCTCGGCTGACGTGCTTGGTTCCGCAAGCCAGGCCGCTTCGGGGCCGGTAGGCCTTTCGGCAAAGTAAAGGAGGAGGTAGCCGCCGTCAGGCGGATACCGGGGGACATTTGCAGAAAGGCCTACCGGCCCCGAAGCGGCCCATCCGGTCGCCGGTGACTCAGGCGAAGCGGCAGCCTCGGGCTTTTTTCAAGCGAGTACCGACCAACGGTCGGTACCTACCCATCCGTGCTGCGCACGTATGGGCGCCGGCCGGCGGCCGGCGCCTTTCGCACCTCCGATTGCCCCGCCTTGTATTTGTCATGGCAGGGTGCGAAAGTCCCTCGCCGACTATCAAGACGGCAACGATGACCAAGAAGATTCCGCTGTTGATCGATACCGACCCGGGTGTCGATGATGCCCTGGCCCTGTTGATGGCCTTTGCCGATGAGCGCCACGATATCGTTGGCCTGACCATCGCCGCCGGCAACGTTGGCCTGGACCATACCGTCCGCAATGCCCTGAAGCTGTGCGAAGTGGCTGGCCGCGACGATGTGCCGGTCTACGCCGGCACCGCCGATCCGCTGCTGCACCCCTCCGTCGATGCCGCCCACGTGCACGGCGCCGATGGCTTTGGCGACGTCAACCTACCGGCCGCCAAGCGCCAGGCCGAGGCCGAGCACGCCGCGCTGGCGATCCTGCGCCTGTCGCACCAGTACGCCGGCGAGCTGTTCCTGGTCGCGCTTGGCCCGCTGACCAACCTGGCCCTGGCGCTGAAGCTGGATCCGACCCTGCCGCAGCGCGTGAAGCGCTTCCTGGTGATGGGCGGGGCGGTGACCTGCCACGGCAACATCACCCCGGCGGCCGAGTTCAACATCGCCTTCGACCCGGAGGCGGCGCACATCGTGTTCAGCGGCTTCCCGCATATCGAAGTGGCCGACTGGGAAGCCACCGTCGCCCACGGCCTGCTGCACAAGGATGTCGAGCAGTGGCTGGGCGCCGACAGCGACAAGGCGCGCTTCTATGAACTGATCTCGCGCCAGACCCGCCTGTGGTCCGAAGACAGCCGCGGCGAACGCTGGTACGCCGCCGACGCCCTGGCCATGGCCTGGGCGCTGCAGCCCGAAGGCGCGCTGCGGGTGGAATCGCGCCCGCTGAACGTGGAGCTGGCCGGGGTCCACAGCCGGGGTGCTACCATTGTCGACTGGAACCGCCAGACCGGGCAGCCGGACAACACCCGGCTGCTGATGGCCTATGACCAGGGGCGCTTTGAAGCCCAGGTCCGGGCTGCGCTCGGCGTCGTCTGATGCCGCCATGGCGGCCCTTTCGCACGGTTGATGGTCCCGGCTTGCCCTTGGCGGCAAGCGGGGCTATAATGCCGCTCTTGACCACCAGCCCTTATTACGGTGCGCGCCCATGAAGGCCGATATTCATCCTGTTTACCGCGACGTGGTTTTCCACGACGTTACCTCTGATTTCAAGATCCTGACCCGTTCGACCATGTCCACCAAGGACACGGTCAAGTGGGAAGACGGCAACGAGTACCCGCTCGTCAAGGTGGAAATCTCCTCGGCTTCGCATCCGTTCTACACGGGCAAGCACAAGGTGATCGACACCAGCGGCCGTATCGACAAGTTCCAGAAGCGTTTCGGCAAGCCGGCGCCGACCGCAGCCTGATCTGCCGACACAGCTGTCCAGAAACAACGGTCGCCCTGGCGGCCGTTGTTTTTTCGTGCGCGCGGCAAAAATGAACGCCGGTTAATGCCGTGTCGGCCGCCGGCGGAACGCTGTGTGCCCGGGGCCGTGGCGCGGCCGTCTTGCCCTGTCCGGTGGTGCGTTGGGCCCTGCCTTCTACGACTTCCGTCCTAGGGCGTCGAAAATGTTGCTGTGCGATAATGGCCGGATCCACGATAACGATCGTGGACTTCCTTCACGTGCCTGCCCCATGCGCTTGGGCGGGCGCCTTCCCTCGAGGAGCGCACACAGTGTCCGATCTTGATCAGGTCACGCTCAACGCCGGCGATACGTCGGTTGTTCTGCCCGTCATCAAACCTACGCTCGGCAACGATTGCGTCGATATCTCGAAGCTGACCAAGGAAACCGGTCTCTTCACCTACGACTCCGGTTACACCGCCACGGCCAGCTGCAAGTCCGCCATCACCTATATCGACGGTGACAAGGGCGTGCTGCTGTACCGCGGTTACCCGATCGAACAGCTCTCGGAAAAGTCGAGCTACGTCGAAGTGGCCTACCTGCTGATCCATGGCGAGCGTCCGAGCGCCGAACAGCTGAAGGCCTTCACCGATGAGCTGGCTGCCGAGGCCAATGTCGATGCATCGGTCAACGCACTGATCGCCAGCTTCGCCACCGATGCCCATCCGATGGCCATCCTGGCCGCTGCCATTGCGCAGCTGTCGGCCAAGTACCACGCCGCGCTGGACCTGTCCGATGCGCAGCAGCGCCGCCAGGCCGCGGTGCGCCTGATCGCCAAGGTGCCGACCCTGTCGGCGCTGATCTACCGCCACGGCAAGGGCCTGCCGGCCAACACCCCGGACACCTCGCTGGATTACGTCAGCCGCTTCCTGAAGCAGACCTTCGAGTCGGCCGACGGCCAGTACGAGCTGAACCAGGACGTGGTCAAGGCGCTGGACCTGCTGTTCATCCTGCACGCCGACCATGAGCAGAACGCCTCGACCTCGACCGTGCGCCTGGTCGGTTCGACCGGTGCCAACCCGTACGCCTCGGTCGCCGCCGGCGTCACCGCGCTGTGGGGCCCGGCCCACGGCGGTGCCAACGAAGCGGTGCTGAAGATGCTCGAAGAGATCGGTTCGGCCGACAACGTCGAGTCGGCCGTGCTCAAGGCCAAGGACAAGACCTCCGGCTTCCGCCTGATGGGCTTCGGCCACCGCGTGTACAAGAACTTCGACCCGCGCGCCAAGGTGATCGGCGAGATGACCGGCAAGGTGCTCAAGCAGCTGGGCGTGCAGGATCCGCTGCTGGACGTGGCGGTGAAGCTGGAGCAGGCCGCGCTGCAGGACGACTACTTCGTCGCCCGCAAGCTGTACCCGAACGTGGATTTCTACAGCGGCATCATCTACAAGGCGCTGCAGATCCCGACCGAGATGTTCACCGTCATGTTCGCCCTGGGCCGTACCTCCGGCTGGGTGGCGCATTGGCTGGAGCAGCAGGTCGACCCGGAAATGAAGATCGGCCGCCCGCGCCAGGTCTACACCGGCCACGACGTGCGCGACTACCAGGGCTGATCCCCGGCGGCCGCTGCAATCAGAACGCCTCCGCAAGGAGGCGTTTTTTTTTGGTTCTTCGCCCATGCCTGGGGCTACCGCCCAAAGGCCATGGCATTGCAGGAAAGCAGGTAGTGCCGGCCGCTGGCCGGATGCCGTTCCTTGGGCATGGCGCTACCAGAGCGTGGCTCGGACCTATGCTTCCCCATGCGCACCGGCCATGTGCGGAGGGTTGGCGCGGGTGGGTTGGCGGGACTGTCGAAAACATGGGTCCGGCGTATACGCCGGACGGGTTGGGCAGGACGCCCAACCCCGGCCTTGCCGAGTGCGCAGGACAGCGCACCCGAGCAAGTTTTCGCCAAGCCCCCATGGGTGAAGGCGCATTGCTTGCGAGGCACTGCCTCGCATGCGACTGAACGCACAGCCGCCGGCGGCTGGGCCGGGCCGCGGAGCGGGGTTCACGGCGTGTCCCGCCAACCCACCCGCGCCAGCCCAATCAGCGCATACGTCGGTCATTGCCGTTGATCTGAGGCTTTAGTGCGCAGCTGACTTCCCGTAAATCGGCGAAGAACCTATTTATGGATGGGTCGGACCTACCGGTCCAGGTAGCCGGCGATCTCTTCGGTGGCCAGCAGCTCGCGCAGCTGGGCCAGCGAGGCGCGCCGCATCGGTTTTTCATCGATGGGCGACAGCGGTGGTTGGCGCAGCGCGTCGTAGGGCAGCACGGCGATGTCGAAGCTCAGTTCCTCGGCGCTGAACACCCACACCGGCGCGTCCAGGGTGCGCTCGCGGTCCAGCCGCAGGCGCCGCGAACGCGATTCGGCCGGGATGCCGTGCTCGTCCAGGAAACGCTGCAGCGCGTCCGGGTCGTCGCTGTGCACCTGCAACTGCACCGGGCTGTTGGCGTCGGCCGTGCCGTCCAGCACCGGGCCACACAGGCGCGGGGCGAAGTCGTGCAGGAATTCCATCGCGCGCAGCGCGGCCTGGCGGCGCTGGTGCAACTGTTGACCGTGGTCGGCACCGGCGAACAGGCGCTGGTACTCGCGCAGGGCGTGTTCGATCTCGGCATTGCGCGGCAACGAGGCATCGTCGTGGATGTCCAGCCGGGCGGCGGCCTTGAGCTTGGCCTGGTGGTAATCGCGGATCCCGCCTTCGGCCATCAGGCGGGCGGCTTCATGGGCGAGCCGGTGGCGGCGCTCGCGGGTCTGGGTGGCTGCATGCTGAGGGGCTCGATGCATGACCGGGATTCCTTGGCGACCTGCCGCGACTGTACACCGCGGATGTGACAAGGGGGTAGAGCCCGGCCACGCCTGGCTGCCCGCGCGATCGGGCATGGGGAGACGGCCGGGCCAGCGCACAACGAAACAGGCCGGGCTATGCCCGGCCTGTTCGATCACGGTGACACGCCGGCGTCAGAAGATATCGAATGCGGCGTCGTCGGCCTGCGGTACCTGGGCTTCGACGTTGAACTCCTCGATCTTGTCCATGTCCTCGACCTTGACCCACTCGGTGGCACCGTTGAGGGTGGCCTGGACCATGCCCGACGGCGGCTCGTTCTGCGCGATCGGCACGTCCTTGAGCGCGGCGCGCATGTAGTCGATCCAGATCGGCAGCGCGGCCTTGCCGCCGTACTCGCGGTAGCCCAGCGAGCGGAAGTCGTCGCGGCCTACCCATACGGTGGTGGCATAGGGGCCGCCAAAGCCGGAGAACCAGGCGTCGCGGTGGTCGTTGGTGGAGCCGGTCTTGCCGCCGACGTCGGCGCGGCCGAGTACCTTGGCCGCGGTACCGGTGCCGCGCTGGACCACGTCGCGCATCATCGACACCAGCTGGTAGGCGGTGCGCGCATCGATCGCCCGCGGTGCCACCCGCGCATCCGGGTTGACCGGCCTGGCCGGTTCGGCCGGCTGCTGCGGCTTGGCCGCGGTGGTGGGGGCCGGCGCTGCGGCGGCGCCGAAGTTGAAGCCGTCCACCACTTGGCTGACCGGCGCGCCGCCGCTGGTGCCGGCGCAGTCGCGGCAGGCCATCGCCGGGTTTTCCTTGAACACCACGTTGCCGTCGCGGTCGGTGACCTGGTCGATCAGCCAGGTCTCCACGCGCGAGCCGCCGTTGACGAACACCGCATAGCCGCGCGCCACCGACAGCGGGGTCAGCGAGGCGGTGCCCAGCGACATCGACAGGTTCGGCGGCAGTTCGGCCTCGGCGAAGCCGAATTCGCTGATGTACTTGCGCGCGTAGTCCACGCCCATGCCATCCAGCAGGCGCACCGACACCAGGTTGCGCGACTGCACCAGGGCTTCGCGCAGGCGCATCGGGCCGCGGAAGCCGCCGCCGTCGTTCTGTGGCGACCAGGTCTTGCCGCGGCGGTCGCGGAACACCACCGGGGCGTCGAGCACGATCGAGGCCGGGTTGAAGCCCTTGTCGAACGCCGCTGCATAGATGAACGGCTTGAAGCTGGAGCCGGGCTGGCGGCGCGCCTGGGTGGCGCGGTTGAACTTGTTGCCGGAGAAGCTGAAGCCGCCGACCAGCGCCTTCAGCGCGCCGCTTTCGGCGTCCAGCGAGACCAGCGCGGACTGGCCGCGCGGGATCTGGTCGAGCAGCCACTCGCCTTCCTTCTCGCCGCGGCGCACCCGCACCACGTCGCCGCGGGTGAGCAGCTTGGCCGGGGTCTTGTTGGCCCAGCGGCTGGCGGTGGCCGGCAGCACCAGTTCGCTGCGGTTGGCCAGCACCACGGTGGCACTGCCATCGGCGGCGGTGCCGGCCACGATCGCCGGCAGCAGCCCGGACTGGGCCACGATGCCCGACAGCTTGGCGGCCATCGCCTTGGCGTCGGCATCGGCGGGCAACTCGACGTGCTGTTCCACCCCGTGCCAGCCGTGGCGGTGGTCGTAGGTGCGCAGGCCGTCGAACACCGCCTGGTTGGCCGCGGTCTGCATGGTCGCGTCGATGGTGGTGGTGACGTGATAGCCCTTGTTGACCACGTCGCCGCCGAAGCGGGCGATCATCTCCTGGCGGACCAGCTCGGCCACGTACGGGGCCTCCACCTGCACCGGCGGCTCATGCGCGCTGGCATGCATCGGCACCGCCTTGGCGGCGTCGGCCTCGGCCTGGCTGATGAAGCCCAGGTCGGCCATGCGCTGCAACACGTAGTAGTCGCGCCGTTCGCGGGCGCGCTCGGGGTTGCTGATCGGGTTGCCGCTGGACGGGAACTTGGGAATGCCGGCCAGCGAGGCCATCTCGTCCAGGTCCAGCTTGGCCAGCGGCTTGCCGTAGTAGAACTCGGCCGCAGCGGCCACGCCGTAGGCGCGGTTGCCGAAGAAACTCTTGTTCAGGTACAGCTCGAAGATCTCGTCCTTGCTCAGCTCGGCCTCGATCTTGCGGGCCAGCAGGATCTCGGCCAGCTTGCGGGTGTAGCTGTACTCGGAGCTGAGGAAGAACTGGCGGGCGACCTGCTGGGTGATGGTGGACCCGCCCGGCACGCGCTTGTCGCTGGTGGTGGCCAGCAGCCACACCGCCCGTCCGATGCCCTTGTAGTCGACCCCGCCATGCTCGTAGAAGCGGGCGTCCTCGGTGGCCAGGAAGGCCTGCTTGAGCCGTTCCGGGACCTCCTTCATGGTGATCGGGGTGCGCCGGGACTCGCCGAACACGGCCATCAGCTTGCCATCGCTGGCATACACGTACATGGGCTCCTGCATCTCGATGTTGCGCAGGCTCTGCACATCCGGGAGCTTGGAGGAAATGGCGTAGTAGAGGCCACCGGCAACGGCGGCGCCGATCAGGCCCAGGACCAGGAAGGCGACCAGCAACCAGCGCAGCCAGCGGCGAAAGCGTGTCATCAGTGACAGATTCCGATTGCGAATTTCGTGGCCGCAGAGTATAGATTACACAAGGGAACGGCTGGGGTTGTTCCTGGGGAGCGCAGATCGATCACCGTCTGGGGACGCGTGAAAGTGTGTCGAAGTCCACACTTCATGGCGTGATGGTTGCGATTTGCAAAAAAAACGTTATTAATGCGCGGACGCAGGTTCTGCGTTCAAGTGCCCGTCGGCAGGGGAGAAACCGTGGGGCTTATCCCAAAAAGCCAGTCGCCGCTTATTGGCGTCGACATCAGCTCGACTGCAGTAAAGCTCTTGCAGCTTTCCCGCAGTGGCAATCGTTTCCGTGTGGAACATTATGCTGTGGAACCACTTCCGCCGAATGCGGTGGTGGAGAAGAACATCGTGGAAGTGGAAGCCGTCGGCGAGGCGATCCGCCGCGCCGTGAACCGTTCAGGTACCAAGGCCCGGCATGCCGCCGCCGCCGTGGCCGGCTCGGCGGTGATCACCAAGCTGATCCCGATGCCCGCCGACCTGGACGAGAACGACATGGAAGCCCAGGTCGAGCTCGAAGCGGTCAACTACATCCCGTACCCGATCGAGGAAGTGAACCTCGATTTCGAGGTGCTGGGCGCCATTCCCAACAACCCGGAAATGGTCCAGGTGCTGTTGGCCGCGTCGCGTTCGGAGAACGTGGAGCTGCGCCAGTCGGCGCTGGAGCTGGGCGGGCTGACTGCCAGGGTGATGGACGTGGAGGCCTTCGCGGTCGAGAACGCCTTTGCCCTGGTCGCCAGCGAGCTGCCGATCGCCAGCGATGGCGTGGTGGCCCTGGTCGACATCGGCGCCACCATGACCACGCTCAATGTCCTGCGCGGCGGGCGTAGCCTGTACAGCCGCGAACAGGTGTTCGGCGGCAAGCAGCTGACCGACGAAGTGATGCGCCGTTACGGCCTCACCTACGAGGAAGCCGGCCTGGCCAAGCGCCAGGGCGGGCTGCCGGAAAGCTACGGGATGGAAGTGCTGGAGCCGTTCAAGGAAGCCACGGTCCAGCAGATCAGCCGCCTGCTGCAGTTCTTCTATGCCGGCAGCGAGTTCAACCGGGTCGATCACATCGTGCTGGCCGGCGGTTGCGCGGCGCTGGCCGGTCTGCCGGAGATGGTGGAAGAGCAGCTGGGCGTGGCCACCGTGGTGGCCAACCCGCTGGCACAGATGACGCTGGGCCCCAAGGTACAGGCGCATGCCCTGGCCCAGGACGCACCGGCGCTGATGATTGCCACCGGTCTGGCGCTGAGGAGCTTTGACTGATGGCAAGAATCAATCTATTGCCCTGGCGCGCCGAGCGGCGCAAGCAACGCCAGCGTGATTTCTACGGCATGCTCGGGTTCGCCGCCATCGGCGGGGTGCTGCTGTCGCTGTTGATCTGGTTCTACTACGACCGTCAGGTCAGCGGCCAGGGGGATCGCAATACGTTCCTGCAGGCCGAGATCGACAAGGTCAAGGAGCAGAACAAGGAGATCGACCGCCTCGACCGCCAGAAGGACCGCCTGCTGGCGCGCAAGAAGGTGATCGAGGAACTGCAGGCCAAGCGCTCGCAGATGGTGCACCTGTTCGATGCGCTGGTGCGCACCATCCCCGACGGGGTGGTGTTGACTGCGCTCAAGCAGGAAGGCGACATCCTCACCCTGCAAGGCCGTACCCAGTCCAATGCCCGGGTCAGCGCTTACATGCGCAACCTGGAGAACTCCGGCTGGATGACCAAGCCGGAACTGACCATCATCGAGGCCAAAAAGCCTGACGAGAAGGACGGCAAGGCGACCGGGCCGGTATCGGACATCACCGCATTGCCGTACATGTTCGAGGTCAAGGTGACCCTGCCGGCGCAGAGCGAGCCGGTGGATGGCGTGGTGGTGGAAGGCGGCATGCCCGCTGTGGCCGACCCGGCCGCGGCCCCGGCGGCAACGCCGGCGGTGGCACCGTTGTCGCCGGGCCCTGCGCCCGCAGCGCCACCGGCACCGGCAGGCCCGGCCGCTGCGCCGGCCGCCGATCCGGCCAAGCCGGCCGGCAGCCGCCTGGTTCCGCCCGCCCCGGCCGCACAACCGGCGGCATCCAGCGTGCTGCAGAAGGGGGCCGCATGAGCCAGAAGATCAACATCAAAGAGCTGGATTTCAACAACATCGGCAACTGGCCGCAGCAGGCCAAGGTGGTGTTCTGCGCGCTGCTGTCGCTGCTGATCGTGCTGTTGGCCTGGTTTGCCCTGATCAGTGGCAAGCGCGAGGAACTGGCGGGCCTGGAACGCACCGAGACCGAACTGCGTACCGAGTTCGAGAAGCAGCAGGGGCGTGCGGTCAATCTGGAGCCGCTCAAGCAGCAGCTGGCACAGATGGAGCAGGTGCTGCAGCAGATGCTGCGCCAACTGCCCAGCAAGACCGAAATGCCGGACCTGATCATCGACATCTCGCAGACCGCGTTGTCCAGCGGCCTGGTCAACGAGCTGTTCCAGCCCGGTGCCGAATCGCCCAAGGAGTTCTACGCCGAAAAGCCGATCGCCCTGCGCATGGTGGGCAGTTACCACCAGTTCGGTGCGTTCGTCAGCGGCGTGGCTTCGTTGCCGCGGGTGGTCATCCTGACCATGCATGACATCAACCTGAAGCCGAAGGACCCCAAGACCGGCATCACCGCCCGCAGCGGTGCGCTGGAACTGTCCGGCACGGTCAAGACCTACCGTTACCTGGACGACCTGGAAATGGAAGCACAGGAAAAAGCCGCTGCCGCCGCTGCCAAAGACGGGGGCGCGAAATGAGCCTGGGCACGACCGTACGGGTGTGTGGACTGCTGGTACTGGCCCTGCTGGCCGGCTGTGCGCGTGGCGTGAGCAGTACGCCGGGCGATGCGCCGAACCTGGAAAAGTGGGTGGCCGACGTGCGCGCGCGTCCGGCCCCGCCGCTGGAGCCGCTGCCGGTGATGCAGCAGTTCGAAACGTTTGAATACTCCGCGCAGGGGATGCGCGATCCGTTCACCGATGCCTGGACCAATCCGCAGGGCGGCTCGGGACTGCGTCCCGATCCGAACCGCCGCAAGGAGCCGCTGGAAGCCTTCCCGCTGGACGCCTTGGACATGGTCGGCTCGATCGGTAGCGGGGGCGGGCTGGTCGCGCTGGTGATCGCGCCGGACAAGGTCACCTATCGGGTGCGTCCGGGCGTGTATCTGGGGCAGAGCGACGGCCGCGTGACCGGGGTCTTCGAAGACCGGATCGAACTGATTGAACTGGTGCCGGATGGCGCGGGCGGCTGGCTGGAACGGCCTGCATCGCTTGCGCTTGAAGATCAATGAATGATTATGGGGATAGCACGATGACCTTTTCCAACGCCATGCGGCAGCGTCCCGACCGGCGCCCGAAGCTGATCCACCTGTGCGCGCTGGGAGTCGCGCTCATGGTGGCCAATGGCACGTTGCTGGCGGCCACGCCCGTCGCCGCAGCAGTAGCACCGACGGCGGCGGCAGGCGCACCGGCCGCGCCTGCAGCGCTGTCGGTGTCCAAGATCGACTTCAAGCGCGGTGAAGACGGCGCCGGCCGGCTGATCCTGCAGTTCGACGGCAAGGGGGCCAACCCGGACCTGCGCAACCAGGGCAACAGCGTGCTGATCGATGTCGGCAACGCGCGCCTGCCGGAGAACCTGCAGAAGTCGATCAACGTGACCGACTTTGCCACCCCGGTGCAGCGCATCGATCCCAAGCCCTATGGCGGCGGCACCCAGCTGGTGCTCAACACCAATACCGCATTCGATTCGCTGGCTTACCAGAGCGGCAACGAGTACGTGGTGGAGATCAGCCCGCGCAAGGCCGCGCCGGCCACCGGCGCGATCAACGCCACCACTGTGACCCAGGCGGCCGCTGCGGTGTCGCAGCGCGGCTACAGCGGCAAGCCGGTGACCTTCAACTTCCAGGACGTGCCGGTGCGCACGGTGCTGCAGTTGATCGCCGAGGAGTCCAACCTGAACGTGGTGGCCTCCGACAGCGTCGAAGGCAATGTCACCCTGCGCCTGGTCAATGTGCCGTGGGACCAGGCGTTGGACATCGTGCTGCGCGCCAAGGGCCTGGACAAGCGCCGTGACGGTGGCGTGGTGTGGGTCGCCCCGCAGCCGGAGCTGGCCAAGTTCGAGCAGGACAAGGAAGACGCGCGCATCGCCATCGAGAACCGCGAAAACCTGGTCACCGACTACATCCAGATCAACTACCACAGCGCCACGGCGATCTTCAAAGCCCTGACCGAAGCCAAGGGCATCGGTGGCGGTGGCGGCGGTGGTAGCGGTGGCGGTGGTGGCAACGGCAGCTCGCAGGAAGACAGCGGTTTCCTGTCCTCGCGCGGTCGAATCGTCGCCGATGAGCGCACCAACACGCTGATGATCAGCGACATCCCCAAGAAGCTCACGCAGATGCGCGAGCTGATCAACGTGATCGACCGCCCGGTCGACCAGGTGCTGATCGAAAGCCGGATCGTGATCGCCACCGACACCTTCGCACGTGAACTGGGTGCCAAGTTCGGCATCACCGGCAGCCGCGACAACGTGTTCTTCGGTGGCAATGTCACCAGCAACCACGCCAACATCACCGACCAGGCCAAGGTCAACAACGACTACCAGAAAGCAATCAACGAGTGGGATGCCGGTGGCCGTACCGGCGCGGTGCCGGTACGCGCACCCAATACCATCAACACCGGTGGGCTGAACTGGAACCTGCCGGTAGCCGCTACCAGCAACCCCGGCTCGCTGGCACTGTCGATCCTCAACGCCGGTTACCTGCTCGACGTGGAACTGTCGGCGATGCAGCAGGAATCGCGTGGCGAAGTGATCTCCAACCCGCGCGTGGTCACCACCAACCAGCGTGAGGCGGTGATCAAGCAGGGCAAGGAAATCGGCTACGTCACCATCAGCGGCGGCGGTGCGGCCGGCGGCGCGGCGCAGGCCAACGTCCAGTTCAAGGAAGTGGTGCTGGAGCTGAAGGTCACCCCGACCATCACCAACGACAACCGCGTGTTCCTGAACATGTCGGTCAAGAAGGACGAGGTGGAAAGCTACATCGTGCTGGAAGGCTACGGCCAGGTCCCGACCATCAACCGCCGCGAAGTGAACACCGCAGTGCTGGTGGACGACGGCCAGACGGTGGTGATCGGCGGCGTGTACGAGTTCACCGACCGCAACAGCGTCAACAAGGTACCGTTCCTGGGCGACGTGCCGTTCCTGGGCAACCTGTTCAAGAAGCGCAGCCGCAACAAGGACAAGGCCGAACTGCTGGTGTTCGTGACCCCCAAGGTGCTGCGCGTGGCCAAGACCAACTGAGGTCGGCCGCCGCTGTACCGCCAAAGGGCCGCCTCGTGCGGCCCTTTTGCTTGATGCTTCGCCGGTTTGCGCGGCCAGGGCAGCCCGACGGCCGTGGGGATGGCCGGCGTAGCCGGTAGGTCCGGCCCGAGGTCGGACGCTTTTCATTCCGGCACCGCGCTGTCCAATCCTGGGCCGGGACTGCCGGGCGGCGAACCCGGCCCGCTTCATCCTGCCTTCGGGAACGGGGCAGGGGACCGCGCTATGCTGGGCACTGTTTCGTCCCAAAGCAGGTGAACTCCATGGCAGCGGCCAACTGTTCGAGCTGTGATGCGCGGTGTTGCCGGCTGACGGTGGTGCTCGATGCCTCCGAGCGCATTCCGGCGCACCTGACCACGGAAATGTCCGGTGGCCTGCGGGTGATGGCGCGGGCCGAGGACGGATGGTGCGTGGCGCTGGACCGGGTGCGCATGAACTGCGGCATCTACGAGGAGCGGCCGTCGGGCTGCCGGCGCTTCAAGATGGCCGGGCCTTATTGCAGCGCGATCTACTCCGGCGCTGCAACGCGCCCGAACGCCGCATAGGCGGTGTTCGGTAGGCCATGGTTGCCGCGTTCAGGCAATCTTGATGCGCAGCGGGTTCCCGGCCTGCCATCATGTCGACGGAACCTTACGCGTGCCGCGTGGGTCACATGGATGCCATGACTCTGCCACCCCCCATGCCCGATACCGACGCCCCCACCCTTGCCGCCGCCGTCGCACCCGATCGCCTGCATGATGCCTTCGGCGCGCTGCGCGATGCGCTGTCGGCCGAGATCGTCGGCCAGGGCGCGCTGGTCGAGCGCCTGCTGACTGCCCTGCTGGCCGATGGCCACCTGCTGGTCGAAGGGGCGCCCGGGCTGGCCAAGACCACCGCCATCCGCGCCCTGGCCGCGCGGCTGGAAGCCGATTTCTCGCGCGTGCAGTTCACCCCGGACCTGCTGCCGGCCGACCTGACCGGCACCGAGATCTGGCGTCCGCAGGAGGGCCGCTTCGAGTTCGTGCCCGGGCCGATCTTCCACCCGATCCTGCTGGCCGATGAGATCAACCGTGCCCCGGCCAAGGTGCAGTCCGCGCTGCTGGAAGCGATGGGCGAGCGCCAGGTCACCGTGGGCCGGCACACCTATGCGCTGCCGGCGCTGTTCCTGGTGATGGCCACGCAGAACCCGATCGAGCAGGAGGGCACCTTCCCGCTGCCCGAAGCGCAGCTGGACCGGTTCCTGATGCATGTACGCATCGGCTATCCCGATTCGGATGCCGAAGCGGAAATCCTGCGGCTGGCGCGCGACCGTGCGCGCGATGCACTGGGCAGCGCGCCGCCGGCCCCGGCGCGGATGCCGATGGCCGATGTGTTCGCCGCGCGCAAGGCAGTGCTGGAACTGCATATGGCGCCGGCGCTGGAACGCTACCTGATCGAACTGGTGCTGGCCTCGCGCGATGCGCGCCGTTACGACCCGGCGCTGGCGCGGCGGATCGCCTGGGGCGCAAGCCCGCGTGGTTCGATCGCGCTGGAGCGTTGCGCGCGGGCCCGTGCCTGGCTCAACGGCCGCGATTTCGTCACCCCCGACGATGTGCGCAGCGTGGCCCCGGACGTGCTGCGCCACCGCGTGTTGCCCAGCTACGAAGCCACCGCCGAAGGCTGGGACGGCGACCGCCTGGTCGCCGAACTGCTGGCACGCGTGCCGGCACCCTGAGCGGCGCATGAGCGCTTCCGAAGACAGCGCGGCCAGCCCGGCACGGGGCGATGGCCTGCGCCCGAACCTGGCCGAACTGGTCGCGCTGCGGCGCAGTGCGCATCGCCTGGCGCCGGCCCGGCGCGGCCGGCTCGGCCATGCCGGCAGTGCGCCGGCACCGATGCGCGGGCGCGGCATGGAGTACGCCGAGTCGCGCGAGTACGTGGCCGGCGATGATGCCCGGCACATCGACTGGCGGGTCACCGCGCGCACCGGGCGGGCGCATACCAAATTGTTCCAGGCCGAGCGCGAACGGCTGACCCTGCTGGTCGCCGATACCGACCCGGTGCTCTATTTCGGCACCCGGGTGCGCTTCAAGTCGGTGCAGGCCGCCCGCGTGGGCGCGATCGCGGCCTGGCTGGCGCAGCGCCAGGGCGACCGGCTGGGCGCGTTGCGCGGCAGTACGGTCGAGGCCCCGCTGGCACCGGCCGGGGGTACCCGCGGCGTGCTGCGCGTGCTCGATGCGCTGACCCGCTGGTACGCCCAGCCGCCGGCCGACGATGCCGGGCTGGACCGTGCGCTGGAACACGCCGCGCGGCTGCTGCGCCCCGGTGCGCGGGTGGTGGTGCTGGCCGACCCGACCCGCGCGGCGGCCATCAGCGTGTCGCGCTGGACCGCATTGGCGCTGCATCACGAGGTGATGGTGATGCTGCTGGTGGACCCGCTGGAACTGGCGCCGCCGTCGGCCGCGCTGGCGTTCCAGTCGCAGGGGCGGCGGGTGCTGCTCGACCTGCACAGCGCCGGCGTGCGTGAGCACTGGCGGCAACGCTTCGTCGCGCCGCTGGAAGAACTGCAGCGCACGCTGGCGTCGCGGCGCATCCAGGTCCATGTGGTCGCCTCCGACGATGCCAGCGACTGTTGGCTGGGCGCGTTGCCGTCGGCGGTGGTGGCATGAGCGCAGCCACCGCGCTGCCGCTGCGCGATGTGCAGTTGCCGCCGCCGCCGGCATGGTGGCCGCCGGCGCCGGGCTGGTGGATGGTGTTTGCCGCCGTGCTGGCGGTGGTGGCCGGCCTGTGGGCATGGCAGGCCTACCGGCAGCGCCGGCGGCGGCGTTGGTTGAACACCTTCGACAACGCGGTGGCGCAAGCCGCCGACCCGGCCGCGCAGGTGGCCGCGATCGCCGAACTGCTGCGGCGCGCCGCACGCACGCGCCAACCCGGTGCGGAACTGCTGCAGGGCCGCGAGTGGCTGGCATTTCTCGACGCACCGGGCAGCCGGGCCTTCGCCGAGGGCGACGGCCGGCTGCTGCTGGATGGCGCCTACCGCCGGCAGGTGGATGCCGAAGCGGTGCAGCGCCTGCGCGTGCTGGCGCGTACGCGCTTCCTGGCGCTGATGGCGGGGCGCGCGCGATGATCGCGATGAGCCTGCCGGGTTGGCTGTCGTGGCTGGATGCGCTGGCCTGGCCGTGGCTGCTGTTGGCGCTGCCGTTGCCGCTGCTGATGCGCTGGTGGCCGCTGCGCGCCGACAACGCCGCCGCCCTGCGGGTGCCCTACGACGCCGACCAGCTGCAATCGCTGGGCGTCGCTGCCGGCGGGGCGTCGCTGGGCGTGGGCCGGGTACTGCTGTGGCTGGCCTGGACCTGCCTGTGCGTGGCCGCCGCGCGCCCGCAGCAGCTCGGCGAGGCGGTCACGCCGCCGCAGCAGGGCCGGCAGATGATGCTGGCCGTCGACGTGTCCGGCAGCATGAGCGAGCCGGACATGCTGCTGGGCAACCAGGTGGTCGAGCGGCTGACCGCAGCCAAGGCGGTGCTGGCCGATTTCCTGGACCGCCGCGCCGGCGACCGGGTCGGCCTGCTGATCTTCGGCGAGCGCGCCTATACCTTGACCCCGCTGACCCAGGACCTGACCAGCGTGCGCCAGCAATTGACCGACAGCGTGGTCGGCCTGGCCGGCCGCGAGACCGCGATCGGCGATGCGATCGCGCTGGCGGTCAAGCGCCTGCGCGAACAACCGCAGGGCCAGCGCGTACTGATCCTGCTCACCGACGGGGTCAGCAACGCCGGCGTGCTGCAACCGCTGCGCGCGGCCGAACTGGCCCAGGCCGAAGGCGTGCGCGTCTATACCGTGGCCTTCGGTGGCGACGGCGGCTACAGCCTGTTCGGGGTGCAGATCGCCGCCGGCGACGATCCGGTCGACGAAGCCACCCTGCGCAGGATCGCCGAGCTGACCGGCGGCCGTTCGTTCCGTGCGCGCAATACCGATGAGCTGGCCGGCATCTATGCCGAACTGCAGCGCCTGGAACCGGTCGCCTCGGCCGGCCCGACGGTGCGCCCGCGGATCGAACGCTACGCCTGGCCGCTGGCGCTGGCCCTGCTGCTGGGCGCACTGGCCTGGCTGCTGCCGAGGCGCTGGGCATGAACATCGACTGGAACGCGCTGCACCTGGTCCGCCCCGAGGCACTGTGGGCGTTGCTGGCGCTGCCGCCGATCGCGCTGCTCTGGCACTGGCGGCGCCGCCGCGGCAATGCCTGGCAGGCCAATGTGGATGCGCACCTGCTGCGCCATCTGCTGGTGGCCGGTGGCCGCCGCGCCTGGGGCGGGCTGGCGCTGCTGTTGGCCGGCTGGACGCTGGCGGTGCTGGCGCTGGCCGGGCCGTCCTGGCGCCAGGTCGCCCAGCCGTTGTGGCAATCGCCGTCACCGCTGGTGGTGGCGCTGGATCTGTCCTCGCGGGTGACCGCCACCGACCTGCCGCCGTCGCGGCTGCTGCAGGCCCGCGCCAAGCTGGCCAGCCTGCTGCGGCAGCGGCAGGGCGGTGAAGTAGCGCTGCTGGCCTATGCCGACGATGCCTACACCGTGGCACCGCTGACCGAAGACATGGCCAACGTGGCGCTGTACCTGGACGCCCTGGCGCCGACGGTGATGCCCCGCGATGGCCAGCGCGCCGAGCGGGCGCTGCAGGCGGCGGTACTGTTGCTGCAGCAGTCCGGTGCACGCAGCGGCGACATCCTGCTGCTCACCGACCGAGTGGACAGTGGCGACGACCGTGCCGCCGGCAGTGCACGCGCGCAGGGGTTCAGGGTGTCGGTGCTGGGCCTGGGTACGCCGACCGGCGCGGCCTACCGCAGCGGCGACGGGCAGATTCTGCAGGCGCGGCTGGAAGAGGCGCCGTTGCGCGCGCTGGCCACTGCGGGTGGCGGCCGCTACGCGCGCATCGCCAACGACGATGCCGACCTCAAGGCGCTGGGGGTGTTGACCCCGACCATCAGCGCCGATGACCGCCGCGATGGCGACGGCCTGGCCTGGCGCGATGAAGGCTTCTGGCTGTTGCCGCCGCTGTTGCTGCTGTCGCTGTGGGCGTTCCGCCGACGTGGCCTGGCGATGCTGCTGGTGGCGTGCGTGGCGTTGCCGCTGGCAGCACCGGCACCGGCACAGGCGGCTGAAGGCACGCTGTGGCGGCGCGCCGACCAGGTCGACCAGACCCGCCTGGGCGCAGGCGTGGAGGCGTACCGGCGCGGCGATTTCAAGGGCGCCCAGCAGCAGTTCGAGGGCATCGACAACGCGCCGGGCTGGTACAACCTGGGCAATGCGCTGGCTCGCCAGGGCCAGTACGACGCGGCCATCGAGGCCTATGACAAAGCCCTGCGCCGGGCCCCGGGCATGCCCGACGCGGTGGCCAACCGCGCCGCCGTGGACGCCGCGCGCAAGCGCAAGCCACCGCCTGCTCCGCCGGGCGGCGATGGCCGGCAACCGCCCAAGGCGCCCGGCGCGCAAGGCAAAGGACAGCCGGGGCAGGACCCGGGCAAGCCATCGCCCGGGCAGCCGCAACCGGCCGACAACGGCCCACCGCCGCCGCAACCGGAGCCGGGCCGGGAAAAGGACGGCCAGGCCAAGCCTGCTGCCGGCAACCCCGATCCGGCCGCGCAGGCGCGCGCCGATGCGGCGCAGCGCGAACAGATGCAGCAGGCGCTGCAGCGCCAGGGCAAGGACAGCAAGGACGCCCCCGCGCAGCGGCAGGCCGCCGAAAGCCCGCAGCAGCGCGAACAGCGCCAGGCGGTGGAAGCCTGGATGCGGCGCGTGCCCGATGACCCGGGCAGCCTGTTGCGGGCCAAATTCCAGTTGGAAAACGAACGCAGGAAACGGGAAGGACGATGAGCGCAGACACCTCCACGCGGCGATGGGCACGCGCCTGCGTCTGGCTGCTGCTGGCCGTCAGCGGATGGGCCCAGGCGCAGCCGCGGGCCTGGCTGGACCGTGACCAGATCAGCGACACCGACACGGTGACCCTGACCATCGAAACCGACGCCGGCGGCGCGCCGGACTATGGCCCGTTGCAGGCCGATTTCGAGCTGGGCGCACAGACCAGCAGCCGCCAGGTGCAATGGAGCAACGGCTCGACCCAGTCGCACACGCGCTATGCGGTGACGTTGTCGCCGCGGCGCAGCGGCACCCTGCAGATTCCCCCGCTGCAGGCCGGCAACGGCCAGACCGCGGCGCTGGTGCTGCAGGTCAGCGCCGATGCGGCGGCGGCACGCGGCGACGCGGCGGTGTTTATGGACGTCGAAGTCGATGATGCCACCCCGTACGTGCAGCAGAGCGTGGGCGTGGTGGTGCGGCTGTATTACGCCACCCAACTGCTGTCCGGCGAGCTGGTGCTGGATACGCCGCCGGGCGCCTCGATGCAGCGGGTGGGCGAGGACCGCAGCCTGGTGCGCGAGGTCAATGGCCGCCGCTACAACCTGGTCGAGCGCCGTTTCCTGCTGATCCCCGAGCGCAGCGGCACGCTGGTGCTGCCGGCGGCGCAGTTCAACGGCCGCAGTGCCGGCGGCTTCATGGACAGCATGTTCGGTGGCGATGGCCGGCTGCGTGCGCGTGCGCCCGAACGCACCTTGCAGGTACAGGCGCAGCCGGCGCAGGCGCCGCAGCCGTGGTTGCCGCTGCACGATCTGCGCCTGCGCTATACCGCCGCGCCGCGCAGCGGCCGTGCCGGCGAGGCGGCCACGGTGGTGATCGAAGCGACCGCCCAGGGCGCCACCCGCGCGCAGTTCCCGGAATTGCCGGAACTGGATGTCGGCCGGGACGCGCAGGTGTTTGCCGAGCCGGCGCAGTACGACGAGAGCTTCAACGGCAGTTCGCCGCAACTGAAGCTGACCCGGCGCTATTCGATCGTGCCGCGCCAGGCGGGAACCCTGCACGTGCCCGGGCCGCGCATGGCCTGGTGGGACGTGCAGGCCGGGCAGGCGCGTACCGCCGAACTGCCGGACCTGAGCCTGGCCGTGGCCGCCGGCGGTGCCACCGGCAGTGCGGCACCGATCCCGCTGGACACCACATCGGCCTTGCCGGACGGGGCCGCTGCGGCCTCCAGCGCCGTGTCGGTCGCCCCGCTGCCGGCACAGGCACGGCCGTGGGGCTGGATCGGCGCGACCGCCGGCTTTGCCGCGCTGTGGCTGCTGACCCTGCTGTGGGGCTGGCGCCGGCGTGGGCGTGCGCGCCCGGCGGCCGGCCCGGTGCGCGGCCCTGGCCTGGTCCCGGCGGGCACGCCCAGCCTGGCCGAGCTGCGCCGGGCGCTGGAAAGCGAGGGGCTGGACGAGATCGTGGCGCTGCTGTGCGCGATGGGCGGGGTGCAGGGCCTGGAGGCCTTGTTGGCGCGTCTGGCCGATCCGCGCCAGCGCGACAGCCTGCTGGCCATGCAGCAAGCGCGATGGAGCGCAGGCAATGGCGATGTCGGGCAGGCCCGGCAGGCCCTGCGTGTCGCGTTCCGTGACGGACCCCACTGGCACGCCCCTGCGGTGGCGGAAAACAATGGCTTGGCACCTCTATACCCTTCGGGGCCGTGAGGGTGCCGCCGGCCATGGGGGCCGGCTTTGTTAAGCTGATTCCACATCTTTAAAGGAAAGCCGTTCCATGACTGAGGCCGCAACGACCCGGCAGAAACTGCCCCTGCACTGGAAAATGGCCATCGGCTTCGTGATCGGCCTGGCCCTGGGGCTGACCGTGCATGCCCTCGGTGGAACTCCTCCCGACCCAGGCAGCACCGACAGCCTCACCGCCCTGCAGGCCGTGGTCAAGTGGGTGATTGATTACATCACCTCACCGGCCTCGAACCTGTTCCTCAACCTGATCTTCATGCTGATCGTGCCGCTGATCTTCTCGGCGCTGATCATGGGCGTGTCGGAGATGGGCGACATCCGCGCGCTGGGCCGGATCGGCTGGAAGACGCTGGCCTATACCATCGTGCTGTCGGGAATCGCGGTGGGCATCGGCCTGGTGCTGGTCAACGTGCTCCAGCCCGGTGCCGGCGTGGACCCGCAGGCAGCGGCGCAGATGCTGGCCCAGAACGCCGAGCGCAGCAAGGCCATCGTCGCCGGCATCCATGGCACGCCCAAGGGCATGGACATGCTGCTGTCGATCGTGCCGAGCAATGTGCTCAAGGCCGCCTCGGACAACGGCGCGATCCTGTCGCTGATGTTCTTCGCGCTGATGTTCGGCATCGGCATGGTGCTGACCGACAACGAAAAGGTGGCCCCGCTGCGCCGCGCGATCGAGGGCGTCTTCGAGATCTCGATGACCCTGATCAACCTGGTCATCCGCCTGGCCCCGTACGCGGTGGCCTGCTTCATGTTCAACCTGGCCGCGCTGTTCGGCTTTGAGCTGATCATCCGCCTGGGCGCCTACGTGGGCGTGGTGGTGCTGGCGCTGGGCCTGCACATGGTGGTGACCTACGGCATCGCGGTGTGGTTGTCCGGGCGCTCGCCGCTGGCGTTCTTCCGCGATACCCAGGAAGCCACGGTGATGGCCTTCTCCACCGCCTCCAGCAACGCCACCCTGCCCACCGCGCTGCGGGTGGCCGACCAGATGGGCCTGCCGCAGAAGGTCTCGCGCTTCGTGCTGACCGTGGGCGCCACCGCCAACCAGAACGGCACGGCGCTGTTCGAGGGCGTGACGGTGATCTTCCTGGCCCAGTTCTTCGGGGTGGACCTGAGCATCGGCCAGCAGATCATGGTGATGGCCGTCTGCATCCTCGGTGGCATCGGTACCGCCGGCGTGCCCTCCGGTTCGCTGCCGGTGGTGGCGATGATCTGCGCCATGGTCGGGGTCGACCCGCTGGGCATCGGCCTGATCCTGGGCGTGAACCACTTCCTGGACATGTGCCGTACCGCGCTGAACGTCACCGGCGATCTGGCCCTGACCACCCTGGTGGCCAAGGGCGAAGTGGACGATGGCCCGGTGGCGCGGGCATTGCCGGTGGAAAACGGCGAGCGTAATTGAACAGCGCATCGTTGCCATGGATACTTGCCCGGCGCATGGAAGGCGCCGGGATCGGCGCCGTGCGGACAGGAGCTGAGATGAGGATTTCGTATCTGACGGTGGCCGCTTTGGCGCTGCTGGCGTTCGACGCCAGTGCCCAGAAGGCCTGTGAAACCAACTATGTCCAGGAAGGCAGTTTCTTTGCCGGACGCAAGTTCACCACCTGGGAGGTGGTCCCGGTGGCGCCGGCCCAGGCGTTCAAGCGGATCAAGATCGAGGGCGTGAAGTCCGGCCTCACCCTGAAGACCTCCGACGAGGAATCGGGTCTGCTGATGTTCGAGCAGAACGCCCAGGGCAGCAAAGGCCAGGTCACCCTGCCATGGAACGTGCTGATCGAGCCGGAGGGCAAGACCTCCTCCAAGATCACCGTCACCAAGCTGACGCCGGGTGGCTATGCCACCAGCGAAAAGTTCCAGCGCGAATCGACCTGCGGCGTGATCCAAGCCGCTTCGACCAAGTAATCCGCCGCCAGGCCGGTTGCCTTGACGCCCCGCCCCGCGGGGCGTCTTCGTTTATCCCCGGTGGAGCCCTTCACAGGGCGGCCCCGCAGGCGGTACCGGCCTGACCCCGCCGTTGGTCTGTGGGACAATGGGCAGCCCGCAGTTCCGCGGGAGCCTCCCGACTCTCAGAACCATGACGCAGCCTACCCGCCGCCAGTTGGCCAACGCCATCCGCTTCCTAGCCGCTGATGCGGTCGAAACCGCCAAGTCCGGGCATCCCGGCATGCCGATGGGCATGGCCGATATCGCCGAGGTCCTCTGGAACGACTATCTCCGTCACAACCCGAAGAATCCCAAGTGGTTCAACCGCGACCGCTTCGTGCTGTCCAACGGCCACGGCTCGATGCTGCAGTACGCGCTGCTGCACCTGAGCGGCTACGACCTGCCGATCGAGCAGCTCAAGCAGTTCCGCCAGCTGGGCAGCAAGACCGCCGGCCACCCCGAACACCATGAAACCCCCGGGGTGGAAACCACCACCGGTCCGCTCGGCCAGGGCCTGGCCAACGCGGTCGGTTTCGCGCTGGCCGAGAAACTGCTGGCGCAGCGTTACAACCGCCCCGAGCACGAGATCGTCGACCACCGCACCTGGGTGTTCCTGGGCGACGGCTGCCTGATGGAAGGCATTTCGCACGAAGTGGCATCGCTGGCCGGCACCTGGGGACTGGGCAAGCTGGTCTGCTTCTGGGACGACAACCACATCTCCATCGACGGCAACACCGAAGGCTGGTTCACCGACAACACCCCCGAGCGTTTCGAGGCCTATGGCTGGAACGTGGTGCGCGGCGTCGATGGCCACGACCCGGACAGCATCAAGTCCGCCATCGACAGCGCCCTGGCGCAGTTCGACAAGCCGACCCTGATCTGCTGCCGCACCACGATCGGGTTCGGTTCGCCGGGCAAGGCCGGCAAGGAATCCAGCCACGGCGCGCCGCTGGGCAAGGACGAGCTGGAAGCCACCCGCAAGCAGCTGGGCTGGAACTACGGCCCGTTCGAGATTCCCGAAGAGATCTACGCCGGCTGGCGCGCCGGCGGTACCGGCACCCTGCGCCAGGCCGAGTGGGAACAGCAGTTCGACAAGTACGCCAGGCAGTTCCCGGCCGAAGCCGAAGAACTGACCCGCCGCTCGCACGGTGAGCTGCCGGCCGACTTCATCGCCAAGGCCGATGCCTATATCGCCCAGGTCCAGGCCGAAGGCCAGACCATCGCCTCGCGCAAGGCCTCGCAGCTGGCGATCGAAGCGTTCGCGCCACTGCTGCCGGAACTGGTCGGCGGTTCGGCCGATCTGGCCCATTCCAACCTGACCCTGTGGAAGGCCAGCAAGTCGGTGGCTACCGACGACCCGAACGCCAACTACGTGTATTACGGCGTGCGCGAGTTCGGCATGACCGCGATTGCCAACGGCCTGGCGCTGCACGGCGGTTTCATTCCGTTCGACGCCACCTTCCTGGTGTTCAGCGACTACGCCCGCAACGGCGTGCGCATGAGTGCGCTGATCCCGGCGCATGCGATCCACGTCTATACCCACGACTCGATCGGCCTGGGCGAAGATGGCCCGACCCACCAGCCGGTGGAGCACCTGGCCTCGCTGCGCTACATCCCCAACAACGATGTGTGGCGCCCGTGCGATGCGGTCGAGTCGGCGGTCAGCTGGAAGTCGGCGATCACCCGTACCGACGGCCCGAGCTGCCTGGTGTTCAGCCGCCAGAACCTGCCGCACCAGCCGCGCAGCGCCGAGCAGGTGGCCCAGATCGCGCGCGGTGGCTACGTGCTGGCCGACGCCGAGGGCGGCGTGCCGGACGTGATCCTGATCGGCACCGGTTCGGAAGTGGGCCTGGCGGTGGCGGCCAAGGCCGAGCTGGATGCGGCCGGGATCAAGACCCGCGTGGTGTCCATGCCGTCCACCGATGTGTTCGAACGCCAGGATGCGGCCTACCGTGAGTCGGTGCTGCCCAACGCGGTGCGCAGGCGGGTGGCGGTGGAAGCCGGTGTCACCGGGTTCTGGCGCCAGTACGTGGGCCTGGACGGCGCGGTGATCGGCATCGACACTTTCGGTGCCTCGGCGCCGGCCGACGCGTTGTACAAGCACTTCGGCATCACCACCGAAGCCGTGGTGGCTGCCGCCAAGGCGCTCTGACCCCAGCGGCATTCGCGTCGGTGCCCAGAAGGCCGGGGATTTCCCCGGCCTTCTGCGTTTGCGCGGCCCGACCCTGGGCCGGACCTACCCGGCGGTGCGGGCCAGGCCCAATCGCACCAGCCGCGCCTGGATGCGCTCGCCCAGATCCTTGGGCGCTTCCAGCCCCATCCGCTGCAGATACGTCGCATCGCCGTCGCCGGCCGGCTGCATCAGCGCGGCCAGCACGGTGCGCAGTTTGGCCGCGCGCGTAGCGGTGTTCTGCTTCAACCAGCCCAGCGCCTTGACCAGGTGCTGTTCGACCTCGGTGAAGTCGCTGCCCAGCGGGTAGTCGGGCAGCAGCCCGGCCTGGCGGAATGGCGCCAACGCCGCACGGACGGCCGCAGCGGTATTGCGCTGCTGCCAGTGCGCCGGGGCGAGGAAGGCCGCGTCCAGCTTCTTCGCTGCCTGGGCGGTCTGCAGCAGCCCGGCCTGGAAGGCGGCATCGGTGATGCCGGCCATGCCGATCACGCAGTCCTCGTCGGTCAGCCCGCGCAGGTCGGCGATGCCGTATTCGTTGATGTAGATATCGCGCAGGTGGCGCGGGATGGTGGTATGGCCATAGTTCCAGCGCACGTTGGACTGCAGCCGGCCCTTGTCCTCGCGCACGGCGCGGAACAGCAGTGCGCTGCGCGCTTCGGGCAGGGCGTGGGCCATCGCCACGAAGTTGTACTGGCCGCCCACGCCGGACACCACCCGGCCGTCCTCCAGCGCATCGGATACCGCCGCGCCCAGCGCGGTGGCCATCATGCACGAATTGAAGAAACGCGCATGCCGGCGCTGCAGCCGTTCCAGGGCTTCATTGCCGCCATACAGCTGGTTGATCTCGCTGATCCGGCGCATGCCGATCGCACTGCGTTGTTCGTCGGGCAGCTCGCGCAGCCACTGGTAGAACTCCGGCGAGCCCAGGTAGAACGCGCCATGCAGGTACTCGCCCTCGGCCTCCAGGGTGGCGTGGTCGATGGTCAGGGTACTGCCGCTTTCAATGCGTTCCATCAGCGCCAGGTCGTCGTGCACCTTGCGCCGGATCACCCCGGTCTGCACCAGCCGGCGGAAGCCTTCGTTGAGCATTTCGCTGCAGCCGTACAGGCCGATGTCGAACGGCTCCAGGCCGCCGCATTCCAGCACCGCCGGGTGGCTGGCCAGGCGCGGGTCGAGCGCATGCAGGATCTGCCGGTAACGGGCGTTGTCGGTATGCCGCAGCACCAGTGCGTGGCTGATCGCATCGGCCAGGGTGCCGATGCCGATCTGCAGCGTGCCGCCGTCGCGGACCAGCGCGCTGGCATACAGGCCGATGGCGTAGTCGGCGTCGCCGACCGGTTGGCGCGGCAGGCCGAACAGCTCGGGGTAGGGCCCTGGCGGGGTGATCACCAGGTCGAAGAAGCTCACGTCCACCGTGGCCGAGCCGCCCAGGTAGGGCAGCTGCGGGTCGATCTCGGCGATCAGCAGCGGCCGCGGCAGGCCGCGCGCGGCCATCGCATCCAGGGTGTCCTGGGTGATGTCGTTGTTGCACGACAACGACAGCCGACGGTCGTCCGGGCGCATCGCCACCTTCTGCACGATCGCATGCGGCGCGCGCTGGGCCACCGCATCGGCGGCGTGGGTGTAGTTCAGGCTGGTGTAGTTGCGCTGCGCCTGCGCCGAGCCGAGCAGGGCGCCGGACTGCATGTAGAACTCCTCCACCTGCACATGCGCGGGCAGGCGGTCGGCGGCCACCGCATCGGCATAGGCCAGGCGCGGGAATTCCGCGCCGAAATGACGCTGCGCGAACGGGGCCATGAAGCGCGCTTCCAGCCCATCGGCGCCGGCCCTGGGCGGATTCAACGACAACGCGGTATAGATCTGCAGCGGCCGCGACGCGTCGTGCTCCACGCGCGCATACAGGGCATTGAGCAGCCGGTGCGGCTTGCCCAGCGCCAGTGGCGCACCGATGCGCAGGGGGCCATCGACGCGCTGCAGCAGCCAGTCGATCGCAGCGTCGAGGTCGGTGAGGTGTTCGGTCATCCAGCGCCATCCTGCAGAGGTATACGGGCCATTACAGCATTCCGGGCTTGAACAGACCGCGACGGGAGACTTCCGCGCCGGACCGCATGAACTGCCCATCGCCACGGTAATGCAGGGTTTTCGGCAGTTTGGGTACTTTGGCCACGTGCGCCTTGACCACTTCCCAGATGAAAAGGCCATGCCGTTTGACCTGGCTGGCGTCGTGCAGGCGGCATTCGAAACTGGCCGGGCACTGCGCCAGCAGCGGCGCGTCCACCGCGCTGGCGGGGGTGGTGTCCAGGCCGAAGCGCTCGAATTTGTCCACCTCGGCCCCGCTGCAGTTGCCGATCCCCACGACCGTGTCGAGCAGGTCGGCGGTGGGCAGGTTGAGCACGCACTGGCGGCTGCGCCGGATCAGTTCGAAGCTGTGGTTGCCGCTGGAGATCATCGTGCCCAGCAGCGAAGGGGTGAATTCCAGGACCATGTGCCAACCCAGGGTCATTACGTTGCGTTGGCCCTTCCAGGCCGAGCTGACCAGTACGACCGGGCCGGGCTCGAGGAAGCGGCGCACCTCGGCGACCGGATAGTCCAGCTTTCGATAGCGTCTCATCACAGCCTCCAGGCAATGGCCCGATCCTCGCAGTGGGCGCATGAACCGGCCGTGGAAGGGCTTGACACGGGGAGCAATTACGTCCGTAATCGATCCGTCGATTACGGATGTAAATGATGAGCCAGATCAGCGAAGCCGAAGCCGTGGTAATGGACGTGTTGTGGCGCAACCATCCCTTGGGCGCCGATGAGGTGGTGGCCGCGCTGGCCGGCCGCGACTGGGCCGAGCCCACCATCAAGACCCTGCTCAATCGCCTGCTGACCAAGGGCGCGATCAGCGCCGGCCGCGACGGCCGCCGCTATCTCTACTCACCGGTGCTGCAGCGCCAGGCATGGGTGGCCGAGCAGAGCACCGGCATGCTCGACAAGCTGTTCGATGGCCGGGTGGCGCCGCTGGTGGCGCATTTCAGCCAGCGCGGGCAGCTGAGCGCACAGGACATCGCCGAACTGAAGCAGCTGATCCAGGCGCTCGACCATGACTGACCTGATCAATGGCGTGGTGCAGGCCAGCGTATGGCTGGCGGTGGCGGTGCTGCTGCTGGCCGCGGCGCGGCCGTTGCTGCTGCGCCTGGGCGGAGCGGCGTTGGCCTATCGCAGTTGGTGGTTGCTGCCCTTGGTGCTGGCGGCGTTGTGCTTGCCACTGCCTTCCGCGCCGATGGCCGATGCGGCGCCGATGCGGGCCATCGGCGGCGTCTTGCGGGCTCCGGTGGTAGCGGCCGACGCCGCGCTGTGGCCCATGCTGGTGCTGGCGGCGTGGCTGGCCGGCGCGCTGGCGATGGCGGTCGCCGGCTGGCGCGCGCAGCGCCGCTTCGAACGTGCGATGGGCCCGCTGCAGCCGCGCGGCGATGGCAGCTGGCGGGCCAGTGCCGACCCCGGGCTGCCCGCGCTGGTGGGCCTGTGGCCGCCGCGCATCGTGGTGGGCCCTGCCTTCGAGCAGGACTTCAGTCCCGCCGAGCAGGATCTGATCCTGCAGCACGAACGCAGCCATCGCCGCCACGGCGACCCCTGGGCCAATGCCGGGCTGGCGGTGCTGCGCTGCGTGTTCTGGTTCCACCCGTTGCTGCCGTGGGCGGCGCGCCGGTTCCTGCGCGACCAGGAACTGGCTTGCGATGCACGCACGGTCGACCCGCATCCGGCCCTGCGCCGGCTCTATGCCAACGCGCTGCTCAAGGCGCAGTTGGTTCACCCGGTTGCGCCGATGGCCTGCCACTGGCGCAGCCAACCGCTGTTGAAGGAGCGTATTGCCATGTTGAAGGAACACAAGCCCAAGGCATTGCCGTGGATTGCCGGGCAGGTGCTGGTGGTGGGGGTGAGCGTGGGATTGGCGGCGGTGGCGTGGGCCAGCCAGGCGGAGGCCGGTGCCAGGCCGGCCTCCGTCACCGAGAGGGTTGAACCGGTGCAGGCCGGGCCGTCGACGACCACCGGCGACCGGCCGGTAGTGCCCGACAGGATGGCCCCGCCCAGCTTCCCCAGACAGGCCTTCGAACAGGGCCTGTCCGGCAAGGTGGTGCTGCGGGTGGAGGTGGATGCCCAAGGCGCGGTGAGCGATGTACGGGTACTCAGTGCAAGCAATCCCGGCGTGTTTGAAGAAAGCGCGGTGACCGCCGCACGTACCTGGACCTACCAACCCGCGCTCAGGAATGGCAAGCCGGTGGCGGCGGCAGTGCGCATTCCTGTTACCTATGAATTCGACCCGTCGGCGCCCACGCAATGAGGCTCGCAGGGGCGGTAGTGCTGGCGCTGGCCCTGGTCGGCTGCGCCGGCCATGACCAGATCACCACGGTGGACACCCGCGCCGAGAACGTCGGCCTCCAGCGCCTGCGCAGCGATGGCGGCGGTGCAGGGCAGGTCCAGCCGTATCGGCTGCAGCCAAGCGAGGGCTACCGGATGCCGCAGTTGTACGCCGCGCCGGACCCGGTGGTGGGCACGCGTGATCCACGCCGTGAACTGCCGCCGACGGTGGTGTGCCTGCAGGTAGTGGTCGATGCCGAGGGCAGGGTGGAGCGCAGCGTGGCGTTGACCGATCGGCCCGAATGCGCGGCGAGCGCCGCAGCGGAGAACCTGCCGTTGCTGGAGGCCGCACAGGAGGCGGTAGCGCAGTGGCGCTATTCGCCGGCGGCGGTCTGCCACTACCCTGCGGGCGGCACGGCGGACAGCCGCGGCAATTGCCAGGGCGCCGAGCGGGTGGAGCCGGTAGCGGTCAGCCTGTTGTACGCCTTCACCTTCGAGATCGTGCACGGCCAGCACACCGTGCGCCGCCAGGGGCGCTGATCGCCATGCTGTCCGCGGCCGGCATTACGACCGGTCCGGTCCGCCCTGCAGGTTGGCCTTCACCGCCGGGTGCATCAGCCTGGGTTGGTCCAGGCCGGCATCGCGGGCCTGGCGGGTGGCGACGAACTCCGCTTCGCTGACCCCCTCATGCAGGTGGATGTTGTGCGCGCGCTGTGCGCCGATGGTGGTCTGGTTGGCCACCGCGCGGCCGCCGGGGCCGTAGTCGTGGCAGATGAACACGCGGGTGGGGTCGGGCAGCGCGAACAGGCGCTGGATCGAACGGTACAGCTGCGCGGCATCGCCACCGGGGAAGTCGCAGCGGGCGGTGCCGCCGTCGGGCATGAACAGCGAGTCGCCGGTGAACAGCGCATCGCCGATGCGGTAGGCCACGCTGTCGCTGGTATGGCCGGGCACGGCGATCACTTCGGCATCGACGTTGCCAAGCGCGAAGCGTTCGCCGTCGGCGAACAGGTGGTCGAACTGCGAGCCGTCGGTGGGCACCTCCAGCGCATAGCGCGGGGCGAAGCTGCGCTGCACTTGCACGATGCCGCTGCCCATCGCCAGCGTCGCCGCCGGCCATTGCTGCTTGAGCCAGCGGCCGGCACTGATGTGGTCGGCATGGGCGTGGGTTTCCAGCAGCCAGCGCACCTGCAGGGCGTGGTCGCGTACGTGGGCAAGCAGCGGTTGCAGCGCGCCGGTGCCGAGCGCGTCGGTGTCCGGGTCGTAGTCCAGCACCGGGTCGATCACCGCCGCCTGCAGGGTTGCCGGATCGTGCACCACGTAGCTGAACGTATGGCTGTCGGGGTGGAAGAAACTGGCGACGTGCGCGGACATGGTGGAAACCTCAGCGTTTGCCCAGGGTGGCGTTGAGCAGCACCGCCAGGCGTTCACCGGCCAGGCGCAGCTCCTGCTCCGCGACCGGGCGGTAGGTGGCGGCGTAGTCCGGGCCAAGCGTACGCCTGGCCGGGTAAACGCCGGGTGCAATGGCGATGCGGCAGCTCGCTTGCGCCCATTCCACCGCGTCGGTGGCGATGCTGGAGCGCTGGCCCAGCCTGGGCGCGGGCAGGGCCAGCAGGCGCTGCAGGTACTGGTCATCGTCCAGCCTGGTTTCATTGAGCATGCCGCTGTCCCACAGCGAGTGCAGGTTGGTACCGCGGTTGTTGAACTGCACCTGGAAGTCGTTGCCGCCCTTGTCATGGCCGTAACCGGCATGCATGGGCTGGTGGATGTCCCCGGCGAAGTGGACGACGAACTTCAGTGCCTGCGCGCGTTCGGCATCGGACTTGCTGCGGTCGCCGAGGATGGCGGTCTGCGCCTTGAGCGCTTCGACCACGCAGTTGCCGCCCTTGCAGTGCTTCTGGGCCTGGTAGCGGCAGTCGTCCTCGCCGATGTTGACGTAGTGCCAGCTGGCCGAACGCTTGCCCAGGCCGGGATCCTTTGCGCGCAGCTGGTCGGCCCAGGGGGCGATGGCGTGCAGGGTGGGGTCCGGTTCGCCGGCCAGCAGGCGGTCCACTTCGGCCTGCGCCTGCGGGGTGAGCCGGGCTTCGGCGACGCGGGCGACCAGCCGGTGGCCCTGTGCGCCCCAGGCCAGGGCATCGGTGGAAACGAAGGTGAGGGCCAGTGCCAGGGCAGTGGCCGGAATCAGGGAGGCGATCTTCATCGGCTGCATTCTAGCGGGCGGCCCGGCCGCCGGGCTTGCCCGGATCTGGCCGACCGCGGCGCCGGACCGGTACGCTGGGGCCGTGGCCAACCATGGGAGCGGCGCCGATGCACAAGGTTCTGGGTTTGATCGGGGGCATGAGCTGGGAGAGTTCGGCGCACTACTACCGGATGATCAACGAGCAGGTGCGCGATGCGCTGGGCGGGACGCACTCGGCGCGGCTGCTGATGTGGTCCTTCGACTTTGCCGACATCGAGGCGCTGCAGCGGGCCGGCGACTGGCCGGCGGCGACCGCGGCGATGGTCGATGTGGCGCGCCGGTTGGAGGCGGCCGGGGCCACGGCGATCGTGATCTGTACCAATACGATGCACTTGATGGCCGAGCAGGTGCAGGCCGCGGTAGGCGTGCCGTTGCTGCATATCGCCGATCCGGTGGGGGAGGTGATCCGGGCCGCAGGACTGCAGCGGGTGGGGCTGCTGGGCACGGCGTTCACGATGGAGCAGGATTTCTACCGGGCGCGGCTGGCGCAGCGGTATGGGCTGGAGGTACTGGTGCCGCCGGCGGACGATCGCGCGCAAGTGCACCGGATCATCTACGAAGAACTGGTGCAGGGCAGGGCGCTGCCGGTTTCGCGCGAGGCCTATCGCGGGGTGATGCAGCGGCTGGTGGGCCGTGGCGCGCAGGCGATCATCCTGGGCTGTACGGAGATCATGCTGCTGGTCGACGCCGACGATGCATCGGTGCCGTTGTTCGATACGGCCGCGCTGCATGCGCAGGCGGCGGCAGCGCATCTTCTTGCGGCCGGGTAGGTAGCAAAAGCACGGTTCTTCGCCCATGTACGGGGCTACCGCTCGCTATAGACCGTGGGCGCTGCTGGTACACAGGCAGTGCCGGCCGCTGGCCGAATGCCGTTGCTGTTGTTGTCGCTTCACCGTGAAGTCCAACGTCAACAGCTTTCGTGCCCCTGCGGGGCGCGAGTCACCTTTCTTTGCTCGTGCAAAGAAACGTAACCCAAAGAAAGCACGCCCCGTCCGCGATCCGGCGGGCTGCGCCCGCCGGTGCCCTGCGCTTCTCGCGTCGGCAAGGGACGGCGCGGAACTCGCTGCGCTCAAACACCCGCGCCTCTTCGCCCTTGCCGCCACTGCGATGCTCGGCTCGCTCCAAGGGGGAGGGAAGTCAAGATCAACAGCAACAGCAACGGCGTCCAACCAACGGTTGGCCTTACTGCTCCAGTTCCTGGCAACCCATCGCAGGTAGGCCCGACCCGTGGTCGGACACGCTTCGTTCCGGCATCACCTTGTCTAAGCGTGGCTTGGGCCTACGCTTTTCCCATGCGTGCCAGCCATGCGTAGAGGGTTGGCGTGGGTGGGTTGGCGGGACTGTCGAAAACATGGATGTTTTCGCCAAGCCCCCAAGGAGGGGTTCACGGCGTGCCCCGCCAACCCACCCGCGCCAGCCCAATCAGCGCATACCGTGGATCACGGCCTTTGAACGTTCTCTGATATGAGGCTGTAGTTCGCAACTTACTCCCCGCAAATCGGCGAAGAACCAAAAAAATCCCCGGCTGAAGCCGGGGAAAGCGTTGCTGCGAGGGTGTTGCGCTGGTACGACCTGATAAGCCGATCAGAGCCCGCCGATCAGAACTTGAACACGTAGGACACGCCGTAGGCCAGCGGGTCGATGTTGACCGTGCCGATCTTTTCGCCGTTGAGCTTGACCTTGCTGTCGATGTCGATCCAGCGCACGTCCACGCGCAGCGAGCCCTTGTCGTTGATCGCAACGTCCAGGCCCGCGTGCGCGGCCAGGCCCCAGGAGTCTTCCAGCTTCAGCGTGTTGCCGGCCAGCGCGCCGCCGGTCTTCTCGCTGAAGAAGGTGGTGTAGTTGATGCCGGCGCCGACGAACGGGGAGACCTTGCCCTTGCTGTTGAAGTGGTACTGCAGCGAGACCACCGGCGGCAGGTGCTTGGTGCTGCCCACGCCGCCCAGGCCGTCGATGCTGATGTCGTGCTTGAACGGCAGCGCGGCCAGGATCTCGATGCCCAGGTTGTCGGCGATGAAGTATTCGCCGGTGATGGTCGGCTTGATGTCGTTGTCGACGTCGACCTTCAGGGTGCCGCCGGCCAGTGAACCGTTGTTGGACTTCGGGGCGACCTGGTGCACGCCGGCACCGATGGTCCAGTCGCCCTTGGACTGGGCCATGGCCGGGGCGGCGGCCAGGGCCAGCGCGGCGGCCAGGCTGGAGAGCAGGAGGGGGGAGGGCTTGCGCATGAGCGTGTCTCGTTGCGGGGTGGAATGGGGCCAGTTTTGCCGTCCCGGCCCCGCTGCGCCTTGATCCGGATCAATCCACGCGATTGCGCCTGTAACCGCTTCCCATCCGGTTCCGGGGGGCCGGTCCCGGTCCGGCCCTGCTAGAATGAACGCCCCTTTCCATCGGCGCCGCACCGTCGCGGCTGCAGGAGCTTGTGAACATGGCAATCAAGGTTGGCATCAACGGTTTCGGTCGCATCGGGCGCAACGTGCTGCGTTCGGCCGTGCTGAACTTCGGCAATGACATCGAAATCGTCGCCATCAACGATCTGCTGGAGCCGGACTACCTGGCCTACATGCTGAAGTACGACTCGGTGCACGGTCGCTTCAAGGCCGATGTGTCGGTGTCGGGCAACGACCTGCTGGTCAATGGCAAGAAGATCCGCCTGACCCAGGAGCGCGATCCGGCCAACCTGAAGTGGGACGAAGTGGGCGTGGACGTGGTGATCGAATCCACCGGCCTGTTCCTGACCAAGGACACCGCGCAGAAGCACATCGATGCCGGCGCCAAGAAGGTGATCCTGTCGGCCCCGTCCAAGGACGACACCCCGATGTTCGTGTTCGGCGTGAACGACAAGACCTACGCCGGCCAGGCGATCGTCTCCAATGCATCGTGCACCACCAACTGCCTGGCGCCGCTGGCCAAGGTGATCAACGACAAGTGGGGCATCAAGCGCGGCCTGATGACCACCGTGCACGCGGCCACCGCCACCCAGAAGACTGTCGACGGCCCGTCCAACAAGGACTGGCGCGGCGGCCGCGGCATCCTGGAGAACATCATTCCGTCCTCCACCGGTGCGGCCAAGGCCGTCGGCGTGGTGATCCCGGAGCTGAACAAGAAGCTGACCGGCATGAGCTTCCGCGTGCCCACCTCGGACGTGTCGGTGGTCGACCTGACCGTCGAGCTGGAAAAGGAAGCCACCTACGCCGAGATCTGCGCCGAAGTGAAGGCGCAGAGCGAAGGCGCGCTGAAGGGCATCCTCGGCTACACCGAAGACAAGGTGGTGGCCACCGATTTCCGCGGCGAGACCCACACCTCGGTGTTCGACGCCGATGCAGGCATCGCCTTGGACAGTACCTTCGTCAAGCTGGTGTCCTGGTACGACAACGAGTGGGGCTATTCCAACAAGTGCCTGGAAATGGTCAAGGTCGTCGCCGCGTAATACCGGCCAGCCGATGCCTTGAGGCAATCAACGGCGGACCGCAGGGTCCGCCGTTTTTTTGCCCGGCCCCCGGCCCTGATTCAGTTAGCATGGCCGCGTGCCTCGGTACCGCGCGGTCGGGCGGGCGCCGGGGCCCCTTTCGAGGATGGCGTGGAATGGAAGCTCTGATTGCCCTGGTGGTGCTGGTCCTGCTGCTGGTTCCGGTGCTGCTGGTGGTGGCCCTGGTGATGATTTCCGGGCTGCGCCGGCGGGTGGCAGCCCTGGAACAGCAGCGCCTGGACGCGACGGCGGCCCGGCCCGAGACGCCGATCCCGACAGCACAGCCGCTGCCCTGGACGGAACAACCGTCTCGGCCGGCTGCCCACGCCGCACAGGTTGTCGCGGCGGCCGCCACGGTCGGAGGCGTCGACCTGCCGCCACCCTTGCCGCCCCTGGCACCGCCCGCCGCCGCTGCGGTGGCGCCACCTCCGCCGCCGGCCGGCCCCGGCCTGGCCGAACGGGTGCTGGGCACGGTCAAACAGTGGTTCACCGAGGGCAATGTGCCGGTCAAGATCGGCATGCTGGTGCTGTTGGCCGGTGTGGCCGCGCTGCTCAAGTACGCCAGCGACCAGGGCTGGTTGAACGCGCCGATCGAACTGCGCCTGGCCGCGATCGCGGCCGGTGCGCTGGGCGGGCTGGTGTTCGGCTGGATCCAGCGCGACCGCCGCCGCCTGTTCGCCCTGGCGCTGCAGGGCGGGACGATCGGCATCCTGCTGCTGACCATCTTCGCCGCCTTCAAACGCTACGACCTGATCGAGGCGCTGCCGGCCTTTGCGATGAGCGTGCTGCTGGTCGCCGGGGTGGGCGTGCTGGCGGTGCTGCAGAACTCGCGCACGCTGGCAGTGCTGGGCATCCTGGCCGGGTTCATGGCGCCGATCTGGCTGTCCACCGGCAGTGGCAACCATGTCGCGCTGTTCTCGTATTACGCCGTGCTCAATGGCGCCATCCTGGCCATTGCCTGGTGGCGGCCGTGGCGGGTGCTCAACCTGCTGGGCTTTGCCTTCACCTTCGGCATCGGCACGGCCTGGGGCGTGCTGCAGTACCAGGCCGACAAGTTCGCCACTACCGAACCGTTCCTGCTGTTGTTCTTCGCCTTCTACCTGTTGATCCCGATCCTGTACGCGCGCCGCCAGCCGGCCGAGAAGCGCGACCTGGTCGATGGCAGCCTGGTGTTCGGCACCCCGCTGATCGCGTTCTCGCTGCAGGCCGGCATGCTGCACCAGGACCGTCTGCTGCTGGCGCTGTGCGCGCTGGCACTGGCCACGCTGTACGCCGCACTGGGCTGGGCGCTGATCCGGCGTCCGCGCTATGCCGCGTTGGGCCAGTCGCATGCGGTATTGGCGGTGGGGTTTGCCACGCTGGCGGTGCCGCTGGCGTTGTCGGCACGGGCCACCGCCAGTGTGTTCGCGCTGGAAGGGGCGGCACTGGCATGGCTGGGCCTGCGCCAGCGCCGCTGGTTGCCGCAGATCGCCGCGGCCCTGCTGCAGCTGGGCGCGGCGTTCGGCTTTGTGGTCGGTGCCGATTACTGGCACAACGATGCCAACGCGATCGCCAACCCGACGTTCATGAGCGGCCTGCTGCTGGCGGTGGCCGGGTTCGCTTCGGCATGGAGCTACCGGCGTGCGCGGCAGGATGCGCCGGCGCTGGTGTATTACCTGTGGGGCCTGCTGTGGTGGCTGGGCGGGGCGGTGCATGAAGTCGGCCGCTTTGTCGTGCACGACAGCCGCCCCGACGCGTTGCTGATCGCGGTGGCGGCCACCGCCTGGATCGCCGCCGAAGTGCATCGGCGGGCGCCTGCGCGCGCGCTGGCGCTGACCACCCTGGCGATGCTGTTGAGTGCGTTCCCGTTGGCGCTGTGGCAGGCCGATGTGCACCAGCAGCCGTTCGCCGGTTATGGCGCGCTGGCCTGGGCGGTGTTCGCCGCGCTGGGCGTGCGCAGCCTGTGGTGCCTGCGCGATGGACAGGGCCGGGCGGCGCTGGCGGCGCAGTTCAGCTGGTGGCTGCTGTGGCCGACGGTGCTGTCGCTGGCCTGCATGTGGCTGGCCGACCGCTTCGGCCTGGCCCAGGGCTGGTCGGTGGCATTGGCGTTGCTGCCCTGGTTGCTGTTGGCCGGTATCGCCCTGCTGCGCTGGCCGTGGCTGGCAGTCCCGCTGGGCACGCGCTTCGATGTGCTGCGCCAGGCGCTGACCACCACCGTGTTCGTGGTACTGGGCGTGAGTTGGCTGTGCCTGTTGTTCGCGCCGGCATCGGCCGTGCCGCTGCCGTGGCTGCCGCTGCTCAATCCGATGGAACTGGCCCAGCTGGCCGTGCTGGCCCTGGCGGTGCGCTGGCTGTGGTCGGTGCAGGCGCCGCCGGTACTGGGCGCCAGGCGCGTGCCGTTGCTGGCCATTGCCGGTTTCATCCTGCTCACCAGCACCACCCTGCACACCGTGCACCACTGGGGCGCGGTGCCGTGGAACGGCCGGCTGTGGTCCTCGACCCTGGCCCAGACCAGCCTGACCGTGGTCTGGAGCGTGCTCGGGGTGATCAGCTGGGTGTGGGGCTCGCGCCGTGGCCAGCGCACGCTGTGGCTGGTCGGTGCGGTGCTGATGGGCGTGGTGCTGGCCAAGCTGGTGCTGATCGACCGCCAGCACCTGGGCAATCTGCTGGGTATTTCTTCCTTCATCGCCTACGGCCTGCTGTGCACGGTCGTGGGTTACCTGGCGCCGGCCCCGCCGCGCGCGCCCGATGCCGACCTGGAGCAACAGCCGTGAACACTCTGCGTACCCTGATCGCGGCCCTGGCGCTGGTGGCGGCACCGGCGCTGGTGCTGGCCGCCGACGCGCGCCAGGACTATCGTCAGCAATGGCCGTTGCAGCTGTCCCAGCCGCAGGCCGGGGCCTACCGGCTGATGCTGGACGAAGCGGTGTACCGCAGCGCGGTATCGCCGCGGCTGGCCGATGTGCAGGTGTTCAACGCGCAGGGCCAGACCCTGCCGTCGGCGCTGCTGGCGGCCGACCAACCCCTGGCGCAGGCCGCGCAGTGGCAGGACCTGCCGTGGTTTCCGCTGCCGGCGCTGAGCGGTTCGGCCGCCGATGACCTGCAACTGCTGGCCGAGCGCAATACCGATGGCAGCGTGCGTCGGGTCGAGGCGCGGCTGGGCCGTGGCGGTGCCGCCGCGCAGCCGGCCGGGTGGTTGATCGATGCCGCTGCCCTGCGGGTCGAGGTGCAGGCCCTGCGCCTGGACTGGCAGACCCAGGCGGCCGTGCAGGCGCGGGTGCGGGTGGAGGCCAGCGACGACCTGCGCGACTGGGACCGCATCGCCGATGAGGTGGCGCTGGTGGACCTGCAGCACGACGGCCGCCGGCTGCAGCAGCGACGCATCGAGATCGGGCGCAAGGCGCGCTACTACCGCATCCTGCCGCTGGGCACGCAGGCCTTGCCGACGCTGTTGGCGGTGCAGGCTGAACTGGCGCCGGCCGCGCAGTCGGTGGACTGGCGCTGGCAGTCGCTGGCCGGCCGTGCCGGCAAGCCGGGTGAGTTCGAGTACCAGCTCGACGGCCGCTTCCCGATCGCGCAGGCCGATATCGCCACCGCCGACAACAGCGTGGTGCAGTGGACCCTGCTCAGCCGCGACGATCCCGAACAGCCCTGGCAGGTGCGCGCCGGGCCGTGGGTGGCCTACCAGCTGCAGGATGCCGCGCAGCGCCGCCAGTCGCAGGCCCAGCCGCTTGCAGTGGCCAGCCGCGACCGCTACTGGAAGCTGATGGCCGCCCAGGCGCAGCCGAGCCAGGCGCCGACCCTGAAGCTGGGTTACCAGCCCGAGGCGCTGGTGTTCCTCAGCCAGGGGGAGCCGCCCTACAGCGTGGTCGCCGGCAGCGTGCGGGCCGCGCGCAGCGACGCGCCGGTGGGCACGGTGATCGCGCAGCTGCGCCAGCAACAGGGCGCGCAGTGGCAACCGGCGCTGGCCACCGTGCAGGGGCCAGCGCAGGTGCTGGCCGGCGATGCTGCACTGACGGCGCCGCGCGACTGGAAGCAGTGGCTGCTGTGGGGCTTGCTGGTGCTGGGCGTGCTGATCGTCGGCGGATTCGCGCTGAGCCTGCTGCGGCAGAAGCCGGTCGATCCGGCGTAACGCGCGACGGCCGGCGATGACCAACGGTCATCGCCGGCCCATTTGCGATGCACCCGCGCAGCCCGGACAATGGGCATCTGCGCCGTGCGCGGCGCCCTTTCCTTTCCCGCCAAAGAGTTGCCCCATGTCCATCGTTCGCATGACCGACCTCGATCTCTCCGGCAAGCGCGTGTTGATCAGGCAAGACCTGAACGTGCCGATCGAAGACGGCCGCATCACCTCCGAGCAGCGCATCAGCGCATCGTTGCCGACGTTGAAGCTGGCCCTGGAGAAGGGCGCGGCGGTGATGGTCACCTCGCACCTGGGGCGGCCGAAGGAAGGGGTATGGAGCGAAGCCGACTCGCTGGCGCCGGTGGCGCTGCGCCTGTCGGCCCTGCTTGGCGTGGACGTGCCGCTGGTGCGCGACTGGGTCGATGGCGTGGCAGTGGCGCCGGGATCGATCGTGCTGCTGGAAAACTGCCGCATGAATGTCGGCGAGGGCAAGGACGATGAAGCGCTGGCGGAGAAGTACGCCGCACTGTGCGATGTGTTCGTGATGGATGCCTTCGGCACCGCGCACCGCGCCCAGGCTTCCACCCACGGGGTGATCCGCTTCGCCCCGGTGGCCGCCGGTGGTCCGTTGCTGATGGCCGAGCTGGACGCGCTGGCCAAGGCGCTGCTGGCCCCCGCACCGCCGCTGCTGGCCATCGTCGCCGGCAGCAAGGTCAGCACCAAGCTGGAGCTGCTGTCCAGCCTGGTCGGCAAGGTCGACCAGCTGATCGTCGGTGGCGGCATCGCCAATACCTTCATCGCCGCGGCCGGCCATCCGGTCGGCAAGTCGCTGTACGAGCCGGACCTGCTGGAGACCGCGAAGAAGATCGTGGCCGATGCGAAGGCGCGTGGCGCCGAGATCCCGCTGCCCACCGATGTGGTGGTGGCCAAGCAGTTCCTGCCGGATGCCGAAGCCACGGTGAAGGCCGTCGCCGACGTGGCCGAGGACGACCTGATCCTGGACATCGGCCCGGACACCGCCCAGCACTATGCGGGCCTGATCGCCAAGGCCGGCACCGTGGTCTGGAACGGCCCGGTCGGCGTGTTCGAATTCGAGGCCTTCAGCCATGGTACCGAAGCGCTGGCCCGTGCCATCGCGGCCTCGCCGGCATTCTCGATCGCCGGTGGTGGCGACACCCTGGCCGCAGTCGACAAGTACGGCATCGCCGGCGAGGTGAGCTACATCTCCACCGGTGGCGGCGCGTTCCTGGAGTTCCTGGAAGGCAAGACCCTGCCGGCGGTGGCCGCGCTCGACGCCCGGGGCGCGTGATGGCGGAGGAGCGGTCGGTGACGGGCGACGCCCGGTGGATGACGACCGTTGGTCGTCATTCCGATGAACAGCGCGCAGCGCTGTTCTTCGACCTCGACGGTACGCTGATCGATTCGGCCGTGGGCATCACCCAGTGCGTGGCGCATGCGCTGACCCGGATGGGCAAGCCGGTGCCGCCGCTGGAGCAACTGCGGCACTGGATCGGGCCGTCGCTGCGCACCAGCTTCGCGCCGCTGTTCGATGACCCGGCCGATGTGGAGCAGGCGGTGACCTACTACCGCGAACGCTTCGACGTGGTCGGCTGGCGCGAGCATGAGGTGTACCCGCGGATCGGCGAGGTCGTGCAGGACCTGCACGGCCGCGGCCACCGGCTGGCCATCGTCACCGCCAAGAACGAACCGCACGCGCGCCGCATCATCGCGCACCTGCCGTTCGGCGGGTGCTTCGAGGAGGTGGTCGGGGCGACCATCGACGGCAGCCGCAGCGAGAAGCCGCAGCTGGTCGCCGAGGCGCTGCAGCGGCTGTCATTGACGCCCGGGCAGTGCTGGATGATCGGCGACCGGCGCATGGATATCGCCGGCGCGCGCCATCACGGCATGCGCAATATCGGCGTGTTGTGGGGATTTGGCGGCGCCCAGGAGCTGCAATCGGCCGGCGCGCAGCACCTGGTGAGCGCCCCGGATGAGCTGCTGGCCGTGCTCGCCTGAGGCATCCGGCGGCGTCCCGTACGCCGCCGCATGTCGCGCGCAAAGCCAGCCGGGTCGGGGCTTGCTGCGGCATCGCGGTCGACCGATGTCCGCCCGGCGGTCCGCCGCTGTCTGCAGGACATCGGCAAGAACCAGCTGCGCCAAGGCTGTAAACGTATTCATGGGACGTGAAGGGTGTGCTAATTTCAGTTCTTTCCCGGGAGCCCATTTACCATGATTGAGCGTCAGCGCCGCACCAAGATCCTCGCCACCCTCGGACCGGCGACCGACCCGCCGGGCGTGCTGGAGGATCTGTTCCGCGCCGGCGTGAACGTGGTGCGTTTGAATTTCAGCCACGGCGATCCGTCCGGCCAGGCCAAGCGCGCCGCCGACGTGCGCGCCGCCGCGCAACGCGTGGGCGTGGAAGTGGGCATCCTGGCCGACCTGCCGGGCCCGAAGATCCGCATCGAGCGTTTCACCGAAGGCAAGATCAAGCTCAAGGCCGGCGACCGCTTCGACCTGGTGGCCTCGGCCACCCCGCCGCCGGGCGACACCACCCAGGTGGGCGTGAGCTACCTGGGCCTGCCGCAGGACGTGGTGGCCGGCGACGTGCTGCTGCTCGACGATGGCCTGATGCAGCTGCAGGTGCTTGAAGTGCAGGGCGAGCGCATCATCAACACCGTGCTCAACGACGGCGTGCTGTCCGACCGCAAGGGCCTGAACAAGCAGGGCGGCGGCCTGTCGCTGGGCGCGCTGACCGAGCGCGACAAGGAACTGATCGGCATCGTGGCCAAGATCGGGGTGGACTTCATCGCCGTCTCGTTCTGCCGCAATGCGCAGGACATGAACGACGCCCGCGAGATCGCCGAATCGCACGGCTGCTACGCCGCGCTGGTGTCCAAGATCGAGCGCACCGAAGCGATCGAGAACCTGGAAGAGATCATCGACGCCAGCGACGTGGTGATGGTGGCCCGTGGCGACCTGGGCGTGGAAATCGGCGATGCCGAACTGCCGGGCCTGCAGAAGAAGATCATCAAGGCCTCGCTGGCGCAGAACAAGGTGGTGATCACCGCCACCCAGATGCTGCAGTCGATGGTGGAAAGCCCGATCCCGACCCGCGCCGAAGTCCTGGACGTGGCCAACTCGGTCATCGACGGTACCGATGCGGTGATGCTGTCGGCCGAAACCGCCGCCGGTGCGTATCCGGTCAAGGCGGTCGAAGCGATGGCGCGGATCTGCCTGGGTGCCGAGCGCCAGTTCCAGACCGAGACCGACTTCGGCGCCTCGCCGCGCGGGCTGGAGCGTGCCGACCAGGCCATCGCCATGGCCACCATGTTCCTGTCCCAGCACGTGGGCGTGCGCGCGATCGTGGCGATGACCGAATCCGGTGACACCGCGCGTTACCTGTCGCGCTTCCGTGCCTCGGCCCCGGTGTTCGCGGTGACCCGCCACGATGGCGCGCGCCGGCAGATGGCGCTGATGCGCGATGTGTTCCCGATCAACTTCGACAGCCGTGGTTTCACCCCGCGCGAAGCGGCCCGCGGCAGCATCCGCCTGCTGGTGGAAGCCAACCAGCTGCAGGCCGGCGACCGGGTGGTGTTTACCAGCGGTGAGCACATGGAAACCCATGGCGCCACCAACACCCTGCGCCTGCTGGAAGTGGGCGAAGACGGCCGCGCCAGCGGCCTGGGCGAGCTGTAGGGGGATACGCGCCATCGCATGCGCGCTGTCGCCCCACGGTTTGCGCTGCAAACCGTGGGCCCCTTCTTATCAGCACCCACACCCCGGCCGCTTCGCGGCCGCCCCCTGACGCAGGGGGCTTTCACCCGGACACATCCCCGAATACGCGCTCTGCATGGGTGAAAGCGTTTCCAGATCGCGTGTACAGCCAGTTCACGGGGGCGGCCCGCTATAATTGGGGTTTTCCCGCACCCGCCACAGGAAATACATGAGCATCGAACAGCTGGCTGAAACCGCCCAGGCCATGGTCGCCCCGGGCAAGGGCATCATCGCGATCGACGAATCCACCGGCACCATCGGCAAGCGCTTCGCCAGCGTCGGCCTGGAAAACACCGAAGAGAACCGTCGCGCCTACCGCGAAATGCTGCTGACCACGCCGAAGCTGAACGAGCATATCTCCGGCGCGATCCTGTACGACGAAACCATCCGTCAGTCCACCAAGGACGGCGTGCCGTTCGCCAAGTACATGGCCGACCACGGCATCATCCCGGGCATCAAGGTCGACAAGGGCGCCCACGCGCTGGCCGGCTGCCCCGGTGAGCTGGTGACCGAAGGCCTGGACGGCCTGCGCGAGCGCCTGCAGGAGTACTACAAGCTGGGTGCGCGTTTTGCCAAGTGGCGTGCGGTGATCAACATCGGCGAGAGCATCCCGTCGGGCACCTGCATCGAGTCCAACGCGCATGCGCTGGCCCGTTATGCGGCGCTGTGCCAGGAATGCGGCCTGGTGCCGATGGTCGAGCCGGAAGTGATCATGGACGGCGACCACGACATCGAGACCTGCTACGAAGTCACCGAAGCCACCCTGCGTTCGCTGTTCGACGCGCTGTACCAGCAGAACGTGCTGCTGGAAGGCACCATCCTGAAGGCCTCGATGGTCATCTCGGGCAAGGGCTGCGAAGAGCAGGCCGACGTCGAGGAAGTGGCCGAGTCGACCGTGATGTGCCTCAAGAGCACCGTGCCGGCGATCCTGCCGGGCGTGGTGTTCCTGTCCGGCGGTCAGACCGACGAACAGTCCACCGCGCACCTGGATGCAATGAACCAGATGGGCAACCTGCCGTGGCCGCTGAGCTTCTCCTACGGCCGCGCCATGCAGCAGGCCGCGCTGAAGCTGTGGGCCAAGGACACCAAGGCCAACATCGCCAAGGCCCAGCAGACCGTGTACGACCGCGCCAAGGAAAACGGCCTGGCCGCACAGGGCAAGTGGAACGGCTGATACCGGCCTGACCGCGAATGAAGAAACGCCGGCCTCGCGCCGGCGTTTTTTTTGGTTCTTCGCCTATTTCCGGGCTACAGTCCGTCAAATGCTGCGGCATTGCGGGGGACATGCCACCGGGTAGGGCCGGCCGTTGTCCGGTTGTTGCCGCTGCTGTTTCCGCTTCGCGGATAACTTCAAAAGCGTTTCGTGCCCCTCCGGGGCGCGAGTCACTTTCTGATGGCGCACATCCCTGTGCGCCACCCTACGGGCCAGCTACGCTGTTCCGCGCCGCTCCTGCGGCGCTGGTGCTCGTGCAAGAAAGTAACCAAAGAACACGCCCCCGTCCGCTCGCCGTCGGGCTGCGCCCGCCGGTGCCCTGCGCTTCTCGCGTCATCGGGGGACGGCGCGGAACTCGCTGCGCTCGCGCCCCCAGACCAGCGGACGCCCGTTGTTCCAGCGCGTCGCCACGCGCCCATGTGCTGCCGCACAGACCTCAGCACGCTTCATGCTTGGCCGCGCCTCTTCGCCCCCGATGCCGCTGTGATGCTCGGCTCGCTCCAAGGGGGAGGTGGATCAAGATCACGAGCAACAGCAACAGCAACAGCTGTCCGACCACGGTCTGACGTTGCTCCAGTTCCTGGCAACCCCATCACAGGTAGGTCCGACCCATGGTCGGACACGCATCGTCTCGGCATCGCGCTGTCCGAGCGTGGCTCGGACCTACGCTTTTCCATGCGTGCCAGCCATGTGTGGAGGGTTGGCGCGGGTGGGTTGGTGGGACTGTCGAAAACATGGGTCCGGCGTATACGCCGGACGGGTTGGGCAGGACGCCCAACCCCGGCCTTGCCGAGTGCGCAGGACAGCGCACCCGAGCAAGTTTTCGCCAAGCCTTATCTGTTCGGAATCTGGCAGCGTAGGCGTCGAGAGCCGGCGTGGGCCGCCGTGCAAGCCTGGATCTCGACGATCGTCATGGAGCTTGGCGCCCACGCCGGAATCTCCCTTGATCCGCCCGAACAGTTGCTGGAGCTGACACTCGCAGTGATAAGACTGGGCAAGCGGGGGAGCTCTCGACCCTTCCAGACTATACGGAGTCGGGCGATGAACGGGATCGGGATTGATGTCAGCAAGCGCCAGCTTGATGTTGGCACGACGGACGGGGAGACCCTGCGGGTCAGCAATACCCGCTCTGGCTTTGCTGAATTGGACGCTTGGCTGAGGAAACACCCGGCGATCCAGATCGTGCTGGAGGCCACCGGCGGCTACGAGCAGCCCGTGCTGGACTTCCTGCACAAGGCAGGTCATCCGGTGGTCCGGGCCAATGCCCTGCGGGCCCGAAAACTGGCCCAAGGCCTTGGCCAGGTGGCCAAGACCGACCGTTTGGACGCCTATGCATTGGCGCAGATGGCTGCCTTGGTGAAACTGCCTTCCTATCAGCCGCTGGAGCCTTGGCAGCAGAAGATGCGGGAATTCGTGTGCGCACGTCGACAGGCGATGCACGCGCTAACCGTCGCGCGGCAGCAACAGGAAATGGTGGGCAATCGTGAATTGCGCCAGCTGCTGCAGACCAATATCACACGCCTGCATACGCTGGTTGAACGACTGGGAAAGCAGATTGCCGAGCAGGTCTCTCAGCAGCCTCAACTGGCTGTGCTGAAGTCGATGAAAGGCGTCGGTCCAGGGCTGCAGGCGGTACTGGCCAGTTATCTGCCCGAGCTGGGCAAGATCAGCGGCAAGGCCATCGCCAGTCTGGTTGGGGTGGCGCCGATGTCCCACGACAGCGGGACGATACGTGGGAAACGAAGCATCCATGGCGGCAGAGCCGAGATCCGTCAGGTGCTTTATATGGCCAGCATGTCGGCCATGCGGCATGAACCGCGATTGCGCGACTTTTATCAGTCGCTGCGAGCTCGCGGCAAGGAAGGCAAAGTGGCCATCGTGGCGGTGATGCGGAAGATGCTGGTGATCCTCAACGCCCGCGTGCGCGACGCCCAAAGCGGATCGATCCCCGCCTGACGCGCGCCCGTAGGGCCTCAAAAGGCTGCCGGCCAGCGGCCGGCACTACCGTGCCTGCGCGCCGGGCACGGGGAAGCTCCCCGGCAACACAGTTGCTCCACGGATGGATTTACGGCGTGTCCCGCAAACCCACCCGTGCCAACCCAACCAGCGCATATGTCGGTCACTGCCTTTGATCTGACGCTGTAGTTCGCAGCCGACTTCCCGTAAATCGGCGAATAACCTTTTGGCCAACCTCCCGGTGCTCTGTCACGATGCACTCCATCGTTTGCCTGGATCGATCCGATGATCGTACGTGCCTGTGCTCTGCTGCTGTCACCGCTGCTCCTTGCCTGCGCCGTCGCGCAGGCCGCGCCGTCGCGCGGATTCGATGTGCTGCACTACGCGATCGCGCTGGTGCCCGACATCGCCGCCAAGCGCGTACAGGGCCGGCAGACCATCCGCTTCAGGGCCGAGCAGCCGCTGCCCACGCTCACCCTGGATGTGGGCGAGCTTGAGGTGACCGCAGTGATGCAGGGCGATCGCGTGCTGGCCTTCGAACAGGGCGACCAGCAGCTGCGCATCCGCTTCCCCACGCCGCTCAAACGCGGCGCCGTGGCCGAGCTGCGGATCCTCTACCAGGGCACGCCGGCGTTCGGCCTGGAATTCGCCCCTGCGCGCGAAGAGGTCTATACGATCTTCTCCACCCGCCAATGGATGCCCTCGGTGGACGCACCGGACGAGCGCGCCACGCTCGACCTGTCGGTGACGCTGCCGCCGGCGCTGCTGGCCACCGGCACCGGGCGCGCGCTGCCCGTGCGCACGCTGGCCGACGGACGCCGTGAACATCGCTGGCGGCTGGATACGCCGATGCCCGCCTATGTGTATGGCTTCGCGGCAGGCCGCTACCAGCAGGCCACGCAACCGCATGGGGCGGCCCAGCTGCGTTTCCTTTCCGTGGACCGTACGCCGGCCCAGTTGCGCCGCGTTTTCGCGCGCACCGGCGACATGCTCGACTTCTTCGCCGCGCGCGCCGGCCTGCCGTATCGCGGCCACTACCAGCAGGTACTGGTGGCGCGCACCATCGGCCAGGAGATGGCCGGGCTGTCGCTGATGTCCGAGGCGTACGGTCAGGATGTGCTCGGCGATGCCAGCCAGACCGCGCTGATGGCCCATGAGGCCGCGCACCAGTGGTGGGGCAACCGGGTGACCTGCGCCAGCTGGCAGCATTTCTGGCTCAATGAGGGGTTCGCCAACTTCATGACCGCCGCCTACCTGCAGCAGGCGCAGGGCGAGGCGGCCTATCAATCGCAGGTGCAGCGCTGGCGCACGCGCTGGGAGGCCGTGCGTGCGAAGGGCGCCGACCATGCGCTGGTCTATGCCGACTGGGATTCGCCCAGCGGCGACGACCGCACGGTGGTCTATCAGAAGGGGGCCTACGTCCTGCATCTGCTGCGCAGCGAACTGGGCGAGGAGGTGTTCTGGCGCGGTATCGGCCACTACACCCGGGCCAACGACGGCCGTTCGGTGGTCACCGCCGATTTCCAGCGCGCCATGGAGAAGGCCGCGGGACGTTCGCTGCAGCCGTTCTTCGAGCAATGGGTCTACACCGCAGGTGCAGCGGCGGGGTAACCGGCCCCGGTGGCGCCCTCAGTGCGCGGCCGCCGGTGGCAGGCCGAGCTCCAGCGACGGCAGCAGCGGCGAGGGCGGGGCATCGATCGGTTGGCCCTGTGCGGCCAGCGCCGACTGGTAGGCCTTGAACGTGGCCGCGTTGTAGGCCACCAGGATGATCCGCCGCGGTTGCTGGTGCGAACGCTGCCAGGTCAGGATCTCGGTGGCGGCGATCTGCGCGGCCTGGTGCAGCGGGTAGCCGAACACCCCGCAGCTGATCGCCGGGAACGCGATCGACTGCACGTCCAGCTTTTCGGCCAGCTGCAGCGACTTCCAGTAGCAGTTGGCCAGCAGCGCCGGTTCGTCGCGTTGGCCGTCCTGCCAGACCGGGCCGACGGTATGGAAGACATGTCGTGCGGGCAGCTGGTAGGCCGCCGTGGCGCGGACCTCGCCGGTGGTGCAGCGGACCCCCGGGCGGATTTCGGCCAGCGCCTGGCATTCGGCCAGCAGCTGTGGGCCGGCCGCGCGGTGGATCGCGCCGTCCACGCCGCCGCCGCCGAGCAGGGATTCATTGGCCGCATTGACGATCGCATCCACCGCCAGGGTCGTGATGTCGCCCTGCCACACTTCGATCTTCATGCGTACCACTCCTGACTGAAACCGGGTCCATGCAACGGGATGCCACCTCGACCCCTGCACGTTAGCGGGCAGGGCGTCCAGACTGCGTCATCGTCGTCTCAGGCAGTGCGACCCGGCGCGCACTGCCCCGCATTCACACGATGGGGGGCGCTGCCTTCACCGCAGATGAAGGCGGAATCGCCGCCTGAATACGAACACGCCCACCAGGAGGTGGGCGTCGGTGGGATATGCAGGACAACGCGGGGATCAGGGCAGACCGGCCAGCCAGTCGTCGTCGGAGCCGTCATTGATGTCGGCAAACAGCGGCGTGGAGAAGTAACGCTCGCCGGTGTCGGGCAGCATCGCCAGGATCACGCTGCCCGGCGCGGCGCGCTCGGCGATGTCCAGCGCACTGGCCACGGTGGCGCCGGCCGAGATGCCGACGAAGATGCCTTCCTCGGCAGCCAGCCGCCGCGAGGTGTCGATCGCGCGGGCATCGTCGATGCTCAGCAGTTCGTCGTAGACGTTGCGGTTGAGCACGTCGGGCACGAAGTCCGGGGTCCAGCCCTGGATCTTGTGCGGCTTCCATTCCTCGCTCTTGAGCAGGGCCGCGCCGGTGGGTTCGGTGGCCACGATGCGGGTGTCCGGTCGCGCCACCTTGAGCACTTCACCCACCCCGGTCAGCGTGCCGCCGGTGCCCCAGCCGGTCACGAAGTAGTCCAGCCGCCTGCCGGCGAAGTCGCGCAGGATCTCCGGGGCGGTGGTATTGCGGTGGTAGGCCGGATTGGCCGGGTTGGCGAACTGGCTGGCCAGGAACCAGCCGTGCTCCTCGGCCAGTTCCTTCGCCCGGCGCACCATGCCCGAGCCGCGCTCGGCGGCCGGGGTCAGGATCACCTTGGCGCCGTAGGCGCGCATCAGCTTGCGGCGCTCGATCGAGAAGGTTTCCACCATGGTGGCCACGAACTTGTAGCCGCGCGCGGCGGCCACCATCGCCAGCGCCACGCCGGTGTTGCCCGAGGTCGCTTCGACGATGGTGTCGCCGGGCTTGAGCACGCCCCGGGCTTCGGCGTCGAGGATGATCGCCAGCGCCAGCCGGTCCTTGACCGAGCCGCCGGGGTTGAACGACTCGACCTTGGCATACACGGTGACATGCGCCGGGGCGAGGCGGTTCAGGCGCACCACCGGGGTGTTGCCGATGGTGTCCAGGATCGAGTTGTACAGGGCCATGGGTTGCTCCGAGGTAGGTCCGGCCGCCGCATCGGGGCGGCGGCGCGCAGGAAGGGCCGGTTGCCGGCCCGGCCAAGATCGATCAGACCGTAGCGCCGGCATATGACAGCGCGAAATGACCTGATTACCTTCTTAAACAACATTTGGTTATAAGCTGGTGACGGCAATTGCCCTACAGTCGGATTGCCCTCCCTTCGCCTGCCGTGCCGCACGCCCATGACGCTGACCCAACTCCGTTATCTGGTGGCCATCGCCGACGCCGAGCTGAACATCACGCTGGCCGCTTCGCGTGTTCATGCCACCCAGCCCGGCCTGTCCAAGCAACTCAAGCAGCTGGAGGACGAACTGGGCTTCCTGCTGTTCGTGCGCAAGGGCCGCAGCCTGGAAGCGGTGACCCCGGCCGGGGTGGAAGTGATCGGCCGTGCCCGTGCGGTGCTGGGCGAAGCCAACAACATCCGTACCTATGCCGCCAACCAGCGCCGCGAAAGCCAGGGCCAGCTGGTGCTGACCACCACCCATACCCAGGCGCGGTTCGTGCTGCCGCCGGCGGTGGCGCGGATCAAGCAGGCCTATCCGCAGGTCAGCGTGCATCTGCAGCAGGCCGCCGAAAGCGATGCGCTGGACCTGCTCAGCCAGGGCGATGCGGACATCGCCATCATCTCCACCGCCGGCGCCGAACCCGGTGCCGGCATCGCCATTCCGCTGTACCGCTGGCGCCGGCTGGTGCTGGTGCCGCGCGGCCATGCACTGGACCGCCCCGGCGCGGCGCCGGACCTGCAGGCGCTGGCCGGCCATCCGCTGATCAGCTACGAATCTTCCACCCGCGGCAGCTCTTCGTTGCAGCGTGCCTTCGCCAGTGCCGGGCTGACCCCGGACATCGCCCTGACCGCGCTGGACGCGGACCTGATCAAGACCTATGTACGCACCGGCCTGGGCGTGGGCCTGCTGGCGGAAATGGCGGTCAATGCCGGCGACGAAGACCTGCGCGCCTGGCCGGCGCCGGCGCCGATCGACGAGTGCATCGCCTGGGCGGTGCTGCCGCGCGACCGGGTGCTGCGCGACTACGCGCTGGAGCTGGTGCACGTGCTGGCGCCGCAGATCGATACCCGCGACCTGCGTCGGGTGATCGACGGCAACCAGGAAGCCAACTGGCCGTTGCCGCCGACCTGGGAATCGCTGACGCAGACCATCACCGTCTGAGAAGCGACGGTGATGGCCGCGCATGCTTCCTCTACCCCGCGCCTTTGGCGCGCCCCCTTCAACAGAAGGGGGCTTTTCTCCAGACGGGGTGAGGGAATCGGCCGGGGCTTTGCAGAGGCCGCTGCGACGGTTGGTCGCAGGGCTTTGGGCTGCCCGACCAACGGTCGGGCGCTACCATGACGGGGTGAATGTCCGCCGTCGCCCGTACGCCGTCCTGCTGCAGCTTGCCTTCGTGGCGACGCTGCTGATGGCGCTGGCGCCGCTGGTCAGCCGCTGGCAGCAGGCCCATGCCGAGGCGCCGGTGATGCTGATGCCGACCGGCATGACCCACGCGCTGCCGGCGCTGCCGGATGCCCACGCCGGACACGGCATGCCGCAGCACGACGAGCAACATCACGCCATGCAGCACGGCGACATGCAGCACCCTGGCATGCAGCACCACGAGATGGCGATGCAGCACACGCCGATGCACGCCACGCCCGGTGCCCATGACGCCCCCGTACCGTCGCCGCCAATGAGCGAGCACGCCGGGCATGGTGACGCCTGCGAATACTGCATGATGGCCTCGCGCCTGATGCCGTGGCTGGCGGTCCTGATCCTGTTGTTGCCGGCGATGCCGGTCATCGCACCGCGTGTCCTGCGCGCAGTGCCCACGCCCCGCAGCCTGCGCTGGCCGGCCCACGCCGCCCGCGGCCCGCCCGCGATCTCCTGAAACCACCACCCTTCCTGCCCGTGTCGCCGTGATGGCGACGCGTGCCTGCGTGCTTTTCTGGAGTTCCACCATGAATGTTTCTTCCCGCAGCGCGGGCGCACTGACGCGCCTGTCTGTTTCCCTGTCGCTGGCCCTGATCGCGTTGCCGCTGCAGGCCGCCGCCGACGATGCCCGCACCCTCGATACGCTGGTCGTCACCGCCACCGCGCCGTCCTCGCCGCTGCACTGGGTCACCGACCCGCGGCTGCCGCGTCAACCGGTGCCGGCCAGTGATGGCGCCGACTATCTGAAGACGGTTCCCGGTTTTTCCGCGATCCGCAACGGCGGCACCAACGGCGACCCGGTGCTGCGTGGCATGTTCGGTTCGCGGCTGAACATCGTCAGCAACGAGGGCAATCTGATCGGCGCCTGCCCGTCGCGGATGGACAACCCGCTGTCCTATATCGCCCCGGAAACCTTCGACCGGCTGACCATCATCAAGGGCCCGCAAAGCGTGCGCTGGGGTGCCGGTGCGTCGGCCGGCACGGTGCGCTTCGAACGCGACACCCCGCATTTCGATGCCCCCGGCATCGACCTCAACGCCAGCGCCCTGGTCGGCTCGCGCAACCGCAACGACCAGGTGCTGGACCTCACCGCCGGCGCATCGCAGGGCTATGTGCGGGTCAACGGCAACCGTTCCGAAGCCGACGACTACACCGACGGCAACGGCGAGGTGGTGCCATCGAAGTGGCGCAAGTGGAACAGCGACGTGGCCGTCGGCTGGACCCCCGATGCCGACACCGTGCTGGAACTGTCGGCCGGCAGCGGTGATGCCATCGCCCGTTATGCCGGGCGTGGCATGGATGGTGCCGCGTTCAAGCGCACCAGTTACGCCGCCCGCTTCGAGAGGGACAACCTGCCCGGCGCCTGGGACAAGCTGCTGGCCAACGTCTACTACAACGACGCCGACCACCTGATGGACAACTACACCCTGCGCACCCCCAACCCGGCCAGCAGCATGCCGATGCCGATGGCCGCCAACGTGGACCGGCGCACCCGCGGTGGCCGCATCGCCTCGGAATGGCGCTGGCAGGGCATCGCGATCGTGGCCGGCGTCGACGCGCAGGACAGCCGCCACCGCAGCCGCAACGGCATGGGCCGCAACACCTACCGCCAGCAACCCTGGGAGACCGACGCACGCTTCGAAAACCTGGGCGCCTTCACCGAAATCACCCTGGGCGAGGGCACCGCCCGGCGCTGGGTGGGCGGCCTGCGTATCGACCGCGCCGAGGTCACCGACCAGCGCGCCAGCACCGGCATGATGGCCATGCCCAATCCCACCGCCGGCCAGCGGCGCCGCGAAAACCTCGGCAGCGGCTTCCTGCGCATGGAACGCGACATCGCGCCGGCGCTGACCTGGTATGCCGGCATCGGCCACAGCGAACGCATGCCCGACTACTGGGAACTGTTCTCCCCCGACAGGGGACCGGTCGGCACGGTCAACGCGTTTTCCGCCATCGCGCCGGAGAAAACCACCCAGCTCGATCTTGGCCTGCAGTACCGCAGCGAGCGCCTCAACGCCTGGGTATCGGCCTATGCCGGGCGCCTGCAGGACTACATTCTGTTCACCTACCGGGACGGCGGCATGATGGGCAGCATGAGCCAGGCCAGCAACGTCGATGCGCGCATCGCCGGCGCCGAAGCCGGCGCCGACCTGCGCCTGGGCCAGCACTGGAAACTCGGCGGCACGCTCGCCTATGCCTGGGGCGAGAACCGCAGCAGCGGCGGCCCGCTGCCGCAGATGCCACCGCTGGACGCCCGCCTCAGCGCGAGCTGGGAAGGCGAGCGCTGGACCCTGGGCGCACTCGGCCGCGCCGTGGCCCACCAGCACCGTATCGCCGATGGCCAGGGCAACGTGGTGGCGCGCGACCTGGGGCCCAGCGCAGGTTTTGCCACCCTGGCGCTCAATGCCGGCTATCGGCTCGGTGAGGGGCTGCTGCTCAGTGCCGGGATCGACAACCTGTTCGACCGCGCCTACAGCGAACACCTGAATCTGGCCGGCAGTGCCGATTTCGGCTTCCCGGCCGACCCGGTGCGGATCAACGAGCCGGGCCGGACGGCATGGATGAAGGTGAATTACCGCTACTGACCTGCCAGGTGGCGCCGGGCAGGGCCCGGCGCCACCGCGGCCCGCCCGACACCTGCCGATACATGTTGACACACAGCGGCGGCCCCAGCACGAAAGGGGTTGCGGCCGTCACCCGGTGCCGGTAAACGCTTGGCACATATGCCCGGAGGGTCCCCGCCCGTACACTCGGCGGTCGTGCAACAACCGGGATTGTTTTTCATGTTGGGACGCAATACAGGGCGCTTCGCCGCTGGCCTGGCCCTGGCCCTGCTGGCCGGGTGCGGCAGCAAGGACCAGGCCGCGCGTGGGCCGGCCGAGGTCGTGCCGGTCACCACCCAGGTGGTGCAGCCCTCCGCATGGAGCGACACCCTGCAGGCGCTGGGTACCGCCAAGGCCCGCGAGTCGGTGACCATCACCGCCAAGGTCAGCGAAATCATCGAGACCGTGCACTTCGAAAGCGGCCAGCAGGTTGCCGCCGGCACGCCGCTGGTCACCCTGCGCGGGCAGGCCCAGGAAGCGGCGCTGCTGCAGGCCCAGGCCACCTTCGCCGAGGCCGACCAGCTGTACAAGCGCCAGCGAGAACTGGCCGCCCAGCAACTGGTGGCCAGCGCTACCCTGGATACCCAGCGCGCGATCCGCGATGCGGCTGCCGCGCGCGTACGTGAAATGCAGTCGGACATCGGTGACCGCCGGGTGCGGGCGCCGTTTGCCGGCGTGCTCGGCATCCGCCAGGTCAGCGCCGGTTCGCTGCTGACCCCGACCACCACGATCGCCACGCTCGACGATATCGAGCGCATGCACATCGACTTCCAGGTGCCCGAAGCCGAACTGGCCGCGCTGTCGCAGGGCGACAAGGTCAGCGCCACCAGCGTGGCCTATCCCGGCCGGCAGTTCGACGGAGTGGTGGCCACCATCGATACCCGGGTCGACCCGGGCACGCGCGCGGTCACCGTGCGCGCCGACTTCGTCAACACCGACCACGCGTTGCGCCCGGGCATGCTGCTGGATGTGCGCATGTTCCGCCCCGAGCGCCAGGCCCTGGTCATCCCCGAGATCGCCGTGGTCCAGGTTGGCCGCGATTCGTTCGTGTACCGGGTCAAGGCCGACCAAAGCGTGGAACGCATCGACATCAGCAGCGGTGCGCGCCGCGCCGGCGTGGTCGAAATCCGCAGCGGGCTCAAGGCCGGCGACCGCATCGTGGTCGACGGCACCGGCAAGCTGCGCCCGGGCCTGAAGGTGGATGACCGCCCCGATCCCGCCGTGGCGGCAACCAAGCCCAGCGGCGCCGCCGGATGAAGCTCTCCGACGTCTCCATCCAGCGCCCGGTGTTTGCCGTGGTGATGAGCCTGCTGCTGGTGGTGCTGGGCATCATGTCGTTCACCCGGCTGACCCTGCGCGAGCTGCCGGCCATCGACCCGCCGATCGTCTCGGTGTCGGTGGACTACACCGGCGCCTCGGCCGCGGTGATCGAAAGCCGCATCACCCAGGTGCTGGAAGACGCGCTGGCCGGCATCGAAGGCATCGACACCATCAACGCGCGCAGCTCCAACGGCCGCGCCCAGGTCAGCATCGAGTTCACCTCCAACCGCGATATCGAAGCGGCGGCCAACGACGTGCGCGATGCGGTCAGCCGGGTCGCCGACCGCATGCCCGAAGAGGCGCGCCCGCCGGAGATCGCCAAGGTCGAAAGCGACGCCGACCCGATCATCTGGTTCAACATGACCTCCTCCAGCATGGACACGCTGGAGTTGAGCGACTACGCCGACCGCTACGTGGTCGACCGTTTCTCCAGCCTGGACGGGGTGGCCCAGGTACGCATCGGTGGCCGCCAGCGTTACGCCATGCGGATCTGGCTGGACCGCGACCAGTTGGCCGCGCGCGGCTTCACCGTGGGCGACGTGGAAACCGCGCTGCGCAACGAAAACGTCGAACTGCCGGCCGGCCGGATCGAATCGACCGACCGCGATTTCACCCTGCGGGTGGAGCGCAACTACGTCAAACCCGAGGACTTCGCCACCATTCCGCTGGGCAAGGGCGCCGATGGCTACGTGGTCCGCATGGGCGATGTGGCCAAGATCGAGCTGGCCTCCTCCGAGCGCCGCGCCTATTACCGCAGCAATGGCGAGCCGGGCATCGGCCTGGGCATCGTCAAGACCTCCACCGCCAACTCGCTGGACGTGGCCCGCACCGCGCGCGCCGAAGCCGAGCGGGTCGGGCTGACCCTGCCCGAAGGCACCCACATCTTCGTGGCCTTCGACAACACTACCTTCATCGAAGCGGCCGTGGACCGCGTGTATGCCACGCTGGTGGAAGCCATGCTGCTGGTGCTGGTGGTGATCTGGCTGTTCCTGGGCAGTTTCCGCGCCGCGCTGATTCCGGCGGTGACCGTGCCGGTGTGCCTGGTCGCCGCGTTCATCGCGCTGTATGCATTCGGCTTCTCGATCAACCTGCTGACGTTGCTGGCGCTGGTGCTGTGCATCGGGCTGGTGGTCGATGATGCGATCGTGGTGGTGGAGAACGTGCAGCGCCGCATCGACCTGGGCGAGCCGCCGCTGGTGGCCTCCAAGCGCGGCACCGCGCAGGTCGCCTTCGCGGTGATCGCCACCACCGCGGTGCTGGTGGCGGTATTCCTGCCGGTCGGCTTCCTGGAAGGCAACACCGGGCGCCTGTTCCGCGAGCTGGCCGTCGCCCTGGCCGCGGCGGTGGCGTTGTCGGCGTTCGTGTCGCTGACGTTGACCCCGATGATGGCCTCCAAGCTGCTCAAGCCGCATACCGGCAAGGCGCCGCGTGGCCTGCACGGGGTGATCAACCGCAACCTGGACCGGGTTTCGGCCGCCTACGGGCGCGTGCTCGATGCGCACGTGGGGCGCACCTGGATCTACGTGGTGGTGATGGTGCTGTCGTTGCTGGCCAGCGGCTTGCTGCTCACCGTGCTGCCTTCCGAACTGGCGCCGGCCGAAGACCGCGGCTCGTTCCAGATCATGATCGATGGCCCCGAAGGCGCCGGCTACGACTACACCGTGGCCCAGGTGCAGCAAGTGGAGAAGGTGGTGGCCGGTTTCGTCGGCGACGACAAGCCGATCGTGCGCGCCAACCCGCGCGTGCCCGGTGGCTTCGGTGCCAGCGAGGAAATGCATACCGGCCGCATCAGCGTGTTCCTGCAGCCGTGGCGGCAACGCGCGATCGGCACCCCGGAGGTGGCCGCCGAGCTGCAGACGCATTTGAACGATCTGCGCGGCGTGCGCGTGCGCACCCAGGTCGGTGGCGGCCTGGTGCGCAGCCAGGGCCAGCCGTTCCAGATCGTGCTGGGCGGCCCGGAGTACGCCGAGATCGCGCAGTGGCGCGACCGCCTGCTGCAGCGCATGGCCGACAACCCCGGCCTGGTCGGCGCCGATTCGGACTATAAGGAAACCCGGCCGCAGATGCGTGTCAACATCGACCGCCAGCGCGCGGCCGACCTGGGCGTGTCGGTCACCGCGATCGGCAGCGCGCTGGAAACCATGATGGGCTCGCGCCGGGTCACTACGTTCGTCGACAACGGCGAGGAATACGACGTGCTGGTCCAGGCCGGGCGCGACGGCCGCGCCTCGCCAGCCGACCTGGCCGCGATCCGGGTGCGCGCCAGCGGCGGTGAGCTGGTGCCGTTGTCCAACCTGGTCACCCTCAGCGAAGTGGCCGAAGCCGGTTCGCTGAACCGCTTCAACCGGCTGCGCTCGATCACCATCAGCGCCGGCCTGGCCCCGGGCTATCCGCTCGGCGAGGCGATCGCCTGGGCGCAGCAGACCGCCCGCGAAGAGCTGCCCCAGCATGCCCAGCTCGACTGGAAGGGCGAGTCGCGCGAGTACCAGAACGCCGGCGGCGCGGTGCTGCTGACCTTCGCGATGGCCCTGCTGGTGGTGTTCCTGGTGCTGGCCGCGCAGTTCGAAAGCTTCATCCACCCGCTGGTGATCATGCTGACCGTGCCGCTGGGCGTGCTCGGCGCGTTGCTGGGCCTGTATGTCAGCGGCGGCAGCATCAACCTGTTCAGCCAGATCGGGATCGTGATGCTGGTCGGCCTGGCAGCCAAGAACGGCATCCTGATCGTGGAGTTCGCCAACCAGCTGCGCGATGAGGGCCGCAATGTGCACCAGGCCATCGTCGAATCGGCGATGGTGCGGCTGCGCCCGATCCTGATGACCTCCATCGCCACGGTGGTCGGTGCGGTGCCGCTGGTGGTCGCCGGTGGCCCCGGTTCGGCCAGCCGCGGCACGATCGGCATCGTGGTGATCTTCGGCGTCGCGGTGTCCACCTTCCTGTCGCTGTTCGTGGTGCCGGCGTTCTATGCGCTGCTGGCCCCGTACACGCAGTCGCCTGAAACGGTGGCGCGCGAGCTGGAGCGGCAGGAGCGACAGACCCCCTCGGTGGGCGGGCATGCCTGAGCCGGCGCCGCGCGGCGTGGCCCGCGGCGGGCACCGGCTGCCCTGAGCGGCCGGCGGGCCGGGCCCCGGGCCGGTGCCGCCACGCCGGGCGGCCTGGCCCTGCTGCCGGAGCGACCCGGCACAATCGGCGCTACCCGTGGCGGCCGCGATCAGGGAGAATCGACCCGGTCCCCTCCAGCCGTCGGGACGTCCTTCATTTTCCGCCGACTGGAGAGAGTGCGTGGAAGCAACCGTAGAGTTCATCAACAGCATCATCTGGAGCAAGGCGCTGATCTTCCTGTGCCTGGCCGCCGGCCTGTACTTCAGCGCCCGCACCCGCTTCATGCAGATCCGCGGTTTCTTCGAGATGTGCCGGCTCACCGTGCAGGGCGAGAAATCCGAGGCCGGCGTGTCTTCGTTCCAGGCCCTGGCCATGTCGATGGCCGGGCGCATGGGCATCGGCAACATCGCCGGGGTGGCCACCGCGATCGCCTTCGGCGGCCCCGGCGCGATCTTCTGGATGTGGATCATGGGCTTCCTCGGGGCCTCCACTTCGTATGTGGAATGCACCCTGGCGCAGATCTACAAGACCAAGGATGCCGAAGGCCGCTACCGCGGCGGCCCGGCGTACTACATCGAAAAAGCGATGGGCCTGAAGTGGTATGCGCTGGCCTTCGCGGTGGCCACCATCGCCGCGGCCGGCTTCCTGATGCCGGGCGTGCAGGCCAATGCGATCGCCGACAGCATCATCAATGCCTGCCGTGGCGGTGCGCTGTGCGGGCCGCTGGATGGCCAGTTCATGGGCATGGCGTCGGAGCAGGCGCTCAAGCTGGGCATCGGCGCCGTGGTGGCGCTGCTGCTGGGCGTGGTCATCTTCGGCGGGGTCAAGCGCATCGCCAACTTCGCCGAGGTGGTGGTGCCGTTCATGGCCGCTGCCTTCATCCTGATGGCCATCGTCATCATGATCATCAACTACGACCGCGTGCCGGACATGTTCCGCACGGTGTTCAGCAGCGCCTTCGGCGCGCACGCCGCGTTCGGCGCGATGATGGGCCTGGCCGTGGAGTGGGGGGTCAAGCGCGGCATCTACGCCAACGAAGCCGGGCAGGGCACCGGCCCGCACGCGGCGGCGGCCTCGGAGGTCTCGCACCCGGCCAAGCAGGGCTACGTGCAGGCCTTCGCGATCTACTTCGACACCATGCTGGTGTGCACCTCCACCGCCTTCCTGATCCTGGCGGCGGGCACCTACAACGTGTACTCGCCGGTGGCCGGCGGCGCACCGGTGTTCGCCGGCCTGGCCGGCGTTTCCGAAGGCGCCGGTTATGCGCAGGCGGCCGTTGAGACCGTGCTGCCGGGCTGGGGTTCGGCGTTCGTGGCGATCGCGATCTTCTTCTTCGCCTTCACCACGATCATGGCCTATTACTACATGGCCGAAACCAACCTCAGCTACATCAACCACAATCGCAAGCGCCCGCTGACCGTGCTGCTGCTGCGCCTGGGCATCATCGGCATGGTGGTGTTCGGTGCGTTCCACAACGCCAAGATGGCCTGGGCGCTGGGCGACATCGGCGTGGGCCTGATGGCGTGGCTGAACATCATCGCCATCCTGATCGTGCAGAAGCCGGCACTGCTGGCGCTGCGCGATTACGAGAGACAGAAGAAGCTCGGCCTGGATCCGACCTTCGATCCCGATGCCCTGGGCATCAAGAACGCCGATTTCTGGCGTCACCGCAAGCTGGAGCCGTCCCGTAGTGAATGATCCCTGGAAGAATGCCCGCCGCCCGTCGGCGCGACCGCCGCGGGCCACCCCGCTGCCGCCGCGCGAGGGCGCTGGCGCCCCGCCGCCGGGGCGCGGCAACGACGAGCTGCGGCTGTACGGCTGGAACGCCGTGCAGGCGCTGTTCGACAAGCGCCCGCAGGCACTGCGCAAGCTGTACCTGGTGGAAGCACTGATCCCGCGCCTGCAGCCGTTGCTGAAGTGGTGCGTGGCCAACCGCGTGGGCTACCGGGTGGTGGAGGAGGGCGACCTCAACAAGCTGGCCGCCACTACCCACCACGAAGGCGTGGTAGCCGATGTGTTGCGGGCGCCGATGCTGGAGCTGGCCGACTGGCTGGACAGCCTGCCGGCCGGCCAGCCGATGCTGGCGCTGTGGCTGGACGGGGTAGGCAACCCGCACAACTTCGGCGCGATCCTGCGCTCGGCCGCGCATTTCGGCGTGGCTGGCCTGTTGCTGCCACCGGGGGCGACGCTGGCGTTGTCCGGGGCGGCGGCGCGCGTGGCCGAGGGCGGTGCCGAAGCGGTGCCGCTGGTGCGTCTGCCGGCACTGCCGCAGGCGATGGCGCAGCTGCGGGCGGCCGGTTTCGGCCTGGCGGCGACCCTGGTCGAGGGCGGCGATGATCTGTTCGCCAGCACGGTGCCGGCACGCCTGGTGTATGTGATGGGCGCCGAAGGCGAGGGCATGGACCGCGAGTTGGCGCAGGACTGCGACCAACAGTTGTCGATCCCCGGCAGCGGGGCGGTGGAAAGCCTGAACGTGGCCTCGGCGACGGCGGTGCTGCTGGCGCACTGGTACGGGCAGAAGGCCCGCTGAGGCCGTGGTTTTCGGGCAGCGCGCCTGCGCGCTTGCCCCACGCGGAGCGTGATATGGGTCACTGATCGCATCGTGACTACACGCGATTCGGATTTTTCGCATAGTGCACGGGCGTGACCCCGCGCACAGTGCGCAATGACGCCGTGCTGCGTAGGTGAGGAGAGACACCCACCCAGCGCGGCGCCGTTGTCCGGACCGCAGTGACATCTGTGGCACTCACCGCGTGGGGTGTGTCGAGTCCCGGTAACCCGGTCGCAATGCGGCCGGGTTTTTTTGTTGTTGGATCCGGGCCGGGTGCAGCGGTGTCCGGGCATGGCCCGGACCTACGGTGGCTCCAGCCCGCGCAGGCAACCGCCCGCAGCTGCGCAACGGCCTTTCCTGCATTGCACATGGGGATCGATAATCCGCTGGCTATTTGCAGCGCATTGGGTTTTCCTGCGCCATCGCGAAGGGTGTAAAACCAAGTCCGTGTGGTCGTTCACAGATCCGCACTTTTCACGATTCTGGATATTCTCCCGCGCCTGAATGCAGGCGCAGATTGTCGCCGCGGTGTGATCGACATCGCCGCCTCGCAATCTTCTGGGAGAGACTCCATGATCCTGCATCCGTTGCGCTCCATCCGTGTGGTTCCCCTTGCCGCTGCCGTTGCCTTCTGCAGCTTTTTCCCGTTATCGGCCAGTGCCCAGCAACGCACGCTGGAGGGCGTCAACTTCACCGGCCCGCTGATCACGCCCAATCCGGCCGGCGTGCCGAAGGGCCATTGGTACATCGAACCGTATCTGGTTCGCGTCGACAGCAGTGACTACTACGACGGCAGCGGACAGCGCCGTCGCAGCGATGAGGACAGCGGTGCCTGGGTCACCGTGGTGCCTTTCATCTACGGCTTCGGCGAGCGCGTCACCGGCCAGGTCAACCTCAGTGCGTCCACCGCCGAGTCCGGGCGCGCGCGCAGCAGTGGGTTCCGCGCCGGCGATACCACCGCCAAGCTGCAATACCTGTTGCAGGCGCCCAGCGCCGATGGCACCCGCCCGGCGGTGTCGGTGGCCTTGAGCCAACGCTATGCCACCGGCAGCTATGACCGCATCGCCGGCAATCCGCTGAACGCGCAGGGCGACGGCGTGCAGCGCACCAGCCTGTCGCTGGCCGCCCAACAGGTGGTGTGGATGTCCAACGACCGCCCGCTGCGCTGGCGCGGCCAGCTCACCGCCAGCCCGGCACCGTCACGGGTGGCCCTGCATGGCAGCAGTGTGTACGGCACGCCGGACGGCTTCCGCGGCAGCATCGCGCGCGGCTCCTTGCTGGGCGTGTCGGCAGCAGCCGAATACAGCTTCAATTCGCGCTGGGTCGGGGTGATGGAGGTGTCCGCCAGCCGCGAATCGCAACGGCAACTCACCGGCTATGCGCCCGACGCCGATGGCGTGGCCCAGCGCATCGACGAGCGGCGCCCGTCCAGCAGCAGCATCACCCTGGCGCCGGCCGTCGAATACCACTTCAACTCCCGCTTCGGCCTGATCGCCGGGGTGGAATTCAGCGTGGCCGGGCGCAACAGCGGCCACTTCATCAGCCCGCAGGTCGCACTGGGGATGTTCTTCTGAGCCGCCAGCGGTGGCCTGTTCCGGCGCTGCAGGGGGGCGCCGGTTTCTCGGTAACAAGGAGTGTGACATGAACGTGGAAGCTGTCATTGGCTGGATCCTGGCGGTGGTCTGGAGCCCGGCACTGGTGGGCCTGTGCCTGTTGGCCGGGCTGTATTTCAGCGTGCGTACCCGCTTCATCCAGTTGCGCGGGCTGCCGGACATGCTGCGCCTGATGTTCCGTTCGCCCAGTTCGGCGGCCGGGGTGTCCTCATTCCAGGCCTTGAGCATTTCGCTGTCCAGCCGGGTCGGGGTGGGCAACATCGCCGGGGTGGCGATGGCGATCGCCTTCGGCGGCCCGGGCGCGATCTTCTGGATGTGGGCGGTGGCGTTCTTCGGCGCCTCCAGCGCCTTCATCGAATCGACCCTGGCGCAGATCTACAAGGACCGCGATGCCGACGGCCTGTACCGCGGCGGGCCGGCGTACTACATCGAAAAAGGCCTGGGCATGCGCTGGTATGGCTGTCTGTTCGCGTTGAGCACGATCGTCGGCGGCGGGTTGTTCCTGCCCGGCACCCAGTCCAACGCGATCGCCGCTGCGCTCGACCATGCCTGGGGCGTGCCGGCCTGGGGCGCGGCGGCCGGTGTGGTCGCCCTGCTGGCGCTGGTGATCTTCGGCGGCGTGCGCCGCATCGCCCATGTGACCCAGGTGGTGGTGCCGTTCATGGCGCTGGGCTACCTGCTGGTGGCGGCGATCGTGGTGGTGCTGAACCTGCCGGCGGTGCCGGAGATGTTCATGCTGATCGTGCGCAGCGCATTCGGTACCGACGCTGCGTTCGGCGGAATGATCGGTGCGGCGATCCAGTGGGGCGTGCGCCGTGGCGTGCTGTCCAACGAGGCCGGCATGGGCAGCGGTGCGCATCCGGCCGCGGCGGCCGAAGTCAGCCACCCCGTCAAGCAGGGCCTGGTGCAGTCGTTCTCGATCTACATCGACACCCTGGTGGTATGCAGCGCCACCGCCTTCCTGATCCTGTCCACCGGCGCCTACAACGTGCACGACCCCAGCCCGGCCGCTGCCGGCGAGGCGGCGCGGATGATCGTGGCCAATGTGCCGGCACTGGAGGCCGGGCCCAGCTTCGTGCAGCACGCGGTGGAATCGGTGCTGCCCGGCTTCGGCTCGTCGTTCATCGCGCTGGCGATCCTGCCGTTTGCGTTCACCACGATCCTGGCGCTGTACTACATCGCCGAAACCAACCTGGTCTACCTGCGCCGCAGCCAGCGTTCGCCCCGGCTGCTGCTGGCGTTCCGGCTGGCCTTTCTCGGCGGGGTCACCTATTCGGCGCTGAACACGGCCACGGTGGCCTGGTCGCTGGGCGATATCGGGGTGGGGATGATGGCCTGGTTGAACATCATCGCGCTGATCCTGCTGCACAAGCCGGCGCTGGCCGCGTTGCGCGACTACGACGGCGCGCGTGCGCGGGGGCTGGACCCGTGCTTCGATCCGGAGCGGATCGGCATACGCAATGCGCCGATCTGGGCCGACATCGCCGCCGTCCGCGTCGAGGCGAAGTAACCGCGTGACCGGGCGCGGCCTTGCCGGCCGCGCCCGGTGCACGGTTCACTCGTTGGGCGGGGTGGTCGGCTTGGCTTCGCTGCCGAAGCTGCCGTCGGCCTCGGCGGCCAGGTAGGCGAAGACGGTGTAGGCGGCCACGTTCTGGGCCAGCGCCGCCGGGTCGATCTTGTCCAGGGTGTCGTCGGCGGTGTGGTGCAGGTGGAAGTAGTCGCTGCCGTCCTGCGCCAGCCACGCCCAGGCACCGCCCTTGGCCGCCAACGGGCCGACATCCGGGCCGGGGCCGCCCTTGTCCGGTGCGTAATCGATGCCCAGCGGCTTGAGCACCTCGGCGATCTGCCGGGTAGCCTCGCGCGAGCCGGCCGGATTGGGCGAGCCGGTGTTGAAGGCATAGATGCGCCCGGCACCGAAGTCGCTTTCGGCGGCCAGCTGGTGCAATACCACGTCCTTGGCATGCGCCTGCGCGTACGCCTTGCCGCCGTACAGTCCCTGTTCCTCGTTGGCGAAGGCCACCACGCGGATGCTGCGCTTGGGCGCCTGCTTGAGTTGGCCGATCAGATGGCCGGCGGCCATGGTGATGGCCACGCCGGCGCCGTCATCGACCGCACCGGTGCCCAGGTCCCAGGAATCGAGGTGGCCGCCGATCACCACCACTTCCTTGAGCAGGCTGCGTCCGTTGATCTGCCCGATCACGTTGTAGGAGGTGGCCGTGCCGTCCCAGCCGCAATCCAGGCTGAGCTTGAGCGTGGTGCTGCCGAGGGCGAGCAGGCGTGCCAGCTGGTTGGCGTCGGGCACCGACAGCGCCGCCGACGGTACCGGGGTCAGGCCATCGTCGAAGCGGGTGATGCCGGTATGCGGCACGCGGTGCGAATCGGTACCGGCAGAGCGCATCACAAAGCCCACCGCGCCCTTGCGTATCGCCTCGGACGGGCCCTTGCTGCGCACCGCGCCGCCATTGCCGTAATCGCGGCCGTCGCGGTAGGCGGTCATCTGGTAATCGACGAATGCGATCTTGCCCTGCAGCGAACCGGCCGGTGCGGCCTGCAGCGCGGCCAGGTCGGCAAAGCGCACCACCTCGGCCTCGACCGTGCCGCCCGGGCTGCCGCCCAGGGCGGTGATGCTCAGCGGCTGGGCGTGCCTGCCGGTGACCTGGGCGTGTTCGCTGCGGCGCTCCCACTTGGGGAAGGTCACCGGCTCGGTCCAGACCTTGTCAAAACCCAGTGCCTTGAACTTGGTCACGGCCCAGGCCACGGCGCGGGCATCGGCCTCACCACCGGCGATGCGCGGGCCGATTTCGGTAGTCAACGATTCGACCACCTTCCAGCCGGTGTCGTCCTTGAGCGCCTGCTCGCGCAGCTGCGCAGCAGTGCCCAGCGAGGCCGGCGGCAGGGTGGTGGCAGCCGGTGCGGCGAACGCCGGCGACGCCAGCAGGGCAAGGGCGGATGCGAGGGCAACAACGCGGGCACGCATGGCAACTCCGGTAGGCAGGGCGTAAGCCCCAGAGCTTAACAGTCCGTGTCTATCGCACATGGCCGGGAGGTCATGCTCCGGTGAATGCTGTTTTCTGCAGGTAGGTACCGACCGTGGGTCGGTACGCCGGGGGCGGCGACCAACGGTCGCCGCCTACCGGGCGTGGGTGCCGTTGCCGGCACCGGGTGCTCATTTCTTGAGGTTGTCGCGGATCTCGCGCAACAGCAGCACTTCTTCGGCCGGTGCGGCCGGTGCGGCGTCCTTCTTGCGGGCCAGGCGGTTGATCACCTTGATCACCAGGAAGATCGCAAACGCAACGATGACGAACTGCACCAGGGTGTTGAGGAAATCGCCGTAGCCGATCACCACCGCCGGGATCTCCTTGCCGTCGGCCCCCGGCCGCGCCGGCGCCAGGGTCCAGGCCAGTTGGGAGAAATCGACCCGACCGATCAGCCAGCCCAGCGGCGGCATGATGATCTTGTCGACCAGGGCGGTGACGATCTTGCCGAACGCGGCACCGATGACGACACCGACCGCCAGGTCGATGACGTTGCCACGCATGGCAAATTCCTTGAACTCGGTAAGCACTCCCATCGGAGTCTCCTGTGGTGGTAATTAGAGGGCAGCGCAGCGTAACCCAGCGGTCGTCATCCAGCGATGATGCCGTGGCGTTCGGCGACATTCTCCAGCCGCGCGCTGAAACGGTCGCCCGGCTGCAGCGCGGCCACCCCGGCCGGGGTGCCCATGAACACCAGGTCGCCGGCGCGCAGTGCCCACAGCTTGGACAGCTCGTGCAGGATCTCCGGCACGTTCCAGATCATCTGGTCCAGCAGCGACTGCTGGCGGACCTGCCCGTTGATTTCCAGCGACAGGTTGAGCGCGGCCAGGTCGCCCACTTCGCCGGCCGGGACCAGCTCGCTGACCGGCGCGGAATGATCGAAGCCCTTGGCCGGATCCCACGGATGGCCCTTGGCCTTGGCCGCGGCCTGCAGGTCGCGGCGGGTCAGGTCCAGGCCGACGCCATAGCCGAACACCAGCGCCTCGGCCTGTTCGACCGGCAGTACGCCGGCCGGGGCATCGCGGCCGATCGCCACCACCAGTTCCACTTCGTGGTGCAGCTCGTGGGTGGCCGAAGGGTAGGGGATCACATCGTCGTGCCCGACCACGATCGCATCGGCCGGCTTGCTGAAGAACATCGGGCGGCCACGGTCATCGGCGGCAGGCACCGCGGCCCCCATCTCGCGCGCATGGTCGGCGAAATTGCGCCCGACGCAGTAGATGCGGCGCACCGGGAAGGTGCCGCCACCGGCAACCGGAATGCGCGGTCGCGCGGGAGTGGGGATTACATCGGTCATGCTCGCGTCCTGTCACCAAGGGTCATGGGCAGTCTAGAACGAGCGTGCGCGAGGTGCCACGCTAAACGTGGCGTTACCCGGTGCGGGCGAAGGGCTGCGCAGCAGCGCGGCGTGAACTCAACGCGACAGCGGCAATGCCGGCTTGCGGACCACGCGGTACTCGGCGTCGACCACCTGCGGATCGCTCTGGCGGCCGGCCTGCTTGCGCTGGGCCAGCAGCTTCCAGGCCAGCCCGGCGATGATCATCGCCGCGCCCACGAACACCCCCACGAACACCAGCGCGGCCAGGATCGCCAGGCCCAGCAGGCCCACTGCAACGCGCACCAGCGGATGGCGGGGCTTGCGCGGCGCGAACAGGGTACGGAACGTGTTGAACTGGAAGTAGCGGCTGTACATGGTGGCGGCTTGGCTGAAGTCAGCGAGCCATGAGTATCCGGGGTGGCCTCTGTCATTGAGTGAAAAACTCGTTAATTGTGGCCGTCGTTCATTTCAAATCAATGACTTGTGTTCATCGCAGGGCCAGCCACGTGAGGGCATGAGAGAATGCCGGCCCATTGAATCCGTGTGCCGACATGTCCGTTTCCGATACCGCTGCCGCTCCGTTGATCGCGCTGGAGGCCATTGCCGACCAGGGGTTCGCCGAGGTCGAAGCGACCGTGGACGGCGACAGCGAATCGGTGGTGCTGTACCGCCACGGCGGGCAGGTACGTGGCTGGCTGAACATCTGCCCGCATGCCGGGCGCCGGCTGGACTGGGCGCCGGGGCAGTTCCTCAAGAGCCGCGAGGGGCATCTGGTCTGCGCCGCGCATGGGGCCTCGTTCGCACTGGACGACGGCAACTGCGTGGCCGGCCCATGCAAGGGCGACCGCCTGCGCGCGGTGCCGTTGCAGGTACGCGATGGGCAGGTGTGGTTGGGGTGATGGCGTGCGTGCCGCCGCGTACCGACCAACGGTCGGTACCTACGGCGGTGACGAGCGGTCGCCGCCGGCGGGGATGACGCACAGCGCGCGGTAGGTAGCGACCGTTGGTCGCTACGCGCCGCCTCAGAACATCAGGTTGATCATCAACACCACCACGGCGGTGTAGACCAGCGACAGCGGCGCGCCCACCCGCCACAGTTCGCGCGGGGTGTAGTTGGCCGGGCCGGTGATCATCGAGATCACCGGGTTGGACGCGGTCATCAGGTTGTTGGAGGCCGACAAGGCCACGATCAGCGCGAACGCGGTCGGGTTGCCGCCCACCGCCAGGGCCAGGTTGACCGCGATCGGCACCATCACGATGGTCGCCCCCACGTGGCTGATCACCAGCGAGAAGACCGTGGTCAGCAGCGCCAGCGCGATCTCCAGCACCCACACCGGTATGCCGGTGGGCAGGCGGTCGATGGTATGCCCGGCCACCCAGGCCGCCGCACCGCTGCTGTCCATCGCCCAGCCCAGCGGAATCAGCCCGGCCATCATGAAGATGGTCTTCCAGTTGATCGACGCATACGCCTCGTCCATGCGCAGCACCCCGGTCAGCAGCATGCCGGCCACGCCGGTCATCAGGGTCAGCGCCACCGGCAGCTTGGAGGTCAGCGCGATCAGGATGGTGATGGCGAAGATGCTCATCGCGATCTTGAATTTGTGCGGGCGCTGCTCGCCCTTGGGGTAGTCGGTGACCACCACGAAGTCGCGGCTCTTGGCCGCCTGCGCCAGGTCGGTCCAGATGCTGTGGAACACCAGCATGTCGCCGGCGCGCAGCGCCACGTTGCGCACGTCCTCGCGGATCACCTGCTTGTCGCGGTTGATCGCCAGCAGGCTGATGCCGCGCTGCTTGCGCAGGCGCAGTTCCGAGGCGGTCTTGCCGATCACGTCCGAGGTCGGCGGCACCACCGCCTCGGAAATGCCGGCGCGGCTGGGGTTGAACAGGTCGCCCAGGTGCTTCAGCCGCGAGGACATGCGCAGGAACTGGTTCTGCGCGAAATCGCTGACCTGCTGGCGCGCGCCCATCACCCCGAGCACGCTGCCCACCCAGATGCGCATCTCCGCCGGCGGCGCCAGCCGGGTATCGTTGCCGGTCTTCAGGGCCAGCAGCAGCGGCGCATCGTGCACGTTCTCGGCCTCGCCCAGGGTCATCCCGACCAGCGGGCTCTCGGCGCTGACCACCAGTTCGAAGACATCGCCTTCGATGCCATAGGTCTTGGCGAAGTAGCTCTCGGTGCGTGCCGGGGTGACCCCGTCGTTGGCCAGGGTTTCCTCTTCGACCAGCTTGCGGTCACCGAAGTAGCGGAAGTACAGCAGGGAGGCGGCCAGCAGCGCCAGGCCGATCGGCAGCGGCGCGAACATGCGCAGCGGCTCAATGGTGACCAGGCCCGAGGGCAGGTTGTTGTTGGCCGAGGCCAGCAGATCGTTCAACAGGATCAGCGGCGAATTGCCGACCATGGTCAGCGCGCCGCCCATCACGATCGCCGCGGCGATCGGCAGCAGCAGCCGCTGCAGGGTCAGCCCGGTGCGCGCGGCCAGCCGCGAGGCCACCGGCAGGTACAGCGCCATCACCGACGGGTTCTGCATGAACGAGGAATTCAGGCCGGCGATCGCGGTGGTCATCATCAGCAGGCGGGTTTCCACCCCATGCCCGCGCCGCAGCAGCCAGGCCGCCAGCCGGTTCAACGCCCCGGTGCGGTCCAGGCCCGCACCGAGGATGGTGGTGGCGATGATGCTCATCACCGCGTTGCCCGAGAAACCGCCGAAGATCTCTTCCGGCGCGATCAACCCGGTCACGCCCAGCACCACCAGCACCACCAGCGCCACCACGTCGGCGCGGATGCGCTCGAACAGGAACATCGCCATCGTGAAGCCGACCAGCCCGAGCACGAGCTTCATATCGGTGGTCAGCGTCAGCGCGGTATCCATGGGGTGGCGCGTTTCCTTGGTAAGGGATCAGGTACGGTCGTACAACAGGTCCCACACCCCATGGCCAAGCTTCTGGCCACGGGTTTCGAAGTGGGTCTGCGGGCGCCACGCCGGGCGTTCCACCTGGCCGCGCGGACCGGCGCGGTTGCTCAACCCGGCGGTGGCGTCGAGCACCTCCCACATCTGCTCGGCATAATCTTCCCAATCGGTGGCGCAGTGCAGGCGGCCACCGACGCGCAGCTTGCGCACCAGCAGCTCGGCAAAGCCGGGCTGGATCAGGCGGCGCTTGTTGTGGCGCTTCTTGTGCCACGGATCGGGGAAGTAGATGCGCACCTCGTCCAGCGCGCCATCGGCGATTTCCTGCTCCAGTACTTCCACCGCATCGTGGTGGTACAGGCGCACGTGGTCGGCATTGTCGTCGGCCAGCGCATTGAGCAGGCGGCCCACGCCCGGGGCGTGTACTTCGATGCCGATGTAGTCGCGGCCGGGATCCTGCTGGGCGGCAAAGCGCAGCGCGGCGCCGTTGCCGAAGCCGATTTCCAGCACCTTGGGCGCGGTGCGCCCGAAGGTGGCGTCCAGGTCGCGCCGCTGCCCGGTGAAATCCAGGCCGAAGCGCGGCCAGCGGTCGTCGAACGCGCGCTGCTGGGCGGGGGTGAAGCGGCCCTGGCGCAGCACGAAGCTGCGTACCTCGCGGCGGCCTTCGGTGATGGTGAACGGCTTGGCCGGGGCCTTGGCGCCGGCGCTGTCGAAGGGATTGGTCATCAGCCGATCAACCCGTCCACCGGCGAGGACGCACTGGCATAGCGTTTGCGCGGAATGCGCCCGGCCAGGAAGGCTTCGCGGCCCGCTTCCACGGCCTTGCGCATCGCGCTGGCCATCAGCACGGGGTTGCGCGCGCCGGCGATGGCGGTGTTCATCAGTACGCCGTCGCAGCCAAGTTCCATCGCGATGGCCGCATCGGAAGCGGTGCCCACGCCGGCGTCGACGATGATCGGCACCTTGGCGTCTTCGATGATCTGCAGCAGGTTGTACTTGTTCTGGATGCCCAGCCCCGAGCCGATCGGCGCGGCCAGCGGCATCACCGCCACGCAGCCGATCTCTTCCAGGCGCTTGGCCAGGATCGGGTCGTCGGAGGTATAGACCATCACCTCGAAGCCGTCCTTGACCAGCTGTTCGGCAGCCTTGAGGGTCTGCACCACGTCCGGGTACAGGGTCTTCTGGTCGCCCAGCACTTCCAGCTTGGTCAGGTTGTGCCCGTCCAGCAGTTCGCGGGCGAGCCGGCAGGTGCGCACCGCATCGTCGGCGGTGTAGCAGCCGGCGGTATTGGGCAGGATGGTGTAACGGTCCGGCGGCAGCACGTCCAGCAGGTTCGGCTCGCCCGGGTTGTGCCCGACATCCTGGTTGAAGAACGGGGTGCGGCGGATCGCCACGGTAACGATCCGGGCCCCGGCCGCCTCGGTGGCCAGGCGGGTTTCTTCCAGGTCCTTGAACTTGCCGGTCCCGGTCAACAGCCGGGAACCGTAGGTCTTGCCGGCAATCACCAGCGAATCAGTGGAGGCATATGCATTCATGGGCTGAATTATCGCCTATCGCGCGTCACGATGCTGCGCGTGCGCGCAGGCCGCCGCCGCGCTGCCAACGCCGCGCGCGCGGCGCCGTGGGCCCGCGGAAACCCGGCCGCCGCGACCCCGGCCAACGGCACCGCCGCGGCGATGGCCATGATGGCGCGGCGATGGCCCGAGACGCGCCCGACAGGACCGGCGCGATGTCAGCCGCCACCCAGCGCGTGCACGATCTCGACCACGTCGCCGTCGCGCAGCGGGTGGCTGGCATGGTGGCTGCGGGTGATGATCTGGCCGTTGACCTCCACCGCGACCCGGCGCTGGAGCAACTGCTCGTGCAGCAGCAGGTCGTGGACGGTGGCGCTTTGCGGAAGCTGGCGGGTGTTGCCGTTGAGCACGATGTTCATGTCGCCATTGTCCCTGAATGCCGCTGCGCTGCGTACCCTTGCCATCCCGTGGACGGCGTGCCGGGCCTGTTGCGGCGGGGGCTGCGCCGATCGCGCCCGACCTCATGCCGCAGCGCAGCGTGAATTGACCTGGGGCCGGTGAAACCATGGCACCGTGCGCCGGCGTACGTCGGCCGTTCCCACCCCCTCCAAGGAGCTTTACATGCAGATCCGCAAGCGACCGCTGCGTTCCCTGATGGCCGTCGCCATCGCCCTGGCCGCCGCGCCGGCCATGGCGCAATCGCCCTATTCCAAGTCCGTGGTCATCGGCGACAGCCTCAGCGATGCCGGTTATTTCCGTCCGCTGCTGCCGGCTGCCTCGCGCCCGGTGATCGGCCAGTTCACCACCAACCCGGGCTGGACCTGGGCGCAGTACGTGGCCCATTACTACGGCGTCAACGGTGCAGCGCACGGCAACGGCCAGAACGGCGACAACTACGCCATCGGCGGCGCCCGCGTCGGCGTGGACACCAGCCTGGTGCTGGACCCGCGCCTGCCGGCAGTGCCGGTGTATTCGATGAAAACCCAGACCGCGCAGTACCTGGCCGCCAACGGCGGCAAGGCCGACGCCAACGCGCTGTACACCGTGTGGGGCGGCGCCAACGACCTGTTCGCGATCCAGCGCGGCGCGCCGCTGCAGGCCACCCTGGCCGGCGCAGTCACCGACCAGGTCGGCATCGTGGCCACCCTCAAGGGCGCCGGCGCGCAGTACGTGGTGGTACCGACCATTCCCGACATCGGCCTGACCCCGGGCGCCCGCGCCGGTGGCCCGGCGGCGATGGCCGCCGGCACCGCGCTGGCCAAGGCCTACAACGATGCGCTGTTCGGGGGCCTGAAGGCCGCCGGCCTGCAGGTGATCCCGGTCGACACCTTCCACATCCTGCAGGAAATCGTCGCCAGCCCGGCCACCTACGGCTTCACCAACGTCACCAGCCCGGCCTGCACCGATGCCAGTTCGCTGACCTGCAGCCCGCTCAGCTACGTGACCCCCAACGCGGCCAACAGCTACGTGTTCGCCGACGGCGTGCACCCCACCAGCGCCACCCATGAAATGCTGGGCCAGTACACCCTGTCGATCCTGGAAGCCCCGCGCAACCAGCAGATCCTGACCCATTCGGCGCAGACCGTCGGCCGTTCGCGCGCCGACCAGGTCAGCTGGCACCTGGCCGGCCGCCCGGCCGATGGCCTGAGCTGGTGGGGCAACCTGCGTGGCGACATGCAGCGTTACGCCCACGCCGACCTGTACGACGGCATGGCCCCGGCCGGCCTGTTCGGCGTGGATTGGGCGCGCGACGGCATGGTCGCCGGCGGCTTCGCCGGCTATGGCCGCATGGATGCCGATTTCGGCAACAGCAAGGGCGATTTCACCCAGTCCGACACCACCCTGGGCCTGTTCGCCGGCTGGTATGGCGAGCGCGCCTGGGTCAACGGCCAGGTCAGCTACAGCTGGCTGGACTATGACGTGACCCGCAAGGTCCAGCTCGGCCCGGCCACCCGCGAGCACACCGGTTCGCCCGAAGGCAGCAACCTGACCGCCGCGTTGAACGCCGGCTACGAGTTCGGTACCGAAGGCGGCTTCCGCCACGGCCCGGTCGCCGCGGTGATCTGGCAGAAGGTCAAGCTGGACGGTTACGCCGAAAGCAACACCAGCGCCACCGCGCTGGGCTACGCCAGCCAGGATGTGGATTCCACCGTCGGCCGCGTCGGCTGGCAGGCGCGCTTCGACGGCGGCAGCATCAAGCCGTACGTGCAGGTCACCTACGACCATGAGTTCGAGGACGGCCAGCAGGCCAGCGCCTGGCTGCAGAGCATGCCGGAAGTGGGCATGTACAAGGTGCCGGGCCTGGAGTTCGACAAGAACTACGCCACCGCCGTACTGGGTGCGCGCCTGAACCTGTGGGGCCTGAACAGCAACATCGGCATGAGCACCACCACCGCGCAGAAGCGTGCCCGCGACGTGTCGCTGTTTGCCAGCTTCAGCGGCAGCTTCTGATCCACCGCGCGCAGCGCCCCGCCCGGGGCGCCGCGCACGGCAGGCGAAAGCCTGATGCAACGGGCGGCCAGGTGCCGCCCGTTGCCTTTTGACCGCCGCGCCGCATAAACTTGCCCGGCACGACGCGGGTGTAGCTCAATGGTAGAGCTGTAGCTTCCCAAGCTACTGACGAGGGTTCGATTCCCTTCACCCGCTCCAGTCTCCGCCGATAGCACGCGGAAGACCTCTCCAGCGTGCCCCTCTACCTTTTTGCGGCGCCGGCGTATACCGACCGGATATAGGCCGGGTCCATGCCCGGATGCGCGCGTTCGAAAGCTGCCAGGATGCTTGATGCCCTGTCATCGCCGCGATCTCTGGCCAATGCGACCCCCGCGGCCACCGGCTCCGGAGGTGCCCCCCCCCCCCAAGTGCCAGCCGAAAGCGTGCGTCCGTATACATAGGCAGCGAAAGGACTGTCCGAGGCTCTGAGTGCCTGCAGGGCTGCCGTGTTGGATCTGGCGAAGCCGGTGATGATGTCATTCTCCGGCAGGGCGGGCTCCACATCCGGGCGGCGCGAGGCTTGAATCGGCGCAAGCCGCTCGCTGATTCTGTCGGCGAGGAACAGCTTTGCGTTGACATCACCAGCGTCGGCCATTGCGGCGAGATCTTCATCGGACAGGTCCCGGGCGGCAAGCCATTCCTCCGGCATCGGATAGCCCTGTGCGATCAGCCGGCGCTGCTCATCCGCATCCCGGAACTGAAGGATCCCAAGATAGCGATCGTCAACGCGCTTCATATAGTCGCGGTCGGAGTCGCTGAGTTCGGCAAGGCGCGCATTCCAGGAGGGGGCTGCCTTGATCTTCGCGCGGTCGGCGAAGTGTGGCGAATTCTGCGCCTGCAGCGCGCTGCCGCTGGCGGCCTGAGGCGGTGCACTGTCTGGCAGGTCGGGGCGGGAGGGTTGGGTTGCATTTGCTGGTTGCGATGCTGCGAGGTCATCGGTCCTGTCGACGCAGCCGCAGAGTGTGCCGATTGCAAAAAGCAGGCTCCAGACAAGCACGGTCTTATTGGACATCGTTGTTCTCCGGGATGTCGCTGGCCCAGGTGGCGGATGTGTTGCGCTGGTCATCATCGCCATTGTTCGGCTTTCTCAGGCACTGCTGGCGTTCCTGATCCGGAATATTGAAGACTGTACTGCAAGGGTTGAGGGGGCGTTGGAACCGATCAGGCCGACGCTTCCCAGGCAAGCTCCGGTCGATCTGCGACGGTCTTGGCCACAAAGTCCATGACCGCGCGTACGGCGGCGGAATGGCGCAGGTCGCGATGCACTACCAGCCAGATCTCGCGCGAGAACATCGCCCCGTCGTTTGCCAACCGGGTCAATCCGGGGTCGTGGTCGCCCAGAAAGCACGGCAGGCCGGCGACGCCGGCGCCGGCCCGTGCCGCACCCAACTGGCTGCTGATGTCGCTCAGTTCACAGCCCACCGCGCGCGTGCCGGCCAGATCCAGCAGCCATTGCTGCTGCGGCATGTCGGCAAACTGCGTGTCGTAGGCAATGAAGGTCCAGTCGTCGGCACGGTGGCTTGCCAGGTACGCCGGGCTTGCGTACAGCGCGAAGGGCATCCGGCCGAGCTTGCGGACCACGCTGCTGGCTTCCTTCGGGCGCACCAGCCGCAGTGCCACGTCGGCCTCGCGGCGGCTGAGCGAGACCTGCTGGGCCTGCGCTGACACGGACAGTTGAATGCCAGGATAGGCGTCGCGGAACTCCGCCAGCCTGCCTGCCAGCAGGTGGGTGACCAGGACCGGAGGCGCACTGAGGGTGACCCGGCCGTGCATCGGGTCCTGGCGCGCGCGGGCCAGGCGCGCGGCCGTGAAGGCGGCCGTCTCCATTGCCTTTGCCTGCGCATGGAGCTGCTCACCCATCGCGGTGAGCCGGCAGGCGCGCGGCAGGCGGTCGACCAGTGCGACCTCAAGCTCTGCTTCCAGCGCGGCCAGGCGGCGGCTGACGGTGGCATGGTCCACCTGCAGCGCCCGGGCTGCGCCGGACAAGGTGCCGGCACGTGCCACCGCGAGGAAATGACGCATGTTTTCCCAATCGAACATCTGTGCGTTTTCGCAAGTATGAGCTGCGGTTTCTGGGAATTTTCGCCGGTACAACCGCAGCCTAGCATGGGCCGTCATCGTTTCCCTGGACCCTTCCATGGCTTTCAACTCTCCTTCGGCGCGCGGCACGTTGGTCGCCGCCGCGCTGGGCTTCGTGGTCGTTCTGCTGGACATCAGCGTGGTCAACGTGGCGCTGGAGGCCATGCGCGACGAACTGGCCACCGATGTGGCCGGCCTGCAATGGGTGGTCAACGCCTACACGCTGGTGTTTGCCGCGCTGTTGTTGACCAGCGGCGCGCTGGGCGATCGCTTCGGCGCGCGACGCCTGTTCCTGCTGGGCCTGGCGGTGTTCACCCTGGCCTCGGTCGGTTGCGGGCTGGCCGGCAGCCTGCCGGCGCTGGTCGCGGCGCGGTTGGCCCAGGGATTCGGCGCGGCGCTGCTGGTGCCCAACTCGCTTGCCATGCTGCAACAGGCCTACCCGGACCAGGCCAGGCGCAATCGCGCGGTCGGTTGGTGGGGCGCCTTTGGCGGGATGGCGCTCGCGGCCGGTCCGGTCCTGGGCGGGTTGCTGGTGAGCCAGGTGGGGTGGCGCAGCATTTTCCTGATCAATCTGCCGATCGGCGTGATCGGGTTCTACCTGACGCTGCGCCATGTCGCGCCGCGGGCCGGCAGCCATCGCCGCAGCCTCGACTGGGGCGGCCAGGCGTCTGCCATCGTGGGGCTGGCGGCGATGACCATGGCGTTGATCCAAGCCGGCCCGTTGGGCTGGGGCCATTGGCTGGTGCGTGCCGGCCTGCTGCTGGCCCTGCTCGCGGCCCTGGCCTTCGTCTGGATCGAAAACCGCGGTGCCTTGCCCATGCTTCCCCTGGCCCTGTTCCGGATTCCGACCTTCGCCGTGGCCTCGGCAGCGGGCGTGGTGGTGAACTTCGCGTACTACGGGTTGATCTTCGTTTTCAGTCTGTTCTTCCAGATGCAGCAGCACTTGTCGGCACAGCTGACCGGGCTGGCGTTCCTTCCCATGACCGTGGTGTTGATGGGGGTCAATGTACTGGCCGGCCGGCTGATCACCCGCATCGGCCCACGCCTGCTGATGGTGCTGGGCCTGGCTCTGGCGGCGTTGGGCTACCTGCTGCTGATGCCGGTCAGCATCGACGGCGACTACCGGTGGCTGGTGGTGCCGATGCTGCTGGCCGCCAGTGGCATTGCGCTGGTGGTGCCGACCATGACCAATGCCACGCTGTCGTCGGTGGATGCATCGCGCGCCGGGATTGCCTCGGGGGTGCTCAACTGCGCGCGGCAGGTGGGTGGCATGCTCGGCGTTGCCCTTTTCGGCTACTTCGTTGGCGATGCGTCGCCGGCGGCGTTCATGCGCGGCATGCATGTGTCGATGGGCATTTCGGTCGGTCTGCTGCTGTGCGCAAGTGCGGTGTGCTGGTTCGGCATCCCGTCCCGCCGCGCCGCGCCTTGACGCGCGCGCGTGATCCGGCGGCCCGGGCGTGGTGGTTGGTGCAGGCACGGTTGGTTCAGGCGCATGGACCGGCCGCCGCGGGGCGCGTTCCATGGCCGAACATGCGCGCGAACCTGCATGCGTTTCACCCCGTGCCGATGCGGTGGCGGGAAGGGCGAACGCCAGTGGCCGCCTTCAGCCCGAACAAGGGACGCAACCAGCGCACGCGGCGGATCAGGTATTCGTGCAGCAGCAGGCAGCCGGCCACCGTGGCGATCAGTACCAGCAGCGGTTCCCACACCGGGCCCAACTGCAGCGGTTTGAGCCAGAACAGCGCGATGATCAACAGGCTCTGGTGCAGGATGTACCAGGGGAAGACCGCCTCGGTGCAGTACGGCAGCCAGTGGAAGGGGCGGTCCAGGTAGCGCCTGGCCCAGCCCAGCAGGGCCAGCAGCATGCCCCACAGGTAGAGCATTTCGCAGAACTTCGACTGCAGCTCCCAGAACGGTTCGGGCCACGTGCGCAGGCGCGAGTCGGCAGGCAGCCATGCGCCCAGTGCTTCCAGCAGGAAATACCAGCTGACCGCCGCAAGCACGGCAACCAGGCTGGTCCAGCGCAGGCGCATCACGCGCTCCCAGAATGCCGGCTCGCGCCCGAGCAGGTAGCCGATCAGGAACACGGTGAGGTACTTGGCATGCTGGTACCGGTCGTTGACCAAGGTGTTGGTGGCCGGATGCGTAGGAGCAAGCCAGGCCAACCAGAGCAGCAGCACCGCTGCCGGCAGGCCGATCAGCACCCAGGCCGGCGCCCGGGCCAGGCGCCCGGTGGCCCTGCGCATCGGCGCGGCATCGAGCAGCGGCTTGGCTGCGATCAGAAGCATGCTGTAGCACCACAGATAGGCCAGATACCACAGGTGGTTCCAGGTGATGCCGAATGCGGCGCCGGCAAAGCTGCCCTGCGGCCAGGGCCGAACCTGCCAGTAGCGCAGCAGGAACGACCAGAACCCGGGCCCGGCGTGCCCATTGCTGACCGCCTCGCAGTACGGTTGGATGGGAACCACCACGAACATGCCGAACAGCAGCGGCAGCAGCAACCGCCAACTGCGCATCAGCGCGAAGCGGCCGCGGCGCAGGCCCGGCCCGAGCAGGGCGATTGCAACGCCGGAGATCAGGAACAGCAGCGACATGCGCCAGCCGTTGACCAGGCGCATCGGCCACTGCAGGCCGGCGGTGGTGTGCACGCTCTTGAGGTGGAACCCCCATCCGTCCACGTAGGCCATGCCCAGGTGGTAGAGGATGAGCAGGGCGAAGGCGAGCACGCGCAGGGCGTCGATATCGTGTCGTCGGGTCATGCCGGCAGGTTGCGGTGAGGGCCGTGCAGCGTGCTTGCCACGCCGGCCGCTTGCCACGCGACAGGGCCGGTGTGGCAGGAAAAAGTGACCGGTGGTGGCTGTGGAGGGACCAATGGGGTGGCGCGCGGGGGGCGAAAAGCGGTCGCGCCGCTTACCCTGTCTGCCGACGGACCGAACCCGGTGGACCCTATGGCCATTCCCCAGAGCAGGACGGAACTATTGGCTGCGATCGATGCAAGCTTCGATGCGTTGCGCGAAGACCTCGGCGCTGTGCGTGCAGAGCAGGCGGCCGAATGCAGCATGGAAGGGCACGTCAAGGGCACATGGATGAGCCCTGCCAACCTGGTTGCCTATCTGCTGGGATGGAATGAACTCGTTCTGATCTGGTTGGCGCGGGATGCGGCCGGCGCAGCGTTCGTGTTGCCCGAGCAGGGGTATGGGTGGAACCAGTTGGGTCCGTTGGCGCAGAAATTCTATCGCGACCATGCCGATGTGCCCTGGCCCGAGCTGCTGGGCCGGCTGGCGACGGCCAAGGAAAGCATCGCCTCGGCTGTTCGTTCCCGCACCGAGCAGGAACTCTATGGGCGTGCGTGGTACCGCACGTGGACCATGGGGCGCATGATCCAGCTCAATACCGCATCGCCGTATGCCAACGCCCGCCGGCGCCTGCGCAGGTGGTTGAAGGAAAGACCCGCTAGCGCGCATGCAACACCGGCGTCGGCCTGACCCCGGTGCCGGTTGCCGTGCCGCCCCGGCCTCCCGGCCAGGGCGGCTGGTGCGGTCGCCGCCGGGCCGGCGCTGCTCGCGCGGGCAGGCTGGTCAGCTACTGGCCCGCTGCTGCAGGGAATAGATGCGTATAGCCGGCTGCCGCCACGAACTGGGGCAGCCGCCACAACTGGCCGTTGGGCCCCCATGTGCCATCGGCGGCGTCGGCAACCATGATCGAAGTGACCAGGCGCTGGCCTTCCGGCAGCTTCAGCGCGGTTTCAATCGCCTGGTGGATGGCGGCGGCGTAGGCGGCGCGGCGGGCGTGGTCCAGTACGCCTGCCGGTGCGAGGATCTGGACGAAGCAGGGGACAACCCGGGAATGGTCGCTGCTGCCACCGCAGAGCCATTGCCCGGCCTGGACCTCTTCAGCGATGACCCAGCAAAGCCTGCGTTGGCCGGGCTCCGGCCCCAGGCCACTGCATGCCACCGCTGCCGTGTCGACCGCGTTGAGCATGTCGTGCAGCTGGTCCGTACGTAGTGCCCCGGCCGGGGTTTTGATGATGATGGTGGGCATGATCTGTCTCGCGGAGTGGGGCGTCCATTGAAGGCCACAGCGGGGTGTCCCGAAAGTGGCGGATCTGACATCAATCGCGCACAATCGGCCAATGCAGGATTTCATCGTTGTGGTCCCTGAGGGCGCGTTCGCCTCCAGCGTCACCCTCACCCTCGATCTGCTGGCCACGGCCGCAAAGCTCGCGCCCAGGGCCGGCGCCGCTGTCCCGCGCTGGCGCGTCTGCGGCCTGGCTGCCGGCAGCGTGCGGTTGTCCGGCGGTCTGGTCCTCCAGGTGAATGCACTGCCTGCGACAGCCGAAAAACGCAGTTGCTGGATCGTGCCCGGCCTGGACATCGATGACACCGGGCAGCTCGACGCCCGCTTGCAACAGCAGGACGTGGTGCCGCTGGCCGCAGCGTTTGGCCACCACGCCCGGGCTGGCGGGACGATTGCCGCGTCGTGCTCGGCGGTCTTTCTGCTCAACGCGGCCGGGCTGCTGGAGGGGCGCTGCGTGACCACTACCTGGTGGCTGGCCGGTGCGCTGCGTCGTGCCGCGCCACGCACGCGTGTTGAACCCGATCGCATGGTGCACATGGACGGCGCGATCATTACCGCCGGCGCCGCGCTCGCCCACGTGGACATGGTTCTGCATCTGCTGCGACAGCGTTTCGGCGAGCGGCTGAGCGCGATGGTGGGCCAGGCACTGCTGGTGGAGCGGCGACGCCTGCAGTCGCCTTATATTTCCCCGGCGATGATGGCGCCCGACAACGAACTGGTTGCCAAACTTACCGCGCACATCGCCCGGACAATTCCGGCGCCGGTGTCCGTCGGTAGCCTGGCGGTGTTGGTAAACATGTCCACGCGTACGCTCTGCCGGCAAGTGACCCAATGCCTGGGCTACGGCCCGCACCGGTTGATCCAGTTGGTGCGCTTGAACAAGGCCCGTGTGCTGCTGGAAAGCAACGGCATTTCGGTGGAGGAGGTTGCCATGCGGGTAGGCCTGGGCGATGCCGCATCGTTGCGGCGGTTGCTGCGCAGGCAACTGGATGCCACGCCAAGCCAGATGCGCGGCTGAATTGGAGACGTTCTTGCGCATCGGCTTGTTTGATCCGGAATATCAATCAGGCCGCGCTGCAGAGGTTGACCCGGTCGCCAGAACCGACGGCATTTTCCCCGCAGCATGGGTACGCAGCAATCGGCTGCTTCCAGGGAAGATGCAGATGAACATGGGAATGAAGAGCATGGTGTTGATGTTGGCCATCCTGCCGGGCCCGGTGCTGGCCGCCGAACTGGTGCTGGCTGGCAGCGCGTTGCCACCACTGCAGGTGCCGGCCGGCACGCGGATCAGTGGCGGGCATGACCCGGCCCTGGCGCCTGCGGCGCAGGGCAATGCGCGGGCGCCGGCCGCGCCGCTGTCGCGGGTGGTGGTGGTGGCGGTCGGTTCCAGCTAGGCCGGCGGCTGGGAGTACATGACCACGCCGGGCCAGCTGTCGACCGTGCAGGACCATGGCGGGGCGGAGTTGAGCGTGGTGATCATGGAGGTGGGCTACGGCGGCTCGCCCAGCGCCAGCATGAACGGTGCGCTGCTGCCGCGGTCGGCCGAGTACAAGACCGAGCCGTTGTGCCTCAACGGCGGCGATTACACCCCCTGCAGCGTCGGGCAGACCTATGTTGCCTGGCTCCGCTACTACCAGGTGGACGGGTCGCAGGAAGGCAACTTCCACTACCAGAACACCTCGATCAACGCGCCGTTCAACACCTTGAGCACGGACATCTACGTCCGTTGAAGGGTCGCACCGCCGCGCGGCGACGGCGTACCCCGTGCGACCGTCGCCGCTGGGCCGATCCGGCACTGGCTGACAGACGCTGCCGGGTCACCTCGCGCCCTATGGCAACACCCGGGCCGCGGGCCGGGCCAGACGGGCCCCCCGTCATCGCGGCGTACCCGCCGCAGGCTATGCTGCGCGCTTTCCCGCCCCTGCACGCACCGCGATGAAACTGGCCATCCTTTCCCGCAACAGCAAGCTGTACTCCACGCGTCGGCTGGTGGAGGCCGCGCGGTCGCGCGGGCATACCGTGCGCGTGCTGGACCCACTGCGCTGCTACATGCGCATCGCCGCCGATGGTTTCAGCATGCATTACAAGGGGCGGCCGATCACCGGGGTGGACGCGGTGATCCCGCGCATCGGCGCTTCGGTCACCCGTTACGGCACTGCGGTGCTGCGCCAGTTCGAAATGATGGGCGCCCGCACCCCCAACCCCTCCGACGCCATCCTGCGTGCGCGCGACAAATTGCGCGCGCACCAGATCCTGGCGTCCAAGGGCATCGACATGCCGGTCACCGTGTTCGGTGACAACCCCGACGACACCGTGGACCTGCTGTCGATGCTGGGGCCGCCGCCGCATGTGGTGAAGCTCAACGAAGGTACCCAGGGCCGCGGGGTGATCCTGACCGAGAAGGCCAGCGCCTCGCGCGGCATCGTCGAGGCACTGCGCGGGCTGTATGCCAACTTCCTGATGCAGGAATTCATCGGCGAGGCCCAGGGCGCGGACCTGCGCTGCCTGGTGGTGGGCGACCAGGTGGTGGGGGCGATGCAGCGCCAGGCCCCCGACGGCGATTTCCGCTCCAACCTGCATGCCGGCGGCAGCGCCCGCGCGGCCAAGGCCAGCCGCGCCGAACAGCAGGTGGCGGTGCGCTCGGCCAAGGCGCTGGGCCTGAGCGTGGCTGGGGTCGACCTGATCCGCTCCAGCCGGGGCCCGCTGGTGCTGGAGGTCAACTCCACTCCCGGCCTGGAAGGGATCGAGGCCATCTGCCAGGCCGACCTGGCCGGGCGCATCATCGATCATGTGGCGTCGATGAAAAAGCCTTCAATTTCAAGAACTTGAATATTAATGGGGGAGGGCGGTCGCGGTTTTAACGAGGCTTTAATCGGGCCCGGCGTAGGCTTCGACGAACCGCAGCTCTGCCCTCCTCAGCAGGATCGGTAATCGGGAAACACACTTCAGGCCCAGGCGGCTTCCGCCTGGGCCTTTTTAATCGGGATCGTTTTAATCGGATCGTTGACACCGCGCAACCGCTGGTAGCCCCTGACAGGGCCGGCCCGTGGTGCTTTCAGGGCAGTGGGCGGTATGCCATCAGTCCCTTGTTCCGTCCCCGGCAGCCTCGTACAGTTGGCGTTCGTTCATGGAAGGATGGGAGTTTGCAGATGCGTAGCTATGTTGTATTGGCCCTTGCCGTGCTGGTGGTGGGGGCTGCCGGTGCCAAGCCGAAAGAGCCGGAAGTAAAGATGACTGCCGATGAGCCGATGGCGGCGCAGGTCCAACGGGTGGAAGCGGCCTTGCGCAGCGAGGCTTACAGTGAGATCTCTCTGGAAGACAAAGGCCGGGTGCAGCAGGCGTTGGGTCGCATCCAGCAGAAGATGGAGGGGCATGTCCTGACCGGCGAACTCAATGCGCACGACCGTACCCAGGTGTTCAACGACCAGGAAGTGGTGAATACGATCATGACCCGTGCCAGGGAAGACAGCCGCATGGTCTGCCGCCGCGAACGCACCACCGGCAGCAACATGGCGCAGAGTGTGTGCATGACCGTGGCCCAGCGCCGCCAGGCCGAAGCCAATGGCCGTGCGCTGTTGAATGACCACCAGCGGCTCAATAATTTCCAGCCGGGCAGTTGATCTTGACGCCCTCGCGGCGCCTACCGGTGTCTACTATTAAGAATGGAGCCTGTATTGTTCAGCAGGCCGCGCAAGGCAGCAGACGCTGCGGCTTACCGCCGCAGTGCTGCAGTTTGGGGCAATCCCTCATGAAACAGAGGTCACAGTGCGAATTCTTGTAATTGAAGACAACAGCGACATCGCCGCCAACCTGGGCGACTACCTCGAAGACCGCGGGCATACCGTGGACTTCGCCGCCGACGGCGTGACCGGCCTGCACCTGGCGGTCGTGCACGAGTTCGATGCGATCGTGCTGGACCTCAATCTGCCCGGCATGGACGGCATTGAAGTCTGCCGCAAGCTGCGCAATGAAGCGCGCAAGCAGACCCCGGTGCTGATGCTGACCGCACGCGATTCGCTGGACAACAAGCTGGCCGGTTTCGATTCCGGCGCCGACGACTACCTGATCAAGCCGTTCGCGCTGCAGGAAGTGGAAGTGCGCCTGAACGCGCTGTCGCGCCGCGGCAAGGGCGTGCAGACCCGGGTGCTGGAAACCGGCGACCTGGAGTACAACCTGGACACGCTGGAAGTACGCCGCCAGGGCAAGCTGCTGCAGCTCAACCCGACCGCGCTGAAGATCCTGCAGGCACTGATGGAAGCCGCCCCGGCGGTGGTTACCCGGCAGGAGCTGGAAACCCGCGTATGGGGCGAGGAACTGCCCGATTCGGATTCGCTGCGCGTGCACATCCACGGCCTGCGTGCGGTAGTGGACAAGCCGTTCGAGATACCGTTGATCCAGACCCGCCATGGCATCGGATACCGCATCGCCGCGCCGGAAGCCTGATCCGGTGAGTGCCAAGGGGGAGCGCCGGCGCGGGCCTTACCGGCGCCGGCTGCGCAGCCGCATCATCGTGTCGTTCGTGCTGTTGGGCTTCTGCCTGACCACGCTGTTCGCGTTCGCGACCAACTGGGCACGCATGCGCGTGGAGAACCAGCTGGTCGAGGACGTGCTCAACCGCAACATCGACGAGTACGCGCATCGCTACGCGCTCGATCCCACCCGCAGTCCCGACCTGCCGGTGCAGCAGATGCGCGCACGCCTGGTGCGGCCGGACAAGTTCGACGCGTTGCGCGAGGAAGAGCCGGACTGGTACGAGTTCGGCAACGGCAACCACAGCCTCAGTGGCGTGGATGAGCGTGGCCAGCCGTATTCCTACAAGCTGGCCGTGCGCAAGACGCCCGATGCCTGGTTCTTCCTGGCCTACGACACCACCGAAAGCATCCGCGGCGAGGCCCAGCTCAATCGCGCGCTGCTGATTTCCGTACTGGTGTTCAGCCTGCTGTCGCTGGTGCTTGGCTGGTGGTCGGCGTCCAAGGTGATGAAGCCGGTCTCGGACCTGGCCGCACGCCTGCGCGCCTACCGCGGTGGCACCAGCGAGCCGGCGCCGCTGGCGCCGCGTTTCCCCGACGACGAGGTCGGCCAGCTGGCCCAGGCCCTGGACGACTATTCCTCGCGGCTGACCGAAGTGGTGCAGCGCGACCGTGAATTCAATGCCGACGTCAGCCACGAGCTGCGCACGCCGCTGGCGGTGATCCGTGGCGCCACCGAGCTGTTGCTGGCCCGTCCGGGCCTGGACGAAAAAGTGCTGCAGCGCCTGCAGCGCATCCAGCGCGCCGAACAGCAGTGCACCGACCTGATCGGCTCGCTGCTGCTGCTGTCGCGCAACGAGCGCGGCCAGGGCAGCAGCAATGTGGCCCGGGTGGCCGAGCAGTTGCTCGATGCGCACCGCGCGCAGCTGGGCGGCAAGCCGCTGGAACTGGTGCTGGAAGGCGAGCGCGAGCTGGTCATCGACGCCCCCGAATCGGCCCTGTCGGTGGCGTTGGGCAACCTGATCGGCAATGCAGTCAAGTATTCGCAGGAAGGCTCGGTCCGCGTGGTGGTCACCGGCAACCGGGTCGATGTGGTCGACAGCGGCCCGGGCCTGAGCGCCGAAGATGCGGCCAAGCTGTTCCAGCGCGGCTATCGCGGCACCCATGCTGGCCATTCGCAGGGGGGCGGGATCGGCCTGTCGATCGTCAGCCGCCTGTGCGATCTGTACGGCTGGCAGGTCAGCGTGCGCCCTGGCGTCGAGCGCGGCGTGGTGGCCACGCTGACCTTCTCACCGGCCGCGTAGCGTCGGATTCTGGGGCTGGTCGCTGTTCACGGGGTATCTGTGCGGCGGCCGGGCAGGGGCCGGCGCCATCGCGGGGTCAGCGCCTGGCGGCCAGTTCCCGGTAGCATCGGTCCAGCCGCTCCACATGCGCCTGCAACTGCGCCGGGTCGCCGTCATTGACCACCACGTCATCGGCCAGTGCCAGCCGCGCCTCCCGGCTGGCCTGCGCGGCGATCATGCGGTCGGCCAGTTCGGCGGTGATGCCGTCGCGCTGCATCAGCCGTGCATGCTGTACCGCCACCGGCACATCCACCACCAGCACGCGGTCCAGCCACGGGTAGTGCTGGTGGCGGCCGCCGGCCTCGGCCAGCAGCGGAATCGCCGCGATCGCATACGGCCCGTCGGCCTGCTCGCAGGTCTGCCGCAGCAACTGGCGGATGGCCGGGTGGGTGATGGCTTCCAGTGCCTGGCGCTCCTGCGCCGAGGCGAAGATGCGCTGGCGCAGGGCGGCACGGTCGAGCTGGCCGTCGGCGAGCAGGATGCCCGGCCCGAACCGCGCCGCGATCCGGGCCAGGCCCTCGCTGCCGGGCGCGACCACGGCGCGCGCGGCGATGTCGGCATCGGCCACGATGACGCCCAGGGCCTCGAAGCGGCGGCTCAGTTCGCTCTTGCCGGCGGCGATGCCGCCGGTCAGGCCGATGATGCAGTCGCTCACCGGCCGGCCCTCAGCGCAGCCCGGCGAAGCCCAGGTAGGCGTTGATCAGCTGCTCGCCCCACATGAACACGATCCAGCCGGCGATCGCCAGGTAGGGGCCGAACGGAATCGGGGTGACGCGGTCGCAGCCGCGCGCATACAGCCAGGCCGAGCCGAGCAGGGCGCCGATGACCGAAGACAGCAGGATGATCGGCAGAATCCCCTTGAGCCCGCACCAGGCGCCCAATGCAGCCAGCAGCTTGAAATCGCCGTGGCCCATGCCTTCCTTGCCGGTGATCTGCTTGAACAGCCACCACACCGACCACAGCGACAGATAGCCGGCCAGGGCACCCAGCAATGCCGGCTTGGCCGGCATGTACAGGTTGTCGCTGGCCGCGATCAGGCCCAGCCACATCAGGGGCAGGGTCAGCTGGTCGGGCAGCAGCTGGGTGCGCAGGTCGATCCCGGACAGGGCAACCAGGAAACAGCTCAGCACGATCGCGCCGAAGCCCTGCCAGCCAAAACCGAACTGCCACACGCTGGCCAGCACCAGCAGGGCGGTCACCAGTTCCACCAGCGGGTACTGGACCGAGATCGGGGCATGGCAATGCCGGCACTTGCCGCGCAGCGCCAACCAGCTGAACAGCGGGATGTTCTCGTACCAGGACAGCTTGTGCTTGCAGTGCGGGCAGTGCGAGGGCTCCACCACGATGCCCGGTGGTGGTGGCTCGTAGATGTCCGGCTCTTCCAGCACTTCGCGCGCGTCGCGCTTCCACTGCCAGTCCAGCCGCTTGGGCAGGCGCAGGATCACCACATTGAGGAAACTGCCCAGCAGCAGCCCCAGGCAGGCTGCGGCCGGGTAGCCGAGGCCGGGATGCTGGTCGAGAAATGCCATTGTCTGTTATCCAACCACCGAGGCGAGCTTGAAGATGGGCAGGTACATGCCGATCACCATGCCACCGACGATGGTACCAATAACCACCATCACAATCGGTTCCAGCAGGCTGCTCAACGCGTCCACGGCGTTGTTGACCTCCTGTTCGTAGTACTCGGCCACCTTGAACAGCATCGCGTCCAGGGCGCCGGCCTCTTCGCCGATGGCGGTCATCTGGATCACCATGTGCGGGAACAGATTGGTCTGCTTCATGGCCATATTGACCGGGTAGCCGACCGACACGTCGTCGCGCATGCGCAGCACCGATTCTTCATAGACCTTGTTGCCGGTGGCGCCGGCCACGATTCCCAGCGCCTCCACCAGCGGCACGCCGGCCTTGAAGGTAACCGCGGTGGTGCGGGCGAAACGGGCGATCGCGCTGTTGTGCATCAGCTGGCCGATCACCGGCACCTTCAGGATCAGGCGGTCCATGGTGTGCTGCATCGACGGCGAGCGTTTGTAGGCGGCGAAGAAGCCGACCACGCTGCCGATCAGTACGATCAGGATCAGCCACCACCACGACACCATGAAGCGGGACATGTTGACGATCATCTGGGTGAAGGCTGGCAGGTCGGCACCGAAGCCCTTGAATACGTCCTCGAACTGCGGCACCACCCAGACCAGCAGAATGGCGCTGACCAGCATCGCCACCACGAACACCATGATCGGGTAGAACAAGGCCTTCTTGATCTTGCCCTTCAGGGCTTCGATGTTCTCCTTGTAGCTGGCCACCGTTTCCAGCACGGTTTCCAGCACGCCGGCGCCTTCGCCGGCCTTGACCAGGTTGCGGTACAGCTCGTCGAACTGCACCGGGTGCCGGCTGATCGCCTCGTACAGCGACGAGCCGCCCTCGATGTCCTGGCGGATGGTGTCGACCATCTTCTTCATGCGCTGGTTCTTGTGCCCGCTGGCAATGATGTCCAGCGACCCGACGATGGGCACGCCGGACTTCATCATGGTCGCCATCTGGCGGCTGAAGAAGGCGATGTCCTTGGCGCCGATCTTGCTGCCGGCCGCGCCGAACAGCGGCTTGGGCTTGGGCTTGACCACGTTCGGCGTGATGCCCTGGCGGCGCAGTTCGGCGCGCAGCAGGTTGGCGTTTTTGGCGGGCTGCTCGCCCTTCATCTTCACACCCCGCTTGTCGGTCCCCTCCCAGACAAACGGTTGCAGCTCGGTGGTGCTGCGGTTCACCGGTTCTTTCTTGATTGCGCTACGGCTCACAGACATACAGGCTCCCCAGCCACGCCATCCCCAGGCGGGCTATCTGAGCGGCATGGTAGCCGGTTCCGGGGGGGTGTGGCATCCCTATACGCGGTTGGACCGTGACCACAGGCCCAGACCGCCCGGGTCAAAAGGTGACGTAACACGTCACATTGCATAGTCGGTCGCAGAATACCGTGAAGGGGGTTCCAATCCCGAGGATTGCTGCCATCATTGCGCCGGGGAATGCTGGGGAGCATTGTCGAAAAGTTGGCACGCAACCTGCTTTGATCCACCCGCACGGGCGCTCGCCTAGCTCAGCCGGTCCGCCGGCCAGGCCGCGACCCAGTGTTCACTTTCTACCTACCTCTAGGGGATGTACGCATGAAGAAGCAGCAGGGCTTTACCCTCATCGAACTGATGATCGTCGTGGCGATCATCGCCATCCTGGCCGCCATCGCACTGCCGATGTACCAGGACTACGTTGCCAAGTCGCAGGTCACCGCAGGCCTCGCCGAAGTCACCCCCGGCAAGACCCAGTTTGAGGTCGCCATCAACGAAGGCAAGTCCGCAGCCGATGTGGCCGATGCAGCTGCCATTGGGCTGAAGATTTCGGACCGTTGCACGGCTGTTGACGTTGACTTCAAGGCGGATGGTTCGATCGCTTGCACCTTGGGCGGTAGCCCGAAGGTGAAGGATGAGACCATCACCTTGACCCGCGATACCGACGGTACCTGGACCTGCGCTACGTCGATCACCGAGAAGAAGTACATCCCGAGTGGCTGCACGGGTGCGTAATACTGGCTGACAGCCGGTAGTTGGAAAGGCCCCGCTGAGCGGGGCCTTTCTTTTGGCACGGATTCTGCTTGTGATGTGGGCAATGGCGGGGAGCCATCCAATCTTTGGAGGGGGAGATGCGCAGAAATTCGGGGTTCACGCTGATCGAGTTGATGATCGTCGTTGCGATCATCGCAATCTTGGCAGCGATCGCGATGCCGATGTATCAGGAATATGTTGCTAGAGCGCAGCTTTCTGCAGCTTTGGCAGAAATCCGTCCCGGCAAAACGACTATTGAAACTGTGGTACAGGATAGTCGCGATGTCGGGCTGGTCGATGCTGCGTATGTGGGATTGAAGATCTCTGAACGCTGCACCGAGATGAGTGCTGAACTCGCCGCAGACGGAGTCGCAAGTGTCACCTGCAAGGTGGCTGGGGGACCAATAGTCAGTGGCAAAGATCTAATCATTCGTCGTGACGCAAACGGCAGCTGGACCTGCGACGGTAGTGCCTTCGATGCCAAATATCGTCCGGCAGGGTGCTAGTACCCAGCCCCCATGCTGGCCATAATGCAGGTCCGCACTGAAGGATCCGGCCCATGAACGCCGTCATCACCGCCAATCTCGTCGGGATCACCGGCATCGCCCGCCGCCTGGTCCAGGACGGGGCGCTGGACGAGGCCGCCGCGCGGGATGCGATGGCCAAGGCGACTGCGGCCAAGCAGCCGTTGCCGCAGTGGTTTGCCGAAAAGAAGCTGGTCACCGCCGCGCAGCTGGCCGCAGCCAATGCGCTGGAGTTCGGCATGCCGCTGCTGGATGTGTCGGTGTTCGACGGCAGCCAGAATGCGATGAGCCTGGTCAGCGAGGAGCTGCTGCGCAAGCACCATGTGCTGCCGCTGTTCAAGCGCGGCGGCAAGCTGTTCATCGGTACCAGCGACCCGACCCATTCGCTGGATGAGATCAAGTTCCACACCAACCTGGTGGTCGAGCCGATCCTGGTCGATGAGGATCAGATAAAGCGCACGCTGGAGCAGTGGCAGTCCAAGCACGACACCATGAGTGGCGGCCTGGGCGGCGATGACGAGGGCATGGCCAACCTGGATGTGTCCAGCGGCGATGAGGACGGCGGCAGCAGCGATACCGGCGTGGACGCCAAGGGTGATGACACCCCGGTGGTGAAGTTCGTCAACAAGGTGCTGGTCGATGCGATCCGCAAGGGTGCCTCGGACATCCACTTCGAGCCCTATGAAGACGACTACCGGGTGCGCTTCCGCATCGACGGCCTGCTCAAGAACGTGGCCAAGGCCCCGGTCAAGCTCAACCAGCGCATCGCCGCGCGCCTGAAGGTGATGTCGCAGCTGGACATCGCCGAAAAGCGCGTGCCGCAGGATGGGCGCATCAAGCTCAACCTGTCCAAGACCCGCCAGATCGACTTCCGCGTGAGCACCCTGCCGACCCTGTTCGGCGAGAAGATCGTGCTGCGTATCCTGGATGGCAGCGCGGCCAAGCTGGGCATCGACAAGCTCGGCTATGAGCCCGAACAGCAGCGGCTGTTCCTGGAGGCCATCCACAAGCCCTACGGCATGGTGCTGGTGACCGGCCCCACCGGCTCGGGCAAGACGGTGTCGCTGTACACCGCGCTGGGCATCCTCAACGATGAAACCCGCAACATCTCCACCGCCGAAGACCCGGTGGAAATCCGCCTGCCCGGGGTCAACCAGGTGCAGCAGAACAACAAGCGCGGCATGACCTTCGCCGCGGCGCTGCGCTCGTTCCTGCGCCAGGATCCGGACATCATCATGGTCGGCGAAATCCGCGACCTGGAAACGGCCGAGATCGCGATCAAGGCCGCGCAGACCGGCCATATGGTGCTGTCCACGCTGCATACCAACGATGCGCCGCAGACCATCGCGCGCCTGATGAACATGGGTATCGCGCCGTTCAACATCACCAGCTCGGTGACCCTGGTGATCGCCCAGCGGCTGGCGCGGCGGCTGTGCAACAACTGCAAGCGGCCGATCGAGCTGCCGGCGCATGCGCTGCTGGCCGAGGGCTTCACCCAGGCCCAGATCGATGCGGGGATCAAGCTGTACGAACCGGTCGGCTGCGAAGAGTGCACCGAGGGCTACAAGGGCCGTACCGGCATCTACCAGGTGATGCCGATGAGCGAGGAGATCTCGGTGATCGTGCTGGGCGGCGGCAACGCCATCCAGATCGCCGAAGCCGCGCAGCGCGCCGGGGTCAACGACCTGCGCCAGTCGGCGCTGGTCAAGGCCGCCGCCGGTACTACCAGCCTGGCCGAGATCAATCGGGTCACCAAGGATTGACTGGTTGATGTGGTTGCACGGAGAGGCCCGCAGACGCGGGCTTTTTCATATGCGGACAACAACCGGCATGGGGTAGAGCCAGGCCATGCCTGGCTGTTGCGGGGCAAGACGCGCGCGTGTTGCGGGTCGAAGAGCAGCCACCCATGGGGTGGCTCTACCGGGGTTGGCGCGCGTGGTTCAGGTGGCCAGCCGCATGCCGGTCATGGCGCGCGGTCAGATGGCGCAGCCGCCCACCCGGTGAACCGCGCGTAGTGGAGCGGAGCAGTCCGCGCGACCTCAATCCATCCCCAACTTCTTCAGCTTGTAACGCAGCGCCCGGAAGGTGATGCCCAGCTGGGCGGCGGTGCGGGTTTTGTTCCAGCGGTTTTCTTCCAGCGCCTTCTGGATCGCGGTGCGTTCCATCTGCTCGATGTAGGTGGGCAGCGCGCCGTTGCCGGCAGGCAGGTCGACCACGGCTTCTTCATGCGCCGCGCCGCTGCCGTGGCGGTGGCCGCCGTGCTGCGGCAGGCGCAGGTCGGCCGCGCCGATGCTGTCGTCCTCGGCCAGGGCCAGGGCGCGTTCGAGGATGTTCTCCAGTTCGCGCACGTTGCCGGGGAACTGGTACTGGGCCAGGGCGTCCAGCGCCGAAGGTGCCAGCAGCGGGGTGGGACGCTGGTGGGTGCGCGCCAGCCTGGCCAGGATCGAGGCGGCCAGCTGCGGCAGGTCGCTGCGGCGCTCGCGCAGCGGGGGCACGCGCAGTTCGATCACATTGATGCGGTAGTACAGGTCGTGGCGGAAGCGGCCGTCCTCGACCAGCTCGCCCAGGTCCTTGTGGGTGGCCGACAGGATGCGCACGTCGACCGGCACTTCGGTGGCCGCGCCGACCGGGCGGATCGATTTTTCCTGGATCGCGCGCAGCAGCTTGACCTGCATCTGCAGCGGCAGTTCGGCCACTTCGTCCAGGAACAGGGTGCCGCCATGCGCGGCCTGGAACAGGCCGGGCTTGTCGGCATGGGCGCCGCTGAAGCTGCCCTTCTTGTGGCCGAAGAACTCGCTTTCCATCAGCTCGGAGGGGATCGCGCCGCAGTTGACCGGCACGAAGGCGCCGGGCGCGCGTGCGCTCTGTGCATGGATGGTGCGCGCCACCAGTTCCTTGCCCACCCCCGATTCGCCCAGGATGTAGACCGGCGCCTGGCTGCGCGCGACCTTGGCGATGGTGGTGCGCAGCACGTCCATCGCCGGTGAGTCGCCGAGCAGGCGGGCCGCCTGCTCGGTGGGCAGTGGCGCCTGCGCGGCGCGGTCGCTGTTGTTGAGTTCCAGCGCGTGCTTGACCAGCCCGCGCAGCACCGCGATGTCCACCGGCTTGCTGACGAAGTCGAAGGCGCCGGCCTTCAGCGCTTCCACCGCCAGGTCCATGCTGCCGAACGCGGTGATCATCGCCACCGGGGTGCGCGGATAGTGCTGGGCGATTTCGGTGACCAGCTCGATGCCGTTGCCGTCGGGCAGGCGCATGTCGGTGATGCACAGGTCGTACGGGTTGCTGGCGAGCAACTCGCGGGCTTCGGCGAGGTTGGCCGCGGTACTGATGCGCAGGCCCATCCGGCCCAGGGTCAGTACCAGCAGTTCGCGGATGTCACGTTCGTCGTCGACGACGAGGGCGCTGCGGTTGTCGTTCATATGGTGGGAAGATAGCCGAGGGCGGTCGATTCCGACAAATGTTTGACGGAGGGAAGGGGCAGGCTCATTGCGGCAGCATCGTGTGCGGGCCGGGCAGTACCAGCCGGAAGCAGGCGCCGCCGGCGGGCACCGACACATATTCCAGGCTGGCCTGGTTGGCGCGGCACAGTTCGCGGGCGATATACAGGCCCAGCCCGGTGCCATGCTCGGAGGTGGTGAAGAACGGGCGGAACAGCTGGCTGGCCACGGTTTCGGGAATGCCCGGGCCGCGGTCCATCACATCGATCACCGCCGCGCGTTCCTGGCGCGCCACGCGCAGGCGTACCCGTGCCGGGTCCTGGGCGATGCGCCCGTACTTGAGTGCGTTGTGGACCAGCACGGTCAGGATCTGGTGCAGGTGGCGCGGGTCGATCAGTGCATGCACCGAGGTTTCGGTGATGATCGGCTCGACGCTGTCGGTTTCCAGGCTCAGGCCCTGTTTGTATTCCAGCACGAAGCGGCGCACGAACGCGGCCAGGTCCAGGTTTTCCGGGTTGGCGCGCTCGCGCCGGGCCAGGCCGAGCACGCTTTCGACGATGCCGTTGGTGCGCTGGCATTGCTGGTTGATGATCTGCAGCAGGCGGCGGTCGGTGTCGCCGATCGCGCTGGATTCTTCCAGCAACTGGGCGGCGTAGTTGATCGCCGCCAGCGGGTTGCGGATCTCGTGGGCCAGGCTGGCCGAAAAGCGCCCCATCGCCGACAGCGTCAACGATTCGGCGCGGCGCGAGACCACGCTGGAATCGTCCAGGAACACCAAGGTCAGGTCGCTGCCGGCCAGCAGGCGGGCAAAGCGCGGCTGCACTTCGGGCTGGTCCGGCGACAACTGCAGCGGGGTTTCCTCGTTGGTCCAGCCATTGCGCCAGCGTTGCAGGCGCCGGCTCAGGTCCGGGGAGGCACTGCCCAGTTCCAGCCGGCCGCTGCCGCCGTTGCCCTCGGCGTCGCCGATCAGGGTCGAGGCCGCTTCGTTGGCCAGGGTGATGCGGTTGGCGCCGTCCACCACCAGCACCCCGGTGCGCATGCGGCGGATGATCAGTTCGTTGATTTCAAACAGGTTGGCGACCTCGTCGCCGCGCTGGTTGGCCAGCTGCTGGTTGCGCCGCGCGCGGCTGCCGACCTGGTGGCTGACGAAGGCCAGGGCCAGGTAGCTGGTGATGAACATCGCCAGTTCGGCCAGGGTGCGGGTGGGGTCGCCGCCTTCCAGCAGCTTCCAGACGTATTCGCCGGCGGTGGCGGCGCTGGCGGTCAGCGCCAGGCCCAGGCCCATCGACAGCGGCAGCAGGGTGGCCGCGGCGGCGATGTTGAACAGCAGCGACATCGACACCCCGGCACTGGCGCCGGGCAGCGCATGGGCCAGCAGGGTGGCGGCGATGATGTCCACCACCACCCCGCCGACCACGATCGGGCGCAGCCAGCGTTCGTTGCGGCCGATCACCAGCATCAGCAGCGACAGCAGCAGATAGGCGCCGCTGACCACCGCGGCCAGGCGCGGGTGGTCGGCGCTGCCGACGAGCATGCTCAACGGGCTGAACAGCAGGGCGGCGATCACCGCGGCAATCAGCAGCCGGTACAGGGCGAAGAAGTACAGCTCCCGCTTCGGTATCGATTCGATGCGGTCGATCAATGAAGCACTGGGTGACACGCCGGAACTCCCCTTCAGGCATGCGGCCAGTGTAGAGGGTGTGGCCGTGCATGGGGGGCTCGGCCGATGCCGGCGGGGCAGCGGGCGGGGTGGCAATGCCACCGGCGGGGGCCCCCGGCACCGGCGCGGGGTTTGCGCGGTGCCGCTGCAGGGCCGGCCGGGTGCCACCGCCGCGGGGGCTGCAACTGACTGAAAAACCGCCGGAAATGGACCGCCGCCAGGGGCGGGGCGCTGGTGTCTTTGCGCCTGCGCGCCGGCTCGTCCACAATAGTGGGCCCGCCGCGGTCCGTGCCGGTGCCCGTGAGGGAGCCTTGGAGATGCGTGCGGTCGTTCCTATTCCCACGGTGACGCATGAATTTCCACGAATACCAGTCAAAACAGCTGCTTGCCGAGTACGGCATTCCCGTCCCGGCCGGCAAGGTCGCGGCGACCCCGGACGAGGCGGTTGAAGCTGCCAACGCCCTGGGCCAGGGCCCCTGGATGGTCAAGGCGCAGATCCACGCGGGCGGCCGCGGCAAGGCTGGCGGCGTCAAGTTCTGCAAGACCACCGACGATGTGAAGGCCGCTGCGGCCAAGATGCTCGGTACCAAGATGGCCACCTACCAGACCGCCGGCGTCGAGCTGCCGGTCAACCTGGTGCTGGTGACCACCGCCGGTGAGATCGTCAAGGAACTGTACCTGTCGGTGCTGGTCGACCGTGGCACCAAGACCATCACCTACATCGCCTCTTCCGAAGGCGGCGTGGAGATCGAGCAGGTTGCTGCCGAGACCCCGGAACTGATCCATTCGTTGAACGTCGACTTCGTCGAGGGCGTGCAGGGTTACCACGGCCGCGATTTCGGCTTCAAGCTGGGCCTGACCGCCAAGCAGGCCGGCCAGTTCGCCAGCATCATGGTGAACCTGTACCGCCTGTTCAACGAAAAGGACCTGGCGCTGGTTGAAATCAACCCGCTGGCCATCCTGGACGACGGCAACCTGTACGCGCTGGACGGCAAGTTCGACAGCGACGACAACGCCGCGTTCCGTCAGAAGGCGCTGGTCGCCATGCGCGACAAGACCCAGGAAGACGAAACCGAAGTGACCGCTTCGGAGCTGGACATCAACTACGTCACCATGGACGGCAACATCGGCTGCATGGTCAACGGCGCCGGTCTGGCCATGGCCACCATGGACGTGATCAAGCTCAACGGCGGCGAGCCGGCGAACTTCCTGGACGTGGGCGGCGGTGCGAACAAGCAGCGCGTCATCGAAGCGTTCAAGCTGATCCTGTCCTCGGACAAGGTCGAAGGCATCTTCGTCAACATCTTCGGCGGCATCGTCCGCTGCGACATGATCGCCGAAGGCATCATCGCCGCGGTCAAGGAAGTGGGCGTCAAGGTTCCGGTCGTGGTGCGCCTGGAAGGCACCAACGTGGAAGAAGGCAAGCAGCTGCTGCGTGACAGCGGCATGGCCATCATCCCGGCCGACAACATCAACGACGGTGCCAAGAAGGTCGTCGAAGCTGTCAAGAACGCTGCCTGATCCGACACCGAAGGAAATCCAATGTCTGTACTTATTAACAAGAACACCAAGGTGATCGTGCAGGGCTTCACCGGCCAGCAGGGCACCTTCCACGCCACTCAGATGATCGAGTACGGCACCCAGGTGGTTGGCGGCGTGACCCCCGGCAAGGGCGGCACCACCCACATCGACCTGCCGGTCTTCAACACCGTTGCCGACGCCGTGCAGAGCACCGGCGCCAATGCGTCGGTGATCTACGTGCCGCCGCCGTACGCGGCCGATGCGATCCTGGAAGCGGCTGCCGCCGGCATCAAGGTCATCGTGTGCATCACCGAAGGCATTCCGGTGCTGGACATGCTGCGCGTCAAGAACGTGCTGACCCGCTCGCATCCGGACACCGTGCTGATCGGGCCGAACTGCCCCGGCGTGATCACCCCGGGTGAGTGCAAGATCGGCATCATGCCGGGCCACATCCACAAGCCGGGCAAGATCGGCATCGTGTCGCGTTCGGGCACCCTGACCTATGAAGCGGTCAAGCAGACCACTGAAGTCGGCCTGGGCCAGTCCACCTGCATCGGTATCGGTGGCGATCCGATCAACGGCCTGAACTTCGTCGACTGCCTGAAGCTGTTCAACGAAGATCCGCAGACCGAAGGCATCATCATGGTCGGCGAAATCGGCGGCGACGCCGAGGAAGCCGGTGCCGAGTACATCAAGCAGTTCGTGAAGAAGCCGGTGGTCGGCTTCATCGCCGGTGCGTCGGCTCCGGCCGGCAAGCGCATGGGCCACGCCGGTGCGATCGCATCGGGCGGCAAGGGCACCGCCGAAGGCAAGTTCGCGGCGATGGAAGCTGCTGGCGTGGTCACCGTCCGTTCGCCGGGCGACCTGGGCGCTGCCATCGCCAAGCTGGTGAAATAAGACCGCCAGCCGCGAAGCGGCTGACGATCGGGTAGGGCCGAGCCATGCTCGGCTGCTTGAAACAGAAAGGCCGCCTCCGGGCGGCCTTTCTGCGTCTGGAACCGGGCACGCCGATGAACCCCATCCACGCATGGCGTGGATCTACAATGCGTGCATTGCAACCACAGGCTGGACACCCATGACCTCGCTCCGCATTGCCCTGGCGCAGTTCGATTTCCCGGTTGGCGCAGTGGCGCAGAACACCGACAACATCATCGCGATGATCGCCGAGGCGCGCGATGAACACGGTGCCGACCTGGTGGTGTTCCCCGAGCTGGCCATCAGCGGTTACCCGCCGGAAGATCTGCTGCTGCGCCCGGGCTTCCTGCAGGACTGCGCGCAGGCGCTGGAGCGCATCGCGGCGGCCACCACCGGCATCGCTGCCGTGGTCGGTTGGCCGCAGGCCACCGGTTCGGTGGTGTACAACGCGGCCAGCGTGCTACGCGATGGCAAGGTCGAGCACACCTACCGCAAGCGCGAGCTGCCCAACTATGCGGTGTTCGACGAGCGCCGCTATTTCGATGTCGACCCCGACGGCGGCAGCTGTGTGTTCGAGCTGAAGGGCGTGCCGGTCGGCGTGCTGGTCTGCGAGGACCTCTGGTTCGCCGAGCCGCTGGCCGACACCGTGCGCCAGGGCGCGCAGCTGGTGGTGGTGCCCAATGCCTCGCCCTACGAGCGCGGCAAGCACGCCCAGCGCGACGCGTTGCTGGCCGAACGTACGGCCGAGAGCGGGGCGGCAATCGCCTACCTCAACGTGGTCGGTGGCCAGGACGCGCTGGTATTCGATGGCGCCTCGGTGGTGGCCGACGGCGACGGCACCGTGCACCCGGCCGCGGCGGCGTTCACCGACCAGTGGCTGGTGGTGGACTACGACGCGCCCACGCGCCGCTTCCTGCCGCGCGAATGGATCGATGACGGCGATGAGAGCATGGACGCGCTGGCCTGGCGCGCGGTGACCCGCGGCATCCAGGATTACTGCCGCAAGAACGGCTTCAGCAAGGTCTGGCTGGGCCTGTCCGGCGGCATCGATTCGGCGCTGGTGCTGGCCATGGCGGTGGACGCGCTGGGCGCGGACAACGTCACCGCGGTGCGGCTGCCGTCGCGCTATACCGCCGACATGTCCAACGACCTGGCCGCCGAACAGTGCCGCGCGCTGGGGGTGAAGCTGGAGGCGGTCTCGATCGAGCCGGTGTTCGAGGGGCTGATGAGCGCGCTGGGCCCGATGTTCGAGGGCCAGGCGGCCGATGTCACCGAAGAGAACCTGCAGTCGCGCAGCCGCGGGGTGATCCTGATGGCGCTGTCCAACAAGTTCGGCGGGCTGCTGCTGACCACCGGCAACAAGAGCGAATATGCGGTGGGCTACGCCACCATCTATGGCGACATGTGCGGTGGCTACGCGCCGCTGAAGGACCTGTACAAGACGGAGGTGTTCGGCCTGTCCAAGTGGCGCAACACCGTCGGTGGCGCCCCGGTGATTCCGCCGGCGGTGATCAGCCGGCCGCCGTCGGCCGAGCTGCGCGACAACCAGACCGACCAGGACTCGCTGCCGGCCTACGATGTGCTGGACGGCATCCTGTACCGCTTTGTGGACCAGGAACAGTCGCGCGAGGAAATCGTGGCCGCCGGCTACGCCGCCGAGGTGGTCGACCGGGTGCTGCGCCTGGTGCGCACCAGCGAGTGGAAGCGCCACCAGGCCGCACCGGGCCCGAAGGTCTCGCGGCGCGCGTTCGGGCGCGAGCGGCGTTATCCGATCAGCAACGGGTACAAGGGCTGACCTGCAGGCGCCGACTGTTGGTCGGCGTGAGGCATAAAAAAAGGCCCCTTTCGGGGCCTTTTCATTACTTCCGTTGCAGCTTGGCGTTGCGCTGGCCGGTGCTGGCCGATTTCTCGCCGGCGAACGGGTTCAGCTTGCGCACCATCCACGGGTATTTCGGCCACTTGCCCTGCAGCCACGGATGCTCGGGCTGGTTCAGCTCCAGCACGCGGCGGGCGTCGTCGGCCAGGGTCTTGTTGCCCAGGTGGGTGTAGGCCTCGCCCAGGGTCGCCACGGCGTCGTACTGGAAGGCGCTCTGCGGGTAGTTTTCCAGCAGGAAGTTGGCGCGGCCGGCGGCCGACACCCAGGCCTCGCGGCGCAGGTAGTACAGGGCGTTGTCCAGCTCGTGCTGGGCGAACACGTCGCGCAGCTCCAGCATGCGCTGGCGCGCATCGGCGGCGTAGCGGCTGTTGGGGTAGCGGTCCACGACGATGTTGAAATCGGCGTAGGCCTGGCGCGGGGTGGACAGATCGCGGCGGCTGGCGTCCAGCGACCACACCCGGCGCAGGAACACCGTGTTGCGGTTGCCGTTGGCCAGGCCCCGCAGGTAGTACATGTAGGCGATGTTGCGGTGGGTCGGGTAGGTACGGATGAAGCGGTCGACGCTGGACACCGCGTCATCGTGCTTGCCGGCCTTGTACTGGGCGTAGGCGGTTTCGATCATCGCCTGCTCGGTGTACGGACCATACGGGTACTGGGCGATCAGGCGCCGGAAGTTGGCTTCGGCCCCGCTCCAGTTGCCGCCTTCCATCAGGCGGTGGCTCTTCTCGTAGATCTGTTCGACCGGCAGGCCTTCGTCCGGAGAATCGCCCTTGGTACCGCGATGGCAGCCGGTGGCGACGAGGGCCAGGACCAGCAGCAGGGCGGCGGTGCGGGCGGGCGCAGACAGCAAAGAAGAGCGTCGGATCATGGGGTCAGGGCGGGACGCGGCTGGAATACGAGGGGTCGATGATAGCCTAGTGGCCTGTCCTGCGACTGAAAGTGGTCGCCAGGACCCCAAAATTGTCTCCCAGCGGTGCTGCCCCCATGTCCGATAACGTTTCTGAATCCGAATCCCCCCGCCAGGCCGTGGTGCCCGATACCGCCGCCGGCCGGCGCTTTGACGCCGTCCTGGCCGAACTCTTCCCCGAGTTCTCCCGTTCCAAGCTGACCGAATGGATCAAGTCCGGGGACGTCCTGCTGGATGGGGTGACCGTCCGCGGCCGCGACCCGGTCCGCGGTGGCGAGGTGGCCAGCCTGCATGTCGTGCTCGACACCCAGACCCACGCCGAGCCGGAGGACATCCCGCTGGAGGTCCTGTACGAGGACGAGCACGTGTTCGTGATCAACAAGCCGGTCGGCCTGGTGGTCCACCCCGGCGCCGGCAACCCCACTGGTACCCTGGTCAATGCGCTGCTGTTCCGCGACCCGTCGCTGTCGGTGCTGCCGCGCGCGGGCATCGTGCACCGCCTGGACAAGGACACCAGCGGGGTGATGGTGATCGCACGCACGATCCAGGCGCAGACCGCGCTGGTGGAGCAGTTGTCCGCGCGTGAGGTCCACCGCCAGTACCTGGCCATCGTGGTCGGTGCGCTGGTTTCCGGCGGCACCGCCGATGCGGCGATCGACCGCCATCCGCGCGACCGGGTGCGCATGGCCGTGCGCGAAGACGGCAAGGATGCGATCACCCATTACCGCCTGCGCGAACGTTTCCGCGCCCATACCGCGCTGGAGTGCCGCCTGGAAACCGGGCGTACCCACCAGATCCGCGTGCATATGGCGCATCTGCGCCACCCGATCATCGGCGACCAGCTGTACGGCGGGGCGCTGAAGCTGCCCAAGGGCGCCAGCGACGAGCTGGTCGCGGCGCTGCGCGGTTTCAAGCGCCAGGCCCTGCATGCCGAGACCCTGGAGTTCGTGCACCCGATCACCGGCGAGACGATCAGCAACAGCGCACCGCCGCCGGCGGACATGCTGGCCCTGATGGCCGCGCTGCGCGATGACAGCAGGAAGTTCGCCGAGCTGGAGCGCGGCCGCCGCTGATGGAGCGCCGCCCGCCCGTCCCGGTCCTGATGGCCGACTGGCCCGCGCCGCCCGGCGTGCAGGCCTGCACCACGCTGCGCTTCGGTGCGGGGGGCTCGTTGCCGCCGTTCGACCAGTTCAACATGGGCAACCGCTACGCCGCCGACGGCGACGACCCGGACCAGGTGCAGCGCAACCGCGACCTGCTCCAGGCCGGGCTGGGCCTGCCCTCGGCGCCGCACTGGCTGCGCCAGGTGCACGGCACCACCGTGCTGCGCATGGATGCGCCGCCGCTGGCCGCCGGGGTGGCGCTGGAACCCACCGCCGATGCGGCGGTGACGGCGGTGCCCGGGGTGGTGCTGGCGATCCTGAGCGCCGACTGCCTGCCGGTGGTGCTGGCCGCGCGCGATGGCAGTGAAATCGGCGCGGCCCATGCCGGCTGGCGCGGGCTGGCCGATGGCATGCTGGAGGCTACCGTGGCGGCCATGCATACCCCGGCCGCGCAGCTGCAGGCGTGGCTGGGCCCGGCCGCCGGCCCGGCGCATTACGAGGTGGGCGAGGATGTGCATGCCGCCTTTGTCGACCGCGATGCCGGTGCGGCGCAGGCCTTTGTGGCGACCCGTCCGGGCCATTGGAAGGTGGACCTGTACGCGCTGGCCCGGCGCCGGCTGCACAGCGTGGGGGTGGAGCCGGCGTGGATCAGCGGTGGCCAGTACTGCTCCATCGCCGACCCGCAGCGGTTCTATTCGCACCGCCGCGATCGCCGCAGCGGGCGCATGGCCACACTGGCCTGGATCGAGCGGTAGGTCCGACCGATGGTCGGACACCTTCCCATGACCGACGTTGACCCACCGCAGGAAGCGGTCATCGTCTTCGACGGGGTCTGTGCGTTGTGCAGCCGCTGGGTGCGCTTCCTGCTGCGTTTCGACTGCCGCGGCCGCTATTGCTTCGCCGCGATGCAGGGCCGCAACGGGCGGGCGCTGCTGCTCCGGCACGGGCTGGACCCGGACGATCCACTGTCGTTCCTGCTGCTCGAGCAGGACCGGGCCTGGACCGATACCGATGCGATCCTGCGGGTGCTGACCGGCCTGGGCGGCGGCTGGCGTCTGGCCGGCCTGTTGCGCGCGGTGCCGGGCCCGCTGCGCGACCGCGCCTACCGTGTGCTGGCCCGCAACCGCTACCGCTGGTTCGGCCGCCATGACGCCTGCTGGCTGCCCGGCCCCGGGCAGGCGGCACGTTTCCTCGACTGAGCCCGGCGCGGTGGCCGCACCGGTATATCAGCGCAGCACGCTGTAGGTGATCCGCTGGTTGCGTTGCCGCCCTTCCTCGCTGCGGTTGTCGGCGATCGGCTGGTCCTGGCCGTGACCACGTGCATGCAGCATGCACGGCGGCACGCCCAGGTCGTGCAGGCTGTCCACCACGGCCGTGGCGCGCAGCCGGCTCAGGGCCAGGCTGGCATGGGGGGCACTGCTGCTGTCGGTGTGCGCGCCTACTGCCAGCCGGGTCCCGGGCGGTGCGGCGCGCAGTGCATCGGCGGTGATGCGCAGGGCATCGCGGCTGTCCCCGCGCAGGCGCGCCGACTGCGGGTGGAAGTTGACCTGGGTGTGGTTCAGCGCGGCGGCCAGCTGCTCGGTGCTGTGGCCGGGCGGCAGGCGGGCCAGCGCGATCATCCCGCGGTCCCACAGGCCGTTGATGCGGTAGTGGGCGAAGTGCCGGCGCAACTGTGCCGAGATGGCCAGCCGCTGTGCTTCGGGCAGGGCGCTCATGTCGGCATTGAGGGTGTCGCCGGCGAATGTCAGCCGCAGGCCGTCGGCCTTGAGCTCGGACAGGTGCGCGGCCAGCCTGGGCAGCCAGCGCGGTGCGGCCGCCTGCGGGTCCAGCGCGATGTCCGCGTCGACCCGGTCCTTGCCGTGGCTGGCAACCAGGGCGTTCCACAGGATGCGCCGGTCGGACTCGGTGGGCAGTTGGCCGCGGGCCTGGATATGCCCGCCGCTGTCGACCAGCGACAGGCGCGGCGGGTGCTGGGCGACCGTGGCCGGGGCGACGGCGTTGCGTTGGGGGGCACGGGTCTTCTGGTGGATCCAGCCGGTCAGGCCGAGCAGGATCACCGCGACCAGCAGCCACAAGGTGCCGCGCATGGCGCTGCCGCGCAGTGCGTGGGTGGCATGCCGGTGCGCGCTGCGATGATGGGCGCGGCGTGCGGCGGTGCGCGCCTGCTGCTCCTCCTGTTCCAGCACCTGGACCAGGGCCGGCAGCAGGTCGGCCACCAGCACCGCGAACATGCCGGCGGGAAAGCCGGCGCGGCGGGCCAGCCGGGCCAGTTCGTCGACCCCGATCACCCGCTCGAGCTGGCTGCCCAGCAGCCGTGACGGCAGGCCACCGACGCGGCCGCCGGTGGGGAACAGGGCCCCCAGGCCGGCCGCTTCGAACCGTCGGTGCAATCCCTCCAGGCCGTCGGGTTGGCAGCGGATATAGGCCACCAGTACCTCGACCAGGGCCTTGCTGCGGTGCCCCAGCCCGGTCTGCCGGGCGGTGTCTTCAATGAAGCGGTCTAGCAATGACATGAATCGCGATCCCCGTTGTCACCAGGGCCGCGCAGGGAGCGCTGCGCTGGCCCGCCCCATGCGATATGCAGGGGCTCTGGGGGCGTCACTTTGATCAGCGGACGTCAATGCGAAATGAAATTCCGCGGGATCTTTCGCTTGCGAGGGCGCTTGTTTTCAAGCAATTTCGGATGCCTATCATCACAACTGGTTGGACAGGCGATGATTTCTGAAATTTGCGTGCTGATTGCGATAGCTGATGCTGCGTTTTCTGCCTGTCAGGCGAATTGTTTCATTCGCAATTAATTTGTGCTGAAAGCGACATCATGAGGGCGTCCCCACCGCCTCCGGAAAGTGGGTGCCGGTGCGCGTTGCGGACCACCGCCGGCACATGGCCGGCACTACCCCTCCAATGCCTCCAGGTAGGTCTGGCGCCAGTGGTTGATGTCGTGCGTGCGCAGGTGCTCCATCATCGCGTTCCAGCGTTCCACCCGTTTGCGCAGCGGCATGGTGGCCGCCGTGGCGATCGCATCGGCGACCCCGTCCAGGTCATGCGGATTGACCAGCAGGGCCTGCTTGAGTTCGTCGGCCGCACCGGCCAGCAGCGACAGCACCAGCACGCCAGGATTCTGCGGGTCCTGCGAGGCCACGTATTCCTTGGCGACCAGGTTCATGCCGTCGCGCAGCGGGGTGACCAGCCCGACCGCGGCGGCGCGGTAGAAGCCGGTCAGGGTGGCGTGGGTGAAGTTCTGGTTGACGTAGCGCAGCGGGGTCCAGTCCGGGGCGGCGTGGCCGCCATTGATATGCCCGGCGATCTGCTCCAGCTGGCTGCGCAGTTGGCGGTACTCGGTGACATCGGCGCGCGAGACCGGTGCGATCTGCAGGTAGGTCAGGCTGCCGTGCTGGTCGGGATGGCGCTCCAGATAGCGTTCAAAACCCAGGAAGCGCTCCGGCAGGCCCTTGGAATAATCCAGCCGGTCCACCCCGATCGCCAGCTGGCGGTCGCGCAGGCTGTTGCGCAGGTCGCGCACGGCCGGCTTGTTGGCGCCGGCCTTGGCCTGGCGCGCGATGTGTTCGGTATCGATGCCGATCGGGAATGCCGCCGCGCGGAAACGGCGCCCGCCCGGGGCTTCCAGTTGGCCATCGGCCAGCACCCGGCCGCCGCCGAACAGGCGCAGGTAGGACTGGAAACGGTCGGCATCGCGCTGGGTCTGGAAGCCGACCAGGTCGTAGGCGTACAGGCTGGAGAACAGCCGCAGGTGGTCGGGCATGGCCTGCAGCAGGTCGGCCGAGGGCATCGGCACGTGCAGGAAGAAGCCGATCCGGCAGCCGATGCCGCGCTCGCGCAGCAGCGACGCCAGCGGGATCAGGTGGTAGTCGTGGATCCAGACGATGTCGTCCTCGCGCAGCAGCGGCGCCAGCTTTTCGGCGAACAGCGCATTGACCCGACGATAGGTTTCGCGGGTGGCGCGGTCGTAGTCGACCAGGTCCAGGCGGAAATGCAGCAGCGGCCACAGCGTGCGGTTGGCAAAGCCGTTGTAGTAGCCATCGACGTCGCGCTTGTTGAGGTCCATGGTGATGTAGCGGATATCGCCGTCGACCTGCTCGTGCACGGTGCCGCTGTCGTCGCGGACCGATTTGCCGCTCCAGCCGAACCACACTCCACCGCGTTCCCTCAGCGCGGCCAGCAGGCCTACCGCCAGCCCACCGGCGCGCGATTCACCGGGGACGGCGACCCGGTTGGAGACAACTACCAGGCGGCTCATGATGCCTCCTGCCAGCTGCGCGACAGCCGCATCGCCGCGGTGATCAGGCCCACGTGCGAATAGGTCTGCGGGAAGTTGCCCCAGGCCTCGCCGGTATCGAAGGCCAGGTCTTCGGAGAGCAGGCCCAGGTGGTTGCGGCGCGCCAGCAGTTCCTCGAACATCTCCCGGGCCTCGTCCAGGTGGCCGATGGCGGCCAGTGCGTCGATGTACCAGAAGGTGCAGATGGTGAAGCTGGTTTCCGGTTCGCCGAAGTCGTCCGGCGCCACGTAGCGGTACAGCGCGTTGCCATGCTTGAGGTCGCGGCCGATCGCCTCGACGGTGGCGACAAAGCGCGCGTCGTTGGCCTCGATGAAGCCGATGTCGGCCAGCAGCAGCAGCGACGCATCCAGGCGGTGGCCGCCGTAGGTGTCGGTGAAGTGGCCCAGTTGCTCGCTCCACGCTTCGCGCATGATCCGTGCGTGGATGGTGTTGGCGCGCCCGCGCCAGTATTCGGCGCGGTCGTCCAGCTTCAGCCGCACGGCGATCTTGCACAGGCGGTCGCAGGCGGCCCAGCACATCGCGCTGGTGTAGGTGTGCACTTCGGTGCGGCCGCGGAATTCCCACAGCCCAGCGTCGGGCACGTCGTGCAGGGCGAAGGCCTGTTCGCCCAGTGGCTCCAACCGCGCGAAGGTATGCGCATCGCCAGGGTCCTGCAGGCGGCGGTCGAAGAACAGCTGGGTGGATGCCAGCACCACGCTGCCGTACACATCGTGCTGGCGTTGCACCCAGGCCAGGTTGCCGCGCCGTACCGGGCCCATGCCGCGGTAGCCGGACAGCGAGGCCACTTCGGTTTCATCCAGCTTGGCTTCAAAACCGATGCCGTACAGCGGCTGCAGGCTGCCATCGGCGGTGGCCAGGTTGAAGATGTAGCCGAGGAACTGTTCCATCGTACGGGTGGCGCCCAGGCGGTTGAGCGTGCGCACCACGAAGGCCGCGTCGCGCAGCCAGCAGTAGCGGTAGTCCCAGTTGCGGATGCTGCCCGGTGCCTCCGGGATGGAGGTGGTCATGGCGGCGATGATCGCGCCGCTGTCCTCGTACTGGCACAGTTTCAGGGTGATCGCGCTGCGGATCACCGCGTCCTGCCATTCCAGCGGAATGGACAGGTAGCGCACCCACTCACGCCAGTAATCCCCGGTACGTTGCAGGGCCTCCTGCACATAGCCGCTGAGCGAGCGGTTGAGCGATTCATCCACGCCCAGCACCAGGTGCAGCGGGTGGTTGAGCACGAACGGTAGCCCATCGCGGACCAGCCGCAGCGGCACATCGGTGGTCAGTCGCAGCACGTGGTTGGGCAGTACCCAGCGGATGTGGTTGCTGCCCCAGGTGCCGTCGGGCACGCGCGCGCCCCAGTCGGCCAGCGGGCGGGCGCGCACGATGATGCGCGGATTGCCCGCCAGCGGCCGTACCTGGCGGATCAGGCTGACCGGGCGGTAGAAGCGGTCGTTCTGGCGCCAGCGCGGGGCGAAGTCGATGATTTCCAGCGCGCCGCCGTGCTTGTCGTGCAGCACCGTGCGCAGGATCGCGGTATTGGTCAGGTAGGCCTGTTCGCTGCCGACCAGGTCTTCCAGCTCGATGGCGAAATCGCCGCCCTCGTGCTGGTTGGGGCGCAGCAGCGCGCAGAAAGTGGGGTCGCCGTCGAAGGTGGGCAGGCAGCTCCAGACCACGCGGGCATGCGGGTCGATCAACGCGCCGAAGCTGCCGTTGCCAACCACGCCAAGATTCAGATCGGATTCGCTCATGGTGCACAACATCTCGTGTCATGCCGCGGCATTGCGCGCTGCGCAGGGCACGGCGGCGTCGGGGGCCTCCGCCGGGAGGCCGGTGCAGGCCGGCGCGGTGCCGGGCCTGCGGTGTTTGCGGGCCTGGTCCAACAGGCCGGTTTCAACGGGCGGGCCTCAGTAGGCATTTTCGCGCAGCCAGGCATGCACGCTGCGTATGTGCGGCAATGCGAACACCGCCGCGCTGGGTGCGCGCGAACCGACCAGCACGCTCCAGCCGTGCAGGGCGTTGGCGGCGTCGAACCCGAATTCGTCGGTGAGATCGTCGCCCAGGAATACCGGCAGCCGCCCTCGGAACGGCGCCTGCTGCATCAATTGCCGCAGTGCGCGGCCCTTGTCGCTGCCTTCGGGAACGAATTCGACCACATGGTCGCCCGGTTGCAGCCGGTAGCCGGCGTGGCCGCGGATATGCCGTTCGGCGAATGCACGCACCTCCTGGGCGGCATGCGGCGCGCCGCGCCAGTGCAGGGCCAGGCTGCTGCCCTTGTCTTCGACCAGGACGCCGGGAGTGCCATGGGCAAAACGCATTGCCTGTTGGTGGACCGCATGCAGCCATTGGCTGGTGTCGGTACTGCTGGCCGGGCTGTCCAGTTGCCCATCGGCGCGGCGCAGCTGATGGCCGTGCAGGCCGGCGGCAGGCAGGTGCAGGGGGCGGAACAAGGCGTCGAGCTGGTCCAGTGGCCGGCCGCTGATCAACGCCACGGCGCCTTCCAGGCGGTCGCTGATCCGCCCGATCGCCTCGCGGACTTCCGGCAGCAGGGTGACGGCGTCGGGGTCCTGTTCGAACTCGATCAGGGTGCCATCCACATCGAGGAACAACGCGCAGGCGTCGTCCAGCAGCGGTGGCGACGGACGTGGGGGAAGGTCGTGTGCCATGCCCGCCACGATGCCAGCGTGGGCGTGATCGTCAGGTCATGGCGGTGCAGCCGACCGTGGGCCGGCTGCATCCATGATCAGAACGTATACCGCACGCGACCGTAATAATACGCGCCGTTGCTGCCGATCGGCGACAGCACGTCATACGGCAGGTTGCCGAAGTAGTGGATGTCTTCGTTGGACGGATCGGAGTAGTTGTCGGTGAGGTTCTGCCCACCGATGGCCACGCTCCACTGCGGGGTGATCTTGAACTCCACTTCCGCATCCAGCTGCCATTCGGCGCCATAGGTCTGGCGCGGAATGTAGCCGTCGCCGAAGTTGAACACGCGGGTCACGCTGCCATAGCGGTTGACCCGGCTGCTCAACGCCCAGCGGTCGTTGCTCCAGCTGGCGGCCAGCGCGGCGCGGGTACGCGGGGTGGCGTCGGTGAGGGTGTTGGTTTCCTCCACGCCGAACAGCACGTAGTCCGGGTCCAGCGCCAGCAGGCTGGCCGGGGTGGCCAGCACGTTCTTCAGCGTGGTCTTGGTGTAGGCGTAGGTGCCGGTCAGGACCAGCTCGCCATCGCCCAGCGACTGCCGCCAGTTGCTCACCAGTTCGGCGCCGCGGGTGCGGGTGTCGGCGGCATTGACGAAGAAGCTGGCGCTCTGCAGGCCGGCCACGCCGAACTGCTGCTGCACGTAGTCGGTGAGGGCGTCGCCGGTGATGCTTTCCGACAACGCGATGCGGTCGTCGATGTCGATCTGGAAGAAGTCCAGCGACAGGTCGAAGTGCGAACCGATACGGCTGGTGAAGCCCAGGCTGGTGTTGAGCGACTTCTCCGGCTTCAGGTTGGACGCGCCCAGGCCACGGGCGATGGGATTGTTGACCGACAGCACCCGGCCCTGCACCAGCTGGCCGGCGGCGTTGTAGCCGGTGGAGGTGGATTCATAGCCGATCTGGGCCAGCGACGGCGCACGGAAGTTGTTGGAGATGGCGCCGCGCAGCGCGAACGCCGGGGTGAACTCATAGCGCAGGCCGAGCTTGCCGGTGAGCTCGCCGCCGAAGTCATCGCTGTGTTCGTAGCGTGCGGCCAGGTCGCTGGAGAAGTGCTCGCCGTACTGGCTGGACAGGCTGGCATAGGCGCTGGCCACGTCGCGCGACAGGCTGGTGGCATCCTGCGGGGTCAGCCCGCCACCGGCCTGCGAGCCGGTCGGGCGGTCGGTGAACGGGCCGGCCGCGTAGCTGTTGGGATCGCCCGGACGGGTCTGGTAGTGGTCGCGGCGTGCTTCCACGCCCAGGCCCAGGCTGTGGGTGGTGTTGTCGCCCTGGTTGAACACCCGGCCCAGGTCGAGGTTGGCCACGGTCAGTTCGTTGCGGTAGTCGCCGGTCTTGAAGCGGGTCGGGCTGGTCGGGCCCAGCGAGGCGTTGAGCGAATCGCGCAGGCGGTAGGTGAAGCTGTTGGTGCCGTAATCCAGGCTGGCGTCGTAGTTCCACTCGCCCCATTGCCCCTTCGCGCCGGCCACGGCCTGCACGTCGCGGTTTTCGCCCTCGGAAATCGGACGGTAGCCGTTGGGGTAGACCTGTGCCCAGTTGGCGTCGCTGTCGGGGTAGCGGAAGTAGTTGGCGCCTTCGCTGTCGCGCTGGTTGAAGGTGCTGAAGAAATAGAACTTGGAGGTTTCACCGAACGGCAGCTCGGTGTTGATCCAGGCGTTGAGGTCTCGGGTCTTGCCGTCGCCCAGCACGTAGTTGCGCTTGCCCTGCAGGGCCAGGTTGGTGTCGCTCTGGTCCCACGGCGGGATCTGGTCGAAGCCGGCGCGGTTGGTGCCTTCGTGGTTCTTCAGCTCCAGGCCCACGCGCAGGAAGCCGCCGTCCTCGCCCAGCCGGGTGCCGACCTTGGCGCTGGCATAGCTGGTCTGGCCGTCGGTGAGGGTGCGGTCGATCGGCTTGAGGTCGGTGTGGTTGGCGCCGAAGCTGGCTTCGAACGCGCCGCCTTCGGGGGCGTCATCGAGGATCACATTGATCACCCCGGCCACCGCGTCGGAGCCGTACAACGCGCCGGCGCCGTCGCGCAGCACCTCGATGCGCTTGATCGCGCTGACCGGAATGGCATTGAAGTCGACCGGGGTGGTGCCCTTGCCGATCTTGCTGTCGGTGTTCACCAGCGCGCTGCTGTGGCGGCGCTTGCCGTTGACCAGGACCAGCACCTGGTCGGGCGAGAGCCCGCGCAGCTGCGCGGCGCGGATGTGGTCGGCGCCACCGGAGTTGGACTGGCGCGGGAAGTTGAACGAGGGCAGCAGCGCCTGCAGCGCGCTGCCCAGTTCACCGTTGACCACGCCGGCCTTGCGGATGTCCTCGGCGCTGAGCACGTCCACCGGCGAGGTCGATTCGAGCACGGTGCGGTCCACCGCCCGGGTGCCGGTGACGATCACCGTGTCCAGCGTGGTGGCCGAGCCGGGCGCGTCCTGCGCAAGTACGCCCTGGCCGAGCAGGGGGGAGGAGAGGACGAGCGCGATGGCAAGGCCAAGGCGCGACGCGGACGGACGGGACATGCGGACTCCAGCAGGACGACGAGGGGAGGGAGGGGCGGGGGAGAGCTGGCGTTGCCGACCAGTAGTCGGCACTACCAATCCATCCGGATGAAGCGATATATTATCTTGGCGTGATGGCCGATGTGATGCAAGTCCCATTGCCTATGGTCATCAACAGATAACCGCTGGTGATCCATGCAGGCATCGGATGTCCTGCACCCTTCCTCCCCCTGTACGCCTGCTTTCCTGGAGCCTTTCGATGAAGTCCTACGCTGTTCTGTTCGCCCTGGTGCTGGCCGCCAGCGGCTGCGCCACCGCCGCGCCCACCGCCAAGCCGGCCCCGCCGGCCACGGCCACCGCCACTCTGCAGGGCGATGCCGCCCGCCCGGATGCCGCCGCCGGGTGGGTGCGCAGCGAGCTGTACTTCGGCGTGGGCGAGGAAAGCGGCGCCTCCGAGCGCAGGCAGACCGACGCGATTACCGACACGCAGTGGCGTGCCTTCCTCGACAAGCAGGTCACCCCGCGCTTTCCCGACGGGCTGACCGTGTTCGACGCCTATGGCCAGTGGTTGTTCCGCGGCGCGGCCGAGCCCAACCGCCTGCGCACCAAGGTGCTGGTGGTGCTGCACGAGAACACCCCGCAACGCCGCGCCGACATCGAAGCGATCCGGCTGGCCTGGAAGCAGGCCACCGGCCACCAGTCGGTACTGTGGGCGCAGCAGGCGGTTGAAGTATCGTTCTGAGCCAGGGCGCCAGGGTGGCGCGGCAGGATGCAGGCATGAACCGGATCGATTCGTTGCGCTACGCGCTGTGGGGTTGGCTGCTGCTGGGCGCGTGTGCGCCGGTGGCCGCAGCGCCGCCCGATGCCGCCCCCGACGCGGCCCTGCAGCTCGTTTTCGCGCCGGGCCAGGCCGCCAACGCGCGGGTGCAGCCCGATGGCAGCATCGTGGTGCGGCTGTCGTCGGGCCGGCAGCAGCGCCTGACCGGGGTGGCCGATGCCGACGGCGCCGCGTGGTTGAGCGCCGAGGACGTCGATTTCGACGGTCGCCCCGAGCTGGTCGCGCGGGCACAGGTGGGCATGGTCAACGAGGCGGTGGCGGTGTACCGCTATGACCCCGGCCAGCAGCAACTGGTGGAGTTGCGCGCGATCACCCATGGCAACGACCAGTGCGGCAACCTGATGGGCCTGACCGTGGATGCCGGCAACCGCCTGTTGAGCAGTACCTGCCGCAGTGGGCCGATGTGGTACGTGGACCAGTACCGCTTCGACGGCGCGCGCCTGTACCTGTACCGCGCCGAGCGCATGTTGATGGTGGGCGACGCATTGGAGGCGTTCGTGCTGGTCAGGCAGACCGCCGAGAGCGGGCCGCTGGCGGTCTGGAGCACGTTCGATGTGGCCGGTAAGGTAGTGGAAACGGCCATCGCCGATGGTCTGGTGGCGCCGCGTGGCCGCGCGCCCCTGCTGGCGGTCAGTGGCCAGGTGGTGCCGGCGCGGCTGCCGCTGTACGCCAAGCCCGGTGACACAACGACCCGGCGCTATCTGCTGCAGGATGACCGGGTGGAACTGCTGGATGAAGCTGATGGCTGGATAAAGGTGCGTTACAACAACCCCCAGCGCGGCGCGGTGCTGGGCTGGGTGAACGTGCACGACCGGTAGTGCCGGCCGCCGGCCGGCTGCGCGCGATGCCCAGGCGGGAGGCCCCGCCCAGGGCGCGCATCCACGGCGCCTGGCGACGCCCGGCAGGATCATCACGCGCGCATCCACGCATGGCGTGGATCTACGGCCGGCGGGCTCGATATGCGGTACCGCCGCGCCGCGCACATCGGTGTCACCCGCGCATCGCTAGGCTCGAAGGTCCCGCTTTGAGGAAATCCCGCCATGAGCAAGCGCGTTGCCGAGATCGTGGTTGAAACCCTGCAGGTCGCCGGTGTCCGTCATTGCTACGGCATCGTCGGCGATACCCTCAACTACGTCACCGCTGCCATCCACCACAGCGAGATCGAGTGGGTGCACATGCGCCATGAGGAGGTGGCCGCGTTCGCCGCCGGCGCCGAATCGCTGGTCAGCGGGCGGCTGACCGCCTGCGCCGGCTCGTGCGGGCCGGGCGGGCTGCACTTCATCAACGGCGTGTTCGAGACCAACCGCAACCGCGCGCCGATGGTGCTGATCGCCAGCCAGGTGGTCACCGCCGAACTGGGCATGGAGTTTCCGCAGGAGGTCGATTTCAAGGCGGTCTATGCCAGCTGCAGCGTGTTCTGCGAGCAGGTGCACAGCCCGCAGCAGGCGCGCCGGGTGGTGGCACTGGCCTGCCAGGCCGCGATCAGCCGGCGCGGGGTGGCGGTGGTGATCCTGCCGGCCGACATCAGCGAGGCGATGGTGGGCGATGATGTGCCGTTCTCGGTGCATTACACCCAGCCGGTGCTGCGCCCCAGCGATGAGGAACTGCAGCGCATCGCCGCGCTGATCGGGCAGGGCAAACGCATCGGCATCTATGCCGGCGCCGGCTGCGAGCATGCCCATGATGCGCTGGTGGCACTGGGTGAGCGGCTGCAGGCGCCGATCGCGCACACCTCGCGGGCCAAGGATTTCGTCGAGCACGACAACCCGTACAACATGGGCATGACCGGCATCTTCGGGATCGAATCGGGCTACCACACGCTGATGGCCTGCGACACGCTGTTGCTGCTCGGCGCGGACTTCGCCTGGGGCCAGTACTACCCGGACAAGGCCACGCTGATCCAGGTGGACCGCGACGGCAGCCACCTGGGCCGCCGCCACCCGGTGGACCTGGGCGTGGTCGGCGATATCGGACCGACGCTGCAGGCGTTGCTGCCGCTGTTGCCGCCGCGCGAGGACCGCAGTTTCCTGGACGAGTGCATCGGCCACCGTGAGAAGGCGCTGGCCACCCGCGCCAAGGAAGAGCAGCCCGGCGAGGGCACGCTGATCCACCCGCAGCACCTGACCGCGCTGATCGACCGCCATGCCAGCGACGATGCGCTGTTCACCGCCGACGGCGGCTCGCCGATGGTATGGATCCTGCGCCATATCCGTACCAATGGCCGCCGCCGCACCCTGACCAGCCTGCTGCACGGCACGATGGCCAACGCCATGCCGCAGGCGCTGGGCCTGCAGAAGGCCTATCCGGGGCGCCAGGTGATCTCGCTGTCCGGCGACGGCGGCATCGCGATGCTGCTGGGCGACCTGCTCACCGCCGTGCAGGAAGACCTGCCGATCAAGGTGGTGGTCTACAACAACAGCTCGCTCAACTTCGTCGAGCTGGAGCAGAAGGTGGAAGGCCTGTTGGACAACTACACCACCCTGAAGAACCCCGATTTCGGCCGGCTGGCCGAGGTGATCGGCTTTTATGGGCGCACCGTGACCCGCTCGGAGGACCTGGAACCGGCGGTCCGCGATTTCCTGGCCCATCCCGGCCCGGCGCTGCTGGACGTGCATACCAGCCCCACCGAGCTGGTGATGCCGCCCCAGGTGGAAGCCAGGCAGGTGGCCGGTACCGCGCTGTATGCGGCCAAGGCATTGCTGAGCGGGCGGGTGGGGGATGTGCGCGACCTGTTGGCCAACAATTTCCTCAACAAGCCCTGATCGGGCCTTCCTCCGCGGCCGGCGTCACCACCAACGGTGGTGACCTACCGGGGGACCCATCGGGTAGGTGCCGACCGTTGGTCGGCATCGGCCGGGGTGCGCCCACGTACCCCGGCGTTCCATTCATGCGCCTGTTACTGGCGGCGGTGAGGCCCTACCATCGGCTACCCCCTCCCAAGGCAGTGCCCGCGCATGTCCGCCTCCGCTCCTGGCCGCTCCGCACCACCCCGCTGGTTCGTTGCCGGCGATCTCAATGGCTTCTTCGGCCTGGTGGTCGACAACCTGTCGATCCTGGGCTTCATCGCGATGGCCCTGGTCGGCATCTTCCAGTTCCCCGCCGACGTGGTGTTCGGCCGCATGTTCCCGGGCACCGCCTTCGGCGTGCTGGTCGGCAACGTGCTGTACACCTGGATGGCGCGCCGGCTGGCCGCGCGCACCGGCCGCGACGATGTCACCGCGATGCCGCTGGGCCTGGATGCGCCGACCAGCATCGGCATGGCGCTGCTGGTGCTGGGCCCGGCGTTCCTGGCCTTCAAGGCGCAGGGGCTGGCCCCGCACGATGCGGCGATCGCCACCTGGCAGCTGGGCATGGCCTCGCTGGTGATCATGGGCGTGCTCAAGGTGATCCTGTCGTTCTTCGGCGAGGCGGTCACCCGCGCGCTGCCGCGGGCGTCGCTGCTGGGCTCCATCGCCGGCATCGCGATCGTGCTGATGGGCTTCCTGCCGCTGCTGGAAACGCTGCGTTCGCCGATCGTCGGTTTCGTCACCCTGGGCCTGCTGCTGTACGTGTTGATCGCCAAGCGCAAGCTGCCGATCCGCGCGCCGGGCGTGCTGGTCGCCTTCGTGTTCGGCACGATCCTGTACTACGGCCTGGGTCTGGCCGGGCTGGGCGCGCCGGGCTTCAAGGTGCCCGAGTGGGTACCGCCGCAAGTGGTGCTGCCGTGGCCGACGCTGGGCTTCATCGATGGGCTGCCGACTGCGATCACCTACCTGCCGCTGCTGCTGCCGTTCGGCCTGCTGATGGTGGTGGGCGGCATCAACGTCTCCGAAAGCGCGCGCGCGGCCGGCGACGACTACCGTACCCGCGACATCCTGCTGGTGGAGGCGGTGGCCACGCTGGTGGCCGGGTTCTGCGGCGGCGTGGCGCAGACCACCCCGTACATCGGGCAGCCGGCCTACAAGCACATGGGCGCGCGCAGCGGTTACACGTTGCTGACCGGCCTGTTCGTCGGCGTCGGCGGCATGCTGGGGGTGATTTCCGGGCTGGTGCAGTGGCTGCCGCTGGCGGTGCTGGCGCCGATCATCGTGTATGTGGCCATCGACATCACCACCCAGGCCTTCCAGGCCACCCCGCGCGAACATGCCGGGGCGATGATGCTGGGTTTCCTGCCGTCGGTGGCCTACCTGCTGGCGATCAAGGCACCGGGCTGGATCGCGCCGGAGCAGTTGGCGGCGATGACCTCCACCCTGGATGGCCACGGCCTGCCCGAGCTGGCGGTGATCTTCACCCTGGGCAACGGTTTCATCATCACCTCGATGCTGTGGATCGCCGCGGTCGTGGCGATGATCGACGGCAGGCTGCTGCGTGCGTCGGCGTTGCTGCTGGTCGCCGCGGCGCTGACCCTGTTCGGCCTGATCCACTCGGTGGATCCGCGCGGTGGCATTTACCTGCCGTGGCAACTGGACGGCCTGCCGAAGATCATCATGTGGCAGTTCGCCGGGGCCTATGTGGCGCTGGCCGGGCTGCTGGCGTTGTTGTCGCTGCAGAAGCAGGAACGGTGACGGCCGGCACCGACCAACGGTCGGTGCCTACCCATGCCCGACGGTAGGTCACGACCGTTGGTCGTGACCGCAGCGTGCACCGACCGTTGCCCGGTGCCGAACTGCGGCAAGGCGATCACGACCAAACCGCGGCAAGGCGATCACGACCAACGGTCGTGATCTACCGGTCGCCGTCCAATTCCGGGTAGTGCCGGAAGATGCCGTTGGTGTTGAACGCCACGCGGCGTTCGCTGGCCAGGTAGGCGGCGATGTTGGGCCGCCGTTCCACCCGTTCCTTGAGCGCGTGCAGCAGTGGCAGCGCCGGCCACAGGGCCTGCATGCGGCGGGGGAACATGTACTCCAGCCCGCTCAGCAGCTGGAACAGCGACAGGTCCACATACGAGTGCTCACGCAGTGGGTGGCGCTCGCCGTTGTGGGCGAGCACGCCCTCGAAGTAGCCGAGGAATTTCGGCAGGCGCTCGCTGCGCATCGCCGCTGCACGTGCCTTGGCTTCGCGTTTCTGGTCCTGGTAGTACTGCGAGGCGGCGATCGGGTGGTGGGTGTCGTGCACTTCGGCGACCAGGTCGGCGATGGTCAACTGCAACTGCAGGGCCTGCCGGCGGCGCGAGGCAGCCTCCGGCACCAGGCCCAGTTCCGGTCCGATCAGGTCCAGGATCGCCGCCACCTGCGCCACTACCTGCTTGCCGGTGCGCACGAATGGCGGCGCGAACGGCTGCAGGCCTTCCACCTTGCCGTCCAGGTAGGGCTGCATGACCGCGTCGCCGTGTACCCGCGCCATGTCGGTGTAGGCGGCCGCGGCATCTTCCAGCGCCAGCCGGATGAACTCGCCGCGCCCCTGGATGCCGGTCCAGTAATACAGTTCGTAGTGCATGCGTGCGCTTCCCGGTCCACCAGCGGCCAGCATCGCCGTCGGGGCGGGAAGCGGGCGTGATCGCGGCGTCGGGGCGCCGTGCGGTGCACGGCCGGCCTCGCCAGCGGCTGAATGCCATCTCATGGCCCCTTGAAACACGCCGGGCTAACCGCATCTGATGGATAGTGCTGGCCTGGCCAGCGGGTTTCTATCGAGGATCACACCATGCGGATGGACAAGCTCACCTCGCGTTTCCAGCAGGCGCTGGCCGACGCGCAGTCGCTGGCCGTTGGCCGCGACCACAACATCATCGAACCGGTGCACGTGTTCACTGCGCTGCTGGACCAGCAGGGCGGCAGCACGCGCCCGTTGCTGTCCCAGGCCGGGGTCAATGTGCCGGTGCTGCGCGAGCGCCTCAACGAGGCGCTGGAGGCGTTGCCCAAGGTGTCCGGGCAGGAGGGCAACCTGTCCATCGGCAACGATCTCAACCGCCTGCTCAACAACACCGACAAGCTGGCCCAGCAGCACGGCGATGCCTTCATCGCCAGCGAGTGGTTCGTGCTGGCCGCACTGGATGACGGCGGCACCCTGGGCATGGCGCTGCGCGCCGCCGGGGCCGACAAGGCCCGCATCGACGCGGCGATCGACAAGATCCGCGGCGGCGAGAGCGTGCAGTCGGAAAATGCCGAAGACCAGCGGCAGGCGCTGGAGAAGTACACCATCGACCTGACCGCGCGTGCCGAGAGCGGCAAGCTGGACCCGGTGATCGGCCGCGATGAAGAGATCCGCCGCACCATCCAGGTGCTGCAGCGCCGGACCAAGAACAACCCGGTGCTGATCGGCGAACCCGGCGTGGGCAAGACCGCCATCGTCGAGGGGCTGGCCCAGCGCATCATCAACGACGAAGTGCCCGAGGGCCTGCGCGGCAAGCGCGTGCTGTCGCTGGACATGGGCGCGTTGATCGCCGGCGCCAAGTTCCGTGGCGAGTTCGAGGAACGCCTGAAGGGCGTGCTCAACGACCTGGCCAAGAGCGAAGGGCAGGTGATCCTGTTCATCGACGAACTGCACACCATGGTCGGTGCCGGCAAGGCCGATGGCGCGATGGATGCCGGCAACATGCTCAAGCCGGCGCTGGCCCGCGGCGAGCTGCACTGCGTGGGCGCCACCACGCTGGATGAGTACCGCAAGTACATCGAGAAGGACGCCGCGCTGGAGCGCCGCTTCCAGAAGGTACTGGTCGGCGAACCCAGCGTGGAGGACACCATCGCGATCCTGCGCGGGCTGAAGGAAAAGTATGCCGTGCACCACGGGGTGGAAATCACCGACCCGGCGATCGTGGCGGCGGCGACGTTGTCGCACCGTTACATCGCCGACCGCCAGCTGCCGGACAAGGCCATCGACCTGATGGACGAGGCCGCCTCGCGGATCCGGATGGAAATCGACTCCAAGCCGGAAGAACTGGACCGCCTGGAGCGCCGGCTGATCCAGCTGAAGATCCAGCGCGAAATGCTGAAGAAGGAAAAGGACGATGCGTCGCGCCAGCGCCTGGCCGACCTGGAGGCGGATATCGACGGCCTGGAGCGCGAGTTCTCCGATCTCAACGAGGTCTGGAAGGCGGAGAAGGCCGCGCTGCAGGGCACGACCCGGATCAAGGAACAGATCGAGCAGGCCAGGCTGGAGCTGGAGGCGGCGCAGCGCCGCCAGGATTTCGGCCGCATGAGCGAGATCCAGTACGGGCAGCTGCCGCAGCTGGAAAAGCAGCTGGCCGCCGCGCAGGAAGCGGAGAGCACCGACTTCAAGCTGGTCCAGGACCGGGTCACCGCCGAGGAGATTGCCGAGGTGGTATCGCGCTGGACCGGCATTCCGGTCAACCGCATGCTGGAAGGCGAGCGCGACAAGCTGCTGCGCATGGAGCAGATGCTGCATGAGCGCGTGGTCGGCCAGGAAGAGGCGATCAAGGTGGTCTCCGATGCGGTGCGGCGTTCGCGCGCCGGGCTGTCCGATCCGGACCGGCCCAGCGGGTCGTTCCTGTTCCTGGGCCCGACCGGCGTGGGCAAGACCGAACTGTGCAAGGCGCTGGCCGAATTCCTGTTCGACAGCAGCGATGCGATGATCCGCATCGACATGAGCGAGTTCATGGAAAAGCACAGCGTTGCGCGCCTGATCGGTGCCCCGCCGGGGTATGTCGGCTACGAGGAAGGCGGCTACCTGACCGAAGCGGTACGCCGCCGGCCGTATTCGCTGATCCTGCTCGACGAGGTTGAGAAGGCGCATACCGATGTGTTCAACATCCTGCTGCAGGTGCTCGACGATGGCCGTCTTACCGATGGCCAGGGCCGTACCGTGGATTTCCGCAATACGGTGATCGTGATGACCTCCAACCTGGGCTCGCACCAGATCCAGGACATGGGCAGCGACGACAGCCCGGAGGCCTACACGCAGATGAAGGCCGCGGTGATGGGCGTGGTGCAGGCGCACTTCCGCCCGGAGTTCATCAACCGGCTGGACGACATCGTGGTGTTCCACCCGCTGGACAAGGCGCAGATCAAGCAGATCGCGCGCATCCAGATGCACGGGCTGGAGAAGCGGCTGGCCGAGCGCGGCCTGCGGATCGAGGTCAGCGATGCGGCGTTCCAGTTGCTGGGCAACGTCGGTTTCGATCCGATCTACGGGGCCCGCCCGCTGAAGCGTGCGATCCAGTCGCAGCTGGAAAATCCACTGGCGCAGAAGATCCTGTCCGGCCAGTTCCTCAGCGGCGATGTGATTGCGGTCGACGCTGCCGAAGGCCACCTGGTCTTCACCAAGGGCTGAAGCCCAAGCAGGCGATGCGTCAGGGCCCGGTGGCGGTTTGCCACCGGGCCTTTTCATGCGCGGCCCGCCCGTCCCTGCGCCGTCCGAGCGCGGCTCGGACCTACCGGCATGCCGGAATCACGACGGTAGGTCCGGCCCGTGGTCGGACATGGTCGGACCCGGTTCACCAGCGGTATTGGTAACCGCTCATCGCGCCGAGCTGGGTCTTCTTCTGCACGATCGGGCTGTCGGCCGCATCGCCGAGCAGGCGGTTGCCTTCCACGCCGATGAACCAGCTGCTGCTGGCATTGATCGGGCGTACCCATTTCAGACCCAGTCCGGCACTGGTCAGGCCCGCCGATGCGGTGTGCCGGGCAAAGCCGCTGCGCGCCGACTGCGCCGCGCTGACCCCGTACCAGGTCTGCACATAGCCGGCATCGCCGTATTCGGTGGACACGCTGGCGCTGAGGCTGCCGCCGGCAACATCGAACAGCGGCACTTCCAGCGACAGCTGCAGCTGTTTGGTGGCCAGCCCGGTGTCGCCGCGGTCCTTGTCCTTGGGTGCGTACTGCGCGTTGGCGCTCAGCACGGTCGGCCCGATCGAGACACTGCCACCCACGCCGACCAGCAGCCGTGTATGGATGTCACCCATACCGCGAAGATGGTCCGAGCCGCCCAGCAGCGAGTCCTTGTCGCGGCGGCTGTCGCTGCCGCCGAGGTAGGCGCGGAGGTTGCCGTGCTCGCCCAGCGTGGTGCCCCAGCCCAACCCACTGCTGCCGAGAAACCAGCCCCCCGGCGCGCTGACTTCGAAGCCCAGCTGGGGTACCGCGGTATAGTCCTCGCTGCCGCTGTAACGCGGCGCCACGCCAGCGCCGACCATGACCTCCAGGCCCCAGCGGTCAGGGTCGGGGTTCTCATTGGCGGCATGGGCGGTAGCGATGGAGGCCAGGCTCAACGGGGCCACGGCGAGGATCAGGCAAATCGAATTCATGCGGGGTTCTCTGCAAGGGGATGACGACTGCAGAGCGGCACCGGCCCGCCCAGGGGCGGCGGGGAGACGACTGCAGGGATGCCATCTTGGCGATCCCGTCGCAGCGGTTCTTTCGGTATTTGTTGGAGAGTTGTAAACAGATGTAACCGGGGATGGCCGCGGTTCAGGCCGGCGCGCGCGGCCAGCGGATTTCCAGCCGTGCCCCACCCAGCGACGCACGCGATACCAGCGCCTGGCCACCGTGGCGTTCGGCGATGCGGCGCACGATGGCCAGGCCCAGGCCGAAGCCACCGGTATCGCGGCTGCGGCTGTCGTCCAGGCGGGTGAACGGTTGCAGCACGCGCACCCGGTCGGCTTCGGCGATGCCTTCGCCGTCGTCGTCCACGCGCAGGCAACAGGTAGCGTCGATCTGCAGCAGGCTGACCTGCACCTGGCTGCGCGCATGCCGCAACGCATTGCAGACCAGGTTGCTCAAGGCCAGCTGCATCAGCCGGGCGTCGATGTGCAGGCAGGCCGGCTCGCAGCGGCGCAGGGCCAGCCCGATGCCGGTGGCGGCCGCCTGGCGCAACGGGTCGGCCAGGCTCTGCTGCAGCCAGGGCAGGGCATCGACCCTGGGCCAGTGGCAGTCCACGCCGCGGTGCTCCAGCCGCTCGTAGGCCAGCAGTTCGCTGACCAGGCGGTTGAGTTCGGCCAGGTCGCTGCGCATGCCGTGCAGCAGGGCCGTGCGGCGCTCATCGCTGGCCTGCTCGACCAGGTCCAGGCCGAAGGCCAGCCGCGCCACCGGCGTGCGCAGTTCGTGCGACACCGCATGGGTGAGATCGCGCTGGCCCTGCACCAGGTCGGCGACCCGGGCGGCCATGCGGTTGGAGTGCTCCACGATCACCCGGATCTGCGAACGGGGCGACACTTGCGCGCGCGCATGCAGGTCGCCGGCGCCGATGCGGTCGGCATGGCCGCGCAGGATTTCCAGGTCGCGCCACAGCAGGCGTACCCAGATGAAGATGCTGGCACCCAGCAGCGCCACCACCCCCAGGTAGGCAAGTACGGTCATGTGCATGGCCATCGACACTTCGCCCGGCAGGCGCAGGCTGAGCCAGCGGCCGTCGTCGGCCTCGATCGGCAGCAGCACCCACTGGAAGGTGTCGCGAACCACGAAGTGCTGCGCACGCAGCATGGTACGTTCGGCGGCATCGAGCACCGGTGGGGTATCCAGCAGGGTCAGCCCGATGCCGTAGTGCGGCTGCCACTGCGCGAGCTGCTGGCGTTGCTGTTGGATGCTGCGGCCGGCCAGGCCGTCGCGCAGTGCGTATATCTGCCCGCGTATCTGCTGCACGAATACCTGGTCCAGCCTTGGCGAGTAGATCTGGTCCAGGATCAGGTTCAAGCCCAGTACCGACAGCACGAAACAGGCGCTGGTGACCAACCACAGGCGCAGGAACAAGCGCGTCATGGTTTACCAGCCGGCCGGGTTGAACTGGTAGCCGCGGCCCCAGATGGTTTTGATCCGGCGCGGTTCGCGCGGGTCGTCGCCCAGCTTGCGGCGCAGCTTGCCGATGCATACGTCCACGCTGCGGTCCAGGCCGTCAAAGCCGATCCCGCGCACCGCCAGCAGGATCTGGTCGCGCGACAGGATCTGCCCGGGCTGGCTGGCCAGCAGCCACAGGATCTCGAACTCGGTGGTGCTCAGTTCGATGCGCTGCTGTTGGTGGCTGACTTCGCGCTCGGCGCGGTCGATGCACAGGCTGCCGAAGCTGGCCTTGCTGCGGTTGCCGCCGGCCGGTTGCTGGCGCCGCAGCAATGCGCGCAGGCGCGCCAGCAGCAGGCGCGGTTCGATCGGTTTGAGCACGTAGTCGTCGGCACCGGACTCCAGCCCCAGCACCTGTTCCACATCGTCTTCGCAGGCGGTCAGGATCAGGATCGGCACTTCGGAGAACGCGCGGATCTGCCGGCACACCTCGATGCCGCCCACGCCGGGCAGCATCAGGTCCAGCACCACCACCTGCGGTGCCAGCTGGCGGCAGGCTTCCACCGCCAGATCGCCGCGGTGTACCGACTGCACCGCAAAGCCATGCTCGCCCAGGTAGTGCTGCACCAGCTCGCCAAGGCGGCGGTCGTCTTCCACCAGCAACACCTGCGGCAGTGCGGTGGGCAGGCTGCCGGGCATCCATTGGGCTGCGAACATGGTCCGGGGTTCCTTGCCGGTGGTGGGAGGCGAATATCGTCCTGTGGCGGCGAAGACTAGCAATGGGCCGTGCCGGAATCGCTGAACCCCGGGCAACGGTCACCATGCGCGGGCGTGCGGTGCGCGGCCAGGGCAAATCACCATGCGGCCTGAGTCCATGCGCAAACGGCATGAGCCGGCGCGCACCACTGCGGTATGGTCGGCTGCTCAACCGGAGCAGGCGCAATGGCAGAGCAAGGCAGCAATCCGCAGCAGCATTCCCCGCAGGCCCCGCAATGGAAGGCCGAAACCATCGCCGTGCATGGCGGCTACCGGCCCGATCCGACCACCCGTGCGGTGGCGGTGCCGATCTACCAGACCGTGGCCTATGCCTTCGATGACACCCAGCATGGCGCCGACCTGTTCGACCTGAAGGTGCCGGGCAATATCTACACCCGCATCATGAACCCCACCACCGATGTACTGGAGCAACGCATCGCCGCGCTGGAAGGCGGGGTCGGGGCGCTGGCGCTGGCCTCGGGCCAGGCGGCGATCACCTATGCGATCCAGACCATCGCCGAAGCCGGCGACAACATCGTGTCCTCCAGCGCGTTGTATGGCGGCACCTACAACCTGTTCGCGCACACCCTGCCGCAGTTCGGCATCCACACCCGCTTTGCCGACTACCGCGACCCGCAGGCGTTCGCCGCGCTGATCGACGAGCGGACCAAGGCGGTGTTTGTCGAGTCGATCGGCAACCCGCGCGGCAACATCACCGACCTTGAAGCGGTGGCGAAGATCGCCCATGCGCACGGCGTGCCGGTGATCGTCGACAACACCGTGGCCACGCCGTATCTGCAGCGTTCGTTCGACTTCGGCGCCGACATCGTGGTGCATTCGCTGACCAAGTACCTGGGCGGGCACGGCACCAGCCTGGGCGGGGCGATCGTCGATTCCGGGCGCTTCCCCTGGGCCGAGCACAAGCAGCGTTTCCGCCGCTTGAACGAGCCGGATGTGAGCTACCACGGCGTGGTCTACACCGAGGCGCTGGGGCCGGCGGCGTACATCGGCCGGGCGCGGGTGGTGCCGTTGCGCAATACCGGCGCGGCGATCTCGCCGTTCAATGCCTTCCTGATCCTGCAGGGCATCGAGACCCTGGCGCTGCGCATGGACCGGATCAACGCCAACACGCTGGCGGTGGCCGGCTACCTGCGCGACCACCCCGCGGTGGACTGGGTCAACTACGCCGCGCTGCCCGATCATCCCGAGCACGCGCTGGCGCGCAAGTACCTGCGCGGCCACGGTTCGGGCGTGCTGACCTTCGGCCTGCCCGGCGGGCGCGCGGCCGGCGCGCGCTTCCTCGATGCGCTGCAGTTGTTCACCCGGCTGGTCAACCTGGGCGATGCCAAATCGCTGGCCACCCATCCGGCCTCGACCACGCACCGCCAGCTGGATGCGGCCGAACTGGAACGGGCCGGGGTCAGCGAAGACACGGTGCGGCTGTCGGTGGGCATCGAGCATATCGACGACCTGCTGGCCGACCTGGCGCAGGCGCTGGCCAAGGTCTAGCGGTCGGCGCATGGCCGCACCGCTGCCACCTTTGCGCTGTGCGGCGGCAGTTTTGCGCGCCGCAGTTTGTTTGTGCGCTGGCGCCCCGCTGCGTTGACGACCCCGCTGCCGGCCTCTATAGATGTGCGTCCAGCAGGCGTGGGCAAGGTCAGCAATGAAGATGGGCCCGAACCGTTGCATCCCGTACTTTCCGGCGTTTGCCGCTGCGTTGGCCGGCATCGCGCTGATCGCGCCGGGCCGGGCCCATGACGCGCCGCTGCCGGCGCCCACCGCGCCACCGGCAGCGGCCTGCCCGGCGCTGCTGCAGGCCGATTTCAACGGCGTGCTGGATGCGCCCACCCGGCTCAGCCAGGCCCGGTTGATCGCCGCGCAGGCCGATACGCCCGGTTACTGCGAGGTCATCGGGCAGGTCGCACCGTCGGTAGGCTTCGTGCTGCGCCTGCCGGCCGACCACTGGAACGGCAAGTTCTTCCAGGAAGGTTGTGGTGGCTTCTGTGGGGGGTACAACCTTGAAGTGAAGGCCGGCCCGTATGGTTTCCTCGGCCCGCTGCGGCGCGGTTATGCGCATCTGGTCTTCGACGGCGGGCATGTGGCCAGCCCGATGGAGGCGCGCTGGGCGCAGGACAACCTGCAGGCGCAGTTCGATTTCGGGGTGCGCGCCCCGCACGTGGCGGCGCTGGCCGGCAAGGCGATCGTCGCCCACTACTACCGCCGCCCACCGCGCCATTCCTATTTCGCCGGCTGCTCGTCCGGCGGCCAGCAGGCCCTGTCCCAGGCGCAGCGGTTTCCGTGGGATTTCGACGGCATCCTGGTCGGGGCGCCGTCGCCGACGTTCTCCGGCCCGATGCTCAACTACCTGTGGGCCGGCCGCGCGCTGGCCGGCAAGGTCAGCGAGGCCGACCTGCAGCGGGTGCACGCCCATGCCGTTGCCCAGTGCGATATGGACGATGGGATCAAGGACGGCATCATCGGCAACCCGACCCATTGCCGGGCCGACCCGGCCGACCTGCAGTGCCGGCCGGGGCAGGCCTCGGCGTGCCTGAGCGCGGTGCAGGTGGCGGCCGTCGGGCAGGTGTACGCCGGGCCGACCACCTCCAGTGGCGAGCGGATCTACACCGGCGGGCCGTTGCGCGGCTCGGAACTGAACTGGATCCGCAGCGGCGGCGCTACCGCATATGTCGATGCGGCCGGCAACATCGCGCCCTGGTCGCGCGAGTACTTCGCCCACGCCGGCTTCATGCCGGCGCCGGGGGCGGGGTGGCAGGTGGCCGATTTCGATTTCGACCGCGACTACAAGCGGCTGCGCCTGGCCGAGTCGCTGTTCGGCGCGGCCGACAATCCGGACCTGCGCCGGTTCAAGGCCGCCGGCGGCAAGATGATCATGTACCAGGGCCTGCAGGACGAGTCGGATATTCCGGCCGATGCCATCGACTACTACCAGACGGTGCAGCGGACCATGGGTGGGCCCGAGGCCACCCGGTCCTTCTTCCGGTTCTTCGCGGTGCCGGGCATGAACCACTGTTTCGGCGGGCCCGGCGCGTATGCGATCGACTACCTGGCCTATCTGGAGGCGTGGGTGGAGCAGGGCCAGGCGCCTCAGAAAATGATCGGTGCGCATATCGCCGACCTCACCCCGGAGCGGATGCGACAGCTCACCTTCCCGCTGGACCCGGCCATCCCGGTGCAGTTCACCCGCCCGGTCTACCCCTACCCGCTGCGCGCCCATTACCTTGGCCACGGTGATCCGGATGCGGCCGACAGCTTCGGCCCGGTCGCGCCGGATGACGCCGATGCCGGTTCGGCGCGGGACCGTTGATGAAGGCCTCCGGACAACCGGCCAGGCGCCGTCCCGGCATCCGGGTGAACTGCGACCTGGCCAGCTTGGTGGACTGCCAACTGCAGCCGCGGCTGGCCGGGTTCCGCACCTTGCCGTGGCAGCCCTACGCCAACCGGTCAGGGTTGCGGTTGAGCGCGCCGACCCTGCACGATGCCGACGGCGACGGGTTCACCGAGATCGCCGACGCCGGTGACGGGCTGCACGCGATCATGACCGACTGGCGCGGCGATGCCGCCACGCTGACCGCTACCTGGGCCGAGACGGTGCCCGATCAGTACGGCTACCTGTACATCGGGCTGCAAGGCGATGGCCGCCTGGAGGTGGAAGGACTGGGCGCGGCGCGCCGCGATGGACCGTCGTGCGCGCTGACCGTGGCGCCACCGGGCGCGATCTATCTGTGGCGCACCCAGCCGGGCATCCGCCGCCGCGGGGTCAGCATCGCCTTCCACGCGCGTGTACTGCTGCAGCGTTACCCGGACCTGGCGCGGCAGTGCGGGAAAACACTGGGGCCCTGGCTGGAGAACCGCGAGACGCAGATGCGTGACTTCGACGTGCCATTGTCGCCACTGATGGCGGCGGCGGCCGGCAGCCTGCTGAACATGAAAATGGAAGGCGACTTCCGCCGTGCCTTCGTCTGCGCCACTGTCGAGCAGCTGCTGTGCCTGGCCCTGTCGGCGCTGGCCGGGCGCGGCACGGTGGCCAGTAGGCTGTCGGCGCGCGAGCGGGCCACCCTGCAGCTGGTGCGCGCCAGCCTGGATGCCAATCTGCAGCAGTTGCCCTCGGTGCAACAACTGACCCGGCAGTTCGGCATCAACCGCACCAAGCTGGCGGTCGGCTTCAGGCAGCTGTTCGGGGTCTCGGTATCGGGCTATGTCATGGAACAGCGCATGCGCGCGGCCTATGAACTGCTTGCAGATCAGCAGCGTTCGATCGCCGAGGTGGCCGCGGCAGTGGGTTACACCCACGTGTGTAATTTCGCCACTGCCTTCAAGCGCCGCTATGGCATGCCGCCAAGCCGCTGCCTGCCTGGGCGGTGAAACCGGGCGCTGCCGGCGGCCCGTGCGAGGATCGACCACTGCCGGCCAATGGCGCAAGATCGGCCACGCGCTGGGTCGGCGCCCGGCGCATGCTGGCCCCCACCCCGACATGGAGCCTGTCATGCGCCGCATCGCCCAGCTACGCCAGCGCCACGGTATCGACCGGGTCATCGCCCACCTGCAGCAGTGCCTGCGCGCCGGCCAGCCGCTGCCCGACCTGGACGCGTTGGCGGCAGTGGCGCACCAGTCGCCGTTCCACTTCCATCGGCTGTACCGCGCGCTGACCGGTGAAGCCCCCGGCCGCACCGTGGCACGGCTGCGCCTGCTGCATGCCCTGCAGCTGCTGGGCCAGGCTGACAGCCGGGTCACCGAGGTGGCGCTGACCGTGGGCTATGAGAGCCCGCAGGGCCTTGCGCGCGCCTGCCGGCAGGCGCTCGATGCCACCCCCAGTGCACTGCGCGCGGATGTGCAGCTGCGCACGCACTGGCAACAGCGGTTGTCGCTGCCGGCCGGCGATGCCGACGCCATGGACGTGCCGCTGCAGGTACGGGTGACCACGCTGGAGCCGTTCGACGTGGTGGTGCTGCGCAAGCGCGGCGCCTTCGATGACCTCGACCAGGCGTTCGGCCAGGTGTTCGCCTGGGCGGCCGAACATGGGCTGGCCGGGCACCTGCAGCAGCTGGTCGGGATCGCGCTCAACGACCACCGCGATGTAGCGGCCGATGCATGCGAGTTCGAGTGCGGGATGGGCTTTGGGCGCGTGTTGGCCGGCGTCCCGGCGCCATTGCGTGCGCTGACCCTGGGCGGTGGCGAGTATGCCGTGCTGCGCCATGTAGGCAGCTACGCCGGATTGGAAGCGGCCACCGACGCACTGCTGCGCCAGTGGCTGCCTGACAGCGGGCGCGCATTGCGCGATGCGCCGCTGTACTACCACTACCTGGACGATCCCGAAGACGTGCCCGAGGCGATGCTGCGCGCGGACATCTGCGTGCCGTTGCGGTGAGATCGCGCATCCACGCATGGCGTGGATCTACGGCCGTATCGGCGTATCAAACGGGTATTGCATCGTGCGCGCATGGGTAGATCCACGCCATGCGTGGATGCGGCCCACCCGCAAGCGCGTGCGCGGCCGCTTACACCACCGGGATGCTGTGCTTGCCCATGCTGCGGTAGGGCGGTGTGGCCATCACCATCTCGGCCAGCGAATAGGCCAGTTCGCGCTCGGCCATCACCGTGCCGTCGGCGCCGTGTTCGAGCAGGTGCTTGACCTCGGCATCGCTGTGCGCGCGCGCCAGCAGAGTCAGGCCCGGGTTGAGCGCGCGCAGCTTGGCCAGGGTTTCACCGGCTTCCAGCGGTTGCGGAATGGCCAGCACCGCGATCTTGGCGCGCTCGGGATGGGCCTCGGCCAGCACCTTGTCCGCCGCCGCGCTGCCGCGGATGCCGGGCAGGCCGGCGGCATGCGCGGCGGCCACGTGTTCCTTGTTGTCGTCGATCACCAGCACCGGCACGCCGCGATCGCGCAGCACCTGCGCCAGCGCGCTGCCGACCCGCCCGTAGCCGATCACGATGGCGTGGTCGTGCAGGTCCAGGGACGGGCCCGGCGGCAGGTCGGTTTCCACCACGGTCGGAGTGGTTTCCTGGTGCCTGGCCAGCCAGCGGTCGAGCAGGCCGAATACCAGCGGGTTGAGCATGATCGAGATCAGCGCGCCGGCCAGCACCAGCGCCTGGCCGGTGGGCGGCAGGATCTTCAGGGTGACCCCGAGGCCGGCGATGATGAAGGCGAACTCGCCGATCTGGGCCAGGCTGGCCGAAATGGTCAGCGCGGTGCCGGTGGGGTGGCCGAACGCACGCACGATCACGAACGCGGCTGCGGACTTGCCGAACATGATGATCGCCGCGGTGGCCAGTACCTGCCAGGGATGTTCGAGCAGGATGCTGGGGTCGAACAGCATGCCCACCGAGACGAAGAACAGCACCGCGAACGCATCGCGCAGCGGCAGCGAATCGTTGGCGGCCTTGTGGCTGAGTTCGGATTCGTTGAGCAGCATGCCGGCAAAGAACGCGCCCAGCGCGAATGACACCCCGAACAACATGGCCGAGCCGAACGCCACGCCCAGTGCGATCGCCAGCACCGCCAGGGTGAACAGTTCGCGCGAACCGGTGCTGGCGATGCGTTCGAGGATCCACGGGATCAACCGCCGCCCGACCACCAGCATCACCGCCACGAACAGGCCCAGCTGCACGAAGGTCCAGCCGATGCTGGCCAGCACGCTGCCGACGGTATGGGTTTCCTCGGCCGACGCCGGCCCGAACACTCCGGCCAGCACCGGCATCATCACCAGGGCCAGCACGCAGGCCAGGTCCTCGACGATCAGCCAGCCCACCGCGATCTTGCCGCGCTGGGTTTCCAGCAACCGGCGTTCTTCCATCGCGCGCAGCAGCACCACGGTACTGGCAGTGGCCAGGGCGAAGCCGAACACCACCCCGTGGATCACCGGCCAGCCCATCCAGGTGGCCAGGCCCCAGCCGAGCAGGGTGGCCACCAGGATCTGGCCGATCGCACCGGGAATGGCGATCGCCTTGACCGCGATCAGGTCCTTCAGCGAGAAATGCAGGCCGACCCCGAACATCAGCAGCATCACGCCGATTTCGGCCAGCTGGTTGGCCAGCGCCTGGTCGGCGACGAAGCCGGGGGTGAACGGGCCTACGCAGATGCCAGCAACCAGATAACCGACCAGCGGGGACAATCGCAGCTTGTTGGCCAGCGCGCCAAGGATGAAGGCGAGCCCAAGGCCAACGGCCACGATGTTGATCAGGTCGGAGTCATGGTGCATCGGGGCTCGCAATGTGGGGGATGCCCCGATTTTCACCGATGCGGCTGGATACGGCAAACCGTGGCGTGGTTTGCCCGTGCAGGTGGTCTCGTTCCTGGCCTACTCGGCCTGCTTCAGGCGAGCGCCGGTCGGGCCGTTCGCTGGAGCGGTGGTTAAAGGAAAGACCTGTTCTTCGCCGTCGGCGAAGAACATTACAACGATAGGCGCCAGCAGGGGGATTTCCTGCACCGCAGGTTTGGGTGGGCCAGGCACGATGTGACGGCGCAGCATGGTTGCGCAGTCACCAGAAATCGGACACCGGTCGATGACGATCTTCATGGTGTCCGCCTCGACGACGTAGCTGATTCCCGCTGCGTAGTACATGCTTTCGGCAGGTTCTTCGAACTGCACCTGGAGGGTGGAGTCGGACACCTTGGTCACCACGACCGGCTCGACGCTTGACTTGGAATAGCTCGGTTTCACGTGATCTCCTGCACATCCGGAAAGCGGGACCGCCGCCAGCGCCGCCCACGCGATGGCACGGCGCACCACGCGGCGTGCGCTGCTGGAGAGGTTCAGTGGGAGGTCTTGGCGATTCATGCCTGGATTCTGGCATGGCGCCGCGTGTGAAATACGTGTTGGGGAGCACAGTAGTGCCGGCCGTTGGCCGGCACTACCTTGGAGGGGCCAGGTCCGACGCATCGTCGGACCTGCTCCGTTCCGGCACCTGGGTGTGTCCGAGCGTGGCTCGGACCTACCGGCTTACCACTTGTAGCCGATGCGCCCGTATACGTAAGCGCCATTGAAGCCGTACGGCGAGTAGTTGCTGTACGGCAGCATGCCCCAGGTGGAGTTCTGCAGGTCCACGGTGCGGTCGGGGTACTCATCCAGCAGGTTGTCCGCGCCCAGGGTCAAGGTCCAGTTGTCGCTGGGCTTGTAGCTGACCGAGGCGTCCAGCACCCACGAAGCGTCATAGGTCTGGTCGCGCAGCGCGGTGGCCGAGTTGCGCACGGTGAAGCTGCCATAGCGGGTGGCGGCCAGGTTCAGGTTCCAGTGGTCGCTGCGCCAGGTGCCGCTTAGGATGGTCTTGTTGTGCGGGTAGCTGTCCTCGATGCGGCCGATTTCATCGCGGCCGATCAGCGACTGGGTGATGCCCAGCGTGCCGAACACCGGCGGGGTGGCGATGAACTTCTTCACCTCGGTGTCGTTGTAGCTGTAGGCGGCGGTCAGTTCCAGCGAGCTGGCAGCGAAGGGAATCGTGTAGCTGGAGACCGCATCCACGCCGCGGGTGCGGGTATCCACGCCGTTGGTGAAGTAGGAGAACGCGGTGACGCCCGGCAGCCCCAGCCCGCCCAGCAGCGAATTGGCCGCCGCATTGGTGGTGATGTTGGTGGACAGCACGATGCGGTCGTCGATGTCGATCTGGTACGCATCCACGGTCAGGTACAGCCGGTCCACCGGCTGCAGCACCAGGCCCACGCTGTAGGAGGTGGAGCTTTCGGCCTTCAGCGGGCTGGCGCCCAGGGCCTGCGCGGCCGCGCTGGTGGTGGGGAAGGTGCCGCGTTCGACGAAGGTTCCGTTGACGATCGTGCTGGTCACCGCCTGGTAGCTCTGCTGGGCCAGCGACGGCGCGCGGAAGCCGGAGGAGGCGGTGGCGCGCAGCGCGATCTTGTCGGTGAACGCATAACGCGCCGACAGCTTGCCGGAGAACTTGTCGCCGAAGTCCGAGTAGTCCTCGTAGCGGCCGGTCACGCCGGCGGAGAACTTGTCGGTGAGGTCCGCTTCCAGCCCGGCGTAGACGGCGTAGTTGTCGCGGTCGGCGTCCACCGCATTGAGCGGGGTGAAGCCGCCGAAGCCCTGCGCGCCGCTGCCGAAGTAGGAAGCGGGCTCGCCGGCCGACTGTTCCCACTTTTCCTTGCGGTACTCGCCACCGAAGGACAGCGTGACCGGATAGGCCAGGCCCCAGTCCAGGGTCTTGGTCAGGTCGGCGTTGACGATGTCCTGCCGGTACTTGAGCGTGCCGTCGTAGAAGGCGCGCGGGCTGGGCAGGCCGAGGCTGTAGTTGATGCTGTTGCGGGTGTGGAAGTCGATGGTGTTTTCGCCATGGTTGGCGCTGACATCCCAGGTCCAGCCGCTGTCGGTGTCGCCCTTGACCCCGGCCACCAGCGAACGGTCCTTGGAGTACTGGTGGATCTGCGGCACGAAGCCGTCGGGGTAGGTCTGCGCCAGCAGCGCGCCCTGGCCGCTGTTGGTGCGCGAGCGGTAGAAGGCGAAGGAGGTGATGTCGCGGTTGCTGGCCATCGCGGTGGCATAGGCCGAGACATGGTCGCTGAACTGGAAACTGGCGTTGACCGAGGCGGCGGTGGCATCCACCTGCGGGTCGCCGACGACGAAGGTGGTCTGGCCGATGTCGGGGAAGTTGCCGGTGTTCGGCGTGGTGCCCTGGTAGGGGCCGGCGCGATTGCTCTCGTCCTGCTGGCTGATCTGCCCGGCCACGTGCACGCTGCCGCGGCCGTCGGCGAAGCCGATCCCGGCATCGCCGGAGAGCTGGTACTTGTTGCCGTCGCCGGCCGAGTACTGGCCCGCGTCCAGGGCCAGGCTGCCGCCGGCGGCCGAGCCCTTGAGCACGATGTTGACCACCCCGGCGATGGCGTCCGAGCCGTACTGGGCCGAGGCGCCGTCGCGCAGCACTTCCACCCGCTCGATGGCCGCGATCGGGATCGCGTTGATGTCCACCGCCGAAGAGCCGCGGCCGATGCTGCCGTTGACGTTGATCTGCGCCGAGGTGTGGCGGCGCTTGCCGTTCACCAGTACCAGCACCTGGTCCGGCGACAGCCCGCGCAGCTGCGCCGGGCGGATGCCGCTGGTGCCGTCGGTCAGGGCCGGGCGCGGGAAGTTCAGCGAGGGCAGGGCGCGCGCCAGGGCGGTGGCCAGCTCGGTGGTGCCGGTGGACTGCAGCACCTCGGGGGTGATGATGTCGATCGGCGACTGCGACTCGGCCACGGTACGGTCGGCGACCCGGGTGCCGGTGACGATGACCGTGTCCAGTGTGTTGGCGGCGGTACGCGCCGGGGCGTCCTGGGCGGAGGCGGACAGGCTGGAGATACCGAGGGCGACCGCTACGGCGGCGGCGAGCGTACTGGTCTTGCGGTTCATCAGGATGTGGCTCCGGTAGGAATGGCGCGGCACCGGAACGACATCACGACAGCGGCAGGCAGGTCGGCGAAGGCGGGGTGTTGCGGTGCGCAATAACGAATTAACGGGATATTCATCACTTGTCAAATATTCGCCACATCCGTAAAAAACGTTGCAGCAGCAACCATTTACGTAAAGCGGAAGGGGCCAGACGAGGGTCCCGGGGAGGCGCAGGCGGGGGCGTGGGAGAGAGGAACGCGGCCCGCCGCGCATCCCGGGGCCCGTCAAGTATTCGTTAACGCTAGAATTGCGTCGCAGGAAAGGTGCTCACCAGCACATTCCATTCCGTTATATGGACCCCCAAGATGATTTCCCTTCGTAACTTCGCCTTGCGCCGTGGCGAGCGGCTGCTGTTGTCCAACGTCGACCTGACTCTGCACGCGGGGTACCGCGTCGGCGTGGTCGGCCGCAACGGTGCCGGCAAGTCCAGCCTGTTTGCCGCCGTGAAGGGGGAACTGGAGGCGGACAAGGGCGATCTCGACCTGCCCGGCAGGGTCCGTATCGCCAGCGTGGCCCAGGAAACCCCGTCGCTGCCCGATCCGGCGCTGCAGTTCGTGCTGGAGGGCGACACCGAGGTGGCCGCGGTCATGCGCGAGGAGGCCGAGGCCGCCGCGCGTGAAGACTGGGAGGCGGTGGCCAGCGCGCACCAGAAGATGGCCGAGATCGGCGCCTACGATGCCGAGGCGCGTGCCGGCAAGCTGCTGCACGGCCTGGGCTTCCCGGCCGAGACCCATTCGCGGGCGGTGTCCTCGTTCTCCGGCGGCTGGCGGGTGCGCCTGAACCTGGCGCGCGCGCTGATGATGCCCAGCGACCTGCTGCTGCTGGACGAACCGACCAACCATCTGGATCTGGACGCGGTGTTCTGGCTGGAGCAGTGGCTGCTCAAGTACCCGGGCACGCTGCTGCTGATCTCCCATGACCGCGAGTTCCTGGACAACGTGGCCACCCATACCCTGCACCTGCACGGCGGTGGCGCCAAGCTGTACCCGGGTGGCTATACCGATTTCGAGCGCCAGCGCGCCGAACAGCTGCGCCAGCAGCAGTTGGCCCACGACAAGGAACAGGCCGAGCGGGCCCACCTGCAGAGCTTCATCGACCGCTTCAAGGCCCAGGCCAGCAAGGCCGCGCAGGCGCAGAGCCGGATGAAGCGGCTGGCCAAGCTGGCCGGCACCGAGGCGGTGCGCGCCGAGCGCGAATTCCGCATCGAGTTCTCGCCGCCGGCCAAGCTGCCGTTCTCGCTGATCCGCCTCAATGGCGTCGATGCCGGTTACGGTGCCGATGCGGTGATCCTGCACAACGTGGGCTTCGGCCTGGAAGCCGGCCAGCGGATCGGCCTGCTCGGCCCGAACGGCGCGGGCAAGACCACCCTGGTCAAGACCCTGGTGGGCGAACTGGACCCGATCAGCGGCGAACGTGCCGCGCACCCGGACCTGCGCATCGGTTACTTCGCCCAGCACACGGTGGAATCGCTGCACGAAGGGCAGTCGCCGATGGAGCATTTCCGCGACCTGGCCCCGGACGCACCGAACCAGGCGTTCCGCGATTTCCTCGGCAAGTGGAACTTCGCCGGCGACCGTGCCTTCGAGCCGGTGGACGGTTTCTCCGGTGGTGAGCGCGCGCGCCTGGCGCTGGCGCTGATCGCCTACCAGCAGCCGAACGTGCTGCTGCTGGACGAACCGACCAACCATCTGGACCTGGAGATGCGCGAGGCGCTGGCCGAGGCCTTGGCCGACTTCGAGGGCGCGATCGTGATGGTGTCCCATGACCGCCACCTGATCGGACTGGTCTGCGATACGTTCTGGCGCGTAGCCGACGGCGTGGTCGAGCCGTTCGATGGCGACCTGGACGCCTATGCGGCCTGGTTGCGTTCGCGCCCGGCCGCGCAGGGGACCAAGCAGAAGATGGCCGCCGCTGCGCCCGAACCGCTGCCGCCGACCCCGCCGCTGCCGCCGAAGAAGCCGGTCAATCCCCACAAGCTGGCCGCCGCCGAAGCCAAGGTGGGCGAACTGGAGGCGCTGCTGGCCGATCTGGATCGCCAGCTGGCCGATCCGTCCAACTACGCCGATGCGACCCGCATGGCCGTGCTCGGCCGCGACCGCGAAGCCACCGCCAGCCTGCTCGGCAAGGCCGAGCAGGCGTGGATGGAGTTGCTGGAGGCCTGATCGCCGGCAGGTGTGGTGCCGCACGCATGCGTGCCGCACCACATCCGCGTAGATCCACGCCATGCGTGGATAGCGCAACGCCGGAACGGAGAGCATCCCCGCACGGCGTGGATCACCGGGTTTGCAACCACTCCCGGAACCTGCGCGCCGCGTCGCTCTCGGTACGCGAGCGCAGCCGGGTCAGCCAGTACCGGCCCAGGTCCAGCGTCTGCGCAAACGGCTGGATCAGGCGGCCCTGCGCCAGGTCCTGCTCGAACATCTTCAATGGCAGCAGTGCAACTCCGGCGCCCGCCGCCGCGGCACTGGCCAGGGTCAGCGAGGAGTCGAATACCGGACCGCGCGCGTCCAGTTCCGGGGCGCCGGCCGCCTGCAGCCAGCGCGGCCATTCATCGCTGCGGTAGGACCGCAGCAGCGGCGTGTTGGCCAGGTCGCGGGGGTGGTGCAGGCCGCGCGCCAGCGCTGGCGCGCACAACGGCGCAAAGGGTGCGTCCAGCACCGCGGTGCAGTGCTGGCCCTGCCAGTCGCCGTCGCCGAAGCGGATCGCCAGGTCCAGGCCTTCGCCGGCCAGGTCGATGCGGTTGTTGTGGGTCTGCAGGCGCAGTTCGATGTCGGCATGCCGTGCCGAAAAGTCCGCCAGCCGCGGCAGCAGCCAGCCGGTGGCGAAGGTGCCGACCACGCCGATGCTGAGCACGTCGCGGAAATGGCCGCCGACGAAGCGGTCCAGGCTCACTGCGATGCGATCGAAGGCCTCGTTGAGTACCGGGTACAGGCGCGCGCCTTCATCGGTCAGCGCCACCCCGCGTGGCAGCCGGTTGAACAGCGCTACCCCCAGCCGGTCCTCCAGTGCCCGGATCTGGTGGCTGAGTGCGGCCTGGCTGACGCACAGCTCCAGCGCGGCACGGGTAAAGTTCTGGTGGCGGGCGGCGGCCTCGAAGGCGCGCAGGGCATGGAGTGGCAGCTGGGGGCGGAGCATGCGGGGAGCCGTGAGCTGTAATGATGGGATCATCGCATTGTCGCGCGGGCCTGGGCGCTGAATGGCCGTCTGCGCCCGATGTTTCAAAGGCATCAGTGAATGGCGTGGACGGCGCACATTAGCCAGGCTAATGGCTCCCGCTGAAAATGGTTGCTGGTGGCCGGCCGGTGCGCTGGCAATACTCGGGCCTCACCACGGAGGATCCGCATGCTCGCTCGACGTCAATTCCTGCAATGGACCGGTGCCGCCGCCGCCTCGGCGCTGGCCGCCACCGCGTTCGCCAAGCCCCCGGCCGTGGCAACTGCCACGCGCCCGGCCGCCGGCGACTTTGCCGCCCTTGAGGCGGCCAGTGGCGGCCGGCTGGGGGTGACCCTGCTGGATACCGGCAGCGGAGCGCGGATCGGCCACCGCCAGGACGAGCGGTTCCCGATGTGCAGCACCTTCAAGTTCGTACTGTGCGCGTCGGTGCTGCGCCGGGTGGAGCAGGGCACGCTCGCGCTCGATCAGCGCATCGCCGTGCGCGCGCAGGACATCATCGCCCACGCACCGGTCAGCAGCCGTCATGTCGGCAAGGACCTCACCGTGCGCGACCTGTGCCGGGCGACCATGATCACCAGCGACAACCCGGCCGCCAATCTGCTGCTGGGAGTGGTCGGTGGCCCGGCCGGTGTGACCGCCTTCCTGCGCGCCAATGGCGATGCGGTGACCCGCAACGATCGCATCGAGCCGGAGATGAACCGGTTCGCGCCCGGCGACCCGCGCGACACCACCAGCCCGGCGGCGATGGCTGCCAGCCTGCAACGCTTCGTGCTCGGCGATGTGCTCGCGCCGGCGTCGCGGCAGCAACTGGCCGATTGGCTGATCGACAACGAAACCGGCGATGCGCGCCTGCGTGCCGGGCTGTCCCAGGCGTGGCGGGTGGGCGACAAGACCGGCAGCAACGGCAAGGACACCACCAACGACATCGCCATCCTGTGGCCGCTGGCCGGTGGTGCGCCCTGGGTGCTGACCAGCTACCTGCAGGGCGCGACGGTCGACGATGCCGGCCGCAACGATGTGCTGCGCCAGGTGGCGGTGATCGCCGAAGGCATCATGCAGTCGGCCCGGTAGGCCATGCAGCGCGGCAGGCACCGGGCGTTGGACGTGGTAGTGCCGGCCGCTGGCCGGCTCCTCATGAACCTGGCATTGCCTGGAGCCGGCCAGCGGCCGGCACTACCGGGGGGGATTGCCTGGAGCCGGCCAGTGGCCGGCACTACCGGGTGGGCTGTCAGGCCTCGGGATGGCTGTTGCGGACCGCTTCCAGGAACTCGCGCCCCCAGCGGTCCACGTCGTAGTACTCCACGCTGCCAAACAGCTGGCGCATGCGTCCGGTGGCTTCGTCCTCGGGCATCGACAGCGCCTGCAGCAGCCCGGCGGTCAGGTCGGCCGGGTCGTGCGGGTTGGTCAGCACCGCGCCCTTGAGTTCGGCCGCGGCCCCGGCGAACTCGCTCAGTACCAGCACGCCGCTGCTGCCTTCGATGCCCTGGGTGGCCACGAACTCCTTGGACACCAGGTTCAAGCCGTCGCGCAGCGGGGTGATCCACATCACCTGCGCGGCGGCGTAGTGCGCCACCACCTGCTCGAATGGCAGTGCCTGGGCGAAGAAGCGCACCGGGGTCCAGTCCAGCCGCGAGAAGCGCCCGTTGATGCGGCCCACCGCCTGTTCGATCTGGTTCTGCAGGGTGCGGTAGACGGTCATCTCGCGCGCGGCCGGTACGCAGATCATCAGCAGGGTGACCTTGCCCTGGCGCTCGGGATGCTGTTCGAGCAGGCGCTCGAAGGCTTCCAGCTTGGCCAGCGTGCCCTTGGTGTAGTCCAGCCGTTCCACCGACAGCACCAGTTGGCGCGCGCCGATCTCGCGGCGCAGCTTGAAGATATCGTTGCGTACATCGGCGCGCGCCAGCACGTTGTGGATGCGGCGCAGGTCGGTGCCGACCGGATGGGCGCCCAGCGCCACTTCACGGTCGCCCACCCGCAGCCGGGTGGTCATGGTGTCCAGGCCGACCGCGCAGCCGTAGGTCAGAAAGCGCGGCGCGCAACTTTCCCAGGCCAGGCGTTCGGCCGGCATCGCCCCGCGCACCACGTCCACGAAGTTCTCCACCTGGCGCGGGATATGGAAGCCGATGTAGTCGCAGCTGAGCAGGCTGCCGATGATCTCGCGCCGCCATGGCACCACGTTGAACACGTCGGCGGATGGGAAGTAGGTGTGGTGGAAGAAGGCGATCTTCAGGTCCGGGCGCAGTTCGCGCAGGGTGGCCGGCACCATCCACAGGTTGTAGTCGTGGATCCACACGGTGGCCCCGTGCGCGGCCTCGGCGGCGGTGGCATGGGCGAACTTGCGGTTGACCTTCAGGAACACCTGCCAGTCGTCCTCGCGGAACTTCGCGCGTTCCCAGAACACGTGCAGCATCGGCCAGAACGCTTCCTTGGAAAACCGCTTGTAGAAGATGTCCACTTCCTGCCTGCTCAACGGCACGCGCGCGGCGGTCAGGGTCGGGTAGCGGGCCGCATCGACGGCCAGGTGGGTCTGGAACGGGCCGCGCTTGGGCTCGTCGATGCCCCAGGCCACCCAGGAGCCCTTCTGGCCGCCGTCGAAGAAGCTCAGCAGCGAGGGAATGATGCCGTTCGGCGAGCGCGGCGGGCGCTGCACCAGCACGCCGTCTTCCATGACCTCGTCGAACGGCAGGCGGTGGTAGACCATCACCAGGTCGGCGCCATCGGCACGCGCCTGCACCGGCGGATACAGGTAGGCGTCATCGACGGCGAGCAGGCCGAACTGTTCGATCGCCTCGAGGATGCCGCCGCAACCGGGCGCCTGCGCGTGGTAGGTGTGGGCCAGGGTGGTGGTGGCCGCGGTCAGCGCCGGCTCCGAATCGCCCACGCACACCCCGCGGAAACCGGCGGTGTACATCGACAGGTCGTTGAGGGTGTCGCCGGCCACCAGGATGCGCTCGCGCGGCAGGTCCAGCAGGCGCGACAGCGCGGCCAGGGTGCGGCCCTTGTCGGTGTCCGGCGGCAGGATGTCCAGGTAGCGGTCGGCCGAATACAGCACATCGCAGCCCAGCGCCTGTGCGGCAGCCTGGATCTGCGCGCGCAGCGGCGCCAGCGTGTGGGGATCGCAGAAGTACGAGCAGCGGCGTTCCTGCGGCACGTCCTGGCGCTGCAGCGCGGGGAACGCGCGCATCGCCGCGGCCACCACCTGCTCGCCGGGCCAGTGCGCGTCGATCATCGATTGCAGCGGCTGCAATGGCTGCAGGGTGCGGCCATCGACCACGGTGGCGCCGACATCGCAGACCACGTAGTCCGGACGCGGAATGGCCGGGTCGGACAGCAACGGCATCACCGCCTCCAGGCCGCGGCCGGTGATGAAGATCAGGGCGATGCCGGGGTGCTGGTCGACCAGCCGGTACAGCCGGTGGCGCGCGGCGGCATCGCCGGCCAGGAAGGTGCCATCCAGATCGGTGGCCAGGATCAGTTGCGGCGCCGGCGGGGCCGGCGGTGTACGGGTTGGCGTGAGGGAGGTCGGTGTCGAAACAGTCAATGCACTTCCTTATCGGAGTCAGAGGGGAGGAGAGGGGCGGGATCCGGCGGCGCGATGTCGGTCTCGGGCATCAATTCCAGCGCCGAGGGGGTGGTGCGCAGCATCATTCGGAACCCGACCGGGTGGGTGCGCAGGCGCTGGAAACGCAGCAGGCGCGCGCCGGTGAACAGCGCCAGCAGGGTCAGCACCAGCGCGAAATACAACGGCAGCGCCGCCGGCCCGAACTGCTGCATCGCCACCCCGGCCAGCGCCGGGCCGAGCGCGGCGCCCACCCCGTGCACCAGCAGCAGGCTGGAGCAGCCCGGCAGCAGGTGCTGGCGCGGCAGGTAGTCGAGCATGTGCGCCACCGCAAAGGGGTATAGCGAGAACGCCAGCCCGCCGTAGAAGAAGAACAGCCCGAACAGCAGGTGGGTCTGCAGCTGGATCATCGGCAACGAGGCCACCACCGCGATGCCGGCGGCGGCCAGGCTCAGGGCCACCAGCCCGCTGCGGCGGTCGTGGCCGTCGCTGATGTGGCCCAGCGGCCATTGCAGCAGCGCACCGCCGCCGATCGCGGTGAGCATGAACAGCGCAACGCCGTTGTCTTCCAGGCCGACCTGGCCGGCATACACCGGTAACAAGCCCCAGAAGGCGCCCATCGCCAGCCCCGACAAGCCGGCGGCCACCGTGGCCACCGGCGCCATCGCATACAGCCGGGCCAGCTTCAGCCGGCTGACCACCGGCACTTCCGGCTGGCGCAGGCCGGTGGCGGTGACCGGCAGCACGGCGGCGCAGATCAGGATCGCGGTGAGCATGAACATCGCCACGGCGCTGGCGTCGCCGAGCATCAGCAGCACCTGGCCCAGCGCCAGCGCCGACAGGTTGACCACCATGTACAGCGAGAATGCGCGGCTGCGCCGGGCCGGGTCGGGCTCGGCGTTGAGCCAGCTTTCAATCACCGTATACAGGCCAACCAGGGCGATGCCGGTGGCGATGCGCAGCACGCCCCAGCCCAGCGGGTTGAGCCACAGGGGATGCAGCAGCACGGCGATGGCGGCCAGCGCGGCAAAGAACGCGAACGCACGGATATGCCCGATGCGGCCGATCAGCGAAGGTGCGAAGAAGGTGCCGAGGAAGAAGCCGGCGAAATACCCGGACATCGCCAGCCCCAGCGTGCCGGCCGAAAAGCCGGCCTGCCCGCCACGCACCGCCAGCAAGGTACCCAGAAGCCCGCTGCCGGTCAGCAGCAATGCCACGCCCGTGAGCAGGGCGGTCAGCCGCAACATGCGCGCGACCTTCGTGGGGAAGAAGGCGGAAATGTCACGCAACGACCATAACACAGCGCAATGAAGCGCCGTTTTCAGGTGTGGCGCGCGATGCGCGCCTGTACCGCATGACCGGTGCGGTACAGGCACGGCGCTGACGGCCGCGTTTGCGCTGCCCGTCCATGCCGGCTAGGGTGGGGCGCATGAACCTGTTCAATGCCGCTCCCCTCGCCGCCGTGCTGCTGCTCAGTGCCTGCAGCGCCGCGCACGACGACAGCGTCGCCCATGACATCGCCAATGCGCCGGCCGATGCGTTCCTGGCGGCGGTGGCCGCCCATTGCGGCAAGGCCTACGAAGGCCGGGTGATCGCCAACGAACCACGCAGCGATGGCCCCGATCCGTTCGACGGCAAGCGCCTGGTGATGCACGTGCGCGGTTGCGACGATCCTGCGCACGAACTGCGTATCCCGTTCCATGTCGGCGACGATCATTCGCGGACCTGGGTGATCAGCCGCACCGACCATGGCCTGCGGCTCAAGCACGACCACCGCCACCGCGACGGCAGCCCCGATGCGGTAACCCTGTACGGCGGCGACAGCGCGCCGCCAGGTACTGCCCAGCGCCAGGTCTTCCCGGTCGACGCCGATTCGGTGGCGATGTTCCGCAAGGCCGGCATGTTGCCGTCGGTGCAGAACACCTGGGCGATGGAGATCGAGCCGGACCAGCGTTTCGTCTACGAACTGACCCGCCCGGGCGGGCGCCGGTTCCAGGTGGCCTTCGACCTCAGCAAGCCGGTGGCGCTGCCGCCGGCGCCATGGGGCAGCACCACGCCGTAGCGCGGGGCTGCCCGCGGTGTCGCTGTCGCCGGTGCATGGTGGGCTGGCCGGCGCCCGCGAGCCGCCGGCCAGCGGCCGGCACTACCTCACGCCGAAGCGGGCGCGGCAGCCGTTGCTGACCCACAGGCTGCTGTTGGTATAGCCCCAGCTGCGGCCTTCCACGCAGGCACTGCCGGACAACTGCTGCAGCAGCACCGGGCGGCCCTGGCGGGCTTCCCAGGCGCAGGTCTGCTGGCGGTTGTCGTTGCTGCTGCAGGTCACGCTGTAGTTGCTGTTGCCGCCGCCCCAGCCGCCGCCGCTGTTGCCGCGGCCTTCGACGAACTCGGCGCGGCAGCCACCGCTGACCCACACCGTGCCGTTGCGCGAGCCCCAGTTGCGGCCTTCCACGCATTGGGTACCGGAGATCTGCCGGGACAGGCGCGCGCTGCGCCAGCCGGTGTTGCAGGTCTGGTTGCGGTTCTTCTGGCTTTCGCAGCGCACCACGCTGGTGTGGCCGCCACCACCGCCGTTCCAGCCGCCCCCGCCGCCATTCCAGCCCCCACCGTTGCCGCTGCCGCGCAGCGAGGTGGCGATGTCCTGCTTGATCCGGGAGAAGCCCCAGCCGGAGTTGACCTGGGCCAGGTAGAAGCGCAGCTGGTCGTCGGGGATGCGCCGGCCATTGGACTGGTCGGCGTATTCCTGGGTGATGACCCGGCTGCGGTCCGGTGTCGACAGCTGGGACAGGTTCTCCGGGGCATAGGCGCGGGTGCTGATCTGGGCCTGGCTGGCCGGGGCGGCACAGGCCAGCAGGGCGGTCAGGCAGGCAATGGTCAGGCGGCGGTTCATGGCGGCATCCCTTGCAGTCGTTGGTGCGCGGACTATAGGAGCGGGCGGGGTTCAAAAGGCGTGATGCCGCCGGGCCGGGCCCTGGCCCAGCAGGGCGGCCGGGCGGCATTTGCCCCGGCCGGGTCTGGGCCGCAGAATAACGGGCTTTCCGGCGCAGCTTGGCGTCGGCACTCTCCTGCGGAGCTTTACCCCCATGCGTACCCACTTCTGTGGCCTGGTCGATGAGACCCTGATTGGCCAAACCGTTACCCTCGCCGGCTGGACCGACGTTGCCCGCAACCAGGGCGGCGTGTGCTTCATCGATCTGCGCGATCATGAAGGCATCGTGCAGGTGACGGTGGAAGTCGACAACGCGGCCGTGTTCGCCGTGGCCGCCAGCCTGGGCTACGAGGACGTGCTGCAGGTGGAAGGCGTGGTGCGCGCGCGCCATGCGGCCAACGACAAGCTCCGCACCGGCAAGGTGGAAGTGATCGCCACGGCCATCACCATCCTCAACAAGGCCGAGCCGCTGCCGTTCCACGCGCACGAGAACCCGGGCGAGGAAACCCGCCTGAAGTACCGTTACCTGGACCTGCGCCGCCCGGAAATGCAGCGCATGCAGCGCACCCGCATCAAGCTGGTGCAGGCCCTGCGCCGCCACCTGGACGCCACCGGCTTTCAGGACATCGAAACCCCGATCCTGACCAAGGCCACCCCGGAAGGTGCCCGCGACTTCCTGGTGCCGGCGCGCATGCACCCGGGCGAGTTCTACGCCCTGCCGCAGAGCCCGCAGCTGTTCAAGCAGATCCTGATGGTGGCCGGCTTCGACCGCTACTACCAGATCGCGCGCTGCTTCCGCGACGAGGCCCTGCGTGCCGACCGCCAGCTGGAATTCACCCAGTTGGACATGGAGTTCGCCTTCGTGCGCGAGCAGGATGTGCAGGACTTCGTCGAGAACATGATCCGCGCCATCTTCAAGGAAGTGGTGGACGTGGACCTGGCCGCCAGCTTCCCGCGCATGACCTGGGCCGAGGCGATGCGCCGCTATGGCTCGGACAAGCCGGACCTGCGCATCGCGCTGGAGCTGGTGGACGTGGCCGAGCTGGTCAAGACCAGCGAGTTCCCGGTGTTCACCGCCGCCGCCAACGATGCCGATGGCCGCGTCGCCGCGCTGCGCATTCCGGGCGGCGCCAGCCTGAGCCGCAAGCAGATCGACGAATACGCCGCGCATGCCGCCAAGTACGGCGCCAAGGGCCTGGCCTATATCAAGATCGCCGACAACGGCGAGGTCAGCTCGCCGATCGCCAAGTTCTTCGGCGAAGAAGCCTTCGCCGCGCTGGTCGCCCACGTCGGTGCCGGCAACGGCGACATCGTGTTCTTCGGGGCCGGTGGCTACAACAAGGTGTCCGACTTCATGGGCGCGCTGCGCCTGAAGGCCGGCAAGGACTTCGGCCTGATCACCGCCGGCTGGACACCGCTGTGGGTCACCGACTTCCCGATGTTCGAATACGACGACGAAGCCCAGCGCTACGTGGCCCTGCACCACCCCTTCACCGCCCCGGCGGTGGACGACATCGCCGACCTGCGCGCCAATGCCAGGATCGCGGTGTCGCGTGGCTATGACATGGTGCTCAACGGCAACGAGATCGGCGGTGGCTCGATCCGTATCCACCGTTCGGACATGCAGAGCGCGGTGTTCGAGCTGCTCGGGATCGGCGCCGAGGAAGCCGAGGCCAAGTTCGGCTTCCTGCTCGATGCGCTGCGTTTCGGCGCGCCGCCGCACGGTGGCATCGCCTTCGGCATCGACCGCATCGCCGCGCTGATGGCCGGCACCGAGTCGATCCGCGACGTCATCCCGTTCCCCAAGACCACCGGCGCGCAGTGCCTGATGACCGGCGCCCCGTCGCCGATCCCGGACGAGCAGCTGGCCGAGGTGCACGTCCAGGTACGCCCGCGCAAGAACTGATCCATACACACCAACCAGGAGATCCAGGCAATGACCGAGTTTGCGTTTTCGCTGGAGTGGGAAAAGCTGGGCAATGAAGGCGCCGATGCCAACCTGGTGACCGAACGCGCGCGCGTGTTCGGTGGCTGGCTGGTGCGGGTGGGCACCAACCCCGCCGCGATGGCGCTGACCTTCGTCCAGGATGGCGAAGGCCGCTGGGATGGCGAGGACTTCGGCGTGGAAGACTACGAAGACGACGAGGAAGAGCTCGACGAGGAAGAAGACGAAGACGGCGACGAGGACGACGAGGAAGAGTACGAGGACGAGGAAGAAGAGGAGGGCGACGACGAAGCCGACGCCCCCCGCGGAGGGCAGGCCTGAGGCCTGCCCCGGACCTGCCCATGTACACCATCCGCCGTGCCGGCGTGGAGGACGCACCGACCCTGTCGGTGCTGGCCACGCGTACCTTCGTGGAAACCTTCGGCCACCTGTATCCGGCCGCCGACCTGCAGGGCTTCCTCGATGAAGCCTATGCCGTGGACCGCCAGCGCACCATCCTGGCCCACCCCGAGTACGCGGTGTGGCTGCTGGAGCGCGACGGGGTGGCCGTCGGCCATGCCGCGGCCGGCCCCTGCGGCCTGCCGCATGCCGACGTCCAGCCCGGCGACGGCGAACTCAAGCGCCTGTACCTGATCAAGGACGAACAGAGTTGCGGCTGGGGCAGCCGCCTGCTGGAAACCGCGCTGGACTGGCTGGAACGTGACGGCCCGCGCACGCTGTGGCTGGGCGTGTGGTCGGAGAACTTCGGCGCGCAGCGGTTCTACGCCCGCTACGGGTTCAGCAAGGTGGGCACCTACGAGTTCCCGGTCGGCGGCGTGCGCGACCTGGAATTCATCCTGCGCCGTCCTGCCGGCCCGGCGCGCTGAGCCGCCGGGCATCCCCCTTCATTGACATGGATCGGCAACGGCGGCTTCACCCGCCGTTGGCCGGTCCATTTGTCTAATGAAGCCGCTTTTTACCGCAGGTCCCAAGCCAACCCGCTAGGCTGAGTGCATGAATCCCCCCGTTTTACTGCTACACGGCATCTGGAATGCGCGCGCCTGGGTCGGCCCGCTGGCCTGGCGGCTGCGCGCCCGTGGCTTCACGGTCGATACCTTCGGCTATTCCAGCGTGTTCGGCGGCCCGGATGTGGCCGTGCCGCAGCTGCTGGAGCGGCTGCAGGGCAGCGGCCCGGTGTCGCTGGTCGGGCACAGCCTGGGCGGCCTGGTGGCCCTGGAAGCCCTGCGCCGGCAGCCGGAACTGCCGGTGTCGCGGGTGGTCTGCCTGGGCTCGCCGCTGCGCGGCAGCGGCACCGCCCGTTCGCTGGCCGAACATGGCTGGTCGCTGGCGCTGGGGCGCAGCAGCGAGCTGCTGCGCGACGGCCTGCCGGCCTGGGAGGGCAGGGCCCGGGTCGGTCTGATCGCCGGCTCGGTGCCGCACGGGCTGGGCAGTCTGCTCGGCGCGATCGGCGAGGCTTCCGACGGCACCGTGGCGCTGGATGAGACCCAGCTGCCCGGCCTGGCCGACCATTGCGTGGTCGCGGCCAGCCACAGCGGGCTGGTGTTTTCCCCGGAGGCGGCCCGGCAGACCGCCGCGTTCCTGCGCGAAGGCCGCTTCCGCCACGACCGCGCCGCCCATGCCGCCTGAGCCTGGCCGCCGGCGCCCCGGCCACCGGCCCGGGCGCGACTAACACGGTCGCGGCGGCCGATCAGGTAGAATCCGCGCCCTGTTCCTGACGCAAGCACGGAAACACCCATGGGTAGAGGTCCCTCGATCGAGAACCGCAAAAACGCGTCCGACGCGAAGCGCGGCAAGATTTTCACCAAGATCATCCGCGAGATCGGCGTTGCCGCGCGCGGCGGTGGAGGCGACCCCAACAACAACCCGCGGCTGCGCGTGGCCATGGACAAGGGCCTGTCCTCGAACATGTCCAAGGACGTGATCGAGCGCGCCATCAAGAAGGCCACGGGTGAACTGGAAGGGGTGGAGTACGAAGAGATCCGCTACGAGGGCTATGCCCCCGGTGGCGTGGCCGTGATCGTGGACTGCCTGACCGACAACCGGGTGCGCACCGTGGCCGATGTCCGCCATGCGTTCAGCAAATGCGGCGGCAACATGGGCACCGAAGGCTCGGTATCGTTCATGTTCAAGCGCGTGGGCGTGCTGCACTTCGCCGCTGGCGCCAACGAGGAAGCCGTCACCGAGGCGGCCATCGAGGCCGGCGCGGACGATATCGTGGTGTACCCGGAGGACAGCGCGATCGACGTGCTCACCGCCGCCGACAGCTACCACGCAGTCAAGGATGCGATGGCCGCGGCCGGGTTTGCCCCGGACCATGCCGAGCTCACTTTCCGCGCCGACAACGACATCAAGGTCGAGGGCGACACCGCCGCCCAGGTCAAAAAGCTGCTGGACATGCTCGAAGACCTGGACGATGTGCAGGATGTGTTCTCCAATGCCGACCTCGGCGCGGACGCCTACGCCTGAGGCACGCCTCGCCGGTCGCTTTGCGCGACCGGTGGGCGGACAATGCGGACCATGATGACTCCAGCCGTTCCCCGCCATCGTCGCCGCAGCCGTCCGTCCCGGGCCGTGCCCGGCCGCGCGTGTGCCGCATGACCCGCATCCTCGGCATCGACCCCGGTTCGCAGCGTACCGGGGTGGGCATCATTGATGTGGACGCCGCTGGCAAGGTGGTGCACGTCCACCACCTGCCGCTGGTCCTGCTGGGCGCCGACGACTTCCCGCAGCGGATGAAGCTGCTGGTGCTGGGTCTGAACGCGCTGGTGGAGGAATACCGGCCCGACGAGGTCGCCATCGAAAAGGTGTTCATGGCGCGCAACCCGGATTCGGCGCTGAAGCTGGGCCAGGCCCGTGGCGCGGCGATCTCGGCGGTGGTGATGCGCGATCTGCCGGTCAGCGAGTACGCGGCCACCGAGATCAAGCTGGCCGTGGTCGGCCGCGGTGGCGCGGAAAAGCAACAGGTGCAACACATGGTCGGGCTTATGCTCAACCTGAAAACCAAGCTGCAGGCCGACGCCGCCGATGCGTTGGCGGTGGCCATCACCCACGCCCACGTACGGGCCACGGCGCAGCGCCTGGGCGTCAATGCCCGCATGGCCTGGAGCCGGAAATGAGGAAAACAGCATGATTGGTCGTCTGCGCGGGATCGTGGCCTACAAGGCGCCGCCGTGGCTGCTGATCGACGTCAATGGCGTCGGTTACGAACTGGAGGCGCCGATGAGCACCTTCTACGACCTGCCCGAGCTGGGCCGCGAGGTCACCCTGTTCACCCATTACGCGCAGAAGGAAGACAGCGTGTCGCTGTACGGCTTCCTGCGCGAGGGCGAGCGCCGGCTGTTCCGCGATGTGCAGAAGGTCAGCGGGATAGGCGCCAAGATCGCGCTGGCGGTGCTGTCGGGGGTCAGCGTGGACGAGTTCGCGCGGATGCTGCAGGCCGGCGACATCACCGCGCTGACCCGCATCCCCGGGATCGGCAAGAAGACCGCCGAGCGCATGGTGCTGGAACTGCGCGACCGCGCGGCCAACTTCGGCGGTGGCGAGGCGGCGATCGCCGGTGCCGCGCCGGCCACCGACCCGGTCTCCGAGGCCACCGTGGCGCTGCAGCAGCTGGGCTACAAGCCGGCCGAGGCCGCGCGCATGGCGCGCGAGGCCAACGCCGAGGGCGACGATGTCGCCATCGTGATCCGCAAGGCCCTGCAGGCCGCGCTGCGCTGACCCGCGCGCTACCTGCCCACTGATACCGACCGCGTTGCCCCGGAGCCCCATGTCCACTTCTTCCACCCCGCACGACAACGGCCATTCCGCGCACGGCCACGCCCCGGCGGCCGGCGGCATGGCGTTGATGATCGGCGCCATCGGCGTGGTGTTCGGCGACATCGGTACCAGCCCGCTGTACACGCTCAAGGAGGCGTTCTCGCCGCACTACGGCCTCAACAGCGACCATGACACCGTGCTGGGCGTGCTGTCGCTGGCGTTCTGGGCGCTGAACATCGTGGTCACGCTCAAGTACGTCACCATCATCATGCGTGCCGACAACGAAGGCGAAGGCGGCATCATGGCGCTGATGGCGCTGACCCAGCGCACGCTGCGCCACGGCTCGCGCTCGGCCTACGTGGTGGGCATCCTGGGCATCTTCGGCGCTTCGCTGTTCTTCGGCGATGGGGTGATCACCCCGGCCATCTCGGTGCTGGGTGCGGTCGAGGGCCTGGAGGTGGCCGCGCCGGGCCTGCATGCCTTCATCGTGCCGATCACGGTGGTGGTGCTGCTGGCGGTGTTTGCCGTGCAGCGTTTCGGCACCGAGAAGATCGGCAAGCTGTTCGGCCCGATCACCTCGATCTGGTTCATTTCGCTGGCCGCGATCGGCATCTGGAACATCGTCGATGCCCCCGAAGTGCTCAAGGCCTTCAACCCGATGTGGGCGCTGCGCTTCTTCATGGAGCACGGCTGGCACGGGGTGTTCATCCTCGGTGCGGTGGTGCTGGCGGTCACCGGCGGCGAGGCGCTTTACGCGGACATGGGTCACTTCGGGGCCAAGCCGATCCGCCACGCCTGGTACTTCTTCGTGTTGCCGTGCCTGGTGCTGAACTACCTGGGACAGGGCGCGCTGGTGCTCAACCACCCCGAGGCGGTCAAGAACCCGTTCTTCGAGGCGGTGCCGGAGTGGGCGCTGTACCCGATGATCATCCTGGCCACGATGGCCGCGGTGATCGCCTCGCAGTCGGTGATTACCGGTGCGTTCTCGGTGTCGCGCCAGGCCATGCAGCTGGGCTATATCCCGCGCATGCGCATCACCCATACCTCGCACGACACCATCGGCCAGATCTACATCCCCGGCATCAACTGGGGCATCGCGGTGATGGTGATCGGGTTGGTGCTGGCGTTCCGCAGCTCGTCCAACCTGGCGGTGGCCTATGGCATCTCGGTGTCGGCGACGATGCTCATCGATACGCTGCTGCTGGCCCTGGTGGCGCGCGCGCTGTGGCCGACCTCGCGCTACTGGATCATCCCGCTGTGCGCGGTCTTCTTCGTGATCGACCTGGGCTTTGTGATCGCCAACGGCGCCAAACTGATGCAGGGCGCGTGGTTCCCGGTGGTGCTGGGCCTGGTGCTGTTCACCATGATGCGCACCTGGCGGCGTGGCCGCGAGCTGCTGCGCGATGAGATCCGCAAGGACGGTATCCGCATCGACACCTTCCTGCCCGGGCTGATGCTGGCCCCGCCGGTGCGGGTGCCGGGCACGGCGGTGTTCCTGACCGCCGACCCCTCGGTGGCCCCGCATGCGCTGATGCACAACCTCAAGCACAACAAGGTGCTGCACGAGCGCAATGTGTTCCTGCACGTGGTGACCCTGCCGGTGCCGTATGCGCCGGAGGGCCAGCGCCTGAAGATCGAGTCGGTGGGCGACGAGTTCTACCGCATCTACGTACGCTTCGGCTTCATGGAGACCCCGGACGTGCCGTTGGCGCTGATGCGCTCGTGCGACCACGGCGGGATCTATTTCGACCCGATGGACACCACCTTCTTCGCCAGCCGCGAGACCATCGTGGCCACGGCCAACCGCGGCATGCCGATCTGGCGCGACAAGCTGTTCGCGCTGATGCACCGCAATGCGGCGCCGGCCACCGGGTTCTTCCGGATTCCGGGTAATCGCCTGGTCGAACTCGGGGCCCAGGTCGAGATCTGACCGGACGGCCGACCAACGGTCGGCCGCTACCCTCCATTTTCTCGATCCTGGTAGGTGACGACCGTTGGTCGTCACGCTTTTTGCCGCATAATCGCGGGATGACCGACGACCGCATCATTGCCGCCGGTGCCACCCGTGAAGACGAGGGCACCGACGCCAGCATCCGCCCCAAGCGCATGGCCGATTACCTGGGCCAGGCGCCGGTGCGCGAGCAGCTGTCGATCTATATCGAGGCGACCAAGGCCCGCGGCGACGCCCTGGACCACGTGCTGATCTTCGGCCCGCCCGGGCTGGGCAAGACCACCCTGAGCCATGTGATCGCCAACGAACTGGGGGTGGCGCTGCGGGTCACCTCCGGCCCGGTGATCGAGAAGGCCGGCGACCTGGCCGCGCTGCTGACCAACCTGCAGCCGCACGATGTGCTGTTCATCGACGAAATCCACCGCCTCTCGCCCGTGGTCGAGGAAGTGCTGTACCCGGCGATGGAGGATTTCCAGATCGACATCATGATCGGCGAGGGCCCGGCGGCCCGCTCGATCAAGATCGACCTGCCGCCGTTCACCCTGATCGGGGCCACCACCCGGGCCGGCCTGCTGACCGCGCCGCTGCGCGACCGCTTCGGCATCGTGCACCGGCTGGAGTTCTACACCCCCGAAGAACTGACGAAGATCGTCCGCCGCTCGGCGGCCATCCTCAACATCGACTGCACCGCCGAGGGCGCGGCCGAGATCGCACGGCGCTCGCGCGGCACCCCGCGGATCGCCAACCGGCTGCTGCGGCGGGTGCGCGACTATGCCCAGGTCAAGGCCGCCGGGCATATCGACCAGGAGGTGGCGCAGGCGGCCATGCAGATGCTCAAGGTCGACCCGGAAGGCTTCGATGAGCTGGACCGGCGCATGCTGCGGACCATGGTCGACTACTTCGACGGCGGCCCGGTGGGCATCGAGTCGCTGGCTGCGGCACTGTCCGAAGAGCGCGGCACGCTGGAAGACGTGGTCGAGCCGTACCTGATCCAGCAGGGCTTCCTGATCCGTACCGCGCGTGGCCGGATGTGCACGCACAAGGCCTACCGGCACATGGGCCTGAAGCCGAAGAACCCGCCTGCGGACCTGTTTGCCGAGGCGATCGATGGGAATTGAGCCCCGGTCCATGGAAATTGAGCCCCGGTTCAGTTGGCCGACACGCATTTACTGGGAAGATACCGACGCTGGCGGGGTGGTCTACCACGCCCGCTACGTGGCCTTCATGGAACGGGCGCGGACCGAATGGATGCGGGCCTTGGGCCATGGCCAGGAGCGCATGCGCAGCGAGCACGGCCTGGTATTCGCGGTCCGCGCGATGACCATGGACTTCCTCAAGCCGGCGCGGCTGGACGATGCGCTGGAGGTGACCGCCACGCTGGTGCAGTGCAAGCGCGCCAGCATGGTGTTCGACCAACGGGTGTGTCGCGGCGATGAAACGCTGCTGACGGCCCAGGTCAGGATCGCCGCATTGGATGCGGCCACTTTCAAACCACGCGGCATGGGCGATGCACTGCTGGCCGCGTTGAAACCCTACGAACTTCAAGTATCGGCACAATGAGGAACAACGGATGATCGCAATGCTCCTGGCCCTGCAGGCCACGGTGACCGAGGCGCTGCCGCAGGAAGTCACCAGCGCCGCGGCGCAGACGGTGGCGCAGGCCGCCCATGGCGGTGGCATCAACTACCTGGACCTGATGATCAAGGCCAGCATCCCGGTGAAGATCATCGTGCTGCTGCTGCTGGCCGGCTCGTTCATCAGCTGGGTGATCATCTTCCGCAAGGCGCGCGTGTTCAACGCGGCCAACCGCGAGGCCGATGAGTTCGAAAGCCGCTTCTGGTCCGGCGCCGACCTGGGCAAGCTGTACAGCGCGGCCACCGACCGCAACCGCAAGGTGGGCGGCCTGGAGGCGATCTTCGAAGCCGGCTTCCGCGAGTTCACCCGCCTGCGCGACAAGCGCCGGCTGGACGGCCGCGCCCAGCTCGAAGGCGCCCAGCGCGCCATGCGCACCACCTACACCCGCGAAGTGGACCAGATGGAGCGCAGCCTGGAGCTGCTGGCCAACATCGGCTCGACCGCCCCGTACGTGGGCCTGGTCGGTACCGTGTTCGGCATCATGGTGACCATGCACGACATGATCAACAGCGGCGAGCAGGCCGGCATCGCCTCGGTGGCCCCGGGCATCTCCGAAGCCCTGTTCGCCACCGCGATCGGCCTGTTCGTGGCGATTCCGGCGGTGTGGGCCTACAACCGCTTCACCACCCGCGTGGAGCGCATGTCGGTCCGTTTTGAAACCTTCGCAGAAGAGTTCAGCTCGATCCTGCAGCGCCAGACCGCGGGCGACGAGTAAGCGCCCAGCACAAGGACACTGTCATGACTGCTGCCATCGGCCGCCGCAAGCGCCGCAAGCTCAAATCCGAAATCAACGTGGTGCCCTACATCGACGTGATGCTGGTGCTGCTGATCATCTTCATGGTCACCGCGCCGCTGCTCACGCTGAGCTTCGATGTGGACCTGCCCAACTCCCGGGCCAAGGCGCTGGAGAGCAAACAGGACCCGGTGGTGGTCTCGGTGCGCCTGGACGGCCAGCTCGCGCTGACCCTGCCCGAGGCGAAGGAGCCGGTGGCGATGCCGGCGGCCGAACTGCAGGCCCGCCTGGGCGCGCTGTCGGCGCAGGACAAGAACGTGCGCGTGATCGTGGCCGCCGACAAGGCCGTGGCCTATGAAAAAGTGATCGCGGCGATGGACGTGATCAAGCGCGCCAACGTGGAAAAGGTGGGCCTGGCGACCGATGCACACTGACGCCCTGCCACCGCAGCGCCAGCCGGAAGAGAAGTGGGGTCTGCCGATCGCGCTGGCACTGGGCGTGCACCTGTTGCTGGCGCTGGTGTTCATCGCCGCCTGGCTGTGGTCGCCGCAGCGCAGTACCGAGGCCGCCGCCGGCGACCCGGCGATCGAGGCCAGCCTGCAGTTGTCCGCCTCCGAGGCCGCCGCCGCGCGCCAGGCGCTGCGCGCCGCGGAAAAGCTGCCCGACCTGCCCGAACCGGTCGCCCAGCCCGAGCCGGTCCCCGAAGACACCGTGCCGCCGCCACAGCCGATCGACGAGCCGCGCCCGCAGGACGCGCCTACCCCGCAGCAGCAACAGGCTCAGGAGCGCGTCGCCCAGCCGGACAAGGTCGACCAGGACGCGGTCAGCGCGCTGGCGATCTCGGCCGAGAAGGCCAAGCAGGAACAGGAAGCCAAGCGCCGCCAGGAACAGATCGACCTGACCGAGCGCCAGCGCCAGGAGCAGGCCGAGCAGAAGCTGCGCCTGGCCAAGCAGCAGGAAGCGGACGAGCAGAAGAAGAAGCTGGCCGAACAGGAACAGAAGGCCAACGACACCAAGGCCGAGGCCGAGCGCCAGAAGAAGATCGCCGAGATCCGCCGCCAGCGCGCCCAGGCCGAAAACGAGGCCAGGCTGGCCGAGCAGAAGCTGCGCCAGGTCAGCGCCGCCCGTGCCGCCAGCGCCACCGCCTCCACCGCCGGCGCCACCGGGGCGGCCAGGCCGGCCGCCGGTGCCGGTGGCACCAGCGACGACCTCAGCGCCAAGTACGCCGCGGCGATCCAGCAGAAGGTGTCGGCGCAATGGACGCGTCCGGATTCGGTGCCATTGGGCCAGCGCTGCCAGGTCACGATCACCCAGGTCCCGGGCGGGCAGGTCATCCAGGCCAAGGTCAGCGGCAGCTGCCCGTTCGACGAGGCCGGCAAGCGCTCCATCGAGGCGGCCGTGCTCAATGCCCAGCCCTTGCCGTACCGCGGCTTCGAGTCGGTATTTGCGCGCACCATCAATTTCACCTTCACCGCCCAGGACTGATCGGCGGCCTGCCGGCCCCTGGTCGCGGGGGCTGCCGGGGCGATGCGGCTGCCCGACTGATTCGTTAACGGTCTGTGAGTTTTGATGGCGCGGTGACTCTGCTTTCACGCACCGTTGGTTCATGATTGCGAAACTGTTCACCACAGTGCTGTTATCCCTCGTTCCGGTTTTCCCCCTATTGAGTGCTCCATGAAGAAGATGCCTCGCTGGCTTGCCGTGTTTGCGGCTCTGTTGCTGCCCTTTGCTGCCATGGCGCAGCAGAAGGGCTTGGATATCGACATCATCGGCGGCAACGCCTCGGCCACGCCCATCACCGTGGTGCCGATGCCGTACCAGGGCTCGGCGGCCGCGCCGCAGACCGACGTGGCCGCCGTGGTCCGTGCCGACCTGGAGCGGTCCGGCCAGTTCCGCACCCTGCCCGAAGCGCAGATCGTCGAAAAGCCCACCCGTGGCAGCGAGATCCAGTTCGCCACCTGGCGCGCGCTGAAGCAGAACTACATCGTGGTCGGCCGGGTCATGGACGCCGGCGCCGGCGCCTACCGGGTCGAGTACGAGCTGTATGACGTGCCCAAGGGCGAGCGCCTGCTGGGCCTGGCGATGACCGCCCGTGGCACTGCCATGCGCGATGTCGCCCACCAGATGGCCGATGCCATCTACGAGAAGATCACCGGGGTGCGCGGCGCCTTCTGGACCCGCATCGCCTATGTCACCGCCAGCGGCAAGGGCGATGCCATGCGCTATGCGCTGATGGTGGCCGATTCGGACGGCTTCAACCCGCAGACCATCGTGCGTTCGGCCGAGCCGCTGCTGTCCCCGTCGTGGAGCCCGGACGGCAACCGCCTGGCCTACGTCAGTTTCGAGCGTGGCAATTCGGCCATCTACATCCAGAACATCTCCACCGGCGCCCGTGAACTGGTCACCAGCTTCCGCGGCATCAACAGCGCCCCCTCGTTCTCCCCGGACGGCCGCCGCCTGGCGCTGTCGCTGTCGCGCAGCGGCAACCCGGAAATCTACGTGATGGACCTGGGCAGCAAGCAGCTGACCCAGCTGACCAACCACTTCGCCATCGATACCGAGCCGACCTGGAACGCCGATGGCGGCAGCATCTACTTCACCTCCGACCGCGGCGGCCGCCCGCAGATCTACCAGGTGCCGGCCAGTGGCGGCAGCGCCTCGCGGGTGACCTTCCAGGGCAACTACAACGCCACCCCGAGCCTGTCCTATGACGGCAAGAAGCTGGTGGTGGCCCAGGGCAGCGGCAATACCTACAAGATCGCGATGATGGACAGCAGCCTGGGCTCGGCCCGCTGGAGCACGCTGTCGCCGGGTTCGCTGGACGAGTCGCCGAGCTTTGCGCCCAACGCAAGCATGGTGTTGTATGCCGCCCGCGAGGGTGGCCGTGGAGTGTTGTATGCCGTCTCGGCCGATGCGCGCGTGCGCCAGCGGCTGGTACTGGCAGACGGTGACGTCCGGGAGCCTTCTTGGTCGCCTTACCGTACAAAGCGCTAACAGAGTGTTAAGATTTCCAACGTATTCATCCCACATCCGGCTTTAGGAGCCTCAAAGGTATCGCCATGAACAAGTCCACCCGAGTTCTGCTTGTCTCCCTGCTGTCCGTGGCCGCCCTGGCCGGTTGCGCAAAGAAGGTGAAGGAAACGCCGGTCGCCCCGGTCGATTCCGGCTCCTCGACCACCACCCCGACCGGTCCGTCGACCTCCGGCCTGTACGGCCCGGGCGACCTGGATACCGATTCCTGCCTGCGCCAGCGCGTGGTGTACTTCGACCTGGACAAGGAAGACGTGAAGCCGGAATTCCAGGCGATCATGGCTTGCCACGCCAAGTACCTGCGTGACCGTCCGTCCTCGCGCATGACCCTGCAGGGCCACACCGACGAGCGCGGTTCGCGCGCGTACAACCAGGCCCTGGGCGAGCGTCGTGGCAACGGCGTGTCCTCGGCACTGCAGGCCAACGGCGGCTCGGCTTCGCAGCTGACCGTGGTGTCCTACGGTGAAGAGCGTCCGGTCTGCACCGAGTCGGGCGAGTCCTGCTGGTCGCAGAACCGCCGCGTCGAGATCGTGTACACGGCTCAGTAATAGATGCGCCTTCGATTCCTATCGATGATCGTTGCGGCAGCCCTGGTGGCTGCCGCACCGGCCAATGCGCAGCGGCAGAGCCTGGCCGACCGGGTCGGCGCGCTTGAGCAGCAGGCCAGCAACAACCAGTCCAACATGGACATGCTCAACCAGCTGAACCAGCTGCGTGCCCAGGTGCAGGCCCTGCAGTCGCAGGTCGAGCAGCTGCAGCACGACAACGAGCAGCTCAAGCAGACCGGCAAGGACCAGTACCTGGACCTGGACGGCCGCCTGAACCGCCTGGAAGGCGGTGCCCCGGCACTTCCTGCCACGCCTGCGGCCGCCGCGCCCCTGCCTGTGGCACCCCCGAAACCGGCAACGGCCGCTTCCGAGCGGCCGCCTTCGGTGCACGGCGATGCCGGCAGCCTGGCTGCCAGTGGCGATGAACGTGCCGCCTACAACGTGGCCTTCAACTCGCTCAAGGCCGGCAAGTACGACGATTCGGCCCAGTTGTTCATGAGTTTCCTGGAGCTGTACCCCAACGGCGTCTACGCCCCCAATGCGCTGTACTGGCTGGGCGAAAGCTATTACGCCACCCGCAATTTCCCGCTGGCGGAGGCGCAGTTCCGCGATCTCCTCTCGCGCTACCCGACCCACGACAAGGCGTCCGGTGGCCTGCTCAAGATCGGTCTGTCGCAGTATGGCGAAGGCAAGGTCGACCAGGCCCAGGCAACCCTGGAGCAGGTGGTATCCACCTATCCCGGCTCGGACGCCGCGCGTACCGCGCAGGACCGCCTGCAGTCGATCCGGCTGGGCCAGCAGATCCGCTGAACCGCCTTGGGCCGCGTGGTCGGCCCGGACCGGTATAATCCCCGGTTGCACCCCCGTCCCGGGGGCCTGTAGAGCCGAGCCATGCTCGGCTATCGTCGTTTCCGAAGCCGTAGCCCAACCATCGCCGCCATGACCGTCCCCCTGTCCGCCGCCGCCGCGCTCCCCAGCGAGATCGTGCAGTCGCCGCTGCCGCGCCTGAAGATCACCGAGATCTTCACCTCGCTGCAGGGCGAAGCCGATGCCGCCGGTTGGCCGACCGTGTTCGTCCGCCTGACCGGCTGCCCGCTGCGCTGCAGCTATTGCGACACCGCCTATGCTTTCCACGGCGGCACCTGGTGGGACATCGACGATATCGTCGCCGAGGTGCTGGCCCAGGGCGTGCGCCATGTCTGCGTGACCGGCGGCGAGCCGCTGGCGCAGAAACGCTGCCTGTTGCTGCTGGAAAAGCTGTGCGAGGCCGGCCTGGACGTATCGCTGGAAACCTCCGGCGCGCTGGATGTGAGCGGCGTGGACTCGCGGGTGTCGCGGGTGGTCGACCTCAAGACCCCCGGTTCGGGCGAAATGGCGCGCAACCGCCTGGAAAACCTGCCGCTGCTGACCGCGCGCGACCAGATCAAGTTCGTGCTGTGCAGTCGCGCCGATTACGAGTGGGCGCGCGCGATGGTGGCCGAGCACCGGCTCAACGAGCGCAGCATGGTGCTGTTCTCGCCCAGCAAGAGCGAAGTAAGCCCGCGCGACCTGGCCGACTGGATCGTCGCCGACCGCCTGCCGGTGCGCTTCCAGATGCAGCTGCACAAGCTGCTCTGGAACGACGAACCCGGGAGATGATGTCGGCTGCCGAGCGGCCGCCAGAAGGGCGCGGCCGGTGCTCGGAATCGGCAGTCACTTTTCTGGGACGACGAGCGCGGCAAGCAACGCCGCCTCGGCGTACCTTGATGCACCCGGTGCGGGACAGCGTGCCGGTGATCCTGCAACCAACGGAAATTCCCTCATGAAAAAAGCAGTCGTCCTCCTGTCCGGCGGCATGGACTCCGCCGCCGTCGTCGCCATCGCCCGTGAACAGGGCTTCGCCGTGCATGCGCTGAGCGTGCGCTATGGCCAGCGGCACACCTCCGAACTCGATGCCGCCGCCGCCGTCTGCGCCGCACTGGGCGTGGTCGCGCACAAGACCGTCAGCGTCGACCTGCGCAGCATCGGTGGCTCGGCGCTCACCGACGACATCGACGTGCCCGATGCGGGCGGGCAGGGCATCCCGGTCACCTACGTGCCGGCGCGCAACACCATCATGCTGTCGCTGGCGCTGGGCTGGGCCGAAGTACTGGGCGCCAGCGACATCTTCTGCGGCGTCAACGCCGTGGACTATTCCGGCTACCCCGACTGCCGCCCCGAGTTCATCGCCGCCTTCCAGACCCTGGCCAACCTGGCCACCAAGGCCGGCGTCGAAGGTGCGGGCATCCAGGTCCACGCCCCGCTGCAGTTCCTGAGCAAGGCCGACATCGTGCGTGAAGGCGTGCGCCTGGGCGTGGATTTCGGCCTCACCGTGTCCTGCTACAGCGCCGACGACCGCGGCGCGGCCTGCGGCCATTGCGACGCCTGCCGCCTGCGCGCGCAGGGCTTCACCGAGGCCGGCGTCGCCGACCCGACCCGTTACGCCTGAGCGCCGGGCGGTTACGCTTGGGCGCCAAGTGGGTTAGAATGCGCACCCCCGGCAGCGATGCCGGGGCATGCATGGGCCGTTAGCTCAGTTGGTAGAGCAGAAGACTTTTAATCTTTTGGTCGATGGTTCGAATCCATCACGGCCCACCATTGCGAACAAAGGGTTTCAGAGCGATCTGGAACCCTTTTGTTTTTCCGCAATACCGTTTCTTTTCCGCAAAATCACTTGGTCGGCGTCACGCGGTCGCCCTTGCGCTTGCGTGTGTAGGTCTCCGTCATCACCGACGCCCCCCCCCGAGATTGAGTAGCGCGGCGGTTTGGAGTCCAATCCTCAATGACAAGGAGATTGGACGTGAAGAAGCGCTTTGACCAGACATTCGTCTGTTGAAAAGCCCGAAGAACAGATCATCGGCTTCCTGCGCGAAGCTGAGGCCGGCATGCCGATCAAGGATCTGTGCCGCCAGCATGGCTTCAGCGAGGCTTCGTACTACCTGTGGCGCAGCAAGTTCGGCGGTATGTCCACCACGCCGCTGACGCGGTACGCCCCCATCAGGTTGTAGCTGGCGGGCATGGACAGGCCGCCCACCAGCTCAGGAAAGCCCAGGCTGGCGGCGTCTCGGATCGGGGTCTGGACGAATCGGCCGCACATGGGGGAAGGCGAGGGGCGTTCGTGTGTTGATGAGGCGGGCAAAGGGGAAGAGCAGACCCCACTTTCAGGTGGCGGCTGCAGGTGAGCCGCAGGGCGCACCAAAACTAAGATCACCACGATGAGGTAGATAGTCCTTTGTTTAGAGGTCTTGCGCTTCGACATCTGCTTCGTCTGCGTCGGTTGGTTGGCGAAGAATGGGTGCATGAGCCACCATCCGGTCGCGGCCTTTTCTGCGCTCTTCAGAATGCAATGACACTCCGAAAACGAGCGGGGCCGAGCCGGGTGCACAGGCTCAGGGCTGCGACTACCTGAGGTAGTGTGCCGATCAGGTGACATCTTGTAAGCTCGTCGGCCGGTAGCGGGCCTTGGGCAGGACACTTGACCCGCAGGCATGGATGGAAATTCCGGGCCCTTGCTGCACCTTTCCTACATAGACATGGATGACACCGTGGACCTGAATTCTTCCTATTCGCGCTTCTATGCGCTCCCGCTTACCGAGCAGATCGTTGCGGCGATCTCGTCCGATTTCGCCGCGCTGGATGTCCCCGATCTGGTCCACGCGCACCTTGGCAACAATCCGCGGTACTTCGGCGGCATCGACAAGACGCTTTCCGGCTTCGTCGTGCTGGACGACGAGGGCGACAACTACACCCTGCTGGACCTGCGGGGAGGCGGTCAGGTGTGGTGGCAGGACCACGAGACCCGACTGGTGGAACCGCGTTTCGCCAGTCTGGCCGATTACCAGGCCTTCCGGGCGCGGATGTGGGAAAAGGAACTGGAGTTGGACGAGCTCGACGAGTGGGACGTCGGCGATGACAGGGAGGACGCAGAGGCCGCGCTGTTGCACGAATACGCGTGGACACCCTCTCCGCAGGACGCCGGCACCCCCAACCTGCTCACGCGCTACCAGTGGGTGATGCGGGCGCTTTCACAGGCTGCCTGCGACAACCAGGGCCAACCGTTACAGGGCCCGGATGAACTGGGTGCCGAGGCGTTCAACCATTATCTGAGCACGTTCCCCACCAAGGAATACGAACAGCGCGAGTTCGAGGCAGCACTGCCCTTACTGAGCGGGGACGTGCACCTGGCCATTTACTGGCTGCTGCACACGCGTCTGCTCGGCCAGGATGCGCGCCTTGCGCAGGTGCTGGAACAGGTCGCCGCGGTGGCGACGCCATTGCTGCGCGCATTCGTGGCCACTTTCGGGTCAATGGCTGACGACGCAGACCTGCCGGTCGTCCCCGATTTCCGCCACCGCCGCGCACGCCTGCTGGTGTGGGCGCAGATCGACGCAAAGGCGCCGGTTGCGCAGCGTCTGCGGGCGCTTGCGGTATCGCCCAAGTCGGTAGGGGCGATGGTTCTGGATCACATCGACAGCGCGCTGGAACGCGATGCCGACGCACTGGACCCGGTGGCCACCCTGCAGGCGCTGGATCGGATCGCCGACACCGATGCCCCGGCGACATGGGCCCTGCGCGCGCGCATGCAACTGCGCCTGGGCCAGGATGCAGGCGCGGCTGCGGACGCCGCCACGCAGTTGCTCGCCGCCTCACCGACGGCGCACTGGCAGGCCTTCGCCATCCTGCACCCTGTTCACCACGCCGTCGGCGATGGCCGCGCACTGGTGGCCGTCGTACAGCCGTTGCTGGCATGGGACGACCTGATGCTGCGCGTACTGGATATGGCCGAGCACGCGCAACGGTTGCTTGGCGACGCGGAGCCGGCGCTCAGTGCCGAGGCGCTGGCTGGCAACCGTCGCCTGGCCGAGGACCTTCTTACCATCTGGGATGCGCCTGACTTCGCCGAGGGCGTCGCCCAAGCCGCTCCGTCCACGCGCGATGCAATGGCCATACGCCTGGCACGACGCCCGGACCTGGCGGACGACGATGATGCGCGGCGATGGGCAATCGGCCATCTGCTCGACAGCACGCTGCCGACGCGGATGGAACTGGTGCAGCGCGCCCTGCCGCAGTTGAGCGGCAAACTGCAGGCGTCGCTGTTGCCGGAGCTGTGCCGCAGCGTCACCGATGCTGGCGACGCACTGGTCCCCCTGCTGATCGCGATGATCGAGGAGCCGCCCGCTGGCGATTATCTTGCCGAGTTGCAGGCCGATGAGCGGGTCGACGCCATCCTGGCGGGTCTGCGGGCCTTCTGGAGCGACGCGCGCCTGTTCGAGCCGCTGATGGCCCTGTTGAACGCCGCGCCGGTGAAAAGCGTGGTGACCGATCGGGTCAGCGAGGACATCAAACGTCTGCGGGAGGTGCTGGACACGACCCAGCGCCAGCGTCTGTTCCACTGGGCCCTGGCGCGGACTCAGGCCCGCGCGACGGCGCTCGCGCCTGACAGCAGCGACGACTACCCGGCAAGGCGCGTGCTGGAAGCAATGACGTCGGCTGACATGGCTGTCACCATCCGCGCCGCGCTGGAAGACGCGTCGGCCGCGATGCAGCGCGGCGAACATGCGCGCAAGCAGGTACTCGATACCCTGTACGGGAGTCTGGGCACCATGGGCCCACAGGCACCGGGCAACACCGACTACCTGTTCTCGCGCCTTTGGGACGAGAAAAGTTTTCCGCGCGGGCTGTGTTTCGCACTGTCCAAGTGCTGGACGCCGGCATTGCATGCCCAGGTCCTGGAGCGCCTGCGTGAGCAGCCGTCCCTTGCCGCGGCTGGCATCTACTGCGCAAGTCACGGTTGGGAAAGGCGCCACAGCGAAACGCTGGACGTCGCCGAGTTGGTGCTGGCCTGGCCGCTACCGGACGACGCGGCCGAGCGCGGACTGCTCAAGTATGTGCTGCTGATGGGCTGCGTTGCGGCATTGTCGCTGAATAAGCACGCGCAGGTGCGTACCCTCTATGCGCCCGCGAGCGCCATCGACGCCACCGCCTACATGGTGGGAGCGCACAGCACCACCGTGTTCGATCCGTTTGCCGACCGCGACTTGCAGTCCAAGCTGCGCAAGGCGCTGGATGGCAAGGGAGGGCAATAACAGACCACGTTGCTTCCACGGCTGCAGAAGGCACGCCCGCGACTGCGGTGATGTCCGCCGCTCATCGATTAAGCAGGATTTCCCCACAATCGTTCGGAAGCCTTTTGTGAACAAGAGGTCTGACCAGGCGGTAGCCCGCAAGCGGACTTAGCATCGCCGCAAGTCCAGATTGATTTCGTTCCGCAATTACGGAGCCGTCCTTGCAGTGCAAGGGTTCGGCGCACCACTTCTAGCCGTAGTTGCGGAACGCTCTATTTCTCAAGGCATTGATACATAAGGACTTGGCTGGAGACTTTTAGTCTTTTGGTCGATGGTTCGAATCCATCACGGCCCACCATTGCAGCAACGAATCAGGCGCCCAACGGGCGCCTTTTTCATGGCGCCAGGTCCACTGGGGGCACCTCAAAGGCGCCATGCGATGTCCCGGACAGGACCGAAGGCGGATCCCAGCCGCCGGGGTGCAACCCCTTCTGCTACCAGCCTGTTCGCTCGCCATCCTCATCGTCTACCGACATCCCGGTGTAGGCGCGAATCCATCCAAAAAGACCGGAAAGATCCGCCTCGATGCTCTTCGGGTGGGCGCTGATATCAAGAAGAACGCGCTCGTCTTCCAGGAACAGGCGTACGTCGTAGCACCAATCATCCGCGCTTCTCGGCTCGGTGCCCAGCAACCGGAATTCGCGTTCTCCAACACACCCGGAAAACGTCTCAAGGTGGGTGATGTGCCGCTTCATCTCGTCCAGATGGGACACGTACCAACCGATGTCCTCAAACGAAAGCACGAATTCTGCTGACATCCACATCACCTCCCTGCTGTCATGAACCCCGGCGAGACACCCCGGCAGGCGCCGTCCCGGGGGGGGAATGATCCAGGACGTTAACAGCAGTGCGGGAATGTTGGACACCTGGCCGATCTGTAGCGCCGCCGCCACCGGTCGCCCCGCTTTGACTCGCCAGGCTGCTGGCCAAGGCCAGTAGCATCTATGAGATCCACATCAAATACTCCCCGGCCACAGGGTTGAGCTGAATGAGAGCCGAGAGGAGTGTCTTCCAAGGCAGGCTAGAGAGCCCGTCCGCCAAGGATTGAGCTACGTTGAATCGCAATAAATTGCATGGACGTGCATTGGCTTAGTAGGCAGGATATGCGCCCACTTTTGTCATTACCAAGCTCATATGAAATTAACCTCATGGCGTAACATCGGACTTGCCGCGCTGGTGGCGGTGTTCTTCTCGTACCTCAGCTACAAGGAGCACCATCGGTTTACCCTGACAGAAGGCGAGAAAGGGCGTGACGCAATTGCCTCGATCGATGAGGTTCGCTGGACTGAAAAAAAGGGTCGTAAGAGTGGCTACGTTATCCATGTAGCATTCGAGGCCGAAAATGGTGAAAAGCGCAAGGAGAAAATCGATGTCTCCGATCAGCTCGGCGAGCGCATCAGGGTTGAGGATGATTTTCTGGAGGTCGATATCCGCTACAACACCAGTAACCCTAGTATTGCGGTGGTTAAAGGGGAAGAGAGCACAGAGACTTCGCAGCTCTGGGCTGCAGTGGCAGCTTCAGTCGTCGCCCTGTTGCTACTGGCGTTCCGTATCATCGGGCGTCGGCGTGGTCGCGCTCTCGATTGAGCGGCTGGCCATCCCTCTGACAGTACAAGGAGGGTAGCGTTAACCGTCACCCTCTTTTTCTACATGGCCCTCCAGTAGCTAGCGCGCTGATGCCGATCAGCCTCACCAGCCAGCTGCCCACGCAGGTCCAGTAGGTGCGGCTGCCAGCCATCGTCCTGCCGACTGCCATCGGCCCGCCGGGGCCGGGGAGCCACCGTTACCGCCGCTGTGGGCCTGTCTTGGGCGGTTGCGGCCGGCGCCGTCGCACCATGCGCTTGCCGGTGCGCAGTCGGCTCACAGCGTGCAGAGCCCGGTGCAGGTGCCGTCGTCGAACGCGGTGGCGATCTTTTCCAGCGCGGGTCGGCTGATTGCGTCATTACGCAGCACGCTGCGCCTGGCCTGTTCGGCCAGTGCGTGGCGCTGGGCAACCGGCATGGCGCGGGCGTACACGGTGGCGTCCTCGCTCAGGGCCGACAACACCGCTTGTTTGAACGCAGGGTCGTAACGCGGGTCTTCGACCACGTCCAGGCCGCCCAGATAGGTCATCCGTGCGCCATCGCGCACCTGGGCCAGCCCACGCTCGAGCGCGGACTGGTCGCGCGGTGCGGAGGACGCTGCCAGGTCAGCCAGCGCAGGGAAGACGCGGGCCAGGCAGTGCGAGACGAACGGGAAAATCAACTGCTGCTGCCGCTGGAAGCGCACGCTGTTGGCATCGGCCTGGCGGCGCACCTGCGCGGCCAGCTCGGCCTGGCTTTGTCCTGCGCCAGGCTGGTCTGGGATATCGAACAGCAGCAGCTGAAACATGGTCTTCTGCGCGACAGCGCAGATGCCCATCTGTTGCGTCACGCCCTCCATTCCCTGCACGGGCTGCTGCAGCAGCCCGCGCCGGTCGGTGATCGTGCGCAGCAACTGCATGGCCTGCGGGCTGTCCAGCGGCGGCGATTGCCGGGCGCTGGCCGCGTTCTGCAGTACGGCTTGGAACTGCTCGCCGGCCCGCGCCTGGGCGGCCAGCCGCGCCGGGAAGTCATCGGCACTGGCGCTGCCGGCGAGCAGCCAGGCCAGGCTCGACAGCGCCAGGGCAAGTCGACGCCGTGGCATCGATGCAGGCGCGATGCGCGTGGGTGCGGGCCGGGTTGGCATGAGAGCGTGCATCCTTGCGTGTGGTCTGGCCGCCGAGCGTAGGCCAACGGTGGCGGCGGCCACAAGCCGGGGACGACCGCAGCGGTTGCGCCCGATGCGACCGGCCGGCCGGGAGCATGGCTATACTCGATCCATCCCGGTAGCTCCCGGGCGCTGACCATGTGCGACACAGTGAAGATTCTCCTGACAGGAAGTTCAGGCCGGGTCGGGCGCGCGATTTTCGGCGCGCTCGCCGCACGGCACGAGGTGGTCGGGATCGACCGCAATCCCTTCAATACCACCCGCCATGTGGCCGACTTCACCGATGCCCGGGTGCTGCGCCGTGCGCTGGTCGGGGTGGAGGCGGTGATCCATGCCGCGGCGCTGCATGCGCCGCATGTAGGGCTGGCGCCCGATGCCGAGTTCCAGCGCATCAATGTGGAGGGCACGCGGACGCTGGCGATGCTGGCGCGCGAGGCCGGGGTGGCGCGCCTGGTGTTCACCAGCACTACCGCGCTGTACGGGCATGCGATCGTGCCGGGGCAGTGCACCTGGATCGACGAGCATACCCGGCCGCAGCCGCGTACCGTCTACCACCGCTCCAAGCTGGCCGCCGAACAGTGGCTGGAGCAGGCCGCTGCGCCGGGATTCGCGGTGCGGGTGATCCGCATGTCGCGCTGTTTCCCGGAAACCGCCGAGCGGATGCTGCTGTACCGCCTGCACCGTGGCATCGATGTGCGCGATGTGGCCGACGCGCACGTGGCGGCACTGGGCAACCCGGGGGCGGCGTTCCAGCGCTACATCGTCAGTGGCTGGACGCCGTTCCAGCCGCAGGATTGCGCGGGGTTGGTGCAGCAGCCACGGGAGGTGCTGGCGCGGCGCTGCCCGCAGTGGCTGGCCGAATACGACCGCCGTGGCTGGACCTTGCCGGTGGTGGACCGCATCCACGACCCGCGCGCGGCCAGTATCGGCCTGGGCTGGCGCAGCCAGCGCGGGCCCGAGGCGGTGCTGGCGCAGCTGGAAGCGCGTTCGATCGAGGTGCTGCCGCACCCGGCGCCGGTGGCCGATTGCACGGTGGAGTAGCGCAGGCGGCGTACACACCCTGCAGGCGACCGATCCCGCACAATGGGACGTCTTTCCGTCGACCGTTGTTGGAGGTGCCATGAACCGTTTCGTCCTGCTCAGCATGGGGGCGCTTGCGCTCGCGGCCTGTTCCAAGCCGGTACCGACCGATACCGCTGCGCCGACGGAACCGCCGGCCGCCGATGCCAAGGCCCCGGCCGCCACCGCACCGGCGACCCCGGCACTGGAGGTACCGTCGTTCGATTGCGCCAAGGCGGGAAACGAGGCGGAGAAGCTGGTATGCGGCGATGCGCGCCTGGCCGCGCTGGACCGCCAACTGGCCGCGCTGTACAAGCGCGCGCAGACCAGCCCGGATGAACTGGATATCGCCGCCGAACAGCGCGGCTGGGTCAAGGGCCGCGATGCCTGCTGGCAGGCGGTGGACGCCCATCGTTGCCTGCTGGAGGCCTACCAGACCCGGATCGTCGAGCTGAGCATCGGCAACGGCGCGGTCAAGGCCCCCACGCCGGTGGAATACCGCTGCGACGACAACAGCAAGCCGGTCACCGCGGTGTTCTACAACGAACTGGATCCGCAGGCGGCGGTGATCCGCTGGGGCAACGACCAGGCCATCGTGTTCCCGGCCGAAGCGGCCAGTGGCGCCCGTTATACGCGCGAAGGCGTGGAGTTCTGGGAGCACCAGGGCGAGGCCACGCTGAATTTCTATGGCACTGCATTGAGCTGCAAGGCGGTTGGTTGAGCCGGTGCCTGCGCCGCGGGACGGGCACCGGCAGGGGGCGTCCCGACTGGCACCAGCGGTTGCTGTCGATCGATGATCCTGCGTTCGTCGGCGTGCTCGTTGTGGTCGGCGGTCGATCGGGATCCGACCCTACCGGTGATTGTCGCGTTCGATGATGGTGTTCAGCGCACGCGGCGGTAGCGCACTTCGTTCTGGCGATCGCCGACTTCGGTGGTGACGAAACCGTCGCGGCTCTGGCTGATGTCGAACACGCTGCTGCCGACGTTGAGCTGGCCGCCGTTGACCCAGCCGGACAGGTTCTGCCCGCGTGCCTGCGCACTCATGCGCCCGCTGCTGTCGATGGTCATGCGGATGTCGGCGTTGTAGATCGGGTTGAACCCCTCGAACTCGCCGACCATCCAGCCCGGTACGTAGGAGCTGTGACGCGCGCCCTGGTAGGTGTCGTCGTCGTAGCGGTCGTCCTGCTTGTTGGCGTTGTGCACCAGTGCGCCCAGGATCGCCGCGCCGATCAGCACGCCGGCGGCGACCTTGGCATCGTGGTTGCCGTCATGCCGGTCATCGTCATCGCGCCCGCCACCGCCATGCACGCGGAACGAAGCACGACAGCCGTCGTCCACCCACACCTCGCGGCGGTCGTAATCCCAGCTGCGGCCCTGCCGGCAGTCGGCGCCGGAGAGCTTGCGATCCAGGCTGACGTAGCCGGCCCACGGCAATGCGCAGGACTGGTAGCGGTTGTCGCGGCTTTCGCAGGTGATGAACTCGTCGGCGCGGGCGTCGGCGAGCGAGGCGACAAGCAGCAGCGGAGCGGTCAGCAGCAGGCGGGTAGGCATGTCCGTCGGTTCCGGCAGGTGGGAACAGCGCGCCGCCGGCCCGGGCGGGGCACAGCGGACCTTTCGAGCCGGACGATGACAGTTGCCGATGAAAACCGGATGAAGGCGGCCGCTCAGGCCGTCGGCATCAGGTCGTGCTGCTGGAAACAGGCGCGGATGGCGTCCAGCAGGTCGCTCATCGAATAGGGCTTGGGCAGGAAGTGCATGCCGGCGCGCAGCTGGCCGATGACCTGGGCCGGTTCCAGGCCGGAGGTGACCAGCACCGGCAGGCCGGGCTGGTACTGCTTGATCTGGTGCGCCGCCTCGATCCCGCTCAGCCCGCCCAGGCAGACATCGGTGAACACCAGGTCGAAACATTCGCCGGCCTGCAGCAGACCCAGGGCCGCTTCGGCCGAACTCACCGCGACCACATCGCAGGCCTGGCTTTCCAGCGTCATGCGGCTCAGCTCACGGGTTTCTTCGGTGTCTTCGATCAACAGCACGCGCGGTGCAACATGGCGCTTGGACAACAACATGACACGGTATTCCTGGGTTGGGCCGGAAAAGGCGGGCAAGTATCGCCGGCCCGAGGTTAGCGAGCCGTGCACGCCGGCAGGGGGCGAACATGGGGGTTCAGCCGGCGTTGGTCGCGTTGCGCAACGCTCAGCCGGGGCAGGGTAGAGTCGGGGTTTGAACGATGGAGCACGGAACATGCAATGCCCCGTATGCAAGACCCAGGCGCTAGTGATGTCCGAGCGCCAGGGCATCGAGATCGACTACTGCCCGCAGTGCCGTGGCGTGTGGCTGGACCGTGGCGAGCTGGACAAGATCATCGAGCGTTCGGTCGGTACGGCCGAACCGGTACGCGCCGCCGCGCCGCCGCCGTCGCAGCACCGCGACACCCGCCATCTGGGCCAGCAGCAGCCGTACGGCGACCAGCAGGGTTACCGCAAGAAGAAGAAAGAGAGTTTCCTGTCGGACCTGTTCGACTTCTGACCGTCGCGCCGGCCCTGTCGCTCAGGGCCGGCGCAGGATGAACTCCAGGTCGCGGCTGTCGCCGACCACGAACTCATAGGTGCCGACCTTGACGCAGCCGTAGCGGGCATAGAAGCGCTGGGCACCGACGTTCTCCGACCACACGCCGACCCACAGGCGGCGGTGCACCGGGTGATCCAGCCAGGCCAGGAATGCCTCCATCAGCCGCGCACCGTGGCCGCCGCCCTGGTGGCTGGCCAGCACGTACAGACGCTTGAGCTCGATATCGCCAGCGGCCGCATCGGCGTGCGGCAAGCCGTTCGGGCCGGCCGCCAGATAGCCCACGGCGCGGCCGTCCTCCTCCAGCAGCCAGGCCGCGCTGTGCGGGTCTTCCAGTTCGCGCCGCTGCGGGGCCGGGCTGTAATGGTCCTGCAGGAAGGCCTGCAGATCCTGCGCCGGGTAGGAGTCGCCGAAGGTCTCGGTATAGGTGGCGATGGCGATCGCCGACAAGGCGTCGGCGTCGGCCGGGGCGGCGCGGCGGATCAACAGGGCCATGGCGCGGGTCTTCACGGGGCGGGGCGGCAGCTTACGCCATCGGCGGCCGGCGGAAAAAACCGCCGGCCGATGGCGGAACCTTTGCCCGGGCGCATCCAATCAATACCCGGGTGCCAACGAGCAAGGCTGCCCGGGTGTCGGACAGCACAGGCCGCGCTTCGACGCGGCCACCTGTGACGCCCCGCCTGCGGCCCGTCGGATCCGGCATGCACAACCCCTGTTGTCCCGGGCGCTCGCCGCGCCCGGGATCTTTTTCCTCAGAACCAGACGCGCACGCCGGCCACCCAGCGGGTGTCGCGGGCACGTTCGCCGGCGGCCAGGTGGTAATCGGCGGTGTCGCCGAACAGGCGTTCGTGGCTGATGCCGATGTAGGGGGCGAAACGACGACTGAACTCATAGCGCAGCCGCAGCCCGGCTTCGATCTTGTTGAGCCCGGCGCCGTTGCCGTACTCGGGCTCGTCCCTGGCCGAGAAGCTGGCTTCCAGCAGCGGCTGCAGGATCAGGCGGTTGGTCAGCAGCAGCTCGTACTCCACCTCCACGCTCGCCGCCACCTGGCCACCTTCGCCGACATAGGCCGTGGCCGAAGTCTCGAACTTGTACGGGGCCAGGCCCTGGATGCCAAGCGCGGCCCAGGTGCGCGAATCGGCCGGCCGGAAGTCCTGTTTGACCCCGACCAGCACATCCCACCAGGGCGAGACGCTGCGCCCGTAGAGCACTTCCAGATCGGCCGACCCGGTGCTGCCGCCACTGCGCTCGCCTTCGCTGCGCAGCCACAGGCGGTGGATGTTGCCGCCGACCCAGCCGCTGGCTTCCCAGGCCTGGCCGTTGCCATGCCGGCCGTCCCACTGCTCCAGCCGGTTGACCAGCAGCATGCTGTGCACCTGCGGGGCGTGTTCCATCGCACCGTGGTCGATCGGTGGGAATGCGGCGGCGCGGTCGGCGGCGGTCACGGCGGGGATCGGTTCCAGCGGCTCGCTGGGGGCGGGCGGTTTCGGAGCGCCGTGGCCCATCGCTGCATGGTCCATCTGGCTGTGATCGGTGCTGTGATGGTCCCTCTTGGAGTGATCCGTCGCGCCGTGATCGCTGCTGTCATGGCCCATCTTCGAGTGGTCCATCTGGCTGTGATCCACACTGCCGCCATCCACCGGCGGCGCGTGGGTCGTGGTCGGCGTCGCGGCATGGCCGGCATGCGACTGCGCCCACGCCGGTACGGACAAGGCCAGCAGCAGGGCCGTGGTCAGTGCGGTGAGAGGGAAGCGGCTCATTCTTCGATCCTCACTTCGCGCATCATGCCCGCTTCCATGTGGTACAGCAGGTGGCAGTGGTAGGCCCAGCGGCCCAGTGCGTCGGCGCGCACGCGGTAGGTGCGGCGGGTGCCCGGTGGCATGTCGATGGTGTGCTTGCGCAGCTGGAAGTCGCCATCGGCGTTTTCCAGGTCGCTCCACACCCCGTGCAGGTGGATGGGGTGCTGCATCATGGTGTCGTTGACTAGCACGATGCGCATGCGCTCGCCGTAGTTCAGGCGCAGCGGTTCGGCACCGGCGAACGGGATGCCGTCGAAGGACCAGCTGAATTTCTCCATGTGCCCGGTCAGGTGGAGCTCGACCTCGCGGCCGGGGTCGCGCCCGTCCGGGTCATCGAACAGGCTGCGCATCGCGCCGTAGGTGAGTACGTTGCGGCCGTTGTCGCGCAGGCCGATGCCGGGGTCGTCGAGCTTGGGCTCGGTGGCCATGCTCTGCATGTCGATCAGCGGATTGCCCTTTTCGCTGGGCGCGTGGCGCGGTGCCTTCGGATCGGCGCCGTGCGCGCCGTGGCCCATGTTGGCGCCGCAGCCGCCTTCCATGCCCTTCATGGCGTGGCCCGCCATCGCGTTCGAGGCATGGCCCATGTCATGTCCCATGTCGCTCATGGTCAGCAGCGGGCGCGCGTCGCGCTCGGGAATCGGCGCCTGCAGGCCGTGGCGGACCGCCAGCGTGCCGGCCGCATAGCCGGTGCGGCCCATGTCCTGGCAGAAGATCGTGTACGCGTCCTGGCCGCTGGGCTCGACGATCACATCGAAGGTTTCGGCCGGGGCGATGCGGAATTCGTCGATGCTGACCGGATGGATGTACTGGCCGTCGGCGGCTACCACGGTCATCTTCAGGCCGGGGATGCGCACGTCGAAGTAGGTCATCGAGCCGCCGTTGATGAAGCGCAGCAGCACCTTTTCGCCGCTGCGGAACAGCCCGGTCCAGTTGCCGGCCGGGGCGGTGCCATTGAGCAGGTAGGTATAGGTGTGGGCGTTGATGTCGGAGATGTCGGTCGGGGTCATCCGCATCCGGCCCCACATGCCGCGGTCGGCGGTGGCTGCGGCCCAGCCGTCCTTGCGGACATCGCGCAGGAAGTCGGGCAGGGTGCGCTTGTAGTAGTTGTCGTATTCGGCCAGTTTCTTCATGCGCCGGAACAGCGCGCCGGGGTCCATGTCGGTCCAGTCCGACAGCAGGATCACGTGCTCGCGGTCGAAGCGGTACGGCGCCGGCTGCAGCGGGTCGATGATCAGCGCGCCGTACAGCCCGGCCTGTTCCTGGAACATCGAATGGCTGTGGTACCAGTAGGTGCCCGACTGCTTGAGGGTGAAGCGGTACTGGTAGGCCTGGCCGGGGGCAATGCCGTTGAAGCTCAGGCCGGGCACGCCGTCCATGTTGGCCGGCAGCAGGATGCCGTGCCAGTGGATCGAGGTGGGGTGGCCCTGCAGGGCGTTGGCCACGCGCACGCTGACGGTGTCGCCTTCGCGCCAGCGCAGGATCGGTGCGGGCAGGCTGCCGTTGACGGTGATCGCCGGGCGGGTGCGGCCGGTGAAGTTGGCCAGCGATTCACCGATGCTCAGTTGCATCTGCGTGCCGCTGAGGACCTGCGGGGCGCCGGCCACGCGCGCGCCGGCCGCGGCGAAGGCGCGGCTGGGCAGGCCGCTGGCGACCAGGCCGGCGACCACGCCGCCGGCGGCGGCGCCTTGTACGAACAGGCGGCGCGACGGCATGGGCAGCTGGCCCGGGCCGGGTGTATTGGGGAATGACATTGCAGCTCCGAATCGGATGGGAGTGGCACCGGCAGGTGCCATCAGGATGCCCGCGCGGCAAGGCGTGGCATCGCATCGAACAGACGCGCCCGCAAGGGGCGCAGGGTCAGCCGATCGGAGGGCGGGTGATGCGGTCCAGCGGCAGCGCCGGCAGGGCCTGCCGGGTGCGCTCGAGCGGGGCCAGGGTCAGTGGCGGCGGGCTGGCGATCCAGGCGATGGTCGCCGCCAGGCTGGGCTGCTGTGCGCAGTTGCGCAGGCATTCCTTGATCTTGCAGTGGTCGCCGTCATGCGGGGCCTGTGCGGCCGCATCGGGGTGATGGTCGTGGTGCATGGCCGCGGCCTGGGCATCACCGTGGCAAGGCGCGGCCGGTGCGGCGGCAACCGGTGCGGCCAGGGCCATGGCCATCGGCGCGGCCATGGCGACATTCAACCCGTTGAGCAACAGGCTGAAGATCAGAACCACTCGCAGGAGCAGGCTACCGGCGGACATGGAGCCTACCCTAGCGCCAAACCGGCGCGCGTGCACCTGCAGCTGAACGTGCCGTTCAAGCCTGGCACCTGGTCCGTGGCCGGGCCGGCGGCCCATCAGCCTTGCTCGCGGACGATGTCCACCAACCGCTCGCCATAGCGGGCCAGCTTGGTGCCGCCGATGCCGCCGACCCGCCCGAGCGCGTCGATGCTGGTCGGGCGCTGTTCGGCGATGTTGCGCAGGGTGCTGTCGTGGAAGATCACGAAGGCCGGCACGTTCTGTTCCTTGGCCAGTTCGGCGCGCAGGCTGCGCAGCGCGTTGAACAGGCCCAGGTCCTGCGGCAGGACCGACAGGCCGGTGCGCTGGCCGCTGCGCTCGCGCTCGCGGGCCTTGGGGCTTTCGCGGCGCATCATGACCTTGCGCTGGCCCTTGAGCACCTCGCGGCTGCCGTCGGTCAGGCGCAGGCCACCGTAGGCTTCGCTGTCCACTTCCAGCAGGCTGGCGGCCACCAGCTGGCGGAACACGCTGCGCCAGGTGCGCGCGTCCAGGTCCTTGCCGATCCCGTAGGTACTGAGCTGGGCATGCCCGAACTGGCGGATCTTGTCGTTCTCGCCGCCGCGCAGGATGTCGATCAGGTGGCCCACGCCGAACCGCTGGCCGCTGCGGTAGACGCAGCTCAGCGCCTTCTGCGCGGCCACGCTGGCATCCCAGGCATCGGGCGGCACCAGGCAGTTGTCGCAGTTGCCGCAGGGCTGGGGGTAGGTTTCGCCGAAGCCGGCCAGCAACACCTGGCGGCGGCACTGCATGGATTCGCAGTAGCCCAGCAGGTGGTCGAGCTTGTTGCGTTCCAGGCTTTTGCGTTCTTCGCCGGCTTCGGACTGCTCGATCATCTGCTTGAGCAGCACCACATCGCCCAGGCCGTAGCAGAGCCAGGCTTCGGCCGGTTCGCCGTCGCGGCCGGCGCGGCCGGTTTCCTGGTAATAGCCTTCCATCGATTTGGGCAGGTCGGTATGCGCCACGAAGCGTACATCGGGCTTGTCGATGCCCATGCCGAAGGCGATGGTGGCGCACATGACGATGCCGTCCTCGCGCAGGAAGCGGCGCTGGTTGGCCGCGCGCACCTCGGCCGGGAGGCCGGCGTGGTAGGGCAGGGCGTTCATGCCCTCTTTGCAGAGGAACTCGGCGGTTTCCTCGACCTTGCGCCGCGACATGCAGTAGACGATGCCGGCTTCCTGGCGGTGGACCTTGAGGAAGTCCAGCAGCTGGCGCTTGGCGTTGTCCTTCTGGACCACGGTGTAGCGGATGTTGGGGCGGTCGAAGGAGCTGACGAAGTGCTGGGCGCCGGTGAGGTCCAGGCGTTCGGCGATTTCGCGCTGGGTCGGCGGGTCGGCGGTGGCGGTCAGGGCGATCCGCGGCACGTCCGGCCAGCGTTCGTGCAGGACGGTGAGCTGGCGGTACTCGGGGCGGAAGTCGTGGCCCCACTGCGAGACGCAATGGGCTTCGTCGATGGCGAACAGGGCGATCCTGCTGCGTGCAAGCAGCGACAGGAAGCGGCCGGTGAGCAGGCGTTCGGGGGCGACGTAGAGCATGTCCAGTTCGCCGGCGAGCAGTTCCCGCTCGACCCGGGCGGCGGTGTCGCCATCGAGGGTGGAGTTGAGGAACTCGGCGCGCACGCCCAGCTGGCGCAGGGCTTCGACCTGGTCCTGCATCAGCGCGATCAGCGGCGAGATGACGATGCCGGTGCCATCACGCAGCAGCGAGGGCACCTGGTAGCACAGCGACTTGCCGCCGCCGGTAGGCATCAATACGAGCGCGTCATTGCCGGCGGCGACATGTTCGACGATCGCTTGCTGCGGACCGCGGAAATCGTCGTAACCAAAAATACGGCTGAGCAGGTCGTGCGCGGGGCGGGAAGACATCGGACTAGTTTACCCCGCCGCGCAGGCCGGCCGTGTCCTCCAACAGCGGACCGCTGCGTAGGCGCACGCCCACAAGCCTCCGGCACCGTCCAGGATCAGGGTAGTGCCGGCCGCTGGCCGGCTTCCCGCAGAATCGACTCCAAGCCCAAAGCCAAAGCTCCAGAGCCCAAGACAATAGTTATCCTGCCGATGGTTGGCGCGGGGTGTCCCGGCAAGGGGCTGGGACCCTCGCCGCGCGCGCAGAACATGAGCGCGCCAAACAACCCGCTTTACTGGAGCAACGACCGCAGCATCCAGGCGTACTTCTCGTGGGTCTGCAGGCGCTGGGTCATCAGGTCCTCGGTCGGGGCGTCGTCGGCGTCATCGGCCACGTCCAGCACCTTGCGCGCGGTCCGGCACACCGCCTCGTTGGCGGCCACCAACTGGCGTACCATCTCACGCCAGTCCGCGCTGTCGGTCAGGCCCGGCTCTTCGGCGATCGAAGTCAGGGCGGCGAATTCGCGGTAGGAACCTGGCGCGTTGAAGCCCAGGGCGCGGATGCGTTCGGCCACGTCGTCCAGCGCGGCCCACTGTTCGGTGTACTGGGTCTCGAACATGGTGTGCAGCGAGTTGAACATCGACCCGGTCACATTCCAGTGGAAGTTGTGGGTCTTCAGGTAGAGCGTGAACGCATCGGCCTGGAAGGCCGCCAGCCCATCGGCAATCTTCTTGCGATCGCCTTCCTTGATCCCGATATCGATGTTCGGGGCCGATGGGGCTGCCGTTGCCAGCTTCTGCTTGCCGGTCTTGGCCTTGATTGCCTTGACCGGGGTCTTGGTCTTCGCCATGGGAAACGTCTCCTGTTGGATTGGGATGGCCTTCACAATAGATCAGACTACTCTTTCAGTAGTAAACAAAAGTTCTAAACAATTCGATTGATGAACCCTATTAACAAAACCAGCGCCTCCCCCCGGCACCCGCCGCAGCCGGCCCTCGACCAGGCCATGAGCCGTGACCGCGGCCGCCTGCTGGGCCTGCTGTCGCGCATGCGCGCCAAACCCGGCGATGCCGGCGTGGCGGCCGCCTTCGAGCAAGCCCTGCAGGCCTCGGTGGAGCGCCGCCAGGCGCGTGCGCGCAACCTGCCTGCGGTCACCTTGGATGAGCAGCTGCCGATCGCGCGTGAAGCGGCGCAGATCACCGCGCTGATCCGCGACCACCAGGTGGTGGTGATCGCCGGTGAAACCGGCTCGGGCAAGACCACCCAGCTGCCCAAGCTGTGCCTGGCTGCAGGCCGCGGGGTGGCCGGCATGATCGGCTGCACCCAGCCGCGACGGATTGCCGCGCGCGCGGTGGCCACCCGCGTGGCGCAGGAGCTGAAGTCCGAACTGGGCACTACCGTGGGCTACCAGGTGCGCTTCACCGACCGGGTCGGCGATGACACCCGCATCAAGTTCATGACCGACGGCATCCTGCTGGCCGAAATCAGCAGCGACCGCTGGCTGTCCCAGTACGACACCATCATCGTCGACGAGGCGCACGAGCGCAGCCTGAACATCGACTTCCTGCTGGGCTACCTCAAGCAGCTGCTGCCCAAGCGCCCGGACCTGAAGCTGATCGTCACCTCGGCCACCATCGACACCTCGCGCTTTGCCCAGCATTTCAACGATGCCCCGGTGATCAGCGTCGAAGGTCGTACCTTCCCGGTCGACGTGCGCTATCGCCCGCTGGAAGGCGAATCGGGCGGGGAGGGCAGCGACCGCGAAGGCGAGCGCACGGTCAACGACGCCGTGGTGGCGGCGGTGGATGAGATCACCCGGCTCGACCCGCGGGGCGACATCCTGCTGTTCTTCCCCGGCGAACGCGAGATCCGCGACGCGCACCAGGCATTGGAACGGCGCAAATACCGCGAAACCGACGTGCTGCCGCTGTATGCGCGGCTGTCGGTGAAGGACCAGGACGAGGTGTTCAACCCGGGCAGCAAGCGCCGCATCGTGCTGGCCACCAATGTCGCCGAAACCTCGCTGACCGTGCCGCGGATCCGCTACGTGATCGATCCCGGCCTGGCCCGGATCAAGCGCTACAGCCCACGCCAGAAGCTGGACCGGCTGCATATCGAGGCGGTGTCCCAGGCCAGCGCCAACCAGCGCAAGGGCCGTTGCGGGCGCGTGTCCGAGGGCATCTGCTACCGGTTGTATTCGGAGGCCGATTTCCAGTCGCGCGCGGAGTTCACCGATCCGGAAATCCGCCGCTCCAGCCTGTCCGGGGTGATCCTGCGCATGCTGCAGCTGGGCCTGGGCCGGATCGAGGATTTCCCGTTCCTGGAAGCGCCCGACGAGCGCGCGGTGGCCGATGGCTGGCAGCAGCTGGGCGAACTGGGCGCGGTCGATGCCGAGCGGCGGCTGACGCCGGTCGGGCGGCAAATGGCGCGCCTGCCGGTGGACGTCAAGCTGGCCCGCATGCTGGTGGCCGCCCAGGCCCAGGGTTGCCTGCGGCCGATGCTGGTGATCGCCTCGTTCCTGGGCATCCAGGACCCGCGCGAACGCCCGCCCGAGGCACGCGGCGCGGCCGATGCCGCCCATGCCCTGTTTGCCGACGGCCGCTCGGAGTTCGTCGGCGTGCTGCGGCTGTGGGACGGCTACCGCCAGGCCCATGAAGACCTGACCCAGTCCAAGCTGCGCGGCTGGTGCGAGCGCCATTTCCTCGGCTTCCTGCGCATGCGCGAATGGCGCGAACTGCATCGCCAGCTGCGCCTGCAATGCGAGGAACTGGGCTGGACCGAAGAACCGGCCGCTACCGCGCTGGAGCCACTGCTGGCCGGTGCCGCCGCGCCGGGCCCGGCCGCCGATGACCCGGCCAGGATCAAGGCTACGCGCGGCCAGCAGCACCGTGCCGCGCGCCTGGCCCGCGAAGGCAAGGCCGAACCGGCGCCGGCCAGCGCCCGGTCGGCCGCTGCGTTGCCCGAGGCGCGCAGCGCTTTCAGCGAAAAGGTGCGCGCGGCCGCCTACCAGACCCTGCACCGCGCGCTGATCGCCGGCCTGCCCACCCAGATCGGCCACCGCAGCGACAAGGGCGATTTCCTCGCCCCGCGCCAACGCCGTTTCCTGCCGTTCCCCGGCTCGGTCCTGGCCAAGCGGCCGCCACCGTGGCTGCTCACCGCCACCTTGCTGGACACCCAGAAGATCTGGGGCCTGACCAATGCGGCGATCGAACCGGACTGGGTGATTGCCGAACTGCCGCACCTGCTGCTGCGCAAGCACTTCGACCCGCACTGGTCGCGCGCCCAGGGCCAGGTGCTGGCCTCCGAGCAGATCAGCCTGTTCGGGCTGGTGCTGGCGCCCAAGAAGCCGGTCCACTACGGCCGCATCGCGCCGGCCGAGGCGCATGAGCTGTTCGTGCGCCAGGGCCTGGTCACCGGCGAAATCAACACCCGCGCCGGGGTGATCGGCGACAACCTGGCCGTGCTCGAGCAGGCGCGCGAGGAAGAGGCCAAGCTGCGCCGCGCCGGCATCGTCGCCGACGAGGGCTGGCAGGCGCGCTGGTACCTGGACCGGATTCCCGGCGAGATCCATTCGGCCGCCGCGCTGGATACCTGGTGGCAGGCGCTGGCCCCGGAAAAGCGCCGCGCGCTGGCCTGGTCGCTGGCCGACCTGCTGCCCGGCGAGGGCAGCGATGCCGAGCGGTATCCCAAGTACCTGGCGCTGGGCGATGCACGGCTGGCCCTGCATTACCGGTTCGAACCGGGCAGCGAGGACGACGGGGTCAGCCTGGATGTGCCGCTGCACCTGCTCAATGCGCTGGATGCGGCGCGGTTGTCGTGGCTGGCGCCGGGCTTTGTCGCCGACAAGGCCTCCGCGCTGATCCGCAGCCTGCCCAAGGCGATGCGCCGCAACTACGTGCCGGCACCGGACTTCGGCCGCGCCTTTGCCGAAGCCTTCGCCGAGCCCAGCGCCGACGATATCCGCGGCGAGCTGGCCCGGTTCCTGGCACGCGCCACCGGCGCGCAGCTGGCCGCCACCGATTTCGATCTGGCTGCGCTGGACACCCACCTGCACATGAACCTGCGGCTGTACGCCGCCGACGGCAAGCTGCTGGCCAGTTCGCGCGACCTGGACGGCCTGCGTGCGCGCTTTGGCACCCAGGCCGGCGATGCGTTTGCCGCACGCGCCGGGCGCGCGCTGGCCGCTACCGGCCTGCGCGACTTCCCGGCCACGCCGATTCCGCTGCAGGTGCCCGGCGAAGCCGGCGTGCCGGCCTACCCGGCCCTGGTCGATACCGGCGAGACGGCCGCGCTGCGCATCTTCGCCGACCGCAACGAAGCCCTTGAGCAGCATCCGCGCGGCGTGCGCCGGTTGCTGGAGATCGCGCTGGCCGACAAGGCCAAGCAGGCCCGCAAGCAGTTGCCGGTGCCGCCCAAGACCGGCCTGCTGTATGCGGCGATCGAATCGCAGGAACGCCTGCGCGGCGATCTGGTCGACGCGGCGATCAATGCGGTGCTGGCCGATGGGCTGGGCGAGATCCGTGACCCGGCCGCGTTTGCCCAACGCCGCGATGCGGCCGGCAAGGGACTGTTTGCCGAAGCGATGGCACGGCTGAAGCTGGCCGAAAACATCCTGGCCCACGTCGCCGAACTCAAGCCCTTGCTGGAATCGCCGCTGATGGGCTGGGCGCGCGGCAACCTGGACGATCTGGAGCAGCAGCTGGCCGCGCTGGTGCATCCGGGCTTCCTGCGCGATACCCCGGCCGACGCATTGGCCCAGTACCCGCGTTACCTGCGCGCGATGATCCTGCGCAGCGAACGGGCCAAGCGCGATCCACCGCGCGACCAGGCGCGCATGCTGGAACTGCGGCCGTTCATCGATGCGCTGGACGAGGCCGACGCGCGCGGGCAACGCCAGCGCCCGCAATGGCAGGCACTGCGCTGGGACCTGGAAGAGCTGCGGGTGTCGCTGTTCGCCCAGGAACTGGGCGCCAAGACCGGTGTGTCGGCCAAGAAGCTGGCCCAGCGCGTGGCCGCGCTGCGCCAGGCCTGACCCCGGGCCGCCCCGTGCCGGAGCGGTCCGGGGCGATGCCGGCCTACTTGACCCGACGCACCTTGGCGCGGGCGTTCACCCCTTCCACGCGCAGGTACCAGACGCCGGCCACGCCCGGGGTGATGGCCACCCCCGCATCGGTCTTGCGCACGCCCGCTAGCTGGGTGTCGTCGGTCTGTTCCCATTCCTGCGCATTGGCCAGCACGTAGCGGCGGCCCTTGGTGAAACCGCGGAACTCGCCGGGCAGGGTGCTGGCGATCGGCTCGCTGCTGCCGAAATCGAAGAAGCCGCGGTTCTTGACGATCACTTCCCGGCGGCCTTCCTCGCGCGCCTGTTCGCGGACCTGCTCGCGCACATTGGCGGTGACCGCGGCCACCTTGCCCTGCAGCCAGCTGTTGAGGGCGGCCAGTTCGGTGGGGTTGAGCTTGTCCAGGCCGGCGGCCTTGAACTCGGTCGGCGACATCTGCTGCTGTAGATCACCCTCGACCACCCGCTGCGCCAGCGCCGGGCTGGCCAGGCTCAACAGGACGGCCGCACTGGCCAATACACGTAGACGGGAAAAGCGCATGGCAACTCTCCTGGATGTGGCCGCAGTGTAGGGCCAGCGGCCGCGTTTGGGCGAGCATCGGCGCACAGCGCCAGGTGGCCCGGCGGGCGCTGCGGGAATCAGCTGATGCGCAACCATGCGGCGGTTTTGATTGTCCCTGAACAGCGGCGGCGCTAGTGTAGGGGTCTCTGTCTTGCCTGCACGATGCTGTGAACCGCGCTTCTGTCCCCGGCCTGGATGCCTTGTTGAACCGACCCTCGGCGGCGTCGCTGCCCACGGCGTTGCGCGAGGCGCTGCTGCTGCGCTGGCAGGCAGCCGACGCCGAGCCGCCGCTGCGCTCGACCTGGTCGGTGCTGGCCGACACGCTGGATGCGCTGGCCTTGCTGTCGGCCGACGAAAGCGCCTTGCTGGCAGCGCTGCTGTTCGACCTGCCGTGGCTGCGCGCCGGCCTGGACGCCCTGCCGCTGGGGCCGCTCAAACCGGCCGTGGCCGGCCTGCTGGAGGGCCAGGATGCGGCCGACCAGGTCTGGGCCCTGCATGCCGGCCGCGATGCCGGCCGCAACAGCGAAGGGCTGCGCCGGCTGCTGCTGTCGATCATCCAGGACCTGCGGGTGGTGCCGATCCTGCTGGCCCGGCAACTGGCGCGCATGCGCGGCGCCGACCGCCTGGCCGAGTCCGAGCGCCGCGCGCTGGCCCAGCTCACCCGCGACATCCACGCCCCGCTGGCCAACCGGCTGGGCATCTGGCAGTTGAAGTGGGAACTGGAAGACCTGGCCTTCCGCCACCTGGAACCGGACACCTACCGGCGCATCGCGCGCGAAGTGGATGAAACCCGGCTGGCGCGCGAACGCTATGTGGAAACGGTGAAAAAGGTGCTCTCGCGCGAACTGCATGCGCAGGGCCTCAGCGCCGAGGTCAGCGGCCGCCCCAAGCACATCTACAGCATCTGGCGGAAGATGCAGAAGAAGAAGCTGGCCTTCGAGCAGCTTTACGACATCCGCGCGGTACGGGTGATGGTGCCCGACGTGGCCGCCTGCTATGCCGCGCTGGGCGTGGTGCATTCGCTGTGGGCGCCGGTGCCCAGCGAATTCGACGACTACATCGCCCGGCCCAAGGCCAACGACTACCGCTCCCTGCACACCGCGGTGATCGGCCCGGAAGGGCGCACCATCGAAGTACAGATCCGCAGCCATGACATGCATGCCCAGGCCGAACTCGGCGTGGCCGCGCACTGGCGCTACAAGGAAGGCAGCAAGGGCGCCGAAAAGGCCTTCGACCGCAAGATCACCTGGATGCGCCAGTTGCTGGAACAGTCCCAGGACGGCCATGCCGGTGAACTGGCCGGTGCGCTGGATGCCGAGCTGACCGAAGACCGGGTGTATGCGCTCAGTCCCAAGGACGAGGTGATGGACCTGCCGCAGGGCGCCACCCCGCTGGACTTCGCCTACCACGTGCACACCATGGTCGGGCACCGCTGCCGCGGGGCCAAGGTCAACGGCCGCATCGTGCCGCTGACCTACCGGCTGCGCAGTGGCGACCGGGTGGAGATCCTCACCGGCAAGGAGGCCGACCCGCGCCGCGACTGGCTGCTGGCCTCCAATGGCTTCCTGGCCAGCAACCGCTCGCGCGAAAAAGTGCGTGGCTGGTTCCACAAGCTCGACCGTGCGCGCAACGTGCACGCCGGGCGCGAGCTGCTGGAGCGCGAACTGAAGCGGCTGGGCCTGCAACATGCCGACCTGGGCGTTGCGGCGAAGAAATTCCACGCCGACAGCGTCGATGATCTGTATATCCAGGTCGCGCTGGGCGACACCGGGCCCAACCAGGTCAGCCGCGCGCTGCTGGAAGCCGAGCGTGCCGCCAGCCAGCCGGCCGCACCGGCACTGCCGCGGCCGACCGCGCGCCGCGACAGCCTGGGCAAGTCCAAGTTCACCGTGCAGGGCGTGGGCAACCTGCTGGTGCAGCTGGCGCGTTGCTGCCAGCCGGTGGCCGGTGAGCCGATCGTGGGCTATCTCACCCGCACCCGCGGGGTCACCGTGCACCGCACCGACTGCGCCGCGCTGGCGCGCCTGGCCGCGGCCAGCCCGCAGCGGATCCTGCCGGTGGAGTGGGGCCAGGCCGGCAATGGCTACGAAGTGGACGTGGTGGTCGATGCGGTCGACCGGCGCTGGCTGCTCAAGGACATCACCAACCTGATCGCCCAGGAAGACGCCTACGTGCTGGACATCCACAGCGACAACGTCCGCAACAGCGGCCGCGCGCATCTGCGGCTGCGGTTGAAGGTGAGCGATTACGGCCAGCTGTCCACCCTGCTGGGCAAGCTGGATGCCCTGCCCGGGGTCAGCGATGCGCGCCGTCTAGGCTGACCTCACGTGTCCCGCGCTAGGCTCAACGGATGAGCCGTTCTTCCGACCACGACGATGCCGCGCACGCCGCGCTGCGCCGGGTGCGCCGCGAAGGCCGCTGGTGGTGGCTGCAGGCGCGCCATGCGCGGCGCGTGTGGCGGTGGGCGGTGCCGGCTGCGGTGCTGGTGTTCGTGCTGCTGGCGCTGTTGCGCGGGCCGCTGGCCAACTGGTTCTGGAATGAACCGCAGGTCGAACAACTGCTCGACCAGGGCGACCGCGCGCTGGCCGCCGGGCGCCTGAGCGCGGCCGACGGCAGCGGCGCACGCGAGTCCTACCAGGCCGCGCTGGCCCTGGACGGCGACCGCAACCAGGCCCGCAACGGATTGGCGCGCACCGCGCAGGCGGCCTTGCAGCAGGCCCGCGATGCGCTGGCGGCCGGCGACCTGGACGCGGCCGGGCGCGCGCTGGCGCTGGCCCGCGAGCTGCAGGTGCCGCAGCTCGATGCCGACGTGCTGGCCGAACAGCTGCGCGCGCGGCGCGGGGTGCAGGCCGGGGTCGGCGTGCTGCTCGGCCGTGCCGAAGCGGCCCTGCTGGCGCAGCGCCTGGACGGCAGCGAGGATGCGGCGCTGCCGTTGTTCCAGAAGGTGCTGGCGGTGGCGCCGAACCAGCTGCGCGCGCTGGAAGGGCGCGAGGATGCGTTGTCGGACCTGTTGCTGCAGGCGCGCCAGGCCGCCGCGGCCGGCCAGCTGGCGCAGGCGGCCGGGCTGGTCCAGCGGGCGCGCCGGTTCGATGCCGGCCACGTCGACCTGCCGGCCACCCAGGAAGCCTTGAACAATGCGCTGGAGCAGCGCCAGCGACAGGCCGAGCGTGCGCTGCAGCGGCAGCGTTGGGATGCCGCCGCCGCCGATTTCCAGGCGGTACTGGCCGCGCTGCCCGACGATCCGGCGGCCCGCCTCGGCCTGCAGCGCGTCGGCGAGGCGCAGCTGGCGCGGGCCGTCCGGCTGGCCGGCGATTTCCGCTTCGACCAGGCCGAACTGGCCTTGCAGGCGGCGCAGTCGCTGGGCGCGGGCGAGGCGGGGGTTGCCCAGGCACGCCAGGCGGTCGCCCAGGCGCGCCAGGCCCAGCGGGCCTTGAAGACACCCACGGCGCCGCGCGCACAGCGTGAGCGGGCGCTGGCCATCCTGCTCGAGCGCATCGCCGATGCCGAGGCGCAGGGCCATTTCCTGACGCCGCCGGGGCGCAGTGCCTACGATGCGCTGCGCGAAGCACAGGCCCTGGCCGCAGGCGATGCGCGCGTGCGCGCGGCGGCGCAACGGTTGCTGCCGGGCACCCGCCGCTGCTTTGAAGACCGCCTGCGTGAAAACCGCGTACAGGCCGCCGGTGCCTGCCTGGAAGCCTGGCAGGTGCTGGCCCACGCCGATCCGGCCCTGGCACCGGCACGGCAGCGGCTGTCGCAGCGCTGGCTGGCGATCGGCAGCGAGCGCCTGGGCAGTGGCGATCTGGATTTTGCACGGCGGGCGCTGCAGCAGGCCGACGCACTCGGGGTGGATGCCTCCAACAGCGACTACCAGTTGCTGCAGCAGCGCCTGCGCGACATCGAGGGTGCCCGCTGAGGGCGCCGGTCGGCTTGGGCTATAGTGCTCGGCCCGTTCGAGCGTGAGTCCGGCATGACCGTTCTTGTTTCCGGCGCGACCAGCCAGATCGGCCGGTTCCTGTTGCCGCGGCTGGTCGCCGCGCAGCTGCCGGTGCTGGCGGTGAGCCGGCAGCGGCAACCGGAACAGCAGGGCGTGCGCTGGCTTGCAGGCGACTTGCCCGGCGTGCTGCGCAGCGCCGCCGGCGGTTCCTGGCAGGCCATCGTCAGCTTCGGCCCGATGGACCCTCTGGTGGATTGGCTGGCAGCCCAGCCGGTGGCGCCGGCGGCGAAGATCATCGCCACCAGTTCGATGAGCGTGGTGACCAAGCAGAACTCCGCCCAGGCCGATGAGCAGGCCGTGGTGCTGCGCCTGCAGCGCGGCGAACAGGGCATTGCCGCGCAGGCGGCGCGACTGGGCATGGCCTGGACCCTGCTGCGGCCGACCCTGATCTACGGCGCCGGCATCGATCGCAGTCTTACCCCGATCGTGCAGCGTGCGCGGCGTCTGCGCGTGTTCCCGATCCCGATGACCCATGGCCTGCGTCAACCGGTGCACGCCGACGACATCGCGCAGGCGGTGATGGCCGCCTTGGCCGGCGATGCGGCCAGCGGCCAGGTGCTGGAGATCGGCGGCGGCGAGCGGCTGGATTACCAGCAGATGTTCCAGCGCGTGCATGCCAGCCTGGCCGAGCGCACGCTGCCGCTGTACCTGCCCGCGGCCGGGTTGCGCCTGCTGGCCAGCCTGGTGCCGCGTGCACGTGGCCCGGTGTCGCGGCTGGGGCAGGACCTGTTGGCCGACAATGCCCGGCTGCAGGCCCTGCTGGGCGTGCAGCCGCGTGGGTTCTGGCCCGATGCGGCCACCTGGCAACCGATGTCGCCGGCACAGGCGCGCGTGCGCATCGGTACGGGCACGTGCTGATGCACGCGCGGCCTGCACGCGGTGCGGCCGATCGGCTCTGCTACCATCGCGCCGCCCGATCGCAACCGAGTACGAGCTGATGTCCGGCGCCCGCCCCGCATTGACCGCTGCGCCCCGCGTCGGGGTCGCACTGTGCACCTACAACGGCGAGCGCTACCTGCAGGCGCAGCTGGACAGTCTGCTGGCGCAGACCGTGGCGGTCGAAGAGGTGGTGATCGGTGACGATGGTTCCAGTGACGGTACCCTGGCCATCCTGGAGCGGTTCGCGTCGCGCGCGGCCGCCCTGGGCATCCATGTCGAGGTGATCCGGCACCCGCGCAATCTGGGCTACGTACTGAATTTCTCCGAGGTGCTGCGACGCTGCCGCGCCGAGATTCTGTTCCTGTGCGACCAGGACGATGTCTGGTACCCGGACCGCGTGGCGAGCTTCCTGCAACGCTTCGACGCCGACCCGGGCCTGCTGCTGCTGCACAGCGATGCGCGTCTGGTCGATGGTGCCTGCATGCCGCTGGGCGCCACCCTGCTGGATGTACTGGGAGTGCATCCGGCCGAGCTGGAACTGGAGCGGTCCGGGCGCGTGTTCGATGCCATTCTGCTGCGCAATTTCATCACCGGGGCAACTTGCGCGCTGCGCCGTGGTCTGCTCGTTCCGGGCCTGCCGATCGGGCCGCGCTGGAGCCACGACGAATGGCTGGCGGTGATCGCCTCGTTGCGGGGCGGGTTGGGGCTGCTGCCGCAACCGACCATCGACTACCGTCAGCACGGCAACAACCAGATCGGTGCGCGGCGGCGTTCCCTGCTGCAGCGGCTGGGCGGGCTGGACCTGTTCGATGCGCAGGCCCGGCACCGGACCGGCGAGCGCCTGCAGGCATTGCTGGGCTTGCTGGAGGGACACGCGGTGCAGATCGCGCCGGCGCCGGTCCAGGGCCTGCCGGCACTGGCATGGACGATGGCCTGGTCGCGCCTGCTGCTGTATCGCCGCGCCGATGTCCACTGGCGCTGGATCCTCGGTGATGCGCCGCGCCTGCTCGGGCGCCTGGCCAATGCCTGCCTGGCCGGGGCCGGCTGGCGCGGGGTCGGCGCCGCCTGCGCCGGCGCATGGGCGGGCTGGCGCGGACGGCGGTTGACGTGATTGAACTGGGGTGAAACGAAGGGCCGGCCGCCGACGGATGCCGCGGTGGCTGCGTTAGACTCGGCAGAATTTACTCTCCAGCATTCCCGTGCCCCGACGCTACGATTCCGACGACATCGACGAGTTCGACGACGACACCGACAGCCGCTGGCCGCTGTGGCGTCGACGCCTGATCACCTGGGGCATGGCCGCGTTCGCGCTGGCGCTGGGTTTCCTGATTCCCTATACGGTGTACCTGAACAAGCAGGTCACCCAACGGTTCGGCGAGCTGCGCTGGCAGATCCCGACCCGCGTCTATGCCCGTCCGCTGGCATTGGCGCCGGGGGTGGCGATGGATGCGCAGACGCTGAAGACCGAACTGGCCGCGGCGGCCTACCGCGATGACGGCACCGGCAAGGCGGCCGCTACCTACAGCCAGGACGGCGGCCGCTTTGTGATCTCCAGCCGCGGCTACAACGATGTCGATGGCCCGGTCGCCCCGCGCCAGGTCGAGTTGACCCTGTCCGGCGGGCAGATCGGTTCGCTGCGCGATGCGCGCAGCCGCAAGGCCCTGAAGGCCGCGCGGCTGGACCCGGCCCGGATCGCCACCCTGTACGGGCAGAAGCAGGAAGAGCGCCGGCTGGTACGCATCGAGGAAACCCCCGAGCTGCTGGTCACCGGCCTGCAGGCGGTGGAGGACAAGGACTTCAACCGCCACCACGGCATCGATCTGAGTGGTATCGCCCGCGCGATCTGGGTGACCGTGCGCTCCGGCGGCCAGAGCCGCCAGGGCGCGTCCACCCTGACCCAGCAGCTGGCGCGCAGCGGGCTGCTCGGGATCGGCAAGGAACAGACCGTCACCCGCAAGTTCAACGAGGTGCTGTACGCGCTGATCATGGAAGCGCGCTATGACAAGCGCACCATCCTGGAGGCCTACCTCAACCAGGTCTACCTGGGCCAGCGCGGCAGCCAGGCCATCCACGGCATGTCTTCGGGCGCCGAGTTCTGGTTCGGCCGCGACCTGTCCTCGCTCAATACCGAACATGTCGCGCTGTTGATCGGGCTGGTCAAGGGCCCGTCCCACTACGACCCGCGGCGCAACCCCGAGCGGGCGCTGGACCGCCGCAACTTCGTGCTGGGCAAGCTGCGCGAAAGCCAGCTGATCGACGATGCCGAGTACCAGCGTGCGCTCAAGGCGCCGCTGGGGGTGCCCAAGACCCCGGGCCTGATCGCGGCCAATCGCTTCCCGGCCTACGTGGACCTGGTGCGGCGCCAGCTCGGCCATGACTACCCCGAATCGCTGCTGCAGGGCGCCGGCCTGAGCGTGATGACCGGCATGGCGCCGTCGGCGCAGGCGTATGCCGAGGGCGCGGTGACCAAGACGCTCAAGTCGCTGGAAACCAAGCGCCGCCCCGAGTTGCAGGCCGGGTTGGTGCTGACCGATGTGCACAACGGCGACGTGCTGGCCGTGGTCGGCAGCCGCGATGTGTCCGAACCTGGCTTCAACCGCGCCATCGAGGCGCAGCGCCAGGTCGGCTCGCTGCTCAAGCCGTTCGTCTACCTGCTGGCCCTGGCCCAGCCGGACCGCTATTCGCTGGCCAGCTGGGTGGATGATTCGCCGGTGACGGTGCAGCTCAGCGGCGGCCGCAAGTGGAGCCCGGGCAACGCCGACAACCGCAGCCACGGCACGGTGCGGATGATCGATGCGCTGGCGCACTCCTACAACCAGGCCACGGTGCGGATCGGCATGGCGGTGGATCCGGAACGGCTGACCAAGCTGATCCACGTGCTGGCCGGGATCAAGGCGGACCCCAACCCGTCGGTCATCCTGGGCGCCACCGACCAGAGCCCGTATGCGATGGCCCAGCTGTACCAGTTCCTTGCCTCGGGCGGCGAAATCCAGCCGCTGCATGCGGTGCGTGGCGTGCTCGACCCGCAGGGCAAGCTGCTCAAGCGTTACGACAAGAGCCCGGCGCCGGCCCAGGAGGGCGATTCGATCGCGGCCAACCTGATCAGCATCGGCCTGCAGCAGGTGGTGGCCAGCGGCACCGCACAACGGCTCAATGCCGACGGCCTGGCCCGCCTGCAGGCGGCCGGCAAGACCGGTACCTCCAACGATGGCCGCGACAGCTGGTATGCCGGCTATACCGGCGACCACCTGGCCGTGGTGTGGATGGGCAACGACCAGAACGCGCAGACCGGCCTGTTCGGCGCCAGCGGCGCGATGCGGGTGTGGTCGGGCATTTTCAGCCGCCTGCCCAGTTCGCCGCTGAAGGTCAGCAACAAGGGCCTGGACTGGCAGTACGTGGAGGCCAGCGGGACTGCGGCCACCGATGAAGCCTGCCCAGGGGCGCGCCGCTTCCCGTTCGTGGTCGGCTACGCGCCGGCGTTTGCCGCGTGCACGCCGCCGGCCGCCCTGCCGGAAGGCGAGGGCGGTGGCGAAGGTGCCGAAGGCGGTGGCTGGCGCAGCTGGTTCGGGCTGGACAAGAAGCCCGAGCCTGCGGCCGAGCCGGCCCAGGCCGCCACCACTCCCCCTGCGCGATGATTCCGGAACGAGGCCGGCCCGCATGACCTACCGAACCCTGATCCGTTGTACGTCGCTGCTTGCGCTGGGCGTGGGCCTTGCCGCCTGCGTCACCTCCACCCCGCCACAGAAGGCGCCGCCGGATACCACCACGCCGGCCCAGCGCATGGCGGCGGTGGACGCAGCCGCCGCCGGTGCCGATGAGAAGGAGCTGGCGGTGCAGCCGCTGCGCGATGCGCAGATCGAAGACCTGCGCATGGCCGCACAGGCACAACGCCAGGCCAACGACCTGGCCGCTGCCGCCGAGTCCTTGAACCAGGCCCTGCTGGTCTCCGAAGGCGATCCGTCGATCCTGCAGGAACGTGCCGAGATCGCGTTGCTGCAGGGCGACTGGGCGCGCGCTGAAACGCTGGCGCGCAAGGCCGTGGACCTGGGCTCGAAGACCGGCCCGCTGTGCCGCCGGCACTGGGCCACCATCGAACAGTCGCGCCTGGCCCGTGGCCAGAAGGAAAACGCGGTGTCCGCGCACGCGCAGCTGGATGGCTGCACGGTGCCGGGGATCAAGCGGTATTGACGCAGTGCCGGCCGTTGGCCGGTAGTGTCCCGCGTGATCCGGGCGTCATGGGGAGCCGGCCAGCGGCCGGCACTACAATAGCGTCATGTCACGCCTTGCCCATGCCAGCAGCGAAGCCCTCAGCGAGGGCGGCACGCTTGCCAGCCAGCTCGATGCCTTCGTTGCGCGCCCGGCGCAGCTGCGCCTGACCGCGGCGATCGCCGAGGCGTTCGACCAGCGCGACGTGCTGCTCGCCGAGGCCGGCACCGGCACCGGCAAGACCTACGCCTACCTGGTGCCGGCGCTGTTGTCCGGGTTGAAGACCATCATTTCCACCGGTACCCGCGCGCTGCAGGACCAGCTCTACCACCGCGACCTGCCGCGCGTGCGCGCCGCGCTTGGGGTGGGGCACAGCAGTGCGCTGCTCAAGGGCCGGGCCAACTACCTGTGCCGTTACCGCCTGCAGCAGTCCAGGGGCGAGCCACGGTTCAGTTCGCCCGAGCAGGTCGCGCAGTTCCAGCGCATCCTGGCCTGGTCGGGGCGCACGAAGTTCGGTGACATGGCCGAACTGGACGCCTTGCCGGAAGACTCGCCGCTGTACCCGATGGTGACCTCCACCGTCGACAACTGCCTGGGCACCGAATGCCCGTTCTGGGACGACTGCTTCGTGGTGCAGGCGCGCCAGCGTGCGCAGTCGGCCGACGTGGTGGTGGTCAACCACCACCTGCTGCTGGCCGACCTGGCGCTGAAGCAGGAGGGCTTCGGTGAAATCCTGCCCGGCGCGCAGGCATTCGTGATCGACGAGGCGCACCAGCTGCCCGAGCTGGCCGCCAATTTCTTCGGCGAAAGCTTCGGCATGCGCCCATGGCAGGAACTGGCGCGCGACTGCCTGGCCGAGAGCCGCAGCGTGGCCGGCGCCCAGGCCGCGCTGCAGGTGCCGGCGGCCGGCCTGGAACAGGTGCTGCGCGAGCTGCGCACGGCGATGGACGGCCTGCCGCCGCGCGGTACCCAGTGGCGCGCGCTGGCCGTGCCGCAGGTACGCGACGGCTTCGATGCGGCGATGAGTGCGCTGGTCACCCTGCGCGATGCGCTGGCCGGGGTGCGCGAGGCATCGCCCGGCCTGGATGCCTGCCATGCGCGGGCGCTGGAAGCGGTATCGCGGCTGTCGCGCTGGCTGGGCGAGGATGCGCCGCTGCTGGATTTCGACAGCGATCCCGGCCAGGCCCCTGCCGCCGCCGAAGTGCTGTGGTACGAACTGACCCCGCGCGGTTTCCGCTGCCAGCGCACCCCGATGGACGTATCCGGCCCGCTGCGCGAGCATCGCCAGCGTTCGATGGCGGCCTGGGTGTTCACCTCGGCCACGCTGACCGTGGACGGCGGCTTTGCGCATATTTCGCAGCGGCTGGGCCTGGATGACCCGGTCACGCTGCTGCAGCCCAGCCCGTTCGACTGGGCCGCCCAAGCGTTGTGCTACCTGCCTGCCGGTCTGCCCGATCCGGCCGCACGCGGTTTCGGCACGGCCCTGATCGGTGCGTTGATCCCGGTGCTGGAGGCCTCGCAGGGCAGGGCCTTCCTGCTGTTCGCCTCGCACCGCGCGCTGCGCGAGGCTGCCGAGGCGCTGCGCGATGCGCCGTGGCCGCTGTTCGTGCAGGGCGAGGCGCCACGCGCGACGCTGCTGCAACGGTTCCGCGAATCGGGCAATGGCGTGCTGCTGGGTTCGGCCAGCTTCCGCGAGGGCGTGGACGTGGTTGGCGATGCACTCAGCGTGGTGGTGATCGACAAGCTGCCGTTCGCCGCCCCGGACGACCCGGTGTTCGAGGCGCGGCTGGATGCGATCCGCCGCGACGGCGGCAACCCGTTCCGTGACGAGCAGCTGCCGCAGGCGGTGATCGCGCTGAAGCAGGGGGTGGGCCGGCTGATCCGCAGCGAGACCGATCGTGGCGTGCTTGTGCTGTGCGACCCGCGCCTGCTGACCCGCGGCTACGGGCGGATCTTCCTGGATTCGCTGCCGCCGTTCCGGCGCACCCGCGCACTGGACGATGTGCGCGGCTTCTTTGCGCCACAATGGGCTGGCGCCGGGCCCGCCGCGCCGGTCGTGCCGGCGGCCCCCGCTGCCCCTGCCGCCCCCGGCGATGCCGACCCTTTCCCCACTTCCCTGTTCTGACCTCGATGAAACTGCTCGCCTTTGAAACCGCCACCGAAGCCTGTTCCGTTGCCCTGTACGTGGATGGGCAGGTGCTGGAGCGGTTCGAGATCGCCCCGCGCCGGCATGCCGAGCTGAGCCTGCCGTGGGCCGAGGCGTTGCTGGCCGAGGCGGGCGTGACGCGGTCGCAGCTGGATGCGGTCGCGCTGGGGCGAGGCCCCGGCGCGTTCACCGGCGTGCGCCTGGCGATTGCGATCGCGCAGGGCATCGCGCTGGCGCTGGACCGCCCGCTCATCCCGGTCTCCACGCTGCAGGTTCTGGCGTTGCGTGCCCCGGCCGACGCCGACCACGTGCTGAGCAGCATCGATGCGCGCATGGGCGAGGTCTACGTGGCGCGCCAGGTGCGCGTGGACGGGCAATGGCAGTTGCAGGGTGAGGAGATCGTCTGCGCACCGGACGCGGTGGCACTGCCCGACGGCAGCCGCTGGTTCGGCGTGGGCACCGGATTTGGGGCCGCCTCCGGCCTGCTGGCCACGCGCCTGGCCGACCAGCTCGACGGCGTGGACGCACAGGCGTTGCCACGTGCTTCCGATGTGCTGGCGCTGGCGGTGCCGGCGTTCGAGCGGGGCGAGGGCATGGCGCCGGAGCGGGTCGAACCGGCCTACCTGCGCAACAACGTCGCGCTGACCCTGGTCGAGCAGCAGGCCGCGCGCGCGGCCAGGCGGTAGGTCCGACCCATGGTCGGATGCTGTTCGTTCCGGCGCGGCGATGTTCGAGCGTGGTGCGGGCCTACCGATCGTCGCGCAGCGTACCGCCGGGCAGGAACGCCCAGGTGCGGGTGACCTGCAGGATCTCCACGCCGTCGTCGGTCTTGGGCAGCGGCGGGAACGGCTGGGCCAGGCGGACCACGCGCAGCGCGGCCTCGTCCAGCAGCGGAGTGCCGCTGCTGCGCAGGATCCGCGCGCTTTCCACGCTGCCGTCGCGGCGCACGCCGACGGTGATCACCACCTGGCCGCCCAGGCGACGCTGGCGCGCCTCGTCGGGATAGTTGAGGTTGCCCACCCGCTCGGCACGGTCCACCCAGGCGCGCAGGTAGTTGGCGTAGGCGTATTCGCGGGTACTGGCCGAGACGAACTTGCGGTTCGGGCGCTTGGCGTACTGCGCCGAGCGCAGGTGCACTTCGGCGGCCAGCCGGGCCATTTCCGCATCGCGCTGCTCGCGCGCGTTCAACGGCGCGTCCGGCCGCGGCTGCTCGGGCTGCGGCAGCGGTTGGGCGCTGGCCACCGGCTCGGTGCTGTTGCGGCTGGACACCACCCGGGTCTGCGGCGGGGGCGGGCTGGCCGCATCCTGGCGCTGCTGTGGCACCGGCGACAGCCCGGCCTGGGGCTGCGGCACGATCCCGGCCTGGTTGTCGCGCGGCCGCTGGGCCTTGTCGTGGTCGCCACCGCCGCGCTGGTTGGCCTGGGCCAGGAAATCGGCCTGCCTGGGGGTCAGCGGGGTCTGGGTCTGGCTGAAGATCACATCCAGGGTCGGCACCAGCGCGGCCTTGTCGCTGACCGCAAAGCCCACGCCCAGGATCAGCAGCGCATGCACCAGCAGCGACAGCGCCAGGGTCGCGCCCAGGCGCTGGGATTCGCGCGCCTGCAGCGGCAGCAGCGGCTCGGCCGTTGCGGTCATCGCGGCAGGCCGGCCTCGATCGCGTCGAACAGCGTGCCGGCGATGTTCAGCCCGTACTGGGCATCCAGTTCGCGCACGCAGGTCGGGCTGGTCACATTGACCTCGGTCAGGTAGTCGCCGATCACGTCCAGGCCGACGAAGCGCATGCCGCGGCGCTTCATTTCCGGCCCGACCTGGGCGGCGATCCAGCGGTCGCGCTCGCTCAGCGGGCGGCCCTCGCCGCGGCCGCCGGCGGCCAGGTTGCCGCGGAACTCGTCGCCCTGCGGGATCCGCGCCAGGCAGTAGTCGATCGGCTCGCCATCGACCAGCAGGATGCGCTTGTCGCCGGCGGTGATGTCCGGGATGAACTTCTGCGCCAGGGCCAGCGTGCGCCCGCCGTCGGTCAGGGTCTCCAGGATCACGTTGAGATTGGGGTCGCCGGTGCCGCTGCGGAAGATCGAGCGCCCGCCCATGCCGTCCAGCGGCTTGAGCACGGCCTGGCCATGTTCGAGCACGAAGGCCTTCAGGTCGGCGTTGCGGCGGCTGACCAGGGTTGGCGGGCAGCACTGCGGGAACAGCAGGGCGGCCAGCTTCTCGTTGAAGTCGCGCAGCCCCTGCGGGTCGTTGACCACCAGCGCGCCGGCCTGCTGGGCCACGCTGAGCACGTGGGTGTCGTAGATGAATTCGGCATCCACCGGCGGGTCCTTGCGCATCAGCACGACCTGGCCCGGACCGAACTCGGTCTGGCCGAACTCGCCCAGGCTGAACCAGTCGGCCTTGTCCTCGCGCACCTGCAGGGGGGCGGTGCGGGCCACCGCCCGGCCATCGCGCAGGGCCAGCCCGCCGGGGCTGACGTAGTGCAGGGCGTGGCCGCGGCGCTGGGCTTCCAGCAGCATCGCGAAGGTGGTGTCCTTGGCAATCTTGATGTGGGCGATGGGGTCCATCACCACGATGACGTTCAACGGCATGGTCGCAACCTGGCGGGCAGGGCGATGATGGTAGCCGGATCGGGGGGGCGTTGCCTGCCCGGCGGGGCGCAACGCAGTGTCCGGCCCGGCCCGGTTTTGCGCAAAACGTGCCGAATCGGTCAGCCCGGCCCCGGCTGCGGCTTGGCTGGCGCGGCGGCGCTTGAAGCCTGCGCCGGGTTTGGGATATAGATACGCTTTCGCAGCGGCGCCAGGCCAAGCAGAAGCGTCGCGCGCTCGGGGAAAGGTAATGACTGAAAACATGGCTGCGGGTGGGGAACTCGCAGGGCTCAGGGTCATGGTCATCGACGATTCGAAGACCATTCGCAGGACCGCCGAAACACTGCTCAAGCGCGAAGGCTGCGAGGTGGTGACCGCGACCGATGGTTTCGAGGCGTTGGCCAAGATCGCCGACCAACAGCCGCAGATCATCTTCGTGGACATCATGATGCCGCGGCTGGATGGGTACCAGACGTGCGCGCTGATCAAGGGCAACCAGCTGTTCAAGTCGACCCCGGTGATCATGCTGTCCTCCAAGGACGGCCTGTTCGACAAGGCGCGCGGGCGCATCGTCGGCTCGGAGCAGTACCTGACCAAGCCTTTCACGCGTGAAGAACTGCTGGGTGCCATCCGCACATACGTCAACGCCTGACCAGGGGGAAAGGCACAATGGCTCGAATCGTTCTGATCGAGGATTCACCGACCGACCGTGCGGTGTTCACGCAGTGGTTGACCAAGGCCGGGCATGAGGTTCTCGAAGCGGACAACGCCGAGGACGGGCTTGCGCTCGTCCGCGCGCATGCGCCGCAGCTGGTGCTGATGGACGTGGTGCTGCCGGGCATGAGTGGCTTCCAGGCCACCCGCGCGATGGCACGCGACGCGGCGATCAAGCACATCCCGGTGATCATCGTCAGCACCAAGGCGATGGAAACCGACAAGGCATGGGGGCTGCGCCAGGGAGCGGCCGACTACATCGTCAAGCCGCCGCGCGAGGATGAACTGATCGCGCGGATCAACCAACTGGTGGTCTGATGCGCTCTCCTTTCGACATCCTGGAGGTCTACGAACGGCGCAGCCTGGCCCATGCGGTGCAGCTGCCCGAACGGCAGTTTTCGCAGGACCTGTGGCGTGGCGTGGGCTACCGGGTCGGCAAGCGCCACCTGGTCTCGGATTTCCGCGAAGTGGTGGAAATCGTGCCGATGCCGCCGATCACCCCGGTGCCCGGCGCCCAGCCGTGGTTGCTGGGCGTGGGCAACCTGCGCGGCAACCTGTTCCCGGTGGTCGACCTGAAGTACTTCATGGAAGGCGAGCGCACCGTGCAGCAGGAAGGCCAGCGCGTGCTGATCATGCGCCAGGCCGGCGGCGACGTCGCGCTGACCATCGATGAACTGTTTGGCCAGCGCAGTTTCGAACAGGACCAGGACATCGCCGCCGGCGACCTGGCCAGTGGCCGTTACGCCCATTTCGTCGACCGCGCCTTCCATGGCGACGGTCATGACTGGGGCGTGTTCTCGCTGTCGCTGCTGTCCCGCACTCCCGAATTCAGGCAGGCCGCGGCCTGATCGCTGCTGCCTGCCTCACCGCATTGAAGATCGAGGTTGAACCATGAGTACTGCTTCGGATACCGCCAAGGCCGGCAAGCTGGGCTCGGTGGGAACCAATTTCTGGCTCGGCCTGCTGGCCCTGTCGATGATCGTGTTCGGCGTCAACACCGGCGTGGCCACCTGGCAGGGCAGCCGCCTGGCTGGCGCCAGTACCGGCGCGGCCGACCTTCAGGTGCTGTCCCAGCAGCTGGCCAACCAGGGCCGTGAAGCGGTCTCGGGCAACGCCCAGGCGTTCACCGCGTTCAAGGACACCAAGACCCGCATCGAAAGCACGGTGAGCAGCCTGCAGGGCCGTTACGGCAGCGAAGCCAACGTATCGGGCCCGCTCAACCAGCTCGGCCAGACCTGGGAACCGCTCGGCAAGAGCGCCGCCCAGCTGGTGGCCAGTGAGCCGGCGGTGCTGGCCCTGGCCGGCAACGCCAACAACTTCGTCAACGGCGTGCCGGCACTGCAGGCGCAGCTGAACGAGGTGGTGCGCGCGATGTCGGCCGGTGGCGCCCCCGCCTCGCAGGTGTACAACGCGCTGCAGCAGGTGGTGGTGGTCGGCTCGATGGCGCGCCGGGTGACCGAAATGCGGGCCGGCGGCGCCAATGCCGCCGCGGCCGGCGACGCGCTGGCGCGCGACTCGGTGGTGTTCACCCAGGTGCTGGAAGCGCTGCGCAACGGCAACGAGGAACTTGGCATCAGCCCGGTCCGCAATGCCGGCGCGCTGTCGGCGCTGGAGCAGTCGCAGAAGCAGTGGGACACCATGAAAAAGGACGCCGACGCGATCCTGGCCAGTTCGCGCCAGCTGTTCTCGGCGCAGTCCTCGGCCGCGGCGCTGACTGCCGGCTCGGGCAAGATGCTCGATGACAGCAAGAAGCTGTTCGAAGCGTTCTCCTCGTTCGGTTCGGTGCGCGATACGCGCCTGTTCCCGAACTTCTGGCTGGGCGTGATCTCCGGCGCGCTGTCGCTGATCGCCATCATCGGCTTTGTCAGCAGCACCGTGCGCAGCCGTTCGCGCGAACAGGACCTGCGTTACCAGACCCAGGTCGAGTTCAACAGCCGCAACCAGCAGGCGATCATGCGGCTGCTGGATGAAATCAGCTCGCTGGGCGAGGGCGACCTGACCGTCAAGGCTTCGGTGACCGAGGACATGACCGGCGCGATCGCCGACGCCATCAATTACGCCGTGGACGAACTGCGCCACCTGGTGACCACCATCAACGACACCTCGGCCAAGGTCGCGCTGTCCACCCAGGAAACCCAGGCCACCGCGATGCAGCTGGCCGAAGCGGCCGGCCACCAGGCCAACCAGATCACCTCGGCCTCGGACCGCATCGGCGAAATCGCCTCGAGCATCGAGCAGGTCTCGCGCAACTCGGCCGAATCGGCCGAGGTGGCGCAGCGTTCGGTGGTGATCGCCGCCGAAGGCGCCGGCGTGGTCCGCGAGACCATCCAGGGCATGGACCAGATCCGCGACCAGATCCAGGAAACCTCCAAGCGCATCAAGCGCCTGGGCGAGTCTTCGCAGGAAATCGGCTCGATCGTGGAACTGATCAACGACATTTCCGAGCAGACCAACATCCTGGCCCTGAACGCGGCCGTGCAGGCCGCTTCGGCCGGCGAGGCCGGCCGCGGGTTCGCGGTGGTGGCCGACGAAGTGCAGCGCCTGGCAGAGCGTACCTCCGGCGCGACCCGACGGATCGAAAACCTGGTCCAGGCCATCCAGGCCGATACCAACGAAGCGGTCAGCTCGATGGAGCAGACCACCGCCGAAGTGGTATCCGGCGCGCGCCTGGCCGAGGACGCCGGTACCGCGCTGACCGAAATCGAACGGGTCTCCAACGCGCTCAACAACCTCATCAAGAACATCTCGATCGCCGCCCAGCAGCAGTCGTCGGCCGCCTCGGACATCACCCGCACCATGGGCGTGATCCGGCAGATTACCGGCCAGACTTCGCAGGGCGCGGGACAGACCGCCGAGTCGATCGGTCATTTGGCACAGCTGGCGGCCGACCTGCGCCGCTCGGTTGCCGACTTCAAGCTGCCGGCGTGAGCCGCGGGCAGGGCGGAGAGGGAAGGAATAAGCAGATGATGCATCGCGAGAAATCACAGCACGACACGCGCGCCCACCTGCCGGGAGTTCCGGCATGAGCACGCTGCGCGATGCCATGAGCCATGCCGCCCTGGGCTGGGTCAAGCCGGAGCTGGACGAGACCCTGCGCCAGGTGCGCAACGAGGTCGAGTACTACGCCGAAGACCCGGCCGACGGCAGCCGCATGCGCTTCTGCGCCGGCTACCTGCATCAGGTGCAGGGCACCTTGCGCATGGTCGAGCTGTATGCGCCGGCGATGGTGGCCGAAGAACTGGAGCAGCTGGCCAACGCCATCGGCGCCGGCGAGGTGCCCGACCGCGATGAAGCCTGCGCCACCCTGATGCGCGGCAGCGTGCTGCTGCCCGACTACCTGGAACGCCTGCAGAACGGCCATCGGGACATCCCGATCGTGCTGCTGCCGCTGCTCAACGACATCCGTTCGGCGCGCGCCCTGCCGGGCATCAATGAAAGCGTGCTGTTCGCCTTCGCCCCGGACAGCGCCAGCGCCACCGAAGCCGAGCTCGACCACGCCCGCGGCAGCCTGAGCGGACGCAACCGCGAACTGCTCGACACCGTCGGCAACGCGGTCAAGGAAGAGCTGCTGCGGATCAAGGACGCACTGGACCTGCACCTGCGCACCGGCGGCGAGCCGGCCCAGCTGCAGACCCAGGTCAACGAACTGGGCGCGGTGGCCGACACCCTGGGCATGATGGGCCTGGGCGTGGCCCGCGGCGTGGTCGTGCAGCAGCGCGATGCGCTGCGCAGCGTGGTCCAGGGCGAGCAGGCCATTGATGAAAGCCTGCTGCTGGATATCGCCGGCGCGCTGTTGTACGTGGACGCCTCGCTGGACGACCAGGTCGCCCACCTGGGCGCCGGCGGTAGTGGCGAGGACGATCCCAGCGCGGTGGAAAACCGCCGCACCGTGGAGGTGCTGGCGCATGAGGCGATCGCCAATTTCGCCGCGGCGCGCGAGCATTTCGTCGCCTTCATCGAAACCAACTGGAACCACCAGCAGTTGCAGGAAGTGCCGCGCCTGCTCGGCGAGGTCGCCGGTGCGCTGCGCATGCTGGATCTGGCCACCCCGGCCGATTACCTGCAGGGCGTGCGCCAGTACATCGCGGTGGAACTGATCGACCGCCAGCGCGTGCCCAGCGGGCGCCAGCTGGACACCCTGGCCGATGCCATGGCCAGCCTGGAGTACTACCTCGAAGCCCTGCGCGAACGCCGCCCGGGCCGCGAGGAAATCCTCGACATCACCCGTACCAGCCTGGAAACGCTGCGCTACTGGCCGCTGCCCGATGCGCATGCCGCTGGCGTCGATGCCAGTGCCGCGGCGCTGCCGGTGGCTGCCGAGCGCATCGACCTGCCCCACTGGGACGCCGCATCGGTGGAGACGCTGCCGATCCCGGTGACCCCCGGCGCGCCGCCGCCGGGCAGCGTGCCACCGGCGCTGCCGGATTTCACCTTCGAGCCGCTGCCGGCTGCGGTCGATGCCGACGCCGATACCCCGGCAACGGTTGCACCCGCCGCGGCCGCTCCGGTCGCCCTGGTGTTCGACGCCTCCACCGCACCGGTCGCGCCCGACGCGCCGCAGTGGACGCTGTCGCGCCCGAGTGAACGCGACGACGCGTTGCCCACCTTCGCCCACTTCGATCCGGTCGTGGCCGAAGATGCCGTGGCTGCCACGCACTGGGATGCACAACCAGCGCTGCATGCCGCGCTGGATGCGCTGGACGCCAGCGCCGAGCCTGCTGCCGAGGAGGCAGCGCCGGTCGCGCACGTCGACACGTTCGTCGCCGACAGCGCCGGCTTTGATCCGGTCGCTGCCGAACACGACGACCTGCAGATCAGCGACGAGCCGATCGAGTTCAGCGTCGACGAGGCACTGCACAATGCCGGCGATGTGTTGTCGCTGCAGATCGATGACGGGCTGGACAGCGATGCCGCGCCCGAACTGGACGTGCAGAGCCTGCCGCCGTTCCTGCGCGGGCAGATCGAGCCGGTGGCCGGGCAGGCTGCCGACATCGCCGATGCCGCCGGCGCGCATGACGCCGAAGCGGCCGCCGCCGACAGCACCGAACCGGCCGCTGCCACCCCGGTCAACAGCGTCACCGGCGTACATGCCGCGGTGATCGGCAAGATCGAACTGGACGACGAATCGGCGCGTTTCCTCGCCGAGCTCGATGCCGCCGCCGCGCAGTTCAGCACCGAGCCGCTGCCGGCTGCGGCCGTCGATGCCGGCGTGGTCGAGCCGATCGACAGCATCGAGGCCGGCTTCGAGGACGATGGCGAGAACATCGACCAGGACATCCGCGAAGTCTTCATCGAAGAATTCGACGAAGAGCTGGTCAACCTCGGCAACCTGTTGCCGGTCTGGCGCGCCGCGCCGGACAACCTGGACCGCCTGCGGCCGATCCGCCGCGTGTTCCACACCCTCAAGGGCAGTGGCCGGCTGGTCGGCGCACGCACCCTGGGCGAGTTCAGCTGGAAGATCGAGGGCATGCTCAACCGCGTGCTCGACGGCAGCCGCGCGGCGACCCCGGCGGTGGTGGCGATGGTCGGCCAGGCCTATGAGGTGCTGCCGCAGCTCAATGCCGCGTTGCGCGACGGCAGCCGGGTCACGGCCGACCTGCAGGCGATGCAGGCCATTGCCGACCGCGTTGCCGCCGGTGAGGAAACCTTCCACGTGCCGTTGCAGCGCGCCGCGCCGGTTGCCGTTGCCGCCGAGGTGGCCGAACCGATCGAAGCGGCCGGTACCCCGGCCAATATCGACGAGGTGCTGCGCGAGATCCTCGAAGCCGAGGTGGACACCCACCAGGCCACGCTGCAGGCCTGGTTGCAGGATGCCCGCGTGGCCGCGCAGCCGGTCACCGACAGCCTGCTGCGCGCCGTGCACACCATGAACGGCGCGTTCGCGATGACCGACGTGCCCGAGATCACCGCCGTCACCGGCGCTGCGGAAAGCTATATCAAGCGTTCGTTGGCGGCCGATGCCACGCCCGACGCCGACGGCGTGGACGCGCTGGCAGCGACTGCTGCGGCCATTGCCGCCACCATGACTGCGCTGCAGGCCGACGCGCCGCGCATTCCGGTGCAGGCCACGCTGGCCGCGCGCCTGCAGGCGCTGGCCGACACCTTGCCCGAAGCGCGCTGGCCGGCGCTGGATGCCGATGACGCATTGGACGACGAGGACGGCTTGGTCCAGGACGAGGGCGACCAACCGGCTGCCACCGACGGTGCTGCCAGCGATGCCGCCGATGCACTGGCCACGTGGCCGCAGGCCGGCGGGCAGGGCGACTACGCCGACACCAGCGGCGATGCGCCGCTGCCGCAGGCCGACGCCTTGTCCGTGGTCGACTTCGATGCCGATGCCGATGCCGATGCGCATGCCGTTGCCGACACCGCCGGTGTTGCCGGTGTTGCCGACGCGGACAACGATGCGCTGCTGGTCGGCGAGCTGACCGGCAGTGATGACCTGTCGGCCTACTTCGACGCCGATCTTCCGGCCAGCCAGCTTGACGGCAGCGACGCTGTCGCGGCTGCCGCAGCGCCGCTGCCGCCGGCCGCCACCGGGGCGGCCACGGCCGAGGGCCTGGAAGCGGTCGAACTGACCGGCGCCGAAGACCTGTCGCGCTTCTTCGAACACGCGTTGCCGCTATCCGATGCGACGCCGGCTGCGGCTGCCGAGGATGGCGCGGCCGGCATCAGCCCGGAGAGCACGGCCCAGACCCAGGCCGCCGCCGAATCGACCGCCGATACCGCTACCGAGACGCTGCCGGCCACGCATGCCGATGCCGAGCCGTCGTCGCCGGTTGCCACGCTCAACCCGTGGTCGGGTGCCGGCGTCCTGGCCGATGACAGCGCGGTATCCGCCGCGGCCCCTGCTGCGGCCGATGCGCCGGCGGCCGAGCCGCAGCACGGCGGTGCAGACAGCGCCGACCTGGACGCTGCCGCTGCCGCTGCGGAAGTAGACGCCGATGCCGATGCCGACAGCGACCGTCAGGCGCTGGAAGAAGCGCTGCCGCCGGTACCGTCCTTCGGTGAACCAGTGGATGCACAGCAGGCACTGGATGACGGCCTGACCGTGGTCGATGCGCCGGACGCCGACTTCGACAGCCTGCTTGGCCTGGAAACCGGCGATACCGCCGACCTGGATGCACGCACCGAAGCCGATGCCTTCGCCGAATCGGCCGCGGACCCGGCCGACAGCGCAAGCGACGCCGAGACTGAAGCCGAAGCAGAAACCGCTACGCCGTCGCCGTTCTTCGAACTCGAAGACGCGCCGCTGCCGGCCGGCAGCGGCACGGCCGCGCTGGTCGCCGTCGCTGCGGTTGCCGCAGCGACGGTGGATGGCGCCGCACCGACGCCGGCCGCTGCGCCGGACGAGGACAGCGACCCCAGCGAGGCGCTGGACTTCAGCGTGCTCGACCAGGAATTGGTCGACATCTTCGTGGAAGAAGGCAAGGATCTGCTCGACCATTGCGATGGCCTGATCAGCGAGCTGCGTGCCGCGCCGCAGGACCGCGACGTGATCGCCGGCCTGCAGCGCGACCTGCACACCCTCAAGGGCGGGGCGCGCATGGCCGGGATCAACCCGATCGGCGACCTCGGCCACGGCATCGAGTCGCTGCTGGAGGCGGTGGCCGCCAACCGCACCGACATCGATCGCAGCGACGTCCACCTGCTCGAACGTGGCTTCGACCGCCTGCACCAGATGCTGACCCGCACCGGCCAGCACCGCAGCGTGGTGATGCCCGAGGACCTGATCGCCGCGTTCGAACAACGCACCCTGGGCCGGGTGGTACCGGTACCGGCCGAGCTGGCCGAGGAGGCCGCACCGGTGGTGGTGGATGCCACCGTCGCCGATGCCCCGCTGTCGGCCCCGCTGCCGCTGGATGTGGCCACCGACGAGGACAGCCTGGCCCGGCCGCAGCAGGAACAGGTGCGGGTACGCGCCGACCTGCTCGACCGCCTGGTCAACCATGCCGGTGAAGTGGCGATCTACCGCTCGCGGCTGGAACAGCAGTTGGGTGCCTTCCGCGGCGCCATGGGCGAACTGGACCGCACCAATGCCCGTCTGCGCGACCAGCTGCGCCGCCTGGACCTGGAAACCGAGGCGCAGATCGTCGCCCGTTACCAGCGCGAACAGGACCAGGCCGACCACAAGTTCGATCCGCTGGAACTGGACCGCTTCTCCACCCTGCAGCAGCTCAGCCGTGCGCTGAACGAGTCCGCCGCCGACCTTGGCGGCCTGCAGGGCGTGCTCGACGATCTGTCGCGCCAGTACGACGTGCTGCTGCAGCAACAGTCGCGGGTCAGCTCGGAGCTGCAGGACGGCCTGATGCGCGCGCGCATGGTGCCGTTCGACGGCCTGGTGCCGCGCCTGCGCCGCGTGGTGCGCCAGGCCGGCCAGGACACCGGCAAGCAGGTCCATGTGATCCTGGAAGGCACCCACGGCGAACTGGACCGCAACGTGCTCGACCGCATGGTCGCGCCGCTGGAACACATGCTGCGCAACTCGGTCGCCCATGGCTTGGAAACGCCGGAACAACGCCGCGCCGCCGGCAAGCCCGAGGAAGGCGAGATCGCCATCCGGCTGCGCCGCGAAGGCTCGGAAATCGTGCTGGAAGTGGCCGACGACGGCGCCGGGCTGGACCGTGAGGCGATCCGTCGCCGCGCCGAACAGCGCGGCCTGGTCGAAGCCGGGGTGGAACTGGCCGAAGCCGAACTGGACGCGATGATCTTCGCCCCGGGGTTCAGCACCGCCGACCAGGTCAGCCAGCTGGCCGGCCGGGGCGTGGGCATGGACGTGGTGCACAACGAAGTGCGCCAGCTCGGCGGCTCGGTGGACATCCACTCGGTGCGCGGCCAGGGCGTCACCTTCACCCTGCGTCTGCCGCAGACGCTGGCGGTGACCCAGGCGGTGTTCGTGCAGATCGGCGAAACCACCTTCGCCGTACCGGTGGCCTCGGTCAGCGGTATCGGCCGGATCTCGCGCGAGCGGTTCGAAACCGCCGGTGGCTACCACTACGGCGGCGAAGAGTTCGCGCTGCACGACCTGGGCACGCTGATCGGCCAGGGCCAGGCCCGCGCCGAAGGCCAGGCCCAGGTGCCGCTGTTGCTGGTGCGCGCCGGTGACCTGCGCGCCGCCGTGGCGATCGACCAGGTGCTGGGCAACCGCGAAATCGTGGTCAAGCCGGTCGGCCTGCAGATCGCCTCGGTGCCGGGTATCTACGGCGCCACCATCACCGGCGATGGCCGCGTGGTGGTGATCCTCGACGTTGCGCCGCTGGTGCGCCGCTTCGTGGCCAACCCGCACAAGCCGATCGCCATGACCGCCCAGGTCAGCGACCGCCAGGCACCGCTGGTGATGGTGGTCGACGATTCGCTGACCATGCGCAAGGTGACCGGGCGCATTCTGGAGCGCCACAACTTCGAGGTGGCCGTGGCCCGCGATGGCGTGGAGGCACTGGAGCGGCTGGAGGAGCGGGTGCCCGACCTGATGCTGCTGGACATCGAAATGCCGCGCATGGATGGCTATGAACTGGCCACCACGATGCGCGCCGACCCACGCTACAAGGATGTGCCGATCGTGATGATCACCTCGCGCAGCGGCGACAAGCACCGTCAGCGCGCCTTCGAAATCGGTGTCCAGCGTTACCTGGGCAAGCCGTACCAGGAACTGGACCTGATGCGGAACGTGTACGACCTGCTGGGGATTGCCCGTGTCCGTGAATGACCTGCCTTCGCTGTTGCCGGTGGCGCTGCTGGCCCGGGTCGGGCCGGCCCGCGAGCGCCTGCGTGAGGCGCTGGTGTTTGCCGGTGCCAACGTGGTGCTGGAAGAAGACCCCAACACGCTGGACGTGCAGACCCTGCGCGATGCCGCACCGGGCGCGGTGCTGATCGCGCTGGAACCGGCGATCGAGGATGCGCTGGAACGGCTGGACCCGGTGCTGGCCGCACCGTCGCTGACGGTGATCTTCGACGAGGCCGAACTGGCCGCCCGCCGCGAGGGCTGGGAAGCCCAGCGCTGGGCGCGGCACCTGGTGGCCAAGCTGCACGGCCACCACGACGTACTGCCGCCGGGTTCGGAGCAGGACGGCCTGCTGCAGCCCGAACCGGGCCTGCCGGTCACCCCGGCGCAGCTGCATGCCGACGCCCCGCTGGAGTTCCATGTCCGCGAGGCGTTCGACGCGGCGGCGGAGGTGCCTGCCGATGGCCTGTACCAGGCCCCCGGGGCGCTGAGCGAGCCGGTCTCGCTGGAAGAAGCCCTGGCGGCGCTGCAGACCAGCGCCACTCCGCCGCCGGCAGCAGCGGTGCCACCACCGGTGCCCTCGGCCGCGGCGATCCTGGCTGCGGCGCCGCTGGGCGACCACAGCAGCTGGTCGCTGGTCGACGACGATGCAGCGGCACCGCCGCCTGCCGCCGCCGCGGAGCCGGTATCGCCGTCAACGGCAACGGCATTCGACCTGGAACGGTTGTCGCTGGTCGAGCTGGAACCGCAAGGCCAGGCCGACGGCGCCGCCCCCGGTGCGGTGCTGGTGCTGGCCGGTATCGGTGGCCCGGACGCGCTGCGCCGGCTGCTGGCCGCCCTGCCGGCCGCGCTGGCGGCGCCGGTGCTGGTGCATATGCGCCTGGACGGCGGCCGTTACGGCAACCTGGTCAAGCAGATGGCGCGGGTGTCGCCGCTGCCGGTGCTGCTGGCCGAAACCGCACAACCGGTCCTGGCCGGCCATGCCTACATCCTGCCCGACGACATCGGGTTGGAACTGCGCGGCCGCAGCCTGTATTTCAGCACCGATGCGCAGGGCATCCAGATCGACGCCCTGCCGCCGGCGCACAGCGGCGTGGTGCTGCTCAGTGGCGCCGATCCGACGCAGGTCGAGCCCGTGCTGGCGCTGGCCGGCGCCGGCGCCTGGGCGGCCGGGCAGGTTGGCGAAGGCTGCTACGACCCGACCGCGGCCAGCGCCGTGGTCGCCGCCGGCATGGAGGCGGGCGAACCGCAGCAACTGGCCGCCGTGATCGCCGAACGCTGGGGCGTGAGCGAGTGATCGCCGCGCCGGCACCCACAAGGACACACCGATGAGCTACGCCAGCAACGACGAAATCCGCGGGGTATTGATCCAGGCCGGGCACGAACGCGTGCTGCTGCCCAATGCCACCGTCGCCGAAATGATGTCCAAGGTCGCCGTGCAGGCGGTGCCGGACACGCCGGCCTGGCTGGTCGGGCAGATCGCCTGGCATGGCTGGGACGTGCCGCTGCTGTCGTTCGCGCGCCTGTCCGGGCTGGGCGACGAGCCGGTGCATGGCAACAACAAGGTGGTGGTGCTCAAGGCGCTGGGCGGCAATCCGGGCCGCCCGTACTTCGCGCTGCTGACCCAGACCTTCCCGCAGCTGATTTCGGTGCCGCGCGACGGCCTGCTGGCCGACGCCTCGGAAGAAACCCTGCCGCAGGGCGTGCACATGCGCGTGCTGCTGGGCGAGCAGAGCGCGCTGCTGCCGGACCTGGATGCGCTGGAAGCGGCGCTGGACGAGGCCTACCCCGTCGCGGGGTAGGTTCGCATTCGCGAAACCTCCCACGATCTGCGCTGCAGATCGTGGGCCCCCCGCGGACCATTCTTCCAGATCCCCGCGCCTGACGGCGCGCCCCCTTGACTCAAGGGGGCTGTTCCACCCGCTTGCGCTGCTTGCGTTGGCACATTGCGCGCCGGACCATTCGCGCACCGACCAACGGCCGGTGCGTACCGGGCGCGTGACCGATGGTAGGTGCCGACCGTTGGTCGGCACATGCATGACACCGACCCGGACCAGGCCGGTAGCGACCAACGGTCGCTACCTACCCGAATGTGATCGGTCAGCCCAGGTCGCCCAGCCGCGCCTGCACGGCCGCGATCGCGGCCAGCCCGGCCGTTTCGGTGCGCAGGATCCGCGGGCCCAGCTGCAGGCCCTGGAATCCCGCCTCGGCCAATGCCTGCCGGTCGCGCGGCGACCAGCCACCCTCCGGGCCGATCGCGATCACCACCCCGCCCGGCGCGGCCGGCAGGATGGACAGGCGATGCGCGCCAAGCGGGTCCAGGGTCAGCTTGAGTGCGTCGGCGGGCATGCTGCGTGCGGCCTCCAGCAGCGATTGCGGCGCCGCCACGGCCGGCACCCGCGCGCGACCGGACTGGCCACAGGCCGACACCACCACATTGTTCCAGTGCGCCAGCCGCTTTTCCGCACGCGCCGCATCGAGCTTCACTTCGGTGCGCTCGGCGTTGACCGGCACGATCGCGGCCACGCCCAGTTCGGTCGCCTTCTGCAGGATCAGGTCCATCTTCTCGCCGCGCGCGATGCCCTGCAGCAGGGTGATGTGCAGCGGCGATTCGTTGTCCAGCGCCAGCGCGGCATCGATGCGCACCTGCGCATCGCGTTTGCCCACCACCACCAGCGTGGCCGGGTAATCGTGCCCGTCACCATTGAACAGCACGCAGCCGTCGCCTTCGCGCAGCCGCATCACCCGCACCAGGTGGTTGGCCGCCTCTTCGGGCAGCGACAGGGTCTGGCCCACGGCCAGTGGGGTCTCGACATGGCAACGGGTCACACGCATGCAACGGCCTCCTCGATCGCGGCCAGGGTGGTCTGGGCCAACAGGTCCAGGTGTTCGTCTTCCACGCAGTACGGCGGCATCCAGTACAGCACGTTGCCCAGCGGGCGCAGCACCACCCCGCGCTTGAGCGCGGCGGTGTAGGCGTGCAGCCCCACCCGCGCTTCGGCGGGGAAGGGGGTGCGCTTGTCGCCATTGCGGGTCAGTTCGAAGGCCACCACCATCCCGGCCTGGCGCACATCGGCCACGTGCCGGTGGTCGTTGAACGGCGCGGCCAGGCGGGCCATCACCTCGGCGGTGCCACGGTTGCGCGCGATCACATCCTCGCTGGCGAAGATATCCAGCGTGGCCAGCGCCGCCGCACAGGCCAGCGGGTTGCCGGTGTAGCTGTGCGAATGCAGGAACGCGCGTTCACGTGACTCATCCAGAAACGCGTCGTACAGCGCCTGGGTGGCCAGCACCGCCGACAGCGGCAGGAAGCCTCCGGTCAGGCCCTTGGACAGGCACAGCAGGTCGGGCATCACCCCGGCCTGTTCGCAGGCGAACATCGTGCCGGTACGGCCGAAGCCGGTGGCGATCTCATCGGCGATCAGGAACGCGCCGTTGGCATCGCACAGTTCGCGGGCGCGCTGCAGGTACACCGGGTCGTGCATGCGCATGCCGCCGGCGCATTGCAGGCGCGGCTCCAGAATCACCGCGCAGATTTCACCGGGATGCTGGTCGAACAGGGTGGCCAGCGCATCGGCGGCCTGGTGGGCGCGCTGGGCCGCGCTCTGCCCCGGCTCGGCCAGGTAGGCGTCCGGCGACGGCGCGAACAGCGCCTCGGTCAGCAGCGGCGCATACACGCGGCGGTACAGCGGGATATCGCCCACCGACAGCGCGCCCAGGGTTTCGCCGTGGTAGCCGTTCTCCAGGGCCACAAAGCGGGTGCGGTGGTGCTCGCCGCGGTTGCGGAAGTAGTGGAAGGCCATCTTCAGCGCCACTTCCACCCCGGCCGAGCCGTTGTCGGCGTAGAACACCTTGGCCAGCGGGGCGCGCCCGGCCTGGCGCGGGGCGATCGCCAGCAGGCGTTCGGCCAGGGCCACCGCCGGTTCGTGACTGAAGCCGGCCAGCATCACCTGCTCCAGCTGGGTGGCCTGGTGGGCGATGGCCGCGCCGATGCGCGGCTGCGCATGGCCGAACAGGTTGGTCCACCAGCTGCTGACCGCATCCAGGTAGTGTTTGCCGTCATGATCGATCAGCCACGGGCCTTCACCACGGGCGATCGGCACCAGCGGCAGGGTGTCGGGGTGTTCGCGCATCTGCGTGCATGGGTGCCATAACACGGCCAGATCGCGTTGCCGCCACCGATCGGCCAGCGTGAGGGGGGCTGGGTCTGCTAGCATTTCGGGCTCATGAACACGTTTTCACCAGCTCCCATTCTAGAGATGCTCGCATGAGCCGTCGCCTGCCCATCATCCACAAGATCACGGACGAGCAGAGCGGGCCGTTCCAGCGCCAGCATCTGGACCTGGAGTTCTCCAACGGCGAGCGCCGCCGCTTCGAGCGCCTGGTCAGCCAGGGCCATGGCGCGGTGGTGGTGGTGCCGATGCTGGACGACCAGACCGTGCTGTTGGTACGTGAATACGCCGCCGGGATGCATCGCTACGAACTGGGCCTGGTCAAGGGCCGCATCGATGCCGGCGAAACCCCGGTGCAGGCCGCCGACCGCGAACTGAAGGAAGAAGCCGGTTACGGTGCCCGCCGCCTGGACGTGCTGCGGGCGATGACCCTGGCCCCGACCTACATGAGCCACCAGTCGTGGCTGGTGGTGGCGCGCGATCTGTATCCCGAGCGCCTGGCCGGCGACGAGCCGGAAGAGTTGGAAGTGGTGCCGTGGAAGCTGGCCGACCTGGACCAGTTGATGCTGCGTGAGGATTTCTCCGAAGGCCGTTCGCTGGCCGCGCTGTTCATCGCGCGCCAGTGGCTGGGACGCGGGGAATGATCAAACTCACCACCGATCTGCGCGAAACCGTCATCGCCATCGCCCAGGACGCCGCCGCCGCCATCATGGCGGTGTATGCCGCCCCGTTCGAGGTCCAGATCAAGCCCGATCACAGCCCGCTGACCGCTGCCGACCTGGCCGCCCACCAGGTGATCGAGCGCGGCCTGCGGCAGCTCACCCCGGAGCTGCCGATCCTGTCGGAGGAATCGGCGCACGTGCCGTGGGATGTGCGCCAGCATTGGGGCGCGTACTGGTTGGTGGACCCGCTGGACGGTACCCGCGAATTCGTCAAGCGCAACGACGAATTCAGCGTCAACATCGCCTTGATCTACCAGGGTGCGCCGGCCTTTGGCGTGGTGCAGGCGCCGGTTACCGGCGTGGTCTGGCACGCCATGCGCGGTGAGCTGGCCTACCGCCGTGATGGCATGCGCGACTCGGTGCTGCGCACCCGCACCCCGGCCACGGCGCCGCTGCAGGTCGCCGCCAGCCGCTCGCACCGCAGCGCGCAGACCCAGGCCCTGCTGGAGCGGATGGGCGAGATCGAGGTGGTCGCGCAGGGTTCGTCGCTGAAATTCTGCCGGCTTGCCGAAGGCACGCTGGACGTATACCCGCGGTTGGGTCCCACCTCCGAGTGGGACACCGCCGCCGGCCAGTGCGTGCTGCATGCCGCCGGTGGCGCGGTGCTGTCGGCCGCCACCGGCAAGCCGTTCCGCTACAACCGCCGCGAGACCCTGTTGAACGGCGATTTCATCGCCCTGGGCGACACCCGCCTGCCGTGGCGGGACTGGTTGCCCGACTGATGCCTGCCAAGGAGCCCCGGATGTCCGCCACTGCCGAACTGGAACGCCTGCTGGGCATCATGGCGCGGCTGCGCGATCCGCAGCGGGGCTGCCCCTGGGACCTGCAGCAGGACTTTGCCAGCATCGCCCCGTACACCATCGAGGAAGCCTACGAGGTGGCCGATGCGATCGACCGCGGCGATCTGGGCGACCTGCAGGACGAACTCGGCGACCTGCTGCTGCAGGTGGTGTTCCATGCGCAGATGGCCAGTGAACAGCAGGCCTTCAGCTTCGCCGACGTGGCCCGTTCGATCAGCGACAAGATGCAGCGCCGCCATCCGCACGTGTTTGCCCAGGTACAGGTCGACGGTGCCGAGGACGTCAACACCAACTGGGAGGCGATCAAGCGCGCCGAGCGCGCGGCCAAGGGCCATGCCGATACCTCGGCGCTGGCCGGCATCTCGCGCGGGCTGCCCGAGTGGCAACGTGCGGTGAAGCTGCAGGCGCGCGCGGCGCGGGTGGGGTTCGACTGGCCCGGCCCGGCACCGGTGATCGACAAGGTGCGCGAGGAACTGGACGAGGTCGCCGCCGAATTCGCGCGCGGGCCGGTGCAGGACAACCACGCCCGCCTGCAGGACGAGCTGGGCGACCTGCTGTTCGTCTGCGCCAACCTGGCCCGGCACGCCAGGGTGGACGTGGGCGCGGCGCTGCGCCAGGCCAATCACAAGTTCGAACGCCGGTTCCGGGCGATGGAAGCGCAGGCCGACGCGGCCGGGCAGGGCATCGCCACACTGGACCTGGATGCGCAGGAGCGGCTCTGGCAGCAGGTCAAGGCCGACGAAGCGGCGTCGTGAAGACCCTGCTGCTGTTCGTGCTGACCGCCGCGGCCGAGCTCGTCGGCTGCTATCTGCCCTGGCTGTGGCTGCGCCGCGACGGCAGTGCCTGGTTGCTGCTGCCGGCCGCGGCCAGCCTGGCCCTGTTCGCGTGGCTGCTGACCCTGCACCCGGCCGCCAGTGGCCGCGTGTATGCCGCCTACGGCGGCGTCTACATCGGCAGCGCGCTGTTCTGGTTGTGGCTGGTGGACGGCATCCGTCCCAGCCGCTGGGACCTGCTCGGGGCCGGGCTGTGCCTGGCCGGGATGATGGTGATCATGTTCGCCCCGCGCGCGTCCTAGCGACGACTGCCGGCCGGCACCGTGGAAACACGGCCACGCGCTGCATACCGCAGCGCCGCACGCGTTGTGAAGGCGGTTCTGGGATAATGGCGTTCTTGTTTTCATTCCCCCGGAACCGGTCATGACCCAGAAGACGCTTCTCAACGACACCCACCGCGCGCTCGGCGCCAAGATGGTCGATTTCGGTGGCTGGGACATGCCCATCCATTACGGCTCGCAGCTGGACGAGCACCACCTGGTGCGCGCCGACGCCGGCATGTTCGACGTCAGCCACATGACCGTGGTCGACCTGCGTGGTGAACAGGTCAAGCCGTTCCTGCGCCGGCTGCTGGCCAACTCGGTGGACAAGCTCAAGGTCACCGGCAAGGCGCTGTACTCGTGCATGCTCAACCCGCGCGGCGGGGTCATCGACGACCTGATCGTGTACTACCTGGCCGACGATTTCTTCCGCATGGTGGTCAACGCCTCCACCCGCGAGAAGGACCTGGCCTGGATCGGCGAACAGGCGGCCGCCTTCGATGTGCAGGTGACCGAGCGCGAGGACCTGGCGATCATCGCCGTGCAGGGCCCGACCGCGCGCGAACGGGTCATCGGCCTGGTCGGCGAAGCCGATCGCGCCGCGCTGGAAAAGCTGGGCCGCTTCGCCGCGCTGCAGGCCACCGCCGCCAGCGGCACGCCGCTGTTCGTGGCCCGTACCGGCTACACCGGGGAGGATGGCTTCGAGATCCTGCTGCCGCAGACCGAGGTGGTCGCGTTCTGGAACGCACTGGCCGCCGCCGGCGTGCGCCCGGCCGGACTGGGCGCGCGCGACACGCTGCGCCTGGAGGCGGGCATGAATCTTTACGGGCAGGACATGGACGAGACGATCACCCCCTTTGAAGCCGCCCTGGCCTGGACGGTGGCACTGGACGAAGGCCGCGACTTCATCGGCCGCCCGGTGCTGGAAGCGCAGAAGGCCGCCGGCGACGCGCGCCAGCTGATCGGCCTGGTGATGGATGAGAAGGGCGTGCTGCGCCATGGCCAGGCGGTGCTGACCGCCAGCGGCCAGGGCGAGATCCTGTCCGGCACATTCTCCCCGACCCTGGGCAAGGGCATCGCCTTCGCCCGCGTGCCGGCCGGCGAGCTGGGCCAGGTGCACGTTGACATCCGCGGCAAGCAGGTGCCGGTGCGGGTGGTGAAGTTCCCGTTCGTGCGCGAAGGCCAGGCCCAGCCCGGCGTGCTGGCCGACGCCTGACATTGCCCGGCGGCGGTCTGTCGGCAGTCCGCGTCGGTTGGTTACACTACCCCCGTTTCTTGACCCCCCTGAAATTCCTCGGAGCAGTCCCATGAGCGAGATCCCCGGCGACCTCAAATTCCTCAAGTCCCACGAGTGGGCACGCGTGGAAGGCAACGGCCGCGTCACCATCGGTATTTCCGACCATGCCCAGGGCCTGCTTGGCGACCTGGTCTATGTCGAGCTGCCGGCGGTGGGCGATGAAGTGAAGGCAGGCCAGCAGGCCGCCGTGGTCGAGTCGGTCAAGGCCGCCTCGGATGTGTACAGCCCGGTCACCGGCAAGGTGGTCGAGGTCAACGAGGCCCTGAGCGACAAGCCGGAAACCATCAACGAAGATGCCTACGGCGAGGGCTGGATCTACGTGGTCGAGTTCTCGGCCACCGACGAACTGAACGATCTGCTCGGCCCGGACGAGTACGCCGAGCTGCTGGAAGACGACGACCACTGAGCCTGGTCGTGGCTGGAAAAAAACGGTCGCCTGGTGCGGCCGTTTTTTTTGGGGGGCATCGCCGCCGAGGCCGGTGATCGTCGTGGCTGCGGTGGGTGCAGTCGACCCGACCGATGCTCGAGCCGGATCGGTCGGCGGCCGCGCGGCGACGCCGGCGGCGTTAGTGGTGCGTGATGGGTTCGGCGCAATCGGTGCACCCGCCGGCCAGCGGACGGCCTCATGCGGATGCGTTGGGTGGATGCGCGCGGTGGTCATAAGCAGGGATCGATCGGTCGCTGCGCGCGTGCCCGACACCGCCGCGGCGGTCGTGCACGCGGCGCGCAACCGATGCCGACGGCGCCGACGTCGCCGCCGTCGGCGTCCAAAAGTTTGCGCATTTGTGCAAATCCGGTGGCAAAAAGCGCTCCGGGATGTGAAAACTTTTCGCCTCTGTTTTGCTCCCGTGTTGGGACGCATCGGGGCGTCGGCGGCGGCGCGGCCGATGCAGTGGCGATGCGCGCGCTCAAACCTGGCGCCGAATGCAAAAGTGCTTCTTTTAAGTGGTTTTCTTTTTGCATGTGGCGTGCATGGCGGTTGCCGGGATGGTCTGCATGGGGTCTGCACGAGGCGCGGCGGGACGGTTTGCGGGGTGCGGCGGCGCTGCGGCGGGAGGCGTGGATGTGAAAATTTTTCGCCCGGGTTGTTGACAGTGGAAAAAGGCGTGATTAGGTTTCGCCCAGCAGACCTTGCCTGCGAACAGAGTGAGCAGAATCGACATCCAGTCGCGAAGCACAACCTGGACATCCACCTCGCGTCCCAAGACGGTGGAGATGGCTTCGCTTCCCTCGGCGAACCGCAAGCCCCTTTCTGATTCGATACCTGCCTGGCCGCATGCGGCGGGTATCACCGTATCCGTCACGACGCGCATGACGCGACGGCGGTCCCCGCGACGCAGCATCTGCGGGTTTGCTTTACCTGGGCGTTCAAACTCCATAGATCACTGACGAGGAGCCATCCCATGGCAACCAAGAAAGCTGCGAAGAAAAAGCCGGCCGCCAAAAAGGCGGTCAAGAAGGTCGCTAAGAAGGCCACTGCCAAGAAGGCCGTGAAGAAGGTCGCCAAGAAGGCGGCGGCCAAGAAGACGGTGAAGAAGGCCGCCAAGAAGGCCACCGCCCGCAAGGCAGTGAAGAAGACGGCAAAGAAGGCGGTCAAGAAGGTCGCCAAGAAGGCCACTGCCAAGAAGGCAGCGAAGAAGACCGCCAAGAAGGCTGTCCGCAAGGTAGCCAAGAAAGCGGCTGCCAAGAAGACCGCCAAGAAAGCGGTAAAGAAGACCGCCAAGAAGGCCGTCCGCAAGGTAGCCAAGAAAGCGGCCGCCAAGAAGACTGCCAAGAAAGCGGTAAAGAAGACCGCCAAGAAGGCCGTCCGCAAGGTAGCCAAGAAGGCCACCGCGAAGAAGGCGCCGGCCCGCAAGGCCGCTGCCAAGAAGGCGGTGAAGAAGGTTGCAAAGCGCAAGCCGGCGGCCCGCAAGAAGAAGGCCGCCCCGGTCGCCCTGCCGGCAACCCCGGCACCGCTGATCTAAGCGTTTCCCGATAGCCGTACACTGAAACTCCTTCCCCGGCAGCCCAGCGGGGAGGGAGTTTTTTTATGCGCGTTTTTTTTCTGGGCCGCCCGACGCCCTCTCCACACTTTCCCATGTCGGATCGAAGAGCGCCACGCGGTCCGGTGGGATGGGTTGGTGTATACGGACCGGTAGTTGTTTTCGCTGGATGGCTCCCTGCGGTGCCCGGTTTCTTCGGGACAAAAAAAGGCGACCCGCAGGTCGCCTTTCCGATTCAGCCCATCCCCGACTCAGCGCGGCGATGCCACCGCGCGGTTGGACGACACGCCCTTGCGCTTGCCCGGCTGCGGGGCGCCGTCTTCGGCCATCAGGTTGTCGCTGCCGAAGTCGGTGTCCACGTCCAGCCAGCGTTGGCTGGGCAGGCCCATGGCCGCGTCCAGCACGGTCGGCAGCAGTCCGCTGGGCAGGCTGCTTTCGCCGTTCCACATGATCGCGATGCCCAGGTCGCGCTCGGGTACCAGCGCCACCAGGCCGCGGTAGCCCTGCACGGCACCGGCGTGGAAGACCACCTCATGGCCGGCGTAATCGAAGTTGCGCCAGCCCAGGGCGTAGCCGGCCGAGTGCAGGCGCTCGCGGCGCCAGCCCGAGCGCATTTCGCCGGGGGTGTTGATCAGGGTCGAGTGCAGCGTGGCCAGCAGCGGCGCCGGCAGCACATCGGGGCGGTGCCCGGTATGGGCCAGCAGCCACTGCGCCATGTCGCTGGCGCTGGCATTGACGCCGGCGGCCGGCGCCAGCCGGTAGTAGGTGGGCTTGGGAGTCAGTGCCACCCAGCCGTTGCGGCTGCGCACGTGCGGGCGCGCCCAGCGCGAGCTGGCCTGGATGCCGGCCAGGCCCAGGCTGGCGTCGTCCATGCCCAGCGGCTTGAACAGACGGCGTTCGACCGACTGTTCGTAGAAGCTGCCGGAGGCGGCGTAGACCACATCGCCGATCAGGCTGAAGGCCACGTTCTGGTAGGCGTAGCAATCGCCCGGCAGGCACTTGAGCGAGGTCGAGGCCAGCTTGTGGGTGAGCGTGTAGTACTCGGCGTTGCCTTCCACATCGCGGTCGTAGGCGTTGTAGGGCAGGCCGACGCGGTGGCTGAGCAGGTCGGCCACGGTCAGCCGCTCGGTGGCTTCAGGCGTGCTCAGCTGGAACCCGGGCACGTAGTCGGTGACCTTGCTGTCCCAGCGCAGGGTGCCGTCGTTGACCAGCAGCCCGGCCATGGTGCCGGCGAAGGCCTTGGACAGCGAGGCCAGGCGGAACACGGTATGCGCGTCGACCATCTGCGGATTGTTGACGTCGGTGACGCCGTAGCCGCGCGCGCTGAGCACGCGGCCGCCCTGCACGATCGCCACGGCCATGCCGGGCACGCGTTCGCCGTAAGTGAGCTGCTGGGCCATCGATTCGATCGCGGCCACATTGAAGCCCGGCGCCGGCGCCAGCACCTGGCGCGCGGCGACGGTGGGGCGGTACGCCGCCGGTTGGGTGTGCGCAATCGCCGCGGCGTTCTCGATGTTCACCGGGAACGCAGCCGGGGCGGCACTGGGGGTCTGTGCAGTGGACGACATGGCGATGGGCATCAATATGCCCAGCAATCCGGTTGCCGCCGAACGGATCGGTCGACGCCTGCTGTTCTGATTCATCGTTTTGGGCCCGTGCGCAACTGCTGTGGCCGATTCTAGCGCTGCTGTTCCCGATTACACAAACCAAGCGAAGATGAATGCGTATCGTGTTGAAAAGGCGCGGTTTTTGCATCGCCATGCGGCGGCACCGGCCTGGCCTCGGGCGCAGCCCTGTTCAGCCGCCGCCAGCCTGTTCCAGCCGCCACCGGGCGGCGCGCCTGGCCAGCATGATGGTCGGGCATTGGCCGTCCCCACCGCCGCGGTTGAGCATGGGCCAGGTCGGCCGGCCACGGGGCGACGGGGTGGCATCACGCTGGGTTGCGTGGATGGGCACGCCGGAGGCTGGCGATGTTGCGGTGCATCGTTTACCTTGCGCGCTTTGCTGCCCGGAGTTCCCACGATGCTGCCGTTGCCACGCCGCCCGAGCCGGGAGTGGGTGCGATGAGTGCTGCGGCACCGGTGCGGACCGGCCTGCGCGCGGCGCTGCGGCAATCCCCGCCGCTGATCTGGGCCTGCCTGTATTTCTTCTGCCTGCTCAGCGGCTACTACGTGCTGCGCCCGGTACGCGAGGCGATGGCGGCCTCGGCCGACCCGAAGGCGGTGTTCCCGCCGGTGATGATCGACTGGTTCAGCGCGCACGGCATCGCGCTGCAGGACTTCGTGCTGCAGGTGCTGTTCACCTGCGTGTTCGTGATCATGCTGGTGCTGCAGCCGCTGTACGGCGCGCTGGTCAGCCGCTACCCGCGGCGGGTGTTCCTGCCGGCGGTGTACGGTTTCTTCATCGTCTCCCTGCTGGGCTTCTACCTGCTGTTCGACAGTGGCGTGCCCGGGCGCGGCATGGCGTTCTTCTTCTGGGCGGCAGTGTTCAACCTGTTCGCGGTGGCGGTGTTCTGGAGCTTCATGGCCGATGTGTTCTCCAACGCCCAGGCGCGTGCGGTGTACGGCTACATCGGCGCGGCCGGCACCCTCGGTGCGTTCCTCGGCCCGGTCATCACCTCGGCGCTGGTGGAGCAGGTCGGCATCGCCAACCTGATGCTGGTCTCGGCCGGGTTCCTCACCACCTGCCTGGTCTGCATCTGGCGGCTGCGGCTGTGGGCCGTGGCGCGCGAGCAGGAACAGCAGCTGGCGTCGGGTGAAACCCCGATGGGCGGCAGTGTGCTCGATGGCCTGAAGCTGATCGCACGCGAGCCGCTGCTGCGCTGGCTGGCGGCGCTGGTGCTGTTCGGCGTGGGCATCGGCACGCTGCTGTACAACGAGCAGGCCGCGATCGTACGTCGCCTGTATACCGATCCGGCCGCGAGCACCGCGTTCTTCTCGCGGGTGGACCTGGCGGTCAACGCGCTTACCCTGCTGCTGCAGCTGGGCCTGACCCGCTGGCTGCTGTCGCGCCATGGCATCGGCCCGGCGCTGTTGATTCCCGGCTTTGCGATCATCGTCGGTTTCTCGGTGCTGGCCGCCTCGCCGCTGCCGATGCTGGTGGCGATGGTGCAGGTGATGACCCGCGCCAGCGAGTTCTCGCTGGCCAAGCCCGCACGCGAGACCCTCTACACCCGGGTGGACCGCCAGTGGCGCTACAAGGCCGGCGCGGCGATCGACACGGTGGTCTACCGCGGTGCCGACCTGACCTTCGCCTGGGTGCACAAGGGGCTGTCGCTGTTCGGCTCGCACGCGGTGTTCGCCGGCGGCCTGGTGGTGGCCGGGTTGATGACCGCTGCCGCGTTCGGGGTGCTGGGCGAAGAAAAGAAACTGCCGGGCGAGCGCCCGGAGTAAGCTTCCTCCATCTTGTTCGAGGGTTGCGCATGTACTGGACCGCACTGATCCTGACCCTGGTGGTCGCGCTGTTGCATGTGTACTTCCTGGTCCTGGAGATGTTCCTGTGGACGCATCCGCTGGGGCTGAAGACCTTCCGCAACACCCCGGAGAAGGCGCAGGCCACGCGGGTGCTGGCGGCCAACCAGGGCCTGTACAACGGCTTCCTGGCCGCAGGCCTGTTCTGGGGCCTGTTCGACCACCTGCCGATGCTGGTGAACTTCATGCTCGGCTGCGTGATCGTGGCCGGCTGCTACGGCGCCTACAGCGTCAACAAGCGCATTTTCTTCGTCCAGGCCGTCCCGGCGATCCTGGCGGTGGCCGCATGGTGGATGGTGCCGGCCTGAGGCGGTGCGGCCCCGCAGGGCGTGGCTCTACCTCGGCGCGCACGCTACCCCGGTCGAACCACGCCTGCGTGGCGGCGCGGCAATGATCAGCGCTTGACCGGCGACACCCACATGTCGATCCGCGCCTCGAACACCGCCGTCCCCGCAGTATCGCGGATCTGCACGTTGACCGGCAGGGCGTAGCCCGCGTCCGCGCTGACGATCGGCTGGGCGGGCGTGGCGACCGCGTGCTGGGTGCCGGTGGCCTTGGCCAGGTACTTCACCTCCATGCCCCTGGGGATCCAGCGCATGCCGCTGGGCAGGGAGGCGTCGACCATCAGCCCGGCGGTGAGTTCGGCCAGGTTGCACAGGGCGATCGCATGCACGGTGCCGATGTGGTTGCGCACCCGGCGGCGGTGCGCGATGCGACCCTCGCAGCGGCCAACTTCGAGCAGGGTGATGCGCGGGGCGATGCTGGCGAAGTAGGGCGCCTTGAAGCACACCGCGCGCGAGAACAGCCAGTTGCCGGCGGGCCAGCGTTGCATGCGCTGGTAGAGCTTGAGCAGTGGAGCGGACATGGGTGGGTCTCCAAGAAAAACGGCGGACCGAAGTCCGCCGTTGTCATTGCCTTGCTGCCGGGATCACGCCGCTTCCTGCGACTGCGGATCCTTGTGCTGGCGGTCGTAGTAACCGGCCGAGCGCAGTTCGCGCGGATCGAAATCGTCCACGGTGATGGTTTCCAGGGTCAGCACGCGCAGCTCTTCGAGCAGGGTGCGTTCGTCCTGGGTGATCACCCCTTCGGCCACGGCTTCGTCCAGCTGGGTGACGAAGTCCAGCGCTTCGATGCCCTTGGTCTTGACCGCCTTGATGAACTTGCGCTCGACCGGCTCGGCCATGATCGCCTTGGACAGGTAGCTGTTGATGCGGCCACCGGGGTTGTTCTCGCACGGGGTCAGGAACACGCCATTGGCCAGGCGGTCGCGGGCTTCGTTGGGCGCCATCAGCAGCGCGGCGACGCGGTGGCCCAGGCGGTCGCCCGGGGCCTCGGCGCGGCGGCCGAACGGGAAGATCAGCAGCCACATCAGCCAGCCGATCGGGCGGATCGGGAAGTTGCGCAGCGCCGCCGACAGCGACTCTTCGATCTTGTGCACGCTGTCATGGAAGGCCCAGGCCAGCAGCGGCTGGTCGGCGGTCGGCGCGCCTTCGTCGTGGTAGCGCTTGAGCATGGCACTGGTCATGTAGATGTGGCTCAGTACATCGCCCAGGCGGCCGGACAGCGATTCCTTGAACTTCAGCTTGCCGCCGAGGGTCATCATCGAGATGTCGGCCATCAGCGCCAGGTTGGCCGAGTAACGGTCCAGCTTGCGGAAGTAGCGGCGGGTGTAGGCGTCGCCCGGGGCGGCACCGACGCGCGCGCCGGTCAGGCCGAACCAGAACGAACGCACGGCGTTGGAGATGCCGAAGCGGATATGGCCGAACAGGCTGCGGTCGAATTCCTGCAGGCCGGCACGGGTATCGGGGTCCTGGGCGGCCTTCATTTCCTTGAGCACCCACGGATGGCACAGGATCGCACCCTGGCCGAAGATCAGCAGGCTGCGGGTCATGATGTTGGCACCCTCGACCGTGATCGCGATCGGCGCGGCCTGCCAGCTGCGGCCGGCGAAGTTGCGCGGTCCCAGGATGATGCCCTTGCCGCCGATCACATCCATCATGTCCGAGATCACTTCGCGGCTCATGGTGGTGCAGTGGTACTTGGCGATCGCCGACGGCACCGACGGCACGTCGCCGCGGTCCACCGCCGCCGCCGTGGCCTGGCACAGCGCGCTGATCGCATAGGCCTTGCCGCCGATCCGGGCCAGCGCCTCTTCCACGCCCTCGAAGCGGCCGACCGACAGGCCGAACTGCTTGCGGATGCGTGCATAGGCACCGGTCACCACCGCACCGGCCTTGGCACCGCCGCTGGCGGTGGAGGGCAGGGTGATCGAGCGGCCCACGGCCAGGCACTCGTTGAGCATGTTCCAGCCCTTGCCGGCCTTCTCGGCGCCGCCGATCAGCTGGGTCAGCGGGATGAAGACATCCTTGCCGCGGATCGGGCCATTCTGGAAGGTCGAGTTGAGCGGGAAGTGGCGACGGCCGATTTCCACGCCGGCGGTATCACGCGGCAGCAGCGCCAGGGTGATGCCGATGTCGCGGGTGCTGCCGATCAGGCCATCCGGGTCGTACATGCGGAAGGCCAGGCCGATCAGCGTGGCCACCGGGGCCAGGGTGATGTAGCGCTTGTCGAAGGTGAGCTTGACGCCGAGCACCTGCTCGCCGTTCCACTCGCCCTTGCAGACGATGCCGTAATCGGGAATCGAGGTCGCATCCGAGCCGGCGAACGGACCGGTCAGGCCGAAGCAGGGCACTTCGCGGCCATCGGCCAGGCGCGGCAGGTACTGGTCCTTCTGCGCCTGGGTGCCGTAATGGTTGAGCAGTTCACCCGGGCCCAGCGAGTTCGGTACGCCGACGGTGGAGCTGACCACGCTCGACACCGAGGCCAGCTTCTGGATCACCTTGTGGTGGGCCAGCGCGCTGAAGCCCAGGCCGCCGTATTCCTTCGGAATGATCATGCCGAAGAACCTGTTCTTCTTGATGAAGCTCCACAGTTCCGGTGGCAGGTCGGCGTAGACATGGGTGATTTCCCAGTCGTTGACCATCCTGCACAGCTCTTCGACCGGGCCATCCAGGAAGGCTTGTTCTTCGGCGGTGAGCTGCGGCTTGGGATAGTTGAGCAGGATGTTCCAGTCCGGGTCGCCGGTGAACAGCTGGCCTTCGAAACCGACCGAGCCGGTTTCCAGCGCGATGCGTTCGGTCTGCGACAGCGGCGGCAGCACCTTGCGGAACACCTTCATCATCGGCGCGGTCAGCAGCGGCTTGCGGATGAACGGCAGCAGCAGCGGCACCACGATGAGCGCAACGATGGCCGCGGCCACCAGGGTGGCAGTCTGATTCACGTAGGGGATGAACCAGCAGGCGGCGAGGATCGCCACGCTGATGATCGTCCAGGTGATCAGCCGCATCCGGTGGTAGGCGACGAAGGCGCCCGCCAGCAGGAGGGCCAGGAAGGGGACGACAATGCTCATGAGCGTGCTCCGGTGACGTGCTCGGTAGTGGCGGACTGTGCCACGGCGGAGGCCGAGGGCAACACGTCCAGATAGTCCAACACAGTAGCGGTAAAGGCGTTGTTGTCGTCACCGGCGACCATATGCGTGGCCTCCGGCAACTGCACATGGCGCGCATGCGGCGCCAACGCGAGGAATTCGGCCACCGTCTGCGGGGTGACCAGGCTGCTGCGCCCGCCGCTGACCAGCAGCAACGGGCATTTCACCTGGCGCGCGGCGTCGGCCAGCGCGTCCTGGTGCTGTTCACTGTCGCGCGCCAGCTCGGCCACCAGGCGCGGGTCCCAGTGCCAACGCCAGCGGCCCTGGCCGTCCTCGCGCAGCAGCGCGCGCAGGGAGGCGTCGGATTTGCGCGGGCGATGCGGCAGGTAGGCCGAAATGACGTCGGCGGCCTGCGACAGCGAGGCGAAACCGTCCGGGTGGGCGGTCATGAACATCAGGATCTTTTCGACTCCGGCGGTGTCCCAGCGCGGGGTGATGTCCACCAGCACCATCGCCGCGAACAGGCCCGGCCAGCGCGATTCGGCGAGCAGCCCGAACAGTCCGCCCATCGAAGCGGCCACCAGCACCGGTGGTTGCGCCTGCTCACCGGCCAGCACGATCAGGTCATCGGCGAATTGCTGGCCGTGGTAGGCCAGCGCGGCCGGGTTCCAGTCCGAGTCGCCATGGCCGCGGGCGTCATAGGCCAGGGTCTGGTAACCGGCGCCGGCCAGCGCCTGCGCGGCGGCGGTCCAGGCGTGCCGGGTCTGGCCGAAGCCGTGGGCGAACAACACAGTGCCGCGGCGCCCGGGCGGGGAGCGGGTGGCGGCCAGCACGGCATCGTGCGCGGCGGTCAGTCGCTCATCGTCAAAACGGGGCAGGGTAGAAGAAGGAGTGACCATACTCGCTAGTATGGACCTGCCCTGTGGCATGTCAATACTTTGGGGTATGGTGATGCTGGACGGGCCGTCGACCGGTACTGGCGCAGCCGCGGCAGGGCCCGGCGACGCTGCCTGGCGGCCCCTTCGGCGCACACCCACCCCCAGCGTATGGTTAAATCACCTCATGAATGAACCTGAAGCTTCCGCCGGCGAGCCACGTGCCGGCCGCAACAGCCGCCTGAGCGCGGAAGACTGGGCCCAGGCCGCCCTGGACCTGATTGCCGAACAAGGAGTGGGCGCGGTGGCGGTCGAGCCGCTGGCACGCCGCCTGGGGGTGACCAAGGGCAGTTTCTACTGGCATTTCCCTTCGCGCGATGCGCTGCTGCAGGCCGCGCTGGAACGCTGGGAATTGTTCGAGCAGGAGCAGGTATTCGGCAGCCTGGAAGACGTGCCGGACCCGCGCGTACGCCTGCGCCAGCTGTTCCAGGTGGTGGCCCACGAAGTGCAGCCGCACATCATCTACAGCGAGCTGCTCAAGGCGCTGGACCATCCGATGGTGCGCCCGGTGATCGACCGCGTGTCGCACCGCCGGCTGGAGTACCTGGTGGCCTCGTTCCGCCAGGCCGGCCTGAGCCGCACCGATGCGCAGCACCGCGCGCGGCTGGCCTACGCGGCCTATGTCGGCTTCCTGCAGCTGTCGCTGCAGCTGCAGCAGCCCAAGCAGGCGCGCGAGGATTTCGAGGCGTATGTGGAGCACGTGATCGAAACCTTGATCCCGATCGGCTGACCGCTGCGCCGGAATGCAGGAAGGCCGCGTATACGCGGCCTTTTTTTTGTGCCCGGCAGATGCCGTGCCGGCAACCGCGGCACAAAAAACAACGGCCCCTTGCGGGGCCGTTGCTGCATCAGGTAACGATCGGTGAATCGATCAGAACTTCTGCTTGTACTGCATGTACACGAAGCGGCCGATGTCGTAGCCACCGTAGTAGGCGAACTGCGATTTCGGGTTGGAGTACATCTGCGGGCCGTAGTGGTTGAACACGTTGCGCGCACCAATACCGATGGTCGCATTCCACGGGGCGTTCCAGGAAACCTGGACGTCATGGAAGGTGGTGGCGCCGCGCTTGTTCATCCTGAAGTCGCGGTTCGGATCGGGCGAGATGAAGTCCGGATCGGTGCACTCGGTGGTGTAGACGCAACGTTCCTTGACACCGGAGTAGTAACGCGTGCCCCAGGTGACGCCGAAGTCGCCCAGTTCCCAGCCGACGGTCAGGTTCGAGCGCAGGCGGAAATAGGAGCCGGTGCTGTCGGCGAAGCCATTGTCGATGGCTTCGATTTCGTCAGCGTTGTTGGTGGACTTGTTGACGGCCTTGGTGACGTAGGTGTTCTGCAGGTTGAAGTTGAACGCACCCCAAGCCTCGGTGTCGTAACGGTAGGACGCGTCGAAATCGTAACCTTCCGTCTTCAGGTAACCGGCATTGCGGCCGCCGAACAGCATGTTGTTGACGTAACCCAGGGTGGCGTCACGGGTGAAGCTGTTGCAGCGCTCGGCCACGCCCTGAACGTAGCAATCGTTCAGCTGTGCGTCCGGCGTATCGCCGACGATCGTGTTCTCGATCTTGATGCTCCACCAGTCCAGGCTCACGTTCAGGCCCTGGGCGAAGGTCGGGCTCCACACCAGGCCGACCGTCTTGGAGGTCGAGGTTTCCGGAGTCAGGGTGGGGGTCGAGCCGGAGGTGAACGGCACCGGGCTCTGCTCATCCGGACCTTCAGTCGGTACGAAGCCCTGACGCAGCTGGCGGAAGGTCGCCGCATTGGCGATGTCCGCGGCGCAACGCGCTGCGGTACCGGCATTGGTTGCCGCCGAACCGTATACGGTGTCGCAGGGATCGGTGAAGTACTCGAACGTCTGCGAACTGCCGCCGTACAGATCGGCGATGGTCGGGGCGCGGAAGCCCTCGGCCCAGGTTGCACGCACCAGCAGCTGATCGATCGGCTTCCACTTCAGGCCGAACTTGCTGTTGGTGGTGTTGCCGAAGGTGCTGTAGTCGGAGTAACGGGTAGCCGCGCTCACGCTCAGTTCCTTGGCACCGGGCAGATCGGCCAGGATCGGCACGTTCAATTCCAGGTAGACCTCGTTGACGTCGAACTTGCCGGAGGTCGGGCCGGAGGCCAGGTCGGTGGAATAGCCCGACTGCGACAGGGCGTCAGGATTGAAGCTGCCCTTTTCTTCGCGGTATTCGTAACCCAGTGCGAAGCCCAGATCGCCGGCCGGCAGGGTGAACAGGCTACCCGCGAGGTTCGCGAAGTAGCTCTTCATGGTGGTTTCGCCGGTGTTGTGCGTGGTCGGGAACAGGAACTGCTGCAGTTCCTGGTTGCCGGTCAAGCCACCATCGCCGGTGCGGCCGTACGGGATCGCCGGGTTCCACGGCACGCAGCCGCCCGGACCCGGGCCATAGGCCGGGTTGGTGCCATCGAGCAGGCCCTGTGCCGAACCGCACTCGACGCGACCGGTGGCCGGGTTCATGAACGATGCGCCGGTGGCGGCGTTGGCAGCCAGCACATTGTAGTTGCCGGTCTGGCTCTGGTTGTTCTCCGAGTTCTGGTACAGGTAACCGACTTCCCAGTCGAAGAACTTGTCATTGAACTGGAACGAACCCTGCAGACCGCCGCTGAAGCGGAAGGTGGTCAGCTGGTTGGTCGACAGGCGCGGCACTTCCCAGCCACGGCGGACGTAGGACATGTCCTCGCCGAAGGGGTTGTAGTAGCTGTCAGCCGACAGCAGCGCGCCGAGGCCTTCATACGCGGCAGACTGAAGCGGGTAACCTGCGACCTGGGCCTTCGATTCGCGGCGGGTGTACAGCAGATCGCCGGTGAACCGGACGTTGTCGGTCAGGTCGTACTGGATGTTGGTGAAGACGCTGCGACGCTCGGTCGGGGTGAGCAACTGCATCTGCTCGTTCGAGTTGCTCACGTCGCCGGTGATCGGGGTGGCGTCAGTGACGTGGTAGGCGTTCACGTCGTACGGGTTGCCACCGCGATTCAGGGTCAGCGACGGGCCGCCGGACAGGCGCCGCAGGGAGCCCCACTGACTGACGGTGGTCCAGTTCGAAGCGGTTTCCGGATGGCGGCTGGTACGCCCGTACTGGCTGAACCAACGGTCCTTTGCCCAGACTTCCTTTTCTTCCGAATACTCGGCACCGACGGTGATCGAGCCGCGGTCGCCGGTGAAGCCGGCCACGAAGTCGTAGCTGGTCTTCTGGCCGTCGCCCTCACCGTACTGGCCGGTGTAGACGTTGGCTTCCAGGCCTTCGAAGTTCTTGCGGGTGATGATGTTCACCACGCCGGCCATGGCGTCGGAGCCATAGATCGAAGAGGCGCCGTCCTTCAGGACGTCGATGCGCTCAACGATCACCGACGGGATCTGCGAGATGTCCTGGTAGCCGCTGACGCTGGCGCCCAGGCGCTTGCCGTCGACCAGGATCAGCGTGCGCTGGGTACCGATGTTGCGCAGGTCGATGTAGAAGCCGCCGACCATTTCACCGGACGACAGCGGCTGGGAACGGCTGATCGCCGGGCTGCCTGCTGCGGAGATGTTCTGGAGGACGTCGGCGACCGTCTTGAAGCCACTTTTTTCGATCGATGCGCGGCTGATGCTGAGCACCGGCTGGGCGGTTTCGGTGTCGACCTGGCGGATGCGCGAGCCGGTGACTTCGATACGATCCAGATTGGTCGGGCTGGCCGACTCCTGGGCCTGCACGGTGCCGGTAGCGGCGGTCGCGACCAGCGCGACGACCACTGCGTCACGCAGCTTGTTGGACTTAAAGTTCATTGCTCTCTCTCTCCAAGGGAATCTTGGGTATTCACTAGGGTGTGTTTGCCTGTGGCGGCGCCAAGTACCAGCACCAAGCACCACGAGGCTGACTCGATAGTAACTGCCGTGCCAGAAGAATTAAAGTAGCGTTAATCTTCCCTGTGAATTCCATGAAATTCGGCAAAGTCCTTGTGGATCAATAGGCTTACGCCATTACTTTCGGCACGGCGTCTCGAAAGTTAAGACTGTGTGAAGAAAATAGTTGCAATTGATTTGTCACGTTTTGTATCAATGCATGTCGCTTCGACACATTGCATCGGCGCTGATGCGCTGCGACCGGGCGCTGACGGTTGCCGCAATCGGGCAGGGCTGGGCTCGCGCTGGCGCCCGGGCAAAAAAAACGCGCCCTCAGGCGCGTTTTCCAGCGGCAGCGGTCGCCGCGCAGGCGGCGTGGACCGGCTTACAGATCCTGTTCGTAGCGGACGTAGGGCACGGTGCCTTCGTCGGTGCTCTCGTTGCGCGGGGCGAACGGGTTCTTGCCGCGGCTGATCACGTTTTCGGCGCCAACGGTGAGCTGGCCGCTCCATGGCGTACGCCAGGTCAGGCCGACGCCCAAGCCTTCCCATTTGCCGGGCTGGCCGGGCACATCGACCACGCGGCCGATGATGTTGCCGCTGAAGTTGCCATAGCCGGCGCCGATGGTGAGGCTCTTGCTGTCCCAGCGGTCGACGATCGCCGGGGAGGCGTCCGCGATCGGGACCAGGCGCGCCTTGGCATAGGTGCCACCGATCGAGACGAAGCCTTCGCGGCCAATATTCTTCTGGCCAAACACGGTCAGGTCATTCTGCTCGGCGCGCAGCGCCGGCGATTTGTTCGGGCCGGCCAGCCAGGCCGGCAGGGTATCGCGGCCGCTGCCGGCAGTGATGCCCACGCGACCGCCGGGGCGGTTGAACGCGGCGGTGCCGCTGACCCGGCGGCTGAGCGGGGCGTCGTCATCGTCGCCCAGGGTGGCCAGCATGCAATGGCTGGCCAGGCCGCTGATGCTGGTGCCGCGGCTGCTGTTGCAGAGCAGGCCCAGCGAATCGCCCGAGGACAGCCCGAAGGCGGCATCAAGCGAGCTGCGGCCGAAATGCCAGCGTGCGCCTACTGCCTGTTCGCCAGTGGGCTCCAGGTACAGCAGGGCTTCGACCTTGCCGCTGCCCTTGTTCCAGATCGGCAGCACCGTGCTGTCCTGCCGCGGCTTGGATTGCGCATACGCGCCCGGGATCGCGGCAAGGGCGATCAGCAGGGCCAGTGGTAGACGCAGAAGGGGGCGCATGGGAACTCTCAGACAGCAGCAATCGACACAAGTTCCCGCCGAAGCGGGACACTGATCCTAGGGCGTTTATGATTTCTTAACAAGTCTTCGTTCTCCCCAGAACAAAACTCGTGCGGCGATTACTGAAGCCGTTCAGGTGCCGGCGAGGAGACGACGGCGTCGCCGAACAGTATGTCCAGTTCCGTCAACGCAAAGTGATACTCCTGTCCGCAAAATTCGCAACGGATCTCCACCGCGCCGGTCGGCTCGGCCGCCGCCCGGGCTTCGGCCTCGCCCAGCGACTCCAGCATGCCCTGCACCCGCTCGCGCGAACACGAGCAGGCAAAGCGCAGCGGGCGCTCGCCGAGCAGTTCCGGCTTCTCTTCATGGAACAGCCGGTGCAGCAGGTCATTGCCGGCCACCTCCAGCAGTTCCTGCTTGCCCAGGGTCTCGAACAGGGCGCTGGCCCGCGACCAACCGTCCTGGTCGCCTTCATCGCCAGGCAGTTTTTGCAGCAGCAGGCCGGCGGCCCGCCCGCCGTCGGCGGCCAGCAGCAGGCGGGTGGGCAGCTGTTCGGACTGGCGGAAATAGTCCTCGAACGCCTCGTCCAGGTTCGAGGCGGTCAGCCCTACCAGGCTCTGGTAACGCTGCGGTTCGCGCGGGTCCAGGCCGGGGTTCTCGATGGTGATGGCCAGCAGCGCGTCCTCGCCCAGCGCGGTCAGGTCGCGTGAGGCGTCGCCACCACCCTCGGCCAGCTGCACGATACCGCGCAGGGTGCCGGCGGCGGTGCATTCGGCGAACAGGGTGCGCATGGCAGTGTTGCTGCGCAGCTGGATCGACAGGCGCCCATCGACCTTGGTGTGGCCGGTGAACAGCGCCGAGGCGACGCTGGCCTCTCCGAGCAGTTCGGCTGCAGCCGGCAGGTAGCTGGCGTGGGACAGGATCTCGCGCCAGGTCTCATCCAGGTGCACGTGCACGCCGCGGACGCCGGCATCGGGAAGCAGGAAACGGGTAAGGGTGTCGGATTGGGCGGTCATCGGTGTGGTGGCTGCGCTGGAATGGGAAAGATGTGCTGCAACGGCGGCATGCTGCAAACGCGGCATGTTGCCGGATAATGCGCCGACAACCGTACAAGCAAAGGATGCATCCGTAATGGGGGCAGAGCGCAGCAACCTCAAGGCCGGGCCGGGCCTGGCATCGTCGCGCCCGCGGCGCTGGCACTGGAAGCGCCTGCTGTGGCTGCCGGTGCTGTTGGCGGCGTTCAGCGTACTGCAGGTGCTGGTCCTGCGCTTCATCGACCCGCCGCTGTCCACGGTGATGCTGTGGCGCTACGGCGAAGCGCTGGGCCAGGGCGATTGGGACTACCGCCTGCATTACCAGTGGCGCGATCTGGAGCAGATGGCGCCGAGCCTGCCCATTTCGCTGGTGGCCGCCGAGGACCAGCGCTTCCCCGAACACAACGGGTTCGACCTGCAGGCCATCGAGAAGGCGCGCGACCACAACGCCAGGGGCGGGCGCCTGCGCGGGGCCAGCACGATCAGCCAGCAGGTGGCCAAGAACCTGTTCCTCTGGCAGGGCCGCAGTTGGGTCCGCAAGGGGCTGGAGGTCTGGTACACGCTGCTGATCGAGACCCTGTGGCCGAAGTTGCGGATCCTGGAGATGTACGCCAACATCGCCGAGTTCGGCGACGGCATCTACGGTGCCCAGGCCGCCGCGCGCCAGTTCTGGGGCAAGGACGCCAAACGCCTGAGTCCGGCCGAAAGCGCGCGGCTGGCCGCGGTGCTGCCGGCGCCGCGGCGCTACGCCGCGGCCCGGCCCGGTCCCTATGTGCAGCGGCGCGCGGCCTGGATCCAGCGCCAGGCGCGGCAGCTGGGTGGCAACGCCTACCTGGGCGAGGACTGAGCGCCGATGCCCGGCGTGGGGGGAGGCTACAATCCGGGCATGCCTGCAGAACGCCTGACCGTGGTCATCGCCGCGTACAACGAAGCGGCCAGCCTGCCGTTGCTGCACCCGCGGCTGCGTGCGGTGCTGGACGCGCTGGACGGCATCGAGGGCCGCATCCTGTATGTGGATGACGGCAGCAGCGATGCGACCTGGGCGGTGCTGCAGGCGCTGGCCGCAGCCGACCCTGCGGTGGGCGTGCTGCGGTTGTCGCGCAATTTCGGCAAGGAGGCGGCGCTGACCGCAGGGCTGGATTTTGTCGAGTCCGGGGCGGTGATGATCCTCGATGCCGATGGCCAGGACCCGCCGGAACTGATCCCGGAGTTCGTCGCGCTGTGGCGGCAGGGCTATGACAACGTGTACGGCACCCGGCGCGTGCGCGACGGCGAGGGCTGGCTCAAGCGCAGTACCGCGGCGATGTTCTACCGGGTGATCGGGCGGCTGTCCAAGACCCCGATCCCGGCCGATACCGGTGATTTCCGGCTGCTCTCGCCGCGCGCGCTGCAGGCCCTGGGCCAGCTGCGCGAGCGCCACCGTTTCATGAAGGGCTTGTTCGGTTGGGTCGGTTTCCGCCGGGTGGCGCTGCCGTACCACCGCCATGCGCGGATGGCCGGGCACAGCCAGTTCGGGCTGTGGCGGTTGTGGAACTTCGCACTGGAAGGCATCACCGGGTTTTCCACCGCGCCGCTGCGGGTGACCACTTACCTGGGGCTGGCCACGGCCGGTTTCGCCTTCCTGTTCGCGTTGTGGGTGGTGGGCAAGGCGGCGCTGTATGGCGACCGGGTCGCCGGTTGGCCGACGATGATGGCGGTGATCCTGTTCCTGGGCGGGGTGCAGCTGATCGCGCTGGGCCTGATCGGCGAATACCTGGGGCGGCTGTATGAGGAATCCAAGCAGCGCCCGCTGTATCTGGTTGACACCTGGCAGGCGCCGTTCGTGGCAGACTCGGGCGTGCATCCCAATGTTGGAGGGCAGCGAGATGGCCACGGTACGACAGCTGTTGGAAGGCAAGTCCCCTGAGGTGTTCGCGGTTGCGCCGCAGTCGGCGGTGATCGACGCGATCCGCTTGATGGCCGAGAAGGGCATCGGCGCGGTGCTGGTGATGGAAGGCGGGCAACTGGCGGGGATCCTGTCCGAGCGCGATTACGCCCGCAAGATCGTCCTGCACGAACGTTCCTCGCGGACCACGCCGGTCAGCGAGATCATGACCGCCAAGGTGGTGACCGTGGCGCCGTCCGAACAGGTCGAGCACTGCCTGCAACTGGTCACCGACTACCGTATCCGGCATCTGCCGGTGGTCGATGCCGGCAGCGTGATCGGGGTGATTTCGATCGGCGACCTGGTCAAGGCGGTGATCGACGAGCAGGCGCAGAAGCTGGATCAGCTGCAGCAGTACATTGTGGCTGGGTGATGCCGGCTTGCGGCATTGGTGGGCGCCTTCCTGGTATCGGTTGGGAGGGCGCGGGCAACCCCATGCAGGACACGCCGTGAATACGTCCTTGTAGGCTCGGTCGGCGCATCCATGCGCCTCACGGTCCTGCATGGGGTTACCCGCGCCCTCCTGTCCGGGTTGCGCCGCTGCGGTTGAAGGGAGCGTGTCGACCTGCGGTCGGCACCTACGGCGGCGCGATTGGTAGGTACCCACCGTTGGTCGGTACGCCCGCCGGCCATCACTTCCGGTAGCGTCCGCCGCAATCGCTGTCCTTGCCGGGCCCGGTTTCCAGGGTAGCCAGCAGCGCGGCCGGCGGGGTGAGGGTGCCCAGGGTGAGGGCGATCGCGCCGCGGATGCCCAGGGCCTTGAAGTCGGGGCGGAACGAGGGGTCCTTGAAGCTGCCGCCCACGCGCAGCGGCGAGCGCAGGGCCAGGATGCTGAAATCCTTCGGGCGCGGGCGCAGCAGCAGGTCCAGCTGTTCCTGCTTGAGGTCGATGCTGCCCTCGCCGACGATCAGGGTATCGGTGGTATCCAGCCCCAGTGCGCGGGCGTGCATGACGCCGTCGTCGACGCCGAAGTCGCCGAAGGCGCAGCGCAGCGGAATCTGTTTGTCGCCGGTGAACAGGAATTTCAGCGATTCGGCCACGTCCAGCCCCGCCAGTTCCATCACCAGGTTGCCGACGTGGCCGCGGCCGATGCCGACGGCGACGTTGCCGTTGGAACTGCCGAGCATGGCCGCGACCGAGTTGCCGCTGCCGGCCAGGTCGAGGTCGCCGCTGACGCCGCCGGCGACCTGGTCGGCCAGCTTGGAATCGGGCATCAGCTTGCCCAGCTGGACCTTGCGGATGCTGGCCTGCAGTTGAGTGGAAATCACGTCCTTGCGTGCGTCCATGCGCACGGTGCTGCGGATGTCGCCGCCGGCAACGCCGAAGTTGAGCGGCTCCAGGCGCAGCAGGCCGGCGTCGAGCTTGAGGTGGGCATCCATGTCATCCAGCGGCAGCGTAGGGGAATTGATGCGCTGCGCCTTCCAGCGCACGTCCGCGTCCATGGCGCGCAGTTTGGTGAGGTTGTAAGGCGTGTCGGGCAGGATCTTCGCGCGGGCGGCGAGGGCGGCGGCCCTGGCCTTCTGTTCGGCGTTGGCGGTTTCACCGGCGCCGGTCTTCGGCGGGGCGCCGATGAAGCCGGCCAGGTCGTCGAAGTCCAGGCGCCTGGAGGCCAGGTCGGCCTTGAGGAACGGGCGTTGCCCGCCGACGTCGATCTGCGCGGTACCGGCAAGGTCGCTGTCGCCGGCGACGCCGGTGAAGTCTTCGTAGCGCCAGATGTCGTGGTCGCGCTTGAGGCGGCCGTTGAGGCGGTAGGGCGGGGTGGAGGGCATGGCCACGCCGATCAGCGGGAACAGGTCTTCCATGTCCTGGCCACTGAGCATGAGCTGGAGGTTGAATACGCGCAGCGCGAAGGGGTTGGTGAGGGTGCCGCTGGCGATGGCACGGGTGCCGCCGGCGCGGCCGTCCAGGTGGATGCGGAACGGGTGGTCGCTGTTGGTGAGTTCCAGCGGCGATTCGGTGTTGCCGTCCAGCGAGAAGGCGTTGCCCTTCCAACGGCCCTTGCCCTTGACCAGCAGCGGCGGGGCACTGTCCCGGGTACGAGGTTTGCCGCTGTTGAGGGCGACCAGGATGTCGGTGCGGCCGGCGGCGTCGAGGAACTGCAGGCGGCCGTCGTCGATGAGCAGGCGCTGCAGTACCGGCGGGTCACCGTCGCTGGGGCCGAGGAAATCCCAGTTGCCGGGCTGGTCCTTGCCCGGTGCGGTTTCAAGCAGCAGGTCGGGCCGGGTAAGGCGGATTTCAGGAATGCGGATCTGGCCGCGCAGCAGCGGCCAGGCGCGCAGGTCGATTTCGGCGCGGTCGGCACTGGCCATGCGCGGGGTCTTGGACCATTGCGCATTGGCGAAGGTCAGGCCATCGCCGCGCACGATCAGGGTGCGCCCGAGATCGACATCCAGGTTGCCGCCAATATGGAATTCGCGCCCGGTCTTGGCCTGCACGGCGCGTTCAACGGGACCCTTGAACCAGTTCCAGTCCCACAGCGCGATCACCAGCAGGACCAGCGCGAACAGGAACACCAGCACGGCAAGCCAGCGCTGCCCGCGCTTGCCAGGACGCCGCATACGCCAGCGTGAGCGGGAGGAGGACGAATCGGGCACAGGCGTGGGGACGGTATTCACACGCCCATCCTTCCCTGTTCACAGTGCACGCAACGCGAAGCAAGCGTAAGCGATCTGTCAGGGAGGCGGTGTTTGTTAAATGGACATGCCGGCAGAGGTAAGCCGTCTGCTGTGCTGCCGAGGAGGTGCCCCAGAACGTGCAAGCCCCCTTCTGTTAAGGGGCGCGCCGACAGGCGCGGGGATAGGAGGCATGCGCAAGGGGCCCCATCCTGCACAGCAGGATGGGGTGCCACTTTGTGGCGGCCGCCGCAAAGGTGCTACAGCACCTGCGCGGTGACCGCCACAAAGTGGCACACGCTGCCACCAATCACGAACAGGTGCCAGATCGCGTGCGAATAGGGGATCGATTCGCGGTGGTAGAAATAGGTGCCGAACGTGTAGGACACGCCGCCGGCCAGCAGCCAGCCCAGCGTCCAGGCATCCAGCGAGGCCCACATCGGCTTGATCGCCACCATCACCATCCAGCCCATGGTGATGTAGATGATGGTCGACAGCAGTTTGAAGCGGCCGGTGTAGAACAGCTTGAAGATCACCCCGAACAGGGCCAGCGCCCAGATCGCGGTGAACATGCCCCAGCCCCACGGGCCACCGCGCAGGCCGATCAGGGTGAAGGGGGTGTAGGTGCCGGCGATCAGCACATAGATCGCGCAATGGTCGAATACCTTCAGCCGGCCCTTGACGACCGGGTGCTGGATTGCGTGGTACAGGGTGGAGGCGGTGTACAGCAGCAGCAGCGCGACACCGAACACGATCGCACTGACCAACTGCCAGCGGTCGCCGTGGATGGCGGCCAGGGTGATCAACACCGCGCTGGCAGCGAGCGCGGCCACCGCGCCCAGCCCGTGGGTCAGAGCGCTGGCGATTTCTTCACGTATGGAGGCAGCAGAGGTCATGGTGATGATAGGGCGTGCGGGGAGGGGGAGCCCGCTCCCCCCTATCATCGCCGCGATGAGGCGCGCATGCACGTGCCTGTTCAGTCCCGGGCTCAGTCCACCGAAATGCTGTGCGCGGCCTCGCGGGTGGCGGCAAAGCGCACGTCCGGTGCGCGCTCCTGCGCCAGCTGCAGGTTGACCCGGGTCGGGGCCAGGTAGACCAGCTGGCCGGCCGCGTCGATGCTGAGGTTGCCGGCGTTCTTCTCGCGGAACTCCTCCAGCTTCTTCTCGTTGCTGCAGGTTACCCAGCGCGCGGTGGTGACGCTGACCGGCTCGAAGGTGGCTTCCACGCCGTACTCGTCCTTCAGGCGGTAGGCGGCCACGTCGAACTGCAGCACGCCGACCGCGCCAAGGATCAGGTCGTTGCTCATCAGCGGGCGGAAGAACTGGGTGGCGCCTTCTTCGGACAGCTGGGCCAGGCCCTTCTGCAGCTGCTTGAGCTTGAGTGGATCGCGCAGGCGCGCGCGGCGGAACAGTTCCGGGGCGAAGTTTGGGATGCCGGTGAAGCTCACCGCTTCGCCTTCGGTGAAGGTGTCGCCGATGGAAATGGTGCCGTGGTTGTGGATGCCGATCACATCGCCCGGCCAGGCCTCGGCGGCGATTTCGCGGTCGCTGGCCATGAAGGTCAGCGCGTTGGCCAGCTTCATTTCCTTGCCGGTACGCACATGGAAGGTTTTCATGCCGGCGGCGAAACGGCCCGAGCACACGCGCATGAAGGCCACCCGGTCGCGATGCTGCGGGTCCATGTTGGCCTGGATCTTGAACACGAAGCCGGTCAGCTTGTTTTCCTGCGGGGCGATCACCCGGCCGGTGGTGGCGCGCGGCTGCGGCGACGGGGCGTGCTCGACGAAGAAGTCCAGCAGCGGCTGCACACCGAAGTTGTTCACGCCCGAGCCGAAGAACACCGGGGTCTGCTTGCCGGCCAGATACTCGGCCGAATCGAACCGGTGGCTGGCGCCCTGCACCAGTTCCAGTTCGTCGCGCAGGTCGGCCAGCATGCGCTCGCCGATCTTCTCGGCAAGGCCGGGCGAGTCGATCGAGGGGAAGATGGTCGAGTCCTGGCGGGTGAAGTTGCGGCCCTGTTCGTACAGGTGCACTTCACCGCTGATCAGGTGCACCACGCCCTTCAGGCGCTGGCCCATGCCGATCGGCCAGGTCACCGGCGCGCACTGGATGCCGAGCACGCTTTCCACTTCATCGAGCAGGTCGATCGGCTCCTTGCCTTCGCGGTCGAGCTTGTTGATGAAGGTCATGATCGGGGTGTCGCGCAGGCGGCACACTTCCATCAGCTTGATGGTGCGCTCTTCCACGCCCTTGGCCACGTCGATCACCATCAGCGCCGAATCCACCGCGGTCAGCACCCGGTAGGTGTCCTCGCCGAAGTCGGCGTGGCCGGGGGTGTCGAGCAGGTTGACGATCTTGCCTTCATAGGGGAACTGCATCACCGACGAGGTGACCGAGATCCCGCGCTCCTTTTCCAGCGCCATCCAGTCGGAGGTGGCATGGCGCGCGGCCTTGCGGCCCTTGACCGAACCGGCCATCTGGATCGCGCCGCCGAACAGCAGCAGCTTTTCGGTCAGCGTGGTCTTGCCGGCGTCAGGATGGGAAATGATGGCGAAGGTGCGGCGGCGCGCAGCTTCGGTAGCGACTTCGGACATGGCAGGACGCGCCCGCCCGGGGCGCTTTTCAAAGAGATAAGCCCCCGATTATAGCGGGCTGCCGCCACTGGCGGGTCGGTACGGGGCGGCTTGGCCGTCGCTGGCCGCTTCGCGGGCAAAGCGCAGCTCGCCCCGGGGCGCCATGATCCGCACCGGAATCGAGCGCAATTGCATGCCGGCATTGACCTGGACCACGAAGTGCAGGTGCGGGGCGGTGCTGTAGCCGGTATTGCCCGACAGCCCGATCGGCTGGCCGGCCTGGACCCGTTGCCCGCTGCGCACGCGCAGCCCGTTGGGCTGCAGGTGGGCGTAGACGGCCATGCTGCCGTCCGGGTGCAGGATGCGGATGAAGTTGGCCCGTTCGCGGTCGCCCGGCGCGCTCCCGCCGTTGCCGTGGAAACGGCCCTGCACCTGCATCACCCGGCCGGCGCGGGCGGCCAGCACCGGGGTGCCCTCGGGCAGGGCGAAATCGACCGCATCGCGGTTTTCCGCGTCGGTATGGCTGAAACGGCCCTGCGGGGCCTGGCTGACCTGGAGGCGGGCGGCGTCGAAGGGCAACTGGTAGGCCACGTCCTGGGGCTGTGCGGCCGGGTCGCCGGGCACCGCGTCCAGCAGCAGGTCCAGCCGCGGCACGCCGTCGGGCAGCTGCAGGCGGGTCACCACCACGCTGGACGCGCCGGGCAGCACGCTGCGCAGCGGCAAGCCGGGCAGGGGGGCTGCGCCGGGGGGCTGGCGCAGGCCGACCTGCACCGGGCCGGCCAGGTGGTTGTCCACCCGCGCCTGCCAGCGGCGGTCGGCGCCCTCCAGCGCGACCGAGGCGATCGGGCCACTGTCGGCGCCCTGCGGCGTGGCCGCTGGCGGCTGGGCGATGCCCCAGCCGCTGCGCCAGCCGGCCCCGTTCGGCGCCGCCACGGCCGGGATCGCCAGGGGGCACAGCAGCAGGGTGGCCAGCAGGGCACGGCGCATGGGCGGGATCCGGGACAGGTGGGCGCGACTGTACGCAAGCGCGCTCGTTGAGGAAAGCGCGCCTGCCATGGGGGCCGCCGGGCGCGTGCGGCGATATTCACCGTTACCTCACTGACGCTGAATGAGGCTGCCGCATGGGTTCACGTGGATGCCCGGGGCCGCGAGGAGGGCCCGTCCATGATCAACACTGCCACGCCGCGGCTGCGTGTGCGGCCCTTGGTGGCGGCGTTGCTGCTGTGCGGCGCGCTGCCGGCCACGGCGGCCGATAACCCGCAGGTCGCCAACGGCGTCCACCTGGATGTACCGCCGGGCACCTATACCTCCTCGACCGGGGCGGTGTTCCGCGCAGTCGGCAATGGCGGCTCGATCAGTGGGCGTGATTCGGTGCTGACCGCCACGGCGGAAGGAGGCACCGGGCGCGGCGTGGTGGCATTCGGCACAGGCAGTTTGGTCACGTTGGACAACAGCGAGATCGTGGTGACCGGCATTTTCGGCGCGGGAGTGGAAGCGACCTCTGGCGGGGAGGTGCGCATCGTCGGTACGCGCATCGAACTGCAGAAGCAGGGAACCGGCGTCATCATTGGTGCCAATAGTGCCGGCACGTTGACCGACAGCGTTGTTGTTATGAATGGGCCTGGCACGGCGATCCTCAATTCAGGCGTGCTCTCGTTGATACGCACCGAGGTATCCAGCAGTCAACCGGGCGGTACCGGAATCAGCGCAAACGGTCCCTTGACGCAGGTGCAGGACAGCCAGATACGCACGTTGGGAAGTTCGGCAGCGGCCATCGAGACCAACCAGAATGTGACGGTCCAGGTCAGTGGCAGCACGCTGCAGACTGCCGGCAATTCCGCCAATGGGGTTGCGGTCCGCTCCGGCGCGACGGTCGACATCTCCGGTGGAACCATCACCACCACCGGCGATGATGCCGCCGGGATACGGACGCTGGTGTTCAATGCAACCCCGACCACGCTACGTTTGAGCAATGTAGGCATCACCACCTCGGGCGCGCGCTCTGCCGGCATCCACCTCAACGGCGCGGCTGCCCTGACCGTCACCGGCGGCAGCATCGACAGCGTGGCCTCGGCGGTGATCGCCGGGGCCGACAGCGCCACGTTCACCGGCACACGATTGACCTCCACCGGCGATGCGGCCTCGACGCTGCGCCTGACCGATGCCGCCGGTTCGTTCCAGCTGACCGATACCCAGGTGCGTGCGTCCGGTGCCGACAGCTGGGGCGCCGACATTGCCGGCCGGTTCGAGATGGCCGGTGGCCGCCTGGACAGCGTGCAGTACGGGGCGCTGCGCAGCGACGGCGGGGTGGTCGAGCTGTCGGCAGGGGCGCAGGTGAGTGGCGGCAACGGGCATCTGTTCGACCAGGCCAGTGCCGCGCCCACCACCTTGTCGATGCGCGGTGCGACGCAGGCCAGTGGCGATATCGGCTTCGTTCCCGGGACGCCATCGGGCAGCTTCGCCGCAGCGACCACGGTGGCCCTGGACAGCGGGGCGGTCTGGACCGGCGCGACCAGCGCCACCGTCACCGGGCTGTCCATCGCCGGCGGCAGCCGCTGGCAGCTCACCGCCGGTTCGGACGTGCAGGCACTGCGCGTGGACAACGCCACGGTGGCCCTCTCCGATCCCGCCGCCGCGGGTTTCCACACCCTGCGGGTGGACGGCGACCTGGACGGTGGTGGCGGCACGTTCGCACTGCGTGCCCGGCTCGGCGCCGATGGTTCGCCCGGCGACCTGCTGCATGTGCGGGGCGATGTCCGCGGCCAGTTCGGTCTCCAGGTCGACAATGCCGGCGGCGCCGGCGGGTTGACCGTGGAGGGCATCCGCCTGGTGCAGGTGGACGGCGTATCCACCGGCGGCTTCACGCTGGCCGGGCGCGCGGTGGCCGGGGCGTACGAATATTTCCTGTTCCAGGGCCGGCCGAGCGTTGCCGACGGTCACTGGTACCTGCGTTCGGCGTACGTGCCGCCGCCGGATCCGTGCACCGCCGATCCGAATGGGCCCGGCTGCACCCCGCCGCCGGATCCTTGCACCGCCAACGCGTCCTTGCCGGGCTGCCCGCCGCCACCGGACCCGTGCATGGCCACTCCGGACCTGCCGGAATGCCGCCCGCCGACGCCGATCTATCGCCCGGAACTGGCCGCCTACCTGGCCAACACCAGCGCGGCGATCGACCTGTTCCAGTACGCGCTGCGCGGGCAGACCGGCATGGCGATGGGGCCGGCCGGCGCTGTGCCGGACCGCGGCGCGTGGGTACGCGCCGACGGCCGCCAGCGCAGGCTGCCGGGCGAAGTCGGCCAACTGTCCACCGCGCAGGAGTCCGCGGTGCTGCGCGCCGGCGTGGATCTGCTGGCCTCCGATGATGGGCGCGCGAACGTCGGGGTGATGGCCGCCCACGGCGTGGCGACGGCGCACGCGGCATCGCCGCTCACCGGCTACCGTGCCCGCGGGCGGGTGCAGGGCGCTGCGGTCGGTGTCTATGGCATCTGGGAACAGGCCAAGGCGCAGCCCGGTGGCGCGTTCGCCAGCGGGTGGCTGCAGGCGGGGCGCTATCGCAACCGGGTCGATGGCCAGGCCATCGCGCCGGAGCGGTACGACACCCGCAGCTGGGCCGGGTCGGTGGAGGGCGGCTACCGCTGGCACCTGCCCATCTCGCCGGTCGCCGCGCTGGTGGTGGAACCGCGTGTGCAGGCCACCTATACCCAACTGCGTGGCGGCGACCACCGCGAAGCGAACGGTACCGTGGTGACCGGATGGGACCAGGGCGTATGGCGCGGGCAAGCCGGTGTTCGGCTGGCCTGGCTGGACACGGCCGGCCCTGCCCGGGTGCAGCCGTTCATCGGCGTCAGCGCCGTCCGCGACAGCCGCCCCACCACGCTGGCGCTGGACCAGGCGCGGTTTGCCTCGGCCCAGCCGCAGGACCGCTACCAGGTACAACTGGGCGCCGAACTGGCCCTGGCCTCAGGCTGGAGCGGGACCGGCCTGCTGGTGCTGGAGCGTGGCGGCCACGGTTACCGGCAGCACTCGGGCGAACTGGGGGTGCGCTACCGCTGGTAGCCCGCCCGCCGATCGACCGCTGATGAGAAAAAGCTATATCGCTTCATCCGGATGAAGGGATTGACATCTCCGGAAAGGGCTGGCATCGTAGCCTCACCATCGAGACCGGCAGAGGGACAGGCCCTTTGAAGCCGGGGCAGCCCGCAGGCGCGCAAGCGACCTGCGTAGGTGCCAAATCCTGCGGAGACCGTTGTGGTCTTCCGAAAGATGGTTCGAACCGTGCACCGTGCGTGCACCTCGAACGCGAGCTCCGCGAAAGCTCGATGGCCGACTCCTTCTCTGGATACCGCCATGGGTTTCGCTACTGCCGCCGCTGTTGCCACCGACGCCTTCGCACCGATCAGCGTCCCGCTCGATACCGGCTTGCACGCCGTGCGCGGCGATATCGCCGCGGTGCTGTCGATGCGCCATGGTGGGCCGCGGCCGGTGCGCCTGCGCTATGAGCTGGTGGGCCGCAGCGATGCGCCGGTGGTGGTACTGGCCGGCGGCATCTCCGCGCACCGTCACGTGGCGGCCAATGCCGACTTCCCCGAGAAAGGGTGGGCCGAAGGCCTGGTCGCGCCCGGGCGCAGCCTGGATCCGACCGCCCTGCGCATTCTCGCGTTCGATTTCATCGGCGCCGACGGTGCGCTGGACCTGCCGATCGATACCGCCGACCAGGCCGATGCGCTGGCGTTGCTGCTCGACCAGCTCGGCATCGGCCAGCTGCACTGCCTGGTCGGTTACTCCTACGGCGCGCTGGTCGGCCAGCAGTTCGCGGTGCGCCACCGCCAGCGGCTGCGCAAGCTGGTGGCGGTCAGTGGCGCGCATCGCCCGCATCCCTATGCCGCCGCCTGGCGCGCGCTGCAGCGCCGCGCGGTCGCATTGGGCCAGCTGCAGTGCGCCGAAAGCCACGGGCTGGCGCTGGCCCGCCAGTTCGCCATGCTCAGCTACCGCACCCCGGAGGAGTTCGGCGACCGCTTCGACACCGCCCCGGAGCTGGTCAATGGCCGCGTGCGCGTGGCTGCCGAGGACTATCTGGACGCCGCCGGCGCGCAGTACGTGGCGCGCACCCCGGTGGACGCCTACCTGCGCCTGTCCGAATCGATCGACCTGCATCGCGTCGATCCCACCGCCATCCAGGTCCCCACCGTGGTGGTGGCCGTTGAAGGCGACCGCCTGGTGCCGCTGGCCGACTGCGTCGGCCTGGTCGAGGGACTGGGCCCGCGCGGCAGCCTGCGCGTGCTGCGCTCGCCCTACGGCCACGACGCCTTCCTGAAAGAAACCGATCGCATCGACGCGATCCTCGCCAACGCCATCCATTCCCCGGGAGAAACCGCATGAGTCTGTCCACTGGCACCCCGCCGTCCTGTAGCCGCGTCACCGCCGCCGTGCGTGCCGGCATCGACCGCGATACCGCCCACGGCGCGGTGACCCCGCCGATCGTGCTGTCGTCGAACTTCAGCTTCGACGGCTTTGGCAACAAGCGCCAGTACGACTACACCCGCAGCGGCAATCCGACCCGCGACCTGCTCGGTGAAGCCCTGGCCGAACTGGAAGGCGGGGCCGGCGGGGTGATCACCTCCACCGGCATGGGGGCGATCAACCTGGTGCTCAACGCGCTGCTGCAACCCGGCGATACCCTGGTGGTGCCGCACGATGCCTACGGTGGCAGCTGGCGCCTGTTCAACGCGCTGGCCAACAAGGGCCATTTCAGCCTGATCACCGCCGACCTGACCGATCCGCGTTCGCTGGCCGATGCGCTGGCGCAGTCGCCCACCCTGGTGCTGATCGAAACCCCGTCCAACCCGCTGCTGCGCATCACCGACCTGCGCTTTGTGATCGATGCCGCGCACAAGGCCGGGGCCAGGGTGGTGGTGGACAACACCTTCCTGTCGCCGGCCCTGCAGCAGCCGATAGCCTTTGGCGCCGACGTGGTGCTGCATTCGACCACCAAGTACATCAACGGCCACAGCGACGTGGTCGGCGGTGCGGTGATCGCACGCGATCCGGCCGTGCACGAGCAGCTGGTGTGGTGGGCCAACGCACTGGGCCTGACCGGTTCGCCGTTCGATGCGTTCCTGACCCTGCGCGGCTTGCGCACGCTCGGCGCGCGCCTGCGTGCGCACCAGGAAAACACCGCCGAGGTGGTCGACCTGCTGGTGGCCAGCGATGCGGTGGCCAAGGTCTATTACCCGGGCCTGGCCGACCACCCCGGCCATGCGATTGCCGCGCGCCAGCAGGACGGCTTCGGCGCGATGCTGTCCTTCGAGCTGGCGTCCTGCCCGGGCGATGACCCGCACGCGGCGGTGCGGGCATTCGTCGATGGCCTGCGCTGCTTCACCCTGGCCGAATCATTGGGCGGCGTGGAGAGCCTGGTCGCGCACCCGGCGACCATGACCCATGCGGCGATGACGCCGCAGGCGCGCGCGCACGCCGGCATCAGCGAGGGCCTGCTGCGGTTGTCGGTAGGCATCGAGGCGGCCGAAGACCTGGTGGCCGACCTGCAGGCCGGGCTGGAGCGCGCGCAGGCGGTGATCGACCGGCAGGCCAGGGCGGCGTTGCGCAAACAGGTGGATGCATGAGCGCGGTACTGAACCTGCATCCGGTTGCGGCGAGCGGGCGGCGGCTGGCGCTGCTGGGTACCGGCACCGTCGGCACCGCGTTCGTGCAGCGCTACCAGGCGCTGCAGGCGCGCGGCCTGGTACTGCCGGCGTTCTCGTGGCTGGCCAATTCACGCACCGCGCGCGCCTGCGAACAGGCGCCGGAGCACGAGCTGCAGCAGGCCAACCTGGCCGCGCGCGGGGTGCCGGCGCTGCAGCCGTGGGCCGAGGCCGAAGGCCTGCAGCGCGGCGACGTGGTGGTCGATGCGACCGCCAGCGACGAGGTCGCCAACTGGCATGAACAATGGCTGGCACGCGGCGTGCACGTGGTCACCGCCAACAAGCTGGGGCGTGGGGCGCAGCTGGCGCGCGCGCAGGCGATTGCCGACAGCGGCCACGGCGGCGCGGCGCACTACGGCGACAGCGCCACCGTCGGTGCCGGGCTGCCGCTGCTGAGCAGCCTGCGCGCGCTGGTCGCCGGCGGCGACCGCATCCATCGCGTGGAAGGCGTGCTGTCCGGATCGTTGGCGTGGCTGTTCCATCACTACGATGGCCAGCGCCCCTTTTCCGAGTGGGTGCGCGAAGCGGCCGATGCCGGCTATACCGAGCCGGATCCGCGCGTGGACCTGTCCGGTGAAGATGTACGCCGCAAGCTGCTGATCCTGGCGCGCGCCAGTGGCATCGCGCTGCGCGCCGAACAGGTGCAGGTGGACTCGCTGGTGCCGGCGGCGCTGGCCACGCTCCCGCCGGGCGAGGCGCTGGCACAGTTGAGGCTGCTCGACGCGCCGCTGCAACGGCATTGGCAACAGGCGCGCGCGCAGGGCGCGTGCCTGCGCTTCGTCGGTGGTTTCGATCACGATGGCGCGTCGGTCGGGCTGCGCATCCTGCCGCTGGAGCATCCGCTGGCCGGCGGTGCGCAGACCGACAATCGGGTGGCCATCCACAGCGACCGCTACCAGGCCCAGCCGCTGCTGATCCAGGGCCCCGGCGCCGGCGCCGCCGTTACCGCGGCGGCACTGCTTGACGACGTGCTGGCCATCACTCGCCGGTAGGTTGCCGGCCGTGGTTTGTTCTTGTTCTTGATCTTGATCTTGACCTATCCCCCCTTGGAGCGAGCCGAGCATCGCAGCGGCATCGGGGGCGAAGAGGCGCGGGTGTCTGAGCGCAGCGAGTTCCGCGCCGTCCCCCGATGACGCGAGAAGCGCAGGGAACCGGCGGGCGCAGCCCGCCGGATCGCGGACGGGGCGTGCTTTCTTTGGGTTACGTTTCTTTGCACGAGCAAAGAAAGGTGACTCGCGCCCCGGAGGGGCACGAAAGCTGTTGACGTTGAACGCCGCGAAGCGGAAACAAAAGCCACCGCAACCGCGTAGCGCCCTGCGCTAATGTGAAGGCAAAGCGCGCTGGTCCGCGCGCGTGCCCGTCTGCCATCAGTTGCCGCCGGCAAGCACCTTCAGCAACGCTTCGTTGAACTGCGCCGGGTCCTGCACCTGTGGCGAATGGCCCAGCGTATCGAAGCTGACCAGGGTGGCGCCGGGGATCGCCGCGGCCGCTGCCTTGCCCAGGGCCGGGTAGTCGCCCAGCGTGGCCTTCAGCGCCGGTGGGGCCAGGTCGCGGCCGATCGCGGTGCGGTCCTTCTGGCCGATCAGCAGGGTGGTCGGCACCTTGATCTTCGGCAGTTCGTAGACCACCGGCTGGTTGAAGATCATGTCCGAGGCCAGCGCCTGGCTCCAGGCCACCGTCTGCTTGCCCTCGCCGTCGTACTGGCCGGACTGCATGCGCGCCCAGTGCTCGTACTGCGGGTTCCACTGGCCGTCGTAATACACCTCCATCTGGTACTTCTTGACGTTGTCGAAGCTGGTTTTCAGCTCGCCGGCATACCAGGCATCCACGCTGCGCCACGGCACGCCCTTGGCCTGCCAGTCTTCCAGCCCGATCGGGTTGACCAGCGCCAGGCGGGCGATGCGCTCGGGGTGGATCAGCGCGTAGCGGATGCCGAGCATGCCGCCCATCGAATGGCCGACCACGTCCACCTTGCCCTTGATGCCCAGGTGCTTGAGCAGGGCCTCGGTGTTGTCGGCCAGCTGGCCGAAGGAGTACTGGTAGCGCAGCGGCTTGCTGGATTTGCAGAAGCCGATCTGGTCCGGTGCGATCACCCGGTAGCCGGCCGCGCTGAGCGCGGCGATGCTGTCCTTCCAGGTGGCGGCGCAGAAGTTCTTGCCATGCAGCAGCACCACCGTACCGCGGGCACGGCTGCCCTGCGCGGGCACGTCCAGGTAGGCCATCTCCAGCGGTTGGCGCTGCGAGTCGATGCTGAAGATCTGCACCGGGTAGGGATAGTCGAAGCCCTGCAGGCGCGGCCCGTAAGGGGCGGCGGCAAGGCTGGTCAGGGGCAGGCAGGCTAGCAGGGCGGCGGCCAGGATGCGCATGGCGGTCTCCGGTTGAGGAATGCGCAGGGTAACCCGTGCGCGCCCGCCGGAGCCGGTGGGCCGGCCGTGTGCAGGTGAAGCGGCTGGCCGCCGCGTTGCGATGCAGGCACCGCCACGCCGGTTCAGGCGGTGGGCGCGGGCATCAGCACTCGATGACGTTTACCGCCAGCCCGCCGCGGCTGGTTTCCTTGTACTTGTCCTGCATGTCGCGGCCGGTATCGCGCATGGTCTTGATCACCTTGTCCAGCGATACCTTGTGCTTGCCGTCGCCGCGCATGGCCATGCGCGAGGCATTGATCGCCTTGACCGCGCCCATCGCATTGCGTTCGATGCACGGAATCTGCACCAGGCCGCCGATCGGATCGCAGGTCAGGCCGAGGTTGTGCTCCATGCCGATCTCGGCGGCGTTCTCGATCTGGCTGGGGCTGCCGCCCAGCGCGGCGACCAGGCCGCCGGCGGCCATCGAGCAGGCCACGCCCACTTCGCCCTGGCAGCCGACCTCGGCGCCGGAAATGGAGGCGTTTTCCTTGTACAGGATGCCGATCGCCGCCGAGGTCAGCAGGAAATCGAATATGCGCTGTTCGTTGGCGCCGGGGCAGAAGCGGTCGAAGTAATGCAGTACCGAGGGCAGTACGCCGGCCGCGCCATTGGTCGGGGCGGTCACCACCCGGCCGCCGGCGGCGTTCTCTTCATTGACCGCCAGGGCATACAGGTTGACCCAGTCCAGCGTGGTCAGCGGGTCGCGCATCGCCGCTTCGGGCTTGGAGGACAGTTCACGGTACAGCGCCGGGGCGCGGCGCGAAACATGCAGGCCGCCGGGCAGCGTTCCTTCCTGGCGGATGCCGCGTTCCACGCAGGCCTGCATCGCGCTCCAGATTTCGCGCAGTTGTTCGCGGATCTCGTCTTCGCTGCGCCAGCACTTCTCGTTTTCGAACATCAGCTGGGCGATGCTCAACCCGCTGCGCGCGGTCTGCGCCAGCAGTTCATCGCCGCTCTTGAACGGGTAGGGCAGCGGGGTTTCATCGGGCACGATGCGGTCGTCGGCGGCATCGTCCTGGTTGACCACAAAACCGCCGCCGACCGAGTAGTAATCACGTGTGGCGATCACCTGGTCGTCGGCATCGTAGGCGGTGAAGCGCATGCCGTTGGTGTGGTAGGGCAGTTTCTGCCGCTTGTTCAGGCCCAGGTCGCGCTTCTCGTCGAAGACGATCTCGTGCTGGCCCATCAGCCGCAGGCGCTTGCTGGAGCGGATGCGTTCGAGCGTCTCGGGGATGATGTCCGGGTCGATCAGGTTCGGGCGCTGGCCTTCCAGGCCCAGCAGCACCGCCTTGTCGGTGCCATGCCCGCGTCCGGTCAGGGCCAGCGAGCCATACACGTCGGCGCGGATGCGCACCACGTCCTGCAGCCGGCCCGGGTCCAGCAGCCAGCGGTGCACGAAGCGTTCGGCGGCCTTCATCGGTCCCACGGTGTGCGAGGAGCTCGGGCCAATGCCGATCTTGAAAACGTCGAACGTGCTGACAGCCATGATTGCCAAACTGCGGGTATCGGATGGAGCGCTATTCTATGCTGTCGCAGGCGCCGACCTTGACTGCGGCGCAACATTTCCCAAGGCGGGTGGGCCGGTGTTTACCTTGTTCCAGCGTGATGACTGCCAGTTGTGCGACCAGGCCCTGGCGGTACTGGCCCAGGCCCGGGTGGCCGGGCTGGACAGTGTGTTCATCGACGACGACGCGGCCCTGGAGGCCCGTTATGGTCAGCGCGTGCCGGTCCTGCGCGATGCGCAGGGGCGGGAACTGGACTGGCCGTTCGATGTGGCGGGCGTGAAGGCCTGGTGCGGCTAGCGCCGTCGCCGTGATCGTCCGACCATGGGTCGGACCTACCCGGGGGTAGATCCGACCCATGGTCGGATGGCGCGGTGCCCGATCCCGGTGGATCAGGCAGCCGGCGCCGGGTTATTTCGCTTTCAGGACCACTTTGGTGCTGATCGCGGTCTCGTTCGGGATCGTCTTGGTGTCGGCCCAGTCGCCGCCGCCCACGCCGAAGTCCAGGCGCTTGACCGTGGCCTTGCCGCTGAGCACCGGCTGCGCGCCCGGGGTCCAGGTGAAGGTCAGGGTGACCGGCTTGCTCACCCCGCGCAGTTCCAGGGTGCCGTCGGCGGCGTACTGGTTGTTGCCCAGCGAACGGAACTTGCTGGCGCTGTATTTGGCCTGGGCGAACTTGCCGACGTTGAAGAAGTCCGCGCCCTGCAGGGTCGAATCGCGGTCGTTGTTGCCGCTCTTGGCACCGGCCAGCGGAATGGTCACTTCCAGTCTGGAGCCGTCCAGCTTGGCCGGGTCGAAGCTCAGCTTGGTGTCAAAGCCGGGGAAAGTGCCGGTGAACACCTCGCCGTCGTACTTGGTGGCAAACACCAGCACCGAGCCGGGCGCCTGCACGTAGTCGGCGGCCAGCACCGGGGCGGTGGCCAGCAACCCGGCCAGGGCAGCGGCGACGGCCGCGGGGGAGGTGAGCTTGATGTTCATCGGTCAATCCTTCTGGGGGGAGGCAAGCCAGCGTTGCGGGAGCATGCGCGCAAGGGTGGCATCGCGTTGGTAAAAATGGTGGTAAAGCGCAGCGCCGGCGTGGGCCAGCACCACCGCGATCAGCAGCCAGAAGCCCCATTCGTGGATGGCGTGGGAGATCTGGCTGGCACGCGCATCGGGCGCGCTGAGCTTGGGTACATCGACCAGGCCGAACCAGCGGAACGGGCGCAGCCCGCTGGCCGAATCGTACAGCCAGCCCGACAGCGGCAGGGCGAACATCAGTGCATACAACAGCCAGTGGGTGGCCGCGGCGATGCGTTCCTGCCAGCCCGGCGTGCCGGGCACCGGTGCGGGTGCGCCGGCATACAGGCGCCAGCCCAGCCGCAGCACCACCAGCGCCAGCACGGTGATGCCGATCGACTTGTGCATCGTGTAGATCCAGAAGTACTTCGGGGTCTTGGGGAACTCGCCCATGGTCAGGCCGACGATGCCCAGTGCCAGGATCAGTACGGCGATCAACCAGTGCAGGGTCTGGCTGACGCCTCCCCAACGGGTGGCGGTGTTCTTGGCAGTCATGGCGTGGTCTCCTGGACCGGCTGTGGCGATGGGGAATGGGAGTCTGCCGGTGGCACGGGAGTTCCCGCGGCATCGACCGGCGGCGCCTCGGGCGGATCGGCGGCATTGCGGTCGCGTACCGCTTCGGCCTCGATCCGCAGCTGCACCGCATCGCCGATCATCGACGGCCAGGCGTCCACGCCGAATGCGCTGCGGCTGAGCGTGGCGGTGGCCGAGAACCCGGCGGTGCGGCGGAACGGCGGCAACGGATGGCGCTTGAGCGCATTGAGGGTGACTGCCAGGGTGATTTCGCGGGTGACCCCGCGCAGGGTCAGCTGGCCGATGACATTGGCATGGTTGGCATCCACCGGTTCGACCCGGGTCGAGACGAAGCGCGCCTCGGGGTAGCGCCCGGCATCGAGCAGATTGCGCGCCAGGGTGGCCTTGTTCCAGGCCTCGTCGCCCAGGTCCAGGCGCTGGATCGGCACGCGCACGTTCAAGCTGGCCGCCGGCCAGTCCTGCGGATCGAACACCAGTACGCCCTCGCTGCCGGACACGGTGCCCAGCGCATGCGAGAAGCCGGCGTGTTCGACCGCGAACTGCACCCGGGTATGGACCGGGTCGAGCCGGTAGGTGTCGGTGGCGGCCAGGGCTGGCCAGGGCGCGGTGCACAGCAGCAGGGCAAGGGTCAGGCGCGGGGTCACGGCCGGGCTCCATCGGGGTCAGGTCCGATCATACGCACAGCACGGTACGGGCTGGCAGGGCCATGGCTGCAACAGATCGTGGTGCGGCCGGCAATGGCACCGGGCGGGGGTGCCGACGCGCTCGTGCGTGTCGGCAACAGCCTGTTCCCGCCGTGCAGGCCCGCGCTGCTGTGGGACAATTGGCGTCTACAGGGAGATCTGGATGGCGATGAGCACGCGTGGTTGGCGCGCAGGCATCGTGCTGCTGGTACTGGCGTTGTGCCTGGTGCCGTCAGCGTCGTGGGCCGCAGGGACATCGGCAGAGACGCCACGCATGCGCCGCCTCGGTGCGGCCGAAGGCATGCCGTCGCGGATGGTGCTGGCGCTGGCCCAGGACCGCCAGGGCTATATCTGGGCCGCCACCGACGACGGCCTGGCCCGGGTCGATGGCGTCGGCCTGCGGGTTTGGCGGCACGACCCGGCCGATCCCGGTTCGCTGCCCGGCAATGAAGTGGAAACCCTGCTGGTCGACCCGCTGGACCGGGTCTGGGTGGGCAGCAACGGCGTCGGCCTGGCCATGCTCGGCCCGGGGCGGGCGCGGTTTGAACGCTTTCCCGAGCTCAACGCACGTTGCGAGGGCCAGTTCTGGGCGCTGGCCTATGCGGCCAAGTCGTTGTGGGTCGGCACCAACCGGCATGGCATCTGCCGGCGCGGGGAAGATGGCAGCCTGGTCCGCTACCGTGCCGATCCGGCCGATCCGGCCGATCCGGCCGATCCGCGCAGCCTGCCCGACGACACCATCTACGCCATGCTGTCCGATCCGCAGGGCCGGGTCTGGGTGGGAACCGGCAGTGGCGTGGCGCGCTGGGACGGCCGCCATTTCACCCGCATCGCGCCGGCCGTGCTCGGTGGCAAGGCCGTGTTCCGCCTGACCCGCGAACCGGACGGGACGGTCTGGGCCGGCACCGAGGTTGGCCTGTTCCGGATCGACGCCGATGACAGCGTGCGCCCCGCGCCGTGGACGTTGAGCGCCGATGTGCGTGCGGCCACGGTGATGCATGACCGCAATGGCGGCTACTGGCTGGGCACCGCCGATGGCCTGTACCGCGGCGATGCGCGCAACGCGACGTTGCTGGCCGGCGACGCCGGCAGTGGCTTTTTGACCGCACGCAGCGGCGTGCTGGACATGCTGCAGGACCACGAAGGCGGGCTGTGGGTGGCGATGCTGACCCAGGGCCTGGCCTATCTGCCGCCGGACTGGAAACGCTTCTCCACCTGGTACCAGCTGGATGGCAAGCCGTTGGACAGCGTCTACCTGCTCGGCGCGGCGGTCGCCGGCAATGACTTCTACATCGCCGGTGCGCACGGCATCTACCAGCTCGACGGCGCCGGCCGGCTGCGCCAGCTCGCCGATGAAAAACAGCTGGGCGTGGGCGCCAGCTGGTCGGTGCTGCCGCGCGCCGACGGCGCGTTGTGGATCGGCCGTGCCGGGCGCCTGGGCCTGTACCAGCCGCGCACCGGCCAGCTGCGCGAATGGAAGATCGGCGGCGGCTCGGACGTGCGCCAGCGCATCGACCTGATCCGGCAGGCGCCCAATGGCGATCTGTGGCTGTCGGTCATGAGCTTTGGCATCCAGCGCCGCGCGGCCGATGGCACGGTGCTGGACACCATCCGCAACGATGAGGGCCGTGGGCTGACCGACAACCCGGTCGAACAGATGCTGTTCGATCCGCGCGGCCAGTTGTGGGTGATGGGCGACATGGGCTTGCTGCGCTGGAGCGCCGGCCGTTTCGAGCAGGTGCCGGGGATTTCGCGCGGTGGCATCTACGACATCACCTGGACCGGGCCGGACGAACTGTGGCTGGCGCGCCACGGTGCGCTGGAACGCTACCACTGGGACGGCCTGAGCATGACCCTGCGCGAGCGCGTGGGCGCCGCCCAGGGCTTGCCGGCGGTGTCGATGGGCGGGGTGGTGGTGGGCCGCCAGGGCCAGGTCTGGGCGACCACGCCACGCGGCCTGGTGTGCTGGCACGGGCACGAACGCCGGCTGCGCATCTACGGCGAACGCGATGGCCTGCCGGACGTGGAATTCAGCGGCCGCCCGCCGGTACGCGCCGGCAACGGCCAGGTGCTGGCGGTAACCGCCACCGGCCTGGTCGGTTTCGACCCGGACGCGCCGGACCTGCCGCTGCCGCCCTCGCAGCTGGTGATCGACAACGTGCAGGTGCGTCGCGACGACGCGCAGGGCCAGCAGTCGCTGCCGGTCGATGCGCCGATCGTGCTGGGCCCGCAGGACCGCGACCTGATCATCGCCGCGCGCCTGCTGTCCTTCGCCAATCCGCAGGGCAACCGCTATCGCTACCGGGTCTCCGGTTACGACCAGAACTGGGTGATGCAGGGCGCCAACGGCGAACGCCTGCTGTCCAGGTTGCCGTCCGGGCAATACGCCATCGATGTGCAGGCCGCCACCCCACAGGGGCCGTGGACGCCGTCGCGCACGCTCAGCGTGCAGGTGCAGCCACCGTGGTGGCGCAGCAGCGGCGCGATCCTGGCCTACCTGCTGTTGTGGGGCCTGCTGGTCGCGGTGCTGGTGGTGGTGGCGCGCGCGCGCCTGCGCCGCCGCCAGCAGTGGCAGCTGACCCTGCACAAGCAGCAGATCGCCGAACAGGCCTCGCAGGCCAAGAGCCGCTTCCTGGCCACGTTGGGCCATGAAGTACGCACGCCGATGACCGGGGTGCTGGGCATGAGCGAGTTGCTGCTGGCCACGCCGCTGGATGAGATGCAGCGCGGCTATGCGGCCTCGATCCAGCATGCCGGCACCCATCTGCTGCGGCTGGTCAACGACGCGCTGGACCTGGCACGGATCGAAGCGGGGCGGCTGGAGCTGGATATCCGTCCGTTCGACCTGATGTCGATGCTGGCCCAGGTGCAGGCGCTGATGGAGCCGATGGCGCACCACCGCGGACTGGCCTTCGAACGCAGCTTCACCCTGCCTGGGCCGGTGCAGCTCAGCGGCGATGAAATGCGCGTGCGCCAGATCCTGATGAACCTGCTCGGCAACGCGATCAAGTTCACCGAGCGCGGCCATGTCGGCCTGGGCGTGGAGTTGCTGGAGGGTGGCCTTGGGGTTGCCTTCGAGGTCTCCGATACCGGCCCGGGCATCAATGCCGAACAGCAGCAGCGCCTGTTCCACCGGTTCGAGCAGGCCGATGGCCCCCGCACGGCCTCGCGCTATGGCGGCAGCGGTCTGGGCCTGGCGATCTGCCAGGAACTGGCGGTGGCGATGGGCGGCAGCATCGGCATCGACAGCCGCCCCGGGCAGGGCGCGCGCTTCAGCGTGCAACTGCCGTTGCCGTGGACGCCGGGCCGCAGCCGCCCGGCCAGCGACAACCCGGATGCCTCGCAGATCCAGTTGCCGCCGTTGCGTATCCTGCTGGTGGAGGACGATGCAACCGTGGCCGATGTGATCGCCGGCCTGCTGCGCGCGCGTGGCCACCAGGTGGTGCATGTGCCGCACGGCCTGGCCGCGCTGTCGGAGATGGCCGCCGGTGCCTTCGACGTCGGCCTGCTCGACCTGGACCTGCCGGCCCTGGATGGCATTGCCATCGCCGGGCAGCTGCGCACGATGGGCTACGAACTGCCGCTGATCGCGGTCACCGCGCGCTCGGATGCCTATGCCGAACGCCAGGTGCTCGATGGCGGCTTCGATGGCTTCCTGCGCAAGCCGGTGACCGGCGACATGCTGGTCGATGCGATCGCACAGGCCCGCGCCGGCCGCCAACCGGAAGGATGAGTGCACCGGATCGGGGTATTGATCGCGTGTGTCGATTTCCGCTTATCAATGGAAAACTTGATTGACGAAGCGGTGATGTCGTCCCCGACATGACCCCGCGGCACGCCCACTGCCGTCCTGCCGTTGCGGCGGTGGGACAGCCGCGGCAGGGGTGAGGGGGCGGACGAGGGGCGGCCTGCAAGTGGGCACCGGCAGGCGGTGGTCGTGCCGGTGCCGGCGCTGTCGCCGATGCTGCGCGCCCGCACCGGCCAGGCCGATCGTCGCTGCGCGGCGAACCGTTTACCATGCAGGTCTGGCCCGGGACCGCCAGGCGGCCGGCGTCGTTGCGGTTGCCGTCCCTGGTGTGCTTCCTCGGACCGATTCGGGAGATCCCTTGGTGGTGCCTCTGCGTTGCCTGCTGCTTGTGATGGCCTGGCTGTGGCCGGTTCTGGCCGTGGCCCAGCCGGTGCCACCGACGCCGCGCCAGCTGACCGTGTTCGACGGGCTGCCGTCCAATACGGTCAACCGTATGGCCGAGGACGGCTACGGCTACCTGTGGATCGCCACCAACGACGGCCTGGCCCGCTACGACGGGCGCAACTACCGGATCTGGCGCGCCGAGGACGGCCTGCGCGACAACCACGTCTGGAGCGTGCACGTGGATGCGCGCAACCAGTTGTGGATCGGCACCGAGAATGCCGGGCTGGTGATGATGTCGGCCGACCGCCGCGAGATGCGCTTCTTCGACCGCAGCAGCCATCCCACCATCGGCAGCAACACCATCTGGAGCATCACCTCCACCGCCGACGGCACGCTGTGGTTCGGCACCTATGAAGGCGGTCTGTATCGGCTGGAGCGCGACGGCAAGGTGACCGGTTTCATGCCCGAGCGCGGCAATCCGCGCAGCCTGCCGGCCGCATCGGTCACCCACCTGGCCACCACCCGCGATGGCAGCCTGTGGGTGGGCACCAAGGCCGGGCTGGCGCGCTGGACCGGAAGCGATTTCGAGCGCGTGCCCAATGCCTATCTGCCCGAGGCGCTGATCAACGGCCTGACCGCCGAACTCGATGGCAGCCTGTGGATCAGTACCAATGCCGGGGTGGTGGTGCGTCGCCCGGACGGCCGCTACGAACCGGCGCCGTGGAAGGTATCGGCCGGCGACCAGATCCTGGGCATGATGCTGCGCGACGAGCAGGGCGGCTACTGGCTGGATACCCGTTCGGGCCTGGGCCGCGCCTACGACAACCAGTTCCAGCAGGTGCCCCTGTACAGCGCGGTGGCCCGCGGCCAGGTGCGGCCGAACTGGACCGGTGCCTATGAAGATCGCGAGGGCGGCATCTGGCTGGCCAGCACCAATGGCGGGCTGTGGCACCTGCTGCCGCGCTGGTGGCAGTTCTCGGTGCTGTCGCGGCTGGAGGATGACCCGTCCTCGTTGCGCAATGCCTATGTGCTGGGCATGGCCGCCGCCGCCGATGGCGGGGTGTGGGCGGTGGGGACGCACGGGGCGCTGGACAAGTTCGACCCGGTCAGTGGCGCCATCACCCAGCACCGCACCTGGGTGGATGGCAACCAATGGCTGCAATCGGTGCTGGAAGACCCCCACGGCCGGGTCTGGATCGGTTCGGCCGATGCGCTGCTGCGTTACGACCCCAACGACGCCACGCTGCGCCGCTGGGGCCGCGATGCGGCGGTGGACGCGGCGATGGACGGGCAGATCGAATCGCTGGCACTGTGCGATGGCGGGCGCCTGTGGAGCGCCGCCTCGACCGGGTTGCAGCAGCGCGACCTGGAAGGCCGCGTGCTGCACCGGGTGGCGGTCGGCCACGCCGGGTTGGCCGCCGGGCAGCTGGCGCTGGACATCCAGTGCGGGGTACAGGACCACGTGTGGGTGGCCACTGCGCAGGGGCTGCTGCAGTGGGTACCGGCGCGTTCGCGCTTCGAGCCGGTGCCCGGTGCGCCCACCACCACCGTGCATGCGCTGGCCGTGGCCGACGATGGCAACGTGTGGCTGTCCGAGGAAGGCCGGCTGAGCCAGTACCACTGGAAGGGCGGGCGGTTGACCCTGCAGGCGGTGATCGGTGCCGGTTCGGGCTACCCGGATGTGTCGGCGACCGGGCTGGTGGTCGATGCGCAGGGGGTGGTGTGGGCGGCCACCGCGCGCGGCCTGATCCGGGCCGATCCGCAACTGGGCAATGTGCGCCTGTATGGGGTGCACGACGGCCTGCCCAGCCAGGAGTTCCGCCGCCGCACGCTGACCCGCACCGCCAGTGGTCGTATCGTCGGCGGTACGCCGGCCGGGGTGGTGGTGTTCGACCCGCGCCAGGTCAAGCCGTCCAACCGGCGCGCGCCGCTGGTGATCGAGCGGGTGGAGGTGCGCCGGGGCGACCGGGTGGCCGACCTCACCCACCTGGCGCCGCTGGAAATCGCCGATGCCGACCGCGACCTGCGCATCGTGGCGCGGTTGCTGTCGTTTGCCGATTCGTCCTCCAACAGCTACCGCTACCGGTTGGCCGGCTACGACCCGGATTGGGTCGAGGTGGGCCCGGCCGGCGAGCGCGTGTTTTCACGCCTGCCGCCGGGCAGCTACCGGCTGGAAGTACAGGCGCGTTCGGCCGACCAGGTCTGGTCGCGGGTGCAGGCACTGGAGTTCCGGGTGCAGCCGCCGTGGTGGCGCAGCCTGTCCGGGCTGCTGGTGCTGACCTCGATGGCGTTGTTGCTGATGAGCCTGTTCGCCTGGTTGTACCGGCGCCGGCTGCAGCGTCGGCACGCCTACCAGCTGGCGCTGCAGAAGCAGGAACTGGCCGAGCAGGCGTCGGCGGCCAAGACCCGTTTCCTGGCCAACCTGGGCCATGAAGTGCGCACCCCGATGACCGGGGTGCTGGGCATGAGCGAGTTGTTGCTGGGCTCGCCGCTGGATGCGCGCCAGCGCGGCTGGACCGAATCGATCCGGCACGCCGGCGAGCATCTGCTGCACCTGGTCAATGACGCGCTGGATCTGGCCCGGATCGAATCGGGGAAGCTGCAGCTGCAGGCGCAGCCATTCCATCTGCAGAGCCTGCTCGACGATGTGTGCACGCTGATGGCGGCACTGGCCGAGCAGAAGCAGCTGCGCTTCGTGGTGGAAAATTCGCTGCCGCCGGGCACCTGCAGCGTTGGCGATGCGGTGCGGGTGCGGCAGATCCTGCTCAACCTGCTCGGCAATGCAGTCAAGTTCACCACCCACGGCGAGGTGCGCTTGAAGGTGGCCGCGCTGTCGGCCGAGGGCGGCCTGTATTTCGAGGTGTCCGATACCGGGCCGGGCATCGGCAGCGACCAGCAGCAACGTCTGTTCCGCCGCTTCGAACAGGCCGATGGGGCGCGCACGGCGGCCCAGTACGGCGGCAGCGGGCTGGGGCTGGCGATCTGCCGTGAACTGGCACTGGCGATGCAGGGCCAGATCGGGGTGGAGAGCCAATTGGGCGTGGGCACGCGTTTCAGCGTGTCCCTGCCGCTGCCGTTGCAGGCGGCGGCGACAGCCGAGGGTGAGGTGGTGGCGGTGGATGGCGTGGCGCTGCCACCGCTGCGCATTTTGCTGGTCGAAGACGACCTGACCGTGGCCAGCGTGATCACCGGCCTGCTCGGCGCGCGCGGGCACCAGATGGTGCATGCCGAGCATGCGTTGGCGGCGCTGCGCGAGGTGAGCGCGGCGCCGTTCGATGTGGTGCTGCTGGACCTGGACCTGCCGGGGCTGGGCGGCCTTGAGCTGGCCGGGCACCTGCGCAACCAGGGCTACGACATGCCGCTGGTGGCGGTCACCGCGCGGACCGACCCGGGCATCGAGGAGCAGGTGAGCCAGGCCGGTTTCAATGGCTTCCTGCGCAAGCCGGTGACCGGCGACCTGCTGGTAGCGGCGATCGCGCGCGCGCTGCGCGGGTAGCAACGCACCGTTGGTGCGTTGACCGCTGGTGCGTTGACCGCTCATCGGACCAACGGTCCGATGCTACTCGGCGACCTCTTCGACCTCGCGTGGGGAAGGGCGGGTGTCGGGCAGCTGCCAGAAGATCACGGTGGAGGTCAGGGTGATGGCGCCGACGCAGACGAAGGTGGCGTGCAGCGCGGCGGTGGCGCCATGCAGGGCGTCGAGCTGGCCGAAGGCGGCCAGCAGGCTGCCGGCCGCGGCGGCGCCGAAGCCGGTGGCCAGCATCATCACCATCGACAGCAGGCTGTTGCCGGAACTGGCGAAGTCGCGGTCCAGGTCGCGCAGGGTGACGGTGTTCATGACGGTGAACTGCAGCGAGTTGACCGCGCCGAACAGCGCCAGCTGGATCACCCGTACCCACATGGGCTGGCCGGGGCTCATGAAGATGAAGCTGGCCATGGCCAGGCCGACCAGCACGGTGTTGACCATCAGCACGCGACGGTAACCGAAGCGTTCGACCAGCTTGACCGCATAGCGCTTGGAGAGCATGCCGGCGGCGGCGACGGGGATCATCAACAGGCCGGCCTTCATCGGGCTCATGCCCATGCCGACCTGCAGCAGCAGCGGGATGAGCAGGGGCATGGCACTGCTGCCGATGCGCGAGAACAGGTTGCCGAGGATGCCGATGCGGTAGCTGGGCACGTGGAACAGGGCCAGCGAGAACAGCGGGGCGGTGGAGTTGGCCGCATGCAGCCAGTAGCCGACCAGGGCGGCCAGGCCGGCGACGGTCATCAGCATCACCAGCGCGTGCGGGGTGGCCATGCCGGAGATGCCGTCCAGGGCCAGGGAGAGCACCACCATGCCGAAGGCGAGCATGAGATAGCCGGCGATGTCGAAGCGGGTGCGGTGTTCGGCGTAGTGGTCGGGCATGATTTTCATGGCCGCCAGGTAGCCGAGGATGCCGATCGGCAGGTTGATCAGGAACACCCAGTGCCAGGAGGCCACTTCGACCAGCCAGCCGCCGAGGGTGGGGCCGATCAGCGGGCCGATCAGCGCCGGGATGGCGATGAAGCTCATGGCGCGCAGGAATTCTTCGCGGGAAACCGAGCGCATCACCGCCAGACGGCCGACCGGCAGCAGCATGGCGCCACCGATGCCCTGCAGCACGCGCGCGCCGACCAGCTGGTGCAGGGTCTGGGCCAGCGCGCAGGCGAGCGAGCCGAGGGTGAACAGGACGATGGCGACCAGGAAGGTGCGCCGGGTGCCGTAGCGGTCGGCGATCCAGCCGGAGGCGGGGATGAAGGTGGCCACCGCCAGGGCGTAACTGAACACCACCGACTGCATCTGCAGCGGGCTTTCACCGAGGCTGCGGGCCATCGCCGGCAGGGCGGTGTTGACGATGGTCGAATCCAGCATCTGCATGAAGATCGCCAGCGACACCAGCCACAACAAGGGCCGGATCGAGGCGTAGCTGCTGGTCGTCATCGGGGGTACCTGCGTCAACGAGGTGCCCATGATCGCCGATGTGGGATCAAGAAATGGTAGAGCCGAGCCATGCTCGGCTGGCCGCGCGCGGCGCGGCAACGATCGGAACACGCCACCACGTAGCGCCGGGCTCTGCCCGGCTGTCCTCCGTCCGGCAGCGAATCAGCGCCGGCTCAACCGATGCACGGCGTCCACCAGCACACCGACATGCTCGGGATTCATGTCCGGCGACATGCCGTGCCCCAGGTTGAACACATGGCCCTCGCGCGAGCCGCCATTGCCCTGGGCGTAGTTGTCCAGCACTAGGCCGGCGGCGCGTTCGATCGCCTCGGGGTTGCCGTACAGGGTGGTCGGGTCGAGGTTGCCCTGCAGGGCGACGCGGCCGCCGGTGCGGGCCAGCGCGTCGGCCAGGTCCAGGGTCCAGTCCACGCCGAGCGCATCGGCGCCGGTGTCGGCCAGCGCGCCCAGGTGCAGGCCGGTGCCCTTGCCGAACAGGATCAGCGGCGTGCGCTGGTCGCCCTGGCCGCGCTCGAGTTCCTGTGCGATGCGGGTCAGGTAGCGCAGCGAGAATTCGCGGTACATCGACGGGCTGAGCACGCCGCCCCAGGTGTCGAACACCTGCAGTACCTGCGCGCCGGCGGCGCGCTGCGCGGCCAGGTAGGCGATGACCGCATCGGTGACCACCGACAGCAGCTGGTGCAGCGCGGCCGGCTCGTTCAGGGCCATCGCCTTGATCCGGGCGAAGTCCTTGCTGCCGCCGCCTTCGACCATGTAGCAGGCCAGGGTCCACGGGCTGCCGGAGAAGCCGATCAGCGGCACCTTGCCGTCCAGTTCCCGGCGGATCACCCGCACCGCATCCATGACGTAGCGCAGTTCGGTTTCCATGTCCGGTACGGCCAGCCGGGCGATCGCGGCGGCATCGCGCACCGGGTGGCGGAACTTGGGGCCTTCGCCATCGACGAAGTACAGCTCCAGGCCCATCGCGTCGGGAATGGTGAGGATGTCCGAGAACAGGATCGCCGCATCCAGGTCGAAGCGGCGCAGCGGCTGCAGGGTGACTTCGCAGGCGATGTCCGGGGTCTTGGCCATGGCCAGGAAGCTGCCGGCCTTGGCCCGGGTGGCGCGGTATTCGGGCAGGTAGCGGCCGGCCTGGCGCATCAGCCAGACGGGAGTGCAGTCCACCGGTTCGCGGCGCAGGGCGCGCAGCAGGCGGTCATGGCGGGAGGGGCTGGTCACGGGACGCTTCCTTGGAATCTGGTGGCGCAGGGCCGAAGGGGAATCAGGCGGCGCGCGGGCCGCTCAGGGCGGCGTATCGCCGCTGGCATAGGTGATGGCGTAGCCGCGATGGAGGTGCGCATCGCGGGCTTTCTCGAACTCGGCCTGGGCCTGGTCCTGCTGCAGGTAGAGTTCGCGCCGCAGCTTGCCGCGCCCGCCGAGCGGGCCGGACTCGTGCAACAGCTCCCAGCCGCCGAACAGGTCCGGTTGCAGGGTGAGCTGGAGGTAACGGGCCGGATCGGCACCGCGGGCAGGTTGTTGCAGGAAGACGCGCATGCCTCGATTGTAGCCGCGAACGCCAGGGGTGGCCGCTGGCGTGGCGGCCGGTGCGGCGGAACGTCGCAGGCTCAGCCGGCGGCGAGCACCTGCAGTACCTCGGCTTCGTCGACATCGGCCACCACTTCGGCACGGCCGATGCCACGCCACAGCACCAGGCGCAGGCGGCCGGCGAGGTTCTTCTTGTCCAGCCGCATGCGCCCCAGCAGGGCCTGGGCGGCCAGCCCGGCCGGAATGGCCACCGGCAGCTCGTAGCGCAGCAGCAGCGCGCGCAGCTGCTCGGTGTCGGCCTCACTGCTCATGCCCAGCCGGGCCGACAGGCGCGCGGCCAGCACCATCCCCACCGCCACCGCTTCGCCGTGGTTGAGGTTGTCGTTGCCCGGCGCGCCGTAGCCCTGTTCGGTCTCGATCGCGTGGCCGAAGGTGTGGCCCAGGTTGAGCAGGGCGCGCTCGCCCTTTTCCAGTGGATCGCGCGCGACGATGTCGGCCTTGTGCTCGCAGCTGCGCGCGATCGCCTGGGCCAGCGCGGTGTCGTCGCCGGCCAGCAGCGCGGCGTGTTCGGCCTGCAGCCACTGGAAGAACAGCGGGTCGCCGATGGCGCCGTACTTGATGACTTCGGCCAGCCCGGCGCGCAGCTCGCGCGGCGGCAGGGTGCGCAGCGCGGCGGTGTCGGCGATCACCGCGCGCGGCGGATGGAAGGCGCCGACCAGGTTCTTGCCTTCGGGGATGTCCACCGCGGTCTTGCCGCCCACCGAGGAATCGACCATCGCCAGCAGCGAGGTCGGCAGCTGCACCACGTCCACCCCGCGCATCCAGCATGCCGCGGCAAACCCGGCCAGGTCGCCGGCCACGCCGCCGCCCAGGGCCAGCACGCAGGCATCGCGGGTGGCGCCGAGCGCGGCCAGGGCGCTGATCGCCGCGCCGAAGTTGGCCAGGGTCTTGGAGGCTTCGCCGGCCGGCAGCACCAGTTCCCCGACCAGCAGGTCCGGGCGCGCGGCCAGCAGTGCGGCCTTGACCCCGGCCAGGTACAGCGGCGCCACGTGCGAGTCGCTGAACAGCAGCACGTGGCGGCCGCGGACATGCCTGGCCAGCAGCGCGCCATCGGCCAGCAGGCCCGTGCCGATATGGATGGTGTAGGGGGTGTCGCCGCCGACGGCGACGGTACGGGGGGCGGGGGTCATGCGGTGGGGTCCTGTCGCTGCCATTGCGCGGCCAGGCGCAGCACCAGCTGCGCGGTGGCCTCGGCGGGCGTGTAGAGGTCGGTATCCAGGGTGAGGTCGGCCAGTCCGCGGTACAGCGGGTCGCGCAACGCGGCCATCGCGTGCAGCACGTCCTCGCGGTCCGGGCGCTGCAACAGCGGGCGGGTGCGGTCGCGGGCCAGCCGGTCCAGCTGGGCGGCCACGCTGACCCGCAGGTAGACCACAAAGCCGCGTTCGGCGATGGCCGCGCGGTTGTCGGGGTCCAGCACCGCGCCGCCCCCTGTGGATACCAGTTGGTTGCGGCCGGCCAGCAGCGCCTGCAGCACCTGGCGTTCGTGCTGGCGGAAGCCGGCTTCGCCGGCGTGCTCGAAGATCGCCGGGATGCTGGCCCCGGTGGCGTCGACGATGGCCTGGTCGGCATCGACGAAGTCCAGGGTGAAGCGTTCGGCCAGGCGGCGCCCGATGCAGGTTTTGCCGGCGCCCATCGGGCCGATCAGGACGAGGTTCGGAGCGGGATTCATTACCGGCGATGCTAACACCTCCGTGTCGCCGCCTTTACGCGCCGGCGCCCATCATGGGGCGGTGCGGAATGTTCCGCGCGCAGCCGGAGCGACCCATGTCAGTGGCCAAAATCATCGAGATCAACGCCTCTTCCACCACCAGCGTGGAGGATGCGGTGCGCAGCGGGCTGAAGAAAGTGTCCGAAACGGTGAAGGGCATCCAGGGCGCCTGGATCAATGAAACCAAGGTCACCACCGATGGCGACGGCAACGTCAAGGAGTGGCGGGTCAACCTGCGGGTGACCTTCCTGGTCAGCTGAGGCCGGCGCGTCGCCCGGGGTCAGGGCCGGGCGATGATCTGCCGCTGCGCATCCAGCGCGATCACCCGGTCGGCCCGCGCCGGCAGGGTGCGCAGGGCCTGGCGGCTGACCCGTTCGTAGTACTGCACGAAACGCTCCAGCTGGGCCCGGCTCATGCTGCTGCGCCCGGGCTGGGCGGCCTGCAGGTGCTGCTCCTGTTGCCAGCGCCAGCGCGGTACCACCGAAAAATCCGGCGGCTGCAGGAACCACAGGCGGTGGCAGCGTTGCCACAGCGCCGGGTAGTGCTCGGCCAGGGCCTGGTTGCAGTACCGCCGCCAGCGTCCGTCGGCGTCCGCCTCGCGTTCCAGCGCATTGAGCGGCGGCTCCAGCTCGGCCTGGGCCTGGGCCGGTGTGCCCAGGAACCAGCCTTCGAACACCAGCAGGTCGAGCGGGCCGTCGATGCGCGGCCAGTCGCCCTCGGGCAGGCGCTCGTCGGCGAGTTTGTCGAAGCGGGGCAGGGCGACCGGGCCGCCAGCTGCGACCGCGTCCAAGGTGGCGTGGGCCAGCGCCAGGTCGTGGGTACCCGGCGGCCCGCGGGTCAGCAGCAGCGGATGCACCTGCCGGGCCAGGCGTTGGCGCTGGGCGCGGGTGAAATAGACATCATCGATGGAGAGCATGGCCGCACGCAGGCCGCGCTTTTCCGCCAGTGCGACCACCTGGGCGGCCAGCGTCGATTTGCCGCTCCCCTGCAGGCCGCTGATCGCCAATACTGGGGTGGTGGCGGTGCAGCTCAGTGCGTCGTCCAGCGCCTGGGCGACCAGCGCGTCCGGAAAACCTCTGCTCGGGGGCATGTACGCAGGTGCAGGCATGCAGCGACAATAAACCCAAACCGTGTGGCAAAAAACCAACCATGACCGATCTGTATGCCGAAGCGTTGTCCACCTTTGCAGGGCTGTTCGAAGAGGCCAAGGCCAGCAACGAAGTCGAACCCAATGCGATGACGGTGGCCACCGCCGACCAGAACCGCCAGCCCTCCGCGCGGACGGTGCTGCTGAAGGCGTTCGATGCGCGTGGCTTTGTGTTCTACACCCACCTGGACAGCCACAAGGGCCGCGAACTGCAGGCCAATCCGCAGGCCGCGCTGCTGTTCCTGTGGCGCAGCCTGCGCGAAGCGGGCATCCAGGTGCGCATTGAAGGCCGCGTGGAGCCGGTCAGCGATGCCGAGGCCGACGCCTACTTCGCCTCGCGCCCGCGCATGAGCCAGATCGGCGCGTGGGCGTCGCTGCAGTCGCAGACGCTGGCATCGCGCGAGCAGTTCGATGCGCGCGTGGCCGAGGTGGAGCAGCGTTTCCAGGGCCGGGACGTGCCGCGCCCGCAGGGCTGGAGCGGGCTGCGGGTGGTGCCGGCGCGCATCGAGTTCTGGTATGGCGCGCAGTTCCGCCTGCATGAACGCTGGTGTTATGAGGCTGGTGCGGACGGGCAGTGGAGCAAGCGGTTGTTGTTCCCGTAACGGTGGCCGGCCGCGCTGCGCGCGGCATCCACGCATGGCGTGGATCTACGTCCGGTGGGTAGAACGCCGTGGATTCGAGGCCGGCATGGCGTAGATCCACGCCATGCGTGGATGCTTTCCGTGTCGGCGCGAGGGTCTCCGTTACGTGGCGGCCGCCTCGCGCAACCAACGCCACAGCGTGGTGCGCGATATGCCCAGCTGCGCGGCGGCCTGTTCGCGGTTGCCGCCGCAGTCGGCCAGCAGCTGCTGCAGGTCGGCCGCTGCCGGGCGTGCGCTAACGGCCGCCGGCAACGCGGTGCCGGTTGCGCCGGATGGACGGGGCTGGCCGTGCAGCTCGGGCAACCACGCCAGCATCTGCGCCAGCGACAGCGCGCCCTGCCCGGCCGGCCAATGGATGCGCAGCCGGTCGACCAGGTTGCGCAGCTCGCGCACATTGCCCGGCCAGGCGTAATCGCACAGTCGCTGCAGGGCCTCGGCGCTGAGCGGGGAGGCCATCGTGCCAAGCAGCTGGAAGAAATGCGCGACCAGCAGCGGGATGTCCTGGCGGTGTTCGTGCAGGGTCGGCAGGTCGATCCGCAGCGCGGCCAGCCGGTAATACAGGTCGCGCCGGAAGCGTTGCGCGTCCACCAGGGTTTCCAGCGTCTGCAGGGTGGCGGCCACCACCCGCACATCCACCGGGGTCGGTTCGGTGGCGCCGACCCGCAGCACTTCGCGCTCTTCCAGCACGCGCAGCAGCCGGGTCTGCAGCGGCAGCGGCAGTTCGCCGATTTCATCCAGGAACAGGGTGCCGCCCTCGGCGGCCTCGACCAGGCCGACCCGGCCCCCGCGGCGCGCGCCGGTGAAGGCACCTTCGTTGTAGCCGAACAGTTCGGCTTCCAGCAGCGACTCGCTGATCGCCCCGCAGTTCAGTGCGATGAAACGACCACGGCGGCCGCTGGCGGCATGCAGTTGCCGCGCCACCAGTTCCTTGCCGGTGCCGGTGGCGCCGGTGACCAGCACGGTGCTCTGGTGCGGGGCATACAGCGCGATCTGCGCACGCAGCTGCTGCATCGCCGCGCTGTCGCCGAGCAGGGCGTGGTCGGCCTCGCGGCGCCTGGCCGGCGCGTGCCGACGGGGCGAGGGCGCGCCGGAGCGGGCCAGGGTCTGGGTCAGCTCCAGCGCGTGTTCGAACGCCTGCCGCACCGAATCGGCCGAGTACAGCAGCACCCCGGGCAGGCCGACCTGTTCGGCATGGTCGATCGCCATGCCGGTGCCGACGATCACCTCGATGCCGTTGGCGCGCAGGTCGGCGATGCAGTCGCGCGCATCCTCGCGGGTGACGAAGCGGCGGTGCTCGATGTCCAGCCCGAAGCTGTGCTGGAAGCTGCCGAAGGTGGGCACGTCGGTGGCGTGGGTGACCAGCCCGATCCGCGGTGCGATCCGGCGCGCGCGCGCCAGCGCTTCCATCAGGTCGAAGCCGTTGGCCTGGATCGGCACCAGCGGTACTTCCAGCCGGCTGCGCAGGTAGGCGGCGTTGGAGCCGCCGGCGATCACCACGTCGCAGTGCTCGCGACGCAGGCGCTGGCCGATCACATCCACCGCTTCCTCAAAGCCCAGGTTGATCGGCACGATCCGCGCGCGGCGGTCGAACTCGGGGATCACATCGCCGAGCAGGCCGGTCAGGCGCGACACGCTCACCGTCCAGATCACCGGCAGGCTGCCGGGGTCCGGGTCGGGCAGGCGGGGGCGATGGCGGGGCAGGCTGATCGACATGGCGGCGTTTCAATGTTTCAGTTCCATCCATGTTACAGGTGTTTCAATGTTTCAGAGTGAAACGCTGTTGCCACTGCGCTGTCTCAATGGAATCAGACACTTGCCAGTTGGCACGGCCCTTGCGCCCGTCACCCGGTCAACCACGATGGAATGCCGCATGAGCACCCAAGTTTCTTCCGCCGGCGCCCGCTTCCGCGCCGCGCTCGCCGCCGAATCGCCGCTGCAGGTGATCGGTGCGATCAATGCCAACCACGCCCTGCTGGCCCAGCGCGCCGGCTACCGCGCCATCTACCTGTCCGGCGGCGGCGTGGCGGCCGGTTCGCTGGGCCTGCCGGACCTGGGCATCAACACCCTGGAAGACGTGCTGATCGACGTGCGCCGGATCACCGATGTGTGCGACCTGCCGCTGATGGTCGATATCGACACCGGCTTCGGGCCCAGCGCGTTCAACATCGCGCGCACGGTGAAGTCGCTGATCAAGGCCGGCGCGGCCGCCTGCCATATCGAAGACCAGGTCGGCGCCAAGCGCTGCGGCCACCGCCCGGGCAAGGAAATCGTCACCCAGGGCGAGATGGTGGATCGGGTGAAGGCCGCCGCCGATGCCAAGACCGATCCGGACTTCTTCCTGATCGCGCGCACCGATGCGATCCAGGTCGATGGCGTGGACGCGGCGATCGAACGCGCCATCGCCTGCGTGGAGGCCGGCGCCGATGGCATCTTCGCCGAGGCCGCCTACGACCTGGCCACCTACCGCCGCTTCGTCGATGCGGTGAAGGCGCCGGTGCTGGCCAACATCACCGAGTTCGGCAAGACCCCGCTGTTCACCCGCGACGAACTGGCCTCGGCCGGGGTGGCCATCCAGCTGTTCCCGCTGTCGGCGTTCCGCGCGGCCAACAAGGCCGCCGAGAACGTGTATGAGACCATTCGCCGCGACGGCCACCAGCGTAACGTGGTCGAGGCGATGCAGACGCGCGAGGAACTCTACGACCGTATCGGCTACCACGCCTTCGAGCAGCAGCTCGACGCGCTGTTCGCCGCCAAGAAGTAACGCCGCACCATTGTTTTCCGGAGGGATCATGAGCGAAACCACTACTGCACCCGGCTTCAAGCCGAAGAAATCCGTCGCCCTGTCGGGCACCGCCGCCGGCAACACCGCGCTGTGCACCGTCGGCCGCAGCGGCAACGACCTGCACTACCGCGGCTATGACATCCTGGACCTGGCCAACACCAGCGAGTTCGAGGAAATCGCCCACCTGCTGGTGCACGGCAAGCTGCCCACCCGCGCCGAGCTGGTGGCCTACAAGACCAAGCTGAAGTCGCTGCGCGGCATCCCGGCGGCGGTCAAGGCCGCGCTGGAAGAACTGCCGCCGTCGGCGCACCCGATGGACGTGATGCGCACCGGCGTGTCGGTGCTGGGCTGCGTGTCGCCGGAGAAGGACGACCACAACCATCCCGGCGCGCGCGACATCGCCGACAAGCTGATGGCCTGCCTGGGCTCGATGCTGCTGTACTGGTACCACTGGAGCCACAACGGCCGCGCGATCGACGTGGAAACCGACGACGACTCCATCGGTGGCCACTTTCTGCACCTGCTGCACGGCGAGAAGCCGCAGGACTCGTGGGTGAAGGCGATGCACACCTCGCTGATCCTGTACGCCGAACACGAGTTCAACGCGTCGACCTTCGCCTGCCGGGTCATCGCCGGCACCGGCAGCGACATGTACAGCTGCATCACCGGCGGCATCGGCGCGCTGCGCGGCCCCAAGCACGGTGGCGCCAATGAAGTGGCCTTCGAAGTGCAGAAGCGTTACGACAACCCCGATGATGCCGAGGCCGACATCAAGGCGCGGGTGGAACGCAAGGAAGTGGTGATCGGCTTCGGCCACCCGGTGTATACGGTCAGCGACCCGCGCAACAACGTGATCAAGGAAGTGGCGCGCGAGCTGTCGGCCGAGCAGCAGAACGTCAAGATGTTCGACATCGCCGAGCGCCTGGAAACGGTGATGTGGGACGTCAAGAAGATGTTCCCGAACCTGGACTGGTTCAGCGCGGTGAGCTACCACATGATGGGCGTGCCGACGGCGATGTTCACCCCGCTGTTCGTGATCGCGCGCACCTCCGGCTGGAGCGCGCACATCATCGAACAGCGCATCGACGGCAAGATCATCCGCCCCAGCGCCAACTATACCGGGCCGGAAGACCAGGCTTTCGTGCCGATCGACCAGCGCAGCTGATGTAGACGTACCGCACCCGGCAACGGGTGCGGTGCGGAGCGGGCCGGCCAGCCCGGCCTGTCTCCGCTGCGGCGTCGCAGCCCCCCTTTGGCCGGTGCCACCACGCCCCGGCCCGCCAACAAGCAGCCATCGCCAGCCATGAATACTGAGTACCGCAAGAACCTTCCCGGCACCTCGCTGGACTATTTCGACACCCGCGCCGCCGTCGACGCGATCCAGCCCGGCGCCTATGCCACGCTGCCGTACACCTCGCGCGTGCTGGCCGAGAACCTGGTGCGCCGTTGCGACCCGGCTGCCCTGGAGGCCTCGCTGCGGCAGCTGATCGAGCGCCGCCAGGACATGGATTTCCCCTGGTTCCCGGCCCGCGTGGTGTGCCATGACATCCTCGGCCAGACTGCGCTGGTGGACCTGGCCGGCCTGCGCGATGCGATCGCCGATGCCGGTGGCGACCCGGCCCAGATCAACCCGGTGGTGCCCACCCAGCTGATCGTGGACCACTCGCTGGCGGTGGAATACCCCGGCTTCGACCGGGCTGCGTTCGAGAAGAACCGCGCCGTCGAAGACCGCCGCAATGAAGACCGCTTCCACTTCATCAACTGGACCAAGAAGGCGTTCAAGAACGTCGATGTGATCCCGCCGGGCAACGGCATCATGCACCAGATCAATCTGGAGAAGATGTCGCCGGTGATCCAGGTGCGCGACGGGGTGGCCTTCCCCGATACCTGCGTGGGCACCGACAGCCATACCCCGCACGTGGATGCGCTGGGCGTGATCGCCATCGGCGTAGGCGGCCTGGAAGCGGAAAGCGTGATGCTCGGCCGCGCCTCGTGGATGCGCCTGCCCGACATCATCGGCGTGCAGCTCAGCGGCCGCCCGCAGCCGGGCATCACCTGCACCGACATCGTGCTGGCCCTGACCGAGTTCCTGCGCGCCCAGCGCGTGGTCGGTGCCTGGATCGAGTTCTTCGGCGAGGGCGCCACCGCGCTGACCATCGGCGACCGCGCCACCATTTCCAACATGACCCCGGAGTTCGGCGCCACCGCGGCGATGTTCTCCATCGACCAGCAGACCCTGGACTACCTGCGCCTGACCGGCCGCGAGGAAGCCCAGGTGCAGCTGGTGGAAGCCTACGCCAAGGCCACCGGCCTGTGGGCGGACGACCTGGCCAACGTGCAGTACGAACGCGTGCTGCAGTTCGACCTGTCCAGCGTGGTGCGCAACATGGCCGGCCCGTCCAACCCGCACAAGCGGGTGGCCACCAGCGAGCTGGCCGCGCGCGGCATCGCCGACCAGGCCAAGCTGGCGTCGGGCAAGCTGGAACAGGCCCAGGGTCTGATGCCCGATGGCGCGGTAATCATCGCCGCCATCACCAGCTGCACCAATACCAGCAACCCGCGCAATGTGATTTCCGCGGCCTTGCTGGCGCGCAACGCCAACCGTGCCGGGCTGACCCGCAAACCGTGGGTGAAGAGCTCGCTGGCGCCGGGTTCCAAGGCGGTGCAGCTGTACCTGGAGGAAGCCGGCCTGCTGGGCGAGCTGGAGCAGATGGGCTTTGGCATCGTCGGCTTCGCCTGCACCACCTGCAACGGCATGAGCGGCGCGCTGGACCCGGCGATCCAGCAGGAAGTGATCGACCGCGATCTGTACGCCACCGCGGTGCTGTCGGGCAACCGCAACTTCGATGGCCGCATCCATCCGTATGCCAAGCAGGCCTTCCTGGCCTCGCCGCCGCTGGTGGTGGCCTATGCCATCGCCGGCACGGTGCGCTTTGACATCGAAAAGGACGCGCTCGGCCATGCTGCCGACGGCAGCCCGATCACCTTGAAGGACCTGTGGCCCAGCGACGCGGAGATCGACGCGGTGGTCAAGGCCTGCGTCAAGCCCGAACAGTTCCGCCAGGTCTACGAACCGATGTTCACCTTCAAGGTCGAACACGGTGCACCGATCAGCCCGCTGTACGCGTGGCGCGGGCAGAGCACCTATATCCGCCGCCCGCCGTACTGGGAAGGCGCGCTGGCCGGCGAGCGCTCGCTCAGCGGCATGCGGCCGCTGGCGGTGCTGGGCGACAACATCACCACCGACCACCTGTCCCCGTCCAACGCGATCCTGGCCGGCAGTGCGGCCGGTGAGTACCTGGCGAAGATGGGCCTGCCCGAGGAAGACTTCAATTCCTACGCCACCCACCGCGGCGACCACCTCACCGCGCAGCGCGCCACCTTCGCCAACCCCAAGCTGATCAACGAAATGGCCGTGGTCGATGGCCAGGTCAAGCAGGGCTCGCTGGCGCGCGTGGAGCCCGAAGGGCAGGTCACCCGCATGTGGGAGGCGATCGAGACCTACATGGCGCGCAAGCAGCCGCTGATCATCATTGCCGGTGCCGACTACGGCCAGGGCAGCTCGCGCGACTGGGCTGCCAAGGGCGTGCGCCTGGCCGGCGTGGAGGCCATCGCGGCCGAAGGCTTCGAACGCATCCACCGCACCAACCTGATCGGCATGGGCGTGCTGCCGCTGGAGTTCAAGGACGGCGTCAACCGCAAGACCCTGGGCATCGACGGCACCGAAACCTTCGACGTGCTCGGCGATCGCCTGCCACGTGCCGAACTGACCCTGGTGATCCACCGCCGCAACGGTGAACAGCTGCGGGTGCCGGTCACCTGCCGCCTGGACACCGCCGAGGAGGCATCCATCTACGAAGCCGGCGGCGTGCTGCAGCGGTTTGCCCAGGATTTCCTGGAAGCCTCGCAGGCGGCGTGACCCAGCGTTGCAACCTGGCGGCCCGGCAACGGGCCGTCTTCCACCCAGGACAGATGACATGGCGTTTCTTCCCCAGCTCCGCATTCCCGCCACCTACCTGCGTGGCGGCACCAGCAAGGGCGTGTTCTTCCGCCTGCAGGACCTGCCGGCCAGCGCACAGCGCCCCGGCCCGGCGCGCGATGCGCTGCTGATGCGGGTGATCGGCTCGCCCGACCCGTATGCCAAACACACCGACGGCATGGGCGGGGCCACCTCCAGCACCAGCAAGTGCGTGATCATTTCCGCCGCGTCGGTGCCCGGGCACGACGTGGACTACCTGTACGGCCAGGTCGCCATCGAGACCGCGTTCGTGGACTGGAGCGGCAACTGCGGCAACCTCAGTACCGCGGTGGGCCCGTTCGCGATCAGCAACGGCTTCATCGATCCGGCCCGCGTGCCGCGCAACGGCACCTGCACGGTAAGGATCTGGCAAGCCAACATCGGCAAGACCATCCTGGCCCACGTGCCGATCGTCGACGGGCAGGTGCAGGAAACCGGCGATTTCGAACTGGACGGGGTCACCTTCCCCGCGGCCGAGATCCAGCTGGAATTCCTCGACCCGTCCGATGACGGCCCGGGCGGGGCGATGTTCCCGACCGGCAACCTGGTCGATACGCTGGAGGTGCCCGGCGTGGGCAGCTTCCAGGTGACCATGATCACGGCCGGCATCCCGACCATTTTCCTCAACGCCGCCGACCTGGGCTATACCGGCACCGAGCTGCAGCCGGCGATCAACGAGGACAAGGCGGCGCTGGCCCGCTTTGAAGCGATCCGCGCGCATGGCGCGGTGCGCATGGGCCTGATCGACAGCATCGAGCAGGCCGCCGGCCGCCAGCACACCCCCAAGGTCGCCTTCGTGGCGCCGGCGCAGGACTACGTGTCCTCCAGCGGCAGGCAGATCGCCGCCGGCGACATCGACCTGCATGCCCGCGCGCTGTCGATGGGCAAGCTGCACCACGCCATGATGGGTACCGCCGCGGTGGCCATCGGTACCGCCGCGGCGATTCCGGGCACGCTGGTCAACCTGGCCGCCGGTGGCGGGCAGCGCGAGGCGGTGACCTTCGGCCACCCCTCCGGCACGCTGCGCGTGGGCGCGCAGGCTGGCATCGTTGACGGCCAGTGGACAGTCACCCGGGCCATCATGAGCCGCAGCGCCCGGGTGCTGATGGACGGGGCGGTGCGGGTGCCTGCCGAAACCTTGTAAGCCCACCAGGAGGCCTGGATGTCCGGTCACGACAGCAACGCGCAGCAGCGACCGCCGTGGGATGCGGTCATGACCGACATCGTCGACTACGTGCGCGATTACCAGGTGGCCTCGCCGCTGGCGTTCACCACCGCCCGCCACTGCCTGATCGACACCCTGGGCTGCGGCCTGGCCGCGCTGGCGTTCCCGGCCTGCAGCAAGCTGCTGGGCCCGCTGGTACCCGGCACCCGGGTGGTCAACGGCGCGCGCGTGCCGGGTACCGGTTTCGAGCTGGACCCGGTGCAGGCCGCCTTCAACATCGGCACGATGGTGCGCTGGCTGGACTTCAACGACACCTGGCTGGCCGCCGAATGGGGCCATCCCTCCGACAACCTCGGCGGCATCCTAGCCACCGCCGACTGGCTCAGCCGCAATGCCCAGGCGCTGCGGCGGCCACCGCTGACCATGCGCGACGTGCTGGCCGCGATGGTCAAGGCGCATGAGATCCAGGGTTGCCTGGCGCTGGAGAACGCGTTCAACCGGGTCGGGCTGGACCACGTGGTGCTGGTCAAGGTCGCCTCCACCGCAGTGGTGGCGCACCTGCTCGGGCTGGACCGCGAACGCATGCTCAACGCGGTCTCGCTGGCCTGGGTCGACGGCCAGGCACTGCGCACCTACCGGCATGCGCCCAATACCGGCTCGCGCAAGAGCTGGGCCGCCGGCGACGCCACCAGCCGCGCGGTGCGCCTGTCGCTGATGGCCGCCGCCGGCGAAATGGGCTACCCCAGTGCGCTGACCGCGCCCACCTGGGGTTTCTACGACGTCTCCTTCGGCGGCCAGCCGTTTCGCTTCCAGCGCCCGTACGGCAGCTATGTGATGGAGAACGTACTGTTCAAGATCAGCTACCCGGCCGAGTTCCATGGCCAGACCGCAGTGGAGGCGGCGATGCAGGTGCATGCGCGCATGCGTGCGGCCGGCCGGCGCAGCGAGGACATCGCGCAGATCACCCTGTATACCCAGCAGGCCTGCCTGCGCATCATCGACAAGTCCGGCCCGCTGCATAACCCGGCCGACCGCGACCACTGCGTGCAGTACATGCTGGCCATCGCGCTGATCTTCGGCCGGCTGGTCGCCGAGGACTACGAAGACGACGTGGCCGCCGATCCGCGCATCGACGCGCTGCGCGCGAAGATCACCTGCGTCGAGGAGCCGCGCTTCACCGCCGACTACCTGGACCCGGCCAAGCGCAGCATCGCCAACGCGCTGGCGGTGGTGTTCAACGATGGCAGCACCCTGGAGGAAACCGTCGAGTACCCGCTCGGCCACGCCCGCCGCCGTGCCGAGGGCATCCCGCTGCTGGAGGACAAGTTCCGCGCCCACCTGGCCGCCACCTTCCCGACCCGCCAGCAGCGCCGCATCCTGGACGCCTCGCTGGACCCGGTGGTGCTGGAGGCGATGCCGGTGCATGAGTATGTGGAGCTGTACGTGGCCTAGCGCCGGGGCGCTGCCCGGCCGCCCGGCGCCATCAATGCCGCCGGACGGGCCGTCAACCCCTTGACGGCTGGCCGTATACTGGCCGCCTTGATCAAGGAGTGACGTCATGGCTAGCCGCAGTCGGGTCGGGCAGTGGAGCTGGAAGGGAATCGCAGGCCTGGCGCTGGTGGCCGGGCTGGCCATCGGCATCGGCGGTTGCAAGCGCAATGACAGCGGGCAGCTGCCGACTCCGTCCGGTGCGCCGATCGCGGCCAAGGCCGAGGCGGTCACCGAGTTCACCCTGGTGCGGGCCTTCCCCGACCAGAAGAGCGACGGCCTGTCGCTGGCGCTGGAGTTCTCGCGCCCGCTGGTCGGCACCCAGGACTTCGACACGCTGGTCCGCTTCGCCGAGAAGGTCGGCACCGAGGACAGCAGCTGGACCCTGTCCGATGACGGCAAGACCCTGCGCTATCCGTTCGTGGAGGCGGCCAAGGAATTCACCCTGATCGTCTCGCCGGACCTGCTGGCCGCCGATGGCAGCCGCCTGGGCAAGGAACTGCGCCAGAAGGTGTTCAGCGGCGAACTCAAGCCGGTGGCCGGCTTCGCCTCGCAGGGCAGCGTGCTGCCGGCCAAGGACAGCCGTGGCCTGCCGGTGGTCTCGGTCAACGTGCAGGAAGTGGACGTGGAGTTCCTGCGCGTGCGCGAGAAGGAACTGCCGAACTTCTTCAGCCAGTACCAGCGCGGCGGCCGCCGCGGCAGCTGGGAACTGGACAGCGAGTACGGCGACAAGACCCCGATGTCGCAGCTGGCCGAGCCGGTCTACGTCAACCGCTTCGTGCTGGGCGGCAAGCAGAACGAACGCGTGCTGACCTACCTGCCCACCCAGGACATCAAGGAACTGCAGGAACCGGGCCTGTACTTTGCGGTGATGAAGCGCAGCGGCTCGTTCGACAGCGAATTCGATACCGCCTTCTTCACCGTCAGCGACATCGGCCTGCATACCCGTGCCTACAAGGACAAGCTGTTCGTCCATACCGCCTCGCTGCAGAGCGGGGCGTCGCTGAAGAAGATCGACCTGCGCATCCTCGATGGCAAGGGCGAGGTGGTGCTCAAGGGCAGCACCGACGGCAACGGCAACGCGCTGCTCAACTACACCCTGGATGCCGGCCACGTGCTGATCGCCAGCAGCGGCGGGGATACCTCGATGCTGCCGTTCAACCAGCCGGCGCTGGACCTGAGCGAGTTCGCCGTGGCCGGGCGCGACAATGCCTGGTTCGACGTGTTCGCCTGGTCCGGCCGCGACCTGTACCGCCCCGGCGAAACCGTGCGCATTTCCGCGCTGCTGCGCGACAACGACGGCAAGCCGGTCAAGGCCCAGCCGGTGTTCCTGCGCCTGAAGCAGCCCGACGGCAAGACCTTCCGCGAGACCCGCCTGCAACCGGGCGAGCAGGGCTATTTCAGCTTCGAGCAGAGCATTCCGGTCGAGGCGCCGACCGGCCGCTGGCAGGTCGAGTTCCGCACCGATCCGGCCAGCAAGGAAGCCATCCAGGGCATGACCCTGCGCATCGAGGAATTCCTGCCCGAGCGCATGAAGCTGGACCTGGACAGCGCGCAGAAGACCCTCAAGCCGGGCCAGCCGCTCAAGCTGATCGCCGATGCGGCCTATCTGTACGGTGCGCCGGCCGACGGCAACCGCTTCACCGCGCGGCTGACCGTGGCCGCCGAACAGTCCCCGGTGGAATCGCTGCCGGGCTACTTCTTCGGCGACCCCACCATCGAACTGCCGCGCCAGGCGCGCGATGTGATCGACACGCAGTTCCCGGCCGACGGCAAGCTGCGCCAGGACGTGGAACTGCCGGCCGAGGTCAAGGCGACCGCGCCGGTGGCGGTGGTGATATCCGGCAGCGTCTATGAGACCGGTGGCCGCACCGTCACCCGTACCCTGAAGCGGGTGATGTGGCCGGCGCCGGTGCTGGTCGGCGTGCGCCCGTTGTTCAACCCCGACGACGGCGCCGATGCCAACAGCAACGCGCGCTTCGAGCTGATGCGGGTGGACGCGGCCGGCAAGCCGCAGCCGGCCAAGGGCCTGAAGGTCACCCTGGTGCGCGAGCTGCGCGACTACCACTGGACCTTCAACGAGAACCGCTGGGACTACGACTTCACCCGCCGCTTCGAGAACAAGGACAGCCGCACCGTCGATGCCGGCACGGCCGCAGTCGCGGTCGACTTCCCGGTGGAGTGGGGCGAGTACCGGCTGGATGTGTTCGACCCGGCTACCGGACTGACCAGCCGCTATCCGTTCCGCGCCGGCTGGAGCTGGAACGACGACAACCGCGGCCTGGATGCGCGCCCGGACAAGATCAAGCTGGGCCTGGACAAGACCGGCTACAAGGCCGGCGACAAGGTCCGCGTCACCGTCACCCCGCCGCATGCCGGCAAGGGCATCCTGATGGTGGAAAGCGACAAGATGCTGTACGTGCAGGAGATCGACGCCAAGCCGGGCAGCAGCTTCGACATCCCGGTCACCGCCGAATGGGAACGCCACGATGTCTACATCACCGCGCTGGTGTTCCGCGGTGGCAGCGCGCCGAGCAAGATCACCCCGGCCCGCGCGGTCGGCGTGGTGCACGTGCCGATGGAGCGCAAGGCGCGGGTAGTGGCCGTGGGCCTGTCGGCACCCAAGCAGATGCGCCCGGAGCAGACCCTGCCGGTGGCCGTCAGCGCCCCGCAGTTGGCCGGCAAGCTGGCGCACGTGACCGTGTCGGCGGTGGACGTGGGCATTCTCAACATCACCCGCTTCCCGGTCCCCGATGCGGCCGGCCACTTCTTCGCGCAGCGGCGCCTGGGCGTGGACGCCTATGACATCTACAGCCGGGTGATCGAAAGCTTCGACGGCAGCAGCGGCAAGCTCAAGTTCGGCGGCGACATGGCGCTGGCGGCGATGCCGCAGGCCAAGCGCCCGACCGCGCGGGTGCAGACCGTGGACCTGTTCTCCGGCCCGGTCAAACTCGATGCCAAGGGCATTGCCCGGATCGCGCTGAAGGTGCCCGATTTCAACGGCACCCTGCGCATCTCCGCGCTGGTCTACGCCGATGACCAGTACGGCAAGCGCGACATGGAAACGGTGGTGCGCGCGCCGATCCTGGCCGAAGCGAGCATGCCGCGGGTACTGGCGCCGGGCGACCGCAGCACGGTCACCCTGGACGTGCAGAATTTCACCGGCAAGCCGGGCGAGTTCAAGGTGCAGGTTGATGGCATCGGCCCGCTGACCCTGGGCGAACCGACCCGCACCCTGCAGCTCAAGGCCGACGCCAAGAGCACGTTGAGCTTCCCGTTGAGCGCGCGCGAGGGCTATACCGTGGCCAAGGTGCGGGTGCGGGTGGACGGCAACGGCTTCAAGGTGGACCGCCGCTACGACCTGCCGGTACGTGCGGCCTGGCCGCAGGTGCTGCGCGCGCAGACCCGCACGCTGGACCCGCTGGCGGCGGTGGAGATGGGCACCGGCCTGGCCGATGGCCTGATGGACGATTCGGTGACCGCACGCCTGCTGGTCAGTGCGCTGCCGCCGATTCCGTTCGCCAGCGCGCTCAACGGTGCGCTGAAGTACCCCTACGGCTGCGCCGAACAGACCACCAGCAAGGGCTATGCCGCGCTGATGCTGGACGAGGCCACCTCGGCCATGCTCGGTGCCGACGGCCTGGATGCCAAGGCCCGCCGCGAGCGCATGGAAGGCGCCTTCGGCCGGCTGGCGTCGATGCAGGTGGCCAACGGCAACTTCTCGATGTGGGGCGATGACGGCTACGTCAATCCGTGGCTGACCCCGTACATCGCCGAGTTCCTGCTCGATGCCAAGGACGGCGGTTTCGCCGTGCCCGACAACGTGTTGCAGAAGGCGCTCAACCGCCTGAGCGAGGACCTGTTGTCCGGCGGCAACCAGTTCTACGGCGAGGACCGCCGCGAGAACCTCAAGTTCGCCAACCAGGCCTATGCCGGCTACGTGCTGGCCCGGGTCAACCGCGCCCCGCTGGGCACGCTGCGCGCGCTGTACGACAACGAGCGTGGCAAGGCGCTGACCGGGCTGCCGCTGGTGCACCTGGGCATCGCGCTGTCGCTGCAGGGCGACCACAAGCGCGGCGATGCGGCCATTGCCGCCGGCTTCGCCAAGAGCAGCGGCGCCCGCCCGCAGTACTTCGGCGATTACGGCAGCGCGGTGCGCGATGACGCGCTGATGATCGCGCTGCTGCACGAGCGCAAGCTGTCCAAGCCGGTCTACGATGCCCGTGCGGTCGAGCTGGGCCGCAACCTGGAGGCCCGCCGCAGCAGCGGCTGGATGTGGCTGAGCACCCAGGAACAGGTCGCCATCGCGCGGCTGGGCAAGGCGCTGGCGGCCAACCAGAAGAAGCTGGTCTCCGGCGAGCTGGCCGTGGGCGGCCAGGTCGAAGCGATCGCCGCGCGCCGCATGTTCGGGCGCAGCTTCGACTACGCCGCCCTGGCCAAGGGCGTGCGCTTCAGCCCGCAGGGCGAGCCGCCGATGTTCGCCAGCCTGGAAGTGGCCGGCATCCCGCGCACCGCGCCCGAGCCGGACAACCGCACCCTGGGCGTGGAACGCACCTGGTACACCACCGACGGCAAGCCGTGGACGCCGCGTGCGCTCAAGGAAGGCGAGGCGTTGATCGTGCGGGTCAGCATCACCGCCGGCCTGGACATGCCCGATGCGCTGCTGACCGACCTGCTGCCGGCCGGCCTGGAGATCGAGAACTTCAACCTGGGCGATGCCAAGCAGTGGGCCGACGTGGTGGTGGACGGCCTGAGCGTCAACGATCGTGGCGATGCGGCGACGGTGCGCCACGAGGAGTTCCGCGACGACCGCTACGTGGCCGCGCTGAAGTTGTCCAAGGGCAATGCCGCCAAGGTGTTCTACCTGGTGCGTGCGGTCACCCCGGGCACCTACACGGTGCCGCCGCCGCTGGTGGAGGACATGTACCGTCCCGACCTGCGTGGGGTGGGGCGCAGCAACCCGACCACGATGACCGTGGTCCAGCCCTGAACCTGGTGCGGGCCATCGCCGAGGCGGTGGCCCGCGCAGTCCGGTAACCATGACGTCCTTCCTTCGCAAACGCCTGACGCCGCTGGCGCGGCGCTGGCTGTGGCCGCTGCTACGCTGGGGCAGCGCGGCACTGTTGGCGCTGCTGCTGGTGCTGGATCTGGCGTTCCCGCCGCCATTGCCCCGGCAGCGCGATACCAGCACGCTGGTGGTGGCCCGCGACGGCACCCCGCTGCGCGCGTTTGCCGATGGCGACGGGGTATGGCGCTACCCGGCCTCGGCCGACAGCGTGTCGCCGTTGTTCCTGCAGGCACTGCTGAACTACGAGGACCGCTGGTTCTGGCGGCATCCCGGGGTCAACCCGTGGGCGCTGCTGCGTGCCGGCCGGCAATGGCTGCTGGAGGGCCGCATCGTGTCCGGCGGTTCCACCCTGACCATGCAGGTGGCGCGCATCCTCGACCCGCACACGCGCACGCCGTGGGGCAAGGCCAAGCAGCTGCTGCGTGCGGTCCAGCTGGAAGTGCACCTGAGCAAGGCGCAGATCCTGGCGTTGTACCTGGAGCGGGCGCCTTACGGTGGCACCATCGAAGGCGTGGAAGCGGCCAGCTGGGCTTACCTGGGCAAACCGGCCGCGCGGCTGTCGCAGGCCGAGGCGGCGCTGCTGGCGGTGCTGCCGCAGGCGCCCAGCCGGTTGCGCCCGGACCGCCATCCCGAGGCGGCGCAACGGGCGCGCGATAAGGTGCTCGAGCGCATGGCCGAACTGGGCGTGTGGTCGCGCGAGGAGGTCGACGATGCGCGCATCGAGGCGGTGGTGACCCGCGCGCTGCAGCCGCCGCTGCATGCCGCGCTGCTGGCCCAGCGCCTGCGCACGTCGCAGCCGCGCGCGGCGCGGATCGAAAGCACGCTGGACATCGGCCTGCAACGCACCCTGGAAGAGCGCGTGTCCTCGTATTTTTCGCAGTTGCCCGAGCGCACTTCGGCGGCATTGCTGGTGCTGGACAACCGCACGCTGGAGGCGCGCGCCTATGTCGGCTCGGTGGCCTTCGGCGACAAGCAGCGGCTCGGCCACGTGGACATGGTGCAGGCCTGGCGCTCGCCCGGTTCCACCCTCAAGCCGTTCCTGTACGGCATGGCGCTGGACGATGGGCTGATCCATTCGGAGAGCCTGATGGTGGATGCGCCGCAGAGTTTCGGCGGCTACCGCCCGGGCAACTTCGATGCCGCCTTCAACGGCCCGGTCAGTTCGGCCACCGCCTTGCGGCTGTCGTTGAACGTGCCGGCGGTGGACCTGCTTGACCGGGTCGGTTCGGCACGGTTCGCCGCGCGTCTGTCGCATGCCGGCATCAACCTGCGCTTCCCGCGCGGCAGCGCGCCGAACCTGTCGCTGATCCTCGGCGGCACCGGCGCACGGCTGGAAGACCTGGTCGGTGCGTTCGCCGCGCTCAACCGCAACGGCATCGCCGGGCGCGTGCGCTACACCGCCGACGATGCGGTGATCGAACGCCGGCTGATGTCGCCGGGCGCGGCGTGGATCACCCGTGAAGTGCTGGAGGCCAACCCGCGGCCCGGTTACGGCAGCGGCACCTTCGATGTCACCGGCCGCCCGCGGGTGGCCTGGAAGACCGGCACCAGTTACGGCTACCGCGACGCCTGGGCGATCGGCAGTACCCGCCACTACACCGTGGGCGTGTGGGTGGGGCGGCCGGACGGCACCCCGTTGCCGGGGCAGTACGGGGCGGTCACCGCACTGCCGCTGATGTTTGAAGTGGTCGACAGCCTGCCGCGGCAGGGCGGCGATGCCAGTGGCGCGCCGATGCCGCCCAGCGTGACCCGCGAAGAGGTCTGCTGGCCCACCGGTGAGCTGGCCACGCACACCGAGCCGGCGCTGTGCCAACGGCGCCTGGAGGCCTTCGTGCTGGACGGCGTGGTGCCGCCCACCTTCGCCGAGCGCGACGCGCGGCTGTGGCAGCCCGGCCGCCAGCGCTTCAACGTGGACGCGCGCACCGGCCTGCGGCTGTCGCCGGATTGCCGGCTGCCGCATGAGACCCAGGTGCGCGAGATCGCCCGCTGGCCGGCGCTGGTGTCGCCGTGGTTGCCGCTGGCACAGCGGCGCGCGGCGCAGCTGCCGGCGTTGTCGCCCGACTGCAACGACGATGGCCGCGACAGTGGCGGCAGCCTGCATATCGAAGGGCTCAACGACCGCGCCACGCTGGCGCGCGCGCCCAATGCCGAGCATGGCGTGCGCCTGCAGCTGCGTGCGCTGGGCAATGAACACAGCGTGGACTGGCTGCTGGATGGGCGCTGGATCGCGCGGACCGAAGGGGCGCGGTTGTTCCAGCGCGATTTCGACGAAGCCGGCGAGCACACCCTGACCGCATTGGCTGCCGACGGTGCCTGGACGCAGGTACGGTTCCGGATATTGCGGTGATGTACGCCGGCGTTATTCCCCGATCCAGCCGTCCAGCAGGTCGGCGAATTCGTCGGCGTGTTCCTCTTCCTGGGCCAGGATCTCTTCGAGGATGCGCTTGGTGGTGGTGTCCTTGTCGCCGACGAAGTTGATCATCTCGCGGTAGCTGTCGATGGCGATGCGTTCGGCGATCAGGTTCTCGCGGACCATGTCGCGCAGGTCCGTGCCTTCCTTGTACTCGGCGTGCGAACGCGCGGTCAGCGTATCGGGGTTGAGGTCCGGTTCGCCGCCAAGCTGGACGATGCGTTCGGCCAGTTTGCCGGCGTGGGCCTGTTCCTGCTGGGCATGTTCGAGGAACTCGGCCTTGACCGCATCGGCGAGCATGCCCTTGGCCATGAAGTAATGGCGGTAGTAGCGCAGCACGCACACATACTCGGTGGCCAGCGCAGCGTTGAGCAGCGTGATCACCGCCTCGCGGTCGGCACCGTAGCTGGCGGTGATCGCGCCGTCTTCGATGTTGCGGCGCGCGCGGGCGCGCAGGCTGGCGGTATCGCTGATGCCCGGTGGGTGGCCGCCGGTGGCGGCGGGAGCGGAGTGGCTGGGCGGGGTCTGCTTGGCTGGCGTTGACATGGCTGGCCGGTTTCCTTCGTTGCGTGGATTCGTTGCGTGGGTCTAGCTGGGCAGGTGCGCCAGCACGTACTGGGCCGAAGACACTTCGAACTGGCCCGGCTCCTCGATGAAAGTCTGGCGTACCACGCCATTATCGACATGCAGCGCGAAGCGGCGGCTGCGCAGGCCCATGCCGGAGCTGCTGGCATCCATCTCCAGGCCCAGCGCCCGGGTGAACTCGCCGTTGCCGTCGGACAGCATCTGCAGCCCGTCGGGCACGTGCTGGCTTTCACCCCAGGCCTTCATCACGAACGGATCGTTGACCGCCATGCAGAACACGTCGATGCCACGCTGGCGGAAATCGGCGAAGTGCTGCACGTAGCCGGGCAGGTGCTGGGCCGAGCAGGTCGGGGTGAAGGCGCCGGGCACGGCGAACAGCACCACGCGGCGGCCGTCGAACAAGGCAAGCGTGTCCAGGGTCTCGATGCCCTGGCCGATACGCTTGAGGGTGACTTCGGGAATGCGGTCGCCTACGTGGATGCTCATGCGGACTCCTTTGACATGCTCAGGCTAGTAAGCCGGGTGGGAGGATGGCGTCAAAATGTTGAAAAGCGCCGGTCAATGCCCATCTCACGCCTGGCAAAGGCCGGCCGGGCCAGCCTAGCCAGGCCGCATGGCCGCTGCATTGCGCAGGATCATTCGGCCGGCGTCACGGCAATGCCCCCGCCAGCGGCTAGAATTGCGCCGACGGTGCCCGCCGGCGCGGGCGACCGAACTTATTCGAGGTGTATGGATGGAATTCAAGGATTATTACGCCACGCTCGGGGTGGAACCGACGGCGGGCGATGCGGAAATCAAGACCGCCTACCGCCGGCTGGCGCGCAAGTACCACCCCGACGTCAGCAAGGAGGCCGGCGCGGAGGACAAGTTCAAGGCCGTCAACGAAGCCTATGAAGCCCTGCGCGATCCGCAGAAACGCGCCGCCTACGACCAGCTCAAGGCCCAGGGCTACCGCCCGGGCGAAGAATTCCATGCCCCGCCGAACTACGGCGGTGGGCAGGGCTTCGACTACGAAGAAGTGTTTGGCGGCGGTGCCGGTGGCGGTGGCTTCAGCGATTTCTTCGAAAGCCTGTTCGCCCGTCAGCGTGGCGGTGCCGGGCGCGCCAGCGGCTTCGGCGGCGCCAGCCAGGGCCCGCAGCCCACCCGTGATACCCGCGCCAAATTGTCGGTGCCGCTGGAGGCTGCCCACCAGGGCGACAGCCTGCGCATCAACGTCAACGGCAAGCAGCTGGACGTGCGCGTGCCCAAGGGCATCCGCCCCGGCCAGGTGATCCGGCTGGCCGGGCAGGGCACCGGTGGCGGCAACCTGCTGCTGGAAGTGGAATATGCCGAGCACCCGCAGTTCGAGGTGGACGGCCGCAACATCCTGTACACCCTGCAGGTCACCCCGTGGCAGGCCGCGCTGGGTACCAGCATCAGCGTGCCGACCCTGGGCGGGGCGGTGGAACTGAAGGTGCCGGCCGAATCCGACGCCGGGCGCAAGCTGCGCCTGCGTGGCCGTGGCCTGCCGGGCAATCCCGATGGCGACCAGATCATCGAACTGGAAATCGTCGCCCCGGCGCCTACCGAGGAAGCGCAGAAGAAGGCCTACAAGGCGCTGGCCAAGGCGTTCGGCGAGAAGGTCTGATTCAACCGGCGTACCGACCGACGGTCAACCAACGTACCGACCAACGGTCAACCAACGTACCGACCAACGGTCGGTACCTACCGCATGCCGGCCAACGGTCGGCATCTACGCCGCCGGCGGTTCCTGGCTGCTGAATACCCGCTCCAGCACTTCGGACAGCTCGTCTTCGGAAAACGGCTTGGTGATGTAGGCCTTGGCGCCCTGGCGCATGCCCCACATGCGGTCGGTGTCCTGGTCCTTGGTGGTCACCAGGATCACCGGGATATGCTTGGTGGCCGCATCACGGGCCAGCGTACGGGTGGCCTGGAAGCCGTTGAGGTTGGGCATCACCACATCCATCAGCACCAGGTCGGGCAGCTGGGCCCTGGCCGCTTCGACCCCGGCCGCGCCATCGGTGGCGGTCAGGATCTGGTGCCCCAGCTTCTCGACGATGCGCTGTATCCCCAGCAGCTGCGACGGTGAATCGTCGACGATCAGAATGCGTGCCATGTTGTTCCCCGAGTGATGCCCGCAGTGTAGTGCCGCGCTCGCATGGGCGGGAAGCGCCCATGCTGCCGTCCGTCGCCTGCCTGCGACGCTCAGTCGATTCGCACCACCGTGCGGCCCAGCGAGGCGCCGCCGAGCATCTGTTCAAATACCGCGGGCAGTCCGTCCAGGCCGACTTCACGCGTGCAGATCGCGTCCAGGTGGCGCGGCTTCCAGGGCCCGCCCAGTTTTTCCCAGACCAGCTCGCGCAGCGCGCGTGGTGCGGACGAAGACGACACACCCAGCAACGACACGCCGCGGATGATGAACGGCATCACCGTCATGTCCAGTGCCGGGCTGGCGGCCAGGCCGGCGCTGACCACGCTGCCGTAGGGCACGGTCTGCGCCAGCAGGCTGGCCAGCATCGGGCCGCCGGCATTGTCCAGGCCGCCGCCGAAGCGGGCCGACGCGATCGGCTTGCCGGTGGCCAGCGCCTCCCGCGGCAGGACTTCGCTGGCGCCCAACCCGCGCAGGAAGTCGGCCTGGTCGGCCTTGCCGCTGATCGCATGCACCTGGAAACCGGCGCGGCTGAAGATATCCACCGCCAGCGAGCCGACCCCGCCGGTGGCCCCGGTCACCGCCAGCGGGCCATGCGCCGGGGTCAGCCGGTTGTCGAGCAGGCGCAGCAGGGCCAGCGCGGCGGTGAAGCCGGCCGTGCCCAGGATCATCGCCTCGCGGGCGTCCAGCCCGGCCGGCTGGGCGATCACCGCGCCCGCGTCCAGCCGCACGTACTGACTGTAGCCGCCATCCACGGTCTCGCTGAGCCCGCAGCCGGTGGCCAGCACCGCATCGCCCTCGCTGAAGGCCGGGTCGGTGGAGGCCACCACGGTGCCGGCCACGTCGATGCCGCCGACCAGCGGGAAGCGGCGCAGGATCCGGCCGCTGCCGGTCCCGGCCAGGGCGTCCTTGTAGTTCACCGAGGACCACTGCGCCCGGATCACCACCTGCCCGGGGCTGAGCTGGTCCAGCCCGATCGGTTCCAGCCCGCTGCGGTGGCCGCCACTGTCGTGGTGGATGCGGAAGGCGTTGAACCGGTCGGGAATAGCCATGAAGATGCCTGACGGGGAGGAAAACGACACGATACGCCCGATCCCCCCTTCCAATCCTGTCGAACTGCCCCATCTAGTAGAATCGAGCAGGATTCAACGGTTGACGGTGCGGAATGACCCGCAGGCAACCCTACCTCTGATGGAGCGTGCATGGCCTGGAATACACCCGGCGGCAACAAGGGCGGACAAGGCCCCGACGAGAATCGACGAGGGCCGTTTGGTCCCCGCGGTGGCGGCAGTGGCGGCGGCTGGGGCGGTTTGCCCGGTCCTCTGAAGGATTTGTTCGATGGCGGCATCCTGCGTTGGGTGGCGGTCGCGGTGGTCTTGCTGGTGCTGTTCTCCAGCTTCCAGCTGATCGGCGAACAGCAGCGTGGCGTGGTGCTGCGCTTCGGCCAGTTCTCGCGGATCCTGGGGCCCGGCCCGAACTTCAAGCTGCCCTGGCCGATCGAGTCGGTGACCAAGGTCAACGCCACCCAGATCAAGACCTTCAGCAGCCAGGTACCGGTGCTGACCCGCGACGAGAACATCGTCAACGTCTCGGTCAACGTGCAGTACCGCATCGCCGATCCGCAGAAGTACCTGTTCGGTTCGGTCTCGGCCGACCAGGTGCTGGAGCAGTCGGCGCAGAGCGCGGTGCGTGAGCAGGTCGGCCGTGCCGATCTCAATGCCGTGCTGAACAACCGCGGCCCGCTGGCCGTGGTCGCCGAAGAGCGCCTGCAGGCCTCGCTGAAGGCCTATCAGACCGGCCTGGTCGTGACCGGCCTGACCCTGCCCGATGCGCGCCCGCCGGAAGAGGTGAAGCCGGCCTTCGACGAGGTCAACGGTGCCCAGCAGGTCAAGGAACGCCTGATCAACGAAGCCCAGGCCTACGCGGCCAAGGTCGTGCCCGAAGCGCGCGGCCAGGCGTCGCGTGCGCGCACCACCGCCGAAGGCTACAAGCAGGCGGTGGTGTCCAAGGCGCAGGGTGATGCCGAACGCTTCAGCCTGCTGCAGGTGCAGTACAAGGATGCCCCGGAAGTCACCCGCAAGCGGCTGTGGCTGGAAACGGTGGAACAGGTGCTGTCGCAGAACCGCAAGATCATCGGGGGCGATGGCCGCCAGCTGATCTATGTGCCGATGCCCGGCGATGCCCGCACCGGCGCCGCCGGCACTGCCGCCCCGGCGGTCACCCCCGAAGTGATGCTGCCCTCGCTGCCGGCCAGCACCCCGGTCGATGGCGTGCGCAACGTCGAGCGCCCGACCACCCGACCGACCGGTCGTGAAGGAGTCAGCCGATGAAGAGTTCACTGTGGATCGGGTTGGCCGTGGCCGCCCTGCTGGCCCTGTTGGGTTCGGTGTACGTGGTCCGTGAGGACCAGACCGCGATGGTGTTGAACCTGGGCAAGGTGGTCCGTGCGGACATCAAGCCGGGCCTGCACTTCAAGGTGCCGCTGGTGGAATCGGTGCGCGTGTTCGACCGCCGCTTCCAGGTGCTGGACACCGCGCCGGCGCGTTACTTCACCGCCGAGCAGAAGGACGTCAGCGTGGACTTCTTCGCCATCGGCCGGATCTCCGACGTGCGCAGCTACTACCGCGCCACCGGCGGCGATGCGACCCTGGCCAACGCCCGCCTGGCGCCGATCATCACCGACTCGCTGCGCAACCAGATCAACTCGCGCACCCTGCAGCAGCTGGTGTCGGGCGACCGCAGCGAACTGATCGCCAACCAGTTGACCGGCATCAACAAGGCGGTCAAGGAACTGGGCATGGAGATCGTCGACCTGCGCATCAAGCAGATCGACCTGCCCACCGACAGCCAGGTGATCAACGATGTGTACGAGCGCATGCGCGCCCAGCGCAAGCAGGAGGCCGCCAAGCTGCGCGCCGAGGGTGAGGAGCAGTCGCTGACCATCCGTGCCCAGGCCGACCGCGACAGCACCGTGCTGGTGGCACAGGCCGAACGCGACGCCCAGCAGCTGCGTGGCGCCGGCGATGCCGAAGCGGCCCGCATCTATGGCAAGGCCGGCTCGGCCGACCCGTCGTTCTACGCCTTCTACCGCAGCCTGGAGGCCTACCGCAGCTCCATGACCGACGGCAACGGCGTGATCGTGCTCGACAAGAACGACCCGTTCCTGCAGTACCTCAAGAACGATCGCTGAGTCGTCACCGCCAGGGTCGAGCCTGCTCGATCCTGACACCACGGGGCCCGGCCAACAGCCGGGCCCCATGCTTTTCCGGAAGCCTGTCCATGAAAGATCTGTTCTCGGCGCTGTGCCTGGTTGCCGTGCTTGAAGGCCTGTTCCTGTTCGCCGCCCCGCTGGCCTGGAAGCGCATGGCCGAACAACTGCTGATGCTGCGCAGCGCCACCCTGCGAACCTGGGGCGGGGTGATCCTGCTGGCCGGGCTGATCACCCTGTGGTGGCTCAAGCACTAGGGTTCCCGACAATCCCGGGGAGCCGGCCAGCGGTCGGCACTACCGCCCATCACCGGCCGGCCCTGACCGCCCCATGAAGCCACCCGCCGGGAGGGTGGCACCGGACCCCGGAAACCCGGATAATGCACAAAAGCCGGACGGGCCTCCCCGTTCGGCTTTTTCCGTGTCTGGGCCTTCCATCGCCGGCCGCTCCCCGTTTGGAGCCGCCATCACCGCGCTGGCCAGCCCCGCCACGGTCTACCCGTCCGCGGCCCCGATGGCCGCAACATATGAGGAGCCCGTCATGGGTCAGTCTGTCGTAGTGCTTGGTGCCCAGTGGGGCGATGAAGGCAAGGGCAAGATCGTCGATCTGCTCACCGAGGAAATCGGTGCCGTCGTGCGTTTCCAGGGCGGCCACAATGCCGGCCACACCCTTGTCATCAATGGCAAGAAGACCGTGCTGCACCTGATCCCGTCGGGCATCCTGCGCGCCGACGCGCTGTGCCTGATCGGCAATGGCGTGGTGATCTCCCCGGCTGCGCTGCAGAAGGAAATCGCCGAGCTGGAAACCTCCGGCGTGGAAGTGCGTTCGCGCCTGAAGATCTCCCCGGCCGCGCCGCTGATCATGCCGTACCACATCGCCCTGGACCAGGCGCGCGAACGCGCTGCCGGTGGCAAGGCGATCGGCACCACCGGCCGTGGCATCGGCCCGGCATATGAAGACAAAGTGGCGCGCCGCGGCATCCGCATCGCCGACCTGCATTACCCGGCGCAGCTGGAAGAACTGCTGCGTACCGCGCTGGACTACCACAACTTCGTGCTGACCAACTATCTGAAGACCGACGCGGTCGACTTCCAGAAGACCTACGACGAAGCACTGGCCTTCGGCGAATACGTCGAGCCGATGAAGTCCGACGTGGCCGGCATCCTGCACGACCTGCGCAAGCAGGGTAAGCGGGTGCTGTTCGAGGGCGCCCAGGGCGCGTTGCTGGACATCGACCACGGCACCTACCCGTACGTCACCAGCTCCAACACCACCGTCGGCGGCGCGCTGGCCGGTGCCGGCGTGGGCGCCGATGCGATCGACTACGTGCTGGGCATCGCCAAGGCCTACGCCACCCGCGTCGGCGGCGGCCCGTTCCCGACCGAGCTGGACGATGAAGTCGGCCAGGGCATCCGCGACCGCGGTGCCGAGTACGGCGCCTCCACCGGCCGTCCGCGTCGTTGCGGCTGGATGGATATCGTCGCGCTCAAGCGCGCGGTGGCCATCAACGGCATCAGCGGCCTGTGCATCACCAAGCTGGACGTGCTGGACGGCATGGAAAAGCTGAAGGTCTGCATCGCCTACGAATACCGCGGCAAGCGCACCGAATACGCGCCGCTGGACGCGCAGGGCTGGGAAGAGTGCACCCCGGTGTACCTGGAGTTCCCGGGCTGGACCGAGAACACCCACGGCATCACCAACTGGGACGACCTGCCGCCGGCCGCCCGCGCCTACCTGCGCGCGCTGGAAGAACTGGCCGGCTGCCCGGTCAGCATCGTCTCCACCGGCCCGGACCGCGACCACACCATGGTCCTGCAGGACCCGTTCGCCTGAGCCGACCGCAGTAGCGCCGAACCATGCCCGGCAGCCCATGCCGGGCACGCGTGACGCAGCATCGAAAAGCCCCGCGCAAGCGGGGCTTTTTCATGCCCCCGGCCACGCCGCTGGCCGCAGGTGAGCTTGCAAATACCCAATATGGGTATTAACGTACCCAATATGGGTATAGATTCTTCCTCAAGTCGTTCCCCGTCCAACCGATCCCCTGGCTTGGCCGATGCGCTGTTCACCCAGACCCAGCAGCGCGTGCTGGGCGCATTGTTCGGGCAGCCACATCGCGAATTCGGGGTCGCGGAATTGATTGCATCCATCGGTGCCGGATCCGGCGCGGTACAGCGCGAGTTGGCCAAACTGGTGGCCGCCGGACTGGTCAGCGTCAGGCCGTCGGGCAACCAGAAGCGCTACCAGGCCAACGCCGGGGCGCCGATCTACGATGAACTGGTGGCGATCGTGCAGAAGACGGTCGGTCTGGCCGGCCCACTGCGCGAGGCACTGCTGCCGGTGCAGGATCAGATCACGGCAGCGTTCGTCTACGGCTCGGTTGCCAAGCGCAGCGATACGGCGCGCAGCGATATCGATTTGATGATCCTGTCCGATACGCTTGGTTACGCAGATGTGATGCAGGCGTTGGACGGTGCGCAGGTACGGCTGGGGCGCCCGATCAATCCGACCCTCTATTCAACTGCTGAATTCACTTCGCGGATTCACGATCAAAATTCCTTCTTGATGCGCGTACTCGAGCAATCCAAGATCTGGGTCATCGGAGGACACGATGATCTCAGCGCTGCACAACCTGGCCGGGCCGGGTAGACCCCTCAGTGTCGAACCCCCCGATCTGCGGGAGGTCGAGGGACTGCAGCGATCAGGCCTGGCCCGGTTGCGCGATGCGCGCAATGCATCACTTTCGCTGGAAAGCCGGTTCGACCTGGCCTACAACGCCGCCCATGCGCTCTGCTTGAGTGCGCTGCGGCGTTGCGGCTTTCGTCCGGCGCAGCGCTACATCGTCTTCCAGGTGCTGCCGCGCACCCTCGGTTTGGGCCCGGAGGTATGGCGTGTGCTGGACAAGTGCCATCAGCAGCGCAATATCTCAGAGTACGAAGGCCAACTGGATGTTGGCGAACGACTGGTGCTGGATCTGATCGTCGCCTGTGACCGGGTGCGCCTGAAGTTGGGGCTGGACGGATGACGGCACCGGGCGGCGTGCCAACCGGGAGCAAGGCCATCTCCATCACGCCTGGACCAAACAGGGGAAGCGGACGGCGCAGAGCGCAGCGGGGCTGCAAGTAGGCGTACGCCAAGGTGAACCGCCCTTAGATCGGTTAAGGCAGTGTGGTCAAGAACACAGCGGCGTGGGCCGATACCCCGGCACCCCCCACGTTTTGGATGCAACCATGGATTTCTTGAGGAATGTCAGAGTCGTCTGGCGTCTAGGTATGGGCTTTGGCCTGTTGTTGCTGCTGGTCGCCGCCGTGGTCGCCACCGGCGCCACCGGCAGCGCGGTGCAGAAGCGGGCGATGCAGGAGGTGGTCGAGGTGGGCGTGGCCAAGGTGCGGCTGCTCTCGGAGATGCTCGATGCCAACAACCAGATGATGGTGGTGCGCCGCGAAATGCTGATCCGCCAGGGCCGGGAACGTGAGGCCGACGAGGCTCGCATCGCCGCCCTGGTCAAGCGCTACGAGGCCAGCTGGAGCGCCTACCAGGCGCTGCCCGGCGATGCCGAAGGCAAGCAGATCGGTGCGGCGATCGCCGCCCGGCGCGCCGCTGCGCGGCCGTTGAACAAGCAGACCAGCGACCTGATGCAGCAGGGCGATTTTCCCGCGGCGGTCGCCCTGACCCTGGGCCCGGTGCAGGAAGCGGCCAACGGCTGGAACAAGGCGCTCGCCGACGGCGTGGCCTATGAAGAGAAGGAAAGCCGGCAGGCGGCCGCCGAGGCGATCGTACTGGGCGAGCGCACCCTGCTGCAGCTGCTGGTGCTGGGCGGGATCGCGCTGCTGGTCGGCATCGCCGCTTCGATCCTGATCGGGCGCAGCCTGACCGGCCCGCTGGCGCGCGCGGTGGGCCTGGCCGATCGCATGGCCCGTGGCGAGCTGGACCAGGATTTCCGCCTGGGCGGCCGCGATGAGTTGACCCGGTTGGGCGATGCGATGGGCAGCGTGCGCCAGAACGTGCAGGCGGCGATCACCGCCCAGCTGCAGATGGCCCAGCAGCACGAAGCGGGCGCGATCAGCTACCGGATGGATGCGGCCGCGCTGCCGGGCGACTACGGGCGCATGCTGCGTGCGACCAATGAACTGGTCGGCTCGCACGTGGCCGTGCAGTCGCACATGGTCGAGGTGATGCAGGACTATGCCATCGGCGACCTGCGCAGGGACCTGGACAGCTACCCCGGCGAAAAGGCGCTGCTGACCCGCACCATGGCCACGGTCAAGGCCAGCCTGATGGCGATCAACCAGCAGATCGATACGCTGGCCAGCGCCGCGCGCGCTGGTGACTTCTCGGTGCGTGGCGAGGAGGCCGCGTTCCAGTTCCAGTTCCGCGCCATGGTCGCCCACCTCAACGGCATGATGGCCAGCTCGCAGTCCAGCATCGCCGATCTGTCGCAGGTGCTGCGCGCCATTTCCACCGGCGACCTGACCTCGCGCATGGCCGGCCACTACGAAGGCGTGTTCGCGCAGATGCGCGACGACGCCAACGTCACCACTGCGCAGCTGACCGGCATCGTGCAGCAGATCCAGGGCGCGGCCGGCAGCATCAACGACGCCGCGCAGGAACTGGCGGCCGGCCACAACGATCTGTCGCGCCGCACCGAACAGCAGGCCGCCAACCTGGAGGAGGCCGCCGCCTCGATGGAAGAGCTGACCTCCACCGTGCGCCAGAACGCCGAACTGGCCAACCAGGCCGACCATGAAGCGCATGCGGCCGGCGCGGCGGTGCGTGCCACCGAGCAGGCGATCGCGCAGATGGCCCGGGTGATGAGCGAGATCAATCAGTCCTCGGCACGCATCTCCGAGATCTCCTCGGTGATCGACGGCATCGCCTTCCAGACCAACATCCTGGCCTTGAATGCCGCCGTGGAAGCGGCGCGTGCTGGCGAGAACGGCCGCGGTTTTGCCGTGGTCGCCAGCGAAGTACGCACCCTGGCCCAGCGCGCCGGCACCGCCGCCAAGGAGATCAAGGACCTGATCGACGAATCCAGCGAGAAGGTCAAGACCGGATTGAGCGTCACCGTCGAGTCCGAAGCGGCGATCGCGCGCCTGACCCAGGCCAGTTCGCGTACCAACCAGCTGATGAGCGACATTGCGGCGGCCACCAAGGAACAGGCTGCCGGCATCGAGCAGGTCAACCAGGTCGTGGTACAGATGGACCAGGTGACCCAGCAGAACGCGGCCCTGGTCGAAGAAGCCACCGCAGCCAGCCGTTCGCTGGAACAGCAGGCGCATGCGCTGACCGAATCGGTGGCCGTGTTCAAGCTGGAGCAGGGCAGTGCGCCGCGCATGGCGGTGCAACGCGCGGCCTGAGTATCGCTGGAAGGGCCGCGCCCGCGCCGCCGGCATTGCCGGCGGCGCGGGGTGACATCCAGGGCGTGCGCGACGTCGGCCGCGTGCGCCCTTTTTGTGGAACCCATCCGGCCATGGGCCGGACCTGCCCGTCGCGTTCGTCAACCGGGCAGGTCCGGGCCATGCTCGATCACCACGGGCCGGTTTACCGGGCGGCGTTGGCGTGCGGTGGGCAACGGCGCGGGTTGCAGCGTTGTCCGTTGCCTGCCGCCGCATCGGCCGGTGCCGCGCCGCCGCTGTCGATCGCCGCCGCTCCTGCAGTGCTCCCCGCAGCGCCATAGCTCACCCGCAAGCCCACGCTGCTGGCGCGGCTGCTGCCACGGGTCTGCTCGTGGCCCAGCAGCAGCGACAGCAACCAGCCACGCTGCAGGCGTACGTCCATGCCGGCGGCGATCGACAGCGCGTTGTCGTTGTAGCTCTGCAGGTCCAGGCGGTAGTCCTGCGCGCGTGGGCCGACCACGTAGTTGAGGTAGGCCTGGCCCTTGTCTTCGATTGCCTGGCGGTATTCGATGCTCCAGAACGGCCGGATCCGGCTTTCGCCGTCGCCGGGCAGATAGGCGCCCTCCAGGCCCAATGCCACCGCGCTGTTGCGGACCACCTGACGACGGTAGTGGAGGTCGTACAGGTCCAGCCCGGTTTCGCGGTACGCATCCAGCGTGGTGCGGCTGGCTTCCACGCGGCCATAGCCGGTGAGGGTCATGCCGGCATTGCGGTGCTCGTAGCCGAAGGCCAGCGAACCGAACCACTGGTCGCCATCGCGGCTGCCGTGCCCGAAGGCATCGACGTCATTGCTCCAGCGGCGGGTATCGAAGTCCAGCGCGCCGCCGGCGAGCACGCCGTCGACGAACAGGTGCTCACCGGCACGCCACAGGCCATAGGCGGCCAGCGAGTGCTGCCGGCCTTCCACGCGCGAGTCGCTGCCGTCCATCGCGCTGTCGTTGCGGGCCAGGCTGGCGGCCACGCCGAACAGCAGGTTCTGGCCGATTGCGTGGTCCAGGCCCAGGGTGATGCCGTCGGTATGGAAGGCGTAGCTGCTGCGGCGGTCGCCATCACCGAAGCTGGCGCTGCCCGAGGCCCACAGGCCCCAGCCAGTCGGCAACGACGGCCATGGCGCCTGCTGCAGCGGTGCCAGCGGCAGCGCCAGGCTGGGACGATCGCGGCCGCCGGCATAGCCCAGCGCCAACTGGTTGCTGGAGCCGTTGTCGCCGCTGCGCACCTGGCGCAGGCGATCGCGGATATTGGACTGCTGCGCACTGGCAAAGCGCACGCTGGCATCCACCTGGGCCTGCACGCCGGCGACCACGCCCGGGTCGCGGGTCGGGTCCGGACGCTGGGTGACGCTCAGGCGCAGCTGGGCGGTGCCGGTACTGAAGCCTCCGGCGGCGGCCTGGGTGACGGTGATGATGGCCACGCCCTGGCCGTGCAGGGTGACGGTGCGGCCCTGCACGCTGGCCACGCCCGGTGCGTTGCTGCTGTAACTGAAACCACCGCGGCTGGGGCTGACCGGCTCGACCAGGTCGAACGCCGCTTCGCCATACAGTTTCTGCAGTTCCTGCGGCCACTGCAGCACCGGCACCGCGGCGGTGATGTCCACCTCCAGCACGGCCTGGGCGGCGGCCTGGTACTGCGCGTTGCCGGCCTGGTTGGCGGTCAGGCTGCAGCGCCCGGCCGACAGCATGACCACGCTGCTGCCTTCCACCCGGCACACTGCCGGGGTGGTGCTGGCAAACACCACTGCATTACCGGACGCACCGCCGCTGGCCGAAACCGCGAAGCGGCCGTCCACGCTGTAGGTCGGCGCGCCCGGGTTGGCGACGAATGCGCTGATCTGCTGCACCGCTTCGATCACCACCAGCGTGTAGGACTGGGTGGCGGTGAAGTTGTTGGCGTCGGTCGCGGTGACGTCGAAGGCGTAGCTGCCGGCCGCCGTTGCCGTGCCCGACAGCAGGCCGTCGCTGGCCAGGCCCAGGCCGGTCGGCAGCGCGCCGCCGCTGATGGCGAAGGTGTAGGGCGCCGCGCCACCGGTGACCTGCAGGCGCTGGTTGTAGCCGCTGGCCGTGAACGCCTGCGGCAGGCTGGTCAGGGCGAAGGCGATCTGCGGGGCGGCCACGGCCAGCGTGTAGTTGGCGATGCCGGTGAACGGGCCGTCGCCGGTACTGCTGTCGGTGGCGCGCACGCTGAAGCTGTAGTTGCCCTCCACCGTGGGCGTGCCGCTGAACACGCCGCCGCTGGACAGGGTGATACCGCTGGGCAGCACGCCGACCACCACGTAGGTGTACGGTGCCGCGCCGCCGGTGGCCGACAGGGTGTGCGGATAGGCGCTGCCGGCGGTGCCGCCGGGAAGGCCGGCTGGCGTTACGGCGATCGTCGGCGCACCCACGGTGATGCTGACCGTGGCCGGCGCCGAGGTCATGGTGCCGTCGCTGGCGGTAAAGGCGAAGCTGTCCGCACCGGCGTAGCCGGTAGTGGGGGTGTAGGTAATGGTCAGTCCATTGGCCACGACCGTGCCATGCGAAGCGGCGGTGGTGACGCTGACGCTGCTGGCGGCGCCACCGATGCTCAGCGGAATCGGCGAGGTGATGCCATAGGCGACCGAAGCACTGGAGGGCAAGGCCACGATCGCATCGGCGGCAAGCACGCTGTTGGAGGCCGCCGATGCCGGGCCGGTACCGGCGCTGCTGGTGGCGGTCACGGTGAAGGTGTACGCCTGGCCCACGGTCAGGCCGGACACCCGCAGTGGGCTGCCGGTGCCGTTGACGTGCACGCCACCGGGGTTGGCGGTCACGGTGTAGCTGCTGATCGCCGCGCCGCCGGTGAAGGACGGTGCAGTGAACGCCACCTCGATCTCGCCGGTGCCCGAGGGCCGGGCGATCCCGATCACCGGCGCGCCCGGGACCACGGCATTGACGGTGAAGGTCCGTGACACGGTCGGGGCGGCCAGGAAGCTGTTGTCGCCGGCCTGGTCGGCATTGATGGTGCAGCTGCCGATGGAGATGAAGGACAGCAGGCCGCCGCTGGTGATCGTGCACACCCCGGTGGTGCTGGAGGTGAATGCTACCTGCAGCCCGGAATCGGCGGTCGCGCTCAACGTCGGCGTGGTGCCGAAGTTCTGCACGCCGGGATTGCCGAAGGTGATGGTCTGCGCGGCGGCCGGAATGATCGCGTTGGAGGCTGCCGATGCCGCACCGGTGCCGATCGCGTTGGTGGCGGTCACGGTGAAGGTATAGGCGGTACCGTTGTTGAGGCCGGTCACGGTCAGCGGCGAGGAAGTCCCCGTGCCGGTCGCGCCACCCGGGCTGGCGGTGGTCGTGTAGGTGGTGATGTTCGTACCGCCGTTGCTGGCCGGCGCGGTGAAGGTCACCGTCGCCTGGGTATCGCCGGCGGTGGCCGTGCCGATGGTGGGCGCGTCGGGCGCGATCGCCATCACCGTGAACGTCCGGGCTTCCTGGGGAGCCGCCGAGTGCGCGATATCGCCGGCCTGGTCGGCCTGGATGGTGCAGGACCCGGCCGTGACCAGGGTCAGCGTACCGCCGCTGGTGACCGTGCAGACCCCGCTGGTGGCGGAGGTGAACGTTACCGGCAGGCCGGCGCTGCTGGTGGCGGTCAGCGTCGGCGCAGTGCCGAAGGTCTGTGTACCGGGATTGACGAAGGTGATGGCCTGGGCCGCCTTGGGCGTGGCCGACGCCGATGGCGTCGAGGCCGCGCCGGTACCGATCATGTTGGTGGCGGTGACGGTGAAGGTATAGGCGGTGCCGTTGGTCAGGCCGCTGACCACCAGCGGGGAGCCGGCGCCGGTAGCGGTCAGTGCGCCCGGGGAGGACGTCACCGTGTAGCTGGTGATCGCCGAGCCGCCATTGCTGGCCGGTGCCGTGAACGCTACCGAGACTTCGCCATCGCCGGCGGTGGGGACGCCGATGGTCGGCGCGCCAGGCGCGGTCGGCACGGCCACGGTGTGCGCCGCGCCGCTGCTGTAGGCGGCGACGTTGCCGTTGCCCACGCTGTCGCTGATGCCCGATGCGGCATTGAGGTCCAGCCGCAGGGTTCCGTTGCCGCTGATCCCATCCACGGTGGCGCTGAGCACACTGCTGCCCGCACCGCTGATGGCGCTGATCGTGCCGGCCGCCGAGCCGGTGGTGGTCAGGCTGAAGTCGGCGGTCGAGGCGTTGACCACCGGCTCACTGAAGGTCACCAGGTAGGTCACGCTGGTGGCGGTCGCCGCCGGCGAACCGCTCAGCGTGATGCTGCTGACGCTGGGAGCGAGGTCGTCGGTGACGGTGATGCTGAAGGCCTTCTCGAAAACGGCGCTGTTTTCATCGGTGCTGCGCACCCGGACCGAGTAGGTGCCCGCTGCCAATGCTGCGGGATTGCTGGCACGCAGGCTGTTGCCGCTGAGATTGAAGCTGGCGTTGTTGGTGTCGCCGGCACCGGCGACCAGTGCATAGCTGAAGGTGCTGCCGATGTCCGGATCGGTGCTGGTCAATGTGCCCACGGTGGCATTGGCGCCGGCGCTCTGGTTGACCGTGCTGGCCGACAGGGTGATGTTGGTCGGGGCGCTGTTGGGCACCTCCACCTGCAGGTCGTTGATCGAATGCCAGGTGTGCTGGTTGGCATTGACGCCGGGGGAGGTCATCAGCACCCGCACTTCGTCCACGTTGTCGAAGGCCGCCGGCAGCGTCACCGGTACCGGCGGATAAATCGGTTGGGTGAACGAGCGGGTGGCGCCGGCCACGGGGCTGCCACTGCGGTACCCGCGTGCCTGGTACGTGCCGTTGTCGGCCTCGCCCCAATTGATGTACACGAAGGACTTGAGCGAGAACGGCCGGCCGCTGGCCGATTTGATCACCATCGCCAGGCGTCCGTTGATGTCCTGGTCGTGGGTGAGCGCACCGAAGGTCGGATCGCCGGTACCGAAGAAGGTGGCGTCGTCCCGATAGGCGATGAGGCCGACCGGCGTGCTGCCGTCGACGTCGCTGTTCATCAACTGCAGGGTCAGGCCCGGCAGCGGCTGTGAGCCGCCCTGGCCACTCAGCACGACGCCGCCGGGCCAGCTGCCGGAGGTGAACTTCACCTGCGCGGCCTGCACCGACCAGGTGGAAACGAGCAGCAGGCAGGCCATCGCCCGCAGCAGCGGACGGGCAAATGATGATGCGGACATGCGATCCCCCTGAATCCATCCACGAGTGACACCGGGCAGACCGTGCGCACGCGCGCACCGCCGACATCGGTTTCCTGTTTACGTCTGTGTCTTACGTCTGTGCAGGCACCGACCGGAAGGCCGGTGCCTGGTGTGCGCCCAACGGTGCCGCCCCGACCGTGCCCAGGCACGGGTATCTCCCCTGCGATCCGCCGCTGGCGGGTCGCGATGGCCGGATTCTATCGGGTTTATGCCGCTTGCCAATCAATCATGCGGCGCGGCGGCGGCGGCGCGGCCGGTCGGATCGCCGCAGGCATGTTGATGCAAGCGCCGTGCCAGTTGCCTGCCGGCGCCCGCTCTCAGAGGCTGTAACCATGCCTGGCGCGGTTCCCGCGTCGGGCCGCAGCGCCAGGCATTGGGCGGACCGGTTGTGGCCGAACGTGCCGCAGCGCAGCACTGCGGGGCGCCGTTGTGGCATCAAGTTCAGCCCGATTGTCTGGATGATGCCTTTTTGGCCGGTTTCCGGGCGGTCTTCTTTGCCGCCTTTTGGGTGGCCTTCTTCGTGGCTTTTTTGGCAGCGGTCTTTTTCGTCGCTTTTTTCGTCGCCTTCTTTGCCGCTTTCCGGGCCGGCGCTTTCTTCGCTGCCTCTTTCGCGGTTTTCCTGGCGGCGGTTTTCTTGGTCGCCTTCTTCGTCGCGGCTTTCTTCGTGGCCTTTTTTGCTGCAGCCTTCTTCGTCGTTTTCTTCGCCGCGCCACGCTTCCTGCCGCCACCGTCCTGCTTGTTCACGGTGGCCCAGGCGATCCGTTCGGCCGCCGCGTCACTGCGGCCCTGTTCCTTCTCGCTTTCCTCGATGTGCTCGGCCTGGCGCTTCTGCTTGTCGGTATAGCGGGACTTGTCACCACGGGGCATGGGGGCTCTCCTGTCTGTACGGAGGGACGGGGATCAGGCCAGCGTGCGCACCTTGGGTTCGCGCGCCCATTGGCGGGTAGCGGCGGCGGCGAGGAAGTCCTTGGCAGCATCGGCATCCACCACGCCGGCATCGCTGCCCACCCGGGCCGCCTTGAGCAGCGCCTGCGCGCCATCGTCGGCGGCGATGGCCTTCAGGTGCGCCCACGCCTGGGCCACGAAGTCCACGGCCGCGGTGTCCTTCAACAGGCGTTTGCCGGCCTCGTTGCCCAGCACCACGGCGACCGCGTCGAACAGCACCGACGGCGTGCCCGCCAGTTGCCCGTCGGCGGCCAGCAGGGTGCCGTCGCTCAGCGTGCCGCCACCGAGCTTGGGGGCGACCAGTTTCACCGTGGCCCCGGCCTTGCCGGCGGCCTTGCGCAGGCGGTCGATCCGACCTGCATCGGAACCTTCGTCGAACAGGATGCCGATGCAGCGGCCCTTGAGCAGGTTCCTGCCGCGGCCGATCACGCGCACCTCCGGCGCGGCGGGCAACGCCTGCGCCGGGGTGGCGGTCGGTGCGGGTGGGGGCAGGGCGGGCATGGCCAGCCCGGCGGCAACGCGCTGGGCCAGCGATTCGTCGATGTTGCGCAGGTGGCTGACGGTGCGCTCGCGCACCTTGGCCGTTTCCACCTTGGACAGTTCAAACACCAGCGCCGAGGCCAGGTGCGCCTGCTCCGGCGCCTCCAGGCTGCGGAAGAACATCCGCGCCTGGCTGTAGTGGTCGGCAAAGCTCGCCGCGCGCACGCGGCCCTTGCGCCCATCGTCGGGTGCTGTGGCGTGACTGGGGAAGCCGTCCACGGCCTCGCGCGGGCTGTCGTCCTGCAGCGAGCTGGGGTCGTAGGCCACCCGGCCCTTGGGCACGCCCATCTGCATGTGGCCGTCGCGCTGGTGGTTGGCGAACGGGCACTTGGGCGCATTGACCGGGATCTGGTGGAAATTGGGCCCGCCCAGGCGGCTGAGCTGGGTGTCCAGATACGAGAACAGCCGCCCCTGCAGCAGCGGGTCGTTGCTGAAGTCGATGCCGGGCGGCACGTTGGCCGGGCAGTAGGCCACCTGCTCGGTTTCGGCGAAGAAATTGTCCGGCCAGCGGTCCAGCACCATCCGTCCGATCACGGTCAGCGGTACCAGTGACTCGGGGATGATCTTGGTCGGGTCCAGGTGGTCGAAGGGAAACGCCTCGGCCTGTTCCTCGGTGAACAGTTGCACGGCCAGTTCCCATTCGGGGAAATCGCCGGCACTGATCGCCTCGAACAGGTCGCGGCGGTGGAAATCGTTGTCGGCGCCCTGCAGCTTCACCGCTTCGTCCCAGACGGTGGACTGGATGCCCAGCGTGGGGCGCCAGTGGAACTTGACGAAGGTCGATTGGCCGTCCTCATCGAGCAGGCGGAAGCTGTGGATGCCGAAGCCTTCGATCATGCGCAGCGAACGCGGAATGGCGCGGTCGCTCATCGCCCACATGATCATGTGCATCGACTCGGGCATCAACGACACGAAGTCCCAGAACGTGTCGTGCGCGCTGGCCGCCTGCGGGAAGGCGCGGTCCGGTTCCATCTTCACCGCGTGGATCAGGTCGGGGAACTTGATCGCGTCCTGGATGAAGAACACCGGGATGTTGTTGCCGACCAGGTCCCAGTTGCCTTCACGGGTGTAGAACTTGACCGCGAAGCCGCGCACATCGCGCGGGGTGTCCACCGATCCGGCGCCGCCGGCCACGGTGGAGAACCGGGTGAACACGGGGGTGCGCACGCCCACCTCGGTAAGCACCCGCGCACGGGTGTAATCCTGCAGCGAACGGGTCAGTTCGAAGTAGCCGTGGGCAGCGCTGCCGCGGGCATGCACGATGCGCTCGGGAATGCGCTCGTGGTCGAAATGGGTGATCTTCTCGCGCAGGATGAAATCTTCCAGCAGGGTTGGCCCGCGCGGCGTGGCGCGCAGCGAATTCTGGTTGTCGGCAACCGCAATGCCCTGGTTGGTGGTCAGTACCGGATGGCGGCCGCCGGCCTGCTGGTGCAGCTCATCGCCCTGGCCCTGGCCGTGGCGGTCGGCGGGGGCGGACGGGCGTTTGCGGGGCTTGCTGGTGGCCATGGGGCGACTCCGGGCTGGTGGTGAGGCGATACCGCCCACCCTGGCAGGGGCGGCGTTAATCGCCGGTCGGAAAACCTGCCCGGGCATCCACCCGCGCTTCACATGCCGTGCCCGGCCGCCGGGCGGCGGCGGGGCGGTATCCTTGCCAGGTCTCCACTGCTCGCCCGCCGCCGCATGCGCGTTGAACCTGCCGACATCGAAGCCCTGTTTGATGCGATCCCGGACGTGCTGTTCTTCATGAAGGACTGCCAGGGCCGCTACACGCATATCAACCAGACCATGCTGCGCCGGCTTGGGCTGAAGTCGCGCAAGGAGGTGATCGGGCGCACCGCGGCGGAGATCTACCCCACCGGACTGGGCGCCGACTACGCCTCGCAGGACGAGCAGGTGCTGGCCGGGCGGGTGATCGAGAACCTGATGGAGCTGCACCTGTTCGCCAACCGCGAACCGGGCTGGTGCCTGACCTGCAAGCGGCCGTTGCTGGTCGATGGCCAGGTCGCCGGCCTGATCGGGATCTCGCGCGACCTGGGCCAGAAGGACAGCCTGGGCGCCCAGTACGAGCAGCTGCGGCTGGCGCTGGCGCATCTGAATGCGCATTACGCCGAGAACGTGCGCATGCAGACCCTGCTGGACATCACCGGGTTTTCGCTGTCCAAGCTGGAGCGCACCTTCCGCCGGGTGTTCCAGATGACCCCGCAGCAGGTGCTCACCCGCCTGCGCATCCAGATGGCGGTACACCTGCTGCATGGCCCGGACAGCATCGCCAGCATCGGCCAGGCCTGCGGTTTCACCGACCAGAGCGCGTTCACCCGCAAGTTCAAGGCCGAGGTCGGGGTGTCCCCGCGCGGCTACCGGGCCCAGATCGGCGAGCGCGCCGGCCCCTGAGCCGGGCCGGCGCGGGTGGCCTATGCCGCGGGCCGGCCGAACAGGTATCGTGTCGCACCTGTTGCCCGCCAAGCGATTCCGATGCCCGCATCCCAGACTCCGACGCCAGCCGCTGCCCGCCTGGGCCATGCCCTCAAGCCCCGCCAGCTGATCATGATGGGTCTGGGCAGCGCGATCGGCGCCGGCCTGTTCCTGGGCTCGGGGGTGGGCGTGCACGCTGCCGGCCCGGCGGTGCTGCTGTCCTACCTGGTGGCCGGCGCGCTGGTGATCATCGTGATGAACGCGCTGGGCGAAATGGCCGCGGCCAAGCCGACCAGTGGCGCGTTCTCGGTGTATGCCGCCGATGCCATGGGCGCCACCGCGGGGGCCACGGTAGGTTGGTTGTGGTGGGTGCAGCTGGTGATCGTGATCGCCGCCGAAGCGGTCGGTGCGGCCGGGCTGCTGGCCACGGTGTGGCCGGCGGTGCCGGTACCGATGGCGGCGCTGGCCTTCATGCTGTTCTTCACCGCGATCAACCTGCTGGGCGTGAAGAACTTCGGCGAGTTCGAGTTCTGGTTCGCCATCCTCAAGGTGGTGGCGATCGTCGGCTTCATCCTGATCGGCGTGGCGCTGCTGATGGGCTGGTTGCCCGACGTGGCCTCGCCGGGCCTGCGCAACTTCACCGAGCATGGCGGCTTTGCGCCCAAGGGGCTGGCCGGGGTCGGGGCGGCGCTGCTGGTGGTGGTGTTCGCCTTTGGCGGCACCGAGATCGTGGCGGTGGCGGCGGCCGAAACCGAAGATCCCGAGCGCAGCATCGCGCGGGCGATCCGCACGGTGGCCTGGCGCATCCTGGTGTTCTACATCGGTTCGCTGAGCGTGATCATCGCGGTGGTGCCGTGGACCAGCGAGGCGCTGAAGTCGCCGTTCGCCGCAGTGCTGCAGGTGGCCAATATCCCCGGCGCGGCCACGGCGATCACGCTGATCGCGGTGATCGCGCTGCTGTCGGCGCTCAATGCCAACCTGTATGGCGCCTCGCGGATGATGTATTCGCTGGCCCAGCGCGATGAAGCGCCGGCGGTGCTGGGCTGGACCGATCCGCGCCAGGTGCCGATCATCGCGGTGCTGGCCAGCGTGCTGTTCGGTTTTGCCGCCACGGTGATGGAGCTGGTGTTCCCGGAGAAGGTGTTGCCGGTGCTGCTCAATATCGTCGGCTCGACCTGTCTGCTGGTGTGGACGATTTCGCTGCTGTCGCAGTTGATCCTGCGCCATCGGGCCAACCGCGACGGCACCCGCCTGCCGTTCCGGATGGCCGGCTATCCGTACCTGACCCTGCTGGGCCTGGGCGTGCTGGCGCTGATCTTCGGTCTGCTGCTGTCCGAGACACAGACCCGCACGCAGTTCCTGTCGATGGCGGTGCTGACGGCGGTGATCGCGCTCAGCAGCGAAATCGCACGCCGCATGCGCGCCAACCGCCAAGCAGATTGACCGGTAGAGCCGGGCAGGGCAGGGCCTACGGCACCAGCATCCCTAGTTCTGTCGCACCCAGGCGAACATGTGGGGTACGTAGTCCGCCTTCCCCAGCGGCACGCCATTGTGGCGCAGGATGCTATAGGCGGTGATCAGGTGGAAATAGAACTGCGGCGTGGCCCAGTATGCGGCGTACTCGCTGCCCTTCATGTCGAAGGCAAGGTCGCCGGCCAGTTCGATCGCCACATCGCGCGAGGCGCCGGCATCGATGACCGCCGCGTCTGCAGACGCCAGCTGGTCCAGGGTCTGGTCGATCAGCGCACGCGCCTGGTCGAGGTCGTCGGGTGCCTGCAGTGACGGCAGCGGCCGTCCGCTGAGCCGGCATACCGCTTCGTGCGCCTGTGTGCAGGCGAACTGCAGCTGCTTGGCCAATGGGTGCATGTCCGGCGCCAACCGCGCCGAGAGCAGGTTGCGTGGGTCATAGCCCACAGCCAGCGCGTGCGCGTCGGCCTTGTCCAGCTGGCCGCGGAGTGCGCCAAGCATCTGCGCGAAACCGCGGATGTTCATCTGATGGATCGACATGATGCTTCCTTGTACGTGGGAGGGGACAGGGCCGGGTGTTGGCCGTGGGCGTCGCATGATGATCGATATCGGCCAGCACCGGGTAGCACCAGGCGCTACGAAAACGGCCCGCTTGCGCGGGCCGTCCGATTGCTTCAGCGCGCTGGAGGCCTAGACCTCCACGCCCTCGTCTTCCTTGTACGCATCGACCGGGATGCAGGCGCACATCACGTTCTTGTCGCCGTAGACGTTGTCCACGCGCGCCACCGGCGGCCAGTACTTCTGCTGGCGCAGGCTGGCCAGCGGGAAGGCCGCCAGCTCGCGCGGGTAGGCATGCGACCACTCGCTGGCCGACACCGCCGTGGCGGTGTGCGGGGCGTGCTTGAGCGGATTGTCCTCGCGGTCCAGTCGCCCGTCTTCGATCGCGGCGATTTCCTCGCGGATCTGGATCATCGCGTTGATGAAGCGATCCAGCTCGTGCAGGGATTCGCTTTCGGTCGGTTCCACCATCAGCGTGCCGGCGACCGGGAAGCTCAGGGTCGGGGCGTGGAAGCCGAAGTCGATCAGGCGCTTGGCCACGTCTTCGGCGCCGATGCCGGAGGTCTTCTCCAGCGGGCGCACGTCCAGGATGCACTCGTGTGCGACCAGCCCGTTGCGGCCGGTGTACAGGGTCTTGAAGTGCGGGGCCAGGCGCTTGGCGATGTAGTTGGCGTTGAGCAGGGCTACCTGGGTCGCCTTGCGCAGGCCGGCGGTGCCCATCAGGGTGATGTACATCCAGCTGATCGGCAGGATCGAGGCGCTGCCGAAGCTGGCCGCGCTGACCATGCCGACATCGCCTTGCCCACCCAGCACCTTGGGCAGGAACGGCGCGAGGTGCGCCTTGACCGCGCACGGGCCGACGCCCGGGCCGCCGCCGCCGTGCGGGATGCAGAAGGTCTTGTGCAGGTTCAGGTGCGACACGTCCGAGCCCCACTTGCCGGGCTTGGCCACGCCGACCAGAGCGTTCATGTTGGCGCCGTCGGTATACACCTGGCCGCCGTGCTTGTGCACGATCTCGCAGATTTCCACCACCTCTTCCTCGAACACGCCATGCGTGGACGGGTAGGTGATCATCAGTGCGGCCAGGCGGTCGCTGTACTTCTCGGCGTTGACGCGGATGTCTTCCAGGTCGACGTTGCCGTTGGCATCGGTCTTGGTCACCACCACCTTCATGCCGCACATCTGCGCCGAGGCCGGGTTGGTGCCGTGCGCCGAATCGGGGATCAGGCAGACATCGCGATGGTCTTCACCGCGCGAGCGGTGGTAGGCGCGGATCGCCAGCAGGCCGGCGTACTCGCCCTGCGCGCCGGAATTGGGCTGCAGGCTGACCGCGTCGTAGCCGGTGCATTCCACCAGCATCGCTTCCAGCCCGTCGATCAGTTCCTTGTAGCCGGTGGCCTGGTCGGCCGGGGCCAGCGGGTGGATGTTGGCGAACTCCGGCCAGGTCACCGGGATCATCTCGGCGGTGGCGTTGAGCTTCATGGTGCAGCTGCCCAGCGGGATCATGGTGCGATCCATGGCCAGGTCCTTGTCCGCCAGCGAACGCAGGTAGCGCAGCAGCTCGTGTTCGCTGTGGTGGGTGTTGAACACCGGGTGGGTCAGGAACGCACTGGTGCGGACCAGGCCGGCCGGCAACGCATCGGCGGTGGCCGCGTCCAGGGCGTCCACGTCAACGCTGGCGCCGAACAGGCGGCCCAGCGCGACGATGTCCTCACGGGTGGTGGTCTCATCCAGGCTGATGCCGACCGCTTCGCTGTCGATCGCGCGCAGGTTGATGCGCGCCGCGGCCGCCTTGGCGTGGATCGCCTGGGCGTCGATGTCCTTGACGTGCAGGGTGTCGAAGAACTGCGCGCCGACGTTGATGCCGGCGTTGCGCAGCGCCGCGGCCAGGATCGCGGCCAGGCGGTGGGTGCGGCGGGCGATCCGGGTCAGGCCGTCCGGGCCGTGGTATACCGCGTACATCGAGGCCATCACGGCCAGCAGCACCTGCGCGGTGCAGATGTTGGAGGTGGCCTTCTCGCGGCGGATATGCTGCTCGCGGGTCTGCAGGGTCAGGCGGTAGGCGGCATTGCCCTGGGCATCGACCGACACGCCGATCAGACGGCCCGGCATCGAACGCTTGTAGGCATCGCGGCAGGCCATGAAGGCGGCGTGCGGGCCACCGAAACCGAACGGCACGCCGAAACGCTGCGAGTTGCCCACCACGATGTCCGCGCCCCATTCGCCCGGTGCGGCGATCAGGGTCAGCGCGAGCAGGTCGGTGGCCACCGCGACCAGGCCGCCGCGCGCATGCACCGCATCGGCCAGCGCCTTGTGGTCGCCGACGTGGCCGAAGGTGTCCGGGTACTGCAGCAGCACGCCGTAGCAGTCGGCCTCCAGTGCTTCGGCCGGGGTACCCACGCGCAGCACGATGCCCAGCGGTTCTGCGCGGGTACGCAGCAGTTCCAGGGTCTGCGGGTGCACCGCGTCGTGCACGAAGAAGGTGTCGGACTTCGACTTGGCCGAGCGCTTGGCCAGCGTCATCGCTTCAGCGGCGGCGGTGGCTTCATCCAGCAGCGAGGCATTGGCGATCTCCATGCCGGTCAGGTCGGCGCACAGGGTCTGGAAGTTGATCAGCGCTTCCATGCGGCCCTGCGAGATCTCGGCCTGGTAGGGGGTGTAGGCGGTGTACCAGGCCGGGTTTTCCAGCACGTTGCGCAGGATCACGTTCGGGGTGAGGGTGCCGTAGTAGCCCTGGCCGATGAAGGTGCGGAACACCTGGTTCTTGTCGGCGATGGCGCGGATCTTGGCCAGTGCCTGCACTTCGGTCAGCGACTCGGGCAGGGCCAGCGGTGCCGGCGACTTGATCCCGGCCGGGACGATCGCATCGGTCAGCGCGTCCAGCGAGGCGTGGCCGACCACGCCCAGCATCTGCGCGATTTCGGCGTCGTTGGGGCCGATGTGGCGTTCGACGAACGCGTGGCTGTGTTCAAGCTCGCTCAGGGAAGCGGCACGCTGGGCGGAGGTATTCGGGGACATGGCTGGCATCTCGAAGAGTGGGCACGCACGTTCGGAAGCCCAGCAGGGCCGGCGGATCGCGGACGCGCGAGCCAGCGGACCTTGCGGTCTTCCTGGGTGCCCCTCTGTCCTTTTGCCTGAGAGTTTAAAAGCGCGCATCTGCGTGCTTCGTGCCCCTTCGGCGCCGGCAGTGGCCGGTCTCTCCAGAGTTTTGATGCAGGTGGTATCGGGCCTGAGCGATTACGGGCGTTGCGCCTTCGGCAGCGGGTGACCGCTTCTCCCACCGTGTAGCCCGGCGATTATAGCCCAGCGGCCCGCCCGGCTACGGCCTGCCAGGACATGAATGGGTGGGCAGGCGGGGCCGGATACGCCGTCGCAGGCATGGTGCCGGGCCGGGCAAAGCCCTATCATCATCGGATCCTCGTATTCATCTGGCGCCGCCCGTTCCGGGCTGGCGCCCGCCGTGCATTCGCGCATGGCCCTGACGGAAGACCGCATGACGCCCGCCTCGCCCTCGACCCGCCGCCTGGCCCTGCTGCTCGCAGGACTGGCGATGTTCGGCCCGTTCTCGATCGACACCATTTTCCCGGCCTTCCTGCTGCTGGGGCAACGCATGCAGGTGGACCAGGTCGCGGTGCAGCAGACCATCAGCGTGTACCTGCTGTTCTACGGACTGATGGGCCTGGCGCATGGCCCGCTGTCCGATGCGTTCGGCCGCAAGCGGGTGATCATCGGCGGGCTGGTGCTGTTCATCGGCGCCTCGGTCGGCTGCGCGCTGTCGACCGACATGGCCACGCTGCTGGTGTTCCGCGCGCTGCAGGGCATGACCGCCGGCGTCGGCATGATCGTCGGCCGCGCGGTGATCCGCGATCTCTACCACGGTGCCGATGCGCAGCGCCTGATGAGCCAGGTCTCGATGATTTTCGGTGTCGCCCCGGCGATCGCGCCGATCATCGGCGGCTGGATCCTGCTCGGCGGCGGCGACTGGCCGTTGATCTTCTGGTTCCTGGTGTTGTTCGGGCTGGTGCTGCTGCTGGCTACCGGCAAGTGGTTGCCCGAAACCCATCCGCTGGAAGCACGCACGCCGTTGTCGATGCGCGAGCTGCTGCGCAGCTACCTGCGCATGGGCTCCAACCCGCGTCTGCTGCGCCTGGCTGCGGCCGGTGCGCTCAGTTTCTCCGGGATCTTCCTGTACATCTCCTCGGCGCCGGTGTTCGTGATGCAGCACCTCAAGCTGGGTGAGGGCGATTTCGCCTGGTTGTTCATCCCCACCATCGGCGGCATGACCATGGGCTCGTTCCTGTCCGGGCGAATGGCCGGGCGGGTGGTGGCGCCGCGGCAGGCCGCGATCGGTTTCGGGCTGTGCGCGGTGTCGGCCCTGCTCAACCTGGGCTATGTGCTGTCGGTGCCGCAGATCGAACTGCCGTGGGCGGTGCTGCCGATCTTCCTTGGCGGCGTGGGCATCGCACTGATCTTCCCGATCCTGGCGCTGGCGGTGCTGGACATGTATCCGCACCAGCGCGGGCTGGCTTCGTCGATGCAGATGTTCATCCAGCTGATGACCAGCACGCTGGTGGCCGGGGTGGTCTCGCCGCTGCTCAGCGCCAGCCCGGTGCACCTGGCGCTGGGCTACGCCGGCTTCTTCGCCCTCGGCGCCAGTCTCTGGTATTGGGAACGCCACCGCGAGCGCCGCCGCGAGAGGCTCGCCCCGGGCCAATGACCGCTGCTGCGGCCGGCCGACGGGTCTGGGCCGTTGGTTGTCCGTTGGCAGGCCGGGGCGGGCTGGCCGTGCACCGGCCCGGAAACGCCCGTGCGGTATCCTTTACGCTTTGATGCAGTCCGGAAATCCCCGCATGTCGACCACCTCCAAACTGCGCCGCGACATCCGCCGGCGCCGCGAAACCCAGGCCGCCAACCGCGAGCAGGCCGCCGCCACGCCGGTGGAACCGCATGCCGAGCTGCGCGACCAGCAGCGCACGCTGCTGGCCGGGATCGTGCGCCGCGATGGTGAGTGGGTGCTGGGCATGGATGGGCGCATCGCCGGCCAGACCCCCAGCGCGGCGCGGGTGCTGGCACTGATCATGCAGGCCGCCGAACTGCACGAACGCCAGGGCACGCCGGTGCGGCTGGTGTATTCGGATGCATTGAAGGACGCCGCGCATGCCGAGGCCAAGGCCGATGGCAAGGATTTCGAACAGTTCAAGCTGGAGTTCGCGGCCGCGTTGAAGCCCAAAGCGCAGGCGTAGGTCCGACCCGTGGTCGGACGCTGCTCGTTCCGCCACCGCGGTGCATGAAAGAACCAACGAAAAAGGTTCTTCGCCGATTTCCGGGAAGTCAGCTGCGCACTAAAGCCTCAGATCAACGGCAATGACCGACGTATGCGCTGATTGGGCTGGCGCGGGTGGGTTGACGGGACACGCCGTGAACCCATCCGTGGGGGCTTGGCGAAAACATCCGTGTTTTCGACAGTCCCGCCAACCCACCCACGCCAGCCCTCCACACATGGCTGGCACGCATGGAAAAGCGTAGGTCCTAGCCACGCTCGAACAGCGTGATGCCGAGACGATGCGTGTCCGACCATGGGTCGGACCTACCTGTGATGGGGTTGCCAGGAACTGGAGCAACGTCAGACCGTGGTCGGATTGCTGTTGCTGTTGCTGTTGCTGTTGCTGTTGCTGTTGCTGTTGCTGTTGCTGTTGCTGTTGCTGTTGCTGTTGCTGTTGCCCGTGATTTTGATCTTGATCTACCTCCCCCCTTGGAGCGAGCCGAGCATCGCAGCGGCAGCGGGGGCGAAGAGGCGCGGGTGTCTGAGCGCAGCGAGTTCCGCGCCGTCCCCCGATGACGCGAGAAGCGCAGGGCACCGGCGGGCGTTGCCCGCCGGATCGCGGACGGGGGCGTGTTCTTTGGTTACTTTCTTGCACGAGCAAGAAAGTGACTCGCGCCCCGGAGGGGCACGAAACGCTTTTGACGTTATCCGCGAAGCGGAAACAGCAGCGGCAACAACCGGACAACGGCCGGGCCCACCCGGTGGCATGCTCCCATAGTGCCACCGGGTGGGCTGTAGCCCCGGACATCGGCGAAGAACCAACGGAAAAAGCCGGCCCAAGGGCCGGCTTTTTCGTCCCATCACCGCGCAGCCGACCCATGGTCGGCCGCATCTTCTCAGCGGGTGGCCGGAGCCGCCGCCGGTTTGGCCGCGGCAGTGGCGGCCGGGGCCTTCCAACCGCACATCTGGCCCTGGTTCTGCTGCTTGAGCCAGTCATTGACCGGGGTGAAGTACTCGATCATCGGGCCGGCATCGAGCTTGTCGCCGCCGGTGATCTCGCGCAGGGTGGCCTGCCACGGCTGGCTGGCGCCCTTGCTCAGCATCGCCCAGAACTTCTGCCCGGCTTCCTTGTTGCCGTAGAAGCTGCACTGGTGCAGCGGGCCCTTGTAGCCGGCGGCATCGCACAGGCCCTTGTAGAACTGGAACTGCAGGATGCGCGCCAGGAAGTAGCGCGTATACGGGGTGTTGCCCGGTACGTGGTACTTGGCGCCCGGATCGAAGAACTCCTCGCCGCGGGTGCTGGCCGGGGCCACGCCCTGGTACTTGGCCTTCAGCTCCCACCAGGCCTGGTTGTAATGGTCCGGGGTGATCGAACCGTCGAACACGCCCCAGCGCCAGCGGTCGATCATCAGGCCGAACGGCAGGAACGACACGCCGCTCAGGGCCATGCGCATCTGTGCGTTGATGGTGGCTTCGCGGCTTTCCTGCGGCTTGTCGACCAGGCCGATCGAGTTGAGGTACTGCGGGGTCATCGCCAGCACGATGGTGTCGCCGATCGCTTCGTGGAAGCCATCGTTGGCGCCGCCCTGGAACAGCGGCGGCAGCGGGTTGTAGGCCAGGTCGTAATAGATGTGGCCCAGCTCGTGGTAGATGGTGGTGAAGTTTTCTTCGGTCGGCTTGATGCACATCTTGGTGCGCACGTCGCCGTCCATGTTCATGTCCCAGGCACTGGCATGGCAGACCACGTCGCGATCCAGTGGCTTGATGAACTGGGTCTTGTCCCAGTACGACTTGGGCAGTGCCGGCATGCCCAGCGAGACGTAGAAGTCCTGCGCGCGTTCGGTCATCTGCTTGGCGGTGCGCAGTTCGGCTTCACGCTGGGCCTTGAACAGGGCTTCGACGTTGGCGTTGCTGCTGCCGGCCTTGGCCAGCGCGCCGCTGAGGTTGGTCTGGTACTGCTTTTCCAGCGCGGCGGTGATGTCCAGGCTGCCGGCGCCGGGATAGGGTTCCAGCTGGTCCCACAGGTTGGACCAGTCCTGCTGCCACATGTTGCCCAGCAGGTGGGCGGCGATCAGGCCACCGTCGGTCTCGGCCTTGTCCTTGCCGTAGGTGGTGTCGAGCTTGGTGCGGGCGTAGCAGTGCAGCTGCTCGTACATCGGCTTGACCTGTTCCCACAGGCGGTCGGTTTCCGGGCCGATCTGTTCGGGCGGCATGTCATAGCCGCTGCGCCACATCTGGCCGGCATCGGCAAAGCCCATTTCCTTGGCGCCTTCGTTGACCAGGCCGACGAAGCGTTGGTAGTCGGCGCGCATCGGCTTGGTGGTGGCGTGCCAGCCCTGCCAGGCGTCCAGTTGCTTGTCGTAATCACGGCTGCGCGCCAGGACCTGTTCCAGCTCGCCCAGCTGGCGGCAGCTGGCCGGGTCGGCGTCGTCGGTGCAGTACTTGCCCGAGCCGTAGGCGCCTTCCATGCGGCTGGCGATACGGGTCAGTTCGGACAGCTTGGCCGGGTCGCGCGGGGCCGGCATGGAGGTCATCAGTTTGAGCAGGTGGATCTGGCGCTTGGTGTCTTCGCTCATCGGCTGGCCGTCATACGTGGCGGCCTGGGTGATCCAGCCGTTGAGCACGGTCAGCCAGCGTTCGTTGGCCTTGGCCGCCACCCGCTCGGAATCGTCGTTGATGTAGGTCGACGACAGCCACTGCGCCGAGGTCATTTCCGGGTACATGGCCTTGTACTCGGCGTTGACGCGGGCGATGAACTGGTCTGCGCTCTCGCCGGGCTTGGCGGTGTTCGCAGCCGGGGCATCGGCCGGGGTGGGGTCCTTCTGGCAGGCCGCCAGCGTCAGTGCGGCAGCACCGACAGCCAGGGCCAGCAGGAGCGGGCGGTGGTTCACGGGGACATCCTTGGGTGGTGACAGACCGGCGAAGGCTAGTGGGCTGCCCGCTGCACTGCAAGGGGCAGGGCAGCAACGTCCACTGCGCAGGACGCTTGAGTTGGGGCTGGATGGTCGCTTTGCCATTCAAAAGCAATTGGCCGCCACGGCTCCGGGAACGGGTCGGTGCGGATGGGTTGTCGGGACACGCCGCAAGTACGTCCCTGTAGGCTCGGCGAAAACATCCATGTTTTCGACGGTCCCGCCAACCCACCCACACCGACCCGTCCACACATGGCTGGTGCACATGGCAAACGCAACGACCGATGCTGTGGTTCGGCTGTGGGAGTAGCTTGCAGGAACTTGATTCTGGTGCCCGACGAGGAAGAACCTTGGGGGCCACGGTCTGGCCACCCCGGCCCGAGCGGAACTGGGAATAGCCAGCAGCTTCACACTTTCAGCAGATCTAGTGGTCTATGCCTCGCACCCGGCAAACAGATCGCGGTCGCGTTCGTAGATCGCGGTTTTGACCTGCATCAGCCCCAATACCGACGGGAACAGGTTGTCGTGGTCGGTGTACTGGCCGGCGCGCTGTCGCACGCAGGCCAGGTTGAGCCCGCGGTTGGCGGCGAAGGCGGGAGAGAACCACATCGTCATCGGCACCCGGGTCTGCTCCTGCGGGGCGATCGCGTAGGGCATGCCGTGCAGGAACAGGCCCTTTTCTCCCAGCGACTCGCCGTGGTCGGACAGGTAGATCATCGCCGTGTCGTAGTCGTCCATGCCCTGCAGCGTGCCGATCGTGCGGGCCAGCAGCTGGTCGGTGTACAGCAGGGCGTTGTCGTAGCTGTTGGTGATCTGCTCGCGGCTGCACTTGCCCAGGTCGGGGGTGTCGCAGGTGGGGGTGAAGCGGCGGAAGCGGGCCGGGTAGCGTTCGAAGTAGCTCGGGCCGTGGTTGCCCAGCTGGTGCAGCACCACCACCCGGTCGCCGGGCCGGGCGCGCACCTGGGTGGCCAGGTCGTCGATCAGGATCTCATCCATGCAGCGCCCGTTGGCGCACAGCTGCGGGTGTTTGGCATCGTCCAGTGCCTGCACCGGCAGGCCTTCGCAGACGCCCTTGCAGCCGGACTGGTTGTCGCGCCACAGCGTACCGATGCCGGCACGGTCCAGCACATGCAGCAGCGACTGGTGGGCACGGATCTTCTTCTCATCGTAGTCGTGGCGGCCATACGGCGAGAACAGGCAGGGCAGCGATACCTCGGTGCTGGTGCCGCACGCATGCATGTCCGGGAAGTTGATCACGCCGGCCTGGGCCAGCTGCGGCGTGGTCTGCCTGGGATAGCCGTTGAGCCCCCAGTTCTGCGCGCGCGCGGTCTCGCCCATCACGATCACCAGCAGCCGCGGCCGGCTTCCGGCTGCACGCGCGGTGGCCTTGGCATCGGTGCCGATCGGCAGCTTGGGCGCGCGCTGGATCGGGTTGTCCCCGCGCAGTGCCTTGGGCAGGCCGAGCAGGAAATTGCCGGGGGTGGCCAGGTAACGCACTTCGCGTTGGTTGCGCATCAGCGCCGACATCTCCTGGAAGGACAGCATCGCACCGCCCAGGGCAACCAGTGCCGACAGCAGCAGGAAGCCGCCGCGCCACAACAACGCCCTGGCCCAGGAACGCTTGACCAATTGCACCCGCCACAGCAGCAGCATCGGCAGCACGGCCAGCAACAGCAGCGGCGGCAGCAGCGCCGCGGTCATCAGCTCGCCGCTTTCCTTGTGGTCGGTGGCCAGCACGTTGCGCAGCATGTCCGCATCCAGATAGATGTGGTAGCTGCCCATGTAGTGGGCGGCCAGCGCCGTGCCCACCAGCAGCATGCCGACCACCACCTTGGCATTCCAGCGCCATACCAGCAGGCCCATCAGCAGGCAGTGCGCGCCGACCAGGAACAGCAGCAGCGAGGCGGCAAAACGCAGGCTGCCCGGATGGGTGGCCATCGCGCTGTGCCAGAACAGGCCATTGCAGGCCAGCGCGAAGAACAGGCTGGTCAGCGTGATCAGGGTTTCGGTGGACCACTGCGGGCGCCAGCTGCGCAGGCCGGTCAGGTCCAGGCTGCGTGCCGGGCGCGATACCGATGCGTTCATGCCTGCTCTGCCTGTGCCACGGCGCGATGGGTCTGGTCGGCCGGCCTGAGCAGGGGTTGAAACGCGCAGTACAGCGCCAGTGAGACCAGCCAGCAGGTGGCCAGGGTCCACAGGTCATGGGAGAGGAAATGCGCGCCGCGCAGCTGTTGGGCCAGGCCGAACACGGCGCCTGCCAGCAGCCCGACGGCCAGGCCGCGCCAGCGCCAGGCCGGGCGCACCATCAGGGCGAAGAAGTACAGGCCGATCCAGGCGAACCCCGCACTGGAGTGGCCCGCAGGAAAGCAGACGCCGCGCGGCATGCCGTGCGGCCGTGCGGCGAAGACCCCCACGTATTCGCGCAGGCCGCCATAGCGGGCCAGGTCCCAGGGGCAGTCCATGTTGGTCACCGACTTGAGCAGCGAGACCACCCCGGTCCCCAGTGCCACGGCCAGCACCAGGTACAGCAGCGGCCAGCGCCAGGCCGCCGCGCGCGGGCGGCGCCAGGCATGCGTGCACAGCACGACCACCACCAGCGCGGCGGCGGTGCTCATCCACTTGCCGCCGTGGTGGACCAGATGGCTGGTCACCCAGGCGTTCTGCAGCGCCCAGTGCTGGCCTTCCATCTGGTAGAACCGGTCGGCCAGCCACTGGTCGCCGCCCAGGCCCATCAGCACCGTGCTGGCCGCCAGCGTGGCCAGCAACGGCAGCCACAGGTGCCGGCGCAGGAAGTGCGGGGCGGCGGTGGCGGCCACCAGCGGGATGGGAAAGGGAACGACAGGTACCGAGGACATGGTCGAAACAACCGGTGGAAAGATCCGGCGCCATGGTCGTCAGCGGTCTGTCGGAGAGCGGTCGGAGCAATGTTGGCCGTGGGTTAAACGCCGCCGGGGCCGGTTTCCGTTCAGTCCTGGTCGTCGCTGGACGCGGCTGCCGCCGGCAGGTGGGCATCGCAGTCCCGGCGCCAGGCCGTGCCCGGCAGCAGCTGCCAGCGGTTGCGGTTGCTGCTGCCGATCCCGATCAGCTGGGCGCGGTCCACGCAGGGGCTCATCGCCGCATCCAGCACCAGCAGCCAGCGGCGCTGCGGGGCCTGCGCCAGCCAGGGGCCGGCCAACCGCCACTGCGCATCCCAGGGGCGTTTGAAACCGAATTCGGTGACCGGCCGGTCGGCCTGCAGCAGGTTCTGCTCACGCCAGGCGACCAGGCCCAGTTCGGCCTGCGGACCGATCCGCTGGCCCACCCGCTGCATCAGTGCCGAGGCCGAACTGTACGGATCCAGCGCCGGCATCAATCCCCAGCCGTACAGGTTCCACAGCAGGAACGAGGTGACAACGACAACCAGGCCGGCGCGGCGTTGGCGCAGCCACAGCACCAGCGCGGCCAGCAGTACTCCGGCACCGAGCATCCAGCCGCCCAGGACCGGTAGCAGGCTGTCGGGCATCTGCCGGCGGGCCAGCTGCGCATGCGCCCAGGTACTGCCGCCGAGCAGCTGCGCGCCCAGGTACAGCGCGGCCACCGCCAGCACCGCGGCATAGGCCAGCAGCAGCCAGCGCAGCCCGGCCCGGCGCAGCAGGCCCGGCAACAACGGCGCGGCGGCCACGCACAGCAGCGGCAGCATCGGGAAGATGTACACCTCGCGCTTGCCCGGGCTGGCGCTGAAGAACACCAGTACCAGCAACGCCCAGCCCAGTAGCAGCCAGTAGCGGCCGTCCAGGCGCTTGAGCCGGCGCCACCAGGCCGGCAGCAGGGCCGGCAGCAGCAGGCTGCCGGGCAGCCACAGGGTGGCGATCACCTGCAGGTAGTACCAGGCCGGTTGCACGTGGTGCCAGGCGCTGGTGTAGCGGGTGCCGGTCTGCTTGAACAGCAGTTCGCGTGCATAGGCCTGCAGCTCCGGGGTGGGGTGGTGCAGCAGGGCGATGCCCAGCGGTGCCAGCCACACTGCGGTGCCCAGCCCGAAGGCCGGCAGCAGCCACCACAGGCTGCGCGCGCTGGCGCCCGTGGCCGGCCGTGCCCGGTCGCGGCTGCGCCAGCGCCACAGCGCCCAGGGCAGCAGCACCAGCAGCGGCAGGAAGCCCACGCCCTTGGTCACCGTGCCCAGGCCGGCGGCAAACCCGGCCAGCCAAAGCGCAGGCCTGTTGCGGCCCTCCAGCAGGTGCCGCAACAGGCCCCACATGGCCAGCGTGGTCATCGCCACCAGCACCATGTCGATCTGCGCCCGCTTGGCCATCAGCCCGAACTGCAGGCAGCTGAACAGCGCCAGCACCGCCCACCCGGCCACCTGCCGGTTCCACAGCCGCCGCGCCAGGTCCCAGGTCAGCCACAGGGTCAGCAGCCCGGCCAGCAGCGATGGCACCAGGAAGGCCAGGTTCCAGCCGCCGAACAGCTGGTGGCTGGCCGCCTGCATCCACATGAACACCGGCGGTTTTTCCGCGTACAGCTCGCTGCCACGATGCGGCAGCAACCACTGGCCGCTGTCGACCATCGCACGCGCAGCCAGCACGAACCGCGGCTCATCCGGCGGCGACGGTTGGCGCAGGCCGATGCCGGCCAGCAGGGCCAGCACGATGGCGATGCAGGCCAGGATCGACCCGCGCCGGCGCGACAACAGGAAATCGGGCATAGCCGGGCCCTTCAGCAAAACCACCACTGTCTCCCTGACAGCGTAGGAAAAGCGTCGAAACCCCCGGGGCGGCCGGATTGCGACCGGATTCCGACACGGATCCGGCTACCATGCGCCGATCCACCCTCGAGAGTCTGCCATGCGGCTTCTGGTCATTGAAGACAACCGCCAACTGGTCGCCAACCTGTTCGATTACTTCGAATCGCGCGGGCATGTGCTGGATGTGGCGCCCGATGGGGTCACCGGCCTGCACCTGGCGGTAAGCCATGCCTATGACGCCTTGATCCTGGACTGGATGCTGCCGCGCATGGAAGGCCCGGAAGTGCTGCGCCGGTTGCGTGCCGAGCATGGCTCGGAAGTGCCGGTGATCATGCTGACCGCGCGCGACGAGCTGCCGGACAAGATCGCCGGCTTCCGCGCCGGCGCCGACGACTACCTGACCAAACCCTTCGCGCTGCCCGAACTGGAAGTGCGGCTGGATGCGCTGATGGTGCGCGCGCACGGCCGCAACCCGCGCAAGGTGCTGGAAGTGGCCGACCTCAAGCTGGACCTGGCCACGCTGGAAGCGCACCGCGACGGCAAGCCGCTGCACCTGTACCCGGCCTGCCGCAAGCTGCTGGAAGTGCTGATGCGCGCCAGCCCCGGCGCGGTGACCCGCCAGCAGCTGGAGTTCGCCCTGTGGGGCGATGAGCCGCCCGATGGCGACCTGCTGCGTTCGCATGTGTACGAACTGCGCCGCAGCGTGGATGGCCCGTTCCAGCAGAAACTGCTGCACACCCTGCCGCGGGTCGGGTACCGGCTGGGCATGGGCAGCAGCGTGGCCCACGATGAAACCGCGTAGGCCCGCGCCGCTGCACCGCCGCCTGGTGTGGTGGATGCTGGCGTACCTGGCGCTGATTTCGCTGGCGGTGTTCAGCGTGGGCAATTACGTGCACGAACATGCCGAACACTCGGCCTGGCGTGCGCTGCTCAATTCCGAACTGGACAGCATCGTCAACCATATCGAGCACGAGCCGCATTACCGCTGGCAGGACTCGGACACGCTGCGCCTGTTCACCGTCGACGACAGCGGCCAGGTACCGGCCAGCCTGCGCGCGCTGCACCCGGGCCTGCACGATGGGGTCATGGTCAACGGCCGCTCCAGCGCGGTGATGGTGCGCGATACGCGCAACCAGGGCCGGTTGGCGCTGGTGCTGGACATCAACGACTTCCATGAACTGGAGCAGTTCGCCACGCGCTGGGTGCTGCTGGCCGGCGTGCTGATGATCATCGTCACCGTGGTGATGGCCTCGCTGGGGGTCAGCCGGCTGGTGCGGCCGCTGAGTTCGCTGGCCCAGCGCATCGACGGGCTCAAGCCGGGCGTGGCCGGGCAGCGGGTGACGGTGGACCGGCGCGGCAGTTCGGAACTGTATGTGATCGCCGATGCGGTCAACGATTATCTGGACCGCAACGAGCGGTTCGTCGAACGCGAGCGTCTGTTCATCAGCACCGCCAGCCATGAGCTGCGCACGCCGATCGCGGTGATCACCGGTGCGGCCGAACTGGCGCTGGACCAGCCCGACGTACCGGCCCGTGCACGCCAGCAGATGCAGCGGGTGCACCGTACCGCACAGGGCGTGGAGCAGCTGATCCAGCTGCTGCTGGTGCTGGCGCGCGAGCCGGCCCGGCTGGCCGCACTGGGCGAGCGCATCGCGCTGGACCAGCTGGTGCCGGAGATCATCGAGGACCATCGCCATCTGATGGGCGACAAGGAAATGCGCATCGAGGTCGATGGCCTGGCGCAGGTGGAAATCTTCGCGCCGCTGGGCGTGGTGCAGGCGGCGATCGGCAACCTGCTGCGCAATGCGATCGAAAACAGTGGCCGCGGCACCATCCATATCCGGGTGTCGGCGGCGGCGGTGGTGACCCTGCAGGACCCCGGCCACGGCATGAGCCCGGAGGAGATTGCCGCAGTGCATGCACGCATGGCCCGCGGCGACCGTAACGAACAGAGCGGGATCGGGCTGGAGTTGATCGCCAAGCTGTGCGACCACCTGGGCTGGGCGTTGCAGATCGAACCCTGCGCGCCGCGCGGTACCCGGGTGATCCTCGACCTGGGCGCCTCGCGGCCCGGTAGCGGTGGCGCGGTCGTGACGTAATCGGCATGGTGTTCGCTGCGCCGCACCGTGGCGCAGCGTGAAGGCAGTGTTAAGCTGTTCCGGCGCCGCTTTATGCGGCGCTTTTTTTTCTTCGATCGACAGAAGGATGGCGTGATGCCGACCGAAACCAGTACTGCCCTGATCACCAGCGACATCGTCGGCCTCGGCCTGATCGCCGCCACCCTGGCGCTGATTTTCTGGGCCGCCAGCGGCCCGACCCCACTGCTGAAGCGAATTTTCGCCTGGGTGCCGGCCCTGCTGTTGTGCTACTTCATTCCGGCCATCTACAACACCGCCGGTCTCATCGACGGCCACAACACCTCGCTGTACAACCCGATCGCGCGCGATGTGCTGCTGCCGGCCGCGCTGGTGCTGCTGACCCTGTCGATCGATCTCAAGGGCATCCTCAAGCTGGGTCCGAAGCTGCTGGTGATGTTCTGCGCGGGTACCCTGGGCATCGTGCTCGGTGCGATCGTGTCGTTCCAGGCGATGTCCTGGATCCACCCGGCCACGGTGGCCGGCGATACCTGGAAGGGCATGGCCGCGCTGGCCGGCAGCTGGATCGGCGGCGGCGCCAACATGGTGGCGATGCGCGAAGTGTTCGGCACCGATGCCACCACCTTCGGCCAGTTCGCGGTGGTCGATGTGGCCTGTGCCAGCCTGTGGATGGCGGTGCTGCTGTTCCTGGCCAACCGTGCCGGGCAGATCGACACGCGCAGCGGTGCCGATACCCGCGCCATCGATGAAATGAAGGAACGGATTTCGGCCTACGAGGCGCAGAATGCGCGTATTCCCAGCCTGACCGACCTGATGGTGATCGTCGGCGTGGCGCTGGGCGGGGTCGGCCTGGCGCATGCCATCGCCGCGCCGCTGAGCGGCTGGTTCAAGGCCAACGTCAGCTGGGCCAGCCAGTTCAGCCTGGACAGTGCATTCGTCTGGGTGGTGCTGTTGTCCACCGCGCTCGGCCTGGCTCTGAGCTTCACCCGCGCGCGCCGCCTGGAATCGGCCGGGGCGTCGCGGCTGGGCACGCTGTTCCTGTATTTCCTGATCGCCTGCATCGGCATGCAGATGGACCTGTTGTCGCTGCTCGACCGCCCCTGGCTGTTCGCGCTGGGCGCGATCTGGATGCTGACCCACATCCTGGTGCTGTGGATCGCCGCCAAGCTGCTGCGCGCACCGCTGTTCTTCTTTGCGATCGGCTCGCAGGGCAACATCGGTGCGGCGGCATCGGCACCGGTGGTGGCCGCGGCGTTCCATCCGTCGCTGGCGCCGGTCGGGGTGTTGCTGGGCACCGTGGGTTACGCCACCGGGACCGGGTTGGCCTATGTGACCGGGTTGATCCTGAAATGGATGGCCGGGGCCTGACCTGTCAAACCGGTAGTGCCGGCCGCTGGCCGGCTCCTCATGAACCCGTGGTTTCGCCTGGAGCCGGCCAGCGGCCGGCGCTACCGGTACATGGAGATTCCGTAGCCGGCCAGCGGCCGGCGCTATCGGGTGTGATAGCGCGATAGGCCGAGCGCGCGCGGCCCATCCGGCGCGACGTCCAGAGTGTGGAACGGGTATCAGACGCAACGGCGTTTGGCCCGTAACGTGCTGCCTCATGCGCCAGCCCGTGGCGGAGGGCATCACGGGTGGGAATCTCCGCCGATGGCAATCGGCGTCCAGCCAGGACGTTGCATGAAACCGCAGGGACTGTTCCGATGCTGTGTCACCGCGCTGCTGTTGTTGACCAGCGCCACCGCCGTTGCCCAGACCGCGCGCATCGAACGCGCCGATGTGCAGGCCATTACCGATGCCAGTGCCCGTGATGTGGCCGCGCTGATTGCCCAGCCGGGCTTCGCTGCGGCGGTGACCGGCGCACTCACCACGCGCCCCGACGGCGTGCCGCTGGCCCAGGTGATGGCCCGCTTCGACCCGCAGGCGCGCACCCAGGCCACGCGCGCGCTGGCCGCCCAGGATCGCCAGCTGCGCCAGCGCAAGGGGCTGCCCGCCATCGGCGCGGACCTGCTGCAACTCCGCGCCTACGTACCTACCGGTACCCGGCTGGCCGACATGCCCGCCGCGCAGCTGTGGGTGGCAGTGTTGCCACGCGGCGATGACCGCCACTGGACCACGCTGAACGCCTACGACCCACAGGGACGCCGCCACACGCTGGACGCGCGCACCGCGCCAGCCTTCCCGGTGTTGATCGTCGACGTGGATACGCGCACGGCGATGGAAGAGGGCATGGCGGTGGTCAACGCCGGGCTGCAGGCGCGCGGCCTGCAATCGCCGGACCGCGTCCGGTTGGCCGCCAACGGCAGCGCGTCGCTCGACCTGACCCGGCTGGACCGCATCCGGCTGGCCGACGACCAGGAGCCGTGGGCGCTGGGCGGGGCGGAGGTATTCGCCGTGGTGTCGGGCCTGCAGATCGGTGCGGCCGAACCGGAGATCGCCACGCTGACCCTGCCGTACCTGGACCACGACAACACCGACTACACGCCCGGCCAACCGCTGGTGGTCTGGGGCAACTACCGCTTCGACGCGGCCAACGTGCAGCTGTTCGAAGATGACGGCGATACCAACTACCAGGATTTGCTGGTGGCATTGACCGATGGCGTCAAGGTGGCGCTGGGCGCCTTCGCGCCGGAGTACGCGGTCATCGCCGACATCGCCGGGGCCATTCTCAAGGCGATGCCCGCCAGCTGGTTCGCCAACGACACCGATTATCTGGACAGCTTCTACCTGCTGCAGCGCGGGCAGACCTACACCGACCGCATGGGCGCGGCCAACAATGCCAAGGTCGCGCTGGCTCCGGTGACACTGACCGAATAGCCCGGTAGTGCCGGCCGCTGGCCGGCTCCTCGTGAGTCCACGGTTTCGCCTGGAGCCGGCCAGCGGCCGGCACTACCGGGTACGGCTCATGGAAGCCGGCCCATAACCGGGTGTAGCCATGAAAAAACGGCGGCGCTTTCGCGCCGCCGTTTGCGTTTCAGATGCCATCGCGCTCAACAGCAGCGCCCACCGTTCCTGCCGCCGTAACGCGCCTCCTGGCGCTCGCGGAAGAAGGTCTTGTAGTCCATCGGCACCCGGTCGGGATGGTTCTCCAGCACGTGACGCACGTAGTTGTCGTAGTCGGGAATGCCGCAGCACAGGCGCGCGGTCTGTACCAGGCGCCGCCACAAGCGGCGGTGCGCCTGGTACTGGCCGACGGTGACCAGTTCGGTACCCATTACAGGTCCGCCATCTGGTGCGGCTGCAGCGCCACGTACGGGGTTTCCTGGTCGCTGCGCTGCGGGTTGCGGCGGGCCAGGACGATCGTCTTGATCGCATAGGCCAGGATCGAGAACACCACGAACAGGAACAGCACGGTCAGCCCGGTATTGACGTAGGCATTGACCACGATCTGCTGCATCTGTTCCAGACTCTTGGCCGGCGCGGTGATGGTGCCGGTGGCGATCGCGTCCTGGAACTTGTGCGCCTGGGCCAGGAAGCCCTGGGCCGGGTTCTTGTCGAAGATCTTGATCAGCCCGGCGTAGGTGGTGCAGATCAGCAGCCATACCGCCGGCACCGCGGTGACCCAGGCAAAGCGGTCGCGCTTCATCTTGAACAGCACCACCGTGCCCAGCATCAGCGCGATCCCGGCCAGCATCTGGTTGGAGATGCCAAACAGCGGCCACAGGGTCTGGATGCCGCCGAACGGGTCGACCACGCCGGTGTAGAGCAGGTAGCCCCACAGCGCCACGCAGCCGGCGGTGGCGATGATGTTGGCCGTCCACGATTCGGTCTTCTTCAGTGCCGGGATGAAGTTGCCCAGCAGGTCCTGCAGCATGAAGCGACCGGCACGGGTACCGGCATCGACCGCGGTGAGGATGAACAGGGCTTCGAACAGGATCGCGAAGTGGTACCAGAACGCCATCATCGCGTTGCTGCCGCTGGGGATGGCCTGGTGCAGGATCTGCGCGATGCCAACGGCCAGGGTGGGCGCGCCACCGGCGCGGTGCAGGATGGTGGGTTCACCGATGGCCGCTGCGGTCGCCTCCAGTTGTTCGGGGGTGATGGTGAAGCCCCAGGTGGTGGTGATGTAGTGCGCCGCCGAGGCCGCGTCGGCGCCGATCACCGCCGCCGGGCTGTTCATCGCAAAGTAGATGCCCGGTTCGATGATCGAGGCCGCCACCAGGGCCATCACCGCCACGAACGATTCCATCAGCATGCCGCCGTAGCCGATGTAGCGCATGTGGCGCTCATTGGCCAGCAGCTTGGGCGTGGTGCCCGAAGCGATCAGGGCATGGAAGCCCGACACCGCGCCGCAGGCGATGGTGATGAACAGGAACGGGAACATTCCGCCCTTCCACACCGGGCCGTCGCCGCTGGCGGCGAACTGGGTCAGCGCCGGCATCTTCAGCTCGGGCATCACGATCAGGATGCCGATCGCCAGCGCCACGATGGTGCCGATCTTCAGGAAGGTGGACAGGTAGTCGCGCGGCGCCAGCAGCAGCCACACCGGCAGCACCGAGGCGACGAAACCGTAGCCGATCAGCATCCAGGTGATCTGGATGCCGGTGAAGGTGAAGGCCGGGCCCCAGACCGGGTCGGCGGCGACCCTGCCGCCGTACCAGATCGCCGCCAGCAGCAGGACCAGGCCGACCACCGAAATCTCCCCGATCTTGCCGGGGCGGATGTAGCGCATGTACACGCCCATCAGGATCGCGATCGGCATCGTGGCGATCACGGTGAACATGCCCCACGGGCTTTCGGCCAGCGCCTTGACCACTACCATCGCCAGCACGGCCAGGATGATGATCATGATCAGGAACGCGCCGAACAGCGCGATGGTGCCGGGTACCTGGCCCATTTCCTCGCGGACCAGGTCACCCAGCGAACGGCCGTTGCGGCGGCTGGAGATGAACAGCACCATGAAGTCCTGCACCGCACCGGCCAGCACCACGCCAACCACCAGCCACAGCAGGCCGGGCAGATAGCCCATCTGCGCGGCAAGCACCGGCCCGACCAGCGGCCCGGCCCCGGCGATGGCGGCGAAGTGGTGCCCGAACAGCACATGCTTGTTGGTGGGAACGTAATCCAGGCCGTCGTTGTTGAGTACCGCCGGGGTAGCCCGGGTCGGGTCCAGCTGCATCACCTTGTCGGCGATGAACAGGCTGTAGAAGCGGTAGGCGATGAGGTAGATGGAGACGGCGGCCACCACGATCCACAAGGCGTTGATGTGCTCGCCCCGGCGCAGTGCCACTGTTCCCAGACAGAACGCGCCGAGCAGCGCGAGCGCGGCCCAGCCCAGCTTGGAAAAACCTTTCATGAGATTGCGTCTCCCTGAATATCACCGTAAGAGTCTGCCTTGGCACTGATCGGGTCAATGCAAAGACGGGGTCTTGCCGCTAGTACTTTGGTCGTAGTGCGCAACGCGGGTGGGGTGGGAAAGCGGACACGGCGGCCGTGCGCGGCATGCGCACGTCACCGCTGGAACAATCGGTTGCGGGCATGGCGGTTGGCGGCCACGGCGGGTGCGCCCATCTTGTTCCTGGTTTCCTTTCGCTGGAGTCAACATGAGCAGCCCAATCCCGGCGCGCGTGCAGCGCACCATCCGTGGCGCGGCCACCTCCGATGGCGCCGGCGTGCGCCTGACCCGGGTGATCGGTGGGCCGTCGCTGCCCGACCTGGACCCGTTCCTGCTGCTGGACGAATTCGGCACCGACCGCGCCGAGGACTACCTTGCCGGCTTCCCCAGCCATCCGCACCGCGGGTTTGAAACGGTTACCTACATGCTCGATGGGCGCATGCGGCACAAGGACAACCACGGCAACGAAGGGCTGCTCACCCCGGGCAGCGTGCAGTGGATGACCGCCGGCCGCGGCCTGGTGCATTCGGAGATGCCCGAGCAGGAATCGGGGCGGATGCGCGGCTTCCAGCTGTGGGTGAACCTGCCGGCGCGCGACAAGATGACCGCGCCGAAGTACCAGGAATTCGCCCCCGAGCGCATTCCGCAGACCACGCCGGCCGAAGGCGTGCAGGTGAAGGTGATCGCCGGCCGGGTCGGCGACACCACCGGCCCGATCGTGCAGCCGGCCACCGATCCGCTTTATCTGGATATCACCCTGGCCGCGCACACCGGGTGGGACTATCGGTTGCCGCCGGGCCATAACGCGTTCGCCTATGTTTTCGAGGGCGGAATGACGGTGGGGCAGGACGCCGATGCGCGGCCGGTGGCGCGCCAGGAACTGGCGGTGCTCGGCGGCGGTGAGGCGCTGCAGCTGCAGGCCGGGGCTGACGGTGCACGGCTGATCCTGGTCGCCGGCCGTCCGCTGCGCGAGCCGGTCATGCGGCACGGCCCGTTCGTGATGAACACCCGGCAGGAACTGATGCAGGCCTTCGTGGATTTCCAGGAAGGGCGGTTCTAGGTAATGCCGGCCGCTGGCCGGCAACCACGTGATGCCCGATGTTCCCGCGCGGTGCGCCGTGCACCGCCCTGGCCATCTCAGCGCCCTGCGGCAACCGCTGTCGGGTTCAGGTTCATCCCCTGGGTGAGGGTCTGCAGCGTGCCCAGTTCCTGCGCATCGCCGGCATACAGGGCGATCTGCGCATAGCGGTTCTTGTCGTACTTGACCACGGTGATGCGCCGGGTGTCGTAGCCCGGCGGCTTCTGGCCGCCCAGGTCGGGCTGGTACCAGTACAGGGTTTCGCCGGCAAAACCGCCTTTTTCCTGGCGCAGCGGACGGCTCAGCGGCAGCGCCGGATCGCGTGTGCTGAGCATCAGGCTGAGCACTTCGCGGCCGTCGCTGGTGCTGGCCTTGCACAGGATGAAATCGGTTTGTGCCTGTTGCTGCCATTGCAGGCCGCTGCCGGCAGGCAGGGATGGACATTCGTTCGGCGCCTGGGCCGATGCCGCCACAGCGGACGACAACAGGATCAGGCACACGGCAGCGCGCAGGACGTTCATGCTTTCCCCCAAGGTCGGAATGGCCGCGCACGTGCCTGGCAGAAGATTCCGGTGGCCATGCGAGCCCTGGCCGACCGCAGCGCAATCCCCATGCGCGTCCCGGAACACCCTCCGCCAGGTGACGGCGTGGTGATTTCGACCTTAACGGAATGTGACTGGATCTACAAATAAAGGTTTCAGATGAACCAGATCGAGCGCCAAGACCGTCTCGATTGCGGGCGCGGTGAGCCACCGCGCCCGCCATCGGTCAGCGCGGCTCGGCGCCGATCCACTTGTAGACGATGCCGCCGATCAGCCCGCCCAGCAGCGGCGCCAGCCAGAACAGCCACAACTGGCCCAGCGCGCCGCTGCCGGCGAACACCGCCACTGCAGTGGAACGGGCCGGGTTCACCGAGGTGTTGGTGACCGGGATGCTGATCAGGTGGATCAAGGTCAGGGCCAGGCCGATCGCGATCGGGGCGAACCCGGCCAGGGCCTTGCCGTGGGTGGCGCCCATGATCACCACCAGGAACACCGCGGTCAGCACCACCTCGCACAGGAACGCGGCGGCGATGCTGTAGCCGCCCGGGGACAGCGCGCCATAGCCGTTGCTGGCGAAGGCGCCGGCCTGGCTGCCGTCGATGGCAAAGCCCGGCGCACCGGAGGCGATCTGCAGCAGGATGAAGCCGGCCAGCACGCCGCCCAGCACCTGGGCCACGATGTAGGGGAGCAGGTCGCGGGCCGGGAAGCGGCCACCGGCCCACAGCCCGACGCTGACCGCAGGATTGAAGTGCGCGCCGGAAACGTGCCCGAATGCATAGGCACCGGTCAGCACGGTCAGGCCGAAGGCCAGCGCCACACCGAGGAAGCCGATGCCCAGCGGATTGCCGTCACCGCCGAACTTGGCGGCCAGCACGGCACTGCCGCAGCCGCCCAACACCAGCCAGAACGTGCCGAGGAACTCGGCCGCCAGACGTTTGCCCATGCTCATCAATCAGTCTCCACAGAATGCCCGGGGTGGGTGGGTGAAAAGTAGCTGAATCAGGGTTCATCCGGGTGAAGGTGGCGTTAAGGCGGCGCGCGGTGCGGCTCAGTGGTCCGGCAGCGGGATGAATTCCTGGTCGTCGCCGGGAATGGTGCCGAAGCGGCCGGCTTCCCAGTCGTGCTTGGCCTGCTCGATGCGCTCGGTGGAGCTGGACACGAAGTTCCACCACAGGTGGCGCGGGCCATCCAGCGGTTCGCCGCCGAGCAGCATGGCCTTGACCGGGGTCTTGGCGCGCAGCCGGCCGCGGGCGTTGTGTTCGGGCAGGATCAGGTGCTGGGCCGGCAGGTCCACGCCGTCGAGCTGGGCGTCGCCTTCGAGAATGTAGATGGCGCGCTCGGTGTGGCCGGTGTCCAGGTCGATTTCAGCGCCCGGGTCGAGGTCGATGGCCACGTTGAGGGTGTCGGCGAACACCTTCACCGGGGATTCCTCGCCATAGGCACGGCCGGCGATCACGCGCAGCCAGGCACCGTCGCGGCGCTGCTGCGGCAGGGTGGCGGCGGCGTGGTGGAAGAAGCCCGGGTCGGTTTCCTCGAAGTTCTTCGGCAGCGCGACCCAGGTCTGCATGCCGTGGATGGGATGGTCATGCTGGCGTTCGGGTGGCGGGGTGCGTTCGGAGTGGGCGATGCCGCGGCCGGCGGTCATCCAGTTGACATCGCCGGGGCGGATCACCTGGTCCGAGCCGAGGGTGTCGCGGTGGCCGATGGCGCCGGACCACAGGAAGGTGACGGTGGCCAGGCCGATATGCGGGTGCGGGCGCACGTCGATGCCGGTGCCGGGGGCGAGCACGGCCGGGCCCATCTGGTCGACGAACACGAACGGGCCGACGCTGCGCGCCTGCAGGGTAGGCACGGCGCGGCGTACCTGGAGGCCGCCGATGTCGTGGACGCGGGGGGCAATGATCGTCGTCATGCGGGCTTTCTCGCTGGCGTGGACAGGAGGGCAGGATGGCATGCGGCGGTGGGGTTGGGATGACCTGTTTGGGTAACAAGTTGTTGCGCGGGACGGTGGAACGCCACATGACGAAGCCGACGTGCAAACGGCGTCTACTGGCGCACGTTTACCGTGTGCCACCCGGCCACCTCCGGACACGTCGCCGCGTCGGCGGTCAGAAGGAGCAGCGGCAACAGCGGGGGAGACGACGATGAGACCCTGCAAACAATGACGCCACCTTACGGTGGCGTCATCATTTCACCCGTTGGCAGAAAACTCAGGCCACCGGTTCGCGCAACGCGGTGGCGTCCCAGCCCGGGCGCGGCGCAAACCGGTCGCCATGGCGCTGCTGCAGCACCTTCAGGCGTTCCACCAGGGCGTCGGCGCCGGTGGCGCGGATGTGCTGGATCGGGCCGCCGCGGAACGGGGCGAAACCGGTGCCGAAGATCACCCCGGCGTCGAGCAGGTCGGCATCGGTCACCACGCCTTCGTGCAGGCAGGCCACCGCCTCGTTGAGCAACGGCAGGATCAGGCGGTCTTCCAGGTCGGCGGGCACGGCGTAGTTGGCCGGCACGTCCGGCTTCTGCGCGCGGCCGTTGTCCCACTTGTAGATGCCCTGGCCGTCCTTCTTGCCGCGCTTGCCCGGCTCGACGGTCTGCAGCGCAGCGGGAATCTGCAGGCCCAGGAACGGCGCCAGCTCCTTGCCCACCCCGGCGGCCACGTCCAGGCCGACCGTGTCCAGCAGTTCGATCGGGCCCATCGGCATGCCGAACGTCACCGCCGCCTTGTCGATCACCGGGCCGGGAATGCCTTCGGCATAGGCGGTGGCTGCTTCGAGCATGTACGGGAACAGCACCCGGTTGACCAGGAAGCCCGGGGTGCCCGCCACCGGTACCGGGAACTTGCCCAGCGCCTTGCAGAACGCCGCCAGCCGCTGCTCGGTGTCCGCCGCCATGCCGTCGTGGTGGATGATTTCCACCAGCGGCATCTGCGCCACCGGGTTGAAATAGTGCAGGCCGGCGAACTGCGCCGGGTGCTCGATATGGTCGCGCAGTTCGATCAGCGGGATCGAGGAGGTGTTGGTGGTCAGCAGCGCACCGGCCTTCATCTTCGGTTCCAGCGTCTGGTACAGGCTGCGCTTGGCATCGGCGTCTTCGATGATCGCCTCGATCACCAGGTCGGCCAGTGCCACGCCCTCACCGGCCAGGTCGGCCTTCAGCCGCGCGGCCACCGCCGGCCGCTTGGCCTCGTCGCGGACCTTCTTGGCAAACAGCGCCTGCGCGCGTTCCATGGCCGGGTCGATGAAGCGCTGCTCGCGGTCCTGCAGGGTCACGTTGAAGCCCTTGAAGGCCGCCCAGGCAGCGATGTCGCCGCCCATCACGCCGGCGCCGACCACGTGCACGTGGCTGATGCGGTGGTCCTTGCCACCCAGCCCCTTCAGGCGTTCGGTGAGGAAGAAGATGCGGATCAGGTTGCGCGCGGTCGGGGTGGCGGCCAGCTTGACCACCGCGCGGCGCTCGGCGTCCAGGCGGGTCTGGATCGGGCTGCCGCCGGTGCGCGCCCAGGTGTTGATCAGCGCATACGGGGCCGGGTAGTGGTCCTTTTTGGCCTTGCGCGCTACTTGTTTGGCCATCTGCGGGGCCAGCAGCTTGCGTGCCAGCCAGGTATTGGTGGCCCACGCAGTGGCGCGCTGCCTGAACGGGCGGGTGGTGCCTGACAGGCCCAGCGCGACGGCGGTATCGAGCAGCACGGCCGGGGCCACCACCTTGTCGACCAGGCCGATGCCGCGTGCGGCCGACGCCGACAGGGTGCGGCCGGTCAGCATCAGGTCCATCGCCGCCGGCGCGCCGACCAGTTGCGGCAGGCGCGAGCTGCCGCCCCAGCCGGGGAAGATGCCCAGCTGGGTTTCCGGCAGGCCGATGCGGGTGGAGGCATCGTTGGAGGCCACCCGGTAACGACAGGCCAGCGCCAGCTCGGTGCCGCCGCCCAGGCAGTGGCCATGGATCGCCGCCACGGTCGGGCAGGGCAATTCGGCCAGTTTCTGGTAGGTGCTCTGGCCGCGGCGGATGGCGTCGTTGACGGTGCCGCGGCGGTCGAATTCCTGGAACTCCTTCAGGTCCGCACCGGCGATGAAGCCGGCCGGCTTGATCGACTGGATCACCACCGCCTTGGGCGGGTCCATGGCGATGCGCTCGATCAGGTCGCCCAGTTCCAGCAGCACGTCCTGGGACATCGCATTGACGCTGCTGTCGTGGCGGTCGAGGCTGAGCACCACGACACCATCGTCACGGATCTGCGGGTGCCAATGTGAGAAGCGGAGCCCATCGAAGCCTGAGAGCATGGGAGCGTTCCATCCGGTTGTGTATGGAGAAGGGGGCTATGATCCAGAGGTTGTTTCCTCCCCGTCAAATCCCTATAGCTGGGGGAAGGCCGGGCCCGGATCATGGCCGTGGACGGGAACCTTAACGGAACGGTAGTTAAAAGCTGGTGCGGCGTCGGGCGATCGGTCGCTGAACTTTTCCCGGGATTGGCAGTCTCATTGCCCGACGTCGGTTGGGCTGACAGGAGTGCGGCCCCACATGGCCGAGGTTGAAACACCACAGGAGCTGGACCTGGAGCTGGTCCGGCGCGTGCAGCGCGGCGAACGTGCGGCCTTCGATGTGCTGGTACGCAAGTACCAGCATCGGATCGTGGCCCTGATCGGGCGCTACATCGCCGACTGGAGTGAATGTCAGGACGTTGCCCAGGACACGTTCGTCCGCGCCTACCGCGCGATCGGCAGTTTCCGTGGGGACGCCCAGTTCTATACCTGGTTGCACAGGATCGCCGTGAATACCGCCAAGAACCATCTCGCCGCCCACAACCGCCGCCCGCCCACCGATGACATCGACATCGGCGATGCCGAGCAGTTCGACAGCGGTACCCGCCTGCGCGATACCGACACCCCCGAGCGCGAACTGATGCGCCAGGAGTTGGAGCAGACGGTGATGAAGGCGGTATCGGCGTTGCCCGAAGAACTGAGGTCGGCCATCACCCTGCGCGAGGTGGAAGGCCTGAGCTATGAGGATATCGCGCAGAAGATGGGGTGTCCGATCGGCACCGTGCGCTCGCGGATCTTCCGTGCGCGTGAGGCGATCGACACTGAACTCCGGCCGCTGCTGGATGTCGGCAGCGCCACCCGCGAGAAGAGCCGCGCATGAATCCGAACCTGTCCCCTTCCCCTTCCACCGGCGCGCCGGCCGACAAGTTCGACGCCCACCACCGCCAGCAGCTGTCGGCGCTGATCGACGGCGAGCTGCCGGCCGAACAGGCGCGCTTCATGCTGCGCCGGCTGGAGCACGACCAGGCGCTGTCCGGCTGCCACGAGCGCTGGCAGCTGCTTGGCGATGTGCTGCGTGGCCAGGCCTGCGCGCCCGCCCCGGCCGGCTTCAGCGATGCGGTCGCCCAGGCCGTGGCTGGTGAGCCGCTGCCGGCCGCGCAGGCCGGCGCCGAGCGCCGCAGTGAACGCCGCAGCGGCTGGCGCCGCTGGGGCGGCGGTGCGGCATTGGCCGCGTCGGTGGCGGCGGTGGCGATGTTCATGACCCGCCAGCAGCTGCCCGAGCAGGCACCGCTGGATACGCCGACCACGGTGATCGCCAGCCAGGCCACGTTGCCGGTGGCGCCGCCGGCGACGGCCGCCTCGGTCGACGCTGGCGTGGCCATGGCCGCCGTGCCCGCCGCCGCGGTGGCGGCCGCCAGCCGCCGCCAGGACGTGGCCGCCGCGCGCCGGGCCAGTGCCACCCGCACCCAGCAGGCCGCGCGCAGCGCCGCCGGGCGCAGTGCGCAACCGCAGCGCGCGCTGGCCAGCCAGGCCGCGCCCCTGGCCCCGGCACTGCCGGCCGCCCATGCCCGCAAGTTCCCGTTCGGCGATGTCGGCAGCCTGCAGGCCAAGCCGTGGCCGCGCTCGACCCTGGCGCCGGCCGCGGGCGGGGCGCTCAATGCCAGCCTCTCGGCGCAGGAGCCCCAGGCCGCCTTCTACCCCTTCGAGCCGCGCCTGCAGGAGACCGACCCGGTCGTGCCGGCGCCACGCCGGCAGCGCGACTGAGCCTGGCTGTCCCGCGTTCCCGCTACTCCCCTGCATCCGGCCTGCTGGCCGGAACGCCGGCCCTTTTCCCCTTTCCTACCCCCGGAGGCCGAGTCTGATGACCCCCCGCAAGCGTACCCAGGCCATGACCCTGCTGGCCCTGACCCTGCCGTTGATGGCCTGCGCCCAGGCGCCGGCGCCGGCTGCTCCCGCCGCCACCGCCGCGCCGGCCGCCGCCCCGCGTGCCCCGGCCCCGCAGCTGGTCAGCGGCCTGCCGGACTTCACCAACCTAGTCGAACAGGTCGGCCCGGGCGTGGTCAACGTGGAAACCACCATCGTGCGCAGCAACCGCCAGGCCCGCGGCATGGGCCCGGGCGGCGATGAAATGCCCGAGTTCTTCCGCCGCTTCTTCGGCCCGGACTTCCAGATGCCGGGCCAGGAGCCGGGCGGCCAGGACGACAGCCCACGCATCCAGGGCCGCGGCATGGGTTCGGGTTTCATCATCTCCGCCGACGGCTATGTGCTGACCAATTACCACGTGGTCGCCGACGCCAGCGAGGTCAAGGTCAAGCTCGGCGACCGCCGCGAATTCACCGCCAAGGTGATTGGCAGCGACCAGCAGTACGACGTGGCCCTGCTCAAGATCGACGGCAAGAACCTGCCGACCGTGCGCGTGGGCGACTCCAACACGCTCAAGCCGGGCCAATGGGTGGTCGCGATCGGGTCGCCGTTCGGGCTGGACCACTCGGTCACCGCCGGCGTGGTCAGCGCCGTGGGCCGCAGCACCGGCGGCGCCGACCAGCGCTACGTGCCGTTCATCCAGACCGACGTGGCCATCAACCAGGGCAATTCGGGCGGCCCGCTGCTCAATACCCGCGGCGAAGTGGTCGGTATCAACTCGCAGATCTTCTCCGCCTCCGGCGGCTACATGGGCATCAGCTTCGCGATCCCGATCGACCTGGCCATGGGCGCGGTGGAGCAGATCAAGAAGACCGGCAAGGTCAGCCGCGGCCAGCTGGGCGCCATGGTCGGCGCGGTGACCGCCGATGTGGCCCAGGGCTTCAAGCTGCCCGACAGCCGTGGTGCGCTGGTCAACCAGCTCGTTCCCGGCAGTGCCGCGGCCAGGTCCGGGCTGGAAGTGGGCGATGTGATCCGCTCGGTCAACGGGACCCCGATCAACGTGTCCAGCGACCTGCCACCGCTGATCGGCGCGCTGCCGCCGGGCACCAAGGTGCGCATCGTGGTGCTGCGCGAGGGCAAGGAGCGCGAGATCAGCGCCACCCTGACCGAACTGGCCGACGATGCCGACCGCAGCCCGGTGCGTCCGGCCGCCGAAGCGGCCAAGCCCGAAGCCGGTGCCAACGCCCTGCTGGGGCTGGAGGTGGCCGACCTGACCGCCCCGCAGCGCCAGCAGCAGGGCCTGGCGGCGGGCGAGGGCGTGCGGATCACCCGGGTCAACGGGGCGAACGCGCGCGACGCCGGCCTGTCGCCGGGCATGGTGGTGCTGCAGGTCGGGCGTACCCCGGTCGGCAGCGTGGCGGCGCTGAACAAGGCGCTGGCCGGGTATGGCAAGGGCGATGTGGTCATGTTGCTGATCCGGGTCAATGGGAACAGCGCCTTCGTGCCGGTCAAGGCCGGGCAGTAAGCCCCGCCAGCCCTGCGTTTCCGGGCCCGCTTCGGCGGGCCCGGTCGTTTCTGCCGGGCCGATCGGGCCAATCGCAGGCCGGGCCACGCGGGGGCCGGCCTGCCGTGCGATAATCGGCAGTCATCCTGACGACGCGACGCGCCGCCGCCACCTATGTCTTCTGATTCGATGCGGTTCATCCGCAACTTCTCCATCATCGCCCACGTCGACCACGGCAAGTCCACGCTGGCCGATTGCATCATCCAGCTTTGCGGCGGCCTCCAGGCCCGTGAAATGGAAGCGCAGGTGCTCGACTCCAACCCGATCGAGCGCGAGCGTGGGATCACCATCAAGGCCCAGTCGGTGTCGCTGCCGTATGTAGCCAAAGACGGCAATACCTACCATCTGAACTTCATCGACACCCCCGGGCATGTCGACTTCTCCTATGAAGTCAGCCGCTCGCTGGCGGCCTGTGAAGGCGCGCTGCTGGTGGTCGATGCGGCCCAGGGCGTGGAAGCGCAGTCGGTGGCCAACTGCTACACCGCGGTGGAGCAGGGGTTGGAAGTGGTGCCGGTGATCAACAAGATCGACCTGCCCACTGCCGACATCGAGCGCGCCAAGGCCGAAATCGAAGCGGTGATCGGCATCGACGCCACCGATGCGGTGGCGATCAGTGCCAAGACCGGCCTGAACGTGGTCGACGTGCTGGAGGCGATCGTGCATCGCATCCCGCCGCCGGCGCCGCGCGCGACCGACAAGCTGCAGGCGCTGATCATCGACTCGTGGTTCGACAACTACCTGGGCGTGGTCTCGCTGGTGCGGGTGATGCAGGGCCAGATCAAGGCCGGCGACAAGCTGCAGGTGATGTCGACCGGGCGCAACCACCAGGTTGAAAACGTCGGTGTGTTCACCCCCAAACGCAAGGCGCTGCCGGCGCTGCGTGCCGGTGAAGTGGGCTGGGTCACCGCCAGCATCAAGGACGTCCACGGCGCGCCGGTCGGCGACACCCTGACCCTGGCCGCCGATCCGGCGTCCGAGGCGCTGCCGGGCTTCCAGGAAATGCAGCCGCGCGTGTTCGCCGGCCTGTTCCCGGTCGATGCCGAAGACTACCCGGACCTGCGCGAGGCGCTGGACAAACTGCGCCTGAACGATGCAGCGTTGCGTTTCGAACCGGAAAGCTCCGAGGCGATGGGCTTCGGCTTCCGCTGCGGCTTCCTGGGCATGCTGCACATGGAAATCGTGCAGGAGCGCCTGGAGCGCGAGTACAACCTGGACCTGATCAGCACCGCGCCGACGGTGGTCTATGAAGTGCTCAAGACCGACGGCAGCATCATCAACATGGACAACCCGGCCAAGCTGCCGCCGGTGAACATGGTCGATGAGATCCGCGAGCCGATCATCCGCGCCAACGTGCTCACGCCCGAGGAATACATCGGCAGCATCATCAAGCTGTGCGAAGAAAAACGCGGCAGCCAGATCGGCATCAACTACCTGGGCAGCCAGGTGCAGATCAGCTACGAGCTGCCGATGGCCGAAGTGGTGCTGGACTTCTTCGACAAGCTCAAGTCGGTCAGCCGCGGCTATGCCTCGCTGGACTACCACTTCGTGCGTTTCGATGCCGGCCCGTTCGTCCGCGTGGACGTGCTGATCAATGGCGACAAGGTCGATGCGCTGTCGCTGATCGTGCACCGCAGCCATGCCGACCGCCGCGGCCGCGAGCTGTGCGAGAAGATGAAGGAACTGATCCCGCGCCAGCAGTTCGACGTGGCCATCCAGGCCGCGGTGGGCTCGCAGATCATCTCCCGCACCACGGTCAAGGCCATGCGCAAGAACGTGCTGGCCAAGTGCTATGGTGGCGACGTTTCGCGCAAGAAGAAGTTGCTCGAAAAGCAGAAGGAAGGCAAAAAGCGCATGAAGCAGGTCGGCCGCGTGGAAATCCCGCAGGAAGCCTTCCTGGCCGTGCTGCAGATGGACAAGTAAGGCCGGGCGCCCGTCCGGCACCCGCGCGGCACCGGCCAGGTGCCGCCGGGCGCGCAGGGCGGCACCGACCTGCCGTACCGGCACCCGCAGCCACCGTTTCCAAGGACACTGCATGAAATTGTTTGAGATCCTCCTGGTCGTACTGACCCTGGCCTCGGGCCTGATCCTGCTCGCCGACAAGCTGTACTTCGCCAAGCGTCGCGCCGCGCGCGCCGGGTTGCTGGACTCCGAGCCGGTGCTGGTGGACTACTCGCGGGCGTTCTTCCCGGTGCTGGCGATCGTGCTGATCGTGCGCAGCTTCATCGCCGAGCCGTACAAGATCCCGTCCAGCTCGATGATGCCCAACCTGCTGATCGGCGATTTCATCCTGGTCAACAAGTTCGCCTACGGCCTGCGCCTGCCGCTGAACAACGCCAAGGTCGTGCCGGTGGGCGAGCCCAAGCGTGGCGACGTGGTGGTGTTCCACTTCCCGGGCCATTCCGATGCCGACCCGGCCAAGGGCGAGAACTTCATCAAGCGCGTGATCGGCGTGCCCGGCGACCAGATCGTGTTCCAGGGCAACGGCCTGACCCTCAATGGCCAGCCGCTCACCTACGACAACAAGGGCCTGTACGCCGGCCACCGCGGCCAGGGCGAGGGCAGCTCGCTGCTGGTGGAGCACCTGCCGGGCCGTACCCATACCGTGCTGGAGACCGATTACCCGCGTGGCGAAGGCCAGTGGACGGTGCCGGCCGGCAAGTACCTGGTGATGGGCGACAACCGCGACAATAGTGACGATGGCCGCTTCTGGGGCCTGCTGCCGGAAGAAAACCTGCGCGGCAAGGCATTCCTGATCTGGCTGAACTGCTCGGGCTGGTTCTGCAAGGACGGTTTCGAGCCGTCGCGGATCGGTTCGGGCATCCATTGATCCATGGCACAGGCGTATCTGGGGAGAACGCAATGAAGACGATGAACACGCAGCGCGGCATGACCTTGACCTCGTTCCTGGTGGTATTGATCGTGGTCGCCTTCGGCCTGTATATCGGCATGAAGCTGTTCCCGATGTACTCGGAGTACTACTCGGTGCGTTCGGCGCTCAAGGGCCTGGCCAAGGAGCCGGGCGTGGGCAACATGGAGCCGGCGCGGGTCCAGGAGATGTTCTTCAAGCGCCTGGACATCAGCTTCTCGGAAAACGTGAAACCGTCCAATGTGAAGTTCGAGCGCGTCGGCGGTGGCTGGAACATGAAGGTCAACTACGAGGTCCGTCGCCAGTTGATCGGCAACCTGGACGTGGTTGGCAAATTTGATACGCATCAGGAATTGACCCTCAACGGTGTCGACTAAGACTTTCCAACGCGGTGACCTGATCGGCCACCCCTTCCAGGATCCGGGCCTGCTTCAGCAGGCCCTGACGCATCGCAGTGCCGGCAGCCCGAACAATGAGCGGCTGGAGTTCCTCGGCGACAGCATCGTCAACATGATGGTGGCCCAGGCGCTGTACGCGCGCTGGCCCAAGGCCGACGAAGGCGCGCTGACCCGCGCCCGCGCCGAACTGGTGCGCGAAGGCGCGCTGGCGGTGATCGCGCGCACCCTGGAGCTGGGCGACCGCCTGATCATGGGCCCGGGCGAGATGAAATCCGGTGGCCACCGCCGCGACTCGATCCTGGCCGACGCGCTGGAAGCGGTGGTGGCGGCGATCTACCTGGATATGGGCTTTGCCGCCTGCCAGGCGGTGGTGCTGCCTTGGTTCAGCGCCTCCATGGAGGCCCTGCCGGCCACCGGCAAGCCCGAAAAAGACCCGAAGACCCGATTGCAGGAATGGCTGCAGGCCCGGCAGCGGGCACTGCCCCTGTACGAGCTGGTGTCAGAGTCGGGTGACGAACATGCCAAGATCTTCCGGGTACGCTGCGGCGTAGCCGATCCTGCTGTCAGCACCGAAGGCGAAGGTGCCTCGCGACGGCTGGCCGAACAACAGGCGGCTGCGGCCGCCCTCGAGCAACTGGATTCCAAGTGAGCGAAGCAACCCCCCATCGTTGCGGCAGCGTAGCGGTCATCGGCCGCCCCAATGTCGGCAAATCCACCCTGACCAACGCCCTGGTGGGCGCCAAGGTCAGCATCGTGTCCAACCGGCCGCAGACCACCCGGCACCGGTTGCTGGGCATTGCCAGCTATCCGGAAGGGCAGCTGGTGCTGGTGGACACCCCCGGCCTGCACCGGGCGCAGAAGCGCGCCATGAACCGGGTCATGAACCGCGCCGCGCGCGGTTCGCTGGAGGGCGTGGACGCGGGCATGCTGGTGATCGAAGCCGGCCGCTGGGACGAGGAGGACACCCTGGCCTTCAACGTGCTGCGCGACTCCGGGATTCCGGTGGTGCTGGTGGTCAACAAGGTCGACCGGCTCAAGGACAAGGGCGCGCTGCTGCCGTTCCTGCAGCAGGTCACCGAAGGGCGCACGTTCGCCGCGGTGCACCCGATCTCGGCGCAGAAGCGCAACGGCCTGGAAGCGCTGGTACGCGACCTGCTCAAGCTGCTGCCCGAAGCCCCGCCGATGTTCGGCGAGGATGAGATCACCGACCGCAGCCAGCGGTTCCTGGCCGGCGAGCTGGTCCGCGAGCAGCTGATGCGCCAGTTGGGCGAGGAACTGCCGTATGCCACCACGGTGGAAATCGAGCGTTTCGTCGAGGACGGCAACCTGCTGCGCATCGGCGCGGTGATCTGGGTCGAGCGCGAAGGCCAGAAGGCGATCGTGATCGGCAAGGGCGGTACCCGCCTGAAGGAGATCGGCGCCAAGTCGCGCCTGCAGATGGAGCGGTTGTTCGGCGCCAAGGTGTTCCTGGAAACCTGGGTGCGCGTGCGCGAGGGCTGGTCGGACGACGAAGCCGCGCTGAAGGCGTTCGGCTACGAATAAGCCGGGGCCCATGGCAACCGGCGGCTGAGCCATGCGCATCGACGACGAGCCGGCCTTCGTGCTGCACGCCCGCCCCTGGCGCGAGACCAGCCTGCTGGTGGAGGTGCTGACCGAGCAGTACGGCCGCATCGGGGTGCTGGCGCGCGGCCTGAGCAGCCCGCGCAGCCAGGCGTTGCGGGCGGCCCTGCAGCCGTTGCAGTGGATCCGCCTGACGGCGGTGCAGCGCGGCGAGCTGGCCCAGCTGCGCGGGGCCGAAGCCCTGGATGCCGCCCCCCGGCTGGGCGGGGAGGCAATGCTGGCCGGGTTCTATATCAACGAACTGATGATGCGGCTGGCGCCCCGCCAGGACCCGCTGCCGGAGCTGTACGACCACTACGGGCGGGTCCGCCAGCGCCTGCGCGACGGCGAGCCGCTGGCCTGGACCCTGCGCCGTTTCGAACGTGACCTGCTGGACGTGCTGGGGGTGGGTTTCGACCTGCGTCACAGCAGCGACGGCCACCCGCTGGACCCGGCCGCGCGCTACCAGTTGGACCCGCAGGAAGGGCCGCTGCGCCTGCTCAGCGACCGCGGCGCGCAGCAGCGCCAGGGCGCGGCCACCGGCAGCGCGCTGCTGGCCCTGGCCGCCGACGCCATGCCCGGAGCCGACGACCTGGCCAGCCTGCGCCGGGCGATGCGCGCGGTGCTGCTGCACCACCTGGGCGGGCGCGGCTTGAAATCCTGGGAGATGCTCGAAGACTTGGCCCGGCGCCGGTAGGTCCGAGCCACGCTCGGACATCGTGGTGCCGGAACGAAGAGCATCCGACAACGGGTCGGATCTACGGGTCTCCCGAGGGTAGGTCCGGGCCCGCCACTCAATGCAGCAACGATTCCACCGCCGCCTGGAACCGGGTATGCGCACCGGTCGAATCCGGGGCCTGGTGCAGTTGCCGGACCGCCCGCGCCAGCCGCGCCGCGCCGACAAAGCCGCAGCTGGCCTGCAGCCGGTGCAGTTGCCCATGCAGGGCGCGCAGGTCGTGCAGCAGCAGCGCCTGGGCAACCGCGTCGCGGACCCCGGGCAGCTCGGCCAGGAACAGTTCGCGCAGGGCGATCAGATGGTGGCGCTGCCCATTCAGCGCGGCCAGGGCGGTGATTTCGTCCCAGTCTTCACGTTCGGCTTCGCTGGCGCCGATGCCCGGCGCCGGGGCACTGCCCGGGCTGTTGACCAGCGCCCGCCGCACCGCCTTGAGCAATTGCTCGCGGGACAAGGGCTTGACCAGCGTCTCGCTGAAGCCGGCATCGCGCAGGCAGGCGTGGATGCTGGTGTCGCCATCGGCGGTATGGGCCAGGGCCGGGGTGTCCGGGCGGGAACGGCGCAACTGGTGCAGCAACTCGGTGCCATTGCCATCGGGCAGGTTGACGTCGATCAGCCACAGGTCGTGCTGGCCGCTGCGGCCGCGGTCCATGGCCGTGGCCAGCGAATCGGCGGTGTCCACCTGCGCCGGCAGGGTCTCCAGCGCGGCCTTGAAGAAGCCGCGGCTGATGGTGTCGTCCTCGACGAGCAGGAATCGGGGCATGGGGTCCCGTTGGGTCATCTGCATTGTGCTTGCCTCCATCCATGTCAGCTCTGCCCATATTAAACATGACAGCGCGCGCTGCAAGCGTTTCCAGCCTGGCCGGGGCCGTCGGACGTTCGTATCTGCGACAATACGCACCCTTTTTGCCCGCAGCCTGTTGCCACGTGGCCCGAACCCGCTCCCGACTCGACCGTACGCCTTTCCAGACCACCATCGTCGACCTCAGCCATGATGGCCGTGGCGTTGCCCGCCGTGAAGGCGAGGGCAGCAAGGTCACCTTCATCACCGGCGCGTTGCCGGGCGAAGTGGTGCGTGCCGAACCGACCGCGCGCAACCGCCATTTCGACGAGGCGCGCACCCTGGAGGTGCTGCAGCCCTCGCCGCAGCGGGTCACCCCGCAGTGCCCGCATTTCGGCGTCTGCGCCGGCTGCGTGCTGCAGCATCTGGATGAATCGCAGCAGATCGTGGCCAAGCAGCGCGTGCTGATGGACAACCTGACCCGGATCGGCCATGTCAGCCCGGGCACGGTGCTGCCACCGCTGGTCGGCCAGAGCTGGGGTTACCGCCGCAAGGGCCGCTTCTCGGTGCGCCGGGTGGAGAAGAAGGACAAGACCCTGGTTGGTTTCCGCGAGCAGGATCCGCGCTTTGTCGCCGACCTGGGCCAATGCCTGACGGTGATCCCGCAGATCGGCAGCAAGGTCTCGGTGCTGGCCGAATTCATCGAAACGCTTGAAGGCAAGCGCGATATCCCGCAGATCGAGTTCATCGCCGGCGACGAAACGGTGATGCTGACGATCCGCCACATGCTGCCGCTCAGCGACGCCGACCGCGCCGCCTGGATCGGCTTCGGCCAGGAACACGGCTTTGCCATTTCGCTGCAGCCCGGTGGCGTGGAGTCGGTGCATCCGCTGTGGCCGGCGCAGGCGCCGCTGTCGTTCAAGCTGGCGCCGTGGGACGTGGAGCTGGCGTTCCGTCCGCTGGACTTCATCCAGGTCAACGCCCCGCTCAACGTGAAGATGATCCAGCTGGCGCTGGAACTGCTCGATGCCGGCCCGGACGAGCGGGTGCTGGATCTGTTCTGCGGGCTGGGCAATTTCACCCTGCCGCTGGCGCGTACCGTGCGCGAGGTGGTCGGGGTGGAAGGCGAGGCCGGGCTGGTGGCGCGCGCCCGGGAAAACGCCGAGCGCAATGGGCTGGGCAATGCGCAGTTCCATGCAGCCGACCTGACCCAGGACCAGCGGCAGGCGCCGTGGATGCGCCAGGGCTTTGACAAGCTGTTGCTGGACCCGCCGCGGTCGGGGGCGATCGAGGTGCTGCAGCAGCTGCCGTTGAAGCAGTTCAAGCGCATCGTCTATGTAAGCTGCCATCCCGGTTCGCTGGCGCGCGATGCCGGTTATCTGGTCAACGAACAGGGCTTCACCCTGGTCAGTGCCGGTGCGATGGACATGTTCCCGCACACCGCGCACGTGGAAAGCATCGCGGTGTTCGAGCGGCGCTGAGCGGCGCTACGGCAGCATCGGGCGCATGCGCCGGATTACGGCGCTGCGTTCTGCCACTGCCCGTCCACCCAGGTGAACGCCATGCTCTGTTGGCCGCGTTCATCGCCGGCAGTGGCGGTCACCTCGCATTCGATCACCGGCGCCTCGTCGCCGATCTCGCAGTCCTCCACCGCCAACACCTCGGCCGCGCCGGCGGCATATTCCAGCTCCCGGCGGGTTTGCGCATCGTCGCTGCGCGCCAGGCGCTGCCTGAACTGTTCGCGCAACAGCACCTGCACGCGCGCCACCGGCGGCACCGGCACCGGCAGGTTGCGCTGCTCGCCGGCCAGCGTCCATTGCGCCTGCACCAGGCTGAAACGCAGCAGGCGGTGCACCGGCTCCGGGCCGGCCTGGGCGGTGACGATGCAGTCCACCGTCGGCGAGGTCGTGCCGGCCACCGGCAGGCAGCTGGACAACGCCTTCAGGCGCGGACGGAACGCCTCGGCCACCAGGCGGCTGCTGTCGCTGGTGGGGCGATCGGCGATGGCCGCATCGAACATCGTGTCCATCGCTGCTTGCGCCTGTGCCAGCGAAGGGCCCGCCAGCGTTGCCGCAATGGCAGGGGCGGCGAGCAGGGCAAGAACGGGCAGGGCGGAGCGAAGCGGCGGGAGGCGACGGCGTGTCATCAAGGCCGGATCCTGGGAAGGGGCGCGCAGTGTAGGCGCAGCACACCGTCGCGGGTAGGCAGCGTTGGGCACCCCCGCCATACTGTGTTCATGGGCATTGAAATCGAACGCAAATTCCTGGTCACCGGCGATGGCTGGCGCGCTGCCGCGCACGCGGTCATTCCGATGGCGCAGGGCTACATCAACGACACCGCCGCGCTCGACAGCGGCGCACAGAAGGCCTCGGTGCGGGTGCGCATCCAGGGCGGGCAGGCGTTCGTCAACTTCAAGTCGCGCGATATCGGGCATACCCGCCAGGAGTTCGACTACCCGATCCCGCCCGACGATGCCCGCGCGCTGCTGGCGCTGTGCGTGGGCGGGCTGATCGACAAACGCCGGCATCTGGTCCGGCATGCCGGGCTGGTCTGGGAGGTGGATGAATTCCTCGGCGACAACGCCGGGCTGGTGGTGGCCGAGGTCGAACTGGAGCATGCCGACCAGGTCATCGCCAAACCCGACTGGGTCGGCCTGGAGGTCACCGACCAGGTCCGCTACTACAACCTGGCCCTGGCCGCGCACCCGTATGCGCGCTGGTCGGCGGCTGAACGGGGCCCGTAGGTACCCACCGTTGGTGGGTACGTGGGTGGGTACGAATGCTTGCTACGCAGATGCGCGAAGACCCCTTGTTTTGGCCGCCCGCGGCCCATAGGCATGGATCATGAAAATCGATATCTGGTCCGACGTTGTCTGCCCCTGGTGCTGGATCGGCAAGCACCGCTTCCAGCAGGGCCTGGCCCTGCTGGGTGACCAGGCCCCCGAGGTCGAGGTGCATTGGCATCCTTTCCTGCTCGACCCCGATGCCGGCACCACCCCGGTGCCGCTGCGCCAGGCCTACCAGGCCAAGTTCGGCAGTGCCGAGCGCACCGAGCAGATCCTCTCCCAGACCCAGACCAGCGCGCGTGCCGAAGGCCTGCCGATGGACTTCGACCAGGGCCAGGTCCGGGTCACCACGCTGCCGGCGCACCGCCTGCTGTGGCTGGCCGGGCGTGAAGGCGTGCAGGGCCCGGTCGGGGAGGCGCTGTTCCGCGCCCATTTCGTCCACGGCCGCAACCTGGCCGACCCGCAGACCCTGATCGAGGCTGCGGCCGCCGGCGGCATCGCCGCGGCGCGGGTGACCGCGCTGCTGGCCGGCGAGGAAGGGCTGGAGGAGATCCAGGCGCAGTTGGCGCAGGCCCGGCAGTTGGGCATTCAGTCGGTGCCCACCTTTGTGATCGATGATAAATACGCCATCCAGGGCGCGCAGCCGCCCGAAGCCTTCGCCCAGATCCTGCGCCAGATCGCCGCCGAGCGCGCGCCAGCGGCCCCGGCCGGGCAGGGCGATGGCTGCGGCCCGGACGGCTGCGAGGTCTGACGCTGCGCGCGGGTTCTGCGACAATGCGGCGGTGCGCCATCATGGCGCCCCGTATTGGAGATTGCCCATGCTCGTGATCGGCGTTGCCGGGACCGAACTCACCGCCCAGGAGCGCGATTGGCTGCAGCATGACGCCGTGGCCGGGGTCGTGCTGTTCAAGCGCAATTTCGCCTCGCGCCAGCAGGTGGCCGAGCTGTCGGCGGCGATCCGCGCCGCCGCGCCGCGCCCGCAGCTGATCTGCGTGGACCAGGAAGGCGGCCGCGTGCAGCGTTTCCGCGAGGGCTACAGCGCCTTGCCGCCGCTGCAGGACTTGGGCGCCCTGTATGCCAGCGACCGCGCCGCCGCGCTGGCGCTGGCCGAGCAGCACGCCTGGCTGATGGCCAGCGAAGTGCGCGCCAGCGGCGTGGATCTCAGCTTCGCCCCGGTGGTGGACCTGGGCCGTGGCAACCTGGCCATCGGCGACCGGGCCTTCAGCCCCGATCCGCAGGTGGTGGCCGACTTCACCGGCGCCTATATCCGCGGCATGCACAGCGTCGGCATGGCCGCCACGCTCAAGCACTTCCCCGGCCACGGCACGGTCCGCGAAGACACCCATGTCGACGATGCCAGCGACCCGCGCACGCTCGATGAACTGCGCGCGCTGGACCTGGTCCCGTTCGCCGCCGGCATCGCCGCCGGCGCCGATGCGGTGATGATGGCCCATGTGGTCTACCCGCAGGTCGCGCCCGAGCCGGCCGGCTATTCGCCGCGCTGGATCCAGCAGATCCTGCGTGAAGAAATGGGTTTCCGCGGCGTGGTGTTCTCCGACGATATCGGGATGGCGGCCTCGTTCTCGGCCGGCGGGGTCCAGGCGCGCGTGGATGCGCACCTGGATGCCGGCTGCGACGTGGTGCTGGTCTGCCACCCCGAACTGGTCGATGCCTCGCTGCGTGCGGTCGAAGGCCGCACCCTCAACACCGCTGCGCTGCTCGGCCTGATCGGCCGCGGCGCGCTTGGCTGGGACGGCCTGCTGGCCGACGCCGGCCATGGCGACACCCAATCCCGTTTGCTTGACACCCTTGGAAGAACCGTCTGATGCCCAACCTCACCATTTCCCAGGCCCTGGCCCAGGCCGACCTGCTGGTCGACCGTCCCACCATCGACAAGGCCATCGCCGGCATCGCCGAGGCCATCGCGCGCGATTACAAGGGCGAAGTGCCGCTGTTCCTGTCGATCATGCACGGCGCGCTGCCGTTCGCCGGCCAGCTCGCGCTGGAACTGGGCGCACGCGGCCAGGATGTGCAGTTCGATTACCTGCACGCCACCCGCTACCGCGGCGAAACCACCGGCGGCGACCTGGTCTGGAAGCACAAGCCGGCCACTGCGCTGTTCGGTCGCCGCGTGCTGCTGGTCGATGACATCCTCGATGAGGGTTACACCCTGCAGGGCGTGCGCACCTGGTGCCTGGAACAGGGCGCCACCGACGTGCGCATCGCCGCGCTGACGGTCAAGCAGCACGACCGCGCGCTGCCGGACATCAAGGCCGACTACGCCGGCGTCGACCTGCCGGACCGCTACGTGTTCGGCTTCGGGATGGACGTCAACGAGACGCTGCGCTGCGTGCCGGCCATCTACGCGATGAAGGAATGATCCACGCGGGGCCGATGCCCGGCATCGGCCCTGTTCCCACGTATCGACGCGCCCCGGCGGTCTGCGTGTGCAGCACGGGGCGCGCGGCTTTTCTGGAGTCCCCATGGAACACATTTCCCTGGCCGTCATCGGCGGCACCGGCGTCTACAAGCTGGCCCAGCTCGACGATGTCAGCAGCCACCAGGTCGACACCCGCTATGGCACCCCGTCCGGCCCGATCCGGGTCGGCACCCTGCTGGGCCAGCGCGTGGCCTTCCTGGCCCGCCACGGTGAGGGGCATTCGCTGCCGCCGCACAAGATCAACTACCGCGCCAACCTTGCCGCACTGCAGCAGATCGGCGCCACGCGCGTGCTGGCGCTCAACACCGTCGGCGGCATCACCGAACACTTCGGCCCGCGCGTGCTGGCCTGCCCGGACCAGCTGATCGACTACACCTGGGGGCGGATCTCCACGCTGAGCGAAGAGCCCGGCAGCGAAGTGCTGCACGTGGATTTCGGCCACCCCTATACGCCGCTGCTGCGCGCCAAGGTGCTGGCGGCGGCCAGGGTCACCGGCGTGCGCCTGCACGATGGCGGCTGCTACGGCGCCACCCAGGGCCCGCGGCTGGAGACCAATGCGGAAATCGCGCGGATGCGCCGGGACGGTTGCGACCTGGTCGGCATGACCGGCATGCCCGAGGCCAGCCTGGCGCGCGAACTGGGCCTGGACTACGCCTGCCTGGCGATCGTGGCCAACTGGGCCGCCGGCTGTGGCGATGGCGACGAGATCACGATGGCCGAAGTATTGGCCAATGTGGACGCCGCATCGGCCGGATTGCCGGAACTGGTCGGCGAATTGGCACGTGGGTGATTGTCATTGCGCGGCAAGCTTTGCATACTCCGGCAGTGCGCTGGTTGAGCGTACACCACCCATTCATTGAAGAAGGTCTCGCACTACCATGCCGAACGGTACCGTCAAGTGGTTCAACGACGCCAAGGGATTTGGCTTTATTTCGCCGGAGGACGGCAGCGCCGACGTCTTCGCGCACTTCTCCGCGATCAACTCCAAGGGCTTCCGCAGTCTGCAGGAAGGCCAGAAGGTCACCTATGACGTGACCCAGGGCCCGAAGGGTGCCCAAGCCTCGAACATCGTGCCGGCCGAGTGATTCATTCGGTTGCGCATTGAAAACCCCGCTTCGGCGGGGTTTTTTTTAGGCGCCGCCACCGTCATGGGATGGCGCAGCGGCCGACATCGTGCGTGATGCTGATCACGCTATAGGGACATACATGGCTCCACGACGCACCATCGCCATCGTTGGCTACGGCACCGCCGGGCAGACGCTTTCTGTCCTGCTTTCACGCGACCATCACCAGGTGCACGTCTTCGAGCGCGCCGCCGCGCCCGGCCCGGTGGGCGCCGGTTTCCTGCTGCAGCCCAGCGGACTGGATGTGTTGTGGCAGATGGATCTGCTGCCACAGGTGCTGCAGCATGGCGCGGCGGTACGCCGCCTGTATGGGGAAACCCCGTGCGGCCGCGCGGTGATGGACATCCGCTACGACGGACTGGATGCGCGCCTGCACGGCGTGGGCATGCAGCGCGGCGCGTTGTTCAGCGTCCTGGCCCAGGCCTGGGAACAGCCGGGCAACCTGCAGGCCGATACCTGCATCGTCGAGGTGGATACCGCCGGTGGCCGGCTGCGCGATGCGCAGGGTCGCTGGCATGGGCCTTACGACCTGGTGATCGCCGCCGATGGCGCCGGCTCGCAGCTGCGCGCGCAGGTCCAAGGCACCGCGCTGGACCGCGAGTATCCCTGGGGCGCGCTGTGGTGCCTGCTGCCCGGTGGCGATTGGCCGCACCCGGCCGAACTGCGCCAGCGGTACGTGGCCGCGCGCAAGATGATCGGTCTGCTGCCGGTGGGTACCCGGCCGGGCGATGCGGTGCCGCGCCTGAGCTTCTTCTGGAGCCTGCCGCGCGATCAGTTCGCGCAGTGGGAGTGTGACGGCATGGCGCGCTGGCTGGAGGAGATCGCCGCGCTGTGGCCGCAGGCGCACCAACGCCTGGATGGCGTGCAGCACAGCGCGCAGCTGGCGCGCGCCGGCTACCGCGATGCGGTGATGACGCACTGGCACCGCGACCGGCTGGTACTGGTCGGCGATGCCGCGCACGCGATGAGCCCGCAGCTGGGGCAGGGCGTGAACATGGCGCTGATGGACGCGCTGGCACTGCGCGATGTGCTGCGCGCCCATGCCGGCCATGAGGCGGCCTTGCAGGCCTACCAGGCACAGCGCCGCGCGCACGTGGCGATCTACCAGTTCTGGAGCCGCTGGCTGACCCCGCTGTTCCAATCCGAGCGCGATACGCTGGCGCGCGCGCGCGACGTGCTGTTCGGTCCGATGGGGCGGGTTCCCGGCGGCCGCGGGCACATGCTGCGGGTACTGACCGGCACCCAGCGCGGTTGGCTGGGCAAGTTGCCGTTGTCGCCGGGCCTGGTGCAGGCCCTGGCCGATCGCACCGCTGCGCCGGGCATCAGCTGATAACCACGCATAGCGGAAGAACGCGCACGCGTGAAGGCGCAGATAACATTCGTTGACGGTGAACTCACCGCCAACCTGCGACAACCACAGGGCAAACGCAGCGTGCGTGTGCTCCACCTCCGTCAGTGTGCCCTGTGCGATGACGGGCGCTGTCCGTTCCCGGATCGTCTGTCGCCGCAGCCTCGTCCGGTGCTGCCGGCGCGATGCGTTTGCGCCCCCGGGTCCCCTGCGGACCCATCGCAACCTAGGAGATAAACATGCTGTTCTCGGCCGAAACTCTGGATAGTGAACTCAGCAAGCTGCGCGGTCTGTTGCAGATGCTGCACGAGGATCAGCCGGATGTGATGGAAGATGTGTTCGAGTTCCATGTCACCAGCCTCATCACCCACACTGCGCCGGAGCACCACGCGCGCATCCGTGACGCCGCCCGCGACATGCTGGCGGCCATCCTGCGCCAGCCGGTGCGCCCCAATCCGCGCGCGCCCGATATCCGGCTGATGCCCGGGGTGTTGTCGGCTGCGTAGATCGCCTGCCGACCAACGACCGGCTACCGACCAACGGCCGGCTACCGACCAACGGTCGGTAGCTACCGGGGGGGTAGGGCGATCGCGTCGCCTTCCACGCAGGCCACCAGGCGCTCACCGTCGTCCAGTACCGGTGCAACGCCGGCGGTGAAGCACGAGTAGGCAGGCAATACGCTCAGGCCGCTGCGCAGCCAGAACGCCGGCCAGCGCCGCTGCATGCCGGGCAGGCGCGCCAGCGGATGCAGGTGTCCGCACAGCACGTGCAAGGTGGGGTGCGGGCGCGGGTCATGGCGCAGCAGGAACGGGCCTTCCTGGACCTTCTCGCCCAGCAGTTCGATGCCCAGGTCGGCCTTGGGCAGCGCACGGTCGTGGTTGCCGGCCAACGCCCCGATCTGCAAGGACGCATGTTGTTCGCGCCAGCCCTGCCACTGCCGGTACCACGCCGCGCGATGCGCGCTGCCATGCAGGACGTCGCCCAGTATCCACAGTGTGTCGGCCGGGTGCGCCTGCAGTACCTGCGACAGCCGTGCCAGGTCGTCGCCGGTGCCGCCGCTGGGCAGGCCGATGCCGGCGCGGCGGAACAGATCGGCCTTGCCCAGGTGCAGGTCGGCGATCAACAGCGCGCGGCGCGCGGGCCAGTACAGCGCGCGTGCGCCCAGCAGCTGCACGGTTTCCCCGGCCAGTGGCAGCGACAACTCAGTGGCCATGGCGTGTCTCCAGTTGCTGGGCCGCGCGCAGCACGCGGGTCTTCCAGTCTTCGTTGCTGAGCTGTCCGCGCAGGCGCTCTGCCCACAACGGGAACGAGAACGGCCCCAGGCTGCGCAGCGCGTGCATGCTCAGCGTGCGTGCCTGGCAGCGTTGCAGCGCGGCGGCCAGGCTGGCCAGGTCGAGTTGACTGTGCAGCACTTCGCGTTCGGCCAGCGTCAGCAGGATGTGATCCGGGTCGTGCTGGCGCAATACGTCGTACAGCAGCCCGCTGGATGCCTGCAGCTGGCGCAGGCTGCGTGGCGTGCGCCCGGGCAGGGCCGGTACCAGCATGCCCGACACGCGCGCGATGTCGCGGAACTGCCGGCGCGCCAGTTCGCCCAGGTTGAGGCTGTCGCGCAGGTCCGCGAGCAGGCCGTCGGGATGCAGCAGCGTGCGCACCAGGCCGGCCTCCACCACCACCGCGCGCGCCGGTGCCAGCACGAAGCCGTAATCGTTGGCCGCGTAGCCGAAGGTATTGGCCTGCACCCGCGTCCAGCGCATCGCCATCAAGGCGGCGATGCCTTCGTTGACCTGGCGGCCGGCGAAGGGATACACGAACAGGTACTGGCCATCGCGCCGGCGTACGCTTTCCACCAGCAGCAGGGAAGGGTCGGGCAGGGTCGACAAGCGCGACTGCAGGCCCAGCAGCGGGGCCAGCCATTGCATTTCCGGGCTGTCCGGCGCACTGCCCAGCACCACTTCCATCTCGTGCCCCAGCGCCTCGGACAACGGCAGGCGACCGCCCTGCCAGCGCGGCACCACGCCATCGCCGCCACGGGCCAGCCGCACATAGGCGGTCATGTGTTCCAGCCGCACCAGTTCCAGCAGGCGCCCGGCGAACTGGAAGCGATCGCCCGGACGCAGCCGGCCCAGGAACTGTTCTTCGACCGCGCCCAACCGCCCGCCGCGCAGGAACTGCACCATCACGCTGCCGTCGCTGGTGATGGTGCCGATCGACAGGCGGTGGCGCAGCGCCACGCGGCGGTCGTGCACGCGGTAGATGCCGTCGTCGTCGCGCACCACCTTGTGGAAATCCGGGTACTGCGCCAGCGCGCGTCCGCCCTGCACGACGAAGTCGAGCACGCCCTGCCAGTGTGCGCTGTCCAGCCCGGCGAAAGCGTGCGTGCGCCGCACCTGTTCCAGCAGCGCATCGGCGTGGAAGCCACCGCCCAGCGCGCAGCTCACGCAGTGCTGGGCCAGTACGTCCAGCGACAGCCGCAGCGGGCGACGCGCTTCGATCACGCCGTTGGCCAGCGCGCGCCGCGCCGCGGCGTATTCCACCAGTTCCAGCGCGTGCGAGGGCACGCACACGATGTGGCCGGACTGGCCGGGACGATGGCGTGCGCGCCCGGCGCGTTGCAGCAGCCGGGCGATGCCCTTGGGGCTGCCGATCTGCAGCACCTGGTCCACCGCCGGGAAGTCCACGCCCAGGTCCAGGCTGGAGGTGGCCACCACGCAGCGCAGGCGACCCTGGCGCAGGCCATCTTCAACCGCGCGGCGCAGCGCGGGATCCAGCGAGCCGTGGTGCAGCGCCAGTGTTGCCGGATCTTCCGGCCACACTGCCGCCAGCGCCTGGTGCCACAGCTCGGCGTGCGCGCGGGTGTTGGTGAACAGCAGGCTGGTGCCGGCCGCCAGCAGTTTCTCCAGCACCCGCTGCAGCTGCGACAGGCCCAGGTGGCCGGCCCACGGGAAGCGCTCGCCATGCGCCGGCAGCAGCGTTTCCAGGCTGACCGGGCGCGGCCGTGCCCCGGCGACCAGCGGCGCATCGGGCAGGTCCGGCAGCAGGACGTCGCGCGCCTGCTCCAGGTTGCCCAGCGTGGCCGACAGGCCCCAGACCTGCAGGGCGGGCAGGGCATCGCGCAGGCGGCGCAGGGTGAGCTGCAGCAGTACGCCGCGCTTGTTGCCCAGCAGCTCATGCCACTCATCGACCACCACGCAGCGCAGCCGGCGTATCGTCGCCATGCCGTCGGGGTAGCTCAACAGCAGCGCCAGCGACTCGGGGGTGGTGACCAGCACGTCGACGCGGCCGGCGCGCGCCAGCCGCTTGTCGCGCGCGCTGGCATCGCCGGTGCGCAGCCCCACCTGCCAGTCCAGCCCGAGCGCGGCCAGCGGCTCGTGCAGGGCGCGCGCGGTATCGGTGGCCAGTGCACGCAGCGGGGTGATCCACAGCACCTGCAGGACCGGCACCGGCGTGCGTGCGCGGCCGCCTACGCTGCGTGGCAGCGGGTCGGACAGGGCCTGCAGCAGCGGCCCACCGAACATCGCCAGGGTTTTGCCGCTGCCGGTGGGGGTGTGCAGCAGCCCCGACGCGCCGGCCAGGTAATGGCGCCACATTTTTTTCTGGAACGGCAGCGGTGCCCAGCCGCGGCTGGCGAACCACGCGCCCAGACGCGCCAGCGCCTCGCGCCGGGTCACCGGGCCAGCGCCTGCAGCTGGACCAGGGTGTCGGCCTGGCTGGCCGGTTTGTCGTGGCGCCAACGCAGGATGCGCGGAAAGCGCACGGCGATGCCGGACTTGTGCCGGGTGCTGCGGTTGACCGCCTCAAAGCCCAGCTCGAACACCTGTTCGCCGCGCACGCTGCGCACCGGCCCGAACCGTTCCACGGTATTGGCACGGATCCAGCGGTCCAGCGCCAGGATTTCCTTGTCGTCCAGGCCCGAGTAGGCCTTGGCGACCGGCACCAGTTTGTCGCCGTCCCAGACGCCGAAGGTGTAGTCGGTATACAGCGTGCTGCGCCGGCCGTGACCGGCCTGGGCGTAGATCATCACCGCATCGATGGTCAGTGGATCGATCTTCCACTTCCACCAGTCGCCGCGGCGGCGCCCGCTCTGGTAGAGCGAATCGTGGCGCTTGAGCATCAGCCCCTCCACGCCGCGCTCGCGTGCCGACGCGCGCAGCAGGGCTGCCGCCGGCCAGTCTGCCGCTGCGACCGTGGCCGACAGCACGATGCGCGGATCGTCCAGCGCGGCCAACAGCGCGGCCAGCCGCGTGCGCCGCACGTGCAAGGGCTGGGCGCGCAGGTCCTGGCCATCGGCCTCCAGCAGGTCGTAGGCGAGTACCCGCACCGGCGTATCGCGCAGCGTCTTCGCACCGGGCTTGCGGCGCTGGATGCGGGTCTGCAAGGCGGTGAACGGCAGGGGCTGGTCTTGGCCATCGCGCCAGGCCAGCAGTTCGCCATCGATCACGCAGCCATCGGGCAGCGCCATCGCTGCCGCCTCGATTTCGGGGAAACGGCCGTCCAGGCGTTCCTCGCCGCGCGACCACAACGCCACCTCGCCCTTGCGCCGCAGCAGCTGCACGCGGATACCGTCCCATTTCCATTCCAGCGTCCAGTCGGCGATGGGGCCCAGGCTGTCGACCCCGGCCTCCAGCGGCGAGGCGAGGAAGAACGGGTAGGGTTGCTGGCGATCCTCCGGGCGCTCCTGCGGCGACAGCAATGCCGCCAGCAGGCCGGGCGTGGGGATCCACTCGCCGAGCATGCGTTGGGCGATGCGCGCGATATCGATGCCCGACAGTTCGGCCAGTGCCTGCTGCACCAGCCGTTGCGACACGCCGACACGCAGCGCGCCGGTCAGCAGTTTATTGAACACCAGCCGCTCGCTGGCAGGCAGTTGCCGCCAGCCTGCCACCACCGCCGCGCGCCGCACCGCTTCGTCCTGGTTGGCCACGGCCAGCAGGTGCGATTCGATCCATTCCGACAGCGGCCGGTCGATGCTGGGTTGGAGCGGATCATCCAGCAGCAGGGTCAGGGTTTCAGCGAGATCGCCGACCTGGTCGTAGCTGTCGTCCACCAGCCATGCCGGCAACCCGGATTCCTCGCCGATCCACGCGCGCAGTTCACCGCTGGTGGCGATCTTGCGCCGTGCGCCGCCGACCTTGCCGCCGCTGAGCAGGTACAGCGCCCAGGCCGCATCGTGCGGCCGCGCATCGCCGAAGTAGGCGACCAGCGCGGCGCGCTTGTCCAGCGTGGCGGTGCTGCGGTCGAGGCGCTGGTAGAGCGCGGCGAATGCCTTCATTCCCCGCTCCCGAAATCGGTCCGGAAGGCCTCTGCGGCCACCCCGCGTTCGCGCAGGAACGGGATCAGCGCATCGGTATTGCCATGGGTGGCGATCACCCGCCGCGCGCCGGTCTGTTCGATGGTCTGCAGCAGCGCCGGCCAGTCGGCATGGTCGGATACCACGAAGCCGCGGTCGTAATTGCGCCGGCGGCGATTGCCGCGCAGGCGCATCTAGCCCGAGGCAAAGCCGAGTTGATGTTTGCCGAAACGGCGCAGCCACGGCGTGCCGGCCGCCGAGGGCGGCGCCAGGATCAGCTTGCCGGCGGCATCGGGCTGGCGGCCCTGTTCGGCCACGGTAAGAGTGTCCAGCATGGCGACGCCGGCCTGCCGATACACCGCCACGCCATTGGCGATGGCGCCATGCAGCCACGCCGGCTGGTCGTCCAGCGGCAGCAGTTCGGCCAGGATCCGCTGCGCCTTGCCCAGCGCATAGCAGAGCAGGATCGCCGCCTCGCCGCGCGCAGCGCATTCGCGCCGCCAGGCCACGATCTCCGCAGCAACCTCGGCGGTGTCCTGCCATCGGTAGATCGGCAGCGCGAACGTGGCCTCGGTGATGAATACATCGCACGGCACTACCTCGAACGGCGCGCAGGTCGGGTCGGGCTGGCGCTTGTAGTCGCCCGACGCCACCCAGACCTGCCGGCCGTCGTCGATGCGTACCTGCGCCGAACCCAGCACGTGCCCGGCAGAGTGCAGGGAGACCTCCACCTCGCCCAGCCGGAACGGGCGCCGGTAGTCGTGCGCCTGCAGCGGTACATCGCCCAGCCGCCAGCGCAGGATGGGCGCGCTGGCGGTGCTGCAGTGGTAGTGGCCCATGCCGCTGCGCGCGTGGTCGCCGTGGCCATGGGTGATCACCGCACGCGGCACCGGCTGCCAGGGATCGATGTGGAAATCGCCGGCAGGGCAGTACAGCCCTTCCGGGCGCAGTACCACCAGGTCGTCGTTGGCATGCACCGGGCTCATGCCGCCACTGTGCCGGCGCCGTCGTGCAGGAAGTGAGAATCGGCCTGAACGGCGGCTTGGCCGGCGATGCGGCAGAATCGGGGGGACACCCCCGGGCCGGGAGGCCGCCGCGATGAACTCTGCATTGCCTGCGTTTGAAACCCACCAGGTGACCAACCAGCCGCCACCGTTCGCCGGGCGCAACCTGTGGGCCGACGATGTGGCCCTGGTCGACGCGGTGCAGCGCCACGGTGGTGGTGCCCACCTCGACGTGCTGGCGCGCTATGGCGGCATCGCCGGCGACGAGCTGTACCGGCTCGGCTTCGATGCCAACCGCGACAAGCCGCGGCTGCGCACCCACGATGCGCAGGGCCATCGCATCGACACGGTGGAGTTCCATCCGGCCTACCACCAGCTGATGACGCTGGCCAAGCGCCATGGCGTGGCCGGGCTGTCCTGGCACGACGGTGGCCCGGGCGCGCATGTCGCACGCGCGGCGCTGAGCTATCTGCATCACCAGGCCGAGGCCGGCACCAGTTGCCCGTTGACCATGACCCATGCCGCCGTGGCGGTGTTGCGCCAGGACCCGGCCCTGGCCGAGTGGGCCGACAAGGCCGCCGCGCCGCACTACGACTGGCGCGATGTGCCGATCGCCGACAAGGCCGGCATCACCCTGGGCATGGGCATGACCGAAAAGCAGGGCGGCTCGGATGTGCGCAGCAACACCACCCGTGCCGAGCCACAGGCCGATGGCAGCTATGCGCTGGTCGGGCACAAGTGGTTTTTCTCCGCGCCGATGTCCGATGGCTTTCTGGTGCTGGCGCAGGCGCCGGGCGGGTTGAGCTGTTTCCTGATGCCGCGCCGGCTGCCCGATGGCAACCGCAATGCGTTCCGGCTGATGCGCCTGAAGGACAAGCTGGGCGACTGGTCCAATGCCTCCAGCGAAGTGGAATTGTGCGGGGCGTGGGCGCGCCGGGTCGGCGAGGAAGGCCGTGGCGTGGCCACCATCATCGGCATGGTGATGATGACCCGGCTGGACTGCATGCTCGGCGCGGCGGCGGAAATGCGCATGGCGCTGGTCCAGGCGTTGCACCATGCCCGCCACCGCAGCAGCTTCGGCACGCGCCTGTGCGAGCAGCCATTGATGACCAATGTGCTGGCCGACCTGGCGCTCGAATCGGAGGCGGCCACCTGCTTTGCGCTGCGCGTGGCCGCGGCGGTCGACCAGGCCGCGGCTGTACCGGCAGGCGCCGTTGAACTCGATCTGGGAAGGCAGCGGCAACATCCAGTGCCTGGACGTGCTGCGTGCGCTGGCGCGCGAGCCGCAGGTGCTGGCCGCGCTGGAGCAGGAGTTGGCCGGCGTGGCCGGCATGGAGGCGTGCTTCGACGCTGCGCTGGCGGCGTTGCGCGCGCAGCTGGCCGGCGTGCCGGACCAGACCCAGGCGCGCGCCGTGACCGAGCGCCTGGCGCTGCTGTTGCAGGCCGCCGAGCTGCTGCGCGCAGGCAGCCCGCTGGCCCCGGTGTTCATACGCTCGCGGCTGGGCGCCGAGCACGGCATGGCCTTCGGTACCTTACCGGCAGACGTGGACTTCGCTGCGGTGCTGGCCAGGGCGTTGCCGTAACCAGAAACAAAAAACGCCCCTTCAGCGAAGGGGCGTTCGGTCATGCGTTACGTCGGTGCTCAGTGCTTGGCATCGTCGGCGTTCTGCTTGGCGTCGGCGGCAACCTCATGGGCCTTGTCGGCCACTTTCTGCGCCGCATCGGCGGTGGCACCGCTGGCGCTTGCGGCCGCGTCCTTGGCGGCAACCTTGGCTTCGCCGGCGGCCTCGGAGGTGGCGTCGGCGGCGCGGTCCAGTGCCTGCTGGGTGTCGGCGGCGGCGCGCTCGGAGGCCGCGGAGGCATCATCGGCGGCATTGCGGGTGGCTGCAGCGGCCTTGTCCACCGCTTCACGGGCGGCAGCGTTGGCGCTGTCGGCGGCCTGCGCGGCGTCCTGGCGTGCCTGTTCGGCTTCCGGGCCCTTGCAGGCGGCCAGGCCCAGCAACAGGGAGGCGGCCAATACGGTGGTGGTCAACGGGCGAAAGGTCATGGCGCTCTCCGGTACAACGATAGGGAGGCCAGCCTATTCATGCCGATGTGAAGGCCAGGTCGTGCGCGCACTGCCGCGATCCGGCGCGGCAACGTCCAGGCAAAGAAAAAGCCGCTGGCGAACCAGCGGCTTCTTCAGACTTGCGTGAAGAAAGAAGTTATTACTTCTTGGCTTCTTCAGCAGCGTCCTTGGCCTGCTCGGCGGTGGCTTCACCGGCCTTGGCAGCGTCGGCAGCAGCGCCGGCAGCAGCGTCGGTGGCAGCAGCGCCAGCCTGGGCAGCGGCGTCAGCCGAAGCGTCAGCAGCGGTGGTGGCGGTGTCGGCGGCAGCCTGGGCAGCGTCGGCGGTCTGGGCGCCAGCAGCAGCGGCCTGGTCGGCAGCGACCTGGGCGTCAGCGGCAGCTTCGTTGGCCGAAGCGGCGGCGTCAGCAGCCTGCTCCTGCTTCGAGCAGGCGGTCAGAGCCAGGCCCAGGGCCATTGCGATCAGCAGCTTGTTGATGCTCATTTGTGTGAATCCTCGTCGTTAGATTAGGCAACGCGCTATTGCGCGCCCGGCAACATGATGACAAGCCACGTTTGGCTGTCAAGCGATCGCGCATTCAGTTTTGCGAAATGCGCGTTAATTCCAGTCAAATCAATTCGATGGCAATGGCGGTAGCTTCCCCGCCGCCGATGCACAGCGTGGCAATACCGCGCTTTCCCCCGCGCTTGCGCAAGGCGTTCACCAGAGTGACCACCAGACGCGCGCCGGAGGCGCCGATCGGATGCCCCAGTGCGCAGGCGCCGCCATTGACGTTGACCTTGTCGTGTGGGATGCCCAGCTCGCGGATCGGGGCCATGGCCACCACCGCGAACGCCTCGTTGATTTCGAACAGATCGACCTGGTCCAGGCTCCAGCCGGTCTTTTCGATCAGCTTGTGCAGCGCGCCGATCGGGGCGGTGGTGAACCACTCCGGCTCCTGCGAATGGGTGGCATGGGCCACGATCCGGGCCAGCGGCTGCAGGCCGCGGGCGGCGGCATCGTCCTCGGACAACAGCACCACGGCGGCGGCGCCGTCGGAGATGCTCGACGAGCTGGCGGCGGTGACCGTGCCGTCCTTCTTGAACGCCGGCCGCAGGGTCGGGATCTTGGCGATGTCCGAACGGCCCGGCTGTTCGTCCTGCGCGAACGCGACCTCGCCCTTGCGGGTGGCGACCTTGACCGCGACGATTTCATCGTCGAACGCGCCGCTGGCCTGGGCGGCCTGGGCCCGGCGCACCGATTCGATCGCGAAGGCGTCCTGTTCCTCGCGGCTGACCTGGTACTTGTCCACCGCGCATTCGGCGAATTCGCCCATGGCCTTGCCGTCGTAGGCGTTGACCAGGCCGTCGTGGGCCATGTGGTCCACCGCCTGGAAGTTGCCGAAGCGGTTGCCGGTGCGCGAGTTGGGAATCATGTGCGGGGCGTTGGACATCGACTCCATGCCGCCGGCGACCACGATGCTGGCCGAACCGGCCTTGATCAGGTCGTGGCCGAGCATGATCGCCTTCATGCCCGAACCGCAGACCTTGTTGAGCGTGGTGGCGCCGGTGGACAGCGGCAGCCCGGCGGCGATCGCGGCCTGGCGGGCCGGGGCCTGGCCCAGGTTGGCCGGCAGTACGCAGCCCATGATCACTTCGGAGACATCCGCGGCCGGGACGCCGGATTGTTCCAGCGCGGCGGCGATGGCGGCCGCGCCCAGGGTGGGCGACGGTACGCCGTTGAACTGGCCCAGGAAGGAACCGATGGCGGTGCGTTTGGCGGCGGCGATGACGATGTTGGGCATGGCAATCTCGTTGATGCGTGAGCGATAACCGAAATGGGAACGCGGGCATTGGAAGCGGTCGCGTTTCCCGGCAGACTGCGTGGGGTGGCCCAGTATAGAGGGTCGCGGTTTACTACCGGTGTCGGCCGGGAAGGCAGGATGCCGGCAGCGGTTCCATTTCACGTTGGGGAGCAGGGATGAAGCAGTCAGCGATCAACAGGAGCGCACTGGCCGGCGCATTGGCAATGGCCTTGAGCGCATGCGGTGGTGGCGGGGGCGGGGGTGGCAACGTGCGGGTGGATCCACCGCCGGTGGCGCCACCGGTGACGCCGCCGGTCACCCCGCCGGTAACGCCGCCGTCGGGGCAGCCGGCGTTCAACGCGCACCTGGCGGTGGTCAACGCCGTTGACCGGCAGAACATGACCGGCAGCGGTATCCGCATCGGGGTGGTCGATTCGGGCGTCAACCGCGCCAATCCCACCCTGTCCGGGCGGGTGGTCTCCAGCCGCAGCTACGTCGATCCGGCCACCAACAACCTCAATGTCGACGATGTGGTCGGGCATGGCACGGTCGTGGCCTCGCTGGCCGCCGGACGCGCGTTCGGCGCCTGGCCGGGCGGCATTGCGCCGGAGGCGCAGATCGTGTCGGCGCGGATCATCAACGACAAGAGTCCGGTCGATGACGGCTCGGGCAACGGCAACGAAGTGAACGGTGCGCTGGGCCTGGCCGGCATCCACCAGGATCTGATCACCGACGGTGTGAAGATCATGAACAACTCCTGGGGTGGCCTGTACTGGAACAACCCGGCGGCCACCGCGCCGATCGCCGCCGAATACCGCCCCTTCATCGTCGGCCACAACGGCCTGGTGGTGTTTGCCACCGGCAACGAGAGCAAGCCCAATCCCTCGGACATGGCCGCGCTGCCCAGCCAGGTCGGCACCGGCGGTAGCCTGCCGGCCGCCGATCTGGAACGTGGCTGGCTGGCGGTGACCGCGGTGGATACCAACAACCCCGGTGCCCTGGCGTCCTACGCCAACGCCTGCGGCGTGGCGGCCCGGTACTGCCTGGCGGCGCCGGGCACGGTGGTCTACCTGGACCCGAAGAACACCGGCGGCACGCCGTCCTACCTGTGGGGCTCGGGCACCTCGTACGCCGCGCCGCTGGTGTCCGGCGCGGCGGCACTGGTGTGGCAGAAGTACCCGTACCTGAGCAACGACCTGGTGCGCCAGACCCTGCTGGGCACTGCCACCGACCTGGGGGCGTCCGGCGTGGACAGCACCTTCGGCTATGGCCTGCTCAACGTCGGCAAGGCGCTCAACGGCCCGGGCCGGTTCGACTGGGGCAATGCCACGGTGGACGTCAACCAGACCGGGCTCAACTCGCTGTGGAGCAACAACATCAGCGGCAGCGGTGGCTTGATCAAGCAGGGCATCGGTGCGCTCGGCCTGTCGGGCACCAATACCTACACCGGCGACACCCGCATCGAGCGCGGCACGGTGGCGTTGCGCGATGGCGCGTCGATCACCTCCAACGTGTTCGTCCTGGCCCATTCGGCCGGCCCGAGTGCGTCGGCGCTGCAGTTCATGGTGGGCGGCGGCCGGGTCAAGGGCAATGTCGACAACGGCGGCAGCGTGATCCTGCGCGATGCCAGTGGCACCGGCACCATCGACGGCAATTACATCCAGCGCGCCGGCGCGCAGCTGATGGTGGCGCTGGGCGGCAATCCGCTCAATGTCACCGGTACCGCCAGCCTGGCCGGCAACGTGTACGTGAGCGATATCGTCAGCGGCTACGTGCCTGCCAATGGCCGTACCCAGACCGTGCTGCAGGCCGGGCAGGGCATCACCGGTCAGTTCGATGCGGTCACCCACGGCCTGACCCAGGCCACGCTGCTGTCTATGTCCCTGCAGCAGACAGCCAACACCGTGACGCTGACCACTGACCAGATCAACATCACCAGCGCCAGCCGCACTGCCGGCCTGGCCGGTACCGCGCTGGCCTCGGCGGCACGGGTGGAAGCGGCGTTCGAGGTGCTCGATGGCGGCGGCATGGCCGGCAGCGCATTCGCCAACGGTGCCGGCGAGCTGCAACGCGTGCAGGGCAACCAGGCCCTGCAGGCCAGCCTGGAGAGCCTGTCGGGCAAGGCCCATGCGCTGGCCGCCGCGTCCACCTTCGACAGCATCGACCTCAACCGTCGCGCGCTGTCGGCCCGCTTTGGCCAACTGCAGGGCGCCCCGCGCCTGCGCGGTGCCTGGCAGAGCCAGCTGGGCGACGCCGGGCAGGGCAGCTTCTCGGCCAGCGGCGCCGATACCCGCGGCTGGATGATGGGCCAGGACATGGCGCTGGGCAGTGCCGGCGTGCTCGGCTTTGCCTTCGGTGAAACCCGCACCTACAACAACCGTGAGTGGGGCGGCGACCGCGGCCGCGACCGCCAGTCCCAAGCGCAGCTGTACGCCGGCTGGAATGCCGGCGGCGCCTATGCACTGGGCCAGCTCGGGGCAGGTCAGTTCAGCCGGCAGATCGACCGCCAGCTGCTGCTGGGTGCCGGCCAGTACGGGGTCAATGCCCGTTACGGCGGCAGCTTCAGTGCGGCCAGCGTGGAAACCGGCTACCGCCTGGGCGGCAGCCGTGCCTCGCTGACCCCGTACCTGGGTGCCGATTACACCCGCGTGGACAGCGACCGTTTCACCGAGCAGGGTGGGCTGGGCTTCGGCCTGCGCGCCGCAGGCAACGCCAGTACGCGCAGCCAGGCACTGGCCGGGGTGCGCGCGCACCGCCAGTGGGGCAACTGGTCGCTGCGCGGCTATGCCGAGTGGCAGCAGCTGCTGTCCAGCGACGGGCTGGTCCAGGACGCCAGCTTCGTCGGGGTGGATGCCTGGGCACCGTTGGCCGGCGTGCAGCCGGCGCGCTCGGGCGGCCTGTTCGGGTTGTCGGTGGAATCGTGGTTGAGCGCCAACACGCGCGTGACGTTCGGTTACGACCAGCGGTTCGGTCCGCGTGGCGACATGCGCCAGCTGGCCCTGCGCTACGCGGCCGCGTTCTGAGCCGCGCCAGCGTGCGCTGAAAACGCAGAAGGGCGCGATCCGATCGCGCCCTTCTGCCCTCTGCCGCCGGTGGCGGTCAGTTGCCGCGCAGCGTGCCCAGCCGTGGCGTGGCCCGGCCCAGTGGCATCTTCAGTTTGCCGATCGACTGGATGCGCGTTTCGGCGATCTGGTCGGCCGCGCGCTGCGGGGCGATGTTGTCGCGCTGGGAAAGCGCGAAGATCCTGCCGAGGTTGTGGTAGATGCTGCGGATCAGGCGCATGGCGCGCTCACGGTTGTAGCCGTCGATCTCCAGCGACACATTCATCACGCCGCCGGCGTTGACCGCGTAGTCGGGCGCGTACAGGATGCCGCGCGCATGCAGTTCATCGCCCACTTCCAGGCTGGACAGCTGGTTGTTGGCGGTGCCGCAGATGATCTTGCACTTCAGGCGCGGCAGGGTCTGCGGGTTGATCGCCCCTTCCAGCGCGCATGGCGCGAAGATGTCGGCGTTGACGTCATAGATGTCGTCCGGCTTGACCGCTTCGGCGCCGTATTCGGTGACCGCGCGTTCGACCAGGGCGCTGTCCAGGTCGCTGACCAGCAGCTTGGCGCCGCGGTCGCGCAGCAGCTTGACCAGCTCCATGCCGATGTGGCCCAGGCCCTGCACGGCGATGCTGGTCTTGCCCACTTCCTCGTGGCCCAGCTTGTGCTGCATGGTGGCCATCAACGCCTGCAGCGCACCGTAGGCGGTGAACGGGGCCGGGTCGCCGGAGCCGCCATGGACCTGGTGCACGCCGGTGACGTACTCGCTTTCCAGGTAGATGTTCTCCATGTCGTTGACATCGGTGCCGACGTCTTCGGCGGTGATGTAGCGGCCGCCCAGCGAGTCGACGTAGCGGCCGAAGGCGCGGAACAGCACCTCGGACTTGTCCTGCTTGGGATCACCGATGATCACCGCCTTGCCGCCACCCACGTTCAGCCCGGCCAGGGCGTTCTTGTAGGTCATGGTCCGGCTCAGCCGCAACGCATCGGCCAGGGCCTCTTCGGTGCTGGCATACGGACGCATGCGGACTCCGCCCAGGGCCGGGCCCAGGGTGGTGTTGTGGATGGCGATGATCGCCCTCAGACCGGCGTCGCGGCTGTGGCAGAACACCACTTGTTCGTGACCGGTGGTTTCGAGGGTTTCAAATAACATGGTGACTCCGATGGTGCGAACGGTGGCGAACTGCGGCGAACGAACCAGCAAAAGGTTGGGTGTAAAACAAAAAAAGCGACGTCGTCTGGGTTCCGGGACGGTCGCGCGGCGCCATTCTAGTGCATTCGGCCCGAGGACGGTGTCAGTGCCGGTCCCGGCCGGTCGCGCCTGCCACAGCGGCGGCGTCCGGGCCGGTTTCATTAAAGTTGCTGAAGATGGCGCCGATGCCGTGGCAACGGTGCGCGGTACCGGCAAGGTCAGGATGGGCAACGTGGGCGCAGTGGCAGCAACACAGAGGCGGTACCCGGTGCCGGACGGGCGGCGATGATCGTGCTCGTGCTCGGCCTGGTGCTGGTGGCGGCGCTGCTGGCGGCGCTGTTGTGGCGTGCGCGCGATGAGGTCGCCCCCGACGCCGGGACGGCATCGCTGGCCGACCGCGCGGCCGCCCCGGCACCGGTGCCGGCCCCCGTCGGTTCCCGCCAGGCCGATCCGGCGCAACGGCTGCAGGCCGGGCTGCATGCGCTGGCCCTGGCCACGGCGGGCACGCCGGCCGCTGCCGCGCAGGACAGCGCGCTGGGCGAGGCCGTGGTGGCCACCCTGGAACAGCAGGACTGGTCGGCCCGGCACCTGCCGCGGCGCCCGCAGCTGTTGCCGCAGCTGATCCAGACCGTCAACGACAGCGATGCCTCGGCGCGCGCGATGGCCGCCATCATCGGCCAGGACGCGGTGCTGACCGGCAACCTGCTGCGCATCGCCAACAGCCCGGTCTACCGCCTGCAGGCGCGGCCGGTGGACAGCCTGCAACGGGCGGTGACCCTGGTCGGTACCGATGGCATCCGCCAGATCATCAGCGCGGTGCTGGTGCAGCCGGTGATGCAGCTGCACTGCCTGGCGTTTCCGCAGTTCGGCACGGTGATCTGGGAACACGCGCTGCTGGCCTCGCGCGCGGCGGCCGACCACGCGCGGCTGGTGACCCATGAGGACGGATTTGCCGCGCAGTGGCTGGGGCTGACCCAGGGGCTGGGCGCGACCCTGGTGATGCGCCACCTGCTCGACGCCGCCAGCCAGCCCGGGCAGGCCGCGCCATCGCCGGCACTGGCGGCGGCCTTGCTGGAGGCCTGGACGCTGCCGGTGGCCAGCCGCATCGCTGCCGCCTGGGAGTTGCCGGCGGCGGTGCACGAGGCCCTGCTGCACGATGGCGACCAGGCCCGGGCCGGGCTGCCGGCCAGCCTGCGCTTTGCCCGCGCCGCAGCGGCCGCCAGCCTGTTGTGCCGGCACGGGCGGATCGGCCAGGCGCAGGCGCTGGCGCTGCTGGAGCAGCTCGACGGCACGCCGCCGCACGCGCTGCAGTGGATCTGGCGCCGCCTGCATGGGCGCGGGGTGGAAACCCTGGAAGCCGACGAGCCGGTGGCGACCTGACCCTGCGCAGGACGCCGGCGGTCGAGGTGGCGGTTACAGCTGGGATTCCAGCGGCAGCCAGCTGATCACCCGCGCGCTGGCGCGCTGCCACAGCGTGCTGTCCGGTTCATGGGTCAGCCAGCCCGGCGGGCGGGTGTCGCGGTCCAGCCAGCGCAGCCGGCCCTGGGCATCCAGGGCCACCCAGTAGCTCACCTGCGGGCTGGCCAGGCGCAGGTATTCCCCACGCAGCCGTGCGGCCAGTACCGGATCGTCGAACAGCACGCCCATTTCGGTGTTCAGGTAGGCCGAGCGCGGGTCCAGGTTGAACGAGCCGACGAAGCCGCGCGCGTCGTCGAGCACGAAGGCCTTGGTATGCAGGCTGGCCCCGCTGCTGCCGAACAGGCCGCCGCTGTCGCCGTGCCCGCGCGCCTTCAGTTCGTACAGGTGCACGCCGCTGCGCAGCAGCGGTTCGCGGTAGCGCATATAGCCACTGTGTACGGCGGCCACATCGTTGGCTGCCAGGGAGTTGGTCACCACCCCGACCGTGGCGCCGCGCTGGACCATCGCGGCCATGCCCTCGCTGCCTTCCTGGCCGGGCACGAAGTACGGGGAAATCAGCAGCGCCTTGTGCCGGGTGGAGGCGAGTTCGCCGGCCAGGCGGGTCACCAGCCAGTTGGCCTGGTCATCGCGGCGGTGCTTCATGGCCGGGTCGGACACGATCTCCACGCGGTCGCTCCAGTGCAGGCCGGGCGCATCGCGGTAGAACGACCGCGCGGCCTGCGCCTGGACCCGGCGCAGGTAGGGTTGGGCGGCATCGAGCTTGGCTTCGTGCGCCGATTGGCGCACCAGCAGGCGCAGCTCGGCGGGGGTATGGAAGGCCAGGGCCGAGATCGGCACGGCGGCCTGGCTGTTCCAGTAATCGTCGAAAATGACATTGGCCTGCTGCACCGCCTTGCCGGCGACCAGCAGGTCCAGGTCGCGGAAATTCACGTCCGGGCGCGCGCTGAAATACTCCTCGCCGATGTTGCGGCCACCGACGATGGCCACGCGCCCATCGGCGATCCACGACTTGTTGTGCATGCGATGGTTGACGCTGAACACGCGTTGCACCATCTCCACCAGCCGCCACAGCCCGTTGCGGTTGCGGAACGGGTTGTACAGGCGGATCTCGATGTTGGGGTGCTCGTCGAGCGCCATCATCAGCGCATCCTTGTCCTGCGCGTTCATGTCATCGAGCAGGATGCGTACGCGCACGCCGCGTTCGGCGGCCTGGTGCAGTTCGCGCGCCATCAGGTGGCCGATCAGGTCGTCGTGCCAGATGTAGTACTGCAGGTCCAGGCTGCGCCCGGCATGGCGGGTGATCACCGCACGCGCGGCGTAGGCGTCCAGGCCGTCGGACAGGAAGGCCACGCCGGACTGGTCGGGATGGTCGGCCTGCAGGCGCACCAGTTCGCGGTCGATCGCCGTCTGCGCCGGCTGCGGCGGCAGCACGCTGCTGTGCGGGCCGCGTGCCTGGGGGGTGAGGTGGTCGGCCAGCAGCAGGCCGCTGAGCACCAGCAGCGCCAGTACGGCCAGGGAGATTCCCAGCCAGCGCAGCATCCGGCGCCAGAGCGGCTTGCGTTCGGTCATGGGGGGATCGTAAACGGCGCGTGTGTGCACTGCGAGTGCAGGCGCGCGCGGCCGGTCAGAAGCGTTCGTCGGGGGCCAGGTAGCGCCACTGGCCGGGGACCAGTTTGCCCATGGCCACGCGGCCGATGCGCAGGCGGCGGACGCTGACCACCTCCAGGCCGACTTGGCGGCACATGTCGCGCAGCTGGCCCGGTTGCACCGGCTTGATCGCAAAGCGCAGGCGGGTTTCGTTCTGCCAGCTGACCTTGCACGGCGGCAGCGGCCAGTTGCGGAAGCTCAGGCCGTGGGCGAGGCGCTTCATGCCGTAGGGGGCCAGTTCGCCGCTGACCTCGACCAGGTATTCCTGTTCCAGCGTGGCGCCGCGGTCCTTCAGGTGCGAGATCACCCGGCCGTCCTGGCTGACCACGACCAGGCCGCTGTCTTCGTCGGCCAGCGGCATCACCAGTTGCAGGGCGTGGAAATGGCGCTGCAGCAGGGTCACGCCGGTGGCATCCAGTTCGCTGCGGCTGTCCGGGGTGACCAGCGCGCACAGTTCGTCGGCGCGCATGCCGGCCGGCTTGTGCAGCAGCATGCTCACCGTTTCGGTGCGGGTGGCCTCGGCGTTGTCGCGCAGCACGACGGCTTCGTCGGTGACCAGGGTCTGCGGCTGTTCGACGACCTGGCCGTTGACGGTCACCCAGCCGCCTTCGATGTAACGCTGGGCGTCGCCACGGGAGCAGCCGATCAGGCTGGTCAGGCGTTTGTCGAGTCGGATCGGGTCGGTCATCGGGCAGGCGGCATAAAACGGGAAGCGGGCGGGGAGTGTACTGGCTGGGGCCCGGCGCTGCGCGAAAGGGAGCAGGTCCGACCCGTGGTCGGAGGGCATTCAGCCGCCGCAGTCCAGATGGGTCAAATACAGGCGCAGGTCGAATTCCAGCTGGTGGTAGTCCGCTTCCATGTGCGTGCACAACTGGTAGAAGGCCTTGTTGTGGTCCGATTCCTTCAGGTGGGCCAGTTCGTGCACCACGATCATCTTCAGGAACGGCGCCGGCGCGTCGCGGAACACGCTGGCGATGCGGATTTCGCGGCTGGCCTTGAGCCGGCTGCCCTGCACCCGCGACACCGTGGTGTGGGTGCCCAGCGCATGCTTGAGCACCTGCAGCTTGCCGTCGTAGAGCACTTTGGACAGCGGCGCGGACTGGCGCAGGTAGCGCTCTTTGAGGCCCTGGGTGTAGTCGTACAGCTGGCGGTCGTTGCGCACCGTGTGCAGTTCGGCGTAGCGCCGCTCCAGCCACGGCCCCAGCCGGTCGCCCGCGATCAGCTCGCGCACCTGCTGCTGCAGGGCGTCGGGATAGCCGGCGAGGTATTTCAGGGCGGTCATGCAGGCGGTTGGGGCGGGGCGGGCAGACCAGTATGATGGCCTCCGGAATCCCGCAACAACAGATGCTAGGCGTATGGCGAAGGCAAATCCCCTGCAGGAGCAGCTGCTCAAGGCTGGGCTGGTCAAGAAATCCCAGGTCTCCCAGGCCGCCCGTGAACAGGTGAAAGCCCGCCACGGCAAGGCCCCGGTCGCGCCCAGCGAGAGCCAGCGCGAGGCCGAGCGCCTGCGCGCGGAGAAGGCCGAACGCGATCGCGCGCTGGAAGCCGAACGCAAGGCCAGGGCCCACGCCCAGGAACTGCAGGCCCAGGTCCGCCAGATCATCGAGGCGCACAAGGTCAAGCGGGAAGGCGAGAGCGAGTACCGCTTCAACGACGGCACGCTGATCCGCACGCTGCTGGTCAACAACGTGCTGCGCAAGCAGCTGGCCTCGGGCAGCCTGGTGATCGTGCGCCTGGGTGAGGGTTTCGAACTGGTCCCGCGTGCGGTCGCCGACAAGATCCGCGAACGCGATCCCGGCGCGATCGTGCTCGACAACAGCCAGCCGGGCAGCGAGCCGAGCACCGGCAATGCCGAGGACGATGCGTATTACGCCCAGTTCCAGGTGCCCGACGACCTGGTCTGGTAAGCCCTGGCTGAAGGATTCATCCCGACGTGCCCGCGTTCAGCCGCACGTCGGCCCCGGCCTTGTGGCCGGGTCTATGCTGGTTCCCTGACAACGGCATGGAGACACGACATGGCGACCGGTTGGGCAGGCGATGGCGCGGTCCAGGACCAGATCGACGCGACCGTCGACGACGCCATCCAGCGCGCCCGCGCGCAACTCAGACACGGTCCGGGGCTGACCCACTGCGAATCCTGCGAGGCACCCATTCCCGAGGCGCGGCGCAGGGCCGTGCCCGGCGTGCGCCTATGCGTGCGCTGCCAGGAAGAGGAAGACGCCGCGCACCATGAAAATGGTGGTTACAACCGGCGCGGCAGCAAGGACAGCCAACTTCGGTAGGTGCCGACCGTTGGTCGGCACGCAATAACGCATACCGACCAACGGTCGGTATCTACAACCGGCGTGGCACGCCGCATCAGCCGTCGCCCTGGATGCCGCCTGGCGCCAGCGACGGGTCGCGCCAGCGCCTCACGGTGCGCTGGAAGAACATGTTGTTGGGAATCTGCAGCACGGTGCCTTCATGGCCGCCGTCGGTTTCCTGCAGGGTGGTGTAGATCAGGTTGATGTCGATCACCCGGCCCTTGAGCCCGGGTTTTTCGCCGTTTTCCAGCACCTCGATGTAGTCGTGCAGGCGGAACGGGCGGGTGGTGAGGATCAGCAACGTGCAGAAGATGTTGGACAGCACGCTCCACGCGGCGAAGAACGCCACCGCGCCGACCGCGGCAAACCCGGTGAAGGCGGTCCAAAGTACCGATGCCGAGACGCCCAGGATGCTCAGCACCACCAGCAGCACGGTGAAATACACCACGAAGCTGAAGACGCGGCGCGCCCCGATCATCATTTCCGGCGGCAGGGTGTAGTGCTCGCCGAGGCGGCGGATCAGCCGGCGTGCGATCAGGCGCAGCAGCCAGGCGGCCAGCAGGGTCAGCAGGATCTGCAGGGCAGGTACCCCGTAGTGCAGCCAGTCGTGGGTCCAGGCGGGCAGATGGTCTTTCATGGGAAGCGCGGTTCCTTGCAGCGATGGTGCCGATATCGCACCCATCTTAATGCGCGGCGCACTACCGTGTGGGCAACGCCTGGAACAGCGGCTGCGACTGCAGTGCGGCCAGCAGCCGCGAGGCGCACAGCGGTGCGTGTTGCCGGTACTGCACGCACAGGTCCGGGTGCGGCTGCAGCGGCACGCGCAGGCTCAGCGGGCTGCCGGGCAGGGTGCAGGCATTGGCCAGCGAGAGCAGCAGGGCTAGGCAATGGGTGGGCATGGCGGACTTCCTTGGCGGCTGCACGGGGGCGACAGGGATTGGATGCGCGCTGCATGGAAAAGGTTTAGAGCCGGCCCCCGCCCCGGTGCCGGGTCGGTTTAAACCTTTTCGATCGACCCGGCATCCAAGGGATATGCTCGATGCCACCATGCCCGCCAGCCGCACCCCGACCGAGGCCGACCCGACCGACGACCATGCCCTGGTGCGCGCGGCGGTGGCCGGTGACGTGACGGCCTACGAACGGATCTACCGCCGCCATTCCCCGCGGATGTATGCCGTGCTGTGGCGGCTGTGCGGCGGCCATGCCGCACGCGCCGAGGACGCACTGCAGGACGCGTTCCTGCAGGCCTGGCGCGCGTTGCCGGGGTTTCGTTTCGACAGCAGCCTGGGCACCTGGCTGCACCGGCTGGGCGTCAATGCGGCACTGATGGAACTGCGCGCCAACGCCACCTGGCAGGCCTGCGATGCCGGCGAGGAAGGCTGGGACAGCCTGGCTTCGCTGGCGGCGGTGGACCGTTGCGCGGGCACCGTGATGGATCTGGAACGCGCGCTGGAGACCTTGCCGCCGCGCGCGCGGGCGGTGCTGGTGCTGCACGATATCGAAGGCTGGAAACACCAGGAGATTGCCGACCAGCTGCAGATGGCGGTCGGCAGTTCCAAGGCTCAGTTGCACCGTGCGCGTGGCTTGTTGCGCGCACGTCTGGGAGAACACGCATGAACGAATTTGAAGACCACGACCACGACCACGATGCGCTGCAGGCGCGCCTGCGCAGCCTGCCGGCGCAGCGGTTGCCGCCGGCGCGGGTATGGCAGGGTATCGCCGCGCAGTTGCCGGCGGCCGCGCGTGCGCCATTGACGGTAGTACCGCCGACGCGTGCGCCACGGCGCTGGCCGTTGCGCGTGGGGCTGGGCCTGGCGGCGGGGTTGGCGTTGTTGATGGTGGTGCCGATGCCGGCGCCGCAGTCGCCGCCGCCGACCCTGGTACAGCGCCAGGCCGATGCGCTGGCGCTGGAATACCAGCAGGCGATGGCCTCGCTGCCGGCCGCACAGGTGGCCGGCGACTGGCAGCCGGCGCTGCGGGAACTGGACAGCAGCGCCGACCACATCCGCGCGGCCATCGCTGAAAACCCCCGTTCGCGCTATCTGCTCGAACAACTGCAGCGCACCTATGCGCTGCGCCTGCAACTTACCCAGCAAGCGGTGATGACTGCTGCTGGCATGCCATCGTGAAGGAGATTCCCATGCACCATTCGCTGCGTCTGATTGCTGTTCTGGGCCTGTTGCTGCCGCTGGCGGCGCAGGCCGATACCCGCGTGGATGCGCGCGCGCCACTGGGCGCGGGGGGGCGGGTGGAGGTGAGCAATATCGCCGGCAAGGTCAGCGTGCGCGGGTGGGACCGCAACGAGGTCCAGCTCAGCGGGTCGATGGCCGATGGCCTGCAACTGAAACAGGACAAGAGCGCCAACCGGGTGCGTTGGGAGGTGGTGTATCCACGCGGCCGCAGCAATGGCGGGGCGACATTGGAACTGCGCGTGCCGCGGGCGGTGGAGGTGCAGCTGGGCACGGTCAGCGCGGACATCGAGGTGGCCGATGTGGATGTGCGGCGGCTGCAGGCCACGGCGGTCAGTGGCGGGATCGTGGCGGCCGGGCGCAGCGCGGAGACGGCACTGAGCTCGGTCAGCGGCAGTATCCGCTCGCAGGTGCAGACGCCGCGGCTGGACCTGCGTGCGGTCAGCGGCCGGATCCAGGCCGGCGGCGGGGCATCGGGCGAGGTGACGGCCGAGACGGTGTCGGGCAGCATCCGGGTGGATGCCGGGCGGGTGCAGCGACTGTCGGCCGAGGCGGTTTCGGGCAGTGTCGAGGTGGCCGCCAGCGGGTTGGCGCCGGGCGGCAAGGTGTCGTTGCAGACGGTCAGCGGGGCGATCACGCTGAAGCTGCCGCGCACGGTGTCGGCGCAGTTGGCGGTGAAGACGTTCAGTGGCGGCATCCAGTCCGATACAGGCCAGGTGGAGAAGCCGCGCTATGGGCCCGGCCGCAGCCTGGATACCCGGCTGGGCGGCGGTGACGGCGATATTTCGATCAACGCACACTCGGGCAGCGTGCGGGTGGAGCTGGGCGGCCGCTGAGTGCGGCCACCGCACCGGCGCAAGGCCGGTGCGGACGGCTGCGGCGTCAGCCGGCTCTCTTCAGTGCCAGGGTATTGCCCAGCACTTCGATCTTGCCACCACTTTTGCGGAACGCGGCCAGGTCGGCTGCGATGCTGGCGCTGTTGACGGCCGTGTTGGAACCCTGCTTACGGTCGACGCGAACGGTGTTGCTTGCCTTGGGGGAGGTCTTTGGCGAACGGGCCATGGATGCTCCTGTCATGGATGGATCGTGGAAAAGATCGTCGACAGGTCGTGCTGTTGTCGACGGTAGTCCTGCCGCACCAGGCGGCAGTCATCGCCGCCCATGTCAAACTGGCGGCAGATCGCGGGGCGCTGGGTGTAGATGGTGCAGCGCAGATGGTAGGGGTCGATCGCCGCGCACCAGCCTTCGTCATTGCGCGCCATCACGGTGCGGCCGTTCTCGTCGGTGTCCAGCAGGTAGCCGGGCACGTTGTCGTCGGGCATCACGGTGACCGACAGCCGGCAACAGACTGCGTCACAACGGCGGCAGTCGATGGGGTCGGGTTCGGCAGCGGAAACTGGGGCTGGTACAACCAGGCGTTCGCCCAATCGAATCTCTCATTGTGGCTCGGGGACTACGTGCTGGGAGCGAGCCGGATCACAGCGTAAAAACGATCCCGGCGCCTGGGACGAATCCGGAAGGCGGCAGCATCGAAAAGGATGGTGGCCTGTACGAGGCCCGATGACATGCGCATTGCGCATTGAAGCGGAAAGATGATAGCGCTTTTGGCGTAACGTTTTGTTAATGCTGGACCTTCACAGGGCTGAAAGCCTTGTAACAGCAGGGCTTGCGCTGCTCCTGCAGTGTTCTAGATAAGGGCTGAAGTACCGCAAAGCAAGGGCCCAGCCCAGTGCCGAGGCTGGGTTGCCTGGGGCTGGGTCGGCGTGGCTGGGCCGTCGGGACACGCCGTAAACCCGTCCATGGGGGCTTGGCGAAAACTTGCTCGCATGCGCTTTCCTGCGCATGCGGCAAGGCCAGGGTTGGGCGTCCTGCCCAACCCGTCCGGCATATACGCCGGACCCATGTTTTCGACAGTCCCGCCAACCCAGCCACGCCGCCCCTGCTACGGCTGGCTGGTGCGCACAAAAAAGTCAAAGGCACGCTGCGTAGTGCCGGACGCTGCAAGGTTGCCAGTGGCTGGGCCGGACCGGACCGCAGAGCGGGGTTTACGGCGTGTCCCGGAAACCCACACGTCCCGACCCAAGCCAGAGAAACCGTCAGTCCGGTGTTTGATTCACGCCTTCAACAAGAAGCGGCCGCCCACGCCAACCCGTGCACCACGCCGAACGACGGGTTCCCGCGTACCAGCGTCGAGCCCGGGAATGCCGCGGCCACCGCGTCCTGCAGATAGCCGGCGCGCGACATGCCGCCGGTGAGGAACACCGCGGCCGGGTCGTGGCCGATGTCGGCGCGGACCTGTTCCAGCAGGCTGCCCAGTTCGCCCAGGTAGCCTCCGGCGGCGGTTTCCAGCCGCGCGCGGTCGACCTGCACGGCCAGCCCGCGCTCGATGAAGTCCAGGTTGCTGTCGTGCCCGGCTGCGCTGCTCAGCGCGATCTTGCACTGTTCCACTTCACGGTACAGCCGCGCGGTGTTGCCGGTGTCCTGCAGCGCCTGCAGGCGCTTGCCCCAGGGCGCATCGACATCGCGGTAGTTGTACTGGCGGAAATCGCGCTGGCGGGTCATGTCCTGCACCATCGCCGCTTCCACGTAGTGGTGGTTGGGCACGCGGCTCACGCCACGGCCCAGCAGCGGCATGTAGCCGCCCAGGCTCAGCGCCAGGTCGATGTCGGTACCGCCGCGCGCGATGCCCCAGGCGCGGTGGATCTTCGGGGGCTGCTGGCCGCCCACGCGCGCATGGGCGATGTCGGTGGTGCCGCCGCCGATGTCCACCACCACCGCGTCGTGTTCCTGCGCGCTTTCGGCGTGGTAGTGCATCGCCGCGGCGGCCGGTTCCTCGAGGAAATCGACATCGTCAAAGCCGGCGGCGATCGCGGCGGTGTGCAGGATGTCCAGCGCCTGGTCGTTGCCGGCCGCGCCGATCGAACTGCGGAACTGCACCGGCCGGCCCAGGGTGGCGGTGCGCACCGGCTGCTCCAGCTGGCGCGAGGCGGTCAGGCGGATGTGTTCCAGGATGTGGGTGGCGATGCCGGTGATGGTCTGGCGCGCGCGCGGGTGCAGGTTGTAGCCCAGCATCGACTTGGGGCTCTGCACCAGGTTGCCCTCGTTCTCCTCGAAATAGGCTTCCAGCGCCTCGTCGCCGTATACCGCGTTCTGCAGCAGTTTGGTCGAGCTCAACGGCGCGCGCATCTGCTCTTCCATCCACTGCCGGCGCACCACCCGCAGCGCCTCGCGGCGCAGCGCGTCGGGCGCGCGCTCCTGGCCGGCGGCACGCGCGTCGCGCGCGGCGGCCTCGATCAGGCGGGCCAGGTCGTGCTCCAGCGCCGGGGTCAGTGCGAAGTCATTCGGGTCGCGCATCACTTCGGGAAAGTACACGGTGGTGCGGAACTGCTGGGCCTGGCCGAACTGGATCGGCACCACGCGGCCGTCGACCACCGCGGCGGCGGCGGAGTTGCTGGTGCCAAAGTCGATGCCGATCTTCATGCGGGGCCGGGACGCCGGTCTGGGGGGCGCGCACTTTGCGGCAAGCCGCCGGCCGGTGCAAGGGCCATGCGGGTGGGCGGTTACAATGGGGGCTGTTCAGTATCCCAAGGCTTCGTCATGTCCACCGCTCCCGTCTGTCCGCAATGCACCCTGGAAAATACCTATGCCGATGGCGCGCTGTGGATCTGCGCCGACTGCGGCCATGAGTGGACCGGCGCCGAGGCCGGTGGGCAGGACGTGGTGGTCCGCGACAGCAATGGCAATGTGCTGGCCGGCGGCGACACGGTCACGGTGATCAAGGACCTGAAGGTCAAGGGCTCCTCGATCCCGCTCAAGCAGGGCACGGTGATCCGCAACATCCGCCTGGTCGAGGACGATGCCGAGCATATCGAAGGCAACTCGGACAAGATCAAGGGCCTGGTGCTGAAGACCTGCTTCCTAAAGAAGGCCTGAGCCTTTCCTGGCACGGCTCAGTTGGCCGCGGCGCTGCGCTGGCGCCAGCGTTGCAGGCTGTCCAGCTTGGCCTGGTAGCGCGCCTTGAGCACGTCGGCGTTGTCGCCGGCCAGGTCGCGCGCACGGGTCATTTCGGATGAGGCCCGGCGGTTTTCGCCGGCCAGGAAGTAGGCCCGTGCCAGCCCGAAGTGGAACTGGTGCGCGCTGTCATACAGCCGGACCGCGCGCTGGTAGTAGTGGATGGCCTGGGCGTAGTCGTGGCGCTGTTCGGCCTGGTTGCCAAGCTGGAACTGCACGAACGGGTCGCTGCGCTGCACCTGCTCCAGGCGCCGGGCCAGCTGCGCGGCCTGGGCGGTGTCGCCCATCCGGCGGAACAGGGCGCTGGCATTGGTCAGGCTGGCGGCATGCCGCGGGTGCAGCTGCAATGCGGTCAGGTAGTCCTGGCGGGCCTGGGCCAGGTTGCCCAGGCGGGTCTCCAGCACGCCCAGGTTGCTCCAGCCGGCCACGAAGTCCGGCGCCAGCGCCAGCGCCTGCTGCAGGTAGGCGCGCGCCTGGCCGGTATCGCCGGCGGCCATGCTGGCCGCGCCGCGGTTGTTGTAGAAGTGCGCCAGGGCGCGCTGCGCCGGGATCGGGCGGGGACCGTAGCGGTCGTAGAGCACGTTGCGGTCCAGGTCGACCACCGCGTCGCGGCCGTTGAGCATGATGCCGGCATTGACGTGGCCAACGCTGTAGATCACGCCCTGGTCCTGGTGCCAGCTCACCACCTGGGCCACTTCCTGCACGCGCGCATCGATCCCGGCCGCACGCGCCAGGGTCACAAACAGCAGGGTGAAGGACAGGCAGTTGGCACGCCCGGTCTGCCAGGTTTCGGTCAGGGTGTTGGTGGCATACGGGTCGTATTCCAGGTGCATGCCCTGCTCGTCGAAGATCAGCTGCAGCAGCCGCTGCAGGCGTTGCTCGCGCGAGGCGCCGGGGGCGATCACCCGTTGCTGCAGCAGGGCCTGCAATGCCGGCGGCACGGCCAGGATCTGTTCGGGGGTGGGCAGGGTGGTGGCGGTGGTCGGCGCTGTGGCGGCGGTGGGCTGCACGGTGGCGGCCGGGACGCTGGCCGAGGCGGCCAGGCCGGCCAGCAGGGCCAGGGCTTTCCAGGCGGACATGATGATCACCTCGCAGCGTGCCGGGCCGTTGGTAGGTCCAGTCTAGGCCGATGCCGGGCCACTGGCGCGCCGCTCATCGGCGTATCGGGCCATCCACAGCCGGTGTGGATCAGCCATGGGCAAAGTTGTGGACAAGTGCGTGCACGCCCCACCGGGCAGGCCTTCGCGGCCACTGGTGAAAAAATCGTCAACGAACCAGCGGCAGCGCCGCTTGTCAGCCGACGATGTCCGGGCCAATGATGGTCCATGCGCTTTGAACCGATTCCCCTGCCGGCCGGCCTGGTCGCCGAACTGGAAGCCGCCTACGCGATGCCGCCGCGGGCGTACCACAACTTCGCCCACGTGCAGGCGGTGCTGCAGCATTGCCAGGCGGTTGCCGAGGGCCCGGGGTGGCGGCAGCCGGCGGAGGTGCAACTGGCCGCGCTGTACCACGATGCGGTCTACCAGGCCGGCCGCAGCGACAACGAGGCGCGCTCGGCCGACCTGGCCGCCGCGGCGATCGCGCGCTGGTTGCCGGGGCAGGGCATCGACGTGGCGCGGGTGGTGCAGCTGATCACCCTGACCGCCCGCCACGGCGCCCTGTCGGCAGCCGAGGTCGACGCCGATGCGGCGTTGTTCCTGGATTGCGACATGGCCATCCTCGGCGCGCCGGCGGCGGTGTTTGATGCCTATGACCGCGGCATTGCCGAGGAGTATGCCGGGCACGTGCCCGGCTTCCTGTTCCGGCTCAACCGGCGCCGTTTCCTGAAACAGCTGCTGCTCAAGCCGCGGATCTTCCTGAGCGAGTTCTTCCACCAGCGTCTGGACGCGGCGGCACGGGCCAACCTGCGCCGACGGATCGCCTGAGCCGTTGTCTGGCTACACTAGTGCCGTGACCGTCTTTCCCCTGCCCATGTCCGCGCCCGTCCCCGTCCCCGTCCCCGTCCCCGTCCCCGTCCCCGATCCCGGCCCCGCCTCCGATCCGCGCCCGCAGCCGCCGCAAGAACCCGGCCCCAGCGAGTGCTGCGGCAGCGGTTGCCCGTTGTGCGTGCTGGACCTGTACAGCGACGAGCTGCAGGCCTACCGCGCGGCACTGGCGGCGTGGAAACTGCGCCATCCCGAGGCCGGCGGCTGAGCCCTGGGGATGCCGCGCCCGATGCCGCCGCCCGCCGCTGCCCGCTGGTCGCCCCGTTTGCAGGGCACCCTCGCCCTGGTCACGCTGCTGGCGCTGCTGCTGTTCGTGGCCACCGCCGCATGGACGCAATGGGCCCGCGCCGACCTGGACCCGGTACGGGCCACGCTGAGCCTGTACCTGCACGGCCCCTGGGGGTTGGCGTTGCGTACCGCCTATTGCGTCCTGGCGCTGGCGATCGCGCTGCTGGCCGGGTCGTTGTACGCCGGCAGTGCGTCGCCGCGGCGCAGCGCGGCTGCCCCGCTGCTGTTCTGCGTGGCCGCGCTGGGCTTGGCCACGGTGGCGATCGGCGACAGCTGGCTGCCTGGGCGCGCTCCGCTGCTGGCCCCGCTGGTGCACGGGCTGGCGGCCAATACCGCGTTCATGTGCGTGAGTGTGGCGATGCTGCTGCAGAGCTGGTACCTGCGTGCCGACCCGCAGTGGTCGCGCTGGGCCGGTCTGGCCTGGGGCTGGGCCTGGCTGTGCTTCGTGTTGCTGTGGCTGCATGTGTTGTGGCGTGGGCCGCCACGCGGGGCCGGGCAGAAGCTGGTGATCGCGATGGTGGTGGCGTGGCTGGCGGCGGTGGCGCTGCAGTGCTGGTGGCAGGCGCGGCGCGCACGGCGCTGAGGCGTTGCGGCCACGGCGTGTACATGCCGTGGGCGGGCGACCGGCGTATCGTGGCGGGACTTACAGAGGATGCGTGACGATGCGGCGAGCCAGTGTGGGTGCGGTGCTGGGGCTGGTGATGGGCGGGCTGGCGACGGTGGCCGGCGCGGCACCGGTGACGCAGGTCAGCCATGGGCGTTTCCAGGACATTCCGGTGTACCTGCCGGCCGGCCACCCGCAGCGGGTGGTGGTGTGGTTCGACGGCGGCGGCGAACGGGCGCGTACGCAGCAGCGGATCGAGGCGCTGCAGGCGCAGGGCGCGCTGGTGGCCCAGGTCGATGTGGCCCGGTTGCGCAAGGTGCTGGCGCGCGAACGCAGCGGCGACTGCGCGTTCGGTGCCGGCGATGTGGAGAATTTTTCGCGCTATTTCCAGGCGTTCCTGCATGTGCCGGGTTATCACCTGCCGCTGATCGGCGGTGATGGCCAGGGCGCCGGGTTGGCCTATGCGGTGGCCGCGCAGGCCGACACCCAGGTGTTTGCCGGGTTGCTGACCACCGGCTTCTGCCCGGACCATGCGCGCCAGCGCGAGGTCTGCGGTGCCGGCAGCAGTCACGGCCGGTTGCTGCCGGCCGAGTTGAACTTCCCCTGGCTGGACGCGGCCGGCGGCGAGCATTGCGCAGCCGGCAGTGCGGCCGCGTTCGTGCGCAAGGTGGCGATGGGGCGGCAGTTCCAGCGTACCGATGGCGGCGATGCGTTGCCCGGGCTGCTGGCCGCAGCGCAGGTGATCGGTGCGCAGCAGGGGGTGAGCCTGGCGCCGCCCCCGGATGACCTGAAGGGCCTGCCGGTGGTGGAGGTGGCGCCGGCCAAGCCGGGCGATACGTTTGCGATTTTCGTCTCCGGCGACGGTGGCTGGGCCGGCCTGGACAAGGAAGTGGCCGCGGCGCTGGGCGAGGCGGGGGTTGCGGTGGTCGGGGTGGATTCGCTGCGCTATTTCTGGACCGCGCGTACGCCGCAGGGGTTCGCGCGCGATCTGGAGCGGATCATGCGGCACTACAGCCAGCAGTGGCAGCGCAAGCGGGTGGTGCTGGTGGGGTTTTCGCAGGGGGCCGATGTGCTGCCGGCGGCGATCAACCAGATGTCGCCGGCGGCGCGCGGGAGCGTGGCGATGATCGGGTTGATGTCGGTGGGCAGGAACGCCGACTACGAGTTCCATGTCAGCAACTGGCTGGGCGGTGGCGGCGATGGCACGCCGATCGCGCCGGAGATCGCCCGGCTGCCGGCGGGCAGGACGCTGTGCCTGTACGGCCAGGACGATGGCGATGCGTTGTGCCCGTCCTTGCCGGCGGGCAATGCGCAGGTGATCAGCTTGCCGGGCGACCACCATTTCAAGGGCGACTACGATCGCCTGGCGCGGACGTTGCTGGAGCAGTTGCAGCAGCGTTGAAGCCCGGGCTGTCGTCGTCGCGCCACGGCATCGTCGTTGCCGCCCCTCAATCGTGGCGGCGCGGATCCAGCGAGATCAGGCGGGTGGCGTCGAGCAGGGCGGCGGGCAGGTGGACGCCGCCGGGGGCGGCCAGGTAGCGTGCGCGCCACTGTGGGGCGAACTTGGACTTGAAACGGCGCAGGCCACTGAAACCGTAGAAGCGTTCGCCGTGGCGGGCAACCAGGTTGGCAAAGCGGTTCCAGCGGCCGGCCAGGCGGTGCTGGGCCAGGCCGGACAGCGGCGCCATGCCCAGCGAGAAGCGGTGGAAGCCGTTGGCGCGGCCCCACAGGAACAGTTCGATGAACAGAAAATCCATGGTGCCCTTGGGCGCATCGTCGATGTGCCGCATCAGGTCCACCGACAATTCCTGCCCGGCCGGTGCCTGCCACAGGTTGGCGAAGGCGACGATACGGTCGTTCGCTTCCACCAGTGCCACCGGGAAGCGCGCCAGGTACTGCGGATCGAAGCTGCCCAGCGAGAAGCCCTTTTCGTCGCCGGCCTTGTCGTCCAGCCATTGCTGCGAGATCAGCGACAGCGCCGGCAGCAGCGCCGGTACTTCCTCCGGTGCGGCCACGCGGAAACTCAGCCCGCCGCGCTTGCCGCGGTTCCAGGCCTGGCGCAGGTCGGCGCGTTCGCGTCCTTCCAGGCCGAAATCCTGCAGCGGCACCATCGCTTCCTCACCGAGCTTGACCAGGGTCAGGCCCAGGTCGAGGTAGGTCTGCCAGTAGGCTTCACCGACCTGGTAGAACACCGGGCGCAGGCCGAGCCGGTCGGCTTCCTCGCGGAAGCGCCAGATCAACGCGCGCGCCACCTCGGGCGGGCCGACCGGATCGCCCATCGCGATCAGCGAACCGCCGTAGCGCTGCATCATCACAAAGCCGCGATTGTCCGGGTCGCGCAGCACGGCCTTGTCGGCGGTCAGCACCAGGCAGGCCTGGGTATCGTGCGCGGCAAGCAGAATCGGAGCCAGTGCATCCAGGGTCGGGGCATCGGCCGGCGGCAACGGGCTGCGCGTGCTGTGCAGCAGCCGGGCCAGGCCGAAGATGGTCAACGCGATGGCTACCACCAGCAGCGCACGCAGTGCACGCGGTGCATTGCCCTGCGCGGCGAACTGCCACCACAACTCGTTCTGGTATTCGACATGGCTGTAGACGAAGAACAGCAGCCAGATCACCGCCACCAGCACCAGGCCCAGGTTGCGGATCCAGGGCCACGACCAGGCTTCATCGAGCAGCGCGCCCTGGCGATAGAACTCGCGGCGCGAGGCCCACAACGCCATCGCTACCAGCAACGCCGACAACGCGATCAATACCTGGCCGCCGCGCAGCCAGATCGGCAAGGGCGCAATCACGCAGATGCCCAGTGCCAGTATCCAGGCGGCATGGCTGCGCCGCTGCAGGCCCTGGCCGATCAGCAGCAAGGCCACGCCGGCCAGGCTGCCGAGCAGGTGCGAGGTTTCCAGGACCGGCAGCGAGGCGTTGACCAGGTGCCGGCGCGGGGTGGGCAGGGTGCCGTCGATCACCAGCGCCGCGCCCACGCTGAACACCGCCAGCGCGATGATCTGCGGCAGCCATGGGCGCAGTGCGGTCCAGCCGGCGCGGGTGGCGCCGGCACCGATCCGCAGCGGCTTGCGCATCGCCGGGCCCAGCGCCAGCAGTGTGGCCAGCAGCAGCGGCAGCACGTAGTAGGTGACCCGGTAGATCAGCGCGGCGGCCAGTACCGCTGCCGGCGCCACCTGCGGCAGCAGCTTGAGCAGGCTCCATTCGAACACGCCCAGCCCGGCCGGCACGCTGGAGACCAGGCCGGCCAATACCGCCACCAGGTACAGCCCGACAAAGCCGGGCAGGCCGGTGGGGGTGTCCATCGGCAGCAGCACGTAGAACGCCGCGCTGGCCAGCACCAGTTCGACCACGCTCAGCGCGGTGACCCCGAGCATGGTGCGGCGGTCCGGCAGCCACAGGCTGTGGCGGCGGACCTGGAAGCTGCGGCCATCGCGACCGACCGCCAGCCAGGTGCCCAGGTAGGCGAGCAGGCCGACGATGCCGGACACGCGCACCGCCTGCACCGACACCGGCAGGGCCAGCGCGGCGGCACCGGGTTCGAGCAGGAAGGCCAGTGCCAGCAGCAGCCAGGCGCCGAACACAAAGCCCAAGGTACTCATCAGCACCACCTGGCCGATCTCGCCCAGCGTCAGGCCGGCGCCGCCGTAGCCGCGCAGGCGGACCGCGCCGCCGGTGAGGGCGGCAAAGCCCAGGGTCTGGCCGATGGTGTGGGCCAGGAAGGCGGTGATGCCGATCCGCGCAGGATGCAGGCGCTTGCCGCTGCGCCGCAGCCCGACCGCGTCAAACCCGATCAGGCAGGCGTAACTGGCCAGGCCCAGCAGCACGGTCAGGGCGATCTGGCCGGCACCCAGATGGCGGAACGCTTCGCGGATGGCGCGGTACCCGTGTTCGTCGAACTCGCTGGCCAGGCCGCGCAGGGCAAGGGCCAGGATCGCCAGGCTGAAAACCACGGTGGCGGCGCGGCGCCAGCCGACGCGGGCCGGGGCGGGAGCGGGGGTTGGTTCGGTCATCGGTACAGCATGCTCCGGGGGCGGGCGATGAGGAAGTAAAGGCGGGCGTGGCTGCCCGTGCGCGCGCATCGTGCGCCTGATGCCGGCACTTGCCAAGGGTGCGCCGCTGCGGCGTTGGCTGCCGGCAAGGGCACGCGCCGGCTGCATCGGTGACAATGCAGGTTCACCCAGAGGAGTATCGCCATGTTGGAACGTTTCGATGTCGGCCCGCGCATGTCCGAGATGACCGTGCACAACAAGGTTGCCTATCTGTCCGGGCAGATCCCGGAAGACACCAGCCAGGACATCACCGGCCAGACCCGGCAGGTGCTGGCCGAGATCGACAAGCTGTTGGCGCTGGTGGCCAGCGACAAGCAGCACATCCTGCGTGCGGAAGTATTCCTGGCCGACATCAACGATTTCGCCGGCATGAACGCCGCGTGGGACGAGTGGGTAGTGGCGGGAATGACGCCGGCGCGCGCGACGGTGGAAGCCAGGCTGGCCGATGCGAGCTGGAAGGTGGAAATCGTGGTGACCGCGGCGTTGCCGTAACGGTCGGCGACGGCAGCCGGGCAGGGCCGCGCCACGGCAACCGATGGGCGCCGTGGCGCTCGACGCACCGCCATGCGCCCATGCGTCACCGCTCTCGCGGTGCACGTAGCGCCGGGCTCTGCCGCGCCACGGGAACCGATGGGCGCCGCGATGCTTGACGCATCGCCATGCGCCCATGCGTCACCGCTCTCGCGGTGCATGTAGCGCCGGGCTCTGCCCGGCTGCCCGCCGGCCATGCAGATTCAACAGCAGCCGGGCAGAGCCCGGCGCTACGGGCGTGTGCCGCGATCAACGTCCGGCGTTACGGGACCGGCGCTGCGATCAACGTCCGGCGTTACCGGGCGGGCGCTGCGATCAACTCGATGCAATCCACCGGACACGGTGGAATGCACAGCTCGCAGCCGGTGCACAGATCGGCGATGACGGTGTGCATGTACTTGGCACCACCGACGATGGCGTCCACCGGGCAGGCCTGGATGCACTTGGTGCAGCCGATGCAGTCCGCTTCGACGATCAGCGCGACCTGGGCGGGCTTGTGTTCACCGCGGCTGCGGTCGAACGGGATGGCGGCCACGCCGAGCACGTGCGCCAACGCGCGTGCGCCGTCATCGCCGCCGGGCGGGCAGCGGTCCACGCCGGCCTCGCCGCGGGCCATCGCGTCGGCATAGGGGCGGCAGCCGTCGAAGCCGCACTGGCCGCATTGGGTCTGCGGCAACAGGCGGTCGAGGCGTTCGATCAGGGCAGGGCTGGGGTTGGGCATGCGTGGCGTCGGCTGCGCGGGAACACTATTTTTTGAGGGGTTTGCCGCGATACCAGCGGTCATGGGCGAGCGCGAGTATCGGTCGGTCTTCGCTGCTGTCGCCATAGGCGTGGATGCGCTGGTAGCGTGACAGATCGTAGCGTCGGCGGATGTGTTCGACCTTGCGCGGGCCACAGTCGCCGTCGGCGTAGCGGCCGGTCAGGCGCCCGTCGCGGCTTTCCAGCCGGTTGCAGATCAGCTCCAGCCCCAGCGATTGGCACCAGGGGCGCAGGTACAGGTCCAGCGAGCCGGACACGACCACCACGGTATGGCGTTGCTGCAGGTGCCAGCGGATCTGTTCGAGCATCTGCGGGCGCACCAGGTCGGGCAGCACATCGCGCGCGTAGCCGGCGGCCTGGGTGGCGATATCCTCGGCGTGGCGGTTGCCCAGGGTCAGCCGGGTGACGCGGGCGCGGATGCGTTCGGGTGAGATCAGCTTGAGCCGGTAGGCCAGCAGCCACGGCCCCACCTTCCACCAGGCCCGGGCAAGTTGCTCGGGCGTGGCCACGCGGCGCAGGAAGCGGCCATAGGTGTCGCAGGTGGTGATCGTATGGTCGAAATCGAACAGTGCCAGTTCCACGCCCGCTCCTCCTTGCCGATGGACAGGGCGGAGCGGCGCTGCGGCCGCCCCGCCGCCGCGCTCAGCGGACCGGCATGCCCGGCTGGGCGCTGCTGTCGGCATCGAGCAGGGCCAGCGCGCCGCCGTCGAAACCGGCCGACAGGATCATGCCTTCGCTCAGGCCGAAGCGCATCTTGCGCGGGGCTAGGTTGGCGATGAAGACCACGCTGCGGCCGACCAGCTTTTCCGGCTCGCCATAGCTGGCGCGGATGCCGGAGAAGATCTGGCGCTTGCCCAGTTCGCCGGCGTCCAGTTCAAAGCGCAGCAGCTTGTCCGAGCCGTCCACGAATTCGCAGGCCAGCACCTTGCCGATGCGCAGGTCGAGCTTGGCGAAGTCGTCGATGTCGATGTAGGCCGGGCCATCGGTGGCCGCCGGAGCAGCGGCCGGTGCGGGCGCCGGCTTGGCGGGTTTGGCCGGCGCGGGGGCGGGGGCGGCGAGGGTGTCCTTGGAGGCGTCGGTCATGGCGTCAATCATTTTCGGGTCGATACGGGTGAACAGCGGGGCGTACACGGCGATGGTGTGCGCGGTGAGCGGGCGGGCGATGTCGGTCCAGTCCTGCACCGGGGCGGCCAGGAAGGCTTCGGCCTGGGCGGCGGTGGCCGGCAGTACCGGCTTGAGCGCGGTAACCAACACCCGGAACAGGTTCAGGCCCTGGGTGCAGACCGATTGCAGCTGGGCGTCGGCGCCGTCCTGCTTGGCGATCACCCATGGCTTCTGGTCGTCGATGTAGCGGTTGGCTTCGTCGGCCAGGGCCATGGTCAGGCGCACGGCCGCGGCCGGATCGTTGCGCTCGTAGGCCTCGCGGATGGGCGCCAGGGCGGCGACGAAGCGGTCGTACTGGGCGGCATCGGGCAGCGCATCGGCGAGGCGGCCGTCGAAGCGCTTGCTGATGAAGCCGGCGCAGCGGCTGGCCAGGTTGACGAACTTGCCGACCAGGTCGGCGTTGACGCGCGCGATGAAGTCGCCCAGGTTGAGGTCGAGGTCTTCGACGCCGCCGCCGGACTTGGCGGCGAAGTAGTAGCGCAGGGCTTCGGCTTCAAGGCCGGCGTCGAGGTAGGTGCGGGCCATGACGAAGGTGCCGCGCGACTTGGACATCTTGGCGCCGTCGACCATCAGGTAGCCGTTGACGTGCAGGCGGGTCGGCGCACGGTGGCCGGTGCCGTGCAGGACGGCCGGCCAGAACAGGCCATGGAAGTTGACGATGTCCTTGCCGATGAAATGATGCAGTTCCGTGCTGGTGCCGGCGCGCAGGTGGGCGTCGAAGTCCTCGCCGTTGCGGTCGCACAGGGTCTTGAAGCTTGAGAGGTAGCCGATCGGGGCATCGAGCCAGACGTAGAAGTACTTGCCGGGCTGGCCGGGGATTTGGAAACCGAAGTAGGGCGCGTCGCGGGAGATGTCCCAGGCGCGCAGGCCGCCCTCGGCGTTGAGCCATTCGCCGAGCTTGGCCTTGACGCCGGGCAGGGCGACGTCGCCGGCCAGCCATTGGCGCAGGAAGGCGTCGAAATGGCCGACTTCGAAGAAGAAGTGTTCGGAGTCGCGCAGTTCCGGGGTGGCGCCGGAGATGACCGAGCGCGGATCCTTGAGTTCGGTGGGGGCGTAGGTGGCGCCGCAGACTTCGCAGTTGTCGCCGTACTGGTCCGGGCTGCTGCACACCGGGCAGATGCCCTTGATGTAGCGGTCGGGCAGGAACATGCCCTTGGCCGGGTCGTAGAACTGGGCCACCGAGCGGCGCGAGATGTGGCCTTCGGCCTCGAGCTTGAGGTAGAAGGCTTCGGTCAGCGCCTTGTTGGCCGCCGAGTTGGTCGAGTCGTAGTGATCGAAGGCAACGCCGAAGGCGGCGAAATCGCGCTCGTGGCTGGCCTGGATGTTGGCGATGAAGGTCTCGGCGGTCACTCCGGCCTTTTCGGCGGCGAGCATGATCGGGGTGCCGTGGGTGTCATCGGCGCAGACGAACCAGGTTTTGCCGCCGCTCATTCGACGCGCGCGCACCCAGATGTCAGCCTGGATGTAGCCGACCAGATGGCCCAGGTGCAGCGGGCCGTTGGCATAGGGCAGGGCGGTGGTGACGAGAGCGGTGCGGGTCATGGTCTGCGTTGTTGCTTTGGGGACCGGGGATTATCGCATGGAGGGGGTGGGCGCCTGCGGCGGGCTTTTTTTTCGAAGCCGTAGCCAAGGCCAGGGCCGGAGCCAAAGCCAAAGCCTAGACCGGTCTGCTGGGGGAGGGCTGGGGTGGGTGAGGCCGCGGGGCACGCTGCAAGTCCCGCTCCGCGGCCCGGCCCAGCCGCCGGCGGCTGGGCGTTCGAGCGCATGCGAGGCAGTGCCTCGCAAGCAATGCGCCCTCACCCATGTAAGCTCCGCCACCGCTTTGCCGTGTATGCAGTCCTGCATACACGGCAAAGACCGGGGCTGAGCGTCCTGCCCAGCCCGTCCGACGCATGCGTCGGACCCATGCGGTGGAGGGCCCCGCAACCTCACCCACCCCAGCCCTTCCACAGTTGGCTGGTGTGCAAGGGAAAGGACCGGGCGGGGCGGAAGCTGAAGGGACCGGACCTAACCGGGCCGAAATGGATCGAACCGAACGGAACCGAACCGAGCTTCTGCCTGCCGAAGCCGGAGCCAGGACGGTTTGGTTCGGGTTGTGGGGGAGTTGAAATGCAAAAGGCCGAAGCGGCGCAGCCGCTTCGGCCTTCTTCTTCTTCTCGGCCACACCGTAGCAATGACTAGCTAAAGCAATGACTAGCTAAAACAGCGCCAAATTACTCGCGCACCCAGGTCTGCGAGCGGCAGATGAAGGCGATGCAGCCGGAGACGTCCAGTTTGGCGCCGCCGGTCTGCAGCTTGGCCTTGGACTTGTAGGTCTTGCCGTTGCCCGGGTCCAGGATGGTGCCGCCGGACCAGGCGTTGGCGCCGTCGGCCTTGAGGTTCCACAGGATGGTCATGCCCTTGACCGGCTTGTTCTTGTTGGCGCCCTCGCAGCCGTCGCAGACCGGGTTGGGGCCCTTGTCCGAATGCAGGATGTCGACCACCTTGCCGGTCAGGGTGCCGTTGGCGGCCTGGGTGATTTCCACGATCGACTTCACCTTGCCGGTCTTGTCGTCGATGGTCTTCCAGCGGCCGACCGCACCGTCGGCGGCGCTGGCCGAAAGCGCGGCCAGCATCAGCGGCAGGGCCAGCAACAGGGTCTTGAAGGTCTTGCGCATGTTCCCCTCCCAGGGATGTCCGTGAATGCCGGCGCAGGTGGCCGGTACAGGCCGACTGTATACCCATTCGGCGGGGTATGGGCAATGCCGGGCCGCCGGTCGCGGCGGGCCGGAAGGCCGGGTCAGAGGATCTCGTACAGCTCCAGCGGCAGCCCGTCCGGGTCGGCGAAGAAGGTGAAGCGGCGGCCGGTGTATTGGTCGGTGCGGATCGGCTCGCAAGCAACATCGGCCGCGGCCAGGCGGGCGATCATCGGTTCCAGTGCGGCCACGCGGAAGGCCAGGTGGCGCAGGCCCTGGGCTTCGGGGCGGCTGGGCCGGGGCGGCGCGCCGGGGAAGGAGAACAGCTCCAGCTGGCTGCCGTCGGGCAGGGCCAGGTCGAGCTTCCATGAGTCGCGCGCGGCCCGGTAGTTTTCGTCGAGCACGCGCAGACCGAGGATGCGCGTGTAGAAGTCCTTCGAGCGTGCGTAGTCGGCGCCGATCAGCGCGACGTGGTGTACGCCCAGCAGCAGTGGGGTGGGAGGGTTCATTGCAGGGCGTCCAGCCAGCGCCGCGCGATCTGCAACGCCAGCGGGTAGGGGGCGGGGTCGTTGCGGTTGGTCAGCACGATCACGGTAAGGCGCTGCCCGGGATAGCGCAGGATCACATTGCGGAAGCCGATGCTCTCGCCGCTGTGCCACTGCGCCTGGCCGTTGAGGCGCCAACCGAACCCGTAGAACGGCACGTCCGGTTCGTCGGTGGCGGTGGCCGGGGAGAACGCCTGCTTCAGCGACGAGGCCTTCAGCAGGCGCTGGTCGTACAGCGCCGCATCCCACCGGGCCAGGTCGTCGAGTGAGGAATAGATGCCGCCATCGCCGAGCACGGCACTGGTCGGGCTCTGGTCGGTGCGCTGCCAGCGTCCATCGGCCTGGCTGTAGCCATAGGCGCGGCGTGCCACCTCGTCCACGCCGTCCTGGTGCGCCACGGTGTCGCGCATGCCCAGCGGCAGGAAGATGCGCTCGCGCAGGAAACCGGCGAAACCGGTGCCCGATGCCTTGCCCACCACCAGCGCCAGCAACGCATAGCCACTGTTGCTGTAGCGGTAGGCGCTGCCCGGGGCGAAATAGGTGCGGTCCTGGGTTTCCAGCAGGTGCAGCACGTCGCTGTCGTGCACCTGCGTAGTGGCACCGGGCGCCATCAGGTCTTCATAGTCGAGCAGGCCGCTGGTGTGGCTGAGCAGCTGGCGCAGGGTAATCGCATCGGCCGCCGCCGGCAGCGACGGCAGCCAGCGCTTGAGCGGGTCATCCAGGCCGAGCTTGCCGTCCTCGGCCAACAGCAGGATGGCCGCGGCGGTGAACTGCTTGCTGACCGATGCCAGGCGGAAGTTGGTCTGCGCGGTCACTGCGGTGCGGTCTTCGACCACGGCCAGCCCATAGCCGCGGCGGAACACCGGCTGGCCATCGTGCAGCACCAGCACCGCCGCGCCCGGCACCTGGCCGTCGTAGCGCTGCAGCAGGGCGTCGATGCCCGGGTCCGGCGGCGACAGCACCGGCGCGGCCCAGGCGCTGCCGGCGCCGAGCAGGCCGATGCACATCACCCCGATCCAGTACCGCCGACGAACAGGAACGTGCATGGCCGGCTCCTTTGCCGATCAGGGCGTGGCGGTCGGCGCGGCGGGTGCCGCGCCGGTCTCGCTGGCGATCCAGCGGGTGATCTTGGCATCCAGGATGTCCAGCGGCATCGACCCGTCGTGCAGCACTTGCTCATGGAAACGGCGCGGGTCGAAGCGCGCGTCCAGGGCCGCCTTGGCGCGGTCGCGCAGCTGGATCATCTTCAGTTCGCCCAGCCCGTTGGGCAGGGTCTGCCCGGGCAATGCCATGAACCGCTCGACTTCGGCGTTGGCATCCTCGGTGGGCATGTCGGTGGTCTTGACCAGGTAGTCCACCGCCTGGCGCTTGCTCCAGCCCAGCGCGTGCACGCCGGTATCGGCGGACATGCGCGCGGCACGGGTCAGCGCCGCCTGCAGGTAACCGATGCGCTCGTAAGGGTCCTGGTAGACGCCCAGTTCCTCGCCCAGCGATTCGGCATACAGGCCCCAGCCTTCGATGAAGGCGATGTCGCCGCCCAGGCGGCGGAAGCGCGGCAGCTTGTCCAGTTCCTGCTGCAGGCCCAGCTGCACATGGTGGCCGGGAATGCCTTCATGCAGGAACTGCATCGGCGCCGACCAGCGGCGGCGGCTGGGCAGGTTGCCGGTGTTGACGTACAGGATGGCCGGTCGCATGCCGTCGGGCAGCGCCGGCTGGTAGCTCACCGCTGCCGCGCTGGCGGCGCGCTCAGGCTCGACCGCACGGATCTCCAGCGCGGCCTTGGGCTGGGTGCCCAGCAGCGCCGGCAGGCGCCCACCGACCTGGCCCTGCAGCTGTTTGTAGCGCGCCAGCAGCGCATTGGCATTGGCGTACTGGAAGTTCTTGTCGGTGCGCATGCTGCGCAGCACCTTCTGCTGCGAGCCGCGGATCCGGTTGTCCTTGAGGATGCCGGCGATCTGCGCCTGCAGGCTGGCCACGCGCTGTTCGGCCAGGGTGTGGATCTGCTGCGCGTCCAGCGTGGAGGCGGTGCTCTGCACGATATTCTGGGTGTACCAGGCCTGGCCGTTGGGCAGCGCGCCCAGGCCGTCGCTGGCGCGGGTGGCCGGCAGGTATTCGGTGGCGATGAAGCCGCGCAGGGCGCGGTAGGCCGGCATGATCCGCAACTCGATCATGCGCTTGTATTCGGCGCTGATGCGCGCCTTGTCGGCGGCCGGCAGGTCTTCGGGCAGGTTGCGCACCGGCGCCCAGAAAATGCTTTCCTCGGCGCTGGGCTTGATCACCGCATCCAGCTGCGGCAGCACCTTTTCCATCAGGTCACGCGGCTGCACCACGCCGGCCGCCATGCCCTGGCGCATGTTGGCGATGGCCTGGTCGAACAGCGGCGCGATACCCAGCGAGCGCCGCGACCAGGCATCGTAATCCTGCACGGTGTTGAATGGCTGCGCGCCCGAGCCCGAGCCCAGGATCGCCATGATGCTGCCCAGGTTGTAGTACTGGCTGACCGGCAGCATCCAGCTGGGGAACTGTTCGGCGGCCAGCGACATGCGCGCATCGCGCACGAAGATCTGGTAGCTGAGCAGGTCCTGCCCGTCCAGGCCATCGGCGCCGATTTTCTCGACCTTGCCCAGCCATTCGATGGTGAAATCGTGCGATTGCTGGCGGTAGGCGGCCGAGAGGATGTTGGGCAACTGGTCGTTGTGCCGGGTGTCGCCCTGGAAGGTGGCCTGAAGCGGATTGAGCCGCATCGAGGCATCCCAGTATTCATCGTAGATGCGGTTGAGCTGGGCGGCCTTGCTCTGCTGGCGCACCAGCGGCTGCCGGGCCGGGGCGGCCGGACGCGCGCGCGGCCTGGCCTTGGGCTTGGCGGCCTGCCGGGTCTGCGCGGCGGCGGGCCGGTTGGCCTTCTTCTTGGCCGCTTCGGCCGGTGCGGCGGCACTGAAGATCAGCAAGGAGGCAATGGCAAGCGCCAGGGCGCGGGCGGGGTGGGGCATCGGCTGTTTCCGTAAAACACTGACCCCGGAGCTTGCCCGATTCGCCTGCGTACGGCCAGCACCGGGGCCCGGTCAGGTTTGTCGCGTACCGGTATCAGTCAGCTGCGGCGTCGGCCCGCAGCTGGGCGGCGCGTTCAGCCCCCAGGTAGCCGCTGATCGCCCGGCGCATCAGGTACAGCAAGGGAATCAGGGCGATCGCGAAGCCCATCTTGTAGACGTAATTGACGCTGCTGACCGCCAGGAACAGCGAGGTCGGCCACTGCTGCGGGCCCAGCACGAAGGCGATCCAGATCACCACGAAGCTGTCCACCAACTGCGATACCGCGGTCGAACCGGTGGCGCGCAGCCACACATGGCGTTCGCCGGTGGCGCGACGGATGCGGTGGAACACCGAGACATCGATCAGCTGTCCGATCAGGAAGGCCACCAGCGACCCACCGATGGTCCACATGCCTTGGCCGAACACCGCGGCGAACGCAGCCTGGTAATCCGGCACGCCGTGCGCACTCATGGAGGTCACCCACCAGTCGGCCGGCGCCAGCGAAATCGCCGCGAAGGCGAACAGGAAGCCATAGCTGATCAGCCCCACCGCCAGCCATGAGATGAACTTGACGCCGCGACGGCCGAAGAACTCGTTGATGGTGTCGGTCATGATGAACACCACCGGCCACAACAGGGTGCCGGCGGTGAAGCTGAGCGAACCGGTCTGGCCGAACAGGTTCCAGTTGAACGGCGCCACGCCCAGGGTGTCTTCCAGCGCGAAGATCTTGACCCCGATCAGTTCGGCCAGCACCGCATTGGCGCAGAAGAACGCGGCCAATACGATGAACAGCTGGACCGCGCGGTCCTGCAGCGGCCGCGCGCTCATTTCAGCGTTCGCCGGCACGCGTGAATGGCATGCTGTCCGGGGCCACCGCGCCACCGGAGATGATGAAGCTCATGGCCTGGTCGACGGTCCAGTCGGTCGGGGTCAGCAGTTCCACCGGCACGATTTCCAGATAGCCCGAGGTCGGGTTGGGCGTGGTGGGCACGTAGACGGCGGCCAACTCGCGGTTGGTGCCCTGTTCGCGGATCACCCGGGTGACCAGCCCGACCGATTTCATCTCGCGGTGCGGGAAGTCGATCAGTACCACGCGCTGGGTGCTGCCCGGTTCGGTCTGCAGCATGTCCAGCAGTTTCTTGGCGCTTTCGTAGATGGTGCTGGCCAGCGGGATGCGTTTGATCACCGCGCCGAACCAGCGCAGCAGGCGCTGGCCGATTACCCGGCGGCTGAGCACGCCCACGCTGAGGATCACCAGCAAGGTCGCGGCCAGGCCGATCAGGTTCTGCATCCACTCGACCTTGACCCAGCCCAGGTAGTGCGGGAACGAGGCGGCGATCTGCTCCGACAGCGGCACCACCACCGGGCTGGAAATGCCCGACAGCAGCACGAACACGAATTTGACCACCACCCAGGTCAGCCAGATCGGCAACAGGGTCAGCAGGCCGGTCAGGAACAGGCGCTGCAGGGAGGGGCGCGGAACGAGTTGGGGGGCTTGGGGCGACATCGGCGCATTGTAGCGGGGCCGCCGCCCGGTTTAGCGCACCGCCGGCCGCCGCGGGTGCGGCGTTGGGGGGCGGTTGTGGTGCAGGCCCGTGCAGGGTCGGGCAAGGAGCTGCAGGCGGTGTTTGTCGATGCGGGACCGGCGGCAGGTCGGCGGCAGATCAGGCGGCGGGTCGGCGCGCGTCAGGCTTGAGGCGCAGGTAGACCTGCTTGCGCACGCGGGCGACCACCTCGCCCTGTGCATCGACGATGTCGTTGCTGAACCAGTGCAGGTACTTCTCCCCGTTGGCGGTGGCCGCGCGCAACTGCTCCAGCAGCGCATCGTCCAGCTGGAACTCGGCCGATACGGTGCCGCGGCCGGGCTTGAGGAATTCAATCTCGCCGGCGCGGTCCCACACGTAGTAATCGCGGCCCAGGTTCTGCATCACGGTCAGCATCCAGAACGGGTCGGTCATGGCGAACAGGCTGCCGCCGAAATGGGTGCCCACGTAGTTGCGGTTCCAGGGGCGCATGCGCAGTTCCACGCGCACGTGGCGGTAGTCCGGGCTGACCTTGGTGACATGGATGCCGGCGAACAGGAAGGGCGGCCACAGGTTGATGCCGTGGCGGAACAGGCTGGCGTTCATCGGGGGCGCATCGGGCGGGGGAAAGAGGCTCAAGCCTAACATTCGCCGGCGTATGGCGGGGCGTATGGGCCATGGGCGGGGGCACTGCGCGGGCGGTAGGCATCGACCGCTGGTCGATGCAGCCGGGCAGAGCCACTGCCTGGGCGGCATTGGCGGCGCATGACCTGGCTTTCAGCACAGCGCTGTAACCAGGCGCTCCCCGAGGCGCACCCTACGCGCCGGCACCGTCGTCGATGACGTAGCCGTTGCGGCCGGCGGCCTTGGCGCGGTACAGCGCCGCGTCGGCACCTTCGAAGAAATGGTGCGGCTCGGTATGCGCGCCGGGCACGCGGGTGAACACTCCGACGGTCAGGGTGATCCGGGTGGTATCGCCGGGGCTGGCGGGAACCTCCATGCCGCGCGCGCAGGCGAGCAGGTCTTCAACCACCAGCGCCGCGCCATCGGCGGCGGTGTCGGGCAGGATCAGCGCGAATTCGTCGCCGCCAAAACGCGCGGCCATGTCGCGTGGGCGGCGTGCGTGCGCACCGATCGCGCTGGCGATCTGGCGCAATACGTTGTCGCCGGCATGGTGGCCGTAGATGTCGTTGTGGTGCTTGAAGTGGTCGACGTCGATCAACACCAGGCTCAGCGGGCGGCCACTGCGGCGGCCGGCGTCGTGTTCCTGCTGCAGCGCCTGTTCGAAGCGCAGCCGGTTGCCCAGCCCGGTCAGCGCATCGCTGTTGGCCTGCCGGCGCCATGCGCTGATCCGGCACAGCACCCAGGCCAGGATCGCCGCCAGCATCGCGGTCAGCGCCGCGGCCGGGGCGAACCACAGGTTGCCGGCGCGCAGCAGCACGAAACTCAGCAGCAGGGTCAACGGCAGCGCCAGCAGGGCGCTGGCCGCCGCCCGCGGCAGGGTCAGGCCCAGGCAGCACAGCGCCACCAGTACTCCGCTCAGCAGGTCCTGCCAATAGGTCGGCAGCAGGGTGATGACCTTGTCGCCGAGCAGCATCGAGGCCACGTTGGCCTGGTACTCGCTGCCGCTCATCCAGCGCTCGCGGTTGGTCGGGGTCAGCAGCCGCGGCGCGATGCCGCTGGCGGTCATGCCCACCAGCACCAGCCGCCCACGCAGCATCGCCGCATCGACATTGCCGTCGAGCACGTCCACATAGGACACCTGCGGGAAGCGTTCCGGTGGCCCGGCATAGCGCACCCGCACATAGTGGTCGCGCCGCCACTGGTAGGGCGAGGCCTGGTCCGGCTGCGGGTCGCGCAGGCCGGGCATCGGGCCGCGCCGGTCGGCCAGCGCCAGGCCCAGGGCCGGCCAGTGCGGTGAGCCGATCCCGGCGGTGAGGTAGAGCCCGCGCGCCACCCCGTCGGCATCCACTTCGATATCGCTGTGGCCCAGGGTGGCCGCGTTGGCGGTGATCAGCGGGATCGGCAGCAGTTCTTCGGCCATGCGCGGGCCGCTGGCCGGGGCGGCCAGCACCGACAGCACCACGTGCCCGTTGCGCCGGATCGCGGCGGCCAGTTCGGCATCCTGGGCGTTGTCCTGGCGGTCCGGCTCGGACAGCATCAGGTCCAGCACCACCCGGGTGCTGCCGGCGTGGGTGAGGCGGTCGAGCAGGCGCGCGTGGGTGGAGCGCGGCCACGGCCATTGGCCGATCTGCTGCAGGCTGTTGTCGTCGATGGCCACGATCAGCAGGCGCGGATCGGGTGGGTAGTCCCAGCGGCCGACGTAGGCGTCGTAGACCGCCTCGTCCTGCTGCCAGAACCAGTGCCAGTGGCTGGCCGCCGCGGCAAGTGCGCCGAACAGCAGCGCCAGCGCGATCCGTTGCAGCCAGGGCAGCACCAGCGGCTTCACAGCAGCAACCACAGCAGCAGGGCGCCGCCGCCGGCGCCATAGCAGGTGCGGCAGGGCAGTTTGACCTGCTGTGCCGGCGAGAACGGGCCGGCGTAGCCGTCGTCGTCGATGTACTGCACGCGCACATGCAAGGTGCCGTGCCAGGGCCGCTTGAGAGTTACCTCGGGTTGGTCGAGTTCACGGTCCAGCAGCGGCTGGGCGAAATCGCCGCGGCGGTCCAGCTGCACGCGGTAGCGTTGCCCGGCTTGCCCGGCCTGCCAGCGCAGGGTCAGCTGGCCCTTGGCCGCCTGCGGCGGTTGCAGGGCCGGGTCCACCGGCGCATCGCTGAGGGTCAGCGCCACCGGTTGCCCGAAGCGGCCGCGGTGGCCGTTGCCATCGCGCGAGGCCACCCGCCAGAAATAGGCGCCGGGGGCCAGGTCGCGGGCCGGGCGCAGGTGGGTGCCGCGGCTTTCCTGTTCCAGCACCGGTTGCAGGAACTGCGCATCGTGGGCGATCTGCAGCACGGTGGCCTCGGCGCCGCCGACCTGGCTCCATTCAAAGCGCGGGCGCGCGCTGTTGATGGTCTGCTGGTTGACCGGGCGCACCGTCAGCGGGGCCGGCGGCTGGTCGCGGACCAGGAAGTCGCGCTCGGCATCCAGGCCTTCCACGCCCTGCGCGTTGACCGCGCGCACCAGCACCCGCAGTTCGCCCGGTGGCAGGTCGGGCACGGTGAGCGCGGTGGCGTGGGTGTCCTGGGCGAACAGCAGGATTTCCGGCTGGTCGGCGCGCACCACTTCGGCCCGGTAGTGGTCGGCGCCGGCCACCGGCGACCACGCCAGCTGCGCCGGCAGCGGGTCCAGGCGCAGCTGCGTGCGGTCCAGCACGGGCGCCGGCAGCAGGGTTTCCATGGCGCCGGGCGCGGTATCGGGCGAATCGCTGCGGGTGGCGTGGCCCGGGGTGACCAGGCGTTGGCCGCGGCGGTTGCCCACCTGCACCTTGCCTTCGATCACTTCAGTGGCGGCGCTGCGCCCATCGCCGCCGGCGCTGACCCGGAACACGGTGCCGCGCACGCTGCTGGTCGCCGTGGGCGCATCGATGATGTAGCGCGAAGCCGGGCCCTTGGCGGGGGTGACCCGGTTGCTGCTGCGGCCCTGTTCCAGGCGCAGCCGGGTATCGACCATGCCGGTGTGGCCGTAACGGCTGAGCTGGTCCAGGCGCAGCCGCGAGTTCTCGCGCAGCTGCAGCCGCGAGTCGTCGGCGAAGACGATGGTGACGCTGGCATCGGCGCCGGTCACCAGGTGCTGGCCGATCCTGAGCAGGTCGCCCTGGGCCACATCGCGCAGGCCAGGCTGGTCGGTATCGCCGACCTGGACCAGGCCCCGTGTGGCCAGTACCCGGGCCGGTGCGGGTTGTACCTGCAGCCAGGCCACCGGGAAACGCAGCTGGGTACCGGGCGGCAGCCGGTACGGGTCGGCCACGCGGTTATGCGTCTGCAGCTGTTCCCAGGGCACCGAGGGTTTGAGGTAACGCGCGCCCAGGTCCCACAGGGTATCGCCCGGGCGGACCCGGTAGTTCCAGTCCTGGGCAAACGCGGGAAAGACGGACAGCAGCAGCGCCACCAGCATCAGCAGGCGGGTATACGGCGCACAACGGTGCGGCAAACGGGTCGAACTCACGGTCATCAGGGCCCTGCTGGGCGGGGCCTGGCCGTGCGACCACGATGGCCCCGACCACATCCCCCCGAATGGATCGCGGCGTCCAGTGCGCCACGCCGGCATTATCGCCCGGGAGCCGTGCAAGGTTTCTGAACGTGATCTTGATCACGCCCGGAAACCGCAGGATCCGCTAGGGGTGTGGGACTGAACCTGGCATCCGGCCCCTGCGGCCGCGATGGCGCCTGGCGCTCAGAACAGCAGCGCGGCCATGCGGCGGCGGTAGCGGCCGACCAGGTCCTCGTCGCCGATCACCTTGAAAGCGTCGATCAGCAGCTTGCGCGGCAGCCCGTCGTTGAAGCTGCGGTCGCGGCGCAGCATCTCCAGGAACTGCTCCAGCGCGCCCTCGTCGTGTCCGTCCAGCAGCAGCTGCACGCCACGCAGGTGGCGCGCCTGCAGGTCATCGGCATTGGCGGCGATGCGCGCCTCCAGCGCGGCGGCGGCGGGGGCATCGTGCAGCGCGCTGGCAAAGTCCAGCCGGGCGCGGGCGGCGATGGCGCGGTCATCGGTGGACAGGTTGGCCGGCAGCGCGTCGATCAGGGCGCTGGCCTCGGCGCTGGCGCCGGTCTGCAGCAGGGCCAGGGCCAGCTCGAGCTTGAGCACGTCCTTGTCCGGTTCGGCCACGATCGCCGCGCGCAGTACATCGACCTGGGCCTGCGGGTCCAGCGGTTCGGGATCGGCGGCCTCGGCCGGGACAATGCCGTGCTGGGCCAGGAATTCGCGCAGCTGGCCTTCGGGCAGTGCGCCGGGGAAGCCGTCGACCAGCTGGCCGCCCTTGACCAGGAACACGGTGGGCACCGAGCGGATCTGGAAGGCCGCGGCGATCTGCTGTTCCTGGTCGACGTCGACCTTGGCCAGTTCGAAGGCGCCGTGGTATTCGCCGGCCAGCTTCTCCAGCATCGGGCCCAGGGTCTTGCAGGGCTCGCACCAGGGGGCCCAGAAGTCGACCAGCACCGGGGTCTGCAGTGACTTCTGCAGCACCTGGGCTTCGAAGGTTTCGGTGGTGGCGTCAAAGACGTGGGGCAATTCGCTCATGGTCTGGAATCAACGTTGAAGATGTACGCAGTTTATGGGTCCGCCTGCGCTGCGACGCAAGCCCGTGGCCGCGATCGGTGCAAACCGGTGACAATGCGCGCCTTCCTTACACGCAGGCGCGCCTCATGCCCTTCATGCAACGTATCGACCGCAGCATTGGCGCGGTGGCCGCGGCCCTGTTCGTGGCGGCGGTGGTGGGCTTCGGTGCGGCCCTGCCGGGCTACCACGCGCTGCGCCACCCGGTGGCCCTGCTGGGCGCCACCGGCGTGCCGCATGCGCAGGCCTTCAATTGGCTGGGCCTGATACTGCCGGGGGTGCTGGCCGCAGCGGTGGCGCTGCGCCTGCTGATCCTGATGGACCGCCCGGCACCGGCCGCCGCCGGCAACGGCGCGGGCATCGCGGGCAAGGCGGTGCGGGTGGGCCTGCAGATGCTGATGCTGGCAGGCCTGGGCTTTGCCGCCATGGGGCTGCTGCCGCTGGATGCCACCGACATCGACAGCCCGGCCAGCCAGTTCCACGCCAGTGCATGGATGGTGTGGGTGCTGGCCTTCGTACCCGGTGCGCTGATGGTCGGCGCTGGCGCGCTGCGCCTGCCCGGGGCGCGTGCACTGGCATGGCTGCACCTGGGCTGCGGCGCGGCCATGCTGCTGGCTGCGTTCGTGCTGCAGGCGTGGTTGCCGGCACCGCTGGCGCAGCGGCTGGCGTTCGCCTGCTGGGTGGCATGGTTGCTGGCCGCGTTGCCGCTGGCCCGGCGCTGCCGCTGAGCGCAGGGCCGGGCCGGCATCTCCGCAGGCGCGTCGCTTTCGGCCCGTTGGCGGTCATCGCCGCGCCGCCGCGCGCGGCCGGTACTCCGGCTGGTTTCCGCTCTGGCCGGCAATTCCCTGATAATTCAAGGGGATGAGGTGACGGGTGGGAGGGGGCGCTGGCGTCGATTGGAGCCCCATGCCGCACTGCGGTACGCTGTCCCGCTTTGCCGCCGCACTAGCGTTTCCATGACCAGCGTCGAACCCAACGTTTACGATCCGCAGCAGGTTGAATCGGCCGCCCAGAAGTTCTGGGACGCCACCCGTGCCTTCGAGGTCACCGAGACTTCGGACAAGCCGAAGTTCTACTGCCTTTCGATGCTGCCGTATCCGTCCGGTGCGCTGCACATGGGCCACGTGCGCAACTACACCATCGGCGATGTGATCAGCCGCTACAAGCGGATGACCGGGCACAACGTGCTGCAGCCGATGGGCTGGGACGCGTTCGGCCTGCCGGCCGAGAATGCCGCGATCAAGAACAAGACCGCGCCGGCCAAGTGGACCTACGCCAACATCGAGCACATGCGCAGCCAGTTCAAGGCCATGGGCTATGCGATCGACTGGTCGCGCGAGTTCGCCACCTGCACGCCGGAGTACTACGTACACGAGCAGCGCATGTTCACCCGGCTGATGCGCAAGGGCCTGGCCTACCGCCGCAACGCGGTGGTCAACTGGGACCCGGTCGACCAGACCGTGCTGGCCAACGAACAGGTCATCGACGGCCGCGGCTGGCGCTCGGGCGCACTGGTGGAAAAACGCGAGATCCCGCAGTGGTTCCTGCGCATCACCGATTACGCCCAGGAACTGCTGGACGGCCTGGATGAACTGCCGGGCTGGCCCGATTCGGTCAAGACCATGCAGCGCAACTGGATCGGCCGCTCCGAAGGGCTGGAAATCCAGTTCGACGTGCGCGATGCCGACGGCAGCGCGCTGGACCCGCTGCGGGTGTTCACCACCCGTCCGGACACCGTGATGGGCGTGACCTTCGTGTCGATCGCCGGCGAGCACCCGCTGGCCCAGCACGCGGCCAGGTCCAACCCGGCGCTGGCGGCGCTGCTGGCCGAAATGAAGCAGGGCGGCGTCTCCGAAGCCGAGCTGGAAACCCAGGAAAAGCGCGGCATGGACACCGGCCTGCGCGCCATCCATCCGGTCACCGGCGCCCAGGTGCCGGTGTGGGTGGCCAACTTCGTGCTGATGGGCTACGGCACCGGTGCGGTGATGGCCGTTCCCGGCCACGACCAGCGCGACAATGAATTTGCCAACAAGTACGGCCTGCCGATCCGCCAGGTCATCGCGTTGAAGTCGCTGCGCAAGGAAGAAAGCGCATACGACGCCACCCGCTGGCAGGACTGGTACGGCGACAAGACCCGTGAGACCGAGCTGGTCAATTCCGAAGAATTCGACGGGCTGGATTTCCAGGGCGCCTTCGAGGCGCTGGCCGAGCGCTTCGAGCGCAAGGCCCAGGGCCAGCGCCGCGTGAATTACCGCCTGCGCGACTGGGGCGTGAGCCGCCAGCGCTACTGGGGCTGCCCGATCCCGGTGATCTACTGCCCCAAGTGCGGCGCCCTGCCGGTACCGGAAGAGCAGCTGCCGGTGATCCTGCCGGAGAACGTCAACTTCGTCGGCACCGGTTCGCCGATCAAGGCCGACCCGGAATGGCGCAAGACCACCTGCCCGGACTGCGGCGGCGCGGCCGAGCGCGAGACCGATACCTTCGACACCTTCATGGAGTCCAGCTGGTACTACGCACGCTACACCTCGCCCGGCGCCCGCGACGCGGTGGACAAGCGCGGCAACTACTGGCTGCCGGTGGACCAGTACATCGGTGGCATCGAGCACGCCATCCTGCACCTGATGTACTTCCGTTTCTTCCACAAGCTGCTGCGCGATGCGCGCATGGTGGACAGCAACGAGCCGGCGCAGAACCTGCTCTGCCAGGGCATGGTGATCGCCGAGACCTATTACCGTGCCAATCCGGACGGTTCCAAGGACTGGATCAACCCGGCCGACGTGGATGTGCAGCGCGACGAGCGCGGCCGCATCGTCGGGGCGACCCTGATCGCCGACGGCCAGCCGGTGGTGATCGGCGGCACCGAGAAGATGTCCAAGTCCAAGAACAACGGTGTGGATCCGCAGGCGATGGTGGGCAAGTACGGTGCCGACACCGTGCGCCTGTTCTCGATGTTCGCCGCGCCGCCGGAGCAGTCGCTGGAGTGGAACGAGGCCGGCGTGGACGGCATGGCGCGTTTCCTGCGCCGGTTGTGGACCCAGGTGGAAAGGCACGCCGCCGACGGTGCCGTGGTGGCACTGGACGTGGCCGCGCTGGACACCGCGCAGAAGGCGCTGCGCCGCAAGACCCATGAAACCATCGGCAAGGTCGGCGACGACTATGGCCGCCGCCACAGTTTCAATACCGCCATTGCCGCGGTGATGGAGTTGATGAACGCGCTGGCCAAATTCGACGATGCCAGCGCGCAGGGCCGCGCGGTGCGCCAGGAAGCCCTGCAGGCCACCGTGCTGCTGCTCAACCCGATCACCCCGCATGCCAGCCATGCGCTGTGGCAGCTGCTGGGCAACGCCGAGACGCTGCTGGAAGACCAGCCGTTCCCGCAGGTGGACCCGGCCGCGCTGGTGCGCGATGCGGTGACCCTGGCGGTACAGGTCAACGGCAAGCTGCGCGGCACCATCGAGGTGGCCGCCGATGCGGCGCGCGACCGGATCGAGGCGCTGGGCCTGGCCGAGCCGAACGCGGCCAAGTTCCTGGAAGGCCTGACCGTGCGCAAGATCATCATCGTGCCCGGCAAGATCGTGAACATCGTGGCCGCCTGACGGCGGCCACCGGCCGCGCGGCCGGTCTCAAGTCTCGTTCACGCGGCATCGGGCATCTTCTATGCCTGTTGCCGCGCCCGCCCGGCTCCCCCAGACTGTGCCCATGACCCGATTCCTGCTTGCCCTCGTCCTGACCGCGACCCTTGCCGGGTGTGGCTTCCATCTGCGCAACAAGCTGATGCTGCCGGCCGACACCGCTGCGGTGAAGGTGGTCTCCACCGCGCCGTACAGTGAACTGGCCAAGCTGCTGCGCCGGGGCCTGCAGTCCTCCGGGGCGCAGATCGCCGAGGCCGACAGCAGCGCGCCGGCCGCGCAGCTGCAGGTGCTGTCCGAACGCTGGGGCGATCTGCCGATCGCCATCGATGCGCAGGGCCGCGCGCAGGAATACAGCCTGCGTTATGCGGTGATCTTCATCTTCCGCCGCGAAGACGGCAGCGAACTGGTGCCCCAGCAGGTGATCGAACTGTCGCGCGATTACGTGTCCCCGCCCACCGACGCCACCGGCACCACCACCGAACGCGAAATCCTCGCCGACGAACTGCGCCGGGAAATGTCCGCCTCGATCATGCGCCGCATCGACAGCGTGGTGCGTGCGGAAATGGAGCATGGGCGGATTCCGGCCAAGGCCGGCAGCGCCGTGCCGGCGACGCCGGAGGTACCGGCGGTGACGCCGGCCGAGCCGCCGGCGACCAAGCCGCAGGGGCACTGACCGCTCCGTCCGCGGACCGGCGCGCCAGGATGGAACTGCGACCCGAACAACTTGCCAGCCAGCCGGCCAGCCAGGCTCTGGTCCCGGTGTACCTGATTGCCGGCCCGGAAACCCTGCGCGTGCTGGAAGCCGCCGATGCGGTGCGTGCCCGTGCCCGTGCCGACGGCATCGACGAGCGCGAAGTGTTCGATGCCGACGGCCGCGATTTCGACTGGAACCAGGTCCAGGCCAGTTTCAACGCGCCCAGCCTGTTCAGCCCGCGCCGGCTGATGGAACTACGCCTGCCCAGCGGCAAGCCGGGCAAGGACGGCGCCGAGGTGATCAGCCAGTTCTGCGCCGACCCCGCGCCGGATGTGATCCTGCTGATCACCTGCAACGAATGGAGCAAGGCCCACCAGGGCAAGTGGGCCGAGGCGGTCAACCGGGTCGGCGTGCTGTCGGTGGCCTGGGCGATCAAGCCGCACGAACTGCCGGACTGGATCGAGCGCCGCCTGCGCACGCAGGGCCTGCGCGCCGACCCGGCCGCGGTGCAGCGGCTGGCCGAGCGGGTGGAAGGCAACCTGCTGGCCGCCGCACAGGAAATCGACAAACTGGCGCTGCTGGCCAGCGGCCAGACCCTGGATGTGGACACCATGGAATCGCTGGTGGCCGATGCTGCCCGCTATGACGTGTTCCGGCTGCTGGAGGCCACCTTCTCCGGGCAGCCGGTGGCGGTGCTGCGCATGCTGGCCGGCCTGCGCGGCGAGGGCGAGGCGGTGGCGGCGTTGATGCCGATGGTGATCCGCGAGCTGCTGTCCACCGCCGCGCTGGCGCGGGTCCAGGCGCGTGGTGGCAATCTCGGCGCGGAGATGAAGAGCCGCGGCATCTGGGAATCGCGCCAGGCGCCGTTCAAGCGCGCCCTGCAGCGCCATCCCGAACCCAAGCGGTGGGAGCGTTTCGTGGCCGAAGCCGGCCTGGTCGACCGCATGGCCAAGGGCCGTGCCGATGGCGACCCCTGGCTGGGCCTGGAGCGGCTGCTGGTGGCGGTGGCCGAAGCGCGTGCGGTGCGGCTGCTGGCCCGCGCCTGAGCCGCATGGGCCTGCGCATCCATTACGGCGGCACCTTCGACCCGGTGCATTGCGGCCATCTGGCGATCGCGCGCGCCGCGCGCGACCACTTGCAGGTGGCCGTGCGGCTGCTGCCCGCCGCCGATCCGCCGCACCGCCCGGCGCCCGGCGCCAACGCCGAACAACGCGCGCGGATGCTGGCCCTGGCCATCGGCGAGGAGCCCGGCCTGTTGCTGGACCGCCGTGAACTGGAGCGCGCCCGGCGCCTGCCCGGGGTGCCGTCCTACAGCGTGGATACCCTGCGCGAACTGCGCGCCGAACTGGGCCCGCACCAGCCATTGGCGTGGCTGGTAGGGGCCGACAGCCTGCTCGGCCTGCCCGGCTGGCATGAATGGGAGGCCTTGTTCGGGCTGGCCCATTTCATCGTCGCCGCCCGCCCGGGCAGCTCGCTGGAACAGGACCTTCCGCCGGAACTGGCCGCCGCCCTGCAGGGCCGCTGGGCCAGCCACGAGCGCGAACTGCTGGGCGCCCCGGCCGGCCGCCTGCTGCGCCTGCAGGCCCCGCTGCGTGGCGAATCGGCCAGCCAGGTACGCCAGCAGATCGCCATCGGCGGCCCGTGGCGGGCCCTGCTGCCCGAACCGGTGGCCGACTACATCGCCGACCACGGCCTGTACGGCGCGGCCGGCCCGTGAATACGCGCAGGCCCCCGGGCCCGTATAATCAGCCCCACATTTATCGAGTTCATCCGCTTTGAGCAACCAAGCCCAGCCCCAGACCATCAAGGTCCAAATGCCGAACCCGGCGCCCTCCGTCACGCAGCTGCTGGAGTGCGTGCGCAAGGCCACCGAAGAACTGAAGGCCAAGGATCTCGTCGAGATCGACGTGATCGGCAAGTCCAGCGTCGCCGATTACATGGTGATCGCCTCGGGTACCTCCAGCCGCCATGTGAAGTCGATCGCCGATGAAGTGGTCAAGTTCGCCAAGCAGCTGGGCGTGATGCCGCTGGGCGTGGAAGGCGAGCGCGAAGCCGAATGGGTGCTGGTCGATCTGGGCGACGTGGTGGTGCACGTGATGCTGCCGCGCGTGCGCGAGTTCTACGCGCTGGAGCGCCTGTGGACCGTTGGCGACCAGCCGCCGAGCCTGCTCGACGATGCCGATGACGAGTACCACGACGCCCGCTGACCGGCGGCGTTGGAGGTCACGATGACGGCGCCGATGGCGCCGTTGTCATTTCAACGGCATCGTGCCCGATGCCGGGAGAGTGCAGATGAAGGCCAGGTTGATCGCCACCGGCGAGCGCGCCCCGTCGTGGGTGGCGCAGGGGTTTGCCGAGTACCAGAAGCGGCTGTCGCATTGGCTGCCGTTCGAGCTGGTGGAAATCGAGCCGGGCCTGCGTGGCAAGGGCCGCGATGCGCGCCGCGCCACCGAGGACGAAGGCCGCCGGGTGATTGCCGCCTTGCCGAAGAACGCCTACGTGGTGGCGCTGGATGTGCCCGGCCGCCAGCTCAGTTCGGAACAGTTGGCGCAGCGGCTGGAACATTGGCGCGGGCAGGGCAGGGACCTGGCCTTCCTGATCGGCGGCCCGGAAGGGCATTCGCCGGAAGTGTCGGCCCTGGCCGATGAAAAATGGTCGATCGGTCCGTTGACACTGCCGCACATGCTGGTGCGGCTGGTGGTGGCCGAGCAGTTGTACCGCGCCGCGGCGATGCTGGCCAACCATCCGTATCATCGGGCCTGACCGCGCGGCCGAAGGAATCTTCGCCAAACGGGTTACATCCTGCGAAAAACGGGCTACAATGCGCACCCCGCCCGAATAGCTCAGCCGGTTAGAGCACTTGACTGTTAATCAGGGGGTCGTTGGTTCGAGTCCAACTTCGGGCGCCAAGTTTTGGAAGCCTCGCAGCGATGCGAGGCTTTTTTTTTGTCTGTTCGCCGGTGTCCGGCGGCTTCCGCTGCATCGGCTCATAGCGCCGAGCTCTGCCCGGCTGCTGTTGCCGTTGCTTCGGTAGTGCCGGCCGCTGGCCGGATCCTCATAATTCCTGGTTCAAGGGCAGCGTCTTGCGTCTTCCGCGCGGGAGGAGGATGGGCAGCCCCATGCGGGACTGTCGAAAACATGGATGTTTTCGCCAAGCCCCCATGGGTAAGGACGCATTGCTTGCGAGGCATGCCTCGCATGCGTCCGAACGCCCAGCCGCTAGCGGCTGGGCCGGACCGCAGAGCGGGGTTTACGGCGTGTCCCGCATGGGGCTGCCCATCCTCCTCTGGATGGATTGCGATGTGCGGTAGGTAAAGCAGGTGGCGCCTGTGGCCGGTAGGGCCGACCCGTGGTCGGATGTTCACCGTTTCGTCGGCGCGTTGTCCGAGCGTGGCTCGGACCTACCGCTACGGCGCGCAGCGCGCACAAACAAAAAGCCCGGGTAATGCCCGGGCTTTTCGTTCCCCAGATGCAGTCAGGTCAGTTGAAGGTGTACTTCGCACCGACGGTGAAGTAACGGCCGATCGCGCCGCTGAAGTGCAGCGGGTTGTAGTTCACGCCACCGTAGGTGGTCGGATCCAGCGGAGCGATGCGGTCGAACGCGTTCTGCACCGAGGCGTTCAGCTCGAAGGCTTCGGTCACGTTCCAGCGGCCGGACAGGTCGAAGGTGGTGAACGAAGAGATCTTGGTGACGTCGGTACCGTCGGCGTAGGCGAACTGGTACTCGCCATCCGGGCCGCGGAAGTCCTTGTTCTCCATCTTGGAGATGTAGTTGGCCACGCCGCTGATGCTCCAGTTGCCCTGCTTCCAGGTCGTGCCGAAGTTGATGCGGTCCTTCGGGGTGCCGATGCAGTTGGTGACATCGCAGTTGCCGTGGGTACCGGCGTAGTCGCGGGTCACATCCGCGTCGGTGCGCTCGAACTTGAGCACATGGCTCCACTGCAGGTCCATCTGCAGCTGGCCCGGGCCGATGTCGAAGGTCTGGCGGATATCGGTATCGATACCGCGGACCCGGGTCGAGGCCGCGTTGATGTACTGCGTGTTCACCGCCAGCAGGCTGCCGGTGCCGGGCACGCCGTTGAGCAGGTTGGAGTCGCGCAGCACGTTGCCTGCGGCGATCGCCTCGCCAGTGTCGCCCTGGGCGATTTCATTGGTGCGTTTGATCTGCCAGGCGTCCACGGTCAGCGAGGTGGTGGAGGTCGGCTGCAGCACCACGCCGAACGAGTAGCTCTTGGATTCCTCCGGCTTCAGGTCCTTGTTGGGGCGGGTGATGATGGCCACCGGCAGCGCGCCGCAGTCGTCACCGGTAGCGCCCGGGGCCGGATTGCCGCCGGGGCAGCGGACCGGATCGGCGGCGTTGGAGAACGCCGCCAGGCCGCCGTCGCCGTTCTCGGCCGGGTTCGGCGCACGGAAGCCTTCGGCATAGCTGGCGCGCACCGCCACCCAGTCGGCCGGGCTCCACTTCACGCCCAGCTTCGGGGTGGCCTTGCCTTCACCGCTCTCGTACTTGTCGTAACGCACCGCCGCGCTCAGTTCCAGCTGTTCCAGCACCGGCGCGGACAGTTCGGCGTAACCGGCGTACACGTTCTGGGTGCCGTCATAGGCCGAGTAGCCCAGGCCGATGATGTCGCCCTGGTCGGTATAGGTCTGCGGGGTCAGGCTGTTGCTGGTCTTGCGCCATTCGGTACCCAGCGCCAGGCCCAGCGGGCCGCCCTTGAGGTCCATCAGGCTGCGCGACACGGTGAAGTCGAACATGTCCAGGCTGGACTTGGCCCGTGCGCTGATGGTCGGGGAGATGTAGTCGTACAGCGCCTGCGAATTCAGCCCGGCGTTGTCGCCGATGCGCCAGGTGCCGCCCGGGCAGGTCGGATTGCCCAGTGCGCACAGCACGGAGCTGTAGCGCAGGAAGCCGGTGCGCTTGTTGACCAGGTCGGTACCCGAATGCAGGTAGGCGGTGTCGTAGCTCCAGTCGCCCCAGTTGCCCTTGACGCCCACCAGGAAGCGGTTGAACTCGTTGGTGTTGTTGGTCACCCGCGGACCCACGTCCCACGCGCTGTAGCGCAGGCGCGAGGCGCCTGGCAGTGGATTGTCCGGATGACCGGCATACAGGCGCGTTGCCCCATCGCCGCTGTTGGCAGTGCGCGGACCCTCGGGGAAGCCCCAGCTGCCGGAGACGCTGGAGGGTGTATTGCTGAAGGTGGTTTCCTTCTTGGAGTAGCCGATCTCGGTGTAGACCTCGCCGCCTTCGCCGAAGGCGAAGCTGGCGCGGCCGAACACGTTGACGTACTTCTCTTCCGGGGTCAGGTCGCGGTACAGCTGGTTGGGATCCCACAGGCAGCCCTGCGCCTGCGCGGTCGCCTCGGTCTGGCCGGGAATGGTGGTCAGGCCGGCGCAGCCGGGCAGCGCGACCAGTTGTGCGGTGGACAGATCGCTGTCGTACACCGCGCCGTTCGGGCCCACGCCGCCACGGGTGCGGCCGGACAGGAACGCGCCACCGAGGAACTGCGCATTGTTGCCATAGCCCCACGGGCGGATGTCGCCGGTGCCGATCCACTTGCGGTTCTTGCGGTCGCTGATCTTGATCGCGTCGGTCTTGCCCACGTCCAGGCTGAAGAACGCATTCCAGCCATCGGTGTTGAGATCGCCGGTGCCGGCGGTCAGCGTGGCCTTCTTGGCATTGCCGTCGCCATCGCCGGAGGTGCCGTAGGAGCCGCGCAGGATGGCGCCCTGGAAGTCGCTGCGCAGGATGATGTTGACCACCCCGGCGATCGCGTCCGAGCCGTAGATGGCCGAGGCGCCGTCCTTGAGGACGTCGATGCGCTCGACCGCATCCAGCGGAATGGTGCTCAGGTCGGTGAAGACCTTCTGGCCGTCATCGGCCAGGCCATAGGTGGCCATGCGGCGGCCGTTCAACAGCACCAGCGTGGAGCCGGCGCCCAGGCCGCGCAGCGAGATGCCGGCGCCGCCGCCGGCAAAGCCGTTGCCGAAGGTCTTGGGGATCGAGCCGGAGCCGTCGGCGGTCAGGGTCTGCAGGTATTCGGCGACCGTGCTCTTGCCGGTGCGGTCGATTTCCTGGCGGGTGATCACCTGGACCGGGGACGGGGTCTCGGTATTGGTGCGGGGGATGTTGGAGCCGGTGACCGTGATGCGGTCAAGGTTGGTCGCTTGTTCCTGGGCCAGTGCCGTCGAGGAGGCCAGCGTGCCGGCCAGCAGCAGGGTGCCGCCGGCAAGGACGGTGGAAATGGAATGGGCAAGGGTACTGCGGCTGCTGTTGAGCCGTTGGATCGGGTGTTTCACAGCTTCTCTCCTGACTGGGAAAACCAACGATGACGATGGATCGGCACCAAAAACGAGTGACGACCGCGACAATCTAGGTTTCCGGCAGGTGACGAAGTCGTGAAAAATTGCTTAATTCGTAACGTTGTGTATCGCGCCCGGCGGCACGGGGCCAGGATCGGCGGCCCCGTGCCGGATGCGTCATGGCTCCGCTCAGTCCGGCAGCGAGAAGCTTACCGGCACCAGCCCGTCGGCGGCCACGGTCTGCCCGTCGACCTGGGCCGGCACGAACCGCCAGTGGCGCAGCACCTGCTGGCGGGCGGCGTTGTCCAGCGCGCGCGAGCCGCTGCTGCGTTCGATCACCACGCTGGAAGCCTTGCCATCGGGTTCCACCCGCACCCGCAGCAATACGGTGCCCTGCTGATGGTCGCGCAGGGCGGCGATCGGGTAGGCCGGCGGCGGGGCGCTGCGGTATTGCAGCTGCGCGCCGGCACCGCCCGGCGCCGGCCCCGGGCTGGGCGGGGTGAGGGTCGGGGCCAGGGTTTCGCCCGCCGGCTGCGGCGGCACCGCGAAGGCCTGCTCGGCACTGGCCGTGGGCGGTGGCAGCGGGGCGGCCTGCGGCTTGGGCACGGTGGTCGACGGCTGCACCAGCTTGGGCGTCTCCTCCTTGATTTCCGGCGGCGCCGCCGGGTTTGCCGGGGGCGGTACCAGCATCCGCACCTGGGTGCGTTCGCGCGGCAGCGGTGCGGCCACGTAGGCGGCCGGGATCAGCAGCAGCATCAGGGCCAGGACGTGCAGGGCCAGCGCGGTGCTCATGCCGAGCACGCGTGAGGCGTCGATGTGCAGCGGGACTACGGGGGGATGGGTACGGACCATGCTCCACTCTCCTTGCCAGATGTGCGGGAACATCAAACGTGCAGGCGCGGCCGGTGGGGTTGCGGTGGGCACAACACGGGGCCGCGCAATGACAGCAATACCCGAGCCGGGCACGGGCCGGAAGTCAGGGCGGCGGTAGGTGTTTGGCTGGCGCTCAGGAAAGAGGCGCGCACAGCATGACGGCGCCCGTAGGCGCCGTCATCGCAACACGGCAGGCGCGGACCGTCGGTCCGCCCCGCCGTTGAGGCATCGGCCGTTACCGGCCCAGGTCGAACACCACGTCCAGGTTGACCGAGACCGTCGACTCGCCCGGCGACACCGGGGTGGCCGCGTCGGCGGCCATGCCGGCCGACTTGGCCATCATCATCACCGGACGGAAGTTGCCGCCGCCGCTCTCGGAAATGCTGACGATGCGGCGCACGCGCAGGCCCAGCGACTTGGCGTAGGTCTCGGCGCGGGCCTGGGCCTTCTTCAGCGCGGCCAGGCGGGCCTCGTCATAGACCGGCTCGGGCTGGTCGATCTCGAACTGCGGGCCGTTGATCTGGTTGGCGCCCTGCGCGGCCAGCACGTCCAGCACCTTGCCCAGCTTGGCGATGTCGCGCACCTTCAGGTTGACCGTGTTGCTGGCCTGGTAGCCGGTGATCTTCGGCGCCTCGTTGTCGGCGTAGCGGTACTGCGGGCTGAGGTTGACCCCGCTGGTCTGCACGTCGCGGTCGGCGATGCCGGCGGCCTTCACTGCGGCCAGCACCTTGACCATCTGTTCGGCGTTCTGGCGCATGGCGGTGTTGCCATCGACGGCCTGGGTGACCACGCCGGCCGACAGCGTGGCCACGTCGGGCACGCGCTTGGCTTCGGCGTTGGCCGAAATGTTGAGCAGGGTGCTGTCGGCGGCGACGGCGACGGCAGGCTGGGTCTGGGCGTGGGCGGTCATCGAGGTTCCCAGGGCAAGGGACAGGGCGAGCAGCAACGGGGACAGGGACAGGCGGCGCATGTGGATCTCCTTGTGAAGGCGTGAGGGTGGTGTCGGGGCGATGAACGTGTCGTGAGCTTTTCCGGGGTTGATGACGATTCGGAGCGGTTGCTTTCGATTCAGACAGGGCACGCAGGTTATGCTTCGACGATGCTTTATCTTGCCTCCCGCTCCCCCCGACGAACCCAACTGCTGGCGCGCCTGGACCGACCGTTCCGCGCGTTGGACCTTGAGGTGCCCGAAGTCCGTGCCGCCGACGAGCCGGCCCGCCATTATGTGCAGCGGGTGGCCGCCGACAAGGCGCGCGCCGGGCTGGCCCTGCTGGCCGACGCGGCCGATGCGGTGGTGCTCGGCGCCGACACCGAGGTGGTGCTGGAGGGCCGGGTGTTCGGCAAGCCGGTCGACGCCGCCGATGCCTGCGCGATGCTGCAGGCGTTGTCCGGGCGCACCCACCAGGTGATGACCGCCGTGGCGCTGGCCGCCCACGGCCGCCAGGACAGCGTGCTGGTGGTGTCGGAGGTGAGCTTCATCGACATCGGCCAGGACGCCATCGCCGCCTATGTGGCCGGCGGCGAACCGATGGGCAAGGCCGGCGCGTACGCGATCCAGGGCGGCGCCGAACGATTCATCCGCCATCTGGCGGGAAGCTATTCGGGTGTGATGGGTTTGCCCCTGCAACAGACCGAGCAGTTGCTGCAGGCGTTTGGCGTTTCGCCCGCTGCTTTCACCACGCCAACGGAGGGCGCCGCCCATGTCTGAAGAAATCCTGGTCAATGTCACCCCGCGCGAAACCCGCGTGGCCGTCATCGAGAACGGCATGCTGCAGGAACTGCACATCGAGCGTGGCTGGCGCCGCGGGGTGGTCGGCAACATCTACAAGGGCAAGGTGCAGCGGGTGATGCCGGGCATGCAGGCGGCCTTCGTCGAGGTCGGGCTGGAGCGCGCCGCGTTCCTGCACGCCAACGATGTGATCCGCCCGGCCCCGGTGGCCAGCGCCGATACCGAAGGCACCACCCTGCCGCCGCCGTCGTCGGTGCCGATCGTGGAACTGCTGCGCGACGGCCAGGACATCGTAGTGCAGGTGGTCAAGGACCCGATCGGGACCAAGGGCGCGCGCCTGACCACCCAGATCAGCATTCCCTCGCGCTACATGGTGCTGCTGCCGCAGTCCAAGGTGGTCGGGGTGTCGGCGCGGATCGAGGACGAGACCGAGCGCGCCCGGCTGAAGAGCCTGGTCACCGAGCTGTCGGCCCAGCACGGTGGCTACGGCTACATCGTGCGCACCAACGCCGAGGGCCAGCCGGCCGAGGCCATCGCCGAGGATGTGGCCTACCTGTCGCGGGTCTGGAACGTGGTCGAGCGCCGCGGCCGCGACGCCGCCCCGCTGAGCGTGATCTACGAAGACCTGAGCCTGCCGCTGCGTTCGGTGCGCGACCTGATCCGCAAGGACGTGGACAAGGTCAAGGTCGACTCCAAGGAAACCTTCACCCAGCTGCAGGCCTTCGTGGCCAAGTACATGCCGGTGCTGGCCGAAAAGCTCGAGCTGTACAGCGGCGACCGCCCGATCTTCGACATGTTCGGGGTCGAGGACGAGATCGGCCGCGCGCTGGACAAGCAGGTGCCGCTCAAGTCCGGTGGCTACCTGGTGATCGACCAGACCGAGGCGATGACCACCATCGATGTGAACACCGGTTCGTTCCTGGGCCAGCGCAACCTGGAAGAAACCGTGTTCCGCACCAACCTGGAAGCGGCCCAGGCGGTGGCCCGCCAGCTGCGGCTGCGCAACCTGGGCGGGATCATCATCATCGACTTCATCGACATGGATGACGCCGAACACCGCCGCCAGGTGCTGCGCACGCTGGAGAAGGCGCTGGCGCGCGACCATGCCAAGACCACCGTCTACGATTTCTCGCCGCTGGGGCTGGTCGAGATGACCCGCAAGCGCACCGTGGAAAGCCTGGAACGGCAGCTGTCCGAACCCTGCCCGGAATGCAGCGGGCGCGGCTCGATCAAGACCGCCGAAACGGTCACCTACGAAATCTTCCGCGAGATCACCCGTGCGGTGCGCCAGTTCGATGCGGCGCGGCTGCTGGTGATCGCCTCGTCCAAGGTGGTGGCGCGGATCACCGACGAGGAATCGGCGGCGGTGGCCGAACTGGAAGAATTCCTTGGCAAGTCGATCCGCTTCCAGGCCGACGAGCAGTACCTGCAGGAGCAGTTCGATGTCGTGCTGCTCTGACCTTCGCCTGCCTGCGCCCTGGTGCGCGGGCAGGTATGCGTGCCGATGACCACGCCGCTGCGACTGCGACTGCGAAGGATTCGCCGCCATGCCGTCTACGCCATGGCGATCGTGCTGGTGGTGGTGGCGGTGCTGGTGGGCACCGTCAGCCAGCTGCTGCCGTTGGCCGAGCGCCACCCCGACAAGGTGGCGGCCTGGTTGAGCGCGCGTGCCGGCCAGCCGGTACGGTTCGACCATCTCGATACCACCTGGACCCGGCGCGGCCCGCTGCTGGAACTCAAGGGCCTGCGCATCGGGCAGGGGCAGGGCATCGTCATCGGCGAGGCCGAGGTGCTGGTGTCGATGTACGCCGGGTTGTTGCCCGGGCATTCGTTGACCGAGCTGCGCCTGCGTGGGCTGGCGCTGGTGCTGGAACGCGCCGACGACGGCCGCTGGTCGGTGCGTGGGTTGCCGCAGGGCGGCAGCGGCGATCCGCTGGATGCGCTGCGCCGGTTGGGCGAACTGCAGGTGATCGGCGGCCGGCTGAGCGTGGAGGCGCCCTCGCTGGACCTGCACGCGCAGCTGCCGCGCATCGACCTGCGCCTGCGCGTGAACGGTCAGCGCCTGCGCGTGGGCGCGCGCGCCTGGGCCGACCCGGCCGCCGCGCCGCTGACCGCGGTGCTGGATTTCGAACGCGCCCAGGGCAACGGCCAGGCCTGGCTGTCGGCCGACCCGGCCGATTTCCGCGCCTGGTCGCGCCTGCTGCAGTTCGGCGGGGTGGCATTGCAGCAAGGTGGCGGGCAGCTCAACGCCTGGGTCGACCTGCGCGACCACCGGGTGGTGATGGTCACCGCCGATGCCGACCTGGCCGGCCTGCGCCTGCGCGGCGCGCCGCTGGCCGACGGCACCCGGCCGCAGCTTGCATTGGATGCCCTGCAGCTGCGCGCGCGCTGGCGCTGGGTGCGCGGCGGCTGGCGCGCCGACGCGCCGCGGCTGCGCATCGGCCTGGCCGGCAGCGCCCAGGTGCAACGCCTGGACGGGCTGCTGCTGGCCGGCGGCCAGCACTACGCCCTGGCCGGGGACAATATCGATGCCACCGCGCTGCTGCGTGCGCTGGCGCTCAGCGACCGGGTCGAACCGGGCCTGCGCCAGTGGCTGCTGCAGGCCGCTCCGCATGCGCGGATGAGCCAGGTGCGGGTGGCCGGGCAACGCGATGGCGCGCTGTCCATCCAGGGTGAGCTGGACGACATCGGCTTTGCCGCGGTTGGCCATGCGCCTGGCCTGGGCGGGGTGGGCGGGCGTTTCAGCGGGGATGCCGACGGCTTCCAGTTGGACCTGCAGCCCACCCGCACCCTGCAGTTCGATTGGCCCAGCGGTTTCGGCCAGCGCCACGACGTGCGCCTGGCCGGCAGCCTGGTCGGCTGGCGCGACGAGGCCGGTGGCTGGCGGGTGGGGACCCCGGCGCTGCGCGTGCAGGGCACCGACTATGCCGCCGACGTACGTGGCAGCGTGTGGTTCCAGGGCGACGGCAGCCGGCCGTGGATGCAGCTGGCCGCGCGCATCGACGATGTGCCGATGACCGCGGCCAAGCGTTTCTGGGTGCATTCCAAGATGAGCAAGGGCGCCACCGACTGGCTGGATGCCGCGCTGGTGTCCGGCCAGGTGCGTGGTGGCGTCGGCCTGGTTACCGGCGACCTGGACGACTGGCCGTTCGACCGCAACAACGGCCGCTTCGAGGCCACCGGGCATATCAGCAACGGCACCATCGCCTTCCAGCGCGACTGGCCGGCGATGGGCAAGGTCGATGCCGATATCGCCTTCATCGGTCCGGGCTTCGAACTGCATGGCAGTGGCGACCTCGCCGGGGTGGCGGTGAACCACTTCGATGCGGGCATCGCCGATTTCGGCCAGACCCCGCTGTACGTCAAGGCCACCACCAACAGCGAGGCCGGCGCGCTGCTGGCCATGCTCAAGCAGAGCCCATTGCAGGCCACCTATGGCGAGACCCTGGACAACCTCACCGCCAAGGGCCCGGCCAAGGTCGAGTTCGACCTGCTGCAGCCGCTGCAGCATGCCCAGCCCGCCGGCCACCTGCAGGGCAGCATCGCGCTGGACGGGGTGGCGCTGACCGAAAAGCGCTTTGCGCTGGCCTTCGACAACATGCGCGGCCAGGCCCGCTACAGCCGCGACGGATTCGATGCCGACGCCCTGAGCGTGCGCCACCTCGGCCAGGACGGGCTGCTCAGCCTGCGCGCCGGCGGCTATGTGCGCGACCCGCTGCAGGCCTTTGAATCGGAACTGAGCGCGTCGCTGGATGCCGGCACGCTGCTGGACCGCGCGGCGGCGTTGAGCTGGCTCAAGCCGTACATCGCGGGCACCTCGCGCTGGACGATCGGGGTGACCCTGCCCAAGGTGGCGGCCGGGGCCAAGACCACGCCGCCGACCCTGCTGACCCTGCGTTCGGACCTGGTCGGCACCCGGTTGGACCTGCCGGCGCCGCTGGACAAGGCCGCGCCGGTGCCGCTGGCGACCACGGTCAACGCGCAGCTGCCGATGGACAGTGGCCGGGTCGATGTGGCTTTCGGCCAGCGCCTGGCGCTGGCCGCGCGCACCCACAACAACCAGACCGGGGTGCAGGTCACCCTCGGCAGCAGCCGCGTCGACCGCGACCCACCGGCCAGCGGCCTGGTGGTGAACGGCCGTAGCGGTTCGCTGGATGCGCTGGAATGGATCGGCCTGGCCCGGTCTCCCGGTGGCGGTGGCGGCGACCCGGACCCGATGCCGCTGCGCCAGGTCGATGTGCAGGTCGGTCAGCTGTTGCTGGCCGGTGGGGTGTTCGCGCAGACCCGGCTGCAGCTGCGGCCGAACGCCAGCGGGGTGGACGTGCGCCTGGACGGCCCGTCGCTGGCCGGCAGCCTGAGCGTGCCCAATGCCGACGGCGGCACCATCGTCGGCAAGCTCAGCCGCGTGCACTGGCAATCCCTGCCCACCCCGGCCAAGGTGCCGTCCGATGGCGCGCCGATCGTGCTGCCGCCCGATGCCACCCTGCCGGCCCGGGTCCAGGCCAGTGCCAACGACACCAACCCGGCGAAGATTCCGCCGCTGTCGCTGGATATCGACGACCTGCAGTTCGGCAAGGCCGTGCTCGGCCAGGCGGTGCTGCGCACGCGCCCGTTCGGCAACGGCCTGAACGTGGACCAGTTGCAGTTCCGCGCGCCCAGGCAGGCCATTGACATCCAGGGCCGCTGGCTGGGCATGGGCGAGGCGGCGCGCACCCAGGTCACCGTCCAGGTCAAGAGCGAGGACCTGGGCGGGCTGATGCAGAACCTGGACTACGGCGGCCAGCTGCGCGGCGGCCAGGGCCAGTTGAGCCTGGATGCCGGCTGGCAGGGCGGCCCCTCGGACTTCCAGCTGGGTGCGCTGCAGGGCCAGCTGCAGGTGCATGCGCGCAACGGCCAGCTGCTGGAGCTGGAGCCCGGTGCCGGCCGCGTGCTCGGCCTGCTCAGCGTGACCCAGCTGCCGCGGCGGTTGATGTTCGACTTCCGCGACTTCTTCTCCAAGGGGTTTGCCTTCAACCAGGTCGAGGGCACGCTGGCCTTCGCCAACGGCATGGCCACCACCGACAAGGTGCTGATCGAAGGCCCGGCGGCCAACATCAGCATCCGCGGCCAGACCGACCTGCGCCGCCAGCAGTTCGACCAGACCATCGACGTCAATCCGCGCGCCGGCAACCTGCTGACCGTGGTCGGCGCGGTGGCCGGCGGGCCGGTCGGCGCGGCCGTGGGTGCGGCTGCCAATGCGGTGCTGTCCAAGCCGCTGGGCAATATCGGCGCCAAGACCTACCGGGTCACCGGCCCCTGGGCCGAGCCCAAGGTCGAGGTGATCGACCGCGACGATGCGCCCAAACCGGCTGCGGCTGCGCCGCCTCCGGTACGCTGATCCCCATCTCCCTTTCCCGCGCCCGGCTTGCGATAGCAGCCGGCGTCCTCAGATAGATGCCATGACCGACAACGCACTCACCCTTGCCCATCAACGCCTGCTGCTGCCCGCCGGGCTGGATTTCGGCGGCCTGGAACGCACCTTCGGCACCCTGCTGGGGCCGGGCATCGATTTTGGCGACCTGTACTTCCAGCATGCGCGCCGCGAAAGCTGGAGCGTGGAGGACGGCATCGTCAAGGACGGCGCCCATTCGATCGAGCAGGGCGTGGGCGTGCGCGCCATCGCCGGCGAGAAGACCGGTTTTGCCTATTCCGACGACATCCACAGCGATGCGCTGCTGGCGGCGGCCCATTCGGCCCGCGCGATTTCGCGCGAGGGCGGGGCGCAGCAGGCGCGCTCGCTAGTGCGTGGCAATGGCCGCGCGCTGTACCCGGCGCTGGACCCGATCGACGGCATCGGCAACGAGGCCAAGGTCGAGGTGCTCAAGCGCCTGGACCGCTACCTGCGCGCGGCCGACCCGCGCGTGCAGCAGGTGATGGTGAGCCTGTCCGGTGGCGTGGACACAGTGCTGATCGCGCGCAGCGACGGCGTGCTGGCCGCCGACATCCGCCCGCTGGTACGACTGAACGTACAGGTGATCGTGGAACAGCAGGGCCGCCGCGAATCCGGCTATGCCGGCGGTGGCGGCCGCTACAGCTACGAGGAACTGTTCGCCGACGGCCGCCCGGAGGGCTTCGCCCGCGAGGCGCTGCGCCAGGCCCTGGTCAACCTGGAGGCGATCCCGGCCCCGGCCGGGGTGATGACCGTGGTGCTCGGCCCGGGCTGGCCCGGTGTATTGCTGCACGAGGCGGTGGGCCACGGCCTGGAAGGCGATTTCAACCGCAAGGGCACCAGCGTCTATGCCGGCCGGGTCGGCGAGCGCGTGGCCGCCCCGGGCGTGACCATCGTCGATGACGGCACCCTGGACGGCCGCCGCGGGTCGTTGAACATCGACGACGAAGGCCACCCGACCCAGTGCACCACGTTGATCGAGGACGGCATCCTGGTCGGCTACATGCAGGATTCGCTCAACGCGCGGCTGATGGGCGTGGCCCCGACCGGCAACGGCCGCCGCGAGTCGTTCGCGCACATGACCATGCCGCGCATGACCAACACCTACATGCGCGCCGGCCAGCACGACCCGGAAGAAATGATCCGTTCGGTCAAAAAGGGCCTGTACGCGGTCAACTTCGGCGGCGGCCAGGTCGACATCACCAGCGGCAAGTACGTGTTCTCGGCCACCGAGGCCTACCTGATCGAAGACGGTAGGATCACCGCGCCGGTGAAGGGCGCCACGCTGATCGGCAATGGCCCGGAAACCATGCAGAAGGTACGCATGATCGGCAACGACCTGGCCCTGGACGAAGGCGTGGGCATCTGCGGCAAGGATGGCCAGAGCGTGCCGGTCGGGGTGGGCCAGCCGTCGTTGTTGATCGACGGCATCACCGTGGGCGGCACCCAGGCCTGAGCCGGGATGCGCCCGATGCAACGGTTTGAACACGCCGGAGCCGGCCTGGTGCCGGCACTGTCGCGCGGGCGCCGGGACTCAGTCCTCGGCGTTCTCGTCGATATCGGTGTCGGCCGCCGGGTCCCGATCATCGGCGTCGGCGTCGACATGCAGGCCTTCCAGGCCCAGCGCGGCCGGCAGCATCAGCGTCCGCAGCGTCTGGTAGATCTCGCGGAACGCGCGCGGCGGCTTGTTCTTGGCGCGTTCGGCCTGGGCATTGCGTACCAGGGTGCGCAGCTGCTGGCGGTCGGCCTGCGGGTATTCGTCCAGCAGCGCGCCCAACGCCTTGTCGCCGTCCTTCATCAGGCGCTCGCGCCAGTCTTCGACCCGGTGCAGCATGGCCACTTCACGGCGCGAGGTGTCGCTGTTGACATCCAGCGCGTCGCGCAGCGCATCGAGCACGGCATCGTCTTCGCGGCGCATGTGCTTGGCCAGGAACGCCAGTTGGCGCTTGTGGGCGATATGGGCGGTGATCCGCTTGGCCTCGGCGATGTGCGGCAGCAGGTCTTCGGGCACCGGCAGGCGGGCCAACTGGGCCGGGGTCAGCGCGACCAGCTTCTCGCCCAGGGCCAGCACGTCCAGTGCAGCCCGGCGGTTCTGGCTGCGGCTGATATCAAGGAATTCACCGGTTTCTTCGTCGCGTCCGCGCATCGTCTTATTTCCACATCCGTAAACTGTGCCCCGCGTCGCGCCGGGCACTAACCCCCACAGGATAAAGCATTGAACGTGATCTCCCCTGAAGTGGCTCCGGCCGACGACAGCCTGCAGCGCCTGGAGCAGCTGGCCGATATCTCCCAGCGCCTGCTGGAGCGGGCCCGGGCCCTGGGCGCGACCCAGGCCGAGGTCAGCTGCAGCGACGAGCGCGGGCTGGATGTGAACGTGCGCCTGGGCGAGGTCGAGACGGTCGAGGCCACCCGCGACCGCGGTATCGCGGTGACCGTGTACTTCGGCCAGCGCAAGGGCAGCGCCAGCACCGCCGACCTGCGCGAGGACAGCCTGGAATCGACCGTGGCCCAGGCCTGCGCGATCGCCCGGCATACCGAGGACGACGATGCGGCCGGGCTGGCCGATGCGGCCCTGATGGCCCGCCAGTTCCCCGACCTGGACGGCTGGCACCCCTGGGAACTGAGCGCCGACCAGGCCGTGGACCTGGCCCTGGCCTGCGAGGCGGCCGGGCGCGAGGCCGACGGCCGCATCAGCAATTCCGACGGCGCCTCGGCGGCCACCGCGCAGAGCCTGTCGGTATATGCCAACTCGCATGGCTTCATCGGCCGCGAGCGCAGCAGCCACCATTCGATCGGCTGTGCGCTGATTGCCGGCCAGGGCGATGGCATGCAGCGCGATGGCTGGTACAGCAGCGCGCTGGCCCGGGAAGACCTGGAGTCGCCGGCGGCGATCGGCCGCCATGCCGCCGCGCGCACCGTGGCCCGGCTGCAGCCGCGCTCGATGGCCACCGCGCAGATGCCGGTGCTGTACGCGCCGGAGGTGGCGCGCTCGCTGATCGGGCACCTGCTCGGCGCGGTGTCCGGCGGGGCGCTGTACCGCCGCGCCAGCTTCCTGCTCGACAGCGTCGGCACCCGGCTGTTCCCGGACTGGTTCGGCATCGAGGAACTGCCGCTGCTGCGCCGCGGCCTGCGTTCGTCGGCGTTCGACGGCGACGGGGTGGCCACGCGCAATGCGGCCCTGGTCAGCGACGGGGTGCTGCAGCGGTATGTCCTGGGCAGCTACTCGGCGCGCAAGCTGGGTCTGCCGACCACCGGCAACGCCGGCGGCGTCCACAACCTGCAGGTCCGGGCCAATGCCGGCGACCTGGCCGCGATCGCGCGGCAGATGGGCGAGGGCCTGCTGGTCACCGAACTGATGGGGCAGGGCGTCAACGGGGTCACCGGCGACTACTCGCGCGGGGCCGGCGGTTTCCGCGTGGAGAACGGCGAAATCACCTACCCGGTGGACGGCATCACCATCGCCGGCAACCTCAGGGACATGTTCGCCAGCATCGAGGCGGTGGGCACCGACGTGGACCGCCGCTCGCACGTGCAGGTGGGCTCGATCCTGGTCGGCCGGATGACCGTCGCGGGCAACGATTGACGTATTCTATGGGCGCTGCCCAGGCAGGCGGGGAGCCTGCCCAGCTGTACCCACATTCGAACAAGGAGTTTCTCGTGAGCGATTTCGACAACGTCACCGCCCCGCCGCCGGCACCGGCCGGTGAGGCACCGTCCGACCAGCGCACCATGGCGCTGGTGGCCCATATCCTGGGCATCTTCACCGGCTTCATCGGTGCGCTGATCATCTGGCTGGTCAACAAGGACGACAGCAGCAAGCCGTTCGTGGTCGATCAGTCCAAGGAAGCCCTGAACTTCCAGATCACCGTGGCGATCGCCTACATCATTTCCAGCATCCTGGTCGTGGTGCTGATCGGCACGCTGATGCTGGCGGCGGTGTGGGTGGCCAACCTGGTGCTGTGCATCCTGGCCGCGGTCAAGGCCAACAACGGCGAAGCCTACCGCTACCCGTTCACGCTGCGCCTGATCAAGTAACAGACAGCGCAAACGCACAGTAGAACGCCCGGGATTCCCGGGCGTTTTCTTTTTGGCATCACGTATGGCGATCGACTGTTGGTCGATCACGGCGCAACGCGCGGCGCATCAATAGCTACGTTCCACCGCCAACCGCCCCAGCGCACGCAATGCATCGGCGCGCTCGCCGTAACCGGCCAGGCTGTCGTGCATGCGCTGGTTGAGCATGGCCAGGTGCGCCTTGGCGCCGTCCATGCCGAGCAGGGCGGGGAAGGTGGACTTGGCCTGCGCCTGGTCCTTGCCGGCGGTCTTGCCGAGCTGTTCGGAACTGGCCTCGACATCGAGGATGTCATCGCGCACCTGGAAGGCCAGGCCGAGCGCGCTGGCGAAATCGTCCAGCTGCAGCATCTCGCTCTGCGCCGCGTCGCCGCACAGCGCGCCCATCCGCACCGCCGCGCGGATCAGCGCGCCGGTCTTCAGTGCATGCATGCGCTGCAGCGCCTCCAGCGGCTGGGCCTGGCCGGTGGCGTCGATGTCCAGCGCCTGGCCGCCGCACATGCCGGCCGCGCCGGAGGCGTGGGCCAGCGACTGCAGGCAATGCACGCGCAGCATGGCCGGCAACGCCGCGTCGGCGAGCAGGCCGAAGGCGCGGGTCTGCAGCGCGTCGCCGGCCAGGATCGCGGTGGCCTGGTCGAAGGCGATATGGGTGGTCGGCCGGCCGCGGCGCAAGGCGTCGTCGTCCATCGCCGGCAGGTCGTCGTGCACCAGCGAATAGGCGTGGATCAGTTCAACGGCCATCGCCGGGGTGTCCAGCGCGTGTTCGTCGGCGGCAAACAGCTGGCCGCTGGCATACACCAGCAGTGGCCGCATGCGCTTGCCGCCGCCGAGTACCGCATAGCGCATTGCCTGGTGCAGGCGTTGCGGCGCGTGGTCGGGGGAGGGCAGGCAGGCGTCGAGCTGGCTTTCAATGCGGTCGCGCCAGCGCGCGAACGCGGACTCAACCGTCATGGCCGGGCGGGTCGAAGGGTTCGGCGCTGTCCGGCTGGGCCGGGTTGCTGAGCAGGCGCACGCGCAGTTCGGCCTGTTCCAGCGCCTGCTGGCACTGGCGGTACAGGCCCACGCCGCGCTCGTAGGCGCTCAGGGACTGTTCCAGGCTCATCTCGCCGTTTTCCATCTTCTCCACCAGTTGCTCCAGTTCTTCCAGCGACTGCTCGAAGTGGGCGACCGGGGAGGTTTCGTTGGGGGACTTCTTGGGCATGGGGCAAGTGTGATGCGCCAACCCGGTGGGGTCAATTCACGCCGCGCCCGGGGTCCAGCGCAGGCATGCGTGGTGTTCATCCAGCCACTGCTGCAGCGGTGCGGCGATCACCTGGTCGCCGGCGGCCATCAACACCTCGCCGTCGAACAGCAGCGGCAACTGGCGGCGTTGCCAGGGCGGCAGGCCACCGCGCTGCAGCAGGTCCTTGAGCGCGTGGGAATGGGTGCGGCCGGGCAACTGGATGCGTTCGCCGCCGCGGCGTGCGCTGATCTGCAGCGCGTTGCGCAGACGCGGCGCGCCGATCAGTTCCAGCTGGCCGCCATCGGGCAGTGCCAGTGGCGCGCGTCCGTCCCAGTGCACGCTCCAGTGCGGTGGCAGGGCCAGGGTGGTCGACAACAGGTGCAGCTCGCCGCGCCAGCGGCGGATGCGGGCGCCCTGCCAGGCAAACTGCGCATCGGCGTCGTGGGCGGCCGGCAACAGCTCGCGTTCGATCGCCTCGATGCCGGCGGCCGGCAGCGGCGGCAGGCCGCACTGGCGCACCCAGCGGCGCAGCAGGCGGGCGCGACGCTCGCGCGGCTGCTTGAGCAACCGGGCGCAGTCGAGCACGCCGGCGGCCACGCTGCAGCGGCGCAGCAGTTCGCGGTCGGAGACGTCCAGCAGGCGCTGCGATTGACCGCACAGGTCGGCGCTGCGCGCGAAGGCGGCGTCGGCCTGCGGCCAGCGTTGCTGCAGCAGCGGCAGCACGTGCAGGCGCAGGAAGTTGCGGTCGGCGTCGTCCAGCGCATTGCTGGGGTCGTCGATCCAGTGCAGTTGGTGGGCGCGGGCGTGGGCCAGCAGGTCGCTGCGCGGCAGCTGCAGCAACGGGCGCCACACCTGGCCGGTGGCGAACGGGGCCTGTGCGCGGATCGCGGCCAGCCCGTCCACGCCGGAGCCGCGCAGGGCGCGCAGCAGGAAGGTTTCGGCCTGGTCATCACGGTGGTGGGCCAGGGCCAGCCATTCGCCCGGCTGCAGGGCGTTGGCGAAGGCGTCGCGGCGGGCGTGGCGGGCGGCCGCTTCCAGGCCCTGGCCGCTGTCGCGGGCGACATCGACGTGGATTACCTGCAGCGCGATGTCCCATTGGGCGCATAGCGCGCGGCAATGGTCGACCCAGTCTTCGGCCACCGCCTGCAGGCCGTGGTGCACATGCAGCGCGCGCAGGCCGGCGGCACGTTGGGCCGGGGATTGGGCCAGCCAGTGCAGCAGCACGGTCGAATCCAGCCCGCCACTGAAACCGACCAGGACCGGCGTGGGAGAAGCGGGGAAGGGCGGAAGCGGGCTGGTCATCGGGCCGGTAGGGAGGAGGGGGCGGGGAGTGCCGGCACTGGGCCGGCACCCGTTATCGCACCGACCCAGGGTCGGTGGCTACCCGCTGCCCGGGCGCCGCGGTCAGCGGGCGGCGGGGCTGCGTTCGAACGCGGCCGGCTTGGGCAGTTCCACCGGCACGCCCTTGGCATCGCAGGTGCCGGCCTGGCACAGGCGCTGGCGCAGGCGCGGGGTGGCCTGCACGATCAGGTGGTAGATCGCGTTCTGTTCCATGGTGCCACCGACCGCTTTGCTGCCCGGGCCGCGCGCCCAGATGCCGACGTCTTCGCCGCCATGGGTTTCACTCTTGCTCGGCACCAGCGCTTCCTGCATGTAGTCCTCGTCTTCGGTGTCGACGTGGCTCAGGTCCGGGCGGCCGGCGGCCGGGTCGAAGCTGCTGGGGTTGTGCGGGTAACGCTTGGGGCCGGCCGGCTGCTGGTTGCTGCTGCCGGTGTAACCGGGGCCGTTGGCGTAGGTCAGGGTGGTGTAAGGCAGGCCCAGGCCGTCGCGGGCCAGGTCCAGGGCGCCGGTGCCGTCTTCGCCGCCCTTGTCCTTGACCTTGCCCAGGATCGGGTTGCCGCGGGCCGGGTAGCCGACGAAGTTCAGGGTATGGGAGTGGTCGGCGGTTACGATGATCAGGGTGTCCTGGTCGGAGGTGGCCTCCACCGCGGCGCGCACCGCATCGGACAGCGCCACGGTATCGCTCAGCGCGCGGTAGGCGTTGCCGCTGTGGTTGGCATGGTCGATGCGGGCGCCTTCGACCATCAGCACGTAGCCTTCCTGGTGCCTGGCCAGGGTGCCGATCGCCGCACGGGTCAGCTCGGCCAGGCTGGGTTCGCCGGCCGGGTCGTCCTTGCGTTCGGCTTCGTAGCGCATGTGGTCCGGCTCGAACAGGCCCAGGATCGCCGGCGCATCGGCGGCGGCCTGCAGCTGTTTGGCGTTCCACACATAGGCGCCGCGCGGATGGGCCTGCTGCCATTCGCCGACCAGGTTGCGCCCGTCCAGGCGCTGGCCGACCTTGTCGTCGTACTCCGGATCGCGCTCCTGGACGGTGGTGAACTGGGCGCGGCCGCCGCCCAGGGCAACCAGCGGGCCGCGGCCGTAGCGCGAGGTGGACAGCAGCTGCTGGGCGATGTCCTTGCAGCCGGCGGCCTTGGCGGCCTCGGGCAGGTCGGCGTCGTTTTCCCAGTTGCGCTCGGGCGAGTGCGCATAGGTGGCCGCCGGGGTGGCGTGGGTCAGGCGCGCGGTGGAGACGATGCCGGTGGCCATGCCGGCGCTGTCGGCCAGCTGCAGCCAGGTCAGCAGTTCCTTGTTGAGGCTGTCGGCGCAGTCATTGCGGGTGCCGGCGCTGACGCCGATGGCGCCCATGTGGGTCTTCACGCCGGTGGTGATGGCGGTCATGGTCCCGGCCGAGTCGGGGGTCTGCGAATCGGTGTTGTAGGTCTTGCTGAATGCGGTAGCCGGGAAGCGTTCCCAGGACAGCAGGTTCTCTTCGCCGGGGTTGCCGTTGCGCTGGCCCTCGAAGATGCGGGCGGCGGCCACGGTGGTCAGGCTCATGCCGTCGCCGAGGAACAGGATGACGTTCTTTGCCTTGCCGTCCATGGCACCGTTGCCGGCGGCGCGGGCGGCGCCGCTGCGGTACCACCATTGCGGGGTTTCACCGGCCGGGTGGGCCACGGCGGGGACGTCGACCGCAACCGCGCCGGCGGCGCTGGGGGCGGGGGAAGTGCTGGCGCAGGCGCCCAGCAGCAGGGTGGTGGCGATGGCCGCCACCAGGGACGTGGTACGGGACATGGACAGGCATATCTCACAGGTGAAACGGGCGTTCATTATGCAGAAGGACGCAAGGCACGCCGATGACACGCTGATTTTCCGTGTGCGTCTCGTTCCGGGGGGCAAGGTTGGGCTAAGGTGCCTAGCTGTCGAATTCTCTCTGGAACGCTCATGAAGCTGGTCTCTGCCTGGTTGCGGATTCCGTTCTGGCAACGGGTGCTCGGCGGCTTCGTGCTGGGTGCGCTGGCCGGCTGGCTGCTCGGGCCGGCGGCGGAAACCTGGTTCGGTCCGCTCGGGGACCTGTACGTCACCCTGATCAAGATGATCGCGGTGCCGCTGGTGTTCTTCGCGGTGATCAATGCGATCTCCTCGCTGCACGGGCAGAAGTCGGTGGCCGCGCTGGGCGGGCGCACCTTCCTGTGGTTCATCATCACCGCCGCGCTGGCGGTCTGCGTGGGCCTGGCGGTGGGCACGCTGCTGCAGCCGGGCACCGGCAACCTGAGCCTGAGCATGGACCACGGCTACACGCCGCGCGAAGTGCCCAGCGTGATCAAGGTGCTGATGGATGTGGTGCCGTCCAACGTGTTCTATGCCTTGACCGGCATCGGTACCAAGCTCAACGCGGCCGGCGAGACGGTGCTGGTACCCGGGCGCGGTTCGATCCTGCCGGTGATCTTCTTTGCCGGGCTGCTGGGTTTTGCGATGGTCAAGCTGGGCGACAAGGTCGCCGAGGCGCGCAAGCTGACCGGGCAGCTGAGCGAGATCATGATCCAGGTCACCCGCTTCGTGCTGGAGATGACCCCGCTGGGTACCTTCGGCCTGATCGCCGGCCTGGTCGGCAGCTACGGCTTCGAGAAGCTGCTGCCGCTGGGCAGTTTCGTGCTGGCGCTGTACGTGGCATGCGCGTTCCACATCGTGGTGGTGTACGGCGGGCTGCTGTTGTCGCATGGCCTGAATCCGCTGAAGTTCTTCCGTGGCGCGGCGCCGGGCATGCAGGTGGCGTTCGTGAGTTCGTCGAGCTTTGCGGCGATGCCGGCGGCGATGCGTTCGATCACCCACAACCTGGGGGTGAACAAGGATTACGCTTCGTTCGCGGTGCCACTGGGCGCCAGCATCAAGATGGATGGCTGCGGTGCGATCTACCCGGCGCTGTGCGCGGTATTCATCGCCCAGTACACCGGCACGCCGCTCACCCCGGAGCAGTACATCGTGGTGTTGATCGCCTCGGTGCTGGGCAGTTTCGGCACGGCCGGCGTGCCGGGCACGGCGGTGGTGATGGCCACGGTGGTGTTGAGCGCGGCCAACCTGCCGCTGGAAACCATCGGCTACCTGTACGCGATCGACCGCATCCTGGACATGATGCGGACCATGACCAATGTCACCGGGCAGATGCTGGTGCCGGTGCTGGTGGCCAAGGAAACCGGGTTGCTGGATCAGTCGGTATACGACAATCCCTCGACCAACCTGGGGGTGGACGAGCTGGAGAAAAAAGCGTCCTGAGCGCAGCGGGTGCGCTCGATACCACGGGCCCGCCGATGCGGGCCTGTTCTGTATCCGGCAACCTGAGCAGGGGCTGTAACGGGTGTATCGACCGGTGCAACACCGGTGATACACCCCCCTGCCAGGCCAGCAAAAACGGGAGTGTGGCGGCAAGATGCGCTGGTTCAGCCGGCCGGTCGCCAACGGCGCTGTAACATCCCCGTTGCGCCATGAGCCCGGGCAGGCCCACCAAACCCGCGCCATTGCAGGGTTTGGCAGTTGGCACGATTGCTGCGTTACCCCTCGGCACGTTTCGAGGAGGGCGCCATGGACCGCATTGCCGCACATCGCACGACCCGCGCCGGCGTTTGCCTGCTGGCCGCGCTGGCGTTGCCGATGGCCGCGCAGGCCTCCGGCGCGCGCCAGGGGGTGAAGGCGCTGCCCGGTGAGATCGTGCTGCTGCGCGATGTCCCGGCACGGCCTGCCTACCGGCCGGCACCGCCGGGCATGGCGCTGATCGCCGATCCCTCGCCCAAGCGCGAAGTGGGGCAGGCGCTGGGTACCGCGACCGGTCTGGACGAACTCAGCGACGCCGACTACGCCGCGCTGGGCGCCAACCCCGGCGGCGGGGCCGGGCACGCCCCGACCACCATCGAACGCGCTACCGGTACCAACGTCACCGCCACCCTGGGCAAGGCCACCGATAACGGCATGCTGTCCGGCGGGCAACTGAGCAATGCGATCGGCGGGCCGATGGGCGCGGTGAGCGGGGCGACCCGCGGCATCGGCGACCAGGTGCGCGGCGCGCTGGCGCAGTTCCCGCTCGGCGCACCTGCGGGCGGGCCGGGCAAATGAAGCGCCTGCACCGACTGCTGCTGGCTACGGTCACGGCCATGGCATCGCCGCTGCCGCTGCAGGCGCAGCAGGCCGATGACTACTCCGGCATGCTGTCCTATCTCACTACCAGCCGCATCGACGGCCGCGCGCTGTCTGCGGCCGATGGCGCCATCACCGTCAACATGGCCGCCGGCGATCTGAACCAGCAGGCCAACCTGCTGGCCATCGCCAATGGCGGCAACGCGCATATCGCCATCAATGCCCGCCAGCAGCACCGCGCCAACCGGGTGCTGGGCGAGGGCGCGATGGATGCCAGCGCCAGTATCGGCGGGCAGGCACTGAACGGCGCCAGCGGCGTCGTCATGATCAACCAGGCCAGCGGCACCGGCAACGCGACGCTCAACGTCGTCGCTGCCACGCTGGCGCAACAGGGCATACGCGAGTCCAGCGACGAGGCCTTGGCCGCGTCGGGGGTGATCGCGTCAGCAGGGGGGCAGGGCACCGCCAACAGCGGCACGTCCGCTGGAACCCGCAGCGTGGCGGTGGAAGCCACCGCGCTGCAGGGCTTGGCCGGCGTCCTGCAACTCAATCAGATCGCGGGATCCGGCAACGCCACCGCCAATCAACTGAGCATTTCGGTGCAGTCCACCCCGTGAGCAGTCACATCCACCCGATTGTCTGTGATGAGAGAGAGGGCACCATGAATACCAACATGAAACGGACCGTACTGGCACTGGCCATCGCCGCCGCATCGGCCTCGGCCGGCGCCGATGGCTGGGGCGACAACCAGAACCAAAGCGCCAACATCAACCACGTGCACAACGTGACCGAAACGCGCACCAACACCGATACCGATACCAGTACCGACTCGCGCACCTGGAACCGCACCCGCAACACCACCACCAACAGCACCAGCAATTCCACCGTCAACAGCGATGTGACCCGCAACCGCAATGTGACGGTCAACGAGAACAGCAGCATCCAGGCCAACGAGCGCAAGGAAAAGAACAACCACGGCGTCGATGTGAATCTGGAAAAGGATCTGCGCCTGAGTTCGGACATCCGCTTCTCCGGCGACCCGGAAATCACCGGTTCGATCGACCTGGATTCGGCCGCGATCGCGGTGATCGACAACCGCCAGTCGATCAGCAACAACACCGCGGCCAACAGCCTGGTCACCAACAGCGCTTCGATCGCCGATGACGTCGGCACCGATGCGTCGGGCAACCTGGGCTTCAACGTAGCTGCCGGCGACAACAACGCGCAGGACAATGCCGCCTCGCTGTCGGCGGCCGACGCGTCCTTCAGCTTCGGCATGGCCGATGCCGAAGTGTTCGTCAACCAGTCCGGTACCGGCAACACCACGCTCAATGCCGGGGTGACCAATGCCGCCGGCCTGGGCGGGGCTGCCTTCAGCGGTGCGTCGGGCAACCTCGGGGTGAACATCGCCTCGGGTAACAACAACGAGCAGAAGAACGCGCTGGCTGCCTCGGTGGCCACCAGTGCCTATGCCACTTCCAGCATCAGCTCCAACCAGGTGTCCTCGGGCAACAGCGTGGCCAACGCCGGCTACCTGCGCTCGATGACCGACACCGTCGATGTCAGCCTGCGCGGCCGCGTGGCCGGCGGCACGCTGGCGGTGGGCGCGGGCACCTACAGCGGCAGCGGCAACGCCTACCAGAAGGACAACTACTACCTCGACACCTGGAATGGTGAGCTCGACCATCCCAGTGGCAGTGCCACCGGCCACATCGATATGGACAACGAGATCCAGAACGCAACGGCCAACCCGAACCGGGAAGGCGTGGGCGGTATCGCCTTCGATACCGATGAGAGCGGCACCAGCCGGTTCGTCGAACTGGGGGTGGCCGACCTGTACGCCAGCCTGAGCGGCACCGTCTCCACCACCCGCTGGGTGAACGTGGATGCGACCAACACCGCGGCACTGTCGGGCAGCGCGTTCTCCGGCGCCACCGGCAACATCGGGGTGAACGTCGCGGCCGGCACCGGCAACCTGCAGGCCAACAGCCTGGCGCTGGCCGTTGCCCAGCCGTCCACCGGCGGCGGTGGCGGTGGCCCGGAACAGTAAGTCTGTCCGGTTCCGCAGGCAACACGCGTTGAGCGCAACAAGCCCGGCCATCCGCCAATGACCGGGTTCCCGGGGGTCCCTGTCCCATCCTCCCCCTTTGGGGCAGGGGCTCCCACCTATCCGGAGCCACGCCGATGTTCAAGCACGCACTGTGCGGGTCGTTGTTGCTGCTGTTGCTGCCGTGTGGCGCCGTGCGCGCCGGCGAGATCGGTTTCAGCGGCGTGCTGCCCAATGGGGCGGTGCTTACCCGGCACGTGGAAAGCATGCAGGAGCGGCGCTTCCGCAACGTGGTGCGGCAACACACCGATTACAGCTGCGGCGCGGCCGCACTGGCCACCCTGCTGCGCCATGCCTACCACCTGGAGGCCGACGAAGGCACGGTGATCGAAGGCATGATGGGGGTGGCCGATCCGCAACTGGTCCACCAGCGCGGTTTTTCGCTGCTGGACGTCAAGCGTTACGTGGAATCGCTGGGCATGCGTGGGCGCGGCTACCGCGTCGATGAAGAGCGCCTGCGCTCGCTGCGCGTGCCCGGACTGGTGCTGATGGATGTGCGTGGCTTCCGCCATTTCGTGGTCCTCAAACAGGTCCGCGGCGATGTGGTGGATCTGGCCGACCCGATCCTGGGCAATCGCAGTATCCCCGTCAGCGAATTTCTCGCGGCATGGCCGTCGCGCGCCGTATTCGTCGTGATCGGCAGTGACTTCGATCGCAACACGGTGCTGCTGCAGCCCGGGCAACGGCCCAGTGCGCGTTCGCTGTATGCGCGACAGGGGCCGATCACCGAAGCGGAGCTGGTCGATTTCGGCTTCACCCATGCCGACTTGTTCTAGGAGGCACCATGAACATCGCACGCTGCACTCAAGGCGTACTGCTGCTGACCCTGTTGGGGGCTGCACCGGTGCATGCCCAGGAAGGACGGCCCGGCAAGGGTCTCAATGAAATCCCCGATCCCGAGTTGAGCCTGATGCGTGGGCGCTACGCGGTCAACGGCAGCAGTGTGGCCTGGTTCGGAGTGACCATGATCACCCAGTGGAACAGCGGTGGGCAGGCAGCCCGCAGCGCGCTGACCCTGGGCATGGATTTCCGTGCCGGCGGCACGCCAAAAGTGAGCTTCACCCCATCGGTGACGGTGACCGCCGTCGATGCGCCGCTGCCGGTCTTCACCGGCCGCAGCATCGATGCCAGCGGCCTGCAGAACGTGGCCGGGCTGACCCAGAGCATCCAGCTGGCCGGTGACGGCAACCTGGCCCACAACACCACCGCGCTCACCGTGCGCGATGGCGATGTGCCCGCCGCAGCGACGGCGCAGGGCCAGACGCTGGCCAGCGTGCAGCAGGGCCGGGTCAACGCGGTGGCGCAGCTGGACGGCAACAACGCCAGGGTGCAGCTGCAGATCGACGGCGTCGGTGCGGTGCAGCAGTGGATCCGCAGCGGCAGCGTCGGCCAGAGCATCGCGCTGGGCAGCGACGGCCAGGCCGCCAGCAACCGCATGCAGATCGATCTTGTCAGGCAGTCCCTGGCCAGCAACGTTCCGCTGAGCCAGAACGTGGCCCAGGCGATGACGCTGGTGCGGGGCGTGGGCATGGGGCCGGGCCAGTAATCCCAGGGCCGGGCAGGGGGCATGACAACACAACATGGACCAAGGCAATGCACACCTCGATACGGGCAACACCGCTGGCGCTGGCGGCGCTGGCACTGATCGCCGCCGCCGGCGCGCACGCGCAGGCGGCACCGGCCAATGAGGCCGACGTCAAGGCGCTGATCGCGCAGCTGGAAACCCTCAAGGCCAACTACGCCCAGGAAGTACGCCGGCTGCGCGAACTGGACATGCAGGTACAGGCGATGCAGGCCCGGCTGTCCGGCAGGACCGCCGCAGCGCCCGGCGGCACCACGCCGCCACCGCTGCCTGCCGCTGCACCGGCAGCAGCGGCCGGCAATGACGGCTACGCCAGCAGTGCCGAAGAGGCCCAGCAGGCCAGGCAGGCGTCGCGGCGCAGCGTCGACGACGTCAAGCAGCAGCAGGCGGCCTTGTTCAGCCGTCGCTTCACCCTCGAAAACAGCCTCACCTACGCGCGCTATGACCGCAAGCAGGTCACCCTCAACGGCTTCCTGGCACTGGATGCGATCTTCCTGGGCAACATCGCCATCGAGAACGTCGAATCGGACACGCTGACCTACAACCTGGCCGCGCGCTGGGGTGTCAGCCCACGGTTGACCCTGAACCTGGATGTGCCCTATCTGGCGCGCAAGACCGTGTTCCAGAAAGGCGGTGCCGGTGGCTCGGCCGCCGCCATCGCGCAGGAGGAAACCACCGGCACCGGCATCGGCGATGTCGGCCTGAGCGCCAACTACCGCCTGTTCGCCGAACACGGACGCTGGCCGGAGACGGTGCTTACCGTGGGTGCAACCGCGCCGACCGGACGGGCGCCGTATGGGCTGGACTGGACGGTGCTGGAGCGCGATGACGATGACTACATCCGGTTTGCCGTGCCCGAGCAGCAGCCCACCGGCAACGGCGTCTGGCAGGCCAATGTCGGGCTGTCGGCGGTCAAGACCGCCGACCCGGCGATCCTGTTCGCCAATATCGGCTACATCCACTCTTTCCCGCGCGGCTTCGACGACCTGGATGCCAACCCCGATACGGTCAACCCCGGCGAGGTGAAGCTGGGCGGGTCGTATTACTTCGGTGCGGGCGTGGCGTTTGCCTTCAACGAGCGCACCAGCCTGAGCATTTCCTTCAGCGACAAGCTCAGCAGCCGTGCATCCACCCGCTACCGCAACGGGCAGTGGTTCAAGGTGATCGGCAGCGACGCCAATGCCGGCACCCTCAACCTGGGCATCACCTATGCGCTCAACCGCAACACCACCCTGGTCAGCATGCTGGGCATCGGCCTGACCCCGGACGCGCCGGATTTCACGCTGGCCTTCAAGGTGCCGTACATGCTGTGAGCGTTGCCGCTCACAGCATGTACGGTGGAGCATTCCACCTAAACCCCCGCGCCTTCGGCGCGCCCCCCCTTCAACACGAAGGGGGGCTCCTTGTCGGATGGATTTTTGGATTGCCCGGGGCTGGGTGCTGGCGATGGATCAGCGCAGTTCGGGGAGGGCGAGCTGGTGCTTGCGGCACAGGCGGTAGATGGTGACGCGCGAGACCTGCATGTGGCGGGCGCAGGCGCTGATGTTGAAATCGGCCTGGCGCAGCGCACGCAGCAGGGTGTCGCGCTCGGCCAGGCGGCGCGCGTCGTGCAGCGGGTACGGGATAGCCGGTTGCGCCGGTTGCAGTTCCAGATCGCCGGCATCGATAAGTTCGCCTTCGGCGACGATCGCCGCGCGCTGTACCCGGTTGAGCAGTTCACGCACGTTGCCGGGCCAGGCAAAGCTCTCCAGCGCCCGGATCGCCTCGCCGGTGAAGCCGCGCGCGCGGGTTACGTGGCGGTCGCGGAAACTGGCCAGGAAGTGGCGCGCCAGCAGGGCGATGTCGCTGCCGCGGTCGCGCAGCGGCGGTAGCGGCAGGCGCAGCACGTTGAGCCGATAGAACAGGTCGCGACGGAACCGGCCCTGCGCCACCGCCTGTTCCAGGTCGACATGGGTGGCCGCCAGCACGCGTACGTCCACCGCCAGCGGCCGGTTGCTGCCGACCCGTTCGACGGTGCCTTCCTGCAGTACCCGCAACAGGTTGGTCTGCGCATCCAGCGGCAGGTCGCCGATCTCGTCCAGGAACACGGTGCCGCCGCTGGCCGTCTCGAACAGGCCCAATCGCCGGCTGGCCGCGCCGGTGAAGGCGCCGCGTTCGTGGCCGAACAGTTCCGACTGCACCAGCGCGGCGGGGATGGCCCCGCAGTTGATGGCCAGGAACGGGCGCGCATGGCGCGGCGACAACGCATGCAGGGCCTGGGCGGCCAGTTCCTTGCCGGTGCCGGTTTCGCCGGTGATCAGCACCGGCAGGTCGACCGGTGCGAATTTGCGGATGGCCTGGCGGGCGACCTGCAGCACCGCGCTTTCGCCGATCAGCGACGGCGCGCCGTGCACGGGCGTGCACTGGGCATCGCCGGCCAGCTGCTGCAGGCGGCTGACCATGCGGGCCAGGTCGAGCGGGGCGGCATAGGTTTCCAGGCAGCCGGCCAACAGCGGTTGCAGGGCCGGCAACGAGGGCGATGTTGCGGCCGGCAGGATCGCCAGCAGGGCCATGTGCCGGTGCTGGTCGAGCAGGGCCTGCAGGCGGGCGGGATTGTCCGGCACCGTGGTGCGCAGGTCGAGCAGCCCGACCACCTGGTCGCGGCCGCGCATGCCGATGGCCATGCAGTCGTCGGTGACCACCCCGCGCACCTGCCAGCCGGCCGCGGCCAGGGCGGCACGCTCGGCCGCCAACGGGTGCCCAAACCAGATTACACACCGGGCCGGAACATCAGGGACTGCCGCCATGCGTCACCGTGTCGACGAAGGGTTCGGGCGGTACCTGGGTCAGCGTGGGTGCCATGGACGTGCCGCCCCACGTCCGGGTCCGTCGCCCGCTGCCGTTCGGCCGCAGGCGCATCGTCGGCCGCCAATGGCTGGCAACGACTACAGGTACAACGCCGATTGGGACGCGCAGCGGCCATCAGTGCGGGCGACCGTGCGCCCACGCCCATCCCCGGGCAGGATGCGGCTGGCCAACGAAAAAGGCCGCTGCAGGGCAGCGGCCTTCAGGCAGGGGGCGTGCAGCCGGCCGTTACAGGTCGACGCGGCGGGCCTGCATGAACTTGCCGCTCCAGTAACCGCTCATCAGGCTGTCCACGCGCACGTCCTTGCCGGTGCTCGGGGCATGCAGGAAGCGGCCTTCGCCGACATAGATGCCGACATGGTCGACCCGGCCCTTGCGGCCGAAGAACACCAGATCGCCAGCGGCCAGCGCATTGCGGTCGTTGATCAGCTGGGCCTCGCCGTCGTGGGCCATCTCACGCGAGACGCGCGGCAGTTCGATGCCCAGGGCAGTGCGGAACACGTAGCCGACCAGGCCGCTGCAGTCGAAGCCGCTGTCCGGCGAGGTGCCGCCCCAGCGGTACGGCGTGCCCAGCAGGGTCATCGCGCGGCGCAGCAGGGACTGCACCTTGCCGTTGTCGGCCGCGCCACCGACCACCGCGCCATTGGCGGTGCTGGCGTCGTAGTTGGCGAGCAGGCGGCTGAGATCGCCGGCGAACATCGCCGAGCGGTCCATCAGCGGGATGGTGTCGTTGGCCGCCAGGTGCGGCAGCAGGGCGGCGAGGGTGGCGCTGGCAGCGGCATCGGCCTTGCTGCGGGCGGGGGCATCGGCTTTGGGCTTGGCCACCGCGGAGGATTCGGGGGTGCTGGCGCCAGCCGGAGCGGCGTCTACAGCGGTCGTCGGTGCGGTCTGGGCCCAGGCTGGAAGGCTGGACAGGCAAAGCGCAAGGGCGAGGAAAACGGGTCGGGTGCTACGCCTGGGGGCGGCGGTCTGGCCTTGATTTGGCAGGTCGGCTGTCGTCACGCGGCGGTCACTGAATAAAAACGATGGGTGATCATGCCGTGTAAGCCGGGTGATTAAGTACAAATTTCGTTAAATTTTCGTTTAGAAGCATGTGATGTCCATCACAAAATCGGACCTTACCCCTGTTCAGTTTAGTGCAGGACACGTTTCGCGCCGGTGTAGTGGTCCTTCCAGTACGACCCGCCCAGCGAATCCAGGCGGACCGTGCCGCCGGTGCTGGGGGCGTGCACGAAGCGCCCTTCGCCGACATAGATGCCCACGTGCGAAACATTGCCGCGGCTGCCGAAGAACACCAGGTCGCCCGGTGCCAGCCGCTGCGGGTCGATCTTCGGGCCCTGCACCGCCGCCAGGTCGCGCGAGGTGCGCGGCAGCTTCAGGTCGAGCATCTCGCGATAGACATAAGTCACCAACCCGCTGCAGTCGAAACCGGACTCGGGGGTGTTGCCGCCGTAGCGGTAGGGCGTACCGACCAGGCCGATGGCGCGCATCAGCACCGCGTTGGCCGCCTGCGGGTCGTTCGGGGCAACGCTGGGCCAGACCCGGGTGGAGGCCGGCGGTGCGGACGGGCGGCTGTTCTTGCCGCCACCGCAGGCGGCGAGCAGCAGCGTGGCGGCCAACAGGGACAGGCCGATGCAATGGCGGAGTGCGGTGGAAACTGGCGTCAGCTGCATGATGTCCGGATAATGCGCCATCTCAGGAGGCCGTCATGATGGCGGCGTATCCGGCGGGCGACAACCCGCCCCACCCGTCTGCCCCGGCAGCGACCACCCAGAGTTGCGCATGAAGATCGAAAAAGACCGCGTCGTCCGTTTCCATTACACCGTTGCCGAGCAGGGCCAGGAGCCGATCGAAAGCTCCAGGGACCGTGATCCGCTGGCGATCCTGATCGGCCACGGCAACATCATCCCGGGCCTGGAAAACGCCATGATGGATCAGGAAGCCGGCGCCAGCTTCGATGTCGATGTGAAGGCGGCCGACGCCTACGGCGAGCGCCGCGAGGGCCTGACCCAGCGCGTGCCGAAGAAGCATTTCGGCAATACCCGGTTGGTCCCGGGCCAGCAGGTAGTGCTGCAGACCAACTTCGGCCCGCGCGCGGTCACCGTGCAGAAGGTCGGCATGAGCGTGGTCGACGTCGACCTGAATCATCCGATGGCCGGCAAGGACCTGCATTTCGCGGTGGAGATCATCGACGTGCGCGAAGCGGCGGCCGAAGAACTCGAACACGGCCACGTGCACGGCGATGGCGGTCACCAGCATTGATTGATGCAGGTCCGGGCGTCGCCCGGGCCTGCCCCCGCGCGCTGGTAGGTCCGACCCACGGTCGGACACCAGCGGCGCAGGCAACGGCATAATGGCCGCCCCGGTCCGCGGATTGCCTGTGAACGCTGCTTCTCTTTCCCTGCAGCCAGTGGCTGCCGGCGACCGCATCGCGGTCCTGGATATCCTGCGCGCGGTGGCGCTGATCGGCATTCTGCTGATGAACATGGAGGCCTTCAGCGGACCGCTGGATCTGTCCTTCACCGGCATCGACCCGCACTGGCAGGGCTTGGACTATGCCGCCGACGCGCTGGTCTACGTGCTGGTGCAGGGCAAGTTCTTCACGCTGTTCTCGCTGCTGTTCGGTGCCGGGTTTTCGATCATGGCCCAGCGCGCCGAGGCGGCGCGGCGCGACTTCGCCCCGTTCTACCTGCGCCGCAGCGCCGCGCTGCTGCTGATCGGCCTGTGCCATGCGCTGCTGGTCTGGTCCGGCGACATCCTGATGATCTATGCGCTGATGTCGCTGCCGCTGCTGGCCTGCCGCGAGGCGCCCACGCGCTGGCTGCCGGCCATGGGCGTTCTGGTCTACCTGGCGGCGGCGGTGCTGATGCTGCTGCTGGGCGCGATGATGGGCCTGGCCGCGCATGTGGAGGTGGGCAACGCGCAACTGCGCGAGACGCTGGTGCAGGCCCAGCAGGTGATCGAACAACAGCGCCAGGCTTACGGCCATGGCAGCTACGCGCAGGCCGTGCTGCAACGCCTGCATGACCTGGGCGCCTCGTCCACCGCGATCGTGGTGGTCGGCCCGGAAGTGCTGGGCATGTTCCTGATCGGCAGCTGGTTCGGGCGCAGCGGTGCGCTGGCCCACCCCGAACGGTTTGAACGCCTGTACCGCCGTCTGCGCTGGATCGCCCTGCCACTGGGGCTGGCGTTGATGCTGGGCAGTGCGGCGTGGGTGCCGTATGTGGCGCCGGGCACGTTCACCCCGGTCAGCGGGGCCGCCTTTGCCCTGTCCTCGATCGCCTCGCTGCTGATGTGCCTGGGTTACCTGGCCTGGACCGTGCACGCGCGCCGGCGCCTGCAGTGGCTGGCGCCGATGGGGCAGATGGCCTTGACCCATTACATCGGCCAGTCGCTGGTCTGCACCCTGGTGTTCTATGGCTATGGCCTGGGGGCGTTCGAACAGCTGCCGCGCGCGTGGCAGCTGCCGTTCGCCCTGCTGCTGTGCGCCCTGCAGCTGGCGATCAGCCATGCCTGGCTGCGCGTTTTCCGCTTTGGCCCGCTGGAATGGCTGTGGCGCGCGATGACCTACCGGCAGTGGCCAGCGTTGCGGCGACCCGTGCAGGGGTGAGCGGCCGGCACCGATCGGTGCCGGGGTGGATCGCAGTGTTCGGCCCATCCTCACCTCTGCTGCGCACCTGCGCATGGCATGCTCGGGTTGGATATCGGGTCGATCGCCGACCCTGCACCTACCAAGCCGAGCGATGCCAATGACGATGCAATACGACTATGACCTGATCGTGCTGGGCGGTGGCTCCGGCGGATTGGCCGCGGCATTCCGCGCCGCCCAGCATGGGCAGCGGGTGGCGATGCTGGAGCCGGGCGAGCTGGGCGGCACCTGCGTGAACGTGGGCTGCGTGCCGAAGAAGGCGATGTGGCTGGCCGCCGACCTGGCCGAGCGGATCGGCATGGCCGCGGCGATGGGCTTTGATGTACCGCTGCGGCCGGCGCTGGACTGGAAGGAACTGGTGGTGCACCGCCAGGCGTATATCGCCAACATCCACGCCAGCTATCTCAAGCGCCTGGACGGCAGCAAGGTGGTGCGGGTACCCCGCCGCGGCCGGCTGGTCGATGCGCATACGGTGGAATGCAGCGATGGGGTGCGCATCAGCGCCGCGCACATCCTGATCGCCACCGGAGCCCACCCGCAGCGTCCGGACATTCCGGGCGCGGAACTGGGCTCGATCTCCGATGATTTCTTCAACCTGTGCGGGGCGCCCGAGCGGGTGGCGATCGTCGGTGGCGGCTACATCGCCGTCGAGCTTGCCGGACTGCTGCAGGCACTGGGCAGCAAGGTGTCCCTGCTGGTGCGCGGCGAACGCCTGCTGGAACGCTTCGATGCGGAACTCACCGCGCAGCTGGCCGAGAACCTGCGCGACCAGGGCGTGCAGCTGCACTTCGGATATCGCCTGCGCGAACTGCGTCGCGACGGCGACCATCTGTTGGCCTATGGCCACGACGGTCCGCATGACGGGCGCTTCGACCAGGTGTTCTTCGCCACCGGGCGCCGCGGCAACAGCGCCGGGCTGGGATTGGAAGCACTGGGCATCGTGGTGGGCGACAAGGGCGAGGTGGAGGTCGACAATTGGCAGACCACGGCCGTGCCCAGCGTGCATGCGGTCGGCGACATCGCCGGCAAGGTCGGCCTGACCCCGGTGGCGATCGCCGCGGCGCGCAAGCTGATGGACCGTCTGTTCGGTGGCAACCCACAGGCGAAGATGGACTACGACAACGTGGCCAGCGTGGTGTTCTCGCATCCGGCACTGGGCGCGGTCGGCCTGAGCGAGGAAGACGCGCGCCAACAGCACGACGACGTACGCGTGTACCGCAGCAACTTCCGCCCGATGCTGCAGGCGCTGTCCGACGGTACCCAGCGCAGCCTGTTCAAGCTGGTCTGCGTGGGCGAAGACGAGCGCGTGGTGGGCGTGCACCTGCTCGGCGATGCCGCCGATGAAATCCTGCAGGGCTTCGCGCTGGCGGTGAAGATGGGCGCGACCAAGGCGCAGTTCGACGACACCGTGGCGATCCATCCGACCTCCGCCGAGGAAGTCGTGCTGATGCGGTAGCAACGCGCATTCGCGCATCGCTCCCAAGGTTTGCGATGCAAACCTTGGGCCCCGTCTCACCATCACCCACATCCCCGCGCCTGTCGGCGCGCCCCCTTGACTCAAGGGGGCTGCTCCACCCGCCTGGAATCGGTGGGTGCCGAGCATGCGACAATTCCTGTTCCCCCGCTGCCCAGCCGCCTCCGTGCGGCTGTCCGCCGTCCTGATGTCTTCACCCGCTTCCTCGCTGCCCACCTCGTCCAGCCGCATCGCCGCCGGCGGCATCGTACTGGCCGCGGTCGGCGCCATTGCCGCCTCGGGCAAGGCGGTGATCGTCAAGCTGGCCTACCGGCACGGCGTGGATGCCACCACGCTGCTGGCGTTGCGCATGCTGATGGCGTTTCCGTTGTTCGCATTGCTGGCGCTGTGGTCGGCGCGGCGGGCCACGGCATTGTCCTGGGCCGATCGCGGCCGGGTGCTGTGGCTGGGCTTCACCGGCTACTACCTGTCCAGCCTGCTCGATTTCCAGGGCCTGCAATACATCAGCGTGACCCTGGAGCGGTTGATCCTCTACCTCAACCCGACCCTGGTGCTGCTGATCAGCCTGGTGCTGCTGAAAAAACGCCCCGGGCGCTGGCAGCTGGCCGCGCTGGGCCTGAGCTACCTGGGCGTGCTGCTGGCCTTCGGCCACGACCTGCAGCTGGAAGGCGGAAGCATCGTGCTGGGCAGCGCGCTGGTGCTGGGCAGTGCGCTGAGCTATGCGCTGTATCTGTTCGGCAGTGGCCAAGTGGTGGCGCGGATCGGTGCGATCCGGCTGACCGCCTATGCCAGCTGCGTGGCCTGCGTGCTGTGCGTGCTGCACTTCGCGCTGCTGCACCCGCTGGTTGCATTGGGCCAGGCACCGCCGCCGGTGTACTGGCTGTCGCTGCTCAATGCCACGGTCTGTACGGTGCTGCCGGTGCTGGCGATCATGCTGGCGGTCAAGCGGATCGGCTCGTCGTTGGCCGCGCAGGTGGGTATGCTCGGTCCGGTATCCACCATCGTGATGAGTCTATGGCTGCTCGACGAACCCATGGGGCCCTGGCAGATCCTGGGGACGACGCTGGTGCTGGTCGGCGTGCTGCTGGTCAGCCGCGTGCGCGGGTGACCGCGGCCGCTGGCGAAGACGCCGCCGCGCAGGCGCGCGAGCGCATCCTGGCGGTGATCCGGGCGATTCCGCGCGGGCAGGTGATGGGCTATGGCCAGGTGGCGGCCAAGGCCGGCCTGCCGGGCCGGGCGCGGTTGACCGCCCGCGTGCTGGGCATGAACGAGGATCCGGACCTGCCCTGGCACCGGGTGCTGCGCTCGGATGGTCGCATCGCCATGCCGGAGGGCTCGCGCGGCTGGCGCGAGCAGAGCCAGCGGCTGCGCGCCGAAGGCGTGGCGATCGAGCGCGGGCGGGTCAGGCAGATGCCGCGCAGCGGCGGCGACGACCTGGATGCGGCGCTATGGGGTCCTGGCTGACCCGGCGCATCATCCTGCGCGGGTGAATGCGACACGCCCGGTGGCCGCCAGGCCCGGGCACTGCCGCTATGATGGGCACGGTTCCAAAGGATGCCTCCATGTTTCCGCGACTGCCCACCGTCACCAAGGCACTGTTGATCGCCAACATCGTGCTGTTCCTGCTGCAGCAGCCGTTCCTGCTCGGCAACGGCACCTTTGAGCCGTTCATGCTGCAACCCCTGCGCGGCGGCTTCGATCCGTTCTCGCCCGGCGGCAACTTCCAGCCCTGGCAGCTGCTGACCTACGGTTTCCTGCATGGCGGCTTCAGCCATCTGTTCTTCAACATGCTGGCGCTGTTCATGTTTGGCGCGCCGCTGGAGCAGACCTGGGGCGAGAAGCGGTTCCTGACCTATTACCTGGTGTGCGTGGCTGGTGCGGGCGTGTGCCAGTTGCTGGTGGGCGCGATGATGACCGACCCGGCCACCGTGCTGGGCGCCTCGGGGGGCGTGTTCGGCCTGCTGTTGGCCTACGGCATGTTGTTCCCCAACCAGCGGGTGATGCTGCTGTTCCCGCCGATTCCGATGAAGGCGCGCACCTTCGTGATCGTGTTCGGTGCGATGGAGCTGGTGCTGGGCGCCACCGGTTGGCAGCCAGGCGTGGCGCACTTCGCGCACCTGGGCGGGATGCTGTTCGGCTGGCTGCTGATCCGCTACTGGCGCGGCCAACCGCCGTTCAACAAACGGCCGCCCGGTGGTCCGCGGCCGAACCACCTGCGCCGGGTGAAGTAGGCCGGCGCAACACTCGCAGGGACGCTGCATCGTGAAAGTACTGATCCTCGGCGGCTATGGGGTGTTCGGCGGGCGCCTGGCGCGGCTGCTGTCCGACCTGGCCGGCCTCGAACTGCTGATCTGCGGCCGCAACCTGGAGGCCGCCAGCGCGTTCTGCGCCAGCTACCACGGCCAGCCCGTGCTGCGCCCGCTCAAGGTGGACCGCCGGCACATCGATACGGTGTTGCTGGCCGAACAACCGGACCTGGTGGTGGATGCGTCCGGGCCCTTCCAGGACTATGGCGACCAGCCCTACGGGGTGGTCCAGGCCTGCATCGCGGCGCGGATTCCCTATCTGGATTTTGCCGACGCGGCCGATTTCGTGTTCGGGGTGGCGCAGTTCGATGCGCAGGCCAGGGCGGCGGGCATCTACGTGCTGTCCGGGGTCAGCAGCTTCCCGGTACTGACCGCGGCGGTGCTGCGGCAGATGGCCGGCAGCATGGACATCGTCAGCGTGGACGGCGGGATTGCGCCGTCGCCGTATGCCGGGATCGGGCTCAACGTGATGCGGGCGGTGGTCGGCTATGCCGGCGCGCCGGTGAAGCTGACCCGCAACGGGCAGGCGGCGCATGGACGTGGCCTGGCCGAAAGCCGGCGCTTCACCATTGCCGTGCCCGGCAAGCTGCCGTTGCGCAACCTGCATTTCTCCCTGGTCGACGTGCCCGACCTGCAGGTGATCCCGCCCGAACACCCGACCCTGACCGATATCTGGATCGGTGCCGGCCCGGTACCGGAACTGCTGCACCGCATCTTGAACCTGCTGGCCGGGGCCAGGGCACGTTTCGGCCTGCCGTCGCTGCTGCCGCTGGCGCGGCTGTTCTACACGGTTCTGAACCTGATGAAGTTCGGCGAGCACCGCGGCGGCATGTTCGTGCGCGCCAGCGGGCGGCGCGACGGGGTGCTGGTCGAACAGACCTGGCATCTGCTCGCCGAGGGCGATGACGGCCCGTATATTCCATCGATGGCGATCGAGGCGGTGATCCGCAAGCTGCTGGCCGGTGAGCGGCCTGCCGCAGGCGCGCGCCCGGCCACCCATGCGCTGGAACTGTCGGACTACCAGCGGTTGTTCGAAGGCCGCTCGATCCACTGCGGATTCCGCCACGAGCAGCCTGGCGCAAGCCTGTACCAGCAGTTGCTGGGCAGCGCCTACGGCGCGCTGCCGGCGCCGGTGCAGGCGCTGCATGCCGGTACGCACGCGCGCCGCTGGACCGGTGTGGCCGAGGTGCGCCGCGGCACGGGGTGGCTGGCGCGGATCGTCGGCGCGGTGTTCGGCTTCCCGCCGGCCGGCCGCGAGGTGCCGGTGAGCGTGGCCTTCGCCCCCGAACGCGGCGGCGAGCGCTGGACCCGCGATTTCGACGGCCGGACGTTCTCGTCCTGGCAGCGGCGCGGGCAGGGCAGGAACGCGTGGCTGCTGGTCGAGCGGTTCGGCATCGTGGATGTGGCGTTGGCACTGGTGCTGGAGGACGACCGCCTGCACCTGGTGGCGCGCCGCTGGTCGTGCCTGGGCATCCCGCTGCCGAAGGCGCTGCTGCCTGGCGGGCGCACCTTTGAAACCGGACGCGATGGCCGTTTCGTCTTCGACGTGGAGATCGCCGCGCCGCTGGTCGGTCTGATTGCCGCCTACCGCGGCACGCTGCAGGCCGATCCCGGGTAGGTAGGTACCCACCGTTGGTGGATACCAATGCGTTGGGCCCGCGAGGCAAGTACCCACCAACGGTAGGTACCTACGGCGCCAAAAAAAGGGCGCCCGGAGGGCGCCCTTTTCATTGCATCAACGCGGTCGACTCAGCGCCAGACCTTGATCTGCTCGCTGTCCACCCGCTGCATCGGCTGGCCCGGCTTGCAGTTGAAGGTGGCGCCGAAGGCCGGCAGGTTGGACAGCGCGCCGTTGGTGCGCCAGCGGCCCGGGGCGAGGACGTCGGAGGTCAGGCGCTGGGCGGCTTCGTTGGGCGAGAGCTGCTGCGCCCACAGGTTGGCCCAGGCGCGGAAGAAGCCCTGCTGGGCGGCAGGCTTGGCGCTGGGTTCGGCTGCCTTGTACGCCTCCCAGGCAAGTTCCAGCCCGGCCAGGTCGGCCAGGTTCTCCTCGCCGGTCAGCTCGCCGTTGACCTTGGCGCCCTTGATGCCGGGGAAATCGTAGCCGCTGTACTGCTTGGCCACGCCGGTACCGAGCAGGGTCCAGGCGGTCTTGTCGGCCGGAGTCCACCAGCTGCGCAGTTCGCCCTTGGCATCCACCAGTGCGCCCTTGGCGTCGATGGCGCGGGTCAGTTCATGGGCGACCAGCGCGCCGAAACTGCCGTACTTGTCGGCGGCATCGGCCTTGGCGTTGAACACCGGGCCCTGCAGTACCGCGGCGGTGACGATCAGGCGGTTCTGGGCGATGTCGTAGGCCAGCGCCGGCTGCTGCGGCAGCACGTCCCAGCGACGGTCGGCGTTGCCCTTGCCGATCCGCTTCATTTCTTCGCGGTGGCGCCAGGTCGAGGCGATCAGCATGTTGCCGCCGAAGCTGCCACGGCCCATCGGCTGCACGCTGTAGTCCAGGTCGCGCAGCGGGGTGCCGATCTCGATTTTCAGCGCGGCCAGCTTGGCCTGCGCCTCGGTCTTGGCTTCGGCGCTCAGCCAGGTGCTGCGCTTGACCGCATCGATCTGCACCTGGCGGATCCTGTCGACGATCACCGCCGCCTGGCGGCGGTCGTCGGCCGCCAAGTACCTGCTGGCGTATTCGCGGCCGAGCATCGGGCCGGCGGCGACGTTGATCGCATCCAGGGTCTGCTCCCAACGCGCCGGGGCGATGGTCTCGCCACGGATCACGCGGCCACGGAACTCGAATTCGGCATCGCGGTAGGCCTTGGACAGGTACGGCGCCATGGCATCGCCCACCCGCCAGCGCAGGTAGGCCTTCCACTGGTCCGGCTTGATCCGGCCGACCATGCTGTCGAGCTGCTTGAACAGGGCAGGGTCGGACAGCGAGACCAGGTCGTCGTTGACGCCCTGCGCCTTCAGGAACGCATCCAGCTGCAGGTTGCGGTAGCGGCTGTTGAGGTCCTTGGTGGAAATCGGCGCGTAGTTGTTGAACGGGTTGTTGATCCCGGCCAGCGACTGCGCGTTGCGCGCCAGTTCGGTCTCCAGCGCGATCACTGCCTGCGATTCGGCGTCCAGCTTGGCCGCCGGGGTGCCGGTCAGCGCCAGGATCTGCTTGACGTAATTGCGGTAACGGCCCATCAGCGCGACGGTGTCGGCATCGGTGCGGGTGTAGAAGGCCGGGTCCGGCAGGCCCATGCCGCCCTGCATGAAGTAGCCGATGTGGCGGTCCAGCGCCTTGAGGTCGACATCGGGGCCGAAATTGAAGGCCACCGGGATGCCGACCTGGTGCAGCGCGGCGATCGAGGCCGGTACGTCCTTGGCCTTCTTGATGGCGTTGATGCGGTTCAGCAGCGGGGCGATCGGGTTGGATCCATCGGCTTCCACCGCGGCCTCGTCCAGGCCGCTGGCCCAGAAGTCGCCGAGCAGCTTCTGCACGTTGCCCTGCGGGGTCTTCATCGACGCATCCAGCAGCTCACGCTGCTGCTGGCGGGTCCGTTCGGCCAGCTGCCCCAGCGCGGTGGTGGCGCCGGTCTGCGGGACCGGGTTGGCCTTCAGCCAGGCCGCATTGTTGGCATCGTAGAAGTCGCTGCACTGCGCGCTGACGGCCGGCGCACGGGCGGCCTTCTTCTTCGGCGCGGCATGCGCATCGTGGGCGATGACCAGGGAGGCCAGGCTCAGGCCCAGGGCAATGGCGAGCGGACGGAAGTTGGGCATGTAAAACAAATCCATCGAGGATTGAAGATCGCGCGAGTGTACCAAGCAAAGGGAAAAGTGCGTGATGGGAGGCGGCAAAGCCCGTTCGGCGGCAGCCCTCCGGGAGGTGGGGGCGCGGTTTCGCAGGACACGCCGCAGGTACGTCCAGCCAAGGGTTGGCGCGCAAGCAAAAAACAAAGGCCCGGGAAATCCCGGGCCTTTGCCTGCATCACATCACGCGTTGGCGCGATGGCTTACCAGATCACCACCTGCTGGTCGCCGGCGCGGACCATCGGCGAGCCGGCCTTGCACTGGAAGGCGGCGGCGAAGGTCGGCAGGTTCGACGGCGCGCCCATCGCGCGGAACTGCGCCGGGGCGTGCGGATCGGTGGCCAGGCGGACCTTGGCGTTCTCCGGGGTGTACTTGGTGCGCCACACGGTGGCCCAGTTGAAGTAGAACCGCTGGTCGCGGGTGAAGCCGTCGATCTTCGGATCTTCCTTGCCGGCCGAGGCCTTCTGCAGGGCGTCGTAGGCGGTGGCCACGCCACCCAGGTCGGCGATGTTCTCGCCCAGGGTCAACTTGCCGTTCACCGCCTGGCCGTCGACCTTGTAGCCGTCGAACTGCTTGATCAGCTTGCCGGTCAGGCCGCTGAAGTTCTTGGTGTCCGCCTCGCTCCACCAGTTCTCGAAGTTGCCGGTGGGCCCGAAGCGGCTGCCCTGGTCGTCGTAGCCATGGGTCATTTCATGGCCGATCACCGCACCGATGCCGCCGTAGTTCAGCGCGTCGTCGGCCTTGGGATCGAAGAACGGCGGCTGCAGGATGGCGGCCGGGAACACGATCTCGTTCTGCAGCGGGTTGTAGTAGGCATTGACCGTCTGCGGGGTCATGCCCCACTCGGTCTTGTCCACCGGCTTGCCGATCTTGGACAGGGCCCACTTGTAGTTGAACGCCTGGGCGGCGCGCACGTTGCCCAGGTAGCTGTCGCGGCCGGTGCTCAGGCCGTTCCAGTCGCGCCACTTGTCCGGGTAGCCGATCTTGGGGGTGAAGGTTTCCCACTTGGCGATCGCCTTGGCCTTGGTCTCATCGCTCATCCAGGTCAGGCCCTGGATGCGCTCCTTGAGCGCGGCGGCCAGGTTCTTGACCAGTTCTTCCATCTTGGCCTTGGCTTCCGGGGAGAAGGCGACCTTCACATACAGCTGGCCGAACGCATCGCCGGCATCGTTTTCGATGGTGCCCAGCACGCGCTTCCAGCGCGGCTTCTGTTCCTTCTGGCCGTTGAGGGTCTTGCCGTAGAAGTTGTAGTTCTCGTCCACGAACGCATCGGCCAGGTACGGCGAGGCGCTGTCCACGGTGTGGAAGCGCAGGTAGGCGCGCCACACGGCCGGGTCGGTGTCGCCCAGCGCCTTGCTCACTTCCTGGTGGAAGGAAGGAATGGCCAGCGAGAACTTCTCCGGCGCGGCGATGCCCTGGGCCTTGAAGAATTCGGTCCAGCTGAAGTTCGGGGTGAGCTTGTCGGCGTCGGCGACGCTGACCGGGTTGTAGTACAGCGACACATCGCGCGACAGCTCGACGCTGGACTTGGAGGCCTTGGCCAGGCGGGTTTCGAACGTGACCACGTCGGCAGCCTGCTTGGCCGCATCGGCGGCGGCCACGCCGGACAGTTCCAGCACCTTGGCCACGTGCGCCTGGTAGGCCTTGAGCTTGTCGGCGTTCTTGGCGTCGGTGTAGTAGGTGGTATCGGGCAGGCCCAGGCCGCCCTGGCTGGCGTAGGCGATGTTCATGCTGGAATTCTTGAAGTCCGCTTCCGGACCGAAGCCGAACAGCACGTTCTCGCCCTTGGCAGCGGTGCTGCGCAGGTAGCCGGCGATGGCGTCCTTGCTCTGCAGGCCATCGATCGCGGCCAGGTCGGCCTTGATCGGCTCGATGCCCTGGGCGTTGATCTTGGCTTCGTCCATGCCGGTGGCCCAGAAGTCGCCGACGATCTTTTCGATGCCGTTGGGGTTCTTCACGGCGGCGACCTGCTCGGCGAGCTGGTGCTGCACGGCGACCGAACGCTCGTCCAGGATGGTGAAGGCGCCCCAGCTGGTGCGGTCGGCCGGAATTTCATTGGCGGCCAGCCACTTGCTGTTGACGTAGTCGCCGAACGCGCCGCAGGCGTCCACGCTGGTGTCCAGGTCGGAGGGATGGAAGGCGTTGTAGGCCGGCAGCTTGCTTTCGTCGAGCTTGTACTCGGTGGCCGCGGCGGTGGCGGCGGGAGCCGGGGCGGCGGCGTTGTCGGCAGCCGGGGCGTCTTTCTTGCCGCAGCCGACCAGGGCGGCCGAGACGGCCAGGGTCAGCAGGACAATCTTGGGAGTGCGAGCGATCACTAGTTTGGCCTCCAGGCCGATAGGTCATGCGTGGGCGGGCCCCAGCGGGGCCGTGGGCCAGACGATACGCCGCCGGGCCGGCCCGCAAGGGTGTCGAAGGTCATGGCCGTTGGCAAGCCTGCCCCGCCCAGCGCAGGAGCCCGGCCCGGGCAAGCCGGATGCACCGGAACGGCAAAGCGGCCGCGACAGCGGCCCCGCTGCCGGTGTATACCTCGGGCATGGCAAACCCCTCTGCACGCGTGTGGGACGCGGTGATCATCGGTGCCGGCCACAACGGGCTGGTGTGCGCGGCCTACCTGGCCCGCGCCGGCCGGCGCGTGCGGGTGCTGGAGCGGCGCGGGGTGGTGGGCGGGGCGGCAGTCACCGAGGAATTCCATCCCGGTTTCCGCAATTCGGTGGCGTCCTATACGGTCTCGCTGCTGCAGCCCCAGGTGATCGAGGACCTGGAACTGGCCGCGCATGGCCTGCGCGTGGTGCCGCGGCGGGTCAACAATTTCCTGCCGCTGGACGGGGATTACCTGCTGGCGGGTGCCGGGCTGACCCGATCGGAAGTGGCGCGTTTCTCCGCGCGCGACGCCGAGCGCCTGCCGTTGTTCGAACAGCGCCTGGAAGCCTTTGCCGACGTACTGCGCGATTTGGCCCTGCAGGCGCCCCCGAACGTGGGCGAGGGCCATTGGCTGACCCAGCTGCCGGCGCTGTGGCAGGCCGGCCGGCTCGGCCGGCGCCTGCATGGCCTGGCGCCGGCGCTGCGCCAGGAGCTGCTGGACCTGTTCACCATTTCCGCGTCGGAATACCTGGACCGCTGGTTCGAGAGCGACCCGGTCAAGGCGCTGTTCGGGTTCGACGGCATCGTGGGCAACTATGCCAGTCCCGATGCCGCGGGGTCGGCCTACGTACTGCTGCACCATGCCTTCGGCCAGAGCAACGGGGTGAAGGGCGCCTGGGGCCATGCGATCGGTGGCATGGGCGCGATCACCCAGGCGATGGCGCGTTCGGCCAGCGCCGCCGGGGCGCAGATCGATGTCGATGCCGGCGTGCGCCGGGTGCTGGTCGAGCACGGCCGCGCCGTCGGCGTGGAAACGCTGCAGGGCGAGGTGGTCCGCGCGCGTGCGGTGGTCGCCAACGTCAACCCCAAGCTGCTCTACGAACAGCTGCTGGCACCTGGCCAGGTGCCGGCCGCCACGCGCGAGCGCATGGCCAACTGGCGCTGCGCGTCGGGCACCTTCCGGATGAACGTGGCGCTGTCGGCGCTGCCGTCCTTCACGGTGTTGCCCGGGGCAGGGGACCACCTCACCGCGGGCATCATCATCGCGCCGACGCTGGCCTACATGGCGCGCGCCTACAGCGATGCGCGCGAGCATGGCTGGTCGCGCGCGCCGATCGTGGAACTGCTCATTCCCAGTACGCTGGACGACTCGCTGGCGCCACCCGGGCAGCACGTGGCCAGCCTGTTCTGCCAGCACGTGGCGCCGGTGCTTTCCGCCGGGCGCAACTGGGATGACCATCGCGACGAAGTGGCCGATTTGATGATCGCCACGGTGGACAGGCACGCACCGGGGTTTGCCGGGCTGGTGCTGGGCCGGCAGGTGTTCAGCCCGCTCGACCTGGAGCGCACCTTCGGCCTGATCGGCGGCGACATCTTCCACGGCGCGCTCAGCCTCAACCAGCTGTTCAGCGCCCGACCGATGCTGGGCCAGGCCAACTACCGCGGGGCATTGCCGGGCCTGTATCTGTGCGGCGCCGGCACCCATCCCGGCGGCGGGGTAACCGGCGCCCCGGGGCATAACGCGGCCAAGGTGATCCTGGGCGGGTAGATCCGGGCCATGCCCGGATAGAACGGCGCCGGCGCGGGCATGCCCCGGCGCACGGTCAGGGTTTGTCGCTGGCCGGTTCCAGCGTGGGCATCTCGGTACCTGCGTCCGGTTCGGGCAGGTTCGGTAGCGGGGCCACCTCGGGAATGCGCGAGGCCTTGTCGAGCGGTTTGACCTGCTGCACGCTGCCGACATCGACGGTGGCGATGCGTGGTTTCATCCACACCGAGTCGTGCCAGGCCTGGTATTTGGCCGGGTTCCAATAGCGTTCGTCGTAGAACTTGGAACCGTCGATCTCTTCGGGGCCGGCCGGGCCCATCACCACAATGCGCAGGCTGCCCACCGCGCCGGTGCGGCTGCCGGTGGTGCCCTTGCGTTCGCGGCGCAGCACCGCGGCGATGCGCGGCTTGGCCGCCGCGTCGCCATAGCGGGCGTAGAGCGCCTCGCCTTCGGCGATGGCCCGCTCGCGCTGGGCCGGGTCCAGTTGGCTCCAGTAGCGTTCGCGCAGCTCGACGAAGCCTTCGTAGCCGCGTTCGGCGGCCAGGTCCATCCAGGCATAGGCCAGGGCGCGGTCCTGGGCGGTGCCGGTGCCGTTCCACAGCATTTCGGCCACCATCGCCTGCGATGGCTTGTCGGCGTACTGGGAGGCGTACTGGAAGAAGCGGAACGCGCCTTCGCGGTCGCCGGCCTTGTGTTTTTCCAGGCCGAGCAGGCGGAAGCGCAGGTCCGGATGACCGTTGAGGAAGCCGGCGCTCACCATCAGCCGGTCCTGGGTCGGGTCGGTCGGGCCGGGCGCTGCGGCGAGCGCGCCGGCGCCTGTGATCAGGCCAGCGAGCAGCGCGCTGGTTGCCATCCATTGCCGGTAATTCATTTGCAGGTTCCCGTCACGGTAGTGGTATCACCGGGGCAGGAGATGCCCCGGTCTGCATCGCAGCGCAAGTCCATCGCCGGGAACCGTGCCGGTCCCGGCGATGCCCGGCTCAGTCGCGGCCGGCCGGCGCGCTGCCGGCGCCGATGTGGCGGTCGAAGAACTTGAGCATTTCCGTGTACAGGTTGACCCGCGCATCCTCGCCGTAGAACCCGTGCATTTCACCGCTCTGGATGATCATGCCCTCCGGCTTGTTGCCGGCGGCGATCAGCGCCTTGTTCATCATCTCGGTCTGTTCGGGAACGGCGCGCACGTCGCGGGCACCGGCGGCCAGATAGACCGGGATCTTCACTTCGGCCGCACGCAGGGCCGGCGAGGCGCGGTTCCAGTCGACGCGGTCGGTGCCGTGGGTGCGGCGCAGGTAGCGCAGGCCAGAGTCGCGCTGGGGGATGTCGCCTTTCTTGAACAGCAGGTCCACGTCGTACACGCCGACATAGCCGAACGCGCACTTGAACAGGCCCGGTTCGCGGATCGGCGCCATCAGCGCCGAATAGCCGCCGAAGCTGCCGCCGTAGATGCAGATGCGGTCGCGGTTGATGTAACCGTTGTCGATCGCCCAATGGGTCGCTTCCAGGATGTCGTTCTGGATGCCCTGGTCCCACTGGCGGTGGCCGGCGTCCTGGAAGGCCTTGCCGTAACCGGCCGAGCCGCGGAAGTTGACCTGCAAGGTGGCATAGCCGCGGTTGGCGAACAGCTGCGCTTCGGGGTTGAAGCCCCAGTTGTCGCGCGGGCCGATCGGGCCGCCGTGCGGGTTGACGATCAGCGGCAGGTTCTTGCCGTTGGAGCCGTTGGGAAGGGTCAGGTAGCCGAACACCTTCTTGCCGTCACGGGTGGTGATGCTGAACGGCTTGATCGACGCCATGTTCTTCTTGTCGATCTGCGGCCGGCGCGACATCAGGAAACGGGCCTTGCCGTTGTCGCGGTCGTACAGGTACAGCTCGCCGGGATTGCTGTCGCTGTAGACGCTGACGATGATCTTGCGGCCGTCCTGGGTGTAGCTGGAAAAATCGACCATCTGCCCGTCGAAGGCCGCGGCCAGGGAGGCATACAGCTCGGCGTCGGGGTGGCTTTCATCGATCAGCTTGACCGCCGGCGCCGCCGCCTCGGTGACCACGCCGATCAGGGTGCTTTCGTCGGTGGACCAGATGTAGTTGGAGACTTCGGCGACCGGGTCCTGGAACAGGGACTTGAATGCACCGGTGGTGGTATCCAGGACGCCTACCGCGGCCGGGGCCTTCTCGTCGTTCTGTGTGGCGTAGACGGTGCCGTTGTTGGTGGTGGTGATCACGTCCAGGTGCCTGCCGTCGGCCTTGGAGGCATTGAGCAGGGTCCAGCCAGCGCCATCGCGGCGGTACAGCTCGCTGCGTTCCTCGTACTCGCCCTCCTCGTTCTTGCTCGAGCTGCACACCGCAAAGCGCGGCTCCTTGGCCGCATCCAGCGCAATGCTGCAGTTTTCCTTGGGCGCGCGTCCCAGCGAGGTGCGGCGGCCGCTGATGGTGTCCATGCGCACCACTTCGGTGTTGCCGCCTTCGGAGGAGCGCGCCGAGACCGCCTGCATGATCACGTTCTGGTCGTCGTTCTTGAGCGTATCGAGCAGCGAGAAGCTTTCGCGGCCCACTTCCTTGCCACGCTGGGTGGCATCGCGGGTGCCGTAGAAGATCAGCGGACGCGCCTGGCTGCCGTCGGCATTGACCGCGTACCACTCACCGGTGGACATCGGCGAGGCATAGCCGCCGAGCTTCTTGACCGCGTTGAACATCAGCCGGTTCGGGCTGGTCCAGTAGAACGAGCCGACGCTCTTCTTGTCCGGCAGCACATTGACCTTGATCGGCTTGAGGTCGCTGGTGCGGATCACGGTCAGCACGTCCTGGTCGCCCTGGTCGACGGTGATCGCCAGGTACTCGCCGGTGGGCGAGATCTTGACCGAGCTGTAGGCCGAATGGCCGACGAAATCCTTGACTGCTTGCTGGGGGGCGGCGGCGAGGGCGGGCGGAACAGCCGCCGACAGGACCATCGCCAGGAGGGGCAACATGCGCTTCATACGCATTCTCCGAATGAGTGAGTCAGATACAGGTACTCGACAAAGCGAAGAGCCCGGCAGGGCCGGGCTCTCCGTTGCGACGCGGGTGGATCAGTTCAGCTTGTACTCGAACTGCACGAAGATCTCGCGGCCGATCGCACTGTAGTTGTAGAAGAAGTACGGATACTCGTTGTAGGTGCTGTCCTTGGGTCGCAGCGTGTCGAAGACGTTGTTCACGTACAGGCCGATGGTGGCCTTGTTGGTGATCTTCTTCTGCACGTTGGCGTTCCAGATCACATACGAACCGATGCGGTCGGTTTCGCCCCAGTTCGGCAGCGAGCCCCAGCGGAAGCCGTACACGTTGGCCGCCCAGTCGTCACGCTCCCAGCCGGCAGTCCAGTTGATGCGGCTGCGGAAGTTGAAGAACTGCATGTGGTCGCGCACGTTGCGGGTCGGGCTGCCGGGGAACTCCTTGTCTTCCAGCTTCAGCACGTGGGTCCAGTTCAGGCCCAGGTTGTAGTCGCCCCAACGGTCGGTATCGATCTTGTACTTCCACGACACGTCCAGGCCCGAAGTGCGCTGGGTGGCCTGGTTGAACGGCACCGAGTGGTAGTCGATGATCTTCTCGTCTTCGTCAAGCGCCGGGTTGATGCCTTCGCGGCCGACCAGGCTGCGGAAGTAGTCGCAACCGGCCGACGTGCCGTCCACCGGTGCGCCGTCGCGGGTGCGGCCCAGGCGGCAGTCGGCTTCATTGCGCGCCAGGTAGCTGAAGGAAATGTCCTTGACCGCGCCTTCGAGGGTGATGTTGTAGTAATCCACGCTCAACGACATCTGATCCATCACGTCCCAGACGAAGCCCACGGTGGTGGACTTGCCGGTCTCTTCCTTGAGGTTGCGGTTGCCCTGGCGGTCGCCCTGGATGGAATAGTTGTAGTCGGTGCCCGCGCCGCAGTCGTCGGTATTGAGCGGATTGAGGCCGTCACGACGGCAGCGGTATTCGTCGGTGATGCCGTTGAGGAAGAAGCCGGACGGCTCGGCGAAGATGTAGTGCATGTCCGGGGCGCGGAAGCTGGTGGCATGCGAGGCACGCAGCAGCAGGCTCTCGAACGGGCGCCACTCCAGCCCGGCCATCCAGGTGGAGGCGGCATCGACCGAGCTGGCGTCGTCGTACTTGTCGTAGCGGCCGGCCAGGTTGGCCTTCAGCGTGCTGAAGATCGGCACGCTCAACTCCAGGCCCGCCGCGTAACGGCTGCGCTTGCCGCCACCGCCGGTGGCGGTGCGGCCCATCGGGCTTTCGGTGCCGGTGTAGTCCTGCTCCATGCGGAAGTCCGGCGAGATGTCGTACTTCTGCTTGGCCACTTCCAGCACGCTGGCCATCGCCAGCGGGCCGGCCGGCAGTTCGAACAGATCGCCGCTGAGGGTGAAGGTGCCCTGGCTGGCCTCCGACTCGGCGCTGCTGTTGTAGGTTTCGCTGAAGGAAGCGACCTGCTCGGGGGTCAGCGGGTTGAGCAGGCGATCCACGTTCATTCGGTAGATCGGCACGCCGTTCGGCCGGGTGCCCAGGCGCGGGCCAAAGAAGAAGTCGCGGACCCGGCTGGCCACCGGCCAGTTGAACTTCTGGTCGGCGGTATAGCGCGAGTGCGAAACGGTGGCGTCCCAGTCGAAGCGGTCGGCGATGTTGCCGCGCAGGCCGAAGGCCAGGTCGAAGGACTTTTCGGTGTAGTTGTTCTGCGCGCCCTGGCTGCCCACTTCGCTGGGGGTGAAGAAGCGGTTGATGTTGCCGACGGTGCCGCCGAACTGCGGATCGTAGTGGCTGGTGATGCCCAGTGCGCCACCGCTCTGGAAGAAGCGGGTGGCACTGGAAATCTTCGCCTTCGACTGCGACGCGCTCAGCTGGCCCCAGGCCTGCAGGCCGTCGTTGAAATCAAACGTGCCATACAGGTAGCCCGACTGCGAACTGTCGGAGTTGCGTACGGTCTGCGTGGCCGGGTAGCCGAAGTAACCGCAGCGGTTCGGTGCCGCGGCAGCGGGGGTGGACTTGAAGGTTTCGAAGTCCGGGAAGCGGCCGCAGATTTCTTCCATGCCCGGTGCCGGCCACTCGCGGATCGCGCCGGCGCCGCGGTTGACGGTGAAGCGCACGCCTTCGATGGCCGTCGCATCTTCCGGGTTGACCGACGGGTCATCGCGGTAGGAATCCATGAATTCGCGCTGGCTGGCGTAGATCGCCTCGCGTTCCATGGCTTCGAAGGCGTAGGTGACGCTCCAGTTGCTGCCGGTCTTGCCACCCACCCACTGCAGGCGGCCCGAGTCGCCACCGCCACGGGTGGTGGTGCCACCGCGCAGGGTGATGGTGTCGCCCTCGAAGTTGGTCTTCATGATCACGTTGACCACGCCGGCCACCGCATCCGAACCGTAGATCGCCGAGGCGCCGCCGGACAGGATTTCGATGCGGTCGATCGCCGCGGCCGGGATGTTGGCCAGGTTCACCGCGTTGGACTGGCTGTTGTAGGGCAGCGGGTAGTCGGCGGCGCGGCGGCCGTTGATCAGCACCAGCTGGTAACCCGGGCCGAGGCCGCGCAGGTTCAGGAAGCTGGCGTTCTGGGTGAAGCTGCCCGAGGACAGTTCGTTCTGGACCGAGCCGGTGAACTGGCTCAGGGTGTTCAGCGCGTCATAGACGGTGTTGAAGCCCTGCTTTTCGATGTCCTGGGAGGTCACCACGACGACCGGGGCCGGGCCTTCGACTTCGGCGCGCTTGATGCGCGAACCGGTCACGGTGACCTTGTCCAGCTGGGTGGCGCCGCGGGTGCTGGCGGCGGTGTCGGCCTGGGGCGCGCTGGCGTCCTGTGCGAAGGCGGGCGTGATGGCCGATACAACCAGTACCGAGGCCAGTGCAAAGCTCAGCGGGTTGCGGCTGGGCAGCTTGCGGTTCGTCATGAGTAAAAACCCCCTAGAAGTCATTTGTTTGCACCTGGCGTCTGCTGGGGCGTACCCGCGCCCGACATCCTTGTGCCCCATCGAGGCCGTCGATCATGGCCTCTGAATCAGCTTCACCAGCCGATGACTCGAGGTTAACACGGCCTTAACATGACCTGTCAACTGTTCATCAAGGGGTCATAAAGACACGATAGGCAAGGTTGTCGGCATTGGCGCAATGGCGTGTTCAAGTAATTGAAAAATAATAATATTTTATGGTTTCAGATGAGATTGATCGCATGGGTTCCGGCCACAAGCGTCAGCGGCGTCGTGAAGCGGGGAGCCAGGTGGCGTTCATTTTCGGAGGCGCTTGCCCTGGCGAGGGCTGCAATCCAGTCGGGACAGGACAGGACAACTTCCCGTCGGCAAACCGCAACTGGGCTCTGCGGAGCTGTCCGGATTGGCCCGCCGGCGCGGCGCAGGCGGTGGCCCTGCACGCACGCCGGCCGCCCAGGCCGTCCTGACGATGGTTGTATAGTGATGGGTTCACCGTCGCCGTTTTCCCGGAGTCCAGAGCAGTGAGCGCCAACCAGTCTCGTCGTCCCCATGCCAGCCAGGTGCAGAAGGGATTGACCCCGCATGCACGCATCCGCAACGTGATCGCGGTGGGGTCGGGCAAGGGCGGGGTGGGCAAGTCCACCACGGCGGTGAACCTGGCCGTGGCGCTGGCCAGGCTGGGCGCGCGGGTGGGCCTGCTGGATGCGGACATCTACGGCCCCAGCGTGCCGGCGATGCTGGGCCTGAGCGGCCGTCCGGAAAGCCCGGACAACAAGTCGATCGAGCCGATGCGTGCGTTCGGCGTGGAGACCATGTCCATCGGCTACCTGATCGAGGACGAGACACCGATGATCTGGCGCGGCCCGATGGCGACCTCGGCGATGACCCAGTTCTTCAACGACACCCTGTGGGACGACCTGGATTACCTGCTGATCGACCTGCCGCCGGGTACCGGCGACATCCAGCTGACCCTCACCCAGAAGATCCCGCTGGCCGGCGCGGTGATCGTCACCACCCCGCAGGACATCGCCACGCTGGATGCGCGCAAGGCGCTGAAGATGTTCGAGAAGGTGGAAGTGCCGGTGCTGGGCATCGTCGAGAACATGGCCGTGCACACCTGCAGCAACTGCGGGCAGGTCGAGCACCTGTTCGGGCAGGGCGGCGGCGAGCGCATGGCGGCCCAGTACGGCGTGCCGCTGCTGGGTTCGCTGCCGCTGGAGATCGGCATCCGCGAACAGGGCGATGCAGGCACCCCGATCACCGCCGCGGCGCCGGAATCGCTGGCCGCGCAGGCCTATCTCCATGCCGCGCAGCGGCTGGTCGAGGAAATCGGCAAGCGCCCGCGCGCCAGCATTCCGATCCTGTCATCGCTGATCTGAGCCGGTCTGCCGCAGTGCCCTCCAACAGGCCCGGCATTGCCGGGCCTGTTGCGTATCGGGCACCGGCCAGCCGCTGGCCAGGGCCCGGGCGGCTGCTAGAATCGTGCCCCGGGCGCCCCCGACCCCTTGCATCCCCCAGGACTGAGCATGAGCATCAAGAGTGACCGCTGGATCCGTCAGATGGCCGAACAGCAGGCCATGATCGAGCCGTTCGAAGCCGGCCAGGTCAAGCAGGCCAACGGCCAGCGCATCGTCAGCTACGGCACCTCCAGCTACGGCTACGACGTGCGTTGCTCGCGCGAGTTCAAGGTGTTCACCAACATCAATTCCACCATCGTCGATCCCAAGCATTTCGATCCGGGCAGCTTCGTGGATATCGTCGGCGATGAGTGCATCATCCCGCCCAACAGCTTCGCGCTGGCGCGTACCGTGGAGTACTTCCGCATTCCGCGCGACACCCTGGTGGTGTGCCTGGGCAAGAGCACCTACGCGCGCTGCGGGATCATCGTCAACGTGACCCCGCTGGAACCGGAGTGGGAAGGCCACGTCACCCTGGAATTCAGCAACACCACGCCGTTGCCGGCGCGCATCTACGCCAATGAGGGCGTGGCGCAGATGCTGTTCTTCCAGGCCGACAAGGACGACATCTGCGAAACCTCCTACCGCGACCGCGGCGGCAAGTACCAGGGCCAGACCGGCGTCACCCTGCCGCGTACCTGAGCCACCGTCCGGGTAGCGCCGGCCCACGCCCCGGGTAGTGCCGGCCGCTGGCTGGCAGCAGACAAGAAAAAAGCGCGGAGCGATCCGCGCTTTTTCCACATCTGCAGCAGGCCTGGCTGCCGGCCGGCGGCCTACTTGCGGCCGAACAACAGCCCGATGCCCACTGCCACCAGGATCACCGGCCACCAGGTGAGGATCAGCTTTCCCATGTTCATGTTGGTCCAGCCCAGGTTGCTGGCCAGCAGGAACAGGCCGACGAGGATCAGGACGATGGCGGCGATAAGGTTGGAGCGCATCAGGGGCAGGGTCCGCTAGGGCTGGGGCGAATATCCTAGCCGTTCCTTCCACAGCGCGACACGTTGCGCCAGCACGTCGGGGTCGTAGCGGTGGGCCTGGCCCTGGCCCCATACCGGGCCCGGCCAGGCCGGATCGCCCACATGGCGGCCGATCACGTGGAAATGCAGCTGCCGCACGATATTGCCCAGCGCGCCGATATTGATCTTCTCCACCCCATCGGTGCCCTTGAGCGCCTTGCAGGCCCGGTTCAATTCGGTGCGCAACTTGTCCTGCTGATCGCCATCCAGCTCGATCCATTCGGTGATCCCGGCCAGCCTCGGCACCAGGATCAGCCACGGGTAACGTTCGTCGTTCATCAACCGCACTTGCGACAGCGGCCCTTCGGCAACCAGTACGCTGTCATTGGCCAGACGTGAATCCAGTTCGAACTCGCTCATCCAAGATGCTCCGCAAAGAAGACCAGGGTGCGTTCCAGCGCCAGGGCGGCGCTGTCTGGATCATACCCATGTCCGACGCTGCGGTTGAAGGCGTGATCGGCCGGGTAGACGAAGGTGGCCATCTGCGGCAGCTTCTCGCGGTGGGCGGCGATCGCCTCCGGCGGGATGCTCTTGTCCTTCGCGCCGAAGTGGAACAGCACCGGCGCCTTGGCCGGTTCATCGAGGAACTGCACGTTGCGCGCCCCGTAGTAGCTCACCGACGGCAGGCCCAGGCGCAGCGCCGCAAGCAGGGCGATGCTGCCGCCCCAGCAATAGCCCACGGTGCCGACCTTGCCGGCCGGGGCCAGCCGCGAGGCGGCGGCGCGGACGATCTCCAGCGCCTTCTCCACGCCCAGCGCGTTGACGTGCTCCAGCCCCTGCTTCACCCCGTCGGCATCGTAGGCCAGGGCATCGGGGTCGGCTTCCGGGCCGTCGACCAGGTCGAAGAACGACGGTGCCAGCACCGCATAGCCCTGGGCCGCAAAGCCTTCGGCCACCTCGCGGATGTGCGCGTTGGCGCCGAAAATTTCCTGGATGACCACCAGCCCGCCGCGGGGCTTGCCGGCCGGTTCGGCCTGCCAGGCGCGGACCGGACCGTGATGCGTATCGAGCGTGACCCATTCACCCATGATGCGGAACTCCCATTGGTTCAGGCGTTCATTATCGGACCCCAATGGGTTAGCAGGGTGTCAGTGGCCGTGCCCGATCCGACCCCGCCGCCATGCACGGGTTCAGGGCCGGGCCGGCAACGCCGGTATACTTGCCGCCGTTTCCGGCCCCAGGTCCCCATGCCATTCCGGTGTGGGCCCAGGCCCCCAGAGTCCTGATCCATGTCCCAGCTGAACCCCAAAGTCGGCTTCGTCAGCCTTGGCTGCCCGAAGGCCCTGGTCGATTCCGAGCGCATCCTTACCCAGCTGCGCTCGGAGGGCTATGACATCGTGCCTTCCTATGATGCGGCCGACGTGGTGGTGGTCAACACCTGCGGCTTCATCGATTCGGCGGTGACAGAGTCGCTGGATGCGATCGGCGAGGCGATGAACGCCAACGGCAAGGTGATCGTCACCGGTTGCCTGGGCAAGCGCCCCGAGCAGATCCGCCAGGCCTACCCGAACGTGCTGGCGGTGTCCGGCCCGCAGGACTACCAGAGCGTGATGGAGGCCGTGCATGCCGCGCTGCCGCCCAAGCACGATCCGTTCGTGGACCTGGTGCCCGACTACGGCATCAAGCTGACCCCGCGTCATTACGCCTACCTGAAGATTTCCGAAGGCTGCAACCACAAGTGCAGCTTCTGCATCATTCCCTCGATGCGCGGCAAGCTGGTCTCGCGCCCGGTCGATGAAGTGCTGCGCGAAGCCGAGCGGCTGGTGCGTGGCGGGGTGAAGGAACTGCTGGTGGTGTCCCAGGACACCTCGGCCTATGGCGTGGACGTCAAGTACGCCGAGCGCATGTGGCGCGACAAGGCCTACCAGACCCGGCTCAAGGCGCTGTGCGAAGGCCTGTCCGAGCTGGATGCCTGGACCCGCATGCACTACGTGTACCCGTACCCGCACGTGGACGAGATCGTGCCGTTGATGGCCGAAAACCGGATCCTGCCGTACCTGGACATTCCGTTCCAGCACGCCAGCCCGCGCATCCTCAAGTTGATGAAGCGCCCCGGCGCGGTCGACAAGACCCTGGAGCGCGTACAGCGCTGGCGCCAGATCTGCCCGGACATCACCGTGCGTTCGACCTTCATCGTCGGCTTCCCGGGCGAGACCGAGGCCGAGTTCGAAGAGCTGTTGGAGTTCCTCGACGAGGCCCAGCTGGACCGTGTCGGCGCGTTTGCCTACTCGCCGGTCACCGGCGCCACCGCCAACGACCTGCCCGATGCGGTGCCCGAGGAAGTGAAGCAGGAGCGCCTGGCCCGCTTCATGGCGCGCCAGGCCGAGATTTCCGCCGCGCGCCTGGAAGCCAGGATCGGCACCGTGCAGCAATGCCTGGTCGATGCGATCGAAGACGGGATCGGGGTGGCCCGCTCCAAGGCCGATGCGCCGGAAATCGACGGGCTGGTACATATCCAGAACGCCGAGGAGGCACGCCTGCAGGTGGGCCAGTTCGTCGACGTGGAGATCACCGAAAGCGACGACCATGACCTGTACGGCGATGCCATCGTCGCCGCGCCGGTGCGCGCCGGGCTCGATCTCAAGGTGCTGTGACCGCAGCGGCCGCCGGTGGCGGCGCCCGTCGCCGTTTCGTCGCGCCGTTGCGCGGGGCCGTGGACCCGGGCTGCTTCGCGCAGCCCTTGTTCGTGCAGTACGCCAGCTTTGCTTCCCTGCTGACGGCGGCCCACTGGCCGGCCGTGGCGGCGCTGGATGCGCAGCTGTCGCTGCCGGGCAAGCGCCTGGTCGAACAGGACGACCTCCTGCTGGCCGATGGCCTGCATTACGAACAGCGCATCGCACGCGGCGGTATCGCCACCCGCGCCGACAACTGGCACGACCTGTTCAATGCACTGGTATGGGCGCGCCATCCGGCGATCAAACTGGCCTTGAACGCGCGGCAATGCCTGCATATCGATGCGATGGGGCCGGGCGAGCGCAATCGCGCACAGGCCGCGCTGACCCAGTTCGATGAAACCGGGGTGGTCGTGCGGGTGCGCGACCCTGCGTTGCTGCAGGCCTGGAACCGGCACGACTGGGCGGCGCTGTTCGTGGACGGCGCCGCGCATTGGCAGCAGGGCGATATTGCGGTGGTGGCAGTGATCGGCCACGCGCTGATGGAGCAGGCCCTGCTGCCCGGTCGGTTGCTGGTGGGCAAGAGCGTGGTGGTGCAGGGGGATGATGACGCGCAGGCGGTCGCCCACATGGCGCAGATGATCCAGGGCGGGCGCATCCTCAACGACCCGCTGGAGCTGCGGCCGTTGCCGTTGATGGGCATTCCCGGCTGGCATGCGCGCCAGGACGCGGCGTTTTACCGGCAGGCCGATTATTTCCGGCCGCTGCGGGCGGGCCGGGTATATCCCCCCGCGCGGCGGTAGATCCACGCCATGCGTGGATGCGTTGCGGTCCGACGCCGATAGCAGCGGCGATCGCATGCCGCGTCATCCACGCATGGCGTGGATCTACGGATACTCCACCGACAGGATCGCAAAGCCGTGGCGCCCGCTGGGCAGCTCCACCTCGAATTCATCGTCCACGCGCTTCTTCAACAACGCGCGCGCCAGCGGCGAGTCGATGCTGATCCAGCCGGTCGGCGCGGCGGTCTCGTCCGGGCCGACGATGCGGTAGCGGCTGATCTCGCCGCTGTCCACGTTTTCCAGTTCCACCCACGCCCCGAAGAACACCGCCTGCGCGTCGGTCGGCGGCTGGTCGACGATGCGCAGCGCGTCCAGGCGCTTGGTCAGGTAACGCACGCGGCGGTCGATCTCGCCCAACTGCTTCTTGCGGTAGGTGTACTCGGCATTCTCCGAACGGTCGCCTTCGGCCGCAGCGGCGGCCAGCGCTTTGACCACCTCCGGGCGGCGCACCCGCCACAGATCTTCCAGCTCCGCGCGCAGCCGCGCATGGCCCTGGGCGGTGATCAGGGCGGTGCTCTTCTCCGCCGGCGGGCGCCAGCGGCTCATTGCGGCAGGCGTTCCAGCGTGCTCTGCATGCCCGGGCTGGGCGTGCCATCGGCATTGAGTATTTCCAGGACATCGGCCGAGCGCACCCCGAACAGCAGGTCTTCGGGTTGCTGGTGGTCATGGTGCAGGCGCACCCGGGTACCGTCGGCTTCCAGCGACCAGGTGCTCTCGATACGGTCCCAGACCACCCCGCCCAGCATCAGGTAGCGGCCATTGGCCTTGAACTGGACGGTGCGGTGGTCGCTGCCGCCCACGCCGAACAGCCCCACCAGTTGCTGCTTGTCGATTCTTGCCGGTGCTGGTGCTGGTGTTGGTGCCGGTGCCGGTGCCGCCGCAGGCGCGGGCGCAGCGGCGGGCCCGGCGCTGGCTGCCGGACCGGACGCGGGTTGGCAGGCCGCCAGCAGCAGGCCGGTGAGCAGGCCGGTGGCGGTCTTCATTGCCGATGATCGGTCCATTCAGCGCTTGCCGCCGAACAGGCCGCCGAGGATGCCGCGCACGATCTGGTTGCCCAGTTTGCTGCCGACGGTACGGGTGGTCTGCTTGGCCATGGTTTCGATCATGCCCTGGCGGCGCTTGGTACCGAAGATGGCGTCCTTGATCGACTGGCCGAAGCCGCCTTCCTGTTCGTCATCCTGCGCACGGGTGCGCGCCTTGGGCGCGTCGGCCTGTTCCACCGTTTTCTGCGCGCGCTGGGCCAGCAGTTCGGTCGCCGACTCGCGGTTGACGGCGGTGTCGTAGCGGGTGCCAACCGGGCTGCCGGCACGCACCTGGGCGCGTTCGGCGTCGGTGATGGCGCCCATCCGGCAGCGCGGTGGCGCGATCTGGGTCTGCTGCACGGCCGAGGGAATGCCCTTGTCCTGCAGCGTGGACACCAGTGCCTCGCCGGTGCCCAGCTTGGCCAGGGTGGCGGCCACGTCCAGCTTGGGATTGGGCACGAAGGTTTCCGCGGCGACCTTGACCGCCTTCTGGTCGCGCGGGGTGAACGCGCGCAGGGCGTGCTGCACGCGGTTGCCCAGCTGGCCCAGGATGTTGGCCGGCACGTCGTCGGGGAACTGCGAGCAGAAGTACACGCCCACGCCCTTGGAGCGGATCAGCCGCACCACCTGCTCGATGCGCTGCACCAGCGCCGGCGGTGCATCGTCGAACAGCAGGTGGGCCTCGTCGAAGATGAAGACCAGCTTGGGCTTGTCCAGGTCGCCCACTTCGGGCAGCGTCTCGAACAGCTCCGACAGCAGCCACAGCAGGAAGGTGGAATACAGCCGCGGCTTGAGCACCAGCTGGTCAGCGGCCAGGATGCCGATCACGCCGCGGCCATCGTGGTTGACCCGCATGATGTCGGCCAGTTCCAGGGCCGGTTCGCCGAAGAAGGCTTCGCCGCCATCCTGGGCCAGGCGCAGCAGCGAACGCTGGATCGCCGCCACGGTCTGCGCGCTGACCAGGCCGTATTCGGTGGAGATGTCCTTGCGTTCGTCGGCGACCAGGCCGAGCAGGGCGCGCAGGTCGTCCAGGTCGAGCAGCAGCAGGCCGCGGTCGTCGGCCAGCTTGAATACGATGTCCAGCACGCCGGCCTGGGTATCGTTGAGTTCCAGGATGCGCGCCAGCAGGGTCGGGCCCATCTCGCTGACGGTGGTGCGCACCGGGTGGCCGAGCTTGCCGTACAGGTCCCAGAAGATCGTCGGGCTGGCCGCGGCGGCGTAGTCGGCCACGCCGATGTCGCGGGCACGCTGCAGCAGCGCCTCGGTGCCGGCGCCGGGCACGGCCAGGCCGGAAACGTCGCCCTTCACGTCGGCCAGGAACACCGGCACGCCGATCCGCGAGAAACCCTCGGCCAGGGTCATCAGGGTGACGGTCTTGCCGGTGCCGGTGGCGCCGGCCACCAGGCCGTGGCGGTTGCCCAGCCGTGGCAGCAGGGTCACAGCGATATCGTCGGTAATGCCTTTGCCCAGCAGGATCGGATCCATGGTCAACTCGCTGTGTGGTGTTGCTGTGTGAATGGGCAATATTCTAAACGTCGGCAGCTATCGGCCGGCGGCCCGGGTTGCCCCGATGCAAGCGGCACGGCTACTCTGCCCCATCTTTCACCCACAGTGCCAAAAATGCCCGTTCCTGTCTTGTTTGTCCGTGGTTGGCCGCTGTTGGCGCTTGCTGCGATGCTGTCGTTGGTGCCCGAGGCCCATGCCCAAAGGGTTTCGGCCCGCGACCGGGTGAAGATCGAGGCGCTGGAGCAGCGCATGGCCGCCGCCGAGAAGCGTTACAGCGCCGCGCTGGTGCTGGTCAACAACGCCGATCCCAAGGGCAAGAACGAGGGCGATGCCGCACTGGAGGACATGGAGGATGTGATCAGCGCCTGCGTGGCCCAGAAGGGCTGCCAGGTCAGCAACCTGCTGCCTACCTACAAGCGCCTGCTGAAGAACCGCGCCGACAGCCAGGACAGCGAGGGCGACGCGATCGCCAGCGATGGCGGCCTGCTCGAAGCCGACCCGGACCATGTGAGCCCGCTCACCGCCGATGTGCCCGAAGCGGCGCGCGCGGCGGCGTTGCTCAACGACAAGCGGCATGCCTTCGACAGCATGGTCGAATACAACCCGGCCGTGCAGGCCGGCATCCGCCGCTGGCTGACCGACATGCGCCCGGCGTTGATGACCACCTACGAGAACTACCAGAACCTGCGTGCGGTGATGTGGCCGGAGTGGGAAAAGCGCGGCCTGCCCGAGGCGTTGCTGTTCGGAATCATGGCCAAGGAGTCCAACGGCCGCGTGCATGCGTCCTCGCGCGCCGGCGCGGCCGGCCTGATGCAGTTCATGCCGGCCACCGGGCGTCGCTTCGGGCTGGGCCCGGACGGCACCGGCTTTGACACCCGCTTCGACGCGCGCAGCGCCGCCGAGGCCAGTGCCACCTACCTCAACGAACGCATGCGCGAGCTCAACGGCAACGTGGAGCTGTCGCTGGCCGGTTACAACGGCGGCGAAGGCCGCGCCGCGCGGGTGTTCAGGCAAAGCGGTGGCCAGGGCTTCTGGGTGGACAGCGTGTACAACCAGTTCCCCGGCGAAACCAAGGACTACGTGCCGATGGTGATCGCTGCGGCCTGGATCTTCCTGCACCCGCAACAGTACGGCGTGGAATTCCCGAAGCTCAACGCGCAGCAGGCCACCATCCGCCTGGCCAAGTCGACCACCATCTACGAGCTGACCATCTGCCTGGGCAGCGCCGGCACCCGTGACGGCTACATGCGCGCGCTGCGCAACCTCAACCCGCGCTACGAGGCCGATGGCTGGATCCCGGCCGGCACCACGATCAATGCCACCACCCGCATCGCCGGGCTGTACAACCGCTACTGCGTCAGCGGCCCGCGCGCGGACCTGGCCCGCACCCTGATCACCGCCGACCTCAATGCGGCGATCGTGCGCCCGGCCGTGGCCAGTTACACCGGCAACGTGGCGGTGGGCAGCGTGGTGCCGGTGGCGCAGGCGCAGGCCAGCGTCGTGGTGGCCACGCCGGTGGCCCCGGTGGCGGCCCCGGCGCCCAAGCCCAAGGCCAAGCCGGTACGCAGCCACAAGGTGGGCAAGGGCCAGACCTTGGGGGCGATCGCCGACAAGTTCCAGTGCGACGTGCGTGAGCTGGCACGGGCCAACGGCCTGAAGGCACCGGCCTATGCGCTCCGGCAGGGCCAGGTGCTCAAGCTGCAGGGCTGCGGAAAGTAACCGCACCCTCACGGCAACGCGGTAGGCTGCGCGCATCACGCCTGCTGCCGGCCCGCTGCAGCACGTCCATCACCGGCCGCCGCGTCTGCACGCGGCAGCCCCCAGGATCACGCAATCAAGGAAACAAGATGGATACCACCGCGATCAACGAGATGTTCGCCAACATCCGTGAAAACACCGACTGGGACCTCAACGGCCCGATGCTGTGGGGCTACTTCTTCGTCAACACCACGCCCGAACCGCTGCAGGCGCTGGGCGAGAAGCTCACCGCGCAGGGCTATACCCTGGTCGAGGTGTTCGAGCCGGATCTGGAAGAGGGTGAAGCGCCGTACCACGTGCTGCACGTGGAGCGCGCCGAGGTGCATACCGAGGCGTCGCTGGACGCGCGCAACCACGAACTGCAGGCGCTGGCCGAGCAGAACGGGGTGGAAGACTACGACGGCATGGACGTCGGCCCGGTCGAAGACTGAGCGGACATCGACAAGCGCCCCGGGAAACCGGGGCGTTTTCGTTGGATCCGTCGGTAGTGCCGGCCGCTGGCCGGCTCTGCAGAATGTCGGCAGCATCCGAGCATCCGGCCGCTGGCCGGCTCTGCAGAAATATCGGCAGCATCCCGGGCAGCCGGCCAGCGGCCGGCACTACCGGGCATCGGTCAGCGCAACGTCGCGAGCGCCGCGACGATGAGCGCCTCGCCACGCGCCATGATCAGCCCGCCCGAATCATTTCAGGGTAGCCAGCGGCTGCCCCAGCTGCACGGCATGCTCGGCATCCAGGTGCGGGGCGAAGTCGGCCACGCCCGGCGGCAGCAGGATGATCACGGTGGAGCCGTAGTTGAAGCGGGCCATCTCCGCAAACCGTTCCAACGTGATCCCCTTGCCGCGGTAATCCTTGCGCGTGATCGTATCGCCGTAGGCCGGAATCTCTTCACCGCCCCACACCGTTTCCACGCCGGACACCAGCAGCGCGCCGACCATCACCGACACCATCGGGCCGAAGTCGGTGTCGAAGTGGCAGACCAGGCGCTCGTTGCGGGCGAACAGGCCGGGCACGGTGTTGACCGCGGCCGGGCCGACGCTGAACAGCCGGCCGGGCACGTGCACGGTCTCGCGCAGGGTGCCGGTCCACGGCATGTGCACGCGGTGGTAGTCCTTGGGCGAGAGGTAGACGGTGGCGAACAGGCCGTGGTGGAAGACCTCGGCGTCGCCGGCATCGCCGAGCAGTTCGGCGGCGGTGAACGACTGGCCCTTGGCCTGGAAGATGCGACCGTCCTCGATCGCACCGAGCTGGCTGATGCGGCCATCGGCGGGCATCACCAGGGTGCGCGGGTCGGGCGCGGGCACGCGGGCGCCGGGTTTGAGGGCGCGGGTGAAGAACTGGTTGAAGGTGGCGTAGCTGCGCGGATCGGGGTTGGCCGCCTCGGCCAGGTTGACGCCGAACTTGGCGGTGACGGTGTCGATCAGCCAGCGCGAGATCCGCCGGTTGCTGGAATACGCGAGCCGGCGCGCCATGGAGGACAGCAGGCGGTGGGGCAGGACGTAGCTCAGCGTGGTGGTCAGGCTCATGGTGCGGATTTCTCGGTCAGCATCTGCAGGTCGCGGGCAATGGCCTGCGCATTGAAGGGGGGGCGGATCAGGCCGGCGAGCTTGCCGTCCGGGTCGAGCACGGCCAGGCTGGCCGAATGTTCGAGGGTGTAGTCCTCGGGATTTTCATCAAAATGCTTGCCGGGCACCTTCTGGAAGACGAAACCCAGCGAAGTGGCGAAGCGCTCCAGCGAGGGAATGTCGGCGGTGGCGGCCAGGGTGTCCTTGTGGAAGGCATGCACGTACTCGCCGAGCCGGGCGGGAGTGTCGCGTTCGGGGTCCACGGAGATGAACACCAGGCGCGGGCGCAGGCTTTCGGGCTGGGCCTCCCACTGCTTCTGGGCCTGGGCCAGGTCGGCCAGGGTGGTTGGGCAGACGTCCGGGCAGAAGGTGAAGCCCAGGAACACCAGGGTCCAGTGGCCCTTGAGTTCGCCCGGGATCAGGCGGGTGCCGTCGGACTGGCCGAGATTGAAGTCCGGCAGCGGCCGCGGCTGGGGGTAGAAGGTGATCGATTCGGTGGCCGGCCGGTCGCCGGCCGGCGCCGGGGCGAACACCTTCTGGGCCACGACCAGGCCCAGCCCGGCGGCCAGCGCGATGAGCAGGATGATGCCGACATTGCGATTGAACATGGAAAGCCCGTTCCCGGATGGGGCCACCATGATAGGGGTGGTGACGGCCTGGGTGGTTGTTTTGGGGGGGGGGGCGGGTTTCTTCTTCCAGGCCAAAGGCAAAGCTAAAGACAGGGGCAACGGCAACAACCGCTGACCTGTTGGCTCAGTTTGTGGCACCCGTACCGGCGCCCCCACAGGGTGCTGGTGCGCAACGGAGGGCAGGACTCTCCCGGGTGCGTGGGGGCTGCCTTGGTCCTTGGTCTGCACTTCCGTGCGTACCCACCCCCAGTACCCCCACCCATGGAAGACCGGGCAGCTGCTGTTGCTTTCAGGCTCTGGCTTCAGGCCCCCACCGCCTGTTTCTCCTGCAACCGATGCCGGGGGCCATGGGGTCGCCTATAATCGGGGGCCACTTTGTCTGTTGCCTTGCCATGACTGCCGAAACGGCCGCCGAACTCCACACGATCATCGACCTGATCCGCTACGGCACCAGCCGTTTCAACGCCGCCGGGCTGACCTTCGGGCACAGCTACGACAATGCCCTGGACGAAGCTACCCAGCTGGTGCTGCACAGCCTGCACCTGCCGCATGACCTCGGCCCGGCCTATGGCGCGGCCCGCGTCACCACCCCGGAAAAGGCCGACGTGCTGGCCCTGTTCGAGCGCCGCATCAACGAACGCCTGCCCGCCGCCTACCTCACCGGCGAGGCCTGGTTCGCCGGCCTCAGCTTCAAGAGCGACCGCCGCGCGCTGGTGCCGCGCTCGCCGATCGCCGAGCTGATCGAAACCGGTTTCGAGCCCTGGCTGGCCGGCCGTGACGTGCATCGCGCGCTGGACCTGTGCACCGGCTCGGGCTGCATCGCCATCGCCATCGGCCACTACTACCCCAACTGGGAAGTGGACGGCGTGGACCTCAGCGACGATGCCCTGGTCCTGGCGCAGGAGAACAAGGAACGCCTGCAGGCGCACAACGTCACCCTGCTCAAGTCCGACCTGTTCAACGGCCTCACCGGCCGCCACTACGACCTGATCGTCACCAATCCGCCCTACGTCACCAACGATGAGACCGACGCCCTGCCGCAGGAATACTCCTACGAGCCGGACATGGGCCTGCGTGCCGGTCCCGATGGCCTGGACCTGGTCCTGAAGATCCTGCGCGACGCCCCGCTGCACCTCAGCGAAGACGGCCTGCTGATCTGCGAAGTGGGCGAATCCGAACAGCACCTGATCAAGCTGCTGCCGGAAATCGACTTCGCCTGGATCGAGTTCAAGGTCGGCCAGATGGGCATCTTCGCGGTCGAATGCCGCGAACTGATCGCCCACAGCGCCCGCATCACCGAGCTGGCGGCGCAGCGGCCGTGAGTTCCAACAGTTTCGGCAGACTGCTGACCGTCACCACCTTCGGCGAATCGCACGGTCCGGCGATCGGCTGCGTGATCGACGGCTGCCCGCCGGGGCTGGAGATCGGCGCCGACGAGTTCGCCCACGACCTGCAGCGCCGCGCCACCGGCAAGAGCCGGCATACCTCGGCACGGCGCGAAGCGGACGAGATCGAAATCCTGTCCGGCGTCTACGAAGGGCGCACCACCGGTACCCCGATCGCGCTGCTGATCCGCAACACCGACCAGCGCAGCAAGGATTACAGCAACATCGCCCAGCAGTTCCGCCCGGGCCATGCCGATTACAGCTACTGGCAGAAGTACGGCATCCGCGACCCGCGCGGTGGCGGCCGCTCCTCGGCCCGCGAAACCACCATGCGCGTGGCCGCCGGGGTGATCGCCAAGAAGTGGCTGCAGCAGCGTCATGGCGTGAGCGTGCGCGGTTACCTCGCCCAGCTGGGCAGCATCACCCCGACCGGGCACGACTGGTCGGCGGTGGAGGACAACCCGTTCTTCTGGCCGGTCGCCGCACAGGTGCCCGCGCTGGAAAGCTATATGGACGCGCTGCGCAAGTCCGGCGACTCGGTCGGCGCGCGCGTCAACGTGGTCGCCGACGGCGTGCCGCCCGGCTGGGGCGAACCGATCTACGGCAAGCTCGATGGCGAACTGGCCGCCGCGCTGATGAGCATCAACGCGGTCAAGGGCGTGGAGATCGGCGATGGCTTTGCCAGCGTCGCCCAACGCGGCACCGAGCACCGCGACCTGATCAGCCCGGCAGGCTTTGCCAGCAACCACGCCGGCGGCATCCTCGGCGGCATCTCCACCGGCCAGCAGGTCACCGCCTCGATCGTGCTCAAGCCCACCTCCAGCCTGCGCCTGCCCGGCGCCACGGTGGACGCCAGCGGCGCGGCGGTGGAGGTGGTCACCACCGGCCGCCACGACCCCTGCGTGGGCATCCGCGCCACCCCGATCGCCGAGGCGATGATGGCCCTGGTGCTGATGGACCAGGCGCTGCGCCATCGCGCGCAGTGCGGCGATGTCGGTGAGATCAGCCCGCGCATCCCGGGCAGCACCAATGGGTGATCGGCGCCCCAGGGTCTGGGTCAGCCAACCGCTGTTCGACGACGTCGTCGAACAGCTCGGGCAGCATTTCGACCTGGCCACCACCGGTGAGGTCACCGCTTACACCCCGCAGCAGCTGGCCGAGCAACTGGCCGATGTCGATGGCGCGTTGATCACCCTCAACGAACGCATCGGCGCGCCCGAAATCGCCGCGGCCCCGCGGCTGCGCGCGATTGCCAACGTCGGCGTGGGCTACAACAACCTGGATGTCGACGCGCTCAGCGCCGCCGGCATCCTGGCCAGCAACACCCCCGACGTGCTGACCGACACCACCGCCGATCTCGGCTTTGCGCTGCTGATGGCCACCGCCCGGCGCATCACCGAGGCCGAACGCTGGCTGCGCGAAGGGCAGTGGGGCCAGTGGTCGTTCCAGACCATGCTCGGCGCCGATATCCACGGCAGCACGCTGGGCATCCTCGGCATGGGCCGGATCGGGCAGGGCATCGCCCGCCGCGGCGCGCTGGGCTTCGGCATGCGCGTGCTGTACCACAACCGCTCGCGCCTGCCGCAGGCCACCGAGGCCGAGGTCGGCGCGCAGTACGTGGACCTGGACACCCTGCTGGCCCAGGCAGACCACCTGCTGCTGGTGCTGCCCTACAACGCCAGCTCGCACCACATCATCGATGCCGCCGCACTGGCCCGGATGAAGCCCACCGCCACCCTGGTCAACATCGCCCGTGGCGGCATCGTCGACGAGCTGGCGCTGGCCGATGCGCTGGCCAACGGCCGCCTGGCCGCAGCCGGCCTGGACGTGTTCGAAGGCGAACCGAACGTGCGCCCGGCGCTGCTGGCCCTGCGCAACATCGTGCTGACCCCGCATATCGGCAGTGCCAGCCAGGCCACGCGCCGGGCGATGGTGCAGCTGGCGGTGGACAACCTGACCGCCGCGTTGGGCAAGGGCCCCGATGCCGGCAACCCACCGAGCGCGATCAATGCCGACGCCGTGAAAGCCGCCCTGGCCGGCGCTGCGGGCGCGGTCGCCAAGAAAACCGACGACGCAAAACGATAGGGAACCGCGCCCCCGTTGCGAGGTTCCCCGAACCCAGCCCGTGGCAGGTACCAACCGTTGGTTGGCAGACACGCATTCCGGTACCCACCGTTGGTGGGTACACACGCAATCAGATTTCGGCAGGTACCCACCGTTGGTGGGTACACATCCACAAGGCACGGCCGCTACCGACCGCTGGTCGGTACCCCCCAACAAGAGGTTCCCATGAACAATCCAGATCGTCGTTTCCACGTCGCTGTCGTCGGTGCCACCGGCGCGGTAGGCGAAACCATGCTGGCCATCCTGGCCGAGCGCAACTTCCCGATTGGCACCCTGACCGTGCTGGCCTCCTCGCGTTCGGCTGGCGGTGAGATCGACTACCAGGGCAGCAAGATCAAGGTGCAGGACCTGGCCGATTTCGACCCGGCCGGCGTGGACATCGCGCTGTTCTCCGCTGGCGGCAGCGTGTCCAAGGAATTCGCCCCGAAGTTCGCCGCCGCCGGTGCGGTGGTGATCGACAACTCCTCGGCGTTCCGTTACGACGATGACGTGCCGCTGGTGGTCTCCGAAGTGAACCCGGAGGCGATCAGCAAGCGTCCGCGCGGGATCATCGCCAACCCGAACTGCTCGACCATGCAGATGCTGGTGGCGCTGGCGCCGCTGCACCGCCAGTACGGCATCGTGCGCATCAACGTGGCCACCTACCAGTCGGTGTCCGGTGGCGGGCGTTCGGCGCTGGAGGAACTGGGCAAGCAGACCGGCCAGCTGCTCAGCTTCCAGCAGATCGACCCGCAGCGTTTCCCGGTGCAGATCGCCTTCAACCTGATCCCGCACATCGACGACTTCCTGGACAACGGCTTCACCAAGGAAGAAATGAAGCTGGTCTGGGAGACCCGCAAGATCCTCGGCGACGACAGCATCCTGGTGAACCCCACCGCCGTGCGCGTGCCGGTGTTCTACGGCCATTCCGAAGCGGTCACCATCGAAACCCGCGACAAGGTCACCCCCGATGCCGCGCGCGAACTGCTGTCGCGCTCGCCGGGCGTGGAAGTGGTGGACAGGCACGAGGCCGGTGGTTACCCGACCCCGGTCACCCATGCCTCCGGCAACGATGCGGTGTACGTCGGCCGCATCCGCGAGGATCTCTCGCACCCGCATGGCCTGAACCTGTGGATCGTCTCGGACAACATCCGCAAGGGTGCCGCGCTCAACGCCGTGCAGCTGGCCGAACTGGTCGCCGCCGAAGGCTGATCGCCGCGCGCCGATGGCATGGGGATGCCATCGGCGCCTGCATTCAATCATCGCCGATCACGGGGGGAGCCGTTATATTGGCCGCCATGAACAACCGGGCTCCGGGCGCCATGCGCCCGCTCAAGTATGTGTCGACCCTGCTGCTGGCCCTGGCCAGCAGCTCGGCCATGGCCCTGGGCCTGGGCGATATCCGGGTCCTGTCCAAACCTGGCCAGCCGTTGCTGGCCGAAATTCCGGTGATCTCGGCCGATCCGTCCGAGCTGGAAAACCTGCGGGTGGCCCTGGCCTCGCCGGTCACCTTTGCCCGGGTCGGGCTGGAGCGCCCGGCCGGCCTGGTCAGTGAGCTGCAGTTCGAACTCACCCGCAATGCGCAGGGCAGGGCGGTGGTGCGGGTCAGTACCCAGGCGCCGGTCACCACGCCGTCGCTGAATTTCCTGATCGAAGCCGACTGGGGCCAAGGCCGCCTGGTCCGCGAATATTCGGCCCTGATCGATGCGCCCAACAGCGCGCTGGCCGTGGCCGAACCTGAGATCGTCGCCCCGGCCGGGGCGATGTCCAATGCCATCGTGCGCGAGCCCGAACCTGCCCCGGCCGCGGCGCCAGCCGATGCAGCCGTGGCCGAAGCCACGCCAGCCCCGGCCGTACCGGCGGCACCGCGCAACAGCGCGCCACGCGCACCGGCACCGCCACCGGCGGCAAACGTGGCGGCCGATGGCAGCGTCACCGTGCAGCGCGGACAGACCCTGTCCCAGCTGGCCGGCGGCCTGGCGCGCGAGCAGGGCATCAACCGCAACCAGGCGATGATCGCGCTGCTGCGGGCCAACCCGGAGGCGTTCATCCGCGGCAACGTCAACCTGCTCAAGCAGGGCGCGGTGCTGCGCAGCCCCGGCAGTGCCGATGCCGCGGCGATCGATGCCGGCGAAGCGGCGGCGATGGTACGCGAACACACCGCGCAGTGGCGCCAGGCGCGCACCGCGATTCCGCAGCCGGCCAGCAGCGGCGTGGCCGCCAGCCCCGGCCCGGCCACTGCGCCGGCCGCAGCCAACGGTGCACGGCTGGAGATCGCCCCGGCGGTCGCGGCCACCGACAACAATGCAGGGACAACCACCGGCACCGCCGCCGGCAGTGAGGGTGACATGCTGGGCAACGAACAACTGCGCCAGGCCAAGGAAGACCTGGCCACCCGCGATGCCGAGATCCAGGAACTGCGTGGCCGCGTGTCCGAGCTGGAGAAGCTGCAACAGCAGCAGCAATCGCTGATCGCCATGAAGGACAGCGACCTGGCCGCCGCGCAGCAGCGCCTGGGCCAGGCCCCGGCCGCACGCGATGCCGGGGGCGGCTGGTACTGGCTGGGCCTGGGCGTGTTGTTGCTGCTGGTGGCTGGTTGGGCCCTGCTGCGCCGGCGCAAGCCCTCGCCGTTGCCACCGCTGCGCCGCGATGGGCTCGATGCCGCCAGCCTGGCCGCCGCCGTGCCGGCCGCCGATTTCATCGACGAACTGGCCGCCCAGCAGGAGCCGGCCGCCCACACCGACACCGACAGCGATCTGGATGTGGGCAGCGCAGCGGACGAGCCGGCCGCGTGGTCTGCCGAGGGCCTGCGCCGCGAGCCGCTGTTCAACCTCGAACCGCAGCCCGGCCAGCCGGCGGCGCAGGCCGTACACCCCGACACCGAGCACGATGCCCGGGCGGCCGCACCGGCAGCCTACGACGCGCCGCCGGCGCATGCCCTGCAGGCTGCCGCACAGCCGTCCTACCGTGGCGTGTTCGAATACCCCGCCGATGCCGCCGATGCGCCGGTCCAGGCACAAGCCGCCGAACATCCTGCCGCCCAGGCGCAGGCTGCCGATGCCCTGCAGCCCACCCCGGGCCGCGACCGGCTGGAGCTGGCGATCGCCTACCTGGACCTGGGCGATGCCGAAACCGCACGTACCCTGCTGCTGGAAGTGATCGGCAGCGCCGACCCGCACAGCCAGGCCCAGGCGCGCGAACTGCTCGGGCGGTTGGGATGAGCGCCAGCCCGGCCAACCGTGAGCGGCGCCTGGACTACGTGGAGTTCGCCTCCACCGATCCGGCCGCCAGCCGCGCGTTCTTCAGCAGTGTGTTCGGCTGGTCGTTCGTCGACTACGGCCCGGATTACACCGCCTTCGACGATGGCCGCCTGCAGGGCGGATTCTTCCGCGGCACGCCCGGCACCAGCGCGGCCGGTGCGCCGCTGCTGGTGATCTACGCCCAGGACCTGGCCCCGCTGCTGGCGGCCGTCGGTGCCCACGGTGGGCGCGTGCTCAAACCGGTGTTCTCCTTCCCTGGCGGCAGCCGCTTCCAGTTCCTCGAACCGGGCGGCAATGAACTGGCGGTGTGGTCCGAGCGCGACCCGGCCTGATGCCCCGACCGGCCCGGCCGGTTTCTTCCGACTTACAGAGGTTGACCATGCGCTACGCACTGGGCGTGGAATACGACGGCAGCGAATACAAGGGCTGGCAGCAGCTGGGCGACAGCGGTTGCCCCAGCGTGCAGGCCAGCCTGCAGCAGGCGCTGTCCTCGGTGGCCGATGCGCCGATCCAGGTGACCTGCGCCGGGCGTACCGATGCCGGCGTGCATGGGCAATGCCAGGTGGTGCACTTCGACACCGATGCCGTGCGCGATCCGCGCGGCTGGACCCTGGGCACCACCACCCGCCTGCCGCGTTCGATCGCGGTGCGCTGGTGCGTGCCGGTGGCCGAGGATTTCCATGCGCGCTTCTCGGCCCGGGCCCGGCGCTACCGCTACCGCCTGCTCAACCGCCAGGTGCGGCCGGCCTTGAACCGCCAGACCCTGAGCTGGGAGCGGCGCCCGCTGGATGCGGCCTTGATGCATGCCGCCGGCCAGGCGCTGCTCGGCGAGCATGATTTCAGCGCTTTCCGCAGCATCCAGTGCGAGGCCCGGCACGCCCGCCGCGACCTGCAGGCCATCCAGGTCACCCGCCAGGACGAGGTGGTGGAGGTCTGCGTTCAGGCCAATGCATTCCTTCATCACATGGTGCGCAATATCGTCGGTTCACTGATCCTGGTCGGATGTGGGGACAAACCGGTGTCGTGGATGGCCCAGCTGTTGGCCGGCCGCGACCGCACCGTGGCCGGACCGACCGCGCCTCCGCAGGGATTGGTATTCGTTGGACCCTTGTACCCCGACAACTGGCAACTGCCCGCCGAGGTCACCTTATGAGCCGCTCTTTCTATCGCACCCGTATCAAGTTCTGCGGCATGACCCGCGCCGGCGATGTGCGCCTGGCCGGCGAACTGGGCGTGGATGCGGTCGGTTTCATCTTCGCGCGCGACAGCAAGCGGCGGGTGGCGCCGGCCGAGGCCCGCGCGATGCGCCAGGCGATCGCGCCGATGGTCGATGTGGTCGCGCTGTTCCGCGACAACGGCAAGGAGGAGGTGCGCGAAGTGCTGCGCACGGTGCGGCCGACCCTGCTGCAGTTCCATGGCGAGGAGGACGAGTCGTTCTGCCGCAGCTTCAACATGCCCTACCTGAAGGCGGTGGCGATGGGCGGCCGCGACGAGGTCAATGCCCGCCAGCTGCAGGTGCGCTTCCCCAGCGCGGCCGGATTCCTGTTCGACAGCCATGCCCCCGGGGGCGGTGGCGGTACCGGGGTCGCCTTCGACTGGACCCGCCTGCCGACCGGCCTGCACCGGCCGTTCCTGCTGGCCGGCGGGATCACCCCGGACAACGTGTTCGACGCGATCGTGGCGACCCTGCCCTGGGGCGTGGACGTGTCCAGCGGGATCGAGACCGAGCCGGGCATCAAGGACGGCTACAAAATGCGCAAGTTCGTCGAAGAAGTCCGCCGCGCCGACTGCCACGAAGCCGGGTAGCTGCCCGCCGTAGGCCCGGCCAAGCCGTTGCCGACAGCCTGCCGGCCTTGCCGCACAAAGGCTGGAGGTGCGGCTATGGGCGCACGGCTGGATTTCACGTAGCATCCACAGGACAGGGCGCGGCCGGTGAGGCGCGCAGTCGCGGGAAGCCGGAGCGCTTCCCACAGGAGGCGGCCGGCACGGCTGGCCGCCATTGCAGGGAAGACACGGCATGAATGAATTCCTCACTGTCGCGCTGACGTTCCCCACGCTGCCCTACAGCATCGTGCTGGCATTTTCCGTGCTGTACTGGCTTCTGGCCGCGCTGGGCGTGGTCGACCACGGCAGCGGCGGGCATGGCCTGGACCTGCAGCTTGGCGATGATGGCCTGCACGGCATTTCCGGCATGTTCTCGCGGCTGGGCCTGGGCGGTGCGCCGGTCATGCTGGTGATCGCGCTGCTGGCCTTCTTTGGCTGGACCGTCACCTATTTCGTCCACCTGCTGCTGTTGCAGCCATTGCCGGCCACGCTGCGCTGGCTGGCCGGCAGCGCCACCGCCGTACTGGCCCTGCTGCCTGCGATCCCGTTGACCATCCTGGTGCTGCGCCCGGTGCGGCGCCTGCTGCTGCGTCTGCGCCCGGTGGCCCAGGCCTCGCTGCTGGGCCGGGTCGGCGTGGTCGCCTCGCCGCAGGTCACCGCACAGGTTGGCCACGCCAACGTCGATGACGGCGGCGCCGGGTTGATCCTGCAGGTGCGCATCGGTGGCGGTGAGCCGCTGGCCCGCGGTGAGCGGGTGGTGCTGCTGGATTACCTGCCCCAACACAATCATTACCTGGTGGCCCGCGAACAGGACCACCCCGCGCTTTCGTTCCACGCCAGCCTGATTCCGGGCGATAAGGAGATCCAACGATGAGTTTTGCGACCTTGGCCCCGTTCGTGATCGGGGTCGGCATTCTGCTGGTCCTGCTGCTTGGCCTGGCCGGACTGTTCAAGGCCTTCTACCGCAAGGTCGACCAGGGCGTGGCGCTGATCGTCAACGACATGAGTTCCCAGCCCAAGGTGCACTTCACCGGTGCGCTGATCATCCCGGTGCTGTACCGCGCCGAGCTGATGCGGATCAGCCTGATCACCATGCAGATCGACCGCCGTGGCAAGGAAGGTCTGATCTGCCGAGACAACATGCGCGCCGACATCGCCGTGGCGTTCTACCTGCGGGTCAATGAAACCCAGGCCGACGTACTGCGCGTGGCCAAGGCGATCGGCGCCGACCGCGCCTCGGACAAGCATGCGGTCGATGAGCTGTTCAATGCCAAGTTCTCCGAAGCGTTGAAGACGGTCGGCAAGAAGTTCGACTTCACCGAACTGTTCGAAAAACGCCAGGAATTCCGCGACGAGATCATCGCGGTGATCGGCAACGACCTCAATGGCTATGCGCTGGAAGACGTGGCCATCGACTACCTGGAGCAGACCCCCAAGTCGCTGCTGGACCAGAACAACATCCTCGATGCCCAGGGCATCCGCAAGATCACCGAGTTGACCGCCACCCAGAACGTGGTGACCAACGAGCTGGAACAGAACGAAAAGCTGGCCATCACCAAGAAGAACGTCGAGGCGCGCGAGGCGTTGCTGGCGCTGGAACGCCAGCAGGCCGAGGCCGAGGCGCGGCAGAAGCGCGAGATCGAAACCATCCGGGCGCGCGAGGAAGCCGAGACCGCCAAGGTCCAGGAAGAGCAGCGCCTGGTGTCCGAGCAGGCGCGCATCGAAGCGCAGGAAGTGATCGAAATCCGCGAGCAGAACCGCATGCGCGAAGTCGAAGTGGCCGAGCAGAACCGCCAGCGCGCGGTGGCCATCGAATCCGAACGGGTCGAGCGCGCGCGCCAGCTGGAGCAGGTCACCACCCAGCGCGAAGTGCAGCTGCAGGGCGTGGAGCGCGACAAGGTGGTCGAGTCCGGCAAGATGGACGTGGCCAACATCACCCGCGAGCGCATCGCCATCGACAAGACCGTGGCGCAGGAAGAAGAACGCATCAAGGAAGTGCGTGAGGTTTCCGAGGCCGACCGCCTCAAGCAGGTGTTGATCCTGGATGCCGAAGGCAAGGCGCAGGAACTGCTGGTGCGCCAGGTCAAGCAGGCCCTGGCCGGCGAAACCGCGGCCAAGCACCGCGCGGTGGAAATCACCACGCTGGCCCAGGCCGAACACGAAGCGGCCGGCAAGCAGGCCGAAGCCAAGCGCCTGCTCGCCGACGGTACCCGTGCCGAGCAGGCCGCCCCGGGCCTGGCCGAAGCGCAGGTGCGCGAAGCCTCCGCGCTGGCGATCGAAAAGGTCGGCATCGCCGAGGCAAGGGTGATCGAAGCCAAGGCCGAGGCCCACCTCAAGCAGGGCACCAACGAGGCGCGGGTGCTGGCCGAGAACCTGCAGGCGCAGGCCAAGGGCGAAGAGCAGATGGGCCTTGCCCGTGCCACTGCGACCGAATCGCTCGGCGGCGCCGAGGCCGGCGTGGTGCAGAAGAAGCTGCTCGCCGAAGCCGAAGGCCTGGTCCGCAAGTTCGAGGCGATCGCCTCGCTCAGTGACAGCGCACGCGGCCACGAAGAGTTCCGCATGATGCTCGACAACAGCCTCAAGCAGGCGCTGGCCTCGATCGAAGCCGGCAAGGAAGTCTCGCGCGAGAACGCCGGGGTGATCGCCAGCGCGCTGGCCAATGCCGATATCGACCTGGTCGGAGGCGACGGTGGCATGTTCGAGAACCTGATCAAGGCCGTCTCGCTGGGCAAGTCGATCGAGGGCCTGGCCGACAAGAGCCCGATCGTGCAGGACCTGATGCAGCGCTACCTGGGCGTGACGGCGCGCCAGGACAGCCCACGCAAGCTCACCGAACAGCCTGCCGAGGCGGTGCCGACGGTGACCGCCGCCGTGGTCGAAACGCGCTGAATCCAGCGTCCCGAACAGGCGGTGGCTGCTGGCCGCCGCCGCGTCATCACCGGCCGGCTCGCCCGGCCGGTTGTCCGTGAGCCGGAAGGAAGCCGATGTCCGATACCGCCAACCATCCCGACCCGTCCGCCGCCGATGCCGCCAGCGTCGACCAGGCTGTCGCCCAGGGCGGCGCCTATGAAGTACTGCGCCGCCGCCTGGTCGAGCAGGGCAGCGGCCTGCGCGGCATTGCCGATGCACTGAACCGGCAGCGCCTGGTCGAGTTCGGCGACAGCCGGCTGGAAGTCACCGGTCGCTTCCGCATCCGCAGCGAGAACAACTGCGTTGGCCGCGACATCGTGCAGGTCGGCCCGGACCTGCTGCTGTTCGGCTACAACGTGTTCATCGGCCTGAAAACCCAGACCCGGGTCGAGGACGTGTTCGGCCTGTACCGGCTGGTGCAGGCCGGGGACGGCTATGACGTGGTGCCGGTCGAGGCCAAGGGCAGCTTCCTGGCCCAGCCGGCCTTCGTGCACGACTTCGGCGAGCTGTATGCCTATTACAAGCACGCACGCCTGCTGCAGCTGATCGTGATCGGCGACAAGCTGCTGGCCGCGTTCCAGATCGGCGAACGCAGCAGCGACGTGCGCGTGTTCCGCTGGGCGCTGGCCCGCGATGGCGCGTTGACCTACCTTGATGCCCGCGGCGAGCGCGATATCGCCCTGCCGCCGCCATTCGATTTCGAATGGACCCGGGCCACCCGCGACATGGCCGTCAACGGCCGCCATGCGCACCTGAACATCCTCGACACCCTGTTCGTGGAAACCACCGGTGGCGATCTCACCATCAAGGTCGAGAACAACACCGAAAGCGGGCAGGGCGTCTACAGCGAACCGGTCGAGGACAGCACCCAGTCGCTGGACGATGCGCAGTTCGACTTCGCCCGAGTCGGCTCGCTGATCCTGCTCAAGGTGCTGCCGTACCGCGAAACGGTCTGGCGCGGCCTGATCTACAACACGCTGACCGGCAACATCATCCGCAACGATGCGATCGTGCAGGCCTGCGTGCAGCTGCCCGAAGACCACGGCATCATCTTCCCGGGCGGCTACTACCTGCAGAGCGGCGAGCACAAGGCGTTCGACGCGGCAATGGACGGCATGCAGTTCAAGCGTGCCATCCGTTCGCCCAACGGCGAGGACATGCTGTACATCTTCTACGAGCGCGAAGGCGGGCGCTCGGCGCTGTTTGTCTACAACACCATCCAGCGGGTGCTGCAGAACCCGGTGTTCGGCCATGGCTATGCGTTCCTGCACGACGGGCGCATGGTGCTGTTCCATGCCGAAGGCAGCGAGCCTACCCGCATCCACGCCATGCAGGTCTGGCAGACCCCGTTCAGCAGCGACGAGTTCGCCGCCAGCCGGCCGCCCGGCAATACGTTCATGGGCCGGATCGGCAACGCCGAACTGGTCCGCGGCATCTCCAACCTGTTCGACCTGGCCCGCACCATCGAAGGCGACGACGTCTCGGTGCAGCGTTACCAACGCTTGGTGCAGGACACCCGGCGGCTGTTCGACGCCCACCATTGGCTGGACGATGCGCAGTGCGGCGGCGCGGTCAGCCTGTTGCGGCAGATCAGCAGCACCGGCGAATCGGTGCTGGACGAATACGAGAAAGTGCAGTCGATCCGGCAGCAGTCGGCGCAGGCCATGGCCCAGGCCCAGGTCGCGCAGAAGGCGCTGCTGACCCGACTGCAGCCGGAGAATTGGACCCAGGTGCAGGAATTCGTCGAGGCGCTCAATGCGATCTCGACCCAGCGCGGCCAGTTGCTGACCATCCGCGACTACCGCTACATCGACACCGGCCTGATCGATGCAATGACCGCCGCGCTGCAGCAGGCGCACGACAGCATCGGCGCGGCCACCGGTGCGTTCCTGGCCGGCGACGCCGCGCTGGCCCCGCTGGGCGAGCGCCTGCAGGCGCTGGACGCCGCTGCCCAGCAGGCCGGGAGCGCGCGCGTGCTGGACGAGCAGTTGGCCGGCATGCGCGCCATGTCGGCCGACCTGGACATGCTGTCCGAGCTGATGGCCGGGCTGAAGGTGGACGATGCCACCGCCCGCACCCGGGTGGTGGAAGCGATCTCGGCGGTGTATGCGCGGTTGAACCAGACCCGCGCGCGCGCCGAACAGCGCCGCCGCACGCTGGGCTCGGCCGAGGCGGTGGCCCAGTTCGCCGCGCAGTTCGCGCTGTTCTCCCAGGCCATCACCAGTGCGCTGGCGATGGCCACCGATCCCGAGCGAGCCGATGAACAGATGTCGCGCCTGCTGGTGCAACTGGAGGAGCTGGAAAGCCAGTTCGGCGAGCACGAGCAGTTCCTCGGCGACATCCTGGCCAAGCGCGAGGAGCTGATCGAGGCGTTCGAAGCGCACAAGCAGATGCTGCTGGACGAGCGCCAGCGCAAGGCCCGCTCGGTGCTGGATGCGGCCACCCGCATCCTGGACGGGCTGGCCAAGCGCACCGAGCGGTTCGGCAACAGCGACGAACTCAATGCGTTCTTCGCCGGCGACCCGCTGATCCTCAAGCTGCGCGAACTGGCGCAGCGCCTGCGCGACCTGCGCGATAGCGTCAAGGCCGATGACATCGAGTCGCGCCTGAAGGGCGTGCGCGACCAGGCCGTGCGCGCGCTGCGCGACCGCAGCGAGCTGTTCGAGGCCGGCGGCAACGTGGTGCGGCTGGGGCCGCGGCACCGCTTCAGCGTCAACACCCAGCCGCTGGACCTGACCCTGCTGCCGCGTGGCGATGAACTGGCCATCCACCTGACCGGCACCGACTTCCTGGAGACCCTGCAGGATCCCGAACTGACTGCGCTCAAGGCGTATTGGCACCTCAGCCTGGATTCGGAATCGTCGTCCCTGTACCGCGGCGAATACCTGGCCGGCAGCGTGCTGCAGGCGGCCATGGAGGGCCGCGACGGGCTGGACCTGGCCGCCCTGCAGCACGCCGCCGCCGAGCCGGAGGCGCTGGACCGCCAGGTGCGCGACTTCGCCGCGCCGCGGTACCGCGAAGGCTATGAGCGCGGCATCCACGACCATGATGCCGCCGCCATCCTGCGCGCGCTGCTGCCGCTGCAGCAGGCTGCCGGCACCCTCGTGCATGCCCCGCGTGCGCGCGCACTGGCCATGTTGTTCTGGGCTGCACAGCAGCGCCGCGATGACGTGCAGCAATGGCCGGCACGCCAGGCCGGTGCCGATGCGATCGCCCGCCTGTTCGATTCGCGCGAAGGCCAGCTGGCCCTGCGCGCGGAAATGGCCGCCGCGCTGGCCGCGTTCAACCAAGACAACCAGCTGCCGTTCAGCGCCGCCGACCACGCCGCCGCGGCGGCCTACCTGGGCGAGGAAATGGCCGCCGGTGAACCGGTGTTCGCCAGCAGCCGCTATGCCCTGGCCTTGATCGAGGCGCTGGGCCAGCAGTTGCAGGCCGCCGGCCAGCGCGAGGCGCTGGAACGCGCGCTGCTGCGCGAGCAGGACGGGTTGGCGGCGCGCTGGGCGCTGGCCGGGCAATGGCTGCGCGCACTGTGCCGCATGCCCGGCCTGCTCGACCACGCCGGTTATGCCGACGAAGCGGCCGCGCTGCTGCTGGTGCAGCGCGCATTGCGTACCCGCGCCAGCGACACCGCACTGCTGGTCACCGTCGAGGGCCTGCTTGGCGAACACCCGCGCATCGTGCAGGGGCGGCTGTCGCTGGCGCTGGATGATTTCCTGGCCCGCCTGCAGCAGCACACCGGCGTGTTCGTGCCAGCCTTCCACGCCTACCAGGCGGTCCGCCAGCGCATCGTCAGCCGTGAACGCGATGCGCTGCGGCTGTCCGAGTTCAAGGCCAGGCCGCTGTCCTCGTTCGTGCGCAACAAGCTGATCAACGACGTCTACCTGGGCGTGATCGGCGACAACCTGGCCAAGCAGATGGGCACGGTCGGCGAAAACAAGCGCAGCGACCTGATGGGCCTGCTGATGATGATCTCGCCGCCCGGCTACGGCAAAACCACCCTGATGGAATACGTGGCGCACCGGTTGGGCCTGGTCTTCATGAAGATCAACGGCCCGGCGCTGGGCCATGAGGTGCGCTCGCTGGATCCGGACCAGGCGCCGGATGCCACCTCGCGGCAGGAGCTGGAAAAGCTCAATCTGGCGCTGGAGATGGGCAACAACACCATGCTGTATGTCGATGACATCCAGCACACCCATCCCGAATTCCTGCAGAAGTTCATCTCGCTGTGCGACGGTACCCGCCGCATCGAAGGCGTGTGGCGCGGGCGCACCCGCACCTACGACATGCGCGGCAAGAAATTCTGCGTGGTGATGGCCGGCAACCCGTATACCGAATCCGGCGAAGTGTTCAAGATTCCGGACATGCTGGCCAACCGCGCCGACATCTACAACCTCGGCGACGTGCTTGGCGGCATGGAAGATGCCTTCACCCTGAGCTACATCGAAAACAGCCTGACCTCCAACCCGGTGCTGGCCCCACTGGCCACCCGCGACATGGCCGACCTGTACCTGCTGGTCGAGCGCGCGATGGGCAAGGAGGTCTCCACCAATGCGCTCAGCCACGCCTACAGCGGCGCGGAGATCAACGAGATCGTGGCCACCCTGCAGCGCATGCTGCGCGTGCGCGACGTGGTCTACCGGGTCAACCAGCAGTACATCGCCAGCGCCGCGCAGGATGACCGTTACCGCACCGAGCCGCCGTTCCGGCTGCAGGGCAGCTACCGCAACATGAACAAGCTGTCGGAGAAGATCTCGCCGGTGATGAACGAGGCCGAGCTGCAGCAGCTGGTATCGGACCATTACCAGGGCGAGGCGCAGCTGCTGACCACCGGTGCCGAAGAGAACCTGCTCAAGCTGGCTGAACTGCGTGGCCTGCTGCAGGGTGCCGAGCTGGAGCGGTGGCAGCAGATCAAGCGCGATTTCCTGCGCAACAAGGCGATGGGCGCCGACGACAGCGATGTCGGCGGGCGCGTGGTGGCGCAGCTGGCCGATATCGCCGGCGCGCTGCAGTTGCCACCGCCCACCCCCTTGGCCTCGCCCGAGCCGGCGCCCTGGCCGGCCTTGCTGGCCGCGCTGGAGCGCCTGTCGGCTGCCCGCGCCACGCCGGCGCCGGTGGCTGCCGCCGCACCTGCGCCGGCCGAGCCGCTGGCGGCCGGCCTGCAGGCCGGATTGGCGCCGCTGCTGCAGTTGCTGGGGCAATCTCACCAGCAGCAGGTGCGCACCGGTGAAACCCTGGCGTTGCTGGCCGGTTGGGTGCGCCAGCAGATGGACGCCGAGCCGGTGGCCCGCCAGCGCCCGCGCGCGCGGCGCGCGACCACGCCGGAAGAACGTGCACTGGATGAAGCCTTGATGCGCCACTTCTACGGCGAGGCGGCGGGCACCGACACGCCGGTTGGCGACGATCCCCGATGAGCACGACGCTGCCGCCACCGCCTGCAGCCGCGCAGGCCGGCGCGCAGCCGGTGGCGGCCCTGGCCGCCTATGGGCAGCCGTTGCTGCAGGCCATCGCACAGCAGGCAGGCGGGCAGGGCGTGGCGGGGCCGAGCAGCGCCGGCGAGTTGATCGCGGCACTGGCGTCGATTGCACTGGCCCTGCAGTCGGCCGATCCGGCGCGGTTGCGCCGGCAGACCGGCTGGTGGGGCCGGCTGCTTGGCCGCGATGTCGAACGCCAGCTCGACGCCGATGCGCTGCAACCGCAGCTGGGCGTGCTGCTGGTACGTACGCAGGACAGCGCCGTCCGCCTGCAGGCCGGCAGCGCGCAGCGCCAGGGCGCGATCGCCGCCAGCGAACAGGCCGCGTGGGTACTGGAGCAGTGGATCGCCGCCGGCAACGCGCTGCTGCCCGCAGTGGCCGATGCACAGGCGCAGGCCGTGCTCGCACAGCGCCTGGACCACCTGCGCCGATTGGCCGCCCTGCAGCGCAGCGAAGCGGCCCAATGGCAACTGCTGCAGGCGCAGGATGAGGCCCTGCTGGCGCGCTTCCGGCGCATCGCCGAAGTGTTGCTGCCGGCCTGGAAACAGGCGGCGCTGGCCCGGCACGCACAGGACCAGGCCGCCCGCGACCGGCAGGCCGCGCAGCTGCAGGCGCAGATCGCCGACGAGGTGGCCGCAGCGCAGGCTAGACTCCCGTGAACCACTTGCCCTTACCGGTGCGCCATCGTCGGCCGCCACCCAGCATGGAGATCCACCGATGAGCCAGGACCCGCAGGACCATCCGGCGTTGCCGGTCACCGTTGCCGATGCGCTGGACGACAGCGCGCTGCAGGCGCTCGGCCTGGGCCGCGAAGACCTGCCCCGGATCGCCGAGATCGGCCGCAGCCTGGAGGATATCCGCCCGGGCAACCTGCAGGTGTTCGGGCGCGAGGCAGCCTCCAAGACCGCCGCGTTCTCCAGCCAGCTGCTGGACCAGGTGCGCAATCGCGACCTGGATGCCAATGGCGACAAGCTCGGCGAAGTGGTGCGTATCGCCCGCTCGCTCAAGCTCGATGGCCTGTCCGAACGCTCCCGGGTGCCGGTGATCGGCGGCCTGATCGACAAGCTGCGCGCGTCCAAGGGCGAGCTGGTGCAGAAGTTCAGCGACACCAACCGTCAGATCGAACAGTTGATGGGCGATGTCGGCACCCAGCAGGCGCTGATGGGCCAGCGCGTGGGCGAGTTCGACCGCATGCACGAGATCGTGCGTACCGAGCGCCATGCGCTGGGCCTGCACATTGCCGCCGGCAAGCGCCGCATCACCGAGCTTCGTACCGAACAGCAGGCCGCGCTGGGCCAGGACGACCCGCAGCTGCGGATCCGCCTGGGCGAGCTGGACAATGCGATCCGCCTGCTCGACAAGCGCGTCGGCGATCTGCTGGTGATGCAGCATGCAGCCGACCAGTCGCTGCCGATGATCCGCCTGATCCAGGCCAATGCGATCCTGTTGATCGAAAAGTTCAACACGGTCCGCGACATCACCATTCCGTCGTGGAAGCGCCAGTTCGCCATCCAGCTGTCGCTCAGCGAGCAGAAGAACGCGGTGGCGTTGTCCAACGCCATCGACGATGCGACCAACGAGATGATGCGCCGCAATGCCGACCTGCTGCGCCAGACCACGGTGGAGACGGCCAAGGCCAACCAGCGTGCGGTGATCGACGTGGCCACCCTGCGCCATGTGCACGAGCAGCTGATTGCCACGGTGGAAGAAGTACGCAGCATCCACCACGAAGGCATGCAGCAGCGGCAGCAGGCCGAAGTGGAGCTGGCGCGGCTGCGCGACGACGTCCAGCAGCGCCTGGCGGCCGGTACGTAAGCGCATTCGCACTTACGTCCCATGGTGGGCTGCGCACACCATGGGCCCCGGTTCATCAGCACCCACACCCTGCGCCTGTCGGCGCGCCCCCTGACTCAGGGGGCGGGCTGCTCCCACGATCCGGTAGATCCACGCCATGCGTGGATGCTTGTGGTTACCCCGCCAACTGCTGCTGCAACCACCCGGCCAGCACATCCACCCGTGCATCCACCGCCCCGTCGGGCGTGGCCAGCACCCAGAACCCGCCGGTGGCGCCAAATCCCCACGGGGCCAACAGGCGGCCGGCGGCCAGCTCGTCGGCCACCAGCGGCTCGGGCGCGATCGCCACGCCCAGCCCGGCCACGGCGGCCTCCAGCAGGTAATACAGGTGCTCGAACCCACTACCCAGCTGCAGCTGCGCCGGGTCCAGCCCATGCGCCAGCGCCCACGCCGGCCACGCCTGCGGGCGCGAGGCGGTATGCAGCAATGCTTCGCCGAGCAGGGCCGACGGCGGCTGCCGGCGCAACCGCGCCGCCGCCGGGTGCTGCGGGCTCACCACCACGCCCACCCGCTCGGGCGCCAGCTCGCGCACCTGCCAACCACGTGGCCACGGCGGCTGGGCCAGCAGCAGCACCGCGTCCAGGCCGCGCTGGGCGTCGGTGAAGCTGCCGTCCTGGGCCGACCAATGCAACGCCAGCTGCGGCAGGTCGCGCTGCAGCGCCGGCAGGTGCGGAATCATCCAGCGCGCCAGGATGCTGCCGCTGCAGCCCAGCACCAGCGCGTCCGGCCGCTGCTGGCGCTTGAGCGCGCCCACCGCCTCGCGAATCTGCCCGAACGCGCCCTCGCAGGCACTCTGCAGCTCGGCGCCGGCCCGGGTCAGGCGCAGCCCGCGCCCATCGCGTTCGAACAGGGCCACGCCCAGGTGGTCCTCCAGCACCCGCAACTGCCGGCTGATCGCGCCATGGGTGACATGCAGGGCCTGCGCGGCGCGGCCGACCCCGCCCAGGCGGGCGGTGGCCTCGAAGCTGCGCAAGGCGTTGAGCGGGGGCAGGGGCTGGTCGCTCATGTGAGTTTTCCTGACGGGTCGTCGCAGATATTATCGATATTCCCGTCATGACATGTGCGTTAAATTGGCAGCCTGTCTCCACCGGCTGTCGCGCCATGTCCGCATCCCCGATTACCGATTTCCACGCCTACCCCGACGCCCAGGGCCATTTCGGCCGCTACGGCGGCAGTTTCGTCGCCGAAACCCTGATCGGGCCGCTGCAGGAACTGGCGGCAGCCTACGATGAAGCGCGCCGCGATCCGGCCTTCATCGCCGCCTACGACAAGGACCTGACCCACTACGTGGGCCGGCCCAGCCCGATCTATCACGCCGAGCGGCTCAGCCGGCAGGTCGGCGGTGCGCAGATCCTGCTCAAGCGCGAAGACCTCAACCACACCGGCGCGCACAAGATCAACAACACCATCGGCCAGGCCCTGCTGGCCGCGCGGATGGGCAAGACCCGCATCATCGCCGAGACCGGCGCCGGCCAGCATGGCGTGGCCAGCGCCACCGTGGCCGCACGGCTGGGCCTGGAATGCGTGGTGTACATGGGCGCCACCGACATCGAGCGGCAGAAGATCAACGTCTACCGGATGAAGCTGCTCGGCGCCACCGTGGTGCCGGTGACCTCCGGCTCGGCCACGCTCAAGGACGCGCTCAACGAGGCCATGCGCGACTGGGTCACCAACGTGCGCGACACCTTCTACATCATCGGCACCGTGGCCGGCCCGGACCCGTATCCGCGCATGGTGCGTGACTTCAACGCCATCGTCGGCCGCGAAGCGCGCGCGCAGATGTTCACCGACTACGGCCGCCTGCCCGATGCGATCACCGCCTGCGTCGGCGGCGGCAGCAATGCGATCGGCCTGTTCCATGCCTTCCTCAATGACCGCGACGTGCGCATCGTCGGTGCCGAAGCGGCCGGCGACGGCATCGAGACCGGCCGCCATGCCGCCTCCATCGCCGCCGGCCGCCCGGGCGTGCTGCATGGCAACCGCACCTATGTGATCTGCGACGACGACGGCCAGATCACCGAAACCCACTCGGTCTCGGCCGGCCTGGACTACCCCGGCGTGGGCCCCGAGCACGCGTTCCTGGCCGATGCCGGCCGCGCCGAATACGTGGGCATCACCGACGAGGAAGCCCTGGCGGCGTTCCACCAGCTGGCGCACAGCGAAGGCATCCTGGCCGCGCTGGAGTCCAGCCATGCGGTGGCCCAGGCGATCAAGCTCGCGCGCGAGCTGCCCCGCGACAACCTGGTGCTGTGCAATCTGTCCGGTCGTGGCGACAAGGACGTGCATACCATCGCCGCGCGCGAGGGCCTGATCCTGTGAATCCACTGCTGCGCCAGGGAAGTGCGCTGCTGATGGTGGTCGGCCTGGGCGGCTGCACGCCGCCGGATCCGCCGTTGCTGGCTGCCGCCCCGGCGGCGCCGGCCATCGCCCCGGCCCGGGCGCCGGCCGGCGACGATGACGACATCGCCAACCGCCCGATCCAAGACGACCCGGCGCCGGCGGCCATGGCCGCCACCGGCGAGGCGGCGCCGTCGGTGGTATCGGTGGCCCTGGACCATGCCGGCGATATCGTGATCGGGCAGCGTTTCACCGCCGCCGATGCCGACGCCCAGTGGCATTCGGCCGGCCTGGGCGAGGCCGGGCCGGGCAGCTGCGAGTACTACGAGCGCGGCAGCCTGCCCGAAGGGGTGTCGATGATGGTCGAAGACGACCACGTACAGCGTTTCGACCTGACCACGCTGGACGGCTCGGACGAAACCATCACCCAGGCCGGCCCGTTCGGGCTGCGCCTGGGCATGTCGCGCGCCGAAGCACTCAAACGCCTGCCCGGCGGCAGCACCGAGCGGCCGCACGCCTACGACCCGGAAACGGGCGTGTACCTGACCTGGCAGGACCCCGGTTCGGATCTGGCGATCCGGCTGGAGATCTTCGACGGGGTGATCTCCACCCTGTACTGGGGCGCCAGCGGCGCCGTTGAATTGATTGAAGGATGTGCCTGAGATGAGTGTGGACCGTATCGATGCCTGTTTCGCCCGCCTGCGCGCCTCCGGCCGCAAGGCACTGATCCCCTTCATCACCGCCGGCGACCCCGGGCTGGACGCCACCGTGCCGGTGATGCACGCACTCGCCGCCGCCGGCGCGGACGTGATCGAGCTCGGGGTGCCGTTCTCCGACCCGATGGCCGATGGCCCGACCATCCAGCGCAGCTCCGAGCGCGCGCTGGCGCGTGGGGCAGGGCTGCGCTATGTGTTGGACACCGTGGCCGCCTTCCGGCGTGACGATGCCACCACCCCGGTGGTGCTGATGGGCTACCTGAACCCGGTGGAGATCCACGGCACCGCACGTTTCGCCCAGACCGCGATCGCCGCCGGCGTGGACGGCGTGCTGCTGGTCGACCTGCCGCCGGAAGAGGCGGCCGAAACCCGCGCCATCTTCACCGCCGCCGGGCTGGCGCTGATCCTGCTGGCCTCCCCCACCACCGCCGATGCGCGCCTGGACACCTTGTCGGCCATGGCCCAGGGCTACCTGTACTACGTCAGCTTCGCCGGCGTCACCGGTGCCTCCGAGCGCCTGGATAGCAGCGCCGCCAGCGCCCGCCTGCGCGACCTGCGCAGCCGCTCGACCGTCCCGGTCGTAGCCGGCTTCGGCATCAAGGACGCCGCCAGCGCCGCGGCCATGGCCGTCGAAGCCGACGGCGTCGTAGTAGGCAGCGCCTTGGTCGCCGTACTGGGTGAATCGGCCGATGCAGGCGCTGCCGCACAGACGGCAACGTCCTTCCTCGCGCCGCTGCGTGCCGCGCTAGACCAGGCCTGATCAAGCGGCGCCCCCGCTCTCCGATCCGCATACGTGAAACTGTGCAGAGGCAGGCGGGCAGCCGCGCCCGGGACCGTTGGGCGCCATGGGCCCGGCGCATGCGCCGGGCGGGTTGGGCAGGAGGCCCAACCCAGGTCTTGCCGTTTGTGCAGGACTGCACAAACGAGCAAGGCGCCCACGAGCCCCCAGGGGTGAAAGCGCATTGCTTGCGAGGCACTGCCTCGCATGCGTTCGAACGCCCAGCCGCCGGCGGCTGGGCCGGACCGCGGAGCGGGGTTTACGTGCGTGTCCCGGGCGCGGCTGCCCGCCTGCCTCCCACCTGACGACAGAGGCGCTACCGTTGGCTTGAGGTGATCGCAACAGTGCAGGTAGATCGCGGTCAACTTCTCCTAAACATACGTCACAGCACGGTTTTGCCGTCCACCACCGCACCCGGCAGGGGGTGCACGGGCAGGGAGGGGCTGAGCTAGACTGTCCGCCTTTGCGGCTCCCGGGCCGCCCTGAACGGAAGTAGCATCCCGCATGAGTTGGCTCAGCAAGTTGATGCCGTCGGGCATCCGCACCGACAATGTCCCCAGCAAGAAACGCAGCGTCCCCGAGGGCCTGTGGGAAAAGTGCAGCAGCTGCGGCAGCGCGCTTTACGGTCCTGAGCTGGAAGAGAACCTGGAAGTCTGCCCCAAGTGCGGCCACCACATGGCCATCCGCGCGCGCGCGCGCCTGGCCGCACTGTTCGACGCCGACAGCACCACCGAGATCGCCGCCCGCCTGGGGCCCACCGATCTGCTCAAGTTCAAGGACCAGAAGAAATACAGCGAGCGCATCAAGGCCTCGCAGAAGAACACCGGCGAGTACGACGCACTGATCGCCATGCAGGGCCTGATGAAGGGCCGCCCGCTGGTCGCCTCGGCCTTCGACTTCGCCTTCATGGGCGGCTCGATGGGCTCGGTGGTGGGTGAGCGTTTCGCGCTGGCCGCCGAAAAGGCGCTGGAGATCGGCGCGCCCTACGTGTGCTTCTCCGCCAGCGGCGGGGCGCGCATGCAGGAAGGCTTGTTCTCGCTGATGCAGATGGCCAAGACCTCCGCCGCGCTGGGCCGCCTGCGCGCCGCCGGGCTGCCCTACATCTCGGTGCTGACCCATCCCACCACCGGTGGCGTGTCGGCTTCCTTTGCCATGCTGGGCGATATCAACATCGCCGAACCGCAGGCGCTGATCGGCTTCGCCGGCCCGCGCGTGATCGAACAGACCGTGCGCGAAAAGCTGCCCGAAGGATTCCAGCGTTCGGAGTTCCTGCTCGAGCACGGGGCGATCGACCAGATCTGCGACCGTCGTGAAATGCGCGACCGCCTGTCCGAGCTGCTGGCCATGCTCGCCCGCCAGCCGGCACCGGCGGCGGACGCGGACGCGGCGGCCTGATGGGCGCGCGCAAGTATTTCGGCACCGACGGCATCCGCGGCCGGGTCGGCGAGGGGGTGATTTCGGCCGATTTCGTGCTGCGCCTGGGCAATGCGCTCGGCCGCGTGCTGATCGAGCGCAATGGCCATCGCCCGGGCCACCGCCCGGTGGTGGTGATCGGCAAGGACACCCGCATCTCCGGCTACATGTTCGAGGCCGCGCTGGAAGCGGGGCTGGTCGCCGCCGGCACCGACGTGCAACTGCTCGGCCCGATGCCGACCCCGGCCGTCGCCTTCCTGACCCGCACCCTGGGCGCCGATGCCGGCATCGTGATCAGTGCCTCGCACAACCCGCACTACGACAACGGCATCAAGTTCTTCTCCGCCGATGGCGAGAAGCTCGACGATGCCACCGAGCTGGCGCTGGAAGCGGCGCTGGACAGCGCCTTCACCACCGCCGAGTCCGACCGCCTCGGCAAGGCGATGCGCGCGCGCGACGCGGTCGGCCGCTACATCGAATTCTGCAAGGCCAGTGTGCCGCGCAGCTTCGACCTGCGCGGGCTGAAGATCGTGCTGGACTGCGCGCATGGCGCCACCTACCACATCGCCCCGCTGCTGTTCCGCGAGCTGGGCGCCGAGGTGGTCACCATCGGTGCCGAGCCCAACGGGGTCAACATCAACGATGGCGTCGGTTCGATGCACATCGACAACCTGGCCGCCAAAGTACGCCAGGTGCAGGCTGACCTGGGCATCGCCTTCGACGGCGACGGCGACCGCGTGCTGATGGCCGACGACCAGGGCAATCCGGTCGACGGCGACGACCTGCTGTATGTGCTGGCGCCGTCGTGGCAGCGCAACGGTCGCCTGCGCGGCCCGGTGGTCGGCACGCTGATGACCAACTTCGGCCTGGAACAGGCGATGGAGCGGCTGGGCCTACCGTTCATGCGCAGCAATGTCGGCGACCGCTACGTGCACCAGGCCCTGGTGGAAGGCGGCGGCGTGCTCGGTGGCGAAGCCTCCGGCCACCTGCTGTGCCTGGACCGCGCCACCACCGGCGATGCCATCGTCAGTGCGTTGCAGATACTGGAAGTGCTGCGCCGTGAAGGCCGGACCCTGCGCGAATCGCTGGCCGGGCTGGTCCGGGTGCCGCAGAAGACGGTCAACGTGCGCCTGGCCGGGGTGTCGGCCAAGGCGATCGTGCAGTCCGATGGCGTGCAGGCCGCGCTGGCCGCCGCGCAACAGGCGGTGAAGGGCCGCGGCCGCGCGTTCCTCCGCCCGTCCGGCACCGAGCCGGTGGTGCGCGTCACCGTCGAGGCCGACACTGCCGAGTTGATGCAGTCCACCCTGGACAGCCTGTCCAGCGCGGTCAAGGCAGCCGCTGCCGCCTGACGCTCGTTCGGCACGACCGTCGAGTTTGCCGACAAAAAAAAGCGCCCCGGGTTTTCGGGGCGTTTTTTTATGGTTCTTCGCCTATTTCCGGGGCTACAGCCCGTCAAATGCTGTGGCATTGCGGGGGGCATGCCACCGAGTAGGGCCGGCCGTTGTCCGGTTGTTGCCGCTGCTGTTGCCGCTTCGCGGATAACTTCAAAAGCGTTTCGTGCCCCTGCGGGGCGCGAGTCACTTTCTTGCTCGTGCAAGAAAGTAACCAAAGAACACGCCCGCGCCTCCGTAACAACGAATTTCCGCAGTGAAGAACGCGTCGCAACGCGCCCGTTCCCGGACGCATGGGATCGCGATGCTCGGCTCGCTCCAAGGGGGAGGTAGATCAAGATCACGGGCAACAGCAACAGCAACAGCAACAGCAACAGCAACAGCAACAGTAATCCGACCGCGGTCTGACGTTGCTCCAGGTCCTGGCAACCCCAGCACAGGTAGGTCCGACCCGTGGTCGGACACGCATCGTCTCGGCATCACGCTGTCCAAACGTGGCTCGGACCTACGCTTTCCCGTGCGTGCCAGCCATGTGTGGAGGGTTGGCGCGGCTGGGTTGGCGGGACTGTCGAAAACATGGATGTTTTCGCCAAGCCCCCACGGATGGGTTTACGGCGTGTCCCGCCAACCCAGCCGCGCCAACCCAATCAGCGCATATGTCGGTCATTGCCTTTGATCTGGGGCTTTAGTGCGCAACTTACTCCCCGCAAATCGGCGAAGAACCTTTTTTATTGCCGGCACGCAAATGCCTACGGCCCGGGCACCATCTTTTTCTGCCTGGCCTTGAACCGGTTGAATACCGGCGCGATCAACGGGTGGTAACTCCACGCGATGCGCTTGCGCAGCCAACTGGCCGGGCGGTTGCGGATCGCGAAGCGGTAGATGTGCTCCGGATCGCCGCCCACCACGTTGCGCCCGAACGGGTGGGTGGTGTGCAGGTAACGGAAACCCTGCTCGCGGGCGATCGGCAGGTAATCGGCGTCGAAATCACCGTACGGCCAGCACAGCGTGTCCGACACCTCGCCCAGCTGCTGCTGCAGCACGTGCCGGGCCATCGACAGGTCGCGGGTGATGCCCTCGCGCTTCTGCTCACGGCTGATGTCCTGCTTCAACCAGCGCGTATGCGTATGGGTATGGCAGTGCACTTCGAACGTGCCGGCGGCAATCATCGCGCGCGCTTCGCTCCAGCGCATCATCACATCGTCGGTGCGGCCCTCGCGCAGGATCGCCGCCTCGCAGCCGCGATGGTCCGGGGTGGCCGGCAACACCGCGCCGGCCTGGCCGGCATGCGGCCGCAGCGGGCCTTCGCCCATCCAGCCGGTGACCACGAACACCACCGCATGCATGCCGTACTTGAGCAGGATCGGGTGCGCGTACACCCAGTTGTCCAGGTAGCCGTCATCGAAGGTGATCACGATCGACTTGCGCGGCACCGGCTTGCCGGCCAGGAAACCGGCGTACTGCTCCAGGGTCAACGAGGTCCAGCCATTGCCGGCCAGCCAGGCGATCTGGCTTTCGAAGTTTTCCGGCGACACGGTGATCATGCCCGGCGAGGGCGACACGTGGTGGTGCATCAGCACCGGCACCGATCTAGCGTTGGCCATGGCCCAGTTCCTTCAACCACTGGTGGTAATAGTGTTCGGTCGCTTCGGTATGCCCGGCCGGGGTGAAGCGTTGCGCGCTGCGCATCCATTCCCAGCCGGCCCGGCCCATGCGCCGGCGCTGTTCGGGCTGTTCGACCAGCGTCTGCAGGGCCAGGGTCAGCGCGGCCCGGTCGCCCAGCGGCGCGAGCATAGCATTGCTGCCTTCGAGCACCATTTCCGGCACGCCGCCCACCCGCGTGGCCACGATCGGCACGCCCACGTGGGCCGCTTCCAGGAACACCGTGCCGGCCGCTTCCTTGTGCGTGGCCAGGGCGAAGATATCGAAGCCGGCCATCAGCCGGCAGGCGCCGTGCCGGTAGCCGAGCAGATGCACCTGGGCTTCCACGCCCAGCTCGCGGCGCAGGGCGATCAGGCGGTCCATCACCGGCTGGCCATCGCCGACGATCACCAGTTGCAGGTGCCGGTGCTGACGGCACAGCGGCGCGATCGCGTGCAGCAGCTCGGTGTGGCCCTTGGGCTCGCGCAGCACCGCCACGCAGCCGACCACCACCTGGCTGTCATCGAAGCCCAGTTCGCGGCGTACCTCGGCACGGGTGTCGCGCAGGCATTGCCAGGGGTCCTCGCTGTGGGCCCGGGTCCACTGCGGCGGCACCGCGATCGGCGGCACGATGCCGATGTGCGCATCGGCGATGCCGCGCGCCACCAGCAGCTGCTTGACGAAGCTGCTCACCGTCATCACCCGGTGCGGCAGGCCGGTATAGGTCAGCAGCGAATTGACCGGGCTCATCAGGTGCCGCGAGCGCACCACCAGCGGGGTGCGGCCCAGCCGCGCGCCGGCGGCGGCGATCAGGCTGTCGCGACGGCTGGTGGTGTTGACCACGTCGTAGCCCTGCGCGCGCACCAGCCGCGCCACCGTCCAGATGCCACGCAGCAGGCGCAGCAGGCCCCCCATCTTCAACCGGTGCACGGTGAAGCCGGCTTCGTGCGCGATCTCGCCCAGGCGTGCGCCGGGCTGGCACAGCAGCGAAACATCGTGGCCGCGCTCGCGCATCGCCAGCATGTGGCGGTAGATGTAGATCTCCTGTCCGCCAAGTCCCTTGGCAGCTTCGGTATGCAGGATCTTCAGGGGTTTGTTCATCGATGAACGTTCCATGTGATGGGCCGGCCGCCGGTCAGTGGCGGCGGAAGTGCGTCAGCGCGCCCCAGGCCGTTTGCACGGCGGCCGGGTCGGGTTGTTGGTTGATCAGGGGCAGGTAGCGGTGGTCCAGCGCGGTGGCATTGCCGAACTTGTCGAACACGTAGGTGTGCCCGCCCTGGCGGATGCCGCGCTGGGACCAGCTCTCCACCAGCAGCGCACGGTTGCCCGCGGCCGGGGCGAACAGATCCTGGCCGGTGCTGAAATCGGCCAGCGCGTTTTCGCAGCCCAGGCCGTGGCGCAGCAGAGTGGGGACGAAGTCTTCGTGGCTGCTGGGGGCGCCGTGCCGGCCGGGCGCGCGGCCGGGCCAGTGCAGCACGAACGGCACGCGGACCTGATGGTCGGAGAAATTGCCGTTGTGGCCCCAGTAATTCAGGCCCAGGTCGTTGAATTCCTCGGCGTGGTCGCCGGTCACCAGCACGATGGTGTTGTCGGCCTGACCGCTGTCGCGCAGGGTGGCCAGCAGCTCGCCGATCAGCGCATCGGCGTAGTGCACCGAGGTCAGGTAACGGTTGCGTTCCGGGCGGGGGTCGTGGTCGGCGTCCAGGGCCAGGAAGTCGATATTGGCGGCCATCGGCGTGGCCAGCGGCCGATAGCCCGGCGGCAGGTGGTAGGGGGCGTGCGAACTGTCCAGGAACGCCAGGCCGAACCAGTGGCCGGCGCCGGCGCCGGCAATGTCGGCGCGCAGCGCGTCGATGACATGGCGGTCGCGCGCGGCCACCGGCAGTGCCGACGGGGCGGTGTGCAACTGGTCGCGGACCTGGGCGAAGGCGGTGCGGTCGAACTCCGGGCTGGACAACGGGGCACTGCCGTACAGGTGCAGGGCGTAGTTCTGGCGGCGCAGCACATCGAACAGCAGCGAGCCGCGCTGCTCATCGAGCATGCTCTGCCAATAACCGCCGGGCAGCCCGTAGAGCAGCCCGAACAGGCCGTAGCGGGTGGCGTTGCCGGAGCTGTAGTGCTGCTCGAACAGCGCCGACTGCCGGGCCAGTGCCCAGGTATTGGGCATGGTGGTGGCGTCGAGGGCATCGTGACGCAGCGATTCGAGCACCACCACCAGCACGTTGGGCTGGGTGTTGCTCTGGCAACGCAGCGGCTGCAGTGGGTATTGCAGCTGGCTGTGGCGCGGGTCGGGCAGGCTGGCCTGGGGCAGGCTGCGCACGCCCAGCTGCAGCATGTGGCGCTTGGCGGTGATCGGCTGGGCCCAGGGCAGATAGGCCCACTGGCTGGTCACGGCGCGCTCGCCGCGGGCATCGTAGTAGGCGGTGGCGAGCTGGCCGATGCCCATCAGGGCCAGGCCGGTGGCCCAGGCCAGCAGCAGCGGGCGGCGCCGCGCGCCGGCCGGCACCAGGCGCCAGCAGGCCCAGGCCAGCAAGCCCTCGGCCAGCAGCACCGTGGCCATCACCGCCGCCGACTGCAGCCAGGTCTGCCAGGACAGCGCCACCTGGTCGCGCAGGGCGCCGCCGAACACCATGTTGAGCACCATGGCATTGAGGTGGAAGCGGTACAGGGCGAACACCTTGGCATCCACCAGCAGCAGGCCCAGCCACAGCGCCTGCAGCACCACGGCGCTGGCGACCAGCGCGCGCGGCGAGCGCCGCCACAGGCCCAGCAGCAACGGCAGCAGCGATACCAGCGCGCCGAAGGCAAGGAAGTGGCCGGGCAGGGCCACGGCCAGATAGCCCAGGCCCAGGGCGCCGCCCGGGTTGTCGCCCACGGGGGTGTTGCCCAGCGCGATGGCGATCGCCACCCCGGCATTGACCGCAGTGAACAGGCTCAGCCACGCTAGGCGCTGCCAGCGCGCGGTCGGGGGCGGGGTGGAACAGGGAGGTGAAACGTCCATGGCGTGGATCGGCGGCGCAGGAGGGGGAGGGGACGTGGCGGCGGCTGCGTCGGAAGACCGCCGATAGGCGGTCGGCGCGCATTGTATCGGCTTGTATCAATGTGTCGGGAGTGCCGATGGTCGGATCTGGCACAATGTTCAGCCGGGCCACAGGCGTGGCCTCGACCCATCCGAACAAGCCAGGAACCGCTGTGAGCCAGATCCCGACCCTCGACATCACCCGTTTCGACAGCGACCGCGAGGCGTTCGTCGCCGAGCTGGGCGCGGCCTACCGCGAATGGGGCTTCGCGGGCATCCGCAACCACGGCATTGCGCAGGTCGACATCGACGGCGCCTACGAGGTCTTCAAGGCCTTCTTCGCGCTGCCCGAAGCGACCAAACGCCAGTACCACGTGCCCGGCAGCGGTGGCGCGCGCGGCTACACGGCCTTCGGCGTGGAAACGGCAAAGGGCTCCCAGCACTTCGACCTGAAGGAGTTCTGGCACATCGGCCGCGAAATCCCGGACGACTCCAGGTACCGGGATGTGATGGCCCCGAACCTGTGGCCGAGCGAGGTACCGGGCTTCCGCGAGCGCGGCTATGCCCTGTACCAGGCGCTGGACAATCTGGGCTCGCGGGTGCTGTCGGCATTGGCCCTGCACATCGGGCTGCCGGAGGATTTCTTCGCCGACAAGACCAACCACGGCAACTCGATCCTGCGCCCGATCCACTACCCGCCGATCACCGCCGAGAACATCCCCAACGTGCGCGCCGGCGCGCATGGCGACATCAACTTCATCACCCTGCTGGTGGGCGCCAGCGCGGCCGGGCTGGAGGTGCAGTCGCACGAGGGCAAGTGGGTGCCGTTCACTTCCGACGCGGACACCATCGTGGTCAACATCGGCGACATGCTGCAGCGCCTGACCAACCACGTGTACCCGTCCACCATCCACCGCGTGGTCAATCCCCCGGGCGAGCAGGCGCGCCAGCCGCGCTATTCAGTGCCGTTCTTCCTGCACCCCAACCCGGACTTCCTGATCGACGTGCTGCCCACCTGCATCACCCCGGAAAACCCGAGCCGCTACCCCGAGCCGATCACCGCCCACGGCTTCCTGGAAGAGCGCCTGCGCGAGATCAAGCTGAAGTAAGGGGGGTATCGGCCCCGTGCCGATCCCGCCTGGTGGATGCCGACCCGTGGGTCGGCATGCCTGCGAAGGCCGCCGAAAGGCGGCCTTCTTTATGGTGCTTCTCCCCTCTGAGGGGAGCGTCTTGTTGCAGGCAGTCGCAGAGTGAGCACGACGCTATGCGGGTGGCCGGGTGTGCAGGCGCCGTTTGGAGCGGCTGGCGTCTTCGTTTGGGTCTGTCGCGAGCGTCTGGGCCCCGTAGCAGCTGGTAGGCCCCTGGCGCAAATGTCCCCCGGCCGCATGGCGGCCTCCTCCTTTACTTTGCCCAGGGGCCTACCGGCCGCTACGGGGCTCGGCTTGCGGCAAGCAAGTGGACGCGCGGCTTTTCTTGCTGCAGTCGGTGGGTCGGGCGCTGGGCCCCCATGCCCTTGGAGGCGAAGTAAAGGAGGAGGCGCCGGCCCGCAGGCCGACGCCGGGGGACATTCGCCGGAAAGGGTATGGGGGCCCAGCGCCCGACCCACCGGAATGCCCCGCCGTTCGCAACGACCTCCAATATCCATTTGAAATGTAAGCGTTTTCGCAGCAACCCCGATGCGTTTCATCCGGTATCATTGCCGGCTGATACCCAAACGGAGCCCCGCCCATGCGTCGCAAGATCGTCGCCGGTAACTGGAAGCTGCACGGCAGCCGCCAATTCGCCACGGACCTGGTCAGCGACCTGGTCGCCAGCCTGCCGCGTGACGGCGTGGACGTGGTCATCCTGCCGCCGCTGCCCTACCTGGGCGAACTGGTCGAGGAGTTCGACGGGCGGCCGGTGTTCTTCGGCTCCCAGGACGTCAGCAGCAACGAAAAGGGCGCCTACACCGGCGAAGTCTCCGCCGCGATGCTGGCCGAAGTCGGTGCCCGCTATGGCCTGGTCGGCCATTCCGAGCGCCGCCAGTACCACAGCGAGAGCAGCGAGCTGGTCGCCCGCAAGTTCGCCGCCGCCGTCCATGCCGGCCTGGTTCCGGTGCTGTGCGTGGGCGAAACCCTGGAGCAGCGTGAAGCCGGCCAGACCGAGCAGGTCATCGCCGCCCAGCTGGCCCCGGTGCTGGCCCTGGCGGGCCCGGCCGGCTTCCAGCACGCCGTGGTCGCCTATGAGCCGGTCTGGGCCATCGGCACCGGCCGGACCGCGTCCAAGGAGCAGGCCCAGCAGGTCCATGCGTTCATCCGTGGCGAAGTGGCCAGGCTGGATGCTAGAATCGCCGATTCGTTGCCGATCCTGTATGGCGGCAGCGTGAAGCCCGACAACGCTGCCGAGCTGTTCGCACAGCCCGATGTCGACGGCGGGCTGGTGGGCGGCGCCTCGCTGGTGGCCGCGGATTTCCTGGCCATCGTCGATGCGGCGGCTAAACAGTTAAATAGTAATGTTGCCGGCTGACAGCCGGCACTACATGACATGTCCGAGGACGGATTCGAAATGCTGATGTTGATCCTCAATGTGGTCTACGTGCTGGTGGCCGTTGCCATGATCGCGCTCATCCTGATGCAGCGCGGTTCCGGCGCGGCCGCAGGGTCGGGTTTCGGCGCAGGTGCCTCGGGCACCGTGTTCGGCGCGCGTGGCGCGTCCAACTTCCTGTCCAAGTCGACCAAGTGGCTGGCCGTGGTGTTCTTCGGCATCAGCCTGTTCATGGCCTGGTACGCCAGCCATGGCTCGCGGCCCGCCGCGCAGCAGGACCTGGGCCTGATGTCGGCCCCGGTGGCCACCACCCCGGCCGCGCCGGCCGGTGAACTCCCGGCCGTGCCCAAGGCCCCGGAAACCGCTGTCCCGCAGCCGGTTCCGCAGGCCACTGTGCCGGCTCAGGCGGCAACGCCGAAATCTGGTGAAGAAAAGCCTGCCGAAGGCACCCAGACTCGCTGAAGACGGTTACAATATGCGGCGCGATGACGGAGGCCGAGAGGCAATCCCGTCATCGCGAACGTAAGCCCAGGTGGCGGAATTGGTAGACGCACTACCTTGAGGTGGTAGCGACGCAAGTCGTAGGGGTTCGAGTCCCCTCTTGGGCACCATTTGTTTGTAAGCGGATTCGTCCGGCGCGCAAAGCGCCGGGTCTCGATATCCGTCCACTCCCCCATGCCAACACGCCTGCAGGCGTTGCGGCAGAGGCAAGAGAGAATCGCTGTGCTGGCCGAATATTTGCCGTCTCTGCTGTTTCTGATCGTTGCCACCGGTATCGGCGTATCGCTGATGCTGGTTGGCCGATTCCTCGGTCCCCGACGTCCTGATCTGCAAAAGCTCTCGCCGTACGAGTGCGGCTTCGAGGCTTTCGAGGACGCGCGCATGAAGTTCGACGTGCGTTACTACCTGATCGCGATCCAGTTCATCGTATTTGACTTGGAAATCATCTTCATCGTGCCGTGGACCCAGGTCTTCATGGAGCTGGGCGCACGTTCGCTGGTCACGATGGGCCTGTTCGTGGGCATGCTTTTCCTCGGTTTCATTTACGTCTGGAAGAAGGGAGCGCTGGAATGGGAGTGATTCAGACGCTCGACGGCCTGATGAACAACCCGGTCCCGGAAGGGCGGGTCGACGACATCCTGCGCCCCGAAGGCGACAACCCGCTGCTTGAAAAGGGCTACGTGACCACCAGCGTCGATGCGCTGTTGAACTGGGCGCGTACCGGCTCGATGTGGCCGATGACCTTCGGTCTGGCCTGCTGCGCGGTGGAAATGATGCATGCCGGTGCCGCGCGCCTGGACCTGGACCGTTACGGCGTGGTGTTCCGCCCGTCGCCGCGCCAGTCCGACGTGATGATCGTGGCCGGCACCCTGGTCAACAAGATGGCCCCGGCGCTGCGCAAGGTCTACGACCAGATGCCGGACCCGAAGTGGGTCATCTCCATGGGCAGCTGTGCCAACGGTGGCGGCTACTACCACTACTCGTATGCAGTAGTGCGTGGCTGTGACCGCGTGGTGCCGGTGGACATCTACGTCCCCGGTTGCCCACCAACCGCCGAAGCGCTGGTGTACGGGATCCTGCAGTTGCAGAAGAAGATCTGGCGTACGCAGACCATCGCCCGCTGACATTCCTCCTGACAAGAGCACGCCAAGCCCCCATGGCAGAGCAAGCACCTTCCTTCATCGACCGACTTTCCGCACGTTTCGCAGGTGCGCAGGTCTTCGTGGTCGAACCCCGCGGCGAAGTGACGCTGGAAGTGCCTTCTGCTGATTGGCATGCCACCGCCCTGGCGCTGCGCGACGAATTCGGTTTCGAACAGGCCGTTGACCTGTGCGGGCTGGACTACCTCGGCTATGGCAGCGACGAATGGGACACGGCCGATGTGTCGTCCCAGGGCTTCAGCCGTGGCGTCGAGGGCAACGCCGTCGGCCGTTTCGCCTGGGGTGAATTCCCCACCGGCGAAACCAGCGACGGCGCCCAGCCGCAGCCGATCCCGCTGCAGCGCTTCGCCGTGGTCGCCCAGCTGCGCTCCTACCAGCACAACCTGATGATGCGCATCCGTTGCTTTGCGCCGAACGAGGAACTGCCGGTGGTGGCCTCGTTGACCGATGTATGGCCGGGCCTGAACTGGTTCGAGCGCGAAGCGTTCGATCTGTTCGGCGTGATCTTCCAGGGCCATCCGGACCTGCGCCGGATCCTGACCGACTACGGCTTCGTCGGCCATCCGTTCCGCAAGGATTTCCCGCTGATCGGCAACGTCGAAGTGCGCTACGACGAAGAGAAGAAGCGCGTGATCTACGAGCCGGTGACCTCGGTGGAGCCGCGTGTCGGCGTGCCGCGCGTGATCCGTGACGACGCCCGTTTCCAGACCGCTGCCGGCGAGTCCGCGCAGTCGGAGGCAGTAAAGTGAATGCTGATCTGAGCAAGCGTGAACCCCAGGCCCACCAGGCCTTTGCGAGCAACCCGGCCGAACTGCGCCAGGAAATCCGCAACTACACCATGAACTTCGGTCCCCAGCATCCGGCCGCGCACGGTGTGCTGCGCCTGATCCTGGAAATGGACGGCGAAACCATCATGCGTGCCGACCCGCACGTGGGCCTGCTGCACCGGGGTACCGAAAAGCTGGCCGAGTCCAAGCCGTTCAACCAGTCGATCGGCTACATGGACCGCCTGGATTACGTGTCGATGATGTGCAACGAGCACGCCTACGTGCGCGCGATCGAAACCCTGATGGGGATCGAGGCGCCCGAGCGTGCGCAGTACATCCGCACCATGTTCGACGAAATCACCCGCATCCTGAATCACCTGATGTGGCTGGGTTCCAACGCGCTCGATCTGGGCGCGATGGCGGTCATGCTGTACGCCTTCCGCGAGCGCGAAGAGCTGATGGACTGCTACGAAGCGGTCTCCGGCGCGCGCATGCATGCGGCGTACTACCGTCCGGGCGGCGTCTACCGCGACCTGCCTGACCACATGCCCAAGTACAAGGAATCGCGCTGGCACAAGGGCAAGGCCCTGAAGAACCTCAACGCCTCGCGCGAAGGTTCGCTGCTGGACTTCCTGGAGAACTTCACCGTCGAGTTCCCCACGCGCGTGGACGAATACGAAACCCTGCTGACCGACAACCGGATCTGGAAGCAGCGTACCGTCGGCATCGGCGTGGTCACCCCCGAACTGGCCCATGCGTGGGGCATGACCGGGGTGATGCTGCGCGGCTCGGGCATTGCCTGGGACCTGCGCAAGAAGCAGCCGTATGCCAAGTACGACACCGTCCAGTTCGACATCCCGCTGGGCAAGGAAGGCGACTGCTACGACCGCTACCTGTGCCGCGTGGCCGAGATGCGCGAATCCAACCGCATCATCAAGCAGTGCGTCACCTGGCTGAAGGCCAACCCCGGCCCGGTCATGGTCAAGAACTTCAAGGTCGCCCCGCCCAGCCGCGAGGACATGAAGGACGACATGGAAGCACTGATCCATCACTTCAAGCTGTTCAGTGAAGGCTATTGCGTCCCGGCCGGCGAAACCTACGCCGCCGTCGAAGCGCCCAAGGGCGAGTTCGGCTGCTACCTGATGTCCGATGGCGCCAACAAGCCGTTCCGCGTGCACCTGCGCGCGCCGGGCTTTGCCCATCTGTCCTCGATCGACTCGATCGTGCGCGGGCACATGCTCGCCGACGTGGTGGCGATGATCGGCACCTACGACCTGGTGTTCGGCGAGGTGGACCGGTGACCGCAACCGCATGCACGATGCCTGACACCCGCCGGCTGCTGCCGGCGCTGCAGGTTCTGTTTTTCAACGATTTCGTATTCGCTGAGGTCGGCCGATGAAGGCGACAGGTAATTTCGAGGCGGCGCGCGACGTCGACCCGATGGTGGTCTTGAACGACAAGACCCGTGCGCACATCGATCATTGGCTGGCCAAGTTCCCGCCCGATCGCAAGCGTTCGGCCGTGTTGCAGGGCCTGCACGCCGCGCAGGAACAGAACGCAGGCTGGCTGACCGACGAGTTGATCGCCGGCGTCGCCAAGTACCTGGACCTGCCGCCGGTGTGGGCCTACGAGGTGGCCAGCTTCTACTCGATGTTCGAGCTGGAAAAGGTCGGCCGCCACAACGTGGCCTTCTGCACCAACATCAGCTGCTGGTTGAACGGTGCCGAAGACCTGGTCGCGCATGCCGAGAAGAAGCTCGGCTGCAAGACCGGCCAGTCCACCGCCGATGGCCGCATCTACCTCAAGCGTGAAGAAGAATGCCTGGCCGGTTGCGCCGGTGCGCCGATGATGGTCATCAATGGCCATTACCACGAGCGCCTGACCGTCGAGAAGGTCGACGAGCTGCTGGACGGGTTGGAGTAAGACATGGCACATCATCACGCACCCACTGGCCCGGTCGGTCCTGCGCCGCTGCCGCACCAAGTGGTCTACACCACCTTGCACTACGACACCCCGTGGTCGTACGAAAGCTACCTCAAGACCGGTGGCTATGCCGCCCTGCGCAAGATCATCGAAGAGAAGATCTCGCCGGAGCAGGTCATCGAGATGGTCAAGCAGTCCAACCTGCGCGGCCGTGGCGGCGCGGGCTTCCCGACCGGCCTGAAGTGGTCCTTCATGCCCAAGGGCACCATGCAGAAGTACATCCTGTGCAACTCGGATGAATCCGAGCCGGGTACCTGCAAGGATCGCGACATCCTGCGCTACAACCCGCATTCGGTGGTCGAAGGCATGGCGATCGCCTGCTACGCCACCGGCAGCACCGTGGGTTACAACTACCTGCGTGGCGAGTTCCACCACGAGCCGTTCGAGAACTTCGAGCAGGCCCTGGCCGACGCGTATGCCAACGGCTGGCTGGGCAAGAACATCCTCGGCAGCGGCGTGGACATCGACATCTACGGTGCGCTCGGCGCCGGCGCGTACATCTGCGGCGAAGAAACCGCGCTGATGGAATCGCTGGAAGGCAAGAAAGGCCAGCCGCGCTACAAGCCGCCGTTCCCGGCCAACTTCGGCCTGTACGGCAAGCCGTCGACGATCAACAACACCGAGACCTATGCCTCGGTGCCGGCGATCATCCGCAACGGCCCGGAATGGTTCGCAGGCCTGAGCCTGACCAAGAACGGCGGCCCGAAGATCTTCTCGGTGTCCGGTTGCGTGCAGAAGGGCGGCAACTTCGAAGTGCCGCTGGGCACCACCTTCGACGAGCTGCTGGAAATGGCCGGTGGCCTCAAGCCGGGCCGCACCCTCAAGGGCGCGGTGCCGGGCGGGGTGTCGATGCCGGTGCTGAAGGCCGAGGAACTCAAGGGCCTGCAGATGGACTACGACACCCTGCGTGCCCTAGGCACCGGCCTGGGGTCGGGCGCCATCGTGGTGCTCGACGACAGCGTGTGCTGCGTCAAGTTCGCCTGCCGCATCAGCCAGTTCTTCCACAAGGAATCCTGCGGGCAGTGCACCCCGTGCCGCGAAGGCACCGGCTGGATGCACCGTGTGCTGGAGCGCATCGTCGCCGGCAAGGCCACGATGGAAGACCTGCACCAGTTGAAGACGGTGGCCGGCCAGATCGAAGGCCACACCATCTGCGCGTTCGGTGAAGCGGCGGCATGGCCCATCCAGGGCTTCCTGCGCCAGTTCTGGGACGAATTCGAGTACTACATCGTCAACGGTCATTCGATGGTTGACGGCAAGAAGGTGGAGGCAGCCGCCGCATGAGCGCGCAACCCAACAACCCGGGCGTGGCACCGGTCGTCGTACCCGACGGCCACGTGACCGTCGAGATCGACGGCCAGTCGCTGGTCGTGCCCAAGGGCTCGATGATCATCCAGGCCGCCGACAAGGCCGGCATTCCGATCCCGCGCTTCTGCTACCACGAGAAGCTGCCGATCGCGGCCAACTGCCGCATGTGCCTGGTCGACGTGGAAAAGTCGCCCAAGCCCGCGCCGGCCTGCGCCACGCCGGTGATGGACGGCATGAAGGTCGCCACCCGCAGTGAAAAGGCGCTGAAGTTCCAGCGCTCGGTGATGGAATTCCTGCTGATCAACCACCCGCTGGATTGCCCGATCTGCGACCAGGGCGGCGAGTGCGAGCTGCAGGACGTCTCGCTGGGCTATGGCCGTTCGGTCAGCCGCTTCAACGAGCGCAAGCGCGTGGTGCCCGACGAGGACATCGGTCCGCTGGTGGCCACCGAGATGACCCGCTGCATCCAGTGCACCCGTTGCGTGCGCTTCACCGCCGACGTGGCCGGTACCTATGAACTGGGTGGCATGTACCGCGGTGAAAACCTGCAGATCGGCACCTACGACGGCAAGCCGCTGACCACCGAACTGTCCGGCAACGTCGTCGACGTCTGCCCGGTCGGCGCGCTGACCAACAAGGTGTTCCAGTTCCGCGCCCGTCCGTGGGAACTGACCGCACGCGAATCGCTGGGTTACCACGACGCGATGGGCTCGAACCTGTTCCTGCACGTGCGCCGCGGCGAAGTGCTGCGCGTGGTGCCGCGCGACAACGAGTCGGTCAACGAATGCTGGCTGTCCGATCGCGACCGCTATTCGCACCAGGGCCTGTACAGCGAAGACCGTGCGGTCAAGCCGCTGCGCAAGGTCAACGGCGAGTGGAAGGAAGTGAGTTGGGCTGAAGGCCTGGCCGCTGCCAAGGAGATCTTCGCTGCGAACCAGGGCGACGATCTCGGCCTGCTGGTGCATCCGTCGGCATCGAACGAGGAGGGCGCGCTGCTGGCCCGTCTCGCTGCCGGCCTGGGCACCACTCACATCGATCACCGCATCAACAACCGCGATTTCTCCGACGCCGCCACCGCCGAAGTCTTCGGCCTGCCGCTGGCCGAGATCGAAGGCGCGGACAGCATCGTCGTGCTCGGCAGCAACATCCGCCACGAGCTGCCGCTGCTGCATGCCCGCCTGCGCAAGGCGCAGACCACGGGCAACGCGAAGATCCACGCCGTCAATCCGGTGGACTTCGATTTCGCCTTCAAGCTGGCCAGCAAGCAGATCGTCGCCCCGTCGGCCTTCATCGACGCACTGGGCAACGCCGAGCTGCGTGACGCCGTGAAGGGCGCGAGCAACGCCGTGCTGATCGTCGGTGGCATCGCCGAAAACCACCCGCAGGCCGCCGCGATCCGCGCCGCTGCGCGTGATTTCGCCGCCGCCACCGGTGCCAAGCTGTGCCGCATCCCGCAGGGCGCCAATGCCGTGGGCCTGGCCCGCGCCGGCGTGCTGCCGGCCGGCAAGGACGTCAACGCCATGCTGGCCCAGCCGCGCAAGGCCTATGCCATCTACGGCATCGAGCCGGGCCTGGATTTCGCCGACGCCGCTGCTGCCCGCAAGGCGCTGGCCGGTGCCCAGGTGGTGGCTTTCAGCCAGTTCGCCTGTGCCTCGACCCGCGACGTCGCCGACGTGATCCTGCCGATCGGCGCACTGCCGGAAGTGGATGCCACCCTGACCAACCTCGATGGCCGCGAGCAGTCGGCCCGTGCCGGCGGCAAGCTGCCGGGCGAGGCGCGTGAAGGCTGGCGCGTGCTGCGTGCACTGGGCGGCGAGATGTCGCTGGCCGGTTTCGAGTTCACCGACCTGGTCGGCCTGCGCGCCAGCCTGGCCCCGGTCAGCGTCAACGTCTCGTCCTCGGCGGCCACGCCGGTGGCGGGCGAGGGCTTGGAAGTGGCTTCGGCCGCGGCGATCTACCGCACCGATGCGGTGGTCCGTCGCGCCCAGGCGCTGCAGTCGCATCCGCTCAACAACGCCCCGCGCATCGTGCTCAACAGCGCCGACGCCACCCGCCTGCAGTTGGTGGAAGGGCAGATGGCCAAGGTCGGCACCGATGCCGGCCGCGCCACCTTGCCGGTGGTGGTCGACGCCCGCGTCGCCGCGGGTGCCGTCTGGATTGAATCGGGCCACGGTGCAACCGCGCCGCTGGGTGCCGCACGCGTAACGGTGGTGGCCGCATGAACGAATTGCTGTTGAACGCAGTCGACCCGCTGCACCAGTGGCTGCTGTCACTGGGCGACATCGGCGCGCTGCTGTGGATCATCCTGAAGATCCTGGTGATCGCCATGCCGGTGATCATCTCGGTGGCCTTCTACGTGGTCTGGGAGCGCAAGCTGATCGGCTGGATGCACGTGCGCCATGGTCCGATGTATGTCGGCATGGGCATCTTCCAGGCCTTCGCCGACGTCTTCAAACTGCTGTTCAAGGAAATCATCCAGCCGGCCAGCTCGCACAAGGCGATGTTCATCCTTGCGCCGCTGATCACCCTGGGCCCGGCCTTCGCGGCCTGGTCGGTGATTCCCTTCGATGCAAGGCTGGTGCTGTCCAACGCCAACGCCGGCCTGCTCTACCTGCTGGCGATGACCTCGCTGGGCGTGTACGGCATCATCCTGGCCGGTTGGGCGTCCAACTCCAAGTACGCCTTCCTGGGTGCGATGCGCGCCTCGGCGCAGATGATCAGCTACGAAATCGCCATGGGCTTTGCCCTGGTCGGCGTGATGATCGCCTCGGGCAGCCTCAACCTGAGCAGCATCGTGATGGCCCAGGCCGGCAACGCCGGTCTGTTCGACTGGTTCCTGCTGCCGCTGTTCCCGCTGTTCATCGTGTACTGGGTGTCCGGCGTGGCCGAAACCAACCGCGCCCCGTTCGACGTGGTGGAAGGCGAGTCGGAAATCGTCGCCGGCCACATGGTCGAATACTCCGGTGGTGCGTTCGCGCTGTTCTTCCTGGCCGAATACGCCAACATGATCCTGATCAGCTTCCTGATCTCGATCTTCTTCCTCGGCGGCTGGCTGAGCCCGATCCAGGGCTGGATCACGGCGGACATCTCGCCGTGGATCGACTGGATCTGGAAAGGTGGCTGGCCGTGGCTGCTGCTGAAGGTGTTCTTCTTCGCCAGCTCCTACATCTGGTTCCGTGCCAGCTTCCCGCGCTTCCGCTACGACCAGATCATGCGTCTGGGCTGGAAGGTCTTCATCCCGCTCACCATCCTGTGGATTGCAGTGACGGCGTTGATGGTGTTTTACGGCGTGATCCAGAAGGGCGTCTAAGTGATGAATCGAATTACCCATTACTTCAAAAGCCTGTTGCTGCTTGAGCTGCTCGGGGGCCTGTGGCTGACCCTCAAGTACGCCTTCAAGCCGAAGTACACGATGATGTACCCGATGGAGAAGTTCCCGCAGTCGCCGCGTTTCCGCGGCCTGCATGCGCTTCGCCGCTACCCCAACGGCGAGGAACGCTGCATCGCATGCAAGTTGTGCGAAGCGGTGTGCCCGGCGCTGGCGATCACCATCGATTCGGCCAAGCGCGAGGACGGCAGCCGCCGTACCACCCGTTACGACATCGATCTGTTCAAGTGCATCTTCTGCGGCTTCTGCGAAGAAAGCTGCCCGGTGGACTCGATCGTCGAGACCCACATCCTCGAGTACCACTTCGAGAATCGTGGCGAAAACATCGTTACCAAGCCGCAGCTGCTGGCCATCGGTGATCGGCTTGAAGCCGAAATCGCCGAGCGTCGTGCCGCCGATGCCGCTTACCGCTGAGGTTGAATGATGGATTGGGTAAATATCAGTTTCTGGGTCTTCTCCATCGTGGCGGGCATCTCCGCCGCGGCGGTGATCAGCGTGCGCAACCCGGTGTATGCCGTGTTGTGCCTGATCCTGACCTTCTTCTCCGTGGCCTGCATCTGGATCCTGGTCGGCGCCGAGTTCCTGGGCGTGGCCCTGGTGCTGGTCTACGTCGGCGCGGTGATGGTGCTGTTCCTGTTCGTGGTGATGATGCTGGACATCGACGCCTCCAACCTGCGTGAAGGCTGGGTGCGCTACCTGCCGATCGGCCTGGTGGTGGCCGTCACCATGCTGGTGCAGATGCTGGTGCTGATCGGGGTGAAGGGCAGGGCGGTCAATCCGTTCCCGGCCGACAACGCCGCCGCGCTGGCCGCCGACAGCTCCAACATCACCTGGCTGGCCCGCAGCCTGTTCACCGAATACCTGCTGCCGTTCGAGTTCGCCGCCGTCATCCTGACCGTGGCCGTGGTGGCCGCGGTGATGCTGACCCTGCGCCGCCGCACCGGCCTGAAGACCCAGAACCCGACCGAGCAGACCATGGTCAAGTCGGCCGATCGCCTGCGCGTGGTCAAGATGGACGTCGAGAAGCCGCTGGTGCACACCGCTACCAAGCCGTCCAGCGACGGGGAGGCCACGCCATGATTTCCCTTGGCCATATTCTGGCGCTGGGCGCGCTGCTGTTCTGCATCAGCCTCGCCGGCATCTTCCTCAACCGCAAGAACATCATCGTGCTGCTGATGTCCATCGAGTTGATGCTGCTGTCGGTGAACATCAATTTCGTCGGGTTTTCGCGTGAACTGGGTGATACGGCCGGACAGCTGTTCGTCTTCTTCATCCTGACCGTGGCCGCGGCCGAGGCCGCCATCGGCCTCGCGATCCTGGTAACCCTGTTCCGTACCCGCCGCACCATCAATGTCGGCGAAGTCGACTCGCTGAAGGGCTGATCCGTAGATGGAAATCACTCTCTCCAAGAGTCTGCTGATCGCAGTGGTGCTTGCACCGCTGTTCGGCAGCATCATCGCCGGCCTGTTCGGCCGGCAGGTCGGTCGCATCGGCGCACAGACGGTCACCCTGCTTGGCGTCGCCGCCAGCTGCATCATGTCCAGCTACGTGCTGTACATGCTGCTGTGGGGTGGCGCGCAGCCGTACAACGAGAACATCTATACGTTCTTCGAAGTCGGCCAGTACTCGGCCCACGTCGGCTTCATGATCGACAAGCTGACCGCGATGATGATGGTCGTGGTCACCTTCGTGTCGTTCCTGGTGCACGTGTACACCATCGGCTACATGCAGGATGACCCGGGCTACCAGCGGTTCTTCAGCTACATCTCGCTGTTCACCTTCTCGATGCTCACCCTGGTGATGAGCAACAACTTCCTGCAGCTGTTCTTCGGCTGGGAAGCGGTGGGCCTGGTGTCGTACCTGCTGATCGGCTTCTGGTTCAAGCGCCCGACGGCGATCTTTGCCAACATGAAGGCGTTCCTGGTCAACCGCGTCGGCGATTTCGGTTTCATTCTCGGCATCGCCGGGGTGCTGTGGGTGTTCGGTACGCTGGACTACGCCACCGTGTTCGCCAACGCCCCGATCCTGGCCCACCCCGATGCGCAGCTGCAGATCTGGTCGGGCACGATCAACCTGTTCGGCAGCTCCTTCGAGGTGCTGAGCGACCCGGTGATCTGGTCGATCGCCACGGTCATCTGCATCTGCCTGTTCATTGGTGCGATGGGCAAGTCGGCCCAGGTGCCGCTGCACGTCTGGCTGCCGGACTCGATGGAAGGCCCGACCCCGATCTCGGCGCTGATCCACGCGGCGACCATGGTCACCGCGGGCATCTTCATGGTCACCCGCATGTCGCCGCTGTTCGAGCTGTCGCAGACCGCGCTGAACTTCGTGCTGTTCATCGGTGCCACCACCGCGTTCTTCACCGGCCTGATCGGCATCGTGCAGAACGACATCAAGCGCGTCGTCGCGTACTCCACGCTGTCCCAGCTGGGTTACATGACCGTGGCGCTGGGCGTGTCGGCCTATTCGGCGGCGGTGTTCCACCTGATGACCCACGCCTTCTTCAAGGCGCTGCTGTTCCTCGGCGCGGGCTCGGTGATCATCGCCATGCACCACGAGCAGGACATGCGGAAGATGGGCGGCCTGCGCAAGTACATGCCGATCACCTTCGTCACCATGTGGATCGGTACGCTGGCCCTGGTCGGTACGCCGTTCTTCTCCGGCTTTTACTCCAAGGACACCATCATCGAGGCTGCCAAGCACCACGCCGAGATTTCCTCCAACTGGGTGGCCACATATGGTTACTGGGCGGTGCTCGGTGGCGTGATCGTGACCAGCTTCTACAGCTTCCGCCTGCTGTTCCTGACCTTCCATGGCAAGGAACGTTTCCGCGATGCGCATGACGACCACGCGCATGGCCATGATGATCATCATGCCGACGCGCATGGCGCCGATGCACATGCTGCCGACGCCCACCACGGCGACGCGCATCATGACGACCACGGCCATGGTCACGGCCCGCATGAACCGCATGAAACCTCGTGGGTGGTCACCCTGCCGCTGATCCTGCTGGCGATTCCCTCGATCTTCATCGGTTACTTCAGCATCGGCCCGATGCTGTACGGCACCGACTGGAAGGGGACCCACGCCGAGCACGCGATCCCGGGACAGGTGCATTCGTTCTTCACCGGCATCGTTGATTTCTACGTCCCGGCGCGAGACACCATCGGTGCGCTGGCCGGTGAGTTCCATGGCCCGCTGGGCTTTGTCGGTCACGCCATGAAGGGCCCTGCGGTATGGCTGACCTTGGCAGGCTTCCTGCTGGCGGCGCTGTTCTACCTGTGGAAGCCGGAACTGGCCGGCAAGGCCCGCAAGACCTTCGCGCCGATCGTGTCGGTGCTGGAGAACAAGTACGGCTTCGACAAGCTCTGGATCGGCGGTTTCGCCGGTGGCGGCATCAAGCTCGGCAAGGTTTCGCGCGCGATCGACAGCAATATCGTCGATGGTGTGGTGGTCAACGGTTCGGCGCGCCTGATCGATCTGGCGGCCAACCTGCTGCGTCGCACCCAATCCGGTTTCCTCTATCACTACGCCTTCGCGATGATCATCGGCCTGATTGCCCTCCTGGGCGTCCTGATGCATTACCTGCGTTGATGACCTGTACGGAATAAGAAGACGTGTCGAACTGGCCCCTACTTAGCATTCTCATCTGGCTGCCGATCCTCGGCGGTGCCTTGATCCTTGCGATCCGTGACGCCCAAACCGCCCGCTGGGCGTCGCTGGGCGTGGCGGTGCTGACCTTCGCGGCCAGCCTGCTGCTGCTCAGCGGCTACGACGTGGGCAACGACGCGCTGCAGTTCGTCGAGACCCGCGCCTGGATCCCCGCCTACGACATCGGCTACAACCTTGGCGTGGACGGCATCGCCATCGCGCTGATCCTGCTGACCACGCTGGTCTCGGTACTGGCGCTGATCGGCGCCTGGAGCGCGATCGACAAGCGGGTCAACCAGTACGTGGCCGCCTTCCTGATCCTGGAAGGCGTCACCGTGGGCATCTTTGCCGCCACCGACGCGATGCTGTTCTACGTGTTCTTCGAAGCGATGCTGATCCCGATGTTCCTGATCATCGGCGTGTGGGGCGGCCCGCGCCGCATCTACGCGGCATTGAAGTTCTTCCTGTACACCTTCCTCGGCTCGGTGCTGATGCTGGTGGCGCTGATCTACCTGTACCTGAAGGGCGGCAGCTTCCAGCTGGCCGACCTGTACCAGCTGCAGCTGACCGGCAAGGAGCAGACCTGGATCTTCTTCGCGTTCCTGATCGCCTTCGCGGTCAAGGTGCCGATGTTCCCGGTGCATACCTGGTTGCCCGACGCCCACGTCGAGGCGCCGACCGCCGGTTCGGTGATCCTGGCCGCCATCGCGCTGAAGATCGGTGGCTACGGCTTCCTGCGCTTCAACCTGCCGATCGTGCCGGACGCCTCGCACGAGTGGGCCTGGCTGGTGATCGCGCTGTCGCTGGTGGCGGTGATCTACGTCGGCCTGGTCGCCCTGGTGCAGGACGACATGAAGAAGCTGATCGCCTATTCGTCGATCGCGCACATGGGCTTTGTCACCCTGGGCACCTTCATCGCGCTGTGGCTGGTGCGTGACGCGCAGAGCGCCGATGCGGCCCGCCTGGGCCTGCAGGGTGCGATGGTGCAGATGGTCTCGCACGGCTTCGTGTCCGGCGCGATGTTCTCCTGCGTCGGCGTGCTGTACGACCGCATGCACAGCCGCCGGATCGCCGATTACGGCGGCGTGGTCAACGTGATGCCGTGGTTTGCCACCTTCGCCATGCTGTTCTTCATGGCCAATGCCGGCCTGCCGGGTACCAGCGGTTTCGTCGGTGAGTTCATGATCATCATGGCCAGCTTCCAGCGCAATCCGTGGCTGGCACTGGCGGCGGCGAGCACCCTGGTGATCACCGCGGCGTATACGCTGTGGCTGTACAAGCGCGTGTTCTTCGGTGAAGTGGCCAATGCCCATGTCGCCGAACTGAAGGACATCAACGGTCGCGAATGGTTGGTGCTGGGTGTATTTGCCGTGGGCACCCTTGCCCTGGGCCTGTACCCCAAGCCGCTGACCGACCTGATGGAGCCCTCGATCGCGAAGCTGGCGATGCAGATTGCATCCAGCAAGCTGCTGTAATCGGGCCGTCGAGAGTATTGATTCCAGGATTTGATGATGACCACCTCGCCGCTGTTGCCACTGACCGCCGCTGACCTGCCGCCGCTCGCTCCCGAGCTGGTGCTGATCGCCAGTGCGTTCACCCTGTTGATCCTCGATCTGTTCATCAGCAAAGAGAACAAGATCTGGACCCATCTGTTGTCGGTCGCCGCGCTGGCTGCCGTGCTCTTCATGCTTGCCACCGGAGTGGGCGGGCAGGGGGAGGTGTTCCATGGCATGTTCGTCCGCGATACCGCGGCCGATGTGATGAAAACCGTGGTGGTGCTGTGCAGCGGCCTGACCCTGGTCTACGGCTGGAGCTACCTGCGCGAGCGCGATCTGTACCAGGGCGAGATCCCGGTGCTGATCCTGTTCGGCACCGCCGGCATGATGATCCTGGTCTCGGCCGGCAGCCTGCTGATGGTCTACCTTGGCCTGGAACTGCTGGCGCTGTGCTCCTACGCACTGGTGGCCAGCAACCGCGACAATGGCCTGGCCACCGAGGCGGCGATGAAGTACATCGTGCTCGGTTCGCTGGCCTCGGGCCTGTTGCTGTACGGCATGTCGCTGATCTATGGCGCCACCGGCACGCTGCACCTGGACGCGATCCATGCGGCGATCCCGCATACCGAAGAGAAGGTGCTGCTGCTGACCGGCGCGGTGTTCATGATTGCCGGCGTGGCCTTCAAGCTCGGTGCCGCGCCATTCCACATGTGGCTGCCCGACGTCTACCAGGGTGCCCCGGCACCGGTGGCGCTGTTCATCAGCTCGGCGCCCAAGCTGGCCGCCTTCGGCATGGCCTACCGCCTGCTGGAAGTGGGCGTTGGCCCGCTGTCGCCGGAATGGAAGTACCTGATCGGCGGTCTGGCGGCGCTGTCGCTGGTGATCGGCAACCTGATGGCGATCGCGCAGAGCAACCTCAAGCGCATGCTGGCCTACTCCACGGTCTCGCACATCGGTTTCCTGCTGATGGGCATCGCCGGTGGCGGCGAGCGTGGCTATGCCGCGGCGCTGTTCTATGCGCTGAGCTACGCGATCATGTCCACCGCCGCCTTCGGTGCGATCATCGCGCTGTCGCGCAACGGCTTTGAAGCCGAGAAGATCGAAGACTTCAAGGGCCTCAACGCGCGCAACCCGTGGATGGCCGGCCTGGTGCTGTGCATCATGGCGTCGATGGCGGGCATTCCGCCGTTCCTGGGCTTCTGGACCAAGCTGGCCGTACTCGGCGCGGCGATCAACGGCGGCATGCTGTGGCTGGCGCTGCTGGGCGTGCTCTGCGCGGTGATCGGTTGCTTCTACTACCTGCGCGTGATCAAGGTCATGTATTTCGATGAGCCGGTGGGCGAACCGCTGCCGGCCAACAACGACCGCGTGCTGGGCGTGGTGCTGGGCGTGAATGCCCTGGCGCTGCTGGCGCTGGGTCTGGCCTGGAACCCGATCATGGTGTGGTGCCAGCAGGCATTTGCACATCTTGCGTAAAAAACGATACAAAACTGCGCAATTAGTGTAATATTCGTTTCCTGAGTTGTTGATGCAGCGGTTTCGCCAGAATATCGTTGCGGTAGGTACCAGCCGCTGGTTGGTGCGCCAACTCATCCGCTTCTGCTGCGGGGTGGAGCAGTCTGGCAGCTCGTCGGGCTCATAACCCGAAGGTCGCAGGTTCAAATCCTGCCCCCGCTACCATATTGACCCGGTGCAAACCGGGTGCAGTGGACGAATCAGGCGATCCCGGCAACGGGGTCGCCTTTTTCGTTGCAGGCCCGGATGTCGTCCCTACGGATGATCGACGCGTGCGGGGCAGGGCTGGCCCCTGACCGCTTGCGTCGTCCCGATCACGCAGGCGATGGCGCCATGGCCATCAAGGTCAAATGTTTCAAAGGGCTTGCACGGGAGATCAAACTCCCTTACAATTCCGCTTCTGCTGCGGGGTGGAGCAGTCTGGCAGCTCGTCGGGCTCATAACCCGAAGGTCGCAGGTTCAAATCCTGCCCCCGCTACCACAGAAAATCTGCAGTGCAGATGCAGTAGACGAAGAAGCGATTCCGGAAACGGGGTCGCTTTTTTCGTTGTGGGGGTTGGGTTGTTTTTTTTTCGAGACAAGGGCGAAAGCAAGGGCAAAGGCTGAAGCCAGAGCAAAGGCTGAAGCCAGAGCACGATCAAATTCGGTGCGGGGGCATCTGGCAGGGCGCTGGCATGGGTGGGCCCGCGGGGCACGCTGCAAGTACGTCCGTGTAAGCTCCGCCAGCGCATCCATGCGCTGGAGGGCCCCGCAAACCCACCCATGTCAGCGCCTCCGTAGAGTGTCGGTGTGCAACGAAGATCAACGGCTGGCTCTGCTTTCGGTTTCTTTCGCCGTGTCGCCAGGTGCTGAGGTTTTGGTCGGGTGTGTTGTTTGATTTTGATGGGTGGGTGGTGGTGTGGGGTGGGGCAGGGATCTGGCTTGGTTAATGGCGCGTAGCGCTGCCTTGTTTGATCTTAATGGCTGGCCCATTTGCATCCAGGTGCCGGCGCGGGTGGGTTGGCGGGACCGTTGGGCGCCACGGATGGCGCCCACGAGCCTCCAGGGGTGAAGGCGCATTGCATGGGAGGCACTGCCTCGCATGCGACTGAACGCACAGCCGCCAGCGGCTGGGCCGGGCCGCGGAGCGGGATTCACGGCGTGTCCCGCCAACCCACCCGTGCCGGCACCCGCGACGGAGCCTGCCAGCCCCGACTTTGATCCACGCTCTGCATTGTCCAGTCTGTTCAGCTTTTGCAATAGCCAGGCCGCAACTACCCCAAGCCATTGCACCAGCGCGGTGCAACGGCTATCATCAGCGGCTTAGCGGACTGTCCATGCGTATCCTGCCAAGGGATGCGAATGGGTCCGCTACCGGCTTCCAGGAACGGCACCCTGTAACCAGGCCGCCGTGACCCCCGGGAGTCTGGGCTCGCCGCAACGCGCACCGCGCGCGTTGGGGCTACCGGAATCCAGCATGACCGGAGTTGTACCGGACAAGGGGCCCTGCGGGCCCTTTGTTGTTTCCGGAACATGTTCAGTGGGACCGGGCCAGTGATGCTGGCCACCCCGTACCTCTTTCAACGAATCAAGGCCGACTGTGAGCGACAAGGCAACTGAAATCGCGAATCTGCTCGCCCCCACCGTTCAGTCGCTGGGTCTGGAGCTGCTGGGCGTGGAATATCTCACTGCCCCGGGTGGTGCGACGCTGCGCCTGTACATCGACGTGCCGCTGGCCGAACAGCCCGAGCGCATCGTCAATATCGACGACTGCGAGCGCGTCAGCCGCGAAGTGTCCGCACAGCTGGACGTGGAAGACCCGATCAGCGCCAATTACACGCTGGAAGTGTCCTCGCCGGGCGTCGACCGCCCGCTGTTCACCGCCGAGCAGTTCACCCGCGCCATCGGCGAATCGGCCAAGGTGACGCTGAAACTTCCGCAGGACGGCCGCCGCCGCCTGCAGGGCGAGATTCTCGCCGTGGATCACGAACAGGGTACGGTCACCTTCAAGGTCGACAACTCCCCGTTCACCGCCGACGTCGAGAACATCGACAAGGCACGCATCATGCCGGATTGGGCCGCCCTCGGCCTGGCTCCGACCAAACCGACTGGCCCGGCCCCCAAACAGGGTGGCAAGGCGAACAAGAAACCATCCAACGAGCCGGCGGCCAAGAAGCCGCGCGCGGAGTGAGCCAATGAGCAAGGAACTTTTGCTGGTAGTGGATGCGGTCGCCAATGAAAAGGGCGTTCCGCGTGAAGTGATCTTCGACGCCATCGAGGCAGCACTGGCATCGGCAGCGAAGAAGCGTTACCCGGACCAGGAAGTGCTGGCCCGTGTGTCGATCGACCACAAGGACGGCACCTACGAAACCTTCCGCCGCTGGGAAGTGGTGGCCGATGACGTGGTGATGGAATCGCCCGATCGCCAGATCCGCCTGATGGACGCCATCGACGAAGCCGACGGCGTCGACGTGGGCGACTACATCGAAGAACAGATCGAAAACCCGGACTTCGGCCGTATCGCCGCACAGGCCGCCAAGCAGGTGATCGTCCAGCGCGTGCGCGAAGCCGAGCGCCAGCAGGTGGTCGATGCGTGGAAGGACCGTGTCGGCGAACTGGTCACCGGCGTGGTCAAGCGCGCCGAGCGCGGCAACATCTATGTCGACCTGGGCGGCAACGCCGAGGCCTTCATCCCCAAGGACAAGGGCATCCCGCGCGACGTCCTGCGTGCCGGCGACCGCGTGCGCGGTTACCTGGCCGAAGTGCGTTCGGAGCCGCGTGGCCCGCAGCTGTTCATCAGCCGCGCCGCGCCGGAATTCATGATCGAACTGTTCAAGCTCGAAGTGCCGGAAGTCGGCCAGGGCCTGGTCGAGATCAAGGCCTGCGCGCGCGATCCGGGCGACCGTGCCAAGATCGCCGTGCTGGCCCACGACGCGCGTACCGATCCGATCGGTGCCTGCATCGGCATGCGCGGTTCGCGCGTGCAGGCCGTGTCCAATGAGCTCAACGGCGAGCGCGTGGATATCGTGCTGTGGAACGAGAACCCGGCCAACTTCGTCATCAATGCGATGGCACCGGCCGAAGTGCAGTCGATCATCGTCGATGAAGAAAAGCACTCGATGGACCTGGCCGTGGCCGAAGAGCGCCTGGCCCAGGCGATCGGCAAGGGCGGCCAGAACGTGCGTCTGGCCAGCCGCCTGACCGGTTGGCAGCTCAATGTGATGACCCAGGACCAGGTGACCGCCAAGTCCGAGGCAGAGCAGGGCGTTGCCCGTCAGCTGTTCATGGACAAGCTGGAAGTGGATGAAGAAATCGCCGCCATCCTGGTGACCGAAGGCTTCAACACCGTGGAAGAAATCGCCTACGTCCCGGTCGGCGAACTGCTGGCCGTGGAAGGCTTCGACGAAGACATCGTCGAAGAGCTGCGTGCCCGTGCCCGCGATGCGCTGCTCAACGAGGCGCTGGCGGTGGAAGAAGGTCTGGAGGACGGTTCACCGTCGGAAGACCTGCTCGCCCTGGAAGGCATGGACGAGGCAACCGCCTACGCCCTGGCCGCTCATGGCGTGCGTACCAGTGAGGACCTGTCGGACCTGGCCGCCGACGAGATCCTCGAGTTCGGTATCGAGGACATGGACCAGGGGCGCGCCGCCGCCCTGATCCTTGCCGCCCGAGCCGAGGAGATCGCCCGCCTGGAGCGCGGCGAATGAGCCAGCGATGAACAGTGCCCTGACCCGCTCAGGGCTTAGACTCCGCGCTGCCTTCGCACGTTTCGAGGGAGCGCCAACCAGATCATAGGATCCGAATGTCGCAGCAAACCACCATCCGCAAGCTTGCCGAACTGGTCAACACCCCGGTCGATAAACTGCTCGTACAGCTTGCCGAAGCCGGCATGAAGTTCAGCGGTCCCGACCAGGTCGTGACCAGCACCGAGAAGGTCAAGCTCCTGGGCTTCCTTCGCCGTTCGCACGGCAAGACCGAGCAGCCCGTCGAGAGTACCGACGAGGCAGCCAAGAAGATCACCCTCAACCGTCGCAAGTTGCAGGAAGTGACCATCAGCGCCGGCCGCAGCAAGACCACCGTCAACGTCGAGGTGCGCCAGAAGCGCACCTACATGAAGGACGCCAGCGGCAAGCCGATGACGCCGGATGAGGAGCGCGCCGACATCCTGCGCAAGCTGGAGGAATCCCGCCAGCGCAATCTGGACGAGCAGCGTGCACTGGCCGAGAAGGACCGTGCGCGCGACGAGGAAATCGCACGCAAGCGCCAGGAAGAGGTCGACGCCAAGGAGCGCGCCGAAGCCGAACGCAAGGCCGCCGAAGCCGCTGCCGAAGCGGCCAAGAACGCACCGCCGGCCCCGGCTGCCGCCAGGCCTGCTGCTGCCGAGGCCCCGGCCCGCGCCGCGCGCCCGTCGGCGCCGTCGGCTGCGCGCCCGGCCCCGCGTGCGGATGACCGCAACTCGAACAACAACAACAACAACCGGCCGGGCGCCAAGCGCGACGACGATGGCGGCAACCGCTTCGCCGGCCAGCTGCACCTGTCGGCCGCCGACCGCGCCCGTCGTGGCAACAACAGCAACTCGCGCGGTCGTCCGACCGGGCGCGTGCAGCACGGCGGCCGCCGTGACAGCAACCAGTCGCGCAGCGGCGGTGGCAGCCATGGTTTCGAGCGTCCGACCGCACCGGTCGTGCGTGACGTCACCATCGGCGACACCGTCACCGTCGCCGACCTGGCGCAGAAGCTGGCCCTGAAGGGCGGCGACGTGGTCAAGGCGCTGTTCAAGATGGGCGTCATGGCGACCATCACCCAGACCATCGACCACGACACCGCCGCGCTGGTGACCGAAGAACTCGGCCACAACGTGATCCGTGCCAACACCAACGACGCCGAAGACGCGCTGCTGGCGTTGTCCGGCGGCAACCAGGGCGAGCCGGCGGCACGTCCGCCGGTGGTCACCATCATGGGCCACGTCGACCACGGCAAGACCTCGCTGCTGGATTACATCCGCCGCACCAAGGTCGCCACCGGCGAAGCCGGCGGCATCACCCAGCACATCGGTGCGTACCACGTTGAAACGCCCAAGGGCGTGATCAGCTTCCTGGATACCCCCGGCCACGCGGCGTTTACGTCCATGCGTGCCCGCGGTGCCAAGCTGACCGACATCGTGGTGCTGGTGGTGGCTGCCGACGACGGCGTCATGCCGCAGACCAAGGAAGCCATCCAGCACGCCCGTTCGGCGGGTGTGCCGCTGATCGTGGCGATCAACAAGATCGACAAGTCCGGTGCCGACCCGATGCGGGTCAAGAACGAACTGCTTACCGAGCAGGTCGTGTCCGAAGACTTCGGTGGTGACATCCAGATGGTCGAGATCTCGGCCAAGGCCGGCCTGGGCATCGACGACCTGCTCGACGCGATCTCGGTCCAGGCTGAACTGCTGGAACTGAAGGCCGTGCCCGATGGCCGCGCCAGCGGCGTGGTCATCGAATCCTCGCTGGACAAGGGCCGTGGCCCGATCGCCACCGTGTTGGTGCAGCAGGGCGCGCTCAAGAAGGGCGACTACCTGGTCTGCGGTATCCAGTACGGCCGCGTGCGTGCGCTGTTCGATGAAACCGGCAAGCAGCCCGAACAGGCCGGCCCGTCGATCCCGGTGCAGGTGCTGGGTCTGTCCGGCGTGCCCGATGCCGGCGACGACTTCGTGGTGGTCGAGGACGAGCGCCTGGCCAAGGAAGTGGCGCAGCAGCGCGAAATCAAGCGCCGCGAATCGCGCCTGGTGCAGTCTGCCGGCAGCCGCATGGAAGACATCATGGCGACCCTGGGCAAGGGCGATGGCCAGCAGGTGCTGAACCTGGTGATCAAGGCCGACGTGCAGGGTTCGGTGCAGGCGCTGAGCCAGGCGCTGGTGGCGCTGTCCAACGACGACATCCGCATCAACGTGATCCATTCCGGCGTGGGCGGCATCACCGAGTCGGACGCCAATTCGGCGGTTGCCTCCAAGGCCACCGTGATCGGCTTCAACGTGCGTGCCGACGCTTCGGCGCGACGCATCATTGAATCCAATGGCGTCGACCTGCGTTACTTCTCGATCATCTATGACGTGATCGATCAGGTGAAGCAGGTGGCTTCCGGTCTGCTCGGCGTGGAAATCCGCGAAGAGATCATCGGCATCGCCCAGGTCCGCGACGTGTTCCGCAGCTCGAAGTTCGGTGCGGTCGCCGGCTGCATGATCATCGAGGGCACGGTCAAGCGCAGCAAGCCGATCCGCGTCCTGCGCGACAGCGTGGTGGTGTTCGAAGGCGAGCTGGAATCGCTGCGTCGCTTCAAGGAAAACGTGGATGAAGTCCGCAACGGTACCGAATGCGGTATCGGCGTGAAGGCTTACAACGACGTCAAGCCGGGCGACCAGATCGAGTGCTTCGAGCGTATCGAAGTGCCGCGCACCCTGTAATGCCGGCGGTAGCACCCGACCGTTGGTCGGGTGTGCCGCAGCCGTAGCGCCCGACCGCAGGTCGGGTTCCGTATACCCGTAGCGCCCGGCCGTTGGTCGGGCGACACCTGAATCAAGAGCTCCCCGTGCCAAAGACCTTCCATCGAACCGACCGTGTTTCCGCCCAGATCCGCCGTGAACTGGGAACGCTCGTGCACAACGCGGTGCGTGAACACGGCCTGCCTTCGGTGAGCGTCTCGGACGTGGAGATCACCCGTGACATGGCCCACGCCAAGATCTTCGTCACCGCGCTGATGCCCGAACGTTCGGTGGAAGCGATGAAGGGCCTGAAGGAACTGGCCTGGGGCCTGCGCATGGAACTGGCGCGGGCGATGAAGCTGCGCCACGTGCCCGAGCTGCACTTCCACTACGATGATTCGGTGGACCGTGGCGAGCGCATCGACAACATCCTGCGCGATCTGCCCGACACGCTGGCGGCCGAGAAAAGCCGCGAGGGTGGGGACGGCGACGACGATGCCGGCGATGGCGACAGCGGCAACAAAACCGATTGATGGACCAACAGCCCGCAAGGGCTGTTGTCTTGTGGGGCGGTGCCCGGGTCGGCAAACGACCGCGCCGCCGGACGCCGGATTTCCCGGCCGCGCCGCAAGGCGCCGAGTGAACCGATGGCATGACTACCCGAATTTCCTTCCGTCGCCTGGACGGCATCCTGCTGCTGGACAAGCCGGCCGGCATGAGCTCCAACGCCGCGCTGCAGATCGCGCGCCGGTTGTACCGCGCCGAGAAGGGCGGCCACACCGGCAGCCTGGACCCGCTGGCCACCGGCCTGCTGCCACTGTGCTTCGGTGAGGCCACCAAGATCGCCGGCCTGCTGCTGGGCGCGGCCAAGGCCTACGACGCGCAGGTGGTGCTGGGCCAGACCACCGACACCGACGATGCCGACGGGGTGGTGCTGCGCGAACGGCCGGTGCCGGCGATCAGCGCCGACACCCTGGCCGCGGCCCTGGCCCCGCTGCAGGGCCACATCCTGCAGCGCGCGCCGATCTATTCGGCGCTCAAGCAGGGCGGCGAGCCGCTGTATGCGAAGGCGCGCCGCGGCGAGGCGATCGAGGCACCCGAGCGCCAGGTGCACGTACATGCCATTGAAGTGCTGGACCAGCAGCCGACCCGGTTGTCGCTGCGCGTGACCTGCGGTTCAGGCACCTATATCCGCAGCCTGGCCCGCGACCTGGGCGAAACCCTGGGCTGCGGTGCGCATATCGCCGGGCTGCGGCGGCTGTGGGTGGACCCGTTCGGCGGGGCCCCGATGGTCAGCCTGGAGACCCTGCGCGAGCTGGCCGGGCAGGGCGACGAGGCGGCCATGGACGCCCTGCTGCTGCCGCTGGACGCCGGCCTGGCGCACTATCGGCAGGTCCACCTGGATGCTGAACAGACCCGCCGCTTCTGCCTGGGCCAGCGCCTGCGCGATGCCGGCTGGCCCCAGGGCGCGGTTGCCGTATACGGCCCCGAGCAGGTGCTGCAGGGCCTGGGCCAGGTCGATCCGACCGGCCGGCTGGCGCCGCAGCGGCGGTTCAATCTCTGACCGGCGCCACCACCGGTCCTTGTCCCGGGAGGCTGCGCCCGTTACAATTTCGCGGCCTTTTCAGGCTTCCTGCCTGTGCGGGTTCATCCTTTCGTTAACGGCGAGTCGCGCGGTACGTCAATGGGACGTTTCTGCGGGCCACGCATCCAAGAGAAAACAAAATGTCGATCGACACCCAGAAAGTCATTGAAGACAACAAGCGCAGCGCCGCCGACACCGGCTCCCCGGAAGTCCAGGTCGCCCTGCTGACCGCCCGCATCGAGCTGCTGACCGGCCACTTCAAGACCCACAAGAAGGATCACCACAGCCGTCGTGGTCTGCTGCAGATGGTCAACCGTCGCCGCAGCCTGCTCGACTACCTGAAGAAGAAAGACGCTCCGCGTTACAAGGCCCTGATCGAAAAGCTCGGCCTGCGTCGCTAAGCACGAACCCCCACCGCGGCGCAGGAATGCGCCGCGGTTTTGTTTTGGCAGTACCGCAATAAACGCCTGGGCCGGACAACCGGTCACCCGTCGGCGGCAAGGGTCGCCTGCGGTCCATTGAAGAAAGCATCATCCAAGGAAACCCCCGTGGCAAAAATCACCAAAACCTTCCAGTACGGCAAGCACACCGTCACGCTTGAAACCGGCGAAATCGCCCGTCAGGCCGGCGGTGCCGTCATCGTCAAGTTCGACGACACCGTGCTGCTGGTCTCCGCCGTTGCCGCCAAGAGCGCGCGTGAGGGCCAGGACTTCTTCCCCCTGACCTGCGACTATCAGGAGAAGTTCTACGCAGGTGGCCGTATCCCGGGCGGTTTCTTCAAGCGCGAAGGCCGCGCGACCGAAAAAGAGACGCTGATTTCGCGCCTGATCGATCGCCCGATCCGTCCGCTGTTCCCGGAAGACTACAAGAACGAAGTGCAGATCATCGCCACGGTGATGTCGCTGAACCCGGACATCGATGGCGACATCGCTGCCCTGATCGGCGCCTCGGCCGCGCTGTCGCTGGCCGGTACCCCGTTCAAGGGTCCGATCGCCGCCGCCAAGGTCGGTTACAAGAACGGTGAGTACATCCTCAACCCGACCGTGACCGAACTGAAGGACTCGGAGCTGGAACTGGTTGTCGCCGGTACCGCCAACGCCGTGCTGATGGTGGAATCCGAAGCGGCGCTGCTGTCCGAAGACGTGATGCTGGGCGCCGTGACCTTCGGTCACCGCGAAATGCAGAAGGTCATCAACGCGATCAACGAGCTGACCGTGGAAGCGGGCACCAAGCCGTCGACCTGGACCGCGCCGGCCAAGAACGAGGTGCTGATCAGCGCCCTGCAGGAAGCCATCGGCCCGCGCCTGGGCGAAGCCTTCCAGGTGCGCGACAAGCTGCAGCGCCGTGACGCCATCTCGGCGATCAAGAAGGACGTGGTCGAGTCGCTGGCTGGCCGCGTGGCCGCCGAAGGCTGGAACCCGGCCGAACTGTCCAAGGAATTCGGCGAGCTGGAATACAGCACCATGCGCAACTCGGTGCTGGACACCAAGGTCCGCATCGACGGCCGTGCGCTGGACACCGTCCGCCCGATCGCCGTGAAGACCGGCATCCTGCCGCGTACCCACGGCTCCTCGCTGTTCACCCGCGGTGAAACCCAGGCGATCGTGACCATCACCCTGGGCACCGCCCGTGATGGCCAGGTCATCGATGCCGTCGCCGGTGAGTACAAGGAAAACTTCCTCTTCCATTACAACTTCCCCCCCTACTCGGTGGGTGAGACCGGCCGCATGATGGGCCCGAAGCGTCGCGAAATCGGCCACGGCCGCCTCGCCAAGCGCGGCGTGCTGGCAGTGATGCCGTCGCTGGAAGCCTTCCCGTACACCATCCGCGTGGTCTCGGAAATCACCGAATCCAACGGCTCCTCGTCGATGGCTTCGGTCTGCGGCTCCTCGCTGGCCCTGATGGACGCCGGCGTGCCGGTCAAGTCGCCGGTGGCCGGTATCGCCATGGGCCTGGTCAAGGAAGGCGAGCGTTTCGTCGTCCTGTCCGACATCCTGGGTGACGAAGACCACCTGGGCGACATGGACTTCAAGGTGGCCGGTACCGCTGAGGGCATCTCCGCCCTGCAGATGGACATCAAGATCGAAGGCATCACCGAAGAGATCATGAAGCAGGCATTGCAGCAGGCCAAGGCCGGCCGTCTGCACATCCTGGGCGAGATGGCCCATGGCCTGACCGCGCCGCGTGAGGAGCTGTCGGACTACGCGCCGCGCCTGCTGACCATCAAGATCCACCCGGACAAGATCCGCGAAGTGATCGGCAAGGGTGGTTCCACCATCCAGGCCATCACCAAGGAAACCGGCACCCAGATCGACATCCAGGACGATGGCACCATCATCATCGCCTCGGTCAACGCGATTGCCGCGCAGGCTGCCAAGGCCCGCATCGAGCAGATCACCTCGGACGTCGAGCCGGGCCGCATCTACGAAGGCAAGGTCGCCAAGATCATGGACTTCGGCGCGTTCGTCACCATCCTGCCGGGCAAGGATGGCCTGGTGCACGTGTCGCAGATCTCCAGCGACCGCGTCGAGAAGGTCGGCGACGTGCTGAAGGAAGGCGATGTGGTCAAGGTCAAGGTGCTGGAAGTGGACAAGCAGGGCCGTATCCGCCTGTCGATGAAGGCCGTCGAAGAAGGCGAGGGCGTCACCGCCGAGTAATCGGCCGGTACGTCCGGGTAGGCAATGACCGTTGGTCATTGCGCTTCCAGGCAAACAGAAAAAGCGGGCTTCGGCCCGCTTTTTCGTTGTGGCGCTATGCCTCCTCGGCGTCGCCTTGCGCGTCGTCGTCGCCAGGGCCACGCCACCACACCGTGCCGTCTTGCGGTGCGCGCTCCTCGCATGCCGGGCACTCGATCGCGTCCACGCTGCGCCCGGGCCCTGCGGCCACCCAGTTGGCCAGCAGCCGTTCCACCGCCGCCTTGCCCTGCGCGCCGATGCCCAGGTTGCGCTCCACCTGCCAGTCGTCATTGCTGGCCGCACCCTGGTCGTGCGCGCCATCGCTGTCGCCATCATCCTGGGCGTGCGCCACGCCGTAGCTGCAGCGCAGGCACAGCGAGACGATCGATGCGGTCCAGTCCTCCACGTAGCCGATGCCGGGCAGCTCTGCCTGCTGCAGCTGGTCCAGGTCATCGGCCGACGGGCAGCGGATGAACGCCACGTAGGTGCGGTGGTCCGAGCGTTGCAGGATCTGCAATGCGTTGAACACCGGCACCGTGCCATCGTCGAGCGCGCGCTCGCCGGTCTTGGCACCGTCGTGCAGCACGATGTCGAACAGGCGATGGCCCGATTCGGGCAACGGTACGTTCAACAGGCGTGCACGCACCACGTCGATGCGTCGTGCGAACACCGTCTCGCCCTCGGCCCACGGATTGAGGCGGACGCTGATCATCCCGAAGTCGTGTTCGATCGGGCCATCGCCATCGGGGAGGGTGATGCCGCACTGCGCCCATTGCCGCCGCGCCTGGGCCCAGTCGCCCAGCGCGGTGGCGGCGATGCCGGCGTTCCAGGCCGCGCCCTGGTCCAGGTTCGCGGACAGCGCCTGCGCGCGCAGGTTGTGCTGCAGCGAGGCCGGCCAATCGCGCAGGTACTTGTGGGCCAGGCCGCGCATGTAATGCAGATAGGGGACTTCCGGGGCGTGCTCGGCCAGCTTGCCGAACAGCGCGCTGGCCGTATGCAGGTCACCCTGGTCGAAGGCGGCATAGGCGCGTGCGTGGAGCGCATCCCGCGCGTCGTCGTCAGCGGCATCGGGCGTGTCGGTCAGGTCGGTCATGTCGGGCAGGGGCAGCAAATGTGCGCACACCTTACTCCGCCACCCAGGGCATGCACCACGCAGGGCATGCGCATCGTGGGGTGGGGACGACCGTGGGCGTGCCGCCGTCACATTGAAGGCCGGGCAACAACGCGTCCGTTCCAGCGTTGCCGGGCGGCAGTCGCGGGTAGATTTATACCCGGGTTTTATTGACACCCTTATTTATACCCGGGTATTATTTAATCACGCACTGCGCAAAAGCCCGCCAAGGTCACCGCCCGATCGCTGTTTGAACCAGGGAATCAGGAATGCCGCCTCGGTCCTGGTCTTCAAGAGCCAACGCGATACCTCAGACGCAAGGACAGCTGGATGGACAAGATGAAGCGAAAGGAGCTGGTCAACAGGTACAAGCTCTCGTTCCCTTCCATGGGAATTTTTTCCATCAGGAACAAGACGACGGGCAGGCAGCTGATAGGGCAGAGCACCAATTTGAACGGCGCATTGAATCGCCATCGACTGGAACTGCGTCAAGGCGTTCACCGGAATCGGGCCTTGATGGCCGATTGGCGTTTGCTCGGAGAGGACCAGTTCGCGTTTGAAATCATCGAACAACTCCGGCAACGTCCAGAGCCGGGCTTCGATTACGCCTCCGAACTGGACAACTGTATGGCAGCCTGGTGCGAGAAAGTGCCGCTTGGCTCGCCCGCTTCCTACCGCTGAGCGTGTTTTGCCCTGTGGCGGACACGTGCACAGGGAAAGCCCACCGCCTTGCGCCCATCACCACGAGCACACGCCGCCATGAGTGAATCAGTTCCAGCCCGCTACACAAGCTTCGATGCGCACCGACGCATCGCAACGGGGTCTCTGCAGGCGAACGCCCTGGCAGTCAAACGGGCGCGCGAGCGTGGGTCGGCCGGCCCGATGCTGATCTTCGACGACACGACCGGCCGTTCGGTCGACGTGGATACGCGAGGATCAGAGGCGGTGGTTGTCGCACGGCTGGCCGCCATTGCAGTGGAGCCCGCTGTTCAGAACGATGCATCGGCGCCCGCCGAACGCAGAGGCCGTGGCCGCCCCAAACTGGGCGTGGTGCCACGCGAGGTGACCTTGCTTCCGCGCCACTGGGAGTGGCTTGCCGAGCAACCCGGCGGAGCCTCGGTGGTGTTGCGAAAGCTGGTCGAAGAAGCGCGGCGAGCCAGCAGCGGGAAAGACAGGGTGCGCAAGGCACATGAGCGGGCCTATCACTTCATGCTTGCCATGGCAGGTGATCTGCCCGGATTTGAAGAGGCGACGCGGGCACTTTTCGCCAATGACCTGATCGCGCTTCAAGCGCTGATGACCGCCTGGCCTTGCGATATACGCGAGCATGCTCTGCAGATGGCATCGAGCGATTAGCCCCGCCTGCGATCAGGATGCCCCTCATCGGCCTCCTGCCCAGCGTGATGGCGTCATGTTTGAAAGGAACGACGTGCTGAAATTCATTGAGGCAAATGGCATCACCGTCAGCTGTGAAAGCTATGGTCGCGAAGATGCCAGCGCCCTTCTTTTGATCTCGGGCCTCGGCTCGCAAATGCTCCGCTGGCCGGCGTCCTTCTGTGCAGTGCTGGTGGAAAAAGGGTTTCGAGTCATTCGGTTCGACAACCGCGACGCCGGCCATTCGACGCACTTCACCGGCGTCACGCCGCCGGACTTCGCGGCGTTGGCGAGCGCGATCGCAGCCGGCCGCAGGCCGGAGGTGCCTTACACGCTCGACGATATGGTCGGGGATGCGATCGGGGTGCTGGATGCGTTGTGCATCGACCGGGCACATGTCGTCGGACGATCAATGGGCGGGATGATTGCCCAACTGATGTCCAGTGCGCACCCCGAACGCATCCTGTCACTGACGTCCATCATGTCCAGTACCGGGAACCCGGGCCTTCCTTCTGCTGCGCCGGATGTCATGGGCATGCTGACCAGGCGCGCGCCAGACCCACGCGAGGACGAAGCGGGCTTTCTGGAGCACAGTCTTGCCTTTGCCCGGCGCATCGCCAGCCCCGGCTATCCTTTCAATGCGGATGCACATCGGCGGCTGGTCCTGGAAGAAACCCGGCGTGCCTATGAGCCGGCTGCATTCGGCAGGCAGATCGCTGCGATCGCGGCAACCGGCGACATCCGCTCACGGCTTGCGCGGATCGTCGCTCCGGCCCTGGTCGTGCACGGCACCGAGGATCCCTTGATACCCCTGGAGTGCGGCAGGGATACGGCTGCCTCCATTCGCGGCGCCGAGTTCATGCAGATCGAGGGGATGGGGCACGATCTTCCGCCCGCGCTGTATCAGACCATGGCCGATGCGATAGACAGGACGGCGCGCCGACAAGACCCCAGGCTATAGGCCGCGCAGGGACGCCGATGGCGTAGTGGCTTGGGCGCGGCAGGGATTCACCAACAGGTTGCAAGGCGCCGCCGGTCTTTTCGGTGGGCGTCGATAGTGGAGCCCGGTCACCGTTGGCCGGCCTGCCCTGGATGCGCGGCTGGGCATGCGCTTTGTTGGCGCGTGCATGGCCGTCATGCAGGTCATGCCGGTGTCCGTTGTGACCCTGCGACAGGGCTGCCCGTGTCCGCCGGACAGGTTTGCAGGACTTCGGCTTCGGCGCCTTGCATGTCTGCTAACGTGGCCTCGCCTTTGATCGGGGAGATTCCATGTTCCGCCAGACCATGACTGTGATTGCCGTGCTGCTGGCCGGCGTGGTGCCGCTTGCTGCGCCTGCGGCCGAACCGCCGGCCAAGGTGATCGGTGCCTACTATCCCGGCGGTTCGGCCGAGCGTTATCCGGTGGCCTCGATTCCGGCCGATACGCTGACCCATCTGTTCTATGCATTCGCCACCATCGACCAGGGACGCTGCGTGGTGGACGCACAGGCCGGCGCCCACTTCAAGGCGTTGGCCACGCTCAAACGCGAGCATCCGCAGCTGCACACGCTGATTTCCATCGGTGGCTGGAACGCCGGCGGTTTCTCCGATGCCGCGCTCAGCGCCGACAGCCGCACGCGCTTTGTCGCCTCCTGCGTGGCGCTGTTCTTCGACCAGCACCGCGGCAGTTTCGACGGCGTGGATATCGACTGGGAATTCCCGGTCTATGGCGGCCCCACCGGGATCACCGACCGCCCCGAAGACCGCCGCAACATGACCCTGCTGGTGCAGGAATTCCGCCGTCAGCTGGATATGGTCGGCAAGGCGCGCAACCAGCACCTGCTGCTCACCGCCGCGCTGCCGGCCGGGCGCGTGCAGACCGATGGCCCCTATGATCCTGCGCGCAGCTACGAGCTGAAGGAACTGGGCGAACGGCTCGATTTCATCAACCTGATGAGCTACGACATGGGCACCGGCTTCTCCACGGTGTCCACCTTCAATGCGCCGCTGCACGAGGTGCCCACCGACCCGCTGGACCGGTCGCTGCGGCGCTGGAACAACGTTGCCGGCGCGGTGGCCTACTACCTGCAGCACGGCGTGCCGGCCGACAAGCTGGTGCTCGGCGTGCCGTTCTACGGGCGCGGCTTCCGCGTCACCCCCGCCGCCAACGATGGCCTGTACCAGCCCTACAGCGCCCCGTTCGACGCCGGCGACTGGCGCCGCATCCGCACCGAATTCCTGGACCAGCCCGGCTGGCAGCGGCATTGGCATCCAGTGGCCCAGGCGCCATGGCTGTACAACCCGGCCGAGCGCGTCTTCATCAGCTACGAAGACCCGGCCTCGATCGGCCTGCGTGCGGAGTTCGCCAAGGCCCGGCAGCTGCGTGGCGTGTTCACCTGGGAACTGACCGGCGACGACCCGCAGGCCAGCCTGCTGCAGGCGATGGCCGCGCCGTTCCTGCCTCAGTCCAGGTAACGCGCGATTTCGACCAGGTTGTGGTCGGGGTCGCGGAAGTACACCGACAGGATCGGCCCGGTGGCGCCGGTGCGCTGCACCGGGCCCTGTTCGACGGTCACCTGCTGTGCCTGCAGGTGGGCGAGGATCTCTTCCATCGTTGCGTAGGTGACCAGGCACAGGTCCGCCGAGCCGGGCGTGGGGCGCCGGGCCTTGGGCTCGAATTCGCGGCCCACGGCGTGCAGGTTGATCTTCTGCAGCCCGAAACGCAGGGCGGTACGCCCGCCGCCGAAGGTTTCCACGGCCATGCCCAGTACGCGGTGATAGAAGTCGCAGGTGGTGCCGATGTCGGCGACGGTCAGCACCAGGTGGTCCAGGCGCTCGATGTGCAGGTCGGTCATGGTCGTGCGCGAAGGCGGGGAGAAGGCACTTTACGCCCGCGGCGGAGGTAGCGCGGTGACCGGCGGCGCGGGATCACGCACCGCCGGTCAGGGAATTGTTGTTTCCGCCGGGCGCGACCACACGCTGTTGGGCTCGCCATGCAGTGCCCGCCGGCTGCTGGCTCGGGCCATCGCGCCAAACCCGATCGCCATCGCCAGGGCCACGCCATCCACCCAGAACAGCGGCCAGTAGCCGCGTTGCGCGCTGGTCCACAACCACAGCCCGCTCATCGCGCCATGCACCAATGGAATCAGCGCGGTGCTCACCGCCGCAGCCCACAGCAGCTCGCGTGCGGCCTGCCACGGCGCGCGCAGCGCCGCCCACAGGGCGCAGCCGCCCCAGACCAGGAAGCAGGCCCAGCGCATGCCGGCATCGGCGTGTGCCGGGGCCAGGTGTTCCAGCAGTTGCACGCTGACGAAGGCGGCCGATACCGCCACGCACAGGCCGATGCAGACCCCCACCGTGGCCCGCGCCATGTTGATCTGGACGCGGCCCTGCGTCTGCTGGCGGCGCTTGCGCCGCGATTCGATCCACAGCAGGTTGCCCGAATAGAACAGGAACGCCCCGCCCAGGCCGAGCGCGAAGTACAGCCATGGCACCAGCGCATTGCCGTACTCGCCGAAATGCAGCGCATACGCCGTTGCCAGGGTGGCGTGGTTGGCATCGCGCTTGCCGGGCAGCTGGGTGTGCAGCACTTCGCCGGTATTGGCGTCCAGCGCCACCGCACCCAGCGGGCCCAGCGACACCCCGCCGCCGCCGGTGATCTCGATCACCGCGTTGGCATCGCCGGCGTTGGCCAGTTTCAGATAGGCCGGCTCGAAGCGCGCCTGGCCCAGCTCGTTGGCCACCGCGATCGAACGGGCGTGCAGCATCGCCAGGCTGCCCGGGCGCACCGGCTCGCCGGCTGCGGCGCGGATCGGCGCGGTATCCATCGCCGCCGGCAGTGCCTGCAGCAGCTTGCCGTCGTAGATCAGCGGGTTGAGCGCGGCCATCTGCAGCAACACCAGGCACAGCAGCGCCCCGGTCACCGCAAACAGCAGGTGGAACGGCAGGCTGAGCACGCCGACCACGTTGTGCGCGTCCTGCCACATCTGCTTGAGGTTGCGGCCCGGGCGCAGCGCGAACAGATCGCCCATCAGCCTGGGCAGGTGGATCACCAGCCCGGACAGCAGCGCCAGCCCATACAGCAGGCTGACCACGCCCATCAGGTAGACCCCGGCCACCGGCAGGCCCAGGGTGTAATGCAGTTCGTTGACCAGCTCGGCCAGCCCGGCCTGGGGCGGGGTGGGGCTGCCGTCGAACTGGTCGGCCCAGGCGAACTGCCAGGTGCCCTTGGCGTCCTGCCAGTAGGCCACCGACTGCGGAGTCTCAGCGCCGGGGAAGGTCATGCCGACATGCGCGCGCGCCTGCGGATGCCGGGCCAGCACGCCGTCGAGCAGGCGCTGGGCATCGTCCAGGGTCTGCGCCGGCTGCTCCATTGCGTGCGGCGACTGCCACAGCGGCAGGTCGTGGTGGAACACGGTGATCGCGCCGGCATAGAACGCCACGAACAGCGCGAAGCCGGCCACCAGGCCGACCCAGGTATGCAGCGTGGTGAACGTACGCAGCGTCAGCGAACTGAATTTCATCGAAGCTCCTTCACTGCACCCAGTGCATGGCGCGCAGCAGCCACAGCAGCACGAACCCGGCCAGCGCGCTGCCGCCCAGCCAGGCCCATGCGCGCAGGCCGCCGCGGAAACTGAACGCCCACAGCGCGGCCAGCATCCACAGCGGGACGAAGGCGACCAGGCTGGGCACGATCGCGCGTTGCCAGGGGCCCGGCGGCAGCCAGGCGACCAGGCCGGTCACCGCGGCGGCGAGCAGGAAGCCGGCCAGCAGCGCGGCCGAGGCACGGGCCCACATCAGTGCCGATCCCCGCCGTCCGGCCGCGTCCATGCCGCCAGGTAGGGCAGCAGCAGCGCGGTCAGCATCCAGCCGCACAGGGTCACGCACAGCCCGGTGGCCAGGCCCAGCTGGCCCATCCACAGCCACAGCGAGGTGGCCGCGGCGACCAGCCCGATCTGCCGGCCCAGCCGCCCGGCGCGGCGCAGGCGCGGCCAGCGGCAGTGGGGCGAGGCGGCATAGAAGGCCAGCGCGGAGAACGCCGAGGCGGTGCCGGCGGTGCCGCAGTACAGCAGGCCCAGGGTGGTGGAACTCAGCACGGGGCGCAGGTGGCAGGGACAGCGGGAGCCATCGCAGATCCTTCGGGGGAGGTGTTGCCGGCACGCGTCCGGCGTGTTGCGCATGGTAAGCATTGCGGTTTTGCTCCGCCACAGTGGCCCGTTCAGGCGATGGCACGGTGCGGGCGGGAGAAAAAAGCCGGGCTTTGGTTTAAGATCACCCCATCCCCATCAAGGCAACAAGGTGGCCCGCGCCCCGCGCCGGCCCAGCGTGCGACATGAGCACTACCACCGCCCATTGCTGAACGCTCCCGACGGCCCCTGCAGGCGCCTTCGTGGCGCTTTTTTTATGGCCGGCCGCCCCGGCGCCGCTGCCCACCGCGTCCCATTCGATTCCCCGGCCTGCGTTGCAGGCCCACCAGAAAAAGCCCAGTCATGATTGCGATCACGCTCCCCGACGGCAGCCGCCGTGAGTTCGAAAACCCCGTCAGCGTCATGGACGTCGCCCAGTCGATCGGCGCCGGCCTGGCCAAGGCCACCATCGCCGGTTCGGTCGACGGCGTGCTGGTCGATGCCAGTGACGTGATCGACCACGATGCCCGCCTGCGCATCATCACCGCCAAGGACGAGGAGGGCGTGGAGATCATCCGCCACTCCTGCGCCCACCTGGTCGGCCATGCGGTCAAGCAGCTGTACCCGGATGTGAAGATGGTGATCGGCCCGGTCATCGCCGAAGGCTTCTACTACGACATCCATTCCGAGCGCCCGTTCACCCCCGAGGACCTGGCCGCCATCGAAAAGCGCATGGGCGAGCTGATCACGCAGGACTACGACGTGATCAAGAAGGTCACCCCGCGCGCGGAGGTCATCGAGATCTTCAAGGCCCGTGGCGAGGACTACAAGCTGCGCCTGATCGAGGACATGCCGGCCGACATCCAGGCCATGGGCATGTACTACCATCAGGAATACGTGGACATGTGCCGCGGCCCGCACGTGCCCAACACGCGCTTCCTCAAGGCCTTCAAGCTGACCCGCATTTCCGGCGCGTACTGGCGCGGCGATGCCAAGAACGAGCAGCTGCAGCGCATCTACGGCACCGCCTGGGCCGACAAGAAGCAGCTTGAGGCCTATATCAAGCGCATCGAAGAAGCCGAAATGCGCGACCACCGCCGCATCGGCAAGCAGCAGGAACTGTTCCACCTGCAGGAAGAGGCGCCGGGCATGGTGTTCTGGCACCCCAAGGGCTGGGCGCTGTGGCAGGTGGTGGAGCAGTACATGCGGGGCGTGTACCGCAAGACCGGCTACGGCGAAGTGCGCTGCCCGCAGGTGCTGGACGTGGCGCTGTGGAAGCAGTCCGGGCACTGGGACAACTTCAAGGACAACATGTTCTTCACCGAATCGGAGAAGGGCACCTATGCGCTGAAACCGATGAACTGCCCGGGCCACATCCAGGTGTTCAACCAGGGCCTGCACAGCTACCGCGACCTGCCGATCCGCTACGGCGAGTTCGGTTCGTGCCACCGCAATGAGCCCTCCGGTGCGCTGCACGGCATCCTGCGCGTGCGCGGCTTCACCCAGGACGACGGCCACGTGTTCTGCACCGAGTCGCAGATCGAAGCGGAAGTGACGGCGTTCCACCAGCAGGCGCTGGCGGTCTACACCACCTTTGGTTTCGAGGACATCCAGATCAAGATCGCGCTGCGCCCGGAACAGCGCCTGGGCGATGACGCCACCTGGGACAAGGCCGAAGGCGCGCTGCGCGCGGCGCTGGGCAGCTGTGGCGTGGAATGGCAGGAACTGCCGGGCGAGGGCGCCTTCTACGGCCCGAAGATCGAGTACCACCTCAAGGACGCCATCGGCCGTACCTGGCAGCTGGGCACCATGCAGGTCGATTTCATGATGCCCGGCCGCCTCGGCGCCGAGTACGTGGACGAAAACAGCCAGAAGAAGCACCCGGTCATGCTGCACCGGGCCATCGTCGGCTCGATGGAGCGTTTCATCGGTATCCTGATCGAACACCACGCCGGCTCCTTCCCGTCCTGGCTGGCCCCGACCCAGGTGGTGGTGGCCAACATCACCGACGCCCAGGCTGAATACGTGAAGGACGTCAGGAAAACCCTTGCAGATCAAGGGTTCCGGGTAAACGCCGATTTGCGCAACGAGAAGATCGGTTATAAGATTCGCGAGCATACGCTGCAGCGGGTCCCGTACCTGCTGGTGGTTGGCGACCGTGAGAAGGAAAATGGCGCCGTGGCCGTGCGTACGCGCTCGGGTGAAGACCTGGGCAGCATGTCCGTCCAGGCCTTCATCGAGCGGTTGCAGGCAGAACAGTCCGTGTAAGAAAGTCCCGGCCCTGCGGATGATCCGCTCAGGGCCGGTTTGATTCCTCTGGGAGATTGCAATATCAGTACCCCTGACAACAAACAGAACCGCAAGAATCAGGAAATCCGGGTGCCGCGCGTACGCGTGATCGGCAGCGACGGTGAAATGATTGGTGTGTTGACGCGTGACGAAGCGCTGTCGATGGCCGAAGACGAAGGTCTGGACCTGGTCGAGATTCAGCCGCAGGCTGATCCGCCGGTGTGCAAGATCATGGACTTCGGCAAGTTCAAGTTCGAAGCGCAGAAGAAGGCCAACGAGGCCAAGAAGAAGACCAAGCAGGTCGAGATCAAGGAAGTGAAATTCCGCCCGGTCACCGATGAAGGCGACTACCAGATCAAGCTGCGCAAGATGCGCGGTTTCCTGGAAGAGGGCGACAAGATCAAGGTCAACATCCGCTTCCGTGGTCGTGAAATGAGCCATCAGGAGCTGGGTCGCGAAATGGCCAGCCGGATCGAAGCCGATCTGGGTGAGGACATCGTGATCGAGTCCCGTCCGCGCCTGGAAGGCCGGCAGATGGTGATGATGATCGCGCCGAAGAAGAAGTAACCGGCCGTCGGGTCCCGCGGGGTGGAGCCGGGCCATGCCCGGCTGCAGACACCGCCGGCGCCGATTGCTTCCGATGCGCGCGACCGGCACGGGCGCCGTCTGGCGCCTTCTGTCGTTGTGCTGCGCGCGCGGCCTGGCCCGCGCGCCGGCCGGGCACGATGTCCGTTCAGGAATGTCGAGGCCCGGCGCCGCAGTGGCCGCGCCGGCGGCTGGCCCACCGGCCAAACCGGAGCCCGATCAAGCATTTGCAACTGACTGGTTGCACAGGCATAATGGGCGGCCCCGTTTTTCGGGGCGCTGTTTTGAACGGTTACCCGCCAGCCACTGGCGCGCTGTTTTACCAGCAACAGGACCGGCCTGGTTCCCATCGGGGATCCCGGGCTTACAAGCAGGCAAGGGCATGGACGGAAAGTGTGGCGAAAGCTGCCGCCCTGGTCAGTGACAAAACATCATCAAGGACATTGCAATGCCCAAGATCAAGACCAACCGGGCGGCGGCCAAGCGTTTCCGCAAGACCGCCTCCGGCAAGTTCAAGGCTGGCCATGCCAACCGTAGCCACATCCTCACGAAGAAGTCGACCAAGCGGAAGCGCAATCTGCGTCAGACGAACCATGTTCGTGCAGAAGACGCAGGCCGTTTGAACCGTATGCTTCCCTACCTCTGAGGACTGACCCATGGCACGAGTAAAGCGTGGCGTACAGGCGCGTCGCCGCCACAAGAAGATTCTGACCCTGGCAAAGGGTTACTACAACGCTCGCCGCAAGGTGTTCCGCGTTGCCAAGCAGGCCGTGATCAAGGCACAGCAGTACGCCTACATCGGTCGTAAGCAGAAGAAGCGTAATTTCCGTTCGCTGTGGATCACCCGCATCAACGCGGCTGCCCGCATCAACGGCCTGAGCTACAGCCGTTTCATGAATGGCCTGCTCAAGTCCGGCATCACCCTGGACCGCAAGGTGCTGGCTGACATCGCCGTGCACGACGCAGCCGGTTTTGCTGCACTGGCCGAAAAGGCCAAGGGCGCACTGGCGGCATAAGTCCCACCCCTGCGGTTGCCGTTCGCGCGCAACGGCAGTGGGTAAGGCAATGCATGGGGAAGGGCGCAAGTCCTTCCCCATTCTTTTTTGTGGAGGCGCAGGCACGCGGTGCCGGCGACCCGACAGCGGTGGCGACGGGGGTCGGCCCGGCGCGCATCGCGATGGCACACCGACGCGAGGCCCCGGCTATCCATGAGTGACATCCAATCCCTGACCACCCAGGCCCTGGCCGATGTGGCCGCCGCCGGCAGCCCCGACGCGCTGGAAGCCCTGCGCGTGGCCCTGCTCGGCAAGAACGGCAGCATCACCGCCCAGCTCAAGCAGCTCGGTGGCCTGCCCGCCGATGAGCGCAAGGCCGCCGGCGAAGCCATCAATCTTGCCCGCGACGCGCTGACCAGCGCGCTGGCGCAGCGCAAGGCGGTGCTGGAAGACGCTGCGCTGGACGCGCGCCTGGCCGCCGAAGCGATCGACATCACCCTGCCTGGACGCCGCGCCGAGCGCGCCGGCCTGCACCCGGTCACCCGTACCCTGGAGCGCATCACCGAGATCTTCGGCCGCCTCGGCTACGAGCTGTCCGAAGGCCCGGAAATCGAAGACGACTGGCACAACTTCGAAGCCCTGAACTTCCCGCCGCACCACCCGGCGCGCGCGATGCACGACACCTTCTATTTCGGCGACGGCCGCCTGCTGCGCACGCATACCTCCGGGGTGCAGGTGCGCTACATGGGCGAGCACGCCCCGCCGCTGCGCATGATCGCCGCCGGCAAGGTCTACCGCAGCGACAGCGACCAGACCCACTCGCCGATGTTCCACCAGGTCGAAGGCCTGCTGGTCGACGAGCATTCCACCTTCGCCGACCTCAAGGGCACGCTGGCCGAGTTCGTGCGCGCGTTCTTCGAGCGCGATTTCGACATGCGCTTCCGCCCCAGCTACTTCCCCTTCGTCGAACCCGGCGCGGAAGTGGACATCGCCTGGCAGCAGCCCGACGGCAGCACCCGCTGGCTGGAAGTGCTGGGCTGCGGCATGGTCCACCCCAACGTGCTGCGCAGCGTGGGCATCGACCCGGAGCGCTACACCGGCTTTGCCTTCGGCATGGGCGTGGAACGGTTTGCGATGCTGCGCTATGGCGTCAACGACCTGCGCGCGTTCTTCGAGAACGACGTGCGATTCCTGAAACAATTCGCGTAACGCCGGGCGCTGCCCGGCTGTGACGCAGAACGCATCATCACGGCCAGGCGCCTGCGCCGGCCCACCAGGGTGACACCATGAAATTCTCTGAAAACTGGCTGCGCAGCCACGTTCCCACCTCGGTCTCGCGCGATGAACTTGGCGCGGTGCTGACCGCCATCGGCCTGGAAGTGGAAGAGGTCACCGCGCTCGGCGCGGGCCTGGACCACGTGGTGGTGGCGCGCATCGTTTCGGCGCAGCGCCATCCCGAGGCCGACCGCCTGCAGATCTGCCAGGTCGACGCCGGCCACGGCGAGCACCTGCAGATCGTCTGCGGCGCGCCCAACGCGCGCCCGGGCCTGGTGGCGCCGCTGGCGCTGATTGGTGCGCAGATCGGCGAGCTGAAGATCAAGCCGGCCAAGCTGCGCGGCGTGGACTCCAACGGCATGCTGTGCTCGGCCAAGGAGCTGGGCCTGGACAGCGACGCCTCGGGCCTGTTCGAACTGCCCGACGACGCCCCGGTCGGCCAGCCGCTGGTGGAGTACCTGGGCCTGCCCGACGCCAGCATCGAGATCAAGCTGACCCCCAACCGCGCCGACTGTTTCAGCATCCGCGGCATCGCCTTCGACGTGGCTGCCGCGTGCGCCAGCGAAGTGGTGCCGTTCCATGCCGAGCCGGTGCCGGCGGTGGGGGCTCGCGAGCTGAGCATCGACCTGGCCGCCGGGGCCGATGCACCGCGCTACGTCGGCCGCGTCATCGAGGGCATCAACGCGCGCGCGCCCACCCCGCTGTGGATGGCCGAGCGCCTGCGCCGCAGCGGCGTGCGCCCGGTGTCGCTGCTGGTGGACATCACCCAGTACGTGATGCTGGAACTGGGCCAGCCGATGCATGCCTTCGACCTGGGCACCCTGCAGGGCAGCATCGGCGTGCGCCATTCGCGCGCCGGCGAAACCCTGAAACTGCTCGATGGCCGTGACGTGGTGCTGGACGACAGCTTCCTGCTGGTCACCGACGCCGACCGCCCGGTCGCGCTGGCCGGCCTGATGGGTGGCTTCGATACCCGCGTCACCGACGACACCACCGCGGTGTTCCTGGAGGCCGCCCACTTCGCGCCTGCCGCGATCATGGGCCGTGGCCGCAAGCTGGGCCTGCATACCGATGCCGGCCACCGCTTCGAGCGTGGTGTGGACCCGGCGCTGCCGCGCACCGCGATCGAGTACGCCACCCGGCTGGTGCTGGACCTGGCCGGCGGCACGCCGTCGCCGCTGACCGAGGCGGTACGTCCGGCCGACCTGTCGGTAACCGCGCCGATCGCCCTGCGCCGCGCGCGGATCGCCCGCGTGCTCGGCATCCAGATCAAGGATGCCGACGTGGAGCGCATGCTGCGCGCGCTGGGCATGGACGTGGCCGCCAGCGCCGACGGCTGGCAGGTCACCGCGCCCAGCCGCCGCTTCGACATCGCCATCGAAGAAGACCTGATCGAGGAACTGGCGCGCATCCACGGCTACGAGCGCATTCCGACCACGCTGCCCGGCGGCGCCTCGCGCATCGCCATGCCCAGCGAAACCGCGCTGGATGAGCGGAGCGTGCGCCGCCAGCTGGTCGCCCGCGACCTGCAGGAAACCCTCAACTACGCCTTCGTCGATGCCGGCCTGCTCGGCCAGTGGCAGCTGCACCAGGACGTGGTGGCCCTGGCCAACCCGCTGTCGGCCGAACTGGCGGTGATGCGCCCATCGCTGCTGCCGGGCCTGGTCGCCACGCTGGGCCGCAATGCCGCGCGCCAGCTCGGCCGGGTACGCCTGTTCGAGCTGGGCCGGGTGTTCCACCCGCAGGCCGGGGACGGCCAGCCGGCGCCGCTGGAAACCCAGCGCGTGGCCGCCGCCGTCTGCGGCGACGCCGACCCCCAGCAATGGGGCCTGGCGACCCGCAAGGTCGATTTCCACGACCTCAAGGGCGACCTGGAGTCGCTGGCGGCCGCGTCGGGCGCGGTGCTGGAATTCCAGCCCTCCCAGCGCCCCTACGGGCACCCGGCGCGTTCGGCCGAGGTGCTGCGCGACGGCGCCAGCCTGGGCTGGATCGGCCAGCTCCACCCGCGCCTGGCCAAGGCCATGGACATCGACGTGGACGTATTCGCCTTCGAGCTGGACCTGGCCCCGCTGGCCGCACGCGCCATACCGCGGGCCAGCGAGCTGTCGCGCTACCCCTCGGTGCGCCGCGACCTGGCCTTCCTGGTCCCCGAAGCGGCCGCCTGGGCCGACCTGGAAACGACCCTGCGCCGGGCCGTCGGCCCGCTGCTGCGCCAGGTCACCCTGTTCGACCGGTATGTCGGCCAGGGCGTCGAGCCGGGCTTCAAGAGTTTGGCTATGGGCTTGATTTTGCAGGACAAGTCGCGCACTCTGACGGACCGCGACGTGGATGCGGTAGTGGCCGAGGCGGTCGCTGCGATGGAGCGTGATCACCACGCCCGGATCCGCGGTTGAGCGGGAAGCATTGGGGGTAGCAGGCAATGGCATTGACCAAGGCTGAGATGGCCGAAAAGCTGTTCGACGAAGTCGGTCTGAACAAGCGCGAAGCCAAGGAATTTGTCGACGCGTTCTTCGATGTGTTGCGGGAAGCGTTGGAACAGGGACGTCAGGTCAAGCTGTCGGGCTTCGGCAATTTCGACCTGCGGCGCAAGAACCAGCGCCCGGGCCGCAATCCCAAGACCGGCGAGGAAATACCGATTTCCGCCCGTACGGTGGTCACCTTCCGTCCGGGCCAGAAGCTCAAGGAAAGGGTGGAGGCATATGCTGGATCCGGGCAGTAACCGCGAACTTCCGCCGATACCGGCCAAGCGCTACTTCACCATCGGTGAGGTCAGCGAACTGTGCGATGTCAAACCGCACGTGCTGCGCTACTGGGAAACCGAGTTCCCCAGCCTGGAGCCGGCCAAGCGCCGCGGCAACCGCCGCTACTACCAGCGCCACGACGTGCTGATGGTGCGCCAGATCCGCGGTCTGCTCTACGAACAGGGCTACACCATCGGCGGGGCGCGCCTGCGCCTGGAAGGTGCCGGTGCCCGCGACGAATCCACGCTGAGCAACCAGATCATCAAGCAGACGCGGATGGAGCTGGAAGAAGTACTGCAATTGCTCCGTCGCTGAACCATTTCGCCTTCAAACCCGTTATACTCGTCGGCCCGCTGCAAGGCGGGGACAGTGCCAGCATCATCGGGGCGTAGCGCAGCCTGGTAGCGCATCTGCCTGGGGGGCAGAGGGTCGTCGGTTCAAATCCGGCCGTCCCGACCATTGTTGGCAACAGATCAAGGGCTTGTGCAGCGATGCGCGGGCCCTTTTTCGTTGGGCGTCAGCCCGGCAGGAAGCCAACGTCGACAAGCGCCGGGTAGGTCCGAGCGATGCTCGGACTCGCAATGCAAGCGCCATGTAGTTTCGAGCCACGCCCGGATCTGGCGGCGCCGCCACCAGGCGCACGCGACCTAGGGGCATGCGTGCCGCTGCAGCTGCCTGCATCGCGCTGGTCTAGTCGCCAACGCCTGCGCTGAAAGGCGCATCCTGCGCGGATGCGGCATTCGATGCAGCCGCCCGGTACGTTTCGCAGTTGCCGCTGGGAAAGCGCGCCATGTATTCGGCGAAACGGGCGCCGGCGACCGCCTGGCGCGCGCTGCAGCTGGGGCAGCTCAGTACCGCGCCCCCGCCCTCGATGGTTTCCAGAACCGGCGGCTGGGTGGCCTTGAAAATGGCGCCGCAGCCGTGGCACTGCGCGCGGATGAATTCGATTTCCGGATAGGCCGCGCCAGCGTCCCGCAGGGGATGGCAGCACACCTCGAACAGATGGAACATACCGGTGTCCGGCATTGCTGCACCCTCTGCATGGGGCTCGACATGGATGCATGCCAGGCCGCTGCCTGATTGCCGCCCCGCGATGGGGCCGCTGGGGGCCAGTATGCGCCAGTTGGCGTTATGGGGTGGTGTTCTGGACGCTCGCAGCGAGGTTGTGCCAACGGCTTCCCGACGCTGAACCGGCCACGGCCCGGTCGCCTGGGCGGGAGGCCCTGGCGTCAATGGCGCAGCTCAAGACAGCGCAGCGCCGCATTCGCAGTGCAGCGATCAGCGGACGCCGTGCCAGGGCGCGGCGTCCGGATGCAATGCACTTACCAGCTCGCACGCAGCCCAAGCTGCACGGCCACATTGCGATACCCGCCCTGGCCCTTCTGTACACCCATATCGCCCCACGCCGTCCAGCGTTGGCCGAGCTGCAGCGCGGCACCGGCCTTGGCTTCGTAGCGGTCCTGTGGCACGCCGCCTTGCATGCGCTCGCCATCGAAACGCAGGCTGTTGTCGTCAGCGCCATGGATCCAGTTGAGCGCCGCGAACGGCTGCACGCGGTTGCCGACCGCACTATTGGCATGGCCGAACAGACGTACGCCCACGCGGCTGGTCAGGCCGCCGGCATCGCTACCGTCGATGACCGTGCCATTGCGTTCGACATGGCGGTCGGCGCTGAAGTCGGTATGGGTCAGCTGCAACTGCGGCTCCACAAACAGCGCGGTGCGGGCGCTGTCCAGTACCTGGAAGCCGTAGCCGGCCTCGACAGAGGCCGAGGTTGCGTCGCTGTCGTAGCGTTCGCGGGCCAGCGCATCGCCTTGCACGGTGTTCCTGAACTGTGCGTACTGCACCCAGCCGTCTACATACAGACCGGTGGTCTGTGCCGGATCCTGCAGCCAGCTGGCGTAGAGGCCAATGGCCTGGCCGTCGACCTTGCCCTTGGCGCTATAACCGGTCAGGCGCGAGGTTACCGTGTTGTTGGCGCGCCCGCTGCCGAGCATGACGCCGAACTGGCCACGGCTGTCGCCGCCCCAGCGGAGCAGGTCGGTACCCACCTGCAGCACCGAGCTGTCGCCATTGACTTGGAGCTGGTCGCCGACCACGCCATAGTCGGCCTGGTTGCGGCTCATGCGTGCCCAAGCGCCACGCTCTGAGCCACCGCGTGCGATGCCGCCGCTGCGGTCGTGCAGTTGCATGCTGAACATCTGCGTGGCGGCGGCCTGGTTGGCCAGATAGGCACCGGGCTCCGGGCGCAGCACCGGCACTGGCGGTTGGCATGCCGGCAGACTGGGATCGACCACGCACGGATCGGGCGCGGTGGGAAGCTCCGAGCGCAGATACCAGTTGCCGGCTGCAGCGGCGCTGCCCTTATGCAGGAAGTACTCGTACTGGCCACCCACCGCACGGCCGGCGAGGGTGAACACGCCATCGGAGGCACCGCCGACCTGGATCAGTTCGATGCCGTTGACGGTCTGCGCACCGACACCCCCGACGTTGTTGACCGCCACGTTGGTCTGGCCGCTGGTGCTGCCGGCAATGACCAGTTTGTCGCTGCGCGAGACGTCATCGCCGAGCACGGTGTTGAACAGCAGGGTGCCGCCGGCACCGGTGTAATCACCACGCACGGTGAGGGTGTTGAAGGCGGTGCCGTTGCCCAACGCGACGGTGCCGCCGCTGTTGAGGGTGAGCGCGCCCACATCCGAATCGCCAGCCAGCTGCCAACGGCCGCCACTGGCCAAGGTGGCCGCGCTGACGTTGGTGAACACGCCGGTGATGCTGGCGCTGTTGCCGAGGGTGACATTGGTGGTGGACGTGACGTCGTTGACGATATCGCCGCGCAGGGTGCTGCCCAGCACATTGAAGTTGGCGGTGGCGCCGCCGGTCACTTCCAGCACGCGGCCGTTGCCGCCGATCAGCTGCGCGTTGTTCTGGATGGTGATATCGGCAGTCATCGCTTCGCTGGTCTGGGCAACGTGGATGGCACTGCCGGTGCGTCCTTCCACCAGCGAGTTGTCGACCAGCAGCGTGCTGCCGCCATTGGTTGTGCCGCCGGCCGTCCAGAGGTTCAACAGCGCCCCGGTCCGATCGCCGCGCACCTCGCTGCGGTCGGCGATCTGCACCGAGCCGGCGATAACGGCAGCGCCGATGCCGCCGTTGCGGGGATCACCAACGGGATACCTGTTCAGATCGGCACCGTTGACCTTGGTGCGGACCATGCTAATGCTCCCGCCGCCTGTCGCATTGACGCCGCTTTCCATTCCGGAGATTGTCGAGTCGCTTATCGTGACGACGGAGCTAGCGTTGAACTGGCCCATCACGGCGCCGGTTTGTATGCCGGCGGCGTAATCGCTGCGAATATCGCTGTTGCGGATGTCCACGTTGGAGTCAACCGCCCAAACGCCATAGGAGGTTGAGCCGCCGTCCACACGGGCACCGTCGAGAAATACAGTTGAGCCAGTTTCCGTAGATATTCCCAATGTCTGGGCACCTGTGATCACGCGAAGCGTGCCCCCCTCGCGCACCTGCCATTCCTCCGCTGCATCGCCTGGAACGACGGTATGTTCACCGTCAACTGGCACGACGGCGGCCCGCGCTCCGGCCGTCATGCCGCATACGGCGATCGCACCCGCCAGCAATGAGCGGCGGAGGATTCCATGGCGGGGCAAATTGCGGCGTGAGGCAACAGAAGGGAGAGCATTCATCGGAGTGGCCTGTTCAAGAAGGGACGTATTCGTCGCCAGGGCAGCTGGGCATGCGACCGGCGAGGAGGCACTGATTGCGGAGAAGGATAGGAGCTACCTATCGGCCTCGCCATACAACAAATACGAGATATTCCAGATTCACCTTTACCGGTGGGGCTCTCTTCAGCTGCCCGTGCAGGGATGGCGAGTCTCTTCAGCGGCCGCCCGACGATGGGCGAAGGCTCGCCCTCATCTTGTGAGCGATTGGTGAAGAACGTGGTCGTAGGGGGCTACCTGAGCCAAGCCGCCAACACAGCCTCGCCCTGCGCGGTGGGCGTCAACACGCGCGAACCCGGTACCGGGCGGAGCAGATCCTGGTCACGCATCGCCTGCAGTACGGCCATGCCCAGTTGGCCGGCCAGATGAAAGCGCCGTTCGCTCCAGTCCATGCAGGCACGCAGCGCAGGGCGGCGCAGGGCCGGGTCGGGCAGGGCGATGCCCAGTGCCCGAAGCCCCTCGCATCCGGTCGGGGTCAGCTGCCATGCGCCGGCGTCGTCGAGGATCCAGCCCCGATCGTGCCAATGCTGGGTCAACTGCACCGCGATTTCGCCGGCCAGATGGTCATAGCAGACCCGCGCGCGTCGCAAGCCTGCGTCTGCCGGCCCCAGGCGATGGGCCGGATGCGGCGGCGCCGACAGGTTGAGCAGGGCTTCCAGTGCATGCGCCACGTCGGCATTGGCCAGCCGGTGGTAATGGTGCCGGCCCTGCTTCTGGATCGCCAGCAGGCCGCCATCGATCAGCTTGGCCAGGTGGGCGCTGCCGGTCTGCGGGGTCACGCTGGCTTCCCGGGCCAGTTCGCCGGCGGTCCTGCTGCGGCCATCCATCAACGCCGACAGCATCCGCGCACGGGTGGGATCGCCGATCAGGCGGGCAATGCTGGCGATGGGAGGCAGGGCGGTCATGCTTCGATACTGGCCGAAGCATCAGGTGATCGGCAAGACGGACACTGCACCATTGCCCATACCGGTGTACGAATGAAACGCAGAACGATGCTCGCCTGTTCCGGGCTTGCGCTGGGGGCCGGCATGATCGGCGCCGGTAATAGCCGCCCGTCGCCGTTGCGCACGGCGCAGGCCATCCGCTTGCCGTGGCGCCATCAGGGCGAGTTGTTGCCGCTGGCCCTGCATCGCCAGCCGGCGGCCGGCGAGGTGGTGCTGTACGTGCATGGCGCCACCTTCCCCAGTGCATTGGCGGTGGGCTGGAAGATGCACGGGGTGTCGTGGATGGATGACCTGCAGCGTGCCGGTTTCGATGCCTGGGCGCTGGACTTCGCCGGCTATGGCGGCTCGGCACGCCCGGCGGTGTTTTCCGCGCCGGCAGCGGCGGCGCCGCCGTTCGGCCGGAGCGAAATGGCGGCCGCGCAGATTGCCGCGGCACTGGCGCATATACGGCGCGAACGGCCGAACGTGCGCATCCATCTGCTCGCCCATTCCTGGGGCACGCTGCCGGCGCAACGCGCGGTCATCGACAATCCGGACGCGATATCGCGGCTGGTGCTGTTCGGCCCGCTGGTGCCGCGTGAAGGAGCGGCCGGCAGCGCCGGCCCGCACGATGCATGGACGTTGATGGATGCCGATGCGCAGCGGCCGCGGCAGCGCACCGGCATTCCCGATCATGTGCCCACCCCGGTCGATGCTGCCGAGCTTGATCGCTGGTGCAGCGCGTATCTGGCCAGCGACCCGACGGCCGGGCAAAGAACGCCGGCGTCGGCGCGGATCCCGAATGGACCGGCCGCCGATGTTGCCGCCTGCTGGGCGGGACGCTCGCTGGTGGACAGCGCCAGGATCCGGGCACCGGTGCTGATCGTCCGCGGCGAATGGGACCATGTCACCACCGATGACGATGCCCGGCGCCTGTACGCCGACCTGCGTGGTTGTTCGGACAAGCGCGACGTCAAGATTTCCGGTGGCAACCACTGGCTGCATCTGCAGCCGCGGCGCCTGGCGTTGTGGGCGGCTGTGCGCGGTTTCCTGCAGGGGGATTGAGCCAGGCGGCGCGCCGCACTTCCACGGTCGCTTCCGGGCTACCATGCCGCCATGAACACGCCCTCGGTCGATCCCAATGCCCCGCGCCTGCTCGGGTTCGATGTGCCCGACCTGCATGCGCAGGTGGACCATGCCCAGGACGAAGCGATCATCGCGATGCTCGATGTGGAGCCGTCGGCGCAATGGCTGCAGGTATTCGACCTGCACGTGGGCGCGTTGAAGGGTGAGCTGGGCCTAGCCGGGGTGGAGATCGACGGGCGCACGATCCGCTTCTTCGGCTCGATCACCGACAGCCGCCGGCTGGCCAATGAAATCACCGGGTTGATCAAGGACGTGGCGCAGAAACTGGTCAGCCAGGCCTGACGCATGCGGTCACCCGGATCGCCGACGGCGTCGCGCGGCCGATGGTGTTCGGGACGCTGCCGAACCACTACGATCTGATCCCCCCACATGCAACAAGGATCTGACGTGAGCGAACAACTGCCGCCCTACGCGAACCCCACCAGTCCGCTGGGCCAGGCCAAGCGCGTGCGCATTCCGCATCTGCAGCAGATGAAGGAACGCGGCGAGAAGTGGGCGATGTTGACCGCCTATGACATGTACACCGCGGCGATCTTCGAAGATGCCGGCATCCCGGTACTGCTGATCGGCGATTCGGCGTCCAACAACGTGTTCGGCAACGACAGCCTGCTGCCGGTGACGGTGGACGAGCTGATGCCGCTGGTGCGCGCGGTCAGCCGTTGCACGCGGCGCCCGCTGGTGATTGCCGACCTGCCGTTCGGCTCCTACCAGGCCTCGCCGGAGCAGTGCTTCCATACCGCGGCGCGTTTCATGAAGGAAGGCGGCGCGCATGCGGTCAAGCTGGAAGGCGGCATCGAGATGGTGCCGCAGGTGCGCAAGCTGGTGGAGTGCGGCATTCCGGTGATGGCGCATATCGGCTTCACCCCGCAATCGGAGCACCAGCTGGGCGGCTTCCGTGTGCAGGGACGTGGTGATGGCGGTGCCAAGCTGGTGCAAGCGGCGCGCGCGCTGGAAGCGGCCGGCGCGTTTGCGGTGTTGATCGAAATGGTGCCGGCCGAGGTGGCCGCGCGGATCACCGCCGCTGTGTCGGTGCCCACGGTCGGCATCGGCGCGGGCATCGATTGCGATGCGCAGGTGCTGGTGTGGCAGGACATGGCCGGGCTGCGCAGCGGGCCGCTGCCGCGCTTCGTCAAGCAGTACGCCGATATGCACGGCCTGCTGCACAAGGCCGCGCGCGACTTCGCTGCGGAGGTCGAGGCAGGCCAGTTCCCCACGCCGGAACATTCCTTCGCGTCGTGAGGCGATGTGGGTGGTGCGTTGCCCGGCCGTCCTAGCCGATGGCGCGCACCACTTCCTCGATCAGAACCGCGTAGCAGGCCAGGAAATAGACCTTGAGCAGGGCGGGGTGTTGCTTGTGCAGGAGCGCGCGCATGGGCGTGGGCTGGCTAGGTGGACGCCCCGATTGTGACGAATGCGTGAATTTGAGGCAATCATCACAATTTAAATGCAGTCAGCGACGTGAGGTCTGCCTGACCGCGCTGCCGGCCATCGCCGCAAACCCTTCTGGAACAAGGGTTTTTCGCGTCGCGTGGGGCTTCGGCAGGGGCGGGCACTGCGGATTCGGTGGGAGCCGGCCGGCACTACCGCAGCAGGGGCAGGGCGCGGGCCAGCCGGCGCAGGCCGACCGCAGCGACGGTGAGGGTCAGCAGCAGCGGCCATTGCTGCAGGAACAGTGCATGGGTGACTTCCCAGGCCGTCCAGGTGTCGCCGAACACGCGTGCATCCGGTGGCCCAATCCGGATCACCAGCAGCACGGCCAGTGCGAACACGCCATCGCCCCGCCATGGCGCGCGGCGCACCGGCGACAGCCGATCGACCAGCAGCAGGGCCGCCAGCACCGCGGCCGCGGCGAACACCGCGTGCAGCAACAGATCGCTGCGTTCGTAGGTATACGGCAGCGAGGGCAGTTGCCAGCCCAGGTGTCCGGTGCGGATCGTTGCGGTCAGGGCGCCGGCGTAGCCGATCGACGCGGCGGCAAGCAGTGCGACATCGGTGGCGATGCGCAGCAGGCGCTTTGGCCAGGAAAGTTTGTTGCATGGGGTGTCGCGCAGGTAAGGCATGGCCGGTGCGTGGAGACGGGCAGCAATCTCAACAGATCCATGCCGCGTTGTCGCGGCGTGTCCCATAGCGATACAGTCGATGTTCGGATGCGTCGTGCATTCAACACCAGGAGAAACAGCATGATCAGGCCTTTGCGTGCCGGCGATCTGCCTGCGGCCAGCGCACTGTGCATGGACGCTTTCACGCACGCGGTGGCCCCATCGCTGTCGGCGCAGGGGATCGCCACGTTCGCCGCGGTGGCAGCCCAGGCAGCGTTCGCGCAGCGGATGACGCTGGACAATGGGATGTGGGTGTTCGATCGGGACGGCACGCTTTACGGCGTCGCCGAGCTCAGGCAGGGTCGGCATGTGGGGCTGTTGTTCGTCGCTCCTAATTGCCAGCGGCAGGGCGTGGGCCGCGCGCTGATGGAGGCACTGCTTGCCCATGCACGCGCACCAGAGGTGACGGTAAGCGCATCGCTGAACTCGGTGCCGGCCTATCAACGCTATGGATTCGACTGTACCGGCCCGGTTGCCGAAGCAGCCGGGCTGGTCTACCAGCCGATGCAGCGCCCGCGGCTGTTGGCGGCATAAGCGACGCGGCAGCTTCACGCTTCCGCCGCACTGCGCTCACGGGCGCGCGACGGTGCCATCGCTAGCGTAGGGGCCTGACAGTCATCCCGTTTTCGGGAAAGGATCAACATGATCAAGTGGGCCATCATCTTCGCCATCATCGGCCTGATTGCCGGTGCATTGGGCTTCGGTGGCATCGGTGGCGCGGCCATCGGCGTGGCCAAGTTCCTGTTCTGGGCCGGCATCATCATCGCCGCGATCCTGTTCCTGCTTGGCATGACCATCGCCAAGAAGGTCGCCTAGCTGGCGCACTGACATACGGGTGTAGACATCAGGGCCTGCGCAGCGATGCACAGGCCTTTTTGTTGGTTGTTCGCCTGCGCGTGGAGAACAGGTGGGTCCGAGCCGTGCTCGGACAACGCGCTGCCGGAACCAAGCGCGTCCGAGCGTGGCTCGGACCTACCCACCCGGATGCATCATCGGCTGCTACCTGAAATAGAACGACACGCCCAGCCCGGCCTGCAGGTCGGGGCTGTCTGCGTCCAGGCCGAGGTCGAATGAAGCGTCCAGCTGCACGCGGCGGGCCACCATCCAGGTCAGGCCGGCACCGGCGATGGCGGTGGACGGCGCGCCCTGGGTGTGGGTGAAGCCGGCTTCGACGAAGGCGCCGACGTTCTCGCTCAAGGCCACGCTCAGGCTGGGCGACCAGCTCAGGCTTTGTTCGCCCGCGCCACGTACCGCATTGGCGTACAGCGCGCCGGACCAGCGGTCGTTGAAGGTGTATTCGTAGCTGGCGCCCAGCGCGTATTGCGGGCCGCCGGCGCTGAAGTCGCGCTCGCCGGTATCGAAGGTGGTGCTGGCCAGCAGCGCCCAGGCGTGCCGGTCCGATGCCGACGGCAGCGCGACCTTCAGTGCCACGCCGCTGTCGCCGGCGCCGCGAAGGGTGCTGGCCGGCTGGCCGCGTGGCGCCACCCGCAGCCGGTTCCAGGGCGTGCCGAAGGCCTGCAGTTCGACCCGCTCGCCAACGCCCACGCGCACGGTGACGTCGCTGCTGTACTGGGTGGACAGCACGCCCTCGCCATCGCGGTCGCGCGCCAGGCTGGGCAGGCCCAGCTCCAGGGCGACGCCGCCGCGCGGCAGGGTGGTCGGCGAGAAGCCCAGACCCGGGCGGTCGAACGCCGGGGCGTCGTCATCGCTGGCCACAGCCAGCATTGGAACGGTGCACAGCAGCAGGGCCAGGGCGGCGGGAGCGCGCATGGGGATCGTCGTTGCAATCAGGCATCACAGCCTAATCGACGCGCTGTCAACGCACCATGGCGATGGCTCCCTTCAGGGCTGCGGGCGGGTCAGTGCGAGCAGGCCATCGAGCAGGCGGTTGGCGCGCGGACGGCCGTCGGCATCGACCGGGTCGGCCAGCGATTGCAGCCAGAAGCCGTGCGCGGCGCGGCGCGCGGCGGTGAGGTGGTGATCCTGGCTCTCGCCGGGGTGTTTGAGCAGCTGTTCCTGGATCCAGCGTTTGAGTGCCTGCGCGATCTGCGGGTCCGGGCGGCCGCGGGGGGCGCCCGGGCCGGGGTCGTTGGGTGCCAGGCAGGCGTGGAAAATCGCGGTGACATAGGCACGCGAGAAGCGTCCGTGCGGCATCGGGTCCTGTTCGATCAGGGCCTGCACCGCCTGGTCGAAATCGACCAGGGCCTGGGCCAGCAGCGGATCATCGGCGTATCCGGCGCTGCCGATCATTGGAAAAGGGCGGCTCATGCGGGCTCCGTGGGGGCGTATCAAAAGGCGAAGGTGCCGGCAGCTAGTGCATGGCGCGTGCCTGCGGCAGCCGCGGCGGTGTACTGCCCGGCTGCAGCAGCACGTGGTTCAACAGTGCGATCACCCGTTCGCCCTGGCCATCGCAGGCCAGTTCGAAGGTGGTCTGCCCGCCCAGGGCGGGCAGGGGGGTATGCAGAATCCATTGCAGTACGACGTGGCGATCCGGCTCGATCTGCAGGGCAAGATCGGCGACACGTCGTACGATTCCCTGGCGCATGGTCAGAATCCGTAGCTGAGTGAAAGGGCGGCCGAGTCCATGTGGTCTGCGTCGGTCATCGGGCTGTCGTCCACCGCATCGGACAACAGGGTGCGGCGCAGCGACGCGGTGGCGGTCCAGCGCGGGCCCAGCGGCATCACCGCCAGCAGGTCGACATAGGGCGCCACACCGCTGCCGGCGCGGTAGCGGGCCAGCCCGCTGCGTGCCGCTTCGGCCGCGCCCACCCCGAAGTAGTAGTCGTTGAGGCGGCTGCTGGCATAGCTTGCGCCCACGCCCGGCACCAGGGTGACCCGGCCGACGGGCAGCGGGTAGGCGTACTTGGCATCGGCCGCCAGCCCGCCACCATGGCCGCTGATCTCGCGCTGCACATCGGCCTGCAGCAGGCCCCATGCCGCGTTGTGGCGTACCGCCACGCCGGCCATGGCCGAGAAGTTGCGGTTGGACAGCTGGCGCAGGCGCATGTCGTCGCTGTCGTTGTGCTTGAAGCGCATCATGTACGGCGACACCATCACCGACACTTCGGTGTGCTGGTTGTCCAACAGGCGGTAGCCGAGGGTGCCGCCGCGGAAATAGAACGACTTGCCCTCCCAGCTGCCGACGGGGGCGGCCAGGGTGTCGGTCCTGTAGCCGGCATACGGCGATTTGAGCGCCACCACTGCCACGCCCAGCGCGGTGCGTGGCTTGGTCGCGGCCGATTCGGCCGCCGTGGCGGCGGTGCCGGTGAGCAGGGCGGCCAGGGCCACGCACGCTGCGGCGGTACCGGCCAGGCGTGCCCGGGGACGCGGGGAGGGGCAGCTGCCTGCGGGGGAGTTGGGGGGATTGGAACGCACGCGCATCTACCTGCCAGACGGGAAAGCCAAGCGCGCATGGTGCCGGGGTTACATTGTCGGAACGTTGCGCCGGGCTGCGCGGTACCATCCACAGCTTCCGCCCCCGTGCCCACCATTGCCATGCGCATCCTGCTGCTCGAAGACGATCCCGAACTGGCCAGTGCGATCCAGGCCAGCCTGGGCCGGCACGGCATGGTGGTGGATGTGGTCGGCAGCATGGCCCGGGCCGCTGAGGCGCTCAAGCCGGCGCTGCACCAGATCCTGCTGCTGGACCGGCAGCTGCCCGACGGCGACGGTGCCGGCTTCGTGCGCATCGCGCGCAGCCTGGTGCCCAACCTGCCGGTGATCATGCTGACCGCACGCGATTCGGTGGCCGACCGCGTGGTCGGCCTGGACGTGGGCGCAGACGATTACCTGACCAAGCCGTTCGCGGTGGAGGAGCTGCTGGCGCGGATCCGCGCGATCTCGCGGCGGCCGTCGCAGATCGCGCTGCCGGTGCTGCTGCTGGGCCGTCTACAGTTCGATTTCGTCGCGCGCCAGGCCAGTGTCGACGGCGTGCTGCTGGCCTTGCCGCGCCGGCAGCTGCTGGTGCTGGAAGCCCTGGCGGTACGCCAGGGCCGCACGGTGGCGCGCGCGGCATTGCTGGAGGCGGTGTACGGCTTCGACGATGCGATCCAGTCCAATGCGCTGGACGCGCACGTGTCCAAGCTGCGCAAGGCGCTGGCCGAAGCCGATGCGCGGGTGGAAATCCACGTCATGCGCGGGATCGGCTACCTGTTGAAGGACGTCGCATGAAATTCCTCAAGCCCGGGTCGCTGTCGTTCAGCCTGGCCTGGAAGATCATCCTGATCCAGATCACCATGGTGGCCATGGGGCTGATCGGCATGATGCTGGTCTACGGCGATCGTGACGCGGCCTACATCGATTGGGGAATGAGCGAATCGATCGCGCGTGCGATCCATATCCAGGACGATGCGCTGCAGGTGGATTGGGCCGCGCTGGACGCGGCCGCGCAGGACCGCCCGGCCACGTTCTGGTTTGCCGCCGCCGATGAGAACGGACACCAGCTCACCCATGGCGAGGTGCCGGACATGTACCGGCCGCTGGTGGCACAGCTGCCGCACATCGAACCGATGGATGTGCGCACGCGTACCCGCGGGGTGGAACTGGCGATGCGGGTGTGGGTCACCGAGCTGCCCGAAGGGCGCGTGCACGTGATGATCGGCGGGCTGCCCTCGCGTGGCCTGTGGCGGCAGATGCAGGTGATGATCCGCTACCTGAGCGGCTGGATCACCCTGCCGTTGATCCTGATCACCCTGGTGGTGGCGCCCTGGGCGATCCACCGCTCGCTGCGCGGGGTCAACCGGGTCGCCGCGCAGGCTGCGGCGATCCAGATCAACGAGCGCGGCGGCGGCCTGGATACCCATGCGGTGCCGCAGGAAATCTTCCCGCTGGTGGATGCGTTCAATGCGGCGGTGCGCCGCATCGGCGAAAGCTACGATGCGCAGGATCGTTTCCTGGTCGGCGCCGCGCATGAGCTGCGCATGCCGATCGCGATCCTGGCCACGCGCATCGCCGACCTGCCGGCCGGGCCGGTGCGCTCGCGGCTGCAGCGTGACCTCAGCCGGCTTGGCAACATTGCCGAGCAGCTGCTCGACCTGCAGCGCCTGGACCATCACCGCAGCCAGTCCCAGCGCGTGGACCTGGCGGCGTTGACCGCCGAGGTGGCCGCCGATGTGGCGCCGCTGGTGCTCGATGCCGGCTACACCTTCGCGGTGGATGCACCGGACGCACCGGTGTGGGTGCGTGGCGACCCGCATGCGCTGCACCGGGTGGTGGCCAGCCTGCTGCAGAACGCGATCGCCCATGGCGGCGACCGCGGCATGATCAGCGTGGCGCTGCAGCCCGATGGCGTGTTGTCGGTCAGCGATGAAGGTTCCGGCGTGCCCGAAGCGGCACGCCAGGAAATCTTCGAGCCGTTCCATCGGCTGCGCCCCAGTGGCAGCGGCAGCGGCCTGGGCCTGTACCTGGCGCGCGAGATCATGCTGCGCCATGGCGGCAGCATCGCCGCCGAAGCGGCGGCAGGGGGTGGTGCGCGCTTCGTGGTGGCCCTGCCGGTGGACCGCGCGCCGCCGCCGGAACGGCAGTAGATCCGATCCATGATCGGATGCACCTGGGTCGGATGCGCTTGCCTGCGTACCGCGCGGCGTAGCATGTGCGCATCCCACCCGATCCAAGGCAGGTCTGCATGTCCGCTCCCGGTCCGTCGCTGTTTGCCCGTATCGGCCAGGCGTTGTTCGGCGGCAACATGCTGCAGGGCACGGCCAAGGCGATCATCTGGGTCGGCAGTTATGTGGGGCTGCTGACCCTGCTGCTGGAAGTGCTGCGGCCGGGCTGAGTGCCTGGTCGTATGCGCATGCCGGCTGTCCTGCGTGTCCGCGCGGCGGTGGGGCCCAAGATGGTCAGCTGGGCGCCTTTGCGTGCCTGCATTCCTGGCCTGGCTGCAGGTACAGGCGGCCGCCGGCAATTGACCGGGTAGCGGTGTTGCGTGCGCGGCGCCATCAGGCATCAGCCCGATAGTTGATCGGGATGACACCACTTTCAGACGAATCCTATTCAGCTGCCCCGGTGCCCGACCTATCGTGCACTCGAGGCTTGGACGCCTCACGTCATCAGACGCCATCGCGGCAGTGCCGGCCAACGCCGGCCGCCAGCCGTGTTGCCACCTGCCAGGGACGCCATCGAGGAGCCAACCATGCTGATCAAAGTGCAATGCCAGGACCGCCATTGGCACGTAGTCCACCCGGCCCAGCCCGACCCGGTCGCGTTCCTCGACGGTGCGCTCGCCTTTGATTTTGCCGACCGCCTGGCCCGCGAACACCACGACCGCACCGGTGCTGCCAGCGCGGTGCGGGTGGAAGCGTACGACGCGCATGTGGACGCGGTGCGCTACGGCTGAGGCCGGTGCCGGTCGTCGCCGAACGTGCGCCGGGCCGATGTGACCACGCCGGTGTCCATCCGGTCAGCCGCGCGTCGGTTACCTAAATAGGGGATGAAATCAGCGACTTCTGGCCTATGTCCGGATGCCTGCCGATCGCCGATGCTGTGCGCATTGACCACACAGCAACGAGGCAGCAGGCATGAGCAACAGGCAGAAGACGCAAGGAAAGCGGACGTGGCTGTGGGTGTTGGTGCCGTCGATGCTGGCGCTGGGCGCCACCGCCCAGGCGCAGCACTACGACGACCGCTACCGCGATGAGGGTTACAACAGCGGCCCGGTGCGCTGCGAATCGATCAAGGGCCGCACCCAGCAGTGCCCGTTGCAGGGGCGCGCGCGGCTGGTACGACAGATTTCCGGCTCGCCGTGCGTGGAAGGCGAAACCTGGGGCCAGGCCCGCAACGGGGTATGGGTGACCCAGGGTTGCCGCGCCGAATTCATCGCCGAGGGTCGCGGTTCGCACGGTGGCGGCTGGGGCGGCGGTGGCCATGGCAATGGCGGCGGCTGGGGCGGCGGACGCGGTCAGGTGATCAGCTGCGATTCCAACGACCATCGCCTGCGCCGCTGCAATGTCAGCATCCGACGCGATGCCCGGCTGGTGCGCCAGACTTCCAGGACGGCCTGCGTGGAAGGCCGCAGCTGGGGCTGGGACCGTGACGGGGTGTGGGTCAACGGCGGCTGCCGCGGTGAGTTCCAGGTCAACTGAGTTGCGGGCAAGCCCTGACTCACGAATCAGAAAAACCTGATACAGCGCACAGTTTGAATGGATTAACGTGCGGACGGGGCAGGCCCGCTGGGGCCTGCCTGGATGCAACGACGGCCGTCCGCAAGGCGCTGCCGTTGCCTGGCAGCCCCTGTTGTCTCACGGAGGAGGGAAGCGCATGTTGATCCGCCTGCAACTGGAGCACCGCCAATGGCGCGTGCTGCACCCGGACAAGCTGGAATCGTTCCGTTTCCACGACAGCGCCAAGGCGTTCGATTTCGCCGATGCGCTGGCCCGCCTGCACCACGCCGAAACCGGCCAGTGCAGTGCGGTGCGGGTGGAAGCCAGCGGCGCGTATGTGGAGGCAGTGCGCTACGGGTGATGGCGGCTGCCCGGCTGCTGTTGCTCCCGGGTGTACGTTTGCCGAGCGTGGCTCGGCACTACCATGCTCCCGGGTGTACGTTTTGCCGAGCGTGGTTCTACCGGCGCGCGTCCGCTCAGCCGGCTGCGCTGAGCGGCTGGCCCTGCCGGGCCAGTGCCGGCCAGCGCGCCAGCACTGCAGTGCGGATGCCGGCGGCGTCGATGCCGGCTTCGGCCAGCAGGTCTTCGCGGCTGGCGTGGTGCTGGAAGCCGTCGGGCAGGCCAAGGTGCAGGAACGGCTTGAGCACCTGCTCGGCATTGAACAGTTCGGACACGCCCGAGCCGGCGCCGCCGGCCACCACGTTGTCTTCGATGGTGACAAAGCCCTCATGGTGCTGGGCCAGTTCCAGCAGCAGGGCACGGTCGAGCGGCTTGATGAATCGCATGTTGACCACGCTCAGGCCCAGCTCGCGGCCCACCGCCTCGGCGGCCGGCACGGTGCTGCCGAAGGCGAGCAGGGCGATGCGGCTGCCCGGCACGCGCAGTTCGGCCTTGCCGATCTCCAGCGTGGACAGGTCGGTGCCGGCGGCCACGCCGGTGCCGCTGCCGCGCGGGTAACGCACCGCCGCCGGGCCGGTGTAGCGCAGGCCGGTGGTCAGCATCTGCCGGCATTCGGCTTCATCGGCCGGGGCCATCACCACCATGTGCGGCACGCAGCGCAGGAAGCTCAGGTCCAGATTGCCGGCATGGGTGGCGCCATCGGGGCCGACCACGCCGGCGCGGTCGATCGCGAACAGGACATCCAGTTCCTGCACCGCCACATCGTGCACCAGCTGGTCGTAGGCGCGCTGCAGGAAGGTGGAGTAGATCGCCACCACCGGCTTGGCGCCCTGCGTGGCCATGCCGGCGGCCAGGGTCACCGCGTGCTGTTCGGCGATGGCCACGTCGAAGTAGCGTTCCGGGTATTCCCTGCTGAAGCGGACCAGGCCGGAGCCTTCGCGCATCGCCGGGGTGATCCCGAGCAGGCGCGGTTCGGCGGCGGCGGCGTCGCACAGCCAGTCGCTGAAGACGTCGGTATAGGTCGGCTTCTTGGCCCCGCCCTTGGCGACCAGGCCCTTGTCCGGGTCGAACGGGCCGACCGCGTGGTAACCGATCTGGTCGCCTTCGGCGCGTTCGTAGCCCTTGCCCTTGGTGGTCATCACGTGCAGCAGCTTGGGCCCCTTGAGGGTCTTGAGCGTCTTCAGCGTGGCGATCAGCGCCGGGATGTCGTGGCCGTCGATCGGGCCGGTGTAGTGGAAGCCCATTTCCTCGAACAGGGTGGAGGGCACGAACATGCCCTTCCAGTGCTCTTCCCAGCGTTTGACGAAGCGCGCCGATGGCGATTTCTTCTTGTCGCCGAGAATCTTCTTGCCGCCTTCGCGCAGGGCGTTGAGGGTGCGGCTGCCGGTGGCGCGGCCGAGCATCTTGGTCAATCCGCCGACCGCCTCGGAGATGGACATGTTGTTGTCGTTGAGGATCACCAGCAGGTTCGGCTCGGGGTCCATGCCGCCGGCGTGGTTGAGCGCCTCATAGGCCATGCCCGCGGTCATCGCACCATCGCCGATCACCGCCACCACCTTGCGCTCGTCGCCCTCGCGCTGGCGGGCGATCGCCATGCCCAGCGCAGCGGAGATCGAGGTGGAGGAATGGCCCACCCCGAAGGTGTCGAACGGGCTTTCTTCGCGCTTGGGGAACGGCGCCACGCCGTCCTTCTGCTTGACGGTGTGGATCTCGTCGCGGCGGCCGGTCAGGATCTTGTGCGGGTAGGTCTGGTGGCCCACATCCCACACCAGCTGGTCGACCGGGGTCTGGTACAGGTAGTGCAGCGCGACGGTCAGTTCGATCACGCCCAGGCCGGCGCCGAAATGACCGCCACTCCTGCCGACCGATTCGATCAGGTAGGCACGCAGTTCATCTGCGATGGCGGGCAGTTCGGATTCTTCGAACCTGCGCAGGTCATCCGGTGACTGGATGCGCGACAGGCGGGGATAGCGGGCGGAGTCGATCATGTTTATCGCGCTTGTTCTGAGCGCCTATTTTCGCCCCCAAACCGGGGTGGGGCAAGCAAACCGCCTTTTCAGTGAGTAAACGGTGACGGGCCCTGCGTCAGTTGGTCGCAGGTCAGGCGGCCAGCTTGGAGCGTTTGGGCAGCTGCGCCTTCAGGAAGGCCATCTGGTCGGCCAGGATGTTGCGGTTGGACAGGATCATGTGTTCGATCCAGCTGGGCCGGTACGGCACGGCCAGCAGCGGCATGCCGGCCTGCTGCGGGGTGCGGTCGCTCTTGCGCGAGTTGCAGTGGAAGCAGGCGCTGACCACGTTTTCCCATACATCCAGGCCGCCCTTGGACAGCGGCAGGACGTGGTCGCGGGTCAACTGCGGGCGATGGAACTGCTGGCCGCAGTACAGGCACAGGTGCGCGTCGCGCGCGAACAGCGCCTGGTTGGACAGGTTCGGGGTGGGGTCCAGCGCACGCGAACGGGCATGGCCGCGGGCGGCGATGATCGGGTGCAGGTCCATGCCGCTGCGCAGGCCGGTCGAACGGCTGGTGCCGCCGTGGATGTGCAGGCAGGGGTCGCCCAGGGTCCAGGCGACGGCATCGCGGGCGTAGAGGCAGGCCGCATCCTGCCAGGTGATCCAGTCCAGTACGCGCCCGTGGGCATCCAGGGACAACAACCGGACGCTGCCGGGGCGGTGCGGGGAAATCACCGGCGATGCTTCGGCGACCGGGGCGGACATCGCTCCGGTATCGATCAGACCTAGTCGTGTAGTGTCTGTCTCCATCGGGAAAACAGCTTATACCCAATTCGCAACGATTCGGTTGGGCATTCCACCTGAACCCCGCGCCGTTGGCGCGCCCCCTTTAACAAAAAGGGGGCTTTTCTCCAGAAGGGGCGTCGATCGTGCCGACCAACGGTCGGCACCTACCGCGGCAGAACCGCCAGAGGTAGCCACCGGCCGTTGGCCGGTGGACCAGCCGGGCGCTCAGCCTTCGCCGAAATGCGCGTCTTCCATCGCCATCAGCGACTCGGCGCCGGCCTCGATCGCGGCGGCATGGCTCAAGGTGCGCGGCAGTACGCGGGCGAAGTAGAAACGCGCGGTTTCGCGCTTGGCCTGCTTGAACGCCTCGGTCTGCGCCGATGCGTCGGCGGCGGCCACGCTGCGTGCCCACCAGTAGGCCAGCACCACATAGCCCGAATAGAACAGGTAATCGAAGCTGGCCGCGCCCAGTTCATCGGGGTTGCCGGCCGCCCGCTGCAGGGTGGCCAGGGTCAGCTTGCCCCACTGGTCGGCCTTCTCGCGCAGCGGGGCGATGAATTCGGCCACTGCCTGGTTGCCCTCATTGGCCTGGGCGAAGGCCTCGATCTCGGCCAGCATCAGCTTCAGCCCGGCGCCCTGGCTGGAAGCGGTCTTGCGCCCGATCAGGTCCAGGGCCTGGATGCCGGTGGTGCCTTCATACAGCGTGGTGATGCGCGCATCGCGGGCCAGCTGTTCCATGCCGTGCTCGCGGATGTAGCCGTGGCCGCCGAAGCACTGCAGGGCGTTGTAGGTGTTTTCGATGCCCCATTCGGTCTGGCAGGCCTTGGAGATCGGGGTGAGGAAGCTGACCAGGGTGTCGGCGCGCTCGCGTTCGGCGGCATCCTCAGCGTGGTGGGCCACATCGATCAGGGTGGCCGCATGCAGCGCGAGCAGGCGGCTGCCTTCGACCAGCGACTTGATGGTCAGCAGCATGCGCCGCACGTCCGGGTGGACCAGGATGGGGTCGGCCGGCTTGTCCGGGTTCTTGGGGCCGCTCAGCGAGCGCGACTGCAGGCGTTCGCGGGCGTACTTGAGCGCGTTCTGGTAGGCGCGCTCGGACAGGCCGATGCCCTGCAGGCCCACCCCGAGGCGGGCGGTGTTCATCATGGTGAACATTGCCTGCAGGCCCTTGTGCGGCTGGCCGACCAGGTAACCCTGTGCGCCGTCGAAGTTCATCACGCAGGTGACCGAGCCCTTGATGCCCATCTTGTGTTCGATCGAGCCGCAGCGCAGGGCGTTACGTTCGCCGACGTTGCCGTCGCGGTCGACCTTGAACTTGGGAGTGACGAACAGCGAGATGCCCTTGGCGCCGGCCGGGGCGTCGGGCAGCTTGGCCAGGACCAGGTGGACGATGTTGTCGGTAAGGTCGTGCTCACCGGCGGTGATGAAGATCTTGGTGCCGGTGATGGCGTAGCTGCCGTCCGCGTTCGGCTCGGCCTTGGTCTTGAGCAGCCCCAGGTCGGTGCCGCAATGCGGTTCGGTCAGGCACATGGTGCCGGTCCAGCGGCCTTCGATCAGCGGCTTGAGGAAGGCCTCCTGCTGCCAGGCTTCGCCGTGCTGCTTGAGCGCTTCGATGGCGCCGTGGGAGAGCAGCGGGAAGTTGCCCCAGGCCAGGTTGGCGGCGTTGATCATTTCATTGAGCGGTACGCCCAGGGTGTGCGGCAGGCCCTGGCCGCCCAGTTCGGGGGCGGCGGTGAGGCCGGTCCAGCCGCCGTCGACGAACTGGGTGTAGGCCTGCTTGAAGCCGGGCGGGGTGGTGACTTCGCCGCTGGCCTGGTCGAGTGCGCAGCCGATTTCATCGCCGACGCTGTTCAGCGGTGCCAGCACGGTGCTGCTGAAGCGGCCGGCTTCTTCGAGCACGGCGTCGATCACATCGGCAGTGGCGTCGGCCAGGCCCAGGCGGGCGAACAGGGCTTCGGCCTTGAGGACGTCGTGCAGGGCGAAACGGATATCGGAAAGCGGGGCGGTGTAGCTGCTCATCGTCAGGTCTCGATCAGGTGCAAAGGGAGGCGGGCGGGCTGCCGGTCAGCGCAGCACGCCGGGCAGGCCGGGGGCCTGGTTGAGGGTGCTGCGGCTGTCGATGTCGAAGCTGCGCTGCTTTTTTTCCTGCGGGGTGGCGCTGACCGTGCCCTTGAGCGCATAGCCCAGGGTACGGTTGCTGGCCAGGGCATCTGCCATGAGCAGGCGGGCGCCGGAAGAGGGCTGCAACTGCAGGGTGATGACGTCGGCCGAGACGCCGCCGATCGACAGGGCCGGTTGGGTGGCCAGGGTGCCGGCGTCTTCGTCGCCGACCTTGAGGGTCAGTTTGACCTCGTCAAAGCGCATCGGCATGGAGCTGAAATTCTGCAGCCGCAGGGCCACGTCCCAACCGCCATCGGCGCGCACGGTCAGCTGCTGGACGCTGGCGGCCGGCGGCGAGACGCGTTTGACCACGCCGGTATTGCAGGCGGCCAGGGCCAGGGCGGAGCCGGCGACCAGGGCGACGATCAGGGCGGTACGGAAGCGGTGGTGCATGGGCGCAATCCTCGTGCGGGTGCTGCGTGAGCCAAAGCATACTACGGCGTATGGTGATTTTGCCGGCGTTGCGGCCGGCAGGTGAAGGGTAGTGGTTGTAGGGCGGGTTTGGGGTGCTGGGCTTGAAGCCGAAGCCGAAGCCGAAGTCGAAGTCGAAGCAAGAGCTTGGCAGCTGGCGGGTGGCCTGGGGTGGGCGGGCGTGGGTGGGTTGGCGGGACACGCCGTGAATACGTCCATGTAGGCTCGGCGAAAACATCCATGTTTTCGACGGTCCCGCCAACCCACCCACGCCCGCCCTTCCACACATGGCTGGTGTGCCGGGGAAGATCAAACGCAGCGCGATCGAAGGCAGTGGAGCGGGGCGCCAGCATTGGGTGGAGAGGAGTAGTGCCGAGCAAGCTCGGCACCTACCCACCAAACCTTCTTTGCTCCCCTCACAGGAAGAAACAGCCGGCTTTTCCCTTGCGCACCAGCCAATTGTCGGAGGGGCGGGTCGTATGGGTTTGCAGGACCGTCGAAAACATGGATGTTTTCGCCGAGCCTACAGGGACGTATTTACGGCGTGTCCTGCAAACCCATACGACCCGCCCCCACCAGCGACAGACAAGCAATGCCGCTTCGCTCTATCGCTCCAAAGCCTCAAAGCCTCAAAGCCGCTCCACCGCTTGCCCCGCCAAGCCCGTAAAGTCGGCCCAGGGAGCAACGAACCTCCACACCCGATGGCGGAACACGCGCGCCGGTGCATCTTGGTTGTTCAGGGGGGTACGAAACATCGCCGCTCATGTTCACTTTCACGGGGAAGTATCCATGCGTTCGTACAAGTTGCAGCCGTTGGCCCAGGCCATCCGCGGAGGCCTGTTGGTGTCGGCACTGGGCGTAGCCGCGCCCGCGCTGGCCCAGCAGGCCAGTTTCGATATCGCCGGGGGGCGTATCGAGCAGGCACTGCCCGAATTCGCCCGCCAGGCCGGGGTCCAGATCATCAGCCCCGCCGTGGGCGAGCGTGACGGTGGCATCGCCGTGGCCGGCCTGCGCGGCCAGATGGACGCGCGCCGGGCGCTGGAGCAACTGCTGGCCGGGACCGGGCTCAGTGTCGCTTCCGATGATGGCCGTACCATTACATTGCGCGCCGATCGTCCATTGCTGGCCTCGCTGGGCGGCAGCGCCGTACTGGCTGCGCAGGCCTCGGCCCCGGCCGTGGCGCCGCCGGCCGCCGAGCCGGCCCGCGACGCACCGGTCACCCTCGACTCGGTCACCGTGGTCGGCACCCAGATCAAGGGCGCCAAATCGGCCGCACTGCTGCCGGTGGCGACCCTGCAGGCCGAACAGATCGAAGCCACCGGCGCGGTCTCCGGCGATGAGCTGTACCGCTCCATCCCGCAGATGGGCGATGTCTCCTTCAGTGGTACCAACGGCGGCAACAGCTCCAACTACGCGCGTGGCGACATCGCCTCGGTCAACCTGCGTGGCCTGGGCGTCGGCAACACCCTGCTGCTGATCAACGGCCGCCGCACCGTCGTGCACCCCACCAGCCAGGCCGACGGCAACCTCGTCCCCGTGCTCGCCTACAACGCCAACACCATCCCGGTGGCCAACCTGCGCCGGGTCGAAGTGCTGCTCGACGGCGCCGCCGCCATCTACGGCACCGACGCGGTCGCCGGCGTGGTCAACAACGTGCTGCGCGACGACGTCGACGGCGGCACCATCAGCGTGCAGCGCGGCATCGGCGAAGGGACCAACCTGCGCGACGTGGGCATCAACGGCCTGGTCGGCAAGAACTCGGCCGACCTGCGCAGCAACGTCACCCTGGCCTTCAACTACTACGCCACCACCGGCCTGAACTCGCTGGACCAGGACTGGACCGGCAGCGCCGACCGCGCGGCGGATTTCGTCGGCACCGCGTTCGAAGGCCTCAGCGGCACCGACAACCGCAACAGCAACAGCCCGTGGGGCAACTTCACCGCGATCGGTCCGCGCGTCCGCCAGGGCACCACCTTCCTGACCACCGCCGCCGGCGCCTTCCACGTGCAACCGGCCACCAACACTGGCTGCAACGCCGCGCTGGCGCCGGGCCTGTGCGTACAGTCCGGCAGCAAGGCCACCGCCGCTGCCGACCGCAACCTGCTGGACAACCAGCAGGTGCAGTTCCCGCTGTCGATCACCCCCGACGTCCACCGTGTCAACCTGTTCCTGACCGGCAAGCACGACTTCGACAACGGCATCACCGCCTTCGGCGAAGCCGGCTGGTACCAGTCCAAGGCGCGCAGCGTGCAGTCCGGCGTCAACACCATCGCCGCGCTGCCGATGACCGTGGCCGCCAGCAACTACTGGAACCCCTTCGGCGCGGCGCGGTTGCCCGATGGCAGCGTCAATCCCAACCGCCTGGCCAACCTCAACGTGGCCGCCGGCGGCATTCCGGTCAGCATCAGCAGTTACCGCTTCGAGCGCCCCACCCAGATCGACGTCAAGAACACCCAGGTGCGCGCGCTGGCCGGCCTGCGTGGCTTCCACTTCGGCTTCGACTGGGAAACCGCCGCGCTGTATTCGGCGGCCAAGGTAGTCGACACCCAGGACGCGGTCAGCATGACCCTGTTCCAGCAGGCGCTGACCGACGCCACCAGCGCGGCCTACAACCCGTTCTGTGGCGGCTGCAACGACTTCAGCAAGCTCGATAGGTTCTTCTACAAGGCCGCCCGCCGCAGCGAGACCGAGCTGTATCTGTGGGACCTGAAGGCGTCGCGGCCGGACCTGCTGCGCACCTGGGCCGGCGACGTCGGCATGGCCACCGGGCTGGAAGTGCGCCGCGAAACCCAGCGCGATGACCGCGACGCGCGCGTGGACGGCAGCCTCACCTATACCGACCCCATCACCGGCATCGGCTACCCCAGCGACATGTACGGGGTCAGCCCGACCCCGGACACCGAAGGCTCGCGTACTGTGGCCGGCCTGTTCGCCGAGTTCTCCGTGCCGCTGGTCTCGCGCGAGATGGGCATCCCGCTGGTGCGTGCGCTGGACCTGCAGGTGGCCGGGCGCGCCGAGCACTACAGCGATTTCGGCAACGTCACCAAGCCCAAGCTGGCGCTGGGCTGGACCGTGATCGACGGGCTCACCGTGCGCGCTTCCTGGGCCAAGGGCTTCCGCGCGCCGAACCTGGAGCAGGTCAACGCCACCGTGGTCAGCCGCTCCAATACCCGCACCGATTACATCCAGTGCGAAGCCGACGTGCGCTCCGGCGCGCTGGGCTCGATCAACGATTGCGGCAGCACCTACCGCTCTTCCACCACTGCGCGGCGCTCGGGCAACCCGGACCTGAAGCCGGAAACCTCGACCAATACCAGCGCCGGCATCGTGTTCCAGCCGCAGTTCATCCCCGAGGATTTCGGCCGCTTCACCTTCGCGGTGGATTACTACAAGTACGAACAGGAAGGCATCATCGGCCTGTTCGGCGAAGGCAACGGCCTGATCCTGGACTACATGCTGCGCCAACAGGGCAGCAGCAACCCTGATGTGGTGCGCGCCGCGCCCACTCCCGATGACATCGCGCGCTTTGCCGGCAGCGGGCTGGAAGCGGCCGGCAAGGTGCTGTATGTCACCGACCAGTACGTCAACATGCAGCCGCAGACCGTGCGCGGGGTGGACTACAGCTTCGCCTGGAGTTCGCCGGAAACCCGCGTGGGCCGCTTCGACGTGGGCCTCAACGGCACCCGCCTGATCGAGTTCTACCGCGACCGCTCGCCGGCATTGCAGGCGTTGGAAGATGCCAAGGCCAGCGGCCTGGTCGATCCGTCCATCGCCATCAGCGGTGGCGGCGACCTGATCGGCGACGGTGGCAACCCGAAGTGGAAGTGGAGCGGCAACCTGACCTGGCGCTACCAGAACCTCACCGTCGGGGCGAGCGCGCGCTATGCCAGCAGCTACCACGAAACCAGCCTGACCCTGGCCGACGGCACGCCGTGGACGGTGAAGTCGCAGACCCTGGCCAATGCCTTCGTCAAGTACGACTTCCAGCAGGAAGGGCTGTTCAGCGGGGTGTCGGTGAAGCTTGGTGCCAACAACATCGCCGACAAGCGGCCGCCGGTATCCGATGACAGCTATGGTTATTCCTCGGCGATCTACCAGGCCTATCCGCGCTATTGGTATGCCAGCGTGACCAAGGCATTCTGAGCCGCGGTTATTTCCTTACACCGCTGCCCGGCCCGTGCCGGGCAGCGCAGCAGGAGTTTGAATGGGCGCGACATTGGCAGCAGAGCGGGCGTTGTGGTTGGCCGAGCACGTCCTGCCGTGCGAGCAGGGCCTGCGCGACTGGCTGCGCAGGCGCATGGCCCAGCCACAGGACGTGGATGATGTGATCCAGGAAACCTACGCCATCCTGGCCGCGCTGGCCGACGTATCGCATGTGCGCGCACCGCGCGCCTATGTGTACCAGGTGGCGCAGTCGGTGGTGCTGCAGCAGTTGCGGCGGGCCCAGGTGGTATCGATGGAAATGGTGGCCGAGTTCGATCGGCTGCCGATGACCGGTGAGGAAGCATCACCGGAACGGCTGGCGTCTTCGCGCCAGGAACTCAACAAAGTCACCGCGCTGATCGCGCAGTTGCCGGACAAATGCCGCCAGGCGTTCGTGTTGCGACGGGTCGAGGGTTTCTCGCAACGGGAAATCGCCGAACGCATGCAGATCAGCGAAAACACGGTGGAAAAGCACGTGTGCAAGGGTATTCGGTTGTTGATGGAGTCGATGAAACAGGATGCAGGCAATGCAGGGTCCACAGGGAAACCGGACAACAGGGAGGCGGTCCATGCACGGCGCCGTTGAAAACCCGATCGATGACGCCGCCGCCCGCTGGGTGGCGCGCGAGGACCGCGGCCCGCTCGATGCCGGCGAGGTGGCCGAGCGCGATGGCTGGCTGGCCGCCGACCGCCGCCACTTCGGCGCCTATGCGCGTGCGCATGCGGTGTATGCGCGCAGCGGGCGTGCCCGCGCGCTGGGCAGTGCCGACCGCGTGCCGGCCGCCCGACGTGCGCCGGGCAGGCCGCCGCGCCTGCAGTGGGCGATGGGGCTGGCCGCCACGCTGTGCCTGATGGCGCTGGGCGTGCACGAGCACACCGATGCCGGCGACTACCACCTGACCCACAAGGGCGAAATCCTGCGCGTGCCGCTGGCCGACGGCTCGGCGGTGACCCTGGATTCGGGTGCGGCGGTGCGCGTGCACTACACCGCCAAGCGCCGCGAGATCATCCTGCTGCGCGGCGAAGCCCTGTTCGATGTAGCCAAGAACCGTGCCCGCCCGTTCGTGGTGGTGGCCCGCGATACCGCGGTGACCGCGGTGGGCACCAGCTTCTCGGTCAGTCTCAACGAGCAGCGCACGCGCGGGGTGGAGGTGCTGGTGCGCGAAGGCATCGTCGATGTCGCCAATGCCAGCGGCGCGGTCGCCCCGACCCGGCTGCAGGCCAACCACCGTGCGCTGGCCAACCGCAACCATGGCATCCGCATCGAAAGCGTCGGCGATGACGACCTGGACCAGCAACTGGCCTGGCGCGAGGGCATGCTCTCGTTCAACGGCGACACCTTGTCGGTGGCTGCCGCGCAGTTCCTGCGCTACAGCGACGTGCGCATCATGATCGACGACCCGCTGGTGGGCAGCCGCCGCATCGTCGGCCTGTACTCGGCCAACGATCCGATCGGCTTTGCCCGCAGTGTCGCGCTCAGCCTGGGGCTGGAGGTGGAGCAGCAGGGCAACGCGGTCTGGCTGCGCAGCCACAACAATGCCCTCCACAGCGCGCCGCGCTCACTGCAATGAACCAGGACACCCGCATGCCGACCACCGTGACCCGTGCCCGCCGCCTGGCGCTGCTGACCACCCTGTTGTTGGCCAGTGGCCTGACCGGTGCCGCCGACAACGACGTGCTGATCCGCAATGCGATGGTGTTCGACGGCACCGGCCGGCCGGCCTATCCGGCCAGCGTGCTGGTGCAGGACGGCCGCATCGCCGCGATCGGCAACGCGCTCAAGGCGCCGACGGGCACCCGCCAAGTCGATGCCAAGGGCCAGGCACTGCTGCCGGGCCTGTTCGACCTGCACACCCATTGGACCCCCAACGCGCAGCCGGCCACGCTGCCGCAGATCGCCAACCGCTACCTGGCCGCCGGGGTGACCACGGTCAGCGATTTCCACCAGGCGCCGGAGGCGTATGCGCCACGCCGTGCCTGGCTGCAGAGCATCGCCGCACCGGAGGTGAAGTTCGCCGCGCGGATGAGTACGCCGCTGGGCCATGGCGCCGACTGGGGCGATGAGAACACCACGCGCTGGGTCAATTCGCCCGAGGCGGCCACCGCCGCGGTGAAGCAGCTGGCGGCCTACCAGCCGGACTTCATCAAGGCCTTCACCGACGGCTGGCGCTATTCCAATGCGGCCGACAACAGCAGCATGGACGAGGAAACCCTGGCCGCGCTGGTGGCCCAGGCGCACCGCCAGCAGCTGCGGGTGTTCACCCACACGGTGATGGTCAAGCGCGGCAAGACCGCCGCGCGGGCCGGCGTGGATGCGCTGGCGCACAGCGTGCAGGACGGGCCGGCCGATGCCGAACTGATCGCGCTGATGAAGCAGCACGGTACCCGCTACGCACCGTCGCTGGCGGTGTACCTGCCCGAGCGCGTGGACGGCAGCGGCAAGGCACGCGCCGACAGCGACGCTTACCGCCAGCGCGAGGCGAACTTCGCCAACGCCCTGCACAACGTCAAGACCCTGCATGATGCCGGCATTCCGATCGTGCTCGGCACCGATGCCGGCATGACCGGCACCCCGCACGGCACCTCCACCCTGCGTGAGCTGGAGTTGTTCGTGCAGGCCGGGCTGACCCCGAGCGAGGCGCTGCTGGCCGGTACCTCGGCCAGTGCCGAAGCGCTGGCGCTGACCGACCGCGGCACCATCGAGGTCGGCAAGCGCGCCGACCTGCTGCTGGTCAAGGGCCAGCCGTGGCAGCGCATCGGCGATGTGCGCAATACCCAACAGGTGTACGTGGCCGGGCGCCAGGTGGTGGGCAAGGGCGTGCAGCTGCCGGCCGGCAACCGCGCCACCTCGCTGCCGCCGCTGCGCATCCAGGCCCTGGTCGACGATTTCGAGCGTGCCGACCAGCGCACCGCGCTGGATACCCTGCGCACCGATGAGGCCGACGGCGGCAATGACCGCACCGTGCAGGTGACCACGGTGGTCGACCGCGAGCAGGGCGGCAAGGCGCTGTCGATGCAGGCCCGGCTGTCCAGCAAGGCGCAGGCGTATGCGGCGGTGATCGTGCCGCTCAGCCGTGGCTCGGTGGCGCCGGTGGACCTGCGCCGCTGGCAGGGCGTGCGCGTGGATGTGCGCGGTGCGGCCACGCTGCAGCTGGAAGCGCGTGGGCTGGACGGCCGCCGCTGGAGCGCGCCGTTGGCGGCGACCGGGCAATGGCAGACCGTGCAGATTCCCTTCGCTGCCCTGCAGGGCCAACCACCGTTCCGGGCCAAGGGCCCGCTGCCGGTGTGGCGCGGCGATGACCTGCAGCAACTGGTGGTCATCGCCAGCGGCGAACCGGGCGGCAGGATCTGGTTCGAGATCGACAACCTGCAGTTCTACTGAGCACTCTTCTGTCGGCGCCCAGGTGCCGGCCTTTGCCGGGAAATTCCATGAAGCTGCCCCGTTGTTGCGTGCTGTCGGTGCTGGCGAGCGCTGTGTTGTTGCTGCCGGGCATGGTGGCCGCCGCACCGCCCAGCGTGCTGGCAGCGGTGGATGGCTATGCCGCGCGCCAGGCCGAGGTCGGCCGCGCGCTGTGGGCGCAGCCGGAAATGGGCTACCAGGAAACCCACTCGTCGGCGTTGTTGCAGCAGGAACTGCGCGCGGCCGGTTTCAACATCCAGGCCGGGGTGGCCGGCATGCCCACCGCGTTCGTGGCCCGTTACGGGCGGCGCGGCAACGGCCCGGTGATCGCGTTGCTGGCCGAAATGGATGCGTTGCCCGGGATGGCCCAGGCCGCCGTGCCCACGCGCAGCCCGATTCCCGGCCAGGATGCCGGCCAGGCCTGCGGGCACAATCTGTTCGGTGCGGCGGTGGTGGGCGCGGCGCAGGCGGTGGCGCAGTGGCTCAAGGCCAGCGGCAGCGAGGGTGAGATCCGGGTCTACGGCACGCCGGCCGAAGAGGGCGGCAGCGGCAAGGTGTACATGACCCGCGCCGGCCTGTTCGACGATGTCGATGTCGCCCTGCACTGGCATCCATCGGCGGAGAACTCCGCCGCGCAGGGCACCAGCCTGGCCAACATCAGCGGCAAGTTCCGCTTCAAGGGCGTCGCCGCGCATGCCGCGCTGTCGCCCGAGCGCGGCCGCTCGGCGCTGGATGGGGTGGAGGCGCTGGACCACATGGCCAACATGATGCGCGAGCACGTCCCCGACGGCACCCGCATCCATTACGTGATCACCGACGGTGGCGCCGCACCGAACGTGGTGCCCGATGCGGCCGAGGTCTACTACTACGTGCGCCATGTCGATCCGGCGGTGGTGCGCGATGTGATCGGCCGCCTGCAGCAGGCCGCGCGCGGCGCGGCGATGGGCACCGGCACCGAGGTGGGCTTCGAGCCCACCGGCGGGGTGTACTCGCTGTTGCCCAATGATGTGCTGGGCCAGGTCATGCAGCAGGCCTTGCAGCAGGTGGGTGGGGTGGTCTACGACCGTGCCGACACGGCGTTCGCCGAACAGCTGCAGCGGAGCCTGGAGCGGCGCCCGGCCTTGTCCACGGCGGCGGCACTGGCGCCTTACCGCGCCGACCATGCCGGTGGCGCATCGACCGATGTCGGCGATGTCAGCTGGAATGTCCCCACGGTGGGCCTGAGTACCGCCACCTGGGTGCCGGGCACGCCGGCGCACAGCTGGCAGGCGGTGGCCGCCTCGGGCGCGCCGATCGGCGACAAGGGCGCGCTCAACGCGGCGCGTGTGCTGGCACTGGCCACGGTGGCGCTGCTGCAGTCGCCGCAGACCGTGTCCGCGGCCAGGGCCGAGTTCGAGCAGCGGCGGGGTACCGGTTTCCGTTACACGCCCCTGCTGGAGCGCAGCGACCCGCCGCTGGACTATCGCAGCAAGATCAAGCAGTAGCGGCGCAGCACGCCCGGCTCAGTCCAGCGGCGCCATCACCTTCAGCGGTGCCAGGTCGTAGCCCATTGCTTCGGCCCGTGACGTGATGCGGGCGAACAGCGCGCTGTCCATGCTGGGCGCGCGCGACAGGATCCACAGGTACTTGCGGTCCGGGTCGCCGACCAGCGCCCACTGGTAGTCCGGGTCCAGCGCGATCACCCAGTAGTCGGCCCACACCAGTGGCATCCACGCCAGCCAGTCCGGCGCAAAGCGCACCTGCAGCCGTCCGGGATGGCCCTTGACCGGCCGCGCCACGCCCTCGGCGGCAAGCCGCTCGCCCTCGGCGGTGCGGCAGACGTTGTGCACGCTGATCCGGCCTTCGGCGCGCAAGGCGTAGGTGGCGGTGATATCGCCGATGCACTTTTTCTGGAACGACACCGGGAGGTGCGCGATCTCATGCCACTTGCCGGCGTAGCGGCCCATGTCCAGCGTATCGACCGATGTCACCGGCGAGGCCGCCCACAGCGGCGCGCTGCCGAGCAGGGCAATCAGGACCAACCACGCGTTGCGCAGGCGCATCGACGGCACTCCGGACGGGACGGTCCGAGCTTAGGGGCAGGGCGAAGGCGGAATGTAAAGTTTCCGTCATGGCCTGACGAGGAGTGCAACGATCAGGCGCGGATCAGACGAAGTTGTATCCACGGTTGCCAGCCCGCTTTTCTACCCTTCAGTTCCCATAGACCGGTCAGCTCACTGTGATCTGCATTGAACGCGCCCTTGAACCGCACGGACGCACCGGTGATGGTCCAGCGCCTGCCTTTCAGTGCCACCTCGAACAGCTCGGTTGTTCCCTGGTCGTCGTAGGAACGGGCGAAATGCCGCTTGCCTGCAGCGTCGAAGCCGATGATTTCCATGGATCGGACAGGGTTGCCACTGAAGCGTGCGTCCACGTCATGCACGATGAAGTGCTTGCCGGGCAGCCAGCGGTAGGTGTCGGTGGCCGACAACGTGCTGGCCGGCGCATCCTCGGTCGGGAGTACTTCGCCGGTTGTGTTCCAGGTGCCAATGAATACACCCAGACGGGACATTCGATTCGCGCTCATGGGGTGAGGATGCCCATGCCTTGGCGAGGGTGCAACTCGCCTGGCGACGTAAGGCGGTGCTGGGGTGAGCTCTGTGGGCGCCATGGCGTGTTGAACGCTGTGCGGGAGGGATCGGCTACGCAAAGCCGATGCATGATGTTCGCCGCACAGGGTAGGGCCTTGACATGTCTTGCAGCGCGTTCGTTTCCCGCGTTCGCGGCTGCTGTTCTTCGACCCTGGCGTGGGCAGGAGGCAAAAAAAAATGACCTGCATTTCTGCAGGTCATTTGAATTTATGGTGGCCGAGGACGGAATCGAACCGCCGACACGGGGATTTTCAATCCCCTGCTCTACCAACTGAGCTACTCGGCCACTTCATCGCTGCGTTGCCGCTGGCGAGGACGCGAATAATACGGAGGTATGCAGGGTTCGGCAAGCCTTTCGCGGAAAAAATTTCACATTTGTTGCCAGGCCTCGCTGGCGCGCGCGCAACGGCCCGGTCGGCGTGCCCGTGCCGGCCTGCGCTGCGCATGAACATCGGTTCAGCGCGCCAGGCGCTCAGTGGGTGTCGTCGGGCATGCACCACAGCAGCACGATGCCGATCGCCATCACGATCGCCGCCAGCAGCAGGGAGGCCTGGTAAGAGCCGCTGTCGCGGGCGAGCGTGCCGGCCAGCGCGGGGGCCACGATCTGGGCCACGCCGTAGCTCAGGGTAAGGGTGGCCATTGCCTTGGCCGGGTTGTGCGGGTAATGGCGGCCGACCACGGTCAGGGTCAGGCTGACGATGCCGGCGAAGGTCAGCCCGAACAGCAGCGCGCTGCCCAGCCCGGCGGCCAGGCCGTCGCCCAGCAGCGGCAGCACGAACGACAGCGCCTGCAGCGCGAAGGCCAGCATCAATGCGCCGATCAGCCCCATGCGCGCGGCCAGCCGGTCCCAGACGAAGGTGGACGGCACCGCGGCCAGCCCGACCAGCACCCAGACCGCGCTGCCGTGCCCGGCGAACGCGGCGGTCTGCTCCAGGATGGCGACGATGAAGGTGGCGCTGACCACGAAACCGAAACCGGCGCAGAAATAGGCGGCCACCAGCAGCCGGCGCCAGCGTGGGCCCGGTGGCGCCGGTGCGGCGGCGGCCTGTGCGGTACTGGCCGGGGTGGGCGCGGGCATCCAGCCCCAGGCGGGCAACAGAAACAGCAGTCCCAGCGCGCCCAGCCACAGCCATTGCGCGCTGGAACCGGCATGGCCGGCCAGCGCGGCGGTGGCCAGGCCGGAGACCACGATGCCCAGCCCCAGCCCGGCGAAGTGCAGCCCCAGCCGCGGCCGCCGCTGCTGGCCCAGCAGCCAGTTCAGCACCAGCCCCGAGGCCAGCAGCAAGCCGGCGGTGCTGGACAGGCCGGCCAGCAGGCGCAGCAGGCTCCACAGCCACGGCGTGGTGGTGAGCCCCATCAGTGCGGTAGCGACCACCGCCAGCAGCAGGCCGATCCGGTAGAAATGGAATTTCTGCCGCATGTCGCCCACCCGCGCCACCAGCGCGGTGCCCAGCAGGTAGCCGACGTAGTTGAAAGTGGCCAGCCAGCCGCCCTGTGCGGCACTGAGCCCGGCGTCCACGCGCATCAACGGCAGCAGCGGGGTGTAGGCGAATCGGGCAAGGCCCACGGTGAGGACCAGGGCGCAGATGCCGGCGCTGATCACCTGCCAGGGCTGCAGGGGGGAAGGGGCGGGCGGGGCAGGGGGCATCGGCGGCGGGTTGCAGGTGGGGGCAGCCCCATCCTCCACGACCGTGGCCTGCGCTGTCTTTCGATAGAATGCCCCATCATGTCGACCAGCCGCCAAACCCGGGCCGTGCCTGCTACCGCCTCGGGACGCGAGCTGGCGGTGCCGCCGCTGCGCCGGTTGCCCGCGCCGGTGCTCACCCACAGCCGGCAGATGGCCGCTGGCGAGCACTTCCCGCCCCATGTGCACGCCTGGAACCAGCTGGCCTTCGCCACCGAAGGGGTGCTGCAGGTGACCGCGGCCAACGCGCGTTACGTGATCACCCCCCAGCAGGCACTGTGGGTGCCGACCGGCACGCTGCACCACACCCGCGCGCTGGGCAACACCGCGTTCCGCAACCTGTATGTGACTGCCGCCGCTGCCGCCGGCATGCCCGACCACTGCGTCGTACTGGAGGTATCGCCGTTGCTGCGCGCGTTGATCATCGAACTGGATGGCGTCCGTGCCGAAGATGATGCGCACTACCACGCCAGCCTGTGCACCGTGATTGGCGCGCAGCTGCTGCGCCAACCCCGTCACGCGCGGCATCTGCCCTGGCCGCAGGACGCGCGCCTGCAGCGGTGGTGCCAGGCCTTGTACGACCACCCGGGCGACAGCCACGACATGAACCACTGGGCGCGCCAGCTGGGTGCGTCCACGCGCACGCTGGCGCGCCATTTCGAACGCGACACCGGCATGGGCGTGCGCGCCTGGCGCACCCGCCTGCGCCTGCTGCGCGCGATCGAATGGCTGGCACAGGGACGGTCGCCTACCGTGATCGCCCACGAGCTGGGCTACGCGTCGGCGTCGGCGTTCAATTACATGTTCCGCATCGAGACCGGCATGAGCCCGCTGCAGTGGAAGCGCGCACGCCCTACGGCGTGACCGGGCACGCCAGGCTGACCAGGCGATCGTCCTCAAAGCGCGCGAGGATCATGCCGTTGCCGGCCTTGCTGTCGGGCCACTGCGCTGCGTTGCCGGCACCGGGCAGCGGATTGCCCAGGTGGAAATACACGCGCCCGCGGCTGTCGCCGGGCTTCACCTTCGCGCAGCCGGTGATGGGCGCGGCGCTCTGCCCGCAGTCGCCCTGCAGCAGGCACAGGCGCGTATGGCACTGGCCGGCCGCCGATGACCAGTGGCCTTGCGCGGCCAGGCAGCCTGGTTCGGTGCCCAGGATGGCAAACAGCAGCAGGCCCAACGCGGTAGTGGCCGATATCAACAGCAGCAGGTAGCGCGACAGGTGGCGGCGCAGGTGGGCGGGAAGCTTGGTCATCGGGCAATGATGCACCAGCGTTGTGCAACCTGCCGCGGCGACGCCGCTGGAATGCTGTGGCACCACCTGCAACATCGATCACCGTCGCGCAGGGCCTGCGCGCAGCGCAGCCACGCCCCACGGGTGGAACGCTGTTTTACCCCACGCCTGCACGGGCTGGCGGCGCGTACTGTCGCGGTTCCCTTTGCATCCCTCCGGAGTTCGTTCGATGAGCAAGATCACCGCTACCCGCATCGTGCTGGCCTCGCGCCCCAAGGGCGAGCCGGTTGCCGCCAACTTCCGCCTTGAGCAGGTGGACGTGCCCACGCCCGGCCCGGGCCAGGTGCTGCTGCGCAACCTGTACCTGTCGCTGGACCCATACATGCGCGGACGCATGGAAGAAGGGCGTTCGTACGCCGCGCCGGTGGCGCTGGATGCGGTGATGGAAGGGCGCACCGTGTCCGAGGTGCTGGCCTCGCAGCATCCCGGTTTCGCGGTGGGCGAGCGCGTGCTGGTGACGGGCAACTGGCAGACCCATGCGCTGGTCGACGGCGATGCGATCACGCGCCGGCTGCAGGACAATGGCCTGCCAATCAGTACCGCGCTGGGCGTGTACGGCATGCCGGGTTTCACTGCCTATGCCGGCCTGCACGAAATCGGCAGGCCGCAGCCCGGTGAAACCGTGGTGGTGGCCGCAGCCAGTGGCCCGGTTGGCGCCACCGTTGGCCAGATCGCCAGGCTGCAGGGCGTGCGCACGGTGGGCATCGCCGGCGGCGAAGACAAGCGCCGTTACCTGGAAACGCTGGGCTTTGACGTGGCGCTGGACCACCGCGCCGCCGATTTCGCCGCGCAGCTGCGTACTGCGGTGCCCGACGGTATCGATGTGTATTTCGAGAACGTGGGCGGGCATGTGTTCGAGGCGGTGGTGCCGCTGCTCAATGATTTCGCGCGCATTCCGGTGTGCGGCACCATCGCCACCTACAACGCGCGCGACGCGGTGCTGCCCGGCCCGGACCGCTTGCCCGGTTTCATGAGCCAGGTGCTGCGCCAGCGGCTGACCGTGCGCGGCTTCATCCAGTCCGATTTCCATGCTCTGTTCCCACAGTTCCTGACCGACATGGGCCAGTGGCTGCAGGACGGCCGGGTGCAGTACCGCGAAGACATCGTCGAGGGCCTGGCGCAGGCACCGGAGGCATTCTTCGGCCTGCTCAAGGGGCGCAACTTCGGCAAGCTGGTGGTCAGGCTGGCCTAGCCGCACCGGTGCGCCCACCGGGCCGCGGCCGCTGTCATCAAGCCATCATTACCGCCGCCCACACTGCCGCGCTGGCCGGCGGCGGTGGGGTGATGGGGCATGGCGGGTAGGGCGGTGCCCTTGCAGGGACAGGCGCGCGTGTTGTTTGGCGGCGATCGCCAGGCCTCGTTGGCCTATGCCACTGCCCATTTCGGCAAGAGCCTGTTCTGGCAGGCCGGTGAACTGCTGCTTGCCTTCTTCCTTACCGAAGCGGCCGGCCTGGCGCCCGCCGCGATGGGGGCGGTGATTGCGCTGAGCCTGCTGGCCAGCGCGGCCAGCGACCTGCTGGTGGGCCATGCGCTGCGTAACGCGCTGGCGTGCGTGGCAAGTGCCGCGCTGCTGCAGTTGCAGGGGGCGGTGGTCGCTGCGCTGGCGCTGGTTGGCCTGTTCACCACCGCGCATTTGCCGCCAGACCTGCGCCTGCCGTTCGCGCTGGGCATGGCGCTGCTGTTCCGCGTGGGCTACAGCGTGTACGACACGCCGCAGAACGTGCTGCTCAGCCTGGCCACGGCAGACCACGCCGGACGCGCGCGCGGCGCGGCGACCCGGATCGCGGTCAGTGGCGCGGCCGGATTGGGGCTGGCGATGGCGGTGGCACCGCTGCTGGTGGACGACGGCGTGCCCAGCCAGGCCACCCGCTTCCTGCTGCTGACCGTGTTGATGTCGGTGGTGGCGCTGGGCAGTGCGTACTGGCTGTGGCGGGTGCTGCGCCATGAAGGCGCACGCGCGCCGCTGCGCCTGCCCTGCGTGGCTGCCGCGCGGGTCACGCCGCCGTGGCCGTTGCTGGGCCTGTTCTTCCTGCTGCTGTCGAGCGTGCCGCTGTTCGGCAAGCTGGAGCCCTATTTTGCCGTGCACGTGCTGCGCTCGCCGGGCTGGGGCGGCGCGCTGGTGACGGCCAGCGCGCTGGCCACGATCGTGTCGCAGCCGCTGTGGCGGCGGCTGATCGCCGGGCGCGAATGGACCGGGCGGGTGATCGGCTTCGGTGTGCTGCTATTGGCGTGCGCGGGGTTGTGGCTGCTGGGCGCACGCCAGCCCTGGCTGGCGTTGTGCTGCGCGATCCTGCTGGGCATGGCCGGTGGCGGCTTGGGGTTGACCCTGTGGGTTGCCTATGCCGACGCCGCGGCGACCTTGCCGGGCGCGCGCATCGGCCTGGCGTACGCGGCGTTGACCGCCACCTCGAAGCTGGCGCTGGCGCTGGGGGCGTTGCTGCTGGGTACCGCGCTGGGCGGTTTGGACTATCGTGGCGCCGACAACGCGCGGATCATCTGGCTGATGGCGTCCGGCCCAGCCATCGGTGCACTGGGTTGCATCGTCTTCGCGCTGGCCTGGCGGTATTTTTCCGCAATACGGATGGAGAGGGTGCATGGCAAAACCTGTTGAGGCCAAGGAGCGCAGCGAGGGCGCGGCGGATGCGCCGGCCACCCAGGCCGACCAGTTGATTGCCATCGCGCGGCGCGAGCTGGCCCTGCAGGGCGCGCGTGCCTTGAGCTTCCGGCGCCTGGCCGCAGCCGGTGGGGTCACCCTGGCCACGTTGAGTTACCACCTGGGCAGCAAGGCCGACATCGTGCAGCGGCTGCTCGACGCCGAGCGCCAGCGCGACGCGCGTTGGCACGATGCCTGGCGGGTGCGGCTGGCCGCTGTGCGCCAGTTCGATCCGCCGACCCTGGCGGCCACGGTGGAGTTGTACCTGGACGACGCACAGCGCGACGCCGGCACCAGCGCAGCGCGCCTGACCAGCCTGATCTGGGCGGACCTGCTGCTGCGCGCCGGCGTCGATCCGGCGCTTGCGCTGCACCTGCGCCCCTGGCTGCAGGCGCGCCGCGATTTCTGGCGCGCGTTGTTCGATGGCCGCATCGCCGGCAGCGAGGCGTGGGCCGATGTGGTGTTTGCCTATGTCAGCGACGAAGGCGTGCATGGGCTGGCATTGGGGGCGGACGCGGACTACCGGTTGCTGCGGCGGATGGCGATCGGGCGGCTGGCGCAGCGGCTGGATCCGGCGCGGCGCGACGGACTTTCCAGTGGCGCCCTGTTCGACGCGCTGGTGCAGCGGTTGGACCCGCAGTTGGGCCTGCCCGGTCCGCAGGCCGATTCTGCGCTGCTCGAACCGGGCCGCCGCCGCGATATCGCGGTGGCCGCCTGCGAGGTGATCCTGGAAGAGGGGGCCGAAGCGGTGACCCACCGCGCGGTGGGCGAACGCCTGGGCATTCCGGCCTCTACCGTGGCCTACCACTGCCGCAGCGGTCGCGACCTGCTGTGGGCCGGGCAGGAAATGGTCTACCTGGTCGCGCAGGGGCGCATGCCGGCACCGGGCGTGGATTCGCCCGAACGCCGCCAGCGGGTGACCATGCGCGGCACCCTGGCGATCAGTCTGGCGGCGGCACGCGATCCCGGGTTGGTGCCCCAGGCGACCGACCTGCGCCGCCTGCGCGGCGAAAACCTGGTGCGCATCCTGCGCCAGTCCGGGCATGGGCAGGTGGATGGCCTGGACGGCCAGGTGGCCGCGCTGGTCGGCCTGGGGGGCTCGGCGCTGGCGGCGGTGGGTGGGGAGGCGGTGCGCGCGCCGGGCGCGCTGCTGGACTGGTTGCTTGTTGCACTCAGGGGCTGAACAAGTGTTTTGTGTCGACCATTGGATTGCCCGTATGTGTTGCCGGTGAGTTTCGTACAACCGTAATCCATCTGTCATTGCCTGCGCCTAGCATCGCCCCCGATCACGAACCGATCCAGGGGATTCCGGCATGTGCGCCACCTTCAAACCTTCCACGTTGTGCCTCGCCCTGCTGCCCTTGCTGGGCCTGCAGGTGTCTGAACAAGTGTCTGCCCAGGAGGCGCGCGCCAGCACCGAGGCCGCCACGCTCGATGCAGTGGTGGTCACCGCACAGAAGCGCGAGCAGTCGATCAAGGACGTGCCGATCTCCATCGCCGCTGTGACCGGGCAGGAAATCGAAAAGCAGAACTTCACCGATTTCGAGCGCCTGTCCACCCGCATTCCGGGCTTCTTCGTGCAGCAGCAGACCGACAGCTCGGCCAGCTTCGTGATGCGCGGCATCGAAGCAGGCAATTCCGGCGCGGTGTCCGAGCCCAGCATTTCCTTCTTCCTCAACGACGTGGATACCAGCCGCTCGCGCGGCATGCTCAAGGAACTGTTCGACCTGGAGCGGGTGGAAGTGGCCAAGGGGCCGCAGGGCACGCTGTACGGACGCGGCGCGCAGATCGGCGCGATCGCGGTATACACGCGCAAGGCCGATCCCTCCAACTGGGAATGGTCGATGGAAGGCCAGCTCGGCAACTACAACCTGTACAGCGCCACCGCAGTGTTGAACGCGCCGCTGGTCAAGGACGAACTGGGCCTGCGCCTGGCGGTGCGCAAGCGCGGGCGCGACGGTTACGTGCGCAACCTGGCCGGCGGCGACAAGCTCAACGATGACGATATGACCGCCGCGCGGATGTCGCTGCGCTGGCTGCCGCGCGATGACGTGAGCATGGACCTGATCGTCGACCACCAGGCCGACGACGATGGCTTTGTGATGACCAAGGCGATCAACATCGCCTCGCCGGGCGGCGACACCAGCCCGTATTCCGATGCCGCGCAGACCGCCTACAACCCGCCACAGCAGCGCCGCCAGACCGGCGTGACCCTGCTGACCGACTGGACCCTGTCCGATGTCTGGCAGATCCGTTCGATCAGCGCCTGGCGCGAAGTGGCGTTCGCCGAATCCTGGGACATGGACGGCACCACCTATCCCTTCCTGGTCGGGCGTAACTGGGCCGACGACCAGCGCATCCTCAGCCAGGAATTCCGCCTGGCCTACGATGCCGGCGGCCGCTTCCGCACCGCATTCGGGCTGGGCTACTACGACGACAAGACCTACAACCTGAGCCAGACCACCATCAACGAGCAGTACCTGCTGGCCGGCTTCCCGCGCAACACCACCCCGGTGACCCGGTTCCAGGGGCGGCCGGTCACCAGCGGCGTGTACACGCTCAACAGCACCCGCAACCACCGCGGCAGCGCCTCGGCCTACGTCAATGCGTCCTATGACCTGCAGCCGGCGTTGACCCTCGATGCCGGCGTGCGTTTCACCCAGGACCAGGCGCGGGTGCGCAATGCGGCCTCGGTCGGCACGGTCGATGGCATCGCGCCGATCGCGATGCCCAACGGGCTGGGCAATTCGCTGGGCCAGGAGTTCGGCACCCGCGCGGACTTCAGCATGGTGCAGCCGCGCGCCGCGTTGACCTGGCGCGCCAGCGAGCAGATCAACCTCTACGCCGGGGTGTCGCGCGGGCTGCGCTCGGGTTACCCGCAGATCAGCTTCGCCGTACCGGTCAACGGTGTGGCGCAGCCGGTGTTCGGCAAGCTGGGCACCGAAGAGGTACTGAACTACGAGCTGGGCGCCAAGGGTACGGTGGGCAAGCGCTTCTACTTCGATGCGGCGGCCTTCACCTACGACTACAAGGACTTCCAGACCCGCGCCACCGACCTCACCGTGGGCATGGTCAACGCCGGCAAGGCGTCGGCCTACGGGCTGGAGCTCAGCGGTGCCTGGCAGCTGACCCCGTCGCTGACCGTGTCCGGCGCCTATGCCTACCTGCACACCCGCTACGACAGCTTCTTCGAGGTGGTCAACGGCAGCCTGGTGGACCGCTCCGGCAATGTGTTCCGGATGGCGCCCACGCATACCGCCAGCCTTACCCTGGACTGGCGCGGTGCCGCGTTCGGGCGCTGGGAGGCGTTCGGCAACGCCAACTATGCCTGGCGCTCGAAGTACTACCTCAACAACGACAACCTCGACAGCGAGAGCCAGAAGGCCTTCGGCCTGGTCGACCTGCGTGCCGGGCTGGAGCGCAACGACGGCGCGGTGCTGGTCGAAGCCTATGTGGAGAATGCCTTCGACCGCCAGTGGGTGCGCGACGTCGGCAACGGCGGCAAATACTTCGGGGTGCCCACCGCGATCCGCGCCAACCCGCGCATGTTCGGCATCCGGGTGCGCTTCCAGGGTTGGGGGGAAGCCAAATGATCCGCGATGTCCTGTACGCCGGCCTGGTCGCGCTGGCGGTGAATACCACCGCTGCCGCCGCCGAACCGCGCCTCAACCAGATCCAGGTGGTGGGCACCCACAACAGCTACAGCCAGCCGGCCGACCCACGCGTGTTCGCGGTGATGGACCCGCTGCTGACGCCGTTGATCAGCGGCATGATGAAGCAGATGCCCGAGCAGATGCGACGCGACTTCGCCGACGAGCACCCCAACAGTTTCGAAGCGGGCCTGCGCCCGGCGCTGGAGTACCGCTTCCCGACCCTGGAGACCCAACTGCGCGCGGGCCTGCGCAGCGTGGAGCTGGACCTCAATGTCGACCACGACGGTGGCCGCTTCGTCGATCCGCTGCCCTATCGGCTGCTGCGCGCGCGCGGCGAGCGCGATCTGGAGCCGCTGTTCGACCAGGCGTTGCGCGAGCCCGGCCTGAAGACGCTGCATATGGTGGATGTGGATTTCCGCAGCAGTTGCCCGACCCTGCGCCTGTGCCTGCAGCAGATGCGGGGTTGGTCCGATGCCAACCCGGGGCATTCGCCGGTGTTCGTGCTGCTGGAGCCGAAGTTCGCCAGCTTCACCACCATGATTCCCGACGCCACCGCGGTGCAGCCGTTCGACGCGCGCGCCTTCGCCGAGATGGATGCGTCCATCGCCCAGATACTGGGCAGAGAACGGGTGGTCACCCCCGACGACCTGCGCGGCCGGCAACCCACGCTGGAAGCGGCGGCGAAAGCAGGGCAGTGGCCGGCGCTGTCGGCGGCACGCGGCAAGTTCGTGTTCCTGATGATCGTGCCCGGCCTGAACCTGAAGACCTTTGCGCCGTACCTGGATGGGCATCCCAACCTGGAAGGGCGCATGGCCTTCGTGCAGGGCCGTCCCGGGATGCCGCACGCGGCCTTTGTGATGATCGACAACGCGCTGACCCGCGGCGACGAGATCCGGCAACTGGTGGCGCAGGGCTACCTGGTGCGCAGCCGCGCGGACATCGACACCGGCGAAGCCCGCCGCGACGATACCCGTCGCCGCGACGCGGCCTTGGCCAGCGGTGCGCAGATCATCTCGACCGACTACCCGTTCGCGCCGAACATCTTCGGCAATGGCTACGTGGTGCCACCGTTCCCGGGCGGGTTGCGTCCCAATCCGGTGAATGCGGGCGAGTGACCGTACGGACACGGCGCGCACGCCACGGCGACCGGCGCATCACGGGCGCCGTGCGACGCTGGGTGCCACGTTCCGATGGGTACAGGGCATGACCAGCAACGACAGGCAGCAGGGCAAGCAGCAAGGCGTCCAGGAGAGCCAGCAGGACCGCAAGCAGGATGAAACCGCCAAGCAGCGGCCCGGCCAGACCGACCAGAAGATCCACGATGCCAATACCCGCCGGCCGCCGCGCAAGGATGGCGGCGCGGGGTGAGGATGGTGGCCCGTGCGGCGCTCGGCAGTCCGCCGGGCGCCTGCGGGCCGGTGGGGTTCAGTAGACCCGGAACTCGGCGCGACAGCCGTCGCTGACCCACACGCCGCGGCGGTCCCAGCCCCAGTTGCGGTCTTCGCGGCAGCGCGTGGCGGATTTCTGCTTGACCAACTGCACGCCGCGGCTTACGCGGACCTCGCAACGTTTCTCGCGCAGGTTGAAGGATTCGCAGCTGAGCACCTTGCCGCGCGCGCCATCCTCACGGCCCAGGTTCCAATCGCGGTCATGGTCGCGATGGCGCCAGCCACCTTCGTGCCGCCGTTCGGCGATGAACTCGGCGCGGCAGCCCCGGGTTACCCAGACCGCACCGCGCGCCTGTCCCCAATTCTCGTCTTCCACGCACTTGGTCAGCGACAGTTGACGGACCAGGCGGGCGCGGCCATCGATGGGGCACTGCTCGGTCTTGTTGGCATGCGATTCGCAGCGCACCGGCCCACGCCGGTCGTCATCATCATCGCCACGCGCATGCACGTTTGCGCTGATGGCCAGCAGCAGGGTGAACAGCAGGAAGGCGACGCGAGGTCGCGGGTGGGCAGGGGCAGTGGAGTGCATATACATCGCCATCAGAGTGAAGGGCTGGCGAGTATAGGGAGGCCGCGCGGGGATATTTTCCAGGCGCGCTTTCTGGATTAACTCCGGGTTTATCGTATGGATAAACAATAATAAACGTGATTACAACTGTTTACATTTCCGGGCCGTGCAGGTGGTGCAGCGCTGCCGCCGCGCAGCGTGCACCCCGGTATCACCAGCGCCAGCCGTAGCGCTTTCGGCGTGCCTCATGCACCGGTTTGTCATCGGCCACCGACGAATGCGGGCGGCCCGTGCCGTACCTGCCCCAGTGGGCGAACACGAAGGCCATCGACAGCGCCAGCACGGCACCGATCAGTGCGGTGGCGGACACCGACTGCAGTGCTGCGTATCCACAGAGCGCGGCTGCCACGACGCACAGCAGCGACGCGCTGAAACAGACCAGGCGGCGCAGCAACAGCCAGGCCAGTGCGGCGCGGCGTTCGGTGCTGGTGGGCGCATGGCCCTCGCGCGACCGGAAGTAGACGGCCACGGCGATCAGGGCTGCGGGAAACAGGAAAGGTAGAAAATCCAGCATGCGGGTATCGGCGCGGCCCCGGTGTCGGGGCGTCATCGACAGTGTTGGCGAAGCCTGTACGCCGGTCAATGGCAGGCCGGTTGCTTGAGCCAAAAGGTTCTTGACCAACGTGCGGGGCTACAGCCGGTCGATGCCGGCGCGGCCAACATCCAACCGCTCTGCCTGTCGCAAACCGCACTGGAACCGCGCACTGCGTTGGGCATAATCGCTTCCATGCGGCCGGCGTTGCGATAGTCGACCGGCCCTCGGTCAACGTTGCGTTCAAGGGAGTCGTGCCAATGCGTCGATGGCTGGGATTGATGGTGGTGCTGCTGCTGGCAGCCTGCTCGCCGAAGCTGCCGTTGAGCGACTACGGCGACCGCTTTCCGGTGGCCAAGCCGTTCGAGCTGGCCAAGGCGGGGGGCAGGGTGGAAGCCGATTTCGAATTGTCGGCACGGTCGGACGGAACCTGGCCACGCATGGTGTTCATCGGCTTCCGCACGGGTGGGGCGAAGGGGCGGCCGGATATGGAGACCGGTGACCATGATTACCTCGATTACGAGGATATTCCGCTCAAAGTGCAGCTGTGGCGGATCGAGGGGCAGCAGCGCATTCCGGTCACCCTGTTGGAACAGCATCTGGTCCGCGCAAGCGACGGCACCTACCCCTACGAGGCGAACACATCGCATGTGTTCACCCGCCATGGCGGTGTTGGCGTGGATGCCGAGACGCTGGAGGCCAAGGGCCGGTTCGACATGAACATGGCCTACGACTCGCACGAGATTGCCTTGATCTCTCCATCGCTGCCCGGGCGCTATCACCTAGAGGTGGAGAGTCTGCAGGGGCATCCGCAGATCAGCCACCTCAACTTCGAGGTGTTGGTAGCGTACTTCCACTACAAGTGAGGGACGGAGATGAACGATCGATTTGCTGACTGGCACCCGCATACGCGCGCTGACAGACCGGCTTATACCGTGACCATCTATCTCGCGGCGCCGGGCACGGTGATCAGGAAAGAAGGGCAGGAAGATCATCCGTCCAGTGCCGGGCATGCCTACTACTCCATCAGCAACGGCAGGGAAAGTGCCGGCTACGGGTTCTCTCCGATAAAGACAGGTATCTGGGGTCCGGGCCAGGTGGTAAAGAATGAGCACGTTTCCTATCAGCAGCCCGTCTACGCCCGCACGATGGAGATCACTGCCGAGCAATATCAGGCGTTGAGCGAGTACGGTTTGGCCGGCGCGGACAGGAAGGAGACCTTCTTCAACCTCTACTACAACGGCGCACACAACAGCTGCGTCGACTTCCTCTGGACCGGCCTGAACCGCGCCGGGCTGCATGCGCAGCTGCCGGCGGGTAACGGCCAGGCGTCGCCGGCCACCGGCTTCGAGGGAGAAGTGAAGGTACTGGACAACATCGACCGTATCCGCAGCATTCCGGCGCCCATCCCCGACAGCCCGTTGAACACGCAGGAACGCAACCCGCTGCCGGAGAACCGCAGCTGGCTGCAGAAGCGGCTGACCGAGCAGGATCAACCGCCTTCGCCCGGATCACCGCTGCCCGACTCCTTGCAGGATCCCGCGCATCCGGGCCACCCAAGCTATCGTCGGGCCCTGCTCGCGGTGGGCCGGATGGAAGTGGAGAACGGCATCGGCGGCGGTGCGCACAGTGAACAACTGGCTGCGGCCGTGGCGGCACGCGCCGAGCGCGAAGGGCTGGGATTGTCGGAGCTGCAGCTGAAGATGGCCGGCCAGGGCCGGATCCAGGTGACCGTGCTGGCCGGCACATCGCCGGAGCGTACATTCGCGCTGGACAGTGGGCAGGCCCTGCGCCAGTCCGTGCAGCAGCACAGCGCCGACTGGGTTGCCGCGCCGGCCGAACGGGCGCAGATGCTCGCCCGCGACGCCGAGGCCACCCAGGCCCTGCCGCTGCTGTCGGCCAACGACCGCGCGCTGTTCGAGCGCATCCGCGGGCAGGTGCCGGCCCAGCTGGGCGATGCCCACGTATTGGCGGCCACCGTCGCCGCGCGGCAGGGCGGTATCGGCCACGCCGGTGAGCTGGCCAACGTCACGCTGGCTGATGACCGCCTGTATCTGACCGGAACCACCCCGGGCTTCCGTGCCATGGTCGATGTCGGTCAGCCGGCACCGCCGGCGCAGGAAAGCCTGCAGCGCAGCGCCGGGATGGACCAGCAACTGGCCCAGCAGCAGGTGCACGATGCACAACAACAGCAGGATCTGGCCGGGCGCGGCCAGCGCATGGGCTGAGCGGCCTTCGACGCCGCAAAAAAAAAGCCACCCGGAGGTGGCTTTTCAAAATAGTGGTGGAGCCAAGGAGGATCGAACTCCTGACCTCGTCGATGCGAACGACGCGCTCTCCCAGCTGAGCTATGGCCCCACGGTGGTGCAGCATCCGCCGCTGCAGCCTGGCTGCGAATCGATCGGACCGGGCTAGTCTAGCGCTGCTGGGCGGTGCGTGCCAAGGGGGCCGTTCATGGTGCCGTTGCCGTTGCCGGTGCCGCCGCACGGCGCGGAATCTGCCCGAGCAGGGCCTTGTCCAGCTTGGCGGCCACCCCGACGCTGCGCCCGGCCAGGTTGGCGACCACGAACTTCACCGAACTGCCCATCACCTGGGCGGTCTCGGACAGGTCCAGGCCGTAATCCTGCTCCAGCCATTGCGCCATGCCGGCGGTGGCAGCGCGCAGGGCGTCGTCGAGCGAGCCGGCCTGGCCGAGCACCATCAACTGGGTGGCCGATTCGACCCGCGGCGCCGATTGTGGCCTGGCCTTGACCAGCTCGACGCGGAACTCCACGTCCATCGAGGTCTCCAGCGCGTACTGCGACGTCTCGCCATCGCCCTGCAACGCATGCGCATCGCCCAGGTACAGCAGCGCGCCGGGCTGGTACACCGGCAGGTAGACGGTGGCGCCCTCGCGGACTTCGTTGAAGTCCATGTTGCCGCCGTAGCGGCCGGTGTCGCCGGTGGACATCGGCGGGTTGCCAAAGCCCGGGGCGACCGCTAGCCCGCCGAGCATGGGCTGTACCGGCACCCAGAAACCCTTCAGTCGCCCGCTCGACTGCTGCGGTCGGGCGCGCCCGCGTTCGCGGTCCAGCTGCCAGCGCACCGGCTTGCCCAGCGCGGTGGCCTTGGCCGCCAGGGCCGGGGTCAGGGCGCGGCCGACGATGTCGTCCAGGCTGTCGGCGTAGTCGCGGTTCAAGCGCAGTTTGCTGATGTGCACGGCGAGCACGTCACCGGGCTCGGCATCCATCACGTAGAACGGGCCGGTCTGCGGGTTGCCGAACAAGGCGCGGGTCTTGCCCTGCGCATCCACCCCGCCCGAATCCAGCGTGGTGGTCTGCACGCTGTCGCCAGGCCACAGCGTCAACACCGGCGCGCGGTGCGCGGAGAACTCGTTGGACCAGCTGGTGGGCGTGAACGCATGCAGGCGCGCACCGCCGGCCGGGCGGCCAGGCAGGCGGCGCGCGCTGAAGGCGTGCTCGGCCCGGGCGCCGACGGTGTTGGTGTCGGGGTAGTCGGCGCTGCCCTGCAGCGCATCCCGGGTTTGCTTGCCCTGGAAACGGTAGCTCGCGCCATCGCTGCCGGTCACGGTGAAGTCCACCGCGTCACCCTGCCGCCGCCCCTGCAGCGGGTCGCCATCGAAGCGACCGCGCAGGGCGCCTTCGCTGTCGGGCAGGGTCAGCAACTGGTAGGCGGGGTTACCCCACAGGTCGGTGGTGACCAGCCATTGGGCATCGCCGGCCAGCGCGAACGGAGCAGGCAACAGCAGCATCAGGGGCAGCAGGGCGCGGCGCAGCATGGGCATCGGTCTTGATCGGATCAGGGCCTTCCTTCTCGCCCGGATCGCCGTATTGGGCAAGTGCCAAAGGCGGGCCTGCCCGATGGCGTGCGGCCCGGTGCCGGCTCAGGGCGAGGCGAAGGCGATCTGGGCGGGGTCGCCGACCTGCAGATGGGTCTGGTAGTAGTACTTGTCGGTTGCCTGGCCCTGGGCGGTAGTCAACTGGATGCGCACCCGCTGGGCCTGGCCACGGACACTGAGCCGGCGGTGCAGCAACGCCGGCACGTCAACGCCCAGCTGCTGCGCCAGTTGTTCGGCCACCCCGGGCGCCAGGACCACGGTCAGGCAGTTCTGGTTGCGATAGTCGCGTTCGGAATTGAGGAAGATCCGGTCGCGCTCGCCACCAATGGCCTGCACGGTCATCACGAAGGTGCCGGCAATGGGCCTGGCCGGCTCGACATTGGCCGCGCGCACTGCATCGGCAGCGTCGGTCCACGGGGCAGGGGTGAGGGTGGCGCAGCCGCTGAGGGCGGCAAGCAACAGCAAACTGTAAATACGGCGCACGTGGGTTCCTAGTGCTGGCAACGGGCAGCGCAGCGTGCCCGTGGGCATTGTCGATGCGATGACGGCCGGGCTCAAGTGCGCGACGCATTGCTCTCTTCCGGGCAGCCGGCCGGGCAGGCATAATCCGCGCCACGACTTCCGGCGGCATAGCCCTCAGGTCAGGGCAGGGGATGGACGGCCGTCCCCCGCAGCGCCCTGCAACCAACCTGCAACATCCACGACATAACGTGCTGCATCGCTGCGCAACCAGCGGTGCTGCCGTTGTTCATCCGCGTGCGCCGCACGCCACCCAGTTCAGTACTCCCCGAGACCCTGCATGCCTGCCAATCGCAACACCCCCGTGTCGATGCCGTCCCGCCACTCCCGCGCGCTGCCGCGCCGCCATGCACTGGCGCTGGCCTGCGCCACCGCCGCGCTGCTCGGCCCGGCCGGTGCCGCGCTGGCGCAGGACGCCTCGCCGACCGCGCTGGACGCGATCACCGTCACCGCCGACCACCGCGAGCGCAACCTGCAGGAAGTGCCGGTTTCGGTCGGCGTGGTGCAGGGCGAGAAGATCCGCGATTACACCGCCGGCGGCGACGACACCCTGCTGGCGCTGTCGGGCAAGGTGCCCAGTTTCTACGCCGAGACCACCACCGGGCGCATCTTCCCGCGCTTCTACATCCGTGGCCTGGGCAACATCGATTTCTACCTGGGCGCCTCCCAGCCGGTGTCGATCATCCAGGACGACGTGGTGCTCGAGCACGTGGTGCTCAAGTCCAACCCGGTCTACGACGTGGACCAGATCGAGGTGCTGCGCGGCCCGCAGGGCACGTTGTTCGGCCGCAACACCACCGCCGGCATCGTCAAGTTCGACACCATCAAGCCCAGCCAGGACTACAACGGCCGCGTGCAGGCCAGCTATGGCAGCTACGGCAGCGTGGCCATCGACGGTGGCGTGGGCGGGGCGATCAACGACATCGCCTCTTTCCGCGTATCGGCGCTGTACCAGCACCGCGATGACTATGTCGACAACACCTACGCCGGCCCCAGCGCCGATGGCACGGTGTCGCCGAAGAAGAACGCGATGGGCGGTTTCGATGACCGCAACGTGCGCGCCCAGCTGCTGCTGCAGCCCAGCGAGAACTTCTCGCTGCTGGCCTCGGCGCATGCGCGCGATTACGAGGGCACCTCGACCCTGTTCCTGCGCAACGCGGTGACCCGCGGCTCCAACAAGACCGACGCGCCGCGCGACCGGGTGGCCTACGATGAGGCCGACAACAACCCGCAGGCCTACAAGACCTACGGCGGCTCGGTGAAGGCGGTCTATGACTTCGGCGACCTCTCGCTGACCTCGATCACCGCCTACGAAACCACCTCCGGCTACAGCCGCGGCGATACCGATGGTGGCGCGGCGGCCAACTTCCCGGTCAATGGCGTGGCCAACGGCTTTGGCCAGTCGATGGGCCAGATCCGCGACCTGGACCAGTGGACCCAGGAAATCCGCCTCGCCAATGGCGATGACAACCGCCTGAAGTGGCAGGTCGGCGCGTTCTACTTCGACGGCCGCGACACCACCGATTTCTACCAGCGCGCCTGGTTCCTGCAGGGCAATGCGCGCAACCCGAACAACTGGGTGCGGCTGCGCAACGTCAACACCTCGTGGGCCGGTTTCGGCCAGGTCAGCTATGACGTCACCGACAAGTTCACCCTGACCGCCGGCCTGCGCCAGACCCGCGATGAGAAGCACACCCGCCTGCTCAAGACCGCCGACACCGCCGCCGGGGTGGTGACCTACAAGGGTCGCACCGACGTGGAAATGTCCGATACCACCCCGAGCTGGGACTTGAGCGCGATGTATGCGTTCAACCCGCAGTTCAGCGTGTATGCGCGCGTGGCCCGTGGCTTCCGCGGCCCGACCATCCAGGGTCGTTCGGCGGTGTTCAACGCCGATTTCACCACCGCCGATTCGGAAACCATCCTGTCCTGGGAAGCGGGCATCAAGAGCAGCCTGTGGGATAACCGCCTGCGCCTGAATGCCGCCGCGTTTACCTACGTGGTCAACGACATCCAGCTCAACGGCAACGATTCGGACGGCAACGGGGTGCTGTTCAACGCCGACAAGGCCAAGGCCTACGGCCTGGAAGCGGACATGGAACTGCGTCCGATCCCGAACCTGGCCCTGAGCGCCGGCATCAGCCTGCTGCACAGCGAGATCCAGGACAGCCGCGTCTACGCGCAGGTCTGCGCGCTGAACGGTGCGGTGGTGTGCACGGTGAACGACCCGACCATCAAGGTCGGCGCCAACACCTTCGCCCAGATCAACGGCAACCCGCTGCCGAACGCGCCCAAGTACAACATCAACCTGGCCGCGCGCTACGACGTGCCGGTCAACGACAGCGATGTGTTCTTCGTGTCCACCGACTGGAACAAGCAGGGCTACACCAGCTTCGTGCTGTACGACTCGGCCGAGTTCAACTCCAAGGGCAGCTTCGAAGGCGGCCTGAAGCTGGGCTATTCGGGCAATTACGGCGCCTGGGAAGTGGCGCTGTTCGCGCGCAACATCACCAATGAGAAGAATCTCAAGGGCGTGATCGAGAACTACATGGCCGCGGTGTACAACGAACCGCGCACCGTGGGCGTTTCGCTCAATCTCAACTGGCAGTAATCACGTCCCCGGCCGGTGCCGCAGCCGCGGTGCCGGCCGGTGATGGGGAGTACCGACAACGCCCTGCCTGTGCAGGGCGTTGTCGTATCTGCCGCCGGAACCACCGTGCACCAGCACCGGTCCCTGGCGGCCGGCGATGGATCAGGGGCGGGCCGTTGGCGCGCTGCAGTAGCGCGAGGTGTTCCGCGCTGCGGGCACATGCCAGATTTCTTCGCCTGCGTCATCGTCGCCCTGGTAGAAGGCGATGCGGCCGTCGTCGGTGTAGTGCAGGGTAGGGCTGAAGGTAATGCCCTTGCTGCTGCCGTCGGCGTGGATGAAACGGAGTTCTCCGCCACAGACGAAGTTTCCGCCCACCTCGGGGTTCAGTGCCGCGCAGGACAGTGATGAGGATTCGGCGACTGCGTGGCCTGGCGCTGCCGGGACGATCAGGCCGTTGTCCACCCGTTCGCAGAAATAGTCGGCGATGACGCTGCGCATCTGCGCCTGCGAGGGCATCCAGTCTGGACAGCTGTACGGATCAGGCGCGCAGCTGTTGACCGGCATGGTGTCGGCGCGCTCATCGGCGGGCTCGGCAGCGGCCGTACTGTGCAACACCACCAGCATCGGCACCATCAGCAGCCGCAGCAGCCGGCATCGCGGCTGTTCTGGAGACATGTAGCGCACCGTATGGGGAGGGAAGCGCCAGTATAGGGTGGTGCCAGGCGTTGCGAAGCGTTGGCAGCTCCAGAGCTTGTGGGACTGGGCCGGCCGCGTCTGGCAGCGTGTTGCTTGCAACCGTCGTTGAGGAACGGATGCAGTTCGGTGCCCACCGCGCCGCTGAGGCGGCGGGCACCGGTGCGCTTATGCCGCAGGCAACAGCGCCGACAGGATCGGTTCCAACTGCGCCTGACGCCAACCGGCCAGTGCGGTCGGCCACTGGCGGCTTTCCAGATAGCTTTCCAGGTGCTTGCGCGAGGCCAGGACGCCGTCGGGCAGGCCCAGTTCGGCGGTGCGCGCGCTGACCGCATCCTGCAGCCGCTTGAGCGCCTGCTTGTTGCTGTCGTTGGCCGGCAGCGCCAGCGGTGCGTCGGCCTCGTCGTCCAGCGGGGTCACCAGCGCCTGCCAGACCTGGCTGGCCAGCTTGCGCGGGGCCTTGGGGAAGCCTTCCATCAGCCGGTCCAGCGCCTGCGCATCGGCCGGCGGCGTGCGTGCCAGCGCTGCGGCCAGTTCGTTGTCCAGCACCCAGCTGCGCGGCTTGTCGCTGGCACGGGCCTGTACATCGCGCCAGCGCAGCAGGCGCAGCAGGCGCATCTGCGCCGGGCCGTCCATGAACTGCGCCGAGCGCATCGCCACGTGCGGCCAACGGTCCTCGTCGTGTTCGACGCTGGCCAGCAGGCGTTCGGCATCGTCGTGCAGCCATTGGCGGCGGTCCAGCTCGCCCAGCCGCGCATCGATGGTGTCGTGCAGCGTGAACAGGTATTCCACGTCATCGGCGGCGTACTCCAGCTGTGCCTCCGACAGCGGCCGGCGCATCCAGTCCGAGCGGGTTTCGCCCTTGGCCAGGGTGACCCCGGTGATCGCGGTGACCAGTTTCTGGTAGCCCATGCCACCGCCGATGCCGGCCAGCGAGGCGCCGATCTGGGTGTCGAACAGCGGCCGCGGCAGCACGCCGCAGGCGACCTTGAAGGTGACCAGGTCTTCGCTGGCGCTGTGCATGATCTTGAGGATGCCGGTATCGGCCAGCCAGGGCGCCAGCGCCTGGGTCATGCCGGGGATCAGCGGGTCGATCAGCAGGATTTCATCGCCGACCGCCATCTGCACCAGGGCCAGCTGCGGCCAGTAGGTGCGTTCGCGGATGAATTCGGTGTCCAGCCCGATCCGGGTGGGGCGCTGGCGGTAGCGCGCGTCCAGTTCCGCCGGGGTTTTGATCCAATAAGCCACGTGGGTTCCGATTACGGCAGGAGTTTGCTCAGGTGGGGGAGGATAGCGCGCCGCAGCGGAGCGGCGCGCCGTTATGATGAACACCTCGCCCCGCTGCGCTGCGGGGGCTGGCCTGGCAGCCGGCGGTGCCGCCCTGGCGCGGCCGGCAGCCAGGCCGGATCGATGCCTGCCCATGTCACACCGCAAGGAGCCCCATTGCCTACCCCCGGCCCCCGCCTGTTGTTGCTGGCCACGCTGACCGCCCTGCTGGCGGCCTGTTCGCCATCGCCGCCAGCGGCCGCGCCGGTGCAGCCGGCTGCGGCAAGCCCGGCCAAGGCCAAGGCCAGCAACAATGCGGTGGCCGCGCAGGTGACCATCGGCGGTGAGGATGCCGCCGAGACCGTGCAGCAGTGGCAGCCGCCGCGGGTGGAGATCGCCGACGACGCGGTCGCGCAGGCGCGCCGCGATGCCGCCCTGGCGCTCGAGCGGGGGCGGCTGTATGCCGATGCCGGATCGGCCATTCCATTGTGGCTGGCGCTGCTGCAGCGCGATGGCAAGGACCGCCAGGCCCAGGCCGGGCTCAAGCGTGCCCGGCAACGCCTGCTCGAGGAAACCTCGGCACTGCTGGAGCGGCCGTTGAAACAGCGCCAGGCGGTGGCCCAGGCCAGCGAGATGGCGCTGGTGCTGCTGGCCATCGCCCCCGACGACGCGCAGGTGCGCCAGCTGCAGTCGCGGGTGGAGCTCGCCCAGCGTGCCATCGCCTACAACCGCGCCGGTGAGGACGATCTGCGTGCCGACCGGATCGGCGAGGACGGCGATGGCGCCATTGGCAACTTCCGCGAGGCGCTGGCCCTGGACCCGGACAATGGCCGCGCCCGCCAGGGCCTGGCCGCGGCCGAGAGCGCGTTGATCCGGCGCGCCGAGAACGCCGCGCGCACTGCCGATTTCGCCAGCGCCGGCACCTGGCTGGCCGAGGCGGCCAAGGTGCGCGATTCGTCGATCACCATCGCCGATGCCTTCGAGCGCATCGAGCGGATCCGCGCCGATACGCTGGCCCGCCTGCGCGATGAGGGCCTGCGCGACCTGGCCACGCCGCAGGGGCTCAAGCCGGCGCGCGAGAAGCTCGAGGACGCGCTGCGCATCGCCCTGCCGGGCGACCCGGTGGTGGGCCAGCTGCGCGAGCGCATTGAACTGGTCACCCACTACGGCAGTTTCCGCCCGCGCCAGGTGTTCAGCGATGCGCTGCGCGATGGCGGGCGCGGCCCGCAGATGATCGTGGTGCCGCACGGTGGCTTCCAGATGGGCGCCGGGGAGGCCGAGCCCGGTGCCAGCGATGCCGAAAAGCCCGCGCACTACGTGCGGTTCGAGCGCGGCTTTGCGATGACGATCACCGAAGTCACCGTGGCCGATTTCCGTCGCTATGTGGAAACCAGCAAGGCCCGCCCACGCGCCACCCGGCGCGGTCATTCGATCGTGTACGACGAACGCAGCGGCAATTTCGTGCGCCACAGCGGGGTGGATTGGCGTTCGGACTACAACGGCGCGCCGGCCCTGGCGACCGCGCCGGTGATGCACGTCAGCGTGCGCGATGCCGAGCACTATGCGATCTGGCTGTCCGAGCAGACCGGGCGTTCCTACCGGCTGCCCAGCGAGGCCGAGTTCGAGTACGCCCTGCGCGCCGGCAGCAGCGGCCGCTACCCCTGGGGCGATGCCGGCACGCCGCCGCCGCAGTCGGGCAACTTCACCGGGGGCGACGATGTCTCCCCGTCCGGGCGGCGCTGGTTCAATGCCTTTGTCGGTTACGGCGATGGCTGGTGGGGGCCGGCCCCGGTGGGCAGTTTCGCGCCCAACGCCTGGGGCCTGCACGATGTGTCCGGCAACCTCAGCGAGTGGGTGGCCGACTGTTGGCATGCCAGCTACCGGCGCGCCCCGGCCGACGGCGCGGCCTGGTTCAACCCGGGCTGCCGGCAGCGGGTGATCCGCGGCGGCAACTGGGCCAATGCCCCCGAGCAGACCCGCGCGGCATGGCGGCAATCGCAGGATTCGGACACCACCAGCGCGCGGATCGGCTTCCGGCTGGTGCGCGGGATCTGAGCCGGGTGCGGCCGGCGGCCGTCACCCCAAATCACACCGCACCCACTAAGATGGCGCCGTGCCGGCCAGGGTGCGCCGGTCCTGCCAGGAATCTGCAACATGCGCAACGATCCATTCGGCGGTCAGCAACAGGGCCGGGCCCGGCGGCCGGGGTTGTTCGGCAACATCCGCTGGTGGGGGCTGCTGGCCTTTGCCGGCTATGCGGCGTACTACTGGTTTTCCAACCGTGGGGTGGACCCGTATACGGGCGAGCGGGTGCTGATCGACAGTTCGCTGGACGCCAGCCAGGAGAAGGCGCTGGGCCTGCAGGCCTACCAGGAGATCCTGGCGCAGGAGCGGCCGCTGGATCCCAATGCGCCGCAGTCGCGCGACATCCGCGCGATCGCGCAGCGGCTGATCGCCAAGGTGGACGTGGTGGAAACCGCGCTGGCGCAGGAGCATGGCCTGAAGCCGGCGCACTTCGCGCGGGATTTCGAGTGGGAGGTCAATGTGATCCCGTCCGAACAGGCCAATGCGTTCTGCCTGCCCGGCGGCAAGATGGCGGTGTATACCGGGCTGATCCCGGTGGCGCGCACCATGGATGCGATGGCGGTGGTGATGGGCCATGAGATCGCCCATGCGCTGCTGCGCCATGGGGCCCAGCGCATGGCGCAGCAGAAGCTGACCCAGATCGGGCAGATGGCCGGCGCGGCCAGCGGGATGGACCCGCAGCAGCAACAGATGATGATGTCGGCGATGGGCTACGGCTACCTGCTGCCGTATGCGCGCAGCCATGAGACCCAGGCCGACGAGGTGGGGTTGATGCTGGCGGCGGCGGCGTGTTTCGACCCGCGCGAGGCGGTGCCGCTGTGGGAGCGGATGGGGCAGGCCAGTGGCGGGCAGGCGCCGCCGGAGTTCTCCTCGACCCATCCCAATCCGGGCACGCGCATCCAGAACCTGCAGGCGCTGATGCCCAAGGCGATGGAGTACCGGCAGAAGTTCTGCGAAAGCGCGGGCGGCTGAAGGGGCCCGCGCTACCTGGCGGGCTCGTTGACGATGACGCTGATCTCGCCGTCCTGCACGCGCGCCTTGAGCGTATCGCCGGGCCGTACCTGCAGCGGTGAGCGCACCAGGCTGCCGTCGTCGTCGCGGGTCAGGATGGCGTAGCCGCGGGCGACGGTGGCCAGTGGGCTGACCGCTTCCATCGAGCGCGCCAGCGCGCGCAGGCGCAGGCTGTCGCCCTGCAGTTGGCGGGCGATGGCCGTCTCGGCGCGTGGCTGCAGGCGTTGCAGGCGTTCGCGCAGCGCATCCAGGCGGCGCTGCGGGTGGCCGTTGCGCAGCACCACCGCAGCGTGGCGCAGCTGCGCCAGGCGGCGTTCGTGCTGCCGTTGCCACAGCGCCGAAAGGCGCCGGCCCAGGTCCTGCTGGCGCCGCTGCAGCAATTGCAGGCGGGCATGCGGGCTGTGCGCGTTCAACCGCAGCAGGGCGCGGTCGGCGCGCTGCATGGCCTGGCCCAGGCTGTGCCGTTGCAACTGCGCCAGGCGCGCGTCCAGGCGGCGCACATGCTGGAGCAGATCGCGCTGGTCGGGCACCAGCAGTTCGGCGGCGACCGATGGGGTGGGCGCGCGCAGGTCGGCGGCGAAGTCGGCCAGGCTGAAGTCGGTTTCGTGGCCGACCGCCGAGACCACCGGGGTCTGGCTGGCGGCGATCGCGCGCGCCAGCTGTTCGTCGTTGAACGCCCACAGGTCTTCCATCGATCCGCCACCGCGGGTCAGCAGGATCACATCGTAGCGGCCGCTGGCATCGGCGCTGCGCAGCAGGGCGGTGATCTGCGCAGCGGCGCTGTCGCCCTGTACCAGGCTGGGCAGCAGGTCCACTTCCAGCAACGGGAAGCGCCGCTGCAGCACGCTGAGCACATCGCGTACGGCCGCGCCGGTGGGCGAGGTGATCACGGCCAGGCGGCGCACATGGGTGGGCAGGGCGCGCTTGCGCTCGGGCGCGAACAGGCCCTCCGCTTCCAGCCGTGCCTTGAGCTGCTCATAGGCGCGGCGCAATGCGCCTTCGCCGGCCTCTTCCATGTGGTCCAGCACCAGCTGGTACTCGCCGCGCGCCTCGTACAGGGTCAGCCGGCCACGCGCCAGCACGCGCATGCCTTCGCGCGGGACGAACTTCAACCACTGGCTCTTGGGCTTGAACAGGGCCGCGCGGATCTGCGAACGGGCGTCCTTGAGCGTGAAGTACATATGCCCCGATGCCGGGCGGGTCACGCTGCCCAGTTCGGCCTCGACCCAGATCAGCGGGAAGGCGCCTTCCAGCAGGTCGCGGGCCAGGATGTTGAGCTGGCTGGGCGTGAGAATCTGCGCGCTGCGGTCCATGGACGGGTCAAACGGTACGAACGGACGCCCATGGTCGCACAAGCGCCTTCACCGCGCGTCGCGCCCGGCGTGCTGCTGCAGCGCCCATTCCACGTGTTCGCGCACGATCGCCGAAGGATGGGCGCGGCGCGCATGCAGGGCGGCCAGCGTGTCGGCGTGGCCGGGTGCATTGCCCAGCGCCACGGCGATGTTGCGCAGCCAGCGTTCGTGGCCGCTGCGGCGGATCGGGCTGCCTTCGGTGCGGCGCAGGAATTCGTCTTCCTCCCAGGCGAACAGCTGCGCCAGCGAGGCGGTGTCCAGGTCGTTGCGGGCGCGGAAATCCGGCTCGTCGGTGCGCCGGGCGAACTTGTTCCAGGGGCACACCAGCTGGCAGTCGTCGCAGCCGTAGATGCGGTTGCCGATCAGCGGACGCAGCGCTTCGGGAATGGCGCCGTCGTGTTCGATGGTCAGGTAGGAAATGCAGCGGCGCGCATCCAGCCGCTGCGGGCCGATGATGGCCTGGGTCGGGCACACATCGATGCAGCGGGTGCAGGTGCCGCAATGCGCGCTGGCCGGGGTATCCACCGGCAATGGCAGGTCGATGTAGATCTCGCCCAGGAAGAACCATGACCCCCCCTGCTTGTCGATCAGGCAGGTGTGCTTGCCGATCCAGCCCAGCCCGGCGTTGCGCGCCAGCGCACGTTCCAGCACCGGTGCCGAATCGACGAACACGCGGTAGCCGAACGGGCCGATCTCCGCGGCGATGGCGTCGGCGCATTTCTGCAGGCGGTTGCGGATCAGCTTGTGGTAATCGCGCCCCAGTGCGTAGCGCGCGACATAGGCGCGGTCGCCATCGTGCAGGGTGTCCCAGGCCTGCACATCGTCCTTGTGGCCATAGTCCATGCCCACCGAAATCACCCGCACGGTACCGGGCAGCAGTTCGGCCGGGCGCGCGCGCAGCGTGCCATGGCGCGCCATCCACTCCATCGTGCCGTACAGGCCCTTGCCCAGCCAGTCGGCCAGATGCGCTTCGTCCTCGGCCAGGTCGATGCCCGAGATGCCGCAGCGCTGGAAACCGTGCGCGCGCGCGATCGCCGCGATGCGTTCGGCAGCGCGGGCCAGGTTGACGGGGGCGGGCAGCGGGACAGCGGACATGGCGACAAGTATAGAATCCCGGCATGCCCGAGCCCGCTGAACTGTTCGATATCGCTGCCGCGCGCCGGATCGACGCCCAGGCCAGTGCCCTGCTGGGCGATGGTGGTGCCGCGCTGATGGAGCAGGCCGGCCAGGCCGCCTGGCAGTGCCTGCTGCAGCATTGGCCGCAGGCACAGCGCATCTGCGTGCTGGTGGGGCCGGGCAACAACGGCGGCGATGGCTATGTGCTGGCACGTCTGGCGCGCCAGGCCGGCCGGCAGGTGCAGGTGCTGCGCCTGCACGACGCGGCGGCAGTCACGCCGCTGGCGCAGCGGGCGCTGGCCGCCTTTACCGCCGCCGGTGGCAGTGTGGCGGCGTTCAAGACCACCTTGCCCGATGCCGATGTGCTGGTGGACGCGCTGTACGGCCTGGGCCTGAACCGCGCGCCGGGCGCCGCTGCGCAGGGCCTGATCGAGGCGGTCAACCAGGCCGGCATCCCGGTGCTGGCGCTGGACGTGCCCAGCGGCGTGGATGCCGACTGTGGCGCGGTGCCGGGCGTGGCGGTGCGCGCCAGTGTCACCGTGCAGTTCATCGTGCGCCACCAGGGCCTGTATACCGGCGCGGCGCTGGAGCATGCCGGCGACCGCGAGTTGGCCGGATTGGTACTGCCCGATGCGGCTGCGGCCGCGGTCACCGCCAGTGCGCAGCTGTGGCAGCCGGCGCAGCTGCGCGCGGCGCTGCCGCCGCGCCGGGCCAATACCCACAAGGGCGAGTCCGGCCACGTGCTGTGCGTGGGCGGCAACACCGGCAGCGGTGGCGCGGTGCTGCTGGCCAGCGAAGCGGTATTGCGCGCCGGTGCCGGGCTGGTCAGCGTGGCGACCCAGGCCGCGCATGTGGCGCCATTGCTGGCGCGCCTGCCCGAGGCGATGGTGCATGCGGTCAGCGATGCCCAGGACCTGCGCGCGCTGCTGCCGCGCGCCGGGGTGGTCGCGGTCGGCCCGGGGCTGGGCCAGGACGACTGGGCGCATGAACTGTGGCGGCTGGTACGGGACAGCGGCAAACCGCTGGTGGTCGATGCCGATGCGTTGAACCTGCTGGCACGGGACGCCCAGCCGCTGCACGATGCGATCCTCACCCCGCATCCGGGCGAAGCGGCGCGCCTGCTGCAGACCACCACCGCCCAGGTGCAGGCCGACCGCTATGCCGCCGCGCAGGCGCTGGCCGAACGTTTCCATGCGGTGGTGGTGCTCAAGGGCGCCGGCACCGTCATTGCCGCACCGCAGGCAACGCCGCGGGTGATCGCCGCCGGCAACCCCGGCATGGCCGTGGGTGGCATGGGCGACCTGTTGACCGGCATCATTGCCGCCCTGCGCGCGCAGGGCCTGGATGCCTTCACGGCGGCCAGCACCGGGGCGCTGCTGCACGGACTGGCCGGCGATGCCGCCGCCAGCCAGGGCCAGCGTGGCCTGCTTCCCACCGACCTGCTGGTGCCGCTGCGCCGGCTGGTCAATCCGGACCGTTGAACATGATCGAGTTTTTCCTGGCGCAGAGTGAAGACACCGACCTGCTGGGGCAATGGCTGGCCGCCACCCGCCCGCCACAGGCGGTGATGCAGCTGCGTGGCGACCTGGGCGCGGGCAAGTCCACCCTGGCCCGTGCGCTGCTGCGCGCCCTGGGCGTGCAGGGCGCGATCCGCAGCCCGACCTACACCCTGGTCGAGCGCTATCCGCTGGCCGATGGACAGGAAGCGTGGCACCTGGACCTGTACCGCATCGGTCAGGCCGAAGAGCTGGATTTCCTTGGCCTGGATGAGGGCACCGCCTCGCTGTGGCTGGTCGAATGGCCTGAGCGTGGGGCCGGCGCGTTGCCGCCCAGCGACCTGATCGTGGCCTTGGAGATCGAGGGTCAGGGGCGCCGCGTGCGTCTCACTGCGGCTAGCGACGCTGGTCGCGAATGGCTCGCCCGGCTGCCCCAAGGGGGCGACTTGCAGGCCATATCTGTCGGCTGACACTAGGAAGGACCGGCAGGTTACGGATTATTAAGGGAAAAGGTGTTGCATTTCGTTCAGGGCGGTGATTGAATCCTGACCTATGCCACTGGGGAAACCGCTCACTGCCATCTGCGCCGCCGTCGGACTCTGTCTGGCGAGCGCCTTGGCGTGGGCCGGTGAAGTCCGCCAGGTCGCACTGGAGACCGGTGCCACCGGTACCCGCGCCGAGATCGCGCTGTCCGGCAGCGGCGGTTACAAGACGCTGTCGCTGGCCGGCCCGAACCGCCTGGTGGTGGATTTCCCCGACTCCAGTGCCGTGCGCAACCTCAAGCTGCCGGCGCCCAAGGGTGTGGTCACTGCGGTGCGTACCGGCCAGCCGGTGCCGGGCACGTTCCGGGTGGTATTCGACCTGGCCGAGTCGGTGGCGCCGTTCAAACCGCAGATGCTCAAGCAGGGCGAGGACTCCCGGCTGGTGATCGAATGGCCCGGCGATGCGCCGGCGGCCACCGCCAGTGCCGCGCCGGCAGCAAGCGTGGCCGTCCCGGCGCCGGTCGCAACCGCGCCCACGCCGACGCCAGCTCCGGCCCCCAGTGCCGCCGATATCGCGCAGGCGCGCAGCGATGCGGCGCGCGCCACTGCACTGTTGACCGCCTCGGTACGCCAGCAGGCCAGCGCGCCGGCGGCCACCCCGGTACCGACCGCAGCGCCCTCGGCCAGCGCGGCCGGCGCCGGCAATGCCGCATCGCCCGCGGCGATCCTGGCCGGACAGGCCACCGCCGTGGTGGTGCCTGCACCGACCCCGGTGCCGGTCGCCACGGCCGAGCCGCCGCGCCCGGTGATGCCCAGCGAGGCGTCGCGGATCAAGATGCGCGCGGGCATGCGCCAACTGGTGGTGGCGATCGATCCCGGCCACGGCGGCCAGGATCCCGGCGCGGTCGGCCCGACCGGCAAGCGCGAAAAAGACATTACCCTGGCGGTGGCGCGCGAACTGGCGCGCCAGGTCAATGCCACGCCCGGCCTGAAGGCCTACCTCACCCGCGATACCGACGTGTTCATTCCGCTGCCGATGCGCGCGCAGAAGGCGCGGGCGGCCAAGGCCGACATCTTCATTTCGATCCACGCCGACGCCGCCGAGAACCGCGCGGCCACCGGTTCATCGGTGTATGTGCTGTCGACCAAGGGCGCCTCGTCGCAGCGCGCGCGCTGGCTGGCCGACAAGGAAAATGCCGCCGACCTGGTCGGTGGCGTGCGCCTGCAGCAGACCGAGGGCACCTTGGCCAACGTGCTGCTGGACCTGGCCCAGAGCGGTTACATGAAGGCCTCCGAAGACGCCGCCGGGCATGTGCTGGGTGGGCTGAAGCGGATCGGCAAGAACCACAAGCCGAACATCGAACGCGCCAACTTCGCGGTGCTGCGCACCTCGGACATGCCGGCGATGCTGGTGGAAACGGCCTTCATCTCCAACCCGGACGAAGAGCGCCGCCTGATCGACCCGGCCTACCAGCGCCAGATCGCCGGCGCGGTGCTTGATGGCGTGCATACCTTCTTCAGCCGCCAGCCGCCGCCGGGCACGCTGTACGCCGCGCGCGCGCAGGCCGAAATCGACGCGGCCAGCACGGTGGCAGGCGGCAGCAAATAATCCGCCGAAGGCGGATTATTTGCGTAGATCCGACCCATGGTCGGATGCTCTCCCTTCCGACGCTGCGTTGTCCGAGCATGGCTCGGGCCTACCCTTTCCAGCGCCGCGCTGCCCGGGCATGGCTCGGACCTACGCTATCATCCCCGGATGATGTCGACCGCCCGATTCCCCCTCGCTTCCAGCCCTGTGTTCCTCCGTTGCCGGGGGCGCGCATGAGCATCCGCCAGCTGCCCGAGATCCTGATCAACCAGATCGCCGCCGGCGAAGTGGTCGAGCGCCCGGCCTCGGTGGTCAAGGAGTTGGTCGAGAATGCGCTCGATGCCGGTGCCACGCGCGTGGACATCGACCTGGAAGAGGGCGGGGTGCGGTTGATCCGCATCCGCGACGACGGCGGCGGCATCGCCCCGGAAGAACTGGCGCTGGCGGTATCGCGGCATGCCACCAGCAAGATCGCCAGCCTGGACGACCTCGAAGCGGTGGCCACGCTGGGGTTCCGCGGCGAAGCCCTGCCGTCGATCGCCTCGGTCAGCCGCTTCACCCTGGCCTCGCGCCGTCCCGGCGACGAACATGGTTCGGCGCTGCAGATCGAAGGCGGCAAGCTCGGACAGGTGACCCCGCGCGCGCATGCGCCGGGTACCACGGTGGAAGTGCGCGAGCTGTTCTACAACGTGCCGGCACGGCGCAAGTTCCTGCGCGCCGAACGCACCGAGCTGGGCCATATCGAAGAGTGGCTGCGCTCGCTGGCGCTGGCGCGCCCCGACGTGGAGCTGCGGGTGTCGCACAACGGCAAGCCGTCGCGCCGCTACAAGCCCGGCGACCTGTATTCCGATGCGCGCCTGGGCGAGACCCTGGGCGAGGATTTCGCCGCGCAGGCATTGCGCGTGGACCACAGCGGTGCCGGCCTGCGCCTGCACGGCTGGATCGCGCAGCCGCATTATTCGCGCGCCAGCACCGACCAGCAGTACCTGTACGTCAACGGCCGTTCGGTGCGCGACCGCAGCGTCGCCCACGCGGTGAAGATGGCCTATGCCGACGTGCTGTTCCATGGCCGCCAGCCGGCGTATGTGCTGTTCCTGGAACTGGACCCGACCCGGGTCGACGTCAACGTGCATCCGGCCAAGCACGAAGTGCGCTTCCGCGATGCGCGGCTGATCCATGATTTCGTCTACCGCACGCTCAAGGAAGCCCTGGCCGAAACCCGCGCCGGGATGACCGCCACCGCCGGCAGTGCCGATGCGCAGGCGGTGCCGGCGGGCGAGGCCGGCCAACGCCTGGCCGGCAGCGGCTATGCGCTGGCCGGTGGTGGTGGCCTGCCGGCATCGTGGCGCCCGCAGCAGTCGCCGCTGGGCCTGCAGGTGGCCGATGCACCGGCGGCGTATGCGGCGCTGTACGCCGCGCCGGCGGCGGCCGGGATGGCGGCCGGGCTGCCGCCGATGCCCAGCCAGAACGGCCTGCCGGTCACCGCCGCCGACAGCGGGGTGCCGCCGCTGGGGTATGCGGTGGCGCAGCTGCACGGCATCTACATCCTGGCCGAAAACGCCGAAGGGCTGATCGTGGTGGACATGCATGCCGCGCACGAACGCATCGGCTACGAACGGCTCAAGACCGCCCACGACGGCATGGGCCTGCATGCGCAGCCACTGCTGGTGCCCATCACCCTGGCGGTGGGCGAGCGCGATGCCGATACCGCCGAGCGCGAAGCCGATACGCTGACCGCGCTGGGCTTTGAAATCACCCGTTCGGGGCCCGGTTCACTGCATGTGCGCAGCATTCCGGCGCTGCTGGCCAATGCCGAACCGGAGGGCCTGCTGCGCGATGTGTTGACCGACCTGCGCGAACACGGCCAGAGCCGGCGCATCGCCAGTGCCCGCGACGAGCTGTTGTCGACCATGGCCTGCCACGGCGCGGTGCGCGCCAACCGGCGGCTGACCGTGCCGGAAATGAACGCGCTGCTGCGCGACATGGAAACCACCGAACGCTCGGGGCAGTGCAACCACGGGCGGCCGACCTGGGCACGTTTTTCGCTGGCGGAAATCGACCGCTGGTTCCTGCGCGGACGTTGAGGGGAAAGGGCATGCGGATGTGGGCAAGGGGACTGGGCGCGGCGCTGCTGGCGCTGGGGTTGGCCGGCTGTGGCGACAAGGACGCGGCACCGGCGGCGCCGGCCGCGGTGGATCCGGCTTTCGCCGCCGCGCAGCAGCAGTGGCGCCAGCAGCGTTACCAGGAACTGCATGCGGCCGATGGCTGGACCAGCCTGGTCGGCCTGCACTGGCTGGAACACAAGGCGCACTACATCGGCAGCGGCGCCGGCAGCGGCATCCGCCTTGCGGTGGGGCCGGACAAGCTGGGCATGGTGGCGCGCCAGGGCGAGGGGCTGTGGTTCACGCCCGAGCGCGGCGTGGCGGTCAGCGTGGATGGCGCGCCGGTCACCGGCCGCATCCGTTTCTTCAGCGACCGTGACCCCCAACCGACCCTGATCGCCTTCGACGGCGGCAAGGGCCAGTTGAGCCTGATCCACCGTGGCGAGCGCGACGCGCTGCGGGTCAAGCATGCCGACGCGCCGTCGCGCGCCAACTTCAGCGGACTGCAGTACTGGCCCGGTGGCCCGTCCTGGCAGGTGCAGGCGCGCTTCCTGCCGCACGCGCCGGGCAAGACCCTGCCGATCGTGGACATCACCGGTTTGACCACGCCGATGCCCAACGCCGGCGCGCTGGAGTTCGAACGCGATGGCCGGACGTGGCGGCTGGAAGCGATCGGCGAACCCGGCCGCGCGCTGTTCGTGATTTTCGCCGACCGCACCAGCGGCCATGGCAGCTATCCGGCCGGGCGCTACCTGGACGTGGCCGCGCCCGATGCCACCGGCCAGGTGCTGATCGATTTCAACCACGCCTACAATCCACCGTGCGCGTTCACCCCCTTTGCGACGTGCCCGTTGTCGCCCCCGGAAAACCGGCTGGACCTGCGCGTGGACGCCGGCGAGCAGGCCTACCATGCCCCTGAAGGAGAGGCCTGAACCATGTCGATGTTGTCGCGTCTGCTGACCCCGCTGTTGATTGCCGCCAGCCTGTTGCTGGCCAGCCCGCCTGTGCAGGCGCGTGGCGATGCCCCGCCGGCCAAGGCCGCCGCGCCGGTGCCGCTGTTGTGGAAGGTGACCGGGCCGGGCGACAGCCGGGTCTATCTGCTGGGCTCGTTCCATCTGCTGCGTGCGCAGGACTATCCGCTGTCGGCCGATGTCGAGCAGGCGTTCAGCGCCTCCAGGCGGGTGGTGTTCGAGCTGTCGCCGCAGGACATGCAGTCCCCGCAGCTGAGCCAGAAAATGCTGCAGGCGGCGATGCGCAGCGACGGCAGCGAACTCAAGCGCGACCTGGATGCGGCAACCTGGACCAAGCTGCAGGCCTACGCGCGCGACAACAACCTGCCGCTGGCCCAGCTGCAGGGCATGAAGCCGTGGTTCGTCGGGCTGACCATCACCCTGAGCCAGTTCACCAAGCTGGGCCTGGACCCGGCGCTGGGACTGGACCGTCATTTCATGACCCGCGCCGCCGCGGCCGGCAAGCCGACCTCCGGCCTGGAGGACATCGATACCCAGGTGGCGGTGTTGTCGGGCATGTCGGCGCAGGAGCAGCAGCAGATGGTGGCCGAGGCGCTGGACCAGGCCGACCAGGCCGATGCGATGGCGCGCAAGCTGCATGACGCCTGGCGCCGCGGCGATGACAAGCTGTTGTGGAACGCGATGGCGGCGGAAATGCGCGGCCAGTACCCGCAGCTGTACAAGCGCATCAACACCGATCGCAACGATGCCTGGGTGCCCCGGCTGCAGCAGCACCTGCAGGCCGGGCAGGGCGGCACCCTGGTGGTGGTGGGCACGCTGCACCTGCTGGGCGACGATGGCGTGGTCGACAAACTGCGCGCCAAGGGCTACCAGGTCGAGCGGGTGTGTACGGCCTGCGCCAAGCCCAAACGCTGAAGCCCCGGGCGGATCTGCAGGCACAAAAAAAGGCGCGGCCGGCAGGCTGCGCCTTTTTCATTGCACCTGCGGCCGGTCAGCGGCGGGTCTTGCCTGCGCCCGGTGCCGGGGCGTCGGGCTTGGCGGTGCTGGAACCGGCGCCGGTGCCGGTCGAGGTGCCGCCCGGACGGGGGCCGAAGCCGCTGCCCATGTTGCGCTGGAAGTCCTGCCACAGTTCCAGGTTGCGCTCGGTCAGCTGGTTCATCATCGCCCACGGGGTCTGGCCGAGCAGGTTGCCCATCTGCTGACGGAACTGCTGCTGCTGGTCCAGGAACACCTGCATGCTGCGCTCCAGGTAATTGCCCATGAAGCCCTGCAGGGAATCGCCGTAGAAGCGGATCAGCTGGCTGAGCAGCTGGGTGGACAGCATCGGTTCGCCGTCCTGTTCCTGGTCGGCGATGATCTGCAGCAGCACCGACCGGGTCAGGTCGTCGCCACTCTTGGCGTCACGGACTTCGAAGTCTTCCCCGTCCAGGATCAGCTGGCGCACATCCTCGATGGTGATGTAGCTGGAAATCTCGGTGTCGTAGAGCCGGCGGTTCGGGTATTTCTTGATAATGCGGTTCGCAGCCATGAAACGGTCACTCATCACACAGTAGGCGCGCAGCATGGCGCAGTGCAGCAGGCGTTGCAACCTCATTTGGTCATGAAGCTGGATTCTTCATGTTGCGCAGCAAAGGTGCAGCAATTCCGGGTGGTCGCGGCGCCTGCTGCGCTGCGCGCCCACGCTTTGCTGCGCACAACGTGGGGGCGCAGGGGTGTAACCGTTACCACCCCATATGGTGGCCGCCGTTGATGTCCAGGTTCGAACCGGTGATCCAGGACGCTTCCTCGTTGACCAGGAAGGCCACCGCATAGGCGATTTCCTCGGGCTTGCCGAGGCGGCCGGTGGGGATGTCGGCGATGATCTTGGCGCGCACTTCGTCCGGTACCGCCATGACCATGTCGGTGGCCACATAGCCCGGCGAGATGGTGTTGACGGTGATCCCGAACCCGGCGTTCTCGCGTGCCAGGGAGATGGTGAAGCCGTGCATGCCGGCCTTGGCGGCGGCGTAGTTGGCCTGGCCGTACTGGCCCTTCAGGCCGTTGATCGAACTGATCTGGATCACCCGGCCCCAGCCGCGCCGGCGCATGCCTTCGATGACCGGGCGGGTGACGTTGAACACCGAGTTGAGATTGGTGTTGATCACATCGTGCCACTGGTCCGCACGCATGCGGTGGAAGGTGGTGTCGCGGGTGATGCCGGCGTTGTTGACCAGGATCTCGACCGGGCCCATGGCGGCTTCGACCGCATGCACCATGGCCTCGGCGGTGTCCGGATCGGACACGTCGCCGGGGAAGATCGCCACATCGCAACCGCGCGACAGCATGGTCTGGCGCCAGGCCAGGGCCTTGGCCTGGTCGCGGTAGTTGGTGGCGACCCGATGGCCCTGGTCGGCCAGGCGTTGGCAGATGGCAGTACCGATGCCGCCGGTACCGCCGGTGACCAGTGCGACGCGAGATGTCATGAGCAGCTACTCCGAAAGGCAGGGCCAACAAGGGGAAAGGGATTCTGCAACATCGCCGGCCTCAACGGGGCGGCAGCGGCGCGCACGCCGGCAGCCGCAGGTCGGTGCGCGGCAGGCGGGCCGGGTCGAAGCCGGCCTGCGCCGCGGCCAGCGTGGCCGGTACATCGGTTGCCGCGGCGATCACCTGCGGGTCCTGGCCCAGCTGGGCCCAGGCCTGGCGCAGCGCCGGCAGCGGCCGGGCCGGGTCCAGCGGCGCGGCCGCGTCGGATTTGGACAGTTTGCGGCCGTGCGCGTCCAGCAGCAGTGGCAGGTGCAGGTAGGCCGGGGTGGGCAGGCCGAGCGCGCGTTGCAGCAGGATCTGGCGCGGGGTGGAGTCGAGCAGGTCCGCGCCGCGGACCACGTCGGTCACGCCCTGGGCGCCGTCGTCGACCACCACCGCCAGCTGGTAGGCCCAGTAGCCGTCGGCGCGGCGCAGCACGAAATCGCCGAGCTGGGCATGCACGTCCTGTTCGATCCAGCCACGCAGGCCGTCGTCGAACCCGACCACGCTGCCCGGTGCCACGCGCAGGCGGATGGCCGCCTGGGACCGTGTGGTGCGCGCCACGCAGCGATGGTGGATGCCGTGCTGGCCGGCCAGGTCGCGGCGGCTGCAGGCGCAGGCGAAGGCCTTGCCCTGGGCCAGCAACCGGTCCACGGCAGCCTGGTAGAGGGCGTCGCGCTGGCTCTGGCGGACGATGGGACCATCGCCGGTCAGCCCCAGCGCGGTCAGCGCGGCCAGCTGCTGCTCGACCGCGCCGGGCACGGTGCGGGGCGGGTCGATGTCCTCGATGCGCAGCAGCCAGCGCCCGCCGGCATGCCGGGCCAGCAGCCAGCTGCCCAGCGCGGCCAGCAGCGATCCGGGGTGCAGGGGGCCGGTGGGCGAGGGCGCGAAGCGGCCGCAGTAGGGAGTCATGGACATGAACTATGAATCGTCGGTCAGTTTGCAGCTTGAATTCAAGCCAAAGTCACCGCAGATTTGTCTCCATCAACCTCCAATGAGCGTTTTCCCCCATGTTCAGTCGCATTGCGCTTTTCCTTCTGACCAACCTTGCCGTGCTGGTACTGGCCGGCATCGTGATGTCGGTGCTGGGCGTGAACCCCGGCCAGATGAGCGGCCTGCTGGTGATGGCGGCGATCTTCGGCTTCGGTGGTTCGTTCATTTCGCTGCTGCTGTCCAAGTGGATGGCCAAGCGCTCCACCGGTGCGGTGGTGATCACCGAGCCGCGCAATCCCACCGAGCGTTGGCTGCTGGCCACGGTCGAACGCCAGGCGCGCGAGGCCGGGATCGGCATGCCGGAGGTGGCGGTCTATGACGGCCCGGAAATCAACGCCTTCGCCACCGGCGCCAACCGCAACAAGGCGCTGGTGGCGGTGTCCACCGGCCTGCTGCACAACATGAGCGAGGACGAGGCCGAAGCGGTACTGGGCCACGAGATCGCCCACGTCGCCAACGGCGACATGATCACCATGGCGCTGCTGCAGGGTGTGCTGAACACCTTCGTGATCGTGCTGGCACGCATCGTCGGCGGTTTCATCGACAGCGCGCTGTCGGGCAACCGCGAGGGCGGTGGCCGCGGTTTTGCGTACTACATCATCGTGTTCGTGCTGGAGATGGTGTTCGGCGTGTTCGCGACGATGATTTCGATGTGGTTCTCGCGCCACCGTGAGTTCCGCGCCGATGCGGGCGGTGCGCACCTGGCCGGCCGCCAGAAGATGATCGCCGCACTGGAGCGGCTGAAGCTCAACCACGGCCAGAGCACGCTGCCGACCCAGATCGCCGCCTTCGGCATCGCCGGTTCCACCGCCAGGAAGCTGTTCATGAGCCACCCGCCGCTGGAAGAGCGCATTGCCGCGTTGAAGGCCGCGAGCAACACCGTGGCGTGATGCGGTGGTGGTTGGTTTAAAAGAAGCGCCCGGCCTGTTGGTCGGGCGTTTTTGTTTGGGGGCATTGGTAGGTGCCGACAGTTGGTCGGTGCGCAATGCAAAAAGCTTTCGCGTGCTGGCCTTCCCGCTCTGGGAACCACTAGCGTTTTCGTTCTCTGCGCGCGGGGGGAGCGGGGTGGAGGGGGTAGCGGGGCACGCGTGTCCGGCCAGGGCATCCCCGTCCTCGACCTGCGCAGGAAAAATCGAACAGCCAGCGCTCTACGCGCGGACCCAAACAAAAAAAACGGCGCCCGAAGGCGCCGTCGCTTGAATCTCACATCAACCCGATCAGAACTTGGCGTCGAACTCAGCGGCGTAGCCGGTGTTGACCAGCACCTTCTGCAGCGCGTCGGTGTTCTTCACGTTGCCGGCCACGATCTGCTGCGTCTCCGGGCCCCGGCTGTCCATCCGTGCCGGGGTGGCGCCCTTGTAATCGCAGACCCGGCCACCGGCCTCGCGCACCAGCAGCACGCCGGCGGCGATGTCCCAGGCCTTCACGCCGGCCTCGAAGTAGGCATCGGCACGGCCGCAGGCCACATAGGCCAGGTCCAGCGCGGCCGAGCCGGTGCGGCGCACGTCTTCGGCATGCACCAGCAGCGCATCGACCGCCTTGAGCTGGGCGCTGGCGCGCTCGCGCTCGCGCGGGGCGAAACCGGTGTGGATCATCGCACCGGCCATGTCCTTGCGGTCGGCCACGCGGATGCGGCGGTCGTTGAGCACCGCACCGGCGCCGCGGCTGGCGGTGAACAGTTCATTGCGGAGCGGATCGAAGATCACCGCGTCGATCGGCTCGCCGTTCTCGACCAGGGCGATGGACACACAGTAGTGCGGGAAGCCACGCAGGTAGTTGCTGGTGCCGTCCAGCGGGTCGATCACCCACATGTAACGGTTCGCCCCCTGCACGCCACCCTCTTCGGCCATGATCCCGTACTCGGGATAGGCGCGCTTGAGTTCCTTGACGATGACCTTTTCCGCATCCGCATCGACTTCACTGGCATAGTCCATGCGGCCCTTCTGCACGACGTTCAACGCCTCGAGCTTGTTGATGTTGCGCAACAAGACATTGCCGGCGAGGCGGGCGGCCTTGACCATGACGGTGACGGCGGGTTTCTGCATGGCGAAAAGCTCCCGGAAAGGCAGAGTAGGGGGATTGGCGGGGGAAAAGAGCGGTCCCGGCGCAGAGGCCGGTCGCACAGTTTACCATCTGTGGCTTGTCTGCTCGCGTTTGGCCTGTTCATGTCCATTGAAACCGCTCCTTCCCGCATCCGATTCGTCCTGGTCGGCACCCAGCACCCGGGCAACATGGGCGCCGCCGCGCGGGCCATGAAGACCATGGGCCTTGGCCGGCTGGTGCTGGTGGCCCCCGAGAAACCGCTGGATGACGAAGCGTTCCGGCGCTCGGCCGGTGCCGAGGACGTGCTCGGCGACGCCCCGGTGGTGGCCACCCTGGCCGAAGCGGTGGCCGACTGCACCCTGGTGCTGGGCTGCACCGCGCGTGCGCGCCGGGTCCAGCTGGAAGAGCTGCTGCCGGCGGTGGCCGCCCAGCGCGCCCTGGCCAAGGCTGCCGAGCCGGCCGAGGTCGCCATCGTGTTCGGCCGTGAGCGCACCGGGCTGACCAACGAGGAACTGCAGCTGTGCCACCTGGCCGTGCATATCCCGTCCAACCCGGATTTCAGCTCGCTGAACCTGGCTGCGGCGGTGCAGGTGCTGGCCTACGAACTGCGCATGGCCGCACTGGGCGGGGTTGCCGCCGCCGCGCCGGCCGACCCGGAGCATCGCGAACAGCCGGCCAGCCACGCCCAGGTCGAAGGCCTGTTCGGCCAGCTCGGGCAGGCGCTGGACGACATCGACTTCCACAAGGGCCGCGCCCCCGAATCGGCGATGCGCAAACTGCGCCGGCTGTTCCTGCGCACCGGCTTGAGCGAGCAGGAAGTGCGGCTGCTGCGCGGCATCCTGTCCGACGCGCAGCGGATGGCACGATTGGCGACCCACAAGCCAGAATGAGCTGACGCAGTTCTCATTTTTTCGGGTAGGCTGTCCGGATTCCTTGGGGGGAGTGATGGAGTGCCGGGACTGCGATGGCTGCTGCAGGGAGGTCTGCTGTATCTGGTCATCGCCTTGGTGTCCGGGCCGGCGGCAGCGGGCCCGCACAACGTCCTGGTGCTGGGCCGGATCAGCGACAACCCCAAAGCACACTATGCGCAACTGCAACCCCTGCTTGATTACGTGGTCCCGCGCATGGGCGAAGTCGGTATCACCGAAGGACGCATCCTGATGGCACCCGATGCCCCGCAGATGGCCAGCTACCTGCGCCGCGGCCGGGTCGACTGGGTCACCGAAACTTCCGGCACCGCGGTGGCGCTGGGCCTGCGCAGCGGCGCCCAGCCGCTGCTGCTGACCGAGCGCAGCGGCGTGCGCGACTACCACACCGTGTTCTTCGTGCGCCGCGACAGCGCCATCACCGGCCTGGCCGATCTCCGGGGCCGGACCCTGGCGTTGCAGAACGCGGCCTCCACCAGCGCCTACCTGGTGCCGGTGATGACCCTGCTGCAGCAGGGCCTGACCCCGGAGATCCTGTTGTCCGCGCGCGATACCGCCGCCCCTGATACGGTCGGCTACGTGTTCGCGCGCTCGGAGGGCAATATCGCCACCCTGGTGCACAAGGGCGTGGTCGATGCCGGGGCGGTGAGCAGCGTGGACTGGTCCGACGGGCACCGGGTCCCGGCCAGCTTCCTACGCGATTTCCGCGTCATCCACCGCACCGAGCCGTACCCGCGTGCGGTGGAAATGGTCCGCGCCGGGATCGATCCCAGGGTCCGCGACCGCCTGCAGCAGGTGCTGCTGCAGGCCGCGTCCGACCCGCAGGCCGGGCCGGCGTTGAAACAGTTTTTTGGTACGTCCGGGTTCCATCGGGTGGATGCGCAGATGCAGCACCGGTTGGATGAATTGAAACAAGGGCTGGCACGCGTGCGGATGGAAGTGGAATGAGGCGGTTGGGTTCCGGAATACAGGCGCGTTTCGTCCTGGCCATGACAGGTGCCATGCTGGTGGTGGTGGTGATCGTGGCGGTGGTGCTGGGGCGCCAGGCCAGCATGCAGGACGAGGTCCAGCGCCTCAGCGGCACGGTCATCCACGATCTGTTCGACCGCAGCGTGCGCAGCCGCGGCGAGGCCTTGGCGCGCGAGTTGTCCGATGCGCTGGCCAACCCGCTGTACTACAACGACCTGGAGCAGGTCGGGGCCCTGGTGCGCAACACCTCCCGGCAACAGGTGGTGCGCTATGTGCTGGTGTTCGACGAAGACGGCAAGCTGATCCACGACGGCTCCGCCGAGGTGATCGACTTCGGCCGCCCGATGGGCGACCCGCTGGCCGCCGGGGCGATGGCCGCGCGCACGCTGGTGGTGCAGCAATCGCCCAAGGTGCTCGACAATGCCATGCCGATCATGATCGGCAACCAGCGCATCGGCGGGGTCCGGGTCGGCATGGCGCTGGACGATGTGCAGAGCATGGAACGGCGCGCCAACCAGACCCTGGGCGAGCGCCTGCAGCAGGTCGGCAAGCGCCACCTGGGCTGGCTGCTGCTGATGCTGGGCCTGCTGATCGCCATCGGCGTGGTGGTCATCATCTACGTGCAGCGCACCCTGGTCGCCCCGATCCGCGGGCTGGCGGCGGCCGCGCGCCAGATCGAGGCCGGCGATTACCGCCCGCAGCTGCTCCAAAACAAGCGCCACGACGAAGTGGGCGAGCTGGTGCGCGCATTCGGCCGGATGAGCGAGGCCATTGCCCGGCATGACCGCGAAGTGCGGCATATGGCCTATACCGATGCCCTGACCGGGCTGACCAACCGCCTGGCGTTCCGCGAGGCGCTGGACCACCGGTTGATGGCCGCGCGCGGCTCCAACCAACGGCTGGCGCTGTTGTTTGCCGATATCGACGATTTCAAGCGGGTCAACGACACTCTCGGCCACGAGGCCGGCGATGAAGCCCTGCTGCAGTTCGCCCAGCGCATCAGCACTGCGGTGGCCCAGGCCGGTGGTGACGAGGCGCTGCTGGCGCGGTTTGGCGGCGACGAATTCGTGATCCTGCTTGGCGAGGGCGATGTGGCCGGCGGCGCGCGCCAGCTGGCCGAAATCCTGGTGCGCGAACTGGGCAAGCCGCTGGTGGTGCAGGGCCGGGAGCTGTTCCTGGGCACTTCGATCGGGGTGACCCTGTTCCCCGACGATGCCGCCGACGCCACCACGCTGCTGAAGAACGGCGACATCGCCATGTACCAGGCCAAGGTGGCCGGCAAGAACTGCTACCGCTATTACAGCCGGGCCATGGACCATGCGGTCGAACGTCGCGTGCACATGGAACAGGAACTGCGCGGGGCCTGGGAGCGCGGCGAGTTGCGGCTGGTCTACCAGCCGATCTTCCGCACCCGCGACCGGCGCATGGTCGGGGTGGAGGTACTGCTGCGCTGGCAGCACCCGGCCCTGGGCACGATCCCGCCGTCGGTGTTCATCGACGTGGCCGAGCAGAGCGGGCTGATCGAGGTGATCGGGCCCAAGGTGCTGCGCGCGGCCTGCATGGAGGCGGTGCAGTGGCCGCATGGGGCCGATGGCGAGGGCCTGTTCGTCTCGGTCAACGTGTCCCCGCGCCAGCTGCGCGGCGGCGAACTGCCCAGCCTGGTCGCCGACTGCCTGCGCGACACCGGGCTGCCGGCCTCGCGGCTGCACCTGGAGCTGACCGAAACGGCGGTGATCGGCGATGAAATGCTGGCCGCGGCGCTGCTGGAAAAGCTGCACCGCACCGGGGTGAAGGTGTGGCTGGACGACTTCGGCACAGGTTTCTCCGGCCTGAGCCACCTGCGCCAGGTGCCGGTGGACGGGGTCAAGATCGACAAGAGCTTCGTGGCCGACATGCAGCGCGACCCGGACGACCTGGCCCTGACCACGGCGATCATCGCCATGGCCCATGCCCTGGGGATCACCGTGGTGGCCGAGGGCATCGAGCAGGAAGTGCAGTTCGACCTGCTGTGCCAGCGCGGCTGCGACCTGGGCCAGGGCTATTGGTTGAGCCACCCGGTCAGCGCCACCGAGGTGGTGGCGCTGATCGAATCGGGGGTTTGAGCGCCGCGCAACGACCAATGGTCGTTGCCTACCGCACCGGTAGGCGACCACCGTTGGTGGTCGCATGCGCTTAGACGGGCCGTTTGCTGCTGTCGCCGGAGATCTCGCGGACCAGCTTGGGCACCAGGTAGCCGGACAGTCGCGCGGTCAGCTGTGCGTGCAGGGCCTTGGCGGTGGCATCGTCCACTTCGAAATGGGCCACGCCCTCGACCCGGTCGACCTGGTACAGGTAATACGGCAGCACCCCGGCGGCGAAGCTGCGCTCGCTCAGGTCCTGCAGCGCCTGCAGGTTGTCGTTGACCCCGCGCAGCAGCACCGCCTGGTTGAGCACGCTGGCGCCGGCCGCGCGCAGCCGCGCCATCGCCGCATCCACGCTGGCGTCGAACTCGTTGGCATGGTTGGCATGGATGACGAACGCCAGCGGCCAGGGCAGGCTGGCCAGCCACTGCGCCAGCTCCTCGTCCACCCGTTCGGGCAGCACCACCGGCAGGCGGCTGTGGATGCGCAGCCGGCGCAGGTGCGGGATCTGGCGCAGCGCATCGGTCAGCTCGACCAGCTTGTGGGTGGCCAGCGACAGCGGGTCGCCGCCGGACAGGATCACCTCGTCGATGTCCGGATCCTGGGCGATCGCCGCCACCGCCTCGCGCCAGCCCTCGCGGGCCGCGTTCTCGCTGCCATAGTCGAAATGGCGGCGGAAGCAGTAGCGGCAGTTGATCGCGCAGCTGCCGGTGGCCACCAGCAGGGCCCGGCCGCGGTACTTCTGGATCACCCCGGTGGCCTTCCTGGCCAGCCCGTCGCCGACCGCATCCAGGCTGAAGCCGGGCACCACCTGCATTTCATCGTCGACCGGCAGCACCTGGCGCAGCAGCGGGTCATGGCGGTCGCCATGGCGCATCCGGGCGATGAAGCCGGCCGGCACGCGCAGCGCGAACTGGCTGGCCGCCTCGGCCGACAGCGGCAGCTGGTCCGGGTCCAGGCCCAGCCGCGCCAGCAGCTCGCGGGGGTCGCGGACCGCCTCACGCCAGAGCTGTTGCCAGCGCACGGGGGTGGGCAGGGGCGTGGCGGAAAGCTGCATGGAATGGGGGCCTGCGGTTATCATGTCGGTCAGAAAAACGAGTCACCCCACCGGTGCCGGTGGGTTTTCCATTCTATCCGGCTCGCCGCGCCTGCGCGGCGTTTGCCCATTCAGGAGTTTCAACATGGCCACTGTTGGCATGAATGACGTCAAGAACGGGATGAAAATCCTGATCAACAACGAACCGGCGGTCATCACCGAGACCGAATACGTCAAGCCGGGCAAGGGCCAGGCCTTCACCCGCATGAAGTACCGCTTCATCAAGTCCGGCCGCGTGGTCGAAATGACCATGAAGGCGACCGATGACGTGGAAAAGGCCGACGTCGTGGACACCAACATGAACTTCATGTACGCCGACGGCGAGCATTGGCACTTCATGGATCCCGAATCCTTCGAGCAGGTCCAGGCCACCAAGGCCGGCATGGGCGGCGCCGACAAGTGGCTCAAGGGCGAAGAGTCCTGCATCGTCACCTTGTGGAACGGCGAGCCGATCTTCGTGCAGCCGCCGAACTTCGTCGAACTGAAGATCACCGAGACCGACCCGGGCGTGCGCGGCGATACCTCCGGCGGCGGCGGCAAGCCGGCCACGCTGGAAACCGGCGCGGTGGTACGCGTGCCGCTGTTCGTCAACCAGGATGAAATCATCAAGGTCGACACCCGCTCGGGCGAATATTCCGCGCGCGCAGGCAAGTAATCCGGTGAAGCCGGATTACGTGTAGAGCCGACCGTTGGTCGGCTGCTGTTGACGGCCAAAGGTCGGATTACGTGCAGAGCCGAGCCATGCTCGGCTTTGCTCGGCTTTCCGGGCGCCGCGCAGCCGAGCATGGCTCGGCGCTACCCCCAGACATACCCGGTCGCCCACGCCTTCGGGTCGTCCGCCCAGCACAGTGAGCCCGCATGACCGACACCGCCCGCATTCCCGAAACCTGTGACCTGTTGATCGAAGCCGGTTACGTGGTCCCGATCGAACCGCATGCGGTGGTGCTGGAAGACCATGCCGTGGCCGTGCGCGCAGGCGAAATCATCGCCATCCTGCCGCGTGCCGAAGCGCGCGCGTGCTTTGCGCCGGCCCAGACCGTGTCGCGCCCCGAGGCGGCGTTGATGCCGGGCCTGGTCAATGCGCATACCCACAACCCGATGACCCTGCTGCGCGGGGTGGCCGACGACCTGCCGCTGATGGTGTGGCTGCAGCAGCACATCTGGCCGGTGGAAGCGGCGGTGATCGGCCCGGAATTCGTGGCCGATGGCACCACCCTGGCGATCGCCGAAATGCTGCGCGGCGGCACTACCTGCGCCAACGAGAATTATTTCTTCTCCGACGTCCAGGCCGCGGTCTACAAGCAACACGGCTTCCGTGCGCTGGTCGGTGCGGTGATCATCGATTTCCCCACTGCCTGGGCCAAGACCGACGACGAATACTTCGACAAGGCCGGGCAGCTGCACGACCAGTGGCGCGGCGATCCGCTGATCGGCACCTCGTTCGCCCCGCACGCGCCGTATACGGTCAACGATGCCAACTTCGAACGCGTGCGCATGCTGTCCGACCAGCTGGACATGCAGGTGCACCTGCACACGCATGAAACCGCGCAGGAAATCAGCGACTCGATCAAGCTGCACGGCCAGCGCCCGCTGGCGCGGCTGGACCGGCTGGGGCTGGTCAACGATCGCCTGATCGCGGTGCACATGACCCAGCTGACCGAGGCGGAAATCCACCTGTGCGCCGAGCGCGGGGTCAGCGTGGTGCATTGCCCCGAATCCAATCTCAAACTGGCGTCGGGCTTCTGCCCGGCCTGCGCCCTGCAGCGCGCCGGGGTCAACCTGGCGATCGGCACCGACGGCTGCGCCAGCAACAACGATCTGGACATGTTCAGCGAGAACCGCACCGCGGCGATCCTGGCCAAGGCCGTGGCCAACGACGCCACCGCGCTGGACGCGGCCACCACGCTGCGTGCGGCCACCCTGGGCGGCGCCCGCGCGCTGGGCTTCGGCGAGCGCATCGGCTCGATCGAGGTCGGCAAGCAGGCCGACCTGGTCTGCGTGGACCTGTCGGCGCTGGAAACCCAGCCGTTGCACCACGTGCTGTCGCAGCTGGTATATGCCGCCGGCCGCCACCAGGTCAGCGATGTCTGGATCGCCGGCCAGCCCAAGCTGGTCCAGCGCGAGCTGGTCGGCATGGACACCGCGGCGATCGTCGCCAACGCCCGCCAGTGGCGCGAGCGCATCCGCCATATCCGTGCTTGATGCACCAAGGATCCCCATGAACGCCCCGCACGCTTCCACCAATTTCGACCAGGCCGAACTGGACAAGTTCGCCGCGCTCGCCAACCGCTGGTGGGACGCCGATGGCCCGCAGAAGCCGCTGCATGCCCTCAACCCGGTGCGCCTGCAGTACGTGGCCACGCGCGTGGCCCTGCGTGGTGCCCGCGTGCTCGATATTGGCTGCGGTGGCGGCCTGCTCAGCGAAGCGCTGGCCAAGGAAGGCGCGGAGGTCACTGCGATCGACCTGGCCCCGGAGCTGCTCAAGGTGGCGCGCCTGCACAGCCTGGAGTCGGGGGTGACGGTGGACTACCGCCTGCAGGCCGCCGAGGACCTGGCCGCCGAACAGCCGGCCAGCTTCGATGCCATCACCTGCATGGAAATGCTTGAGCACGTGCCGGACCCGGGCGCGATCATCGCCGCGTGCCACCGCCTGCTCAAGCCGGGCGGCCGGCTGTTCCTGTCCACCATCAACCGCACCCCGGCCGCGTTCGCGGTGGCCATCGTCGGCGCCGAATACGTGGCCCGGCTGCTGCCCAAGGGCACCCACCACTACCAGGATTTCATCAAGCCGGCCGAGCTCGGCAAGTGGCTGCGGCAGGCCGATTTCAACCTGCGCGATGTCAGCGGCATGGCCTATGAGCCGTGGCGCAACCGTGCACGCCTGAGTGCACGCACCGACATCAATTACCTGGCGCACGCGGTCAAGCCCAACGAGGCGGCCGGTGTCTGAGTCCGGTTTCCCGCAGGCGGCGCTGTTCGACCTGGACGGCACCCTGCTGGACAGCGCGCCGGACATGCTGGCCACCGTCAATGCGATGCTGGCCGTGCGCGACCGTGCCCCGATCCGCCTGGACGCCCTGCGCCCGGTGGTATCCAAGGGCTCGCGGGCGATGCTGTCGGTGGCCTTCCCCGAGCTTGGCCAGGTCGAGCGCGACGCGCTGGTGCCCGAGTTCCTGGCCCGCTACGAAGCCCTGATCGGGCAGCATGCGCGCTTGTTCGACGGCGTGGCCGGCATGCTCGACGCGCTCGATGCGGCCGGCTGTGTGTGGGGCATCGTCACCAACAAGCCCGAGTACCTGGCGCGGCTGATCCTGCCGCAACTGGGCTGGGAAAGCCGCTGCAAGGTATTGATCGGCGGCGACAGCCTGGCCCAGCGCAAGCCGCACCCGCTGCCGCTGCTGGCCGCCGCGCAACAGCTGCAGATCGCCCCGGCCCACTGCATCTATGTCGGCGACGACGAACGCGACATCGTCGCGGCCAACGCGGCCGGCATGGCGTCGGTGGCGGCGCTGTGGGGCTACCGCCTGGACGCCGACGACCCGCTGGCGTGGGGCGCCGAAACCATGGTCGAACAACCCGCGCAGCTGCAGCGCGCCGACGCCTGGCCCCCGGCCCGCGGCTGACGGCGCGACGCGGGCAGGTAGCCACCGTTGGTGGCTACGCCACCACCGGCAGGTAACCACCGTTGGTGGGTACGTCAACCAACCCGGCAGGCACCCACCCCACGTGGGCACCCCCCATTGCAAGGATTACCCGTGACAACTTCCAGCGCCCTCGACAGTTTCCTGGACAAGTGGCGGACCCGCTGGCCGGAATGGTCGGTGGCCGAGCCGTTCGTGCCGCTGGCACAGCGCAACCTGGTGGTGGCGTGGTTCACGCTGCTGCAGGAGTTCGACGACATCCTCAATACCAGCGGCGACCCGATGCCGGCCGACGCCAAGCTGGCCTGGTGGGGCGAGGAACTGCGCAGCTGGGCCGGGCAACGCTCGCGGCACCCGCTGGGCCGCCTGCTGGAGCCGTTGCGCGCGCCCTGGGCCGAACTGGCGCAGGCGTTGCCGGCGCTGATCGACGCCCGCGCCGCGCCGCTGGGCCCTGCGCAGGCGATGGCCGGCCTGCAGGCCTATGCCACCGCCGTGGCGGCGGTGGAGGCGGTGGTGTTCGATACCCCGGCGCGCGGCGACGTGGCCGCCCCGGTGCTGGTGCAGACCCTGGCCCAGCGCCTGCATGAGGCCGGTGTCGCCGCCGTGCCGCGTTCGCTGCTGGACGCCGGCCATGGCGATGCGGCGCAGGTGTGGGCCCAACAGTTGCTGGCCGGCTGGCCGGCCCGTGTGGCCGGCCCGCGTCCGCGCCGCCTGTATGCCTCGCTGGCGCGCAGCCGGCTGCAGGCCCGTGCGCAGGGCCGGGAGCTGAAGGTCACGCCGGTGCGCACCTTGCTGCGCACGTGGTGGGCCGGAAGGGGTTGATCCACGCGCGCCGCGCGGCATCCACGCATGGCGTGGATCTACGACGGTACGCGTTTTGGCCGCGCGCCGATTACTTGCCGCGTTCGAGCACCAGCAGCGGATCGATCCGGGTGTCGAACCAGTTCATGCCCCAATGCAGGTGCGGGCCGGTGGCGCGGCCGGTGGCGCCGACCGCGGCGATCACCTGGCCCTGTTCGACCCGGTCGCCGACCTTCACATCGATCCGCGACAGGTGCAGGAAGTTCGAACTGATCCCGAAGCCGTGATCGAGCAGCAGGGTGCCGCCGGTAAGGTACAGGTCCGGGCCGGCGAAGGTCACCACACCGGCGGCCGGGGCCTTGACCGGGGTGCCGGTGGGCACGGCGATGTCCATCCCCGAATGGCCCGCACCGGGCTGGCCGTTGTAGACCCGCGCATTGCCGAAGCGGCCGCTGATGCGGCCCTGCACCGGCCAGATGAAGGCCTGGGCGAAGTCGGCGCGGTTGTCGTCGCGGGCGCGCGCGGCGGTCACCTGGGCCTGCTCGCGCTTGATCCGTTCGGCGATGGCCGGCGGCGGGTTGACGGTCTTGGGCGGCACGCCGTTGACCCGTTCGGTCGGCCAGTCGCGCGCGGTCACCGCGATCTGCACCGTCTGGCTGCCGCCATCGGGGCGCTGGACCTGGATCTGCAGAGGACCTTTCTCGTCGCGCCCGATGCCCAGTACCACGCTGCCATAGCCGCTTACCCGCAATGTGCGGCCGGCGTACTGCACCGTGCTGCCGGCCGGGACCTTGCCGATCACCATCGCGCCCTGCGAAGCGCTGGCCGGGAATGCCACGCGCGCATCGGCCTGCGCCACGGCGGGCGCGGGCAGCAGGCTGGCCGACGCCACCACGCCGGCGGCCAACAGCCCCAGGCCCAACATCCGCGCCCGCATCAGCGGTCGTAGCTCAGGCGCTGGCCGTTCGGCGCGCCCACCAGCTTGTCGCCATCCCACGCCAGCTGGCCGTTGACCCAGGTCGAGGCGATCCGCGAGCGGAAGGTGGTGCCCTCGAACGGCGACCAACCGCACTTGGACAGTACGTCCTCGCGCTTGACCGTGAAGGGCACGTCTTCGACCAGCACCAGGTCGGCGAAATAGCCTTCGCGCAGGAAGCCGCGCTGGCTGACATCGAACAGCTGGGCCGGGGCATGGGCGAACTTCTGCACCACCTGGGTGATCTCCAGCTGGCCTTCATGCACCAGTTCCAGCGCGGCCACCAGGGCGTACTGCACCAGCGGCAGGCCCGATGGCGCCTGCGCGTAGGGCTTCTGTTTTTCTTCCCAGGTGTGCGGGGCGTGGTCGGTGGCCAGCACGTCGATCACGTCCTCGACCAGGGCGCGGGTCAGCGCCTGGCGGTCGCTGGCTTCCTTGATCGCCGGGTTGCACTTGATCAGGTTGCCCAGCCGCGCGTAGTCGCTGCGGTCAAAGCGCAGGAAGTGGATGCAGGTTTCGGCGGTGATCTGCTTGCGGCTGCCATCGGCGCGGATCAGCGGGCCGCGCTCGAACAGCGCCAGCTCGTCGGCGGTGGAGATGTGCAGCACGTGCAGGCGGGTGCCGTGCTTCCTGGCCAGCGACACCGCCAGCTCGGAGGACTTCAGGCAGGCCTCGCGCGAGCGGATGTCCGGGTGCTGCTCGGCACTGAGGGCATCGCCATACTTTTCGGCGTACTCCTTGGCCTTGGCATCGATCATCGGGGTGTCTTCGCAGTGCGTGATGATCGGCGTGGGCGCGTCGCGGAAGATCGCGTCCAGGGTTTCCGGGTTGTCCACCAGCATGTTGCCGGTGGAGGCGCCCATGAACACCTTGATGCCCGGCGCGGTCTTTGGGTCCAGCGACTGGATGTGGGCCAGGTTGTCGTTGCTGGCGCCCATGTAGAAGCCGTAGTTGGCCCGCGCGCGGCCGGCCGCGGCGTCGTATTTGGCCTGCAGGGCCTCGGCGTTGAGCGTGGGCGGATTGGTGTTGGGCATGTCCATGAAGCTGGTCAGGCCACCGGCCACCGCGGCGGCCGATTCGGTGGCGATATCGCCCTTGTGGGTCAGCCCCGGTTCGCGGAAATGCACCTGGTCATCGATCATGCCCGGCAGCAGCCAGCGGCCGGCGGCGTCGACCACGGTCTCGCCCGGACGGGCCTCCAGGCCGGCGCCGATCTGCGCGATGCGGCCGTTCTCGATGCGCAGGTCGCCTTCGGTGATGCGGCCTTCGTTGACCAGGCGGGCGTTGACGATGAGCGTGGAGGACATTTCAGTGTTTTCCTGTGCAGCGGCAGGTGGCCTCGCCGGTGGCGCGCGGCGGCACCTCGTCGATACCACCGGGATGGAAGGGATGGCAACGGCCAAGCCGGCGCGCGGCCAGCCAGCTGCCACGCGCCGGGCCATGCAGGGCGATGGCCTGCATGGCGTATTCAGAACAGCTGGGCATGAAGCGGCAACGCGGCCCCAGCAACGGGCTGATGAACCGCTTGTACAAGCGCAGCAGGGCGATGAGCATGCGTGAGATCACCTTTCTATCTTAGAGCAGTTGGCATGAAGGCCGCATTTGTCGCAGGATGGGGCACTGGACCCGTCCGCGCCCACGCGCGTGGCGGACCACCCCGGCGTTGTTGCCGGGTCAGGTTCCGAACTGCGCACCTCGGCCCGCCCGCCAGGCGGACCGGTCGCACCCCTGGCGACTCCGGGACTGAACGGAGCAGGCGGTGTGGTTGCTGCTGCTGGTCGGGTAGGCTATAAAGGCCCGCTTTCCCGGGCCCCGGGGAATCCAAGGAAGAGCGTTTCGTGGCTGCTAAAAAAACTGCAAAGAAGGCCGTCAAGGCCGCCAAGAAAACCGCCAAGCCTGTTGTAAAGAAGTTGGCGGCCAAGACCGTTGCCAGGAAACCGGCCACCAAGCCGGCTGGCAAGCCTGCATCCAAACAACCGGCGGCCAGGACGGCACCCGTAAAGAAATCGACGGCCAAGGCCCCGGCCAAGGCGGTCAAGAAAGCCGTGGCCAAGAAGCCGGTCGTCGCCAAGGCGCCGGTGAAGAAGGCGGCGGCGACCAAGCCGGTCGCCAAGAAGGCGGTGGCCAAGAAGGCTGCCGTGGCCAAGCCGTCCAAGCCGGTCGCCAAGGCGCCGGTGAAGAAGGCCGCCGCCAGCAAGCCGGTGGCCAAGAAATCCGCGAAGCCGGTCGTTTCCAAGCCGGCCTCCAAACCTGCACCGGTCAAGAAGGTGGCGGCCAAGCAGCCGCCGGCCAAGCCGGTAAAGGCCAGCAAGACTGTGGCAACCAAGCCGGTCGTCAAGCCGGCTGCAGCACCCGTAGTGAAGTCCGCACCGAAGCCGGCTCCGCCGGCGCCGGCCAAGTCTGTCCCGGCCAAGTCCGCGGCCAAGCCTGTTACCCCTCCGGCCTCCGCGCCGGCGCCGGTAGCGGCAGTCCCCGCCTCGAAAGCCCCGCAAAACAAGAATCCCGTGCCCGTTTCGAAATCGCCTGCAAAAACCCCCGCCAAGTCCGAGTCCGCCCCCAAGTCCGTGCCGCGTCCGGTCGGCAAGGTCGCCGTTGCCGTGGCAGCACGTTCGGCCGCCCCGGCCCCGCGCACCAAGGTCAAGGTGGTGGAGTACAAGACTGACGAAGCCACCGGTCGTCCGATCCTGCCCGACGGCTACAAGCCGAGTGCGGAAGAGGAATACATGAGCCCGCTGCAGCTGGAGTATTTCCGCCAGCGCCTGCAGCACTGGCGCAATGATCTGGTCGAGGAATCCAAGCAGACCATCGCGAACCTGCAGGAAGAAGTGCGTGATATCGGCGATGAAGCCGAGCGCGCCACCCGCGAGACCGAGAACTCGCTGGAACTGCGTACCCGCGATCGTTACCGCAAGCTGATCGGCAAGATCAACAGCACGCTCAAGCGTCTGGAAGACGGTGACTACGGCTACTGCGTGGATACCGGCGAAGAGATCGGCCTGGACCGTCTGGAAGCCCGTCTCACCGCCGAGCGCACCATCGACGCCCAGGAGCGTTGGGAGCACCTGCAGAAGCAGCAGGGCGACTGATCGTCTGGTCGTTGATCGAATACAGGACCCGGCTTCGGCCGGGTTTTTTTGTGGCCGTCGATTGACGCTCTTCGTTCCGGCGCCGCGATGTCCCAGCGTGGCTCGGACATCGCTGCACTTTTTTCCTTCCCGTGCGTACCGACCAACCGTCGAAGGGGCGGCGGGTATGGGTTTGCGGGGGTATCGGCGCCATGGATGGCGCTGCTAAGCCTACAAGGACGTACTTGCGGCGTCCCCCGCAAACCCATACCCGGCGACCCCAACCAGGCACATGTGCAAACCAGGGCTTCGGCGTTCGCTTTGGCTCTGGCGAAAGCGCACCGACCAACGGTCGGCACCTGCCGACTGCAACGGCAACGAAATAGCAACCGCAGCGGCAACGGCAGCCGGCCAGCGGCCGGCACTACCGGGTGCGCGCGGCTATTGCAGGTCGCGCAGGTTCAGGCGGCGCAGGGTGGGGTTTTTCCAGGCGGTGATGCCGGCCACGCTCAGTACCGCAAAGCCGCCCAGCACCACCGCCGGGACCAGGCCCAGCAGGCGGGCCATGGTGCCGGCGTAGAACGCGCCCAGCTCGTTGGAGGAACTGATGAAAATGCCGTTGATCGACGACACCCGCCCGCGCATTTCCTCCGGCGTGGCCAGCTGCAGGATGGTCGAGCGGATCACCACCGACACCCCGTCGAAGGCCCCGTAGAACAGCAGGATCAGCGCCGACAGCCAGAAACTGTGCGACAGCCCGAAGCCGATCACGCACAGCCCGAAGCCGGCCACCGCCAACAGCAGTACCCGCCCGGCATTGCGCTGCAGCGGGCGCCGCGCCAGCCACAGGCCCACGCATACCGACCCCAGCGCCGGTGCGGCGCGCAGGATGCCCAGGCCCTCCGGCCCATAGTGCAGGATCTCCTTGAGGAAGGCCGGCAGCATCGCCACCACCCCGCCCAGCAGCACCGAGAACATGTCCAGCGCCATCGCCCCGACCATGATCCGGTTGCCCAGCACGAAGCGCGCGCCCTCGGCGATGCTCTTGAAGATCGGCGCGGCCGGCCCGCTCTGCACCGGCTCGGATACCTTCAGCGCCGCCAGGCAGCCGAGCGCGATGGTCGCCACCGCCACTGCCACCGCGTAGGCCACCCCCTTGCCGCCCCAGGCCACCAGCAGCCCGCCCAGCGCCGGGCCGAGCACCATCCCGGCCTGGAACACCACCGCGCCCAGCCCGGCGCCGCGGGCGTACTGCCGGCGCTCGAGCACCCGCGCAAACAGCGCGTTGTAGATCGGCGACAGGAACGCGCGGACCATCCCGGTCAGGGCGATCGCCGCATAGATCGGCCACACCCCGTGGAACGGCAGCCAGCCCTGCGTCACGGCGGTCAGCACCACCGCAGTCAACACCAGCCCGCTGGCCGCGGCCATGCCCAACCGGCGGCGCGGCAGATGGTCCACCAGGTACCCGGCGAACGGGGCCACGCAGAAGAACGGCAGCACCTCGGCCAGGCCGACCAGGCCCAGCGAAAATGGATTGCGGGTCACTTCATAGATATGCCAGCCCACCGTCACCGCCACGATCTGGTAGGACAGCATCGCGCAGATCCGGTAGGCCAGCAGCAGCGCAAAGCCGGGCCGGGCCAGCAGGGTGAGCGCGCTGTCCTCGCGGTCGGTCGGACTGGCCGGGCTCACGGCTGGGCGGGCTGCGACTGCGCGGTGTCGCGGATGAAGGCCAGCATCGCCGCCACGCCATTGCTGCGGGTCGGCGACAGGTGGCGCGACAGCCCGATGTCCTGGATGTAGCTCGGCTCGGTGGCCAGGATCTCGGCCGCCGAGCGCCCCGAATACACCCGCAGCGCCAGGTAGATCAGCCCGGAAACGATCGCCGAGTCACTGATCGCATGGAAGCGCAGTGCCTGCGCATTGCCTTCCGGCACGATCCAGACCATCGACTGGCAGCCGAGCAGCCGGTGCTGTTCGGTCTTCCATTCCTCGGGGAAGGCTGGCAGCTTGCGGCCAAGGTCGATCAGGTACTGGTAACGCTCGGACCAGTCGCCGAAGAAGGCGAATTCCTCGGCGATGGCAGCCTGGGCGTCGGCGGCGGTGGGTTCAAGCGGAAACGGGGATGCGGTGGTCATGGGGGCTCCGGGTCGGTGTTCGCCGTCCGTGGGTGACCTGCAGTTGCGGGGGATGCAGCCCGGCCGTCCGTGGCCGGGCGTATGTCGTGGGGAATCAGGCGCGCCTGCGCGACCAGCGAACCCCTTGGGCGGTGTCTTCCAGCACGATGCCTTCGGCGGCCAGCTGGTCGCGGATCGCATCGGCGCCGGCGAAGTCGCGGGCCTGCTTGGCGGCACTGCGCGCGTCGATCAGGCCCTGGATGCGGGCGTCATCGTCGGCATCGCCGGGCGCGTTGCCGAACCATGCGGCCGGATCCTGCTGCAGCAGGCCCAGTGCCAGGCCGGCGCCGACAACAGCGGACTTGGCCTGCGCCACAGCCTCTGGTGAAGTTCGCCATTGGCTCAAACTAGCCTTCAATTTGCTAGCGATTTCCGTGGGATCCAGCCCTTGGATTTCCTGTTCAAATTGTTGCTTCTCGTCTTCACCCAGTGCGCCGACTTTGACAAGCAGACCTACGTTGACCAATGCATCAACTCGCGTCAAAGCCGAGAACTTTTCGGCGATCCGTTCATGCTTCTCGACCCAAGTCCTCCGGTGATGCAGCTTGGAGGCCCTATCGGCATACGACGAAAGTTCGGCCAGGGCCTGCGGGGTATTGAGGTCGTCGTCCAGCGCCGCTTCGATCTCGGCCGGGATCGCGGCGGTGGCCTGGACATCGGCCAGGTCGCGCAGGGTGCCGTACAGCCGGTCCAGGGTGCGCACCGATTGTTCGATCAGGCCATCGGACCATTCCAGCGGCTGCCGGTAATGGGCCGACAGCAGCGCATAGCGCAGGGCTTCGGGCGCGTACTTGCGCACCAGGTCATGCACCCGTTCGATGTTGCCGACCGACTTGCTCATCTTGGCGCCGCCGAAGTTGAGCATGCCGTTGTGCAGCCACACCGTGGCGAAGGTCCTGCCGCCGTGCGCGCATTCGCTCTGCGCGACCTCGTTTTCGTGGTGCGGGAACTGCAGGTCGACCCCGCCGGCATGGATGTCGATGGTTTCGCCCAGGTGCGCGGCGGCCATCGCCGAGCACTCGATGTGCCAGCCCGGGCGGCCGCGGCCCCAGGGCGAGTCCCAGCCGGGCAGGTCGTCGCTGGACGGCTTCCACAGCACGAAGTCGCCCGGGTCGCGCTTGTACGGGGCCACGTCCACCCGCGCCCCGGCCAGCATCTCATCCAGCGAACGGCCCGACAGCTTGCCGTAGTTGGCGAAGGAGGCCACCGAGAACAGCACATGGCCCTCGGCCACGTAGGCGTGCTGGCCGGCGATCAGCTGCTCGACCATGGCGATGATCTGCGGGATGTGCGCGGTGGCCTCCGGCTCCAGGTCCGGCGGCGTCACGCCCAGCGCCGCCATGTCCTCGCGGTAGGCCGCGGCGAAACGGCCGGTGATGGTGGAGATCGGCACGTTCTGTTCGCGCGCCGCCGCGTTGATCTTGTCGTCCACGTCGGTGATGTTGCGGGCGTAGCGCAGCCCGCCGAAGCGGCGCCGCAGCAGGTCGGCCAGCACCCCGAACACCACCGGGCCGCGTGCGTTGCCGATATGCACGTAGTTGTAGACCGTGGGGCCGCACAGATACAGGGTCGGGCAGGTCGGATCGAGCGGGATGAACGGTTCGAGCGTGCGTGTCCGATTGTTGTGCAGGTATAGGGTCATGGGGGCCGTGGCGGGAGGGAAGGGGGCAAGCCCTCGATTTTAGATCACATCGGCCGCCAGCGCCGGGCCGGGCGGCCGTCCCGGGTACCCGCCGGGGTACCCCCGGTCGGGCCGGGCTATGGGCAGATGCGTCGCGGAAGGGTAATGTTCAGCCCCTTGTGCCCGCCACTGCCTAAACTATCCCTCTTGTCCTCTTTCCGGTTGCCAATGAAATCCGCTTCGTTGTTGACGCTGGCCTGCCTGCTGGGAGGTGCCGCCTTCATTGCGTGCGCCCAGGACGGCGAGGTCCGTAACCGGGTGGTGATCGTCGAGAACGTCAAGTTCGACTATGCGCAGGTGCTCAACGTCGAGCCGGTGTTCCAGACCCTGCGTGCCACCCGCACCGAAGAACATTGCGAGCCGGTCTCCACCCGCACGCTGGCGCCGGTCAATGTGACCGGCGAGGAGCCGCAGGAGGACAAGGGCCGCCTGGGCCGCTTCATGGACTCGGTGCGCTCGATCTTCCGGCGTGAAGACGGCAGCGAAGAGGACGGCGTGGTGGTCGAAACGCCGGCCCCGGCCGCCAACCCCGGCCCGCTGCTGACCCGCGAGTGCCGGATCATCCCGGTCGGCCGCGAGTTCCGCCGCCCGATCGCCTACGACGTGGACTATGTCTACAAGGGCACCAAGTACCGCTCGCGGCTGCCCGAGGACCCGGGCAACCGGCTCAAGATCCGGGTCTCGATCACCCCCTGGATCGGCGCCGAGCAGGGCGCTCCCGCCAATCCCTGAGCCGGCATGCCGGCCCGCACTGGGTTGGCTGCCGGTTGGATTTCCCTCCAGGCCTTGCACCCACCCCGGGTGCATGCAAAGATGGGCGGCCATGAAACTCACCGACTTCCAGCACGACACCAGCGCCGCCCGCATGGCTACGGGCATGACCTCGCGTGCCCGCCGACCGGAACCCCACATTTTCGCTGGGTAACCGGAGCTTCGTGCTGTCTGTTCGGAAAACCCAGCCCCCGCGCTGGGTTTTTTCGTTTCTACGATTTGAAAGTTTCATCTGTATACGTTTTGTTGAGCCCTGAACGCGCCCCGGCGCCCCCAACCTCCGCCGGAAACGGTGGAAAACCAGCCGCAAAGGATCGATCGATGTCCCTGAAGCACTTCCTGAACACCCAGGATTGGAGCCGCACCGACCTGGATGCCCTGCTGACCCAGGCCGCGCTGTTCAAGCGCAACAAGCTGGGCGACGAGCTCAAGGGCAAGTCGATTGCCCTGGTGTTCTTCAACCCGTCCATGCGTACCCGCACCAGCTTCGAGCTGGGCGCGTTCCAGCTGGGCGGCCACGCGGTCGTGCTGCAGCCGGGCAAAGACGCCTGGCCGATCGAATTCAACCTGGGCTCGGTGATGGACGGGGACACCGAGGAGCACATCGCCGAAGTGGCCAAGGTGCTGGGCCGCTACGTCGACCTGATCGGCGTGCGCGCCTTCCCGAAGTTCATCGACTGGAGCAAGGACCGCGAAGACGAAGTGCTCAAGAGCTTCGCCCGGTACTCGCCGGTGCCGGTGATCAACATGGAAACCATCACCCACCCGTGCCAGGAACTGGCCCACGTGATGGCGCTGCAGGAACACTTCGGCACCCAGGACCTGCGCGGCAAGAAGTACGTGCTGACCTGGACCTACCACCCCAAGCCGCTCAACACCGCCGTGGCCAACTCGGCGCTGACCATCGCCACCCGCATGGGCATGGACGTGACCCTGCTGTGCCCGACCCCGGACTACGTCCTGGACGAGCGTTACATGGGTTGGGCCGAGCAGAACGTGGCCGAAAGCGGCGGTTCGCTGCAGGTCAGCCACGACATCGCCAGCGCCTACGCCGGTGCCGACGTGGTCTATGCCAAGAGCTGGGGCGCGCTGCCGTTCTTCGGTAACTGGGAACCGGAAAAGCCCATCCGCGACCAGTACAAGCACTTCATCGTCGATGAGGCCAAGATGGCGCTCACCAATAATGGCGTGTTCAGCCACTGCCTGCCGCTGCGCCGCAACGTGAAGGCCACCGACGGGGTGATGGATTCGGCGCAGTGCATCGCGATCAACGAAGCCGAAAACCGCCTGCATGTGCAGAAGGCGATCATGTCGGCGCTGGCAGGACGATAAGCAGCACGGCGGCCGTAGAGCCACGCCATGCGTGGCTTCGCGGTGCCCACCTGGGAGCAGCCACGCATGGCGTGGCTCTACCCGCCCCAACACAGATTCTTACCGCATTCCCACTTGGACCTGACCCCCATGAGCAAGAAAGACATCGTCCTGGCCTTCTCCGGCGGACTCGACACCAGCTTCTGCGTGCCCTACCTGCAGGAACGCGGTTACAACGTGCACACCGTGTTCGCCGACACCGGCGGCGTGGATGACGAAGAGCGCGATTTCATCGAGAAGCGTGCCGCCGAACTGGGCGTCACCAGCCACGTCACCGTCGACGGTGGCCCGGCGATCTGGAGCGGATTCGTCAAGCCGTTCGTGTGGGCCGGCGAGGGCTACCAGGGCCAGTACCCGCTGCTGGTCTCCGACCGTTACCTGATCGTGGATGCCGCGCTCAAGCGCGCCGCCGAGCTGGGTACCAACATCATCGCCCACGGCTGCACCGGCATGGGCAACGACCAGGTCCGCTTCGACCTGGCCGTGAAGGCACTGGGCGATTACCAGATCGTCGCGCCGATCCGCGAAATCCAGAAGGAACACACCCAGACCCGCGCTTACGAGCAGAAGTACCTGGAAGCGCGTGGCTTCGGCGTGCGGGCCAAGCAGCAGGCCTACACCATCAACGAGAACCTGCTCGGCCTGACCATGTCCGGTGGCGAGATCGACCGTTGGGAAGCGCCGGGCGAGGGTGCCCGCGGCTGGTGCGCCCCGCGCAGCGAATGGCCGGTCGAGCCGCTCACCGTGACCGTGAAGTTCGTCGAAGGCGAAGCCGTCGAGCTGGACGGCAAGGCACTGCCGGGCGAGCAGATCCTGGCCAAGCTCAACAAGCTGTTCGCCCCGTACGGCGTAGGCCGTGGCGTCTACACCGGCGACACCGTGATCGGCCTGAAGGGCCGCATCGTGTTCGAAGCGCCGGGCCTGGTGTCGCTGCTGGCCGCGCACCGCGCGCTGGAAGATGCGGTGCTGACCAAGCAGCAGAACCGCTTCAAGCCGGACGTGGCGCGCAAGTGGGTGGAGCTGGTGTACGAAGGCTTCTACCACGACCCGCTGAAGACCGACATCGAGGCCTTCCTGAAGTCCTCGCAGAGCAAGGTCAACGGTGAGGTGGTGCTGGAAACCCGCGGTGGCCGCGTCGATGCGGTGGCGGTGAAGTCGCCGCACCTGCTCAACACCAAGGGCGCCACCTACGCGCAGTCGGCCGACTGGGGCGTGGAAGAGGCAGAAGGCTTCATCAAGCTGTTCGGTATGAGCTCCACGCTGTACGCGCAGGTGAATCGCTGAGGCGATTCACCGTGGTGCCGGCCGCTGGCCGGCGCCTGGCAGGGCTGATTGATGGTAGTGCCGGCCGCTGGCCGGCTCGTGGCACGGCTGGATCATTGCAGAGCCGGCCAGCGGCCGGCACTACCCCCCACTGATGGATTTCTACGCGCATGCTTGAACAGACACTCGATCACCTGCAGCAGCTCGTGTCCTTCGACACGCGCAATCCGCCGCGTGCGATCACCACCGGCGGCATCTTCGATTACCTGCGTGCGAACCTGCCCGGGTTCAACGTGGAGGTGATCGACCATGGCGATGGTGCGGTCAGCCTGTATGCGGTGCGGGGTACGCCGAAGTACCTGTTCAACGTACACCTGGATACCGTGCCGGACTCGCCGCATTGGACGGCCGACCCGCACGTGATGCGGCGCGCGGACGATCGCGTGATCGGCCTGGGCGTGTGCGACATCAAGGGCGCTGCGGCGGCACTGGTGGCCGCAGCCAACGCCAGCGAAGGCGATGCCGCGTTCCTGTTCTCCAGCGACGAGGAAGCCAACGATCCGCGGTGCATCGCAGCCTTCCTCGCACGTGGCATTCCGTATGAAGCGGTACTGGTGGCCGAGCCGACCATGAGCGAAGCGGTGCTCGCCCACCGCGGCATCAGCTCGGTGCTGATGCAGTTCAGCGGCCGCGCCGGGCATGCCTCGGGCAAGCAGGATGCCGCGGCCAGTGCGCTGCACCAGGCCATGCGCTGGGGCAACCGCGCGCTGGACCATGTGGAATCGCTGTCGCATGCGCGCTTTGGCGGGCTGACCGGGCTGCGCTTCAACATCGGGCGCGTGGAGGGGGGCATCAAGGCCAACATGATCGCCCCGGCCGCCGAGGTCCGCTTCGGTTTCCGCCCGCTGCCGTCGATGGACATCGACGCGTTGCTGGCCACCTTCGCCAGCTTGGCCGAACCGGAGGCCGCGCTGTTCACCGAAACCTTCCGTGGTCCCAGTTTCCCGGCCGGCGACATCGCCGAAGCGGAAAACCGCCGCCTGCTGGCGCGCGACGTGGCCGACGCGCTGCATATCCCGATCGGCAACGCGGTGGACTTCTGGACCGAAGCCTCGCTGTTCTCGGCCGGGGGCTACACCACCCTGGTATACGGCCCGGGCGACATCGCCCAGGCCCATACCGCCGATGAGTTCGTCACGCTGGAGCAGCTGCAGCGTTACACCGAGTCCGTGCACCGCATCATCGCGCACGGCGCCTGATCGAATGACGCCGTCGTGGCCTGCCACTGACGGAACCTCCATCGCGGCCACGGCCGCCTGTGACGATACCGAAATGCCTTCTTCCCAGCCCCACCGCCAGACCCGCCAGACCATCGTGCGCCTGCTTTCGAGCATGGCCAGCGCCAAGGAAATCAGCCAGTACCTCAAGCGTTTCTCGCAGCTGGACGCCAAACGCTTTGCCGTGGTCAAGGTCGGCGGCGCGGTGCTGCGCGACGACCTGGACGCGCTCACTTCCTCGCTGTCGTTCCTGCAGGAAGTCGGGCTGACCCCGATCGTGCTGCACGGCGCCGGCCCGCAGCTGGACGCCGAGCTGTCGGCGGCCGGCATCGTCAAGCAGACCGTCAACGGCCTGCGGGTGACCTCGGCCGAAGGCCTGGCGATCGTGCGCCGGGTGTTCCAGGCCTCCAACCTGCAGCTGGTCGAAGCCCTGCAGCAGAACGGCGCGCGCGCCACCTCGATCACCGGCGGGGTGTTCGAAGCCGAATACCTGGACCAGGCCACCTACGGCCTGGTCGGCGAAGTGAAGAAGGTCAACCTCGCCCCGATCGAGGCCAGCCTGCGCGCCGGCTCGATCCCGGTGATCACCAGCCTGGGCGAAACCCGCTGCGGGCAGATCCTCAACGTCAACGCCGACTTCGCCGCCAACGAGCTGGTGCAGGAACTGCAGCCGTACAAGATCATCTTCCTGACCGGCACCGGCGGCCTGTTGGACGAGGAGGGCAGGCTGATCGATTCGATCAACCTGTCCACCGAGTACGACGCGCTGATGCAGCAGCCGTGGATCCACGGCGGCATGCGGGTCAAGATCGAACAGATCAAGGCCCTGCTGGACCGCCTGCCGCTGGAATCGTCGGTCTCCATCACCCGTCCGGCCGACCTGGCCAAGGAACTGTTCACCCACAAGGGCTCGGGCACGCTGGTGCGCAAGGGCGAGAAGGTGCTGCGCGCCACCGCCTGGAGCGAGCTGGACCTGCCGCGCCTGAAGCAGTTGATCGAATCCAGCTTCGGCCGCACCCTGGTGGCCGATTACTTCGACAAGACCAGACTGCTGCGCGCCTACGTCAGCGAGAACTACCGCGCCGCGGTGATCCTCACCGACGAAGCCGAAGGCGTGTACCTGGACAAGTTCGCCGTGCTCGACGATGCGCAGGGCGAGGGCCTGGGCCGGGCGGTATGGAATGTGATGCTCGATGAAACCCCGCAGCTGTTCTGGCGCTCGCGCCACGGCAACCCGATCAACCACTTCTACTACGCCGAATCCGATGGCTGCTACAAGCAGGGCCACTGGAAAGTGTTCTGGTTCGGTGCCGACGGCTTCGAGCGGATCAAGACCTATGTCGATCACTGCGCCGTGCGCACCCCCAGCCTGGAGGGCTGAACCGATGAATCATGCCGATTGGACCCGCGTTCCCACCCTGGCCGGGACGCACGCGCGGCTGGAGCCGCTGCAGATGGCGCATATCGACGGCCTGCGCGGTGCATTGGGCGATGGCGCGCTGTCCGGCCTCTGGTACACCCAGGTGCCCAGCGCCAAGACCATGACCGGCTATGTACAGGCCGCGCTGCAGGCCCAGGCCGACGGCAAGGTGCTGCCGTTCGTGGTGCTCAATGCCGCCGACGAGGTGGTCGGCACCACCCGTTATTACGCCATGGAAGAAGAAGTGCCGCGCCTGAGCATCGGCTACACCTGGTATGGGCAGGCCGCGCAGCGCACCGGCATCAACACCGAAACCAAGCTGATGCTGCTCACCCACGCCTTCGAGCGGCTGAACTGCCTGAGCGTGGTGTTTGAAACCAGCTGGTTCAACTTCACCTCGCGCACCGCCATCGCGCGGCTGGGCGCCAAGCAGGACGGCGTGCTGCGCAACCACAAGCGGCATCCGGACGGCACCCCGCGCGACACCGTCATCTTTTCCATCATCGATGCGGAGTGGCAGGGCGTGAAGCGCCACCTGCAGCACCGCCTGGACGCACACGCATGAGCACCTCCACGCCGTTCACCGTCGGCATCGTCGGCGCCCGCGGCCATACCGGCGCCGAACTGATCAAGCTGATCGCCGCGCATCCGGGCCTGCAGCTGGGCTTTGTGTCCTCGCGCGAGCTGGCCGGGCAGCGCGTGGCCGACCACCACGCCGACTGGCACGGTGACCTGCAGTTCGAAAACCTGGACGCCGACGCCGTCGCCGCCAAGGGCATGGACGCGGTGATCCTGGCGTTGCCCAATGGCCTGTCGGCGCCGTTCGTCGCCGCGCTGGATGCGGCCAGCCCGGGCACGGTGATCGTGGACCTGTCGGCCGATCATCGCTTCGACGGCAGCTGGTACTACGGCCTGCCCGAGCTGACCCGCGGCGGCTACCTGGGCCAGAAGCGGATCAGCAACCCCGGTTGCTACGCCACGGCCATGCAGCTGGCGATCAGCCCGCTGCTCACGGAACTGGCCGGCCCGCCGCAGTGCTTCGGGGTGTCCGGTTACTCCGGTGCCGGCACCAGCCCGTCGGACAAGAACAACCCCGAGCTGCTGCGCGACAACCTGATGCCGTATGCGCTGACCAACCATATGCACGAGCGAGAAGTCACCGCGCACCTGCGCGTACCGGTGGAGTTCATGCCGCACGTGGCGCCGCATTTCCGCGGCATCACCATGACCGTCAACCTGTGGTTGCAGCAGGCGGTCAAGCGCGAGGACGTGATCGGGCGGTACCAGGCGTACTACGCCGGCGAGCCGCTGATCGAGGTGCTCGATGAAGCGCCATGGGTCAGCCGCATCGCAGGCCGCCATGGCGTGCAGATCGGCGGCTTCGACGTGGCCCCGGGCGGCAAGCGGCTGGTGGTGGTGGCCACCCTGGACAACCTGCTCAAGGGCGCGGCCACCCAGGCCATGCAGAACCTCAACCTGGCGCTGGGCCTGGACGAACTGGCCGCGATCCCGCACTGAACCCTTCCGGCGTGCACCGGCAGCGGTGCGCGCACAACCCGGCGGAGCGATTCCGCCAACGGAGCAAGACATGGCAGACCTTCTGTGGCAGAAGCCGGGCGTCGCCGTCGACGCCAAGATCCAGACCTTCCTGGCCGGCGATGACGTGATCCTGGATCGCGAGTTCTTCCTGTATGACGTTGCCGCCAGCAAGGCGCACGCACAGGGCCTGCAGCACATCGGCATCCTGTCCAGCGACGAGCTGGATGGCCTGCTGCGCGAGCTGGACGTGCTGGGTGCCGATTTCCGCAGCGGTGCATTCGTGCTGGATGAGCGCTTCGAGGATTGCCATTCGGCAATCGAAGCCCGCCTGACCGAGCGCCTCGGCGATGCCGGCCGCAAGATCCACACCGGGCGCAGCCGCAACGACCAGATCCTGGTGGCCACCCGGCTGTGGCTGAAGGACAAGCTGCTGCAGGTGGCCGGCCTGAGCCGCGAGATCGCCAAGGTCGCGCTGGACCGGGCCGAGGCCGAGAAGGACCTGCCGGTGCCCGGCTACACCCACATCCAGCGCGCCGTGGTGTCCTCGGCGGGCATGTGGTGGGCCGGTTGGGCCGAAGCCTTCATCGACAACGCGATCCGCGCCGGCGATACCTTCGCGCTGATCGATGCCAACCCGCTGGGCACCGCCGCCGGCTACGGCGTCAACCTGCCGCTGGACCGCGCCCACACCACCGCCGCGCTCGGCTTTGCGCGCCTGCAGGTGTCGCCGATCTATGCGCAGCTGTCGCGCGGCAAGTTCGAACTGGCCGCGCTGGAAGCCCTGGGCGGGGCCACCCTGGACCTGCGCCGGATCGCCTGGGACCTGTCGCTGTTCACCAGCGGCGAGTTCGGCTTCGTCGCGCTGCCGGCGCAGTACACCACCGGCAGCTCGATCATGCCCAACAAGCGCAACCCGGACGTGATCGAACTGATGCGCGCCACCCACGCCAGCGTGGCCGCCGCGCGCACCGAGATCGAACAGCTGCTGTCGCTGCCGTCCGGCTACCACCGCGACCTGCAGAGCAGCAAGGGCGCGATCGTGCACGGTTTCGGCCGCGGCCTGGCCGCGCTGGAGCTGCTGCCGGCGTTGCTGGCCAACCTGGAATGGCGCCAGGACAAACTGCGCGCGGCGATCGACTCGGGCATGTATGCCACCGACGTGGCCGTGGAAGCGGCCGTGGCCGGGGTACCGTTCCGCGAGGCCTACAAGGCCGCTGCGGCCGGTGCCGACAGTGCAGGGCAGGGGCGCACGCCCGAGGGCAGCCTGGCCGCGCGCGTCTCGCCCGGCGCGGCCGCGGACCTGCGGCTGGACGACCTGCGCGCGCGCTGGGCCGCATTGGTGTAATCACGACGGCGGCCGCAGGGCCGCCGTTTCTGCATGCAACGCCGGGCGCGGCCCGGCAATTGAAACTCCAAGGAACCCACATGGAAACCTGCTACCTGGTCCTGGTCAAACGCACCCCGGCCTTCCGCGATGACGTCGGCGCCGAGCACGTACGCTTCCTCGACGACCTACGCGCCCGCGGCCAGCTGGGGCTGACCGGCGGCTTCAGCGACAAGAGCGGCGGCGCCTATGTGCTGCGGGGCATCGCCGACCTTGCCGCCGCGCAGGCGCTGGTGGCCACCGATCCGTTGCTGGTGCACGGCAGTGCCACCGCCAGCATCCACGAATGGAACACGCGCTGAGGCATGCCCACCTGATGAGCCCGACCGTGCAATCGCCGTTTCCCGAACAACCCGTGCCGAACTGGAAGCGCGCGGTGCTGAAGGTGGGCAGCAGCCTGCTGGCCGCCGATGGCGGCGGGTTGTCGCCCCGCCATGCGCTGGGCCTGGCCCAGTTCGTCTCGGCCAATGTGCTGGCCGGGCGCGAGGTGGTGATCGTGTCGTCGGGCGCGGTCGCCGCCGGCCGCGCGATCGTGCCGCGCGCGCTGGAAGCCGGCGCGGCGATGGCCGCGCGCCAGGCCCTGGCCGCGCTCGGCCAGGCGCAGCTGATCGGCCTGTGGCAGCGGTTCTTCGAGCGCCCGGTGGCGCAGGTACTGCTGACCCATGACGACCTGCGCAACCGCCGCCGCTACCTCAATGCGCGCGCCACCCTCAACGAGCTGCTGCGGCTGGGCGCGTTGCCGGTGGTCAACGAGAACGACACCGTGTCGGTGGATGAGCTCAAGCTCGGCGACAACGACAACCTGGCCGCCACCGTGGCCGCGCTGATCGATGCCGACGTGCTGTTCATCGCCACCGACATCGACGGCCTGTACAGCGCCGACCCGCGCCGCGATCGGCAGGCTCGACCGATCCATGACGTGCCGGAGCTGACCGTCGAGGTACTGGCGATGGCCGGCGGCGCCGGCAGCGGGGCCGGCACCGGCGGCATGCACACCAAGCTGGAAGCGGCGGCCAAGGCCGGCCGGGTCGGTATCGATACCTGCCTGTTCAACGGGCGCAACAGCGATGTGGTGCGCGCGCTGGCGCAGGGCCGGCTGTTCGGCACGCGCATCCATGCCGGGCAGACCCGGGTGGCCGCGCGCAAGTACTGGCTGCGCCATGCGCCGCTGGAGCCGGGCGCGATCCTGGTCGACGACGGCGCCGCCAACGCGCTGCGCGACAAGGGCGCCTCGCTGCTGCCCGGCGGCGTACGCGGTGCCGACGGCGACTTCCGCCGCGGCGACATGGTCGAAGTACGCCTGCGCGATGCCGGCGGCGAGGTGCGGCTGGCGCGCGGGGTCAGCCAGTATTCGGCCAGCGACATCCGCCGCATCGCCGGCCGCCACTCGCGCGACATCGAAAGCGTGCTCGGCTACAACTACGGTGGCAACGTGATCCACCGCGACGACCTGGTGCTGCTGTGACCGGTGTCCTGCCGGGGACGCCTGGGCACGTTCGACATCCCGCAGCCACGCATGGCGTGGCTCTACCCTGCTTTTCCCGAGGATATTGAGATGGACGCCAGTTCGCAACACGACATCCGCACCCAGGCGCTGGCCTGCCGGGATGCTGCCCGGCAACTGGCGCAGCTGTCGTCCACCGCCAAGACGGCGCTGCTGGAGGCGATGGCCGCCGCGCTGGAAGCCGATGCCGATGCGATCCTGGCGGCGAACCAACGCGACCTGGCGGCGGCCGCGCAGAAGGGCGTGGGCACGGCGATGCTCGATCGCCTGGCGCTGAACCGGCAACGCCTGGCCGGCATCGCCGCGGCATTGCGCGAGGTGGCCGCGTTGCCCGATCCGGTCGGTCAGGTCACCCGCGACGAAGTGCGCCCCAACGGCATCCGCGTGCAGAAGGTGCGCGTGCCGCTGGGGGTGATCGCGATGATCTACGAAGCCCGCCCGAACGTGACCGCCGATGCGGCCGCGCTGTGCATCAAGGCCGGCAACGGGGTGATCCTGCGCGGCGGTTCGGAGGCGATCCACTCCAATACCGCCATCGCCGCCGCGCTCCGGCGCGCGCTGCGCCAGGCCGGGGTAGCCGAGGCCGCGCTGACCCTGGTGGAGGATCTGCGCCGGGAGACCATGCTGACCCTGCTGCAGCTCAACGACCTGGTCGACCTGGCGATCCCGCGCGGCGGCGAGGGGCTGATCCGTTTCGTGGCCGAACACGCGCGGGTGCCGGTGATCAAGCACTACAAGGGCGTCTGCCACCTGTACGTGGACCGCGCCGCGGACCTGCAGCGTGCGCTGGGCCTGCTGGTGGACGGCAAGTGCAGCCGGCCGTCAGCCTGCAATTCGCTGGAAACCCTGCTGGTGCATGCCGACATCGCCGCAGGCTTCCTGCCGCTGGCCGCGCAGGCGCTGGCCGGGCGCGGCGTGCAGGTGCGCGCCGATGCGCGCGCGCGCGCGTGGCTGCCCGATGCGCAGCCGGCCACCGAGGAGGACTACGCGGCCGAATACCTGGACCTGATCATCGCGGTGCGCGTGGTCGATGACCTGGACCAGGCATTGGCGCATATCCAGCAGTACAGCTCGGACCACACCGAGGTGATCGCCACCGAGGATGCGCGGGCCGCCGAGCGTTTCGTGCAGTCGCTGCGGTCGGCGGTGGTGATGGTCAATGCGTCGTCGCGGTTTTCCGACGGTGGCGAACTGGGCCTGGGCGCGGAGATCGGCATCTCCACCACCCGCCTGCACGCCTATGGCCCGATGGGCCTGGAGGCGCTTACCGTGGAGCGGTTCGTGGTGCGTGGGGACGGGCAGACGCGGGTGTGAGCAACCGCGCCGGCGGCCGCAACAGCCGGGCAGGGCCCGGCGCTACGGCAGCCACTTCCTGCGCGGCGCGGCTTCAGCCGGCCGCCAGCGCTTGCGTGGTCAGCCCCACCGGCCGGGCATGGTCATCCATGTGCAGGGTGACCGACTTGCTGCCGGCCAGGTGCGCAGCCAGCGCCGGGCTGGCGCCCAGGTCGCGGGCGATATCGGCCAGCGGCGCGTCCTGATGCGGCAGGCGGCGTTCCTTGCCGGCAAAACGCAGCCGGTTGTACTCGGCCCAGGCGATCAACAGCGCGGCACAGCACACCAGCATCACCGGCAGGGCGATCAGCACGAACGGGTCCACGGCCTGCTTGTACTCATACAGCTGCAGCCAGGCCAGGCGGCCGCCGAGCAGCCAGGACAGCAGGGTCACCAACGGTGCCCACAGGTAAAAATAGAAGCCCCAGAACGCCAGGGTCACAAAGCCCCAGGCAGTGCGCTGCAGCCGCGGCTGGCGGTGCGGTTTCTGGATCAGGCGCGAGTCGAAACGACGGGTGGATTTGACGGTGTTCATCGGATACCCCGGTCAGGACTGACCCAGACCGCCCGCTTGCCACGGCGCTTTAACAGCGTCTTGGGGAAGGCCACCAGGGTCGTGAACAGGCTGATCAACCAATACGCCATCGGGTACCAGATCACCCAGAAGTAATTGCGCCCGATATGGGTTTCGTAACGACGGTCGATGATCAGGCTGCTGGCGAACTGCAGCAGGCATACCAGTGCCAGGACCACCCCATGCCACTGCGGCAGCAGGGTGGCGATGTACAGGTCCGGCGGCATTGGCAGGAACTTGCCCAGCGCCCACAGCACGATGATGGCCAGCATGGTGTAGGCCCACAGCACGCTCAGGATGTACTCCAGCAGCACGCCCCACATCCGCCGCTTGCGCCAGTCGAACAGCGAGCGGCCATGCCGCAGCAGCACTTCCACGCCGCCCTGGGCCCAGCGCAGGCGCTGCCGCCACAGGCCCCTGAGGGTTTCAGGCATCAGGATGAAGCACAGCGCATTGGGTTCGTAGCGGATGTCCCAGTGGTCCAGCTGCAGGCGCCAGCTGATGTCGATGTCCTCGGTGACCATGTCATCGGCCCAGTAGCCGATGCGGTGCAGCGCGGTGCGGCGGAACCCGGCGATCACCCCGGAGATGGTGAAGATGCGCCCGTATACGCGCTGGGCGCGCTTGATCATGCCGATGATCGAGGAGAACTCGGCCACCTGCAGCCGCCCCAGCAGGGTGGAGCGGTTGCGGATGCGCGGGTTGCCGGTGACCGCGCCCACGCGCGGGCCGCTGGTCAGGTGCCAGACCATCCAGTGGGTGGCGTATTCCTCCAGCATCGCATCGCCGTCGATGCACACCAGGTATTCCGAACGCGCCGCCAGCGCGCCCATGCGCAGCGCATTGGCCTTGCCCAGGTTGCGGTCCAGGTGCACCACGCGCAGCCGCGGGTGCAGGGCGGCCATGGCATCCAGGCGCGGGCCGGTATCGTCGCTGCTGCCATCGTTGATGGCGATCACTTCGAAGTCCGGGTAGTTCTGCCGCAGCGCCGCGCCCAGCGTGTCGGCCAGGTTGTCGGCCTCGTTGTGGCAGGGAATCAGGATCGAGGCGAATGGGTAGGCGGCCATCGGCGGCGGGTCGCTGCGGTCGCGCGCCTTGCGTTCGCGCCGGAAGAAGTAATACAGCCCGCCGGACATCCAGAAGAACGCCATCACCATGGGATAGAAGAAGGCGAACTGGAACAGGGCATAGAGGAACGGATGCATGGCGGCCTCACTTTTCCTCGTACGGGAAGCTGCGCGAGGACATCGCCGCGCGCGCGTCGGAAGTGGAAGGATGGCCGGCGATGAAGTCGTCCGGGTACCAGGCGAAATGGCGCACGCCCTGCGCCTGCAGGCGGCGGATCTGCGCGCGCAGGCGCGCACCGGGGATCGGCTTGCGGGTGTGCCAGTCCACCGTCTGCAGTTCGAACAGGGTCTGCGCCAGCTGCGGGTCGTGCTGGCGCACCGCCACCACCAACCGGTCCAGCCAGCGTTCGGGATTGCGGCTGCCTTCCATCCACGGCATGGCCATCAGTGCGGTGTGGTCGTAGGCCTTGTTGAACAGGTCCAGGCGCTGGGCGAACCAGCTGGCGCTCTGCGGCTGCAGCACCGGCTGGGCGTACAGGTTGCGCACGGTGGCCAGCTTGGGCCGCCAGCGCTGGGCCGAGGCACGCAGCTCCAGGGTGAAGTCGATCAGCGCCTGGGTACGCGCGCCGTCCTCGCCTTCGGCCGGCAGCTGGGTCAGTTCGGTGTCGCGCAGGTAGGCATCGTCGTGGAACAGCAGGCCTTCGAAGTAGGAGTTGATCGCCAGGTCTTCGTAGATGTCGGCGATGATCCGGCGCACCTGCGGGCGGGTGAAGTCCAGCCGGAAGATGCCGTCGCGTTCGGGGCTGGCGATGGCCAGCGCCTTGCGGATCTGCGGGTCCTTGAGTTCATAGCCCAGCACCGGCAGCCAGGCGAACACTTTGACCTCGGCGCGGGTCTTGAGCTGCCAGGCCACGCGGTTGAACAGGTCCGCGCGCATCGGCAGGTGGCGGTTGGGGAAGTACAGCGCATCGGCCGAGCCATTGCCGTCCGGGTCGGCGAAGGCCTGCAGGAACACGTGGGTGGGGCCGATCTTCTTGACCCGCTCGATCAGCGCGTCCAGGTTCTTGCCCTGCTGCACCGGGTCGGCGTCGTAGACCGCGTCCAGGTCGATCTGCAGGGCGCGCATGCCGTCGCGCTCGACATCGCGGCGCAGCTCGTAGGCCAGTTCGATCACGGTGGGGTTGTCGGTCACCAGCAGCCGCGCCAGGCCGTGCAGGTCGCGCGTGACCGGGGTGCTGCGGCCTTCCAGGTCGAAGGACACTGGCATGCCGAGCTGCTCGGCGATGTCGTTGCTCAAGGCGTTGTAGGCCGCATACGGCCACACGATCGCCTTGGGCGACACCCCGACGTTGCGCTGGATGCGCTCCACGCTGCGGCTCAGGTCGGTGCGCAGCCGGGTTTGGTAGTCGGCCGCGCTTTCATAGCGTTTGGCCACCGGGTCGTAGATGCGGGTGATCACCGCCGGGGTGGAATTGCCCTGCGGGTTGGACTGCACGCCGTGGTGCAGGTTGTCGGTATGGCTGGCCAGTTCGATCAGCCCGCTCTTCTGCATTTCGCGCAGCTGCTCCCAGCTGAGGAAATCATCGCGGGTGAACGGACGGTAGCCGTAGTCGATCTGCCGGCCGGCCGGCATGTCCACGTAGTCGGTGATCACCGCCACCAGCGCCGGGTAGTTGTACGCGCGCAGCAGCGGGAACACCTTGCTGTAGACGCTGCGCAGGCCGTCATCGAAGGTCAGCAGCACCGGCTTGGGCGGCAGCGGCGCGCCGCCCTGGGAGGCGGCGATCAGCTGGGACAGCGACACCGGGTGGTAACCATGGGCCGACAGCCAGTCCAGGTGCGCGGCGAAGTTCTGCGTGCTCACCGCGTAGGCGTCCGCATCGCCGGTGGTGGCCACATCGTCGCGGACGTCGTGGTAGCTGAGCACCAGCAGGCCGTTGTCGGCCGCGTCCAGCAGCGCCGCCCGCGGCTGCGCCCCGGCCGGGGCCACGACCGCCAGCAACGCCAGCAGCACGCACAGGGTCCATCGTTTCAAATCCATGTGATGCATCTCATTGTCCCCAGCGCAGGCCGACGTCCAGCCCGATATGTCGTTCACGTTGTCCGTCGTACACCGGCCGCGACCAGCTCACGCCGTACTCGAAGATGCGCCCGACGCCGAACTGCCATTCATGGCGGTATTCGGCCGAGGGCACGATCGCGCTGCCATAGCCCTGCTGCCAGTACTGGCCCACCGACACGGTGAGGCGGTGGCGGAAGTGGCGTTCGTAGTGACGCCACAGCTGCTGGTCCACGCGCAGCCCCAGTTCCACCGAATGGTCTTCGGAGGGGTTGAAGTAGGGGGCGTCGTTGCGGCTGCCACGGCTGGCGTACGCGCTGCCCAGACCATCCAGCAGCAAGGTCGGGCGGGTCAGCAGGCGCTGTTCGATCGCGGTGTTGACCGTGTCGCGGCGGTTGCCGTCGTCGTAGCGGAACTGGCTGGCGCCGATGCTCCAGTGGGTGCGTTCGTTGCGCTTGTAATCCACCGCCACGGCCACGCTGTCGGCACTGATGCCGGCCACGCGGGCCTGCATCGAGGCATCGGCGGCGTTGCGCGCGGCGGTGATGCCGGCATGCCACTGGTCGTTGAACTGCCAGCCGACGCCGGCGCTCAGGCCGGTGTCGCCGACATGATCGTTGGCGCGGTCGACGAAGGCCTCGGCGTCGGCGCGGCCGAAGCGGTAGCGCGTGCCCAGGCCCAGCCGCAACGGTTGGATGGTCCGGTCCTGGAAATCGACGCTGCGGCGGTCGGCGAAGGCGACCACGCGCCAGCGGTCGTCGATCACCGGCGACTGCACTTCCACGCCGTAGCGGCCGTCGTTCTTGCCCAGCGGCGAGGCACCGTCACCGCCGGCACTGCGCCCGCCTTCGGCATAGGCATGCAGTTGCCAGCCGCGGTGGGCGCGCCAGCTGCGCTCCATGCGCTGCACCGCGGGCTGGCCGGGGTAGCGCTGCATCAGGGTATCGTGCAGCGGGCGGGCCAGGTCGTCGCGCTGCAGTTCCACGTAGGCATCCACCTGGCCCAGCCGCGCCGGCACGTCGCGCGGGTCCAGGGTGTTGGCCATGCTGTAGCGTTCCAGCGCCTGCCGCGGCCAGCCGCGCATCATGTAGATGTTGCCCAGCGAGGATTGGGTGCCGGTGTTGCCCGGGGCGATCTCGATCATCGTTTCCAGCTCGCGCTGGGCGGTGGGCAGGTCGCCGCTGTAGGCGCGCACCATGGCCAGGTTGAGGTCGGCCTCGTAACGCGGCCAGTTGGCGTGCGGGGTCTTGGCCCCGTTGCTCCAGCGCCATGCCGGTTGGTCGGCCTGCCACTTCTTGAGCAGGGCGATGGCCGCCTCGGGCTGTTCGCTTTCCAGGTAGGCGTAGGCCAGTTCCGAGCGCACGTCCGGCGCGTCGGGGTCGGCCTGGAGCGCCGCGGCGAGCACCGGAATGGCCTCGCGCGGGTGCTCGGTGGCCATCAGCGAGTCGCCGATGGCGGCCATCAGGTAGTTCGGCACCGGATGGCCCTGGGCCAGCAGCGTGCGGTATTCGTCGCGCACCTGGGCGTGGCGGCCGAGGCGGTTGAGCAGGATCAGGCGGTCGTGGCGGATCCGCAGCGGGGCGTCCTGCGCGCTGCTGCCGTCGCGGTCCAGGTACTGCTGCATGCGCGCCAGGGCGTCGTCGGCTTCATCCAGGCGGGTGTCTTCGCTGGTGCCGTAAGCCAGGCTCCAGCCGGCCAGCTTGGCCAGGTAGTTGGTTTCCAGGCGTTGCTGCTGCCCGGCGTCGAACAGTTGCGGGCGGGCCTGGTAGAGCTGCCAGGCCCGGTAGGCGTTGCCGATGTCGGCCAGGGTCAGCACCTGCAGCTTGTACAGCAGCTCGTCCTGTGGCGCGCGCAGCTGCGCCCGTTCGATCGCGGCCAGCGCGTCGAGCCACTGGGCGTGGTCGCGATACTGGCCGATTTCGACCAGGGGGTCTGCCGGCGTGGGCGCCGCATGGGCGCTGGTGCTGGTCAGACAGAGTGTGGCGCATGCCAGGCTGACGCAAAGCGCCAGCGGCCGATGGTTGTGCATGGAACCCCCGAGCATCCTTTCAGTGATGTGATCTGCGAAACTGTGACGCACATCACATGCCAATCCTGCCTGACTTTTATGGTGTATACAAATCGTTAAGGCGTGAGTTCAGCAAAGCGGTCTATCGACCTGCGCGCACAACAGCGCGCAATGCCTTGATTGCAAAGGTTCTCCGGCCGCCGCCACGGCGAATTCCGGAAACGTCATCCGCCCTGAAGCCGTTCAGTGGAGCATCCGCGGCCGGCGGCCGCAGTGGGCTGCCTGCCGTTGCCGGCAGGTCAGTTAGTGACACGCTACGTCAGCAGATGCGCAGGGCGCGTGTAGATGTGCCGTTCACCACTGGTCTTCGAGCTTCTGCGGTTTGCAGGCCACCCAGGAGGCGCTGAGCAGGACCACCGCGCAGACCACCAGGAAGCCGAACGGCAGGTACCAGCCGCCGCTGAGTTCGTGCAGCCAGCCGAACAGGAACGGGCCCAGGCAGCTGAAGGCGTAGCCGACGCCCTGCATGAAGCCGGACAGGGCCGCAGAACCGGCGGGGGTGCGGGTGCGCAGGTTGATCAGGGTCAGCGCCAGCGGGAAGGTCGACGGCCCCACACCGAGCAGCACCGCCCACAGCCAGGGCGCTTTCATCGGGGCGAACAGCAGGCCGGCAAAGGCGATCAGGAACGCGGAAAAACCGATCAGCACCAGCGGGAACGGGTTGCGCAGGCGCACCGCCAGGGCCGGCATGGTCAGCGAGGGCAGCAGGCCGCAGGCGGCGAAGATGGCGACCATGATGCCGCCGAAGGCCGGGGTGGCACCGGCTTCGACGACGATGCGCGGCAGCCAGGTGAACATCGAGTAGGTCATCAGCGAGGTCATGCCGAACATCAGGGTCATGCCCCAGCCCAGCGGGGTGCGCCAGACCTTGCCGTGCGGCTGGGCCGCGGGGTCGGCGGCGGTATCCAGCGGGTCCGGGTGCGGGCGGCGGCGGGCCAGCATCATCCAGGGCAGGGCGGCGGCCAGGGCCAGGATCGCCCAGATGCCCAGCGAGACGCGCCAGCCGGCGCTCTGGGCCAGCGGTACGGCGAGCAGGGCCGGCAGCATGGTGCCGATCTGCAGGACGGTGATGTACAGGGTGCTGACGGTGCCGACGCGGTTGGCGAAGTAGCGTTTGACCAGCGGCGGGACGACCACGTTGCCGATGCCCATGCCGGCCAGGGCGACCACCGAGCCGAACAGCAGGCTGCCGACGCCGCCGGCCATCGAGCGCAGCAGCAGGCCGACGGCGGCCAGGACCATGGCCAGCAGGGCGGTGCGTTCCAGGCCGATGCGGCGGGCCAGCAGCGGGGTGGTGACGCCGAACAGGGCGAACGCGGCGGTGGGCAGCATGCCCAGCACGCCGGTCATGGTGGTGCCAAAGCCGAAGGTCTGGCCCAGCAGGTCCAGCAGCGGGGTGACCGAGGTGACGGCGGTGCGCAGGTTCAGTGCGGCCAGCAGGATGGCGGCAAAGGCGAGCACGCGTCCGCGCAGCAGGGACGAGGCGTGGGGATCTGGGTGGGTCATGGAGGTGGATCTCGTGCAGGTGGCGCAACACCGTGGGGGCGGAGGTGCGTAAACGCAGAACCCGGCCAGCGGCCGGATTCTGCAGGGTATCAGCGGAGCAGGATGGGAATGGAGTCGCGCGCGTCCTGTGGCGCCATTGTACCTGCGGCACCTTGCCGGCGATGAACCGGCCGCGCGGTGCGTTCGGCCCTGTCAGGTGGCCGACATGTCGGCCAGCAGCTGGCCGAATGCATCGGCCGCCGCGCTGCTGCCCAGCGCACGCCGGATCAGCCGGAACTGCGCTGCCGGCAACGCGGGCAGTCCGTACTGGCCGTCCACGACGACCATGCCCGGCTCCAGGTCGCCTTGCGGCAATGCGGTGATGGCCAGGCCGGCCAGTACGGCGGCGCGCAGTCCCTGCTGGCTGGGCGAGGTGAACACGATGCGCCAGTCCACCCCGGCGGTATCCAGCGCCTCCACCCCCACCTGCCGGTGCATGCAGGGCGTTGGCGAGAAGGCAAGAGGCAATGGCTGGCCCGCATCGAAGTCGACGGCCTGTGCCGCCGCCCATACGAACTGCGTGGGCCGCAGCAGGGTGCCGCCATCGCCGCTGCCGGGCAACGACATGACCACCGCCAGGTCCAGCGCGTCTGCCGCTACCAACGCGCGCAGATCAAGGTAGGTGCCCACGGTCACCTCCAGGCGAACGGCCGGAAACAGCCGCGAGAAACGCGACAGCAGCGACGGCAGGCGCTCGCCCATGAAGTTCTCGGGCACGCCGAAGCGCACGGCCCCCGACAGCGATGAGCGGTGGAAGCGATGGGCCAGCGCGTCGTGCGCGGCCAGGACTGCGAGCGCGTGGCGCAGGAAGTCCTCGCCGTCCTCGGTCAGCGATAACCGGCGGGTAGTGCGCACCAGCAGCGCAATGCCGGCTTGTGCCTCAAGCCGGCGAATCTGGTGGCTGATCGCCGATTGGCTCAGGTGCAGCCGTTCGGCCGCGCGGGTAAAACCGCCGGTGTCGGTCACCGCGACAAGCGCGCGGAGCAGGGCGGGGTCGTAGTCCATGGCATCAATGATGATGGAAATTGATCAATCCCACAAAATTTAATCATTTCCATCATTTCCAGTGGGCTTCCAGAATGGCGCACCGGTTTGATCCCGCCCCTTTCTGCCTGCCTTCGGGCCGGGCGGCCGGGGCGTGGCCAGACATTCCCACCCCTCCCCGGAAGGCCTAGATGCCACTCTCCACTTCGCAGAAAAACCATTTCACCCTGGCCGGTGTATGCCTTGCTTCCCTGATGTTCGGCCTGGAGATATCCAGCGTGCCGGTCATCCTTCCCACGCTGGAAACCGTACTGCACAGCGACTTCAATGACCTGCAGTGGATCATGAATGCCTACACCATCGCCTGCACCACCGTGTTGATGGCAACGGGAACGCTGGCTGATCGCTATGGCCGCAAGCGGCTGCTGGTCGGCAGCCTGGCGTTGTTCGGTATCAGTTCGATGGCGTGCGGCTGGGCAGGCAGCGCCTACACCCTGATCGGCGCCCGCTCCCTGCAGGGCATGTCCGGTGGGGCCATGTTGATCTGCCAAGTGGCGGTGCTCTCGCACCGTTTCCCGGCAGGCATGGCCAGGGGCAGGGCATTTGGCACCTGGGGCATCGTCTTCGGGCTTGGCCTTGGTTTCGGGCCCATCATCGGTGCTGCGATCGTCGCGCTGTCCAGCTGGCAATGGGTATTCCTGGTGCATGGCCCACTGGCCGTGCTCGCCCTGGTGCTGGTGGTGGCGGGCGTGGACGAGTCGCGTGACCGGCAGCATCGCCGGCTGGACCTGCTGGGCATCGCGTCGCTGTCGCTGGCGGTGTTGGGCATCGCCTGGTACATCACGCAGGGACCTGCGCTCGGGTTTGCCAGTGTGCCGGCGCTGGCCAGCCTGCTGGTTGGCGGCCTTGCCATCGCTGTTTTCATCTGGGCCGAACGCCGTCATGAAGATCCGATGTTCGACTTTTCGGTATTCCGCATCCGTCGCTTTTCCGGCGCGCTGTCCGGATCGGCCGGCATGAATTTCAGTTTCTGGCCATGCATGATCTTCCTGCCGCTGTATTTCCAGAACGCGCTGGGCTACGACGCACTGGGCAGTGGCCTGTCGTTGCTGGCCTATACGTTGCCGACCCTGCTGTTCCCGCCCGTGGGCGAACGCCTTGCGATGCGCCATGGCGCCGATCGCATCATTCCCCTGGGCCTGTTCACCATCGGCCTGGGTTTCATGATGATGGAATGGGGGAGCAGCGCGCCGCACGCCAGTGGGTTGACCATGCTGCCGGGTAGCCTGCTGGCCGGCATCGGCCTGGGCCTGACCAACACGCCGGTCACCAACACCACCACGGCGGCGGTGCCCGGCGACCGGGCGGGCATGGCGTCCGGCATCGACATCAGTGCGCGCATGATCAGCCTTTCCCTCAACATCGCGCTGATGGGCTACCTGTTTGTCCAGGGCACGCTGGCGGCGTTGCGGGCCTCCCTGCCGCAGGTACCGGCGCACGCGCCGTTGCATGCGCTGGCCGAACGCCTGACAGCAGGCAGTGCCGCGGCCGATGGCATGGGGGCGGTTCCGGCAGTGGTGGCCCGGGCCGCGCTGGCGCAGGGGTTCGGATGGGTGCTTCTGTACGGCGGCATCGCCGTGTGGGTATGGGCCGCGCTCAGCCTGCTGGCATTCGGGCGCCGCCCGTCCACGCAGGGCATCGCGGTCCGGTCATAGCCGCCGCGCGGACACAAAAAAGCCCGGAGGACGTTCGTCTTCCAGGCTTCAATGTGACCATCAAATGGTCGGGGAGACAGGATTCGAACCTGCGACCTCTACGTCCCGAACGTAGCGCTCTACCAGACTGAGCTACACCCCGTAAGGAGCCGCCTATTGTAGCCATCCCCGCTTCCGGCGGCAAGGGGGATGTTGCATTCACCTTCGGTGCCGTGCTGCCACGGCCCCTGCAACAAAAAAGCCTGGAGAAGGTTCCAGGCTTCAATGCGACCACCGAAGTGGTCGGGGAGACAGGATTCGAACCTGCGACCTCTACGTCCCGAACGTAGCGCTCTACCAGACTGAGCTACACCCCGAAGGAGCCGCCAAGAATACGGCGTGAAGACCGTATCGGCAACCTTTTTTTACGGTTTCAGCGCAGTTCGTCGTCGGCGCGGTTGCTCTCGCGGGCTTCGAACCACATGCCGTTGAGGATGGCCACGACCGAGGCCAGCCCTGCGCCGAGGATCCAGGCGAAATACCACATGGTCAATCTCCTAACTTGATGACGGGGGCGGTGCCGGCCATTGGTCGGCACCCGGGCAATCAGTACGCGTTGGGGTTGTCGCCCATTTCCTCGGCGGTGGTCTTGCCCTTCATCACCCGGTACACCCAAGTGGTGTAGCCGATGATGATCGGCAGGAAGATCGCCGTGGCCAGCAGCATGATCCACAGCGTCAGGTGGCTGGACGAGCTGTCCCAGACGGTGAGGCTGGAAACGGGTTGGCTGGAGGAGGGCAGCAGGAACGGGAAGATCGCAAAGCCGACGGTGAGGATGATGCCGGCGATGGACGCGCCCGAGGCGAGGAAGGCCAGGCCGCCGCGACGGGCACGCAGCAGGAAGGCGCTGGCCAGCGCACCGAGCAGGCCCACCAGCGGGAACACCAGCGTGGCCGGCATGCTGCTGTAGTTGCGCAGCCAGCCACCGGCCGCCGCGCCGATCTGGGCGGTCTTCAGCAGCGGATTGGTCGGGCCGTCGGTCACCACCTGCGAGGTGATCTGGTAGCCGGGCAGGCCGAAGGCCACCCAGGCGCCGGCAGCGGCGAACAGCACCACGCTGGCCAGCGCGGCGATGCTGCCGTAGCGGGCCGAACGCTCGGCCACCGGGCCGTCGGTCTTGAGCACCAGCATGGCCGCACCGTGGGACACCAGCATGGCCACGCTGACCAGGCCGGCCACCAGCGCGAACGGGTTGAGCAGGGCGAAGAACGAACCGGTGTAGAAGATGCGCATGCTGTCATCGAAGTGGAACGGCACGCCCACCAGTACGTTGCCCACCGCCACGCCGGCGATCAGGCCCGGCAGCAGGCCGCCGACGAACAGCACCCAATCCCAGGTATCGCGCCAGCGCTTGCTGGGCATCTTGCTGCGGTACTTGAAGCCGACCGGGCGCAGGATCAGCCCGAACAGCATCACAAACACCGCCAGGTAGAAGCCGGAGAAGCTCACCGCATACAGCGGCGGCCAGGCGGCGAAGATCGCGCCGCCGCCCAGCACCAGCCAAACCTGGTTGCCTTCCCAGACCGGGCCGACGGTGTTGATCACCAGCCGGCGCTCGTCGTCGGTGCGGGCCACGAACGGCAGCAAGGTGCCCACGCCCAGGTCGAAACCGTCCATGACGGCCCAGCCGACCAGCAGGATGCCGAGCAGCAGCCACCAGATCACGCGGAGCGTGGTGTAATCAAGTGCAATGAATTCCATCTGGATTCTCCTGCCTCAGGCTTGGCCGGGGGCGGCGGCAGTGTGGGGGGCGGGGCGCATATCGGCCTGCAGCGAGGGCAGGATGTCGTCGGGGCCCTTGCGGATCGCCTTCAGCATCAGCTTGACCTCGATCACCAGCAACACCGTGTACAGCCCGGTGAACACCGCCAGGGTGGTCAGGATTTCGTGCAGGGCCAGGCCCGATGCAGCGTAGAAGGTGGGCAGCACGCCATCCACCGCCCACGGCTGGCGGCCGTACTCGGCCACGAACCAGCCGCATTCGATCGCAATCCACGGTGCCGGCAGCGACCACACCGCCAGCTTGAGGAACCAGCGCTTGTCCTGGAAGTTGTGCCGGCAGGAGAAGTAGAAGGCCAGCGCGAAGAAGGCGATCAGGTAGAAGCCCAGCCCGGCCATGATGCGGAAGGTCCAGAACAGCGGTGCCACGCGTGGCACGGTATCCATGGCCGCCTTGGAGATTTCTTCCGGGGTGGCGTTGAGGATGTCCTCGCGGTAGCGCTTGAGCAGCAGGCCGTGGCCCAGGTCCTGCCAGTGGCGGTCGAACATCTCGCGCGCCTGCACATCGTTCTTGTCCTTGCGCACGCGCTCCAGCGCACCGTAGGCGATCTGGCCGCCGCGGATGCGGTTCTCCGCGCGCCCCACCAGTTCCAGGATGCCCGGGATCGGCTGGTCCAGCGAACGGGTGGCGATCAGGCCCATCAGGTAGGGGATCTTGATCGCGTAGTCGTTGGTGTGGGTGGCCTGGTTGGGGATGCCGAAGGCGGTGAAATCGGCCGGGGCACGCTCGGTTTCCCACATCGCTTCGATCGCGGCCAGCTTCATCTTCTGGTGTTCGCTGGCGGCGTAACCGCTCTCGTCACCCAGCACCACCACCGACAGCGAGGACAGCAGGCCGAACGCGGCCGCCACCGCGAACGAGCGCCGGGCCATGTCCTTGTGCTTGTTGCGCAGCAGGTACAGCGCGCTGATGGACATCACAAACACCGCGCCGGTCACATAGCCGGCACTGACGGTGTGCACGAACTTGGCCTGGGCCACCGGGTTGAACAGCACCGCGGCGAAGTCCACCACTTCCATGCGCATCGTTTCGGGGTTGAACACCGCGCCGGTGGGGTTCTGCATCCAGCCGTTGGCGATCAGGATCCACACCGCCGACAGATTGGTGCCCAGCGCCATCAGCCAGGTCACGGTGAGGTGCTTGACCGGGCTCAGGCGCTTCCAGCCGAAGAAGAACAGGCCGATGAAGCTGGCTTCCAGGAAGAACGCCATCAGCCCTTCGATGGCCAGCGGTGCGCCGAAGATATCGCCGACGTAGTGGCTGTAGTAGGACCAGTTCATGCCGAACTGGAATTCCATCACGATGCCGGTGGCCACGCCGATGGCGAAGTTGATGCCGAACAGCGTGCCCCAGAACAGGGTCATCTGCCGCCAGACCGGCTTGCGGGTCATGACGTACACGCTCTCCATGATGGCCACCATGAACGACAGGCCCAGGGTGAGCGGGACGAAAAGGAAGTGGTACATCGCGGTCAGGGCGAATTGCAGCCGTGACAGTTCTACGACTGTCTGATCGATCATGGCCTGGCTACCTCGTTGGGTTTTGCCGTTACAGGTGGCGGGAAGGGGGTCTACAGCGCAATTCTGTGACCGACAACTTCAAAAGGCCTTGATCCAGATCAATGTACAAACGATCCCGCGAAGGAATCGTATGCAACCGGGCCGGGCCTGCGACCGAGTGCCGCAGCGGCCCCGCCCCGGGAGCCCCTACAATCGACCGGAACCTCCCCGTGGCCGCCAGTGACCTGTTTTGAGCATACCCCCTGACGCCACCGCCGTTGAAACGGCCACCTTGCGCCGCCAGCGCCTGCAGTGGCTGGGCGGGCTGGGGCAGGCCGCGCGCGGCCGCCAGCGCTGGGCGGCAGTGAGCATCTGCCTGTCCGGGGCGCTGCTGATCGGCCAGGCCGCGGCGATCGCCTGGCTGATCCAGGCAGTGCTGGTGCAGCACCGCCCGCTGGGCCAGGCCACCCCGGTGCTGCTGGGCCTGCTGGCGGTACTGGTGGCGCGCACCCTGCTGGGCAGCGCCACCCAGGCTGCCGCCGGCGACGTGGCCGATGCAGCGCGGCTGGCGCTGCGCGAGCGGGTCTACCGGCGGCTGCTCGGACGCGGGCCGCTGTGGCTGCGCCAGCAACGCACCGGCGAGCTGGGCGAGCTGATGCTGGCTCATGCCGATGCGATCGAAAACTACTACGCCGGCTACCAGCCGGTGCGCATCGAGGTGGTGGTGGTGCCGCTGCTGATCGTGCTGGCGGTGGCCTGGACCGATTGGGTGGTGGCGCTGATCCTGGTGTTCACCGCGCCGCTGGTGCCATTCTTCATGATGCTGGTCGGCTGGGGCGCCGAAGCGGCCGGGCGCGCGCAGCTGGGCGAACTGGCGCGGATGAGCGGGCATTTCGCCGACCGCATCAAGGGCCTGGGCCTGCTGCGCCTGTACGGACGCGGCCAGGCCGAACTGGCTGGGGTGGAGGCCGCCGCCGAAGGCGTGCGCGAGCGCACCCTGAAAGTGCTGCGCATCGCCTTCCTGTCCTCCACCGTGCTGGAGTTCTTCGCCTCGGTCAGCGTAGCCATGGTGGCGCTGTACCTGGGCCTGAGCTACCTGGGGCTGATGTCGCTGCACGCACAGGTGCCCACGCTGGGCGTGGGCATGTTCTGCCTGCTGCTGGCGCCGGAACTCTACGCACCGCTGCGGCGGCTGGCCGCGCACTACCACGACCGCGCCAACGCGCTGGCCGCCGCGGCCGAAGTGGAACGCCTGCTGGACGAGCTGCCGGCGGCCGGCGCGGCCAGCGAGGTGCCGGCCGCGCTGCCGCGCGCGCCCGAACTGCTGGAACAGCATGCCCCGCCGGTGCAGGTGCGCGAGCTCAGCCTGCGCCCGCTGGGCGCACCGCACGATGTGGTGCAGCAGCTGTCGTTCCAGATCGAAGCCGGCCAGCGCGTGGCCCTGGTCGGGCCCAGCGGCAGCGGCAAGAGCACCCTGCTCGAAGCCCTGGCCGGCTGGCTGCCGCCACGCTCGGGCAGCATCGTGCTGCGCCCGGGCCTGGAAATCGGCTATGCCGGCCAGCGCCCCTACCTGTTCCACGGCAGCATCGCCGACAACCTGCGCCTGGCCGCCCCCGGCGCCACCGACGCGCACCTGCACGCGGTGGCCGAAGCGGCGCAGGTGATGCGCTTTGCCGCCGCGCTGCCGCGCGGCCTGGACACGGTGATCGGCGAGCGCGGTTTTGGCCTGTCCGGCGGCGAAGCACGCCGCATCGGCCTGGCCCGGCTGCTGCTGCGCGACCCGCAGTTGCTGCTGCTCGACGAACCCACCGCCTTCCTCGATGCCGACACCGAAGCCGACCTGCTGCGCACCCTGGCCGCCTTCGCGCGCGGGCGCAGCGTAGTGATCGCCACCCACAGCGAAGCGGCGATGCGCTGGGCCGATACCCGCCTGACCCTCACCGCCAGCGGCGCCCGCCACACCTCGGAGCTGCCGGCATGAACACGCAACCCACCCACCGGCGTGGCATCGACACCCTCAAGGACGTGTTCACCCGCCACCGCGCTCGCCTGCTGCTGACCGTGCTGCTGCTGTGGACCACCATGCTGGCCGGCACCGCGCTGCTGGGCCTGTCCGGCGGCTTCCTCACCGCCGCCGCGCTGGCCGGCGCGGCCGGGCTGGGCAGCGGCTTCAATTTCTTCTCGCCCTCGGCCGGCATCCGCGGCCTGACCATGGCGCGCATCGTCTCGCGCTATTTCGAAAAACTGGTGGGCCACGACGTCACCCTGCGCATCGCCCGCGACCTGCGCGTGTGGTTCTTCCGCCGTGCGCTGCCGCTGGCCCCGGCGCGGCTGGCCGGCATCCGCACCGGCGAACTGCTGGCGCGGCTGATGTCGGACATCGGCGAAGTGGACGGCCTGCTGGTGCGCGCGATCGGCCCGTTGCTGGCCTTGGCCGGCATCTCGCTGGTGGCCGTGGTCTCGGCCGGCATCATCTACCCGCCCGCCGCCGCCCTGCTGGCGGTGCTGGCGCTGCTGATCGGCGTCGGCGTGCCCTGGCTGACCGTGCGCGGCGCCGGCGAACAGGAACGCGACCGCGCCCTGCATCGGGCGCAGCTGCGCACGCAGTCTTTCGAAGGGCTGGAAGGTACCGCCGATCTGGCCGCGCTGCAGGCCGGCGAGCACTGGAACCAGCGCGTGCTGGTAGCGGCCAAGCAGCTCAAATCGCGCGACCGCCGCCGCCGCTGGCGGCTGATCCGCGGCAACGCGCTGCACGGCCTGTGCGCCGCCGCCGGCCTGGTGGCCATGCTGTGGCTGGCCCTGCACGGTTTCCAGCAGGGCGCCATCGACGCCGCGCTGGCCGCAGCGCTGGTGTTCCTCACCGTGGCCCTGCTGGAACTGTGGGCCGGCATCGGCCTGGCCTGGCAGTCGTGGCTGTCCGGCCGGGTGGCGGCGGTGCGGCTGGAAACCATCGTCGACCAGGCCCCCGGCGTGGCCGAGCCGACCGACCCGATTGCGCTGCCGGCGCGGGCCGCCACGCTGAGTTTCGACAACGTCGCCTTCCGCTGGCCGGGCCAGGCGCGCGCGCTGCTGCAGGACGTGCAGCTGCAACTGCAGCCGGGCGAACGCATCGCCATCGGCGGCGACAGCGGCAGCGGCAAGACCACGCTGTCGGCGCTGCTGCTGCGGCTGTGGGACCCCGACGCCGGCCGGATCCGCTACGGCGGCATCGACATCGCCGACTTCGCCCAGGACCACTGGCACCGCCAGATCGCCTGGCTGCCGCAGAACGCCCCGGTATTTGCCGGCAGCATCGCCGACAACCTGCGCCTGGGCGATCCCGACGCCAGCGATGCCCGCCTATGGCAGGTATTGGCCGACGTGCGGCTGCAGGGCTGGGCCGAGCAACTGGGCGGCCTGCAGGCCTGGGTGGGCGAAAACGGCGCCACCATGTCGGCCGGCCAGGCGCGGCGGCTGGCATTGGCGCGCGCGCTGCTGCGCGACGCGCCGATCCTGCTGCTGGACGAGCCCACCGAGGGGTTGGATGTGGATACCGCGCATGCGTTGCTGCATGACATGGTGGCCGCGCTGGGCGGGCGGAGTCTGGTGATCATTACGCACGACCAGTTGCCGGAGGGGATCGTGCACCGGGCCACTCGATTGAGTTGTGGACGGCTGATTAATGTTTAGGCAAACTCGTTCAACTAGCTCAGAATAACGTGATCCAGTTGCGGGTCGCATAGGCATCTCCTCTCAGATGGTCACTTCGCGATCCAAGGTTCGGATGACTCAAGGGGCGGATGCGACACCCAGTACTGCATTCTGCATCGGAAGTATGGCCGTTCGATTCCAAATTGTTTACGGGAGCCTGGGTGGATAGTTGTTCCCAAAAGCTATCGAACTCCGACAGACTTGGGCGATATTACACCGCTCAAGACGTTGGCGCGTTGTTGGTAAGTCAAATTGATTTGGAAGCGCCTCGCCATATTATTGATTTGGGGGCGGGTGGGGGGGCGCTCTCAATGGCGGCGGCTGCCCGGTGGGCTGAAAGCGATATCATTACTGTTGATGTTGACGGTTGGTCCAGAGATGCTCTCAACAGGACTTTCGCGCAGAGCGGAAGACATCGACACATCAGAATGAGTGCGCTCAGTGCCCGTCTCCCTGAACGACTTCGCGAAACTAGCGGAGCTCAGTTTGGCGGTAGGGTCGATGCGGGCGTGTGTAACCCTCCGTTTATCCTGCCAAAATGGCGTGACGAGTATCTTGATATTCTTAATGATGCTGGTTTTGATTCCGTTCCGGTGATTCCTGGCTGCATTGAGGCACCTGCAATATTTCTCGCGCAAAACATGAGGGTGATTTCTAACGAGGGGCAGCTGGGAATTATACTTCCAGACTCACTAATGTCTGCCGCCAGATATAGGTGGTTTAGAGAGTCCTTGTTGACGAAGTATTCAGTTCGGCGCGTAATTAAGCTCCCTCGTTATTCTTTCAAGGGGACTGATGCGCTCGCTCATATTGTGATCCTGCAGAAAAGGGCTCCCGAGTCTCGCCATGTCGAACTCGCGAACTTTGTTGGCGGCCGTGTTGTTGCCCAAGGCACAGTTAGCTTCGAACAAGCTTCTGATCGAATGGATGGTGATTATCATAACTCCATTTCTTCGCGTGGCTCCCGGGCTGCTTTAAAGGTTGAGCTGGGCCATATTGCGGAGGTCAGTCGAGGTAGTGTCGAGTATAGCGTCGCCAGGGCATGTGAAATAAATGTTCTTCACACGACAGGTATAGGTGTCGAGAGTTTGGGCCTTTGGGTTGATCTGCCCACATCATTTTTGTCTTCGAAATTGCTACGAGCCAGCTGGATTCGGGCATGTCCCGGGGATATTTTAGTTGCCAGAGTTGGCAGAAATTTTGATGCCAAGATTATTGGCATAAATTCAGGGGGCGCGGTTCTTACCGACTGCGTGTATCGGATCAGGGTTCCTGCACGATATCGCAAACGCCTGCTTAACGCGCTCTCGTCCGAGAGCGGGCGCCATTGGCTGCGAAACCAGGCATATGGAGTAAGCGCAACCCAATTGACGAAGGGTGCGCTTCTGAAGTTTTGCTTTTAGTTATCAGGTGGGTGACAAGTGACGGAATTTGAAGAGCGAGCTGATCAGCTTGCATTGTCTGACATCGAATCCACTCTGTCGGATGGACAGATATTTAGGTCTGCTCGTAAGAAGTTATTGAGTCGCGGCGCGAAGCTACTGGTTGGTCCCCGTGGCACGGGTAAGACGCACCTGATGCGTTATACATACATTCAGGCGATGAGGGATCCAGCCTCGCCTCTTGCAGCTTATGCCAACTTCAGCCGTTACTTGAGTCTTGAGCCACTGCTGAAGAAGTCCCCTGACGCGCTTAAGCGATTTCACTCATGGGTGGTTGCACGCCTGCTAATAAGTGCTTTCGATCTCATTCACGACATGTTACCGGAGCACCCGTCAATCGACTCCGACTTCATGGTGCGCCATAGTCCTTTGCTGGATGAAGAGCGCCTTAGAGAGTTCGTAGCGTTACTTGAACGCGGCGGAGGCGCGGCCGAATATGATGTCTTCGGAAAGTTGCTTACTGTGGCGCTTGTCGTGGATGTTTTTTCTCTTTTGTGCAAAAAGTATCGGCGCTCTCGCGTCGTTCTTTTGCTTGATGACGCAGCTTTGAGTTTGGCTGACCAGTACTTGATCGCATTCTTTGAGGTGTATCGTCTGCTTAAAACAGAAAATATTGCGCCAAAAGCATCGGTGTACCCAGGTTCGACACAGTATGGTCCTACCTTCCATGCTTCGCATGAGGCACAGGAAGTGGAATTGTGGTTGTCCGTCGAGGATCCCGAGTACTTATCAATCATGGGGGATATTGGTGACCGGCGTCTTGCAGATGTCGTTTCAGGGATTCCCTCAGAGACGCTAAATCACTTCAAGTATGTCGCGTTTGGTAGCCCCCGTGCATATCTTCGTATGATTCGAGAGTACTCTGAGGCTCAATCATCGAGTGCGCAGAGTCGTGTCAACAGAATTACCGAAAGGCATGTCGAACTCTTATGGTCTGAATACGACTCTCTAGCTATTAAACTTAGGCAGTTTGCATCCGTTATCCGAACTGGCCATAGTTTCATTGATGCGTCGGTTCGGCATATCTCATCCGGTCAGGATCATGATTGGAGTGAGCGCAACGTCGTGCTTGGGTTGCAGCAGGACGTGGATCGTTCCACGTTGGCGGAGCGGATGCTCCGCTTCTTGGTTGAGGTTGGATTGCTCTACCCCCTGAACAGCCCGGTCTCTCACGGACGTAACAGGCGCTATGACCGATACATTGTTCATTTGGCATTCCTTCATGCTGCCGGCGTTTTTAGGCAGGGGCGCGGCTCCTCACCGCGGGATCTACCTGCTTATATGCAGCGCGCGGCCGGCAAGCACCCTATTCGGGCACAACTCGGAACGTTGCTAAGTGCTGATGAACTCGCTCACCTAGTGCTTGATTCTCCTGTTTGTCAACGTTGTGGTGCGGCCCGGATCAGTGAATCCCAGCGCTTTTGTCACAACTGTGGAGAGCAGTTGGTGGCGGCATCTCTGTTTGATCAGTGCATGCAACTTCCACTAAGTAACGTGCCCGGAATTAGTTCGGCGTTGATAGGGAGGTTGATTGCGGAGACGCGAATGAGAACGGTGGGAGACGTGTACTCGTCTCAAAGTCCTGGCGCGGATCTTCAGAAGGCAAGTTACATCGGGCCGAAAAGGGCCGGTGGTATCATAGACGCGGTCTCCGTGGTGGTTGGGGAGTTCTTGTCCTGATGGCTAAAGAATTTCGCTCTAACATCGAAGTTACTACTACGCCTGGTTCGCCGGAACTGGAGACACATACCCTGTTTGATCGGGGCTACGCCAATTTCAGGGGGTCCGCAATTGACGAGTTCACTAAGCGTCTTCGTTCGTTGAATTCGCTTGCGCCTATGCCAGACAGATTTGATCCCTACATGGGGCAGCTAGTGCTGCTGGGCGCTGTTGCAGCTGTTGAAAGTTACCTGCGGACCGTATTCAGGCGATCTATATTCTTGGATCCTATATGCCGTGAAGCTGCTATGAAACGAGATGTGTCTTATGCAGCTGCGCTGCATCTCAAGGCTGATCTACTGCCCGAAGCTCTTCTGGAGAGGATTAGCTTTACCAGTAAAGATAATATTGAGAGGGCTTGTAGGGACCTTTTGGGATATTCTGGTGATTTTCCAGAGGCGTTTAAGTTGGTGGTAGGAGGCTATGTTCGTGTCTGTCATTTGAGACATTGCGCAGTGCATAGGTTTGGTAAGTTGGGTGCGAGCAATGCTGTTCACTTAGGGATTGACAAACACGTAGGGTTGCTTGAGAAGCCACTTGCACTCGACTATGCGTCGCTACAGAGCGCCATCGCAATTGTCACTGCATTCGTGCGAGTATTCAATTCGTTCTTATTTAATGCGTTGATCTCAAGGCTGCCCGATGGCTACCTTACTGGAGTTTATACTTCTGATAGGTCTAGGTTTATTAAGTACTATTCCTTGTTTCAAGATAAGGAGAGCCTGCAGCGCTCTCCTGCGCCAAAAAGTGCATATTTGCAGTTCGTGCGAGAGCGAGAAGCCTTTCGAAATCCGCGTAGGCAGCCTAGGAACCAGTGACTCCAAGAGAGAGTGGTGCGAGCGTGCTTTTTACGGCGCCCTAACGGCGCCCTAGTGGCCCTGTCGACCGCAGCGCAAGCGATTTTTCTTCACTTTGTGGATTGCATGCCGCTATCGAGAGCCAGAGAAATCCACACGAAACATCAAGCTGGGCTTCTTGCGTCAGCAGGGATAGCACTGCCGTCCGTTCGGTCGCGATTGACCATTGCCGGAACGCGGCAGGTCGGCGTCACGGCACGGTTAGGCAGTTGGGTTCGCCCCATGCATGGAGTCAAAAGAGAGTCCGGACCGGTAGCCCGACTCGCCTCACCGGCTCGCTGATCGGGAAACCGGATCGGGCGGGGCTTGATCCCTGCAGCCGCGCCTGGCTACGTCCCTATTTGTGTGACTAGTATTCTAAACGGTCACTATTTGCCCGCTTTCCCGGGCGGCGCTACAGTAGCCGCATGAACACCGAAACCGACATTCAGCCCGCCGCGCGGGGCCCTGGGGACCATGAGGTTCGTGACCAGATCGTTGCCGCCGCGACCGAGCATTTCAGCCACTACGGGTACGAGAAGACCACCGTGTCGGACCTGGCCCGGGCGATCGGCTTTTCCAAGGCCTACATCTACAAGTTCTTCGCCTCCAAGCAGTCGATCGGCGAGGCGATCTGCCATACCTGCCTGCGTGGGATCGAGCTGCAGATCGAGGCGGCCATCGCCAGCACCGACAGCGCGCCGGAACAGTTGCGGCGCATGTTCCGCGTGGCCGTGGAAGCCAGCGTGGCCTTGTTCAACCAGGACCGCAAGCTGTACGAAATCGCCGTGGCGGCCGCCTCCGAAGGCTGGCCCACCGCCGTGGCCTACGAGGCCCGCGTGCGCGGGCAGCTGCAGAAGATCCTGGAGCGGGGCCGGCTGGCGGGCGACTTCGAGCGCAAGACGCCGCTGGACGAAGCCGCGCAGGCCATCTACCTGGTGATGCGCCCCTACCTGAACCCGCTGCTGCTGCGGCAGAGCCTGCAATACAGCGAGGATGCGCCGGTGCAGCTGTCCAGCCTGATCCTGAGGAGCCTGTCACCCTGACCAGAGAGTTTAGTGACTATTGACATGATTAGTCACTAGGAACAACAATGCCGGCCTGACCAGTCCCTTCCCGGGTGCTCCCATGCTGCGGCATCGTTCTTCAGGCTTTCTGTCCCTTTCCGTCCTTGCCCTGGCGCTGGCCGCCTGTGGCGGCACCCCGCCGGCCGATCCGCGCACCCAGCCGCCACTGGTGAGGGTGGAGGCGGTGCGTGCCGGTACCGGCCAGACCCGTGCCTTCACCGGTACCGTGCAGGCCCGGGTGCAGAGCGACCTGGGCTTCCGGGTATCCGGCAAGGTGCTGGCGCGGCTGGTGGATGCCGGCCAGCCGGTGACGCGTGGCCAGCCCTTGATGCGCATGGACCCGGCCGATCTGGAACTGGCCGCAAGCGCGCAGCGGCAGGCGGTGGCCGCCGCCCAGGCACGCGCCACCCAGGCCGCGCAGGACGAACTGCGCTACCGCACGCTGGCCACCAGCCAAGTGGTGTCACGCTCGGCCTATGACCAGATCAAGGCTGCGGCGGAGACCGCGCAGGCGGAGCTGCGCGCGGCCAGGGCACAGGCAACGGTGGCGGCCAACGCCAGTGGCTATGCGCTGCTGCTGGCCGACGCCGATGGCGTGGTGTCGCAGACCCTGGCCGAGCCGGGGCAGGTGGTGGGCGCCGGCCAGGTGGTGGTGCGGCTGGCGCGTTCCGGCCCCCGCGAGGCAGTGGTGCAGCTGCCGGAAACCCTGCGCCCGGCGCTGGGTTCGGCCGCCACGGCCAGCATCTTCGGCCACGCCGGTCCGCCCATTGCGGCGCGTCTGCGGATGTTGTCCAGCGCGGCCGATCCGCTCTCGCGCACCTTCGAAGCACGCTACGTGCTGGACACGCAGGGAGAGCCGGCGCCGCTGGGCGCCACGGTGATGCTGGAACTGCCTACGCCGGGTACTGCGGCGGTGGGCAACGGCGTGCGGGTACCGCTGGCCGGGCTCAACGATGGCGGCAAGGGCACCGGCGTATGGCGGATCGACGGCCAGCCGGCCAAGGCAAGCTGGCGGCCGGTGCAGGTACTGCGCATCTCCGATGACAGTGCGTATGTAAGCGGCAACCTGAAGGATGGCGACCGCGTGGCCGCACTGGGCGCGCACCTGCTGCGCGAAGGCCAGGCGGTACGCGTGCTTGAGCGCACTGCCGCGGCACCTGCCGGAGCGCCGGCACCGTGAGCGGTTTCAATCTCTCCGCGCTGGCCGTGCGCGAACGCTCCATCACGGTGTTCCTGATCCTGCTGGTGTCGCTGGCCGGCATCGTCGCGTTCTTCAAGCTTGGCCGCGCCGAGGATCCGGCGTTCACGGTGAAGGTAATGACGGTGGTGACCGCCTGGCCGGGCGCCACTGCCCAGCAGATGCAGGACCAGGTGGCCGAAAAACTGGAGAAGCGGCTGCAGGAGCTGCGCTGGTACGACCGCAGCGAGACCTTCACCCGCCCCGGCCTGGCGTTCACCACGCTGAGCCTGCTCGACAGCACGCCGCCGGCGCAGGTGCAGGAAGAGTTCTACCAGGCGCGCAAGAAACTGCAGGACGAAGCGGCCAACCTGCCGGCCGGCGTGATCGGGCCGATGGTCAACGATGAATATGCCGACGTCACCTTCGCCTTGTTCGCGCTCAAGGCCAGGGGCGAGCCGCAGCGCGTGCTGGTCCGTGATGCCGAAGTGCTGCGCCAGCGCATGCTGCACGTGCCGGGGGTGAAGAAGGTCAACATCATCGGCGAGCAGCCCGAGCGCATCTTCGTGGAGTTCTCGCACGAGCGCCTGGCCACCCTGGGCATCAGCCCGCAGGAGGTGTTCGCCGCGCTCAACGGGCAGAACGCGCTGACCCCCGCCGGTTCGGTGGAAACCCACGGCCCGACAGTGTTTGTGCGCCTGGATGGCGCGCTGGACGAGCTGGACAAGATCCGCAACACGCCGATCGTTTCCGCCGGCAAGACCCTCAAGCTGGCCGACATCGCGACGGTGAAGCGCGGCTACGAGGACCCGGCCGGCTTCCTCATCCGCAACGGTGGCGAGCCTGCGCTGCTGCTGGGCGTGGTGATGCGCGATGGCTGGAACGGCCTGGACCTGGGCAAGGCGCTGGACGGCGAAGTGGCGCAGATCAATGCCGAACTGCCGCTGGGCATGTCGCTGGGCAAGGTGACGGACCAGTCGGACAACATCAGCTCCTCGGTCAACGAGTTCATGGTGAAGTTCTTCGTGGCGCTGGTGGTGGTGATGCTGGTGTGCTTTGTCAGCATGGGCTGGCGGGTGGGGGTGGTGGTGGCCGCCGCGGTGCCGCTGACCCTGGCGGCGGTGTTCCTGGTGATGGCCGCCACCGGCAAGAACTTCGATCGCATTACCCTGGGCTCGCTGATCCTGGCGCTGGGCCTGCTGGTGGACGATGCCATCATCGCCATCGAGATGATGGTGGTGAAGATGGAAGAGGGCTTCAGCCGCGTGGCCGCGTCGGCCTATGCATGGAGCCATACCGCCGCGCCGATGCTGTCGGGCACGCTGGTGACCGCCGTGGGGTTCATGCCCAACGGCTTCGCGCGTTCCACCGCCGGTGAGTACACCAGCAACATGTTCTGGATCGTCGGCATCGCGCTGATCGCCTCGTGGGTGGTGGCGGTGGTGTTCACGCCGTACCTGGGCGTGAAGCTGCTGCCGCAGCTCACCCCGGTGGAAGGCGGCCATCAGGCGCTGTACGACACCCCGCGCTACAACCGCTTCCGCCGCCTGCTGGGCCGGGTCATCGAGCGCAAGTGGCTGGTGGCCGGTGCGGTGGTGGTGCTGTTCGCGCTGGCCATTGCCGGCATGGGCGCGGTGAAGAAGCAGTTCTTCCCGATCTCCGACCGCCCCGAAGTGCTGGTGGAAGTGCAGATGCCCTACGGCACCGCGATTGCCCAGACCAGCGCGGCCACGGCGAAGGTGGAAGCCTGGCTTGCCAGGCAGAAGGAAGCGCGCATCGTCACGGCCTATATCGGCCAGGGCGCGCCGCGCTTCTTCCTGGCGATGTCGCCGGAGCTGCCCGACCCGGCGTTCGCCAAGATCGTCATCCGCACCGACAGCCAGGAGCAGCGCGAAGCGCTCAAGCACCGGCTGCGCGAAGCGGTGGCCGCCGGGCTGGCGCCGGAAGCGCGGGTGCGGGTGAGCCAGCTGGTGTTCGGTCCGTATTCGCCGTTCCCGGTGGCCTACCGCGTGAGCGGCCCGGACCCGGCGGTGCTGCGCACTGTCGCCGACGCGGTGGAAGCACAACTGCAGGCCAGCCCGATGATGCGCACGGTCAACCGCGACTGGGGCGTACGCACGCCCGCGCTGCACTTCAGCCTGGACCAGGACCGCCTGCAGGCGGTAGGCCTGAGCTCCAGCAGCGCGGCCCAGCAGCTGCAGTTCCTGTTGAACGGCGTGCCGGTGACCACCGTACGCGAGGACATCCGCACGGTGCAGGTGCTTGCGCGCTCCTCCGGCAGCACCCGGCTGGACCCGGCCAGGGTGCAGGATTTCACCCTGACCGGCGCCGCTGGCCAGCGCATTCCGCTGTCGCAGATCGGCACGGTGGAGGTGCGCATGGAAGAGCCGGTGATGCGCCGCCGCGACCGGGTGCCGACGATCACCGTGCGCGGCGACATTGCCGAAGGCCTGCAGCCACCGGATGTGTCGGCGGCGATGACGGCGGCCCTGGCGCCGTTGCGTGCAACGCTGCCCAAGGGCTACAGCATCACCGAAGCCGGTGCGATCGAAGAGTCCGGCAAGGCGATGGCGGCGATGCTGCCGCTGTTCCCGATCATGCTGGCGGTGACCCTGCTGATCATCGTGCTGCAGGTGCGCTCGATGTCGGCGATGGTCATGGTGTTCCTGACCAGCCCGCTGGGCCTGATCGGCGTGGTGCCGACCCTGCTGCTGTTCCAGCAGCCGTTCGGCATCAATGCGCTGGTCGGGCTGATCGCGCTCTCGGGCATCCTGATGCGCAATACGCTGATCCTGATCGGGCAGATCCACCATAACGAGCACGAAGGCATGGGCCCGCGCCAGGCGCTGGTGGAAGCCACCGTGCAGCGGGCGCGGCCGGTGATCCTCACCGCGCTGGCGGCCGTGCTGGCCTTCATTCCGCTCACCCATTCGGTGTTCTGGGGCACGCTGGCCTACACCCTCATCGGCGGCACGATCGCCGGCACGGTGCTGACCCTGGTGTTCCTGCCGGCGATGTATTCCATCTGGTTCAAGATCCGCGCCGACGTGGCGCAGGGAGCGAAGTGATGCCAACCGCCAACAATGTACGGATCGTGGTGACCGGCATCGGCATCGTTTCGCCGCTGGGCGCCGGCACCGACGCGGTATGGTCGAAGCTGTTGGCCGGCGCTTCGGGCATCACCGCGCTGCCGGCCGAGCTTTGCGAAGGCGTGGGCGTGGCCATCGGCGGCCGGGTGCGTGGCGTGGACGAAGACCCGTTGACCGGCTACAACCGCCGGGCCAGCATCAGCGACAAGGACCTGCGCAAGATGGACCGCTTCATCGAGTTCGCGATCATCGCGGCCGAGGAAGCGCTGGCCCAGGCCGGGTGGATGCCGGCGACCGAGGCCGAACGCAACCGGACCGCAACCGTGATCGCCTCGGGTATCGGCGGCTTCGGCGCGATTGCCGAGGCGGTGGAAACCACCCGGCTGCGGGGGCCGCGCCGGCTGTCGCCGTTCACTGCGCCGTCGTTCCTGGGCAACATGGCTGCCGGCCATGTATCGATCCGCAACGGCTTCCAGGGCCCGCTCGGCGCGCCGGTCACCGCGTGCGCGGCAGGCGTGCAGGCCATCGGCGATGCGGCGCGGATGATACGCGCCGGTGAGGCCGATATCGCCGTCTGCGGTGGCACCGAGGCAGCGCTGCATCGCGTGTCGCTGGGCGCATTCGCGGCCGCCAAGGCACTGTCCACCGGCTACAACGACAACCCGCAGGCCGCGTCGCGACCGTTCGACCAGGGCCGCGACGGCTTCGTCATGGCCGAGGGCGCCGGGCTGCTGGTGATCGAATCGCTGCAGCACGCGCTGGCCCGCGGCGCCACGCCGCTGGCCGAACTGGTCGGCTATGGCACCAGCGCCGACGCCTACCACCTCACCGCCGGGCCCGAAGACGGTTCGGGCGCGCGGCGGGCGATGGCCCAGGCGCTGGGGCAGGCGGGCATCGATCCGGCGCAGGTGCAGCACCTCAACGCGCATGCCACCTCGACCCAGGTCGGCGACCGCGCCGAGCTGGCCGCGATCCGCGCCCTGTTCGGCGCCGCCCACGGGCTGCACATCACTTCCACCAAGGGCAGTACCGGGCACCTGCTGGGTGCGGCCGGCGGCATCGAAGCGGCGTTCACCGTGCTCGCGCTGCGCGACCAGATCGTGCCGCCCACGCTGAACCTGGCCGTGCCTGACGCGCTGGCCGAAGGCTTGAGCATTGCCGGGCCGCATGCGATGCCCGCTGCGATCGAACATGCGTTGTCCAATGGCTTCGGTTTCGGCGGGGTCAATGCCAGCGTGCTGTTCAAGCGCTGGCCCTAGCCGGAGCCGGCGTCGATGGCCCTTGAACCCCAGGCGCAGCGTTGGGACCGCATCCGCACCGAGCGTCGCGAGCAGATACTGGCAGCCGCGTCGCGTGCGTTCGCCCGGCACGGCGTGGACACCTGCAGCATGGGACGGATTGCAGCGGAGTGCGAGGCCACCAAGGTCACCCTCTACGCGCACTTCCGCAGCAAGCAGCTGCTGGCCGCAGCGGTCCTGCAGCGTTGGCTGGCAAGCGTCGAACGCGCGGTGGGCGCGATCGGGTCAGATACCGCCGGTCTGCACGATCTGCTGTGGTCGATGGCCCAAGGCCTGGAGCAGGTCACCCGCAGTGACGCCTACCGGGCCCTGTCCCGTGCGGTCCACCGGGGCGAAGCGGTTCCCGCGCACATCATGGCGGGATGGGAGCGCCGGTTTGATCGCCAACGGACGCAGCTGGAGGCGGCATTCGCAGCGTCGGGTTCGCCCGATGCCGGCCTGCATGCCGAAGTCTTTCTGACGCTGCTGGACCGGGTTGACCCGCCGCGCGGCGTGGGGGCGATCGTCAGGCTCTTCCTCGCCGCCTACCGAAAGCCCGGGTAAGTGCGCTTGCGTATCGCGATGGGCCGTGTCCGGTTCTGGCCGATAGCGGACCATCGGTCCGCCATGGCAACATTCAAAAGACGGAAGACGCTTGGGAAGGCCTGGCGTCATGAGACACGGCGAAGATGAACTCGGTTATTGCCAATGAAGTGATCTGGGGGCAGCGCCCCGATGAGGATGCGTTCATGATCAACATCCAGATTGGCACGCCATATCAGGTCGCGGATGATCCCATGGAGTGGGCTTGTCCGGTGGCAGTATTGCCACTTTATAAGAAGCTCCATGACGCCCATGGGGCCAGCTCGCTTCATGCCCTTTGCCTTGCCTCCTCGTTGGCGCTTGATTTGCTTCAAGGTTTCAAAGAGAAGGGCGGCGTTCTGTTCTATTCGCCCGGCGAGGACTTCCCACTCGAATCCTATGCGTTTGGAATTGCGATGAAGCAGGATAGCTGCTGATGGGTGCTTGAAACTGCGGCCGCATAGCTGTTTGGCCAGGGCCAAAGAATGATTCCTTGTGGCCGCAAGTAGACGCGTGCATCTCGATAAGGCTGTCGTCCGCGCCATGTGTCCGTTTCCGGCCAGGAGCGGACGACCGTAGCGGCTGACGACGGTCTAAAAACCGGGGCGATTCAGCGTAGTGTGACTCTATTCACAGAACCACCGCAAGGAACCTGGAGCGTTCCAACCAGTGCAATACTGTGGAAGCATTGACGCGGCCAATGCAAAGGAAGAATTGGAAGCCGCTTACTTACAAGGAAAGCGCAATGAAGCGATCAAGTATATCGCGGCCGGGAGCGGCCGCCCTCAGTATGGCGCTGGGCTTGGGTTTCCTGCAGGCAAGTGGCAGTGCCCAGGCATTCTCGGTCAGCGTGCATGCTGACATAACCAAGACGGAGTTGGCTGAAATACAGGGCCAGGCAGGCGCTGGACTGGTATTCCAGTGGGACGATCTGGCGCTGCAGCACATCGCCAACGAGAATCGCAAGGTTGATGACATCATTGATGGCTCGGCTGCCTTGTTCAGCCCAGAGCGCCACTTCACCAATGAGGATGTGTCTGCCGCCAGCGAGCGCATCATTGAGCTCCGTCGGCGCATCATCCAGACCGCACGAACCACTGGTGCGATACCCAGCGGCGCACGGCCGGGCTCCCGGGTGATCCGGGAAGACTTGGGAAAGGCTCTCCATACCATCCAGGACTATTACTCCCATGGCACATGGGTGGAGTTGGGAAACACCGACATCGATCGCCGGCTTGGCGTATCGGTGATTCCCCGCGTTCCCACATCTGTGGCGCCTTGTCCCTCCAATCCCAACGTCGTTGCGCCTACCGCAGGTGGCGCGTTGAGCACGTCGTACTTCGTTGGAATTGGTTCGCGGGAGACGTTCGGTTGTGATGTCCAGCAACTTCCGGCCAACAAGTGCTTTCACGGCAACTATCGCCCCACCTGCATGGGCATCAACAAGGATCTGAGTGCGCACGACGCCGCATCAGAAGGGGTCGCGCAGAATCCACGGCACGGCGCTGCGCGTGCACTCGCCGCCGAAGCAACCCGCGAGTTCGTGCAGGGCATCGTCGACGAGCTGGAGAATGACTACGATGCGCTGCGACAGTTGTTCAACGTGCGCTCGTCTTTCGTTGCAGTCATTGACCACACCACCAGCATGTCCGCCAGCATAGCCGGTGCAAAGGACCTTGTTGGGCAGATGGTCAATGCAGCGTCGCAGAGCTCGGAACTGGCGCCAGAGAACTACATCCTGGTCAGCTACGGCGATCCAGACGTAGACGCTGCGATCATCACCGTTGATCCGCAGATGTTCCTATCCCACATCAACGGAATCTCACTGCATGGTGGTGGCACCGACTGCCCGGAACTTACCAACTCCGGCATCCTGACCGCCGCCAATGCGGCATCGTTTGGCGCGGATATATGGGTGTTCACTGATGCCACATCCAAGGATCGCGACAAGCTCAATGCGCTGACTGCCTTGGCCAAGTCGAAGGGGCTCAAGATCAACTTCGCACTGACTGGCAGCTGCTCCCCGACCGATCCCGGCTACATCCAGCTGGCCAGCGACACCGGTGGCCAAGTGATGCGGGTGCAGCCCACGCAGATTGCGCAGCTCGCCGATGCCATCATTCCCGCAATGGGATATGGGCGTGGCGAAGTCCTCAACGTCAGCAAGGTGCTGGCCAGTGGAAGCGTTGACCGTCACAGCCTGCCGGTGGAGACCGGCATGCGCGAACTGACCATTGCACTGTCGGTACCACCGAACGATGTTCCGGCCAACCACAGTGTGGTGCTCACTGACCCCCAGGGTGCGGCCGTAACATCCGGCCCCGGCGTGGCGATCAGGAACTTCAACGGCAACTACACTGCCCGCATCACCGCACCGGCACCAGGGATGTGGTCGGTGGCTATTTCCGGAAATGGTCCGTATGCGTTGACCGCTGGCGGCATCGGCGCTGTCCAGTTCCCCCTGTTTGAATTCGTGGAGGTGAATGCAGATATCCACGGTGGTTTGTTCCCGCGGGGTGGATTCCCACTCGTCGGGGAGGATGCGCTGGCATCGGCTTCGCTGTTTGGCCCGGTCACCGGCGTGACCTTCGAAGGCATCGATCTGGCAGGCAATGCGCTGTTCCCCGTACCGATGTCGAAGCAAACACCGATGGAAGATGCGGACAACTATATTGGATCCGTGCCGGTATCCGGCACCCCCTTCCGGATCCGTGCCCGTGGCGTGGATGACCAAGGGAGAGCCTTCATGCGCGTGCATCCGGCGGTGTGGTCGGCACGCACCTTGGCGGTCCGTCGCAGCGAGCAGATTCCTGTGGAGGGCGCGGCGGGGCATGCAGTGGCGGTTCCGTACGAGGTCACCAACAGCGGCGCGGCAGGGCGCTTCCAGCTCACTGCGGTGGTCGACAACGGCTTCGGCGCGCAGGTAGAGCCAGCGCAGATGGACGTTGGGTCAGGCCAGACAGCGCAGGTTCTCGTAACATACGCCATACCCGATGAGTCAGTCCTGCTGGAGACCGCCGAGGCAGTCGTCACGGCCACGCGCGTGGGTAACGAACGCGACTACAACAGCGTCTCCACTCAGGTTTCCTCCAACGGTGTCGCCATTCGCAGCATCGCACCGGGTGAAATTGTGGGTGGCTTGAGCGGGGCGGCGGGTGATGTCATTGCCTTCCGTGTACCACTGCCAGCTGGAAAGACGTCGCTTAGCGTGATCAGCTACGGCGGTACAGGCGATATGTCGCTGTTCGGTGCCGATGGCCGGCCGGCCTCACGCGAGTCCTACGATGTGTTCTCCACGCGCCAAGGCAATAGCGAGACGATCCGCTTTACGGGCTTGGCGGGTAACGCGGTGTACTTCATAGTTAGCGGTGAGGCTGCGTTCTCGGGTGTGTCGGTGCGCGTTCAGTAAGCCACTTGCCCGGCTGCGCTGTGCAGCCGGGCACTCCCTCTGGAGCAGATTGGATGAAGACGGCTTGGCGTGTATTGGCGGCGATGTCATTGCTGTGCGCCACGCTCTCTGCGTGGCTGCTGTTCACTTCCGCAGCCGGTACAAGGATGTTTGCGGCGGGACAGCTATTCATCGCGGGAGCGTTGGCGTCCGTGGTGTGTGCAGTTATTTCGGCTTTACTCGTCGACATACGGCAACGGGTGATCAGCGTGGCGCTGCTCGCCGGCTATGGCGTGGCGTTGCTGGCGTTCGTGGTGGCAATGGGCAGCGTTCGTTGAGTAGCCGCCAGGCTTCCGCACATGCCCAGATTGCTTGGGCGAAAAGCTGGCAATGAATCAAACCCAGTCTCGGACGCATGCGCCTTGGCTCCGAATTCCCGACACCGGCTCGCTTCGCCCTGGACCATTTCCGGCCGATTGGGTACAAGTTGATCGTCTACCTTTCAGAGGTGGAAATGGATGACGTACCTATAGGCAGCCTAATCCGGGAGGCTTGAACGAGAGGACCGCTGCTGACCGGATCCGGTTCCAATGTTAGTCCGGAATCGAGTAACCCCGGAACGAACCTATCGGGCGCCAGGTCGCCAAGGTATGGGTCTTCAGGCCGTCGCCGCGATTGCGGCGCACCAAGCGCCCGCACGCCACTTGGCGAGTGCAATAGGCTTGAACTAGGATGCCGGTTCAAGGCGAACAAGGATGTTGACCATGTACCGTACAGCGGTATTTCTATTTCTGGCGCTCTCCAGCGGTGGCGCGTCGGCGGACACCGTCTGGAATGGCACCAGCGCCAGTTCGATCACCGCCGGTTCGGGCGATATTCTGAAGACAGGTGGTGCGGCACTCACCTTGTCCGCCGAATCGACCGGCACAGAAAAGTTTGCAGGCGCTATCACCTCACTGGATGCCGGTCCCTTCCAGGGGCGGGAAGTGCGCCTGGCCGGCACGGTCCTGGTCAAGGATGGCGCAGGCACCGCCGCGCTCTGGGTCCGAGCGGACGGCGCCCAAGGACGGTTGGCTTTTGCGAACTCGGCTGGCGCGCCGGTGCATGCCGGCGCGGGTCCACAAGCCAGGGAAGTGCAGCTCTACATTCCTTCCGGAACGACCACGCTCAAGCTTGGCGTGACATTGAGCAGTGCCGGCCGCGTGGATGTCGAGCACCTGGTGCTGACCGCGGAGCCTGCGGCTTCGGGCGCGGTATCTGCCTATGACATGGTCGAGTACGCCCTTTCCACCATTCGTGCCAATGCGCTGAACGCAGGCAGCGTGGACTGGGCAAACAGGCAGGAGGCGCTGCTGACGCCCGAGCTCAAGGAACTGCCCGCACAGGAGGCCTACGGCCGGATAGGGGAGGTTCTGGATGCGCTGGCAGATCGCCACAGCTTCCTTCAAGCTCCCAGGGAAGCCTTGGCGTACCGCCAGACCGCCGTTGCAACGAGGCCTATCGAGGCCAGGCAGATGCAGGACATCGGTTATGTACTGGTGCCGGGCCTGCGCGGAACCGATGCAGGCGCCGGCGAAGCGTTTGCCACCCAACTTTGTGAGCAGGTGGCAAGACTGGCGCCGACATCATCCAGGGGCTGGATCATCGATCTTCGTCAGAACACCGGCGGCAATATGTGGCCAATGCTCCGCGGGCTGCATTCACTGTTGGGTGATGGCGATATTGGTGCAATCCGTGATCGCAAGGGCGTGGCGACACCTTGGCGTGCACGGGGCTCCCGGACCTGTGGAGTCGACCTTTCCCGCAGTCGCGTGGCCGTCCTCGTGGGCCCGAAGACCGCAAGCTCGGGAGAGGCGGTGGCCGTAGCCTTCAGGGCCCGCCCTGGAACCCGATTCTTCGGGCAGCCGACCGCTGGGCTTGCCACCTCCAACCGCGCCTATGCGCTTCCCGACGGTGGTGCGCTTCGGTTGACGACGGCGGTGATGCTCGATCGTTCGGGAGCGGCCTATCTGCAAGGCATAACGCCCGAGAGTCTTGTTTCCACCGATCAGGATGCGATCGACGCAGCGGCAGTGTGGCTGCGCTCATCGCCTTGATATTGCGGCCTATGCGGAGTATTTCGCTCCTGGCCGAGAGCGGAAATGCGTCATTGCATTGATGCGTCCAACGACATCGGCGCATGTCATGCCGGCGTCCGGGTGTGTTGGTCGCCTATGCCATTTCCCCCTCGGGCCTTGTTGGCCTCCTCCAGCAACCAGTGCGCAAACGCCTGTACCGGCCCGGTAGTCAAGCCGATCGGCTCGGGCAACACCAGGCAGAACGTCTTGGACACTGCGCTGCCCTGTGGCCAGGGCGCGACCAGCCGGCCTTGCGCCAGCTCCGCGTCCACGTACATGCGTGGCACCAGCGCGACCCCGAGGCCAGCCAGCGCCGCTTCAATCAGCATCGCGTGCAGGTCGTAGCGCGCGCCCACCGCCGGATTGGCGAGGGCGACGCCCGTGTCCTGGGCGTATTGCTGCCAGGCATCCGGGCTATGCCGCCGGTGCAGGCGAGGCAGCGTTTCCAATACAGGCGCGCGCTTGCGCCCGTTGACGAGCGAGGGATGGCAGACCGGCAACAGCACTTCCTGCAGTAGCCGGTAGGTCCGCATGCCCGCCCACGCCGGGTGCTCGAAGTGCACGGCGGCATCGAAGCCGCTTCCGACCAGCGCGAACGGCTCGGTGCGCTCGGAAAGGTGCACGGTGATATTGGGATGCAGCCGGGTAAAGCCCGGCAGGCGAGGGATGAGCCAACGCAGCGCGAATGTTGGCGTAGCGGCGATGTCAAGGCTGGCCGCGTTGTCCGGCTGGCCCATCAGGTACTGGCTGTCCCGGTCCAGGCGGTCCAGCGCCTCGCGGACCTGGGCCGCATAGCGCTGGCCATTGGGCAGCAGGCGGACGCGGTTGCCAACCCGTTCGAACAACCCGACCCCAAGGAACGACTCCAGCCGGCCGATCTGGCGGCTGATGGCCCCTTCGGTCAGGGAAAGCTCCTCGGCCGCCCGGGCGAAACTGCCGTGGCGGGCGGCCGCCTCGAAGGCGATGAGGGCGGTGCTGCTGGGAATCTTCCTGCGCATGGGGCACTCCACTCAGCTTGATCTTTCATCACTGAAGCATACCGAACAATCGATTTGATGGCCGAAGATGCAGGGCTAGCATGATGGAACATCAACGAAGGAGGCCGGCGCGAGACGCCCGGCCAGGAGTATTGCCGTGATCTACACCGTCGAATGCAGCTTCGCCGATCCCACTTGCGAGATGGAGTGGAACGGCTTCTACAGCCTGCACAAGCTGCCCGCGCTCATCTCCGTGCACGGCTTCCATACGTCACAGCGGTTCAGGGCATGCGGCGCCGGGTGCCCGACTTACCTGGCCCTGCATTCCATCGATGGCCTGGATGTCCTGCAGGGCGAGGAGTATCGCCAGAAGGGCGGCGGCAACTTTGCGCGCTGGCAGCAGCACATCACCGACTGGCATCGCAATCTGTACGACGGCCTGGATCGGGCTCCGGCGATCGGGCAGGGCGAGTATCTGCTGGTAAGTCGCGTCGGTCCCGGGCCGCTCACCGCCATGGGAACTACGCCACAGGCAATGCATGCGGTCGCACTCGACCGTGTTCCTGCGGCAGTCTGGCTGGCACGACTGCGGCATGGCGTGGATCCCGGCGTGGACCGGCTTCCAGCGGGCGTGCACGCGTACGCGCCCATGACCCCGCAGCTGCACAGCCCGCACGCTGCAGCATGCCCGCTGCCGGAGCAGCACCGCGATGCCTAGCCTCACGATCTATTTCACCGAGGACCGCATGCCTCTGGAAGCGCACCTGGCAGCATTGACCGAGCGAAGCGCCCGATTGTGCGGCGAACTGCTTGGCGCGGCTCAGGACAAGGTGCACATCCACTACGTGGCGGTACGCCACGGACGAGGCCATCTGGCATGCGCGGAGCTGACATACCGCCTGCAACCGGAGAGGACGCCCGCGATCATGGATGAATTCACCCTGCAGCTTGATCACGCCATCCAGCATCATGCCGGTCTGAGGGCACGCATTCGCTGCTTTGGCTACCCCGCCACGTCGCTTCACGCACGGAACTGAGCATTGGCCATGAACCCATCCATCATTGAACCGGGCCTGCCTGCGCGGCAGATCGGTGACTTCCTGATCCAGGCGATCAGCGATGGCCACCTGACAGCCCGCTTGGACCTGCTTTCCGCCATCGACCCGGCCGAGGCAACCCGGTTGCAGTTGCAGGCCGGGGCCAGCGATCCCTGCTCGATCCATATCAACTGCTACCTGGTGCGTGGAAGGGGCCGCACGATGCTCATCGATGCAGGCGCTGGCGGCATCAAGGGATGGGGTGGGCAGCTGAAGGCGAATCTGGCGCGCGCAGGTGTGCAGCCCTCGGATGTGGATACGATCCTGCTGACCCATGCGCATCCGGACCATATCGGGGGCCTTCTCGATGCTCAAGGCCAGGCAGTCTTTCCCGGCGCGGAGCTGCTCATCCATCCACGCGAACTCTCCTTCTGGGAGGATGACGGCAACCTTGCCCGGAGCAACGAGCGCGCACGCGGGAATTTCCTGCTTGCGCGTCAGGTGTTCGCCGGGTATCGCCGCAATCTGCGCTTGTTGGTGCAGGGGGATGTGTTGCCGGGCATAAGCGTGGTGCCGCTTGCCGGCCATACGCCAGGCCACACCGGCTATCGCCTCGAGTCGGAGGGGAGCAGTGCATTGATCTGGGGTGACATCGTGCATTTCCCCCACATACAAATCGCCAGACCCGAAGTATCCATCGCATTCGACCAGGACCCTGGGCTTGCCGCTGTCGCAAGGTCAAGGCTTCTGGATGTTGTCAGCACCGATGGGCTGCTGGTCGCCGGTATGCACCTGGGCGAGTTGGGGTTCGCGCACATCCAGCGCAAGGGAAAGGGCTACGCAATCACCTACCGTCGTTGAAGAAGCTCATTATCCATAAAATTCCCCAAGTTCCTTTTCGCGATATCCATGCCATGGGCCGCGCTGGCACCGCCGGCAGATCAAGCCGACGTGCCCAACGCAATCGCTGCAAAGGCGATGAGATTCAGCAGCATGTGCGCCAGTACGCACAGGACCAACGAGTTGCACCGCACCCGGACCACGTAGATCGCCAGCGAGAAGGCGACCAGCGACACCAGGCGGATGGGCTCCACGTTTCCGGATTCGCCCAGGAAATGCATCCCGACGAACAGCGCTGTTCCCAGCCCCGCTGCGCCAATGACATCCACCCGCCGGCTGAGCAGGTCGAAGACCACGCCACGATGAAGCAGCTCTTCCAGTACCGGTGCCACCACCACGATGGCAATGAACATCGGTAGCAGGTACTCGCGCGCCGCCGGAAATGCCATCGCGGAGGCCGGGGGGACTACCTCCATCATCAGGTAGGTGACCGTCGCCAGACAGAAGGAGACCGCCGCCGGAAGCAGGAGTGCCACGGCGGCGGCTTTCCGGTGCGCGCAGATCCACTGAAGCTCCCGTCGCCATCGCTGGCGGTCGCGCCAGCTCCAGGCCAGCCCCAGTATCAACGCGAGTAATGCGGCAACCAGGTAATGCACCCAGGCCCCACCGATGGGGCGCATGACGACGTTTGCGGCCGCTCCGTCCCACGTGAGCCCACGCGATTCCAGGTAGTCCGTGCCAAAGGCGGATTCCTCGGCAGCGAACTTGCAACGGATCCACCAGTGCCCATCGCCCATGGCAGCCGATGCATCCGAGCAGGTGATTCCGTGCCGGGCGTCTGTGCCATAGACCGCGCTGCCATCGCGGACGCCCGGCTTGCCCGCCGGCTCGGCGATCTTGAAGGTCAAATCCATCGAGCGGACGCCGCCGATCATTGATGCCACCATCAACGCCATGGACACCGCGAACACCATAGCGATGGAGAGGCCCATCGCGGCGGCAAAGCGAAACACAGGCATGATGCGTGGCAGTCGGTCCATGATTACATTCAGCATTATTTCAATAGTCCATTTGAAATGCCGGGAAGCGTGAGGGTCATTGAGTCGACCGAGGCTCTGTCATCATCATATGACCATGGGGGCCAACGGTCGCTCGAGCCCATGGCGCCGTTCCGTTTGCGGCTCATATGCGCTTCCAGTCGTAAAGGCTGAGTTGCGAGATGGTGTTTTTCCCAGGACAAGCTTCACTTTGAGGCCTGTCATTTTCTCAATTTCCGCAGCGGCAGGCTGATAGCTGTCTTCATCCATGCCTTGAACCCATATCTCAATCAAGCCAAGCTCAGGGCGCCCATCTACGCTGGTAGCGTCCGGGATGAGTTCGGCAACCTTGGGTACCGCCCTTTTCATAATCGCGATGAACTCTTGTTCCGTGTATGCGTATCCTTCCTCAAATTCAACCCTGATGTTCGATCCACCGACGGTGATGCGCTGAGTGGATTCCACTGCGCTTCCTTTCAGACCAACCACCAGGTGTTGATCGGGGAGATGCGCTATCGAAACAAACGCAACCCTTTCCCTGTATCGCGCCTTCAGGCGCTCTATATGCGGCGGGAGCTCGGATTCAATCTGGATCCGCTGCTGGGCGGTCTTGGGCGAAACGCCCGTATCCCGCATGTAGGATCTCGCGGCAGCATCGGATTCAGCCGTCGCCATCGATGGGGAGATAGCCATGCTTTGTGCCGAAGCGATGACAATAATCAGGGAAATCAGCGACATCTGTTGTTCCTCCTTGGCTATCTCAATGCCGGAACCATCGTTGGTTCCATACAGCAGCGTAGCAACACCCGGCTTGGTCCGGCAGCGTATGCGTCCGTAGTTTTCTGTGACTGACATCGCTCATCGTGTTGCTGGAAACCAAGCGACGCGCCCGCATGTCCTGCCGTTGCCGGGCAAGGAACGACGATGATCATTGACACGCCACGACCAACGGTCGTGGCCTACCGGTTGCCGAATTCGCGCAGCAGCACCACCAGCGAGGCGATATTGGCCACCACGCACAGCGCGAATACCCACTGGAATGCGGTCTTGCGGTGCTTGTGGGCGAACACCGATTGGCCCAGCAGCGCGCCCGGCCAGCCGCCGGCGAAGGCCAGTAGCTGCAGGGTGCGTTCGGGCGTGCGCCAGCGGCCCAGCCGCGCGGCGCGCTTGTCGTGCCCGTACAGTGCGAATGCCACCACGCTGGCGAGGGCGTACCAGGCGGCCAGCCACGCTGGCAGCCAGCCGCTGACCGCCGCGCCGGCCAGGGCGCCGGCGGCGGCCAGTGCCAGGTAGCGGCGGCCGTGCCTCACAGCGTGACGAGGAAGTCGCCCACCGCCGGCCCGAACCGTGCGAAGTCCACCAGGAACGCATCATGCCCCTGCGGTGAATCCAGTCCGATGAACTGCGCATCGGCGCCGCCGGCGCGCAGGCCGTCGGCGATCTGTTGTTGCTGCTGGACCGGGAACAGGATGTCGGTGTTGGCGCCGATCGCCAGCGCCTTGCCCACCTTGATGCTGGCTAGGCCGGCCAGTACGTCGCCGTCGGCATATTCGGCCAGGTCGAACCAGTCCATCGAGCGGCTCAGGTACAGATAGCAGTTGGGGTCGAAGAAGCGCACAAAACGCCGGGCGTGGCCTTCCAGGTAGCTTTCCACCTGGAATTCCAGGCCGAACGGATCTTCGTCGGTCTGGTCCGAATCCAGCCGCACGCGGCCGAAGCGGCCATCCCATTCCAGCGCCGAGCGGTAGGTGATCACGCCCAGCTTGCGCGCCATGCGCATGCCCGATTCGGGATAGCTGTCGTCGCTGTAGCGGCCGGCGTCCCACTTGGGATCCAGGCGGATCGCCTCGCGCTGCAGCGAGCGGATCGCGATGGAGAACGGCAAGGCCTGGGCGCTGCCGGAGATGTTGATGTGGCTGCGGGCGATGCCCGGGTGCAGCAGCAACACGGCCAGCGCAGTCATGCCGCCCATCGAGTTGCCGATCACGCAGGCCAGTTCGCTGATGCCCAGGGCGCGCACTACTTCTACTGCGGCGCGCGCGCCGTCTTCGATCGACAGTTCCGGGAAGCCCAGCCGGTACAGCGCGCCGGTGTCCGGGTCGATGCTGGCCGGGCCGGTGGAGCCCTTGCAGCTGCCCAGCGAATTGACGCAGACCACGAACCAGCGGTCGGTGTCGATCGGCTTGCCCGGGCCGAGCATGGCTTCCCACCAGCCGGGGGCCGGGTTGTCGGCGTTGGCGGCGGCATGCGCATCCGGGGACAGCCCGGTGACCAGCAGGATCGCGTTGGCGGCCTGCGCATCCAGGGTGCCCCAGGTTTCATAGGCCACGTGCGCGCCGTGCAGGGCGCCACCGCGCTTGAACGGGAAGGGGGAGGGCAGGGCGTGGTAACGGGTGCCGGCCGGAATGAATTCAGTCATGCGGCCATTTTAGCCCGGCCGCAGGCCGCGGCCGAGGGGGCGCCCGCCGAGCCCTGTAGTGCCGGCCCTAATGCGGATCCGGCGCGCCCAGTACCAGTTGCACCGTTCCGGCATGCGGCAGGCGCACGCGCACCGGCGCCGAATCCAGGTCGCCGTCCTGGCGGCTGGCGTTGCCGGAGACGGACAGGCGGGCAAACACCTCCACTTCGGCGTGCGCCGATAGCGGCTGGGTCGGCATCGGGCTGTCGGCATGGTCCAGGCTGAGCTGCAGCGGCAGCGCACCGAGCGGGTGTTTTTCCACCGCCACCGGCATCGGCGGGCCGCCCGGCACGCGGGCGATCACGAACACGCTGGCATCGGCGGGCAGGGACGCGCGCGCGGCAAATGCCGGGTCCAGCCGGACCTGCACGGCCACGGCAGTGCTGGCCGGTGCGCCGGTGTCGGCGGTTGCAGCCGGCAGGCCGGCCTTGTCGCGGGCGATGGCGATCTGTTCGCGCAGCGCGGCTGCCGCGCCCGGGTCCAGGCGCGGCAGCAGGGCCTCCCAGATGCCGGCCGCTTCGGCGTCCTGGCCGCGCTGGCGCAGGGCGATGCCGAGCAGCCAGCTGGCGCGCTCGGCGTCGGGGGCCAACTGCCGGGCGTGGCGCAGCCACTGCACGGCGGTGTCGTCGAACTGTTTGCCGGCATCGGCTTGGGCGCGCGCCTGCGCGGCTTCGACCAGTACGCCGGGATCATCCGGGGCCAGCGCCACCGCCCGCGCGAACGCATCGGCCGCCGGCTGGTGCTGGCCCAGTTCGGTGCGCGCGCGGCCGAGCAGGGCCCAGCCGTCGGCGCGCTGCGGGTCGCGCTGCAGGGCCTGCTCCAGCGCCTGCACGCCCTGGCGCATGTCGGTGGGCGCGGCGGCCACGGCGGCCGATGGCGCCTGCGGCTGCCCGACCAGCAGGTACAGGCAGGCACCGGCCACGCCCACGGCCAGCACCATCGCGATGAAGGGTACGCGCCCGCCGCTGCGGCGCAATGGCCACAGCACCAGCAGCGCGGCCACGGTCGCGGTCAGCGCCGCCAGCGCGGGCAGCCACGCGCTCACCAGCCGTCCCCGGTGGTGTCGATCGGCTGGACCTGCCGGCTGCGCCGGCGCACCACCCAGACCAGTACCCCGGCCCCGGCCAGCAGCAGCACGGCCGGGCCGAACCACAGCACGCTGTTGCGCGCATCCATCGGCGGGCGGTACAGCACGAACGGGCCATAGCGGTCGACCAGGAACTGCTTGATCTGCGCATCGTCATGGCCCTGCTGCATCAGCAGCAGTACTTCACGGCGCAGGTCATGGGCGATCTGCGCGTTGGAATCGGCCAGCGACTGGTTCTGGCACTGCACGCAGCGCAGTTCGGCGGCCAGCGCGTGGAAGCGTGCTTCCTGCGCGGCATCGCGGTAGTGCAGCGGGGTAGGGTCGGAGACCGCCTGCGCCGGGGCCAATGCAGGTGCCAGCAGGGCCGCGGCCAGGACCGCCGCGCGCAGCACCGGCAGGCGCCTACGGCGCGGCCGGCAGGGAACTTGCAGCATCGGCATTGGCACGCTCCACCTTTTCCAGTTCGGGAATCAGCCGGGTATCGATCACCTGCTGGGTCAGCGCGCCGCTGTACTTCCAGCGCACCACGCCACTGGCGTCGACCAGGAAGGTTTCCGGCGCGGCGGTGACGCCCCAGTCGATCGCGGTGCGGCCTTCGATGTCGGTGAGCACCAGCACGAACGGATTGCCCAGCTGTTCCAGCCAGCGCAGCGCATCGGCCGGTTCGTCCTTCCAGTTGTAGCCGATCACGCGCACGCGCTTGGTTTCGGCAAAGCGGGTCAGCACCGGGTGCTCTTCGCGGCAGGCCGCGCACCAGCTGCCCCACACATTGAGCACGTAGGGCGCGCCGCGCAGTTCGCTGCTGCTGACCTGGATGCCGGGGTCATGCAGTACCGGCAGGGTGAACGCCGGTGCCGGCTTGCCGATCAGCGCCGAGGGCAGGATGTCGCGATCGGGCGCGCCGGACTTCATCACCCCGTACACCATCAGCCCAAGCAGCCCGAAGAAGAACAGCACGCCGATGACGATGGCCACCGGCGGCAGCGGACGGGAAGCGGGGCGGGGGTCGGACACGGGGAACTCCTGGACGGCAGATGGCTAGGGACGGCGGAAACGACGGTCGGCGGCGGTGACAAAGCCACCCAGGGCCATCAGCAGGGCGCCCAGCCAGATCCAGCGGACGAACGGTTTGATGTGCACGCGCACCGCCCAGGCATTGTTGCCCAGCGGCTCGCCCAGCGCCACGTACACATCGCCGCGCACGCGGGCCAGGATGCCCGCTTCGGTCATCATCTGGCCGCCGCTGGCGTACTGGCGTTTTTCCGGGTGCAGCAGGGCCAGTTCGCGGTCGTGGCGCAGCACGCGTACATGGCCGCGGTCGGCGCTGTAGTTCGGGCCGAGCTGGTGGTCCACGCCTTCAAAGCGCAGTTCATAGCCGCCCACCTGCAGGGTCTGCCCGGGCGACAGGGCGACCTCGCGTTGTACGTTCAAGGCTTCCACCAGCAGCGCGCCGGCCAGGAACACCGCCACCCCGCCATGGGCGAGGAGCATGCCGACCATTTCCGCATTGAAGCGGCCGTTGCCGCGCAGCCGGGTCCACACAAAGCGCGCGGTGCCCAGCGCCACCCAGGCCGCGCCGGTAACGCCGGCAGCGGTCTTGAGCGCGCCCTGCGGCGCCGTGAAATACGCGATCGCGCCCAGCAGCAGTGCCAGCCCGGCCCAGGGCGCCAGCAGCGCCAGCGCGCGGCGCGGCTGGTCGCGCTGCCAGTTGACCAGCGGGCCGAACGGCAGCAGGGCTACCAGCGGGACCATCAGCAATAGGAACAGCGTGCCGAAGTAGGGCGGGCCCACCGATACCTTGCCCAGCCCCAGCGCATCGGCCAGCAGCGGGTACAGCGTGCCCAGCAGCACCATCGCGCAGGCCGCGGCCAGCAGCAGGTTGTTGGCCAGCAGCAGGGTTTCGCGCGAGGTGGGCAGAAAGCCGCGGCGCGGGTCGTCGTTGCCCAGCGCACCGGCGCGCAGCGCATACAGCAGCAGCGCGCCGCCGATCACCAGGGCCAGGAACACCAGGATGAAGGTGCCGCGCGAGGGATCGGCGGCGAAGGAATGCACGCTGGTCAGCACGCCCGAACGGACCAGGAAGGTGCCCAGCAGCGACAGCGCGAACGCGGCGATGGCCAGCAGCAAGGTCCAGCTGGCGAAGCTGCCACGTTTTTCGGTGACCGCCTGCGAATGGATCAGCGCCGCCCCGGCCAGCCACGGCAGGAAGCTGGCGTTCTCCACCGGGTCCCAGAACCACCAGCCGCCCCAGCCCAGCTCGTAGTACGCCCACCAGCTGCCCAGCGCGATGCCCAGGGTCAGAAAGCCCCAGGCCACGTTGGTCCACGGCCGGGTCCAGCGCAGCCAGCGCGCATCCACCCGGCCTTCCAGCAGCGCGGCGATGGCGAAGGCGAACGGCACCGCAAAGCCGACGTAGCCCACGTACAGCATCGGCGGGTGGATGATCAGCCCGGGGTCCTGCAGCAGCGGGTTGAGGTCGCGGCCTTCCAGCGGCGCCGGGATCAACCGCGCGAACGGGTTGGAGGTGAAGATCAGGAAGGCCAGGAAGCCGATGCTGATGATGCCGAGCACGCCCAGCACGCGCGCGCAAACCTGCGCCGGCAACCGCTGCGACCACAGCGCCACCGCGCCGCTCCACAGCGCCAGCACCAGCGCCCACAACAGCAGCGAGCCCTCATGGGCGCCCCATACCGCCGAATAGCGGTAGGCCAGCGGCAGCAGGCTATTGGAATTTTCGGCCACATAGCGCACCGAGAAATCCTGGCCGACAAAGGCCGCAGTCAGTACCGCAAAGGCGCCCAGCAACAAGGCCAGTTGGGCGAACGCGGCCGGGCGCGCCACCGCCATCCATGCCTGCTGCCCGCGCTGGGCGCCCCATAGCGGCAGCACCGCTTGCAGCATGGCCATCAACAACGCACTGACCAGCAGCACCTGGCCCAGTTCGGGCAGCACTCAGGGCGCTCCGGCCGGCGCCACCGGCACATCGTGCTTGCGGTGGGCCTGGCCCATCTTGTCGGCCACTTCCTTGGGCACGTAGTTTTCATCGTGCTTGGCCAGCACTTCATCGGCGATGAAACGGCCGTCCTGCAGGCGGCCGCTGGCGACCACCGCGGTGCCTTCGCGGAACATGTCCGGCAGAATCCGCGAGGTGCTCACCGGCAGGGTGGCATCGCCATCGGTAACCACGAAGTGCGCCTCCAGCGAACCGGTGGCGCGCTGGAACGAGCCCTTCACCACCATGCCGCCCAGGCGGAAGCGCGATTGCGGGTCGACCTCGCCGCGCAGCACTTCGGCCGGCGTATACAGATAGGCGATATTGCGCTGCAGGGCGAACGCCACCAGGGTGGTGGCCAGCGCCGAAGCCAGCAGCAGCAACAACACCCAGATCATGCGGCGGCGTTGTACCGGGGTCATCGGCTCAGCTCCGGCGCCAACGGGGTGCCGGTTTGCGGCTGGGCGCGTGCCTGCAGCCGTTGCTGGCGGCGCAGGGCCTGCCGCCGCGCCAGGCGCAGGCGCAGCCACGACCCCAGCGCATCGCTGCCGAGCACCAGGAAGAACACCGCGTAGGCGGCGATGATGAAGGGCAGGTGGCTCATCGCGGCGCATCCTCGATCGGGGCCGACGGGGTGCCGGCCAGTTGCCCGCCGACCCAGGCCTTGCCGGCTTCGCGGCTCAGGTTGTCGGCGCGCGCCTTGGCCAGCAGCGAACCGACGAACCACAATTTGGTGGCCACCACCATCCACCACAGCGGCGCGATCAGTTCATCGCGCACCGCGTTGGTGCCAAAGACATTGATCGACTGGCGCTGGTGCAGGCCGCCGAACCAGTCCACCGAATAGCGGATCACCGGCAGCAGGCCGACCCCGACGATGGCCAGCAGGCCGGCTGCGCGCGCGGCGCTGCGGCGGTCTTCGATGGCGTGGTACAGGCCGATCACGCCCAGGTACAGGAACAGCAGGATCAGCTCGCTGGTCAGGCGCGGGTCCCAGTCCCACCAGCCGCCCCAGGTGCCCTTGCCCCAGATGCTGCCGGTGAGCAGGGTGATCAGGGTGAAGCCGGCGCCCATCGGGGCACAGGCCATTGCCAGGATTTCGCAGATCTTGATCCGCCAGACCAGGGCGATGACCGCATAGAAGGCCATCAGCGCGAACACGAACAGGCTCATCCAGGCACTGGGCACGTGGATGTAGATGATCCGGAAGGCATCGTTCTGGGTCTGCTCGGGCGGCACCACGAACAACCCCTGCCAGACGCCGATCAACAGCACCGGCAGCGCGGCCACGTAGAACACGCGCGACCAGCGCGCGGCAAAGCGGTCGAAGGTGGGCGGCGAACCGAGTTGGTGGAACCAGCGGACGATAGTGTGCATGCAGCGGTGGCTATCCAACGAAGGGCGACGATTCAACGGACGTGACGCAGCTGGTTGAACGATGACGCTGGAAACGGTGGTGCGGTGGACCAAGCCTCAATTCAATGAAATCCGGATCGCCGCGGCGGTGATCAACGGTGCCAGCACCAGGGCCACCACCAGCCCGGCGCCGAGCAGCAGCAGCGGGCCGATCGGATCCTGCCCGCCTGCCGCTGCCGCCACGCTGCCCGCACCGAACACCAGCACCGGTACATACAGCGGCAACGCCAGCAACGCCACGAGAATACCAGAGCGCCGGATACCGACGGTCAGTGCGGCCACCACGCCGCCGATCAGGCTCAACAACGGGGTTCCCAGCAGCAACGATGCCAGCAGGATGGGCAGTTGGTCATGTGGCAGATGCAGCATTTCGGCCAGCAGCGGGGTCATCACGATCAGCGGCAGGGCGGTGCTGGCCCAATGCACCAGCACCCGTACCAGCACCAGCCAGGCCAATGGCACCGGGGCCAGCAGCCATTGTTCCAGCGAACCGTCCTCGGCATCGCTGCGGAACAGCGAATCCAGCGCCAGCTGACCGGCCAGCAACACCGCCAGCCACAGCACCGCGGCGGCCACCTGCGCGATCAGCGCAGGTTGGCGGCCCAGCGCCAGCACGAACAGCGCCACCACCAGCACCGCAAACATCAGGGGCTGCAAGGCGTCGCCGCGCCGCCGCCAGAGCAGGCGCAGATCGCGGCGGACCAGCGCGCAGGCGGTCTGCCACAGGCCAGGCTGGGTACCGTGGGCGATCATGCCGCGCTCCCGGCACGGGCCAGGCGCAGCAACCGGGTCTGCACCGGCGGGGCGGCGTAGGCGCCGTGGGTGGTTACCAGTGCGGCGCCGCCACTGCGCAGATGCGCGGAAATCATCCGGTTCACCAGGTTGATGCCGTCCAGGTCGAGGTTGGCATAGGGTTCGTCGAGCAGCCACAGCGGTGCCGGCGACAGCCAGATCCGGGCCAGGGCCAGGCGCCGTTTCTGGCCGGCCGAGAGCTGCCGCACCAGGGTGTCCTCATGGCCGGCCAGGCCGACGATGGCCAGGGCGTTGCCCGGCATCTGGCGCGCGCGGCGCCCGTGCAGGCCGCACAGGAAGTCCAGGTTTTCCAGCGTGCCCAGGTCGGCCTTCAGCGCCGGCAGGTGGCTCAGGTAGGCCACGAACTGCGCCCGTTCCGTGTGCCCGGCCGGGCGACCATCGATCTGCACCTGCCCGGCATCGGCGCGCAGCAGGCCGGCCAGCACGCGCAGCAGGGTGGTCTTGCCGGCACCGTTGTCGCCCTGCACCAGCAAGGCTTCGCCGGCATCGATGTGCAGGTCGAGCGGGCCGAACACCGGTTCATCGTTGCGACTGAAGGCCAGGCCCTGCGCGGCCAGCAGCGGAGGAGGGTTCAAGGGCGGGTCTTTGCGATGGATGGGGCCGACAGTGTATCGGGGGTGGGGCGACGTGGTGGGGCGAATGCGCGAATGCGGGTTCACCCCTACCCACCAACGGTGGGTACCTACCGCCAGGTTGCGTACACTGCGCTTTCCCCCTTTCTTCTTTTTTCCGGCCGATGCAACCGCAGACCAAGCTGCCCAAGGTGGGCACCACCATCTTCACCGTGATGTCCCAGCTGGCCGCCGAGCATGGCGCCGTGAACCTGGGCCAGGGGTTTCCGGATTTCTCCGCGCCGCAGCGCCTGCTCGATGCCACCGTCCAGGCCATGCAGGGCGGGCTGAACCAGTACCCGCCGATGACCGGGGTGGCGCCGCTGCGCCAGGCCATCGCGCAGAAGTCGTTGGACCTGTACGGCGCGCAGCTGGACCCGGACAGCGAAATCACCGTCACCAGCGGCGCCACCGAGGCGATCTTCAACGCCATCCACGCGGTGGTGCGCCCGGGCGAGGAGGTGATCGTGCTCGACCCGGCCTACGACTGCTACGAGCCGGCGATCGAGCTGGCCGGCGCGCGCGCGGTGCACGTGCCGCTGGACCCGCAGACCTTCGCGGTGGACTGGGACCGCGTCCGCGCGGCGATCACCCCGCGCACCCGTCTGCTGATGGTCAACACGCCCCACAACCCGTCCGGGGCGATGCTCACCGCCGATGACATGCAGGCGCTGGTCGAAGTATTGCGCGGCACCGATATCTACCTGATCTCCGATGAGGTCTACGAGCACATCATCTACGACGGCCGCCGGCATGAATCGGCGCTGCGCTATCCGGAACTGCGCGGGCGCACGTTCGTGATTTCCAGCTTCGGCAAGACCTACCACTGCACCGGCTGGAAGATCGGTTATGCGATCGCCCCGCCGTTGCTGAGCGCCGAGTTCCGCAAGGTGCACCAGTACAACACCTTCACCAGCTTCGGCCCGGCCCAGCATGGGTTTGCCGCGATGATCCGCGATGAGCCCGAACACCATCTGCAACTGGGCGCGTTCTACCAGGCCAAGCGCGACCGTTTCCGCGAACAGTTGCTGACCACCCGGCTGACCCCGCTTCCGGTGCCGGGCGGCTACTTCCAGCTGGTGGACTATTCGGCGATCAGCGATCTGCCCGACCATGAATTCGTGAAGTGGCTGACGATTGAAAAGGGCGTGGCTGCGATTCCGCTGTCGCCGTTCTATGAGACCGCGCCGCTTGGCCAGCGCCTGGTACGGCTGTGCTTTGCCAAGAACGACGCCACCCTGGACGCGGCAATCGACCGCCTGCAGGCGCTGTGATGGACGCGCCCGTCCACCGCAGCGACCTGCGCGTCTCCCTGGTCCAGGGCGACACCCGCTGGCACGACCCGGCCGGCAACCGCGACCATTACGGCGCGCTGCTGGCGCCGCTGGCCGGGCAGACCGACCTGGTGATCCTGCCGGAGACCTTCACCAGCGGATTCTCCAACGCGGCCATCGACAAGGCCGAAGACATGGACGGCCCGACCGTGGCCTGGATGCGCGAACAGGCCGCGCGCCTGGGCGCGGCGGTCACCGGCAGCGTGCAGCTGCGGGTGGGGCAGGGCGTGTACAACCGGCTGCTGTGGGCCACCCCGGACGGCGCGCTGCGGCACTACGACAAGCGCCACCTGTTCCGCTATGGCGATGAGCACCTGCGCTATGCCGCCGGCAGCGAACGCCTGTGCGTGGACTGGAAGGGCTGGCGGATCAACCCGCAGGTCTGCTACGACCTGCGCTTCCCGGTGTTCTGCCGCAACCGCTACAACGTCGAGCGCGCCGACGACCTGGATTTCGACCTGCAGCTGTTCGTGGCCAACTGGCCCTCGGCGCGCGCCTACCCGTGGCGCACGCTGCTGCGCGCGCGGGCGATCGAAAACCTCTGCTACGTGGCTGCGGTCAACCGCGTGGGCGTGGACGGCAATGGCCTGCACTATGCCGGCGACAGCGCGGTGATCGATTTCCTCGGCCAGCCGCAGCTGGAAGTGCGCGAGGTGGAGCAGGTGGTGACCACCACCTTGTCGGCGGCGGCGCTGGCCGCGCACCGCGCGCGCTTCCCGGCCATGCTCGATGCCGATGCGTTCACCCTGGGCGGGCCGGCCGGCGCTGGCTGAACGATGGCCTGACGCGCGTGGGCGGCCTCATCCAGGCCACACGCGCACGCTGCTAGATTCCAGTCATTCCCATTGCGTACGAGCGGACCTGCATGAAGACGTTCTCCCTGGCATTGATCGCACTGGCCGGCATCAGCGCGGTGCCGGCGGCCCAGGCGGCCGGCAACATCGACTGCGAACTGCACTACAACCTGGCCGGCTGGTCGGTGTTGTACAAGACCGCCTCGGGTACCGGCACGATCAGCTGCGACAACGGCGCGCGCATTCCGGTCAAGATCACCGTCAAGGGCGGTGGGCTGACCGTGGGCAAGTCGAAGATCGTCGACGGCAAGGGCCGGTTCTCCGGCGCCTATTCGCTCAACGATCTGCTCGGTTCGTATGCCTCGGTGGAGGCGCACGCCGGTGCGGACAAGTCCAGCAATGCCCAGGTGATGACCAAGGGCGATGTGTCGCTGGCGCTGGCTGGCACCGGCAAGGGCTGGGACCTGGGCGTGGGCCTGGGCAAGTTCACCATCGAGCGGCGTTGAAGCAAGGGCGTCCACGCCCCACGCCAAGGCATCCACGCATGGCGTGGATCTACGCGCTGCGGTGGCCAGCACCACGGCCACCGAACGACCACAAAAAACCCCGGCCGAAGCCGGGGTTTTTTGATCTCAGCGTATCAGCGATCAGGCGCCGCGCGGGCCGCCACCACGATGACCGCCGCCACCCGGGCCGCGGCTGCCGCCGGGGCGACCGCCCGGGCCGCCGGGGCCGCGTGCACCGGGGCCACCCGGGCCACGGTTGCCACCCGGGCCGCCGGGACCGCGTGCGCTGGGGCCACCCGGGCCACGGTTGCCGCCCGGGCCGCCGGGACCGCGTGCACCGGGACCACCGGGGCCCCGGTTGCCGCCCGGACCGCCGGGGCCGCGTGCACCGGGACCACCCGGGCCACGGTTGCCGCCGGGGCCACCCGGACCACGTGCGCCGGGACCGTTGCCGGCCGGCCGCGCGCTGCCGTACGGGCTGAAGCCCGGGTTGGCGTGGTCGGACGGGAAGCTGGGGGCATTGCCCGGGTGACCATAGGGATGGCGGGACGGACCCTGGCCGCCCTGGGCGCCGCGGTTGCCACCGCCGCCCGGACCGGCCGGACGGCCCTGGCCGCCGTAGCCGCCACGGCTTTCCCCGCCGTAGCCGCCGCCACCGCCTGCACCGCGGCCTTCGCCGCCGAAGCTGCGACCCTGGCCGCCGGCGCCGCCTGGACCCTTCGGCTTGCCGTACGGACGGCCCTGGCCACCGGCGCCTGCGCCGGCACCCGGACCGCGCGCACCCGGGCCACGGGCAGCGCCCGGGCCGGCATTGCGGTGGTTGCTCGGGCCGGTGCTGACACCGTCAGGCACGTACCAGCTGCGGAACGCGGCCGGATTGCCTTCCGGCAACGCGCGGTTGCCCTTGTCCGGGCGCGCCTTGAACGGGCGCTGGGACTGCTTGGCCGCCGCTTCGCCGCTGACCGTCAGGCCACCCTTGAAGCCGCCGCCATTGCCGCCGCGGCCACGGCCGCGCTCTTCGCGCACGTTGTCGAAACGGCGCAGTTCGCGGCCTTCGTCGGCCGAATTGTGGCCGTTGACGTAGGCGTTGCCGCGGCCACCCTCGCGCGACACGCGCACGGTGGTCTTGGCCGCGCGGCGCTGGCCGATCACCGGCTGCAGGGTCAGCGCCGACGGCGCGCCTGCTTCCAGGTTCAGTTCGGCGCGCAGGGCTTCAACCTGCTTGACCGGCAGTTCCACCGACTGGCCGCGCAGCAGTTCGCGCGGCAGCGACACCTTGCCGTAGCGGGTGCGCTTGAGGCGGCTGACCTGGCAGCCCTGCGATTCCCACAGGCGGCGCACTTCACGGTTGCGGCCTTCCTTGACCACCACGCGGAACCAGTCGTGCGAATCGGTGCCACCGATGCGTTCGATCTCGTCGAACTTGGCCGGGCCGTCTTCCAGCGCCACGCCGCGGGCGAGGCGGTCGACGATGTTGTCGGGCACCTTCTCTTCGCCTTCCGGGGCGCGCACGCGCACCACGTACTCGCGTTCGACCTCGTAGGAGGGGTGCATCATCGCGTTGGCCAGCTCACCGTCGGTGGTTGCCAGCAGCAGGCCGGTGGTGTTGATGTCCAGGCGGCCGATCGCGATCCAGCGCGCGCCCTTCAGGGCCGGCAGCGCTTCGAACACGGTCGGGCGGCCTTCGGGATCTTCGCGGGTGGTCACTTCGCCTTCGGGCTTGTTGTAGGCCAGCACGCGCGAGGTTTCGGTCAGCGCGGTGGCCACGAAGCCACGGCCGTCCAGCTCGACCTTGTCGCCGCTCTTGATCGACATGCCGGTCTGCGCGACTTCACCGTTGACCTTGACCAGGCCATCGGCGATGCGCTGTTCCAGCGCGCGGCGCGAGCCGAGCCCGGCCTGGGCCAGCACTTTGTGCAGGCGTTCTTCCAGCTTGGGCTGGTCGGTGGCGGTTTCGCGCTTGAGCGAAAGCTTGTTCAAAGACGGCTTGCGGGGGGTGTCACTCATTCACTTGGCTCCGGCCGGCGACGGGTGCGTCGGCCTCTGGTTCGGGATCGGCTTCGTCAACAGCCACGGTCGTCGTCGCGACGGCGTTGTCTTCGGTTTCGTTCTGGGGCGCCGCGCGCTCTCCCGGCGCGGTATCGGGTTCGCCATCGCTGGCGGTCGTATCAGCGTCGTCGTCGGCAGGCGGCAACGGCGCATCGAATGGGGTGTCGGTGGCATCGGCATCGGCCGGGCCCCGGGTATTGTCCGCATCTGCGGGCGGGTCCGCCAGTCGCGCCGCCGCCAGTGCGGCGCGGGCCGCCAGCCGGGCAGCGGCGGGTTCGGGCGGGTCGACCGGCGCCGCATCCGCGTCGTCCTGGTCCTCGCCGGCCGCCGCCGGCAGGCCGCCGTCGTCGTTGGCCGCATCGCCGTCCAGCTCGCCTTCCGGGCTGGACGCGCCGGCGGGCAGGCGGCCGGCCAGCTGGCCGTGGTTGTCCAGCGGCAGCTGCGGTTCCAGCTCACCCAGGTCGCGCAGCTCGGACAGCGGCGGCAGTTCGTCCAGGCGCTTGAGTCCGAAATAATCCAGGAAGCCCTTGGTGGTGCCGAACAGCGCCGGCTTGCCGGGCACGTCGCGGTGGCCGATCACGCGGATCCATTCGCGCTCTTCCAGGGCCTGGATGATGTTGCTGCTGACCGCCACGCCGCGCACCTGTTCGATTTCGCCGCGGGTGATCGGCTGGCGGTAGGCGATCAGCGCCAGGGTTTCCAGGGTGGCGCGGGTGTAACGGGTCTTGCGCTCGGTCCACAGCCGGGTGATGTAGGCATGGACCTCACCGGTGACCTGGAAGCGGAAGCCGGAAGCGACCTCGACCAGTTCCACGCCGCGGTCCTGGCAGCCCTCGCGCAGCAATTCCAGCGCGCGTTCGATGCTGCCCGGCGGGGCCGGCTCCTCTTCCGGGAACAGGCCCTGCAATTGCGCCAGGGTCAGCGGCTGGCTGGAGGCCAGCAGCGCGCCTTCGACAATACGGTTGATCAGCGGTTGATCCATGCGAGGGTCGGGTGCTCAGTCGGTTTCGTTGGCGGCGTCGGCGGGGTCGTCGAATTCGCTGTTGAACTGCAGCGGTTCGTTGGTGTTGCCGGCGGCCAGGGACTTGACGTAGATCGGCGCCAGCGGGGCTTCCTGGACGATGTCCAGCAGCTGTTCCTTGGCCAGTTCGAGCAGGGCCAGGAAGGTCACCAGCACCCCCAGCTTGCCTTCTTCGGCGGTGAACAGCGTTTCAAAACGGTAGAACTTGCCATCTTCCAGCCGGCCCAGCACTTCGCCCATGCGCTGGCGCACGCTCAGGGCTTCGCGCTTGATCGCGTGCCCGGTGAACAGCTCGGCGCGCTTGAGCACGTCGTGCAGCGCCACCAGCATTTCCTTCAGGTCTACCGGCGGCGGCAGCTTGATCGCGGCCCGGTCGGGGACGAAGGCATGTGCCGGACTGGTGTCGCGGTCCTGGCGGGGCAGGGCGTCGATGTCCTCGGCGGCCTGCTTGAAACGTTCGTACTCCTGCAGCCGGCGTACCAGTTCGGCACGCGGGTCGGCTTCCTCGCCCTCGATGCTGGGCGGCCGCGGCAGCAGCATCCGCGACTTCACTTCGGCCAGGATCGCCGCCATCACCAGGTATTCGGCCGCCAGTTCGAAGCGCAGCTCCTGCATGACATTGATGTACTCGACGTACTGGCGGGTGATCTCGGCCACCGGGATGTCCAGGATGTCCAGGTTCTGCCGGCGGATCAGGTACAGCAGCAGGTCCAGCGGGCCCTCGAAGGCATCCAGGATCACTTCCAGCGCATCCGGCGGGATGTACAGGTCCTGCGGAATCTGCAGGACCGGTTGCCCATGCCACACGGCCAGCGGCATTTCCTGCTGCTGTGGGGCGGTCGGCCGGATTTGCGGGTTCGCGTCGAGCGCGAGTTCGGAAGTCATCAAGTTGACGTCAGTATTGCAACGGACCGGTCGCCGCACCGTGCCAGCGGCCGGAGCGTTCCGGGCGGCAAGATGGCAAGCCATGACACGCCTGTGTCGGCGTGGTTCCACACTTCAAACAGCAAGGCGCGCCGCGATGGGCAGCGACAGAACTACGGGAGGTCGTCTACGTGCGCTGGTGTGGGGCAGCGGGTCAATCGTCGGTCGGGTGGTGAAGCCGGTTGCCGACGGGGCTGCTGCGTCCAGCCACGTGCAATGGGGACAAGAGTACGGGTTCAGGCCGGCAGTGTCCAGCCGGGCGGGCTAGAATCGCCAGGTTCGTTTAGTTGAGCCTTGGGAGTTGCCTGTGTGGTATGTGATTGAAGGCTATGACGGTGCCGATGTGCTGGCGGCCCGGTTGACGGCGCGCGCGGACCATCTGGCCCGGCTGACTGCGCTGCGCGATGCCGGCCGGCTGCTGCTGGCCGGGCCGTGCCCGGCGATCGACAGCGAGGATCCGGGTCCGGCCGGGTTCAGCGGCAGCGTGGTGATCGCCGCGTTCGACTCGCTGGAGGCGGCCCAGGCCTGGGCCCAGGCCGATCCCTACGTGGATGCCGGGGTGTATGTGCGGGTGCAGGTGCGCCCGTTCCGCAAGGTGCTGCCATGAACCGGGTCGAGCGCATCCGCGCGGCCCTGCAGCAGGCGCTGGACCCGGTGCAGCTGGAGGTGGAGGACGACAGCCACCGGCACGCCGGCCATGAGGGCGCCCGTGACGGCCGCGGGCATTTCAACGTGCACATCGTCAGCGCCGCCTTCGAGGGCAAGCTGCCACTTGCGCGCCACCGGGCCGTCTATGCCGCCCTGGGCAGCATGATGGACACCGATATCCATGCGCTGTCCATCCGCGCCGAGACACCGGCCAGAAACAGCTGAAACCCTTGTCCTGCCTTGTCCTGGCGAGTCCCGAAGGGGGCCGCCATGGACAGCTTTGCGTTACCGCCGTACGACATATGGCTAACGCAGTGTTTACATTCAGGATTGAAAACGCTTACATTCCGCGCCAAGCCCCAAATCTCTAAGCCGTGGAGGGCGGCGAAGTGAACAAGGCAGCCATCACAATCAAAGATGTAGCCCGCGAAGCCCGCGTCTCTGTGGCGACGGTCTCGCGTGCCCTGAACGGCCATGAAAATGTCGCCGAGCCCGTGCGCAAGCTGGTGCTGGAGGTGGCTGCGCGCCTGCGCTATACGCCGCATGCCGCCGCCCGCAGCCTGAGCAGCCGCCGTACCAACACCATTGGCGTGGTGCTGCCGGACCTGTACGGCGAGTTCTTCTCCGAGTTGATGCGTGGCATCGACGGGGTGGCCCGCGAGCGCCGCCAGCACCTGCTGGTGTCCAGCTACCACGGCGACCAAGAGCAGCAGGGCGCGGCCCTGCGCGCCATGCGTGGCCGGGTGGACGGCCTGCTGGTGCTGTCCCCGTACGCCGAGAGCCCGGGGTTCCTCACCGACAACCTGCCGCAGGCACTGCCCACGGTGCTGATCAATACCTACCTGCCCGAGCAGGACCATCCGGTGCTGAGCATCGATGACCATGCCGGGGCGATGACGATGACCCGCCACCTGCTGGATGTCGGCCACCGCCGCATCGCATTCATTTCCGGTCCGGACCTCAACTTCGATGCCCGCGAGCGCCTGCGTGGTTTCCGTGACGCGCTGGCCGCGTTCGGTGCCGGCGCTGCCGGCATCGAGTTGCCCGGCGACTTTGACGAAGCTTCCGGCCACCGCGCCGGGCAGGAGCTGCTGGCCGCCGGCACGCTGCCCGATGCCGTGTTTGCCGCCAACGACATGATGGCGCTGGGCTGTCTGTATGCGTTCGCGCAGGCAGGCGTGCGGGTTCCGGCCGATGTCGCCCTGGCCGGCTTCGATGACATTCCGCTGGCGCGTTTCGTTCACCCATCGTTGACCACGATGCAGGTGAGCATTGCCGATCTTGGCGATAAGGCGATGACGCGTCTGTTGCAGTTGATGGACGGCAACAACACGGAAGTGGCCGGTGACAAGCAGACGCTTGTGCCGAGCCTGATCGTGCGTGATTCAAGCGGTAGGTCGTGACCGTTGGTCATGACGCAATACAAGGTAGTGCAGCAGGTCACGACCGTTGGTCTTGACGCATCCAAACCACGCAATCAAAAAAACGACAGGGGCCGCAAAGACGGCCACCACCACCCGGAGATTTACATGACGTATTCCAATCACCGCACCCGCGTGCCGGCCCGTAGCCTGCTGACCAGCGCGCTGGTCAGCTGCCTGCTGCTCGGCGCCGCCCCCACCCTGATGGCGCAGTCGGCCACCTCCTCGCTGCGTGGCCAGGTCGCCCAGGCCGAAGCCGGCACCGAAGTGACCGCCACCAACCTGGCCAGCGGCTCGGTGCGCCGCGCCACCACCCGCGCCGACGGCAGCTACTCGCTGATGGGCCTGGACCCGGGCACCTATGACGTGGTGGCCAATGGCCAGACCCAGAAGGTGACCGTGACCGTGGCCTCCACGGCGACCCTGAACTTCAGCGGCGCGCCGGCCAACGGCGGCACTGCCAATGCCACCAACCTGGACACGGTCAACGTGATCGCGCCGACCCTGCTGCAGGAAGTGCGTACTTCCGAAGTGGGCAAGACCGTCAGCCTGCAGCAGATCCAGACCACCCCGCAGGTGTCGCGCAACTTCCTGGAGTTCGCCGACGCGGTGCCGGGCATGATCTTCACCCGCGATGCCAAGGGCAACACCTCCCTGCGCGGCGGTGCCACCAATGCCGACGGCACCAACGTCTATATCGACGGCGTGGGCCAGAAGAGCTATGTCAAGGGCGGCGGCGTGGCCGGCCAGTCCGGCAGCGCCGGCAACCCGTTCCCGCAGCTGGCCATCGGCGAATACAAGGTGATCAGCGGCAACTACAAGGCCGAGTACGGCCAGGTGTCCAGCGCGGCGGTAACCGCGGCCACCAAGTCCGGTACCAACGAGTTCAAGGGTGAAACCTTCTACCGTTACACCAACGAGGACATGCGCGCCAAGACCCCGGCCGAGCGCCAGGGCGGCAAGGACAAGATGGTCTCGGCCGAGAAGGAATACGGCTTCGCGCTGGGTGGCCCGATCATCCAGGACAAGGCGCACTTCTTCGTGACCTATGAAGCCAAGCGCTTCGACCTGCCGGTCACCATCGCGCCGGACGGCGCGGTCACCGGTGCTGCCAGCCTGCTGCCGCCCGACGGCGCCGCCGGCCTGGGCCCGGCCAGCCAGCCGTTCCAGCAGGATCTGATCTTCGCCAAGATCGACTTCGAGCCGACCGACAACGATCGCATCGAGCTGACCTTCCAGGACCGTGATGAAACCCAGTCGCAGTTCAGCGGCCAGACCGCACCGGAAGCCGGCCGCGAAGTGGTCAACACCGACCGTCGTTATGCCCTGCGCTGGAACCACAGTGGCGAGCGTTACTACAACGAGCTGATGGTCACCCATGAAGATTCGTTCAACAACCCGACTCCGCTGACCCTGGCCAACGGCATCACCTACACCGCACCGGACGGCACCGAAGATCGCACCGTGGTGAAGATCGGTGGCGCATCGGCGCTGGATTCGCAGGTGAAGGGCCAGAAGGGCTGGTCGATCGAAGACAACCTGACCCTGGACGGCATCCAGTGGGCCGGCGACCACACCATTAAGATGGGCGTGAAGTACAAGGAAATCGATCTGTACGCATCGGATGCGGCACAGATCAATCCGGCCTTCACCTACAGCCTGGGCGATGCGGACTTCCCCGATTCCATTCCGTACAAGGCGCAGTTCGTCAAGCCGGTGACCGGCGTGTCGGGCGTGTCGGGCGAAGTGCGTTCCAAGTCCAAGCAGGTCGGCCTGTTCATCCAGGACGACTGGCAGGTCAACGACCACCTGCAGCTGAACATCGGCCTGCGCTGGGACTACGAGAAGACCCCGTCCTACCTGGACTTCGTGACCCCGCAGCAGGTGGTCGACGCGATCTACTCGCAGGATCCGCGCGCGCCCGCCGGCCAGACCTACGCCGATTCGCTGGCGCTGGGCGGTCTGGACATCAGCAACTACATCAGCACCGGCCACAACCGCAAGGCGTTCAAGGATGCCTGGCAGCCGCGCCTGGGCTTCTCGTATGACATCAACGCCGACGAGCAGCACGTGATCCACGGTGGTGCCGGTCGTTCTTACGATCGCGACCTGTTCGACAACCTGCAGCTGGAAACCACCAAGCTGGCGCTGCCGCAGCCGACCATCTACTTCCGCAACCCGGCCACCGGCACCTGCATCAACGGCCAGGCCGCCTGCTATGACTGGAACCCGAACCTGCTCAACGGCATCGGCAACCTGCAGGCACTGGTCGGTGCGACCAGCAATGCCGGTCTGGAAGTGGACCTGCTGAACAACAACCTGAAGGCCCCGTACTCGGATCAGTTCAGCTTGGGCATGAGCAACCAGGTTGGTGACTGGCTGACCGATGCCACCATCTCCCGCACGCTGAGCTACGACGGCTTCGCCTTCACCCTGGGCAACCGCTACCCGACCGGCCAGTTCTTCGATGACCCGCGCCTGTGCGGTGGCACCGACCCGGGCCTGAGCCAGGCCTGGAGCTGCAACGTGCCGGGCTTCGGCAGCCTGATCATCGGCCAGCAGGGCATCAAGACCCGTGCGACCCAGGTGCTGCTGTCGGCGCAGAAGCCGTTCACCCAGGAAAGCGGCTGGGGTACCTCGATCGCCTACACCTGGACCACCGCGCGCCACAACCGCGACATCAACGAGAAGTACGCGTTCGACCGCGGCCTGATCGAGGACTACCCGACCATCCGCTCCAACGGCGCGCCGCGCCACCGCCTGGTGGTCACCGGTTCGTACGCCGGCTTCTGGGGTATCACCTTCGGTGGCAAGCTCACCCTGGCCACCCCGACCGCCGTCAACGACTGGTACGGCATCCCGCAGGCCAGTGGCTATGACCTGCCGACTCCGCAGGCGGCTGTGCCCAACGCCAATGGCAAGTTCCTGCTGGGTGGCAAGATCTTCGGCTACCGTTCGGTCGATCTGCAGGCGACGAAGACGTTCAAGATGCCGGGCGATACCGAGCTGTACGCTCGCCTGGACATCATCAACGTGTTCAACTTCGACAACTTCTCCAGCTACAACTACGTCAAGTCCAACGGCAAGCTGCAGGCCAGCTACAACGAGACCGGCGACATCATCGGTACTCCGCGCCAGGTCAAGGCCGAAGTCGGCTTCCGCTTCTGATCGCAGCGGTACAGGCATGACCCGGCGCCGCCCTTGTGGGCGGTGCCGGGGCAGCACCGCCGGCCGGCTTGGGCCGACCGGCGGAACTGCACAGGCGCTTGCCCGTCGGTGATCGGCAAGCGCGTGTGCGGTGGGGTGCCCCTGGGGGTACCGCCCGCGAACTCCCCCTTCCGCCCCCGCGGATTTTTTTGGCCCGGAATCTGTAAACGATTTCAGCCCGGTTGAGGCTATGCTCTCCAGCACGAACATGCGCAGAAAGAGGTGGTCGGTGAAAGCACATCGGATAGTGGCGTTGGCGGTATTGTCGTTGGCGCTGGCTGGTTGCCAGCAGCAGGCGCCGGACGAGCCGGCCAAGCCGCGCCCGCCGGTGATCCTGATCGAGGCCGACGCGCCGCCGCGCCCGATGAAGCCGGAGCTGCCGCCGCTGTTTGACGATATCGAGCGCCGCACCTTCCAGTTTTTCTGGGATACCACCAACGAAGTCAACGGCCTCAGCCCCGACCGCTATCCGTCGCGCCCGTTTGCCAGCATCGCCTCGGTCGGCTACGCGCTGACCGCCTATCCGATCGGCATCGAGAACGGCTGGGTCAGCCGCAACCAGGCGATCGACCGCACCCTGCTCACCCTGAAGTTCTTCCGCGACCTGCCGATGGGCCCGCAGCGCACCGGCAAGGGCGGCTACAAGGGCTTCTACTACCACTTCCTGGACATGCAGCAGGGCCGTCGTTACGACAGCTGGGTGGAGCTGTCCAGCGTGGATACCGCGCTGCTGATGATGGGCGTGCTGTTCGCGCAGTCCTATTACAGCGGCGATGACCCGCGCGAAAAGGAAATCCGCCAGATCGCCGATACGCTGTACAAGCGCGTGGACTGGACCTGGCTGCAGCAGCGCGCACCGCTGATCTCGATGGGCTGGTTCCCCGAAAGCGGCTTCATCGACCACGACTGGATGGGCTACAACGAGGCGATGATGGTCTACATCCTCGCCCTGGGCTCGCCGACCCATCCGGTCAGCCCGGATGCGTGGACGGTCTGGACGCGCACCTACGACAACGACTGGGGCGTCTACCAGGGCCAGGAATACCTGTCCTTCGGGCCGCTGTTCGGCCACCAGTACACCCACGTCTGGGTAGATTTCCGCGATATCCAGGATGCCTACATGCGCGAGCGTGGCAGCACCTATTTCCTCAACAGCCGTTCGGCCGCACTGGCCCAGCGCGAGTACGCCATCGCCAACCCCATGAACTGGAAGGACTACGGCCAGAACGTGTGGGGGCTCACCGCCAGCGACGGGCCGCAGAACACCACCCAGGAATACCGCGGCGAGCAGCGCCAGTTCCGCCATTACTCCTCGCGCGGCGCCGGCCTGCGCGAGAACTTCGACGACGGCACGATCGCCCCGACCGCGGCGATCGCCTCGGTGGTGTTCGCCCCGGAAGAAGTGATCCCGGCCACGCTGGAGATGCACAAGCGCTACGGCGACTACATCTATTCCAGCTACGGCTTCCTGGATTCGTTCAACCCCAGCTTCAACTACGACATTCCGATCAAGACCGGGCGGTTGGTGCCCGACCGTGGCTGGGTGGCCAGCGACTACATCGGCATCGACCAGGGCCCGATCCTGACCATGATCGCCAACTACCGGAACGATTTCGTCTGGGACGTGATGAAGAAGAACGCGCATATCCGCAAGGGCCTGGAGCGCGCCGGCTTCAGCGGCGGCTGGCTGACCCCGGAAGGGGAGGACCAGCCGCTGGAACTGCAGAAAGATGAAAAGGCGGCCTCGGCACGCTCGGTCGGCATCGCCGAATCGCGCGCGGCCGCCGCCCAGGAACAGAAGAACAGCTCCACTTCGAACCGCAACCAGCCTCAAGGGAAGTAAGCAGTGCCATTGTCGTCGCGCCCCAAGCTGGGTCTGAGTCTGTTGCTGCTGCTGGTCGGCAGCCTGCTGTTGAGTGCCTGCCGCAAGGAGCCCGAAGGGGTGACCGTGCGGTTCTGGGCGATGGGCCGCGAGGCCGAAGTGGTCAGCGGCCTGATCCGCGAGTTCGAGGCCGAAAACCCCGGCATCCACGTCGATGTGCAGAACATCCCGTGGACGGCCGCGCACGAGAAGCTGCTGACCGCCTTCGCCGCCGAGGGCCTGCCGGACGTATGCCAGCTGGGCAATACCTGGATCCCCGAGTTCGCCGAGCTCAACACCCTGACCCCGCTGCAGCCGTACGTGGCCCGGTCAAAGGTGGTCGACCCGGCCGACTACTTCCAGGGCATCTGGGATACCAACGTGGTGCACGATGAGCTGGTCGGGGTGCCGTGGTACGTCGACACGCGCCTGCTGTACTACCGCAAGGATCTGCTTGCCCAGGCCGGCTTCGACCACCCGCCGCGCACCTGGGCCGAGTGGAACACCATGATGGCCGCGATCAAGAAGATGCAGGGCCCCACGCGTTACGCGGTGCTGATGCCGATCAACGAGTTCGAGCAGCAGCTGTCCTTCGCCCTGCAGCAGCCCGACCCGCTGCTGCGCGACGATGACACCCGCGGCAACTTCAGCAGTCCCGGCTTCCGCAGGACGCTGGGCTTCTACGAAAACATGTTCGCCCAGGGCTGGGCGCCGCGCATGTCCGAGACCCAGATCTCCAACGTCTGGGACGAGTTCTTCCGCGGTTTCAACGTGTTCTACCTGTCCGGCCCGTGGAACATCCGCGAGTTCAAGAAGCTGCAGCCCAAGGAACTGGAAGGCAAGTGGGGCACCGCCGCGCTGCCGGGCCCGGATGGCCCTGGCGCGGGCATCGCCGGCGGCACCAGCCTGGTGATCTTCCGTTCCTCGCAGCAGAAGGAAGCCTCGTGGAAGCTGATCGAGTTCCTGTCGCGCCCGGCCATCCAGGAACGTTTCCATTCCATCATCGGCGACCTGCCGCCGCGGCGCAGCACCTGGGAATACCCCTCGCTGGCCAACGACCCGCTGGCGCAGCCGTTCCGCGACCAGCTCGAGCGGGTCAAGCCGACCCCCAAGGTGCTGGAGTGGGAGCGGATCGTGCAGGAAATGCGGATCATCACCGAACAGGTGGTGCGTGGTGGCCTTGATCAGGATGTGGCAGTGAAGGAACTGGACAAGCGCGTGGACAAGGTCCTCGCCAAACGCCGCTGGATGCACCAGCAGCAGGCCGCTGCGGCCGATGCCGATGCCGCGGCGCCGGCCACGGAGGCCGCGCCATGAAGCAGCGTTCGCTTGCCGGCTGGATGTTCGCCGGCCCGGCCATCCTGGTCATCGGCGTGTTCTTCGGCCTGCCGGTGGCCTCGGCGCTGGCGCTGAGCATCACCGACTTCGACCTGTACGCGCTGGCCGACGGCGCCAACCTGCGCTTTGTCGGACTGGGCAACTACATCGACCTGCTGCAGACCCCGATGTTCTGGAAGTCGCTGTGGAACACCACGTATTTCGTGATCGTGGGCGTGCCGATGTCGATCGCGGTGTCGCTGGGCGCGGCGATCCTGCTCAATGCGCCGGCGGCGCGCTTCAAGGCGTTGTTCCGCACCGCGCTGTTCGCCCCGGTGGTGACCACCCTGGTGGCGGTGGCGGTGATCTGGCGCTACCTGTTCCACACCAGCTACGGCCTGGTCAACTACGGCCTGGGCCACCTGGGCATCAGCCCGATCGACTGGCTCGGCGACCCCAACTGGGCGATGCCGACCATCATGCTGTTCGCGGTGTGGAAGAACTTCGGCTACAACATGGTGATCTTCCTGGCCGGCCTGCAGGCGATCCCGCACGACCTGTACGAGGCCGCGCGCATCGACGGCGCCTCGCGCTGGAAGCAGTTCCTGCACATCACCCTGCCCATGCTCGGCCCGGTGCTGCTGGTGGTGGGGGTGATCACCGTGTCCGGTTACTTCCAGCTGTTCGCCGAACCCTACGTGATGACCCGCGGCGACCCCCTGCAGAGCACCGTGAGCGTGCTGTACTTCATGTTCGAGGAAGGCTTCAAGTGGTGGAACCTGGGCCGCGCCTCGGCGGTGGCGTTCCTGTTGTTCCTGATCATCCTGGCGGTGACCAGCGTCATGCTGCGTTTCGGCCGCAAGAGGCAGTTGGTATGAGTCGTGAAATCGGCCAGTCGCGCTGGCATGCATGGTGGGTCAACGGTGGGCTGAGCGTGCTGGCGCTGGTCAGCCTGGCCCCGCTGCTGTGGATGCTGTCGGTGTCGTTCATGCCCACCGGCGAGGCGGCGCATTTCCCGCCGCCGCTGCTGCCCTCGGCGCTGACCACGGCCAACTACCACGAGCTGTTCGCGCGGACCGGGATGGGCAACAACTTCGTCAACAGCCTGCTGGTCTCGCTGGCCATCACGCTGGGCTCGCTGCTGCTCAACACGATGGGCGGCTACGCTTTTGCCAAGCTGCGCTTCGCCGGCCGCGAGCGCATCTTCCAGATGCTGCTGGCCGCGCTGGTGATCCCGGCTCAGGTGGCGATGCTGCCGCTGTTCCTGCTGATGAAGCAGCTGGGCCTGGTCAACAGCTTCGGCGGGGTGATCGTGCCGGCGCTGGCCAGCGTGTTCGGTATCTTCCTGGTGCGCCAGTACGCGCGCTCGATCCCCGACGAGCTGCTGGAAGCGGCGCGCATCGACGGGGCAGGGGAGATGCGGATCTTCTTCCAGATCGTGCTGCCGATGCTCAAGCCGGTACTGGTGACCCTGTCGATCTTCACCTTCATGGGCGCCTGGAACGATTTCATGTGGCCGTTGATCGTGCTGACCGACCAGGAGCACTACACTTTGCCGGTCGCCCTGGCCACCTTGTCGCGCGAACACATCATGGACGTGGAGATGATGATGGCCGGCGCGGTGGTTACGGTGGTACCGGTGCTGCTGCTGTTCCTGGCATTGCAGCGTTATTACATCCAGGGTCTGCTGTTGGGGAGTGTCAAAGGGTGAAGCATGCTGCGGCGGTGATGGGTCTGGGTCTGGTCTGGTCACTGGCGGCCTCGGCCGCTGCGCCACCGCCGTTGCCGGCACCGAAGCTGCTGGACAGCTTCGACGACATGGCCCCGTGGAAACTGGTGCTGTCCGACCAGGTCAGCGGTTCGCTGCGCAGCGTCGCCGGCAACGGCGGCGGCCGCGCCCTGTGCGTGGACTACGACTTCCACGAGGTGTCCGGCTACGTGGGCATCCGCCGCGAGCTGGGCATCGAGTTCCCGGAAAACTACCAGCTGGGCTTCCAGCTGCGTGGCGACTCGCCGGCCAACGACCTGCAGTTCAAGCTGATCGATGCCAGCGGCGACAACGTGTGGTGGGTCAACCGGCCCGGCTATGCGTTCCCCAAGACCTGGACCGGCGTGCAGTACCGCGCCCGCCAGATCGACAAGGCCTGGGGCCCGGATGCGGACAAGACCCTCAAGCGCAGCGCGGCGGTGGAGTTCACCATCTACAACAAGGTCGGCGGCAAGGGCACGGTGTGCTTCGACCGGCTCACTCTGCAGGGCCTGCCGCCGATGGACACCTCGGCGCTGGCACCGTCGGTGATTGCCGATACCGCCACCGCGCTGCAGAGCCGCATCGCCGATGGCAAGGCCGACACGGTCTGGATCAGCGGCGGGGTGCCCGACCAGACCATCAGCCTGGACCTGCACAAGCTGCGCGAGTTCGGCGGGGCGGTGATCCAGTGGCTGCCCGGGCTGGAGGCCACCCGTTACGTGGTGCGCACCTCGCAGGACGGGCGCAACTGGCGGCAGGTGCGCGAAATCACCGCCGGTGGCGGCGGCCGCGACTGGCTGGCGCTGCCCGATACCGAGGCGCGCTACCTGCGCTTTGATCTCAAGGGCGGCCCGAGCTGGCGCTACGGCATCCGCGACATCAGCCTCAAGCCGCTGGAATTTGCCGCTACCCCCAACGATTTCATCCGCTCGGTCGGCACCGACCTGCCGCGCGGCTTCGTGCCGCGTGGCTTCAGCGGCGAGCAGCCGTACTGGACCCTGCTGGGTCTGGATGGCGGCCGCGAACAGGCCCTGATCGGCGAAGACGGCGCGCTGGAAGTGGCCAAGGCCAGCTTCAGCGTGGAGCCGTTCGTGCTGGTGGACAACAAGAAGCTGCTGAGCTGGGCTGAGGTGAACAGCCGCCAGTCGCTGCAGGACGATTACCTGCCGATCGCCAGCGTGGATTGGAGCCACGACAAGGCCGCGCTGCAGGTCACCGGTTTCGTGCAGGGCACGGCCGACAAGGCGCAGCTGGTCGGCCGCTACACCCTGCGCAATCCGGACAAGGTCGCCCACGACTACACCCTGGCCCTGGCGGTACGCCCCTGGCAGGTCAACCCGCCGACCCAGTTCCTCAATACCGTCGGTGGCTTCAGCCGGATCGACAACCTGGCCGTGAGCCCCACCCAGGTGGAGGTCAACGGCAGTCCACGGGTGTATGCGTTGCAGCCGGCCGACGCCGCCTTCGCCACCGCTTTTGACAGCAAGCTGGAGGTGGAGCACCTGGCCGACGGCACGCTGCCGGCCACCGGCGAGGTCGCCGACGCCACCGGGCTGGCCTCCGGCGCGCTGCTGTACCGCTGGCGGCTGGAGCCGGGCCAGAGCCGTGAGGTGGCCATCGTGCTGCCGCAGACCGGCAACTGGGCGATGCCTGCGGACTTCGATGCGGGCAGGGCGCAGCAGGCGGTCGCCTCGATGTGGCGGACCAAGCTGGACCAGGTGAGCCTGCAGCTGCCGGCGGCCGGCAAGCCGTTGGCCGATACCCTGCGCACGGCGCTGGCGCACATGCTGATCTCGCGGATCGGGCCCAGCCTGCAGCCGGGCACGCGCTCGTATTCGCGCAGCTGGATCCGCGACGGCGCGATGATTTCCGAAGGGCTGCTGCGCATGGGCCGCAGCGATGCGGTGCGCGACTACGTCAGCTGGTATGCGCCGCACCAGTTCGACAACGGCAAGGTGCCGTGCTGCGTGGATGCGCGCGGCAGCGACCCGGTGCCGGAGAACGACAGCCATGGCGAGCTGATCTTCAACATCGCCGAATACTGGCGCTACACCGGCGACAGCACCTTCCTGGAAGCCATGTGGCCGCATGTGCAGGGCGCGTACCAGTACATGGAGCGGCTGCGCCTGAGCGAGCGCACCGAGGAAAACCGCGCGCTCAACCCGGCCTTCTACGGGATGATGCCGGCCTCGATCAGCCACGAAGGCTATTCGGCCAAGCCGATGCATTCGTACTGGGACAACTTCTGGGCGCTGCGCGGCTACAAGGACGCGGCGATCATCGCCAGCACCCTGGGCAAGCTGGATGCGATGCAGATCAGCGCGTCGCGCGACCAGTTCCGCGATGACCTGCAGGCCTCGCTGCTGGCCGCGGTAAACCTGCACAAGATCGATTACCTGCCCGGGTCGGCCGAGCTGGGCGACTTCGATGCCACTTCCACCACCATCGCACTGGCCCCGGGCGGTGAACAGGGCCGGCTGCCGCAGCCGTACCTGGACAACACCTTCGAACGTTACTGGACCGAGTTCGAGCAGCGCCGCGACGGCAAGCGCGAATGGAAGGACTACACCCCCTACGAATGGCGCAACGTCGCCGCGTTCGTGCGCCTGGGCTGGCGCGACCGTGCCTGGCAGGCCACCGGCTTCTTCTTCAACGACCGCGCCCCGCAGGCGTGGAACCAGTGGGCCGAAGTGGTCTCGCGCACTCCGCGCAAACCGTTCTTCGTCGGTGACCTGCCGCACGCCTGGGTGGCCTCGGACTTCGTGCGTTCGGCGCTGGACATGTTCGCCTACAACCGCGACGTCGATGACAGCCTGGTGCTGGCCGCCGGCGTGCCCTCGCGCTGGCTGGAGGCACCGGGCATCGCGGTCAAGGGCCTGCGCACGCCCAACGGCCTGCTCAACTACGCGCTGGTCCGCAACGACAAGCAGCTGGTGCTGGAACTGCCGGCCGGGCTGGTGCCGCCGCACGGCGGGGTGATCCTGCCGTGGCCCTACAGCGGTGAGCCCGGCGACACCACCATCAACGGCGAAGCGGCGCAGTGGTTGAACGGCGAGCTGCGCATCACCCAGGTGCCGGCCCGGGTCGAGATCGACATCCCGGCCGCGGTGCGCCGCGCCGAACGCAAGGTGCCGTAATGCAGCCGATGCAGGCATTGCGCATCGGCTGCGCCGGGTGGCTGTGCGCGCTGCTGCTGGCCGCCGTGCCGGCGCTGGCCGGTGCGGCCGACCGCGCCGATGCGGCCGCGCCGGGCATGAGCATGGTCACCTTCAACCTGCACCACGACCGCGAGGACTGGCCGGCGCGGCGCCGGGTGATCCTGCGCGAACTGCAGGCATTGCAGCCGGACGCGATCGCGCTGCAGGAGGTGATCCAGAAACCCCGGGTGCGCAACCAGGCCGCCTGGCTGGCGCGCAGGCTGGGCTACGACTACCAGTTCGTTTCCACCGACCCGCCCGGCAGCGCCAAACGCTATGGCAACGCGCTGCTCACCCGGCGCCCGGTGCTGGCGCGCAACGAACACCTGCTGGCGCCGCTGGGCGACTACCGCACCGTGGCGCACCTGCGCATCGCCATCGACGCACACGCCGTCAATGTCTATGCCACCCACTTGAACGAACGCAGCGATGCCGACGGCAGCCGCATCCGCGCCGAGCAGGTGGCCGATCTGTTGCGTTTCATCGCCGCCACCGCCGACGGCGCCCCGGTGGTGATTGCCGGGGATTTCAACGCGCTGGTCGATGCCGGCGACCTGAGTGAACTGCGCAACCGCTACGGCGACAGCTTCGGCAGCGTGCACGTCAATACCGCGCAGTCCCCGGTCAGCACGCTCAACCGGCACTACTTCGATGCGCCACGCCGCATCGACCACATCTTCTTCCAGCAGGACCAGCTGCTCGCGCGCGAGGCAACGCTGCTGTTCGACCAGCCCTATGCCGAAGGCCGCTGGGCCTCGGACCATTACGGGGTCTGGACGCGGCTGCAGTTCGCCCCCAGCCCGGGCAGCCCGGCCGCCACCACGCCCTGATCGGGGAAACGCAGCCACGCGTGGCGTGGCTCTCCCCCCGGGTTGCGTGGCCGCGTCGATAGCGTAGAGCCACGCCATGCGTGGCTGTTCCTGCACCATCGGCGCGCAACCGGCGCGTTACGGAACGGTCTGCTCGCTGATCTTTTCCCACGCCTGGCCGTCGCGCGTACGCCAGGTGCCGCCCGTGGCGCAGCACCCGCCGGCGCCGAACGCCATCCGGCCAAGCACCGCAACCACCGCGCCGTCTTCCTGCCGCAGCGACTGCCGCTGGCAAGCGGTGAAGAAGGGGTAGGGCGGCGGAGCCAGTACCTCGGTAAGCGTGACCGCCTCATCAGGCCCACGCGTCACCCGGAACACCTTGCAGTCCTGCGCGAGCAGTTCGACGTCAGCGCCCCCCAGCCGGTTGCGGACGACATCCTCCGGTGCGGCATCGCGCAGGGCGATGGCGTCCTTGCTGAGCACGGGCGGGTCGGGCTGGCAGGCGCAGAGCGCGCACAGCAGCAGCGGGCACATGGGCAACAGCAGGCGCAGGTTCATCGGCCGAGCATGCCACAGCAGGCCGTAAACGCAGACAGCGGCCCGAAGGCCGCTGTCTGCGTTTGCTGGTGACGCCTGGCCGGTATCAGCCCTTGTCGTGCTTTTCCGGATCCTGCGGCTCGGCCTGCACCACGTCGGTGGAGGCTTCATCGCTGGTGTCGGCCGGCGCGGCCGGATCGGCAGCGTCGTTGCCGGCCACGGCCTGACCGGCGGCGTTGCCGAACAGCTGGCCGCTGCGCGCGACCGGGGCGGTGTCGACCGCTTCGGCGCGTGCCACCGGCGCCGGGGCGGCCGCTTCGGGCTGGGCCCGGGCAGCGACCACGGCATCGAGCATGCTGGTCTGCACTGGGCGCGGGGCCTGTACCGGGGCGGCTTCAACGACGGTCGGGGCTGCGACCGGGGCGGCTTCCACCGCCGGGGCAGCAGCGACGACCGGCGCCGCTTCCATCACCGGGGCGGGCACAACCACCGGGGCCGGGGTCGGCTCCGGGGCAGCGGCCACGGCCGGGGTCTGCGCCACCGGCTCCACCGCCACCGGGGCAGTGGCCACCGGCGCGGCCGGCGTCACCACCGGGGCCACGGCGACCGGGGTCACCACGGCAGCCGGTTCGGCGGCAACCGGGGCGACCGGAGCCGGTGCCGGTTCCACCACCGGGGCAGCGGCCGCAGCCGGGCGCGGGGCCTGGACGGCAGCGACCGGCGCGGTGGCTTCCACCCGGGCCGGGGCCGGGGTCGGGCTTTCCACGAACGGGACGCGGTCGGTGTAGGAGGCCGGGGCCTTTTCGGCCGCCGCTTCAGCCACCGGGGCCGGGCTCGGCTCGGCCGGGGCGGCGTTCACCACCGGGCTGCTGACCACCGCTGCCGGTGCGGCAGCGGCGACGGCGGCGACCGTCGGGGCCGGGCGCGGAGCCTGGACCGGTGCGGCGGCCGGCGCACTGCCGGCTTCGTCATCGAACTCGAACTCCGGCTGCGGCTGGCCGTTGTCGGCGGCCTGGCGCTCGAAGGCGGCGGTGTTGCCACCGTCCAGATCGCCGTCCTGGTCGTCGCCGTCGTCATCCAGACCGTTGTCGTCGCCATTGAGCCCATCGCTGCCCGCTGCCTGCTCGCCATTGCCACGACGACGACGACGGCCACCGCGACGGCCGCGACGACGGCGCGAGGCGCCTTCGCCATTGGCATCGTCGCCATTGGCCGGCGCATCGCCGTGATCCAGCGCATCGCCTGCGTCGGCTTGGGTCGCTGCGCCGGCCTGCTCGGCCTGCGCGGCGGTATCGGCCGGGCGCTCGGTGCCATCCAGCGCATCGCTGACGGTCAGTGCGGCAGCGGCCAGCACGGCGGCATCGGCCGGCGTTGCAGCGGCCTGCACCGGCTTGGCGGCGTCGGCCTGCGGCTGGCGGGCCGGGCGTTCACCGGCCACGGCCTTGTCGGCCTCGCCCTGCGGCGGCCGGGGCTGCTTCTGCTTCAGCTTGGGCTGCTGCTGTTCATTGCGCGGCTTGGCCGGCTGCTGCTCGTTGCGCGGCTTGCCCTGGCCGGGCGCCTGCACCTGCGCGGCATTGCCGTTGGCCGGAGCGGCGGCGGTGTCCTGGCGGCGCTCGTCGCGACGCTCGTTCTTGCCGCCGCGCTCGCCACCACGCTCGCCACGTTCACCGCGCTGGTCCTTGCCACGGCCCTGGGCCTGCTGGCCGCCGCCGTTGCCGTTGCGCTCACCGCGCTCGTCGCGGCGACCGTTACGGTCCTTGTTGCGGTCCTTGTTGCGGTTGTTGCGGTTGCCGTCCTGGGCCGGGCGATTGCCCGCCTGCGGGGCGGCGGCCGGAGCCGGTTCGCCACTGAAGATGCGCTTGAGCCAACCGACCACGCCGGTTGCCGCCGGTGCGGCCACCGGGGCAGGGGCGACCGGCGCCGGTGCGGTTTCCGGTTCGGGCGCTTCGCGCACCGGGGCCGGCTGGCTGTGCTTGACCTGGGTCACCGCCGGGGCCACCGGGATGTTCAGCTGGGCCTTGGTCAGGGCGTGCACCGGCAGCTTGCGCGGGGTGCCGCGCTGGTAGCTCGGCTTGCCGCTGTCCTCGCCCAGCTCGTTGTCGCGCAGGCGCGTGACTTCGTAGTGCGGGGTATGCAGCTGCTCGTCGGCCACGATCACGATCGGCGCGTCATGGCGCTGTTCGATTTCCCGCAGCGCGCCGCGCTTTTCGTTGAGCAGGTAGTTGGCGATCTCGACCGGGGCCTGGACCAGTACCTGCCCGGTGTTTTCCTTCATCGCATGCTCTTCGGCCACGCGGATGATGGCCAGCGACAGCGACTCCACGCTGCGCATGCGGCCATGGCCATCGCAACGCGGGCAGATGATCTGGCTGGATTCGCCCAGGCTCGGTCGCAGGCGCTGGCGGCTCATTTCCATCAGGCCAAAGCGCGAGATGCGGCCCAGCTGCACGCGTGCACGGTCGTACTTGAGCGCGTTCTGCAGGCGGTTTTCGACTTCGCGCTGGTGCTTGTTGGAGGCCATGTCGATGAAATCGATCACCACCAGGCCGCCCAGGTCGCGCAGGCGCAGCTGGCGGGCCACTTCTTCGGCCGCTTCCAGGTTGGTCTGGAACGCGGTGTCCTCGATGTCGCTGCCCTTGGTGGCGCGCGAGGAGTTGACGTCCACGGCGGTCAGCGCTTCGGTCTGGTCGACCACGATCGAACCGCCCGACGGCAGGCGCACGTTGCGCTCATACGCGCCTTCGATCTGCGATTCGATCTGGAAGCGGTTGAACAGCGGGATGTCGTCCTTGTAATGCTTGAGCTTGCGCAGGGTCTGCGGCATCACCTGCTGCATGAACTCGCGGGCGGTCTCGTACAGCTCCTCGGTGTCCACCAGGATCTCGCCGACGTCGGCGCGCAGGTAGTCGCGCAGGGCGCGCACGATCAGGCGCGATTCCTGGTAGATCAGGAACGGAGCCGGCTTGGTCAGCGCCGCTTCGGCGATCGACTTCCACACCTGCAGCAGGTAGTCCAGGTCCCACTGCAGTTCTTCGGCATCGCGGCCGACGCCGGCGGTGCGGATGATCACGCCCATGTCGTCGGGGATGTTCAGCTTGTCCAGCGCTTCCTTCAGCGCGGCGCGGTCTTCGCCCTCGATCCGGCGCGAGACGCCGCCGGCGGTCGGCGAGTTGGGCATCAGCACCATGTAGCGGCCGGCCAGCGAGATGAACGTGGTCAGGGCCGCGCCCTTGTTGCCACGCTCTTCCTTGTCCACCTGGACCACCACTTCCTGGCCCTCGCGCAACAGCTCGCGGATGCCGGCCTTGTTGTGGTCGACCCCGGCCTGGAAGTAATCGCGGGAGATTTCCTTCAGCGGCAGGAAGCCATGGCGCTCGCCACCGTACTCGACGAAGGCTGCTTCCAGCGACGGCTCAAGGCGGGTGATGCGGCCCTTGTAGATGTTCGACTTTTTCTGTTCCTTGGACGGCTGTTCGATGTCGATGTCGTACAGCGTCTGGCCATCCACGATGGCTACCCGCAGCTCTTCGGCCTGCGTGGCGTTGATCAGCATTCGCTTCATACTTGCGTTCCTCGCGCGCTGCTACCGCGCGGAACGCCATGGGGTTTCGCTTCTGGTCACGCTTCGACGCCCATCGCGCAGGCGCGGGGAGGACGGCTTGGGTTTCCAGCGCTACAACACCACGGCAGGCCGCGGGAGCGCTTCTTTGTGTTTTGGTTTGGGTGTTACGGGGCCGGAGGCAGCTGTCAGCCAGGCTGGAGCGCCACAGGGACATGTTTTTCAGCACAAATGCTTGTCAGGCATCCGGCGATGGCCGGGACCGCCGGTGAGCCGCTAACATGGCCGCCCCGGGGGCGGTGGCTGCAGCACTGTGCCGGAATCGCGGGAAGTCGGGCTTCTGGCCCAGAGCAACTTCCAACGAAATCAATCCCTTATCTCGCCCGCCGAGTGTAACAGAATAAAAGGCCAATGACCGTTACCGAGCCCACCCCCAAAGCCGCTGAAGCCATGACCAGCGTACGTATCATCACTGTCCCGGCCGACCGCGCCGGGCAACGCCTGGACAACTTCCTGCTCGGCCAGCTCAAGGGTGCACCGCGCAGCCTGATCTACAAACTGGTGCGGAGCGGGCAGGTCCGGGTCAACGGCGGCCGTGCCAAGGCCGAGCGCAAGCTCGAAGGCGGCGACGAAGTACGGGTCCCGCCGGTTCGTCTCACTGAAGAAGGAGACAAGGCCGGGCCGCCGCCTTCGTTCATGAAACGTCTGGAAGATGCCATCGTGTTCGAGGACGATCGGCTGCTGGCGCTGAACAAGCCGTCCGGCGTGGCCAGCCACGGCGGCAGCGGGATCAGCTTCGGCGCGATCGAGACCCTGCGCGCGCTGCGCCCGGGCAAGACCCTGGAACTGGTGCACCGGCTGGACCGGGACACCTCCGGCCTGCTGATCGTGGCCAAGAAGCGCTCGGCCCTGAGCGAACTGCAGGCGCTGCTGCGTGAAGACCACGGCGCCGGCATCCGCAAGCGCTACCTGACCCTGCTGGTGGGGCGCATGCCCGACGGCACCATGACCGTGGACGCGCCGCTGCACGTGGGCCTGCGCCAGGGCGGCGAGCGCCACGTCCAGGTCAACCCGATCGGCAAGGAGTCGATCAGCCACTTCAGCGTATTGGAGCGCAAGGGCGGGCATTCGTACTGCGAGGTGCGCATCGAGACCGGCCGCACCCACCAGATCCGCGTACACGCCCAGCACCTGGGCCATCCGGTGGCCGGGGACGACAAGTACGGCGATGCGGACGTCAACAAGCGGCTGCGCGAGCAGATCGGTCTCAAGCGCCTGTTCCTGCACGCCGCCTCGCTGGAGTTCGCGCTGGACGCGGGCAAGACCCCGTACCTGATCAACGCGCCGCTGGCCGATGAGCTGGTGGAGGTGTTGAACCGGTTGAAATAGTGCCGGCGTAGGCCGCATCGACGGGGTAGGTACCGACCGTTGGTCGGTACGCGCCCACGCCAATCACCCCAGGCCGGCATGACCAACGGTCATGCCCTACCGCTTCCCGCCCACACGGGCCAGCCTCACCATTTGAACAACACCAGGCTGATCGCCAGGCTGCCCATGCCGGCCACCAGGCCGTACACGGTTTCGTGGCCCTTGGCGTAGCGTTTGGCCGCCGGCAGCAGCTCGTCCAGGGCCAGGAACACCATCACCCCGGAAATCAGCCCGAACACCCAGCCGAAGGTGGCGTGGTTGAGCATGCCCGACAGCGCGAAGTAGCCGATCGCCGCGCCCACCGGCTCGGCCAGCCCGGACAACAGGCTGGCGCCGAAGGCATACCACTTGTTCTGCGTGGCGAAGTACACCGGCACCGCGATGGCGATGCCTTCGGGGATGTTGTGGATGGCGATGGCGAACGCCAGCGGCATGCCCACCGCCGGGCTTTCCAGGGTGGCAAAGAAGGTGGCCAGGCCCTCGGGGAAGTTGTGCGCGGTGATCGCAATGGCGGTCAGCAGGCCCACCCGCCGGATATAGGCCTTGTTGTTGTCGCGGAACAACGGGTCCTGCTTGTCCAGGCTCTCGTGCGGATTGGGAATGAGGTGGTCGATCACCACGATCAGCAGCACCCCGGCCAGGAACGCGGCGGTGCCGTAGGCAAAGCCCAGGCGCGCGTCATAGGCCTGGGTGAACGAGTCGATCGCCTTGTTGAGGATCTCGGTCAGCGACACGAACACCATCGCGCCACCGGCAAAGGCCAGCCCGAACGCCAGCAGGCGCGGGTTGGGGCGGCGCGAGAACAGCACCATCAGGCTGCCCAGGCCGGTGGCCAGGCCGGCGGCCAGGGTTACGCCCAGTGCGATCCAGACGTTTTCAGAAGAGATTTCCAACATGCGCCACGGCATCCTTGTTCAAGTACGGCGCGCCCCGGTGGAGGCGCGCGACGGGAGGCGTGGCGAAGGCTGACCTCGATCAGGGGGGGCAATCAACCGCCCCGGCGCAACCGCTCTTCCACGGCAAAGCACTCATCGGGCTTGGGTTGCGGCGGATTGAAGCTGACCGGCACCTGGATGGTGGTCGATACCGTCTGCCCGGCGCGGGTGGCGGCCTTGAACTGCCAGCCCTTCACCGCCTTGCTGGCCAGTTCGTCGAGCTGGATGTTGCCGCTGCCGGTCACCAGGTTGACCTGGGCCGGCGCGCCGTCGCTGGCGATCACCACCTTGAAGGTGCTGGTGCCGCCGATGCCCTGGCAGGCCAGTTCGATCGGGTACTGCGGTGGCGGGGTCTTGACCGCGGCCACCTCGGTCGGCGCGGCTACCGGGGCTTCCGGCGCGGCCGGCTGGTTGCAGCCGGCCAGGGCGGTCAGGGCGATGCTGGACAACACAAGGGTCTGCAGTTTCATGGGAATCACTCCGTCAGGGCCGAAGCCCTGGCTGCACAGATGAAGTCGTTTTCGCTCAGCCCGCCCACGTCGTGGGTGGAAAAGCGCACCACCGCGCGGTCGTAATGCACCCCCAGGTCCGGGTGGTGGTCCTCGCGGTGGGCCACCCAGGCCAGGGCGTTCACGAACGCCATGGTTCGATGGTAGTCCTTGAAGCGGAAGGTGCGGGTCAGCGCCTGGCCCTGCTCGGCCAGCTCCCAGCCCGGGACCTGCGCCAGCAGTTCGGCCACCCGGGCCTGGCCCAGCTTGTGGTCGCTGCCCTTGCGCGGCACGCAGTGCGCCTGTGCCAGCGGAATCGAGTCGGCCATGAAAATCCTCCACTCCAATGTTGTTGCGGGATGCCTGAACGATGCGCCGCCCGGTGTATAAGCCGAATGAGCGCATAACATGTAAGCCGCTAGAATAGCCCGATGATCCAGATATCCGACACTGCCCAGACCTATTTCCGCAAGCTGATCGAGCGTGAGGCCGTGCCCGGCATGGGCGTGCGCCTGAGCGCGGTCGACCCCGGCACCCCGCGCGCCGATGCCCGCCTGGAGTTCGCCGAGCCGAGCCAGTTGCTGGGCGATGAGTGGGCGGTGGACTGCGACGGCTTCACCCTGTTTGTCGATGCCCCCAGCGTGGGCTGGCTGGATGGGGCCGAGATCGACATCGTCAGCAACGCCGCCGGCAGCCAGCAGCTCACCATCAAGGCACCGAAGATCAAGGGCGAAGCCCCCGGCCAGTCCGATTCGCTGATCGAACGGGTGCGCTGGGTGGTGGAGAACGAAGTGAACCCGCAGCTGGCCTCCCATGGCGGCAAGGTGGCGGTACAGGAAGTCTCCGCCGACGGCGTGGTGCTGCTGCGCTTCGGTGGCGGTTGCCAGGGTTGCGGCATGGCCGATGTCACGCTCAAGCAGGGCATCGAGAAGACCTTGATGGGCCGTGTGCCGGGCATCACCGCCGTGCGCGATGCGACCGACCACGACAGTGGGCACGCACCGTACATCCCGCGCGGCACGGCCGCCTGATCGCGCTGCGTGCCATTGCGCCGGGCTGACGAGATCCTCGATTGGCTGCTGGCACGCCAGCCGGACAACCGCATCCTTGAGAAAACCACCGGCCTGCCCTATGGGTGGGGCCTGTGGCTGCGCGCGCTGACCCCGTTGCCGCGACCGTTCCGCGCCGGCGAGGTAATCGCCGTGCTGATCGGGCGCCCGTTGCCGGGCCCGCCCGGCCGACTGCCGTCGCTGGGGTCGGTACAGGCCCTGCGCCGCCTGCTCTGGCAGGGCTGGGAACCGGCGCCGCGCGACCAGCGCTGGATGCGATGGAGTTCGGCCGGTATCAGCTTGTTGCTGCACGTGCTGTTTGCGGTGTTGCTGTTGTGGGTGGCCCTGGTGCGCCCGCCGGCTGAACCGGAACAGGGCGGCGAAGGCGAACGCATCGAAGTGTCGCTGGTCGGCCGCGGCACCCTGCAGGAGCAGGGCGGTGGCGAACCTGCCGCTGCTGCCGCGACCGCCACCGCCACCGCTGACACCGGCGCGGCGCCGGCGTCCACGCCGACCGCATCGGCATCGGCGCCACAACTGCCGTCCGAACCGACCGCCAGCGAGCCGCAGCCGGCCCCGCCCAGTGAGGTCACCCCAGCGGTGGAACAGCCGGTGCAGGCCACCGAGGTGGCGCAGGCCACGACCGATTTCGTGGTGCCGCCCACCAGCGTGGCGCGCACCGAAGTGCGCGTGGTGCCGCGCCAGCCGCAGGACATCGCGGTGCGCGAACGCAGCATCCCGCTGGTGCAGGCGCCGGCGCCGGTTGCGGCCGTACCGGCCCTGCGCCCGCTGGCCCCGGCGCTGCGCAGCCCGGAACTGGCCGTGCGCGAGCGCGAGGTCAGCGTGCCCAACGCGCCCGCCCCGACCGTGCCCGTGCCCGGCCCGCAGGTGGAGGCACGCCTGCCGCAACGCGAGCTGCAGGTGCGCGAACGCCAGATCCAGCCGGCGCCAGCGGCCACGGTGGCGGTGGCCGCCGTGCCGCAGCGGGAGATCGTGGTGCCCGGGCGCACGCCGGAGTTGTCCGTGCGCGAGCGCAGCGTGCCCAATGCCACCACGCGCCCGGCACCGCCGAGCCCGGTGCCCGCGACCGCCAGTGCCAGCACGCCCAGCCCGACCGCGACCTCGTCCACTGCACCGGCGGCGGCGCGCAGCAGTGCGCCTGCGCCTGCGGCCAAGCCCGCCGCCGACCCGGGCAACTGGGCCACGCCGACCCGCGGCGACGACTGGGGCGCGGCCAACCATCCGCAGGATGCCGACCTCAATGGCCGCGCGGTCGCGGCCATCGGCAACCGCGGCGGAAGCCTGTTCAATGCCGACGGCAGCGCGCGCGTGCCCAGCCAGGACGGCAAGGGCGCCGGCGAACGCGGCGCGCCCGGCGGCGACAAGGACGGCTGGACCAAGGAGCGCATCGCCCAGTCCGGCACCTGGCTCAAACGCCCGCCGTACAACTACACGCCCACCTCGCTGGACAAGTACTGGGCGCCGAACGAATCGTTGCTGGCCGAATGGGTGCGCAAGGGCATCAAGGCCGTGGAAATTCCCATTCCCGGAACCAACAGCAAGATTTCCTGCGTGGTGTCGATGCTGCAGTTCGGCGGCGGCTGCGGCCTGACCAACCCGAACATGCAGGACCAGCCGGCCGTGGCGCGGCCGCCGCCGGATATCCCGTTCAAGAAAGAGCTGCAGGAAGACAACGGCAGCCGCTGAGGCTGCGCCTCAGCGGCTGCCGTTGTCCGCGCATTCCAGCTTATCCCCGCGCCGTTGGCGCGCCCCCTTGAACAACAAGGGGGCTCCTGATGGATGCGTTACGGGGCTTGCAGAGCGTGTGGGGATGTTGCGCCGGTAGAGCCACGCCATGCGTGGCTGGCAGCTGCGATGACGCCGGGCCGGAGAGCAGCCACGCATGGCGTGGCTCTACCTGGTGTGGGGTGTGCCTGATCCGGCGTGGGGCTACCGGTCCACGTCCACATCGGCATCCTGCAACGCCACGAACGCCCAGAACGGTACGTTGCTTTCGCTCCAGAAGCCGCTGGCTTCGTCGAGCACGTCCAGCAGGGTGTCGAAATCGGCGGCCGCCTGGGCGCGTAGCGCGTCGGCGTCGGTGAAGAACAGCGCATAGCCGTTGGCCGGCAGCCAGGCCAGGTCGCGCAGGCTGTCGGTCAGCGCATCCCAGTTGCCGCCGAAGCCGGACGGAAAATCCAGCCGCGTGGCGATCCGCATCAGCAGCGTGCGCTTGTCCCGGCAACCGTCCAGGTCGATCTGCACCACGCGCAGGCCGGCGTCGCGCATCGCCGCCGACAGCGGCCCCACATCGTCGTTGCCGATCGCATACACGCCGGCATTGTTGATGTCGTGCAGGCCCATCTCGAATCCATCATGGTTCATTGCCAGCTCCCGGCCGGTGGAACATCGAAACTGCGGAAGGTCTCGTAGTGGTCGTCGGTATAGAACCAGCCGGTCGGCGGGGTGCCGCCGGTGACGATGCGGCGTGCGCCGCGGTTGCCGGCCCCGGGGGTGTCCACCGTGTACTCGTGGTAATAGCCGCGCGGGCGCGGCGGCAGGCGTTGTTCGCGGTTGCCGAACACGCTGCCGTCCTGGCGGTGCGGGAACGGGCCGCCGCGCTGGATCAGGGCGATGGTCTGCCGCGCCTGGGCCGGCAGGAAGGCCGGCAACGGGTCGTGCGCCGGACTGGCGCGGGCCGGTTCGGCGGCGGCCGGCTGGGTCAGCGACGGGGCGAACTGCGGCGCCGGTGGGCGCTGCAATAGTTTGGCCGCGGCCAGCCCGCCGACCAGCAGCACGATGGCGACCAACAACAGCAGGGGCTTGCGCATGGGTGGGGGCAGGGCAGCGGAGGGTGGCCACTACTCTACTGCGATTGCGACACGCGGCGATGAGGCGCAGCCGAACGCCGGCTTGGCCGCCGTGGGCGGTTATCGCGATGTCACATCGATGCAGCGGCGCCACCAGTTTTCCTTTACATCGCCCTTGGTATGCTTGGCGACCATCCCCATCATCCACAGCGCAACGCCCGGTCTTCGCCGGGTGAGTGAGCTACCAGGAGAACCACATGGCCTACACCCTGCCCAAGCTGTCCTACGCCTATGACGCGCTCGAGCCGCATATCGACGCGGCCACGATGGAAATCCACCACACCAAGCACCACCAGACCTACATCAACAACGTCAACGCGGCCCTGGAAGGCACCGAGTTCGCCGACCTGCCGATCGAAGAGCTGGTGAAGAAGACCAAGTCGCTGCCGGAAAACCTGCAGGGCCCGGTGCGCAACAACGGTGGCGGCCACGCCAACCACAGCCTGTTCTGGACGGTGATGTCGCCCAACGGCGGCGGTGCCCCGGTTGGTGAAGTCGCCAAGGCGATCGACGCCCAGCTCGGCGGCCTGGAAAAGTTCAAGAAAGCCTTCACCAAGGCCGCGCTGACCCGCTTCGGCAGCGGCTGGGCCTGGCTGAGCGTCACCCCGGACAAGAAGGTGGTGGTGGAAAGCAGCGCCAACCAGGACAGCCCGCTGATGGACGGCAACACCCCGATCCTGGCGCTGGACGTGTGGGAACACGCCTATTACCTGAAGTACCAGAACCGTCGCCCGGAATACATCGGCGCGTTCTTCAACGTGGTCGACTGGAACGAAGTCGAGCGTCGTTACCAGGAAGCGATCGCCTGATCGATCCCGCCAGGGACCGATGAAGACGGCCAGGCAGCGATGCCTGGCCGTTCTGGTTTTGGCGTTCGTTGGCGCCGTGCGCTCAGGGCGCGCTGGCCGGCAGTGCCGACTGCAGCCGCAGGGTGGCCATCACCCCCAGCCGCAGCGCGCCGGCGCCGGCCTCGCCGCCTTCGCCGGGCGGCAGCCGCAGTGCCTGCTGGCCGATCCCGTCGAAATGCTTGACCTGGAACAGCACGTCCAGCCCGTGGCCGCGCGCGCTGCCCGCTGCCGAGGGCGGGTCGACGCGTTCGCCCGGGTTCTTGCGTGCCGGCTGGAAGCCGGGCGAGCTGCGCACCAGTTCGGCGGTGTCGGCGGCGAAATCCCCGGCGATCAGCGACGGCAGGCCCTCGGCGGTGGCGCCGATCCAGGTCATCAGGTCGCTGGTCTGGTGCTGGCGCACCTGCGCCTGGTCCTGTTCCGGGCGCAGCCGCGCCACATAGATGTTGACCAGCTCTTCGCGCAGCTTGACCCGCAGCATCCCGGCCGCGCTGTACAGGCCCGGCGGGTGCAGCAGGGTCACCCCGTCCTCGCTGACCGGCAGCCGGGTCAGCATCGCGCTGCCATGGCGCAGTGCCTGGCTGGGCGGGTCGGCGGTGACGAAATCGCAGCTGTAGCGCAGCCGCGTGGCCAGCCAGCAGGCCGGGTTACGGCCCTGGGTCTGCAACACCCGCTGTACCGCGATCACATCCGGCTGCAGGCCCTGCAGCAGCTGCAGCACCTGGTCGCGCTGCTGTTGCCACTGCGCTTCGTCCTGGCTGGGCAGTTCCAGGGTGGCTACCGTCAACAGGCGCGGCTGCGGCTCGGCCGGGTGCGGCTGCGCCGGCGCGCCGGGGGCGGCCAGCAGCAACAGCAGCAGCCAACCCGGCCGACGTTCGGTGACAGCAGTCCAGAGGATGCGCATAACGATAAGTTTACGCTTTGTCCGTGGACGCTTCGTGACTTCCGACGCGATCGGCCATGTCTGCCTGCCATGCCGGGGGCGCGCTGTCACGCAGCTGTGCAGCGTGCGCTGGGGTAGCCGCTTCCGGTACCCTTGCCGCCTTCCGTATTTGCAGGACAACCCCACAGGATGAGCACGATCGCCGCCGCCAGCGCAGGCAAGGGAAAGATGCCGCGCCAGATTCCGTACATCATCGGCAATGAGGCCTGCGAGCGGTTCAGCTTTTACGGGATGCGCAACATCCTGGTGCAGTTCCTGATCACCTCGCTGTTGCTGCAGGAGATCACCGCCGAGGGCCGGGCGGGCGAGGCCAAGGACATCATGCACAGCTTCATGATCGGCGTGTACTTCTTCCCGCTGCTCGGTGGCTGGCTGGCCGACAAGTTCTTCGGCAAGTACCACACCATCCTGTGGTTCAGCCTGATCTACTGCGCCGGCCACGCCTGCCTGGCGCTGTTCGAGGACAGCCGCCAGGGCTTCTTCCTCGGCCTGGGCCTGATCGCGCTGGGCGCCGGCGGCATCAAGCCGCTGGTGGCTTCGTTCATGGGCGACCAGTTCGACCAGGGCAACAAGCACCTGGCCAAGATCGTCTTCGACGCCTTCTACTGGATCATCAACTTCGGCTCGCTGTTCGCCTCGCTGCTGATCCCGCTGGCGTTGAAGAACCTGGGCCCGCAGTGGGCCTTCGGCATCCCGGGCATCCTGATGTTCGTGGCCACCTTCGTGTTCTGGTTGGGCCGCAAGCGTTACGTGCTGGTGCCGCTGCCGCCCAAGGACCCGCATTCGTTCGGCAACGTAGTGCGCACCGCGCTGTCGGCGCAGCTGCCGGGCAAGGGCCGTCCCGGCCGCACCCTGGCCATCGCCGGCGCCGTGCTGGCGGTGGCCTCGCTGGGCCTGGTGGGCAGCCTGGGTATCGTGATCTGCCTGTGCATCGCGCTGGTGCTGGTATTGGCCGGCGTGGGCGGCGGTACCTGGATCCAGCTCGACCGGGCCCGCGCGGTGCACCCGGCCGAAGCGGTCGAGGGCGTGCGCTCGGTGCTGCGGGTGCTGGTGATTTTCGCGCTGACCACCCCGTTCTTCTCGTTGTTCGACCAGAAGGCCTCCACCTGGGTGCTGCAGGGCCAGCAGATGGCCATGCCGTCGTGGTTCACCGCCTCGCAGATGCAGGCGCTGAACCCGCTGCTGGTGATGATCCTGATCCCGTTCAACAACCTGGTGCTGTACCCGGCCCTGCGCCGCTTCGGCTTCGAGCCCACCGCGCTGCGCCGCATGACCGCCGGCATCGCCTTCAGCGGCCTGGCCTGGATCGTGGTCGGCGGCATCCAGGTGATGATGGACGGCGGCAACGTCATGTCCATCTTCTGGCAGATGCTGCCGTACGCGCTGCTCACCTTCGGTGAGGTGCTGGTCTCGGCCACCGGCCTGGAGTTCGCCTACAGCCAGGCACCGCAGGCGATGAAGGGCGTGGTGATGAGCTTCTGGAACCTGACCACCACCATCGGCAACCTGTGGGTGCTGCTGTCCAACGCGGCGGTGCGCAACGACACGGTGACCCACAACATCGCCAGTACCGGCCTGAGCGAGGCCGCGTTCCTGATGTTCTTCTTCGCCGGCTTCGCGTTCCTGGCGGCGTTGGCCTTTGGTTGGTATGCCAAGCGCTATCGTATGGTCGACAACTACCGCACCGCCTGAGCCCCGCCATGACCCCCGTCAATCTGCTGCTGATCGCCATCACCGTCCTGGTGTCGTGGATGGCATTCAACAACCGCAAGCTCGGCGACCGCCTGATCCTGTGGCCGCCGGCGCTGGACCGCCATCGCCAGTACGACCGGCTGATCACCTACGGCTTCATCCACGCCGACCTGGCGCATCTGGCCTTCAACATGATCACGCTGTTCTTCTTCGGCGGCCAGATCGAGAAGGTGATGCTGCAGCTGACCGGCAGCTACCTGACCTATCCGGCGTTCTACCTGGGGGCGCTGGTGGTGTCGATCCTGCCCAGCTACCTGAAGAACCAGAAGAACCCGAACTACCTCAGCCTGGGCGCGTCGGGTGCGGTGTCGGCGGTGTTGTTCGCCTTCATCCTGCTCAGCCCGTGGAGCGTGATCTTCGTGTTCTTCATCCCGGCACCGGCGATCATCTACGCGGTGTTCTACGTGGGCTACAGCATCTGGATGGACCGCAAGGGCGGTGACCGCATCAACCACAGCGCGCACCTGGCCGGTGCCGCGTTCGGGGTGATCTTCATGCTGGCCATGCAGCCGAGCATCTTTGCCCACTTCCTGCGTGAACTTGGCAACCCGAGCTTCCGCCCGCTGGGCTGAGCCGGTGGTGGCGTACCGACCAACGGTCGGTACCTGCCACCGCTGCCGGGGATCTGGTAGGTCACGGCCGTTGGCCGTGACCTGTCTGCCGTGGCGCCGCTGGCCGCCTATGCGGGCTTCTTGCTGTCGGTGCCGTAGGCGCTGAGCAGGCGGGCATAGACCTCGTTGTCGATCTGGTCGAATTCCCAGCCCTGGGTCTGGCCGTTCACGGCCAGCTGGAACAGGCCTTCCAGCAGCGAGCTGTCGGCATCGCCGGGGGCGGGGGAGGTGAGTGCATTGTCCATCAGGACCTCCTTGTAGAGCGCGATCGGTCAATCAGGTATCGCAAAAGCCGTGCCAGCTTTCGCGCCCTGTCCGTAACCGATATCGGCTTGAGCGGATCAGACTTTAGCCGCGCCCCAACCGGCGTCTTCGCACCGGCGCGGCCATGGCCGGGTGCGTGTCGGTGCGGGGTGGCAGCAGGCCTGCCGGTCGGGGTTGCGGCCGGATGTGACGCTGTGCGTCCAAGCTTGCCCCTGTTCAGACTTCACACGATCATGGCGCTACGCTGCGCACTATCGCGTCAGTCGCCGCAGGAGACACCGCCCATGGCTTCGGTCACCCCGCCCGGATTGGCTTACGAGGTGGAGCATGATCTTGCCAACCACCGGTTCCAGGCCCGGGTCCAGGGGCATCTGGCGCTGTTGGACTACCAGATCCAGGTCCGCCGCCGACGCAAGCACATGGTCATCACCCACACCGAAGTGCCCGAGCCGATCGCCGGCCGGGGCATTGCCGGGGAGCTGACCAAGGTGGCCCTGCGCTACGCGCGCGAACACAAATTCAAAGTGGTGCCGGCGTGTGCCTACGCCGAAGCCTTCATGCAGCGGCATGAGGAATACGACGACCTGCTGGCGGGCTGACCGCGGCCGGTCCTGCTTCAGGGACGAGAGATCAAGATGCTGGATATCCACAAGGGGATTGCAATGAACAACGTAGTAAACCGTCGCGCGCTGCGCGCCAGCGCGTTGGCACTGGCCGTGGGCCTGGTGCTGGTGGCCGGCTGCAAGCGTGACGCCGACAGCACCGCGCCGGCGCCGGCCGAAGGCACCGCCGCAACGCAGCCGGGCACCATCGAAACCCCGGCCGCGACCAGCGCGCCGGTCGAACTGCGCGATGTGATCGAGACCTCGCCGCAGGCCGTGGTCGGGATCAGCTACCCGGCCGACATCGCGCGTTACCCCGGCCTGGCCAAGGCCTTGTCCGACTACGCCGGCAGTGCCCGCGGCGAACTGCAGCAGGCCGTGGACGGGTTGGGCAACGACAAGCCGACCATGCCCTACGAGCTGTCGCTGAGCTTTGAGAAGGTGCTGGAAACCCCGCAGCTGGTAGTGGTCAGCGCCGACGGCAGCCGCTACACCGGCGGCGCCCACGGCGAGCCGCTGGTGGCCCGCTTCGTCTGGCTGCCCGAGCAGCAGCAGATGCTCACCGCCGACAAGCTGGTGGCCGATGCCAAGGGCTGGAAGGCGGTCAGCGACTACGTGGCCGACCAGCTGCGCGAGCGCGTGGCCACCCGCCTGAGCAGCGAAGACATGGACCCGGGCCAGCTGCAGGAATCGCTGCGCAGTGCCAGCCGGATGATTGCCGACGGCACCGAGCCCAGCGCCGACAACTTCCGCCAGTTCCAGCCGCTGACCGGGGCCGACGGCAAGATCAGCGCGGTGCGCTTCGTGTTTCCGCCCTACCAGGTAGGGCCGTACTCCGATGGCACCCAGACCGTGGATGTTCCGGCCAGCGTGCTGGCACCGCATGTCGGTGCGCCGTACGCAGGCCTGTTCGCCGCCGGTTGAGCGGGGGAGGCGGGGTGGACGCGGGACTGCAACGGCGGGTAACCGAATTGCTGCAGGAAGCAGGGGTCGCCGTGGGCGGCGACCGCCCGCACGACATCCAGGTGCATGACCCGCGGTTCTACACGCGGGTCATGGCCCAGGGCTCGCTGGGCCTGGGCGAAAGCTACATGGATGGCCAGTGGGATGCCGCCGCGCTGGATGACTTCCTGTTCCACCTGATGCAGGCCCACCTGGACGAGCGCGTCCATGGCTGGCGCGAGCTGGCCGACGCGCTCAAGGCGCGGCTGTTCAACCTGCAGGCCGGCGCCGGCAGCTTGGAGGTGGGCAAGCGCCACTACGACCTGGGCAACGACCTCTACCAGGCCATGCTCGGCCAGCGCCTGGTCTACAGCTGCGGCTACTGGGCGCACGCTTCCAACCTGGATACCGCCCAGGCCGCCAAGCTCGACCTGATCTGCCGCAAGCTCGGGCTGCGCCCGGGCCAGCGCGTGCTCGACATCGGCTGCGGCTGGGGCGAGGCGCTGAAGTTCGCCGCCGAACGCTACGGCGTTTCGGGGGTGGGCATCACCATTTCCCAGGAACAGGCCGACTACGCCCGCCGGTTGTGCGCCGGCCTGCCGATCGAGATCCGCCTGCAGGACTACCACGACGTCGATGAAACCTTCGATGCGATCCTGTCGGTGGGCATGTTCGAGCACGTCGGCGACAAGAATTACCGCAGTTATTTCGAGGTGGTCCGGCGCTGCCTGCACCCGCACGGCCTGTTCCTGCTGCACAGCATCGGCAGCAACCTCTCGCGCCACCGCACCGACCCGTGGATCGCGCGCTACATCTTCCCCAACTCGATGCTGCCCTCGGCCGCGCAGATCACCGCGGCCTTCGAAGGATTGTTCGTGCTGGAGGACTGGCACAACTTCGGCACCGACTACGACCGCACCCTGCAGGCCTGGCGCGCGAACGTGGAAGCAGCCTGGCACCGCCTGGACCCGCAGCGTTACGACGAACGCTTCAAGCGCATGTGGCGTCTCTACCTGGCCGGCGCCATGGCCAGCTTCCGCTGCCGGCATGCGCAGCTGTGGCAGCTGGTACTGTCCCCGCAGGGCGTGCCGGGCGGGTATATCACGCCGCGCTGATGCGGCAGCTGCAAATGCAACCGCAACCGCAACTTCGACTGCGACCGCATTGGTAGGGGCGCACCCCGGTCGACTGCACGGACATTGCCCACATCCGGTAGGGGCATGGAAATCATCGAGGCCGGCTCGGCAGAATGATTCCGCTACCCCACCATCGGCTACGCTCCCACCATGGAAGAACCGCCCACCGCCGTACACTCCGCACTAGACGCCGCCCGGCGCCACGTCGACGCCGCCTTCAACGGCACCGCCAACGCCGACCTTGCACTGTGCAATGCATGGACCATCCTGCAGCACGCCCTCGTCAACGAACCCACCAGCATCCCGCTGCTGACCTGCCAGGGCGCCGTGGCCTGCGACCAGGGCGACTACGCTGGCGCACGCCTACTGCTGGAGCGGGCACTGGCCTTGGGCAGCAGCGATGGAAATACGGCGTTCAATCTGGGGGTGGCGTTGTTCAATACTGGCGAAACCACACTGGCAAGAAGGCAGTTCTCTCGGGCGAGCACGCAGTCCGCCGATCCGCAGACTTGGGCGGCCTATTTCGATCCGCAGGCAGGCTGAAAGCGCCGATTGAGATCGTCGCCGAATCGGTATCCACGGCTGGCCAGGTAGGGTCGGTTTCCAAACGACTGCCGATACCGCTGATCGGCGCGACGAACGCATAGCTTCGATCGAGGAAGGCGGTGACCTCACCACACGGCAAAGTCGTCGTCTCCGGCTCGGGTCATGCCCATCATCGGCCGGGGATCAGCACGTGCAGTCGTCCGGGGAGCGACCCTACCAGCGGGCGGGTATGCGGCGGCGTTGAGGCTCACGGCAGGAGGGCACCCCATAAAAAACCGCCCGGCATTGCCGGGCGGTCTGGGTTCAACCCGCGTCGCCGGAGCGCGCGTTACTTCTTGCCATCCCCACCGCTCAACCCACGCTTCTCCAGCAGCGGTTCAATCTGCGGCTCATGCCCGGCGAAGGTGCGGAACAGTTCCATCGCATCCACGCTGCCGCCCTTGGACAGCAGGGTGGCGCGGAAATGGTCGCCGTTCTTGCGGCTCAGGCCGCCGTTTTCGCGGAACCACTTCTGGGTGTTGGCGTCGAGCACTTCGGACCAGATGTAGGCGTAGTAGCCGGCCGAGTAGCCGCCCATGATGTGGCTGAAGTACGGGGTCTTGTAGCGCGGCGGGACCGGTGCGTAGTAGATGCCGTCCTTCTCCAGCGCGGCGCGCTCGAAGGCCATCACGTCCTTGGCGGCCGGCACCTGGTCGGCGCCGATCTGGTGCCAGCGCTGGTCCAGCATCGCCGCGCCCAGGTACTCGGTGGTGGCAAAGCCCTGGTTGAACTTGGCCGCTGCAATCACCTTGTCCAGCAGCGCCTGCGGCATCGCGGTGCCGTTCTGGTAGTGCTTGGCGTAGTTCTTCAGGATGGCCGGGTTGTCCGACCACATTTCGTTGACCTGCGAGGGGAACTCGACGAAGTCGCGCGGCACGGCGGTGCCGGAGAAGTAGGGGTACTTCACGTTGGAGAACATGCCGTGCAGGGCATGGCCGAACTCGTGGAAGGTGGTGGTCACTTCATCCCAGGTCAGCAGCGAAGGCTTGCCGGCCGGCGGCTTGGGGATGTTGAGGTGGTTGGCCACCACCGGCTTGAAGCCGGTCAGCGCGGACTGGGACACATACGAATTCATCCAGGCGCCACCGCGCTTGGAGGCGCGTGCGTAGGGGTCGAAGATGAAGATGGCCAGCTGGCTGCCGTCGGCGTCGAACACGTCGTAGACGGTGACGTCTTCGTGATAGGTCGGCAGGTCGGTGCGCTGCTTGAAGGTCAGGCCGTATTCCTGGTTGGCGGCGTAGAAGACGCCGTTTTCCAGCACGTTCTTCAGCTCGAAGTAGGGCTTGAGCTGGGATTCGTCGAAGTTGTACTTGGCCTGGCGAACCTTCTCGCTGTAGAAGGCCCAGTCCCAGGCTTCGAGCTGGAAGGTGGGCTTGCCGGCGGCCTTCTGCTCCTGGTCGATCATGGCCTGCAGGTCGGCCGCTTCGCGCTTGGCGTTGGCCACCGCGGCCGGGGCGAGCTGGCCAAGCATGGCGTTGACCGCTTCAGGGGTCTTGGCGGTCTGGTTGGTCAGGTTGTAGGCGGCGAAGTTGGCAAAGCCCATCAGCTTGGCCTTGTCGGCGCGCAGCTGCATGATGCGCGAGACCAGGGCGGTGTTGTCGAACTCGCCGCCGCGGCTGCCGCGGGTGATGGAGGCTTCGTAGATCTTCTGGCGCAGCTCGCGGTTGGCCAGGTTGGTCAGCGGCGGCTGGCCGGTGGTGTTGAGCAGGGCGATGACGTACTTGCCGTCGAGCTTGCGCGCCTTGGCCGCTTCGGCGGCGGCGGCGATCTGTTCGGCCGACAGGCCGTCGAGCTGCTTGACGTCATCGACGACCACAGCCGAGGCGTTCACTTCGTTCTGCACGTTCTGGCTGAACTTGGTGCCCAGGTTGGCCAGTTCGGCGTTCATTGCCTTGAGCTTGGTCTTGTCGGCGTCGTTGAGCTTGGCGCCGGCGCGCACGTAGCTGTCGTAGTACTTCTCGACCAGGCGCACGCCTTCGGCGTCCAGGCCCAGCTGGGCACGGGTGTCATACAGGGTCTGGATGCGGGCGAACAGCTTGCCGTTCAGGGCGATGGCATCGCTGTGGGCGGCGAACCTGGCCGAGTAGTCGGCCTGCAGTTTCTTGCGGGTGTCGTTGGTGTCGGCGCCGACCAGGCTGAAGAACACGGTGGTGGCGCGGTCCAGGGTGTCACCGCTCTTTTCCAGGGCGATGAGGGTGTTGTCGAAGGTGGGCTTGGCCTTGTTGTTGGCGATGGCCTCCACTTCCTTGAGCTGCTGGGCCATGCCGGCGTCGAAGGCGGGGGCGAAGTCGCTGTCCTTGATCTTGTCGAACTGCGGGTAGTGCAGCGGCAGGGGGCTGTCGGCGAAGAACGGGTTGGCCTGCTGGGCGTTGGCGGCGGCGGGGGCTGCGGCGACGGCAGAATAGGCAGGCAGGGCAAGGCCGAGGGTCACGGCGACGGCAAGGGCAAGGCGGGTGGTCAAGGGGAATTCTCCGGTCAGACAAGTGCCCGAGGTTAACCCGGGGCGGTTGGCCTGGGCTTGTGTCGAAAGGCATGTTGAAAGCGTGGAGCGTAAGGCGCGGTTGGTCTGGAGCGTGGCGCAAGGTGGCTGGGGGGCCGCGGGGCACGCTGTGAATACATCCCTGTAAGCTCGTGGGCGCCATCCATGGCGCCCAACGGCCCCGCGGCCCCCCAGCCACCTCGCGCGCCCCACATCGCGACGTCTCATTGTGAGCACTAGCCTCTCGTCCGGCGGGGAGGGTGGTGCCGGCCGCTGGCCGGCTCTCCATGAACTCCTCCGCGTCAGCGCCACCCCACGGCCGGGTACCCGTTGCCCCGTTCATCCCCACCACGGCGCTAAGATGCTTTTTTGCGCAGGAGCTCGGCCATGACCACCGCCTTTGATTTCTCGTTCGTGGACCTCAGCGGCCAGCCGCAGGCGCTGGAGCAGTACCGGGGCAAGGTGCTGTTGCTGGTCAACGTGGCCAGCAAATGCGGCTTCACCCCACAGTACGAAGGGCTGGAGGCGCTGTGGCGGGACTACGCGGCGCGCGGGCTGGTGGTGATCGGGTTCCCGTGCGACCAGTTCGGCCACCAGGAGCCGGGCAACGCCGAGGAGATCGGCAGTTTCTGTTCGCTGACCTACGCGGTGGATTTCCCGCTGTCGGACAAGGTCGAGGTCAACGGCGAGGGCGCCCATCCGCTGTGGCAGTGGCTGAAGGCGGAAAAATCCGGGGTGCTGGGCACGCGCGGGATCAAGTGGAACTTCAGCAAGTTCCTGGTCGGCCGCGACGGGCAGGTGCTGCAGCGCTATGCGCCGACCGACAAGCCCGAGTCGCTGCGCGGCGACATCGAGGCGGCGCTGGCGTAACGCCAGGTTATGCCCGGCTCCCCTGGATCACCGGATTGCCAAACGTCCCAGCCACGCATGGCGTGGCTCTACCGCGGCGGTGGGGTCAGCCGCCGGCCTGGCGGTTGCGTACTTCCTCGGGCAGCAGGGCCAGGATGTCGGCGACGATTTCGGGCAGGCTTTCTTCGCTGTAGCCGCGATGCACGCGGGCGATGCTGCCGTCGTGACCGATGATGAACATATGCGGGATGGTCTTGATGCCGTACTGCTCGCTGACCACGCCCTTGGCGTCGTGGAGGTAGTCCAGCGGAGGGGCGGAACGGCTGCGGGCGATGGCGTTGAAATCGGCGCGCGGTTCCTTGAGGTTGACCGCGTAGACCTGCAGGGCATCGTGACCGATCAGCTGCTGCAGGCGGCCGAGTACCGGCAGTTCCTTGCGGCACGGGCCGCACCAGGAGGCCCAGAAGGTGACGATGACGATCTTGCCGCGCTGGCTGCCCAGGTCGACCACATCACCCTTGCGGTCCTTGCCCAGGACCTGCGGCGGGATATCGCCGGCCTTCGGTGACGGGGTGGCCGGCGCTGCGGCGTTGGCGGCCAGGCCCACGGCAAGCAGCAGGTAGGCGAGGGCGGGGCGGATCTTCCTGATCATCGGCGCGGTTCCGGAGGAGCCGGGCGAGATGCCGGGCTGGGGCGGAATATAGCCGATGCCTGGCCGGGCTGGGGCACTGCCGTCGGCCGTGAAAAGCGTCCGACCCTGGGTTGGACCTACCGCTGATTAATCGCTGCGCACGCGCCCAACGGCCGGGGCGACCCTGGCCGATCGCAGTTGGCCGGAGCCGCTCGACGGCCGGCAGCGCCGGCCGCCGCTTATTTTTCGACGAAGGCGCGTTCGAACACGTAGTGGCCCGGGGTGCCGATGCGCGGGGAGGTCTGGAAGCCGCGGCTGTCCAGCACGGTGCGCAGGTCGGCCAGCATCTGCGGGCTGCCGCAGATCATGGCGCGGTCGTGCTCGGGGTCCAGCGGCGGCAGGCCGAGGGTCTTCTGCATTTCGCCGCTTTCCATCAGCGAGGTCAGGCGGCCCTGGTTGGGGAACGCCTCGCGGGTGACGGCCGGGTAGTACAGCAGTTTGTCGCCGATCAGTTCGCCGAGGAATTCGTGCTCGCGCAGTTCCTTTTCGAACAGCTCGCGGTAGGCCAAGTCCTTTTCGTACCGCACGCCGTGGGTGAGGATCACCTTGTCGAAGCGTTCGTAGGTTTCCGGGTCCTTGATCACTGACAGCCACGGTGCCAGCCCGGTGCCGGTGCCGAGCAGGTACAGGTGCTTGCCCGGGTGCAGGTCGCTGATCAGCAGGGTGCCGGTGGGCTTCTTGCCGACCAGTACCTTGTCGCCGGGCTGGATGTGCTGCAGGCGCGAGGTCAGCGGGCCGTCCTGCACCTTGATGCTGAAGAACTCCAGGTTCTCTTCCCAGTTGGCGCTGGCGATGGAGTACGCGCGCAGCAGCGGCCGCGTTTCGGTTTCCAGGCCGATCATCACGAACTGGCCGTTCTCGAAGCGGAAGCCGCTGTCGCGGGTCGTGGTGAAGCTGAAGTAGGCGTCGGTCCAGTGACGGACCTCAAGCACCGTTTCGGCGCCGAAAGCGGAAGACATGGGGGTGGGGTCTGATCTGTTTTGTCCCGGCCAGTTTATCCCAAATGAGATAAATTCTCATTGACTGGCCGGAAAGCCTTGCGGAATGGGGGTTTCAGCGGTAGCCGGCAGCCTGCAGCTCGAACAGTTCGGCATAGCGGCCGCCCTGGGCGATCAGCTCGGCATGGGTGCCGCTGGCCTCGATCCGCCCGCCGGCCAGCACCAGGATGCGGTCGGCCATGCGTACCGAGGAGAAGCGGTGCGAGATCAGCACGGCGGTGCGGTTGTCGGACAGTTCCTTGAACCGCTGGAACACTTCGAATTCGCTGCGCGCGTCCAGGGCGGCGGTGGGTTCGTCGAGGATCATCACCTGCGCATCGCGCATGTAGGCACGTGCGATGGCGATCTTCTGCCACTGCCCGCCGGACAGGTCCACGCCCTGCTTGAAGCGGCGGCCGATTAGCTGGTCGTAGCCGTTGGGCAGGGCGTTGATGACCTCGTCGGCCATGCCGCGGCGGGCGGCATCGCGGATGCGCGCGTCATCGGTCATCGCCTCCACTAGGCCCACGCCGATGTTCTCGCCGGCGCTGAGGTTGTAGCGCACGAAATCCTGGAAGATCACCCCCATGTTGGCGCGCAGGTCGTCCAGGTCGTAGTCGCGCAGGTCGCGGCCGTCGAGCAGGATGCGGCCTTCGTCGGGGTCGTACAGGCGCGCCAGCAGCTTGACCAGGGTGGTCTTGCCGGCGCCGTTTTCGCCGACCAGGGCCAGGACTTCACCGGCGCGCAGCTCGAAGTCCAGGTGCCGCACCGCCCAGTGTTCCGCATCGGGGTAGCGGAAGCCGACGTTGTCGAACACGAAGCCGCGCGTGATCGGCTGCGGGATCGGCACCGCGTCGGTACGCGAGTGGATTTCCGGCTGGATCTGGAAGAACGAGAACAGGTCGTCCAGGTACAGCGCCTGCCCGGCCACCTGCGAGAAGCCGATCAACAGGCCTTCCAGCAGCTGGCGCAGGCGCAGGAAGCTGCCGGCCAGGAAGGTCAGGTCGCCGATCGAGAAATCGCCGCGCACCGTGCGCCAGGCGATGTAGGCATAGGCGGTGTAGTAGCCCAGCGTGCCCAGGGCGGCCAGCAGCGTGCCCCAGAACGCGCGTTTGCGCGCCAGTGCGCGGTTGGCATGGAAGAACTTGTCGGCCAGGTATTTGTACCGCTCGATCAGGAAGCGATGCAGGTTGAAGATCTTCACTTCCTTGGCGGTTTCCACGCTGGCCCCGATCTGGCGCAGGTAGTCCAGCTGGCGGCGCTCGGGGGTCCACTGGAAATTGAGCGAGTAACCGGCCGCGTTGAAGTGCGATTCGCCGATGAACGCCGGCACCAGCGCTATCGCCAGCAGCAGGATCAGCCACGGTGCATAGACCAGCAGGCCCACCGCCAGGCTGGCCACGGTGATGGCGTCCTGCACCTGGCCGAACAGCTGGCTCATCAGGTTCATCCGGCCCATGGTCTGGCGCCGCGCGCGGTCCAGCTTGTCCTGCAGGTCGGGGTCTTCGAAGTCTTCCAGGTCCAGCTCGGCGGCGTGTTCCATCAGCCGCACGCTGGTGACGTTGGTGAACAGCTCCGAGAGCAGGCTGTCGGCGTAGTTGACCGCCCGGCCGAGCAGGTCGGACACGATCGCCAGGCCGAACTCCAGCGCCAGCAGGCCCAGCAGCGGGTTGAGCAGGCCGCTGGACAGCGCCTGGCCGAACGGCGGGAAGCCGGCCTCGTGCTGGCTCAACTGCAGCGCGGCATCGATGATCAGCTTGCCCACGTACAGCATCGCCACCGGCAACAACGCGCGGATCAGGCGCAGGCCGAGGCTGGCGCTGGCCAGCGCGGGGCTGGTCTGCCAGACCTGGCGCAGGAACGGCGGCAGGTTGCGCATCGCCTGGAAGCGTTCGCGCAGGCTGGGATTTTTCTGGCCGGTAGCGCCGGCGGCGGGGGAGGCGGGCATGCCGCCATTGTGCGCGCCCGCGCCGTGGCGGAGGGATGAATACCTTGCACGCGACACCGCCATCGTGCGCACCGGTCCCAACCGGCAGGTGCCGACCGTTGGTCGGCACGCTGCACCGGTAGTGCCGGCCGCTGGCCGGCTCCTGGCGATGTCTGGATTTGCCTGGAGCCGGCCAGCGGCCGGCACTACCGACCTTGTTTGGATCTGCGTGGAGCCGGCCGGCGGCCGGCTCCACCGGGTTATGGAAGCGGCGGCAGCAGGCCAGCGCCCAGCCGGTTCCAGGCGTTGATCACCGCCACACCCACGCTCAGGTCGCTGATGCCCTTTTCATCGAAGTGCGGGGTCAGCGCGTCGAAGGCGGCATCGGACGGGGCGGCATCGGGCAGGCGGGTCAGGGCTTCGGCCCAGCCCAGTGCGGCGCGCTCGCGCGCATCGAAGAAACGGCTTTCATGCCAGGCCGGCAGGGTGTCCAGCTTGCGCGGCTCGATGCCGCCCTTGCGCAGGGCAGTGCCGTGCATGTCCATGCAGTAGCCGCAGCCGTTGATCTGCGACACGCGCAGGAACACCAGCTCCATCAACGTCGGATCGATCGAGCTGTCATGCACGGCCTTGCTGGTGGCCAGCAGGCCCTTGATGGCCTCATTGGCCAGGCGGAAATAGGGAACGCGGGGCGAAGCGGACATTGCAGACTCCATGACGGCCCCTGTGGCCGTCTTCATCAGGAGGACGCGCCAGCACCGCGCGCTGTGACAAGCCCGCTGAGTTTTTCCGGATTGAGCACGCTGAGCACGCGCACGATGCGCCCGTCGTCGATGCCGACCAGGGTCACCGAGTGCAGCTGGTCGCCCTGGAAGCGCAGGATCGCCGGTTCGCCGTTGACCTGGCCGATCCGCGCCGGATGCGCGCCATTGCGCCGGGCGATGGCCCAGTACAGCTGCGCGATGCGTTCGGCGCCCAGCAGCGGGCGGATCGCGGCGGTGACCCGCCCGCCACCGTCGGAAATCATCTCGGCATTGGCGTGCAGCAGGGCGCGGATGGCGTCCTGGTCGCCGGCCTGGGAGGCATGCATGAAGCGGGTCAGCAGGTCGCGGTGCTGGCCGGGGCTGACCGCAAAGCGGGGCTTGCCGGCCTGCAGGCGCTGGCGCGCGCGGTGCACCAGCTGGCGACAGTTGGCCTGGCTGTGCTCCAGCAGCGGGGCGATCTGCGGGTAGTCGTAGTCGAACACGTCCTTGAGCAGGAACGCGGCACGCTCGTCCGGGCCGAGCTGTTCGAGCAGGGCCAGGAACGCCACCGAGATCTGGTCGGCCACGGCATGGCGCTGGGCCGGGTCGTGCAGCGGGTCCGGGTCCAGGGCGATCTCCAGCGGCTCGGGCAGCCACGGCCCCACGTACTGGATGCGGGAGTTGCGTATGGCGCGCAGGCGGTCCAGGCCCAGCCGGGTGGTGGCGGTCACCAGCCAGCCCTCGGCATCGGCGATGGCGGCGGTGTCGGCGCCCTGCCAGCGCAGCCAGGCGTCCTGGACGATGTCCTCGGCGTCGCTGCGGCTGCCCAGCAGGCGGTAGGCCAGGGCGAACAGGCGGGGGCGATGGGTCTGGAAGGTGGTGGTGGTGTCCATGCCGGGAGGACGCCGCAGCGTGCGGGTCTGTGACAGAGCGGGGGGTTACTGTGCCAGCAATCGCGCCTGGCGGTGGCGATCTGCCGCATTGCGCCGCCAGCGGCCGGCAACGCCACCGCCAGCCCCGGCGGGGGGGTAAAATGGCGGGCTCAACCCCCGCCAGCCTCCAGCAAGCGAGCAAGTCGTGACATCGATCAAGCAGGAAGACCTCATCCAGTCCATCGCCGACGCGCTGCAGTACATCTCGTACTACCATCCGGTCGATTACATCAAGAGCCTCAACGCCGCCTATGAGCGCGAGGAATCGCCGGCCGCCAAGGAGGCGATGGCGCAGATCCTGATCAACTCGCGCATGTGCGCCGAGGGCCACCGGCCGATCTGCCAGGACACCGGCATCGTCACCGTGTTCCTGGAAATCGGCATGAACGTGCGCTGGGACGATGCCACCATGGGCGTGGAGGACATGGCCAACGAAGGCGTGCGCCGCGCCTACAACTACCCCGACAACAAGCTGCGCGCCTCGGTGCTGGCTGATCCGGCCGGCAAGCGCATCAACACCAGGGACAACACCCCGGGCGTGGTCAACGTCAAGGTGGTGCCGGGCGACACCGTCGAGGTGATCGTGGCGGCCAAGGGCGGTGGTTCGGAAGCCAAGAGCAAGTTCGCCATGCTCAACCCGTCCGACTCGATCGTGGACTGGGTGCTCAAGACGGTGCCGACCATGGGCGCCGGCTGGTGCCCGCCGGGCATGCTCGGCATCGGCATCGGCGGCACCGCCGAGAAGGCGATGCTGCTGGCCAAGGAATCGCTGATGGAGCCGATCGACATCAACGAACTGAAGGCGCGTGGCGCCTCCAATCGTGCCGAAGAGCTGCGCCTGGAACTGTTCGACAAGGTCAACGCGCTGGGTATCGGCGCGCAGGGCCTGGGCGGGCTGACCACGGTGCTGGACATCAAGGTCAAGGACTTCCCGACCCACGCGGCCAACCTGCCGGTGGCGATGATCCCCAACTGCGCGGCTACCCGCCACGCGCACTTCACCCTGGACGGCAGCGGCCCGGTGATGCTGGACCCGCCGTCGCTGGAAGACTGGCCGCAGATCACCTATGACGCCTCCAAGGGTACCCGGGTGGACCTGGACACCATCACCCCCGAAGACGTGGCCAGCTGGAAGCCGGGCCAGACCCTGCTGCTCAACGGCAAACTGCTGACCGGCCGCGATGCCGCGCACAAGCGCATGGTGGAAATGCTGGACAAGGGCGAGCCGCTGCCGGTGGATCTCAAGGGCCGCTTCATCTACTACGTGGGCCCGGTCGATCCGGTACGCGACGAAGTGGTGGGCCCGGCCGGCCCGACCACGGCCACCCGCATGGACAAGTTCACCCGCCAGGTGCTGGAGCAGACCGGCCTGCTGGGCATGGTCGGCAAGGCCGAACGCGGCCCGGCGGCGATCGAGGCGATCCGCGACAACAAGTCGGCCTACCTGATGGCGGTGGGCGGTTCGGCCTACCTGGTGTCCAAGGCGATCAAGGCCGCCCGCGTGGTCGGCTTCGCCGACCTGGGCATGGAGGCGATCTACGAGTTCACCGTGCAGGACATGCCGGTGACCGTGGCGGTGGATTCCACCGGCGAATCGGTGCACCAGACCGGCCCGCGGGAATGGCAGGCCCGGATCGGCAAGATTCCGGTGGTGGTGGCCTGACCCGTCGGGTGCCGACTGACGGTCGGCACCCCGATGGCAGAAAACGGCGCCCGCGGGCGCCGTTTTCCGTTGTCGATCACGGTAGGCGTTGTGGGGCGCTGCCGATCGCAATCGGTGCCGCCGGACGCGGTGGGCATCGCCGATCGCGGTAGGCACCGACCGTGGGTTGGTGCGCGCTCAGCGCCGTGCGTCCACCAGCATGCGCACCGCCAGCCCGCCCAGCACCGTGCCCATCAGCCCGCGTTGCACGGTCTGCCAGCGCGGGCGTCCGGCCAGGAACGTGGCGATGCTGCCGGCGGCCAGCACGATCAGCGCATTGACGCCCAGGCTGGTGGCGATCTGCACCAGCCCCAGGGCCAGCGATTGCGTCATCACGCTGCCGTGTCCGCCCGGCTGGATGAACTGCGGTAGCAGCGACAGGTAGATCACCGCGATCTTCGGATTGAGCAGGGCGGTCAACAGGCCCATCGCGAACAACCGGCGCGGGCTGTCGCGCGGCAGCTCGCGCAGCTGGAACGGCGAGCGCCCACCCGGGCGCAGCGCCTGCCAGGCCAGGTACAGCAGGTACAGGGCGCCGGCGATGCGCAGCACGTCATAGGCATGCGGCACGGCCATCAACAGCGCGGTGATGCCCAGTACCGCGCACAGCAGGTACACCAGGAAACCCACGGCGATCCCCGACAGCGACACCAGCCCGGCCGCGCGACCCTGGCAGATCGAGCGCGACACCAGGTAGATCATGTTCGGCCCCGGGGTGAGCACCATGCCCAGCGCGATCAGCCCGAAGGCGAACAGGGTGGATGTGGCGGGCATGCGGCGGCTCCAGTGGCAGGTGCCGGCCATGCTAGGCGCGTGCAGCCGGCGCCGACAGGCACAGCGCCTGCCGCCATGGCGGCCGATCTGTACCTGCGTGGCGCTGCGCGCGGGCGGCCGCAGGCATAATCGGCGTTTTCCCGCCGAGGCTGCACCGATGCGCATCACCCTGTACGGCTCCCCCAGCACCGCCTCGCTGGTGGTGCATTGGCTGCTGCTCGAACTGGAGCTGGCGCACGAACTGGTGCTGCTGGATTTCGAGCAGCGCCAGCACAAGACCGCCGCGTACCTGGCGCTCAACCCGGCCGGGGTGGTGCCGACCCTGGTGATGGACGGCCAGGTGCTGACCGAAGCGGCGGCCATCGCGCTGCACCTGGCCGACCTGCATCCATCGGCCGGGTTGTTGCCGGCCAGCGGTACCCCGGCGCGCGCAGAAGCCTATCGCTGGATGTTCTGGAGCGCCAACACGGTGCAGCCGGCCTACCGGGCCTGGTTCTATGCGCATGAGTTCGCCGGCGGCGAGCAGACCGAGGCGGTCCGCCAGGCCGCGCGCGAACGGCTGGAGGCGGCCTGGCAGCAGCTGGCCGCGCACCTGCAGGCATACGGGCCGTACATGCTGGGCGCGCAGGTCAGCGTGGTCGATTTCATGGTGGTGATGCTGCTGCGCTGGTCGCGCAACATGCCCAGCCCCAGCGACACCTGGCCGGTGCTCAAGGCCTATGCCGACCGCTTGAAAGCGCGGCCGGCGTTCGCCGAGGTGTACCGCCGCGAAGGCATCACCGACTGGCGCTGACGCCGTCGTGCGTCCGCGCGCGCTGCGGCATCGGTCGACGAGCTGGTCGAAGGTCTTGTGCGCCCCCGCGCCAGGCCGGTGGAAGGGGCGAATGCGGCGGCGCCGGGCCGGGCGGCAGTGCTACATTTAGCCCACGCGCGCCGGCCGCCGCCGGCCCCCGAACAAGGAGCACGCCCATGCCAAGGATGCTGTCCGCACTGCTGCTGTCCCTGCTGCTCACCGCCTGCAGCAGCGATGGCGACCCCTACGCCGCGCCCAGCCTGCGCGAGGTCACCGCCGCCAACCAGTGCATGGACCAATGCCAGCGTCGCCATGACAGCTGCATGACCAGCCGCACCGACTTCGGCAGCACCGATAGTTGCGGCGCCGGCGTGGCCACCCAGCGCGACACCCGCTGCGACAAGATCGACAACCCCGAGCTGCGCAAGTCCTGCCAGGCCAGCGCCGACTACTGCCGCAACCGCCTGCCCGCACTTACCTGCGGCGAAGACCGCAGCCGCTGCATGAGCGGCTGCGGCTGACGCATCCCTGTGTGGCAGGGATCTACCGTTGGGATCCGAGCATGGCCGGAGTTTACCTTCGGCATCCCTGCATGGCAGGGATCTACGGCAGCAGCGCCAGCACCGTTTCCGGTGGCCGGCACAGGTGCACCCCGCGCGGGGTGCGCACGATCGGCCGGTTGATCAGTGCGGGGTGTTGCAGCATCGCCTCGATCAAGGCGGCGTCATCCAGCGCCGCATCGGCCAGCCCGAGTTCGGCATAGGCCGCTTCCTTGTCGCGCAGCAGGGCGCGTGCACCCAGGCCCATCGCCGCCACCAGCGCCTGCAGCGTGGCGCGGTCCGGCGGATCCTTGAGGTAGTCGATTACGGTCGGTTCGATGCCGTGCTCGCGCAGCAGCTGCAAGGCCCCGCGCGAATTGCTGCAGCGCGGGTTGTGCCAGATCGTCACCGCCATCAGTACCACTCCAGCAACGACACGCCCAGGCCGATGTAGGTGGCCTTGTGGTTGTAGTCGATCATGCTTTCGCCGTAGCCGTCGAACACCTGCACATGGCCGCGCAACAGGTTGCTGATCGGAAAGCCGTAGTCCAGCTGCAGTGCGCCGTGCGAGCGGTCGCCGCCGCGCAGCGAATGGCGTGCCATCAGCGAAACTTCGTGGCCATTCCTGTTCCAGGTCAGGGTGGCGTCGCCGCGGCCCATGTAGTCCTCGATGTCCGGGTTGTTGTCGTCCTTGCGGTCTTCGGGCAGGCGGTACCACGGGCGCAGCACCAGCGCCCAGTTCTCGCGGTCCAGGCCGACGTTGAGGATCACCCGGTTCCAGCTGCGCGACAGCGGGTCGGCGCGGCCGTTGGACATGTGGTTGAGGCTGATCCCGGTCATGCGCCCGCGCCAGCCGCCGATCGAGTAGCCGTTGCGGAACACCATCATCACTTCCGGTTCGTAATTGGTTTCGCGGAACGGGCGCGAGTTCTCGGCGTTGTAGGCCTGCCAGCGCGAGCTCTGGGTATAGCCGGCCCAGATGTCGCCGTTGTCGCCGAACAGGTTCTCCACCACCTTGGTCTTGAAACTGAGCTGGAACTTGAGCTCGTTGCTGTCCAGCAGCTGCGGGGTGGCGACCGTGTTGGCCGGGTTGGGCGATTGCGGGGTCTGGTTCTTGTCGCTGGTCCAGAACGCCGGCAGCAGGTACACCGGCTTGTAGGCACGCAGCTGGAACGCGCCCAGCTTGGAGTCCTGGGCCAGTTCCCAGCGGCTGTCCAGCAGCGAGCCCTTGCCGGCGTTGGCCAGCGCATCATCATGTCCGTCGCTCTTGAACAGTTCGCCCAGCCGCTGTTTGGCGCGCTGGGTGGCCGGGGCATCGGCCTCGGCGCTGCGCGCGGCCTGGCGCTCCTCGCGGCGGGCCTGTACGGCCGCGGCCGCGGCGGCATCGGCGGCCACGGTCACTCCGCGGGTATGCCCGAACAGCTTGTCGTAGCAGGCCAGGCGCGCCGCGTCGGTGTCCACCAGGGCGCAGGCCTCCGGCGATGCCGGGGTGGGCGCCGCTTCCTGCGCGGCCAGCGGCAGGCAGGGGATGGCCAGGGCCAGGGCGGTGAACAGGGCGGAGCGGGGGCGCAGGATCATCATGAAAACAGGGCCAGGTGGCAAGAATGAATGGGGTGTGCGGCGACAGTGTGGCCGTTGGCCCGGGATCGTGCCAGCGCACCGCGTTCACACCGCTGCCGCGTTTATGCCCGGCGGCGGTGTGCGCAGGATGTGAAGCCCGGCCCGGCCGGGCGGCTCAGAAGAACCAGGCGAAGGCGAACAGGCCCAGCATGGCCAGGACCAGGGCCAGCTTCAGGGCGAAGCCGAGCAGGATGCCCAGCCAGGTGGCCAGGCCCACCTTGGTGGAACGGCCCAGTTCGCGGGTATGCCAGTACTCGCCGGCCAGTGCGCCCAGCAGCGGCCCGGCCAGCAGCCCGATGGGCATGAAGAACAGCCCGGCGATGCTGCCCAGCAGTGTGCCCCACAGTGCCTTCCTGCTGGCGCTCACGCGCTGGGCGCCGACCACCGTGGCCAGGATGTCCACCGCGAAGGAGAGCAGGGTCAGCAGCCCGAGCAGGGTCAGCGGCAACCAGCCCACATGCGCGAAGCCATCTGCCCAGGCCGCCACCAGCAGCCCGGCAAACACCAGCGGGATGCCGGGCAGGGCGGGCAACACGACGCCGGCAATGCCGACCAGGACCAGGACGGCCGCTAGCAGATACAAGATGAATGAATGGTCCATGCTGTCCGGTATGGTAGGGGGAAATGGGGTTGACAATGCCGGGATTTGGCAATTGCTTTTTCGTTTTGCCCGGGTTAAGTTGCAGGCGCTGAGCTTGGCAAGGTCACCGTGGATCGTGGCCTGATGATGGTAGATCTTCCGGATCCGCTGCATCGTTGCACCTCGCTTCCCCCTTGCTGTCAGCCGCCCAACCAGGCGTATCCAACAACAAGACAGTTCTAGGGAGTAGCTAAGATGAGCGAGAAGGGCACCGTCAAGTGGTTCAACGACGCGAAGGGCTTTGGTTTCATCAGCCGTGAAAGCGGCGAGGACGTGTTCGTGCACTTCCGTGCGATCGAATCTGCGGGCTTCAAGAGCCTCAAGGAAGGTCAGGCGGTCGAGTTCGAAGTGGTCAACGGCCAGAAGGGCCTGCAGGCCGACAAGGTGAAGCCGCTCTAAGCGCACACCGGTTTGCCTGGAGGCAGACATGAAAGGGCCCGCGCAAGCGGGCCCTTTTTTGCGCGTCCGCTCGGTCCGGCCGCGATCAGCGCAGGATCACCTTGCCGTTGACCACGCGCACGTAGGTGTTCTCGCGGATGCCGCCCAGGTCGCGCTGGTTGACCACCACGGTGCGGCCATCGTCCATGCGCACGGTGATGTCGAAGGTGTCGCTGGTGACGTTCTTCTGGATCTGGTTGCCGGCCAGCGCACCGCCGACCGCGCCTGCGGCGGCGGCGATGTTCTTGTTGCCGCGGCTGCCGCCGGTGTGGTCGGAGATTTCATGCCCGGCCACCGCGCCGACGATGCCGCCCAGGATCGCGCCGGTGGCGGTCGGCGCGGTACGCCCGGAGGCCACCTGGTTGATCCGGGTGACGATGCCGCAGTCGGCGCAGCGGTCGTTGTTGTAGCTGTTGCCCTGGTTGCCGTAGCCATTGTTGTAACCACTGCTGCCATAGCCCGGCGAGGTGGTGGCGCAGCCGGCCAGCGCGACGGTGGCGACGGCGGCGGCAGCGATGAGTTGGATCTTCATGGTGGTTCTCCTGGCCAGAAGGGGTGGTCGAATGCGTCTGGTGCGCATGGCGCAGATCCTGTCCTGTCCTACGTGAACAGCGTGCCAATCCCGACCGGCCCGGGTGGCTGGCAGATGAATCAGCGGAAGTCCTGGTGGCAGGCCTGGCAGCCGGTGTCGAGTTTCTCCACCAGCGCGGCCATGCCGGTACAGTCGACCGGTGGCGCCGCCAGCCCCTGGTTCAGGCTGGCGCGCAGGGTGCTGGCGTGCTGCTGGAAGCCCGGGCTGTCCTTCAGGCCGGGGAAGGCCAGGTCCAGGTCGTTGGACAGCGAGCGCAGGGTCTGCAGGCGCGGCACGCTGTCGGCCAGGCTGCAGCGGTTCTGCGCCTGGGCATCGCGCAGCAGCTGCACCTGCCGGGCCATTACGTTCATCAGGGCCTCCGGGAAGGGATCCTGCCGGGCCTGGATGGCGCGGGCGACCATCACCGTGGCGATCAGGCCGACCAGCAGGCCGAGCACGCCGACGACCAGATAGCGGTAGGCGGCCGAGGCGCGGCGGGGCGGAGTGGTGGCTGGCTGCATGGACGGCGTCCGGTGGGTGGCGATGGCTGATCTTACGGTGCGTCCTGTGGATGGGGCGTCCGCTGGACCGCGCAGGCCTCTAAAATGCGCCGATGAACGACGTACTGCGCGAACGATTTGCCGGCATCGACCGGTTGTATGGGGTGGGCACCGTGGACCTGCTGTCGACCCGCAAGGTGGCGGTGGTGGGCATGGGCGGGGTGGGCTCGTGGGTGGTGGAGGCGCTGGCGCGCACGGCGGTGGGGCAGCTGACCCTGATCGATGCCGACGATATCTGCGTGTCCAACACCAACCGCCAGCTGCCGGCCCTGGCCGGCCAGTACGGCCGCAACAAGGCCGAGGCGATGGCCGAGCGCTGCCGGGCGATCAACCCGGACATCCAGGTGGAGGCGATCGCCGCGTTCCTGACCGTGTCCAACATGGTGGAACTGCTGGACCGCGATTTCGACCTGGTGATCGATGCCTGCGACAGTTTCCGGGTCAAGGTGGAAACCATCGCCTGGTGCCGCCGCCGCAAGCTGCCGATCCTGACGGTGGGCGCGGCCGGTGGGCGCACCGATCCGACCCTGGTGCGGATCCGCGATGTGTCGCGCACCGAGCACGACGCGATGATGGCGCTGATCCGCAAGAAGCTGCGCAGCGATTTCAACTTCCCCAAGAACGCTTCGCGTTACTTCGGCGTGCCGGCGGTGTATTCGCTGGAGAACGTGAAGTACCCGCAGGCCGACGGCAGCGTATGCGGCATCCGCCCCAATCTCGGTGCGGACGCGGCGCTGAAGCTGGACTGCGGCGCCGGCCTGGGCGCGGCCACCCACATCACCGGCGCGTTCGCCTTCGCTGCGGTGGGCAAGGCGCTGGAGATGCTCATGAAGCCCAGGAAGAGCGCTACACCCACGTAGTCGCCACCGTTGGTTGGCTGCTCGGAAAGCCGAAGCCAAACAGCCGCCAGGTCAACGCCTGTCCGAGCAGGGCGGGGGCGTGTGGGTTGGCGGGACCCTCCACCGCATGGATGCGGTGGCGGAGCCTCCACGGATGGATTCACGGCGTGTCCCGCCAACCCATCCGTCCCGGCGCACTACAGGCAAGCGTTGGGTCGGCGGCCTTGGGTGTGGCCGGGTTTTCCGGCAGCCGGCCAATGGCCTATAGGATTTGCGGCAGTTGTGAGCGGTGGGCGCCGTTATGGCAGGCCGAACAGCCGCTTCGCGTTCGCCGTGGTCTGGGCGGCGATGTCCTCGGCTGGCTGGCCGCGCAGGCGTGCGACGGTTTCCAGAATTACCGGCAGTCGTGCGGGTTCGTTGCGCTCGCCGCGGATGCCGGCATCGGGCTGGTCGGGTGCGTCGGTTTCCAGCAGCAGCTGTTCCAGCGGCATCTGTGCCACCAGCCGCTGCAGGCGTTGCGCACGGTCGTAGGTCAACGGACCGCCCAGGCCCAGCAGGAAGCCCAGTCTGTGCAACTGCCCGGCCTGCTCCGGACTGCCCGGGAAACTGTGCACCACCCCGCGCAGCCCGCCCACCTGTTTGATCGCCGCGATCACCGCGTCCACTGCGCGACGGGCATGCACGATCACCGGCAGGTCGAACTCGCGCGCCAGCCGCAGTTGTCCCACGAAGTACTGCTGCTGCAGCTCCGCATCGAGTCCCTCGACGAACAAATCCAGCCCGCATTCGCCCACCGCGCACGGGCGCTCGCGCTCGATCCAGCCGCGCAGGTCGTCGAGATCGCTGGCCCGGTGCTCAGCCAGGAACATCGGGTGCAGCCCATAGGCCGGGTACAGGCCATCGGCGGGCCGGCAGGTATCGCGCAGCTTGGGCCAGCTGGCGGCGGTCACCGCCGGCACCACCTGGGTGCGCACGCCGGCGGCGCGCGCGCGTTCGATCACCTCGGCGCGGTCGGTGTCGAACTCGCCGGCGTCGAGGTGGCAATGACTGTCGACCAGGATCACGCGCGGCGCTTGCCCGGCAGGGCAGGCGGCGTCACTGCGCCGCGGCTTTTCCAGTTGGCCAGCAGCAGCGTGCCCATCCCGAGCAGGATCTCGTCGACGAACGGCACCGGGTCGGGAATGAACAGGGTCAGCGCGAACAGGCCGGCGGTCAGCTTGAACAGCGTGGGGTAGCGCAGCCGGCGCGCCCATTCCAGCACCGGCAGCAGCAGGGGGTTGGCCATGACGCTCTCCTCGACAGATGCTGTAAACGCTATCACGAGCCCCGTTGCGACAGAACCTGAATGGGGAAAGGTGGCGTGTACGGAATGTGGAGATTCCGTTCAGGGTCGACGTGCTGGAATTCGCTCAAGAACGTTGCGGATGGTCCGCAAGGAGCCGGTTATGAAAAGTACAACTACTACTGCTTTGGTCGCCGCTGGCGCGCTGCTTGTCGGCGGTATCGCCACCGCTGCTTTCATGAAGAGCGGCAATTCTTCGTCCGACGCGGTGACCGCAGCACAGACCCGGCCCAACCTGGACACCTCTCCGCTGGCCGACGACGGTGCCCGCACCGATGCGCTGGCCGTGGAAGACAAGGCCGGCAGGCTGGAATACGCCGACGTGGTCAAGGTCGACCCGCTGACCAGAAAGGAAAAGGCCTACGCCACCGTGATCGGCACCGAGCCGGTGCGCCAGACCTCCACCACCCAGACCCCGCATGAGGTCTGCCAGGACGTGGTGGTGCAGGAGCGCCTGCCCGAGCGCGACGGCAATGTCGGCGGCACGGTGGCTGGTGCGGTGATCGGCGGCCTGCTCGGCAACCAGGTCGGTGGCGGCAACGGCAAGAAGGCCGCCACCGCAGCCGGTGCCGTGGCCGGCGGCCTGATCGGCAATCAGGTCGACAAGCGCCATGTGGGCGGCCGCGTGGTCAACCGCACCGAGCGCCAGTGCCATACCGAAACGGCGACCTCCGAGTCCACCAAGGTGACCGGCTACAACGTGACCTACCGCAATGAGGACGGCACCACCGGGACGATGCGCATGGCCAGCAAGCCGGGCAACCGCATTCCGATGGGCACCACCAATGCGGTCACCGGCTACAACGTGACCTACCGTTACGACGGCGTGGAAAAGACGGTGAAGATGGACAACAAGCCGAGCAGCGACCGCCTGCCGGTGGTCGATGGCCAGCTGGTCACCCAGACCGCGGCGCTGGATTCGAACAAGCAGTAACCGCGTGGTGAGATGCGTAAGGCGACAGGCCGGCGAAAGCCGGCCTGTTGCGTTTGGGAAGAGGGAGATGGCGCACGCTGCGGGCGAATGCTGATGCTGCGATCACCATCCTTGCTCGTAGAGCCGGGCTATGCCCGGCTGCTGGTGCCGTTGCTCGTGATTTTGACCTGCCCCCCCTTGGAGCGAGCCGAGCATCGCAGCGGCATCGGGGGCGAAGAGGCGCGGGTGTCTGAGCGCAGCGAGTTCCGCGCCGTCCCCCGATGACGCGAGAAGCGCAGGGCACCGACGGGCAACGCCCGGCGGCGAGCGGACGGGGGCGTGTTCTTTGGTTACTTTCTTGCACGAGCAAGAAAGTGACTCGCGCCCCGAAGGGGCACGAAACGCGTTTGATCCTGCCTTGGCTTCTTGCAGATCCGGCCAGCACCCATTGGCCTACCCTTGCGCCTTCTGCGAAGATCCAGATCGGCTTATTCCAAGGAACCTGCATGAGCATCTTCGATCTGCGCCTGGAGACCGACCGGCTGATCCTGCGCCCACCCCGCGTCGAAGACTTCGACGCCTTCCTGCAGTTCTGCGCCGACCCGCAGGTGATGCAGCACCTCGGTGGCGTACAGCCCCGCTCGCAGGCCTGGCGCAGCTTCTGCTGCCTGGCCGGCAGCTGGCATCTGTACGGCTTTTCGATGTTCTCGGTGATCGAAAAAAGCAGCGGCGACTGGGTCGGGCGGATGGGCCCGTGGCAGCCGCTGGACTGGCCGGGCCCCGAAGTGGGCTGGAGCATCAGTCGCGCGCACTGGGGCAAGGGCTATGCGCCGGAGGCGGCGATCGCCAGCATCGACTGGGCGTTCGACGCGCTGGGCTGGGACGAGGTCATCCACAGCATCGATCCGGCCAACGAAAATTCCAAGGTAGTCGCGCGCAAGCTCGGCAGCACCCTGCTGCGCATGGATGAGCTGCCGCCGCCGCACGATGGCAAACCGATCGAGATCTGGGGCCAGTCGCGCGCGCAGTGGCGGGCGCGCCGCGCCGGCTGAGCGCCATGCTGCACCCGCGCTTGGCAAGCGGCGCAGGTTGCAGCCAGACTTCGGGCGTGGTCGCTTTGGCCGCGTGTCACGGAGGCTGATGGATGTTTGCCGTGGTTCCCGATCCGATTCCCGCACGCATGAAGGGCCTGAACCGGGCCGAGGTCTGCGATGCCAATTTCATTGAATTCGTCCAGCAGTGGCGCGGTGAGGCCGCCCCGCGGCCGGCGCCGGATGCACCGATCCTGCCCGGCAGCACGCTGGATGCGCAGGGCTTCGATGCATTGTTCCAGTCGCAGCTGGTCAGCCGCCACCTGGACCTGATGGCGCGCGTACTGCGCGTGCAGAACAAGGTCTTCTACACCATCGGTTCGTCCGGCCACGAAGGCAACGCGCTGGTCGCGCGGCTGGCCCGGCACACCGATCCGGCATTCCTGCATTACCGCTCCGGCGCGTTCATGGCCGAGCGCTTCGCCAAGCTGCCGGGGATGGACCCGGTGATGGACGCGGCGCTGTCGTTTGCCGCCAGCGGCGACGACCCGGCCAGTGGCGGGCGGCACAAGGTGTGGGGCAGCAAGCCGCTGTGGGTGCTGCCGCAGACCTCGACGATCGCCTCGCACCTGCCCAAGGCGCTGGGCACGGCGATGGCGATCGAAAGCGCGCGCCGGATCGGCCACACGCTGCCGATTCCGGCCGACAGCGTGGTGATCTGCTCCTTCGGCGATGCCTCGGCCAACCACGCCACCGCGCAGACCGCGTTCAATACTGCGGCCTGGGCCGCCTACCAGCGGCTGCCGGCGCCGGTGCTGTTCATCTGCGAAGACAATGGCATCGGCATTTCGGTCAAGACCCCCGACGGCTGGATTGCCGAGAGCTTCAGCCACCGCCCGGGCCTGGACTACTTCTACGCCGACGGCCTGGACCTGGCCGCCGGCCATGCCCAGGTGCAACGCGCGCTGGACCATTGCCGGCACACGCGCCGGCCGACCTTCCTGCACCTGCGCACCACGCGCCTGATGGGCCATGCCGGTACCGATTTCGAAATCGAATGGCGGCCGCTGCCGGAACTGTGCGCGGCCGAGGCGGCCGACCCGCTGCTGCGCTCGGCGCAGATCGCCATGGCCTCGGGCTGGATGCGCCCGGAGCAGGTGCTGCAACGTTACGAAGCGATGCGCGTGCGCTGTTTTGCCGCCGCCGCAGAGGCCGATCGCCGGCCCAAGCTGGAAGGACTGGCGCAGATCATGGCGCCGCTGGCGCCGTATTCGCCGGCCGCGGTGCAGGCAGAAGCCGGCCGTGTCGCCGCGCCCGAGGCGCGCCTTGCCGCGTTCGGCAGCCAGGCGCAGCTGCCCGAGCGGCAACCGCCGCGGCACCTGGCCATCCAGATCAACCAGGGCCTGCACGAACTGATGGCCAAGTACCCGTCCACGCTGCTGTTCGGCGAGGACGTGGCGCACAAGGGCGGGGTGTATACGGTCAGCAAGGGCCTGCTCAAGGCGTTCGGGCCGCGCCGGGTGTTCAACACGCTGCTGGATGAAACCATGATCCTGGGCATGGCCCAGGGCCTGGCCAACCTGGGCATGCTGCCGATCCCGGAAATCCAGTACCTGGCCTACCTGCACAATGCCGCCGACCAGCTGCGTGGCGAAGCCTGTTCGCTGCAGTTCTTCTCCAACGACCAGTACCGCAACCCGATGCTGGTGCGGATCGCCGGGCTCGGTTACCAGAAGGGGTTTGGCGGGCATTTCCACAACGACAACTCGATCACCGCGCTGCGCGACATCCCCGGCCTGGTGGTCGGCTGCCCGTCGCGCGGCGACGATGCGGCGATGATGCTGCGCACCCTGGCCGCGCTGGCCCAGGTGGACGGGCGGGTGTCGGTGTTCCTGGAGCCGATCGCGCTGTACATGACCAAGGATCTGTACGAGCCCGGCGATGGCCAGTGGTTGTTCCCGTACCCCGCGCCGGAGCAGACCCTGCTGCCGGGGCAGGGCCGGGTATATGCGCCCGACGCCAGCGACCTGGTGATCTTCACCTATGGCAATGGCGTGCCGATGAGCCTGCGCGCGGCGCGCAGCATCGGCCAGGAACTGGGCTGGCAGGTACGGGTCGTGGACCTGCGCTGGCTGGTGCCGCTCAATGCCGCCTTCATCGCCGAACAGGCCGCCGACGCGCAGCGGGTGCTGGTGGTGGACGAGGGCCGGCACAGTGGCGGGGTGGGCGAGGGCGTGATCACTGCGCTGGTTGAGGCCGGGCTGGGCCACCTGCCGCTGCAGCGGGTCTGCGGGGCCGACACCTATACCCCGCTGGCGGGGGCAGCAATGTGCGTGCTTCCAAGCGACAATGCCCTGGTAGGCGCCGCCCGGGTTCTGGCGCAGGATCTCTGACGCATGTGTGGATTGGCTGGAATGCTGCTGCCCGCTCCGGAACTGGAGCAGGCGGCGCTGGAACGATTGGCGCAGCGCATGGGCGATGCGATGGTGCACCGTGGGCCCGACGACAGCGGGGTATGGGCCGATCCGGCCAGCGGCATCGCGCTGGCGCACCGGCGCCTGAGCATCCTGGACCTGTCGCCGCTGGGCCACCAGCCGATGGCCTCCGACGATGGCCGCTACGTCCTGGCCTACAACGGCGAGGTGTACAACTTCGCGGTGCTGCGCGCCGAGCTGGAAGCGATGGGGCACCACTTCCGTGGCCATTCGGACACCGAGGTGCTGCTGGCCGCATTCGTGGCCTGGGGCCTGGATGAGACCCTGCAGCGCGCCAACGGCATGTTCGCCATCGCGCTGTGGGACCGCGCCGAGCAGTGCCTGTGGCTGGCCCGCGACCGGGTCGGCAAGAAGCCGCTGTATTACGGCTGGGCCGGCGCCAGCCTGGTGTTCGGCTCGGAGTTGAAGGCGCTGTGGCAGCACCCGGACTTCGACAACGGGGTCGACCGCGATGCGCTGACCCTGCTGCTGCGGCTGGATTACATTCCCGCGCCGCACTGCATCCACAGCGACTGCTTCAAGCTGATGCCCGGCCGGCTGCTGCGGCTGGACGCGGCCGCCGTGGCCGCCGGCCCTGCCGCGCACCGGCCCGACCAGCAGCAGGTGCCGTTCTGGAACGCGCGCGAGCGCATGCAGCAGGCGCTCGCGCTGCCGTTCATCGGCAGCGACGACGATGCCGAAAACCAGTTGGACGGCTTGCTGCGCGATGCGGTCGGGCTGCGCATGGTGGCCGATGTGCCGGTCGGGGTGTTCCTGTCCGGCGGCACCGATTCGTCGGTGGTGGCCGCGCTGATGCAGTCGCAGTCGTCCACCCCGATCCACAGTTTCAGCATCGGCTTCCAGGATTCGGACCACGACGAGGCACCGCTGGCCAAGGCGCTGGCGACTCACCTGGGCACCGACCACACCGAGCTGTACGTCAGCGGCGCCGATGCGCTGGCGGTGGTGCCGCAGCTGCCGGCGATGTTCGACGAACCCTTCGCCGACGCCTCGCAGGTGCCCACCGCGCTGGTGGCCAGGCTGGCCCGCGGCGCGGTGACCGTGGCCCTGTCCGGCGACGGTGGCGATGAACTGTTCTTCGGCTACAGCCGCTACCAGCGCGCGCTGCGCAACTGGAACCTGCTCGGCAAGGTGCCGGCGCCGCTGCGGCGCTGGATGGCCAGCCACGCCCATACGCAGGGCGAGGCCTCGCGTACCGGCGGGCTGGCCGCGTTGCTGGCTGAAACCGGCGCGCGCGGCATCGGCGATGTCTACCGCAACCGCATCTCGCGCTGGCGCGACCCGGTGGCGGCGGTGCAGGGCGCGCACGGCGCCAGCAGTTTCTATGACCTGGCCGACCCGCTGCACGGTGCCGGTTCGCCGGCCGACGCGATGATGCTGGCCGATTTTTCCACCTACCTGCCCGACGACCTGCTGTGCAAGGTGGACCGCACCAGCATGGCGGTCAGCCTGGAGGCGCGCGCGCCGCTGCTGGACTGGCGGGTGGCCGAATTCGCCTGGTCGCTGCCGTTGTCGATGAAGCACCGCGACGGGGTCAGCAAGTACCTGCTCAAGCGCGTGCTGGGCCGTTATGTGCCGCAGGACATGGTGCACCGGCCCAAACGCGGCTTCGGCGCACCGGTCAGTGCCTGGCTCAGGGGCGAGCTGCGCGGCTGGGCCGACGACCTGCTGGATCCGGCGCGGCTGGCCGCCGAAGGCGTGTTCAACGTCGAGGCGGTGGTGCCGTTGTGGCAGCAGTTCCAGCAGGGCGAGCGCAAGTGGCATACCCACCTGTGGAACGTGCTGATGTTCCAGGCCTGGCAGGCGCATTGGCAGCAGGTGCGGGCGGCCGTGCTGCGGACGTGAGGCGGTACGCAGGCGCGTAACGGACAGGCAGCCTCCGGATCGACTGCCGCAACGCCCCAATGGTGGTGCCGGACCTGCCGTCTTCACCGGCGCCAACGGTGCCTCCGCCTAGGCTGGTCTTTCCCCCAACGGAGACCTCCCCATGGCCGAAGTGAAGATCGCGGTACTGGTTGGCAGCCTGCGCAAGGGCTCGCACAACAAGGCGCTGGCTCATGCGCTGGAGAAACTGGCCGCCGGCAAGGCGCGTTTCGAGCATGTCCAGATCGGCGACCTGCCGCTCTATGACCAGGACTTCGACAAGGACTATCCTGCCCAGGGCGTGCGCCTGAAGCAGCAGATCCGCGACGCCGACGCGGTGCTGTTCGTCACCCCCGAATACAACCGCTCGATCCCCGGGGTGCTCAAGAACGCCATCGATCTGGGCTCCCGCCCGTATGGCGACAGCGCCTTCGCCGGCAAGCCTGCCGCCGTGGTGGGCGCCTCGATCGGGGTGATCGGCACCGCGCTGGCCCAGCAGCACCTGCGCAACGTGCTGGCCTACCTGGATATGCCGGTGCTGGGCCAGCCGGAGGTGTTCCTGCACTTCAAGGACGGCCTGATCGACGAGGCGGGCAACATCGCCAACGAGGGCACGCAGCAGTTCCTGCAGGGCTTCATGGACACTTTCCTGGCCTGGATCGCCACCCACGGCAGTCAGCATTGAGCCGGGTGCTTCTGCGATAATGGCGCCGGACGCACGGCCAGCGGTCGTGCGGCACGCGCGGCGATGCATGCCCGCCATGCAGGTATGCCCAGCTCATCCACCGCTTATCCACAGGGTTATGCATGGCTGTGGCGGTCGCTCCGTGCCTACCATGCCCCATGCTCCGCACTGCAGGAAGTACGCCCCGACATGTCCGCCCGCTCTGGCTTCCGTTCCGACCGCAAAGATCGCGGTGACCGCTTCGACCGCGACGAATCGCGGATCGACCAGCTGCGCGTGCCGCCGCATTCGATCGAGGCCGAGCAGGCGGTGCTGGGCGGGCTGATGCTGGCCCCGGAAAGCTACGACCGGATCAACGACCAGCTGACCGAGACCGACTTCTACCGCCGCGACCACCAGATGATCTACCGCGCGATCCGCGAGCTGTCCGAGCGCGACCGCCCGTTCGATGCGGTGACGCTGGGCGAATGGTTCGAATCGCAGGGGCGGATGGAGCTGGTCGGCGACGGCGCCTACCTGATCGAACTGGCCAGCACCACGCCGTCGGCGGCCAATATCGCCGCCTATGCCGAGATCGTGCGCGACAAGGCGGTGCTGCGCCAGCTGATCCAGGTCGGCACCGACATCGTCAACGACGGCTTCCAGCCCGAGGGCCGTGAAAGCAGCGAGCTGCTGTCGGCGGCGGAAAAATCGGTGTTCGCCATCGCCGAGCAGGGCGCGCGCGGGCGCACCGATTTCGTAGCCATGCCCGGTGCGTTGAAGGATGCCTTCGAGGAGCTGCGCAACCGCTTCGAGAACGGCGGCAACATCACCGGCCTGCCGACCGGCTACACCGATTTCGATGCGATGACCTCCGGCCTGCAGCCGACCGACCTGATCATCCTGGCCGCGCGTCCGGCGATGGGCAAGACCACCCTGGCGCTGAACATCGCCGAGTACGCCGCGATCAAGTCCAAGAAGGGCGTGGCGGTGTTCTCGATGGAAATGTCGGCCTCGCAGCTGGCGATGCGCCTGATTTCCTCCAACGGCCGCATCAATGCCCAGCGCCTGCGTACCGGCCAGCTGGAAGACGAAGACTGGAGCCGGGTTACCGGCGCGATCCGGATGCTGAAGGAAACCAAGATCTTCATCGACGACACGCCGGGCGTGTCGCCGGAGATCCTGCGTTCCAAGTGCCGCCGGCTCAAGCGCGAGCACGACCTGGGCCTGATCGTGATCGATTACCTGCAGCTGATGAGCGTGCCGGGCAACAGCGAAAACCGCGCCACCGAAATTTCGGAGATCTCGCGTTCGCTCAAGGGCCTGGCCAAGGAGCTGAACGTGCCGGTGATCGCGCTGTCCCAGCTCAACCGCTCGCTGGAAACGCGTACCGACAAGCGCCCGGTGATGGCCGACCTTCGCGAATCGGGCGCTATCGAGCAGGACGCGGACATGATCGTGTTCATCTACCGCGACGATTATTACAACAAGGAAACCTCGCCGGACAAGGGCCTTGCCGAGATCATCATCGGCAAGCACCGAGGCGGCCCGACCGGCTCGTGCAAGCTCAAGTTCTTCGGTGAGTACACCCGGTTCGACAACCTGTCGCACGATTCGGTCGGTTCGTTCGAGTAGCGCCGAAGCGCTACGGTAGTGCCGGCCGCTGGCCGGCTCCTATGGGAACTGTCATCGTGCAGAGCCGGCCAGCGGCCGGCACTACCGTTTCATCGGCTTATTACCGGTTTCGTCGCAGAACGGTTGCATCGTGCCCGGACAGGGCGCGATGGTGTTATGCGGGCGGCGGGGTGCCGCCGACGGAGACCGACGATGAAAACCCTGTTCGCGCTGGGCGTGTGGTGCCTGCTGCTGGTGCTGTGCTGGCCGCTGGCGATCCTGGCCCTGCTGGCCTGGCCGCTGGTGTGGCTGGTCAGCCTGCCGTTTCGCCTGGTCGGCATCACCTTCTCGGCGCTGTTCGCGTTCCTGCGCGCGCTGTTGATGCTGCCGGCACGGCTGCTGGGTGGTGGTAGCCGGCCGCTGGCGGCCTGACGGCTCTGGTAGGGGCGGTTCCCGAACGACTGCCGATGGCGCCGATCATCGCGGCGAACGCATGGTCCCGACCGGAGATAAGCATCGCCTCGTTCATTGTCATGCGTTACCGGGCGCGGGAACGCCATCGGCAGTCGTTCGGGAACCGACCCTACCAAGGCATTCAGTCCGCGGCGATGGTCCGAATGCTCGCGGTAGGTCGTGTTGCCCACAAAAAACCCCGCCTTGGCGGGGTTTTTCGTTTCCAGGCAACGCCGGCCAGCGGCCGGCACCACCGGAGTTTTCAGTTCGCCTTATGGATCGCGCGCTTGCTCACGGCCATGGCCGCGTCATGCACCGCTTCGGACAGCGACGGGTGGGCGTGGCAGATGCGCGCCAGGTCGTCGGACGAACCGTTGAACTCCATGGTCAGCACGCCTTCGTGGACCAGTTCGGACACGTTGGCGCCGACCAGGTGCATGCCCAGCACGCGGTCGGTCTCGGCATGCGCCAGCACCTTGACGAAGCCGGCCGGCTCGATCATGGCCACGGCGCGGCCGTTGGCGGCGAACGGGAAGCTGCCGGCCTTGTACGGAATGCCTTCGGCCTTGAGCTGCTGCTCGGTCTTGCCGACCCAGGCCAGCTCCGGCTCGGTGTAGATGACCCACGGAATGGTGTCGAAGTTGACGTGGCCGGGCAGGCCGGCGATCAGTTCGGCCACCGCGATGCCTTCCTCGAAGCCCTTGTGCGCCAGCATCGGGCCGCGCACGCAGTCACCGACCGCCCAGACGCCGTCCACGCCGGTGTGGCAATGGTCGTCTACTTCGATCTGGCCACGCTCGTTGATCCTGACGCCGGTGCCTTCGGCCAGCAGGCCCTTGGTGGCGGCGCGGCGGCCAACGGCCACCAGCAGCTTGTCCACGATCAGGCTCTTTTCGCCTTCGGCATCGGCGTAGGTCAGGGCGACTTCCTTCTTCTTGCCCTTGCCGGTCACTTCGGCCTTGGACACCTTGGCACCCAGGCGGATGTCCAGGCCCTGCTTCTTGAATTCCTTGGCGGCGGCCTTGGCCACTTCGGCATCGGCGGCGGCCAGGAACTCCGGCAGGGCTTCGAGGATGGTCACTTCCGAACCCAGGCGCTTCCACACGCTACCCAGTTCCAGGCCGATCACGCCGGCGCCGATCACCGCCAGGCGGGCCGGCACTTCGGTGAAGTCCAGGCCGCCGACGTTGTCGACGATGGTGTCGCCGTCGAACTTGGCGAACGGCAGTTCGATCGAGTCCGACCCGGCGGCGATGATCACGTTGGTGCCCTTGAGCTCGACGATGGAACCGTCGTGCTGGGTGACCTTGACCACGTTGCCCGGCTGCAGCTCACCAAAGCCGTAGTAGGCGGCGACCTTGTTGGCCTTGAACAGCATGCCGATGCCGCCGGTGAACTGCTTGACGATCTTGTCCTTGCGGCTAACCATCGCTTCGACGTCCATCTTGGCATCCTTGAAGCTGATGCCGTGGTCGCCAAAGATATGGCCCATGTTCCAGAACTGGCGCGAGGAATCCAGCAGCGCCTTGGACGGGATGCAGCCCACGCGCAGGCAGGTGCCACCCAGGGCCGGCTTGCCGTCCTTGCCCAGGGCTGCGTCGATGCAGGCGGTCTTCAGACCCAGCTGCGCGGCGCGGATGGCGGCATGGTAGCCGGCCGGGCCGGCACCGATGACGACGACGTCGAATTGTTCAGCCATTGATAGTTCCTTGTTGCATTCCCGAGCTTCGGTCGAAGCCGGTGGCGCGCAGGCGCCGGGGGGAGAGCAGGGGTCGCACCCTGAAACCAGCACCCCTCCGCGCAGGCGCGGAGGGGTGGTAGGTCTTACAGGCCGAACAGCATGCGGCCGGGGTTTTCCAGCTGGTTCTTGATGTCCACCAGGAACTGCACCGAGTCCTTGCCATCGATGATGCGATGGTCGTAGGACAGCGCCAGGTACATCATCGGCGCGATCACGACCTGGCCGTTCTGGGCGATCGGGCGTTCCTTGATGGCATGCATGCCCAGGATCGCGCTCTGCGGCGGGTTGATGATCGGGGTGGACAGCAGCGAACCGAAGGTGCCGCCGTTGGTCACGGTGAAGGTGCCGCCCTGCAGTTCTTCCAGGCTCAGCTTGCCGTCACGGGCCTTCTTGGCGTAGTCGGCGATGGTCTTTTCGATGTCGGCAAACGACATGCGCTCGACGTTGCGCAGCACCGGGGTGACCAGGCCCTTGTCGGTCGACACGGCGATGGAGATGTCCGAGTAGCCGTGGTAGATGACGTCGTCGCCGTCGATGGAGGCGTTGACCAGCGGGAAGCGCTGCAGCGCGTTGGCCGCGGCCTTGACGAAGAAGCTCATGAAGCCGAGCTTGATGCCATGGGCCTTGACGAACTCGTCCTGCAGGTCCTTGCGCGCGGCCGAGACCTTGGACAGGTCGACCTCGTTGAAGGTGGTCAGCATGGCCGTGCTGTTCTTGGACTGCATCAGGCGCTCGGCGATGCGCTTGCGGATGCGGGTCATCGGCACGCGTTCTTCCGGACGCGCGCCACCGGCCTTGCCGGCGCCGCCGTTGCGGGCGAAGTTGACGATGTCTTCCTTGGTCACCGCGCCATGGCGGCCGGTGCCGGACACGTCGGCCGGGTTGACGCCTTCGGTGATGGCCGAGAAGCGCGCGCCCGGGGGCAGGGCATCGGCAGCGGACTTGGCCGCCGGTGCCGGCGCAGCGGCGGCAGCCGGTGCAGCAGCGGCCGGCGCGGCCTCGGCCTTCTTCTCTTCGGCAGCCGGGGCCGGAGCAGCAGCCACGGCGCCTTCTTCGATGACGGCTACGACCTGGCTGGAGGTCACGGTGGCGCCCACCTCGAACTTGATCTCCTTCAGCACGCCATCGACCGGCGAGGGCACTTCCAGGACGACCTTGTCGGTTTCCAGATCAAGCAGGTTTTCATCGCGCTTGACGGCATCGCCAACCTTCTTGTGCCAGGTGGCGATGGTGCCGTCGGCGACGGATTCGGGCAGTACCGGGGCTTTGACTTCGGTGGCCATGCGGGAGCTTCCTGGTTTGTCTTTTCTAGAATGAGGGGGAGAGTTATTCAGCGACCGAGTCGTTGAACGGGTTGACCAGGGCATCGGCGATCAGCTTCTGCTGTTCGATGATGTGGTCAGCCATGTGTCCAGCGGCCGGCGATGCCGAACGGGCGCGACCTGCGTAATGGATGCTCTGGCCATCGGCCAGGCAGGCCTGCAGGTGGTGGCGGATCTGGTACCAGGCACCCTGGTTCTGCGGTTCTTCCTGACACCACACCACATCGGCCGCCTTGCCGTACTTCTTCAACTCCGCGGCCAGGGCCACGCGCGGGAACGGGTACAGCTGTTCGACGCGGATGATGGCCACATCGTCCTGGCCACGCTTGGTCTGGTCTTCCAGCAGGTCGTAGTAGACCTTGCCCGAGCACAGCACCACGCGCTTGACCTTCCTGGCATCTGCGCCGGCATCGCCGATCAGGTGCTGGAACTGCCCGTTGGCCAGTTCGTCCAGGGTCGACACGGCCAGCTTGTGGCGCAGCAGCGACTTGGGCGACATCACGATCAGCGGCTTGCGGGTGGTCATGCGCATCTGGCGACGCAGCATGTGGTAGGCCTGCGCCGGGGTCGACGGCACGCACACCAGCATGTTCTCCAGCGCGCACAGCTGCAGGAAACGCTCCAGGCGCGCCGAGCTGTGCTCCGGGCCCTGGCCTTCGTAACCGTGCGGCAGCAGCAGGGTCAGGCCGGTGATGCGGCCCCACTTGGCTTCGCCGGCAGCGATGAACTGATCGATCACGACCTGGGCGCCGTTGGCGAAATCGCCGAACTGGCCTTCCCAGATGCACAGGGTGTTCGGATCGGTGGTGGAGAAGCCGTACTCATAGGCCATCACCGCTTCTTCGCTGAGCAGCGAATCGATGATGGTGGCCTGTTCGGGCGATTCAACCAGCTGGCGCAACGGCAGGTAATAGTTGTCGGTCTTCTGGTCGTGCAGGATCGCGTGGCGGTGGGTGAACGTACCGCGGCCCACGTCCTGGCCGACCAGACGCAGGCTGTTGCCTTCGTCCAGCACGGTGGCGTAGGCCAGGTTCTCGGCAAAGCCCCAGTCGCCCGGGATCTCGCCAGCGGCCATCTTGCGGCGGTCGTCGTACACCTTGGCCACGCGCGAATGCAGTTCCACGCCCTCGGGAATGGTGTTGATCAGCGTGGCCAGCTGCTTGACCTTGTCCATCCCCACGGCGGTGGAGACCTCATCGGACAGCTTGCCGTTGAGCAGCTTGGGCCAATCGACGTACATCCTGCTGGTGGCCGGGGTCTTTTCCACCTGGGCCAGCTCGGTGGTCACTTCACCGGCATCGAGCTTGTTGCGGTAGGCATCGACCAGCGCCTTGCCACCGTCGGCCGGGATTACCCCGGCCGCTTCCAGCTTGGCCGCGTACAGCTCGCGGGTGGTCTGGTGCTTGCGGATCACCTGGTACATCAACGGCTGGGTGATCGCCGGTTCGTCGGCTTCGTTGTGGCCCCAACGGCGGTAGCACATCAGATCGATGACCACGTCCTTGGCGAACTTCTGGCGGAACTCGAAGGCCAGCCGCGCGGCGAACACCACCGCTTCGGGATCGTCGCCGTTCACGTGCAGCACCGGGGCGGCGATCATCTTGGCCACGTCGGTGGCATAGCGCGTGGAGCGCGTATCCAGCGGATTGGAGGTGGTGAAACCGACCTGGTTGTTGACCACGATGTGCACCGTGCCACCGACGGCGAAGCCGCGGGCCTGGGACATCTGGAACAGCTCCATCACCACGCCCTGGCCGGAGAAGGCCGCATCGCCGTGGATCAGGATCGGCATCACCTGCTTGCGCGCGGTATCGCCGCGGCGCTCCTGGCGCGAACGCACCGAGCCGGCCACGACCGGGTCGGCGATTTCCAGGTGCGACGGGTTGAAGGCCAGCGCCAGGTGGACCGCGCCGCCGGGGGTGGCGATGTCGGCCGAGAAGCCCATGTGGTACTTCACATCGCCGGCCGAGGCATGGTCGTCGTGCTCGAACTTGCCTTCGAATTCGTCGAACAGCTTGCGCGGGCTCTTGCCCAGCGTATTGACCAGCACGTTCAGGCGGCCGCGGTGGGCCATGCCGACGACCACGTCCTTGACGCCATCCTTGCCGGCGTCGCGGATGATGGTGTCCATCATCGGGATCAGCGCATCGCCGCCTTCCAGCGAGAAGCGCTTCTGGCCGACGTACTTGGTATGCAGGTAGCGTTCCAGGCCTTCGGCGGCGGTCAGGCGCTCCAGGGTGCGGCGCTGGGTGTCGGCATCCAGGTTGTAGTTGCCCCCGGCCGTTTCCAGGCGCTGGTACAGCCACTGGCGCTGTTCGACCTCGGAGATGTGCATGAACTCGGCACCGATCGAGCCGGTGTAGGTCTTCTGCAGGCGCTCGAGCAGGTCGCGCAGTTTCATCCGCGGCTGGCCGGCGACGCCGCCGGTGCTGAATTCGCTGCCCAGGTCGCTGTCGGACAGGCTGTGGAACGGCAGCCCCAGGTCCGGCGGGTTGGTCGGCGGGGTCAGGCCCAGCGGGTCCAAGCGGGCACCGAGGTGGCCACGCGAACGGTAGGCGGTGATCAGGCGGCCGACATTGCGCTCGCGCTCGTCGCCGGCACCGGCGGCAGCGCCGCTGTTGGCCGCGTTCTTGCCGGCCTCGGTGATGTGGGCGATGACGGCCGAGTGCGGAATGTCGCCGGCTTGGCGGCCCTCAAAGCCGTCGAAGTAGGTCTTCCATTTGGGATCGACACTGTCCGGAGAAACGAGGTACTGCTCGTACAGATCCTCGATATAGGAGGCGTTGCCGCCGGCGAGCTGCGAAGACTGCGCAAACTGCTTCAGTAGATTGTCCACGATGGAGTGTCGGATTCGCTTGTGGGGTAAGGCTTCGGTGATCCGGCAGGCAAAGATGAATAGCACTGCGCGGGCGGTAGCTAACTGCGCAAATTGTACCCGCATCGGAACAGGAAGGGGCAGCGCCGGGCCGGTGGCGGGAACCGCGGTGTCATTCCCAGACAGGTTCGGGCCGGTGGCGTGAACTACAGCCCGATCGCGCGAAGTTCGCCACATTCACGCGAACGTTCCCATACGCGCTGCAAACCATCCTGCAACGGCTGCGAACGTGCTGGCAGCGCAAGCCCGGCTTCGCCGTCGAAGCGGTGCCCACCGAGACGAAAGTAGTAGTCGCCGGCATCGTTGAGCAGGCAGGCCGAGGCCAGGGCCTGGTCGACCGGGTCGCTGACCTGACGCAGCCGGAACACGCTGGGCAGGCGCTGCAGCAGCCCCAGCAGGGGCGAGCCGGTGCGGGCGATGGCCCGGGCGTCATGCACGATCAGCCAGGCCTGCTTGGGGTGGCGGGCGCTGCCGAAGCGGCGCAGCGCCTCCAGCACCGGGGCGGCGTCGAGCAGGCCCGGGTCGAGTTGGTGGCTGTGGATCCACAGCCGGCGGCGGGCACGGTGGACCAGGGCGGTGGTGATCGCCAGGGCCTGTTCGGCGGTGGCGATGTTGACCGCACCGGCCAGCACCCGGCGCATGCCCTGGTGGGCGATGCCGGCCTCCTCGAACACCTCGCCCTGGGGCAGGAATCCCTGGCGGGTGTAGAACACGCGGGCCGGCAACTGGGCGTGCAGGGTCACTTCGGCCCGGCCGGCGGCCTTTGCCGCCTCGACCAGGGCCAGCAGCAGCGCCTCCCCGACGCCCTGGCCGCGCCAGGGCCCCAGCACCGCCATCCGCCCGATCCGGCCGTCCGGGGTCAGCCGGCCGGCGCCGATCGGCTGGCCGTGCGCGTCGCTGGCCAGCACGTGCACGCTGGATGGGTCCAGCGCGTCGGCCTCCCGTTCGGCCGGCACCTGTTGTTCCTGCACGAACACGGCCTGCCGGACCCGGTGCAGCGCGGCGTGCTGCGCCGGATAGGGAACCACCGCGACCTGGAAACCGGGGCCGGCCACGCTCACTGCCGCGGGGGGCTGTCGTCGTTGTCGTCGAAATCGACGATGACCTCGATACCGTCCTCGTGGATGGTCACTTCATGCACATCGGCCTGGATGTCGTCAGCGTCGATGACCTCCACCGTGTCGGTACCGTCGATGATTTCGTATTCGGCCACGTCGCCGTCGTTGTCATCGAAGTCGTCGTCCAGCAGCTGGTAGAAGCCGCCCTGGACCAGGGCCTGCACCGCGTCGCGGCCCTTGGCCGAGAGCTTGCGGTACAGGCCGGCGCCGAACTGCTCGGTGCCGGCCAGGGTCTGGGCGTCCTTGACCGGCAGGGCGAATTCCAGCCCGCTGCAGTACAGGCTGGCACCGCGGCTGGCGCGGCGCCAGGCCACGCGCGCCCAGGGATGGCGCTGCAGTTCCAGGCCGGCGCCCAGCGCGGCTTCGATCTCCTCGCGCGGCAGCGGCTGGCCGTGCGCCATCACCTCGCCGGCGGCGCGGTAGGTGGTGATGAAGCGGCCGAACCAGTCGCCGAGCTTGTCCGGGTCGTTCATGCGGATCGCGTTGAGCGCCTCGACCACGCGGTTCATCGCCACCACGTCGATCTCGTTGGGGTCGGCCGGCACCTTCAGGTCCGGGTCCTGGTAGCGGATCGACTCGTCGGCATCCAGGATCAGGGTGTCCAGGTAGTCGCTGATCAGCTCGGCCGAGGCCGGCGCGCGCATGCCGAAGGAGAAGGTCAGGCAGGGGTCTTCGGCCACGCCGTTGTGCGGCACGTTGGGCGGCAGGTAGAGCATGTCGCCCGGGGCCAGCACCCAGTCATGGGTGGGTTTGAAGCGGCGCAGCAGCTTGAGTTCGACGTCGTCGCGGAAATCCAGCGGCGGGCGCTTGCCCTTGGTCGATTCGCTGGCATCGATCTGCCAGCGGCGGTGGCCGTGGGCCTGCAGCAGGAACACGTCGTACTGGTCGACATGGGCGCCGACCGAGCCGCCGGTGGCGGCGAAGCTGATCATCACATCGTCCATGCGCCAGCGCGGCAGGAAGTCGAAGTGGCCGATCAGGGCGCGCACGTCCGGGTCCCACTTGTCCACGTCCTGCACCAGCAGGGTCCAGTCGTGGTCGGGCATGCCCGGGAACTCTTCTTCCTGGAACGGGCCGCTGCGCACGGTCCAGCCGTCGCTGGCGCGGTCGTGGCTGATCAGCCGCGACAGCGCGCCTTCCTCGCAGGCCAGGCCGGCCAGGTCTTCGGGCTGGACCGGGCTCTGGAAATCGGGGAAGGCGGCGCGGATCAGCAGCGGGCGCTTCTGCCAGTAGTCGCGCAGGAAGGTGGCCGCGGGCATGCCCAGCGGCAGGCCCGGACGGGCCTGGATTTCGATGACGGGGGTCTTGGTCTTGCGGGCAGCCATGGGGGACATCCTTGCAGCATGTAGACGGGAATGCGGGGGCGCGGCCGTGGCCGGCGCGTACCGGGCTATTGTCCGCTGGTTGAGGGGGGATGTGCACCTGCGCCGGGATGTCACGGCAGACGGCGCTGGCGCGCCGGGCGGTGGTGGTGCCGGGCTCCGGCCGGGGTCATGCCTTCGCCGCGATGATCGGCGTCATCGGCAGTTGATCGGGATGCGACCCTACCAGGGGGTGTTGACGCATGCGGAGGCGGCCCTGGTAGGGTCGGTTCCCAAACGACTGCCGGTGGTGCTTCCGCGCCCGGCAACGCATTGCGACGAACGGAGCGGAAGGGACCCAGGCCACACCCGCGTCCCTCCGGTGTATCGACCGTTGGCGCGATCCTCAGATCGCCTTGGCCAGGTCGGCGGCCAGGCCGATGTAACCGCCCGGGGTCAGGGCGCGCAGGCCCTGCTTGGCGTCTTCGGGCAGGTCCAGCGATTCGATGAAGCTGCGCATCGAATCGGCGGTGATGCCGTGGCCGCGGGTCAGGGCCTTGAGCTGTTCGTAGGGATTGGGCAGGCCGTAACGGCGCATCACCGTCTGCACGGCTTCGGCCAGCACTTCCCAGGACGCATCCAGGTCGGCATCCAGGCGTTCGGGGTTCACGGTCAGCTTGCCCAGGCCCTTGGCCAGCGAATCCAGCGCGACCTGGCTGTGGCCGAAGGCGGTGCCGACCGCGCGCAGCACGGTGGAGTCGGTCAGGTCGCGCTGCCAGCGGCTGATCGGCAGCTTGGCGCTGAAATGTTCGAACAGCGCATTGGCGATACCGAAGTTGCCTTCGGCGTTCTCGAAGTCGATCGGGTTGACCTTGTGCGGCATGGTCGAAGAGCCCACTTCGCCTTCCTTGAGCTTCTGCTTGAAGTAGCCCAGCGAGATGTAGCCCCAGATGTCGCGGGCCAGGTCGATCAGGATGATGTTGGCGCGGCGGGCGGCATCACCGATCTCGGCGACGTTGTCATGCGGTTCGATCTGGGTGGTGTAGGGGTTGAACACCAGGCCCAGGCTCTCCACGAAACGCTGGGCGAAGGCCGGCCAGTCCACGTCCGGGTAGGCGATCACGTGGGCGTTGTAGTTGCCGACCGCGCCGTTGATCTTGCCGGTCAGTTCGACCGCGGCGATCTGGCGGCGCTGGCGCTCCAGGCGTGCCACCACGTTGGCCACTTCCTTGCCCAGGGTGGTGGGCGAGGCGGTCTGGCCGTGGGTGCGCGACAGCATCGGCTGGGCGGCCTGGGCGTGGGCGAGGGTGCGCAGCATGCCGGCGATGTTGTCCAGCGCCGGCAGCAGCACGTCCTGGCGGGCCTGCTGCAGCAGCAGCCCATAGCTGAGGTTGTTGATGTCTTCGCTGGTGCAGGCGAAATGCACGAATTCCAGCGCCGGGCCCAGCTCGGCATCGGCCTGCAGCTGTTCCTTGATGAAGTACTCCACCGCCTTGACGTCATGGTTGGTGGTGCGCTCGATTTCCTTGACCCGCGCGGCGTGGGCCGGGGCGAAGTCGTCGGCCAGGGCACGCAGGCGGGCCGCTGCGGCGGCCGGGAACGGCGCCAGCTCGACGATGCCCGGCTCGTCGGCCAGGGCCAGCAGCCATTCCACTTCGACCTTCACACGGGCCTTGATCAGGCCGTATTCGGAGAAGATCGGACGCAGCGCGTCGACCTTGCCGGCATAGCGGCCATCGAGCGGGGACAGGGCGAGCAGGGCGAATTCGGACATGGTGGGCGCGGGGCGATGGCAGCGGGGGCCGTCATTCTACGCTGCCGGGGCCGCCACGGTCGGTGCCCGGCGCCGGCAGGCCGCGCCCACGGCCGCCTGGCCGGCCTGAACGTCGGCGCATTGCCCCGGCCCGGGACGCGACCGCGCCTGTGTTTGGGCGGCGCATCGGAGTATCGTTCATGCAGCCGCAAGCCAGGGAATCAGGCCCGTTGCCAGCCGCAGGTTCCCTTTCCAAACCGAAAGCATCGCGGAGTGAAGCAATGAGCAAGGGTTTCAGGATCGAACACGACAGCATGGGCGAGCTGCAGGTACCGGCCGATGCGTTGTGGGGCGCGCAGACACAGCGCGCGGTGAACAATTTCCCGGTGTCCGGGCAGCGCATGCCGCGCGGCTTCATCCGCGCGCTGGGGCTGGTCAAGGGCGCGGCCGCCGCGGTCAACGTGGAACTGGGCCACCTGCCCAGGAACATCGGCAAGGCGGTCCAGGCCGCCGCGGCCGAGGTCGCCGCCGGCCAGCATGACGCGCATTTTCCGATCGATGTGTACCAGACCGGTTCGGGCACCTCCTCGAACATGAATGCCAACGAGGTCATCGCGACCCTGGCCAACCGCGCCGGCAAGGCCGGCAAGGCCGGCAAGCTGGCGGTGCATCCCAACGACCACGTCAACCAGGGGCAGAGCTCCAACGATGTGATCCCCACCGCGCTGCGGGTGTCGGCCCTGCTGGGCGTGCAGGAACAGCTGCAGCCGGCGCTGACCCACCTGCGCAAGACCATCGACAAGAAGGGCCGCAGCCTGCGCAAGGTAGTCAAGACCGGCCGCACCCATCTGATGGACGCCATGCCGCTGACCTTCGAACAGGAGTTCGGCGCCTGGTCGGCGCAGCTGGCCTCGGCCCAGGAGCGCATCGACGACAGCCTCAAGCGCCTGCGCCGGCTGCCGCTGGGCGGTACCGCGATCGGCACCGGGATCAACGCCGACCCGCGCTTCGGCGAGCGGGTGGCCAAGCTGCTCAAGCAACAGACCGGGGTGAAGTTCGACAGTGCGCAGAACAAGTTCGAGGGGCTGGCCGCGCAGGACGATGCGGTGGAGCTGTCCGGCCAGCTCAATGCGCTGGCGGTGGCGCTGATCAAGATCGCCAACGATCTGCGCTGGATGAATGCCGGCCCGCTGGCCGGGCTGGGCGAGATCGAACTGCCGGCGCTGCAGCCGGGCAGCTCGATCATGCCGGGCAAGGTCAACCCGGTGATCCCCGAGGCGATGGTGATGGTGTGCGCGCAGGTGATCGGCCACCACACCGCGATCACCGTGGCCGGGCAGACCGGCAACTTCCAGTTGAACGTGACCTTGCCGCTGATCGCGGCCAACCTGCTGGACGGGATCGGCCTGCTGGCCAACATCACCCGGCTGCTGGCCGACAGCGCGATCGCCGGGCTGACGGTGCGCGAGGACCGCGTCCGCGAGGCACTGGGCCGCAACCCGATCCTGGTCACCGCGCTGAACCCGATCATCGGTTACGAGAAGGCCGCCGCGATCGCCAAGCGCGCCTACAAGGAGCAGCGCCCGGTACTGGACGTGGCGCTGGAGGACAGCGGGCTGGCCGAAGCCGAGCTGCGCCGGCTGCTGGACCCGGCCGCGCTGACCGCCGGCGGCATCCATGCCGGCGGCGGCGGTTGAGCCTGCGGCCGGAGTGAAACGAAAACGGGCCGAAAGGCCCGTTTTTGTGGTTCACCGCCGTGGGGCGGCGCAAAGGCAACACGCCGCCGCGCGCAGGTAATGCCGGCCGCTGGCCGGCAACCGCACCGATGCTTGGCCAAGAGCAGCGTCTTGATCTTCCCTGTGGGAGGAGGACGGGCAGCCCCATGCGGGACACGCCGTAAACCCATCCGTGGGGGCTTGGCGAAAACTTGCTCGGGTGCGCTGTCCTGCGTACCCGGCAAGGCCGGGGTTGGGCATCCTGCCCAACCCGTCCGGCGTATACGCCGGACCCATGTTTTCGACAGTCCCACATGGGGCTGCCCGGCCTCCTCTGGATAGAGTGACGTGTGCGGCTGGGCGAGCCCAAAGCTCTTCGTTCCAATACGCGCTGTCTGACCATGGGTCAGAACTACGGGCGTACCCGCTCGCCTCGGCGCGAAATAAGTGAACCGATGCTATTTAAAGCCGGGCAGGTCTAGTGCCGATCGGCCTGCAGATTGCCGAAGGTCTCGGTGTAATCCTTGAACTCGGGAATGCGCTGCACCAGGTCCGGTGGAATCGGCTGCAGGCCGGCCGGAACCTGGATCCTGACCGCGCGCTTGGCCGGGTCCGGCGGGGCGTCGGTGAGGGTGTTCTGGCGCAATACCTGCAGCTGGCCGAACATGGTCTGCAGCATGGCCTGCTGGTCCGGCTTGAGCGGAATTTCGATCTCATCGATCTTCATCCGGCCATCGGGCAGCACGATGATGTTCGGTGCCGGCGCACGGCGCACGATCAGCATGCCGTCGCTGACGGTGATCTTCGGCTTGCCGCGCTCGGCGCGGTGGTTGCGGTATTCCTGGTCGCAACCGGTGGCGGCCAGGCAGAACAGGGCAAACAGCAGCAGACAGAGCTTCTTCATCGGCGCAGCGCACAAAAAGGGGGAGGCTAGTGTAGTCCTCCCCCGTCCAGCCGCGCCGGCCTGCGACCGTACGTCGCAGGCCGGCGGGGCTTACTTGCCGCAGTCGTCGATATCGCTCTGGTCCATCGTGGCGTAGGGCTTGAACGCCGGCAGCGCGGCGGCCAGCGCCTGCTGCCTGGCCATCATCTCCGGCAGCAGCGTGCACAGCCGCTTGGCTTCGGCTTCGATCTTGCTGCTTTCGGCATTCACCCGCTCCTCGATGCCCTGGGTATCCCCGGAGAAGATGCCCTTGAGCGCCTCGCCGGCCGCCTTCACGCCCAGGTTGGCGCCGGCCACGCCTATGTTCATGCCGGCCCCGGCCAACGCCTCCACCTGCCGCCGGTAGTCCAGCAGCAGCTTCCGCTGGTTGGCGTCGGTGGGCACGGTGGTGCCGTCGATCAGCAGGTCCCCCTGCGGGGTGATCTCGGCCTTGGCGCTGTTGCTGCCGGAAATGGAGATATTGCCCTGGGCCAGTTCCTTGCGCGCCTTGTCGGTGGCCTCCTGCACGGTCTTGCCGATCGAATCGGTGTCCACCGCGGCCGCGGTCTTGCCGGCCGGTTGACCGGCGGCGGGGGCGGGGGCGGTCTTGCCGGCATCGGGGTTGCCGCAGGCGGCCAGGGGCAGGCACAGCAGCAGGGCGGGCAGCAGTCTGGAAGTCATCGGACGATCCTCGAAGAAGGGGTTACTTGCCGCGCGGCAGATTCACCGGGCCGCTGACATTGCCGTGGCGCACCTCGCCACTGCCGCTGCGCGATACCGTCAGCGAACCGCCGACGTCGTGCACGGTGACATCGCCCGAGCCATGGCGTTCGACGCTGACATTGCCGCCGGCGCCGCGGATGTCCACATCGCCCGAACCCACCGTGCCGATGGTGACATTGCCCTTGACCTGGCGCACGTCCACGTCGCCCGAGCCGATGTCGCCCAGCGCCACGTTGCCCTGCACGCCGGTCAGGCCGAGGTCGCCCGAGCCGACGTTGCCGACCTTGGCATTGCCGCGCACGTTGCGCGCCTTGAAATCGCCCGAGCCCACCGAGAGCAGGTTGAGCGAACCGGCGCCGTCAAGCTCCACATCGCCGGAGCCGACCGCGGCGGTGACCAGGCCCTTGATCTCGCGCAGCGAGACGTCGCCCGAGCCGACGTCGGCGCTGAGCGAGTGCGCGCCGCTGACGCTGGCATCGCCCGAGCCGACCTTGAGCTGCACCAGCAGGGTGTCCGGTACGCTGCCGCGGATGTCCAGGTAGGCATAGCTGTTGCCGCCCAGGGTGATGGCGCGCTGGGCGCGCTGCAGGCGTACCACCAGCTTGTCGCCCACCTTCTGCTGGGTCAGGGTCAGCTCGCCCAGCCAGTCGGCGTTGGAGGCGCAGGCACGCCCGCCCAGCCGGGCCGGGCCGGGCCCGGCCTGCAGCACCAGGTCGTGCTGGTTGACCTCGAACACCACGGCCTTGGCACCGGCCAGGTCCAGCTTCAGATCACGCGCTTCGGAGAACTTGCACTGCGGTTCACTGGCCAGCGCGGCCAGCGGCAGCATCAACAGGGAGGCAACAGCGAGGGTGCGGATCATGGGTGGCTCCTTGGAGGGCGGTCAGATTTCGCCGGCGCGGCGGCGCAGGCGGATGGCGAGGACGATGAACACCACGCCGGCGGCGGCACCGATCCACACTTCCGGCAGGCTCAGCGCGGCCAGCTGGTTGGACGGGGCCAGCGCGGCGACCAGGTCGTCGCGGTCGCCGATCAGCGCACGCAGCTGGTCGGTGCGGTAGAGCATGTCGCTGCCCGGCAGGGTGCCCAGCAGCAGGCGGCCGACGATGTGCTTCCAGAACCAGCCACTGGTCAGGTCGAAGGCACTCATCAGGTGCGTGGTGCTGACGATGATGCCGGCAAACAGCGGCAGCATCACCGCCCACAGGAACGGCTTGGTCCTGGCCCAGGCCGAGCACAGCAGCAGCCAGCCCACGGTCGGCAGCGCCCACAGCAGGTACACCGGGATCCAGGACAGGTGGCCGGCCACGATGTTCAGCGGGCTGGCCGGGCCCCATACCAGGGTCATCGCATCGCCGCCATGGGCCAGCACCACCACCGTGATGATCAGCAGGAAGCCGAACATGGTCACGATCGAGGCGGCCACTGCCACCAGCGGCGCCACCAGCAGCGCGCTGAGTGCCTTGGACAGCACGGTCTGGGTGTCCGACAGCGGCAGCGATTTCCAGAACAGGATGCTGCGGTCGCGGCGGTCGTCGTACAGCGCGCCCAGGCAGTAGAAGAACACCACGAAGGCCAGCACGATGAACGGCCACAGCGAACTCAGCACCAGGGTCAGGTCCAGCCCGTTGGCCAGGTCGTGCATGTTCTTGGCGTCCAGCTTGCTGGTCAGCAGCGCCAGGTCCAGGCCGTTGACGCTGACGTTTTCATCGTCCAGCACCAGGCCGCCGCTCTTGGCGGCGCGGTGCATGGCCAGCAGCCCGAACAGGATGCCGACCAGGCTCATCACCAGCGAGATCGCGCCGGCGATCAGCGGGGCGTACAGGAACCCGCCGCGGTTCTCCCAGTACTCGCGCTTGAGCATCCACTTGAAGGTACTGGCCTTGCTGATGGGGTGGTGGACGGTGTTCATGCGTAGGTTCCCTTCATGATGGCCACGAACAGATCCGCCAGCCCCGGGCTGCGGATTTCGCCCAGGGGCGTGAGCTGGGCGCGTGGCACCCCATCGAACAGCAGCACGGTCTTGCCGAACGGCAGCGCGCGTTCGTCGATCGGCTTGAGCGCGCGTGCCGCCTCCAGCGTATCGGCCGACACCAGCACTTCGCTGTAGCGCTCGCCGATGTCTTCCATGTCGGTGGTGAGCACGATGCGGCCATCGCGGATGAACATCACATCGGTGAGGATGTGTTCGATCTCTTCCACCTGGTGGGTGGTGACGATGATGGTCTTCTGTTCGTCGAAGTAGTCTTCCAGCAGGCGCTGGTAGAACTCCTTGCGGTACAGGATGTCCAGGCCCAGGGTCGGCTCGTCCAGCACCAGCACCTTGGCATCGATGGCCATCACCAGGGCCAGGTGCAGCTGCACGATCATGCCCTTGGACAGCTCGCGCACGCGCTGCCTGGGCTGCAGTTTGGTGGAGGCCAGGAAGCGCTCGCAGCGGGCGCGGTCGAAGCGCGGGTGCACCCCGGCGACGAAATCGATCGCCTCGCGCACCTTCATCCAGCGCGGCAGCACGGCTACGTCGGCGATGAAACAGACCTCGTTCATCAGCGCGTTGCGCTGCACGGCCGGGTCCAGCCCGAGCACCTGCAGCTCGCCTTCCACCGTGGTCAGGCCGAGCAGGGCCTTGAGCAGGGTGGTCTTGCCGGCGCCGTTGGGGCCGATCAGGCCGGTGATGCGGCCCGGGGCGATGGTGAAGTTGGTGTTGTCCAGCGCCACGGTCTGTTTGTAGGCCTTGCGCAGGCCGCGGGCGGAAATGACGACATCACTTGCAACGGCATTCATGAGGATTTCCCCTGGGGCAGCAATTCGTCGAGGTTCAGGCCCAGGCGCTGGATACGTTCCAGCACCAGCGGCCATTCTTCATTGAGGAACCGGTCGCGCTCGCTGCTGCGCAGCTGCGTGGCCGCTTCCTCGGTCATGAACATGCCCAGCCCGCGGCGTTTCTCGACCAGGCCTTCATCGGCCAGTTCCTGGTAGGCACGCGATACGGTGATGGGGTTGAGCTGGTACTCGGCGGCTACCTGTCGGACCGAAGGCAGGGCGTCGCCGGGCTTGATGATGCCGTCAAGCATCATGGCGATCACGCGTTCCTTCAACTGACGGTAGATCGGAGCACCATCGCTCCATTGAATATCGCTCATGGTCAGCTCCGTGGGTTCAGCGACTGTGCGAACGAGAAGTAAGGCATGGACAGGGAGCTGTGCAGCCGGCGGGGGCGGGCGGGGGTGTCGTCGGCGGTCCCTGCCTGGATCACGCCTGCGTCCTGCGGGCCGGGCAACGCACTGCCGGCGGCGGCGCCGCCGGCATCACCGTCGGGGGTGCCGAACCAAGCGAGCAGCAGCAGTGCCGAAGCGGCGGAAACAGCGTGGGTGGTTCGGCGGCGGCGCATGCGGTTCATGGGCTTCCCCTGCATCAGGTGACTGGTGTTGTATGCAACTATAACACCGGCACGCCGGAGTGCAAGCGATGACCGACCCCAACTGATGGCAGGGGGGTGACAAGGTGCTGGGATTGAGTTGCAAGCCATTGATTTAAAAACGATCAATTGGATTTTTCGGGGCGGGCTGGCGTCTGCTTACGTTCAGCCACATCAATGGTATGAGACGCCGTGTGCCCATTCAGCAGATAAGCGAGGCGCCGAATCCACGTTGGCCAAGGCCGTCATCGTCGGCAAAGCCGGCCCTGCGGCGCCTGTCGGGGGAGGTCCGAATCCGGGTCGGACGCTGCAGCGCCGCGGCGGTTGAAACCGTCACAGCAGGGCCGCCGCCGTCTTGCGCATCCCATCCACGCCCGGTAACGGCCGGCCGCGCCGCGCACGCGGCGGTAAAAGGCCCGGTGATATAGTCCGCAATGGCCCGGCCAGGGCGGTTTTTTCGCGGTTCCGGGCCATTGCCGTCTCCTTTCCCGAACCCTGCCGGAGTGTTGCGATGCCCCAGATCCGTTCCCTGCTTTCCCTGCCCGGCGCCTGGCGCGTGCGCGGTGGGATGGCGCTGCTGCTGGCGTGCGGGCTGCTGGCCGCCACCGGTGCCCAGGCTGCCGGCCTGCTGGACCTGAGCTACCGGCCACTGGCCGGCAAGGGCGAGGTCAACCTGCAGAAACAGTACGGCGGCAAGGTGCTGCTGGTGGTCAATACCGCCAGCAAGTGCGGCTTCACCCCGCAGTACGAGGGTCTGGAGGCGTTGCAGAAAAAGTACGCCGCGCGCGGCTTTTCGGTGCTGGGCTTCCCCTCCAATGATTTCAAGGGCCAGGAGCCGGGCGATGAAGCCCAGATCCAGGAGTTCTGCACGCTCACCTACGGGGTCAAGTTCCCGATGTTCCAGAAGGTGCAGGTCACCGGGCCGGCGGCCACGCCGCTGTACCAGCGCCTGGCCGCCGCCACCGGGGTGGCGCCGGGCTGGAACTTCCACAAGTATCTGATCGCCCGCGACGGACGGGTGGTGGCGCAGTACCCGAGCAAGACCACGCCCGATGATGCCGGGCTGCTGGCTGCGCTCGAACGCGAGCTGTCCAAACCCGCGCCCAAGCGCTGACGTTCTCGACATCTCGCACGTGCGTGCGACAATGATCGCTTTCGCGCCGACGTCGGCGTCCAGTCACTTCCAGGAATGCAGCGAATGAAGATGGGAATGCGCGGCGCCGCGGCGTCGGTTCTGATTCTGGCGATGGGTGCCACCGGTACCGTGATGTCGCAACAACCGGCCGCAGGTGCGGCTGCCAAGGAGACTTCTGCTTTGAACTCCCAACGGGAAAAGCTCGGCTACGCCATCGGCATCGATGTGGCCAACTCGTTCGCCCCGATCTCCAGCGAGATCGACCTGGCGGCGTTGCGCCGTGGCGTGACCAATGCCTTCGCCGGCAAGCCGCCGCTGATCAGCCAGGAAGAGGCACAGAAGACCGACGCCGCGCTGCGCCAGGCGATGATGGTCAAGAGCGGCCAGCCGGTGCCGGGCATGGCCCCGGGTACCCCGGCGCCGAAGGTGGACCGTGAAAAGGTCGGCCTGATGCTGGGCAGCTACGCGGTCGGCCCGTCGCTGGCGCCGATGAAGGAAGACCTGGACCTGGACGCGCTGTTCGACGCGGTCGGCACCACCTTCAACAAGGGCACCCCGAAGATGACCGCCGAGCAGGCCAAGGCCACGCTGGAAGGCTTCATGTCGGCCAAGCAGGCCCAGGCCCAGGCCGATGCGGCCGCGCAGGGCGGCAAGAACCGTGAAGCCGGCAATGCGTTCATGGCCAAGAACAAGACCGTGCCGGGCGTGGTCACCACCCCGTCGGGCCTGCAGTACCAGGTGCTGCGCCCGGGCAACGGCGAGCGTCCGCTGCCGACCAGCAAGGTCCGCGTCAACTACGAAGGCAAGCTGCTGGACGGCACCGTGTTCGACAGCAGCTACCAGCGTGGCCAGCCGATCGAGTTCGGCCTGGACCAGGTGATCAAGGGCTGGTCCGAAGGCGTGTCGCTGATGCCGACCGGTTCCAAGTACCGCTTCTGGATCCCCGGCGAGCTGGCCTATGGCGAGCAGGGCACCCCGGGTGGTCCGATCGGTCCGAACGCGACGTTGACCTTCGACGTTGAACTGCTGAACGTTCTTCCGTAACGGACTCTGGAGCCACCACGGCCATGCGTGTAGCGATTTTTGGTACCGGCTATGTCGGTCTTGTCACCGGCACCTGCCTGGCCGATGTCGGCCACCAGGTGATCTGCGTGGACATCGACCAGGCCAAGGTCGACGGCCTGAACCGTGGTGTCATCCCGATCTATGAGCCCGGCCTGGAGCCGATGGTCAAGGCCAACCACGCTGCGTCGCGGTTGACCTTCACCAGCGATGCGGCCGCGGCGATCACCCACGGCCAGGTGATCTTCATCGCCGTGGGCACGCCACCGGACGAGGACGGCAGTGCCGACCTGCAGTACGTGCTGGCGGTGGCCCGCACGATCGGCACGCACATGCGCGTGCCGACTGTGGTGGTCAACAAGTCGACCGTGCCGGTGGGCACGGCCGACAAGGTGCGTGCCGCCATTGCCGAGGCATTGGCCGCGCGCGGGGAGGAGATCGCCTTCGACGTGGTCTCCAACCCGGAATTCCTCAAGGAGGGCGACGCGGTCGCCGACTGCATGCGGCCGGACCGCATCGTGGTGGGCGCCTCCAACCCCGATTCGGTGGCGTTGATGCGCCGCCTGTACGCGCCGTTCAACCGCAACCACGACCGCGTGGTGGAAATGGACGTGCGTTCGGCCGAGCTGACCAAGTACGCCGCCAACGCGATGCTGGCCACCAAGATTTCGTTCATGAACGAAATCGCCAACATCGCCGAGAAGGTCGGTGCCGACATCGAGCAGGTCCGCCAGGGCATCGGCTCGGATCCGCGCATCGGCTGGCACTTCATCTATCCCGGCGCCGGCTACGGCGGCTCGTGCTTCCCCAAGGACGTGCAGGCCCTGGCCCGCACCGCGCAGCAGCACGGCCACGAGCCCAGGCTGTTGAATGCGGTCGAAGCGGTCAACGATGCCCAGAAGGGCCATCTGTACCAGCTGATCCAGCGCCACTACGACCGTGGCGAGGATGAAGGCGTGCGCGGCAAGACCTTCGCGGTCTGGGGCCTGGCCTTCAAGCCCAATACCGACGACATGCGCGAGGCCTCCAGCCGGCGCCTGCTGGCGCAGCTGTGGGAAGGCGGTGCGCGCGTGCGCGCCTACGACCCGGAAGCGACCGAAGAAGCCCGCCGTATTTTCGGCGAGCGCGAGGATCTGGTGTTCTGCGACAACGCCTATGAGGCGCTGGACGGCGCCGATGCGCTGGTCGTGGTCACCGAATGGAAGCAGTTCCGCAGCCCGGATTTCGTCCGCCTGCGTGAAACGCTCACCGACGCGGTCGTGTTTGACGGCCGCAATCTGTACGACCCGCAGGAAATCGAAGCGGCGGGCGTGGCCTACTACGGCATTGGCCGGGGACGTTCGTTGCATGCATGATTCCACCCCCACACCGCGTGAGCAGGCGCTGGAAGCGCGCCTGGTCGAGCTGGAAATGCGCGTGTCCTTCCAGGAACAGGCCTTGGCCGAGCTCAGCGAAGCCTTGGCCGATGCGCGCATCGAGGGCAGCCGCAATGCTGACCTGACGCGCCTGTTGCTGGAGGACCTGGGCAAGGTCCGCAATGCGCTGTATTCCGATTCGGGCGAAGAACCACCGCCCCCGCACTACTGATCGATCCGACGTCATGAGCGATACCCTCCGCGACCAGCTGCTGGGCCTGGGCTTCAAGTCCGCGCCCAAGCCCGAACGCAAACCCGATGCCCGCCGCGATGGCCGGCCGGGCAATCCCCCCAAACCCCAGGGCGCGCGTACGCCGGCCAGGGCCGGCGATGGCCCGCGCCCGCCGCGCGATGGCGACAACCGTCGCGCCGGGCCCGGCAAGGGCCGCCCGGGCGGTGGCCGCCCCGGTGGTGCCCGTCCCCAGGGCCAGGCGCCCGGCCAGGGCAAGCCGCGCTCGCGCGAGGATATCGACCTGGCCAAGGCCTATGCGATCCGCGCGCAGAAGGAAAAGGACGATCGCATCGAGGCCGAGCGCCTGAAGCAGGAAGAGGCGCGCCTGCGCCGCGAAGCCAAGGCCAGGCTGGACGTGCTGCTGGAAGGCAAGGGCCTGAACGATGCGGCGGCCGAGATTGCCCGCCACTTCAATTATGGCGGCAAGATCAAGCGCATCTACGTCACCTCCGACCAGCTCAAGGCGCTCAACGCCGGCGAACTGGGCGTGCTGCAGCAGAATGGCCGCTACCTGCTGGTGACCGCCGCGGTGCTGGACGAAGCCGAGGCGGTGTTCGCCCCATCGGTGGCATTGCGCGTGGATCCCAACGCGACGGTGGAAGAAGACCCGTACGCCGATCCGGCCTACCAGGTGCCCGACGACCTGGTCTGGTAACCACGGCAACATGCACCAATGCAAAGGGCGCCATCAGGCGCCCTTTGCATTGGTGCGGCCCGGGCAGGGCGCGTTCGGGCAATGCGACGTCCGCGCGCATACCGGTACCGACCAACGGTCGGTACCTACCGGCGCTGGCAGCCCCCGACCGAACGACGGTAGCCCTCGACCGTTGGTCGAGGGGGATTATTCGGGATCGTAATCCAGGTTGGAAGCCAGCCAGCGTTCGACCTGGGCGCGGTCCACGCCCTTGCGCTTGGCATAGTCGCTGACCTGCTCGCGGGTGACCCGGCCGACCACGAAGTACTGGCTGCGCGGGTGGCTGAAGTAATACCCAGACACCGCCGCGGTCGGCAGCATGGCAAAGCTCTCGGTCAGCTGCATGTCGGCGTTGCGCTCGGCATCCAGCAGCGTGAACAGCGTGGCCTTCTCGCTGTGCTCGGGGCAGGCCGGGTAGCCGGGGGCAGGGCGGATACCGCTGTACTTTTCGGCGATCAGCGATTCGTTGTCCAGCGCCTCGTCAGGCTGGTAGCCCCAGTAATCGGTGCGCACGTGCTGGTGCAGGCGTTCGGCCAGGGCTTCGGCGAAGCGGTCGGCCAGTGCCTTGAGCAGGATCGCGTTGTAGTCGTCGTGGTCGGCCTCGAAGCGCGCCACGTGCGCGTCGATGCCGATCCCGGCGGTGACCGCGAAGGCGCCGATCCAGTCCTGTCGGCCGCTGCTGGCCGGGGCGATGAAGTCGGCTAGGCAGAAGTCCGGGCGCTCGACCGGCTTGTCCACCTGCTGGCGCAGGAAGTGCAGCACCGCCGGGCCGGCATCGGTGCTCAGGTGCACGTCATCGCCGACGCTGTTGGCCGGCCACAGCCCGAACACCGCCTTGGCGGTCAGCCACTTCTCCTCGACGATGCGCGCCAGCATCGCGCACGCGTCGCGGTACAGCTCGGTGGCCTGCGGGCCGACGATTTCGTCGGTGAGGATCGCCGGGTACTTGCCGGCCAGTTCCCAGGCCTGGAAGAACGGGGTCCAGTCGATCACCTCGACCAGGTCGGCCAGCGGGTAGTCGTCCAGCACATGCAGGCCGGGCTTGCGCGGGGCCGGCGGCTGGTAGTGGGCCCAGTCGCCGTCGAAACGCTGCGCGCGGGCCTTGGCCAGGGTGACCAGGCGCTTGGCGTCGCCGCGGTTGCGGTGGCGCTGGCGGATGTCGGCGTAGTCGGCTTCGTTGGCGGCCACGAACGGCCCGCGCAGCTCGCTGGAGATCAGCGACTGGGCCACGCCGACCGCGCGCGAGGCATCCTTGACCCATACCGTGGGCGCCTTGTAATGCGGGTCGATCTTCAGCGCGGTATGCGCGCGCGAGGTGGTCGCCCCGCCGATCATCAACGGCATGGTGAAGCCCTGGCGCTGCATCTCGCGGGCGACATGGCTCATTTCCTCCAGCGAGGGGGTGATCAACCCGGACAGCCCGATGATGTCGGCGTTCTCGGCGCGCGCGGCATCCAGGATCTTCTGCGCCGGCACCATCACGCCCAGGTCGATCACCTCGAAATTGTTGCAGGCCAGGACCACGCCCACGATGTTCTTGCCGATGTCGTGCACATCGCCCTTGACCGTGGCCATGATGATCTTGCCGTTGCTCTTGGCGGTGTCGCCGCTGCGGGCCTTTTCCGCTTCGATCCAGGGCAGCAGGTAGGCCACCGCCTTTTTCATCACGCGGGCCGACTTGACCACCTGCGGCAGGAACATCTTGCCGGCGCCGAACAGGTCGCCGACGATGTTCATGCCGTCCATCAGCGGCCCCTCGATCACGTCCAGCGGTCGGGTCGAGCGCGCCCGCGCTTCCTCGGTGTCCTGCTCGACCCAGGCGTCCATGCCGTGCACCAGCGCATGCGCCAGGCGGTCGTTGACCGGCTTGTCACGCCAGGCCAGGTCTTCGCTGCGCACCTCGCCCTTCTTGCCCTTGTAGCGTTCGGCGATCTCCAGCAGGCGTTCGGTGCCGTCGCTGCGGCGGTTGAGGATCACATCCTCCACCCGCTCGCGCAGCTCCGGGTCCAGCTCGTCGTAGATCGGCATCGCACCGGCGTTGACGATGCCCATGTCCATGCCGGCGGCGATGGCGTGGTACAGGAACACCGAATGGATCGCCTGGCGCACCGTTTCGTTGCCGCGGAAGGAGAACGACACGTTGGAGACGCCGCCGGAGACGTGGCAGTGCGGCAGGGTGCGCTTGATGATGCGGGTGGCTTCGATGAAGTCCACCGCATAGTTGTCGTGCTCTTCGATGCCGGTGGCCACGGCGAAGATGTTCGGGTCGAAGATGATGTCCTGCGGGGGGAAGCCGACCTGATCGACCAGGATGTTGTAGGCGCGGGTGCAGATTTCCACCTTGCGCGCGCAGGTGTCGGCCTGGCCATCCTCGTCGAAGGCCATCACCACCGCCGCGGCACCGTAACGCAGCACCTTGCGCGCGTGCTCGATGAACTGCGCCTCGCCTTCCTTGAGCGAGATGGAGTTGACCACGCTCTTGCCCTGCAGGCACTTCAAGCCGGCCTCGATCACGCTCCACTTGGACGAATCGACCATCACCGGGATGCGCGCGATGTCCGGTTCGGACATGATCAGGTTCAGGTAGCGCGTCATCGCCTTTTCCGAATCGATCAGGCCCTCGTCCATGTTGACGTCGAGGATCTGCGCGCCGCTGGCGACCTGCTGGCGCGCCACTTCGACCGCTTCCTCGTAGCGTTCTTCCTTGACCAGCTTGCGGAACTGCGCACTGCCGGTGACGTTGGTGCGCTCGCCGATGTTGACGAACAGCAGGTTCGGCGTGATCACCAGTGGCTCAAGGCCGGACAGGCGGGTGTGGCGGGAAGGCGTCATGGGCAGGCGGGCACGGTCTGGCAAGGGAGGGTCAACAACAACGGGGTGGGGCAGGGGCGCCGTGGCTCAGGCGGCATCCTCGAGCCGGTCGGGCAGGGCGCGTGGCGGCAGGCCGGCCACCGCCTCGGCGATGGCCTGGATATGCGCCGGGGTGGTGCCGCAGCAGCCGCCGACCAGGTTGAGCAGGCCGGCTTGGGCGAACTCGCGCAGGGTGGTGGCCATTTCGTCGGGGGTTTCGTCGTACTCGCCGAACGCATTGGGCAGGCCGGCGTTGGGGTGGGCGCTGACCAGGCAGTCGGCCACGGTGGACAGGGTTTCCACGTGCGGGCGCATGTCGGTGGCGCCCAGCGCGCAGTTCAGCCCCACCGACAGCGGGCGGCTGTGCGCCACCGAGGCGTAGAAGGCCTCGGCGGTCTGCCCGGACAGGGTGCGGCCGGACGCGTCGGTGATGGTGCCGGAGATCATGATCGGCAGGCGCGCGCCGCGGTCGTCGAAGGCTTCTTCGATCGCGAACAGCGCGGCCTTGGCGTTGAGCGTGTCGAAGATGGTCTCGACCATGAGGGTATCGGCGCCGCCGTCGATCAGGCCGTCGATGGCTTCGCGGTAGGTCTCGCGCAGCGCATCGAAGCTGGTGTTGCGGAACCCCGGGTCGTTCACGTCCGGGCTGATCGATGCGGTGCGGCTGGTCGGGCCGAGCACGCCGATCACAAAGCGCGGCTTGCCCGGGGTGGTGGCGGCCACCGCATCGCAGCAGGCGCGCGCCACCGCGGCACCGGCCTTGTTGAGCTCATAGACCAGGTGCTCGAGATGGTAGTCGGCCTGGCTGACCGAGGTTGCGTTGAAGGTATTGGTTTCCACCAGGTCCGCGCCGGCCTGCAGGTAGGCAGTATGGATGCCGGCGATCACCTCGGGCTTGCTGAGCAGCAGCAGGTCGTTGTTGCCCTTGAGGTCGTGGCCTTCCGGGGCCGGCCCGTCATGCGCGCAGCCCGGGCCATGGGCATGGTCGTAGCCGTCGGCGAAACGCTGGCCGCGGTAATCCTCTTCTTCCAGCCCGTGGCGCTGGATCATGGTGCCCATGGCGCCATCGATGATCAGGATGCGCTGGGCCAGGGCCTGTTGCAGGGCGTGGACGCGTTCGGGGTGCAGCCAGGGCAGGGATGACATGGGCGGGCCTCAGGGCTTGCTGGCGATCAGCGAAATGACTTCGAAATGCGGCGGGCGCTTTTCGCGGGTCACCGTTTCCAGGTTGGAGACGACCAGACCGGCCTTCTCGGCGAACTTGCGCAGTTCCTTGTCGCTGAAGCCCAGGTTGACGTGGCCATAGGCCTCCACCGCTGCCTTGTGCTCGTGGCGGGCCAGGCTGCACAGCAGCAGGCGGCCGCCCGGGCGCAGCACGCGCGCGCCTTCGGCGACGGCCTGGGCCGGTTTGGCGGCATAGGTCAGGGCGTGCATCAGTACCACCAGGTCGAAACTGCGGTCCTTGAACGGCAGGGCGTGCATGTCGCCTTCGCGCACTTCCACATTGGCCAGCCGGCGCAGGCGTTCGCTGGCGGCAGCCACCACGCGCGCGCTGGTGTCGATGCAGATATAGCGTTTGGCATGCGGGGCGACCAGTTCGGCCAGTACGCCGTCGCCGGAGGCGATGTCGAGCACGTCGCCGGTTTCCAGCAGCGGCAGCGCGGTGCGCGCCAGCGCCTCCCAGGTGCGGCCGGGGGAATAGTGGCGCTCCATGTCGCCGGCCACGCTGTCGGCCCAGTTCTGGTCGGCCGCGCGGCTGGCCAGTACCGAGGCCACCCGTTCGGCATCCTGGCGCAGCAACGGATCGTCGCTGCCGGTGCTGAGCGCATGCCACAATGCGCGCTGGGCCGGGTCCAGCGCGGCATCGTCGAAGCGGTAGTAGGCCGATACCCCGGAGCGGCGGTCGCGGACCAGGCCGGCTTCCTTGAGGCGGGCCAGGTGGGTGGACACCCGCGGCTGGGCCAGCGTGGTGATGGCCGACAGCTCGGCCACGGTCAGCTCCTCCTGCTCCAGCAAGGTGAGCAGGCGCACACGGGTGGCGTCGGCGAATACCTTCAGCCGGACCGACCAGTCCTCCAGATCCATAAATATCTACCTATCGCGATATAGAGATATTTTCGTCCCTCGGCCCCGGCGCGGTCAAGTCAGCCCCGATCCACCGCCGCTGGGTACAATGCCGCACCATTTTCCCGGGAGGGTGCTGTGGATTTCAGTTTCACCGAAGAGCAGCTGATGCTGCAGGACGTCGCGCGGCGCATCGCGCAGGAAAAGATCGCGCCCAGCGCCGAGCACCATGACCGGACCGGCGAGTTCCCCCTGGACAACATCCGCCTGTTGGGCGAAAACGGCCTGATGGGCATCGAAGTGCCGGCCGAGTATGGCGGCGCGGGCATGGACCCGATCGCCTATGTGCTGGCGATGGTGGAGGTGGCCGCCGGCGATGCGGCGCATTCGACCATCATGTCGGTGAACAACTCGCTGTTCTGCAACGGCATCCTGACCCATGGCAGCGAGGCGCAGAAGCAGAAGTACGTGCGCGCCATTGCCGAGGGCGAGGCGATCGGCGCCTTTGCGCTGACCGAGCCGCAGTCCGGTTCGGACGCCACGGCGATGCGCTGCCGGGCGGTCAAGCAGGCCGACGGCAGCTTCGTGATCAACGGCAAGAAGAGCTGGATCACCTCCGGCCCGGTAGCCAAGTACATCGTGCTGTTTGCGATGACCGACCCGGACCAGGGCGCGCGCGGCATCACCGCGTTCATGATCGACACCGACAAGCCCGGCTTCCACCGCGGCAAGACCGAGCCGAAGCTGGGCATCCGCGCCTCGGCTACCTGCGAGATCGAGTTCCAGGACTACCAGGCTGCTGCCGAGGACGTGCTGGGCAAGGAAGGCGAGGGCTTCAAGATCGCCATGGGCGTGCTCGACGCCGGCCGCATCGGCATCGCCTCGCAGGCGATCGGCATCGCCCGCGCGGCCTATGAGGCGACCCTGGAGTACGTGCGCGACCGCAAGGCCTTTGGCGCTGCGATCGGCACCTTCCAGATGACCCAGGCCAAGATCGCCGACATGAAGTGCAAGCTGGACGCGGCCTTGCTGCTGACCCTGCGTGCGGCATGGGTGAAGGGGCAGGGCAAGCGTTTCAGCAACGAGGCGGCGATCGCCAAGCTGACCGCGTCCGAAGCGGCGATGTGGATCACCCACCAGGCCGTGCAGATCCACGGCGGCATGGGGTATTCCAAGGAAATGCCGCTGGAACGTTACTTCCGCGATGCCAAGATCACCGAGATCTACGAGGGTACCTCGGAGATCCAGCGGCTGGTGATCGCGCGCAACGAGACCGGGTTGCGCTGAACCTGGTTGGGTTGAATCGAAGAGGCCACGACCGCATGTCGTGGCCTTTTTTTGGGGTTCTTCGACGATTTGCGTGGGAGGTCAGCTGCAAAGCACGGCCTCAGATCAAAGGCCGTGATCTAGGTTTGCGCTGATGGGGCTGGCGCGGATGGGTTGGCGGGACACGCCGTGAACCCATCCGTGGGGGCTTGGCGAAAACATCCATGTTTTCGACAGTCCCGCCAACCCATCCGCGCCAACCCTCCACACTTGGCTGGCACGCATGGGAAAGCGTAGGTCCGAGCCACGCTCGGACAACGTGATGCCGAGGCGAAGCGTGTCCGACCATGGGTCGGACCTACCCTGATGGGGTTGCCGGGAACTGGAGCAGTAGGGCCGAGCGCTGGTCGGACGCTGTTGCCGTTGTTGCTGTTGCTGTTGCTGTTGCTGTTGCTGTTGCTATTGCTATTGACCTTGATCTACCTCCCCCTTGGAGCGAGCCGAGCATCGCAGCGGCGGCAAGGGCGAAGAGGTGCGGGTGTCTGAGCGCAGCGAGTTCCGCACCGTCCCTTGCCGACGCGAGAAGCGCAGGGCACCGGCAGGCGTAGCCTGACGGCGAGCGGACGGGGCGTGTTCTTTGGTTACTTTCTTGCACGAGCAAGAAAGTGACTCGCGCCCCGTAGGGGCACGAAACGCTTTTAAAGTTATCCGCGAAGCGGAAACAGCAACGCCAATGCATCCGACAATGGCCGGCTGTAGTCCCGCACATAGGCGAAGAACCACAAAAAAACCCGCGGAGGCTGGAGGGATGTCCAACGTCCGCGGGTCGGTTCAACGCGCCGGGCCTTTCGCTTCAGCGCATCACCGCCGGATCAACGATCCGGACGGTGCGCGGCGTTGCCTTCGCTCTGGCGTTCCAGGAACTCCCTGGACGGCTCGTCCAGCTTGTCGCCCAGCATGCGCCGCACCACCACGAAGAACACCGGGATCATCAGCAGGCCCAGGAAGGTGGCAAACACCATGCCGCCGATCACGCCGGTACCGATGGCGTGACGGGCATTGGCACCGGCGCCGGTGGAAATGGCCATCGGGATCACGCCCATGATGAAGGCGAACGAGGTCATCAGGATCGGGCGGAAGCGCAGGCGCGAGGCCTCGATGGTGGCTTCGCGCAGGTTCTTGCCCGCCGCGCGTTGCTCCACCGCGAACTCCACGATCAGGATCGCGTTCTTGGCCGCCAGGCCAATCACCGTGATCAGGCCGATCTTGAAGTACAGGTCGTTGGGCAGCCCGCGCGCGAGCGAGAACGCCAGCGCACCGAGCACGCCCAGCGGCACCACCAGCAGCACCGCCACCGGGATCGACCAGCTCTCATACAGCGCGGCCAGGCACAGGAACACCACCACGATCGACAACACCAGCAGCAGCGTGGCCGCGTTGCCGGCCAGGATCTCCTGGTAGGACATGCCCGACCAGTCGTAGCCGAAGCCGGCCGGCAGGTCGTCGGTGACGATCCGCTGCATGGCGTCCATCGCCTCGCCCGAGCTGCGCCCCGGTGCCTGCGAACCGACGATGTTGATCGCCGAGTAGCCGTTGTAGCGGCTCAGCGACGGCGGCGCGGAGACCCACTCGGACTTGACCACGGTGCTCAGCGGAATCATCGCCGGGGTACCGTCGGGGTTGGTCTGCAGCGCGCTGGGCGTGTAGAAGCTGTTCAACGACTCGGCACCGGTGCGGTACGGGCCATCGGCCTGCATGGTCACCCGCTTGATGCGGCCTTCATAGAAGAAGTCGTTGACGTACACCGGGGCCAGCATCAGCTGGATGGTGCTGTACACGTCCGACACCGACAGGCCCATGGTCTGGGCCTGCACGCGATCCACGTGCAGCTGCAGCTGCGGGGCGTTTTCCAGGCCGTTGGGGCGCACGCCGGTGAGCAGTTCGCTCTCCTGCGCGGCCTTGCCCAGCAGGATGTTGCGGGCCTCGGTGAGTTTCTCGAAGCCGGCACCGCCGCGGTCCTGCAGCCACATGTCAAAGCCGCCGAACTGGCCCAGGCCCTGCACGGTGGGCAGGTTGACCACGAAGATCTGGGCTTCCTTGATCCCGTAGAACGCGCCGTTCATGTTGTTGATGAACTCGGGCACGGTGATGTCGCGGTCGGCCCAGGGCTTGAGCCGGATGAAGCCCATGCCGACGTTTTCGCCGGAACCGACGAAGCTGAAACCGGCCACCTGCAGCATGCCTTCGAAGCCATCCTGCTTTTCCAGCACGCCGCGCATCTGCGCGAAGGTGGCGTTGGTCTGGGCCTTGGTCGAGCCCGGCGGCAGCTGCACGATCGCCAGCGCATAGCCCTGGTCTTCCTCGGGCAGGAAGCTGCCGGGCATGCGCGTGAACAGGAAACCGCACAGCACGGTGAGCACCACGAACAGGATCATCCAGCGCGGCGCGTGCTTCACCGCCGAGGTGATGTGGCCCACGTAGGTATTGCTGACCTTGTCGTAGTACTTGTTGAAGGTACGGTAGACGATGTTGGGGTGGTCGTTGTGGGTCGGCTTGAGGAAGGTCGCGCACAGCGCCGGGGTGAAGCCCAGCGCCAGGAACGCCGAGAACCCCATCGCAATGGCGATGGTCAGGGCGAACTGCTTGTAGATCTCACCGGCCGCGCCGCCCTGCAGGGCCGAGGGAATGAACACCGCCGCCAGCACCACGGTGATGGCCACCACCGCACCGGTGATCTGGGTCATGGCCTTCTGGGTGGCGGCCTTGGGCGGCAGCTTCTCCTCGGTCATGATCCGCTCGACGTTCTCGATCACCACGATCGCGTCATCGACCACGATGCCGATCGCCAGCACCATCGCAAACAGGGTCAGCTGGTTGATGGTGAAGCCGATGATGCTCATGCCCAGGAAGGTGCCGAGCAGCGCCACCGGGATGACCAGGGTGGGGATCAGGGTGGCGCGGAAGTTCTGCAGGAAGATCAGCATCACCAGGAACACCAGGAACACCGCTTCGATCAGCGTCTTGACCACTTCCTCGATCGAGATCTTGACGAAGGTGGTGCTGTCGTACGGCGAGAACCAGCTCACCCCGGCCGGGAAGCTGGGCTGCAGCTCGTCCATCTTGGCGGTGACCGCGTTGGCCACGTTCAGGGCATTGGCGCCGGGCAGCAGCTGGATCGCGAAGGCGCCGGTGGGCTTGCCGTTGTACTGGGTGTCAAAGCCGTAGTTGTTGGCGCCGAAGGCGATCCGGGCCACGTCCTTGAGCATCACCCGCGAACCGTCGGCATTGGCGCGCAGGATGATGTTCTCGAACTCCTGCGGCGAGCTGAAGCGGCCCTCGGCCGAGACCGTGGCGGTGAAGTAATGCCCGGCCGGGGACGGGTCCGAGCCCAGCGAGCCGGCAGCGAACTGCACGTTCTGGTTCTTGATCGCGGCCAGCACCTGGCTGGCCGACAGGCCGTAACCCTGCATCTTCTCCGGATTGAGCCAGATGTTCATGGCGTACTCCGAACCGAACTGCTGGGTGCTGCCCACGCCGGGGATGCGTGAGATCTGGTCGAGCACGCGTGACCCGACGATGTCGTTGAGCGCGTCGCGGTCGATCGCCGCGCTGTCGGACTGCAGCGCCACCACCATCAGGAAGCCGGCGTTGGCCTTGGCCACCACCACGCCCTGCTGGGTCACTTCGGTGGGCAGGCGCGGGGTGGCCAGCGACACCTTGTTCTGCACCTGGACCTGGGCGATGTCCGGATCGGTACCGGTTTCGAAGGTCAGGGTGATGCTGGCGCGGCCGTTGGAGGCCGAGGACGAGTTGAAGTACAGCAGGTGATCGATACCGGTCAGCTGCTGCTCGATCACCTGGGTGACCGACTTTTCGGTGGTGTCGGCGCTGGCGCCGGGGTAGGTGGCGCTCACCGTCACCTGGGGCGGTGCGATGCTTGGATAGGACTCCACGCCCAGGCCAAGGATCGAAATCACGCCCGAAAGCGAGATCAGGATCGCGACCACCCAGGCGAATACCGGGTGTTCAATGAAAAATTTAGGCATGACCGAGGGTTCCCGTTATTGCTTGTTCGGTTCGGCGGCCGGAGCGGCGTCGGACGTGTCGGCGGCGGCATCGGCCGGCGCGGCGGCAGGCTTGGCCGCCGCGGCCGGGGCGGCGCCTGCCGCGGCGGGGGCCTTGCCGGTGCCGTTGGCAGCGGCCGGGGTCCACGGGGTGGCCTTGGCCGGCGCGCCTTCCTTGACCTTCTGCACGCCGGCCACGATCACCTGGTCGCCGTTGTCCAGTCCACCGCTGACCAGCCAGTTGCTGCCCTGCTGGCCTTCGCTCTTGACGTTCTTGCGGACCACCTTGCCGTCCTTGCCGACCACCATGACATAGCCGCCGACGGTGTCGCGCTGCAGGGCCTGCAACGGCACCAGGAAGGCGTTGTTGCGCTCGCCCAGGGTGGCCTGGAAGCTGACGAAGGCACCCGGCAGCAGGATCTGCTGCGGGTTGGGCAGCACCGCGCGCAGCGAGACCGCGCCGGTGGCCGGGTCGACCGTGGTCGAGGAGAAGTCCAGCGTGCCCGGCTGGTCGTAGACGCTGCCGTCGGACAGCTTGACCTGCACGGTGGACTTGCCGTCCCCGCTCAGGGCCAGCTGGCCCTTGGCCTGGGCGGCGCGCATCTGGGTCAGCTCGTCCACGCTCATCGAGAAGTTCACGTACAGCGGGTCCAACTGGTCCACGGTGGTCAGCAGGGTCACATCGCCCTGGCCGACCAGGGCGCCTTCGGTAACCTGCTGCTTGCCGGCGCGGCCGCTGATCGGCGAGGTCACTTCGGCATAGCCGAGGTTGATCTTCGCGCTGGTCAGGGCGGCCTGGGCCTGCTGGACGGCCGCCGCAGCGGTGCGTTCGGCCGCTTCGGCGCTGTCCAGGTCCGAGCGCGAGACGAACTTCTGCGGGGCCAGCGAGCGGGCGCGGTTGGCCGCGGCCTTGGCATTGGCGTAGGTGGCCTGGGCCGAGGCCAGTTCGGCCTGCGAGGCGTTCAGCGAGGCGCGCAGCGGGGCCGGGTCGATCAGGAACAGGACCTGGCCCTGGCGGACATCGGCCCCTTCCTGGTAGACGCGCTTGAGCAGCACGCCCGGTACCCGGGCGCGCACATCGGCGCTGCGGAACGGCGACAGCCGGCCGACCAGCTCACGCTGCAGCGGCAGGGTCTGCGGTTTGGCTTCGATCACGCCCACTTCCGGCGGCGGGGGCATCTGCTGCTCTGGCTTCTTGCAGGCGGTCAGTGCAACAGCAACTGCGCACGTCAGGGCAAGGGTGCGGAGTGGGGCGATCATCAGGAGAAACTCCGGTGTTGGTTTGAAGAAGGGTCCGGGGCCGCTTCGGGCGTGGCGAACGCGCGCAGGAAGCTGTCGACGGAAAATTCTGCCCAGCGGCGGCGCACGGTGGCGTCGGCGCGATGGGGGGTATGGAAGCGCTGCTTTTCGACATCCAGGCCGATCAGCATGCTCAATAGCAGTTCGGCCATGAAGTGCGGGTCGTCATGCCGCAACTGGCCACGGGCGCAGCGCGTATCGATCCATTCAGCAACGTGAATAAGTAGCGCCCCGGCGCCGTCGCGGTAGAGCGCGCGGGCTTCCTGGGGGAACTGGCCCGAATCGGCGGCGATCAGCCGGCGGGCCTGGATCACATGGGGTTGGTTGCTGTGCTCCAGGTAGTCGGTGGCGAACTGCAGCAGGCTGCCGCGCAGGTCGCCTTCGTCCAGGCTGTGCAGGCCGGCGGTGGCGCGGCTGACATGCCGTTGCATCACCCGGCGCAGCAATTCCTGTTTGCTGCCGTAGCGGCTGTAGAGGGTCTGCTTGGAGCAGCCGGCCTGCTGGGCCACCGAGTCCATGCTGATCTGCATGCCCTGGGTGGCGAACAGGTCGCGCACGGCGTCGAACACGCGCTGGTCGCGCGCATCCATGGCGCTGGCGGCGGGGTGTGGGGGAGTCACGGGGTGGACTATACCGTCCAGTTCACAATTGGAGAAGCCTTGCATTTCGCTGGCGTGTGATGGCCGACGTCAAGTTGCAACCGCAGCGGCCGATGCTGGCGAGCATGGCATCGCGCAGGGGGCGTCCGTACCCGGCCGGATCGCGCGGTGTCGATGTAAACGGCACCCAACCCGAAATGGCTTATTCCGTCCTGCAGCAAGGTATTTTTGTGCGGTAGGCCTACAATTTCATTTTCCCAACTGGGCAACACCACCGCTCCGTCATGAAACCGCAGAAACCAGCAGCCAAGACCGTGAAAAACAAATCCACCCCAGCCGATACGCAGACTGTTTCGCCAGTGGGCTTCTCGCTGGAGCCGGTGTACACGGCCTTGCGCAAGCGTTACCCGGCGGCCGGGCAGGCCGAAGCAGTGGCGTTCGCCGCCGGCTTCTACAAGCGCATGGAGCCGGACGAGTTCCCGCACCATACCGCCGAGGAGTGGGCCGCCCTGGCCGCCGACACGCTGGAGTTCGCGCGTGTCCGCAAGTCGGGCAAGGCCAATGTGCGCGTGTTCAACCCGAGCCTGAAGGGCAACGGGTGGGAATCGGCGCACACGGTGCTGCAGATCGTCAACGACGACATGCCGTTCCTGGTCGACACGGTGACCATGTCGCTGGCCGAGCACGGCATCGGCGTGCACGTGCTGGGCCACCCGGTGCTGCGCTTTGCGCGCGACAAGGCCGGCAAGCTCTCCGGCGTTGGCCAGGGCAATGCCGAGTCGGTGATGCTGCTGGAAATCGACCGCCAGCCGGCCGATGCCATGGCCGACGTCGAAAAGGCGATCACCAAGGCGCTGGACGAAGTGCGGGCCATCGTGCGCGACTGGGAGGCCATGCGCGGCAAGGCGCTGGCCCTGGCCGAGGACCTGGGCAGCCGCCAGCTGCCGGTGGATGCCGCCTCGCGCGGCGAGGCGCAGGAATTCCTGCGCTGGGCCGCCGACAACCACTTCACCTTCTTCGGCTACCGCGAATACCGCGTGGAGAAGCAGGGCAAGGAAGAGGTGCTGGCACCGCTCAACGATACCGGCCTGGGCCTGATGCGCGGGCAGGACAAATCCGCCGCGCGCCCGGTCAAGACCCTGGCCGCGCAGGGCCTCAACGCCACCACCGGGTTGAAGGACGCGCTGATCCTGACCAAGACCAATGCCCGTTCGCGCGTGCACCGTTCCGGTTACATGGATTACATCGGCGTGCTGGAATTCGACGCCAAGGGCAAGATCATCGGCGAACAGCGCTTCCTGGGTCTGTTCACCTCCAGCGCCTACAACCGCCGCCCGTGGGAAATCCCGCTGGTGCGCCAGCGCCACGAATACGTGATGAGCCAGTCCGGCCTGGCCCCGGCCAGCCACAGCGGCAAGGCGCTGCGCCACATCCTGGAAACCCTGCCGCGCGAAGAACTGTTCCAGTCCAGCGAGGACGAGCTGTTCCGCACCGCCATGGGCGTGCTGGGCCTGCAGGAACGCGTGCGCAGCCGCCTGTTCCTGCGCCGCGACAAATACAGCCGCTTCATCTCCGCACTGGTCTACCTGCCGCGCGAACGCTTCAACACCGATGTGCGCCTGCGCATCGAAGCCATGCTCAAGGACGCGCTGCAGGGCGAGTACGTGGACAGCTCGGTGGTGCTGGGCGAATCGCCGCTGGCCCAGGTGCACCTGATCGTGCGCCCCAAGGCCGGCCAGACCCTGGAAGTGGACACCAGCGAACTGGAACAGAAGCTGGCCCAGGTGTTGCGCAACTGGCAGGACGACCTGCGCGAAGCGCTGGTGGCCCGCCACGGTGAAAGCGAAGGCCTGCGCATCGCCGCCCGCATCGGCAAGGCGCTGCCGGCCGGCTACATCGAAGACTCCAGCACCGAGATCGCCGCCAACGACGTCAGCCAGCTCGATGCGCTGACCGGCCCGGACGACCTGCGCCTGAGCCTGCAGGCCGTGCAGCGCGAAGGCGGCGATGGCCTGCGCCTGAAGCTGTACCGCCAGCTGGACGACATTCCGCTGTCGGACGCGCTGCCGATGATGGAAAACATGGGCCTGCGCGTGATCGCCGAGCGTCCGTACCGCCTGACGGTGGACAACGCGCCGGTGTATGTGCAGGACTTCGAAGTGGAATCGGTGGCCGGCGCGATCGACGCCGCCAGCGTGGATGCCGCCTTCGGTGAAACCTTCGCCCGCGTCTGGCACGGCGATGCCGAGAACGACGGCTTCAACCGCCTGGTACTGGCCGCCGGCCTGCATTGGCGCCAGGTGGCGATGCTGCGTGGCTACTGCAAGTACCTGCTGCAGACCGGCGTGCCGTTCTCGCAGGCCTACGTGGAAGGCACGTTCGCCCGCTACCCGCTGCTGGCCCGCCTGCTGGTGGAGCTGTTCGAAGCGCGCTTCGACCCGGCCACCGGCAACGAAAGCAAGGACGCCATCGCCGAAGGCCAGGCCCAGCTGCGCACGCACTTGAATGTGCTGTCCGGCGGCGACGAGGCCACCTTGAAGGTGCTCAAGACCGTGGTCGAGGCCCGCAAGGGCGACCGCAAGGCACAGATGGATGCCGCTCGCGAGGCCCTGCTCAAGCTGATGGACCGCGTCTCCAGCCTGGATGAAGACCGCATCCTGCGCAGTTTCATGGGCGTGATCGACGCCACCCTGCGCACCAGCTACTACCAGACCGATGCCGACGGCCAGCCGGGCCACTGCATCAGCTTCAAGTTCGATTCGGCGCTGGTGCCGGACCTGCCCAAGCCGCGCCCGTACCGCGAAATCTTCGTGTATGGCCCGCGCGTGGAAGGCACCCACCTGCGCTTTGGCGCGGTGGCCCGCGGCGGCCTGCGCTGGTCGGACCGTCGTGAAGACTTCCGTACCGAAGTGCTGGGCCTGGTCAAGGCGCAGATGGTCAAGAACACCGTCATCGTGCCGGTCGGCGCCAAGGGCGGCTTCTTCGCCAAGACGCCGCCGCTCAACAGCGACCGCGACGCGGTGTTCGCCAACGGCGTGGCCTGCTACAAGCTGTTCATCCAGGGCCTGCTGGACATCACCGACAACATCGTCAACAACAAGATCGTGCCGCCGGTGGACGTGGTCCGCCACGACATGGACGACCCGTACCTGGTGGTGGCCGCCGACAAGGGCACGGCGACCTTCTCCGACATCGCCAACGGCCTGGCCCTGGCCCATGGCTTCTGGATGGGCGATGCGTTCGCTTCCGGCGGTTCGGTCGGTTACGACCACAAGGGTATGGGCATCACCGCGCGCGGTGCGTGGGAGTCGGTCAAGCGCCACTTCCGTGCGCTGGGCCGCGACAGCCAGAGCCAGGACTTCACCGCGGTGGGCGTGGGCGACATGTCCGGCGATGTGTTCGGCAACGGCATGCTGTTGTCGCGCCACATCCGCCTGGTCGCCGCGTTCGACCACCGCCACATCTTCCTGGACCCCAACCCGGATGCGGCCACCACTTTCGTCGAACGCGAGCGCCTGTTCACCGTGCCGCGCTCCAGCTGGGCCGACTACGACGCCAAGCTGATCAGCAAGGGCGGCGGCATCTTCCCGCGCACGCTGAAGTCGATCGAACTGACCCCGCAGGTGCGTGAGGTGCTGGGCCTGGACGACAGCGTCAAGGCGCTGTCGCCCAACGACCTGATGAGCGCCATCCTCAAGGCCCCGGTGGACCTGCTGTGGAACGGCGGCATCGGTACCTACGTCAAGGCCGCCAGCGAGCAGCACAGCGACGTGGGCGACCGCGCCAACAACGCACTGCGCGTCAACGGTGGCGAGCTGCGCTGCAAGGTGGTGGGCGAGGGCGGCAACCTGGGCATGACCCAGCTGGGCCGCATCGAGGCTGCCCAGGCCGGGGTGCTGCTCAACACCGACTTCATCGACAACTCTGCCGGCGTGGATACCTCCGACCACGAAGTCAACATCAAGATCCTGCTCAACGATGTGGTGCGGGCCAAGAAGTTGACCATCGAACAGCGCAACAAGCTGCTGGCCTCGATGACCGACGAAGTGGCCGCGCTGGTGCTCAACGACAACTACCGCCAGAACCAGGCCCTGAGCCTGATGGAGCGGATGGCGGTCAAGCGCCTGGGCTCCAAGCAGCACTTCATCCGTACCCTGGAACAGCAGGGCCTGCTCGACCGCCAGATCGAGTTCCTGCCGTCGGACGCCGAGCTGTCGGCCCGCAAGGCGCGCGGCCAGGGCCTGACCCGTCCGGAGCTGTCGGTGCTGTTGTCCTATTCCAAGCTGGTGGCCTTCCAGCAGCTGCTCGAATCGGACATCCCCGAAGACCCGTACCTGTCCAAGGAGCTGCAGCGTTACTTCCCCACGCCGCTGCAGAAGAAGTACGCCGACGCGATGGAGCGCCACCGCCTGAAGCGCGAAATCATCGCCACGGCAGTGACCAACCAGACCATCAACCGGATGGGCGCCACCTTCCTGATGCGCATGCAGGAAGACACCGGCCGCAGCGTGGCCGAGGTCGCCAAGGCCTATACGATCAGCCGTGAAACGCTGGACGCGCGCGCGCTGTGGGCGCAGATCGACGCCCTCGACGGCACCTTGCCCGAGTCGGTGCAGATCGACGCGCTGGAAGTGATCTGGAAGCTGCAGCGTTCGTTCGTGCGCTGGCTGCTGTCGCGCCAGGGCGCGATGCCGGGCATCACCGAAGCGGTCAACCGTTACCAGGCCGCCTTCAACGATATCCGCGTGGCCTCCGGCGTGCTGCCCGATTCGCAGCGCCCGGCCTACGAGGCCAGCGTGGCCGAGTGGAAGGAAAAGGGCCTGCCGCCGGCACTGGCGCAGCAGTTGTCCGAGCTGCAGTTCCTGGAACCGGCGTTCGACATCATCGAACTGGCCCGGACCCGCAAGCTCAAGCCGGTGGATGTGTCCAAGATCCACTTCCGCCTGGGCGATGCCCTGCAGCTGCCGTGGCTGTTCGAGCAGATCGATGCGCTGGAGGTCAACGGCCGCTGGCACGCGGTGGCCCGTGGCGTGCTGCGCGACGAGCTGGCCGCCCATCATCGCAACCTGGCTGCCCAGGTACTGTCGATGAAGGGTGGCAGCGCCGAAGCCAAGGTAGCCGCATGGATCGGCCGTGACGACAGCAGCCTGCGCTTCACCCTGGCGATGCTGCAGGAGCTGGCCGAGCAGAAGACGCTCGACTACCCGACGGTGTCGGTGGCGGTGCAGCGCCTCGGCCAGCTGGCCGCGCACGGCGCGTAACTGGCGCGGTGGTGCCGGGCTCTGCCCGGCAATGGCTACATGACAAGGCCCCGCCACCGGCGGGGCCTTTTCTTTAGAAGCTTGGTCGCGGTCTTCGATCGGATCTGCGGCGCGCGTTGAAGCAGACGCGGCTGCCGATGGGTCGAGTGCGGGGCCGCCATACCCTTGCCTGCGAATGTCCCCCGGCGTCGGCCTTCGGCCGCCCCCTCCTCCTTTACTTCGCCACAAGGGCATGGCGGCCCCGCACTCGCCCCACCGGCGTTGGCACCGTGACATCCGCTTTTCCCTGCGGACCGCAAGCCGAGCCCCGTCGCGGCCGGTAGGTCCCTGGCAAAGTAAAGGAGGAGGGGGCGGCCGCAGGCCGACGCCGGGGGACATTTGCATAGGGGCCTGCCGGCCGCGACGGGGCCCTCAACGCTCGCGGCAGATCTGATCGAAGACCATGCGCCAAGCTTCCAAAGCCCTTCCGTGCCGCGACCGGGTATGCTTCCTGCACATGCCATTCGCAGAAACCCCATGAGCGATTCCCCCCGCGTCGCCTTCCTGGCCAGCAACACCGAGGCAGCGCAGCAGGCGTTGGCGCAGATGGTGGCCCGCTACGGCGACCATCCGCCGGAACAGGCCGATGTGCTGTGCCCGCTGGGGGGCGATGGGTTCATGCTGCAGACCCTGCATCGCCACGGGGCGCTGGGCCTGCCGGTGTTCGGCATGAAGCTGGGCACGGTGGGGTTCCTGATGAACCAGTACCGTGAAGATGACCACGACCTGCCGGCGCGGCTGGCGGCGGCCGAGCCGGCCAACCTGCGCCCGCTGGAGATGCTGGCGCTGACCGAATCGGGTACCACCACCGGCTCGCTGGCCTATAACGACGTCTCACTGCTGCGCCAGACCCGCCAGGCCGCGCATATCGGCGTGGACCTCAACGGCCAGGAACGGGTGGCCGAGCTGATCGGCGACGGCGTGCTGGTGGCCACCCCGGCCGGCAGCACCGCCTACAACTATTCCGCGCATGGCCCGATCCTGCCGCTGGGCTCGCATACCATCGCGCTGACCCCGCTGGCGCCCTACCGCCCGCGGCGCTGGCGCGGGGCCATCCTCAAGGCCGACACCGAAGTGCGGTTCCGGGTGCTGGACCCGTACAAGCGCCCGGTCAGCGTCACCGCCGACTCGCACGAGACCCGCGACGTGATCGAAGTGACCATCCGCGAGTCGCGCGAGCGCCGGGTGACCCTGCTGTTCGATCCGGAACACAACCTGGAAGACCGGATCCTCAGCGAACAGTTCATGTTTTGACCGACAATAGCTCGCCGGCCACGTTGGCCGCATTGGATCTGTGACTGCCATGGGCGACAACACCCCCCGTTTGCTGACCGTAGCTGTGACCTCGCGCGCCCTGTTCGACCTGGAAGAGGGCCATGCGCTGTTCGAGGCCGAAGGCGTGGATGCCTACGCCGAGTACCAGCGCCAGCACGAGGACGACGTGCTGCGTCCCGGCGTGGCCTTCCCGGTGGTGCGCAAGCTGCTGGCGCTCAACCAGGGCCAGTCGCCGGAGTCGCCGCGGGTGGAAGTGATCCTGCTGTCGCGCAACTCGGCCGATACCGGCCTGCGCATCTTCAATTCGATCCAGCACTACGGGCTGGGCATCATCCGCGCCACCTTCACCGCCGGCGAGCCCACCTGGCCGTACGTCAAGCCGTTCGGCACCGACCTGTTCCTGTCGGCCAATCCCGAATCGGTGCGTCGCGCGCTGGCCCATGGCATTGCCGCGGCCACCATCCTGCCCAAGCCGCCGGGCGAGACCATCGCCGCGGCCGAGCAGGTCGACCTGGGCCGGCCGCTGGGCCAGCTGCGCATCGCCTTCGACGGCGATGCGGTGATTTTCGGCGATGAAAGCGAACGCATTTCGCGCGAGCAGGGCGTGGAGGCCTTCGGCCGGCACGAGCGCGAGAACGCGCGCGAGCCGCTCAGTGGCGGCCCGTTCCGCAATTTCCTCTCGGCCCTGCATACCCTGCAGGCGGTGTTCCCGTCCGGCGAAGATGCGCCGATCCGCACCGCGCTGGTCACTGCGCGTTCGGCGCCGGCGCATGAGCGGGTGATCCGCACCCTGCGCGAGTGGGGCGTGCGCCTGGACGAGGCGCTGTTCCTCGGCGGCCGCCACAAGGGGCCGTTCCTGGAGGCGTTCGGCGCGGACATCTTCTTCGACGATTCCCAGCACAACATCGACAGCGCCCGCCAGCACCAGAGCGTGGCCGCCGGGCACGTGCCGCATGGCGTGGCCAACGACGGGTGATCCACCGCCGGGACGGCCGGTGCGGGCGCCGGCGGTAGGCCGCCACCGTTGGTGGTGGCGCGTACCGGTGATCGGCACCGCATCGTATCCACCAACGGTGGCTACCTACCGCGTTGGGGGTGGTGCGTCGCTGAGCGGCAGTTGGATATCCACCAGTTTCCAGCGCAGGCCCGAGCGCTGCAGCACGAATACCAGCGGCGCGCCCTGTGGGGTGCGGGCGGTGGCGGTGAAGCGCGACAGCGACTGGAAACGATGCTCGGCGCCCTGCAGTGGCCGCGGCTTGCGCGGCGCGGCGTAGGCGTCGCTGCTTTCCAGGTCGTTGCTGGCGCGCTTCCACAGGGTATGACCTTCCAGCAATGCGTCGATCCCGGTCGGGGTGACCATCGCGTCCACCGCGGTGCCGGTGAGCTTCTCGCTGGCACCCAGCAGCAGCGCGCCGAGCAGGTTCGATTGCAGCTCCGGCCCGGCACGGCGCACCATGTAGTCGTTGAGCTGGGCGCGCAGGTTGGCGCGCAGCATCGGGAAATCGACATAGCGGTCGAGCTTGGCGGTGTCGCCGGTTTCGATCGCCTGGGCCAGGCCGCGCAGGGTCAGGTAGGGGCCGCTGACGCCGATCCCGCCCAGCAACAGCAGCACGGCCAGCAGCACCCAAGGCAGTTTCTTCATGTATCACGCATCGGCAGGAGTCCTCGATGAGCTTGCCGCAGCGCGCGTCAATCGGCGTGAAGGCCGCCGGCCCAGGCGCGGGTTGATGGTCAGAATTCCAGGTCCAGTGCCGCGCACAGGTAGTCCACGAACGGGCCGAGGATGGCCAGGTCGGCGGCCAGGGTCTGGCGCAGCCGCGGGCCGGTCATCACCGCATCGTCCAACGCGCGCCAGAACACCCAGTTGCGGTGCTTGAGATCGTCGATGAACTCGAAGTCCGGCTCGAAGCCGCGCGGCGCCCGCACCAGCTTTTCGCTTTGTTCGAAGTCGAATTTCCTGCGCAGCACCGGCGAGTGCGCAGCGGCCTTCCAGCTGCCCGGGTTGTCGACGATGAAGTGCCGCAGCTTGCGCTGGGTGGCCGGCTCGGGGTGCCACAGGCCGGCGCCGACGAAGCTGCCGCCGGGCTGCAGGTGGATGTAGAACGACGGCGCCGGCACCTGCTTGCGGCGCTCATGGAACAACCGCGCGCCCTGCCAGGTCTTGTACGGCGACTTGTCATTGGAGAAGCGCGCATCACGGTAGATGCGGAACAGCGAGCCGCCGACGCTGCGTGGGTCGGCGCGGAAGTGCGGGCTGACCGCGGCCAGGTCCGGCTGCAGGTCGGTGATCAGGCGCAGGAACGGTTCGCGTACGTGCGCTTCGTACTTGGGCTTGTGCTCGTTGAACCAGGTCTTGTCGTTGTGGCGGGCCAGCCCGCGCAGGAAGGTGAAGCTGGCAGGGGTGAAATAGGTACTCACAGGCTCTGCTCCAGGTGGGTGCCCCAGTCGCGCAGCTGCTGCAACAACGCCAGCTTGCCCGGGTCGGTGGCGTGCTCGGTGGCCAGCGCCTCCAGCTGCGCGCGGTACTGCGGCAGGGTCTGCTCGCCCAGCGCGGCGTCGCCCAGCAGGCGCTGGCGGCGGTAGTGGTTCCAGCGCGTGCGCTCGGTCGCATCCAGGCTGTCGGGATGGTTGCGCGCGCGGTAGCGGAACAGCAGCTCGGGCATGCGCGGATCGCGCAGGCGCTCGGCGAAGCTGGCCAGCTCGGCCGGCGGGCTGGTGCGGATGCGGGCCATCAAGGCCTTGTCGCCATCGGCAAGGAAGCCGTCATACAGCGAGGCGTCGACATCGCTGGGGCCCAGTGCGCGCTCGCCGCCGAACACCTGGCGGACCTTCTCGGCCAGCGCCGGGCCCAGCGCGCGCAGCTGCGCGGCCTTGGCCTCGATCGCGGCCACGTCCAGGCCCAGGCGCGCATGGTCGGCCGGGCGCAGGTGGTTCCATGCCACCAGCGCCGGCACCTTGTTGAGGTGCACTTCCTTGAGCGGCACGCGCTGCTCGCCTTCGGCCATGTCCGCCGCGCGGGTATACAGGCGTGCGGCGATGGTTTCCGGCGGCAGCTCCAGCAGCGGCGCGATGTCGCCGTCCAGGTCGAGCACGATGACGCGGTTGTTGATGAACGGGTGGCGCGCCAGCGGCAGCACCGGGGCGGCGCACAGCCGCTGGGCCGGGTAGCGCATGGAAATGTGCAGCACCGGCTGCATCGCATCGACATCCAGCAGGCCGCCGACAAAGCGCTTGTCGCGCAGCTTCAGCGCGTACTCCCACAACCGCGGCTGGGCCTGCTTGAACAACCGGGCCAGGCCGATGGTGGCATGCACGTCCGACAGCGCTTCGTGGGCGTCGCCCTGGCGCACCTGGTTGGCGCTGGCCAGGTGTTCGAGCTTGAACGAGGTGGCGCCGTCTTCGCGCTGTGGCCAGACCACGCCGTCCGGGCGCAGTGCATGCAGCAGGCGCATCATGTCCAGCAGGTCCCAGCGCGAGTTGCCGTTGCGCCACTCGCGCTCGTAGGGATCGTAGAAATTGCGGAACAGGCCGTGGCGGACGAACTCGTCGTCGAAGCGCAGCGTGTTGTAGCCCAGCGTGCAGGTGCCCGGCCGCGCCATCAGGTCGTTGATGCGCGAGAACGCCTCGGCTTCGCTGATGCCTGCCTGCAGCGCGTGCTGCGGGGTGATCCCGGTGATCAGGGTGGCGATCGGCGAGGGCAGGATGTCGTCGGCGGGCTTGACGTAGAAGCTGACCGGCTCGTCGATGATGTTCAGGTCGGCATCGGTGCGGATGCCGGCGAACTGCGCGATGCGGGTACGGCGCGGGTCCTGGCCGAAGGTTTCCAGGTCGTAGAACAGGAAGCTGTCAGTCATCAGTGCGCGCCCTCCAGCACGGGGAGCTGCGCGTGCACGATGCGCTCCAGCGCGGTCCAGTCGATGCGGTCCAGGCTGTCGTGCCCGGCGATGGCGTCCTGGAGGATGCGCCGCTGCAGTTCGGTGCGTTCCAGCGCCACCGCGTACGGGGTGTGCAGGAAGGTGACCATCGTGTAATGCGGCACGAAGCGGGTCGGCCAGCGCGCCTGCAGTTCCTGTTCCAGTTCGCGCTGGAGCAGGAACTGCGGGTCGGCGACGCGGTCGCGCATTTCCAGGTAGTTTTCCAACGCCATCTGCTGGATGGCCTGGGCGTTGGGCTTGCGGTCGGCCTCGAAGGCGGCGAAGGCCTCGGCCAGCGAATCCTGTTCCAGCAGGTGGCCGGCCAGCGCGATGCAGTCCTCAAAGGCGCAGTTCATGCCCTGGCCGTGGAAGGGCACCATCGCGTGGGCGGCGTCGCCGAGCAGCACCGCGCGGCCCTGCAGGTGCCAGTGGGCCAGGTGCAGGGTGCCGAGCAGCCCGGGCGGATGTTCTTCCCAGTCGCGGCGCAGGTTGGGGATCAGCGCCAGCGCGTCGGGGAAATCGCGCGCGAACAGGGCTTCGGCTTCGGCGCCGCTGTTGGTGGTGGCAAAACTCGGGTCGCCTTCGTTGGGCAGGAACAGGGTGACGGTGAAGGTGCCTTCGTGGTTGGGCAGGGCGATGCACATGTAGTGCCCGCGCGGCCAGATGTGCAGCGCATTGGCCTCGATGCGGAAGCCGCCGTCGGCGGTCGGCGGGATCTCCAGCTCCTTGTAGGAGTGGTCAAGGAATTCGGTGCGTTCGTCCAGCGGCTGTTTGCGGTTCATCGCCGCGCGCAGGGCCGAGCCGGCACCGTCGGCCCCGATCAGGGTGTCGAAGCGGATGTCGAAGCGGATGTCGTGCGGCTGGTCGTCGCGGTCGTCGATGAAGCGCGCGTAGCCGGCGTCGAAGTCGACCGTATGCAGGCGGCGGTGGAAATGCACGGTGGCGCCGGCGTCTTCGGCCAGCTGCAGCAAGGTGGTATTGAGGTCCCTGCGGTGGATCGACCAGATCACCTCGCTGTCGTCGCGGCCATAGCGTTGCAGCTGCGGCTGGCCCTGGCGCGGGTGGACCATGCGCCCGCGCATCATCACCGCCTTGGCCATCACCGCGTCTTCGACGCCGGCCTGGCGCAGCGCATTGCGGCCGCGTTCGGCCAGCGCCAGATTGATCGAGCGGCCGGACTCGTAGTCGCTCACGCGCGGGTCGCCGCGGCGTTCGTACAGGGTGATCCGCCAGCCCTGGCGGGACAGCAGGATGGCCAGCAGGGAGCCGGCCAGGCCGGCGCCGATGATGCTCAGCGAGCGGGAGGGGGTAGCGATCAAGGCGGTGTCCGTGGGGGCGGGGAGGGCAGGCGGGCTTACAGGCCTGCCCAGGCTTCCACTTCGTCGATGAAGTGGTGCAGGTCCTGGTAGCGGTTGTACAGCGGGGTGGGCGAGATGCGGATGACATCCGGCTCGCGCCAGTCGCCGAGCACGCCGACGGTCTGCAGGTATTCGAACAGGCTGCGGCCGCGTTCGCGGCCGCCGGCCACGCGCAGCGAAAGCTGGCAACCGCGGCGGTCCGGTTCGGTGGGGGTGAGCACGTCGAGTACGCCGGGCAGGCGGGCGCGCACCAGGGCATCGAGCAGGCCGGTCAGGCGCAGCGATTTGTCGCGCATGGCGGCGATGCCACCGGCCTTGTCGACCACGTCCAGGGCCGCGCGCAGCGGCGCCAGGCCGAGCACGGGCGGGTTGCTGAGCTGCCAGCCCTCGGCTCCGACGGCCGGGACGAACTGCGGGGCCATCTTGAAGCGGGTGGCTTCTTCGTGCCCCCACCAGCCGGCGAAGCGGGGCAGGCTGGTGTCGCGGTGGTGGCGTTCGTGCACGAAGCAGCCGGCAACCGCGCCGGGGCCGGCGTTGAGGTACTTGTAATGGCACCAGACCGCGAAGTCCGGGGCGATGTCGTGCAGCTGCAGCGGCACGTTGCCGACCGAGTGGGCCAGGTCGAAGCCGACCCGGGCGCCCTGCAGGCGCGCCATGCGGGTGATGGCATCGAGGTCGAACACCTGGCCGCTGCGGTACTGCACGCCGGGCCACAGCACCAGCGCCAGGCGCGGGCCGTGCTCGGCGATGGCGCGTTCGATGGCCTGCAGCGAGATCGTGCCGTTGGGTTCGTCGGGCTGGACTTCGATGAGGTCGGTGGCCGGGTCGAAGCCGTGGAAGCGGATCTGCGATTCGACCGCGTGGCGGTCGGTGGGGAAGGCGCCGGCTTCCATCAGGATCGCCGGACGCTGCGCGGTGGGCCGGTAGAAGCTGACCATCATCAGGTGCAGGTTGACGCTGAGGGTGTTCATGGCAACCACTTCAGACGGCAGGGCACCGACCACGCGGCCGAGCTGTTCGCTGACCAGGCGGTGGTAGCGCAGCCATTGGGTATCGCCGGTGAAGTGGCCTTCGACGGCCAGGCTGGCCCACTTGTCCATCACTTCCTGCACGGCGGCTTTGGCGCCGCGCGGCTGCAGGCCCAGCGAATTGCCGACGAAGTAGGTCTGGTCGCGGTGGTTGTGCTGGGGGAACACGAAGTCGTTGCGGATGGCGCGCAGCGGATCGGCGGCGTCCAGGGCAACGGCATGGGTGCGGCTGAGGATCTCGGACATGGTACGGCCAGCGGTGACAGTGGCCGACAGTTTACCGGGTGGTGGGGGTGTGGGCTGAATCTTGGGGGCGCTGGCAGGTTCAACGGCAACAGCAGCGAGTGTCAGCCCCGCTTGTGGGAGGGTCGGCATGGGTGGGGTTACGGGACACGCCGTAAATACATCCCTGTAGGCTCGTGAGCGCCATCCATGGCGCCCAACGGTCCCGTAACCCCACCCATGCCAACCCTCCGACGATTGACTGGTGGCCTGGGAAGAAGCGGGCAGGGCTGCGCCATGCTCGGCACCTCCCCACCTAAAAACAGGAAACCGTGTGCTCTTGGTGGAGCCGACCGCAGGTCGGCTGCATTCCGTTCGGAGGTCATGCTGCCACCGGGCGGGGAGAGGGTATCGGCAGTCGATCGAGGATCGACCCTACCAGCGCGTCTTGTTCGTGCATGAAACGCTGGGCGTCAAGCGATTTTCCCGTGAGCACCAGCCAGCTATGGAAGGGTTGGCGCGGGTGGGTTTGCGGGACTGTCGAAAACATGGATGTTTTCGCCAAGCCCCCAAGGATGGGTTTACGGCGTGTCCCGCAAACCCACCCGTGCCAACCCAGCCTATGGACACTGGACCGTGCAGCTCCAAGCTCTGTGGCTTCTCGGCTTCTCGGCTTCTCGGCTTCTCAGCCTTCAGCCTTCAGCCTTCAGCCTTCAGCCTTCAGCCGCAACAGCACCCGGCAACGGATCCACATGCCCACAATTCGCGCACGTCCGCAGTGCCAGCGAAGACTGATACCGCGCAAACACCTTCGGCAGATCGGTCTCGATGTTCTCCAGCGTGAAGTACTCTTCGTGCAGCTTGTGGTTGCACCGCTCACAGAACCACAGCAGCCCGTCGCGCTCGTGCGCCAGCCGCTTGCGTTCCACCACCAGCCCCACGCCACCGGCTGGGCGCCGCGGCGAATGCGGCACCTTGCCCGGCAGCAGGAAAATCTCGCCGGCGCGGATCGGGATGTCGCGCACCGCGCCGTCTTCCTGCACCTTCAGCACCATCTCGCCTTCGAGCTGGTAGAACCACTCCGGGCCCTCGTCGTAGTGGTAATCGGTGCGGCTGTTCGGCCCGCCCACCACCATCACGATGAAGTCGCCGTTGTCGATCATCTTGTTGCCCACCGGCGGCTTGAGCAGGTGCCGGTGTTCCTCGATCCAGGCCAGCAGATTGATGGGGGGGGCGAGCATGGGGGCGGTTCCGTGAGGGAAAGGGTCAGTCGCGCCGGCCGCGGCGCGGAACATGCGCCAGCGCCTGCTCGTAGGCCGGCATCAGGTCTTCCGGGCGGCCCACGTCGATGCCCATCTCGCGCACCCGGCCGTCCTTCAGGCTGTACACCCAGCCATGCACCATCAGCTTCTGCCCGCGCGCCCAGGCATCCTGCACGATCGTCGAACGGCAGGCGTTGACCACCTGCTCGATCACGTTCAACTCGCACAGCCGTGCATGCTTGAGGTCCGGTTCCTCGATCGCATCCATGATCGCCGCATGCTTCTGCGCCACATCGCCGACATGCCGCAGCCAGTTGTCGGCCAGGCCCACCCGCGTGTTGTGCAGGCTGGCGTGCACCCCGCCGCAGCCGTAATGGCCCACGATCAGGATGTGCTTGACCTTGAGCTGGTCCACCGCGTACTGGATCACGCTCAGGCAGTTCAGGTCGGTGTGCACCACCACGTTGGCCACGTTGCGGTGCACGAACACCTCGCCCGGGGCCATGCCGATGATCTGGTTGGCCGGCACCCGCGAATCGGAGCAGCCGATCCACAGGTATTCCGGGTGCTGCTGCCTGGCCAGCTGCTGGAAGAAGTCCGGGTCTTCCTTCTCGATCCGGTCGGCCCAGTCGCGGTTGTTCTGCAGCAGCTTGTGGATGTCTTTCATCGTGCGGTGTCCCTGACGTGAGGTGGGGGCAAGGCGCGGCCGGCGGGGCCGCGTCGTCGCGGGAAACAGGGAGGGTCAGTCGGTGGCCGTGCCGCCCTCGCGGCGCCAGCGCATCCACTGCGCCAGCTCGCGTGAAGCAGGAGCCTCCAGCGCGGACAGCGCGTCGATCACGCTGTGCTGGTTGGCCTCGGGATGGTTCTGGCTGAGCTTGAGCTTGATCTGCACCTGCGCCGGGCGGAAGCGGAAACCGACGATGCCGCCCAGCATGCGCTGCTGCCGGGGATCGATCGGCAGCAGATCCCAATCGCCACCGACCTGCGCCTCGTAGTGTGCGCTCAGGCCGTCCAGCATGCCGATCAGCGTTTCCGGATCCGTGGTTGGTTCCAGCACGCCACGCAGTTCCGCCGCGGCGTAGTTCCAGGTGGGCACCCGCGCCTGCGCTTCCTTGTCCGGATACCAGCCCGGCGACACGTACGCGTGCGGCCCATGCACCAGCATCAAGGCCGGGCCGGCGTGACCCGCCTGCGGATTGGGCTTGGCCCAGTGGCCTTCGATCAGGATGCCATCGGCATCGCGCTTGTACAGCACCGGCAGGCGCGTGGCCTGCGGCAGACCGTCGGCCCCGGTGGTGACCAGGGTGACGAATGCATCGCGTTCCAGCAGCCGGTCCAGCCAGGTCAGGTCGGTCTCAGCGAAAGCGGAAGGGAGGAACATGGCCGGTTACGCCCTCGCGCCCAGGCTCTGGATCATGCGGCCGTGCAGCGCGTCGTCGCTGTCGGCCTGCGGCGGCTGCACTTCATGCAGCGAGAAGCCGCGGATCAGCGCGTCCTCTTCGTCCAGGCCGTCGTAGGCGACGAACTCGGCGTCGAACAGCTGCGAACGCGCGGTGTCTTCGCTGTCGTAGCTGAGCGTGTTGCCATCGCTGTCCAGCACTTCGGCGGTGCCGCCCGGGCGGACCCGCAGCCGTGCCCAGATCAGCGTGTTGCCCAGGCTGGCCAGGAACCATTCGTCGCGGTTGGAAAGGGTGTCGTTCATGTCATCACCATCGAAAGCAGCCAGAGCAGGGCAGCCATGCCCAGTCCGGCCAACAGGGTCAGCAGCGCGACCCAGGCTGGCGTGGCCAGCCCGGACAGCGCCCGGTCGGGGGTCTGGCGGTAGTGCCGGCCAAGCAGCCAGCCCAGCGCGTCCGGGCGCAGGAACGCACCGGCGCCGAAGCGATCGGCCAGGGCCGGGTGGCGGTCGCGGATATGCACCAGGGTCAGTGGCCAGAAAATCACGAAGGCACTGAACCCGGCGATCGCCACGCCGACGAAACACAGCGCGAGGAACAGGGTCATGGGTCAGTGCCTCCTTGGGCGGGCCAGAACGCGTGGATCAGAGCGCGTGGATCAGAACTCGGCGCTGCCCGGCGCGCGCGGGTAGGGGATCGCGTCGCGGATGTTGCCCAGCCCGCACACGTACACCACCAGGCGCTCGAAGCCCAGGCCGAAACCGGCATGCGGGACCGAGCCATAACGTCGGAAATCGCGGTACCAGCTGTAGTGCTCGCGGTCCAGGCCGAACTGCGCCATGCGCGCGTCCAGCACGTCCAGGCGCTCTTCGCGCTGGCTGCCGCCGATGATCTCGCCGATGCCCGGGGCCAGTACGTCCATCGCCGCCACGGTCTTGCCGTCGTCGTTCAGGCGCATGTAGAACGCCTTGATGTGCTCGGGGTAGTTGGTCACCACCACCGGGCGGCCGATGTGTTCTTCGGTCAACCAGCGTTCGTGCTCGGTCTGCAGGTCCAGGCCCCATTCGACCGGGAAGTCGAACTTCCTGTCGGCCTTCTGCAGCAGCTTCACCGCCTCGGTGTAGTCGATCTGCTCGAACGGGGCGTTGATGAAGCCTTCCAGCTTGGTGATCGTATTCTTGTCCACGCGCTCGGCCAGGAACGCCAGGTCGTCGCCACGCTCGTCGAGCACCGCGCGGAACAGGTACTTGAGGAACTGCTCGGCCAGGCGCGCATCTTCGGCCAGGTCGGCGAAGGCGATTTCCGGCTCGATCATCCAGAACTCGGCCAGGTGGCGGGTGGTGTTGGAGTTTTCGGCGCGGAAGGTCGGGCCGAACGTATAGACCTTGCTCAGGGCCAGGCAGTAAGCCTCGACGTTGAGCTGGCCGGACACGGTCAGGAAGGTTTCCTTGCCGAAGAAATCGCGGCTGAAATCGACCTCGCCCTTTTCGTTGCGCGGCAGGTTGGCCATGTCCAGGGTCGAGACCCGGAACATCTGGCCGGCGCCTTCGGCATCGGAGGTGGTGATGATCGGGGTGCTGATCCAGTTGAACCCGTTCTCATGGAAGAACCGGTGCACGGCCTGGGACAGGCAGTTGCGGATACGGGTGACCGCACCGAACAGATTGGTGCGCGGGCGCAGGTGGGCCACTTCCCGCAGGAACTCGGCGCTCATCGGCTTGGGCTGGATCGGGTAGGTCAGCGGATCTTCGACCAGGCCGACGATCTCGATGTGGCTGGCCTGGATCTCGAAGGACTGGCCCTTGCCCTGGGACTTGACCAGGGTGCCGCGGGCGATCACCGAGCAGCCCGGCGTCAGGCTCTTGATGTCGTCGAAGTTGACCAGGGTGTCGTTGGCCACCACCTGAATGGGGGCGAAGCAGGAGCCATCGGTGACATTGACGAAGGCCAGCGCCGCAGAGCCGCGTACCGTACGTACCCAACCGCGTACGGTTGCCTCGCCGCCTTCCGGGATCTTCCCGGCAAGCGCATGTTCAACGCTGACCACCGTCATGACTTGAATCCTCTGTTGATCGACTCGATCTCTGAACACGGAGTTTAACGGGTGCGGTGTTCGGCTTGCGAGGCATTTCTCGCGATGGTCCGGGGCTGTTGCCCGCATGAACCGCGGGCTGCGCCCGGTGCTCCCCGGGGCGCGCCACCCTCTATAATGATCACGATCCGCTGGAGTCACCTGTCATGGCCGTAAGCCTTACCCCTGTTGCCTTTGCCCGTGTGCGCACGTTCGTCGAGCAGACCCCCGGCGCGCTGGGCCTGCGTTTCGGCGTGACCCGCACCGGCTGTTCGGGCTGGGGCCACGTCACCGACCTGGCCCGCGACCAGCGCGAGGGCGATACCGTGTTCGAGCAGGACGGGGTGCGCATCTACGTGGATGCCGACAGCCTGGGCCTGGTCGACGGCACCGAAATCGACTTCGGCAAGCAGGGCCTGAGCGAGACGTTCATGTTCAGGAACCCCAACGCCACCGCCGAATGCGGCTGCGGGGAGAGCTTCACCACCGAGGCCGACAAGGCCTGATCGGGGCCGGCGCGGGGCGTCCAGCCCCGTTGTTGCTTGCCTGCGGGCGCTGCTGCTGCCATACTTTGCGGCTTCCTGCCTGATTCCGGGCAGGACCCTTGCCCCACCGCGTTCACCTGCGGGGGGCTGTCCGGCCCCCAAGGGGCCACATCCGAAAGGTAAAAACACATGAGTCGTCATTACGAAGTCGTGTTCCTGGTCCATCCGGACCAGAGCGAACAGGTTCCGGCCATGATCGAGCGCTACAAGTCGCTGGTCGAGAACGGCAGCGGCACCATCCACCGTCTGGAAGACTGGGGCCGTCGTCAGCTGGCCTACCCGATCCAGAACCTGGTGAAGGCCCATTACGTCATGCTCAACATCGAGTGCGACCAGGCCGTGCTGAGCGAGCTGGTGGAAAGCTTCCGCTTCAACGACGCGGTGCTGCGCAACCTCGTCATCAAGCGTGACGAAGCCGACACCGAGCAGTCGCTGATCATGAAGAGCAAGGACGAGAAGGGTGACAAGCCCGAGCGTGGCGAGCGTCGTCGTCGTGATGACGAAGAAGGTGAAACCACCCCCGCCGCTGACACCGATGCCGGCGAAGACGCCGCTTCGGCCGCTTAAGGAGCACTGACATGTCCAAGTTCTTCCGTCGCCGCAAGTTCTGCAAGTTCACGGCCGAAGGTGTCAAGGAGATCGATTACAAGGATCTCAACACCCTGCGCCAGTACCTCACCGAGAACGGCAAGATCGTGCCGAGCCGCGTGACCGGTACCAAGTCGAAGTACCAGCGCCAGCTGGCAACGGCCGTCAAGCGCGCCCGTTTCCTGGCCCTGATCCCGTACACCGACAACCACGACGTCTGATGAAGGCCGGCGGCTTCGGTCGCCGCTTTCGTGGACCTGGCCGCCCGCGCCGTGAAGCGTCGGGCGGTTTCCAGGTCTGCCGTTCGGATATTCGGACAGCCATCCGCTGCGGGGCCTGGGCCTCGCTAACGAATACATTTGGAGCTACATCATGAAGCTGATTCTTCTTCAGAAGGTCACCAACCTCGGCGGCCTGGGCGACCTGGTCGACGTGAAGCCGGGCTACGGCCGCAACTTCCTGGTCCCGACCGGCAAGGCCGTTCCGGCCACCGCCACCAACGTGGCCGAGTTCGAAGCCAAGCGCGCCGAATACGAAGCCAAGGCCCAGTCGATCCACGCTGACGCCGAAGCCCGCAAGGCCAAGCTGGAAGGCAAGAGCGTGCTGATCGCCGCCAATGCCTCGACCGAAGGCAAGCTGTACGGTTCGGTCGGCCCGCGCGATATCGCCGAAGCCTTCACCAAGATCGGCCTGCCGCTGGAAAAGAGCGAAGTCATCCTGGGCGAAGGCGCCTTCCGCAACGTGGGCGAGTACGAGGTGACTGTTCACCTGCACGCCGACGTGGAAACCACCGTCAAGGTGGTTGTGGAAGCCGAAAAGGCCTGATCCCTGCCGAAAGGCGGGAGTCACTGAAACGGGTGCCCGCAAGGGCGCCCGTTTTTGTTTGTGCCGGTTCGGTTTTGTTTGTTGGAAGCTTAAAGCCAGAAGCCAGATCAACGGCAACTGCCGGCGCTTTGATGCTTCCGAGGGGAGGGTGCCGGGTAGCCTTGGCCGGGACACGCCGTAAACCCCGCTCCGCGGTCCGGCCCAGCCGCTGGCGGCTGTGCGTTCGACCGCATGCGAGGCAGTGCCTCGCAAGCAATGCGCTCTCACCCTTGGGGGCTCGTGGACGCCATCCATGGCGCCCAACGGTCCCGGCCAAGGCTACCCGGCACCCTCTTCCAATGGGTCGGTGTAGGCGGAGGATAGAGCTGAAGCGCCGGTTTAATGTCAAATAAATCAATAAGATATGAAATATATCCTGCCGTGCCGAGTGAGCTAGAGGCGTCAGCCTGAGCCGAATGCGGGAAGCATGCATGGCGATGCTCTACCCATGCTCGGCGGACGGCGCGCGGGCCTTGGTTTGGCATTTTCCATGCGCGCCGACCAACTGTCATAGGCCGGTGCGGTAGGGTTCGCGGGACCGTTGGGCGCCATGGATGGCGCTCACGAGCCCCCAAGGATGGGTTTACGGCGTGTCCCGCGAACCCTACCGCACCGGCCTTCACTGATGAAGTACGGGACAAAGCCTTGTTGTGGCTGTGGCTTCGCCTTTGGGCGACCCACCGCCCGTGGAACACCCGCCCCGTTATACTCAGCCTATCGCGTCGCCCTCGAGGCCATTGAATTCCAGCAACATCAATGGCTTGGGGGTGGGATTCGCCCCGACATCCACCCTGGCGGGGGTCGCTTCAGGCCCTTGCCCCGGAAACCAACCACGCCATGCGTCTGTCCACGATCAAGCTCTCCGGCTTCAAATCCTTCGTCGATCCGACCACGCTGCACCTGCCGACCAACATGACCGGCGTGGTGGGCCCCAATGGCTGCGGCAAATCCAACATCATCGACGCGGTGCGCTGGGTCATGGGCGAAAGCTCGGCCAGCCGCCTGCGCGGCGATTCGCTCACCGACGTCATCTTCTCCGGCTCCTCGGCGCGCAAGCCGGTGTCCCAGGCCACTGTTGAACTGATCTTCGACAATACCGACCACACCATTTCCGGCGAGTACGCCTCGTTCAACGAAATCTCGGTCAAGCGCCAGGTCAGCCGCGACGGCAGCAGCAACTATTACCTCAACGGCACCAAGTGCCGCCGCCGCGACATCACCGACCTGTTCCTGGGCACCGGCCTGGGCCCGCGCAGCTACTCCATCATCGAACAGGGCATGATCAGCCAGATCATCGAAGCCCGCCCCGAAGACCTGCGCGTATACCTGGAGGAAGCCGCCGGCATCTCCAAGTACAAGGAACGCCGCAAGGAAACCGAAACCCGCATCCGCCACACCCGCGAGAACCTGGACCGGCTCGGCGACCTGCGCGAGGAAATCGGCAAGCAGCTCGAACACCTCAAGCGCCAGGCCCGCCAGGCCGAGCAGTACCAGGCCCTGCAGGAAGAGCGCAAGGTCAAGGATGCCGAGTGGAAAGCCCTTGAGTTCCGCGGCCTGGACACCCGCCTGAGCGGCCTGCGCGAAGCGTTGTCGCAGGAAGAAACCCGCCTGCAGCAGTTCATCGCCGAACAGCGCGATGCCGAAGCCCGGATCGAAACCAGCCGCGTGCGCCGCGAAGAAGCGGCCGATGCGCTGAGCACCGCCCAGGCCGAGGTCTACCAGGTGGGCAGCACCCTGGCCCGGCTCGAACAGCAGATCCAGCACCAGCGCGAAATGTCCCAGCGTCTGCACAAGGCCCGCGACGAAACCCAGCAGGCGCTGGCCGAACTGGGCCAGCACATCGGCGGCGACCAGGCCCGGCTGGGCGTGCTGCGCGAATCGGTCGAGCTGGCCGAGCCGCAGCTGGAACAGCTGCAGGAAGAAAACGAAATCAAGCAGGAAGCCCTGCGCGACGCCGAGGGCCGCCTGGCCGACTGGCAGGCGCGCTGGGAAGCGCATACCCGCAGCACCTCCGAAGCCTCGCGCGCCGGTGAAGTCGAACGCACCCGCGTGGACTACCTGGACCGCCAGGTGCTGGAAGCCGACCGCCGCCGCGAAGCCCTCAGCGCCGAGCGCACCGGGCTGGACCTGGATGCGCTGGCGCAGACCTTCGAAGAACTGCAGCTGCAGCACGAAACCCAGAAGGCCGCGCTGGACGGGCTCAACGAACAGGTCGAGCTGCGCAAGGAGGCCGTGGCCGGCCTGCAGGAGCGCCAGCGCAGCGGCCAGACCGAGCTGGCCGACATCCGCAAGCAGGCCCAGGCCGCGCGCGGCCGCTTGTCTTCGCTGGAGACCCTGCAGCAGGCCGCGCTGGGCCAGGAACAGGGCGCCGCCGTGGCCTGGTTGAAGGCGCGCGGGCTGGATTCGGGGGCACGCGTCGGCGAGCGCCTGGAGGTGGAAGCGGGCTGGGAAAATGCCGTGGAAAGCGCGCTGGGCCAGCTGATCGAAGGCGTGCTGGTCGATGCTCCCGAGCACCTGGTCGGCGAACTGGCCGAGCTGGGCGATGGCCGCATCGCCCTGGTGTCGGCCGATCAGCAGCCGCTGCAGGTCGCCCCGACTTCGCTGGCGGCCAAGGTGCAGGGCCCCACCGCGATCCGGCGCCTGCTGGCCCGCCTGCATGCCGCCGAGGACCTGGAACAGGCGCGCGCCCTGCAGGCGCAGCTGGGCGAGGGCGATTCGGTGATCACCCGCAGTGGCGAGCGCCTGGGCCAGGGCTGGGTGCGCGTATCGCGCTCCGGCGCGGCCAAGCAGGGCGCCCTGCTGCGCGAACGCGAGATCGTCACCCTGCGCGAGCAGATCGACGGCCTGCAGGAACGCGAAGCCGCGTTGGAAGCGCGCCTTGCCGAGTTCCGTGACCAGCTGCTGGCTGGCGAACAACAGCGCGAAGACGCGCAGCGCCAGCTGTACCTGGCGCACCGCAGCGTGTCCGAACTGGGCGGCCAGCTGCAAAGCCAGCAGGGCAAAGTCGAGGCCGCGCGCACCCGCATCGACCGCATCGAAGGCGAGTTGTCGCAGTTGCTGGAAACCCTGGATGCCGGCCGCGAACAGGTGCGCGAGGCACGCGCGCGGCTGGACGATGCGGTCAACAGCATGGGCGACCTGGAAGCGGTGCGGCAGGCGCTGGAAAGCGAACGCCGCCAGCTCAGCGACGCCCGCGACCAGGCCCGCGAGGCCGCGCGCAGCGTGCGCGAAAGCGCGCATGCGCTGGCCTTGACCCTGGAATCGCAGCGTACCCAGGTCGGCTCGCTGAGCCAGGCGCTGGAACGCATGAGCACCCAGCGCAGCCAGTTGGAGGGGCGCCTGGGCGAACTGCATGCGCAGCTGGACGATGGCGATTCACCGGTGCAGAGCCTGGAAGCCGAACACCAGAACGCCCTGGGCGAGCGGGTCCGCGCCGACCGCGTGCTGGGCGAGGCGCGCACCCTGCTCGACGGCATCGACGCCGAGCTGCGCAGCTTCGAACAGACCCGCCACCAGCGCGACGAACAGGCGCTGGCCCAGCGCGAACGCATTTCCCAGCGCAAGCTGGACCAGCAAGCGCTGGTACTCAGCGCCGACCAGTTGTCGGCGGCGGTGGAGAAGGCCGGTTTCGTGCTGCAGGATGTGATCAACAGCCTGCCCGACGAGGCGCGCATCGGCGACTGGGAACAGGCGGTGCACCAGATCGACGGGCGCATGCGCCGGCTGGAGCCGGTCAACCTGGCCGCCATCCAGGAGTACGGCGAGGCCTCGCAGCGTTCGGAGTACCTGGACGCGCAGAACATCGACCTGACCACCGCGCTGGATACCTTGGAAGAGGCGATCCGCAAGATCGACCGCGAAACCCGCGGCCGCTTCAAGGACACCTTCGACCGGGTCAATGCCGGCGTCCAGCAGCTGTACCCGCGCCTGTTCGGTGGCGGCCACGCCTACCTGGAACTGACCGGCGAAGACCTGCTCGATACTGGCGTGGCGATCATGGCCCGGCCGCCGGGCAAGCGCGTGTCGAGCATCTCGCTGCTGTCCGGTGGCGAGAAGGCGATGACCGCGGTGGCGCTGGTGTTTGCGATCTTCCAGCTCAACCCGGCCCCGTTCTGCCTGCTGGACGAAGTCGATGCACCGCTGGATGAAGCCAACGTCGGCCGACTGGCCAATATGGTCAAGGAAATGAGCGAGAAGGTGCAGTTCCTGTTTGTCAGCCACAACAAGGCCACCATGGAGGCCGCGCACCAGTTGTCGGGCGTGACCATGCGCGAACCGGGCGTGAGCCGTCTGGTCAGCGTGGACCTGGAAGAGGCGGCACGATTGGCGGGCGCCGCCTGACGTGCCATGCTTATCTGAATGATTTAGCCGGAGACTCCCCGAATGTCCGACATGGCACTGCTCCGCATCGGCATCCTGGCCGCCGGCCTGCTGTTGATCGCCGCGATCTTCCTGTTTGGCCGTCCCAAGAAAAAATCGCAGGGCCGCCGCGTTGAAGGCGCCGAAAACGCCAACGGCGCGCGCCGTGAGCCGGTGCTGGGTGAGCCGGGCAGCGCGCCCGATGGCGGCAGCGAATCCGGCCAGGACGGGGTCACCCAGCCCGAACTGGGCTTGCCCGAGGTAGATGGCGCACCGGCCAGCGATCTGGGCAAGCGCGCCAACCAGGACTTCGACAAGATCGTCTCGCTGTTCGTGGCCGCCCGTGCCGGCGAACAGCTGCGCGGCGAAGACATCGTGGTGGCCGCGGAAAAGACCGGCCTGGTGTTCGGCCACATGAACGTGTTCCACCGGCTGGTGGAAGGCCACCCCGAACGCGGCCCGATCTTCTCCATGGCCAGCATCATGAAGCCGGGCAGCTTCGACATGGCCAACATCCGCGAGATGGAAACCCCGGCGATCGCCTTTTTCCTGACCCTGCCGGCACCGCTGACCGCGCTGGACGCCTGGGAAAAGATGCTGCCGACCGTGCAGCGCATGGGCGAACTGCTCGATGGCGTGGTACTCGACGACGGCCGCAACGCGCTGGGCCGCCAGCGCATCGCGCACATCCGCGACGAACTGCGCGCTTACGACCGCCAGCACCAGGCACCGCCGTTGACCAAAGCACCCCGCTGGTAAGGCTCACGGTCGCCTTACCAGCGGGTCGCATGCGCTGTTGCGCATGCGACCGGCGGTTTGCGCTGCAAACCACCGGCCCCCCGTCATGCCACCAGATCCCCGCGCCTTTATGCCCGCCGTCCTTGGCGGGCACCCTTCGGGCCGTTGCCCGGCAACGTTGGGAATCGCTCCTGCGATTCCCAGCGGCGCGCCCCCTTGACTCAAGGGGGCTCTTCGTCGGAGCCAGCACCACACCCTCCGGCAATCACAGGCCGCCACCGGTAGGGTCGGTTCCCAAACGACTGCCGACGGCGCCGATCAGCACATTGACGCAGCCAACCGGGCCGAAGCCGCGCCGTCGTTCCGGCATCACTCCCGCCGTCGCCGTTACCCCACGCCCGCCACCGCCGCAAACGCCCCACCGAACCGCGCCATCTCCGCCGCGGTGCCCACCGTGACCCGTACCCGCTGGGCACTGCACATTGACCACGAAACAATTCGCCTCCGACCACACACAGGCAAACCCGCGCTTGCCCAGCCAGGCAACCGTTGCCTGGCGCACCTGCGCGTTCTCGGCGCTGCGCCACCAGGCCGGGCGCGCGCAGGCCGGCGGCTACGGCGGTCACCGGCAATGGGTTGTCGCCCAGCTGGCCAGCTCGCGCAGGCGCTCGGTGTGCGCGGCGGCCACGCCCAGGCGCAGCCCGGCCATCCAGCTCTTCCTGGCGGGCGAGCTCACCGGCCAACGGGAACAGATAACGCCCGCTGCCCCGGCGAGGATGTCGCGCGCGGCGGCCTGCGCGGGGTCGTACGGGCATTCGTTGAAATTCAGCAGCACCGGACCGGTGTTGTGACCTGCGTGGCCTGGGCGGCTGCCTCCCTGGCGGTCGGCAGGCCCAGGCCGGACAACGCCAGGCCGGTGCCGGCCAACTACAGGAACGAACGGCGGGAAGGGATCGGGAGTGAGGAGGGAAGTTCAACAGGGGGGGGGGGCAGCTTCATCCCGGTTGAACCGAGGAAAACGATAGAATTCCTACGCCGTACCACGAAGCCGTTTCCCATGAAGCCCACCATCCCCGAGCGCGCCGCAGAACTCCGACTGATCATTGGTAAGGCATCTGATGCCTACAACGATCAGGACTACTCGATCATTACTGATGCTGAGTACGACGCTCTCGTCAGGGAGCTGATTCAAATTGAATCGGATCATCCAGAGCTGATCGTTGTCGACTCGCCCACTAGAAGAGTGGGTGGGGACGTTAAACGTTCATTTCGAAAGGTCATGCACGAAATTCCGATGCTGTCCTTGGATAACGCGTTTTCAAAAGAAGAAGTGATGGAGTTCGCTCGTAGAATTGAGCGGCGCCTGGGTAAAAGTCGAGTTATGTACGCAGCGGAACCCAAGATTGACGGCCTTGCAATGAGCCTTCGATATGAGTTGGGTGATCTGGTACAGGCGGTTACTAGAGGTAATGGGGCGGTCGGCGAAGACGTTACCGCCAACGTTCGCACTATTACCGATGTGCCAAAGAAGCTCTCTGGAAAAAAGTTCCCGGCCGTCTTGGAGGTTCGTGGCGAGGTCTACATGCCTCGAAAGGGCTTTCAGGCTTACAACGAACGTGCTCGTCGAGAAGATGGAAAGGTTCTAGCAAATCCGCGAAATGGCGCAGCAGGATCAGTTCGCCAACTAGATTCAAGGGTTACGGCGACCAGGCCGCTTGGTTTCTTCGCCTACGGTTTAGGTGTCGTGGAGGTTGAGCCTGATTTCTTTGAAGGACGTGATTCAAGGCTCGCAGCTTCACATTTCGATGGGCTGATGCTTCTGCGGGAGTATGGATTCCAGGTCTCACGCCTTGCGGAAAGAGTGGAGGGAACAGATGCGTTGCTTGACTACTACAGCAAGGTAGGAGGGATTCGCGACACGTTGGATTTTGATATCGATGGCGTTGTCTACAAAGTAGACGGTTTTGACGAGCAAGAAAAAATGGGCTTCGTCTCGCGGGCACCGCGCTGGGCGATCGCGCACAAGTTCCCGGCGCAGGAACAGACCACCACCGTGGAGGCGATCGAGATCCAGATCGGCCGTACCGGCGCGGCCACGCCGGTGGCGCGGCTGAACCCGGTCGCGGTGGCCGGGGTGATCGTCTCCAACGCCACCTTGCACAATGCCGACCAGATCGCGCGGCTGGACGTGCGCGTGGGCGACACGGTGATCGTGCGCCGCGCCGGCGATGTGATTCCCGAAGTGGTCAGCGTGATCGCCGAGCGCCGGCCGGCCGGCACTACGCCGTGGACCATGCCCAGCCATTGCCCGGTCTGCGGTTCGGAGATCGTGCGCGAAGAGGATGCGGCCGCCTGGCGCTGCTCGGGCGAGCTGAGCTGCCCGGCCCAGCGCAAGGAAGCGATCGCGCACTTCGCCTCGCGCCGCGCGATGGACATCGACGGGCTGGGTGGCAAGTACATCGAAACCCTGGTCGATGCCGGCATCGTGCGCGGCGTGGCCGACCTGTACCGGCTTACCCGCGACCAGCTGCTGCAGCTCAAGCTGGCACTGGACGCCGAATCGCCCGAGGCGCTGGCCGCCCAGATCGGCCTGCACCTGCCGCCGGAAGGCAGCGGCGACTACCTGCGCGGCATCCTGCAGCTGGACGGCAAGGAAGAAGGCTGGCGCGCGCGCGCGCTGGCGATGCCGGCCCGGTTCAACTGGAACACGAAGAAGATCGCGACAAAGTGGGCCGACAACCTGATCGCCGCGATCGATGCCAGCCGCACCACCACGCTGGAACGGCTGCTGTTCGCGCTGGGCATCGAACATGTGGGCGAAAGCACCGCCAAGGCGCTGGCCGCCTGGTTCGGCGACCTGGAACTGATCCGCCACCTGCCTTGGCCGCTGTTCAAGCGCGTGCCCGATATCGGTGGCGAAGTAGCGCGCTCGCTCGGTCACTTCTTCGAGCAGCCGGGCAACCAGCAGGCGATCGATGCGCTGCTGCAGGTGGGCCAGGTACGCATCGGCGATGTGCACCTGCCTTCGCCGAAGTTGCGCGACGGCCTGGATTTCGCCCAGCTGCTGGTGGAGGCCGAGATTCCCGGGATCACCCGCCTGCGTGCCGAGAAGCTGACCGCCATGCTGCCCGATGCGGCATCGCTGCTGGATGCCGAGCCGGTGCAACTGGTCGCCGCCGGCCTGCCCAACGAGGTGGCGCTGGGCCTGGCCGATTGGCTGGACCGCGACGGCCATGGTCCGCTGCTGCTCAAGGCCGAGGACTACCGGCGCAGGCTGCTGGAACTGGCCCCGGAACAGGCCGAACAACCCGCCGGTGCGCTCGACGGCCAGACCGTGGTGCTGACCGGCACGCTGGCGCAGATGAGCCGCGACGAGGCCAAGTCGCGGTTGGAGGCGCTGGGCGCCAAGGTGGCCGGCAGCGTGTCGAAGAAGACCGCCTTCGTGGTGGCCGGCAGCGAAGCCGGCTCCAAGCTGGCCAAGGCCGAAGAGCTCGGCATCGAGGTCTGGGACGAAGACCGCCTGGTCGCTTTCCTGGCCGCGCATTGAACCCACTGCGGGGCGCGCCGCGCCCCGCTACCTGCCACACACGAGAAACCGCATGCATACCGCCCCCCTCGATTTCCGCCTGGCCACCGTCGCCGACACCGAGTTGCTGCTCGGGCTGATGCGCGCGTTCTATGCCGAGGACAAGCTGGACTTCGACGCCGCGCGGGTGGCCCCGGCCCTGGCCGCGCTGCTGGAAGACCCACGCAACGGCGAGGTGCTGCTGTGGTTGTCCGAAGACGGCAGCGTGGTCGGTTACGCCGCGCTGGCGATGGGTTTCAGCCTGGAGCAGGGCGGCCATTTCGCCCTGCTCGATGAGCTCTATCTCGGCCATGCCGCGCGCGGCCGCGGCCGCGGCAGGCAGGCACTGGCGATCCTGGAGCAGCGCGCCAACGCCCGCGGCGTGCAGCGCATGCGGCTGGAGGTGAACCACCACAACGAACTGGCACGGCGGCTGTATCTGGCCACCGGCTACGTCGATGACACCCGCAACCTGCTGACCCTGCCGCTGGCCGAGCGCCTGCGCGACGCCCGCGCATGATTGCCGCCCTGCGCCAGCGTGCCGCGCTCAATGCCCTGATCCGCGGGTTCTTTGCCGCGCGCGATGTGCTCGAAGTGGAAACCCCGATCCTGTCGGCCGCCGGCAACACCGAACCGAACATCGACAGCTTCCACACCTGCTTCAGCGGGCATGTCGATGCCGGCAGCGCGCAGCGCTGGCTGCGCACCTCGCCGGAGTATCCGCTCAAGCGGCTGCTCGCCGCCGGTGTCGGCGACTGCTACGAGTTGGGCCGGGTGTTCCGCAACGGCGAGGCTGGAGGCCGCCACAACCCGGAGTTCACCATGCTGGAGTGGTACCGGGTCGGCTGGGACCACCACCGCCTGATCGAAGAAACCGTCGCGCTGGTGCGTGCCGCGCTGGGGCTGGTGCAGCGCCAGGCCGGGCTGCAGGTCATCGACTACCGCAGCCTGTACCAGCAGCGGCTCGGCCTGGACCCGTTCACCGCCACGCTGGAGCAGTTGCAGGCCCCGCTGGCCGATGTCCGCATCCACGCCGACGGGCTCAACCGCGATGACTGGCTGGATCTGTTGATGACCCACCGCATCCAGCCCGGCTTCAACCAGGACACGCTGACCGTGGTCCACGACTGGCCGGCCAGCCAGGCCGCGTTGGCACGGGTACGCCCGGGCACGCCGCCGCTGGCTGAACGCTTCGAGCTGTACCTGGGCGCGGTTGAGCTGGCCAACGGCTACCACGAACTCAACGATGCGGCTGAACAGCGCGCACGCTTCGAACGCGATCATGCGTTGCGCCGCGCGCGTGGCGCGGTATTGCCGCCGCTGGATGAACACCTGCTTGCCGCGCTGCCGGCATTGCCCGATTGCGCCGGCGTTGCGGTCGGCGTGGACCGGCTGCTGATGGCGCTCAACCGCACCGGCCGGATTGCCGATGTACTGGCGCTGGATTTCGCTCGTGCATGAACGGCGCAACCTGACTGACGGATGTCTTGCGCGGCCTGCATGATGATGCTCTGATCACGCAGGATGTCCGAAGGTGGTCATGTGATCGTTCAGGTGCGGCGGGGACTGTGTTGATGAAGCTGTGGGAAGTAACCGACCTGCCCGTGCGCGGCGTACCGCGCTGGACGCTGCCGCTGTGGACGCTGGTGCTGTGCGGCGCGGTGCTGCCGGCGCTGGCGGCCGAGCCGCGCCAGGCCGGCTATGCCGGCCAGGTGGTGCGCTGCGAATCGCGCGACATGGAATGGGTGCATTGCGATATGCCGGTGGAGCGGGGCGTGGACCTGGTCCGCCAGCTGTCGGACAACAGCTGCATCCGCGGCACCGAGTGGGGTACCGATCGTTCCGGAGTGTGGGTGACGCTGGGGTGTCGTGGCGAATTCCGCAGCCGCGCGCCGGCAGGCGGCAGTGCCGCCGGCGGGCCGCGCCTGGTGCGCCGGGTGTTGCGCTGCGAATCCAACGGCCGCCCGCAGAACTGCCCGGTGGTGCTGCAGGGCGCGCCGGTGCGGCTGCTGCGCCAGCTGTCGGCCATTCCGTGCCGTGAAGGCCACAGCTGGGGCGTGCGCCGCAACGAAATCTGGGTGACCCGTGGCTGCCAGGGCGACTTCGAGATCGGCGCCGCCGACGGCTCGGGGTTCCTGGATGTGCCGCGCACGGTGGTGTGCGAATCCAAATCGCGCCAGCGCCGATTCTGCGGGGCCAGCATCGGCAAGGGCGCGCGCCTGAGCAAGCAGCTGTCCGGCAGCCCCTGCGAAGAGGGCACCGGCTGGGGCTGGGACGCGCGCGGGGTCTGGGTCGACAAAGGTTGCCGGGCCGAATTCCTGGTGAACTGAGTACCGTCGGCCGCTGCCGGAACGGGCACTGGGCGATGGGTTCAGCGCAGGGCGCTGATCGATGCGCGGTGCGCCGTTACAATGGCCGGATGAACGCATCCACCGACATCGACTACGCCCGCTACGACCATATCCGCCCGATCCTGTGGACCGGCCAGACCCTGCAACTGCTCGACCAGCGCAAGCTGCCGTTCGTGGTTGAGCACGTGGAATGCCGCGACAGCGACGCGGTGGCCGAGGCCATCCACGCCCTGACCGTGCGCGGTGCGCCGGCGATCGGCATCGCCGCGGCCTGGGGCGTGGTGTTGGCCGCCGGGCAGGTGCAGGCCGCCGACGGCGCCCAGGCGCTGGCCCTGCTGGAGCCGGCGCTGCAGCGACTCAATGCCGCCCGCCCGACCGCCGTCAACCTGGCCTGGGCGCTGGCCCGGATGCGCCGCGCGCTGGCCCCGGCCGGCGCCGACTGGCAGCAGGTGCTGGCCGCCGAAGCGCAGGCGATCGCCGACGAGGACCTGGCCGCCAACCGCCATATGGGCGCCCTCGGCGCCGGCCTGATCGAGGCCGGCAGCGGCGTGCTGACCCACTGCAATACCGGTTCGCTGGCCACCGCTGGCTTCGGCACCGCGCTGGGCGTGATCCGCGCCGGCAAGGCCCAGCAGCGCATCGCCAAGGTGTTCGCCGGCGAAACCCGGCCGTGGCTGCAGGGCGCGCGCCTGACCGTGTGGGAACTGCAGCAGGACGGTATCGACGCCACCCTGATCGCCGATTCGGCTGCCTCGCACCTGATGAAGACCGGGGCGGTGCAATGGGTGATCGTCGGTGCCGACCGGATCTGCGCCAACGGCGATACCGCCAACAAGATCGGTACCTACCAGCTGGCCATCGCTGCCCGCCACCACGGGGTCAAGTTCATGGTGGTGGCCCCGTCCTCGACCGTGGACATGGACACCGCCGACGGCGAGCAGATCGAGATCGAACAGCGCGACCCGGGCGAGCTGTACGGGGTAGGGGGCACGCGTACCGTGGCCGAAGGCATCGCCGCCTGGAACCCGGTGTTCGACGTCACCCCGGGCAGCCTGATCGACGCGATCGTCACCGAGCGCGGGGTGATTCTCAATCCGACGGCGGTGAACATGCGCGCCGCGTTCGGGTAAGCGACCACGGCTGACGGTCGCCCGGTGCCACGACCAATGGCCGCCTAGTACCACGACCAACGGTCGCCTCGTGCCACGACCAACGGTCGTGGCCTACCGGGATCCGGGTGGACGGCCGAACCCTTCGCGGGTAGGTACCGGCCGTTGGCCGGTACGGCTTTCCCGACCGAACCCCGACCACGCCTGCAACGCCCCCGTAAGTTCCTGATTCTTGCAGGTAAAACGCCGTTGAACACGGGCGGAAATCGGCCCGTTGTGGTAGACTCCAACGGTTAATCGAGATTCCGGCGCCGCCGCCCCGCAAGGGCTGGCGCGACGGACTGGACCGCACCCAGACAACGGAACCCGAATGGCAGAAACCGCCAAGGAAATCATCCAGGTCAACCTGGAAGACGAGATGCGCAAGAGTTACCTCGATTACGCGATGAGCGTGATCGTGGGGCGCGCACTCCCGGATGCGCGCGATGGCCTCAAGCCGGTGCATCGCCGCGTGCTGTTCGCAATGAGTGAGTTGAACGCGCACAGCAACAAGCCTTACTTCAAGTCGGCGCGTATCGTCGGTGACGTCATCGGTAAGTACCACCCGCATGGCGATCAGTCGGTGTACGACACGCTGGTGCGCCTGGCGCAGCCGTTCTCGCTGCGCTACATGCTGGTCGATGGCCAGGGTAACTTCGGTTCGGTCGACGGCGATTCGGCCGCGGCGATGCGTTACACCGAAGCGCGCATGTCCAAGCTCACCCATGAGCTGATGGCCGACCTGGACAAGGAAACCGTCGATTTCCAGCCCAACTACGACGAAAAGGAACTGGAGCCGACGGTCATGCCGACCCGGTTCCCGAACCTGCTGGTCAACGGTTCGGCCGGTATCGCGGTGGGCATGGCCACCAACATCCCGCCGCACAACCTGACCGAATCGATCAACGCCTGCATCGCGATGATCGACAACCCGGACATCGATGTCGACGGCCTGATGGAGTTCATTCCCGGCCCTGACTTCCCGACCGCAGGCATCATCAACGGTACCGCCGGCATCATCGCCGGCTACCGCACCGGCCGTGGCCGGGTGCGCATCCGCGCCAAGGCCGATGTCGAGGTGGCCGACAATGGCCGCGAATCGATCATCGTCACCGAGATTCCCTACCAGGTGAACAAGGCCCGGTTGATCGAGAAGATCGCCGAGCTGGTCAAGGAAAAGAAGCTCGAAGGCATCAGCGAGCTGCGCGATGAGTCCGACAAGGACGGCATGCGCATCTACATCGAAATCAAGCGCGGCGAGTCGGCCGAGGTTGTGTTGAACAACCTCTACCAGCAGACCCAGATGGAGTCGGTGTTCGGCATCAACATGGTGGCGCTGGTCGATGGCCGCCCGCAGTTGATGAACCTCAAGCAGATGCTCGAGGCCTTCGTGCGCCATCGCCGCGAAGTGGTCACCCGTCGCACCGTGTTCGAGCTGCGCAAGGCGCGTGCACGTGCCCACGTGCTGGAAGGCCTGACCGTTGCTCTGGCCAACATCGACGAGATGATCGAACTGATCAAGACCTCGCCCAACCCCACCGAGGCGCGCGAACGCATGCTCGCCCGCCTGTGGGCGCCGGGCCTGGTCGGTTCGATGCTGGGCGCTGCCGGTGCGGAAACCTCGCGCCCGGAAGACCTGCCCAAGGGCGTTGGCCTGCTCGACGGCGGCTACCAGCTGACCGAGATCCAGGCCACCCAGATTCTGGAAATGCGCCTGCACCGCCTGACCGGGCTGGAACAGGACCGCCTGACCGAAGAGTACAAGCTGCTGCTGGAAACCATCGCCGGGCTGATCCACATCCTGGAAGATCCGGACCGCCTGCTGCAGGTGATCCGCGAAGAGCTGATCAACGTGCGTACCGAGTTCGGCGACGAGCGCCGCACCGAGATCCGCCACAGCGAAGAAGACCTGGACATCCTCGACCTGATCGCCCCGGAAGACGTGGTGGTCACCCTGTCGCACGCCGGCTACGCCAAGCGCCAGCCGGTCAGCGCCTACCGGGCCCAGCGCCGCGGTGGCCGTGGCCGCAGCGCGGCGTCGACCAAGGAAGAGGATTTCATCGAACAGCTGTGGCTGGTCAACACCCACGACACCCTGTTGACCTTCACCAGCGCCGGCAAGGTGTTCTGGTTGCCAGTGCACCAGCTGCCCGAAGCCGGTTCCAACGCCCGTGGCCGCCCGATCATCAACTGGATTCCGCTGGAAGCCGGTGAGCGGGTGCAGGCGGTGCTGCCGGTACGCGAGTACGCCGAAGGCCAGTTCGTGTTCTTTGCCACCCGCAACGGCACGGTCAAGAAGACCCCGCTCAGCGAGTTCGCGTTCCGTCTGGCGCGCGGCAAGATCGCCATCAACCTCGATGAAGGCGATGCGCTGGTCGGCGTCGGCCTGACCGATGGTGAGCGCGACATCCTGCTGTTCGCCTCCAACGGCAAGACCGTGCGCTTCGGCGAAGACAAGGTCCGCTCGATGGGCCGTACCGCCACCGGCGTGCGCGGCATCAAGATGCCCAAGGGCGAGGAAGTGGTCAGCCTGATCGTGGCCGAAAGCGCCGGCGGCAACGGCGATGAAGCCGAGGATGACAGCCAGGTCGAAGAGGCCGCGCCCGATACCGGCGATGCCGCGATCGAGAACGGGGCCGACGACGACAACGCGCTCTACATCCTGACCGCGACCGAGAACGGCTACGGCAAGCGCACCCCGCTGCCGGATTACCCGCGCAAGGGCCGTGGCACGCAGGGCGTGATCGGCATCCAGACCACCGAGCGCAACGGCAAGCTGGTGCGTGCGGTGCTGATGGGGCCGCGCGACGAAGTGCTGCTGATTTCCGACGGTGGCACCCTGGTGCGTACCCGTGGTTCGGAAATCTCGCGCGTCGGCCGCAACACCCAGGGCGTGACCCTGATCCGTCTGTCCAAGGAAGAGAAGCTCCAGGCGGTCGAACGCATGGATGCCTCGCTGGACGAGGGTGTGGAAGAAGATGCACCGGCGGCGCTGGATGCCGACGTGGTGCAGGTGCCGCCTCAGGCCTGAGCCTGCCGCACGGTACCGCGGACAACGCCGGCGCAAGCCGGCGTTGTCCGTTGTGGCGCCGACATCGTCGCGCCCGGCATCGGGCTGCGTAGCTGCCCGGCAGGTGCGGGGCAGGGGTGGCCTTCCAGCCGCGATCGGCAGGCAAAGAACGCGTTGCTTTCACGATGGCGGTGGGATAACCACCAACGGGACCGGCGGCAACGTCGGCGATGCAGATGCCTCGGGAGACTGCGATGTCCACCTCCACGCCGAACCGCTCTGCGCTGCTGGCTGCGCTGGCGCTTGTGATCCTGCTGCTGGGCGCGGTGCTCACCGCCGGCGGGGCGTGGTTGGCCAGCCTGGGCGGCTCCTGGTACTACGTGCTGGCCGGTATCGGCCTGCTGATTGCCGGTGTGCAGTTGTGGCGTGGCCGCTACAGCGGCGCGCTGTGGTTCGCCCTGGTTCTGGCCGGCACCGTGCTGTGGACCTGGTGGGAGTCCGGCGGCAACTATTGGCGCTGGGTGCCACGGCTGGGGTTGATGGTCGGCCTGGCCTTCGTGCTGGCGCTGCTGTTGCCGCGCCTGGACCGTCCGGTGTCGCGCACGCTCTCGCGCAGCATCGCCGGCGTGCTGGCGCTGGTGTTCGTGGCCGCCTTCACCCTGGCCTTCGTGCCGCACGGGGTTACCGCCGCCAGCGGCGCCTTCCCCGAGCCGATCACCAGTGCCGGGCTGGCCCCGGCCAGCGATGCACCGCTGCAGCCGGCCGACCGCCCGGCCGAGGGCGACTGGGCCGCCTACGGCCGCAACAACGCCGCCACCCGCTTCTCGCCGCTGCAGCAGATCACCGCCGAGAATGTCGGCACCCTCCAGCAGGCCTGGATGTTCCGCACCGGTGACCTGCCGGAAAAACGCTGGGGCGCCGAGACCACGCCGCTCAAGGTGGGCGACAGCCTGTACCTGTGCACCGCGCGCAACCAGTTGATCGCGCTCAACGCCGCCGATGGCAGCGAGCGCTGGCGCTTCGACCCCAAGGTCAAGGACGCTTCCATCCCGTACACCGCCGCCTGCCGCGGCGTGGCCTATTACGAAGTGCCGGCCACCGCACAGGACGCGGCACTGGCCGATGTGGCCGCCGACCTGGCGGTACCGCCGGCCGGCGTGCCGCTGCTGACCAACCTGCCGCGCAGCGCCTGCGCGACGCGGATCATCGAAGGCACCCTGGACGGCCGCCTGATCGCGGTGGACGCGGCCACCGGCAAGCCCTGCGCCGGCTTTGGCAACAACGGCCAGGTCGACATCACCGCAGGCATGGGCGACAGCCCGCCGGGGTATGTGTCGATCACCTCGCCGCCGGCGATCGTGCAGGGCGTGGTGGTCACCGGCCACCAGGTGCTGGACGGCCAGCGCCGCGATGCGCCGTCGGGGGTGATCCAGGCCTACGACGCCGTCACCGGTGCGCTGCGCTGGGCCTGGGACATGGACCAGCCCGGCCGCAGCGGCGCACCGCCGCACGGGCAGACCTATACCCGTGGCACCCCGAACATGTGGACCACCGCCACCGGCGATGACCAGCTCGGCCTGGTCTACCTGCCGATGGGCAATGCGGCCGGCGATTACTGGAGCGGGTCGCGCACCGACGCCCAGAACACCTACGCCACCTCGCTGGTCGCCATCGACGTCAACACCGGCAAGCCGGTCTGGCATTTCCAGGCGGTGCGCAAGGACGTCTGGGACTACGACCTGGGCTCGCAGGCCACCCTGGTCGATTACCCGACCGCCGCCGGCAAGGTGCCGGCCCTGCTGTTGCCGACCAAGCAGGGCGATCTGTACGTGCTGGACCGCCGCACCGGCCAGCTGCTTACCCCGGCCGAGGAACGCGCGGTGCCCGGCGGTGGGGTGGAACCGGAGCAGCGCGCCCGCACCCAGCGGTTCTCGCTGTACCACACGCTGCGCAAGCCGGACCTGACCGAGCGCGACATGTGGGGCATGACCCCGATCGACCAGCTGGTATGCCGCATCCAGTTCCGCAAGGCCAGCTACGAGGGCTTCTACACCCCGCCGACCGCCGACCGCCATTCCATCGAGTACCCCGGTTACAACGGCGGCTCGGACTGGGGCAGCGTGGCGGTGGATCCGCGTCGCGGGGTGATCGTGGCCAACTACAACGACATGCCCAACTACAACCTGCTGGTACCGCGTGCCAGGGCCGACCAGCTGGGCTGGGTGCCGCGCGAACAGGTGCGCGCCGACAAGGGCGGTGCCGAAGGCGCCGGCGACCCGCAGGCCGGTACGCCGTATGCGATCGACGTCAACGCCGGCTGGCGCCTGCCGTTCACCAGGCTGCTGTGCAAGCAGCCCCCTTACGGCGGCATCCGCGCGATCGACCTGCGTACCGGCAAGACCCTGTGGGACCGCCCGTTCGGCAGCGCCCGCGGCAATGGCCCGTTCGGTATCCGCTCGGGCCTGCCGATCGAGATCGGCACGCCCAACAACGGCGGCGCGGTGGTCACCGCCGGCGGCCTGATCTTCATCGCCGCGGCCACCGACGACCTGCTGCGCGCCATCGACCTGAAGACCGGCAAGGAACTGTGGCACGCCAAACTGCCGGCCGGTGGCCAGGCCAACCCGATGGTCTATGCATCCGGCGGGCGCCAGTACGTGGTGATCATGGCCGGCGGCCACCACTTCATGGAAACCCCGGCGGGCGACTACGTGATTGCCTATGCGCTGCCGAAGTGACCGCCAGTGGGGCGGGGGCATCGATTACGATGCGTTCACCCCACCGCCCTTCCAACGCCCATGAGCAGCACCTGCGCCGCGCGCCTTCCATCGTTGTCCCTGTGCTGCCTGCTGGCGCTGGCCGGCAACGCCATCGCCGGCACCCGCGATGCGGCCGCAGCGCTGGCCGAGTGGGAAGTCAACGGCCGCAGCGTCGGCCTGGCACGCCCGGATACGCCGTGCCAGGACTTCCTGCAGGCGCTGGGCGGCAAACCCGACACGGTCCAGTACGTAGGCTGCGAACAGGATGATGCCTCCTACCTCCAGCCGATGACCGCCCGCTATCGGGTAAGCGGGGCGTCCGCGGCGGCGGTGGAGGCCTACCTGCACCAGACCTTCGGCATGCCCACGCTCACCTATGAATGCTGCGGCTGGAGCAGTGGCGGGCCCCACATCTGGCGCGCGGGCGCCGACGCGGTGGGTTACCAGATCGGCATGGGCGTGGAAACCGTCCGTCATCGGCGTGGGCAGTGGGAGCAGATCCCCAGCTTCGACATCACGGTGGGCGTGATCAGGCGTAGTCCCTAGATCCCCGGCCCGGGGTCAGCGGGGGACCCGCACCATGCGGTTCAACAGGTGCTCCACCACCCCGGACGGATCGGCGGTGCGGCCCACATGCGTGCTGGACATCTGCACCACCGAGCTGCGCTTGGCGGTGAGGAAATGGAAGCGCGCGCGTGCCGGCAACTGCGCGATCGGGCCGGCGTCGGCGTCGCCGCGGCAGATCGCCACGATCGCATCCAGCCAGGGGTGCAGCGCGTCCAGGTCCAGGCTGGGCGCGAAGGCGTGCATCCGCGCCGGGTCGATCTCGATCGCCGCTTCCAGATGTTTGGCGCCGGGGCAGGACACGATCACCCCGACGTTGATGAACTCTTCGCGTTCGACCCGCGGCACCACGCGGATCACCGCATAGTCATAGGTATGCAGCGTGGGCACCGATGGCCTCCTGGACGAACGCGGCACGCGCCTGCAGGCGGCGCTTGAGGTAATCGATATAGGCCTGGCGGTACGCCGCCGGGCCGTCGAACGCCGGCTCATCCACCAGCCAGCTGTCGGGTACCCGCGCGACGATGCGCTCGATCTCGGCATCGGGCAGCAGGCCGGCCAGCTCGACGTCGGCCTCGGCGATGCGGCTGGCGAACGGCAGCAGCACATGGTCGCGAATCAAGACGAACGGCTTCTCGCAGGCCTCGCCGGCGTTTGCCCAGTCGTGGTGGAAGTACATCGCCGCGCCATGGTCGATCAGGTACAGCTGGCGGTGCCAGACCATCAGGTTCGGGTTGCGCGCGGTGCGGTCCACGTTGCTGATCAACGCGTCGAACCAGACGATGCGCGAGGCCAGCCCGGCATCCACCGGCATCGCGGCCGGGTCGTAATTGATCGCACCGGGCAGGTAATCGCTGCCCAGGTTGAGCCCCTCGCTGGCGCGGATCAGGTCCTGGATCTCCGGGTCCGGTTCGGTGCGGGCGAACTCCCGGTCCAGTTCGACCAGCACGATCTCCGGAATCGGCAGGCCGATGCTGCGCGCCATCTCACCGGCGATCAACTCGGCGATCAACGCCTTCGGCCCTTGCCCGGCACCACGGAACTTGAGCACCACCATTCCGTCGTCGTCGGTCTCGACCACGGCGGGCAGCGAGCCGCCCTCGCGGAGCGGGGTGATGTAGCGAAGTGCGTGCACGGTGCGCATGCCGGATCCATTGACGGGGTTGCGGCGTCATCTTACCGTGAGGCGCATCCGTATTCCGACGGCGCTGCCGCGCCCCGGGCGTACCATCGGCTGCGATCCACGAACTGATCGGGGTGGGGCGATGGGCAAGGGATGGGCGTATCTGGCACTGGCCATCATCGGCGCACTGCTGTTGTGGGCCAACGGCCGGTTCGACGAAGTGGCCGGTGGAACCAACCTGCGCGACCGCGAGGCGTACTGGCAGGACCAGGCCGACAGGGCGGCATTGCAGGACGCCGGCCGCGCCGACGTTGATGCCTTCGCCGCCCGGCATGGGCTGGTACTGGAGTGCACCCGGAGCGCTGCCGGTCCGGACGTCACCGAGTGTGTGGCCGACGACCACCTCGCCAAGGGCGGCACCGCGACCCACCCGATGACGTTGCAGCTGTTCTTCATGTTCTACGGCGACCGCCTGCACACCTTCACCAGCAGCCCGCGTTCGCTGGAGTAATCGGCCTGCCTGCGCCCATGGCCTGGCGGGGAAAGTGCCCGGCGCGCCTGAGGGCGAACGTAAATGGGTTCATATAGTTGGTGAAAATGTTTAGTGCATCACAAAATGCAAAGGTGCCCGCCACATTCGATCAAATATCGCGTGTCCGCCGTTGCAGTGCGTGCTAGAACGGCAGGGCCAGTCAATCGGTTGGCATTCGATATCAGATAGCAACAAAACAACAAGGAGTCATGTTATGGCTGGTTTTGTTCGCGCTATGCAAGTATCCCTGAATCTGCGTTCGCACAGTCCCACCCAGAGCATCCGCTCGAAATACATCTACTGGATTATTTTCTAAGCGTAGATGCTCGGCGTATTTTCATGAACATTCCAGGGGTGGCCAATGGCCACCCCTGGTATTTCGGGGGTGGACGATGGCCGATCGTGCAGCAGATGCGGAAGTAGTTTCAATCGACCACCTGCTGGAGCGGGTCGGCCGCGAAGGACCGGTGCTCACTTTCCAGAACGAGGTGGTCGGCATTTTCGATCCGGCGCTGGCGGTCAAGGTCGACAAGGCCAATACCGACCAGCACACCGTTCCCGATTCCTTGATCGACTACCTGGGCCTGCGCGGCGCGGCCGCACCGGTGGCCTGGCGCGAGGTGCGCGCCTTGCTCAGTGAGCAGGGCGGTCGGCTGGCGGCGCCCCAACACATGCGCGGCCTGTACGCGCGCATGCACGCCTTCCTGACCCGGCGCTGCGGCGCGGTACAGGACTTGAGCGAACTGAGCTGGTGGACCATCTCCGAATCGCTGTTGCCGCTGCTGGTCGACGGCATGGACCAACGCGATACCGATGCGCTGATCGGCGAGCAGAAAACCCGCTACAACGGCATCGTGCTGCAGGACTTCTCGTTCTGGCGCCGGGTGCTGAACTTCCACTTGTCGCGCCGCGCCGCGCGCACGGTGGTGCGGCATATCAAGCGCCGCGCCCGCGCAGCGGAGCCGCGCGACGATTTCCTGCAGTCGCTGCTTCCGCTGGCCGACCGCATCGGCGTGGACCGGGTGGCCTACCTGGTCTCGACCGTGCTGGCCGGCATGTCCGGCCTGCCCGGGCTTACCGCGGCCAGCCTGCTGTATGCGATGCACCGTTACCCCGAGTGGCAGCAGCGCATCCGTGCGGAAACCACCGCGCTCAGCCTGGAGGCGCTGTACACGCTGCCGATGCGGGAACTGCCGTGCACCTCGCGCTTCATCAAGGAAACCATCCGGGTCTGGCCCGGGCTGTTCGCGCTGCGCCGCCCGGCCTGGCACGACATCGATGCCGAAGGGGTGTCGATCAAGAAGGGCGCCGCCTACGAGCTGTCCTCCTATTACCAGCATCACTCCCCCGAGTTCTGGGACGCACCGGACGTGTTCGACCCGGACCGCTGGCTGCCCTCGCGCCGGCAGCCCAACAAGGGCGCCTACGTCCCGTTCGGCTTCGCCTCGCGCGCCTGCATCGGCAGCGCCGTCGGCCATGCGCAGCTCGTGCTGTTCTGCGCCCTGGTCACCCGCGAGTTCGATATCCAGGTACAGACCGATCCGGCACCGTGGATGAAGCTGGAAGGGTTCGCATTGCCGATGGCGTTCAGGGGCGTGGTGACGCCGGCACCGGGGTGACGGTGCGGCGCTGGCAGATCGCCGGCGTGGCGATCACGTTTCACCGCTGGCGGGGGCGCCGATTGCCGCGTTACCAGACGGACGCAGGGATGGAGCGGCGCCCGAAGGCGTACTGTCTTCGGGAACCGTATCCATCTTGACGCTGCAGCAGTTGCCCGGCAGGTTCAACGGCAGTCGATGCCGTTGGGGAGGATGCGTGCAACGTCGACGAATGCTCTGCTGCAGGCGCGTATGCGCACAGCGCCAGTGCACCCACCGCGATGGCCCACGATTGAATACCTACATACCTGGGCATGTGCATGGCCTGCGTGAAAGTGACGGCCCCGAAAGGGACTGGATGAAGCAAACATAAGCGCAAATCACGGCATGGGGTGGCGACGCGGATCCTGGTCTAGGATGGCTCCAGGCATTGAGGAGACGCAGCGATGAACGAAGGGTTCAACGGTGACCGGCTTTCCCTGGATGCGTCCAAGGCCGAACAGATGATCGGCAAACTGGTCCTGGTGGGGGTGACCCGCTATGGTCATGACGGTCGGATGCAGGACCGGCAGCAGTACGCGGGCACGGTGCTGCGCATCAACGTCGATGAAGGCGTGGTGTTGTGCGATGACGTGGACGGGCACGAGCGGTATCTGCCGCCCTTGCTGGAGCAGTATCTGGCCGCCGAGCCCGGCGCGTACCGCATGCAGTCCAATGGCACCATGGTGTTGGATCCGGATTACCTGGTGACCTGGGACCTGCGCGTGCGGCACTAGGCTCGGTGCGTCTGCGGTGCACCCGGCGGCCCGCTCCCCGACCCTCGGTGGCGTGCCTGCGCCGGCTACCGGCATGGCGTGCATGCTAGCCTCTGTCCAGCCACCACGGGAGATCCACCGATGCCCTCGCTGTTGCACGCCGTCGTTGCCGCTACCGCGCTTTCCCTGCTGTCGCCGGCCGTCCGGGCCGAGCCTGCGGCGCCACCGGCGTCCGGCGGTGCGCCGGTGGAGGGCCGGCGCAGCGATGCACAGCAGCGCCTGCGCGACTGGCCGCAGCTGCAGTACTACCGTGCCGAGAATGCCGCGCTGCCGGCGCCGGCGACGGGCCAGCCACGGGTGGTGCTGTTCGGCGACTCGATCACCGAAGGCTGGGGCCGCACCGGCAGCGATACGTTCTTCCCGGGCAAGGGCTATATCAACCGCGGCATCAGCGGACAGACCACCGCGCAGATGCTGCTGCGCTTCCGCCAGGACGTGATTGCGCTGCAACCGGCGGTGGTGGTGATCCTGGCCGGTACCAACGACATCGCCGGCAATACCGGCCCGGCCACCCAGGCGATGATCGAAGACAACCTGCAATCGATGCTGGAGCTGGCCCAGGCACATCGCATCACGGTTGTGCTGGCCTCGGTGCTGCCGGTCAGCGATTACCCGTGGATGCCCGGCATTGCACCGGCGCCGAAGGTGCGCGCGCTCAACGCGGCGCTGCAGCGCCATGCCGCCACCCACCACGCGATCTATCTGGATTACTACACCGCACTGGCCAACCGCGACGGCGGCCTGGACAAGGCACTGGCCGAAGACGGCGTGCATCCCACCGCGGCCGGCTATGCGCGCATGGCGCCGCTGGCCGAGGCGGCAATAGGCAAGGCGCTGGCGCAGCGACGCTGAACCGAACGGCCCGGAGGGCTCAGGCGTCGTCCAGCTTGAGCGCCGCATCGGCGGCCAGCAGCGCTTCGGCGGCCGGGCCCAGGGCGGGCGAGGGCACATCCGCCACACCGATGGACTGCATCATCCGCGGCATGTCCACGAAACGGCGTTGGCGGCGGTCGTAGATTCCGGTGACCAGCAGCGCGCGGGTGGCGATCTTCTCATCGCCCAGCAGCACCCGCTGTTCCATGATCACCCGGGTGCCGACCCAGCCGACCAGGCGCGTTTCCAGGGTGAAACGCTGGAATGGCTTGAGCTCGCGGCGGAACTGGATGGTGCCGGCACCGACGATCGGCGCCCACTTCTCGCGCAGCGCCACCCGGCCCAGGCCCATGCGCAGGATCAGGTCCAGCCGGCCCAGATCGAAGATGTTCCAGTAGCGCCCGTTGGTCATGTGCAGGTTGCTGTCCAGGTCGTTGGGCAACACCCGGAATGGCAGGCGCGACACGCCCAGCGGCGCGGCCAGGCGCGGGCGGAAGAAGCTGCACAGCAGCAGATGGAGCAGGCGGAACCAGAGATTCATAAATCTATGACGACTGTTATAAAGCCGATACGCTAGGCTATGACGACCGTCTTAGCAAGGATAGGCCCATGAGCCCCCCTCCCACCGATACCCCACAGCGCGTGGTCGCTGCCGCGGCGGACATGCTGGCGCGGGTGGGCTTGAACGCCACCAGCATCCGCGAGGTGACCAAGGCCGCCGATGCACCGTTGGGCTCCACCTATCACCATTTCCCCGGCGGCAAGCAGGAATTGCTGGCGCGCGCCACCACGTTGGCCGGCGACAAGGTCGGTGTGCTGCTGGAGACGCTGCTGCGCGACGGCGCGCAGGAAGGCATGCGCCAATTCCTGGCGATCTGGCGCGAGCGTCTGCTGCGTTCGCAGCTGCGTGCCGGGTGCCCGGTGCTGGCAGCGGCGGTGGAAGAACCCAGCGATGGCAGCGAGAGCATCGCGCGCGCGGCGGCAGCGGCGGCGTTCGCGGGTTGGGAAGTACGCCTGGCCGAGGCGCTGGAGCGCGAAGGCCATGCCCCCGGGCAGGCGCCGCAGCTGGCCACGCTGGTGATCGCCGGCATCGAAGGCGCGGTGGCCCTGAGTCGCGCTGCCCGGGACATCGCACCGTTCGACCGGGTAGCGGCGCAGTTGCAGGCGCTGGTTGCCGCGCCTGCACGCAACTAGGCATTGGGCGGTGCGCGGCGCACTACAATGCGACGGTGCATTCCGCACTCATGGCAAGGACGTCCGCATGCTGCATCACCTTTCCCTTGGCGTCCGCGACCTGGCGGTGGCTGGCGCGTTCTATGACGCCGTGCTCGGCGCGCTGGGCTACCGCCGGGTGTTCGAGGACGACACCGCGATCGGCTACGGGCTGATCGACGACCAGGACCTGCTGTGCCTGAAGCTGCGCGACGACGCCAGCCCGCCGGGCGCGGGGTTCCACCTGGCCTTCAGTGCGCCCTCACGTGCGTCGTTGCAAGCATTCCATCGGGCCGCGCTGCAGACCGGCGGGCAGGACAATGGCGCAGCTGGACCGCGCCCGGACTACGGCGATCATTACCACGCGGCGTTCGTGATCGATCCAGATGGCCACCGCATCGAAGCGGTGATCAATGCCGCGGCAGCCTGACCGCCGTCAGCTTTGATCCAGCGCAGACCGGGGCTACCCGCACCGGTTGCCTCGCTATAATCAGTCGGATGCGGGCACTTGCCTGCCAACGCCCCAGACTGTAGACAAGGAAGCACATGGCAGACGTCACTCGGGCGCGCACAGGTCACCTGATGCGCAAGCTGTTCGGCATCCTGCAGACGCTACCGGAAGGGATGCGTGCGGCTGATGCATTGCACGTGTTGGAGCAACAGGTGGAGCTCACGCCTTACGAAGCCGGCGACTATGCCTCGGGAGGACGCCGCTTCGAGAAGATCGTGCGTTTCGCCACAGTCGACACGGTCAAAGCCGGCTGGCTGATCAAGGACAAAGGGATCTGGACCGTCACTGGCGAGGGCGCCGCGGCGTTCCAGTTGTATCTGGATCCTGAACAGTTCTACGGCCAGGCGGTGAAACTGTATGGCCAATGGAAGAAATCGCAGCCCTCGCCGGACGCTGAGGTGGTGGATGATGCGATGGTGGAGAACTCGGCAAGCATCACGCTTGAACAAGCCGAGGAAATGGCCTGGGACGAGATCTCGGCGCACCTGGCCGTCATGCCGCCCTACGAGTTCCAAGAATTGGTGGCATCGCTGCTCTCGGCGATGGGATACCACGTGGCCTGGATTGCGCCGCCCGGCAAGGACGGCGGTGTGGATGTGATTGCCTACAACGATCCGCTCGGCACCCGGCCGCCGCGGATTAAGGTGCAGGTAAAACGCAATGCCAATTCGCCACGTATCGATGTGATGGGCCTGCGTAGCTTCATGGCGGTGTTGGGCGAGGGCGATGTCGGGCTGTTCGTGGCGCTGTCCGGGTTCACCAAGGACGCGGATCTGGAAGCTCGTCAGAGCCATCGGCGCATCACCCTGATTGATGCCAACCAGCTGGTCGACCTCTGGACCCGGCATTACGCACAGCTTGACGACGGCGCACGCCGCCGCCTGCCATTGAAGCCGGTATGGTTCCTGGCCAGCGACGACTAAGGGCAGGGCAATGGATTGAGGCGGTGAGCAAGCCGGCTGGCTGAGGGAACGTTCCGTTCCCCGGCACTGGCGTGGTGGCCGCCGCCCGCGCTATACAACCCCGACATCCACACCCGGGGGGCAGGCATGCTCGACGCACTGCGCATGACATTGCTGGCGCTGGCACTGTTGCTTGGAGGGGCCGCCCACGCGGCCCCCGCGCGCGGGCCGGACATCCACATCGAAGACGCCACGCGTTTCTTTGCGCTCTACGACGCCACCGGGGGCAGGCCCACGGCGCAGCAGATCGAGCAGGACTACCTGGCCAAGGGCTCGCCCAGCCTGCACACCTTTGCCAAGCTGCGCCGGGTGACCGCGCAGCGCATCGCCGACCAGATGGGCAAGGACCCGGCGATGTATGCCAAGGCCAGGCAGTGCCTGGCCGAGTTGCCTGCGGCGAAGCAGCGCCTGGCCGAATCGTTCCAGCACCTGCTGGCCGCCCATCCGCAGGCGCGCCTGCCGCCGGTGGCGATCGTGGTGGGTCGCGGCCGCCCGGTGGGCATCGCCGAACCGGCCGGCGTGACCATCGGGCTGGAAGCGCTGTGTTCGGCCGATTTCATGAACCCGAACGTGCAGGACCGCTTCGTACACGTCATCGCGCACGAATACGCGCACGTCCAGCAGGGGCCGATCACCGAGTTCGAGATCGGCGATCCTACCGCCACGGTGTTGCGGGTGTCGGTGGCCGAAGGCGTTGCCGAGCTGGTTGCCGAGGTGATTTCCGGCAATGTCGGCAACGCGCGCCACGCCGAGTGGACGCGCGGCCGCGAAGCGGAGATCGAAACGGCCTTCGTGCGCGACATGGACAGTACCGATCTCTCGGCCTGGGCGTACAACTACCGCAGCCCCGATCAGCCCTACGACCTGGGCTACTGGGTCGGTTACCGCATCGCCAAGGCCTACTACCTGCAGGCCAAAGACCGCAGGGCGGCATTGCGGCATCTGATGGCGGTGGACGATCCCAGGAAGCTGCTGGCCGAAAGCGGCTGGACGCCGGGCATGGTGCAGCCATCGATCGACACGCTGGAGTAGGGCAGCCACGCGGCGGGGCATGGCTATACTCGCGGCACACGCGGGCGTTGCCCGATACCCTTCCTGCGGAGCCTGTCATGCGCGACCCCCGTCGTACCCACGCTTCCCTGCGGCGCGCTGGATTGCATGTGCCGCGTTGGGCCACCGGTCTGGGCGGGTTGCTGCTGGGGCTGTTCTGCAGCGGTTTCGCCGCGACGGTGATGACCGTGCTGGGCGCCAGCGTGGTGCCGGAACTGCTGCAACCATGGGCCGATGCAGGCATGCCCGCGCCCGCGTTGACGCAGGCGTTCGCCCACGGCTATGCGGTGGCCTGGCTGGGCCCGCCAGCGGTGCTGCTGCTGTGGCGTCTGGGTGGCAGTGCCGGACCGCTGCTGGCCGGGTTGGCCGGCATGGCGGCGCTGGCGTTGGGTGCGATCTTCACCGTGTTCGCGCTGTACCTGCCGATCTTCCAGGCTGCCAGCGCGATCTGAGCGGACGCATGCGCGGCCGACGCATAGTGGCGTTTCCCGCGCAGTGCGGCCGGGACGCATGCACCCGTTCAAGATTCCGCCGTTGCTGCCGATTACGTTGATGGTGCCGCAGGCGATTGGCCACCGTGGCGAACGCTGCGCTGGCGCGGATCATGCTGCGGCTGGAGCCTTGGACACGGAGCAATACACATGGATGAAATGCCGGAATACCCGTATATCGACAGCCGTTACAGCGATCCACGCGAAATGGATGAGCTGAACAATTTCGTCGCCGCGCTGCGGCTCTGGAAGCTGAAGTACAAGGTCAAGCGGGTGTTCTACGACAGCAAAGTCAACCTGTGCGAGATCACGCTTGATCCGGATATCGACGCACCAACCGAAGATCTGATCTTTGCGTTGGTCGACGACCATGTCGGCCAGTACCTCCGCGACGGCGTGGTCTGCCATGGCAAGCCGATGGCGGACTGGTACGACCTGGACAGGGACCTGGACAACGAGGCCGACATCGACGGTGAAGAAGAGCCGGACCAGTGCGTGCTGGCTGGCGATGATGACGAGGGCCAGGAGGAGCCTGCCGGTTCAGCCATGGCCGGCATCGCTGCGCCGGTACAGGCGCTGCACTGGGATGAGCACCGGCAGACGCTGGCCGAACAGCGTGCATTGGCCGGCCTGGAAGGCGAGCGCGCGCTGGCGGAATGGTTCGAGCGGGAAGGGTTGTCTTATGTCGCCGTCTGCCAGCAACCGGAAACCTTCGCCAGCCTGTTCTCCGGGGCGGTCAAGCGTCCGGACTTCCTGCTGTTGTTCGACGCGTTGGGAATGATCGGCGTGGATGCCAAGAACCTGTCGCCCAACGAATGGCGGGGACGCCTGTTCTACTCGTTGACCCTGGACGATGAGCTCAAGAAGGCGGTCGCGTTCGAGCGTGTGTTCCGCATGCCGGTCTGGTATGCCATCAAGGGCAGGGAGGAGTGGCTCTGGATCAGCGCCTTGAAAGCGGTCGAGGTGGGGCGGACGTTCCAGAACAGCACCACCAAGGCCAATTTCGTCAGCATCGGCAAGCAGCATTTCGTGCACGTCCGTACCGGTGACGACCTGGCCGGCCTGTATGCCCAGCGGATGCCCTCGTACCAGCGGGTCGCCGCGTTGACTGGATGAGCCCGACGCCGGTCCAGGGGCAACCCTGAGCCGGCTTGTGGGGGCTGGCATCGTCTGCGTTGTCCAGGATCCTGCGCGGCGTTGCGGCACTCGCCCCGTTAGGATGGGCGCATGGACATTCCCGAAGACATCCACCAGCACGTGCTGGGCATCGCCCGCGCCATCGCCGAGGCTTCCAGCGCCGGCGACACGCGCGCGCAATGGCAGTTGCACGGGCAGTTGCGCGAGTTCTGCCACGCCATGGCCGACGCCGGTCGCGACCATCCGTTCCTGTGGGAAACCCTGGCCGATTTCACCCGCGACGACCGCGTGGCGATCGGCCTGTACCAGCGCGCCCTGCTGCAGGTACGCCAGCTGGGCTCGGCCGAGGCGGAAGCCTCGATCTGCATGGAGCTGGCGCAGCGCCATCTTGTACTGGCAGAGCCGGCCATCGCCTACGCCTTCGCGCTGCGCGCCGACGATGCGGCCCGGCTCACCGATGACCTGCCGCTGCGCCAGCGGGTCAGCCAGTTCCTGCTCGATCATTCGGTGGACGATCCGCAGGGATGAGCGCGCCACCGCGCAGGACGCGACGGCACCGTGCTCACTCGAAGCGCCAGCGCAGGCCGGCATACACCCCCCGGCCTTCGCCCGGGGTGGAGCGTGCCACGTCCTTGCCGGCATCGTTGTAGCCCGGCGTCACCGTGGCTGCATAGTGGCGGTCGCCGATGTTGCGCAGTTCCGCCCACGCCTGCCAGCGCCCGCTGGGGGCATCGAACCCGACCCGACTGCCGACGATGGCATGGCTGTCGGCGCGGACGCTGTTGGCGTAGTCCACGAACATCGCCGAGGCGTACTCGGTGTTGAGCGCGGCGTAGAAACCGCTGGGGTGGTCGTAGCGCAGCTCGGCCTGGTAGTAATGGCGGGGCAGGCCGGGCAAGCGATTGCTGCCGAACAGCGCGTCATCGCGGTAGCGGAAGTCGCTGAAGGTGTAGGCCTGGCGCAACGACAGGCGGCCATCGCGTCCCTGCCACAGCGTGCTGTCCAGCCCGGCTTCCAGGCCGCGGTGCACGGTGGGGCTGGCGTTGTTCTCGGCCACGAACAGGTTCGGTACCGGCAGTACTTCCACGGTGAGCAGTTCATGCAGCACACGGGCGTAGTAGCCGGTCAGCTCCCAGCGGCCGAGCGCGTTGTCGCCGCGTGCGCCCAGTTCCAGCGTGGTGGCGGTCTGGTTGTCCAGCTGTACGGGGGCGCGCTGGCGACCGGTGGATGCGCCGTTGCCTGCCGCGAAATACTGGTTGGAGCCCCAGATCATCGACCACGGGTGCGCCGGCTCCACCGAGCGGCTGAGGTTGCCGAACCATTGCAGCTGCGGGCTCTGCTGCCAGGTGAAGCCCAACCGTGGCGCATAGTCCCACTGGTGCTCGCGCAGGCGCTCGGGCGTGGCCGGCCAGGTCACCTGCACATCGCGGCGGGTGTTGATCAGCGCCAGCCCGGTCTGCAGATGCAGGGCGTCGGTCAGGGCCAGGTCGTTGCCGATGTGCAGCGTGCTGTCGGTGCCGTGGTGCGAGAAATCGCGCGTGTGGGTGCCGGCGGCATAGCCGTTGCTGGCAAAGCGCAGCGTCTCGCGCACGTCCGCGTCCAGGTCGTGGGTGACGCGCAGGCCCAGCGTGGTGACGCTGTCGCGGCCGAACAATACGTGCCGGTGACGGTAGTCGAGCATGGCATTGAGATTGGCGTAATCCAGCTGCTGCCGGTACAGGCTTTCGTTCAAGTCCATCGGGTAGTTGTGATACACCAGCCCGGCCTGCAACGAGGACGCCTCGTCGATCTGCCACGTGGTCATGTTGCCGATCCAGGTGCTGCCCGGCTGCGGGCGGCGCGCGTCGACGGCCAGGTTGGCCGGGTTGGCCGCGCGCGGGTCGTTGCGGATCTGGTCGCGGGTCAGGCGCCCGGGGGTTTCGTGGTGGGTCTGGCGGTAGCGCACGAAGAAGCGCGTTTCCAGCTGAGGGGTGATCTGCCAGCCCAGGTTGGCCATGGCGCCCTTGCCGTCGCCACTGGCGTGGCGCTGGTAGCCATCGAACTCGGTGTCGGTGTAGGCGAGGTAGTAATCGACATCGCCGCTCACCCCGCCATAACCGACCCCGCGCTTCTGGTACCCGCGGCTGCCCGCTTCGTACTGCAGTTCCAGCCCCGCCGAATCGCGGCCACTGCGGCTCACGTAGTTGATCGCGCCGCCCAGCGCCAACGCGCCGCGCTCGAACCCATTTGCACCGCGCAGCACCTCGGCCCGGCTCAGCCACAGCGGTTCGAGCAGTTCGTAGGGCGTGCCGCCCGGGCCGGTCAGCGGCAGGCCGTCCAGCGATACCGAAATGCCCGACGCGTGCGCGCCGGGGCCACGGTTGATGCCCGAGCCACGGATGGACACCTTGGCGCCTTCGTTGCCCGGCGACTGCGCACTGATGCCGGGCTGGTAGGCCAGCACGTCGGCGCTGCCGGACAGGCGGCGGTCGGCATTGGCCAGGTCGATCACATTGCCGGCGCCGGGAATGCGCTTGAGCGCGGCGCGGGCCTGCTCGGTATCGCTGGCGGCGGTAACGTTGACCGCGTCCAGGGTGACCGCCTGCGCGGCGGGCGCGGCTCGGGCAGCAGGGGCGGCGGCAAGGATGGCCGACAGGGCGATGGCGAGCAGGGACAGGGCAGGGGCGGTGGAGCGATTCGGGAGGGCAGTCATTCGTGCGCGGTATCAGTGCGGACAGGGCCCACGTTGCCGTGCCATCCTGTCAACTTTATGTGGGTGGCGAAAGTTAACAGAATGTTGCGTGTTCGTCACCCTTGTGGGGCGTATGGGAGGTCGTGGGGCGGTCGCTGCCCACTGGAACCTCATGCAGTCGGTCACGACGATGCGGCACGATGATCCTGTATTCGTTGGACTGGTCAAGCGCGGTGTTGGGATATTTCTGCGCAGATGGGGGCATATCTGACACGCGCCGATGCGAAGGATCCCCGTGCCGCCCTGTTGCCAGATGCCTTGTTGCATCCGTCGCTCGGCCCGGCTTTCGTTTGGTCTATATAGGTGGACCGAGTCGTTCTCTAGTCTTGTCGCAGCAGGCTTCCTCCGCCTGAAAACTGGGATACGACCGTTGATTTGGTTTTATGGGAGGGTGAGGAAAGATGAAGGACCCAGATTTCGAGCTTTTTGTCCGGACGTTTGGCGAGGCAGCCGATCGCGTGAGCGTTCCGGAGGAATGCTTCGACAAGTGGACCAACGTGTTGCCAGCCTCTTTGCTCAGCTATTGGCGCGAAGATGGCTGGGCGAGCTATGGAAGCGGTCGACTATGGACGGTTAATCCAGATGATTACCGGGATGTAAAAGACGCATGGCTCGAACAGACTCCCTTCGCATCGATCGACACATATCACGTGTATGCCAGAAGCGGATTCGGAAGACTCTATCTCTGCGGAGAGGCATCGGGACGTGGGGCAAGTATCGATCCGATCGGCAATGAGGTGTTTGCTCTGCAGAACTGCCTACGATTCAAGTCCCTGGACCGTCAGGACGGGGGTATCCGTGCCTTCTTCGCATGTCGCGATCTTGAGGATTTCGATTGCCGCGACGACGAGGGTGAGCTCTTGTTCGAGCGGGCCCTGGAAAGCCTCGGACGCCTGCGGGTGGACGAAATGTATGGTTTTGAGCCAGCGTTGGCGCTGGGTGGCAAAATCTCCCTTGAGGGGATGCGTCGGGTGAAGATCCAGCAACATCTGCACCTGTTCCGCGAGCTGGAGCCGCCTTCGTTCCCCAAGTACTCCGTGGGCGTCAAACCACTCATTAAGCGGTGAACCAGCAGAGCACGCAATGAGCTGACGTCAGGGGCAACCGCTGCAGTGCTCGCCAAGCCCCGGCACCCGGCCGGGGCTCACCCCAATCAGCCCAGAATCCCCGGCAGATCCAGCCCCTTCTCCTTCGCACAGTCCACCGCAATCTCATACCCGGCATCGGCATGCCGCATCACGCCGGTGGCCGGGTCGTTCCACAGCACCCGGGCGATGCGCTTGGCGGCGGCCTCGGTGCCGTCGCAGACGATCACCATGCCGGCGTGCTGGGAGAAGCCCATGCCGACGCCGCCGCCGTGGTGCAGCGATACCCAGGTGGCGCCGCTGGCGGTGTTGAGCAGGGCGTTGAGCAGCGGCCAGTCGGACACCGCGTCCGAGCCGTCCTGCATGGCTTCGGTTTCACGGTTGGGCGAGGCCACGCTGCCGCTGTCCAGGTGGTCGCGGCCGATCACCACCGGTGCCTTCAGTTCGCCGCTGGCGACCATCTCGTTGAAGGCCAGGCCCAGCCGGTCGCGGTCGCCCAGCCCCACCCAGCAGATGCGCGCGGGCAGGCCCTGGAACTTGATCTTCTCGGCGGCCATGTCCAGCCAGCGGTGCAGGTGCGGGTTGTCCGGGATCAGTTCCTTGACCTTGGCGTCGGTCCTGGCGATGTCTTCGGGGTCGCCGCTGAGCGCGGCCCAGCGGAACGGGCCGATGCCGCGGCAGAACAGCGGACGGATATAGGCCGGTACGAAGCCGGGGAAGTCGAAGGCATTTTCAACGCCTTCCTCCAGCGCCATCTGGCGCAGGTTGTTGCCGTAGTCCACGGTCGGCACGCCCAGCGCATGGAAGGCGAGCATGGCGCGGATGTGGTTGGCCATCGAATCGCGCGCGGCCTTCTCCACCGCCTTCGGCGCGGACACGCGCTTGTCGTCCCATTCTTCCACCGTCCAGCCCTGCGGCAGGTAGCCGTTGACCGGGTCGTGCGCGGACGTCTGGTCGGTCAGCAGGTCCGGCTTGACCCCTCGCAGCAGCAGTTCGTCCAGCACGTCGGCCACGTTGCCAAGCAGGCCGACCGACAGCGGTTTCTTCGCGGTGCACGATTCCTCGATCAGGCGCAACGCTTCGTCCAGGTTGTCGGTCCAGGTGTCCAGGTAGCCGGTACGCAGGCGCATTTCGATACTGCTCCTGCGGCATTCCACCGCCAGGCACGAGGCGCCGGCCATCACCGCGGCCAGCGGCTGCGCGCCGCCCATGCCGCCCAGGCCACCGGTGAACAACCACTTGCCGGCCAGGCTGCCGGTGTAGTGTTGGCGGCCCATTTCCACGAAGGTCTCATAGGTGCCCTGCACGATGCCCTGCGCGCCGATGTAGATCCAGCTGCCGGCGGTCATCTGGCCGTACATCGCCAGGCCCTTCCTGTCCAGTTCGTTGAAGTGGTCCCAGTTGGCCCAGCGCGGCACCAGGTTGGAGTTGGCGATCAGCACCCGCGGGGCATCCACGTGGGTGCGGAATACGCCGACCGGCTTGCCCGACTGCACCAGCAGGGTCTGGTCATCGTCCAGGCGCTTGAGCGTTTCCACGATCGCATCGAAGCTCTCCCAGTCGCGCGCGGCGCGGCCGATGCCGCCATACACCACCAGCTCCTGCGGCCGCTCGGCCACGTCCGGATGCAGGTTGTTCATCAGCATGCGCAGCGGCGCTTCGGTCAGCCAGCTCTTGCAGGTGAGCGTGGGGCCGGTCGGGGCGAGGATGGTGCGGGTGGGATCGTGACGGTTCATGCAGCGCTCCGGGAATGGGCGAAATCCAGGCAGGCCTTGAGCACCTGCTGCAGGGTCTGGTGCACGGGGGCACCCAGGTAGGGGTTGTAGCTGCTGGGCCACTGGCTGGGGTCCAGCTGCAGGGGCTCGTCCATGTAGCCGCGGCAGGCCAGCTCCATCTGCAGGCTGTGCACGCCGCCGGCGATGTCGCTGTAATGGCGGGTGATCCAGCCGCCCTTGAAACGGCCGTTGCGCACGTGGCTCATGCCGCTGCCCGCGCACAGGTTCTCGACCACATCGGCCAGGGCGTTGTCGCAGCTGGTGTCGTCGTTGGTGCCCAGGTTGAACTGCGGCAGCTGCCCGTCGAACAGGTGCGGGATGATCGAGCGGATCGAGTGCGCGTCGTAGACCACCACGGTGGCGTGGCGCCGGCGCAGCCGCGCGATCTGCGCGGCCAGCGCGGCGTGGTAGGGCGCGAAATAAGTGTCGCGGCGGCGGGCGATTTCGGCCTCGTCCGGTTCCCGGCCCGGGTGGTACAGCGGCTGGTTGTCGAAGGTGACCAGCGGGCACAGGCCGGTGGTGTTCTGGCCGGGGTACAGGGTGGCGCCGCTGGGGTCGCGGTTGACGTCGATCACCGAGCGCGAAATCGTCGTGCGCACCGTGGTGGCGCCCAGGCCCTGGGCGAACGCGTACAGCTGGTCCACCCACCAGTCGGTATCGCGGCGGGCCAGCCACGGCGAGACGAAATCGCCGGCCAGGTCCTCGGGCAGGTCGCTGCCGGTATGCGGGAAGCTGACGATCAGCGGCGCATCGCCCACGTGTACCTGCAGCCACGGTGGGCGTGCGTAGTGGATGGGGTGGTCGGTGGCCGGCAGGCCGGTGATCGCCGCGCCGTGGCGCGGTGTGCCGATGCGTGGCGTGCTCATGCCAGCGGCTCCACCTGCGGCAGCAGCGCGGCCAGGCCTTCGGCCAGCGCGCCGCTGCGCACCAGGGCGGTGGCGGCCACCATGTCCGGGTGGAAATAGCGGTCGTCCTGCAGGGTGGGTACCTGCGCACGCAGGCGCGCACGCACGCCTTCCAGGGCCTGGCTGGAGCGCAGCGGGGCATGGAAGTCGCAGCCCTGGGCGGCGGCCAGCAGTTCGATGCCGACCACGTTGGCCGCGTTCTCGGCCATCGCCAGCAGGCGGCGCGCGCCGTGCGCGGCCATCGATACATGGTCTTCCTGGTTGGCCGAGGTCGGGATCGAATCCACGCTGGCCGGGTAGGCGCGCTGCTTGTTTTCCGAGACCAGCGCCGCGGCGGTGACCTGCGGAATCATGAAGCCGGAATTCAGGCCGGGCCTGGGGGTCAGGAAGGCGGGCAGGCCGGACAGGGCCGGGTCGACCAGCATCGCGGTGCGGCGTTCGCTGATCGAGCCGATCTCGCAGATCGCCATGGCCAGCATGTCCGCGGCGAAGGCCACCGGCTCGGCGTGGAAGTTGCCGCCGCTCAGCGCCTCGTTGGTGTCGGTGAACACCAGTGGGTTGTCGGACACGCCATTGGCTTCGATCGCCAGCGTGGTGGCGGCCTGGCGCATCACATCGAAGGCGGCGCCCATCACCTGCGGCTGGCAGCGCAGGCAGTACGGGTCCTGCACGCGCACGTCGTTGTCGCGGTGCGATTCGCGGATCGCCGAGCCCTGCATCAGGGCGCGCAGGGTGGCGGCGGTGGCGATCTGGCCGCGTTGGCCGCGGATGGCGTGGATGCGCGGATCGAACGGGGTGTCCGAGCCCTTGGCCGCTTCCACCGACAGCGCGCCGGTGACCAGCGCGGCCTGGAACACGGTGGTGATCTCGAACAGGCCGGCCAGTGCGTAGGCGGTGGAGTACTGGGTGCCGTTGAGCAGGGCCAGGCCCTCCTTGGCGCCCAGCACGCGCGGGGCCAGGCCGAGCCGGGCCAGTGCGTCGGCGGCGGTCAGGCGCTCCCCGTCGAGGAAGGCCTCGCCCACCCCGATCATCACCCCGGCCAGGTGCGACAGCGGGGCCAGGTCGCCGGAGGCGCCGACCGAACCCTGGCAGGGAATCACCGGCACGATGTCGTGCTGCAGGAAGGCTTCCAGCAGCGCCAGGGTGTCCGGGTGGATGCCCGAGGCGCCCTGGGCCAGGCTGGTCAGCTTCAGCGCCATCATCAGCCGCACCACCGGCGCCGGCATCGGCTCACCCACGCCGGCGGCATGGGAGAGCACGATATTGCGCTGCAGGGTGGCCAGGTCGTCGCGCTCGATGCGCACGCTGGCCAGTTTGCCAAAGCCGGTATTGATGCCGTAGACCGGGTCGCCCTTGGCCACGATGTCGGCCACGGTCTGCGCGCTGCGCAGCACCGCCGCGGCCGAGGCCGGGTCCAGCCGCACCCGCGCGCCATCGTAGATCGCGCGCCAGTCCGCCAGCGTCACCGCACCGGGGTTCAGGGTCAAAGTCGTACTCATGGAATCTCCAGACATCACAGGGTTCAGACGGATACGCCGCGCATCACGCGCGCGTGCAGGGGATTGAAGCCCATGCGGTACACCAGGTCGGCCGGCGCCTGGATGTCCCACACGGCCAGGTTGCAGTCCAGCCCGGGCGCCAGCCGGCCAATGCGCTCGTAGCGGCCCAGCGCACGCGCCGCTTCACGGGTGAAGCCGGCGATGCACTCGTCCACGGTCATGCGGAACAGGGTGGCGGCCATGTTCATGGCCAGCAGCGGGCTGGTCAGCGGCGAGGTGCCGGGATTGGAATCGGTGGCCAGGGCCAGCGGCACGCCGGCCGCGCGCAACGCGGCGATCGGCGGCACGGTGGTGTCGCGGGTGAAATAGAACGCGCCCGGCAGCAGCACCGCCACGGTGCCGGCCGCGCGCATGGCGGCGATGCCGTCGGCATCGAGGTGTTCGATATGGTCGGCCGACAGCGCGCCATGGCGCGCGGCCAGGGCGGCGCCGTGCTGGTTGCTGAGCTGCTCGGCGTGGATCTTGACCGCCAGGCCGTGCCGGCCGGCGGCCACGAACACCTGCTCGGCCTGCGCGGCGCTGAAGCCGATGGTTTCGCAGAACACATCCACCGCCTCGGCCAGCCCGTCGGCGGCCACGGCCGGAATCATCACGCCGCAGACCTCGTCGATGTAGTCCTGTGCCTGGCGCCCGGGCGGCACGGCATGGGCGCCCAGGAAGGTGGGCACCACCTCGACCGTGCGCCGCCGGCCCAGTTCGCGCGCCACCCGCAGCTGCTTGCGTTCGTCTTCCAGGGTCAGGCCGTAGCCGGATTTGATTTCCACCGTGGTGATGCCCTCGGCCAGCATCGCATCCAGCCGCGGCAGGCTGGCGGCGATCAGCTCGGCATCGCTGGCCGCGCGGGTGGCGCGCACGGTGGAGACGATGCCACCGCCGGCGCGGGCGATATCGGCATAGCTCACGCCCTGCAGGCGCTGCTCGAACTCGCCGGCGCGGTTGCCGGCGTAGACCAGGTGGGTATGGCAGTCGACCAGGCCGGGGCTGATCCAGCGCCCGCCGCAGTCGATGCGCTGTGCCGGCTGCAGGTGCGCGGCCGAACCGGCCGCACCGACATGCACGATGCGGCCGTCGGTGGCGGCGATCACGCCGTCCTCGATCACGCCCAGGCCCGGGCCATCGACGGTGATCAGGTTGGCGTGGTACCAGAGGGTGTCACAGTGCATGGCAGCAACCGCTTCGGCTTATATGTCTATACAATATAGGCGCCACTTCCGGGATGTCCAGTGATGCCAGCCACCCCCGCCGCGACCCTTGTTTTCCATGCCACCCACGCGCTGCTGCCGCAGGGCTGGGCCTGCGATGTGCGCATTGTGTGCGCCGACGGCCGCCTGGCCGAGGTTACCGCAGGCGTGCCCGCGCAGCCGGGCGATACCGCGCTGGCGATCGCGCTGCCGGGGCTGGGCAACCTGCACAGCCATGCCTTCCAGCGCGGCATGGCCGGGCTGACCGAGATCGGCGGCAACCGCGGCGACAGTTTCTGGAGCTGGCGCGAGTTGATGTACCGCTTCCTGGCCCACCTGCAGCCCGAGGCGGTGCAGGCCATTGCCGAGCAGGCCTATGTGGAGATGCTGGAATCGGGTTTCACCCGGGTGGGTGAGTTCCATTACCTGCACCACGCCGCCGATGGCACCGCCTATGCCAACCGTGCCGAGATGGCCGAACGCATCGCCGCTGCCGCGCAGGGCAGTGGCATCGGCCTGACCCTGTTGCCGGTGTTCTATGCGCATGCCGATTTCGGCGGGGCCGCGCCGAACCCGGCGCAGCGCCGGCTGATCCATGACGTGGATGGGTTTGCCGACCTGCTCGACGGCTGCCGGCGCGCGTTGGCCGGCATCGACGATGCGGTGCTGGGCATCGCCCCGCACAGCCTGCGCGCGGTCACCGGCGACGAGCTGGCCGCGCTGCTGCCGCTGACCACCGGGCCGGTGCATATCCATATCGCCGAGCAGACCCGTGAAGTGGATGCCTGCGTGGCCTGGAGCGGGTTGCGCCCGGTGCGGTGGCTGTACGAACACGCCGCGGTGGACCCGCGCTGGTGCCTGGTGCATGCCACCCACGTGGACGACGACGAACTGCAGCGCATCCTGGCCAGCCAGGCGGTGGTGGGGTTGTGCCCGATCACCGAGGCCAACCTGGGCGACGGCCTGTTCCCGATGCAGGCGTTCGCGCGCGCCGGCGGCCGCTTTGGCGTAGGCAGCGATTCCAATGTATTGATCGATGCGGCCGAAGAGCTGCGCCTGCTCGAGTACGGCCAGCGCCTGCACTGGCGCGGGCGCAACGTGCTGGCGCCGGGCGATGGCCAGTCCAGCGGGCGCTGGTTGTACCAGCAGGCATTGCAGGGCGGCGCGCAGGCGCTGGGGGTGGTCACCGGCCTGCAGGTCGGTGCGCCGGCCGATCTGGTCGAACTGGACCGGCAGCACCCGGCACTGATCGCGCGCGACGGCGATGCCTTGCTTGACAGCTGGCTGTTCGCCGCACGTAATGGCGCGGTGCGCTCGGTATGGCGCCACGGGCGCCAGCTGGTGCGGCAGGGCCGCCACGTGCAGCGTGAGGCGGTGGCCGCCCGCTTTGCTGCCGCCCTTCGCACGTTGTTGCTGGCCCGCTGAGTGCCGGCCGTGCCTGACCAGGAACCCCGAGTGACGGGCAAGAAAGCGCAAACCCTCAACCAGCGCATCCGCGCTGAACTGGAAAGCCGCATCCTCAGCGGGGAGTGGCCGCCGGGCTTCCGCATTCCCTACGAGCACGAGCTGATGGAGCAGTACGGCTGCTCGCGGATGACCGTCAACAAGGTGCTTACCGCGCTGGCCGAGAGCGGCATGATCGAGCGCCGCCGTCGCGCCGGGTCGTTCGTGGCCCGGCAGCCGCCGCACCTGGAACAGGTGGCGCTGGAAATTCCCGATATCGCCATGGCGGTCGGCGCGCGCGGCCATGTCTACAGCTACCAGCTGCTGGAACGGGCCTATCGCCGCCCGCAGGCGCAGGCCGAGGACGAGATGGCATTGTCCGGCGGGGAAAAACTGCTGGCGATCCGCTGCCTGCACCGCGCCGATGGCCGGCCGTTCGCGCTGGAGCACCGGCTGATCAGCCCGGTCGGCGTGCCGGAAGTACTGGACGTGGATTTCAACACCACCGCACCGGGCAGCTGGCTGCTGCAGAACGTGTCGTGGACCCGTGCCCAGCACCGCATCAGTGCCTGGGGCGCCGATGCGGCCGCCGCGGCACTGCTGGAGGTCAAGCCGGGTACCGCCTGCCTGGTGATCGACCGGCTGACCTGGCGCGGCGAACAACCCATCACCTGCGTGCGGCAGATGTTCCTGGGCGATGCCTGGGACCTGGTGGCAAGATTCGCCCCCGGCGCCCGCTAGATCACAACGTCGTGCACTGCCGCCAGCGCACCGGCTCGTCCACGCCCGGGCGCGGATTGAGCTGGATGCGCACCGTGCGCAGGGCAGGGTAGCGTTTGACCTCGGCGCAGATCAGCGGCCACATCGCGTCGATCTCGCCGCTGCGGTTGATCGACAGGGTCTGCCGGGTCAGCCAGAACGCGCTGACCACGCCGGCCTGGCCGGCCAGCGTGCGGGTCAATTCCTTCTGGTAGCGCGCCAGCGTGGCCGGGTCCGGGTCAGCCTCGATGCCGACGACAGCCGTAGCAGCAGCGTGGGGCGCGGCCGGCGGCGTGGCGGCGGCCGGGGCGGTTGCCGGCACCGGCGCCACGGCGCGCGCTGGCGGAGCGGTCGGCGCGGCGGCCGCGTTGTCGTTGTCCAGCCGCGCGGTCATATAGCCCATGCCTACCAGCAGGCCCAGGGTCAGCGAACCCAATGCGGCGATCGAAATGCGCCGGATCGCCTCGCGGCGGGCCTCGTTCTTGACCCGTGCTTCCATGTCGCCGGGCAGGTAGGGCTGCAGCAGCGGCCACAGCAGGTTCCCATCGAGTATTTCCACGCCCTGTTTCTCGGCGGCCACGCGGCCGTCGCGTTCGACCATGCCCTCGGTGATCAGGATCCCGCCCCGGGCACCGGCCAGGCGCGCGGCGGCGCCCAGCTCGTTCACCGCCGCGGTGCCGATCCGATAGGCGCGGCCGTGCTTGCATGACAGCAGCCAGCGGTGCTGGCCATCGCCCATCAGGAAATCGCTGCGCGGTTCGCGGTTGTCATCGACCTCGCCGGGCACGTCCTGCAGCCCGCGCTGTTCGCGCATGGCGCGGCGCACGATCTCGGAAAAATCACGCCAGTGCATCCCCGCCAGGGCATTGAGCCCCAGCCGGGTTTCCTTGCGGCGGCGCTTCACCAGCCAGAACCAGGCGGTGGCAAGGGACCAGACCACAAGGGCCAGCAGTAAAGCCAGAATCCAGGAGAACATGAGGTACTAGGGGATGAACACGGATGTGCGAGAGACAGTTTATATGCGCCCGCAGGCGTGTGCGGAGTGTCGTATTCGCAGCGGGCGCGTCCCGAGCTTCCTGTCGGTGACGCAGTTCTCATTTCGTGTGCAGTCCGGTACCCCGGGGCCATCACGCAGGCACAAAAAACCCGCCAATCCTTAGCCGTGAGGGGAGGGAACAAACGGCGCAACAGCGATTGGCGGGTCGATCCGATTGTCAACAAAGTCGTGTTGCTTTGCAACAATCCAGTAGCAGGGCACGCGTTCTTCGGGGTTACGGGCCGGTGCCGGGCCCGGGCGAGGCAGCGCGGCTCTCGGCGCGGCTGACCCGTGCATTGAGCGCATCGATACGCGCATTCAACCCGGCCACGTCCTCGGCGGTGGGGATGTGCAGGCGCTTGAGTACGCCCTGGACGCGCTCGTCGAAGGCTTTTTCCACCTTGTCCCAGGTACCGGCCGCCTTCTCGCGGGCCTCGCCCAGGTGTTCTTCCACATTGTCGCGCCAGCGCAGGGCGTCGCCGGCCTGCTCGCGGTTGCGCGCCTCGATCGATTCGCCTTCCTTGACCAGGGTGTCGAACACCCGGCTGCCCTCGGCCTGGGCGCGGCCCAATGCCCCCAGCCCGGCCAGCCACACCTGCTGCGCCGAGCCGGTCAGCTTGCGCGAGAAACGCTCGGCCTGTTCCTGCAGCGAGGGCTGGTCGTCGCCGGCGGCGCTGCGGTCATCGAAGTTGTCGTGCTTGGTCATGGGGGCAATCCTGTCGGTGGACACCCGCCCGATCGTAATCAGCACCGGCGTTGCGCGGTGTGATGGCCGGCGCCCGGGCGGCGCCGGGTGCAGCATCGGTTCAGCCGAGCTTTTCCTGCAACACGCGCTGGATCTCGCCTTCGACCATGCCCTTCATCGCCGACAGCAGGAAACCCAGCGTGGCAGTCACGCGCACCTGGCCGGGCAGCAGTTCGATCGCGCCATCCACCCCGGAGCCATTGAAATTCAGCACCTCACCGGCCCAGTTGCTGCGCAGCCCGAAGCGATCGGCCAGCTTGGCGGCCACGTCCTCGATCGCCTGGCGGGCCTGGTCGGCGGGCAGGGCGTGGGCGTGGCGGATATCGATGCTGGACATACAGGCTCCTGGCGGGGACAGCGGGGAAGGGGCGTGCATTGTGCGCATCCTCGGCGATAACTCCAAGGACTGCGTCACACTTCTTCTTCGATGACATCCAACCTGCTAGGCTTTCGCCGCGTGCAGAACCTGCTAGTTCACTTCACCCATCGCCAACACCCCGACCAGCCGTTGCGGCCCGGGGTGCAACGTATCGTGCGCCATGCCTCGGGCAGCGTGCGGCTGGGCAATGACGCAGTGGGCACCCTGCTGCTGGCCCAGTTCTGCCTGGACGACCGCGGCCTGTGGCTGCAGGTGGCCAACGGCATCCGCGGCATCCACGTCAACGGCCGCCCGGTGCGGCGCATGGCGCTGCTGCGCGCCGGCGATGCGGTATACGCCGACGGCGTGGAGATGCTGATCCAGGGCGAGTGCGAGGCGCTCAGCCAGGCCCCGGCGCGCAGCGACGAGTGCGTGGACGACCAGCGCGTGCTGCGCGGGGTGGGCGGCCAGCACCACGGCCGTGGCTTCACCCTGGACCGCCCGCGGCTGATCGGGCGCGGCGCCGAGGCCGATATCGTGATCGACGATCCGGCCTTTGCCGAACAGCACGCCCGGCTGGAGCGGCACGGCGAGCGCCTGCTGCTGCGCGACCTGGGCGCGGGCGAATCGACCCGCGTCAATGGTGTCAGCGTCCGCCACTGCTGGCTGCTGCCCGGCGACCAGCTGGTGTTCGACGCCCAGCACCGCTTCGTGCTGGAAGTGCCGCACGACGGCCGCAAGCGCATCGTCAGCGAAGACGAGGACGACCTGCTCGACCTGCCCAGCGCCCACACCGCCCCCGTCCGTCCGCCGCGGGTCAGCCGCTGGCCGTGGCTGCTGGCCAGTGCGGTGCTGTTGGCGGCGATCATCAGCAGCCTGCTCTGGTTCGGGGCGCGGTAAACGTCAACGCATGCGCGCTGACGCCCCACGGTGTGCTGCGCACGCCGCGGGCCCCCGCCTCACCGGGCTTCCAGACCCCGCCGCTGCGCGGCGCCCCCTGACTCAGGGGGCTTTCCACCCGACAGACTTCGGCGCATCACGATCCTCGACCGTGACCAGACCGACGGTTGACCACGATCGGCGGCCACCGGTAGATCACGACCGTTGATCGTGACAACAAGCTACGCGCGACGCCGGTAGTGCCGGCCGCTGGCCGGCTCCTCGTGATCCGGCAGGATCCGCACGGAACGGGTCAGCACGCAACACGGCCCCGATAGATTCCAATGCAACCAAATTCGCCTTGCCCGGCAAGGCCTAAAGCCTGGTGCGCTGCGGCATACTAGGGGTCTTGCCCCATAGGTGTGACATGACGCGCGCGTTCAATTTCAGTGCCGGCCCTGCAACCCTGCCGGAATCGGTCCTGCGCAAGGCGCAGGAAGAGATGTTGGAATGGAATGGCGCTGGCGCCTCCATTGTCGAGATGAGCCACCGCGGCCCGGAGTTCATGGCCGTGGCCGCCCAGGCCGAGGCCGATCTGCGCCGCCTGATCGGCATCCCCGACGGCTACGCCGTGCTGTTCCTGGCCGGTGGCGCCACCACCCAGCAGGCCCTGCTGGCGCTGAACTTCGCCCAGCCCGGGCAGACCGTGGACTACGTGCTCACCGGGCACTGGGGCAAGACCGCGATCAAGCAGGTCGCCCCCTACGTCAACGTCCACATCGCCGCCAGCAGCGAAGCCAACGGCTTCCACGACATCCCTGCGCGCGATGCCTGGCAGCTGTCCGACGATGCCGCCTACGTGCATATCACCGCCAACGAGACCATCCACGGCGTGGAGTTCCGCGACACCCCCGACGTGGGCAAGGTGCCGCTGTTCGCCGATTTCAGCTCGTCCATCGCCAGCGAGCCGCTGGATGTCAGCAAGTACGGCCTGATCTATGCCGGTGCGCAGAAGAACCTGGGCCCGGTCGGGGTCTCGGTGTTGATCGTGCGCCGCGACCTGCTCGAGCGCAGCGGCCAGCCGCGCGCGGACATCTTCGATTACCGCTCGCACGTGGCGCGCGATTCCATGCTCAACACCCCGCCGACCTGGAACTGGTACCTGGCCGGGCTGGTGTTCCAGTGGATGCTGGCCGAAGGCGGCGTGGAAGAGTTTGCCCGCCGCAACGCGGCCAAGGCGGCGCTGGTCTACGGCGCCATCGACGGCTCCGGCGGCTTCTACCGCAACCAGGTGGTGCCGGCCGCCCGTTCGCGCATGAACATCCCGTTCTTCCTGCCCGACGACACCCTCAACGCGCGTTTCGTCAGCGAGTCCAAGGCCGCCGGTCTGCTGGCGCTGAAAGGCCACGCCGCGGTCGGCGGCATTCGTGCCTCGCTGTACAACGCCCTGCCGGTGGAGGGCGCCCAGGCACTGGTGGCCTTCATGGCCGACTTCCAGCAGCGCCACGGCTGAGTCTTTCGTTTCAACCGGGGCGCCCGCCGCCCCACTGCACCTGGAACCCCTGATGGCCAAACAACCCGCCAAGCCCACGCCCAAGACCCGCGCCGCCAAGCCCGCGCCGACCAGGACCAAGGCCGCCGCCAAGGCCACGCCTGAGAGCAAGCGCGCTGCCAAGCCCGTCGCCGCGCCGGTGCTGTCGGACGTGCGCGCCAAGATCGACCACATCGACCGCAGTATCCAGGCACTGATCGCCGAGCGCGCCCATTTCGCCCACCAGGTCGGCAAGGCCAAGGGCAAGCTGGCCGCCGCCGTGGACTACTACCGGCCCGAACGCGAAGCGCAGGTGCTGCGCATGGTGGTGGACCGCAACGAAGGCCCGCTCAGCGATGAAGTGCTGGTGCACGTGTACCGCGAAATCATGTCGGCCTGCCTGGCCCAGCAGGAGCCGTTGAAGATCGGCTACCTCGGCCCGGAAGGCACCTTCAGCCAGCAGGCCGTGCTCAAGCATTTCGGCCGCTCGGCGCTGGGCCTGCCGCTGGCCAGCATCGAGGAAGTGTTCCAGGAAGTGGAAGCGGGCAACGCCGATTTCGGCGTGGTGCCGGTGGAAAACTCGGGGCAGGGCACCATCCAGATCACCCTGGACATGTTCCTGACCTCCAACCTGAAGATCTGCGGCGAAGTGGAACTGCGCGTGCAGCAGTACCTGATGTCGCGCAGCGGCCGGCTGGAGGATGTCGAACGCGTCTACGGCCACCCGCAGTCGTTCATGCAGACCTCCTCGTGGCTGCGCGCCAACCTGCCCAAGGCCGAGAAGATCCCGGTCTCCAGCAACGCCGAAGGCGCGCGCCGCGCGCGCAACGCCGAAGACGCCGCCGCGATCGGCGGGGAGAGCGCCGGGCATGTGTACGGCCTGAAGAAGGTCGTCACCAAGCCGATCCAGAACGACGCGGACAACACCACCCGCTTCCTGGTCATCGGCCGCAACATCTTCCCGACCTCCGGCCACGACCGCACCTCGGTGCTGGTGTTCATCCACGACAAGCCTGGCGCGTTGTTCGACGTGCTCAGCCCGTTCGCCCGCCACGGCATCAGCATGAACCGCATCGAGTCGCGCCCCTCGCACAACGCCAAGTGGGAGTACGGCTTCTTCATCGACCTGGCCGGCCATGTCGAAGACGAGGCGATGCAGGCGGCGCTGGCCGAACTGGAAGCGCATTCGGCGCAGATCAAGATCCTCGGCTCCTATCCGGTGGCCGTGCCCTGACCCGAACGGCGTAGCGGCCTTGCCCGCTACGCCCGGCCCGGCGCCCGTGCGGGCGCTGCGGCCCCTCCCGCATACCGTTGCATCGCCGCCGCGGCGGCCCGCCCCCTAGGATTTTCGATGACCGCTACTCCGTACTGGATCGCCCACAAGGGCCAGCCCCTGCAGGGCAGCCTGACCATTCCCGGCGACAAGTCCGTCTCGCACCGTTCGGTGATGTTCGCCGCGCTGGCCGATGGCGTCTCGCGCATCGACGGCTTCTTGGAAGGCGAGGACACCCGCGCCACCGCCGCGATCTTCGCCCAGATGGGCGTGCGCATCGATACCCCATCGCCGTCGCAGCGCATCGTGCACGGCGTCGGCGTGGATGGCCTGAAGGCGCCGGGCGCACCGCTGGACTGCGGCAACGCCGGCACCGGCATGCGCCTGCTTGCCGGCCTGCTGGCGGCGCAGCCGTTCGATTCGGTGATGGTCGGCGATGAGTCACTGTCGCGCCGCCCGATGCGCCGGGTCACCGGCCCGCTGGCGCTGATGGGCGCGAAGATCGACACCGAGGCCGACGGCACCCCGCCACTGCGCGTGCACGGTGGCCAGTCGCTGAGGGGCATTGAATTCACCTCGTCGGTGGCCAGTGCACAGGTCAAATCGGCGGTGCTGCTGGCCGGCCTGTACGCCGACGGCGAAACCTCGGTAAGCGAGCCGCATCCCACCCGCGACTACAGCGAACGCATGCTGCGCGCCTTCGGCGTGGACATCGCGTTCTCGCCCGGCAAGGCCCGCCTGCGTGGCGGCCAGCGCCTGCGCGCCACCGACATCGTGGTGCCGGCCGATTTCTCCTCGGCGGCGTTCTTCCTGGTGGCCGCCAGCATCATCCCCGGGTCCGAACTGCGCCTGCGCGCGGTCGGCCTCAACCCGCGCCGCACCGGCCTGCTGGCCGCATTGCGGTTGATGGGCGCGGACATCGCCGAAGAAAACCATGCCGAGCAGGGCGGCGAAGCGGTGGCCGACCTGGTAGTGCGCTATGCACCGCTGCACGGCGCACAGATTCCCGAGGCCCTGGTGCCGGACATGATCGACGAATTCCCGGCCCTGTTCGTGGCCGCCGCCGCCGCGCAGGGCAACACCGTGGTGCGCGGCGCGGCCGAACTGCGGGTCAAGGAATCCGACCGCCTCGGCGCGATGGCCACCGGCCTGCGCGCGCTGGGCGTGCAGGTGGATGAAACCGAGGACGGCGCCACCATCCACGGCGGCGCGGAGCTGGGCAGCGGCACCATCGAAAGCCACGGCGACCACCGCATCGCCATGGCCTTCGCCATCGCCGGCCAGCTCAGCAGCGGGGAAGTGCGTATCAACGACATCGCCAACGTCGCCACCTCGTTCCCGGATTTCGACGGCCTGGCCACCGGCGCCGGTTTCGGCCTGCGCTGACCTCAAACCGCACGACCGGGTAGGTCCGACCCAGGGTCGGATGCCCTTCGCCCGGGTGCCGTGATGTCGGGGCATTGGGTCTGCGGAGCCGGATGTCCGTCGCCCGGATGTCCGAGCATGGCTCGGACCCACCCCGGCAACGGCAACAAAAAACGGAGGCCATCGGCCTCCGTTCTTCGTTGCGCGTTACCGCCGTGGTTACCGCTCGGTGCGGAAATCCACCGGCACCCGCACTACGCTGGCCACCGCGCGGCCATTGTGCATGGCCGGCTCGAACTGCCAGTCGCGCACGGTGCCCAGCACCGCGCGATCCAGCTGGCGGTCACGCGTGCCGCTGCGCTGCACGATGGCAGCGTCGGTCACCTGGCCGCGCGGGTCCACGTTCAAGCTGGCCACCACGCTGCCCTGCACGCCGCTGCGCAGCGCCGAGGCCGGGTAGGCCGGCTTGGCATTGCTGGCCAGCGGCCGCGCATCGCGGTTGCGTACCGCCGGCACCGCCTTGCGCTGGGCCGTAGCCGGTGCGGCCTGGCGGGTGGCCGGGGCCGCGGGAGCAGTAGCCACCGGCGTCTGCGTGGCAGGCAGCATGCGCTCGCCCACCGGTGCGGTGGCGGTTTCATCGGGGTTGGCATAGCGCAGCCACACCAGCGCGGCGGCGAACATCGCCACAATCAGCGCCATCCACAGCCACGGCGAGGTGCTGCGGCGGTTCGGTTCATCGGTCACATCGCGCTGCTGCTGCGGCGAGGCGTGCATGTCCGGGGCATGGGTAACACTCATGGCTGACTCCTGGTGTCGGTTGACGCCTGCAGTCTTGCCCGGGTCTGGTTGCCGGTGTGTCAGCGCAACGTCAACGCGGTGGTTGCGGTGCCGGCCTGGTTCAGTTTGCTGAGCCGTTGCCGAATCAGCGCGGTGCACACCGCGCTGACGCCGTTCTCACTGCGGCTTGAAGTCGAACGGCACTTCGATGCTGCCCGGCACCGGCTGGCCGTTGCTCTGCGCCGGCACGAAGCGCCAGCGGCGCACGGCCTCGGCCGCCGCCCGGTCCAGCTCGCGCGAACCGCTGCGCTGGATGAGGGTTACGGCCGAAGGCGCGCCAGTGGCGTCCACGTCCACCCGCACTACCACGCTGCCGCTGTCGCCACGGCGCAGGGCGGCCGGCGGATAGGCCGGCGGCGGCGACTGGCCGGCAATCGGCTGCGGGCGGTCGCTGCCCACCGCAGCGGCCGGAGCCGCCTCCGGTGGCGCTGCCGCCGGGGCGGCAGGCGGGGGCGGCGGGGTAGTTTCAACCAGCTGCGGCTTGTCTTCGCCGGCAGGCGGTGCCTTGGCATCGGGCATGTCGCTGGAGCCGGCCGCAGCGGCCAACGGTTCGGGCAGCGGCTCGATCTCGGCGGCCTGCTGCGGGGTCTGCGCCGGCCCGGCCGTATAGAAGTCGTCGTTGCGGCCGCTCAGCCACACCACCAGGAACAGCGCGATGCCCACGCCAAAGGCGATGCCGGCGATCATCAGGCTGCGCCGGGGCAGGTGGAAGGTGATGTTCTTGCCAGAAGGGGTGCGGGAAGCGGACATGAGCCATACCGTGGTGAACAGCCCGATTCTGCCACGGCCGGCCTGACTGGCGGCAGAAATCCGCGTAACAGGCGATAATCGCGTTCCGAACCTGCAACCAGCCCGACGCCATGCTCGATCCAGCCCTGCTTCGCCAACACCCCACCGACCTTGCCGAACGCCTGCGCTCCTCGCGCGGTTTCGAGCTGGATGTGTCCGGGCTGGAGTCGCTGGAGGCCGACCGCAAGCGCATCCAGGTGCGCACCCAGGAACTGCAGAGCCTGCGCAACAGCCGCTCCAAGGCGATCGGCCAGGCCAAGGCCAAGGGCGAAGACGTCTCGGCGATCATGGCCGAAGTAGCCGCCTTCGCCGATGAACTCAAGGCCTCCGAAGTGGCCCTGGACGAGCTGCGCGACAGGATCGAAGCGATCGCGCTGGGCATCCCCAACCTGCCTGCCGCCGATGTACCGGCCGGTGCGGACGAAAGCGAAAACGTCGAGCAGAAGCGCTGGGGCACCCCGCGCAGCTTCGACTTCGCCGTGCTCGACCATGTCGAACTGGGCGCACGCCACCACTGGCTGGACGCGGAAACCGCGGCCAAGCTGTCCGGCGCGCGCTTCACCGTGCTGCGCGGCCCGATCGCGCGCCTGCACCGCGCGCTGGCCCAGTTCATGCTCGACCTGCACGCCGGCGAGCATGGCTATGAAGAAACCAACGTGCCGCTGCTGGTCAATGCCGAGTCCCTGCGCGGCACCAGCCAGCTGCCCAAGTTCGAGGACGACCTGTTCAAGACCGCCGTGGGTGAGTCCACGCGCTACCTGATCCCGACCTCGGAAGTGCCGCTGACCAACATCGTGCGCGATGACATCCTCGACGCCGAGCGCCTGCCGCTGCGCATGACCGCCCATTCGCTGTGCTTCCGCGCCGAAGCCGGCAGCGGCGGCCGCGACGTGCGCGGCATGATCCGCCAGCACCAGTTCGAGAAGGTGGAACTGGTCACTGCCTGCACCCCCGAGCAGAGCGAGGACGAACACCAGCGCATGACCCGCTGCGCCGAAGTGGTACTGGAAAAGCTCGGCCTGCCGTACCGCAAGGTGCTGCTGTGCACCGGCGACATGGGCTTTGCCGCGGTCAAGACCTACGACCTGGAAGTCTGGCTGCCTTCGCAGGCCACCTACCGCGAGATTTCCTCGTGCTCCAACTGTGGCGACTTCCAGGCCCGCCGCATGCAGGCGCGCTGGCGCAACCCGGACACCGGCAAGCCCGAGCTGCTGCATACCCTCAACGGCTCCGGCGTCGCGGTGGGCCGGGCGATGATCGCGGTGATGGAGAACTACCAGAACGCCGACGGCAGCATCACCGTCCCCGACGCGCTCAAGCCCTACATGGGCGGCCTGGACACCATCGCCTGAACCGAAAAACCCGCCGAAAGGCGGGTTTTTTGTTTACGCCCCCGGGTAGAGCCACCCCATGGGTGGCTGCCATAACGTTCGCGCATCACCCGTAGCCACCCATGGGGTGGCTCTACCGGTGTTACACAACCTGCAGCACCCGCAGCGGTACCCAGCCTTCCCTCCCGCCACGGACCGCTACGCACCACACCCAGCCATTGAGTACCCGTCCCCCGGCCAGTTCCTGGTCCGGGTCCACATCCAGTTCGCGCGCGCAGTAGTCTTCCTGCGCGAAGGCCTCGCCCAGCCCATCGCGCCCGATCACCTGGGCCGGCACCCAGCCGGGCTGCTGGCCGGCCGCCTCGCACAGATACCAGTCGTCCCAGCCTTCCGGCCCCTGGTAGCGTTCGCCCACCCGCAGCGCCTGGCCGCGCGCCAGGGTGATGGGGTGGGGGAACTCACTGCGGTGCGGGGCGATGACCAGATAGCGCATGCGCGGCGATCCAGGGGAACAGGTGACCAGCGTAGTAAAACCGGCCGGCCCTGCCCAGCACCCGCGTCGCGTTTGCGGCATCGAAAAAAAGATGGCCCCGGAAGGGGCCATCAGGCGCAACACCGGCAAGGGAGAGAGAACCGGTGCTGCGCCCACCACGCCACCACGACGAGGGGGAGGGAGTGGCGTGGCGTTGCGACTCAGGCCGCCAGGGCCTGCGGTTGCGGCAGCGCGGCCAGGGCCCCGGCGATCGCATCGGTGCGGTGCTGCGGCGAATAGGCGATGCCCTCGGCGCGCACGAACTCCACGTTGTCGATCCCGAAGAAGGCGAACACCTGGCGCAGGTAGGGGTCCTGGAAGTCGGTCGGCGCACCGGTATGCAGGCCGCCGCGGCTGCTGGCCACGATCACCCGCTTGCCACCGGCCAGGCCCACCGGGCCGTTTTCGGTGTACTTGAAGGTGCGCCCGGCCACGGCCAGGCGGTCGATCCAGGCTTTCAGGGTGGAAGCGACGCTGAAGTTGTACATTGGGGAACCGATCACGACCATGTCCGCGTCCAGGAACTGGGTCAGCACCTGTTCGGCGTCGGCCGCTTCGGCCGGGTCGGACTGGGCCAGCGAACTGCTGCGCAGGTGGGCCACCGGCTGGGCGTCCAGGTCGCGGTAGCTGACCTGCAGGTCAGGCACCTGGTCGCGCCACTGCTGGACCACCGCGGCCGAGAGCTGGCGGGAAACCGAGTTGTCGCCAAGCACGCTGGCGTCGATGTGAAGAAGCTTCATGGCAGTCACCTGATTCTGGGGAGGGGCGGAAGTCGCCGCCGACGGAGATCAGGTTAGGTTGTTGCATCCGTAGGATAAAGGTGGTTGAATACCACATATTGTTCTATATCTGGAACTCGAGCATGCAGGACCTCAACGATCTTTACTACTTCGCCATGGTGGTCGATCACGGCGGTTTCGCCGCGGCCGAGCGCGCCCTGGGCATTCCCAAATCGCGCCTGAGCCGGCGCATCAGCCAGCTGGAAACCGACCTGGGCGTGCGCCTGCTGCAGCGCTCCACGCGCCGCTTCGCGGTCACCGACGTGGGCACCAGCGTGCATCGCCACGCCCAGACCATGCTTGCCGAGGCCCAGGCCGCGCGCGAGGTGGTGGACCGCCTCAGCGCCGAACCACGCGGCCTGGTCCGCGCCAGCGTGCCGGTATCGCTGGCGCAGATGCAGCTGCCCAAGCTGCTGCCCACGTTCCTGGCCCAGTACCCCAAGGTGCGCCTGCAGCTGAACATCAGCAACCGCCGCGTGGACATCATCAACGAAGGCTACGACGTCGCCCTGCGCGTGCGCTCGCGGCTGGATGACGACGGCAGCCTGGTCATGCGCAGCTTCGGCCAGGTGCAGGAACTGCTGGTGGCCAGCCCGAAATACCTCGACCGCGCCGGCCGCCCTAAGGACCCCGACGAGCTGATCAACCACGTCACCCTGAGCATCAGCGAAGACGAGGCGCGCCAACGCTGGGAACTGCATGGCCCGGAAGGCGCGGTACGCCGCGTTGACCTGCAGCCGCGCGTGGCCGGTTTCGACTTCCCGCTGCTGCAGAGCATGGTCAAGGACGGCTTCGGCATCACCATGCTGCCCGAAACCGTCTGCGCCGACGCGGTGCGCAACGGCGAACTGGAAGTGGTGCTGCCGGAATGGTCGCTGCCGCAGGGCATCTGCCACGCCGTGTTCGCCTCCCGCCGCGGCTTGCTGCCGGCGGTACGGGTGTTCATCGACTTCCTGGCCGAACACCTGCCGCCGCAGCTGGAGGCCTCGCGCCTGGATTGCGGCGGCGCCTGCGAGCGGGCCAAGGAGAAGATCCGCGCCAGCGCGCTGGGTGCGTTGGCGGTGGATGCGGGCTGACAGCACCCTGGGGTGTTGGCTAGACCGGTGCTCCCGTAGAGCCGGGCTCTGCGCGGCTGCCTTTCGCCTTACTACCGACGAAAAAGCCGGTTCCAGAAGCCGGGGCTAGCCACCTCAATTTCCGGTGCCGGTTCAACCAATGCCATCAATGCCGTGCTGCGCGGCACCTTAAGAATGCGTGCGTACTCCGGATAGCTGACCATTCCGTGTGCATGCAGTTGTTCCGGCATCGGCGGCAATACCTGACCCTGTAACAGCACCTGAAATGCAAGCGGCTTGTCCAGGCGAATCGCCTCGAAAAGTGCTGTTCCTCCGCTCTCCGGATTGATTCTATTGGCCCGCAGCGGATCGTCGATCAGTAATGCTTCGATTACCGGCAGATCCTCCTCTTCCACGGCTGTTGCCAGCCGTACCAGTGCCTCCTTCTCAGATAGAGACAGGCTGTCGTTGTAGGCCTGCTGGGCAATTTCATCCTCATCGCGACCGTCGCCGGCTTCGATGGTCAGGAAATCGGTAATCAAGGCGGCCGGCGCACCGCCAGCATCCAGCGCCCAGTAGCTGGGATAGGCACCGTCACCCCAGCCGCTGGTGAACACCGCCACAGCATGGGGGGAGGTTTCACCCCAAGGGCGATACATGGCCCCCTCATCCAGGCCGTCATGATAGATAAGTTCGTCGCACCATTGTCTGTCTTCGTCGGTATGTTGCTCAATCAGGGCCAGCAGCGCCTGCTGGGTGTCGGCATCCATGAAACAGCCGACGCCCGCGTCCACGGGATAGCCAATGTAGTAATCGTTCTCCAGCGTGGAAGCGTCCTGCGCCGACCAGCGCGCCATCTGCCAGCGCAGCGATGCGGCCGTCAGCGTCAGTCGTGGCTGAAACCATACTACGGAGAGGGCGGGTCGACCGCTGGCAGTAATAATCTCCACCATGTGCCGGCCCGGTGGCGCGACGTAATCAGCCAGGGGCGGCGTCTCCGGGTAGGCGAGCGGGTCGCAAACGACCAGCCGTCCGCTGCTCACCGGTAGTTGCCCGACTACACGGCGCTGAAGCGAGACCGCTGCCAGTTGAGGCTCCTCGAAGAAGCAGGCATGAAGGTTGGCCAAGTCTAGAAGGGCCATGGGGACTCCTGGGCAGGGGTGACAGGCTGCCACCGTGCCGGAACTTTGGGCGCGAAGGCAACCTCATGGTCTTGGGCTATTGGCCATCACGTGAGAGAATGGCCGCTGCTCAGGTAGAAGGCAGCGATACGGAGAGATGGCCGAGCGGTTTAAGGCACCGGTCTTGAAAACCGGCGAAGGGTCAAACCTTCCGTGGGTTCGAATCCCACTCTCTCCGCCAATACCGAAAAATGCATTCTAAAACAAGGTGTTACGGGTCCAAATGCTCCCGGTCTAGGCTAGGGCGCTAGGTACACCCGTGCGGTGTACAAAGCCCGAACGAATGCTGGTCTGATAACGCCAACCCCTTTTGTCTCTCGGCCGTTTGGCACCCTGCTGCGCTGTCCTCGACGGCCTTATCCCCTCCCGGATCGGCAATGGCTGTCATCGCACTCACGTGCCTAATCGGCTAGCCTGAACTTCTACACCCTACTGGGTGTTGGACAGGGAGCGTGCTTATGAGCGGTGAAGGAGCTGGTCCGTGCCACAGTTTTTGACCCGTAGTGCGGTTCGCCTGCTAGAGGCCGCTTTGGACAGCTTGTCGCTAGCGATGACTGCGGCGGCTGCGCCTGTTCGCCATATACCGAAGTCAGCCGACTCCGCCTTCGCCACGGTCGTAGGCATGACGGGGGTTGCAGCAGAGCAAGTGCTATCCGCAATTTTGATTCAGGTGGATGGCGATTCGGCAGCTCTCACGCCAGATGGAAAATTCAAAACTGCAGGGCATGTGCTGAGTGATGTTCGTAGAGTTCTCACGGCCCCGCCTGTGGCTAGGGCTGCATTTCTAACAGCAGGGCTTCAGGACGTCGCACGGCACCGTCAGGATCTGCTGAGCTATTTGGAGAGGTTCACCCTGTTAACCGCTCAACGAGCGGGGGCGCTTCATGGTGGGCTTGGTGTAAGCAGGGAGGTGGCCCTGCACTCAGTCAGAACTGTTCATGGTTTCATCTCGCTGCTGGGAAAGTCAGCGAAGATCAAGCCCTATATCTCTGCGATGCCTAGCATGCCGGAGACGCCAACCGAACCTTATCTCATACTTGACGAACTAGTAGCTCGACTCGCAAGCGCTGAGACGGCACCTCAAAAGGGTGCAATACTCCGACAGCTTTTTCTGGTGCTACCCGAGGTTCCGGCGGCTGCGCCAGATTGGCTTGAAGCTTTCGAGCGAGTGATGGTAGTTCCAACCGACCGAGATGTCAGCGTTTTGATGACGACACTTCAGGCCGCGCAGCCGGCGCGTTTTTCGAGACTGACTGGCGGTGGCCGAGCAATCAATGTCTCTGTCTCCCGCTCTCCAGCCGCTCTGCCAGTAGAGCTGCAGTCGCTTCGATCCGAGTTTACGAACATCACCGATCAGATCGGTGGTGACATAGCGAACGCTAACGGTAGGCTCAACCAGAACACCCTCCACCTTCCGCCTGATCGGATCATAGCTAGTTTGTTCGCGATGCCGGAAAGGCAGCTTGAAGATGCATTTGGAGGCAGCGTGCTTACCGCGCATAAGGCATGGGCCTTCATCGCTAGCGCGCTAGGTTTGCGAAATGGAACCCCTTGGCCTTACTGGTTCTTAGTTCGGCGGGTACAGGACTTGGGTCAGTTGCGCACGCAATTGCAGCGGGCTGCTCGAGTGGGGCAGCGCGACACGTTGACGCAAAAGATAACTGAAGAAGCCGTAGTCGGGATCAATGCAATTGAGAGGTCCAGGCCTCTTTCTGCCAATCACCCATTGTTTATTGAATGTCAGAATCGCAGCACTACAGCAGCAGTAGCGGCAGCATCGTTGCCCGACGCAGTCGAGCGAGCTATCAATTCGGGGAGGAGGTCTATCACAGAGAGAGCACGTGAAGCCGTATTGGATCTAAGCACTGGCTTTGGCACAGCAGGGGAGGCTTGGGCGGCTCTCGAAGCTGACCCGGTACCAGGTCGTGGCGCGGCCGATAGTCGCGCCTATTGGGCGCGCATGCTCGCGTGCTCTACCACGAGTCCAAACGACGTCGCATTCTTGGCAGCTGTCTGCATGGATCCGACGCTGAGCAATGCGCATACCGCTGCACGCAAAGCTCTGCGACTCATCGACGCGACTACACATGGGCCTTCAATGGATTTTGAGGATAATTAGTAACCTGCGTCAGCAGGCATTGATCCAATCAGTCAATTCATGGAGCTGATGCTCCCAGAATAGGGTTAGGCCCCTCGATCGCGCGTCCTCAAGGGCGGCGCTTTTCGTCGTGCACACACAGATGAAGGCATGACGCATATCGACCTGACTGGCGCGCCCGGGGTGCATCGCGCGCGGGTGATCAGTTTTGAGCGCGGGTTCCCTTCAGATCGTATCGATCGGCTGAGCGCCGCTACTTCATTGCCTCAAGCGGACCAGGGACGCCCACGTCAGCGACGGGGCTACCGACAGCCAGCACCAACGACCCATGCCGTGCCACGCCGCGCGGCAGGCCCCGGCGGTTTTGCCTGCCTCCTCTCTACCGTTGATCGTAGCGAAATTCACTGTACGAGGCCCGTAGAAATAAAGGTGGCGTGCAGATCGCACGCCACCTCAACATCAACCGTAAGTAGAAAATCAGATTTTCTTTAGTTTTGTTGCTTCTGAACATGGACGGGGCCGACGGTTACAGTGCCGGTCTTTCCACCACCGCCACCGCCACCGCCGCCGCCAGTGGGAGATCTGTGCCCGCCGCCACCGCCACCGCCACCGCCACGAGGCGGGTTACTGGTCTGCCGCTTTGGTTCCCCGCCCTCCCAGCCGCCATCGAACGAATACTCGTAGCTGACGCAACTGGAGCCATTGCAGACAGTCACGATATCGCCCGCCGTTACATGCATTGGTTGGGCAGTGATGCCCCCTGAGGAAAGTCCTTTGCGATAGGCATTTAGGAATGCCCTTGTTGAGGGGTCGGCCAGTGGTGTGGACAATTGGCAGGTATTGCAGTGCACTGGCGCAAATCTGGCGCCTGCCCATAAATCTTTGGAGAGGATGCTAAGTGCGGCTACAGTTAGTGTTGCTGCCAGTACGTACATGCCTCGCTTTCCTGCAGTGGACATCAATGATTCCTTTCTAAGTTAGGGTTTGCAGCAGTTGTTCAAGACTTTCTTTGCCAGTAGGGCCGCCTGGTGTTTCTGGGGTGACGTTAATTCAGCCTCTTTGGTAGTTAGAAGTTCATTTGTGTATGGAGATGGGGATATTTGGCTCGATGCAAGCAGGTATGCGTAACTGCGTACGGGGTCTGGGTCGGTCAGAACCCCGCGCTCATATGCCTCAGACAATGACGAAATGGCGTCGGCGCTGCCCCGCGAAGCTGCCTCTTCAAGGTAAGAAATGGATTCCCGCTTCCACTCGATAACCTTTTCGGGGTGTCTAAGTAGTTCTTCCGGCCCTCCCACGGCATTCTTTGCGCTATTTGCATACATGAGCTGCGCTTCTAATGAACCCTGTTCTGCGGCCTTGGCAAGCCAGTTGACAGATGAAATATCCGAATCGGTTAGAAGTGATTCGCAGTCTTGCAACGCATGGTTCGAATTCTCATCAACCAGTTCGTTGTTCCGGAAAGAGTTCGAGCACGACAGTAGGGCCAAAAAGATGTTGTACGTTGCCGCAGCGCTCCCTGCGCTAGACAGAATTAGCTGTGATTTAACGAAGTCGAGCGCATTTCCTGGCGGGCGAAAATCCCCGGTTCTGATCACTTCGTACCATCCGTTCTGGAGGGGCCTCTTAAATTTCGGATCTATCTCGTCGTCGGTGAATGGTGCAGCTCTGCTGATGAGCTGAGGCGCATGCCCGCTTGAAGGCGTGACCTCGTGCAGAACCGATACCGCGACACGATCCCGTACTGGCGGTTCTCCCTTCTTCCCATCAAAGCGCGCCTCTGTGAGAAAAGCGGCCCCGGCGATGATGATCACTACGGCTGTGGCTGTGAGCAGTGCCTGCTTTCGTTTCATTGCAATTTAGATATCCTATTAATGTGGAGCAGGGGCGGAGGGCGGCTTCGATAGACGACTGTTTTGTTGCCCTGCGCTCATAACCGATAACGGGTGTGGGCACCGATCACCCCCAGTCCAAGAAGAAGATGTGTCAATAACGTCATGTTGTTACGTCAAAGGCATCTCACGGGGGAATTGATTCCTCGTCATTCCCGCAGATAGGGCTATTGCCGACAAGGAGAGAGCGACTACTATTCACATGGCTCATCACATGTAGCGGGGCTGTTGGTAACGTGTCCGTTGATCCAGTCAACTGGTCGACACAGATCAACAGGAAAAATCGATTTCCAAACGTCTACACCAACGCGCATGGTGTGTGCTGGAGCCTAGAAACTCCGCACACAGATCAAGCATGTGCACTCCTTCGTCGGGAGGGTGGCTAATACAAGACCCTCGAGGGAATACGCCCGCCGGCTGTGTGCGGTTTCTAGCCTCCCGACACCCTCGCCATCCCGGCGGGGGCGCTTCTTACAGGAGGTCCAACATGCATACGTCCTGGGTGACCCCGCCCGAATTCGTCCCGCCGAAACGCAAGCCCTACGCCCGCCCAGCGCCCAGCTGCAAAGTAGGCGCGCAGCACTATCCCGTTCGCGAGGAGTACGGCAGCGAGGAGGTCATTCCCTACGTGCGCCTGCGAGGCCGCTGGCTGGACAAGCTGGGCTTCGACGTAGGCGCGCGCCTGAAGATTGAAACCAGCCCCGGCTGCATCATCCTTACGGTGGCGGAGGGGCCGGTGGTGGCGGCCAAGAAGATCCCCAGGAAGTTGCAACGCAACGCCGGCTGATCTTCACCGCCAGCCAGGCGGGCACTGCACGGCGGGTGCCGAGTGGTTGGCATCCTGTTTTCACTATCCAGCAGTAGGAGGAACTCATGAACGAGAGTGTCTTCATGCAGGTAACGATGGACGCCGGGCTGCGCGCCAGCTTCCAGCAAGTGGCGGCACGCGAACGCCGTCCCGCAGCGCAGGTGCTGCAGATGTTGATGCGCGAGTATGTAGCGTGGCATTCGGGGGCAGGGGAGGCGCTGGACGTGTCTGGCGCCGACCGTGACCTGGAGGAGATGGCGCGCCGGCAGCAGGGCTGGCATTCCAGCCCGTTTGGTGTGGACTGACGCTGCTCAGCGGGCATGATGGTGGTGGATGAGGAAGCCCGCTGCGCTGGCGGGCTTGCCTCATTGGCGCCGTCACTCAGTGGGATAGAACGCCGCGCGCTTGGCCTGCGAGCGGACGATGGTCGGAAAGTTGAGTGCAATCCAGTCGGCCTGATCGCGGATCTTCAGTGCCGATTCGCGGCATGCGTGCGGTCAGGCACCGCTACTTCATGGCCTCCAACGGCACCAGCGACGCCCACACCAGCAACAGCACCAGCCACAACCAGCGCCAACGACCCATGCCGTGCCACGCCGCGCGCCAGGGCCCCGGCAGCTTTCCATGGCTCATGCCTGCCTCCTCTTTGCTGCCGATCGCAGCGAATCCACCGTGCGCAGCCCGTAGAGATACACGCCGGTAAAGCACAGCCCGGTCAACAAGGTGCCGGCCAGCAACCAGAGCAGTCGGATGGGCCAGCCACCGAAGCTGCCGAAGTGCAGGGGGTCGGCCATTTCGGCGATGCGCTGGTGGACTCCCAGCGCACGGCCGTCATGCATGCCCATCACCTGCCCGGTATGCAGGTCGACGGCGATGTTGTTGGCCCGCTCGCGCACCAGCCAGGCGTCGGCTTCGCCCATGAAGAGGATGCTGCCGCCATCGCGCGTGGGAATGGCCGCGAGGATGTCCAGGCTGGGCCAGTGCTGGTGGACGGTCCGCACCACGTCGTCGACGGCAGCCGGGTCTACCGCGGCAATGCGGTCGCCGCCCTTGGCCAGTCGCATGGTCGGTGCGGCCGGTGCATCGCCGCCGAGGGATTCGACCAGGTACCACGCCCCGGTCAGGCCGATCAACAGCAGGAACCATAGCGACCATACTCCGGCCAGGCGATGCACATCGCCCCACAGGCGGCGCGGTCGCGAAGCGTCGGGCCATTTGAGGAATCCGCGCCACCACTTCTTGTAGATGTAGAGACTGCTGAGCAGCGAGAGCAGCAAGGGAATGGACAACGCCGTCACCAGTGGCACGCCCCAGGCCACGGGCAGCATCAGGTGGCGGTGGGTGTTGCGGAGCAGCCGCTGCGTATTGAACCAGCCCGTGTCGCCGTTCACCTGCGCGGTATAGGGGTTGATCCAGACGAAGCGCCGTTTGCCATCGGGCAGGCGCATCTGCGCACGCGCGGCGAACAGGCGGGTGTGGCCGGCGGTGATGCCTTCCAGTTCCCAGTCCGGATGTGCCGTCTGCGCGGCATGGATGACCGCGCCCCAGCCGGCCTGCTCACCCCCATCGGCTACGCGCATGGGGGAATGCAGCAGCCAGTCGATCTCCTGGGAGAATACCGCCAGCGTGCCGGTGAGGCAGACAAAGCCCATGAACAGGCAGAGTTTCAGGCCCAGCCAACTGTGCAGGTCGAACCACAGCCGCCGGCCACTGCCGGCGCGTGCCGGGCGGGTGGGGGGCGCTGGCGAAGGCTGGCGCATGGGCGGGCTCAGAACGCGTATGCGGCTTGTACGTACACCCGGCGCGGCTCGCCCGGGAAGTGGCCGGTGCGCGCGGTGAAACCGCTGGCGGCATAGACCTTGTCGAACAGGTTCTTGACGTTGGCCTGGAACTGCCACTGCTGCCACTGCGTCTTCCAGCTCATGTCGAACACGGTGTACGGCTTTACCCGTTGGCCATCCAGGCTGACGCGCTCATCCACGTAATCGGCGCCGAAGCCGATGGCGGAGTTGATCGCCGGCAGCTCGTAGCGTGTCCACAGGCCGAGCTTGTTCTGCGGGGCATTGGCGAAGCGGTCGCCGGAGGCATTGGTGATGCCGTTGCTGCCGGCATCCTTCACCCGGGCATCGTTGTAGGCGTAGGTCAGGTTGAGCACCCAGCGTTCGGTGACATCGGCCAGCAGATCCAGCTCCATGCCGGTACTGCGTACCAGGCCGAGGGCGGCCAGTTGGTTCACGCCGTCCACGATCTCGCCGGTGGCCTGCACGATATTGCTGCGGTCGATCCGGTAAGCGGCCAGGTTCAGGGTCACGCGCTCGGCCAGCAGGGATTTCAGGCCCACTTCCCACTGCCTGCTGCGCTCGGCATCGAACGGGCCACCCGAATCGGCGCTCTGGTTGGCCGCGCTCTGGGGCATGAAGCCGCTGGCGATGTTGGCGTAGACATTGACGCCTTCGCGCACGGTGTAGGTGCTGCCCAGCCGCCAGCTGATGTCGTTGCCATCCACGGCGGTGCCGGCGATGCGGTCATCGTCCTTGAACCCGTCCCAGCGCAGTCCGGCCAGCACGTGCCAGCGCGGGGTCAGCGCCAGTTCGTCCTGCAGGTAGCCGCCATAGCGCTTGCTGCGCGTGCTGGTGCCGCGCCAGGGCAGGGTGGCCAGGTTGTAGTCCCGCCACGAGCTGGCGCCATACACCGGGTTGAACAGGTCGATGCCCGGCACCGGGCCGGCACCCCGCGCCAGGTCGGCGCTGTTGGCCGTCTGCGCGGTGAAGTCGGCGTCCTGCTGGTAGACATCGGCGCCGAACAGCAGCTTGTGCCCGATGCTGCCGGTGCTGAAGCGCCACACCGCGTTGCCGTTGGCGGTAAACGCGTCGTTGTCGCGGATCTGGTTGCGCAGCTGGCGGGTCATCCATTCGGGCACGCCGTCGCGGTTGCGGTCGATCAGGCCCATCGGTTCGTGGTAGATCTGATGCTCGTTGTTCTCGAACCAGCGTGCGCCAAAATCGAGGTCGAGGTTGCTGCCGGGCGAGAAGCGGTACTGCACCAGCGCCACCTTGGCACGCATATCCAGGAAGTCGCTGGCTTCGTTATGGTTCCATCGCCGGTCGGTCAGGAAACTGCCGTTATCGTCCACCGGCACGCCGCGCAGGCGGTTGCCGCCCAGGTTCTGGGTGATGTCGGTGAACTGCAGGGTCAACTCGCCGGTGTCGCCCACGTCGAAGGCCAGCGACGCATCGCCGATCACGCTCTCGCTGTCTGCGTTCCAGCGCACGCCCTGTTCGGTGTCGCCATACAGCCCGGCGCGATAGCGCACGCTGCCCGCGGCGTTCATTGGCCCGGTGGCCTCGACCGATGCCGCGCGGAAACCGTTGTTGCCGGCCTGCAGTTCAATGCGGCGCTCGGGCGTGGCTTTGGGCTTGCGCGTTACGTAGTTGATGACACCCCCGGCATCGCCGCCGCCATACAGGGCGCCTGCCGGTCCCTTCAGGACTTCCACGCGCTCGATGTTGAACAGCTGCGGCACCGAAAAGCCGGCATACGGGTCGCCGCGCAGGCCGTCATACAGCACGTTTTCCTGGCGGAAGCCGCGCAGGGTCACGCCGGCGTAGCTGAAGAAACTGATGCCGCTGATGCTGCGGTACAGATCGGTGATCTGGCGTGCAGCCTGGTCCTCGATCAGCTCGCGCGGCACCACCTGGATGGACTGCGGCACCAACGCCAGCGGCGTATCGGTGCGCGTACCCACCGTCGCATCGTCCACCCGGTAAAGGGTCTGGGCCCGGCCGTGCACTTGCACTGCATCCAGCTGGTGCACATCGGCGGAGGATGGCGGCGCTGCATGGGCCGAAGCGCAGGCCAGGGTCAGGCCCAAGCTCAAGGCGGAGATAGGAAGGGACGGGCAGGTCATCGGAGAGGCGGGGCTGTAGTTGCGAATGAGAAATATTAACATGCGGCTCGGCTGGCTGTCAGCGGCCGGAGCCTGGGGGGCTTTGCCTGACCGCAGAGGAACAAGGAGGGGGCGCATGGTGGCGCCTCACCATCCCGCCCGGGCTTTTCCGCGGTTCATGGAACCCTGAAAGCGGAAGGGAGTGGGGCAGGCAGGGAGTTGATCCAGCGGCGAAACAGTGGGATGCTTTTTGCGTATCGCTTGCCTGAAAAATCGGAGCAGGAAGTGCACAAGGACTGGCCTGGACCATGGCATTGAACCCGCATCCATCGCTCCAGAAGCTGGCGCTTGAGTGCAGCCAGTGGCTGGAGAACGCTCGGAAGAAGGGCAAGGCCGAGCAGGCAGAGGCTGCTATCCAGAAGTTCCTGGACACGCCCGGTGCGTTGCATCAGAAGGCAGCGGGCCAGCTCAATGATCTGGCGCTTGTCTACGATGTCCGCAGCTGCGACGCCTTCTTCCGATCCGACATCGAAACACTGGCCGTATTCGTCCAGCGAGCCGTTCGCCTGCGCGCCCTGTTCTTCCGGTGGATGGGGATGTATTCGGACATGCGCCAGGACCTTGGCAACTGGCCCAGGGAATTTTCAGACAGCATGATGGCCATGGGTCCTTCCATGCTCTCCTGGTGGGACGAAGGCTCCATCTGCGCGCAGCGCTACATCGAGATGGCGGAAAAGGATCAGCGCATCAATACGATGCCTGAAATGCGACGCATCAGAAACGCCACTTCCGATGTCTTCGCCGTCGCGCTGTTCTCGGCCGGGTTTGAAATTCCAACGCGCTTTGAACCTCTCCATCCGCTCATTCCCGAGTACCGGGCGGTGCTCGATGCCTGGAACACGGATGACCAGCTGAAGTTCCAGACTGCCATGCAGGTGGCTGCCGAATTCCATATCTCTCGAAGCAGGGAGAGCACCGACAGGCAGAAGTTCGAGTTCGACGCGACGATGGATCGCGTGTTTCCGGCAGAACTTCTCGCCATCCAGGCGCTACGGCGCAAGCATGGGCTTCCCGGATTCGAGACGAACCATTCGCTTATCGATGCGCCTTGGAAGATCCTGCGTGACATCACATCCGTAGCCGCGTTTCCACTGGCTCAGGCCGTCGAAGACCGGCTGATCAGGGACTATCCGCAGTTCCGTTGATTCACTCCTGTCGTGAGGAATGGACTCTGACATGAACGATGCAACCCGCCAGACTCGAAGTGCTGACATTGCCGCACTGGCCCAAGCCACCGCCGCTGATGGCCAGGTTGATTTAACCGCCTACCAAGCTTATCGATTGATCTATTCCCATCAGTCCATGGATGGCCTGGATGCCAGGAGCGTGGTCAACGACATCGTGAGTTCGCCTGCCTATGCATCCGAACAGGGACGAGAACAGGTAGGACCGCTGCTGGAGGCGATCGCGGCACGCCTGCCGAGCGCTGACGCCAGGCGTTTTGCTGCCGCGCTGGATGCCGCCAACGTCAACGAATCCTGGGTCGAGCGGAACTACGAACGGTTCGTTGAAGATCCGGTCTCGGCCGGTTACGGGACGGTCACTGCCAAGGTGGGTGAAGCCCTGGGTTGGACGGACCAGCAGATCAGCGACAGCCTGGCCACTGCCAGGCGCTGGGCCAATGAGGCTCGTGACAACCCGCAGAACAGCTACCTGGATCGGGCAGCAGCGGGGCTGGCCGGGCACACGGCAGGAGAGGCGCAGGAAAGCTACGGGGCGATGAAGGGGGCCACGTCCCATGGCTTGAGCATGATTGGCGACACGATCGATCTGGCCATGCTCGCGCATCGTTTCAGCACAGATCGCGACTTCCGCAATTTTGTCATCGGTGCGGCGTCGATCTATGCCAACGATGCCATCGACGATCCTGGCAAGGTGCCACGCGACATCCGGAATGCTGCCGTCGGTGCCTGGAACGAGTGGGAGGCCGGGCTTGAAAAGGCGACCCGGGAGGGCAAGGAGCAGGAGTATCTGGGGCAAGCCCAGGGCGCCGTTGCGATTGAGATCATCGCGACCTTCGTCCCTGTCAGCAAACTCACCAGCCTGGCCAAGGTCGCCAAGGCGGCAGACGTTGCAGAAGACCTCGCCCCGGCAGCAGGAACCCTGGCGGGACGGGTGGAGGCTCGCGTCGGCAGGGAGCTGGCGAGCGAGCTGGTAGAGCTGGCTAACGATGCGCGGCGGGTGCAAGCCAAGGGCGGTATCGCCGCCGAGGGCGCCGACCTGATGTTCCATGGCCTGGCTGGCATGAAGCGCAGCCAGGGCGAACTGGGTGAACTGGTCGAAGGCTTCCGGAAATCGGGAAGCCTGGATGGATTGCTGCAGAGCGGTGCGCTTTCTCCCCGGGAACTGGGCCATCTCGCCCGAAAAGACATCTCGGTGTTTGATGGACAGGTCTCAATGGAGAAGGCCATCGAGGCCTATGTGGGGAAGAGGGAGTTGGCTGCGTTGACCGATCCGGAAGTGGGTGACATCGGTGAGGCTTTTGTCTCCCATGACCTCGCTCGCAGAGGCTATACCGATCTTGTTGCCATCCAGAACAAGCAGGGCCACGGCATTGATGTCGTCGGAAAGAATCCTGAAGGCAATTGGGAGAGCTTCGAGGTCAAAGCGTCAGTTCAAGGCTCAGCCCGCAAGCAATTTGGCAACCCGGAAGAATTCATCACCGACCGGCTTGAAAAAGCAAAGGCTGAGCAAGGTTCCTGGGCTCCCAAAAATATGTGGGAAGAACAAGCCCAGGCCACTGCTGCCAGGATCCTGGATGACACGGTGGATCTGACGACCGGCAAGGTCGATATCGGATCGCACTGGGCGAGAGTGAACATCGAGCGCGATCCGGCGACGGGGGCGATCAACGCAACGCCGGAGATCGAGAAATGGAAGACGCCACTCGAACGCCAGCAGGATCGGCAGCTTGAACGAAGCCTTCGTCAAGAAAACCAGGGCGGGAAGACGCCCGTGGATGCAGATCATCAGGACTTCGGTCTTCATCAGCAGATCACAGGCAAGGTCGCCGAGCTTGATTTGAAGCGTGGGCGCATCTTTGATGCCAGCAGTGAACGCATGGCGGCCAGTCTGCTGACTCTGGCCAAGGACAATGGGTTGACGCAGGTTGATCACGTTGTTCTGAGTGCCAGGACCGACCACCTGGCTGCAGCCCAGAACGTATATGTAGTCCAGGGATCACTTGATGACCCGGCCATGCTTCGTGCCCACATGCCAACCCTGCAGGCCACGCAGACGCCGGTGGAGCAGTCATTCAGCCAGCTGGAGCAGGTCAACCAGCGCCTTGCCCAGCAGCAAGCCCAGCAACGCACGCTTGACCATGCGCAGGAACAGTCCCAGGGCGCGCCACAGGCGCGGATGGTCTGACCGGGCGGGTTGCGCCACCAGCACCAATAGCGTGATCTGCAGCCCCAAAACCCTCGATTGGATTGCTTTCCTGGATTATCCATCCAGCCAACGGCTGTTTATCGCCCCAGGTGAAACCGCCTAGGCTCGACGCTTCATCGATGCGTGAAGGAGTTTTTCCATGGCAGACCATTCCATCCGGGGCAAGGTTGTCCTCATCGCCGGCGGCGCCAAGAACCTCGGCGGCCTGATCGCCCGCGACCTGGCCGCGCAGGGCGCCAAGGCCGTGGTGATCCACTACAACAGCGCCGCATCCAAGTCCGATGCCGACGCCACCGTCGCCGCGGTGCAGGCCAGTGGTGCGCAGGCCGTGGCGTTGCAGGGCGACCTGAGCACGGCCGGTGCCGTCGAAAAGCTGTTCGCCGACGCTGTCGCGGCGGTCGGCAAGCCCGACATCGCCATCAATACCGTCGGCAAGGTGCTCAAGAAGCCCATGGCCGAGATCAGCGAGGCCGAGTACGACCAGATGACGGCCGTCAATTCCAAGACCGCCTTTTTCTTCCTCAAGGAAGCCGGCAGGAACCTCAACGACAACGGCAAGATCTGCACGATCGTGACCTCGCTGCTGGGCGCCTTCACCCCGTTCTATGCCGCCTACGCAGGCACCAAGGCGCCGGTGGAGCATTTCACCCGCGCGGCCTCCAAGGAGTTCGGTGCACGCGGCATCTCGGTCACGGCCATCGGCCCGGGCCCGATGGACACGCCCTTCTTCTATCCGGCCGAGGGCGCCGATGCGGTGGCCTACCACAAGACGGCCGCGGCGCTTTCGCCCTTCAGCAAGACCGGCCTGACCGACATCGAGGATGTCGTGCCCTTCATCCGCCACCTGGTGAGCGACGGCTGGTGGATCACCGGGCAGACCATCCTCATCAATGGTGGATACACCACCAAGTAGGCATCCATGCCCGCCGCCGGGGTCTGGGCCCGGGCGATAGTTGAACTTTGGAGGGCACAGCCATGCCAGCGTCTGACCTGAAAGTTGAAACCCGCATCGGCGTGAAGCGCAAGCCGCGCCGCATCCTGTCGATCGTCTCCAATACCGCCCAGCTGAAGGGCTTTGCGGTGGGCTTCTTTGGCGAAGAGATGACCCGCGCCTTCCTGATGTTCACAGAAGCCGGGCATCGGGTGGACCTGGCGTCTCCGGAAGGCGGCGAGGTCATGATCGACACGCACAGCGACCCGCGCACGCCCGGCGGCCCCTACGCCGACGACCTGGTCACCCTGGGCTTCGTCCATCACGCCGGGTTTGGCCCGCTGCTCAGGCAGACGCTGCCGATCAGTGCGGTGAACGTGGAAGACTACGACGCGGTGTGGGTTGCCGGCGGGGGCGGGCCGCTGCTCACCTTCAAGGACGCCCCGGCGCTGCACGCGCTGATCGCCGACTTCTACGAGAAGGGGAAGGTCGTCGCCTTGATCTGCCACGGCGCTTGCCTCCTGCTCTGGACGCGGCTGTCCGATGGCAGGTTGCTGGCCGAAGGCAAGACCTGGACCGGCTTCAGCGACGAGGAGGAGGACGAGGTCAACAAGGCCTTTGGCATGACCCTGAACGACTACACCATCCAGGGCGAAGCCGCCCGGATCCAGGGCACCACCTACCGCTGCCGGGGCGCGAACGAACCGTTCGCGATCCGCGATGGGCGCTTGATCACCGGGCAGCAGCAGTACAGCAGTGGGCTCACCGCCGAGCTGGTGCTCGATGCCCTGGACGAGTAGGGTCGTTGGGCAGGGCGGGCACCGGCATGGGCGGCGCCGTCGGCCTTCTTTGGTGGGTTGCGCGGTCAACAGGAAACAGAGGAGAGGGGACATGCACGTACTGATGGTGATGGCCGCAGGACTGCTCCTGCTGGGCGTATTCGTCCTGTTCGGCTGGCTCTGGGGCGCGAACGCGGCAGGCATGGTGCTGGCGGCCAAGGTCTTCGTGCCGGCCTGGCTGGTCGTGGCCGGTGTCAACATGTGGGTGGGCGTGGCGCATGCCGGTTACAGCGTGCGCGATGAGCTTCCGATCCTGCTGCTGGTCTTCGCGGTCCCCGCGATTGTTGCCGGCCTCATCGTCTGGCGCCTTTCGCATTCGTGAAGAACAGGATGACAGCCATGTCCAGCAGGCCCGGTTCGGAGCATCCGTTACTCCGCCATCGCGATGGCCACCACGCGCGGGTGACCTACGAAGAGCTGTTCTTTGATCTGGTCTACGTCTTTGCGGTGACCCAGCTCAGCCACGAGCTGCTGCACAACCTCACCGGCGTCGGCGTGCTCGAGACGCTTATCCTGTGGTTCGCGGTCTGGCTGGGGTGGCAGTACGCCTGCTGGGTGACCAACTGGTTCGATCCGGAAACACCGCGTATCCGCGGCATGATGTTCGTGACCATGCTGCTCGGGCTGGTCATGGCGGCCAGCATCCCGATGGCATTCTCCGATCGGGGGCTGATGTTCGCCGGCGCCTACGTGGCGATGCAGGTTGGAAGAACGGCTTTCATCGCGCTGCAATTGCGCGGCGGGCATCCGCTGGCGCCAAACTACCACCGCATGCTGGGCTGGGTGTCGATCTCGGCGGTGTTCTGGATCGCCGGGGCACTGGCGCAGCATGAGGCGCGTGCGCTGTTATGGCTGGTCGCCGTTCTTTGCGAATACGTCTCGCCCATGTTCGGCTTTGCCCTGCCGGGGATGGGCCGTTCTCGCACGCAGGAATGGACCATCGAGGGCGGCCACCTGGCCGAGCGCTGCCAGCTGTTCGTGATTGTGGCGCTGGGCGAGACGGTGCTCGCCAGCGGCGCCACCCTTGCCGCTGCGGCCACCTGGGATGTACCGGTGGTGCTGGCGCTGCTGGCCACCTTCATCGGCACATTGGCCATGTGGTGGCTGTATTTCGGCACGTCGAGCAAGGACGCGACGGCTGCCATCACACGCTCGGACGACCCCGGACGCATCGGCGCCTATTTCCATTACGTGCATGCCATCCTGATTGCCGGGGTCATCGCCTCGGCGGTCGGCAACGACCTGGTGCTCGCCCATCCCCATGCCCGTCCCGGCCTGGCGCAGACGGCCATCCTGCTTGCAGGGCCGGCGATCTACCTGCTGGGCAGTGCCATCTACAAGCGGGTGGTCTATGGCGTGGTGCCGGCGTCACACCTGGCCGGCGTGCTGATGCTGCTGGCCTTGGTGCCGGTGGCATGGGTCGTGGATTTGCTGGTCATGGGCTGGCTGACCACCCTGGTCGTGCTGGTGGTGAGTTTCTGGGAGGGGCGCCTGCTGCGGGAGCGTCGCCGCAACGACAGGGGATGAGGCACTCCCGTAGGGCGGGTTCCCGGCGCGAGCGGGTTTTGTGGGAAAGGATGAATGGATAAACTCGATCAGTACCGCATCTTCGTCCAGGTTGCCGAGATGGGGAGTTTCATCAAGGCCGCCCATGCGCTGGACGTACCGCGCGCGTCGGTATCGGCGGCGGTGCAGCAACTCGAATCGGCCATGGGCACGCGCCTGCTGCATCGGACGACGCGGCAGGTGCGGCTCACTGCCGATGGCGTGCAGTTGCTGGAGCGGGTACGCCTGTTCCTCTGCGACGCCGAAGACATCGAGCAGCTGTTTCATGCCAGCCAACGCAGGATTTCGGGGCGGCTCAACGTGGACGTGCCCAGCCGCATCGCGCGCCGGCTGATCGCCCCCGCGCTGCCAGGATTTCTGCGCCGCTATCCCGGCCTCCAGTTGGCATTGGGCTCGACCGACCGTGCGATCGATCTGGTGCACGAAGGGGTTGACTGCGCCGTGCGGATCGGCGCGCTGCACGACAGCAGTCTGGTCGCTCGTCCGCTGGGGCATATCGCCCTGATCAACTGCGCCAGCCCGGGCTACCTGCGTGAGCATGGCGTGCCGGCCGGGCCGGATGATCTGCTCCAGGGCCACCTGTCGGTGGGCTATGCCTCGCCTTCCACCGGGCGGGAGCTTCCCTGGGACTACGTTGTGTCGGGCCAGGAACGGCTGGTCGCCGTACCCAGCCGGGTGATCGTCAACAACGCCGAAAGCTACATCGCCTGCTGCGTGGCGGGGATGGGATTGATCCAGATCCCCCGGTTTGATGTCCAGCACCTGCTCGACAGGGGCGAACTTGTGGAAGTCATGCCCGGCTTTCGCGCCGCGCCCATGCAGGTATCGCTTGTCTACCCCAACCGCAGGCAGCGTTCGCGCCGGCTCAACGCGTTCATCGAGTGGTTCGAGGCCCTGGTGCGACCTCACCTGGACCTGTGAGACGGGCGAAGGCGGGGAGGGAAGTGTCGGTACCAACCTTGAGCGGCTGTGGGCGCAGTAGCAATGGTGGCGTTGGATGATGCGATATCCACACCGCGCCCGGGAGGGGATGCCAGTACGGTCCCTGGTATGCCATCGCCGGCGCAAGCGCCGTGCATTCCGGCTAAACTTCTTTGCGTCCGCACAACGGGTTATCGAAGATCGCCCGCAGCGCGTCTTGCCCCGGTTTGAGAGGAAGCCCCGTGAAGCTTGTCGCTGCCCAGATGCGGTCGGTTGCCGGTGATATTGAAGGCAACCTTCAAAGGCACATACGGTTCATCGAATTGGCAGCGTCCTACGGCGGCGCGGCGGTGTTCTTCCCCGAACTGTCGCTCACTGGCTATGAACCGCGCATGGCAGAAAAGTTGGCGATGACGCCGGCTGATGCGCGTTTGGGGGTGTTCCAGGCGCTTAGCGACCACCATCGGATGTTGATCGCAGTCGGCGCACCTTATCGCGGTCGTCGCGGGACGGAGATCAGCATGTTCGTCTTCCGCTGCCGCGAAGCGCCGGTGGTGTATTCCAAGAAAATGCTGCACGCCGATGAGCTTCCCTACTTCAGTCCTGGCGACAAGACCATGGTCTTCCCGCTGGGCGGCGCGGTGATTGCGCCGGCAATCTGCTACGAGTCGCTCCAGGAAGTACATGCACGTGCCGCGATGGAATCCGGAGCAACGGTGTATCTGGCCACTGTCGCCAAGGCCGCGCGTGGCGTCGATACCGCCTGCCGATATTATGCTTCTCTCGCGCGGCAGCACCGGCTGACCGTGATGATGACCAACGGCGTGGGCCCGGCCGATGACTTCATGCTGGCCGGGCGCTCCGCTGTCTGGCGCGACGGCGGCGCATTGGCATGCGCCGCCGATGCCGAGAACGAGGCCGTGGTGGTGTACGACCTGGCAACGGGCAGCGGCGAGGTACTGGTGCTTGCCGATCCTGCAGCTTGGTCTCCCTGAAGCGATGTTTCCTTCATGACGTCAGGCGTGCCCGCGCGATTGAGCATCGACGTGGCGCATGGGGCGGAACGGCCAGTGGTGATTTGCCTGCGGATTGTCTGAATGGATCACGGGCTCAGGGGGGGCCATGCGGCGGTGGCGAATCCCAGGGCGCGAGCGGCAGGAAATGAGCCAGCAGTTCGTCCACGGTGGCCCGGATCTTTGGCGCGAGGTCGCGGGTCGTTGGCCACATGGCTTGTATTGGCGTCCCTGGTACGCCCTGAGGTGCCAGGACGGCGATCAGTGCGCCGCTGCCAAGCGCATCGGCCACAAGCCAGGTCGGCAGTTGGGCAATACCCCGCCCATCGATCGCCGCCATCCGCAGCGCCTCCCCGTCACTGATGGTATGCCGGCCGTCGATCGCCACAGTAGTCGTGCCGGCCGTTTCCCCCGGCAGCGTCCAGGGCACGATGCCCCCTTCGCCTGCGAAGGTGAGGCAGTCGTGGGCGGCCAGATCGGCTGCACATGCCGGGGAGCCGCGTTCTGCAAGGTAGGCAGGCGACGCGCAGGTCACCACGCGCTGATGGCCCAGGCACCTGGACGACAGGAAGGCGCTGTTGCCTGGCTCGCCCAACCGCACCACCATATCGATGCCTTCCTCCAGAAGATCGACCGCACGATCGGAGAGCCGTATGTCCAGGCGAAGCAGGGGATGCCGTTTTGTCATCTCGAGCAGTTGCGGCAGGACCCACCGCCTGCCGAAACTCACCGGCAGGCTGATCCGCAACGTACCTGCTACCTCCCGCCGGCGTGACGCTGCCCGCGCTTCGGCTTCGTCCAGTTCGGCCAACACCCGTACGCAGCTTTGATAGAAGTCCGCACCTTCCTCGGTGAGGGACAGCCGGCGCGTGGTGCGCGCCAGCAACCGCACGCCCAGCCGTTGCTCGAGCGTTGCCACGCTCTTGCCGACGGCCGATTTGGTCACACCGAGCCGCTGGGCGGCGGCGGTGAAGCTGCCGCTGTCGACGGCGTGGACGAACACGCTGATGCCTTGAAGCCGGGACGCGCTGTAGGTCGTCATATCGGTGTCGATTGGAGAGTTGAAGTGGTCAGTCTATAGCGTGTAATTCAGCCATGAATACCATTTATCGCCAATAGACTGGCCGACCGCGATCCAGCGGGACACCTGAGGGTTGATGATGGGTAAATTGATGAGGGCATGGCAGCTTCCCCGATGGGGAATGGCGCATCTTGAGATGGTGCAACGCCCGGTCCCCCAGCCCGGACCCAATGAGTTGCTGATCAAGGTTGCCGCGGTATCGTTGAACTACCGCGATGCCCTGGTCATCAACGGCGCTCTGCTGCAGACGCCTCCGGCAATGCCCTTCGTGCCTGTATCGGACATGGCAGGCGAGGTGGTCGCGACCGGCACGGGCACCACACGATTCACCGCCGGCGACAGGATCGTTGGTAACTTCTGGACCCAGTGGCTGGATGATCCGCCGCCGGCTGAAATGCTCCGGCACGGGCTGTCGCTGGGCGGTCCGCTGCCGGGCATGCTCGCCGACTACGTGGTGATCCACGAAGATGTAGCGGTCCACGCGCCCAAGTCGGTTACTGATGAAGAAGCCTGCACGCTGCCGGTCGCCGCGCTCACCGCATGGTTCGCACTGACCGAAGCGGCGCAGGCGCGCGCGGGACAGACCGTCGTGGTCCAGGGGACCGGCGGCGTGTCGCTCTTCGGTCTGCAGTTTGCTACCGCCCTGGGCGCACGGGTGATCGTCACTTCGCGTAGCGAGGACAAGCTCAGCCGGGCAAGGGGCCTTGGCGCCTGGGCGACCATCAATACCCTGCAAACGCCCGACTGGGCCAGGGCGGTTGCCGACCTCACAGAGGACCAGGGCGCCGACCACATCCTGGAGATGATCGGCGGCGACAACCTGCGCCAGTCCGTGCAGGCCTTGGCCGGCGGCGGGCACATCCTCCAGATCGGCTTCATGGAGGACACCGAGCTGCGGATGCCAGCGATCCCGCTTCAGCTCCGGCGTGCCACATTGCGCGGTGTTTCCGTAGGGCATCGGCGCTCCTTCGAGGAGATGAACCGTGCCATCGACGCCTTCGACATCAAGCCGGTGATCGATCGGGTGTTTTCTTTCTCCGAAGCGCCTGCCGCGTTCAAGCGGCTTCAGGAGGGGCCATTCGGGAAGGTGGTCATTGGGGTTGCATGAGGCGCATCGGGGCCTGGATCACCGATTCCCCGCATTCGACCGGAACGAGCCTCACGCGCTTCATTCCACCAATGCCAACTGCCGCTTGAACCCCGGCCACAGCGCCAGCTTGTGGGTCACATTGGTGATGGTGCGCCGCGGGTCGGTCGGATGTGGCCGGGAGGAGGTGCTGCTGCGGCCCTGGCGCCACAGCCCGAACATCACGATCTCCGCCCCCAGCGGGAAGGACTGCAGCCAGGCGGCGTCCTCGTGGCCAACGCTGACTTCATAGAAATCGCGGCGGTCGGCAACGCCGGTGTGCTGGTATTTCGGGGCGCAGTTGAGGTAGGTGGCGGTGTAGGGCGCGCCGGGTTGCGGCGAACGGTGCGAACGCACCGTGCCGACCAGCGCCATCGGCAGCTCGCTGGCGGTGGCGCCCAGCCGTTCCCAGGCCTCGTCGTAGCGGTCCTGCTCGTAGAAGAAGTTGCTCCAGTCCACTTTTTTCTTGCCCAGGCGCAGGGTAAGGCCGGACGCCAGCAGGGCGTCGCTCTCGCACATCGCGCGCAGGGTCAGCAGGTCGGCGACGGTGCGCAGGTAACTGTCCAGGCGCTGGTCGGTGCTCTGCACGGCGATCGGCCGCCGCGCGCCGGCCGCACCGGCCGCGCTGGCGGCCTGGCCCTGGGCGCTGCCGCCGCCGCGTTTGAGTCCTTGCTGCAGGATCAACAGGCGCAGCTCATGCTTGCCATCTTCCAGCGCCTGCAGGAAATCCGGGTCCGATCCGGCGGCAAGAATGTGCTGCAGGCGCCCGGGCGCGTCGTAGCGGCAGCCCGGCTGGTGCTCGGCGCCCTTGTTCAAGCCGATGTAGGCCGGCACATGGATCGGCGTGGCGCGGTCGGCCCGGCTGCGGCTGTGTTCGGTGACGAACTTGACCGACGCGGCGCAGCCTGGGCTGTCGCACAGCAGGGTGGGCAGGGTCTGCTGGGCGTCGTGGCGCTTCTGCAGGTCGTCGATCCCGTGCCGGGTGCCGTGGGTTCCCACCGCCGTGCGCATCTTGATTCCGCGACTCATCTGCCATCACTGCTGCATTCAATGACGGCCATGATAGTCATCTTCGCGCCCGGCCAGCCGCAGGCGGGGCTGCGCGGTGCCGAGACCTGCCGGCCTGGCCCTCAATCGCCCTGGGTGGCGAACCGCAGCCGGTTGTGGTCCGGGTCCACCACCATCATCTCCCGGCCGCCCCAGGGCACATCGGCCGGCGCGCGGAATACCGGCGCACCGGCCGCGACGAACGCGGCGTGCAGCGCATCCACATCGGCGACGTGGAAGTACACCGCGCCGCCGGGCGCGCAGTCGCCGGCATGCTCGCTCAGGAACAACTGCTGCCCCTGGCGGCTGATCTGCACGAACAGTGGCATGCCTTCGGCGAAGCGGTGTTCCCAGTCGATGGCAAAGCCCAGCCGCTGGTAGAACGGCACGCTGATGCTGGCATCGGTCATGCGCAGCTGGGGAATGACGGTCTGCTGCATCGCCATCGCGCTCACCCCGGGTACGCCGGGAAGCGCTCGTCGGGGTGCCGCTTCTTCCATTCGGTATGGGCCACGGTGCCTTCCCAGGCCAGGAACGCCTTGGGCGGGCGCCCGCGGCCGCTCCAGGTTTCGCCGCTGTAGGGCAGCCAGAAGCGCGGCGGCAGTTCTTCCCGGGGCGCTTTGGCCGGCTTGGGCGCCTTGGCCGGGCCGGCCGGCGCGTCGGCGGCGACCGCAGCGCGGATCCGGCGCTGCTGTTCGGGGCTGAAATCGGCGTAGCTGGCCTCCAGCAGCGTGGTGATGCGCGCGAAGGCTTCCTTGGTGGCGGCCCGCAACAGTGCCTGCTCATCCATGCCCGATCGTTTGACGGCTGCCGCAAGTGCGGCCTTGACGGCGGAGGTGGATGCGGCGGCAGACGGCGTGCGGGGCATGGGATTCCAGGGGAAAGGGGCGACGGTGGGCACGATAGCAAATGCAGGCGTGAACTTCGGCATTGGGGGGGGCGGGGCTGCGGCGCCATCCAGCACCCCGGATTGCGCGATGGCCCGGCCAAGACCCAAGCCCTGGCCCGGGCAGGCCGCGGTCGCCGCATGCTGGCACCACCGGGATGGCCGGCTACACTCGCGGCCATACCCGCCCGTGGAAGGCTGATGCCCGCAACGCGTCTTGGTCCGCTCGCCCATGCATTGGCCCGGCAGGAATGCCAGGCGATCGCGCAGGCGCTTTGCCTGGAGGGCGATGGCCATGCGGCCGTGCATGCCGCGCGCAAGGCGGTGCGTCGGCTGCGCTCCCTGCTATCGCTGCTGGGGCGCAGCGGGCTGCAGCTGGAGCGGGCCGATCTGCGCCTGCGTCGGCTCGGCCAGGGGCTGTCCCGCCTGCGTGACGGCCATGTGGCGGTTGAAACCGCCGCCACGCTGGCCGGCCGCGAACCTGGCTTGCCATGGGCCGCGGTCATCGCGCAGCTGCAGCGGCGGCGCGACCGGCTGCTGCAGCGTGCGCTGGAAGCCGACCCGGGCTTTGGACGGCGGCACCGGGTGGTCGAGCAGGTCCTGCAGGACCTGGCGGCGCAGCCCTGGGACAGCATGCGTCGTGCCGACCTGCGCACCGGCCTGCGCCGCAGCCAGCGCCGGGTGCTCAAGGCCGGCGCGCGCGCAAGGCACAGCGGCGATGCCGACGCGCTGCACCGCTGGCGGCGCAAGGTGCGTCGTCTGCGCATGCAGGTGGAGGCGTTGCCGCAGTTGGGCATTCCCCTGGAGCGGGTGTATCGGGGCGAGCGCGACAAGCCGGCAAAGGCATTGCACCGGCTCAGCGACCAACTGGGGTGGTCGCAGGACCTGCAACTGCTGCGCAATCTGCTGCGGGGCATGCGCGAGGTGGAGGCCAAGCGCGCACTGCTCGACCAGATCGATGCCGAACAGGTGCGCGCTGCCGGCGTGGACTGGCGGCGCGGCGGCAGCGCCGCAGCGTAGGTCGGACCTGGCGGCAATCACCGGTTTGCGTGGCCGCCCGTCCCAGCCGTTTGCGGCGTCTCGCTCAGGGCTGCAGCCACGCCGGCAGTTCATGCTGGCGGCCACAGCCGATCAGCAGCCATAGCAGCAAGCGGGCCTTGCGCGGGCAGAGCAGGCCGGCCAGATGCACGCCCTTGCGCGCCAGATCCATTTCACCGCCGGCAAAACCGTAGGTGCTGCGCGCGGTGGCACCGGCCCCGGTGCGTGAGGCGACGATCACCGGGATGTGCGTGGCGATCGACGCCAGTGCCTGGGACCAGCTGGCGCTGACATGCCCGGCGCCGAACCCGGCCACCACCAGGCCGGCATAGTCCAGGGCCAGGACCTGTTCCAGCAGCGCGGTATCGGCCGACAAGCTGGCCTCCAGCAAGGCCACCTTGTGCGTGGTGCGCTGTGGCTGCGGCAGCACCCGGCGGGCGGGGGCGCCATGCAGGTAGTGCACGCGCTCTTCGATGATCAGGCCGGCAGGGCCACTGCTGGGCGAGCAGAATGCGTCCAGCGCCAGGGCGTCGGTCTTGCGTACCTGGCCGGCGGCATGCAGCCGGGCATTCATCACCACCAGCGCGCCGCGGCCACGGCTATGCGAATCCGCCGCCACCCGGCAGGCATCGAGCAGGTTGGCCGGGCCGTCGGCGCCGGCCTGGCCGGCCGGGCGCATCGCCCCGGTCAATACCAGCGGTTCGGGGTGGGGCCACAGGTAATCCAGCAACGTGGCGGTTTCTTCCAACGTATCGGTGCCCTGGGTGATCACTATCCCCTGGGCGCCCTGTTCGATCTGGTGGTTGGCCCAGCCCAGCACGCGCAGCAACTGGTCGATATCCAGCGATGCGCTGGGCAGCAGGCTCAGGCTGTCGACCTGGATCTGCGCCAACTGGGCCAGTTCCGGCAGGTGGGCAAGCAGTATTTCGCCGCCCGACGGCGGCAGTTCCCCCGCGCCAGGGCGACCGCGTTGCAGGCTCAGGGTGCCACCCAGGGTGGCAACGGCAATCTCCGGCAGGCTCATGGAACCTCTTGGTAGGCAGGGCGCGCGTGCACGGGATGGCACGGATCACTGTGCTGCAGTGGGGATTCTGCAAGAACACGCACGGCGCCAACAGGGGTTGGCCATGCAACTTTTCTTCGCTGAAACCGTGTTCGATGGCGGCAGTACATTGAACAAGGAATGCGCACAGAAACAGGGACTCTTGATCTGCGCGCCCTATGATCTGCGGTCAATCACGGAGGCGGCCACGTAGGTGGGGCGACCTGCCCGGCGCGCGGCCGCCAGCACGGCTGGCGGCGCTGGAATGCGGTTTCATCGGCGTAATCGCGGCACTCGTCGCAACGCCGCAGGCCTGGGCGATGCGGTGGCTACACTGGCGGCTACCACCCTGCGCCACAAGGAACCCGCATGCGCTTGCCCCTGATCTGTTCCGCGCTTCTGTTTGCCACCAGCGCGACCGCAACGGCGGCCCCGCCCGACCCGCTGACCGCCACGGTCAGCGCCCTGGATGCCAAGGTATTCGACGCCTACAACCGCTGCGACCTGGACACCTTCAGCACGTATTTCGATCCGGGCGTGGCGTTCTTCCATGACACCGGCGGCGCCACCTTCGACCGCGACACCGTGGTGGCCAATACCCGCGCCTACATCTGCGGCAAGGTCCGGCGTGAGTTGCTGCCGGCCACACTGCGCGTGTACCCGATCAAGGACTATGGCGCGATCGAAGAGGGCGAGCACCGTTTCTGCGAACTGGCCAGCGGGCGCTGCGAAGGCATCGCCAAGTTCGTGATGGTCTGGGCCAGGCGCGATGGGCAATGGCGCATCACCAACGTGCTCAGCTACGGCCACCGCAGCATGACCGAGGCCGAACAGCGCACGGCCGACGCGGCGGCACATCCGTTGCCGCCGGCCAACTAGGCGGCGCACGGCCAACCGGTACTTCGGCGGGAACTCCGCCGTTTCACGCCCCGGCCGGCACCGCCGTGCGTTCGGGTTTGTACTGGCAGCGCGGATAGCCCGAACAGGAATGGAACCGGCCATACGGGCCGTTGCGTTCGATGATCACGCCGGCATCGCAGGCCGGGCAGGGCTGCTCGTTGATCGCCTGGCCGGCCAGCGTGGTGACCTGCACCGCGCCATCGTCCACCAGCTCGGTGAGGAACGGCGAACGCCGCCCCTGCACGGTGAACATCGTTACCGTGCGGCGCGCGCGGGTCAGCGCGACATAGAACAGGCGGCGCTCTTCGCCCAGCGTGAAGTCATCGCCGTGGGGCATGGCCAGGCGCAGCACCGGGTCATCGGCGCGGGTGTTGGGGAAACTGCGTTCGACCATCCCGGGCAGGATCACGATATCGGCTTCGGCACCCTTGGCGCGGTGCACGGTGAGGAAGCTGAGGTCCAGCTGCTGGCCGAAACGGGCCTGCCAGTTGGGCGGCACGAAGCTGCGGTCGGCGTTGTAGCGGCCGAGCACGAAGATCGACAGTTTGCCGTTGCGGCCCGGCGCCATCTGGCCACTGAGCAGCTGGCGCTGCACCTGCAGCAGGTACTGGCCGACGGCATCGCAGATCTGCTCGCGCACGGCGACCTGGAAGGCCTGCAGTACCGGGCCATGGGCGGCGGTGACCGAACGCACCTGCTTGGGCAGCTGCGCCGGGTTGCGGGCGATGAAGCCGCTGGAGACATCGCACAGCGCCTGCGGGCAGCGGAAGGTCTGCTCCAGCTTGAGTACCCGGCCCTGCCCGAACCCGTCGATGAAGCCGGTCATCACCGACACATCGGCACCGGCGAAGCGGTTGATCGATTGCCAGTCGTCGCCCACCGCGAACAGGTGCCTGCCCGGCGCCTGCACCAGGGCCCGGCACAGCCGCGCGCGGGCGCGCGAGGCATCCTGGAACTCGTCGGCCATCACCAGATCGTAGGGCGAGCTGTAGCGGCCCTGCTCAAGGTGTTCGGCGGCCTGGTTGAGCATGTCCTCGAAATCGATGCCGTGCACGGCCGCCAGCGCGTCGTCCCAGGCGTGCAGGATCGGCGTGGCCAGTTCCAGGAACAGCCGGTGGCGGTGCTTGAACTGGTCCTCGGGCATCGCGCGCAGGCGCTGGGCCATGTCCTCCACCGACAGCGCGTTGCTCTTGGCGTGGCTGATGAAGGTGCGCAGCAGTGCGATCAGTTCGGTGTCGGGCATCGGCCTGGCGCCATCGCCGGGCAGCTCGCGGTCCGGGTTGGGGTCCAGCACGATCCCGCGCCGGGTCAGCGCCTGGCCCAGGTGGGTGAACAGCGCGCCGCTGCGCAGCTGGTGCGAGGTGGTCTCGACCAGGTCGGTGCCGCGGCGCGCATGCTCCTGGCGTTTCCACTGCAGGCTGTCCAGGTAGCCATTGAAGTGCGCGGGCGCATTGCCCTGCGCATCCAGCGCCAGGTGCTCGTGGTACAGCCCGATGCCGGGGTAGTGGAAATCGGGGCGGTACTGGCGGTACTGGTCGGTGGCCGTGTCGAATTCGTAGTGGCGCTCGTAGTTGTAGTCCACGCCGTTGTAGAACAGCCAGTCGGCGATCACGCATTCTTCGATGCTGCGGACCCGCTCCCCGCGCAGGGTGCGCACATAGCCGCTGCCGTCGGCATCCCAGCCATCGGCGCTGAGCGCACCGCCGATCGGCGGCAGGTCGCGGCCGAACACCAGCCGGAACATGTCCCACTGGGTGCGGAAATGCAGCGAGCGGTCCTTGAGCCGGTCGATCAGCTCGGCCAGCTGATGGAAACCCTGCGCCGCATCGACGGCCCAGTCGGGCACATCGGGCATGCGCCCGGTAGCCTTGCCGATGATCTGCCGGCCCAGCGCATGGAAGGTGCGCGCCTGCACCGCCTGTGCATCCAGCCCCAGCCGCGCGAAGGCCTGTTCGGTGCGTTGCTGCAGTTCCCCGGCGGCATCCTTGTTGAAGGCCAGCATGACGATGCGCTCCGGCGGCACCAGGCCGCGGTCGACCGCATAGGCGGCCTTGGCCACCAGGGTCGAGGTCTTGCCCGAGCCGGCCGCGGCCACCACCTGCACGCGGTTGTCGAAGCAGATCACCGCGCGGGCCTGTTCGTCGGTCAGCGGCTGGCGCTCGACCTGGTCCAGCAGCTCACCGGCCTGGACCAGCTCGCGCTGCAGGTACGCCTGGTTGCGCTGCTCCCAGACAGACGGCCAGTCGCTGCCCCAGCGGCTCAGTGCGTCTTCGATCTGCGCAGGCGGGCCGGGCAGCAGCGGGCGCAGCGCCGGATCATCGAATACTGCCCACAACGCGGCTTCCTCCACCGGCAGGGCCGGGCGACGCTGCAGCAGGGCCTGCTGCTGTTCCTGGGTGAACCAGCGGTGCTGCGCATCGGCCTGCTGCAGCTGGGCGTCGGCCAGCGCCAGCCAGTGCTGGACCTGCTCCAGGGCAGCGCAGCTGTCGGCCAGCCGTTGGTCCTGCTGCCGGTCCTGCTCCAGCTGGCGCAGGGCCTGGCGCAGGGTGCGTGCCTGCGCATGCGGCAGGCCGCCCAGGCGTGCCGCCTGCGGTTGGCCCGGGAACAGCTGCAGTTCGGTCCAGAGCAGCCGGCGGCGCAGGCTCGGCGATGCGGCGGCGTGCAGCGGGTGCAGCGCGCCGTCGATGTACAGTTCAAACTGCTGCCCGGCCAGGCGCAGCTGCCAGTGCGGCGAGCGCGTGATGCGTCGACCCCAGTACGAAGGGGTCCAGTGGTGCGTCATCCATACATCCAGAAGGCGGCCGGTTGCCAGAACCTGCAACGGCGGTGGGGTCAGACGGTCATGATAGGAAAATCCTGACCCCTGCGCCTACGGTTTTCCGAGTTGTGCTGGATGGCTTCGCTAGGGGCGGAACATCACCGATGCGGCGATCGCCGCCACGTTCTGTTCCAGGTCCGGATCGGCATCGGCCGGGTAGATCACGGCCATGCGCACATAGCGTTGGCCCGGCCACAGCGCCAGGTAATGCGCGAAGCGGCGCCCTTCCGGCAGGGTGCCGGTGACCACGATGCCATCGATGCCGGCGAAGCTGACACTGCGCTGGGACTGGGCAACTCCCTGGTCCAGTTCACGGGTGCCGGCGATCAAGGTGCGCGAGGTGGTCGCCGGGCTGGTTGCGCCGGCCGGCAACGCCAGCTGCGAGGCGATCACAATCAGCGGCTGCAGACCCTGCGGGTCCACATCCAGCGGGCCGGCGGTCATCCGCAGGCTCGAACCGCCCAAGGCGTCGATGATCCGAAACGGGCCGGCAGGCTCGGCGGTGAAGGGTAGAGCGGCAAGCTTGGTGGCCAGGGTTACCTCTCCCTGCAGGGTCACCGAGGCCAGCGTGTGCATCACCTGTGCATCGGTGATGGGCGAGCCGTCAGGCAACTGCACGGTCACCAGCACGGCATTGGCGCCGCGATAGAAGGCCGCCCATTTGCGGAAGGACTGGCCGTGGGCCCGCTGCGTGCCGGCCACCACCGGCACCTTGGCTCCCTGCGCCTGGATATGCGCCAGGGTATCCACCACGATGCCCTTGCTGGCAAAGGCGGTGCGCGCTGCAGGCAGGCTGTCGAACAACGTGCTGATCGGTTCGGCGGCCTCGGCCGGAAGCTCGGCCACCAGAATGCTGGCCTGGCCCTGTTCGCCGGTCAGACCGCTGAACTGGGTGGCCAGCTCCATCCCCGCCGGCGGCACCAGGCTGACCTGCGAACCGGGAATCTGCACCGGGTCGGCGGCCGCGCCCGGCGTGCAGCCCAGCAGGCAGGCGCCGGCCAGTGCCAGCAGCGTGCGCAGCAGGGCTCTGCTGCCTGCGCGCAGGCGGTGGGCCACGCCGGGGTGGGAGGAGGGAAGCTGCATGCTGTGGGTACCGCCAATGGCCAGGCGGTGCAGGGTAAGGGCGGGGCCGTGCGACGGCCATGCAATTTGTTTCAATCCGCCTGTGGTCGCCTTCGGCTGGCGCTGCGGTCAGCCTTGGCAGGCCGCCGCTGTGCCGGCGCGTGACCGTCGCTCAACCAGCATCGCCACGCCCCACAGCAGCAGGCCGCCCAGCGCGGTGGCGGCCCCCACATAGCCGGTGGTGGCCGGGCTGAAGCCGGCGCCGATGGCCATGCCGCCGAACCATGGGCCCAGGGCGTTGGCGGTATTGAAGGCGGCATGGTTGGAGGCCGCCGCCAGGGTCTGCGCTTCGCCGGCCACGTCCATCAACCGGGTCTGCAGCACTGCAGCCAGCGCGCCCATGGTGCCCACCGCGATGATCATCGGGAAGACACTCCATACCGACTGCGCGGCCAGCGGGTAGGCCAGCAGCACCAGGATCGACCAGACCAGCACCACCGCGGCGGCGCGGAAATGGAAGCGGTCCACCAGCCAGCCGCCGGCGACGTTGCCGATGATCGCGCCGACGCCGAAGATGCCCACCGCCAGCGGCATCCACGATTCGGCCAGGCCGGTGACCTGCACCAGGGTCGGCGCCAGGTAGGTGAACACACAGAACATGCCGGCAAAGCCGACCGACCCGATCGCCAGCGCCAGCCACACCTGGGTGCGGTTGAACGCGCGCAGCTCGCGCATCGGCGAGGTGCGCACTTCGTCCGGGTCGGGCAACAGGAAGCGGGCGATCATCGCCACGGTGGCGATGGCCAGCACGCTGACCAGGGCAAAGGCGGTGCGCCAGCTCAGTTGCTGGCCCAGCCAGGTGGTCAGCGGGTTGCCGACCAGGATCGCCACCGACAGCCCCAGCAGTACCTTGGACATCGCCGCGCCGCGCTGGGCCGGCGGGCTGATCGCCGCGGCCACCAGCATCGCCACGCCGAAGTAGGCGCCGTGCGGCAGCCCGGCGATGAAGCGGGCCAGCAGCATGGTGCCGTAGTTGGGCGCCAGCGCGCTGGCCAGGTTGCCCACCGCATAGAAACCCATCAGCGCCAGCAGCAGGGAACGCCGGGCGTAACCGGCGCCGGCGAAGGCCAGGACCGGCGCGCCGACCACCACGCCCACCGCATAGGCGCTGATCAGGTGCCCGACCTGGGTTTCGCTGATGGCCAGCCCGCGACTGATCTCCAGCATCAGCCCCATGCTGGCGAACTCGCTGGTGCCGATCGCAAAGCCGCCCAGCGACAGGGCCAGCAGGATGAAGGTGCGCTCGCGCGGGGACAGGCGCGCGGCCAGGGAAACGGGGGAGGAGCTCATGCGGGCAGGGCGTGACCAGGGGGCGGCCGCCCATTGTACTGCTGCGGCGCAGCATGCTGCCTGCCGCCGGCCTGGGACGCTGTGGTGCAGCGGTCGCGATCGACCCGGCGCCGGGCCAGCGGCCGCCGGGTCGGTATTTTCTGATTGGCAGCCTGCAGGCAGTGCTTTAGCATCGGCAGCCTGTCGTGGCGCGGGGAGCGTGCTTGATGGTCCAATACCCTCATGCCGTTCAGGTCAACGGCAGGTACCAGCTGGTAGCCCTGACATATTCGCCGGTGTACAGTCCGGGCGATGTGTTCGGCTATGCCGTGTTCACGTCCGAAGGGGCAAGGGTCACCGAGGTGCTGTCGCTGGAACAGGCGCGCAGCCAGTGGGCGTTGCTGTGTGACCAGGACGGTGGGACGCGGGTGCAGGACGAAATAGAACCGCGTACGACGCCGCGCAGGCGCCGGCGCAAGCAGTAGCGCCCCCGGGGCGCGTCATGGAGGATAGGGTTTGTCCACGCAGAAGATCGTTGTTGCCGTAGTTGTCACCCTGTTGACCGCGATTGCCGGCTACTGCCTTGCCGGGTATCTCACCTTGTTGCTGCTGGGCCTGGATACCGGGCTGTTCAAGTGGAACACCTACCTGCAGTACCTGCAGGCACTGGACCAGCCGGCCGTGGCGCCGTATGTGACCAAGATCAAGCTGGCCGGCGTGCTCGGTTTCGGCCTGCCGCTGCTGCTGTACCTGGTGGTGATGTTCCTGATGTTCCGGCCCAAGAAGACCTCGCTGCACGGCGACGCGCGCTTTGCCCAGGCCGCCGACCTGGCCAAGCACGGGCTGTTCAAGAAGACCGGCAACGGCATCGTGGTGGGCAGCTTCGGCGGCAAGCTGGTGCGCCTGAGCGGCCAGCAGTTCGTGATCCTGGCCGCCCCGACCCGCTCGGGCAAGGGCGTGGGCGTGGTCATCCCCAACCTGCTCGAGTACGACGAGTCGGTGGTGGTGCTGGACATCAAGCAGGAGAACTTCGACCTGACCAGCGGCTGGCGCGCCAGCCAGGGCCAGGAGGTGTACCTGTTCAACCCCTTCGCCGAAGACCGCCGCACCCACCGCTGGAACCCGCTCAGCTACGTCTCCAACGACCCGGCCTTCCGCGTCTCGGAGCTGATGAGCATTGCCGCGATGCTGTACCCGGATGGGTCGGACGACCAGAAATTCTGGGTCAGCCAGGCGCGCAACGCGTTCATGGCCTTCAGCCTGTACCTGTTCGAGAACCGCGACGACGCGCTCAGCTCCGGCTTCCCCGGCGTGCAGGACGTGCCCACCCTGGGCGCGCTGTTCCGCCTGTCCACCGGCGACGGCAGCGACCTCAAGAAGTACCTGCAGCGCCTGTCCGGGCAGACCTACCTGAGCGGCAACGCCAAATCGGCCTTCGCCAACATGCTGTCCCAGGCCGATGAGACCTTCGCCTCGATCATGGGTACCTTCAAGGAGCCGCTCAACGCCTGGATCAACCCGGTGCTGGACAAGGCCACCAGCGCCAACGACTTCCTGCTGACCGACCTGCGCAAGAAGAAGATGACCATCTATATCGGCATCCAGCCCAACAAGCTGGCCGAAAGCCGCCTGATCATCAACCTGTTCTTCAGCCAGATCATCAACCTCAACACCAAGGAACTGCCCAAGTCCAACCCGGACCTGAAGTACCAGTGCCTGCTGTTGATGGACGAATTCACCGCGATCGGCAAGGTCGACATCATCGCCTCGGCGGTGTCCTACATGGCCGGCTACAACGTGCGCCTGCTGCCGATCATCCAGAGCATGGCCCAGCTGGACGCCACCTATGGCCGGGATGTGTCGCGCACCATCATCACCAACCATGCCCTGCAGATCCTGTACGCCCCCCGCGAGCAGCAGGACGCCAACGACTACTCTGAGATGCTCGGTTACACGACCATCCGCAAGAAGAACGTCACCCATGCCCGCGAGAAGACCCACAGCTTCACCGAGGAGCGGCGCGCGCTGATGCTGCCCCAGGAGCTCAAGGCCATGGGCAACGATCACGAGGTGTTCCTGTACGAGGGGATCCCCCACCCGGTCAAGTGCGACAAGATCAAGTACTACAAGGATCGCTATTTCACGTCCCGTCTGCTGCCCAAAACTTCCGTACCAAATCTCGAAATTTGATCAAGTCGGTGTGAATTCCTGTGATGGACGTCAGATAAACGACATGTGAAGACGATTTTTGACTATGCTTTGACACCGAATTGACGCGCGGTTGTGGCATCGTATTTGTGATGGCCGTTCTATGCGCCGTGAATTTGTCGTTTAGAGTTCGCCGCACAAGGACAGCCGCAGGGTAGTTGGAGGAAATCATGGACGGTATTTTTCGAAGGGATGTGGGTGTGGGGCGACGGGGCCGGGCGATAAGCTCGGGACGCCTGCACATCGGTACATGCAGCCTTGGGCTGCGGGGACAGGGCGGGGGCCTGGTCACAACAATCCACGGTGTTTCATCGCTGTATCCGCAATCGCCATCTGCCTCCCGGGTCTTCATCCACCCGGTGCAGTGAATTGGCGTCAGCCACTCGAATCAAGTCGCGTTCCGTACGTCATAGGGAAGTCCGTATGAAGCAAGCGTATCTGTCACAGGGATTCATCGCCGTCGCCGCCGCACTGATGCTGGCCGGCTGCGCCACCAAGCCGGCCCCGGATATCGGCGGCCGCTGGAAGCCGGTCAACCGCTTCGCCAGCACCACCATGGAAATTCCGCTGTACACCAGTTACGTGTACCAGGCCACGCCCATGGACGGCACGCTCAAGACCATGCTGGAACGCTGGGCCAAGGATTCGGGCATGACCCTGGATTACCGGATCAGCTCGGACTACACGCTCTACGGCGCCGTCTCCACCATCGGCACCACCAATCCGCAGCAGGCGATGATCGACCTCAGCTCCGCCTATGCGGCGCAGGGCGTGTCGGTGTCCATCGTCGGCAACCAGATTGTCGTGCAGGCCGCCGCGTCGCCCACCGTCTCGACGGGCGCGGTCGACGCGTCCAGCGGTAGCTGACGCCGGCCGGGTATCGGTAAACGTGATGCTCCCCGCGCACCGCGCCGGGGTGCCACGCCCATTGACGTTCCAGCAGTACGGATGAACCCATGTTCCGAAAGAAGGAAACAGGCAGTAGCCAGAAGGTCGACCAGGCGGTCGCCAAAGCGGTGAGCTACGAGCTGACCGTGGCCGACATGGCACGCCGCAGCGAGCGCCGCGCATGGTGGGTGGCCTCGGCTTCGCTGGTGATGTCGCTGGCCCTGGCCGGCGGCTACTACTACATGCTGCCGCTGAAGGAGAAGGTGCCGTTCCTGGTGATGGCCGATGCCTATACCGGCACGGCGACCGTGGCGCGGCTCACCGGCAACTTCGAGAACCAGTCCATCACCGCCAGCGATGCGATCAACCGCAGCAATGTGGCGCAGTACGTGATGGCGCGCGAGTCCTATGACTTCGCGGTGATGGGGTTGCGCGACTGGCAGCTGGTCTTTGTGATGTCCGATGACCTGGTCAGCGGTTCGTTGAGGGCGCGCTACGCCAACAACAATCCGCAGAGCCCGTTCAACATGTACGGCAAGGAACGCGCGATCCGGGTCAAGATCCTCAGCATCACCCCGTTGGAGGCGCAGGCCAATGGGGGCTTCCGGGGCGCTTCGGTGCGCATCCAGCGCAGCATCTACGACAAGACCAAGGCGACCACCACCTACCTGGACAACCAGTTGGTGACCCTGCGATTCCGCTATGTGCCGAACCTGGCCTTGAACGAGCAGGAGCGCATCCTGAATCCGCTCAGTTTCCAGGTGTTCGAGTATCGAGTGGATAACGATTATTCACGTGGCGTGCCCGGCCCGGACCAGGCCGCGTTGCAGCAGCAGGCCGACCAGGCCCAGCAGATCGCCCAGCAGGGCGTGTACGACCCGAACAACCCCGCTGCGGCGACCATGGTGATCGACCCCGCTACCGGGCAGCCGGTAGTGGTGCCGGCCCCCGGCGCCCCGGGGCAGGCCTATCCGGGCCAGCCGATGCAGGGCGTGCCGCCGGTACCGGGGCAGCAGATCCAGGGCCAGGGGATGCCTGGCCAGGCGATACCGGGGCAGGCAATGCCCGGACAGCCGGCAATGACGCCGGCGCAGAACAATTCCACCGGAAGTGCTGATGGAGCAAGCAACCGATGAGTAGTCGAAAAGTCAGAGGGCGCGCATGGGCGTTGGTGTCGATGCTGTCATTGTTGTTCTCGGCCTCCGCGTTCGCGCAGGCAGTGGACTATTACGAGTATGAAAAGGACCGCATCTATCCGGTCCGCACCGGCTTGGGCCTGACCACCCAGATCGAACTGAGCCCGGACGAGAAGATCCTCGATTACAGCACCGGTTTCAGCACCGGCTGGGAGCTGACCCGTCGCGAGAACGTGTTCTATCTCAAGCCGAAGAACGTCGATGTGGACACCAATATGATGGTGCGCACCGAGACCCATTCCTACATCTTCGAGCTGAAGGTGGTGGCCACCGATTGGCGCCAGCTGGAACAGGCGCGTCGAGCCGGGGTGCAGTACAAGATTGCCTTCAGCTATCCGGCCGATACCGAATTCGGCATCGCGCAGGATGCCGTGCAGGAAGAGGCCAAGCCGCTGCTGAGCACCGAGCTGGCCAAGGACAGGCAGTACAACTTCGACTATTCCTATTCGACCCGCCGGGCCAAGAAGATGGGCTGGCTGGTTCCGGTCAATGCGTATGACGATGGTCGTTTCACCTACCTGCGTCTGCCCAATTCGCCTGAGTTCAAGACCGGTATCTTCCCGGCGGTATTCGGGCGGGATACCGAATACGGTGAAGACTTCGTGGTCAATACGACCGTGGAAGGCAACAACCTGATCGTCCACGGGACCTACCCGTACCTGGTCATCCGCCACGGCGAGTTCGTCGTCGGCCTGCGAAGGAACGTCAAGAAATGAGCCAGCACAACACTCCCGGAAACGATCCGAACGACGGACGCGACGAGAGCCAGGGCCATCACGGCGCAGGCAATGGTGCGCCCGATTCGCCCTCCAATCCGTACTTCGGGCAAGCGCAGGCCCAGCCGGCTCCCGATCTGGATGCCAGCGCACCGACGCTGCGTTCGGCCGAAGAGCAGCGCCTGAACCGCAAGGCCCTGGTGTTCATGGGTGGCATCCTGCTGCTGCTGATCGGCGTGGGTTACATGGTGTTCCACAAGTCGCGCAAGGACGAGGGGCCGGCTGCGGTGCGCGAAACGGCGCGTGCGGCCACCCCGGAATTGCCCAACTTTGGTCCGGCCGCGCAGCCGCAGGTCCAGACCCAGGCCGACCCGATCCCGATGTTGCCGGCCCTGCCGCAGGATCAGGATCAGACCCGGCTGGTGCCGATCGCACCGCCGGAGCCGATGATGCCGCGCGGCCCGACGCTGCTGGACCGGCGCATCGCCGGTTCCGAGGACGCGGCTTCGGCCGCGGGCAACCGCCAGGCACCGCAGCGCAGTGCGCTTGACGAAGCTACGCGGCAGGCGTTGCTGGCCAACCTGCCGGGCGCGCAGACCAACGAGGCTGGCAAGGTGCGCCGTGGCCCGGACGTGGAGGATGTTTCCAATGCAAGTTTCATCCGCAGCCCGGATGCCTTGCTGGTGCGTGGCACCTATCTGCGCTGCGTACTGGAAACCCGCATCATCACCGACTATGCCGGCTACACCTCGTGCCTACTGACCGAGCCGGTGTACTCGATCAACGGCCGCAGCCTGCTGCTGCCCAAGGGCTCCAAGATCTACGGCAGCTACGGCGGCCGCCCGACCGGCAAGCGTGTGGAGGTGATCTGGGATCGCATCACCACGCCCAATGGGCTGGACGTAGCCATGTCCAGCCCAGGCATCGATGGGCTGGGCAGTGCGGGCCATCCGGGCCAGTACGACGCCCATTGGGGCGCACGCATTGGCTCGGCGCTGATGATCAGCCTGATTGCCGACGCCTTCAAGTACGCCGCCGCCGAGAATGGCCCGGAAACCACTACGGTCACCGGCAGCGGTTTGGCGGTACAGTCGCCCTATGAGAGCGCCACGGCGCGGACCATGGAGCGGCTGGCTGGCGAAGCGCTCAGCGAGCGCAGCCCGCCGACCGTGACCATCAACCAGGGTACCGTGATGAATGTGTATGTCGCCAAGGATGTCGACTTCTCCGATGTGCTGGCACAGCGACGTTGATCGAGTGAACTGAACCATGGATGCCGAAGTGGCCCCCCTAGCTCTGGTTTCCAGCGACTTCCTGCGCTATCAGTACGAAGTGCTGGGCATCGCTGAGTACATGAATTCGCCGGAGGTGACGGAAATCTGCATCAACCGTCCCGGCGAGCTGTACCTGGAAACCCGGGCAGGGTGGCAGCGGGTGGATGTGCCGGGGCTGACCTTCGAGCGGGCCCGGCAGTTCTGCACCGCGGTGGTGAACGAAAGCAATACCGGCCAGCGCATCACCGATGCCGACCCGGTCGTGTCGTTGACCTTCCCGACCGGCCAGCGCGCCCAGTTCGTGATTCCGCCGGCCTGCGATGCCGGCAAGGTCTCGATCACCATCCGTTTGCCGTCCAAGCACACCAAGACGCTCAGCCAGTACAACGAGGATGGTTTCTTCAACCAGATTCTCGAACAGGATGGCAGCATCAGCGAGCAGGACCGTGAGCTGCTGGAGCTGCGCCAGTCGCGCAACTATGCCGAGTTTTTCCGGCGTGCGGTGATGTACCGCAAGAACATCGTGGTCTCCGGCGCCACCGGCAGCGGCAAGACCACTTTCATGAAGGCGCTGGTCAACCACATTCCTGACGACGAGCGTCTGGTCACCATCGAGGATGCGCGCGAGCTGTTCATCAGCCAGCCCAACGTCGTCCACCTGCTGTACTCCAAGGGCGGGCAGAGCGCCAGCAACGTCACCGCCAAGAGCTGCATGGAGGCGTGCCTGCGCATGAAGCCCGAGCGCATCATCCTGGCCGAGCTGCGCGGCGACGAGGCGTTCTATTTCATCCGCAACTGCGCGTCCGGCCACCCCGGTTCGATCACCAGCTGCCACGCCGGCAGCCCGGAACAGACCTGGGACCAGCTGGCGCTGATGGTCAAGGCGTCCACCGAAGGCTCCGGTCTGGAGTTTGCGGTGATCAAGCGGCTGCTGATGATGACCATCGATATCGTCGTGCATATCAAGGCGCACGCCGGGTCGCGCTACATCACCGGCATTGATTTCAATCCCGGCCGTGCGCAGGGACAGGAGGGCTGAACGATGATCGACATTACAACCGGACGTCGCTGCATCCACCACATCCGGGAGGCACTCTGATGCTGCCTGGAATGGAAGTGCTTGCCTGCCCAGAGATGGCCGTCTCGATGGACGTGATGAAACATGTCATCAATGTCGAATCTTCCCGCAACCCCTATGCCATCGGCGTGGTGGGTGGTGCCTTGGTGCGTCAGCCCAAGCAGCTGGAAGAAGCCCTCTCCACCGTGCGCATGCTGGAAGAGAAAGGCTACAACTTCTCCATCGGGCTGGCCCAGGTGAACCGCTACAACCTGGCCAAGTACGGCCTGGATTCGTATGAGAAGGCGTTCCAGCAATGCCCGAACCTGGTGGCCGGCTCGCGGATCCTCGCCGAGTGTTACAAGCGGTCCGGTGGCGACTGGGGCAAGTCGTTCAGCTGCTACTACTCGGGCAACTTCACCACCGGCTTCCGCCACGGCTACGTGCAGAAGGTGTTCGACTCGATCCAGCGCGGGCAGCAACTGGCCTCGGCCGGAGGTGTCGCGCCGATCGACGTGGTCAGCCGCGGCAGCCGGCGTACGGTCAAGGTCGAGCATCATCCGCAGCAGGTCTCGGCGGCGCAGTCGCGGATCGTGGCCCAGGCCGATGGTCCGCTGTATGCGCCCGAGCCGCCGGTCGATCCGGCGCGCGCCTATGTTGTGTACCCCTCGACCGGTGCCATGGCACGTGGCGCGCTGGTCAATCTTGCCGACCAGGCCCTGTCAAGAGTGGTATTGGGCGCGGTGGACCGCGCCGGTGCCGCAGCTCCGGCCCAGCAGGCCGCTTCACCGTATGCGCAGTACCCGCAGGAAGTGCAGGATGCGCTGAGCCAGGCCGGTGCACCACCTGTACCGCAGGCGCCTGTTGGTGGCGCCGCGCAACAGGCCGGCCAGCCAGTAATGCTGCGGCCGTGGAATGAACGCAGTACGCCAGCTGCCTTGCCCAGCCAGAACGGTGAAGCAACCAGGCAGCCGGTGCAACAGATTCCCGCAGGGGATGCGGCCTTCGTTTTCTGACGAAGTCGTGGCGTGGCCAGGCCCTCGACTGGTCAATTGAGTTATGTACGTCCAACTACAAGGAAACCCACCCATGAAGCGTTCCAACCTCGACCTCGTCCACGCCCAGCGCATGCTGAAGTCCATGCTGATGGCCGTCCTGTTCACCGGCGCGGTGTTCGCCCAGGAAGCGTTTGCTACCGCCGGCGGCGGTTTCGGCGGCACCGATACGAAGGTGTGCGGTTTCTTCACCAACATCAACGGCCTGCTCAACATCGCCTCGATCGCCGTGGTCACCATCGCGGTCATCTTCGCTGGCTACCAGATCGCCTTCGCCCACAAGCGCATCGCCGACGTCGCCCCGATCCTGATCGGTGGCCTGCTGATCGGCGCCGCCGGCCAGATCGCCAGCATGCTGCTGGGTGACAGCTCCAGCAGCAACTGCTCTGCCACCGCCATGCTGATCGACCAGGTGCAGCTGTACAGCCGTGCATAAGAACGTCGTCTTCCGGGGTTGTACGCGCCCAGCGATGTTTCTGGGCGTGCCCTACCTGCCTTTCTTCCTGGTGGTCGGTGGCCTGTTCCTACTGAGTGTCTACACGAACTTCTGGTACCTGCTGTCGATTCCGGTCGCGATCTTCATCATGCGGACCATGGCCAAGCGCGATGAAATGATCTTCCGGCTGCTCGGTCTGCGCTTCCAGTTCAAGCTGCGGGCGCGCAACGTGCAGGACCATGATGGCATGTGGGTGTTCAGCCCCAATCATTACCGCACCAAGCCGGCGCCCAAGGATTGAGGCGCCGGATCATCCCGGGCAGGCAGCCGCCTGCCCGGGTTGTCCCGGAAATGTCGCAGTAACCTCTACGGAAGCAGTCCCATGTTCAGCCCCGACACCTCCATCGCAGAGTTCATCCCGCTGTCATCGCACGTTTCGGCGAACGTGGTGAAGACTACGGGCGGTGATTACCTGTTGACCTGGCACCTGGAAGGCCTGCCCTTCGTCGGGCGCGAGGAATGGGAGCTCGAACACAAGCACAACACCTTCAACCGCCTGCTGCAGACGCTGCGTGCGCCGGATTTCGTCAATGTTGCGTTCTGGACGCACGACATCCGCCGCCGCCGCACGTTGAAGGGCCGGAGCGTGTTCAAACAGAAATTTAACCAGGACGTGTCCGACCAGTACATGGGGATGCTGTCCTCGCAGCGGATCATGCAGAACGAGCTGTACCTGACCATGATCTACCGGCCGGTGGTGGGAGGTAAGCGTTTCGTCGAGAAGTCCGCCAACGTGTCTAAGCTGCAGGCCGAGCAGGACCAGGCCGTCGACAAGCTGATGGAACTGGCCGGCAACGTGGAAGCGGTCATCCGCGACTACGCACCGTATCGCCTCGGCATGTATGAAGCCAAGAATGGCATCGTCTTCTCCGAGACCCTGGAATTCTTCGGTTACCTGATCAACCGCATCGACGAGCCGGTACCCGTGCTCTCTGCGCCGATCAAGGACTACCTTCCGGTCAGCCGACACATGTTCTCGGCAAAGACCGGCGATTTCGTGATCGCCACGCCCAACGGCGTCAATCACTTCGGCGCCATCCTCAATATCAAGGAATATGCCGAAGGTACCTACCCAGGCATCCTCAACGGCCTGAAATATCTCGATTTCGAGTACGTGGTCAGCCATTCGTTCAGTCCGATGGGCCGCCAGGACGCGCTCAAGGTGCTGGACCGCACCAAGGGCATGATGATCTCCTCCGGCGACAAGGCGGTCAGCCAGATCATCGAACTGGACCAAGCCATGGACCAGCTGTCCTCGGGCAACTTCGTGCTGGGCGAATACCACTACACCATCGCCGTGTACGGCGACAGCCAGGCCAAGCTCTCGCAGAACGTGGCTGCCACGCGTGCCGAACTCTCCAACGCCGGGTTCATCTCGGTCAAGGAAGACTTGGCCGTTACCTCGTCGTTCTATGCGCAGATTCCCGGCAACTGGCGCTATCGCACCCGCTTGGCCAACCTGAGTTCACTGAACTTCCTGGGCCTGTCGCCGCTGCACAACTTCGCCACCGGCAAACAGCACAACAACCCGTGGGGCGACTGCGTGACCACCCTGCAGACCACCAACGGGCAGCCGTACTACTTCAATTTCCACGCCACCCACCCGTCGGAAAACTCGCTGGGTGAGAAGGCGATCGCCAATACCATGGTGATCGGCAAGTCCGGTACCGGCAAGACCGCGCTGATCAACTTCCTGCTCAGCCAGGTGCAGAAGTACGACCCGTCGCCGACCATCTTCTTCTTCGACAAGGACCGCGGCGCGGAGATCTTCGTGCGTGCCTGCGGGGGCAACTATCTGGCGCTGGAGAATGGCGCGGCCACCGGCTTCAACCCGTTCCAGTGCGAACGCAACGAAGCCAACGTGCAGTTCCTGTCCGACTTGGTCAAGGTGCTCGCCGGCAAGCGCGAGTACAGCTCCCGCGAGGAGGAGGACATCTTCCGCGGTGTGGAGAACATGCTCGACACCCCGATGCACCTGCGCAGCATGACCAACTTCCAGAAGAGCCTGCCCAACATGGGCGACGACGGCCTGTATGCGCGCATGCGCCGCTGGACCTCGGGCAACTCGCTGGGCTGGGTGTTCGACAACCCGGTCGATACCATCGACCTGAGCCGGGCCAACATCATCGGCTTCGACTACACCGACATCATCGATAACCCCGAGGTGCGGGTGCCGGTGATCAACTACCTGCTGCACAAGCTGGAAACGTTGATCGACGGGCGGCGACTGATCTACGTGATGGACGAATTCTGGAAGATCCTGGACGGCGAGGGTGGCCTGAAGGAATTCGCCAAGAACAAGCAGAAAACCATCCGTAAGCAGAACGGCATGGGCATCTTCGCCACCCAGAGCCCGGAAGATGCGCTCAAGAGCGACATCTCCGCCGCCCTGATCGAGCAGACCGCCACCCTGATCCTGCTGCCCAATCCCAACGCCAGCAAAAGCGATTACATGGATGGCTTGAAGCTGACCGAGGCCGAGTTCCGCGTGGTGACCGCGCTGGACGAACGCTCGCGTTGCTTCCTGGTCAAGCAGGGGCATGCATCGAGTGTGTGCCAGCTCAACCTGCGTGGTATGGACGACATCCTTTCGGTGATTTCGGCATCCACCGATAACATCGACATCATGCACCGCGTGCTGTCCGACGCAGCAACCCGTGAAAAAGTGCTTGAGTCCGAACTGACGCCGGAGCAGTGGTTGAGTGAGTTCTACCGAAAGCGAAAGGGCTCTGGAAAGCCCGCATCCAACAGCCAGGAGGCCGTTGCATGAACAGCATCGTGAATCCGCCGACAAGACACCAGTCAAAATTGATGGAGAAGAACATGGACAACGTAACCCGCCAGAAGAAGAGCCGTTCCACCGCCACCCGTTTCCGTTCGACAGTGCTGGCTATGTCGCTGGGCGGCATGCTTGCCATGCCGGTGCAGGCCTATACGCTGCCTGTGGTGGAGATCGGCATGAACCTCTACAACGCCACCATGACCGAGGTGCATACCTTGACCAGTCAGGCCGAGGCGGTCCTCGAGTACGGGGAACAGTACAACCGTTTCCAAGATACGATGAGAAACTGGGAGCAGCGGCTGGCTCAGTTCAAGCAGATCATCGCTGCACCCATGATGCCCACAGGCGTGAAGCTCACGCCGGTTCTGCCTGAGTGGAACGTGGCCGAACGTTGCGGGGCCGGCTCGATCATGAGCGTGTCCGGGCTGGCGTCTGCACTGAACCTTACTCCGGGCGGCGACATCGTCGCAAAGCAGCGGAATATCTGTGCCGCGATCCAGATCCTCGAGAACCGCAAGTACAACGAAACCATCGAGGTCGTGCAGAAAAGCTTGCCTGAGATGCGTACGGTGCTCGATGAGATCAAGAAGATCCGCGTGGAGTCCAAAAAGGAAGGCACCATGGCCGAGGCCACCGCCAACGCCGCAGTCTCCGACGCCTATATGCAGGCAGATTTCAAGGCCTGGAGCGGGCAGATGGAAATGTACGACAAGCAGATCAGTGCGCTGACTGCTCAGCAGCAGATTCTGACGCGGATGACGCTCAAGGGAGCTCCGAGCCCGCTCGGCACCATGGTGAAGACTGCGGCGCTCAAAGGGGCGTTGTCGCTGTAACACGGATTCGGATCGGGACGGATCCCTCTTAATTATCAGGTGATGTTATGAGTCTAGGGATGGTGGACGGCATGTTCGGGCAAGGGGCGCTGCATTTTTTGCAGAACCTGCACGCGCAATCGTCGATTGGCGACTTCGTGTTCTTCCGGTTGATCCTCGATTACCTGCACAAGGAAATCGCGGAGTTCGGCGTGGAGCTGCTCGGGAGGATGATGAAGTGGGTCGGTGCCATGGCCTTGACGCTGATGACCCTGTGGGTGTTCATACAGGGCTTCCGCATCGTCACCGGTCGCAGCCGCGACTCATTGATGGTGCTGGTCACCGACATGGCCAAGGCGGCGTTGATCGTGTCAGTGGCCACCACCATGGCCATGTTCGGCAGCGACCTGCATTCCTTCCTCAACAAGGATGTCAAGAACGAGATCACCTACGTCATCACCGGCAAGAAGGAGTCGCCGGAGGACCTGATCGACAAGAACCTGGGCTACATGCAGTTGGGCTTGTCGTCCATCGACGCGCTGGATGCGATGGGGGATGTCACCCTAGACAGCGCCAAGACCCGCGCGATGTGGTTTGTGGGTCTGGGCACGGGCGGGCCGGCGGTCACGGCCGGCTCGATGCTGCTGCTGTATGAGGTCGCGCTGGCGCTGTTTATCGGTCTTGGCCCTCTGTTCATCCTGTGTCTGATATTTGAACAGACAAAGCAGCTGTTCCAGAAATGGCTGCTATACGGGATAGGCACGATGTTCTCGATGGCAGTGTTGGCGGCGATGACGGCCATTGCGATGGAGATGGTGGCCAAGGTGGCGGGCGCCTTCTGGGGCAGCACGTTGCTGGGCAAGCTGATGGGTGAGGACTTCAGCGACGGCATGTCCAGCATCGCGATGCAGCAGGGCGGCATGGGGTTGATTCTGACCACGCTGATCCTGACCGCCCCGCCGATGGCGGCGATGTTCTTCCAGGGCACGCTGGGCAGCTTCATGGCGTACTCGCAGATTGGTGGCTCGGGCGCCGGAGCACAGCCGGGCCCGCAGGGCCAGCCGCCAGGTGCGGTGGGCGGCGGTGGGTCCTACACGCCGGCAGCGCCGCAGAATGCGACTACTGGTGGAGCTAACGTTGACATGGGCCCTCGTATGGCGGGCGGTAGCCCAGCCGTAGCGCAACAAGCGTCAGGCTCCCGTGGGCTCGCCTCCTCCGGGCAGGCAAAGGAATAGTCGCGCCACTTTCTTTGGTTTTGATCTTTGCGTTCGAGGAGAGTGAGGCATGCAGCGCTTCGTAGTTCTATTGGTTCTGTTGATGGTAGCCATATTGCCTTCTAGCGAAGTCTGGGCTGAGGGGTCTTGTCCGCCTGGGTTCTATCCAATTGGCGGCCAGGGTGTGCAGGGTTGTGCGCCAATTCCTGGTGCCGCATCTTCTGGTCAAGCTCCAATAAGCGCTCCAGCGCCACCTAAGCCAACCGGTCGATGGCACGATGCGTGGGGTTCCGTGGCCCATTCCAATGCCACCTCGTGGGTCGGAGTGGCTACTGGGGAATCTTCGAAAGCTGCAGCAGAGAAAATTGCGCTTCAGAAATGTGCTCTTGAAGGTGCGAAGGATTGTTCAATTTTGATGTCTTACTACAATCAATGTTTCGCGTGGGTTGTCCCTGTGGCCAAGGTCAAGGGTTCACGGTCCGGAGTGGGTAGGGGGGCAACTCTGGAAATTGCAACACAAATAGCCAATAAGCAGTGCATCGATGCGTCTGGGAGTGCTTGCAAGATGTTCTATTCGGACTGCGCCAAGCCGACATTCGAAAAGTTCTGAGCGCAATACACGCCGGCCATTGGTTACGAATTGACCGAGAGGCGCGGTTCTGTAAGGCGGCGCTGGCGCCATTAGCACTGATGCTTCCGCATCGTCACCGCTCGCAGCCGCGACTCATTGATGGTGCTGGTCACCGATATGGCCCTGGCGGCGTTGATCGTGTCGGTGGCCACCACCATGGCCATGTTCGGCAGCGACCTGCATTCCTTCCTCAACGAGGACGTCAAAAACGAGGTCGCCTACGTCGCCCATAGTCGCCAGACGCGACTGTCCGTGTCGTGGAGAAGCATCTCTACCTCATCACTGGCCTTTTACGGACGCGTCGTGTTTGCGGGGTCTGAAAGCGACGTTGCATGCGAGAGATATCGTAGGAATTTCCTGATACAAGTGCCGAGGGCAATCCCTGTATTCTTTCCTCTCGCGGTTGCTGATGCTTGCTTCTCGTTCTGTGGCCGCTACGGAACAGCGCTCGTGACTTCGCTCTGGAGCTTGGTAGTGTCTCGGCAACAGGCGTAGGGAATGCCGGAAATGAAGGGAATATGTGCCATGTCTGTAATGCAACGTCTGTGTGCCGGCTTGATGGTTCTTGGCCTCGCGGCCTGCGCAACATCGCCTGTGGCCGGGAATAGCGGGGCCAACGCGGTCCAGCTGGCGGCCCAGGCACTGGTGGGGGAACCCGCTACAAAGGCGATGGAGCTGTTTGGACGGCCCGATCAGGGCATGGGTCCGTCGTCCTACGGGAGCGGCGGCTTCTACGCGTGGAACCGGATCCAGACCCGCGTTACCCCGGAGAAAATCTTCATCCAGACAGGGGTGGAGTATGTGGGGCAGCAGGAGAGGTGGGTCGGCATCGGCGGTGGTGGGCTCAAGGGCATCATGCCTATCAGTAGTGAGCCCATCTATCGCAAGACGGGCTACACAGAGAACGCGATTGCCATCGATTATTTTTGCAGCATCACCTTGTTTACCGATGGCAAGGATGTGATCACCGAGGTGAGCGTGATCAACTGCAATGATAAGAAGTAGGGTCGCAACGTCCGGCATGAACGGTGATCGCCTTCACTATCGCGAAGGCCATCAACGGCCATAATTGGCCCTGCGCCTCCCCTGCCATACGGCAGGTGGGCCGGCGTCCCTGCTGCCAGGATGCGACGGCCATGACGATCCGATCGAACCACGTGCTGCTTGCCGGCATCTTTACCCTTCTATCGACTACAGGATGTTCTGCCCTGGAAGAAGGCAAAAAAACACTTGTTTTCGATATTCGACAAACCGAACCGACGGCCAAGGCCGAGATATCGAAGTGGTTCCCAGTTGGTTCGTCGATGGAGGGTGCCCGCCAGGGTCTGCAGAGCAGTGGGTTCAAATGTTCGCCAAGCGAGGTTCCTTCCGCAGGTCTTAAGGGATTGCTTTGTCAACTCGATGTCCCGGACCCCATGGAGCCACCCGTAGCACGTATGGGGCCGGTCAGCTGGATCGTTTTTCTGGACGAGAGCAAGCAAGGCACGATTGAAAAAATTTCTGTCGATCGCGTGCCGCCGGAGAGTGAGGGCAGGCTGTGAGCGAGGGCGGTGCAAGAATCTGGATCGGGACCATTTCGCTTGTCGCAGGTCAACGTCACACCAGCCTGATCTTTGAAGCATCTGACGACAATAGAAGTGGCCCTTGCCGCTATGGCAGGCAATCGCTATCTCGACCGCGATTAACGGACGTAATTGGTCTTGCGCCACCCCAGCCATGCGGCAGGTGGACTAGGGCCTCTGCTGCCTGGATGCGACGGCCATGACCACCCGATCAAGCCGCATGCTGCTTGCCAGCATGGTGATGTCCCTTTCAATAACAGGATGTTCTGCCATGAATGACAGTAACAGCGAGGCTTCACGCATCTTTGACCGGCAGCAGAGCCGGCGCGAGGCAAGCGCGCTCCTGGCAACATGGTTTCCTTCAGGTACACCGATGGCTGCAGCGGTCGAAACAATGGAGAACAATGGATTCACCTGCGCCCCCGTGTATTTTCAAGCGGGTGAGAAGCGCGGGATGGGGTGTGATCTATCCATCCCCGAAGCGCCCGGCGTTCATGCCGCCCGGCTCGCGCTTACCGGTTGGACAGTGGTGCTGATTGAAACTCCGGCGCATACAGTGGAGCGCATTTCCGTAGGTCGCTTCCCGGAACACCTTGGTGATGAGCGTTGAGCGACCATGACGCAAAAATTCTGATCGGTTCCAGCCCGGTCGGCGGCGGCAAGCGTCACACTTATTTGATTTTCGAAGGCTCTGACGGGCAACAGACCGTTGTGCGCGGTGGCCCAATGCAGGACCCCGATGGTGACGCGATGGGGGCAATGCTTGACAGTGCGGTTCTCGGCACGGAGCGCTACGGAAGCATCAAGGTGTCATCTTCACCGTACCAGCCAACATACAAAACCTATCAGCGCGAGAACGGCGATGTTGTTGAGAATGTTCCGGTCGCCGAAGCGAATCCTTCCGACCCTTCCCTGCGTCGGGACAAGGAGGGAAATCCGATCATCTCCGAGCAACGGGGCATTGACTGGCCTTTGCAGGGTGAAACGCATGAGCGCCGGGTGCTCTGGACCGGCACGGATGCTCAATTGCAGGCCAAGCTGGGCATCGCACTGCAGGTCGGCCAGCAGATCACCCAGGCAGGGCTGGAGTACGCTCCACTTTCCAACAACTGCAACAATGTTTCCACCGCGCTGCTGAAGGCGGTCGGTGTCACACCGAGACTCCCTGTCATGGAAGACGGTACGGCTGTCTCGGCACCGGCTTTTGGCGAGCCCTTGCATCAGAACATTGGCCCTGCCGGTTGGCGGAGCGGCTACCGGTTCGACGGCAAAACCTGGATGTCCGAGGACGGGCTGGTCATTCCGCCGCCGATCAAGCCGAAAGCAAGCGGCTCGCCTGACAACGCTGCGCCCCCGTCACCCGGCTCGGGGTCGTCCGGTAGCGCGCAGATCGACGAGCCCATACGCAACAGCAGGAACCTGCTGGATCCCGCCAACGCCGACCACGGTCTGTACTTGCAGGCCTACGCTGGCGTAGCCAAGCTGGATGCCCGGTTCGGTCGCACGCCGGACCTGCAGTCGCAGCAACTTGCGGCTGCCCTGGCCGTGCAGGGCAAGGCCGATGGGCTGACCTCGATCCAACAGGTGCTTCTCAACGACGACGGCACCAGGGCGTTCGCCTTGGACAACGCCGATGCGTCCGCTCCATGGGCGCGGCGCTCCTCCGTCGAGGTAATGGCCGCGCTGCAACAGCCGCTGGAGGAGAGTGCCGCGCGGATGGGGCAGGCTAACGCACGTGCTGCCGAACAGCGGGACGTGGATGTGGTGCAGGCCCAGGCAGGGCCGCGCGTGGCCTAACGGCAAAGCGCGGCACCCCGGCCAGCGGCGGTGTGGTGTCGTCGATTCCGGCGGCTTGCAGATTGCAACGGGCGTGGCCCAAACCACAACAGCCATCCCGTCCCGGCGATGGCTGTTGTGGTCATGCCGTGGCGCGGCCTCACCCCATCATGGTGCGGCTGTTGCTCTGGACCTGTTCCTGGTTGCGTTCCTGTTCCTGGCGCTGGCTGACGGCCTGTTCTTCCACCTTGCGGCTGCTCTGCTCCAGGGGCGTGTTCATGGCCAGCATGGTGTCCACGGTGACGCGCAGGTGGGCCGGGTCGTTCTGGTTGCCCTGCACGGCGAAGGTGTTGGCCGCGTCGTTGCTCATCACCACCGAGTCGATGCGCTTGCCGCCGGCGGCGTGCATCTGTGCGGCCAGGGTGCCGGCGAGCTGGTCGCTGAGCTGGTCGGAAGGGCGGCCCACGCGGCTGTCCTGGGCGTAGACGCCACGCTGTGCGTCGTTGAACAGCGGATTGCCCGGGTGCCGACTGTCGTCCATGTTCAGGCTGGTATGGCTGTGCTGGCGCTTCTCGGCTTCGCGCCGGGCCGGTTCGCCGGCCGGCAACGGGCCGCGCAGGTTGTCGATCAGGTCGACCGCGCCACCGACCGGGCCGCGCGAGATGACGGTGGTCGCCCCGCGACGTTCGCCGATGTCATCGCGGTACTCATCGATCATGCGCGCATTGGTGCTGGCCCGGGTCTTGGCCTGCTCCGAGCCCAGTACCGAGCCGCTGTCGAGGAAGTTGACCATCTTGTGCGAGTCCAGCGATGCGGCCGCGGCGATCAACGGGCGATCGGGGATCAACGCGTTGTACTTGCTGTTGCTGAAGCCGGAGGCTTCCAGGGTCTTGATTTCCTGGGCGCTGGCGTAGATGCGGACCTGGCCGTAATGCGGCGAGGCGGCGCTGACCGGATCGGCGGCCATGACGTGGTTGATCATGCTGTCGCCGCCCTTGGGGATGCGGTAGCTCAGGCTGGCCGCGCCGAAGGCGTTGAAGGTTTCGCCCTTGAGGTCGAAGTGGTGGGCGCTGATCTGGGCCAGGGTGCCGCCCAGCGAGTGGCCGGTCACCGTAACGGCGGGCGCATGGCCGGTATTGGCGCCTTGTTTCTGCGCATATTCCATCGCGCGTTCGGTCAGGGCGATCGCATCCTTGGCCTGCAGGTTGGTGCGTGCGGTGACCATTGCACCGTCGGTGACCACGCCATCGAGGAAGATCTGCTCGGTGCCCCGGTGGGACACCACGATTTCCTTGGTGTCCACGCGCTGGTAGACCGTGCCCTGATAGCCATTACGGCTGTTGTTGACGTGCTCCAGCACCTTGTACTGGTGGCCATTGAGGGTGACCGCCTCCTCCTGGCCGGGCGCACGACGCCCTACGGCGCGATCCTTGTACGCATCTTCGGAGAGGGCTGCGTAGTCCTGGCTGGGGATGCTCATTGTTTGGCCTCTTTGGCGGTCAACGAGATCGAGAACAGCGCGTCGCGCAGTTCCGGCACGTAGTCGGTGGGATCTTCATTGCCGCTGTCCGGGTAGTCCTCGATGGAGGTCATGCCATGCGGTCCCTGCACCGGCGCGGCGCGCGGATAATCCCTGCGCGGGTAGTGGCGGGTGAGCGTTTTTCCGGCCGTCAGCTGGTCGGCATCGATGAAGGTGAGGAAGCGGGTTTCCTCATGCGCACCGGTGGCCTTGAGCAGGGCGCCGGTGCCGCCGAATTTCCAGCGGCACACACCGCGCCCGTAATAGTCCTCGTCCAGCATCTGGTCCAGGTAGACGGTGCCGTGGTATTCGTCATCGGCCACGCGCTTGAGGGTGAGCGGTTCCTGGCTGGTGATACGCCCGGCGGTGCCGGTGACCGGGTTGATGCGGCCGCATTCGGCTTCGTTGGCCACGTCGTACTGCGCGACCGCTTCGATGCGTTCGAACGGGCCCGGGGCGTTGTGCAGCTTGAGGACCACCTCATAGGCCTGGCGTGGCTGCGGGTTGAGTTTGGCGAGGCCGCGCCCGCCGCTTTCGACATCGGCTTCCGCGGCGGCGGTGGAAAGGTCTTGGCTCATGGTGTTCTCCGTACGACTGCAGGCGGTGATCAGAAGGGTGGCAAGGCAGATCTTCAGGACGCGGTGCAATGCCGGTCTCCCGTTGACGGTGGGGAAAGGCGGGTGGGGTGGTGCGGCGCTGTTGGCGCGGCCGTGGGATGGCGCGGAACGGGTCATGGCGCGTGTCCGTGGGTGGCCGGGGGAGTGCTGGACGAGATGCCGCGCAGGCCGGATGGACAGCGGCGCACGGTGGTTGCGCCGGCGTGGCCGCCGTCATTGGGGGCGGCGGTACCGGCCTGCAGCGGAAGGTGGGCAGGGGGGCGTCTGGCGCGTGCGGCATCGTGCGGATGCTGCGTCCGGTGCAGGGCCACGGTGCGACGATGGGCGATGGACGCGGCACACCTTGCCACCGCATCCATGCAGGTGATCGGGCCGAGCGTGCGGTGGGTCGGCAGGGAGCTGGGGGGCATCGAGTCTCCGTTCCATGGTGACGAAGCCCGAGTATAGGGGGGGAATGGGGGCGGATTTGTTCAAAATGCGCAAAATGCGACGAAAATTTGACGTTCAGGGCCGCGAGGGCGGTATTGCCCTGCACTGCAGCAATTTTTCTGTCGGTTGCGCACGCCATGCTGGGCTCACAACTTGTGATCGACATCAAATATTTTTATGGTGTGTAATGACGCCGAATTCACCTCTGGTGTAGGGTGGCGGCGTCAGGAAGCCGGCAGTAAGTCCGGTGGTGCGGTATCTGCGGCTGCATGCAACGACGGGGACCCCGGTATGTCGGGTGTTGTGGCCATATGCGTCAATACGCTGGTGTCGGGATCGTTGGCCGGGCTGCCGGCTGCACGTTGTGATATCCGTCGATACGGTTACTCCATTTAATAGTTCAAGGACGACATGATGCGAAATGCTTCGGTAGTTTCCCGGCGCTGTGGTAACCGCCCGCGCCTTGCTTCGCCTGCCGCATTGTTGTTGCTGCTGCCGATGGCGCTTGCCGCATTCGGTGCGCAGGCGCAGGCCGCGCCCGAAACGATGCCGGAGGTTGCGGCGGTTGAAGGGCAGATACAGCCGGCAGTTGCGCCGGTTGCCGAACAGGACGTGCCGCCGGCCGCCGATGCGCCGCCTGCGGTGGCCGCGGCCGATGCCGTCGTGGCTATGCCGGCCGCCGACGTAGCTGGCCCGGCCGTGCAGGATGCTGCCGTACCGACGGTGGTTGAGCCGGCGGTTGCTGCTGCGCCGGCCGTCGAACCGTCCGTCGATGTGCCGCCGGCGAGTGCGCCAATGCAGCCCGCGCCGATGGCGGCCGCACCGGCGGCTGAGCTGCAGGTGGCCGAGCCGGCGCCGGTTGCCGAGGTTGCCGCCGCCGAGGCGCCGCCAACCCAAGCCGCTGCCGAAACTGCTGCCGCCGATGTATCGCCGTCGGCATCGGTGGCCGCCGGGCAGCCTGCCGCCGCCGAGCCGACGGTGGTGGCGGCGGCCGCGCCGGTCGATGCCGCGCCGGTGGTGGCTGAACCGTCCGCTGTGGCGCCGCCGCCGGCTGCTGCGGTAGCCGAGGTGGTCGCGCCGGCCGTCGTACCGGCGCTGGCAGCCCCTGCCGCCGCTGCGCCGCAGGTCGCGGCTACAGCCGAGGTGCCGGCCGTTGCGCCAGCCGCCGCAGCACCGGCAGCACCTGCTGCTGCCGCGCCGCAGGTGGTGGTGGCGGCGGAAGTGCCGGCCATTGTGCCGGACGCTGCCGCGCTCCCGGCGCGCCCGCCAGCGCCCAAGGCCCCGGCGTTCGTCAATGACAACAACGCGATCGAGCGCCAGTTGGGCGCGCGTTGCCCGAACGATCTGGCCGCGCGCATGGCCAACCAGGGCGAGCTGTTGATCGGTGCCTGCCAGGGCACCATGCCGGCGCATCTGGCGGCGTTGCTGGTGGCCATTCCCGAGCAGCAGATCCACCTGCCGCGCGCCTGGCGCGAGCGCCAGGTGGCGCAGCGGGCCTGGTTCAAAGCGGTGCCGGGGCAGGGCCAGCGCCCGGACTTCCTGGCGGTGCAGGGCGGTATCTGGGTGCGCTCGTTCGAGGGCGCCGATGCGGCGACCACGGTCTACCTGGTCTCGGCGCCGTTCGACTGCGCCGATGGCCGCATGCAGGAGATCGGTGCGGCCGAACCGCAGCGGCTGCCGGCCGGCAGCTGCCGCCAGGCCTTCGTGCAGGAGCGGGTCTACCGGGTCAGTGCCGGTGCGGCGCCGGTGGACATCACCGCCGAGGCGATGCCGGCGCGGCCGGTGTTGAGCGAGGCCGAGAAGAAGCGGTATGAAGCGCGCGGCGGGCGCGTGGTGCTGGACCACAGCAAGCTGCAGTTCGGGCCGGCGATGCGCTGGCATGTGCACTTCGATGGCGCCGGCGAAATCAGCGAAGCACGGGGCTATGGCGATTGGGGCCGGGTGCACCTGGGCTTCGTGGCCTGGGATGGGCAGCGTTTCGTCCAGCGCGACACCCTGCCGCGCAGCCAGTGGCCGTGCGACCCGGTGGCGCCGGGCGACCGCCAGTGCGGTGGTTTTGCCGATGCCGGCCGCGATCCGTTCGTGGTCGCCGATGCGCCGGTGCAGAGCCAGGGCGCAACGCCCTGATCCAGCGCGGAGGGCACCTGCCCGGGATGGGCCCGCGCCGGCGCAACGGCGCAACGCCGGGCCAGCATCGCCTGATGCTGGTCCAGCTGTCAGCAGGTGAGTGATGCGCCGGCATCCACGTCCGGTCGGGGGTCTGGACGTGGATGCCGGTCACCGTTGTGGTCAGGCGCCCGCTGGCACCTGCGCGAAGCGCGGGCGCAGCTGGCCGTCCACCTCGACCTGCGCACGGAACATCGCATACGGGCGTACCCACAGCCCTGCGTCGTTGTCCAGCGGGCGGTACAGCACCAGCGGTTCCAGCGTCTCGCTGTGGCGGACCACGCCGATCACCTCGTAGTTGCCGCCCTTGAAATGGCGGTAGTGGCCGTGCGGCAGGGTGGGCAAGGGGGCAAGGTCGGACATGGCGGGGCTAGCGGTGGGGATGATGCGCAAAGTATCGCACCGCAGTGCAGGCCTGCCGCTGCCCCACCATCCCTGCGTGGAAGATTGCTGCGGCCAGGTCCGTACCGCCATCCCGTCCTTGTTGCCCCGGATACGATCACGCGCATCGGGGGATGCTTCAGCGGCGGGCAGGACCGTGCTCGCCGTGGCGAGCGTGGGGTGCCATCGGCTGCCTTTGTCGGGCCCCTGCCGCCACTGCGTTAAACTGCGGCCCTTGCCGGGGGCGCCTTCCGCCCGCGGCGGTCCGTTGGAGTGCCGATGCCGTCTTCCCGCAAACCCCCGTCCGCGCTGATCGATGCCCAGGTGCATGTCGAGGGCTTCGTGCAGGTGCGCGAGGCGCGCCGCTCGGAGCTGGTGGAAGACTACGTGGAACTGATCGCCGACCTGATCGCCGATGGCCGCGAGGCCCGTCAGGTGGATATCGCCACCCGGCTGGGGGTGGCGCAGCCGACCGTGGCCAAGGCGCTCAAGCGCCTGGTCAAGGAGGGCTGGGCGGTGCAGCGGCCCTATCGCGGCGTGTTCCTGACCCCGGCCGGCGAACAGCTGGCGGTGGAGATGCGCGCCCGCCACCAGACCGTAGAGCGTTTCCTGCTGGCGCTGGGGGTGGATGCCGATTCGGCGCGCCGCGATGCCGAAGGCATCGAGCACCATGTCAGCCAGGCCACCCTGGCCGCGTTCGAGGCATTCGTGCGCAAGGCCGGCGGCCATGGTTGAGCGCCTGCCCGCGCCGCCGCCGCTGGGCGTGCCGGTGCACGACCAGGACGAGCACTGGATGCGCCAGGCGCTGGCGCTGGCCGCGCGCGCCGAGCGCGAGTTCAACGAAATACCGGTGGGCGCGGTGCTGGTGGGGGCCGATGGCGCGGTGCTGGGCGAGGGCTGGAACCTCAACATCGCCGACCACGATCCCAGCGCGCATGCCGAGATCGTGGCGATGCGCCAGGCCGGGCGGGCGCTGGCCAACCACCGGTTGGTGGGCAGCACGCTGTATGTGACCCTGGAGCCGTGCGCGATGTGCGCCATGGCGATCGTGCATGCCCGCGTGGCGCGGCTGGTGTATGCGGCCAGCGACCCCAAGACCGGCGCCTGCGGCAGTGTGTTCGACCTGCTGGGCGATGCCCGCCACAACCACCGGGTGGAGATCCACGGCGGGGTGTTGGCCAAGGAGGCCAGTACGCGGCTGAGCAACTATTTCCGCGCCAAGCGCGGCAAGCCGCCGCTGCTGCTGGAATAGCCGCCGGCGCGACGGGGCGATGACGCGATGGCGGTATCATGGCGGCCATTCCATACACCGGCCGGCGCTGCGGCGACGGCCCTTGCACAAGGCGTAGACATGGCCGACAACGGCGCGGAAGGCGAACGACTGATCTGGATCGACCTGGAAATGACCGGTCTGGATACCGACAACGATGCCATCATCGAGATCGCCACGGTGGTCACCGATGCGCAGTTGAACGTGCTGGCCGAAGGCCCCGAGATCGCCATCGGCCATCCGCTGGCGCGGCTGGAGGCGATGGACGAGTGGAACCGCAACCAGCACCGTCGTTCCGGGCTGTGGCAGCGGGTGGTGGAGAGCACGGTGACGACCGGCCAGGCCGAGGCGCAGACGGTGGCCTTCCTGGCGCAGTGGATCAAGGCCGGCGCCTCGCCGATGTGCGGCAATTCGATCTGCCAGGACCGGCGCTTCCTGCACCGCGAGATGCCGCGGCTGGAGAAGTACTTCCACTACCGCAACCTGGACGTATCCACGGTCAAGGAACTGGCCAAGCGCTGGGCCCCGGCCGTGGCCGCCGGGGTGGGCAAGACCGCCAGCCATACCGCGCTGAGCGATGTGCACGATTCGATCGCCGAGCTGCGCCATTACCGCCGGTTCATGGGTGCGCTGTCGGGCCTGCCGGCCTGATACGGGGCTGCCGGGGCGCCGCCCACGGTGGCGGCCTGCCGGGAAGGCAGGGTGCCGGGCGAAGCCGCACGCACATGGTGTTCAAGCAACCGGGGCTATGATCGGTCGATGAACGCCATCTCCCGCAGCACGCCCCCTCCGCTGGACACCGAACTGCTGCCCGCCTCGCCGGACTGGGCCGACCTGCAGCGCGCCGTGGCGCTGCTGGAGGCGCCGACGTTGACCGCCAAGATGGCCAACCTGATCGGCTCGCCGCTGGAGTTTGCGGTGAAGAAGCTGCCGCAGTCGGTCTCCCGACGGATCCACGGCGCGGTCGAAGCGGCGTTGTTCAAATCGGCCCAGGCCGCGTTGTGGAGCATGGACAACACGCCGGGCAAGGCCGCCTCCACGCGCTGGCACAAGCTGGCCGCGGCCACCTCCGGCGCGGTCGGCGGGGCGTTCGGGTTCACCGCGCTGTTCATCGAGCTGCCGCTGTCGACCACGATCATGATGCGCGCGGTGGCCGATGTGGCGCGCAGCGAGGGCTTCGACCTGAGCCAGATGGCCACCCGCCATGCCTGCCTGGAAGTGTTCGCGCTGGGCGGCAATTCCGGGCAGGACGATGCCAGCGAGACCGGCTACTACATCACCCGCGGTTTCACCGCCGAGGTGATGCGCCACCTGTCGGCCGAGCTGGCCGGGCGCGCGGCCGGCGGCGGCGGGGTGATGATCGGGTTGACCCCGAAGGAGGCCGGCAAGTGGCTGGCCAAGATCGTGGAGAAGGTGGCCGCGCGCTTTGGCGTGGTGGTTACCGAGAAGTTCGCCGCGCAGGCGGTGCCGATCATCGGCGCGGTTACCGGGGCCACGCTCAATACGATGTTCACCGACTACTACCAGGACATGGCGCGCGGGCATTTCATCGTACGCCGGCTGGAGCGCCGCTACGGCTATGAAACGGTGCGTGCCGCCTACCAGAAGCTGGCCGGCGAGGGCCGCTGAGGCAGGGGCCGGGCGCCATCGTTGCGCCCACGGCACAACTGTTTTGCCTGGCGGCCCCTGTTGGACGTGGCCAGGCGTCTCCATCCTTGCCGGTGTCCCCGCTGCTGCGGGCTTCCCGTTGAAGGATGGTCATGCTTTTCTCCCCCTACCGCATGGGCGCGCTGACGCTGCCCAACCGTATCGTGATGCCGCCGATGACCCGCTCGCGCGCGGCCGATGGCAATGTGGTCACGCCGCTGATGGCCCGGTACTACGCCCAGCGCGCCTCGGCCGGCCTGATCGTCAGCGAAGGCACCCAGATCAGCCAGCAGGGCCAGGGCTATGCCTGGACACCGGGCATCCACGATGCGGCGCAGGTGGCCGGCTGGCGTGGGGTGACCGATGCGGTGCATGCCGCCGGCGGCCGCATCGTGGCCCAGCTGTGGCACGTAGGCCGGGTGTCGCATACCGCGCTGCAGCCCGGTGGCGGCGCGCCGGTGTCGTCCTCGGCGCTGCAGGCGCAGGGCGTCAAGGTATTCGTCGACCCGCAGGGCCGGGGCCCGCTGGGCGGGGTGGGCGAGATGGTGCAGCACTCGTTGCCGCGAGCGCTGGCGATCGAGGAAATCCCCGGCATCGTGCGCGATTACGCGCAGGCCGCGCGCAATGCGCTGGATGCCGGCTTCGATGGGATCGAGCTGCATGGCGCCAATGGCTACCTGATCAACCAGTTCATCGATTCGCAGGCCAACCAGCGCACCGATGGCTACGGTGGTTCGCTGCAGAACCGGCTGCGTTTCCTGCGTGAAGTCGTGGAAGCGGTGGCGGCCGAGATCGGTGCCGACCGGGTGGGGGTGCGACTGGCGCCGCTGACCACGCTGCAGGGCGCGGTGGATGACACCCCGCAGGCGACCTACCTGGCCGCAGCGCACCTGCTGGACGGACTGGGCGTGGGCTACCTGCACATCGCCGAGGCCGACTGGGAAGACGCACCGGTGATGCCGGTGGCGTTCAAGGAGGCCTTGCGCATGCTCTACCGCGGTACCTTGATCTACGCTGGCAAGTACACCGTGGAGCGCGCCGAGGAGGCCCTGGCCAAGGGCTGGGCCGACCTGATCGCCTTCGGCCGGCCGTTCATCGCCAACCCGGACCTGCCGCAGCGGTTGCGCCAGGGGATGGCCTTGAATGCGCCGGACAAGGCGACGTTCTTCGGTGGCGGGGCCGAGGGGTTCACCGATTATCCGGTGGCCGAGGCTGCTGCCCAAACCACCGACGCCTGAGCGGTAGTGCCACGCCCTGCGTGGCAGCCAAAAAACAACACCCCGCCTGTGCGGGGTGTTGTTCTTCATTTCACTGCCGAAAGGATCAGCCCTTCGCTTTGAGCTTGGCCAGGCGCAGCCAGGTATCGACCACGGTGTCCGGGTTCAGCGACACCGATTCGATGCCTTCCTGCATCAGCCATTCGGCCAGATCCGGATGGTCGGACGGGCCCTGGCCGCAGATGCCCACGTACTTGCCCTTGGCGCGCGCGGACTTGATCGCCATCGACAGCAGCTTCTTCACCGCCGGGTTCCGCTCGTCGAACAGGTGCGCCACGATCGACGAATCGCGGTCCAGGCCCAGGGTGAGCTGGGTCAGGTCGTTGGAGCCGATCGAGAAGCCGTCGAAGATCTCCAGGAACTCATCGGCGAGCAGTGCGTTGGACGGCACTTCGCACATCATGATGATCTTCAGGCCGTTTTCGCCCTGCTTGAGGCCATTCTGCTCGAGCACCTCGACGACCTTGCGGCCTTCTTCCAGGGTGCGCACGAACGGAATCATCACCCACAGGTTGTCCAGGCCCATCTCGTTGCGCACGCGCAGCACGGCCTTGCATTCCAGTGCGAAGGCGGCCGAGAAGCTCGGGTCGACGTAGCGGCTGGCGCCGCGGAAGCCGATCATCGGGTTCTCTTCGTGCGGCTCGTAGTTGCTGCCGCCGATCAGGTTGGCGTACTCGTTGGACTTGAAGTCCGACAGGCGCACGATCACCGGGTGCGGGGCGACCGAGGCGGTCAGCGTGGCGATGCCTTCGGCCAGGCGGCCGACATAGAAGCTGACCGGATCGGCGTAACCGGCGATCTTCTCGTCGATCTTCTTCTTGGTGGCCGCGTCCTGGCGGTCGTATTCCAGCAGCGCGTTCGGGTGGATGCCGATGTGGCTGGCGATGATCATTTCCAGGCGGGCCAGGCCGATGCCGGCGTTGGGCAGCTGGCCGAAGTCGAAGGCACGCTCCGGGTTGGCCACGTTCATCATGATCTTCAGCGGCGCCGGCGGCATGTTGCCCAGGTCGGTGGTGGTGCGCTCGAACTCCAGGATGCCGTCGTAGATGAAGCCGGTGTCGCCCTCGGCGCAGCTGACGGTTACCTGCTGGCCGTCCTGGATGAGCTGGGTGGCGTTGCCCGAGCCGACCACGGCCGGCACGCCCAGCTCACGGGCGATGATCGCCGCGTGGCAGGTGCGGCCGCCGCGGTTGGTGACGATCGCCGAGGCGCGCTTCATCACCGGCTCCCAATCGGGGTCGGTCATGTCGGCGATCAGCACATCGCCGGGCTGCACGCGGGCCATGTCGTCCAGCGACTTGACCACCCGCGCGGTGCCCGCGCCGATCTTGGCGCCGACGGCGCGGCCTTCGGCCAGCACCTTGCCGTCCTTCTGGTTCAGCGCGAAACGTTCGATCTGGGTGGCATGGCCACGCGACTTCACCGTTTCCGGGCGCGCCTGGACGATGAACAGCTTGCCGCTGACCCCGTCCTTGGCCCACTCGATGTCCATCGGGCGGCCGTAATGCTCTTCGATGACCAGCGCCTGCTTGGACAGTTCCTGCACGTCCTCGTCGCTGATGGAGAACACGTTGCGCAGCTCGGCCGGGGTGTCTTCCACCCGCACGCGCTCGCCGGGCACGTCCGAATACACCATGCGCAGCGCCTTGCTGCCCAGCGAACGGCGCAGGATCGCCGGCTTGCCGGCACGCAGGGTGGGCTTGTAGACGTAGAACTCGTCGGGGTTGACCGCGCCCTGCACGACCATTTCGCCCAGGCCGACGCTGGAGGTGACAAACACCACATCGCGGAAGCCGGACTCGGTGTCCAGGGTGAACAGCACGCCGGAGGCGCCCACGCCCGAGCGCACCATCAGCTGCACGCCGGCCGACAGGAACACGTCCTCGTGCTTGAAGCCGTGGTGGACGCGGTAGGCGATGGCGCGGTCGTTGTACAACGAGGCGAACACTTCCTTGACCTTGTGCACGACATCGTCGGCACCGGTGACGTTGAGGAAGGTCTCCTGCTGGCCGGCGAAGGAGGCATCGGGCAGGTCCTCGGCGGTGGCCGAGGAGCGCACGGCCACGGCGATGTCGCCGCCACCGTTCTCCTCGCAGAGCCTGGCGTAGGCGGTGCGGATGTCCTGGTCCAGCTGCGGCTGCAGCGGGGCATCGATCACCCAGCCGCGGATTTCCTTGCCGGCCAGGGTCAGCGCGGCGACATCTTCCACGTCCAGCGTGGCCAGCTTGTCGAAGATGCGCTTGGACAGGTCGTTGTGCGCAATGAAGTCCTTGAAGGCCTCAGAAGTGGTTGCATAACCGCCGGGGACAGACACCCCCAGGCCGGCCAGGTTGCCGATCATTTCGCCAAGCGACGAATTCTTGCCGCCTACGCGGGCCAGATCGGCCAGGCGCAGTTCGTGCAACCACAGGATGTTCTCGTTCAAGCGCGATGCTCCGTTTGGCCATCGCCCGAGGCGGGCTGTATGGCCACGTCCGTAGGAAGAAGCCGATATGATGCCGGGCACACTGCCATCGGCACAAGCTTGTATCGACGGCCCTTTTAAGCTGCGTAGGGGGTAAAAGCCGTATGTCGACGATCCGTCCGGTGTTCTACGTGTCCGATGGAACCGGTATCACCGCTGAAACCATTGGGCATAGCCTGCTGACCCAGTTCTCCGGGTTCAGCTTCATTACCGACCGGATGTCGTTCATCGACGACCCGGAAAAGGCCCGCGAAGCCTGTGAACGGATCCGCGCGGCCGGGGAACGCTACCAGGTGCGCCCGATCGTGGTCAGTTCCTGCGTGGACAGCGGGCTGAGCGTGATCCTGGCCGAGAGCGGCGGGCTGATGCTGGACGTGTTTGCCCCCTTCATCGAGCCGCTGGAGCGCGAGCTGGAGGTCAACCGGCACTCCCGGGTGGGCCAGGCGCACGGCATGGTCGACTTCGAGACCTACCACCGGCGGATCAACGCGATGAACTTCGCGCTGACCCACGACGACGGCATTGCGATCAATTACGACGACGCCGACGTGATCCTGGTGGCGGTGTCGCGGGCCGGCAAGACCCCCACCTGCATCTACCTGGCCCTGCATTACGGGGTGCGCGCGGCCAACTACCCGCTGACCGACGAGGACCTGGAGCAGGACCGCCTGCCGCCCCGGCTGCGTCCCTACCGCAAGAAGCTGTTCGGGCTGACCATCGACCCGGACCGGCTGCAGCAGATCCGCCAGGAGCGCCGGCCGAATTCGCGCTACGCCAACCTGGAGACCTGCAAGCGTGAAGTGGCCGCGGCCGAGACCATGTTCCGGATGGAGCGCATTTCGACCCTGAGCACCACCCATACCTCCATCGAGGAGATTTCCAGCAAGGTGCTGACCACGCTGGGGCTGCAGCGCGAATTGTATTGAGGCCGCGCCACGACCAACGGTCGTGGCCTACCGGGGTAGGTATCGACCGTTGGTCGATACGGGCGATGCGCCGGCCCCTTTGGCCGGGGCCTGGCCGCCCCCACGTTGGAGGATCAACGTGTAGGATCGAACCATGTCCCCGGCCACGCCCCGCATCGAACGCATCCCCCGGCTCAGCCGCCTGAGCTGGCTGATGGGGCTGTACGCGGAAAACTACCAGCACCTGGTGCGCCTGTTCGCGCCGGCTGAACTGGTGCCCGGCAGCTATGTGTCCTCGATCGGCGATGGGCTGGATGTACGCCTGGACGTGCTGCACTGCCACCGCTACACGGTGGAGCTGCGCCTGACCTACGACTTCGCCGACCCGGTCACCGGGCAGCCGGACCCGTCGGCGTACGTGCGGCTGTACCGCGACGCGCGCCAGGCCGAGACCACCCACTGCTATGTGGGCCGGCGCTGGCAGGACGTGGTGGGCATGTACCCGCCGCCGGCCGAACTGATCAGCCACCGCATGCGGATGAACACCTTCCTGGGCAAATGGCTGGAATACCTGGCCGAGGGTGGCCATGGGGTGGCCACCCTGCGCCGCGACGGCGACGCGCTGCCGGCCCCGGCAGACAACCGCCGCACCAGCGTGGCCAACTGATCCGGAGCGGATCGGCGCAGCGCGATCGCGCATAATCGCGGTTTGAGTTTCGTGAGCCTGTGCGTCATGCCCTATACCCCGATCGTGGCCACCCTTGGCTATGTGCTGTCGCCGGACGGCAAGCAAGCATTGATGATCCACCGCAACGCGCGGCCCGGTGACCACCACCTGGGCAAGTACAACGGGCTGGGTGGCAAGGTCGAGCGCGACGAGGACGTGGCCGCCGGCATGCGCCGGGAAATCCGCGAGGAGGCCGGGATCGAGTGCGGCACCATGCGCATGCGCGGCACCATCAGCTGGCCGGGCTTTGGCAAGCACGGCGAGGACTGGTTCGGTTTCGTGTTCGTGATCGACAGCTACACCGGCACCCCGCTGGGCGCCAACCCGGAAGGCACCCTGGAGTGGGTGGACGTGGACAAGCTGGAGGCGCTGCCGTTGTGGGAGGGCGACCGCCAGTTCCTGCCGCTGGTGTTCGACCAGGACCCGCGCCCGTTCCATGGGGTGATGCCCTACCGCGACGGGGCGATGCAGTCGTGGAGCTTTACCCGGCTGTGAGGGCCGGTCCGACCATGGGTCGGACCTACCGATGGTTACCGGCCATGGGTCGGACCTGCCAATGGTTACCGACCCTGAGTCGGACCTACCGATGGACATCCGACCACGGCCGGATGGGCCGGTCGTCGGGGCGGGCAGGGCCGCACCGTCGGCATCGGGCCGGGTCGTGCCGGCCATTCCCCATCCAGGGTGATCAATAAATAACCAGCGTCGCGGCGGGTGAGACCAAGTTGTCCACAGGGGGTGTGGATGACTGGTGCGCAAGTTTGTGGATAAGCGCTGGCAGCCCCCGCCGGTCCTCGCTGTCAAGATGGGTGGCCAAAAAATGACCGCCGGTGGCGGCGGCGTGAAGGGCGCGACAAGGCCGGAGGCCGCCCGCTCTGTCGCGGTTGCGGCCGCTCGCGGTACTCTCTTGGCATTGCCGTCAACAGACCTTCCATGAAACGTCACTTCTCGATGCTGCGCGAGTTCCACCTGGCGGACTGGTTCACCCTGGCCAACGCCTTCTGCGGCACCGGCGCGGTATTTGCCGCGATGCGCTTCCTGCAGGACGGGCAGCGCAGCTACCTGCTGTTCGGGATGGCGCTGATCCCGCTGGCCTTCATTTTCGATGCGCTGGACGGGCGCATCGCGCGCTGGCGCAAATCCAGTTCCACCCTGGGCCGCGAGCTGGACTCGCTGTCGGACGTAATTTCCTTCGGGGTCGCGCCGGCCGCGCTGGCCTATGCCTGCGGCATGCAGGGCGGCTGGGATTGGCTGGTGCTCAGCTACTTCGTGTGCTGCGGGGTGAGCCGGCTGGCCCGCTACAACGTCACCGCCGAGGCGCTGGCTGGTGAAGGCGACAAAGTGCCGTATTTCGAAGGCACGCCGATCCCGACCAGCCTGGCGCTGGTGGTGGTGCTGGCGGTAGCGGCCAGCATGGGCGCGATCGGACACGACCTGTGGCTGGGCGGCTGGCAGCTGGGTCCGTGGCAACTGCATCCGATGGTGCTGCTGTTCGCGCTGTCCGGTTCGCTGATGATCAGCAAGACCCTGCGCATTCCCAAGCCATGAGCCGCACCGTGACCGATCCGATTCCACCCTGCATTGCAGGTGCCTGCCGATGAGCACGGCCGGCAAGGGCGGCAACGCCGGTGATATCGAGGCCCTGGCGCGGCAGTATTTCGGCGCCTGGGGCGATGCCCTGCGCCATGCCGCCGTACCGCCCGGGTCGCCCGGGTCGCCGCCTGGCGGCGACGGGCAGGGCGGTTGGCAGCAGGCGATCGACTGGTGGGCCCGGCACATGCCCACCGCGGCCAGCGGCGCGGCCGATGACGCGGTGCACCGCTTTCGCGAACAGGCCGGTGGCTGGTACGGCACCATGCAGCAGGTGGCCGCGCAGTTCGCCGGCCGCGACGCCAGCAGCGCCGAGGTGGCCCAGGCCTGGAAGCAGGCGGTGCAGGGCCAGGGCGAGGGGCTGCTGCAGTGGATGCTGCAGGGCGCGCGCGGGCAGACCGCTGCCGGGGGGCCGGACCTGTTGATGCTGCTCGAGCGCCTGCAGCACGACCTGGGCCCGTGGCTGCAGAGCCCGGCGTTCGGCCCCGGCCGTGAGCACCAGGCACGCTGGCAGGCGCTGCTGCGTGCACAGCAGGAATACCAGACCCACTCGCGCGACTATGTCGAGCAGATCAAACAGGCGCTGGACGATGCGTTCGCCCTGTTCGAGCAGCGCCTGGCCGAACACGAACAGCCCGGCAGCCAGCTGACCAGTGCGCGGGCGATGTTCGACCTGTGGATCGAGGTGGCCGAGGAGGCCTACGCCAAGGTGGCCCTGTCCGAGCCGTTCCAGCGGGTGTATGCCGCGCTGGGCAACGCGCAGATGCGCTTGCGCGGGGCGACCCAGCAGGAAATCGAGCGGGTCTGCGAGGCGATCGGCCTGCCCACCCGCACCGAGATGGACGCTGCGCACCGGCGCATCACCGACCTGGAGCGGCTGGTGCGACGCATGGCCGAAGCCGGCGCGCCGGCGCCGGCGGGGCCGACGCAAACACCGACATCCGAGCCGAAGCCTAAGCCTAAGCCCGCAGCGAAAGCCACGCCCAAGCCGGCCAAGGCGTCCAAACCCAGGCGCGCCGCCACGCCCACGCCCGCCACGGCAGCGGCCACGCCGCGCAAGCGCAGGCCATGACCATGAAAGGGCCGCTGGGCTTCAATGCCGACGATCTGCTGCAGGAAACCCTGGCCATGCAGCGCAAGCTGCTGGACGGACTGAAGCTGCTGCCGTCGGTGGACGATGTCGATTATGGGGTGACCGCGCGCGAAGAGATCTGGCGCGACGGCAAGGTCGCCCTGTACCGCTTCGTTGGCGCGGCCGCACCGGTGCAGTCCACTCCGCTGCTGATCGTCTATGCGCTGGTGAACCGCCCGTACATGGTCGACCTGCAGGCCGACCGCTCGCTGGTGCAGCGCCTGCTGGCCCTGGGCCATGACGTCTACGTGCTGGACTGGGGCTACCCGGACCGCTCCGAGCGGTACCAGACGCTGGAGGACTACCTGCTGCGCTTCCTGGACGGGGCGGTGGACCAGCTGCGCGTGCGCAGCGGCGGCCCGGTCAACCTGCTCGGCATCTGCCAGGGCGGGGTGTTCGCGCTGTGCTATGCCGCGCTGCGCCAGCACAAGCTGGCCAACCTGGTCACCATGGTCACCCCGGTGGATTTCCACACCCCCGACAACATGCTCTCGCACTGGGCGCGGCAGGTGGACGTGGACCTGCTGGTGGACACGCTGGGCAACATCCCGGCCGACCTGATGAACGCCAGTTACCTGATGCTCAAGCCATTCCGGCTCAACGTGCAGAAGTACGTGGGCCTGCTGGACATCCTCGATGACAAGGCCGCGCTGGAGGATTTCCTGCGCATGGAAAAATGGATCTTCGACTCGCCCGATCTGGCCGGCGAAGCCTTCGGCGACTTCATCAAGCAGTTCTACCAGGGCAACGGGCTGATGCACGAGGGCGTGCGCATCGGCGAGCATCGTGTCGACCTGCGCCAGGTGACCTTGCCGGTGCTGAACATCTACGCCGAGCAGGACCACCTGGTGCCGCCGGATGCGTCACGCGCGCTGCGCGGCCGGATCGGCAGCACCGACTACACCGAGAGCAGTTTCCGCGGTGGGCATATCGGCATCTATGTATCCGGCCGCGCCCAGCGCGAGGTACCCGGTACCATTACCGATTGGCTGAAGGAACGTACATGATCACTCCCCGAATGATGGCCGTGCTGGGCGCGGGCCTGATCGCGCTGGGCAGCGCCCAGGCTGCCCCCACCGAGGCGGCAAAGCGCGAGATCGCCGGGCTGATCGGCGCGCTGGATGGTTCCAGCTGCCGCTTCCAGCGCAATGGCAGCTGGCACGACGCCGCCGAGGCGCGCGCGCACCTGCAGTGCAAGTACGACTACCTGCTCAAGAAGGACAAGGTGGACACCGCCGAGCAGTTCATCGAGCGCGCCGCCAGCCAGAGCAGCATGAGCGGCAAGCCCTACCGCATCGCCTGCCCGGGCCAGGCCGAACAGACCGCCTCGGTATGGTTCAACGCGCGCCTGAAGGCACTGCGCCGCAGCCCCTGAACGGCGGTAGCATGAGCTGCCTGTCCACCTGCCACTGGAGACCGCTGCCATGAACGCTGCTGCCCCGCGTACGCTGTCGCGTTCGCTCAACGACCGCATGATTGCCGGGGTGATGGGCGGCATCGCGCATCGCTTTGGCTGGAGCTCGACCCTGGTGCGGGTGCTGTTCGTGCTGGTGTCGATCGTGTCGGCGGCCTTCCCGGGGATGCTGGTGTATCTGATCCTGTGGCTGCTGATCCCCAACGAGGCCGATTGAGCCTGCCGCCGCTGGCACTGCGCCTGCTGCAGGCGCTGGGCGCGGTATGGACCGTGCCCAATACCCTGATCGGGCTGCTCGGTGGCCTGGCCGGAATGCTGGCTGGCGCGCGTCCGTCGTGGAACCGCCGCGACCTGGCCCTGGTATTCCGCGACTGGCCGTGGGGCCCGGGCGGGGCGATCACGCTGGGCAATGTGATCCTGCACACCGGGCCGACCCTGGAGGTGCCGTGCCGCACTTACGCGCACCAGGCCGGGCACTGCAACGAGCCGGTGATCGGCCTGCACGACCACGAACGCGCGCATGTGTACCAGTACCTGGTGCTGGGGCCGCTGTATCTGCCGGTATACCTGCTGTGCGGCGGGGTGAGCGCGCGCAACCCGTTCGAACGGGCGGCCGATGTCTACGCGATGACCGGGCGCGGCTGGTGGCCGTGAGGTTATTGCGGCGTTAAATCGGTGTAAATAAAACGTCGTGCAATGCGACGTCATCTGCATGCAAACAATGGTTATTAGCCTCCATGGCCAATCAGTCAGCTTCGGCGCGGTAAGCTGCACGCTGTTGTACATGCACGATGCTTTTTGGAGGAACACATCACATGGCAATCGTTCTTTATGTCGGTGGTAGCAAGGATGGCGACAAGGGCCTGGTGCCGCATGGTTTCAGCAAGTCGCGGGCCGATACCGAAAGTGGCCCGGAAATCTATACCGAGCGGTTCATGGAACTGCAGGGGATCGGCAAGGTGCGGGTGATGGCGCTGGAATCCATGCGCGATGAGGTCGCCCACCAGCGCGCCGCGCAGCATTACCGCTGAGGCGGTGAACCGGCCATGCCGGCCGGCCGCCGGTATGGCCGTGGCACGCAGCCTGCGACAGGTTCGGCGCGCGCTGTCAACGCCTTCCCCCCGCCGCCCGGCGTTGCCACAATCGGTGCTTTCCGCATAGTGGCTTCGGCCGGAAGCAATGCCAGACATCAAGCTCGCCCAGCAGATCGCCCAGACCATCGCCGATGAAATCGGCGCCCAGCCCGCCCAGGCGCGTGCCGCCATCGCCCTGTTGGACGAAGGCGCCAGCGTCCCGTTCATCGCCCGCTACCGCAAGGAAGTCACCGGCGGCCTGGACGATATCCAGCTGCGCAACCTGGAAACGCGCCTGACCTACCTGCGCGAACTGGAAGACCGCCGTGCCGCGGTGCTGTCCAGCATCGACGAGCAGGGCAAGCTCAGCGACGAACTGCGCAACGAGATCCTCGCGGCCGACACCAAGTCGCGCCTGGAAGACCTGTACCTGCCGTACAAGCCCAAGCGCCGCACCCGCGCGCAGATCGCGCGCGAAGCCGGGCTGGAGCCGCTGGCCGATGGCCTGCTGGCCGATCCCGGGCTGGACCCGCAGGTGCATGCCGCCGGCTTTGTCGATGCCGACAAGGGCGTGGCCGACGTCAAGGCCGCGCTGGACGGCGCCCGCGCGATCCTGATGGAGCGCTGGGGCGAGGATGCCGCGCTGGTGGGCGAACTGCGCACCTGGCTGGGCGAGGTGGGGGTGATCCGCGCCCGCGTGGCCGAAGGCAAGGAAGAACAGGGCGCCAAGTACCGCGATTACTTCGAACACGCCGAAGCGCTGGCGAAGATCCCCTCGCACCGGCTGCTGGCGCTGTTCCGCGCGCGCCGCGAGGAGATCCTGTTCCTGGAACTGGACCCGGGCAACGAGGCCGAAGCCGGCCACCAGTACGCCGAAGGCCGGGTCGCCTACAAGGCCGGCATCGGCGATGGCGGGCGCCCCGGCGACCGCTGGCTGCTGGACGCCTGCCGGATGACCTGGCGCGCCAAGCTGCACATGCACCTGCTGCTGGACCTGTTCAACCAGGCCCGCGAGAAGGCCGAGGCCGAGGCGATCGCGGTGTTCGGCGACAACCTCAAGGACCTGCTGCTGGCCGCACCGGCCGGCCCCAAGACCGTGCTCGGGCTGGACCCGGGCATCCGCACCGGCTGCAAGATCGCCGTGGTCGATGCCACCGGCAAGCTGGTGGCCACCGACACCATCTACCCGCACGAACCGCGCCGGCAGTGGGACCAGTCGCTGCACACGATCAAGCAGCTGTGCCAGAAGCACAACGTGGAACTGATCGCGATCGGCAACGGCACCGCCAGCCGCGAGACCGACAAGCTGGCCGGCGATGTGATCAAGGCGCTGGGCGACACCCGGTTGCAGAAGATCGTGGTCAGCGAGGCCGGCGCCTCGGTGTATTCGGCATCCGAGTTCGCCTCCCGGGAGTTCCCCGACCTGGATGTGTCCATCCGCGGCGCGGTGTCCATCGCCCGGCGCCTGCAGGATCCGCTGGCCGAACTGGTCAAGATCGACCCCAAGGCGATCGGCGTGGGCCAGTACCAGCACGATGTGGACCAGTACCGGCTGGCGCGCGCGCTGGATGCGCGGGTGGAGGACTGCGTCAACGCGGTCGGCGTGGAGGTCAATACCGCCTCGGCCGCGCTGCTGTCGCGGGTGTCCGGGCTGTCGTCGACGGTGGCCGAGAACATCGTGCGGCATCGCGACGACAACGGCCCGTTCAAGCGCCGCAAGGACCTGCTCAAGGTGCCGCGGCTGGGCGACAAGACCTTCGAGCAGTGCGCCGGCTTCCTGCGCATCGCCGATGGCGAGCAGCCGCTGGATGCCTCCTCGGTGCACCCGGAAGCCTACCCGGTGGTCGAGCGCATCGTGGCCGCCACCGCGCGCCCGATCAAGGCGCTGATCGGCGACGGCAGCTTCCTGCGCGGGCTGAAGGCCGAGCAGTTCACCGACGCCACCTTCGGTGTGCCGACCGTGCGCGACATCCTCAGGGAACTGGAAAAGCCCGGCCGCGATCCGCGCCCGGAGTTCAAGGCGGCGCGCTTTGCCGAAGGGGTGGAAGAACTCAAGGACCTGCAGCCGGGGATGATCCTGGAAGGGGTGGTCAGCAACGTGGCCGCGTTCGGGGCGTTCGTCGATATCGGCGTGCACCAGGACGGCCTGATCCACATCTCGGCGCTGTCGGATACCTACGTCAAGGACCCGCGCGATGTGGTCAAGGCCGGCGACATCGTCAAGGTCAAGGTGCTGGAGGTGGATGTGGCGCGCAAGCGCATCGCCCTGACCCGGCGCCTGGACGACAGCCCGGCCCCGGCCCAGGCGCCCGGCGAGCGCCAGGCGCGCCCGGCCGGCGGCGGCCGTCGCGAGGGCGGCGGTGGCGGTGGTCAGCGCAATGGCGGCCGTGGCGCCCCGTCCGGGCCGCGCCCGGGCAATGCGGCGCCCCCGGCCAACAACGCCCTGGCCGACGCCTTCGCCCGCGCCAAGCGCGGCGGCTGAACCGCCGTTACCGTACCCGCGACAGGCCGCCGCCCGGCGGCCTGTCGCGGTCTGTCGATCAGGAGGGCGCACCCGCCCACACGAGCGGCGCATCCCTGCCGGCCGGGCGACGCTGCTCAGCCGGTGTCGCCGGATGACGTAAGGCGACGCAGGAGTTCGGTCAAATGCCTGATTTCTGCATCGGTGAATTGCCTGGTGCGTTTGATGAAACGATCGCCCTTGCGCGCTACCGCCAACGCGATCTGGTCGCGACCGAAACGGGTGAGACCACAGACGACGCTCCGGCCGTCACCTTCGCCCTGGCGCGTGCTGACCAGGCCTGCGTCCACCAGCTGGCGAACCAGCCGGCTCACCACGCTGCGGTCGATGTCCAGCCCATCGGCAATCTCACTGGCCCTGGCTGGACCGTGATTGCCGAGCCATTGAAGAAGCTGGAATCCAGATGCGGTAACCGGCTGATCAAAGGCGGCGGCAGCATCGACAGCGACTGCCCGCAGTTCTGTCGCCAGCGTACTCAGTTCGGCGCCGAGCGCGCGCAGCGCATCCTCACGTTCCTGCCCTTTGGTCTGGCTTCCCATTACCGCTCCATGTAGTTGACATTTATCCATCATATCTGGAAAGTTGATGGACAATTGTCAATTATAGGTGCGCGCATGGCGGGCGGGAAGAAGATCGTTTTGACGGGCGGAACCAACGGGATCGGGCTGCTCGCCGCCAACACCCTTGCGTCCCGGGGCCATCACCTGGTGCTGCTCGCCAGGGACGAAACCAAGGCACAAGCCGTGCGCGTGGAGATCCTGCAAACGGCGCCGGCAGCGGCAATAGATATCGTCTACGCGGACTTTTCGCGCCTGGCTACGGTGGCAGCCGCAGCGGCGACGATCAAGGACGCGGTTCCGGGTATCGACGTCCTTGTCAACAACGCCGGCATGCATGCTTTCAGCCAACGCGTGACCGAAGACGGCTTCGCTGAAATGCTGTCGGTCAATTACCTGGCGCCCTGGCTGTTGACCCACGCGCTGGCACCGGTCCTGGCCAGATCAGCGGACGCACGTGTCGTGACGGTGGCCTCGGAGGCAGCCCGTCAGGCTGAGACCATCGATCCGGCCCTGGATCTGGTTGATACAGGCGCGTTCTCCCGACGCCGATCGATGCAGCTTTACGGAAAAACCAAGCTGATGAACATCATGTTCTCACTCGAGCTTGCGCGGCGATTCGAAGGCACCAACCTCACCTCGAACTGCCTCGACCCCGGTTTCAACGCAACCGGCCTGGGACGCGAACTGCCGTTTTCCACCGCACTGCTTCGATTGCTGACGCTGCTGGGCATAGGCGACCCGGCGCAGGGCGCCGATATCGTGGTGCGGGCGACCACCTCGGCTGAATTCACCGCAAAGACAGGAATGTACTTCTCCAGGCGTGGCCAACCCATTGACGACCTGGGTCAGGCGCACAGCCCACGGGCGTTGGAAGAACTGTGGCAGGCCACGGCCGCTGCACTTGCCCGGTTCCTTTAGCGTCAGGGGCTCGAGGTCCGGCTCCGACGAGCGTGCCGGGGCGTTGCCGGTCGGTGTCCCGATTGGGCCCAGTGGATCCTCGCTCCAGGCTATGTCCCGGCGAGCCTTGCGCGGTTGTGGACAAGTCGTGTCAAGGACGATGGAGTGCGGGCGCCCATGATCCCCCGCAGCGCCGCAACCCGCTGATTTTCCTGGATAAGGGGGCTATCAGCAGGGGGCTGCCCTAGGCGCGTGCCCGGCGGCACTTCTGGTTTGCCCCGGCTTTGATCACACTGCTCCTTCAGTGTCTCCAGGCAGGGCAGCGGCGGGGAGCCCAAATGACCATCGAGCAACCAGTACCGTGCCGCCCGAACGGGCAGGGCAGGGCGCCAGCGGGCGCGGCGCGCTGCCGCCTGGCCGCCTGGGCGTGGCCGCGCGCATGAGCGACGCCATCCACAACCGGTCTGTCGAAGCGGCATTGCAGGAAGCCGTCGCGCAGCGCCGCCGGCTGGAAATGATCATCGAAGGCACCGCGGCCGGCACCTGGGAATGGAACATCCAGCGCGGGCAGATGCGGGTCAATGAACGCTGGGCGCAGATCGTGGGCTATACCCGCGACGAGCTGGCCCCGATCACCCCGGAGACGTTTTTCCGGCTGGTCCATCCCGACGACCTGGCCGGCTCCAACGCGCGCCTGACCGACCACCTGGAAGGGCGCTCGGCGCATTACGACAGCCTGTGCCGGATGCGGCACAAGCGCGGCCACTGGATCTGGGTGCAGGACCGCGGCCGGGTCTACGAATGGGACGCGCAGGGGCGCCCGCTGTGGATGGCCGGCGCGCATTCCGATGTGAGCGACCTGCAGAACGCGCGCCAGGACGCGGCCGACATGCGCCAGCGCCTGCAGGCGGTGGTGGATGCCTCCGACGAAGTGGCGGTGATCGCCACCGATGTCGATGGTGTGATCAATCTGTTCAACAGCGGCGCGCAGAAGTTGCTGGGCTACAGCGCCGAGGAGGTGATCGGGCGGATCAATCCGGGCCTGTTCCATGACCCGGAGGAAATGCACGCCTACCTGCAGCCGCTGGCCGATGCGACCGGGCGCCTGCCGACGGTGTTCGAGGCATTGACCGCCCATGCCGCGCAGGGCACCTGGTCGCGCCAGTGGACCTACGTGCGCAAGGACGGTGGGCGCCGCCAGGTGCGCCTGTCGATCAGCCCGCTGGACAGTGCCGGCGGGCAGCGTTTTGGCTATGTCGGCATGGCGGTGGACATCACCCCGCTGCTGGAAATGCGCGAGCAGGCCTACCTGGCCGCGAACAAATTCGCCGGGGCGTTCTCCTCGGCGGCGCTGGGCATGGCGCTGGTGTCGCTGGAAGGGCGCTGGCTGGACGTCAACGACGCGCTGTGCGGCATCCTCGGCTATTCCCGCGCCGAACTGCTGGAGATCGACTTCCAGACCCTCACCCACGCCGATGACCTGGACACCGACCTGGCCCTGGTCGCCGACCTGCTGGCCGGCCGCCGCGACCATTACCACATGGACAAGCGCTACCGGGGCAAGTCCGGCAATACCGTCTGGGGGCGCTTGTCGGTATCGCTGGTGCGCGCCGAAAACGGCGCGCCGCTGCACTTCGTGTCGCAGATCCAGGACGTCACCGCGCAGCGCCAGAGTGGCCAGCAGCTGCGCGAATCGGAGCAGCGCACCCGGGTGACTCTGGATGCGGTGGCCGACATGGTGTTGACCCTGGACCTGCAGGGCGTGATCCAGTACGCCAATGCCGCCGCCACCCAAGCGCTGGCGGGCGAGGGCGCCGCGCCGCTGACCGGTGGGCAGGTCCAGGATGTGATCGAGCTGACCACCGAGTACGCGCCGCGCTCGCCGCTGGATATGGCGGTGTTGCTGGACCCGGACAGCAATGCGGTGGACCTGCACTCGGACCTGCTGTTGTCGATGGGCGCGCAGTTGCTGCCGGTGGACCTGACCCGGGCCTGGCTGCGTGGCGAGGACGGGCAGCACAGCGGTGCGGTATGGGTGATCCGTGACGCCACCCAGCAGCGCGCCCGCCAGCGCGAAGCCCGCCACCTGGCCGAGGTCGACCCGCTGACCGAGTTGAGCAACCGGCGTGGTTTCGAGGCGCATCTGCAGCAGGCGATCATCCGGGTGGCGCGGACCGGGCAGTCGGCCTCGCTGATGTTCATCGACCTGGACAACTTCAAGCCGATCAACGACAGCCACGGCCACCTGGCCGGCGATGCGATGCTGTGGGCGGTGGCCAACCTGCTGCGCCATGGCGTGCGCGATTCGGACATCGTCTCGCGCCTGGGCGGCGATGAGTTCGCCGTGATCCTGGCCGGCTGCTCGCTCAAGCGCGCGCGCCGGATTGCCACCGACCTGCTCGAATCGGTACGCACCCTGAGCATTCCCTGGGGCCTGCAGCGGCTGGGCGTGGGCGCCAGCATCGGCATCGCCGCGATCGGCGGCGGCATGAGCGTGGACGATGCGGTCGCCGCAGCCGATGCCCTGTGCTACCAGGCCAAGGGGCTGGGCAAGAACAACGTGCAGGTGGAAGTACTTGGTGTGGAAGGGCTGGAGCCGCCCGACGGCGGCGAGCCGGGCGAGGTCGCGTAGATCGGCCACCGCGGCCGGGCTGCAAGGAAAATACCCCTAAAGCGCTACAGCGCGCTGCCGATACCAGTTATGGAGCCCGCCATCAGTCCGGCTCCGCGCTGACCGGGTCGCACGCCGTGCGATGGCCCCGGGCCAGATGTCTTTGCAACATCGCGTCTGCATCAGGCAGTACCGCAGTTGTACAAGCCGCTCACGCGATGCCCATGTGCGTCGCGCACATCCCATGCCAGAGACACCGCGGGCAGGCTGCCCGATGCATTCCATCCATCAGGGAACGAGGATCAGATGATGCTTACTTCAGGCACGCACACGCATGTGCAGCAACAGTCTCCCCACGCCGCGCCCTGGTCGCCGTGGCGCGCCCTGGCCGCAGCGTTCGTCTCCCGCCGCCAGGCCCATGGCGCCGCCGGCATGGCTGCCCAGCGCCGGCAGGCCGAGCTGGAAGCCCAGGTCGCCGCGCTGCACCGGGTGCAGGCAGTGATCGAATTCGACCTGGACGGCACCATCGTGCAGGCCAACGACAACTTCCTGCAGGCGCTGGGCTATGGCCTGGATGAAATCCAGGGCCGGCACCATGCCATGTTCGTCGAACCGGCGCATGCGCAGAGCATGGAATACCGCGATTTCTGGGCCAAGCTGGGGCGGGGCGAGTACGATGCCGGCCAGTACAGGCGGCTCGGCAAGGGTGGGCGCGAGATCTGGATCCAGGCTTCCTACAACCCGGTGCTGGACAGCCAGGGGCGCCCGTACAAGGTGGTCAAGTTCGCCACCGACATCACCGCCCAGATGCTGCAGGCCGCCGACTTTTCCGGGCAGCTGGCCGCCATCAACACCTCGCAGGCGGTGATCGAGTTCGGCCTGGATGGGCGCATCCTGGCGGCCAACGACAACTTCCTGGCTGCGGTGGGCTATACGCTGGAGGAAGTGCGCGGCCAGCACCATGCCCTGTTCGTCGAACCGGAGTACCGCCAGAGCGCGGAATACCGGCAGTTCTGGGAAAAACTCGGGCGCGGCGAATATGACGCCGGCCAGTACCGGCGGTTGGGCAAGGGCGGGCGCGAGGTGTGGATCCAGGCCTCCTACAACCCGATCTTCGACATGAACGGCCGGCCCTTCAAGGTCGTCAAGTACGCTACCGATATCACCGCCCAGGTGCGCGACAACCAGGCGATGCAGCTGGCGGTGGCGCAGACCCGCGACGTGGTGGCCGCCGCCCAGGGTGGCGATCTGACCGGGCATATCGGCACGGCGGACAAGACCGGCCCGGTGGCCGAACTGTGCGAGGGGATCAATGCGCTGGTCGAGGCGATGGCCACCATCGTCGCCCAGATCAAGTCGGCCGCCGACACCATCGCGGTGGGCGCCAGCGAGATCGCCGAAGGCAATAGCGACCTGTCGGTGCGCACCGAACAGCAGGCCGCCTCGCTGGAGGAAACCGCCGTGTCGATGAAGGGGTTGACCGCCACCGTGCAGCGCACCGCCGCCAATGCGCAGCAGGCCAGCCAGCTGGCCAGTGGCGCGGTCGATGTGGCCGCGCAGGGCGGGCAGGTGGTGCACGAAGTGGTGTCGACCATGGCGCTGATCAACGCCTCCTCGCGGCGCATCGTCGACATCATCGGGGTGATCGACGGCATCGCCTTCCAGACCAATATCCTGGCCCTCAACGCGGCGGTGGAAGCGGCGCGTGCCGGCGATCACGGGCGTGGCTTTGCGGTGGTCGCCTCGGAGATCCGTTCGCTGTCGCAGCGCTCGGCCGGCGCGGCCAAAGAGATCAAGCAGCTGATCGACGACTCGGTGGAGAAGGTCGGCACCGGTACCGGCCAGGTCGAGAGCGCCGGCCGCACCATGGATGAGATCGTGGTCAACGTAAAGCGGGTCAGCGCGCTGGTCAGCGAGATCAGCAGCGTGGCCCAGCAGCAGAGCGAGAGCATTCTGCAGATCAACCAGGCCGTGGACCATATCGACCAGGGCACCCAGCAGAATGCGGCGCTGGTCGAGGAAGCCTCGGCGGCGGCGCGCAGCATGGAAGCGCAGGCCAGCCAGCTGCTGCAGACGGTGGCCGCGTTCCGGATCGATGCCGGGGCCGCTGCTTCCCGTCGTGCCGCCCATCCGCATGCCCCTGCCGGGCTGCCGGTACTGCGGCTGGTCTGAGCCGCAGGCCGAAGCTGCAGGCGTAGCCGGCCGGATCCCTCGATCCGGCCGGTTGAAGGGCGCAACGGCAGCCTGCGATCCGCGTTGCCCCGCAGCGCCGGTTGGTCGGGTCGGCGCGCGATGCCCGGCTAGGCCGGGCGAGCGGCGCGCAGTCGGCGGGCGACCATGTGCCGGGCCAGGCCGCGTGGAATGGCCAGGCCTTTCCAGCGCAGGTTGCCCACGCGGAAGGTGGCCGTGGCCCGGGCCAGTACCTTGCCCGATTCGTCGCTCAGCCAGCCGGAAGTGAAGGCGATGCTGCCCTTGCTGTGTTCGATCTGGCCGCAGCCCAGGATCCGCCCGGGAACGGCGGCGTTGACGAAGCTGGTCTTGGACTCGATGGTGACCGCGATGCGGTCCGGGGGAAGTCCGGCGTAGATCGCCGGGCCCATGCAATCGTCGAGCATGGCCGAGAGCAGGCCGCCCTGGATATTGCCCACCGGGTTGGTCAGGGCGTGGTTTGCATCGAAGGCGACATGGATTCTTCGCGCGGCCTCGTCATAGTCGAGGAATTTCCAGCCCAGCAGGGTGGCTGCAGGCGAGGTGGGAAGTTCGCCACTGACAACTTTCCAGAATATCGCGTCGCGGACCATGGTCTTGTTCCCGTAGCCGGAGGGTGGGGGGATGCCTCAACTGGCGTTGCTACTGCGCATGCAGGATGGAAACAACAGCGAATGCGAACCCGGCCAGGCCCAGTGCCACGACCACGGCACCGGCCACCACCGGCGTGGGTGCGCCGGTCCGCCTGCGGACGTGCCGTGCCACCGCGACCGGCGGCACCATCGCGGCCAGGCAGAACGCCTGGAACGCAAGCAGGTGGGGGAGCTGCAGGCTGGAGGAGAACAACAGGTACAGCAGCAGCAAGCCGGCACCGGCCAGGGCCAGCCAGGCCGCTCCGGTCACCCGGATCAATGCCATCAACAGTAGCTGGACGGGCGGGTCGATACCCTCCCAGTCACGGCCCACGGCGATGCGGTGATAGGGCATGAAGTCGGATCGTCTGAGATAGGCCGCCCCGAACACGGCGACCACCGCAAACGCCAACGCATAACAAGCCAAGGCCAGCCAAGCGAACGCAGTCATGGCAGATCCAGTCGTTGCAGCGGGAAGACGTGCTGTGGGTGGGGCTGCTTTACACCGCAGGGCCACGCGAGGCGATCGATCGCCCGTGGTTGATTCAGGCTAGGAGCCGCACCGTGAAGACATCGTCCGCATTGGCCCTGGGAAATGTGATGCACTTCCAGGAAGTAGCAGGGCAAAGCCGGTATCTGGCGGGCAGAAACGAAAACGCCCTGCATCGTTGCCGGTGCAGGGCGCTTGATTCCATGGTGCCGAAGGTGGGACTCGAACCCACACGCTTTTAAGGGCGGCGGATTTTGAGTCCGCTGCGTCTACCGATTCCGCCACTTCGGCTGGCTGGCCGCGTAGTGTATACAAGTTGGCGCGATCTGTGCAGACCTGAACGCTTCATCCGTGCAGATTTCCTCATCTGGCCGGAACGCTATAATCACCGTGCTGAACCATACAGGGAGCCGGGGGATGGACGTGTTGCGGGATCTGCGGGTGCTGGTGGTCGAAAACGACGAGATGAGCGCGGCCCTGCTGCAGATGCAGTTGGTGCAGTCCGGCGCTGTCGTTGTCGGCCTGGCCGCGTCGGTATCCGAATCGCTGCGTCTGCTGGGCGAAACCCAGCCGCAGGTGGCGTTGCTGGATTATCGCCTGGCCAACCACGAAACCAGTGAGCCGGTTGCCGCTGCGCTGGCCGCGCGCGGGATACCGTTCGTGCTGGCCACCGGCATGGCGCCGGACCATCTGCCTGCGGCATTCGGTTCGGGCGTGCTGTTGAGCAAGCCGTACCTGACCGCCGAGTTGAACGCCGCATTGGCCCGCGCGCTGGCCCGCGATTCGGTCGCCAGCTGAGCGCTGGCAGAGCGGTACCCGGCCGCATCGTCGCAGCCGATGAGAAGTCCCTGCGGCATGCTGGCACTCCCTTCAGTTCCGAGCCCTGTCATGTCCCTGCCTGCTGGCCTGCAGTGTTTTCCCCATCCGCCCGGCGTGGCCGAATACCGCGCGCTGCGGGTGTCGGCCGGATTGAGTCCGAAGTCGCTTGAAGCGGCTACCGTCGGCCTGCCGCACACGGTGTTCGGGGTCAGCATCCGCCAGGGCGAGCGCCTGTTGGCGATGGGCCGGATCGTTGGCGACCGCGGCTGTTTCCTGCAGGTGGTGGATATCGCGGTGGAGCCGGACTGGCAGGGCCGCGGCCTGGGCAAGGCGGTGATGCAGCAACTGGACGCCTGGCTGCAGGCGCATGCGGTGGGCGCCTATGTGAGCCTGATCGCCGATGGCCAGGCGCATCGGCTGTATGCGCAGTTCGGATTCGAGCAGACCGCGCCGAAGTCGGTGGGGATGGCCAAGGTGGTGGGGTAGGCGCCGACCGTTGGTCGGTGCTTGCGACGCCGGAAGAGGCGTACCGACCAACGGTTGGTACCTACCGGGCATGCAAACAAAAACCCCCGGCATTGCCGGGGGTTTTTGTTTGTAGCTGGCGTCCCCACGGGGATTCGAACCCCGGTCGCCACCGTGAAAGGGTGATGTCCTAGGCCTCTAGACGATGGGGACGCGTTGAACCTGATTTGTCTTCCATCGGACGGCCTGTGTCCGGAGAAGTGGTGGAGCCAGGCGGGATCGAACCGCCGACCTCCTGCATGCCATGCAGGCGCTCTCCCAGCTGAGCTATGGCCCCACGTTGATGCTGCGAGCCGCCTATCATAGCGGTGTTTATGCGGGATGGGAAGATTTTTCTTCATCCGGGCAAGGGTCCGGTGTCATCCGCCCGCATTCCCGTCCGCAAGCACCGACCAACGGTCGGCGCCTACCGGGGCATACAAACAAAAACCCCCGGCATTGCCGGGGGCTTTTGTCTGTAGCTGGCGTCCCCACGGGGATTCGAACCCCGGTCGCCACCGTGAAAGGGTGATGTCCTAGGCCTCTAGACGATGGGGACGCGTTGAACCTGATTTGTCTTCCATCGGACGGCCTGTGTCCGGAGAAGTGGTGGAGCCAGGCGGGATCGAACCGCCGACCTCCTGCATGCCATGCAGGCGCTCTCCCAGCTGAGCTATGGCCCCACGTTGTAGCGCAAGCCGCCTAGTATATCTGCCTGTTCACGTTTGTGGAAGACCACACCGAACCAGGCCGAAGGCGGTGACTTGAGACCCTGTCACCGGGCCTGTCGTCGTTGATGAGTGGCGTCCCCACGGGGATTCGAACCCCGGTCGCCACCGTGAAAGGGTGATGTCCTAGGCCTCTAGACGATGGGGACGCATGAAGTTCATCAATTTTTTCAGCAATCCCGACGGCCTAATGTCCGGATTGGTGGAGCCAGGCGGGATCGAACCGCCGACCTCCTGCATGCCATGCAGGCGCTCTCCCAGCTGAGCTATGGCCCCACGATGCTGGAGGCGGAATTCTACGCGGCCGTGAAGGATTCGCCAAGTCTTTTGTGTGACATCGCGACGAAAATCCGCTGGTTTTCCGCAAACAAAAAGCCCCGGCCGAGGCCAGGGCTGTTTGCGTTGCAATTGGCGTCCCCACGGGGATTCGAACCCCGGTCGCCACCGTGAAAGGGTGATGTCCTAGGCCTCTAGACGATGGGGACGCACGAAACTTCAAATGTTGTCACTGCACTTTCAATCGGCCTAATGATTGAAGTGGTGGAGCCAGGCGGGATCGAACCGCCGACCTCCTGCATGCCATGCAGGCGCTCTCCCAGCTGAGCTATGGCCCCACGTCGTGAGGAGCGGAATCATAGCGATGGCGTTTTGGATTGGCAAGCAAAAATTGCAGGTATTTCTGCATCCATCGCACGCGCTGCGCGTACGCGGTGTGGTTCACGCACCTGGCAGCTCCGGCCCATCGGAACGGCGCCCGGCTTGAAGAATGGCCGTGCCGGGTAGCCCTGATGTCCGGCCGGGCGTCAGGGTTGCTGAAGGCAACCCGTCCGATGTCGCTTGCGGGCCGACAAATACAACAAGTTTCATAGATACCGCCCACGCGCCTCCGTACGCTCGTTCCACTACACGGCAAACCCTGTCACCACGTGGTTCTGCCGGTTCCGGATGCAGTCTGAGGAGCTTGGCCATGGATCTACCCTTTACCCCTTTGTCGGCCGTCCAGAAGTCGGCCTCACCGACCCTGATGGAAGTAGCGGTGCTGGAGTATCCCGGCAGCCTGCGCGCTGCAGCGCCGGTGCTGTCCGAGCTGGCCCAGCGTTGCAACCGTACCGCCGCGGCCGGCAAACGCTCCGGCGCGCGCATGCTGGTGACCCGCTGGATCCTGTCCTCGCGTGGGCAGGGCATGCATCGGGTGGCCGGTGCCGAGCTGTTCGGCGACGCGCCGCCGGCGATCATCGTGGTGCCCGGCAATGAGCCGAGCTGGCCGCTGGGCCCGGCCGAAGAACGCATGCAGGCCTGGCTGCGCGACTGCCATGACAGCGGCAGCGTGCTGGCCGGCTGCGACGAAGGTGCCTTGCTGATGGCCGGCAGCGGCGTGCTGGCCGGGCGCACGGTGAGCCTGCCGGACCTGGTGCGTTGCCCGTCGCTGGCCTCAGTGGTGCCCAGCTGGATTCCAGGCGAGCGGGCGCTGGTCGATGACGGCGACCTGCTTACCGCCTCCGGCCCGGATGCCTGGAAGTACCTGAGCCTGCGCCTGCTGGCCCGGGTCTACGGGCAGAGCGTGATGAGCGCGGCGATCCAGCAACTGCAGCTGGTGATTCCGCGGACGGTGCAGGAAGACCTGGAACGCTTCAGCCCCAATTTCGCCCACGGCGACCGCTGCATCCTGAAAGCGCAGCGGTGGCTGCACACCATCGCCGCGCGCGGCGTGACCCTGCCGGACATCTGCGAGTCGGCCGGGCTGGAGCCGCGCACGCTGCAGCGGCGTTTCCTCAAGGCGACCGGGCTGCGCCCGATCGAGTACTGCCAGCGGCTGCGCATCGCCAAGGCACAGTTGCTGCTGCAGGCCGGCGGGCAGGTGGACGAAGTGTCGTGGACGGTGGGCTATTCCGACCAGAGCGCCTTCCGCCGCCTGTTCCTGCGCATCGTCGGGGCGACCCCGGCGCGTTACCGCCGGCAGATCTTCGCCCAGCGCCGCGAACGCGCACGGACCAGCACGGTCCGCGCCGAGGCCGAGGCGATGCGTTCGGCGGCTTGAGTCGGCCGCGTCTGCGCGGTTGCAATCGCTGAAACGGGTGCCTGCAAGGGCACCCGTTTTTGTTTGCGGCGTGTGCCCTGGCAAATGGGGGAACCTGCGTGCCGCTGTCGCATGTGCGACTGCGGCTTGCCCGATCGGTGGCCGGCTGGGACCATGCAGCGGGGCCGATGCAATACAGGCTGCGTGCGCGGCAAGCGGGCGCGTGCAGCGGAGAAGGATGGATGATCAGTAGTGTTGGCCCGGTACCGCTGGGTGTGGTGTGGGTGTTGCTGGGCTGGTTGGTGGCCACTGGCGTGGCGCGATGGCGGCAGCCGGCCGTGCAGGCCGGCGTGCCCAAGGCGGGCTCGCTGTTGCTGGACATGCTGTTGCTGGGCCTGCTCGGCGGGCGCCTGGGCTTTGTGAGCGCCCATTGGCGCGACTATGTCGACAGCCCCTGGGCGCTGCTGCAGCTGGGCGACGGCGGTTTCCTGCTGTGGACCGCGCTGCTGGCCGGCCTGGGCTGGGGCGCCTGGCGTCTTCATCGCTGGCCGAGCCTGCGGCGCCCGGTCTGGACCGGCGCGCTGGCCGGGCTGCTGTGCTGGGCGGGGCTGACCCTGGGGGCGGCCTATCTGCAACAGTCGCGCATCGCACTGCCCGCGCTCAGCCTGCAGACCCTGCAGGGGCAACCGGTGTTGCTGTCGGCGACCGACGGCAAGCCGGCCGTGGTCAATCTGTGGGCCAGCTGGTGTGGCCCCTGCCGGCGTGAGATGCCGATGTTCGCCCGCGCGCAGCAGCGTCACGCCGACGTGCGTTTCCTGTTCGTCAACCAGGGCGAAAGCGCCGAGGAGGTGCAGCAGTTCCTGAGCGCGCAGGGCCTAGCGTTGGAGCATGTGCTGCTCGATGCCGACAGCGCCACGTCCACCCGGCTGCAGGTCCACGCGTATCCGACTACCCTGTTCTTCGATTCGCAGGGGCGGCTGCAGGCCTTGCATCTGGGGGAACTCAGTGCGGCCGGCCTGCAGGCCCGCCTTGACCGGCTGCGCTGAGCGCGCGGCCTTACCCGTTTGCCGATAGGAGTTGCCATGTTGTTGAAATCCTCGTCCGTGCTGGCCACCGCGCTGCTGTTGGGCCTGGCCGGTTGCAGTCAGGCGCAGTCGCCCAAGGCGCCGGCGGCGGCCGCCGCCAAGGGAGGCGAACGCCCGGCCGTGCTCAAGGGCATCGAAAAGCAGGGCTTTGAAGTCATCGGCGAGTTCGACGCGCCCGGCGGGCTGCGTGGCTTTGCCGGCGTGGTCGGCGGCCAGCAGCCGGCCGCCGCTTACGTGACGCCCGATGGCGAGCACGTGCTTGTGGGCAGCCTGTTCAATGCGCAGGGCGAGGATGTGGGCGCAGCACCGCTGGAGAAGCTGGTGGCCAAGCCGATGTCCGAGCGGACCTGGGCCAGGCTCGATGCCAGCGCCTGGGTGCGCGACGGCCGCGCCGATGCCCCGCGCGTGGTCTATACCTTCAGCGATGCCAACTGCCCGTACTGCCATCGGTTCTGGGAAGCGGCCCGGCCATGGGTGGACAGCGGCAAGGTGCAGCTGCGCCACATCCTGGTCGGGGTGATCCGCGAGGACAGCCCGGCCAAGGCCGCCGCGATCCTGACCGCGCCCAATCCCAGCGCGGCACTGCTGGAAAACGAACACGCCTTCGACAAGGGCGGCATCAAGCCGGCGGCCAAGCTCAGCCCGGAGATCGCCAACAAGCTCAATGCCAACCAGGAGCTGATGATCGAAATGGGCTTCCAGGGCACGCCGGGCATCCTGTTCAAGGATGACAAGGGCGCCGTCCAGCGTCGTGCGGGCATGCCGCAGGGCCAGGACATGGACCTGGTGATGGGCCCGCGCTGATCGCCAGCGCCGGTTGAAACGCCGCGCGCCGGTGCAAGGCCGGCGCGTGGCGCGTGGGCGGATCTGCCACCGTCCGCCACGCGTGGCACAGTGCCCACGCGTTGCCGTTGATCTGGATCAAGGACGCCACCGCAGCGCGCACTAGCCTGTGCGCATGCTCTCGACACCCATTCCCTATCGCCGTAACGGCGCTGTGCCGCCGTCGCAACGGTTCGTGCACTTCTCGACGCACTCGCCGGCGCATTGCTGCTCAAGGCGTGGGCGTGCCTGTGCGATGGGGTGCGCCATCGTGGATGAGGAGGGAATCCCACGCGGGCATGCAGGCGGCAGGCGGGTAGCCGTTGATCCGGCACGCGCCACGGCGGCCGCTGCACGTCTGCAATGCAGTACCCGGTGGCCGCTCGCCGAGGCGCACGCAGGTGCGCCGACCGTGACCGGACGGGCCATCTGCGGTTCATGGAGGACGTGATGCGCCTGGCTGTGTTGACGTTTGCCTGTGCGATGGCCCTGCCGGCCGCGCCGGCCTGCGCACAGGATTCTGCCGACGCGTTGCGGCAGGAAATCGGCGCGCTGCGGCAGACCCTGGCGGCGATGGAAAAACGCCTGGATGCGCTCGAAACCGGCGCGCCCGTGCTGGCGCAGCAGGGCGCCGGCGCAACGCCGTTGAACCCACCGACGGCCACCACTGCAGCGGTCGGCCGTGCCCCTGCTGCACCACCTCTGGCCGAGCCTGCGCAGGTGCCGGGCATGGGCCTGGCGATCCTGCCGCAACGCGACTCGGTGTCCGACCCGTCGTCGGCGGCTTCGCGCCCGGACAGCGCTTCGGGCCCCACCGACCCGGAGCTGAAAGGCTTCCTGGCCATTCCCAATACCGACACGCTGATCCGCATCGGTGGCTACGCCAAGCTCGATGCGATCGCCGATATGCGCGCCGCCGGCGACCCTGAGCAGTTCATTCCGTCCTCGATGCCGGTCGGCAGCGCCCACCGCGATGCGTCCAATTTCAACATGCATGCCAAGCAGACCCGCTTCAGCTTCGAGGCGCGCCGGCCGACCACGCATGGCAATCTGCGCTTCTACCTGGAGAACGATTTCTTCGGCAGCAGCGACAGCTACCAGTTCCGTCTGCGCCATGCCTATGGCCAGCTCGGCAATACCTATGCCGGCTATGGCTATTCCAGCTTCATGGATGCCGACAGCCTGCCCGACACCCTGGATTTTGCCGGCCCCGGCGCGGCCGGGTACCTGCTGGTGGCCGGCATCCACCACAGTTTCGCGCTTGGCAAGGGCAATACCTTGACCCTCGCCGCCGAAGACCCGCAGACCCAGTTGCACGCACCGGCCGCCGGGGTCAGCGCGACGGAGCAGTTGCCCGATATCAGCCTGACCGCGCGCATGGAGCGCGACTGGGGCCACCTGCAGGCAGGCGCGGTGGCGCGCAGCCTGGGCTACGACGGCGCTGACGGCCGCGACCGGCGGCGGCTGGGCGGGGGCGTGCAGTTGAGCGGTTCGGCCGCGGTCGGCGAGCAGGACCTGCTGTTGTTCGGGGCGTTGGGCGGCAAGGGCATTGCCCGTTACACCGCCGACCTGACCGGCTCGGGCATGGATGCGGTGGTGGACGCCGATGGGCGGTTGCAGGCGTTGTCGCTGTATGGCGGTTTCGTCGGCTACACCCACTACTGGACGCCGCTGTGGCGCTCCAATCTGATCTACGGCCAGCTCGACGGTGAACGCAACGATGCGCTGGCCGGCGATGCGTTCCGGCGCAGCCGCTACGGCGTATTCAACCTGCTGTGGAGCCCGGCGCCGTCCTGGACGATGGGCATGGAGCTGCTCTACGGGCAGCTGCAACAGCAAGACGGACAACGCGGCGACACGATGCGGCTGCAGGGCAGCCTGCAATACAACTTCATCAAGTAACTCCCACCGCCCGGCGCGACCGGGTTCGAGCCTGGCAAAGGAGCAAGCGTCATGGCAAAAGCGAAGAAAATCGGGGTGGTCGGCGCCACCTTCCTGGTGGCCGGCAACATGATGGGGTCGGGCGTGTTCCTGCTGCCATCGAGCCTGGCCAAGATCGGCACCGCCTCGATCTGGGGCTGGCTGATCACCACCGCCGGCGCGCTGCTGCTGGCCTTCGTGTTCGCCAAGCTGGGCAAGCTGGCGCCCATGGCCGGTGGCCCCTACGCCTACGCGCGCGACTGGTTCGGCCCGTACATGGGCTTCCAGACCAATACCATCTACTGGTTCGCCAACTGGATCGGCAACGTGGCCATCCCGATCGCGGCGGTGGGCTATTTCAGTTACTTCTTCCCGATCCTGTCCGAACCGCTGCCGCGCTGCCTGGCGGTGCTGGCGCTGGTATGGGCGCTGAGTTTTGCCAACGTGATCGGGCCTTCGTTCGTCAGCAAGCTGCAGACGGTGACCACCAGCTTTGCGCTGGTGCCGATCCTGGGCATCGCGATCTTCGGCTGGTTCTTCTTCGACCCGACCCTCTTCAAGGGCGCTTACAACGTCTCCGGCGAATCCAACTTCGGTGCGATCTCCAGCGCCGCGGCACTGACCCTGTGGGCCTTCATCGGGGTGGAGTCGGCATCGGTGACCGCCGCGGTGGTGGAAAACCCGGAGAAGAACGTGGCCCGGGCCACCCTGGCCGGGGTGTTCCTGGCCGCCATCGCCTATATCGCCAGCTCCTCGGTGATCATGGGCATGGTGCCCAATGGCGACCTGCAGGTGTCCGATGCGCCGTTCGCACTGGCCGCGGCCAATGCGGTGGGCGGCTGGGGCGGGGCGCTGGTGAGCCTGTGCGCCTTCGTCGGTGCGGCCGGCTCGCTGGGCGGCTGGATCCTGCTGACCGCGCAGAGCGCCAAGGCCGCCTCGGATGACGGCCTGTTCCCCAGCATCTTCAGCAAGACCAACAAGGACGACGTGCCGGTCAAGGGCGTGCTGATCGTGGCGGTACTGATGACCCTGGCGGTGCTGGTCACCTCCACCTCCAAGACCGCCTCGGCGCAGTTCGATGTGATCACCTCGGCAGCGGTGGTGTTGACCCTGCTGCCCTACATCTATTCCTGCGTGGCCTGCTATTTCGTGGTGGAGCGTTCGCACACGCTGGTGCATACCGGTGCGTTCTGGCTGCTGACCAGCGTCACGGTGGTGTACTGCCTGTGGGCGATCTTCGGCTCGTCGGGCAGCATCGTCCAGTACGCCTTCCTGTTCGTCCTGTTCATCACGGTGTTCTACCCGTTCTTCAGCGAGGAGCGCCGCCGCCAGCGCGGCCAGCTGCCGGCGTTGGACGCGGCGGTGCGCACCACGCTTTCATGATCTTCCCCCAGGAGAATACCTGTGTATTTCAAGTCGCTTGATTACCCGATCATCGTCATCGACGATGATTACCAGTCCCCGCGCATCGGCGGCATCCTGATCCGCGCGCTGGTCGATGAGCTGCGCAAGAGCGATCAGCGCGTGCTGTGCGGCCTGACCCTGGCCGACGCCCAGGCCGGGGCACGTACCTACGTGGCCGCCTCGGCGGTACTGATCTCCATCGATGGCACCGAGGAGAACCCCGAGCAGTTCCAGCGCCTGCTCGGCTTCCTGCGCGAACAGACCGCCCGCCGCGCCAACCTGCCGGTGTTCCTGTACGGCGAACGCCGCACCATCGAAAAGGTGCCCAGCAAGCTGCTCAAGTTCGTGCACGGCTACATTTTCCTGTTCGAAGATACCAAGAGCTTCATCTCGCGCCAGGTGATGCGCGCGGCCGAAGACTACATGGCCAACCTGCTGCCGCCGTTCTTCAAGGCGCTGATCCACCACACCGCCGAGTCGAACTATTCCTGGCACACGCCCGGCCATGCCGGCGGCGTGGCCTTCACCAAGTCGCCGGTCGGCCGCGCGTTCCACCAGTTCTACGGCGAGAACACCCTGCGCAGCGACAGCGGCCCGATCAAGGAAGCCGAGGACGAGGCGGCGCGCAACTTCGGCGCCGACCACACCTTCTTCGTCACCAACGGTACCTCCACCGCCAACAAGATCGTCTGGCATGGCACCGTGGGCCGTGGCGATGTGGTGTTCGTGGACCGCAACTGCCACAAATCGCTGCTGCACTCGCTGATCATGACCGGCGGCGTCCCGGTGTACTTCACTCCCAGCCGCAACGCGCACGGGATCATCGGCCCGATCAGCCTGGACCAGTTCACCCCCGAGGCCCTGCAACAGGCGATCGCCGCCAATCCGCTGGCCAGCAAGGCCTACCAGGCCGGCTCCAAGCCGCGCATCGCGGTGGTGACCAATTCCACCTATGACGGGCTGTGCTACAACGCCGAGAAGATCGCCGAGGAAATCGGCAGCGCGGTCGACTTCCTGCATTTCGACGAGGCCTGGTATGCCTACGCCGCGTTCCATCCGTTCTACGAGAACCATTACGGCATGGCCAAGGGCAAGCCGCGCGAGCAGGACGCGATCATCTTCACCACCCACTCCACGCACAAGCTGTTGGCCGCGTTCTCGCAGGCCTCGATGATCCACGTGCGCAATGCCGCCAGCCGCGAACTCGATGCCGAGCGCTTCAACGAAGCGTTCATGATGCATACCACCACCAGCCCGCATTACGGGGTAATCGCCGCCTGCGACGTGGCCTCGAAGATGATGGAGGGGGCCGCCGGCGAGTCGCTGGTGCAGGAGATGCATGACGAGGCGATCGCCTTCCGCCGGGCCATGTTGCACGTGCGCGAAGACCTGGGCCGCGACGACTGGTGGTTCAGCGTGTGGCAGCCGGACAAGCTGGAGCGCTCGCTGGCCAAGGGCGATACGCCGGCGCCGAGGGTGGCCAAGCGAAGCGAATGGTACCTGCAGCCGGAGGCGCACTGGCATGGCTTCGATGGCCTGGTCGAGGACTACGTGCTGATCGACCCCATCAAGGTCACCCTGTTGACCCCGGGGCTGTCGATCGATGGCGACATGGGCGAGCGTGGCATCCCGGCGGCAGTGCTCAGCAAGTTCCTGTGGACGCGCGGCATCACCGTGGAGAAGACCAACCTGTACTCGGTGCTGTTCCTGTTCTCGATGGGTATCACCAAGGGCAAGTGGAGCACGCTGGTGACCGAGCTGATGGCCTTCAAGGAGCTCTACGACGCCAACGCACCGCTGAGCCGGGCGTTGCCGGGGCTGGCCGCAGAGTTCCCGGTGGCCTATGCCGGCTGGGGCCTGCGCGACCTATGCCAGGCGCTGCACGCCTTCAACCGCGAGTTCGCGGTGGCCCAGGTGATGCGCGCGATGTACGTGGACCTACCCGAACCGGTGATGACCCCGGCCGAGGCCTACGACCACCTGGTGCGTGGGCAGATCGAGCGGGTCGACATCGAGGCGATCAGCGGGCGTATCGCTGGCACCATGCTGGTGCCGTACCCGCCGGGCATCCCGACGATCATGCCGGGCGAGCGTTTCGGTGCCAGCGACGAGCCGATCATCCAGTCGCTGCGCATCGCCCGCGAGCAGAATGCGCGCTTCCCCGGTTTCGAATCGGACGTGCACGGGCTTATCATCGACCGCGACGGCGATGTGCCGACCTACAAGGTGGAGGTGCTGAAGGCCTGACGCCCGCGCGGCAGGCCCCGGCAGGCGATGGATACAGCGCGCGAGCAGCGGGTTCTGAAACTGTCGATCGCGGCGACGGTGGCGGTCAGCGCCACCGGCTTCGTCGGTGGGCTGCTGGTGGGATCGCAGGCGATCCTGTTCGATGGCGTATACAGCCTGGTCGACGTGGCCCTGACCCTGGTGGCGCTGTCGGTGCTGCGGTTGCTGGCGCGCGAGCACAGCCCGCGCTTCCAGTATGGCTACTGGCACCTGGAGCCGATGGTGGAAGCACTGGGCGGGGCGATCCTGTCGCTGGCCTGCATCTACGCGCTCGCCAATTCCATCATCGGGCTGACCACCGGGGGCCACGAGGTCAAGGCCGGGCCGGCGCTGGTGTGGGCGGCGGTACTGTGTGTGAGCAACCTGGGCATGGCCGCGTTCGTGCGCACCCGCGCGCGGTGCCTGCAATCTTCGTTGCTGTGGCTGGACGTGCGCGCGTGGCTGCTGAGCGGGCTGATGAGCCTGGCGGTGGTGCTGGCGTTTGCGATTGCGCTGTTGCTGCGCGGTGGCGGGCACGCGCACTGGATTCCCTACCTGGACCCGCTGGTGCTGGCCGCGATCAGCCTGGCGGTGCTGCCGGTGCCGTTGCGCAGCGCCTGGAAGGCCATGCGCGAGGTACTGCAGGTGGCGCCCGATGCGCTGGACGCGCGGGTGCAGGCGGTCATGACGGCGTTCGTGGCCGAGCATGGCTACCTGGATTTCACCAGCCACGTGGCCAAGATGGGGCGCATGCGTTTCGTGGAGATCCACATCCTGACCCATCCGGAAACGGTCATCGGCAATATCGGCAACGTGGACCGGCTGCGTGATGAGATCGCCGAACGCTTGGACGCGCGCGGCAGTGAGTTCTGGCTGACCATCGACTTCACCGCCGACCCGGCCTGGACGTGAGTGACGCCGGCGGTATGGCCATGGGCGCATCGCAGCGTTGCACCGCGCGGCGTTGACCTCAACCACGGTTGAGGCCGGACACTGCGCGCCCATTCCCCAACGATGCCTGCCCATGTTGACCGATGCCCCCGTTGCGCCCGCCGGCCTGTTCGGTTTCATCAATCCCTCCGGCCTCTACGACCCCAGTGCCAACGGCTATTCGCACGTGGCGGTGGTGCGCCTGCCGGCGCGGGTGATCCATATTGCCGGGCAGGGCGGGGAAACTGCCGATGGCGCGTTGTCGCCGCAGTTCGCGGTGCAGGTGGCGCAGGCGCTGGAAAACCTCAGCCTGGCACTGGCATCGGCCGGCGCCAGCCTGGCCGATGTGGCCAAGCTGACCGTGCTGGTGGTCGACCACGACCAGGACCGGCTGGGCATCCTGTCCGAGCAGGTCGGGCGGCGCTGGCCGCTGGGCCGCGCCCCGACCTGCACGCTGATCCCGGTGCCGCGGTTGGCGCTGGACGGGATGCTGTTCGAGATCGAGGCGACCGCCTATACCGCCTGAACGACGGCCGGGCAGGGGGTGGTGATGAATATATGCATCATATACGATGCGTATATTCCTGCTGCGAGAACCTGCCGATGGGCATCGTCAACATCGACGACGAACTGCACGACAACCTGCGCCGCGCCAGCGGCGTTTCCGGGCGTTCGATCAATGCCCAGGCCGGGTTCTGGATCAAGATCGGCATGCTGTGCGAGATGAACCCCGGGATGAGCTACCAGGAGATCGTCAGCCGCGAACTGCGCGCGGCTGGGGTCGCGCCGGGGGGCTTGCGGGTGGCCGAGGCATGATCAAGACCGCTGACGAACAGGCGCTGATGCGCGCCTCCGGCCGGCTGCTGGCGCAGGTGTTCCAGGCCCTGGACCAACTGCCGCTGCAAGGCATGAGTACGCTGCAGATCAACGACTGGGTCGAACGCTTCATCGTCGATGAGCTGCAAGCGCGCCCGGCCAGCAAGGGCCAGTATGGCTTCGCCTATGTGCTCAACAGCTCCATCGACAACGTGGTCTGCCATGGCGTGCCCGCCGCCGATGCGGTCCTGCGCAGCGGCAGCATCGTCAACCTGGATATCACCCTGGAGAAGGACGGCTTCATCGCCGATTCCAGCAAGACCTACCTGGTCGGTGAGGTGGACTACGCAGCCAAACGGCTGGTGCGGGTCACCCGCGAGGCGATGTGGAAAGGCATCGGCGTAGTGCGGCCGGGGGCGACGCTGGGCGATATCGGCTTTGCGATCCAGCAGCACGCCAAGGCGCATGGCTACAGCGTGGTACGGGAGTTCTGCGGCCATGGCATCGGCCGTGAGATGCACGAAGAGCCGCAGGTGCTGCATTACGGCCGGCGCGGCGATGGGCTGGAACTGGAAGAAGGCATGACCTTCACCATCGAGCCGATGATCAACCAGGGCCGTGCGGCGATCGACATGAGCGAGGATGGCTGGACGGTGACTACCCGCGACGGCAAGTTGTCGGCCCAGGCCGAGCATACGGTGCTGGTGACCGCCGACGGGGTGGAGGTGTTGACGCTGCGGGCCGAAGAGCGCGTGGCGCGCTGAGCAGGGCAGCCGGGCATGGCCCGGCGCTAGCCGGCGTCGCCGCCGCGCGTGGACACCAGCTTGAGGAACGCCTCGTTCTGGTAGCGGCTCATCCGCAGCTGCTGGCCGGTGTCCATGGTCACCACGTGGTGGCCGTTGAACCACGGATGGATGGCCTTGACCCGGCGCACGTTGACGATCGCCGAACGGTGCACGCGGGCGAAGTGGCGCGGGTCCAGCCGGGCGGCGAGGGTGGCCATGGTTTCGCGCAGCTCGTGCACGCGATCGACCAGGTGGATCTCCACGATGTTGCGCGCCGCCTTGATCCAGACGATGTCGTCCACCGCCACCAGCACCACGTGCTCGTCCACCCGCACCGGAATGCGCTGCAGGTAGTCCTCGCGCTGGCGCAGCGCATCCAGCGCCTGCAGGATCTGCGCCGAAGCCTGCGCGCCCACGCCGCTGGCCGCGGCCAGCCGCGCCTTGGCGCGCTGCAGGGTGGCGGCGAAGCGCTCGCGGCTGAACGGCTTGACCAGGTAGTCCACCGCGTTGGCTTCGAACGCCTTGACCGCATACTGCTCGTAAGCGGTGACGAATACCGTGGCCGGCATGCGCTCGGCGCCGATGGTGGCGACCACGTCCATGCCGTTGATCGCCGGCATCTGGATGTCCAGGAACACCAGGTCCGGGGATTGATTGCGGATCGCCGCCACGGCCGCTACGCCGTCGCCGCACTCGCCGACGATCTCGATATCCGCATCGTCGCGCAGCAGGCGCACGATCGCGTGGCGCGCGATCGGCTCGTCGTCCACCACCAGCGCGGTCAGGGTCATGCCGGCGACAACCCCGGGTTGAACTCGGGCGCATCCTCGGTGCTCTCCAGCTCGCGGAACGGCACGCGGATGCGGCACACCACGCCCTCGGGCCAGATCCTGTCCAGGCGCACCTCGGCGGCATCGCCGTAGAGTTCCTGCAGCCGCAGGCGCGTGTTGGACATGCCGATGCCGTGCCCGGCCGAGGCGCTGGGTTCGGCCGAGAGCGTGCTGTTGCGGTTGCGGACCTCGATGCACAGCGCATCGCCGTCGCGACGGGTTTCGATCTCGATGGTATCGCTGCCCACGCGCTGGCCGATGCCGTGGCGCAACGCGTTCTCCACCAGCGGCTGCAGGATCAGGCTGGGCACGGCGCAGTCCAGCGTATCGGGGGCGATGTAGGTGCGGGTCGCCAGGCGGTCCTTGAAGCGCACGCGCTGGATGCCCAGGTACAGCTCGATCAGGTCCAGCTCCTGGCGCAGGCTGATCTCCTGGCCGTCGTAGTCTTCCAGGAACGCGCGCAGCAGCTCGCTCAGGCGCAGCAGCATGTCTTCGGCCGACAGCTTGTCCTCGTCGAGCAGGGTAATGATGGCGTGCAGCGTGTTGAACAGGAAATGCGGCTGCAGCTGCGACTTCAGCGCCAGCAGCCGCGATTGCGCCAGCTCAGTGGCCAGCTGGCTGGCTTCCAGTTCGCGCCGGGCCTTTTCGGCGTGGAAATGCAGTGCCTGCTGGATCGCAAACAGCGTCCAGTAGGTCAGCAAGCCGATGGCGAAGTGCTGTTCCAGGAAATAGCCCAACTGTTCGGCAAAACCGCTGGGTTCGTACAGGGTGGAGACCAGCGCGCCCAGCACCATCGCTGCCAGCGTCACGCACAGGCTGGCCACCACCTGCGCGCCAAGGCCGTGGAAGCGCTGGCTGCCGCGCACCGGGAAGCGTTCGGCCAGGCGGAACACGGTGGGGGCCAGGGCGGCCCAGGTGTACCACTGGATCAGCGACCAGCGGACCAGATCCCAGAGTGGCCATTGGGTGCGGGGCATGCCGGCGTTGATTGCGTTCTGCATGGCGAACACCAGGGCCACCAGCGTCCACAGGGCGATATAGCGTGACAGGCGGATCTGGGTGCTGCCGAGGCGGATGTTCATGACCGAATCCTGGGCCAGGCATCGCTGGCGAGCCCCATCTTAGGCAGGCCCCGCGCGGGCGGGAAGCGCCATGACGGCCCATTACGATTGGCCCGGCCGTGGCGACGATTGGTCCCGGATCGGTTGGCAGGGCGAGGCGTTGGGCGCGTGATGCGGGCGTCGACCAGCGGCCCCCTGCGCGCGCGGTCGGTGTTCCCGCCGCCCACTGGAGTGCCACCCATGAACCTGATCCGACCCACTGCCGCTGCCTTGCTGTTGCTTGCCGCCACCGCCCATGCCGCAGAGCGGGGACGCTACCTGGAGCTGGTCAACCGCGCCCATGCCAGCGTCACCGCCGTGGCGGTGGCCGCGGCCGGCAGCGGCCGCTTCGATGACAAGCCGATCGACCCGATCGCGGGCGGCGGCGGCGCGACCACGCTGCGCGTGGACGATGCCGGTTGCCGCTACGACCTGCAGGTCGGCTTCCGCGACGGGCGCCGGGTGGTCTATTCCAACGTGGATGTGTGCCGTGGCGGCCGGCTGGTCATCAGCGCCATGCCCAGGGACGGGCGCTATGCGTTGCAGGCGGCGCAGCCGGTCCAGCAGGTTGCCGATGCACGCGCCAAGCCACGATGAGGTCGCCCGCGCCGGTTGATCTTGCCTGTCCGCTGTCAGGCTGCGGCGGCGGGCAGCAGGCCTTCGCGTTCGAGCGCAGTGCGAACCGCAGGCCGGATCCGGATGCGCTGGTACCAACGCTGCAGGTTGCCCAGCGCGTCCAGGTGGATATCGGCCTGGTAGTACGAGGCCAGCCATCCGGCCTGGCCCCAGCCGACCAGCGCGAACAGGTAGGCATCGGCCACGCTGAAGGACTGGCCCATCAGGTAGTCGCGGTCGGCCAGGTGCTGGTCGATCCAGGCCAGGCGCTGTTCCAGCTTCGGCCGCGCGGTGTCCACGTACTTGCCTGCAGCCACGGGATAGAGCAACGGGATGAAGCCCTTGTGGATCTCGGTGGCCAGCAGGTTCAACCATTCCTGCAGCCGGTAGTGCTCCAGCGTGCCGTGGGCCGGTGTGAGCCGCGCAGCTGGCGCCAGGTCGCCGAGGTACTGCAGGATCGCCGCGCCCTCGCGCAGCACGCTGCCGTCATCGAGCGCCAGCGCCGGGACATAGCCGAGCGGATTGACCTGCAGGTAGTCCTCGCCGTGTTCGGTGCGGTGGGTGCGGGGATCGACCCTGACCAGCGTGGCCTGGATGCCCAGTTCGTTGAGCACGATGTGCGGGGCGAGCGAGCAGGCGGCGGGAACGTAGTAGAGCTTCATCGCATATCCGGGGGAGGGGCCTCGGGTCGAGGCGGCCCGACGCATTCTAGGAGCGCGGTATAAAAACGGAAGAAGGCACTATCCTGTGGTGTAGGTACATAATTGTTACCTGCTCTGCGAGACCCTTCGATGAAAGACAACGTATCCGGCTGTTCGGTGGAAGAGGCGATGCGCCTGCTCGGCGGGCGCTGGCGATTGCTGATCGCCTCCTATCTGCTCGACGGCCCCCGGCGGTTCAACGATCTGCGCCGCGATATCCCGGCGATTTCCCAGCGCATGCTGACCCTGGACCTGCGGGCGCTGGAAGAAGCCGGGCTGGTCAGCCGCACGGTGTACCCGACGGTACTGACCTCCTCCCAGTAATTTAGACCAGCCAGAACTATAAAATTCGGCGACACTCAGGCCCAAGGAGGCCCGTCGCCATGAAGAAGTCGAAGTTCACTGAAGAGCAGATCGCGTTCGCCCTGAAACAAGCCGAGAGCGGCACGACGGTCGAAGAGATTTGCCGCAAAATGGGTATCAGCCAAGCTACGTTCTACGCTTGGCGCAAAAAGTTCGGCGGGTTAGGCGTGTCCGAACTACGCCGGCTACGTCAGCTTGAGGAAGAGAACCGCAAGCTCAAGCAATTGGTCGCCGATTTGAGTCTGGACAAAGTTATGCTGCAGGATGTGCTCTCAAAAAAGCTCTGAGGCCCACGCAGCGCAAGACGCTCGTGGGCCACTTGGTCGACCGTTATCGAGTTGGGGTTCGCCGGGCTTGCGAGGTCGTAAAGCAAAGCCGTTCGGCGTGGTATTACCAACCCCGTGAGAATGATGATGCGCCACTACTTCTGCGGATCGAAGAGATCGCTGCCACGCGGGTTCGCTACGGCTTCTGGAGAATATTCGTGCTGTTGCGCCGGGAAGGCTGGAAGGCCAACCACAAACGCGTCTACCGGCTTTACTGCCAAGCGGGCCTCAATCTGCGGCGTAAGCGTCCTCGCAGACGCAAGGCCGCAGCACACCGCCTGGAGCGCACGATGCTGACGGCTCCAAATCAGGTTTGGAGCATGGATTTCGTGGCCGATGCCCTATTCGACGGACGCCGCTTCCGGGCGCTGACCGTCGTGGACAACTTCACCAAGGAAAGTCTAGCCATCGAAGTGAATCAGCACCTCAAGGGCGAAGACGTGGTGGCCGTGATGGAACGCCTACGCCACCAGCGCGAGCTGCCGCAACGCATCCAGACAGACAACGGCAGCGAATTCGTCTCGATCGTGATGGATCGCTGGGCCTACGACAATGGGGTGACCATGGACTATTCCCGACCTGGCACACCGACCGACAACCCCTTCATCGAGTCGTTCAATGGCAGCTTCCGGGACGAGTGTCTCAACACGCACTGGTTCCTGTCGCTCGATGACGCCCGCCAGAAGATCGAAAGCTGGAGGGTCGATTACAATCATTTCCGGACGCACTCATCAATCGGCGATGTCCCACCAGCCGAGTTTGCCGCCCAATTCACGTCCCCACCCAACGCCGAATTTTCCACTTCTGCTCGGGCCTAACGCGGGGAGGAGGTCAGTACCGGTGAAGGTGGAGTACGCACTGACCGAGGACGGATGGCGGTTGCAGCCCGTGGTGGAGGTCATGAAGGTGTTCGGACTGTGGGTGAAGGCGCAGAGCCCGACCGTGGCATAGCACGGAGAGGGTATGGGTTGGGGAATCATCCTGCTATTCCACGGCCGCGCGGAACCCGATCACCTTGTCGAGGGTGAAGCCTGGCAGCATCGCGCGCAGTTCGGCCAGGATCTTCTGTTGCGATTCCTCGGCGCTCTGCACCGGCAGCCCCGCCGCGAGTGCGCGGCGATAGGTATCCAGGCCCGCGGCCTGCAGCGCTGGCTCACAGTGCGAGGCGGCCGCCACAGCGATCTCGGTGGCGCTGGCGCTGCTGCGATGGTGCTGCTGGGCGTAGCCAAAGTGGCAGTCCAGCAGGGCGGTCAGGAACGGATCCGGCGTGGCCGCCGCATCCGCATCGGGTGTCTGTGCCAGCGCCGGGACGGCAACGGCGGACAGGGCGAGCAGCGCAATGTGCAGGCAGTGATGCATGAGGTTTCCTGTGGCAATGGGGAGCGGTCAGCGGGCGGCAAGTCCATCGACCGGCGCTACCTGCGCCATCAGCGCGGCCACCCAATCGATGAACACCCGCAGCTTGGCGCTGACGTGGCGGTTTGGTGGAAAGGCGACATGCAGGGGCATCGGCGGCATCCGCCAGTCCGCGAACAGGCGGACCAGTTCGCCGCTGGCCAAGTGCGGCGCGGCCATGTAGTGGGGCAGCCATAGCACGCCCAGCCCCGCGACGCCGGCGGCCAGGTAGGCGTTGCCGTCATCGACCGCCAGCAGGTGGCGCCCGTTCACGGTGATCTGTTCCGCGCCACGCTGCATGGTGTAGGGCACCACCTTGCCGTTGCGCGACCGCAGGTAGCCGACGATGTGGTGCGGGCTGGCTTCCAGTTCGGCCGGATGGCGCGGCACGCCGATGGCATCAAGATAGGCCGGCGCGGCGAAGAGCCCGGCCTGCAGGTCGCCGATGCGGCGGGCGACCAGCGACTGGTCGGTGATCTGGCCGCCGCGGATCACGCAGTCCACGTTCTCGTCGATCAGGTCGATATCGCGGTCGCTGACCCCAAGGTCCAGCTGGATGTCCGGATACTGCGCCACGAAAGCGGGCAGGGCGGGGACCAGCACCAGCCGGGCCAGTGGCGCGGGCACATCCACCCGCAGCCGCCCGCGCGGCGCGGCAGCGGCGCTGGAAAGGCTGGTTTCGGCGTCATCCAGATCGGCCAGCAGGCGTTGCACGCGTTCGTAGTAGGCCGCGCCGTCGGCGGTGACGTTGACCCGGCGGGTGGTGCGGTTGAGCAGGCGCACCCGCAGTCGCGCTTCCAGCTGCTGCACCAGCTGGGTGACCGTGGTGCGGCTCATGTGCAGGGTGCGCGCGGCCTGGGTGAAGCTGCCGGTTTCCACGACTCTGGCAAAGGCCTGCATCGCGTCGAACCTGTCCATCGCTGCTCCGACCGGGAATTGTTTGGATTCTACAAACAGTGATGGCCACTGTGGGGCGTTTATCGCAGGCCGCGCTGCGCCTAACGTGAGGGCTTCAGTGACGGGCGCTGCGCCCTTGGAGAAAACGATGGCTATCCGTGACGTGGTCTTTCCGCCGGGCCGGCAGGCCCTGTACGAGCGTAACCGCTACTCGCCGGCGGTGCGCGCCAATGGTTTCCTGTTCGTGTCCGGACAGGTCGGCAGCCGCGAGGATGGTTCACCCGAACCGGAGCTGGAGGCGCAGGTACGGCGTGCGTTCGCCAACCTCAACGCGGTGCTGGGCGCGGCCGGCTGCACCTTCGACGACGTGGTGGATGTAACGGTGTTTCTGGTCGACCCGGAGCGGACTTTCGAACGGGTGTGGGCGGTGGTGCCCGAGTTCTGGGGGCATGCGCCGTATCCGGCCCTGACCGGTATCGGTGTGACCTGGCTGTATGGTTTCGATGTGGAGATCAAGGTGATCGTGAAACTTCCAGCGGACGCCCACTGATCGGCGCGCTGCCCGGCTGCGGGGACGCAGGATCGATTGCGGGGAATGGGGCGTAGCGTTGCGTCATGGCGGCCTTTCGAGGGGGCAAGCGCATGCAGCCTGGCGCCCACCGCGCGTACCGTCATCCTGGGCCGGGCCCTTGCGTGCCTCGGTGGGCATGTGTTTGGCACAACATTGCCGGCCTTCACGCCGGTGCGCGGGCTACTTGCCGATAGTGGATTGTCCTTCGGCTTCGTCGCACACCTTCATGCCCCTGATTCCCGAGCGCGTCCGGCGCTGGCCCCGGCCGTGGCGCCTGGCGTTGCTCACGTTGCTGGTGCTGTACGCGCTGTACCTGCTTGCCGGCAACGTGTTCCTCAATACGCCGTTGTTCGATGCGGTGACCAACCGCAAGCCGGAAAAGTTCAGCATGCAGACCGGGCCGGGGCTGACCCTGCTGCCCGGCCATGCGATCGTTTGGAACGTGCGCATGCGCGGCCAGGCCAACCACACCGTGTACATCTTCCGCGCCGACCGGGCCGGCGCCTGGATCGACCTGGTGGCGCTGTTCCGCCGCGAAGTGCGCATCCCGCGCATCGATGCCAGCGGGGTGGAGGCGGAGATCGAGCGGGTCGACAAGGCGATCCCGCCGCCGCCACGCGGCGATCGTGGCTGGACGCTGCGCTTCGATGCGATCCACAGCGACTCGATCCGCAGTGGCCGCTTCGGCAGGCTGCTGGTCGCCGGCCAGGGCCACGGCACGGTCGGGTTCCTCAAGCAGTTGAAGGGCGGCCCGTCGGAACTGTTCGATTCCACCGCCGGCTTCGAGCAGGCCACGGTCAGCTTGGACGGGATGAAGCTGCTCGATGACGCGCAGCTGGCTGCGCGCTTCCATTTCCCGCGCCACTACCGTGATCAAGCACCGGGCCTGGGCAAGTTCGACATCACCTGGGCGCAGCTGAAGATCGATGCGCGCAGCCAGGCCATCGCCATCGATACCGCCGGCCCGCACGTCAAGCTGGGCAGCGTGCCGTCCACCGCGCGGCTCAATGCCGACCTGGTGATGGACCGTGGCGTGCTGCAACCGGGCGGGCGGGTGGTGTGGCGGGTGCCGGTGCACGCCGGCGTGCACGCCCCCGACCGCGGCCTGCTGTCGCTGCAGCTGGACGTGGCGCAGGACATGCGCGTGCAGGCCCGCCTGCCGCGCGACCCGGAAACCGGCAGTGAACTGCATGCCGACCTGCGCGTGACGGGTACGAAGATTCCATTCGGTACACCGGCCGAGCTGCTGCCGCGGCTGACCGGGCAGGTGCGCGGCGCATGGCAGTTCCAGTCCTTGAACTGGATAGCGGACCTGTTCGTGCGCAAACCGTGGTTCCACCTCGATGGCGGTGGCCTGCTCAAGGGCGAACTGCAGATCGCCGATGGGCAGCTGGCGCCGGGCAGCAGGCTGGAGATTCCGCAGGTGGCGGCGGTAGCCGAGGTAGCCGGCGTGCGCATGTACGGTGATGCGCATGCGCTGGGCCGCATCGTCGATGGCGAACCGCCGCAGGTGCAACTGCAGGTGCAGATTCCGCGCTTCCGCGCCGCGCCGGCCGATGCGCCCGATGCGCTGCTGTTCGACGGCCGCGCGATGGCGCTGACCCTGCACGGCGACGCGCGCCTGCAACAGCTGCGCGATGGCGTGCGCGCACGGCTGAACTTCAGCGATGCGCAGGTGCCCGACCTGGCCGCCTACAACCGCTACCTGGCCAACGACAACGTGCGCCTGCTTGGCGGCAGCGGCCTGCTCAGCGGCGACGTAACGCTGGATGCATCCGGCCGGGTCGGCCAGGGCAGTGCGGACCTGCGTGGGCGCGGCGCCCGCGTGCAGGTGGCCGGCCTGGCCCTGCGTGGCGATGCCCGGCTCAAGGCCAGGGTGCGCCGTGCCGACTTCGACAGCCGCCAGTTCGACCTGGGCGGCACCACCTTGAGCCTGCGCAACATCCATGCCGGCGAACAGGCCGACGACGGCCGCTGGTGGGGCGAGGTGGCGGTGCGCAGCGGGCATATCGATGCGGCCGCACCGTTCCAGGTGGATGCGCGCGCGGACCTGCAGCTGCGCGACGCCGGCCCGCTGCTGGGCCTGTTCGCCCAGCGCAGCGAGTACCCGCGCTGGGTGCTGGGTCTGCTCGATTCGGGGCAGGTGCAGGCCAGCGGGCAGCTGCGCTGGCGCCGCCAACACCTGGTACTGGACGACCTGCAGGCGGAGAACGCACGGCTCTCGCTGCGCGCGCGGCTGGACCTGGGCCATGCACAACGGCGCGGCGACATGTACCTGCGCTGGGGCCTGCTGGGCGCGGGCATCGAACTGGACGGCGAGCAGCGTCGCTGGCACCTGGCCGGTGCGCGTGACTGGTACGCCGAACGGCCGCGCCTGTTGCCGTCGCAGAAGCAGGCGGCGCCCTAGGCGCGATGCGGCCGGGATTATCGGCTCGGACGGACATCCACGCATGGCGTGGATCTACCCCGGCGTGCGTGGATGGCGTCGCCCGTAGATCCACGCCATGCGTGGATGAAGCGATCCCGCCGAAGCCACCGCCCGTAGATCCACGCCATGCGTGGATGAAACGATCCCACCGCAGCCCTATCGCCGTGAATCCACGCCACACGCGGACGGCGCGACCCCACCGAAGCCGTCGCCCCGTAGATCCACGCCATGCGTGGATGACGCCACCCCGCCGACACCGTCACCCCGATTCCCACCCTGCCGGGACGGTGCGGTCCCATCCACGTCGTCGTCCCCCAGCCGCTGCGCCAGGTCGGTATCGGCGATGTGTCCGTGCAGGAACAATAAGCCGCTGTAGATGTTCATATCACCGCCTCCACTTGAGTGGCGTTGACGATAGGTGCAGCATGGACGACGGAAAAGCGACATTTCCGCAACCCAGCCTTGAACAGGATTCAAGACGCAATGTCCCGGATGCCCCTGCTGGCCCTGCAGAACTTCGTAGCCGCCGCGCGCCTGGGCAACCTGACCCGCGCCGCCGAAGCGGCGAACCTGACGGTCAGCGCGCTCAGCCACCAGATGCGCCAGCTGGAACAGCGCCTGGGCTATCCGCTGCTGCTGCGCCAGGCGCGTGGGGTGAAGCTCACCCCGGAAGGCCAGCGCCTGCTCGATCAGGTCGGGCCGCACCTGGACGCGATCGGGCAGGCGTTCCAGCCGTTCGCCGCACGCCACGACCGGGTGCTTACGGTGAGCGCGCTGCCGTCGATGGCCTCCAACTGGCTGGTGCCACGGCTGGGCCATTTCGTGGCGGCGCATCCGCAGATCGAGATCAACCTGGAATCCAGTGAACGGCTCACCGATTTCGAGCGCCAGCTGCAGGTCGATGCGGCGTTGCGGGTGGGCGCCGGGCAGTGGACCGGCCTGCATGCCGAGCCGCTGTTCGACGAGTGGCTGATGCCGATGGCCAGCCCGGCACTGGTGCAGAAGATGGGCGGGGTGGACGCACGCCCGTTGTCGCAGTGGCCGCTGCTGGGCGATCCCGATGGCGAGTGGCAACGCTGGTTCGCGCTGGTCGGCGATACCCCGCCCTCGCGCTACGTGGCCATGCTCAACGATTCCGAATCGCACCACCGCGCCGCGCTGGATGGGATCGGCGTGGCGCTGGGCCGGGTGACCCGGGCGCGGCTGCTGCTCGATTCCGGGCAGCTGATCGCATTGTCGCCGCAGCGGTTGAAGACACGCTGGTCGCACTGGCTGGTGTATCCGCCACGTTCGGCCAGCCACCAGGGGTTCCTGGCCTTCCGCGCGTGGCTGCATGCGCAGGCCAGCGAGCATGCGCAGCACATGGCGCGGTTGGGGCAGGCGGCCGAAGGCTGACCGGGGCCGGACGTGGATCGATGCCGGCTTGCCGGGTGGTCAGCCGCCAGCCGCGTTCGGCCGGCAATGGGACGAATGCGTGGCCGTCTGCGAAGGCGGCAGGCTGGAAGTCACAGCGCTACGCTGCAGGGACGCATTCATGGCACCGGCTCCGCAGCAGGTGTGGGCCAGTAGAAGCTGTCCGGGGTACTGCGCGCGCCAAAGATCGCCTGGCCCACCCGCACCACGGTGGCGCCTTCCTCGATGGCGATCTCGAAATCGCCGGACATGCCCATCGACAGCTCGTCCAGGCCGATCCCGGCGGAGAGGGTGGGGCGCAGCCGGCCGCGCAGCTCACGCAGGCGCACGGCGCGGCAGCGCCTGCGCTGCCTCAGAAGGCGGTGGGCATGACCGCCATTTCGCCGCTGGCGCCGAAGGCCAGCCGATATTTCAGTGGCTTGCCCAGCTCGGCGATGATCTCCGTTTCCCGTCGCATGCTTTCGGCGCCGACACGGCACAGCGCCTTGCCTTCGGGATTGGGACCGGTGCCGAGGATGTGCCTGCCGGGCGCGATATGGAAGACGATCTTTTCCGCGCTGGCGATGGTCGATACCCTCTTCCCATCCAGGTACACCGCGGTTAGACAGGCACTGCCCTTGGCGCCGGCGTCACGCGCAACGATCAACTCCACTTTGTCATCGGCAGCCTGCATGAGTTCCGGTGCGTAGATGCGCTCGGCCGGCGTCGCGCGCGCCGTGCTGGTGTTGATCGGGGTGGTCCCGCATGCGCTGACCGCGATGGCCATGCCGATGGCAAAGAAGGTTGTCTTCATCATTTCCCCTGGGACTGTACTGCGTGGTGGTTGGATGCATCGGCCAGGAACGGATGACCGCGGCCGATGCCACGAGGGATTCTATCGTTCCGGGGCGGCGCTGGCGGCGCTGGCGGCGTTGGCGAGCGGGTCGGCGTGCTCAGGGCTAGGGCTGCGCTGCCGGCGCGGGCGTGGGCCAGTAGAAGCTGTCCGGGGTACTGCGCGCGCCAAAGATCGCCTGGCCCACCCGCACCACGGTGGCGCCTTCCTCGATGGCGATCTCGAAATCGCCGGACATGCCCATCGACAGCTCGTCCAGGCCGATCCCGGCGGGCAGGGCGGGGCGCAGCCGGTCGCGCAGTTCGCGCAGGCGCACGAAGCACGGGCGTACCTGTTCGGGATCGGAAGAGAACAACGCCAGGGTCATCAGGCCGCGCACGCGCAGGTTGGGGAAGGCGGGCAGCTGCTGCATGAAATCGGCCACCTCGATCGGATCCAGGCCGTACTTGCTGGCCTCGCCGGAGGTGTTGACCTGCACGAACACGTCCAGCGTGCGCTGCTCCAGGGCCAGGCGCTGGTCCAGCGCCTGTGCCACGCGCAGGCTGTCCAGCGCCTGGAACTCGCTGGCAAAGCGCGCCACATAACGCGCCTTGTTGGTCTGCAGGTGGCCGATCACCGACCAGCGGATCGGCAGGTCGGCCATCGCTTCGGCCTTGGCCTGGGCTTCCTGCACCTTGTTTTCGCCCAGCTCGCGGCAGCCGGCCTGCCAGGCCAGGCGCAGGCGTGCTTCATCGACGGTCTTGCTGACCGGCAGCAGGCGCACGCTGGACCGGTCGCGGCCGGCCAATGCGCAGGCACGATCGATACGCTGGCCGACGACGGCCAGGTTGTGGCGGATCTGCTCGACGGTGCCGGCCTGGGGCCAGTCGGGAGGGGCGATGGGCATGCACGGTTCCGGTGGGGGACGACCAGGGCGCTTATGGTGGCATAGGCCTGCGCCGCACCTGCGGCATCCGGACGCGGGGCGTCCGTGGCCGGTTCAGGGCGCGCTGGGCGTACTGGGCGTGCTGGGCCGCAGGTAATGGGACTGGCCGTTGTCGCCCAGGAAGATCAGTTCGGGCTTGCCCTGCCAGGAGGTCAACATGGCGCCGGTGCTGTTCTGGTGCTTGATCACCAGGGTGGCGCCGCGGTCGGGATTGGCGGTGACCTTGAACACTTCGGTGGTGCCGCTGGCATCGTCCAGGGTCAAGGTGGCCTCATCGCCGACATCGGCGGTGCCGTAGCTGCCACGTTCGGAGCCGTCGGCGCCGAGCAGGATCATCCCCGACAACGGCGACGGGCGCGGCCCCTGCGAGACCCCCTGGCGGAGCGGGTCGGGCAGCGGGGCGCCGAGGATCATCCGGGCCTGGCCGTTGCCATCCTCGATCACCAGGCCGCGGGCGGTGATCACCCGGTCTTCGGCCTGGGTCTGGTGCAGGCGCAGCGCGGTCCAGCCGGACACCAGCAAGGCAAGGCTGGAAACGGCCAGGGTAGTGAGGGTGAGGGCGCGCGACATGGTGGCTCCGGATCCTTGGAAGGCAGCGACAATACCGGAAGTGTCAATTGCGACACTAGTCGGGAAAGTCTGTATTTGCTGCGAATGCGAATTGGGTCACAAGCAGCTTCGGCATGGGTCATGCGTTCGCCGCACCGATGCGCGTTACCGGCAGTCGTTTGGGAACCGACCCTACCAGCGGAGCGAAACGCCCGCTCGCCACGGGCCCTGGTAGGGTCGCATCCCGATCGACTGCCGATGGCCTGCGCAACGTTCGTTGGTGGCATGACCCCGGAACAAAGGCAGCTCCGGCACGGGTCATGCGTTCGCTGCAGTGATGTGCGTTACCGGCAGTCGTTTGGGAACCGACCCTACCAGCGGAGCGCCACGCCCGCTCGCCACGGGCCTTGGCTTCGCCGCGCCGATGCGCGTTATCGGCAGTCGTTTGGGAACCGACCCTACAGCGGAGCGCAACGCCCGCTCGCCACGGGCCTTGGTAGGGCCGCATCCCAATCGACTGCCGATAGCCTGTGCAACATTCATTGGTGGCATGGCCCCGGAACAAAGACAGCTCCGGCATGGGTCATGCGTTTACCTGCGCGCGGTTCAATGGAAATCGCGGCTGTGCGTGCGCACGCCCTCGATCAGCGCATCGATGTTGTGCATCTGCCGCACGATCAGGTGCTGTATGCCCTCCACCCGTTCCAGGCGGCCGTCGATCTGCATCAGCTGCGCTTCCACCAGTACGCGGTGCTGGCGGTCGGCGATCTTGCGCCAGACCACGGCGTTGACCATGCCGCATTCGTCTTCCAGGGTAAGAAAGGTGACCCCGCTGGCGGTCTGCGGGCGCTGGCGCATGCGCACCAGCCCGGCAAAGCGCACGCTGCGCCCGTGCGGCAGCGCGGCCAGTTCGTCCGAACGCTGGCAGCGGCGCTGGCGCAGCTGGGCGCGGATGAAGGCCACCATGTGCCGGCCCAGGGTGGTGCCGGTGCTGTTGTAGTCGGCCTGCATGTCCTCAAATGCCGTGGGCGGCGGCAAGGCCACGCTGGCTTCGACGGTGGCGCGGGCTGCGTTGAACAACGGCAACGGCTTTTCCACCCCCGATACCTCCCAGCGCGCGCGGTGGCGGTGCCCGCTCAGGCCCTTCAGGGCGCCTGCATCGGCGAGCAGGCCCTGATGGCGGCGGTCCAGCCGCGCGCGCTGGCTGAGATCGGCCACGCTGTCGAACGGCAGGCAGGCGCGCGCCTGCACCAGCGCTTTCGCTACCGCTTCGTTGAAGCCGTCGATCAGGCGCAGCCCCAGCCGGATGCCGAACGGCTGGCCCGCTGCCTGCGGGGGCAGCAGCGTGCAGTCCCAGTCGCTGTGGCGCACGTCCACCGGCAATACCGGCACGCCGTGGCGGCGCGCGTCCTGCAGAATCTGGTCGGGGCTGTAGAAGCCCAGCGGCTGGCTGTTGACCAGGCTGGCGGCGAACGCCGCGGGGTGGTGGCATTTGAGCCAGCAGCTGACATAGGTGATCAGCGCGAAGCTGGCGGCGTGGCTTTCCGGGAAGCCGTAGCTGCCGAAGCCCTTGATCTGTTCGAACAGGCGTTCGCCATACTCGCGGCTGTGGCCGTGCTGGGCCATGCCGGCCAGCAGCCGGTCGCGATGCGGCTCCAGCCCGCCATGGCGCTTCCAGGCGGCCATCGAGCGGCGCAGTGCATCGGCCTGGCCGGCGGTGAAACCGGCGGCGGCCACCGCCAGCTGCATCACCTGTTCCTGGAACAACGGCACGCCCAGGGTGCGCTTGAACACTTTCTCCAGCGCGGGCGGGTAGTCGATCTCTTCGATGCCTTCTTCCTTGATTTTCTTCCGCCGGTTCAGATACGGGTGCACCATGTCGCCCTGGATCGGGCCGGGGCGCACGATCGCCACTTCGATCACCAGGTCATAGAAACAGCGCGGCTGCATGCGCGGCAGCATCGCCATCTGCGCGCGCGATTCGATCTGGAACACGCCCAGGGTGTCGGCGCGGCAGATCATGTCGTAGGTGGGGTCATCACCTGGCGGAATCTTCGCCATGCTCATCGCCGGTTCGCCATGGGCCTCCAGCATCGCAAAGCATTTGCGCACCGCGGTGAGCATGCCCAACGCCAGGCAGTCGACCTTCATCAGCCCGGTGGCATCCAGGTCGTCCTTGTCCCACTGGATCACGGTGCGGCCGGCCATGGCCGCGTTTTCCACCGGCACCATTGTGGACAGGGGATGTTCGGAAATCACGAAACCGCCCGGGTGCTGGGAAAGATGCCGCGGGAAGTCGACCAGTTCGCCGGTCAGGGCCACCACCCGCCGCATCAGCGGCGTGTCCGGGTCGAAGCCGCGCTCGCGCAGCGCCTCCGGCAGCGGTTCGTGGTTGCTCCAGCGTTCCAGGCAGGCGGCCAGTTCGTTGACCTGGTCCGGCGGCAGGCCGAGCACGCGCGCCACATCGCGCACCGCGCTGCGGCCACGGTAGCTGATCGCCACGGCGGTCAATGCCGCACGCTCGCGGCCATAGCGGTTGAACACGTACTGCAGCACTTCCTCGCGGCGCTCGTGCTCGAAATCGATGTCGATGTCCGGTGGCTCGTCGCGCTCGGCGGAGATGAAACGTTCGAACAGCAGTTCCATGTCGCTGGGGTCGATCTCGGTCACGCCCAGCACGTAGCACACCGAGGAATTGGCCGCCGAGCCGCGGCCCTGGCACAGGATCTGCTGGCTGCGCGCGAAATGCACGATGTCGTGCACGGTGAGGAAGTAGGACTCGTACCGTTTGTGGTGGATCAGCTGCAGTTCGTGTTCGATCTGGGTACGCTGCCTGGCGGTCTCGCCGCTTGGCCAGCGCCATTGCATGCCTTCTTCTACCAGCGTGCGCAGCCAGCTGGCCGGGTCGTGCCCGGCCGGAACCAGTTCGCGCGGGTAGGTGTATTGCAGTTGCTTGAGGTCGAAGTGGCAGCGTGCGGCGATGCGCAGGGTTTCGGCCAGCAGCTCGGGCGGGTACAGCGCGGCCAGGGCCTGGCGGGTGCGCAGGTGGCGTTCGCCATTGGGGAAAAGCCGCCAGCCGGCCTCGGCGAGGGTGCAGTGGTGGCCGATCGCGGTGAGGGTGTCCTGCAGGGCGCGGCGGCGGCGCAGGTGCATGTGCACATCACCGCTGGCCACCAGCGCAATGCCGTGGTCGTGGCCGAAGCGCTGCAGCATGGCCAGCCGCTGCGCATCGTCGGCCTGGCGGTGCAGTTCCACCGCCAGCCACAGCCGCTGGGCAAAGCGCGCCTGCAGCCAGGCGGCATCGTCCGGGCTGGGCGCGCGGTCCAGCCACAGGCACAGCAGGCTGTCGGGCAGCGCGTCGAAATCCTCGCGCAGGCAGCGGTATTGACCCTTGGGCGCGCGCCGGCGGCAGGTGGTGATCAGCTGGCACAAGCCGGCGTAGGCGGCCAGGTCGGTGCACAGCAGCACCAGTTTGGGGCCGTCCTCCAGCTGGAATTCGGCACCGGTGATCAGCGCCAGCTCGTGCTTCCGGGCGGCCTGCCAGGCGCGCACGATGCCGGCCAGCGAACATTCGTCGGTGATCGCCAGCGCGGTATAACCCTGGCCTTTGGCGCGCGCGAACAGTTCCTCGGCGGTGGAGGCGCCGCGCTGGAAGCTGAAGGCCGACAGGCAATGCAGTTCGGCGTAGCCGGGCAGGGGCGTGCTCATGCGAACCAGCCGTGCAGCATGAACGGCCCGCCGCGCGCATCGGCGGCGGTGTAGGCCCAGCCGCGCTGGCCGTGCGCGGTTTCCACCACGTAGTAGTCGCGGCGGATATCGCCTTCATCCCACCAGCCCGATTCGATCCGTTCCGGCCCCGAGACGATGCGCAGGTAGGGATCGTGCAGCGCCTGCGGCTGCGGCAGCAGCCAGCCCGGGCGCAGCGGCAAGGGCGGCGGGGCGCCCTTGGCGGCGCTGCGGGCATCGCCGCTGGCGCGCTCGGGGCGGTGTTCGGCGCGCAGCCCCAGGCCCTGTACGGCGTCATCGCCGAGCCGCGCGCGCAGCCGTTCGCGCACCTGTTCCCATGGCAATGCCTGTTGCGGGCGCGGGTCGAACAGGTCGCGTGCGGCCGGCACGAACGGGGGCAGGTGGTCGGCCTGCAGGCGCAGGCCACGGCTGCCGGCCGGCAGCTGCAGGTGGTCGATGCGGTTGCGGGCCAGCTCGAACAGCATCGCCGCATCGCGCTCGGGGGCGAGCAGGCCGATGCACAGGCGGGTGTCGGGGTGCTGGTCGTGTTCGAACCACAGGTCAAAGCGCAGCACGCCGCCATCGCGCGAGCACAGGAACGCGGCCAGGTCGCCGGTCAGACGGCGCAGCGGGAACAGCAGGGCCTGGGTGGATTGGATCTCGTACTCGAACTCGATGCGCGCATCGAAACGGTCCGGGGGTTGGAAATAGCGCAGCGGCGGCGTGCTGATGCCGCGCAGCGCGTCCAGGTGGGCCAGTACCTGCGGCGCGAAGCGCCGGGCCAGGCTCTCGCGCGGCAATCCGAACGCCGCGCCCAGCGTGCGCAGGCCCGAGCGCGCCAGCACCGTGACCGCCTCGTCCGGCAGGCCGCTGCGTTCGATCGGCAGTTGCGCCAGGGCGGCCTCCAACTGGTCGGCGTCCACCCCCAGCCGCGCATGCACGCGGGTCAACGCCCAGGCCGCATGCGGATTGGGCGCGGCGACCAGGCGGTGACGGAAGCCCAGCGCGTGCAGGCCGTCGCACAGGCGTTTTTCGATTGCCGGCCAATCGCCGAACAGGGCGCGGCTGGCGCCGATCTCCAGCACCAGCGCATGCGGAAAGGCCAGGCTGACCTGCGAGCTGATGCTGTACAGCCAACTGGCCAAAAACTGCCGGGTGGCCTGCTCGGCGCGCGGGTCATGCTCGGCCGTGAGCAGGGTGCCGGTGAGCACCTGTGCGGCCGACAGCAGCATGCCGCGGCGCAGGCCGAGCCGTCGCGCGGCCGGGCTGACCGCATGCAGCACGCGGCGCTGCGCCGGCCCGCTGACCAGCACCAGCGGCGCGTCCGGGTCGGGCTGCTGGCGCAGTGCGGCGTCCAGGGCCAGTTGTGGCAGCAACAGGCAGGCCCAGTACATGGCCGCTCAATGCGCCCGGGCCAGCGGCAGGGCCTGCGCCGGGGCCAGCCCGCCGCGGCACTTGAGCACGCGCACCTGGCCGTCCTGCAGGTGCAGGCGCAGCGGTGCGGGGGAGGGGTTGCGGGCCTGGCGCGCGTCGCGGAAGGCAAAGCCCAGGCACTGGCCGGTTTCGGCGGCCACCTGCAGCCGGCGCAGGGCGCGGTCGTCGGCCTGTTGCGGCCAGCACAGCACCGCCGCGCAGGCGGCCGAGCGCAGGCATTGTTCGGCTGCCCACAGCGCATCGCGTGGGGTGGCCTGGACCACCTGCACCTGGCCCAGCGCCAGCCCGGCGCGGGCCCAGGCCGGGGCATGCGGCAGGTAGGGCGGGGCCACCAGCACCACGGTCTGCTGCTGTTGGCTCAGCCGTGCCAGTGCCGGCCAGACCAGCGCCAGCTCACCCTGGCCGGGCGCGGCCAGCAGCACCTCCGACAGCGCCGACGGCGGCCAGCCGCCGCCGGGCAGGCGCGCGTCCAGGGCCGGGTGGCCGGTAGGGTGCGGGGCTGCCTCGGGCGGCGCGCTGCGCGGTTGCCCGCGCCAGACCCTGCGGGTTTCCAGCAACTGGTCCAGGGCCAGCACCGCGCCCATCAGCGCAGCCCCCGGCAAGACGGGAACAGGCGGGAACGGGCGCGGGACAAGGGCATGGCAGGAGGCGTGGGCAGCACGGGCGTCAAGGGCCGGGAGCGACAATCCTACCTGCAATTAGTAAAAATGCTAACGACCTTGGCGAGGGTGTCGTGAACGTCGCCGGACAGATGAATGCTTCATGCGCGGTTTGTTCAAGCCTGCCACCCGTCCCTCCTACGAGGATGGCCGCTCTTCCAGGGAGCAAACCGATGAAACAAGGGTGGTTGAGGGTATATGCGCCGGGGTTCCTGCTGGGGTTCGTGGGACTGGCGGCGTGGTGGGTGGGCTATCGGCAGGGCGCGGCGGGATGGCTGCTGCCCTTGTTGGCCGCCGCCATCGCGGTGTCTTTCATGGCCGAGCGGTGGTGGCCGTACGACCCGGCGTTCAACCAGAACCGGGGCGATGCCGGTCGCGATGGCATGCATGCGCTGGTCAATGAAGGGCTGAACCTGCTGGCGATCGGGGTGATCCCGCTGGTAGCGGCGTGGATGCCATGGCAGCTGTGGCCGCAGCAGTGGGGGTTTGGCTGGCAACTGCTGCTGGCGATCATCGCCGCCGACCTGGGCATCACCCTGGTCCATTACGCCAGCCATCGCTGGGCCTGGCTGTGGCGGCTGCATGCGGTGCACCACAGCGTGACCCGCATGTACGGCTTCAATGGGCTGATGAAGCACCCGCTGCACCAGACCGCCGAGGCACTGGGCGGTGTGTTGCCGTTGCTGCTGCTGGGCATGCCCTATCCGGTGGCGGCGGTGCTGGCGTTCGCGATCGCGATCCAGTTGCTGCTGCAGCATTCCAACGTGGACATGCGCCCGGGCTGGCTGGGCAAGGTGATGGCATGGGCGCCGCTGCACCGCTTCCACCACATGCGCTACGGCAGCGCCGGCGACGTCAATTTCGGCTTGTTCCTGACCGTCTGGGACCATCTGCTCGGCACGGCATTCGATGCCCCCTACCGCATGCGGGTGGACGACCTGGGCATCGGCAGCCAGCCGGAGTATCCGCAGGACTACCTGGGTCAGCTGCGTGCGCCGTTCCAGGCGCTGCCGCATGACCCGCCGCCGCTGCCGCCGCCGGGATTGGCGCCGTCATCGCGGTAATGGTGCAGCTGTAGCCCCGCCAGGTGCCGCGCGTGCACGCCGAACATGCGCCGCAGGCTGCGCGAGAAATGTGCCAGGTCGGCGAAGCCGGCGGCATGCGCGCTGGTGGTCAGGGTGTGGCCGTCGATCACCTGCACCAGCGCCTCGCGCAGCCGGCGCCACAGCACCAGGCCACGCAGCGACACCGCCAGGTCCTGCTGGAAACGACGGTGCAACTGGCTCTCGGACAGGTGCGCGGCGTTGGCGATGGCGGCCACCGGCACGCGGTCGGGCAGCCGCGCGTCCAGTTCGGCCAAGGCCGCCTGCAGGCGCGGATCGCGCGGTGCGGTGGCGATCAGCGGCAGCAGGCGCGGCAGCAACGCAGGCGGGTCGCACGGCAGCGTCGCCAGCTGCGCCTGCACCTGCGACAGGTCGACATGGCTGGGTTCCAGCCACAGCGTGCAGCCCTGCGCGGGAACAGCCAGCACTGCATGCGACTGGAACGAGGGCAGCAGCAGGCGCTGGCCACGCTGGCGGCTGTGTTCGCCCTGGATCAGCCATTGGCCGTCGCTGGCCAGCAGCAGCTGGTGCGCATAGTGCGCATGCGCGCCGGTGGTGCCGGCATGGCCCTGCAGCAAGGCGAAATGACGGCCAAGCAGCAAGCTGCCGGCCCAGTGCGGGTTGAAGCGGTCCACGGTACATCCCTTGCCAGACGGGCACAGGGTAGCCCACGGTGCGGTATCGCGCTGATGCGTTAGTGGTCCTGCGGGTCTGGCCGGATAGGCCGTGGGCACTGCTGGGACGCAGGTCGTGCCGGCCGCTGGCCGGATGTCGTTGCTGTTGTTGCCGCTTCGCGGAGAAGTCCAACGCCAACAGCTTTCGTGCCCCTTCGGGGCGCGAGTTACCTTTCTTTGCTCGTGCAAAGAAACGTAACCCAAAGAAAGCACGCCCCATCCGCGATCCGTCGGGCTTTGCCCGCCGGTTCCCTGCGCTTCTCGCGTCATCGGGGGACGGCGCGGAACTCGCTGCGCTCGCGCCTCTAGACCAGCGGGCGCCGGTTGTTAGAGCGCGTCGCCACGCGCCCATGTCCCACCGCATTACCTCGTAGCATGCTTCATGCTTCGACCGCGCCTCTTCGCCCCCGATGCCGCTGCGATGCTCGGCTCGCTCCAAGGGGTGGTAGATCAAGATCACGGGCAACAGCAACAGCAACAGCAACAGCAACAGCAACAGCAACAGCAACAGCAACAGCAACGACGGCAGCCTACCAACGGTCGGGGCGTGTCCCGCCAACCCACCCGCGCCAACCCCGCCACCGCCGAGCCGGACGCAGGGCCAGCGACGCCGTTGAACTGAAGTTGCATGACTGCGCTGACAATCACACCAGGACGGGCGGGTGTTGCCGGGTCATTCCGGCCGGCGCACGCGGCTCCACACCACCAGCGCCAGCAACGAGACCAGGGCCCCGGCCGTGCAGACGCCGTTCCAGCCCCAGGCGGCATACAGCGCCGGGCCGGCCAGTGCGCCCAGCCCGCTGCCGGCGGCATAGAACAGCATGTAGGCGGCGATCACCTGCGCCTGTGCGTGTGGCGCGGCGGCCAAGATCAGGCTCTGGTTGGTGACGTGCAGGGCCTGCACGGCCAGGTCCAGCAACAGCACGCCCAGTACCAGCCAGCCCAGGTGCAGTGGCAGCGCGGCCAGCGGTGCCCAGCTCAGCAGCAACAGCAGCAATGCGGCGCAGGAAACGCGCTCGGCATGGCCGCGGTCGCTCCAGTGCCCGCTGCGCGCGGCGGCCAGTGCACCCAGCAGGCCGACCAGCGCGAATGCGCCGATCGCGGTGTGGCTGAGCGCATACGGAGGGGCGCTCAACGGCAACGCCATGCTGCTCCAGAACAGGCCGAACGCGGTGAACAGCAGCAGCCCCAGAACGCCGCGCCGGCGCAGCACCGGTTGCTGGCGCAGCAGCGTGGTCAAGCCCACCGGCGGCCTTGCTGCGGCCACCTCCAGCCGTGGCAGGCGCAGCCATAGCAGCGCGCCGCTGATCAGCATCAGGCCCGCCGACAGCAGGTAGACCGCGCGCCAGCCGCCGAGGTCGGCCACGCCGCCGGCCACCACCCGGGCCAGCAGCAGGCCGACCACTACCCCGGCCTGGGCGGCACCGACCACGCGGCCGCGTTCGTGCGGTGCGGCGGCCGCGGCGGCATAGGCGATCAGGCCCTGGGTCATCGCGGTGCCGAGCAGGCCCACCGCCAGCATGCCCAGCAGCAGCGCCAGGGCATTGCCGGCCAGGGCCACCCCGAGCAGGGCCAGCACCAGGGCGAGGTTCTGCACGGCCATCAGCCGGCGGCGCTCGACCCGGTCGCCCAGCGGCACCAGCCACAGCAGCGCGGCCACCGAGCCAAGCTGGGTGGCGGCGATCACCACGCCGATCCGGGCAGTGCCGATGCGCAGGTCGGCGGCCAGCGCATCCAGCAGCGGCTGTGCGTAGTAGACATTGGCCACGCTGAGCCCGGCGGCGCAGGCGAACAGCAGCAGCAACGGGGTGGCGGTGCGGGGCAGCGACGCAGCGGTTGACATGGGTAGTCTCAAAATAGAACCAGTTGATTCTGGGTTATTTGGTTCTAAAATGAAACCACTTTCGGAGGGCGGCCATGCACGACGATCCCAACCTGACCTGCCCGGTGGCGCGCGCGCTGGAGGTGGTCGGCGACCGCTGGTCGCTGCTGCTGGTGCGCGATGCGTTCGACGGGATACGCCGTTTCGGCGATTTCCAGCGAAGCCTGGGCATGTCGCGCAGCATGCTCAGCCAGCGCCTGCACGCCCTGCAGGCGGCCGGTGTGCTGGTGCAGCAGCCGGCCGCCGACGGCAGCCGTTACCACGACTATGTGCTGACCGCGCAGGGCCAGGCCCTGTTCGCGCTGGTCGTGGCGCTGCGCCAATGGGGCGAGGGGTTTCTGTTCGCCGAAGGTGAACCGCGTTCGCAGCTGCTGGCCCTGGCCGATGGCCGTCCGCTGGCGCCGCTGCTGCCGCGCAATGTCGATGGGCAGGTGCTGGAAGCGTCGGCAACCCACGTGGTCAGGCCAGGCGGATGCTGAGCGGTGGCCGCCCCATACGCCGGCGAATATGAACACGGTGTTGACAGGCATGAACAGGGTCGACGACTCTTGACCGGATGGGCGCCGTCCGCGGTGCCCGCCGGGCAGGGTGGCTGTATCGACAGGCGGAGGGGCCTGGTCGTAGCCGCGTTGCCCGGGTAGTCCCTGATACCGGCCTGCAAGGCGCCGGCATCCGCCATCTTGGCGCTGCACCCTTCCTGCGGCACGACTCCCTGGATTTTTTGCGCAAGCAAAGGTGTTTCGCCCGCTTATGAAAACGATTACAAAGCCACTGGCCCTGACCGCCGCCATCACCCTTTCGCTCGCTGCTTCGGCCTGGGCCGCTGCGCCCAAGGCGACCCAGGGCGGCGATGCCTTCACCGTGCTCAGCCTGGAACAGGCGCCCAACCACCTGGACATCCAGCAGGTCGCCGACCAGTTGCAGGCCATGAACGTGGACGCGCTGACCATCGGTAACGTGCATCGTGAAGCCGACACCAGCGGCACCAGTCGCGTGCCGGATCCGCTGGAAGCCCTGGCCGACCAGCTGGGCTACACCTACCGCTTCGTCAGCGCCGACCCGGCCTCGGCCGAGCGCCGTGGCAGCATCGTGATCTCGCGCCTGCCGGTGGAAGCCGAGTCGGGCATCGAAGCGCCGGGTATGAACTACCTGCGCCTGAATGACGGCCGCCACGTGGTGGCGCTGTACACGCATACCGCTGCTGCCGATGGCGCGCGCTTCAAGCAGCTCATCGAGGCCTCGCGCGTGGGCGCGCCGGCGGTGCTGCTGGGCGCGAACGATGCGGCTGTGGCCGGTTTCGACGCCAAGGGTGACGTGGCCCGTTCCAACGGCTTCCAGTCTGCAACCAGCACGCCGGTCACGCTGCACATCGATGCCGACAGCCCGGCCATCGCCGGCAAGCTGCTGACCCTGGGCTACGCTGCCCCGGCCGGCGGCGATACGCCGTGGATGGACACCACACTCAACGCCGATGCACGCGCCAGGCTGATCGTGGCGAAGATGACCGACGATGAGAAGTTCCAGATGCTGCACAGCTACTTCGGGCTGGGCAAGGACGGCGGCCCGCTGCCGGAAGGCGCGGTCGGCTCGGCCGGTTTCGTGCCCGGCGTGGCGCGGCTGGGCATTCCCTCGCAGCAGTCGGCCGACGCCGGCGTGGGCGTGACCAACCCCGGCGGCATCCGCAAGGGCGACCATGCCACCGCGATGCCGTCGGGCCCGTCCACCGCATCGAGCTGGAACCCCGAAGTGGCCTTTGCCGGTGGCGCCACCATGGGCCGCGAGGCCTGGCAGCAGCGGTTCAACATCCTGCTGGCCGGCAGCGTCAACCTGCAGCGCGACCCGCGCAATGGCCGCAACTTCGAATATGCCGGCGAAGACCCGCTGCTGGCCGGCCGCCTGGTCGGCGAGTCGATCCGTGGCGTACAGAGCCAGCACGTGGTCTCGACCATGAAGCACTTCGCGCTCAACGACATGGAAACCTCGCGCAACTTCCACAGCGCCGAAATCGGCGAGCAGGCGATGCGCGAATCGGACCTGCTGGCCTTCGAGATCGCCCTGGACATCGGCAAGCCCGGTTCGGTGATGTGCTCCTACAACCGCATCAACGGCACCTACGGCTGCGAACACGATTACCTGATGAACCAGGTGCTCAAGCAGGAATGGAAGTTCCCCGGTTTCGTGATGTCCGACTGGGGTGGCGTGCACAGCGGCTCCAAGGCGGCGCTGGCCGGCCTGGACCAGCAGTCGGCCGGTGAAGTGTTCGACAAGGCGGTGTACTTCGACCAGCCGCTGCGCCTGGCCGTGGCCGGTGGCGTGGTGCCGCGTTCGCGCCTGGACGACATGGTCGTGCGCATCCTGCGGGCGATGTTCGCCAACGGCAATTTCGATGTGCCGCCGCAGCACCAGCCGATCGATGATGCGGCCGGCTTCGCCGCCGCCCAGCGCACCGTGGAAGAGGGCAGCGTGCTGCTGCGCAACGCCGGCAATCTGTTGCCGCTGGGCCCGGAGGTCAAGCGCATCGTCATCATCGGTGGCCACGCCGACAAGGGCGTGATCGGCGGCGGTGGTTCGTCGATGGTGGGCTGGACCGCCAAGGGCACCAACGCGGTGCCGGGCGTGCTGCCGACCACCTGGCCGGGCCCGGTGATCTTCCACCCGTCCTCGCCGCTGGAGGCCCTGCGCGCCGAGCGCCCCGACGCCAGCATCGAGTACGTGGATGGCCGCAACGTGGCCGCCGCCGCGCGCGCTGCCGCCGCGGCCGACGTGGCGATCGTGTTTGCCACGCAGTGGTCGGCCGAATCGGTCGACCTGCCGCACATGAAGCTGCCTGACAACCAGGACGCGCTGATCGCCGGGGTGGCCAAGGCCAACCCGAAGACCGTGGTCGTGCTGGAAACCAACGGCCCGGTCGAGCTGCCCTGGTTGCAGCAGGTGCCGGCGGTGCTGCAGGCGTGGTACCCGGGCATCCGCGGCGGCGAAGGCATTGCCGCGCTGCTGACCGGCAAGGTCAATCCGTCCGGCCGCCTGCCGGTGACCTGGCCGGTGGATGCCAGCCAGCTGCCGCGCCCGGAAGTGAACGGCCTGGGCTTCAACCCCAAGCACAAGCCCGATGACACCATCGACTACACCATCGAAGGCGCCAACGTCGGCTACAAGTGGTTCGCCGCCAAGGGCCTGACCCCGCAGTTCGCGTTCGGCCATGGCCTGTCCTATACGCAGTTCAGTTATGAAAACCTGAGCGCCACCGCGATGGGCCAGCGCCTGGTCGCCACCGTGGACATCCGCAACACCGGCAAGGTGGCCGGTGCGGACGTGGCCCAGCTGTACCTGAAGATGCCCGAAGGCAGCGCCACCCCGATCCGCCTGATCGGGTTCCAGAAGGTCACGCTGCAGCCGGGCGAATCGCGCCGGATCCGCATCGAGGCCGAGCCGAAGACGCTGGCCAGCTTCGACACCGCCGACAAGCAGTGGAAGATCGCCGAGGGCCGCTACGAACTGCAGCTGTCGCGTTCGGCCAACGAGCCGGTGGAAACCATCGCGTTCGTGCTCGGTGATGAAGTAGTGCGTTGATCAACGCCAGGTACCGACCCACGGTCGGTACCTGCCGGTGCGGTGGCCGCCAGGGCGGCCACCCGTGCGAAACAGCGTCATCCCGGTAGGGCACGACCGTTGGTCGTGCCTGCCGTGCTCAACCGGGCAGATGCTGGCGCAGGTGCGCCAGCAGCAGCTGCACCCGGCGCGAGGGATGTGCGGTGTTGGGAAACACCGCATACACGCCCTGGCGCGGGAAGCGGTGCCCGCGCAGGATCGGCAGCAGCCGGCCTGCATCCAGGTCGGCATCGATCAACCATTGCGGCAATACTGCCGCACCGGCCCCGGCCAGTGCGAACGCGCGCAGCGTGGAGGCATTGTCGACGGTGGCCACCGCATCGGCGGGATTGCTGGCAAATACCTGGTCGCTGCCATCGGGGGCGATCACCGGCAGGTCCGCCAGGCGCGGGTAGCCCAACCGTGGCAGCGTGCGCACCCAGTGCGGGTCATCGCGCGCGGCGTCATTTGGCAAGCTGGACAACAACGACGGCGCGGCCACCGCGCACAGCGCATGCTCGTCGAGCAGGGTGGCGCGCAGCCGTGAATCGGCCATGCGGCCCAGCCGGATCGCCAGATCGAAACGTTCGGGAATCAGATCGGCATGCGCAGGCGAGGTGGACAGGTGCAGGCGCAGCTGCGGGTGCAGCGCACGGAAGCCTTCCAGCAGCGGCACCAGCCTGGCGGCCGCATATTCGGGCGTGCTGGTCAGGCGCAGCGTGCCGCGCAGTTGCCGCTGTTCGCTGCGCGCCTCTTCGATGGCCTGTTCGGCGGTGGCCAGCATCGCCACGCAATGCTGGTGGAAGCGTTCGCCGGCTTCGGTCAGGGCCAGGCTGCGGGTATTGCGCACCAACAGGGTCACGCCCAGTTCCTGTTCCAGCCGTTTCAGGTTGAAGCTGACTACTGCCTTGCTCTGGCCCAGCAGCGATGCGGCGGCGGTGAGGCTGCCGGCGTCGACCACCGCCTTGAAGGTCTGGAAACGGTCCAGGCTGACCATGGCATGCCGCCGCGTTGTCAAAAATGGTTTGACAGTCTTGCATGGGATGTTCGGTTTATCCAGGGTCTTCCAACGCGCATGCTGCCGCCTCGCCCCCGGAGCCGCGCATGACCTATCGACGCAAAATGGAATGGCTGTACCTGCTGGGGTTCTCGCTGGACCTGGTCAACATGTTCATCGGCACCGTGGCCTATCCGGCCCTGGCCGCCGACCTGCACGCCTCGGTGACCCAGCTGGCGTGGATCGGCAATGCCTACATGCTCGGCCTGACCGTGGTGATTCCACTGGCCCCCTGGCTGGCCGCGCGGCTGGGCGAGCGCCGGCTGCTGTGCCTGTCGCTGGCGGTATTCGCGCTGGGTGCGATCCTGGCCGGCAGCGCGCCGCGCATCGAGGCATTGATCGGCTGGCGGTTGCTGCAGGGGTTGGGCGGCGGCCTGCTGATCCCGGTCGGTCAGGCGATGGCCTACCGGCACTGCCCACCGGCCGAGCGTGGCCGGCTGACCGCGCGGATCATGGCGGTGGCGTTGCTGGTGCCGGCGTTGTCGCCGACCTTGGGCGGCATGCTGGTGGACTGGGGCTCGTGGCGACTGGTGCTGCTGGTGAGCGTGCCGCTGGCACTGCTGGCGCTGCTGCTGGCGGCGCTGTGGGTGCCGCGCGGTGCTGCCGTGGCCAGCGCACCGCTGGATCGGCGTGGCCTGCTGCTGGGTTCGCTCGGCCTGAGCCTGCTGCTGGTCGGCCTGAGCCTGGTCGCCGACGCCGCCCAGCGCATGCAGGGGGTCGCGGCGCTGGCCGCCGCCGCGTTGATCCTGCTCGCCTATGCGCGCAGTGCGGCGCGCACGCTGCACCCGGTGCTGCAATGGTCGCTGCTGCGGTATCCGTCGCTGCGCGTGGCCATGCTGGTGTACCTGCTGGTGCCCGGCACCTTTATCGGCACCCAACTGGTGGCCACGCTGCTGCTGAGCCGGCAGGGCTACCGGCCGGCTGCGATTGGCGGCTTCATGCTGCCATGGGCAATCGCCTCGGGGTGCGCCATCGCCACCACCCGGCACTGGCTGCCCCGGCTTGGGCCGCGGCGGCTGCTCAGTGCCGGCATGCTGTGCCAGGCGTTGGGCATTGCGCTGCTGCCGGGCGTGCAGGCAGGTCAGCCGATGTTGCCGGTGCTCGCCTTCGCGCTGATGGGACTGGGCGGCAGCCTGTGCAGCAGCAGCGCACAGACGCTGGCCTTCCAGGGCCTGCATGGCGCGGACCTGATGCCCGGCAGCGCGCTGTGGAACCTCAACCGTCAGCTCAGTTTCTGCCTGGCCGCCGCGGTGCTGGCCTGCGTGCTGGGCGCGCTGTCGGCCACGCTGCCCGAACGCGCCTTCACCCTCACGCTGCTGCTGGCCAGCGGCATGACCCTGCTGCCGTTGCTGCTGCTGTGGCGGCTGCCGGCCGCGTCCCTTTCCCTGCGAGTGACCTCCCCATGATCGAAACGAAAGAATCTTCCGCCACTGCTTTCGAGCAGGCCGCCCATGAAGAAGTGCGCGTGCTGCACGTGCTGATCGAAGACTGGTTCAACGCCCGCGTGCCGGCCACCGCGCTGGACGCGCTGCTGGCGCGCTTCGACGATGACTTCAGCATGGTCGGCATCACCGGGGTGCGGATGGACAAGGCCACCGTGGCCGGCTTCTTCGCGGCGACGCATGGCGGCCGCCGCGGCCTGCGCATCGAGGTCGATGACCTGGCCTGCACTGCGTTGCCGGGCGGTGCGTGTGCGGTGCGTTACCGTGAACACCAGACCGACGCGCAGGGCAATGCCACGCGGCGCGAAGCATTGGCGGTACTGGTGGCCGGCGACGGTGCGCTGCGCTGGCAGGCTTTGCATGAAACGTCGGTTGGCGGCTGAATGCGGCCGATGGCGGTGCCGACCAACTATCGGCACCTATCGGGCCGATCGGGGCAGGGGTAGGCTGCGGAAGTTGATTGCCGCCACCTGCCGGGAGAGAGCCCATGCGTGTCCGTGTCGTGCCTGTCGTGTTGTTGAGCCTCATGGTTGCCGCCAGCGTCGCGGCGCAGACCGCGCCGATGACCCCGGACATCCCCGCCAAGGGCTTTGTAACGCCCACTGCCGGCGACAACTACGACAAGCGCGTGGTGATGGTGCCGATGCGCGACGGTACAAAACTGTACACGGTGATCGTGGTGCCCAAGGGCGCGAAGAACGCCCCGATCCTGCTGACCCGCACGCCGTACGACGCGGCCAACCGGGCCAAGCGGATCGACTCGCCGAACATGCGCGACATCCTGCCGCAGGGCGATGAAGTGTTCGTCGATGGCGGGTATATCCGGGTATTCCAGGATATCCGCGGCAAGTACGGTTCCGAAGGCGATTACGTGATGACCCGGCCGCTGCGAGGCCCGCTCAACGGCAGCAAGGTCGACCACGCCACCGACGCGTGGGACACCATCGATTGGCTGGTCAAGCACGTGCCCGAAAGCAATGGCAAGGTCGGCATGCTGGGCTCCTCGTATGAAGGCTTCACCGTGGTGATGGCGCTGACCAACCCGCACCCGGCGTTGAAGGTGGCCGCCCCGCAGAGCCCGATGATCGATGGCTGGATGGGCGACGACTGGCTCAACTACGGGGCGTTCCGCCAGGTCAACTTCGGCTACTTCACCGGGCAGCTGGCCAAGCGCGGCAAGGGGCCGGCCATTCCCAGCGTGGGCTACGACGATTACACGACTTTCCTGCGCGCCGGCTCGGCCGGCGACTACGCCCGTGCCAACGGGCTGGACCAGCTGCCGTGGTGGCACAAGCTGATCGAACACCCGGCCTACGATGCGTTCTGGCAGGAACAGGCGCTGGACGCGCAGATGACCAAGACCCCGTTGAAGGTGCCGACCATGTGGCTGCAGGGCCTGTGGGACCAGGAAGACATGTGGGGCGCGGTGCACAGCTATGCGGCGATGGAGCCGCGCGATACCGGCAACACGCTCAACTACCTGGTGATGGGGCCGTGGCGGCACAGCCAGGTCAACTACGACGGCAGCAGCCTGGGCGCGCTGAAGTTCGACGGCGACACCGCGCTGCAGTTCCGCCGCGATGTGCTCAAGCCGTTCTTCGACCAGTACCTGGTCGATGGCGCGGCCAAGGCCGACACGCCGCCGGTGCTGATCTACAACACCGGCGAAAACCGCTGGGACCGCCTGCAGCAGTGGCCGCGTACGGCCGCGCAGACCAAACCGCTGTACCTGCGCGCCGGCGGCAAGCTGTCGTTCCAGGCGCCGCAGCCGGGCGAGGAGAACTTCGAGGCGTATGTGTCCGACCCGGCCAAGCCGGTGCCGTTCGTGCCGCGCCCGGTGCGCTTTGCCGACCGCGACATGTGGACCAGCTGGCTGGTCAAGGACCAGCGTTTCGTCGATGGTCGCCCGGACGTGCTGACCTTCGTCAGCGAACCGCTGACCGAACCACTGCGTATCGGCGGTGCCCCGCAGGTCAACCTGGCCGCAGCCACCAGTGGCAGCGACGCGGACTGGGTGGTGAAGCTGATCGACGTGTATCCGGAGCAGACCCCATCCACCCCGGAAATGGGCGGCTATGAACTGGCGGTATCGATGGCCATTTTCCGCGGCCGCTACCGCGAGAGCTTCAGCGACCCCAAGGCGATCGCCGCCAACCAGGTGCTGGACTACCGCTTCGGCCTGCCCACCGCCAACCATGTGTTCCAGCCCGGCCACCGGGTGATGGTGCAGGTGCAGTCCAGCCTGTTCCCGCTGTACGACCGCAACCCGCAGACCTTCGTGCCCAACATCTACCTGGCCAAGCCCGGCGATTACCGCAAGGCCACCCAGCAGGTCTGGCACGCGCCGCAGCAGGCCAGTTTCATTTCCCTGCCGGTGTACTGAGCCGAGGCAGTGGCATCACGTAGCGCCGGCCCCTGGCCGGCTGCAGCGCCCCCATCTGCAAACGACATGCCGCTGCAGCGATGGGAGGCATTGTTGCGGGCGCCGCTGTGCACGCGCTGCAACACCTTGCAGGCGTAGGCTGGGCGCAGATGCAGGCATGGCCTGTCGACGTGTTCCAAACCAGAGGTACAACGCAATGATGGATTATCAGCTCAACGGCAAGGTGGCGATCGTGACCGGCGGGGTGTCGGGGATCGGCCTGGCCACCGCCGAACTGCTGGCCGCCTCCGGCGCGGCGGTGGCGGTATGGGACTTGAAGGACGATGCAGTACAGAAGGCCGCGCAGGCGCTGCGCGACACCGGCATCGAGGCGATCGGCATCGCATTGGATGTCACCGACGAACATGCGGTCGAGGCGGCGGTGCAGCGCACCGTGCAGGAACTGGGCGGGCTGGATATCGCAGTCAACAATGCCGGTATCGGCGGGCCCTCGGCGAGCAGCGGCGACTACCCGGTGAGCGGTTGGAAGCGGGTGATCGATGTCAACCTGACCAGCGTGTTCCTGTGCCAGCGTGCGCAGATCCAGGCGATGCGTGGCAGCGGCAAGGGCGGCAGCATCATCAACATGGCCTCGATCCTGGGCCAGGTGGGGTTTGACAACTCGCCCGCTTACGCCGCTGCCAAGCACGGCGTGGTCGGATTGACCCAGACCGCCGCCTGGGAGCATGCCGCCGACCGCATCCGGGTCAATGCCGTGGGCCCGGGCTTCATCGCCACGCCGCTGCTGGACAAGATGGATCCGGTGGTACGCAAGGCGCTGGAAGCCAAGCACGCACTGGGCCGCCTGGGCCGGCCGCAGGAAGTGGCCGCGCTGGTGGCCTGGTTGGCTAGCGATGATGCCTCGTTCGCCACCGGCACCTACTACGCCATCGACGGCGGTTACCTGGCGCGATAGCCGGTAGGTCCGGGCCATGCCCGGACAAGCGTGGATCCGCGCAGGGGGGCGATCCACCACCGCCGCAGCGCCGTGCACGCCCGCCTCACGCCGGCATTCACGGCGCTGCCACGGCCGGCACGCAAGGCTGTGGCGAAGAAGGCGAGGTAAACCAATCATGATGGGACTGGAACAAGACCTGTCGATCCTGCTGCGCATCGCCGCGGCCATGGTGCTGGGCGGGGTGATCGGCATCGAGCGCGAGATCGGCAAGCATGCAGCCGGCCTGCGCACGCATATGCTGATCGCCGGCGCGGCGGCGTTGATCGTCGGGCTGGGCGACAGCATCGCCGAACATTTCCAGCAGGAACGCTACCGCGATCTGCTGCAGGTCGATCCGGTGCGCCTGATCGAAGCGGTGGTGGCCTGCGTCGGCTTCGTTGCGGCCGGCACCATCCTGCGCGGTACGCGCGATGACCAGGTCAGTGGCCTGACCACTGCCAGCTCCCTGATCATGTCCGCCGCGATCGGGATCGCAGTGGGCATCGGCGAGTACGTGATCGCCGTTGGCGTCAGCCTCCTGTGCCTGGTCGTGCTGGCAGTGTTCAGTCGTATCGCCAGAAAACTGGAGGCATCATGAACAACGCTCGCCCCTTCGAAATCCAGCGCATCGACCACGTGGTGCTGCGCGTGCAGGACCTGCCGCGTGCGCTGCGCTTCTACCGCGACGTGCTGGGTTGTACGGTGGCGCGCGAGCGGCCGTCGCTGGGCATGGTGCACCTGCAGGCCGGGGCATCGATGATCGACCTGGTCGACATCGCCGGGCCGCTGGGCGCGCCGGGCGGCCCGGCCGCCGGTGCGCGGGGCCGCAACCTGGAGCATTTGTGCCTGCGCGTGGAGCCGTTTGATGTGGAGCACCTGCGCGCGCACCTGCAGATGCATGGGGTGGCGTTGACCGGCAAGCCGGAGAGCAATTTCGGTGCCGAGGGCGAGGGGCTGTCGGTGTACCTGCACGATCCCGACGGCAACGGCGTGGAGCTCAAGGGGCCGGCCAGCGACTGCGGCTGCGTGGGATGACCCGATCGCCGGCAGGGCTTGGGCCGATCGTCGAATAGGCCGGGCCTGCGCAGGATGTTCCAATGGGCGGCAACCGGCCCGGCGCACCCGCCTGGCCGCTCCCTTCCGCCCACGGTCGAGCCATGATCATTTCCGCCCCCGCCGATTACCGCGCCGCCGCCCGGCGGCGGCTGCCGCCGTTCCTGTTCCACTACATCGATGGCGGCGCGTATGCCGAACACACCCTCAAGCGCAATGTCGCCGACCTGGCCGACATCGCGCTTCGCCAGCGCGTGCTGCGCGACGTGGCCGAGCTGCGCCTGGACACCGAGCTGTTCGGTGAACGCCTGGCGATGCCGGTGGCGTTGGCCCCGGTCGGCCTGACCGGCATGTATGCGCGGCGCGGCGAAGTGCAGGCGGCGCGGGCAGCGGCCAGCCGCGGCATTCCGTTCACCCTGTCCACCGTGTCGGTGTGCCCGATCGAGGAAGTGGCGACGGCCATCGAGCGCCCGATGTGGTTCCAGCTGTATGTGCTCAAGGACCGCGGGTTCATGCGCAATGCGCTGGAACGGGCCAAGGCGGCAGGGGTGAACACGCTGGTGTTCACCGTGGACATGCCCACGCCCGGCGCGCGCTACCGCGACGCGCATTCGGGCATGAGCGGGCCCCACGCGGCGCTGCGGCGCATGCTGCAGGCCGCCACCCACCCGCGCTGGGCGTGGGATGTGGGCCTGCGCGGGCGCCCGCACGACCTGGGCAATATTTCGGCCTACCGTGGCCACCGGACCGGCTTGGCCGATTACATCGGGTGGCTGGGCGCCAATTTCGATCCCTCCATTGGCTGGAAGGACCTGGAGTGGATCCGTGAGTTCTGGCCCGGGCCGATGCTGATCAAGGGCATCCTCGATGCAGAGGATGCACGCGATGCGGTGCGCTTCGGCGCCGACGGTATCGTGGTCTCCAACCACGGCGGGCGCCAGCTCGACGGGGTGTTGTCCACCGCACGGGCGTTGCCGGCGATCGCCGATGCGGTCAAGGGCGAGCTGAAGATCCTGGCCGACTCGGGCATCCGCAACGGGCTGGACGTGGTGCGGATGCTGGCGCTCGGCGCCGACAGCGTGCTGCTTGGCCGTGCCTTCGTGTACGCGTTGGCCGCGCAGGGGCAGGGTGGGGTGGCCAATCTGCTGGATCTGATCGCCAGTGAAATGCGGGTGGCGATGACGCTCACCGGCGCCAGGACTATCGCCGACATCAGCGGCGATGCGCTGGTCGATGCCGGTCGGGGTCTGGCGGTGCCGTAGCGTCGGCTCTGCGCGGCAGCGGTTGTTCCTGCCTGGGTAGTGCCGGCCGCTGGCCGGATGCTTCCGCTTCGCGACTAAGTTCAAAAGCGTTTCGTGCCCCTCCGGGGCGCGAGTCACTTTCTTGCTCGTGCAAGAAAGTAACCAAAGAACACGCCCCCGTCCGCTCGCCGTCGGGCTACGCCCGCCGGTGCCCTGCGCTTCTCGCGTCATCGGGGGACGGCGCGGAACTCGCTACGCTCAGACACCCGCGCCTCTTCGCCCCCGCTGCCGCTGCGATGCTCGGCTCGCTCCAAGGGGGAGGTAGATCAAGATCACGGGCAACAGCAACAGCAACAGCAACAGCAACAGCAACAGCAATCCGACCGCGGTCTGACGTTGCTCCAGGTCCTGGCAACCCCAGCACAGGTAGGTCCGACCCGTGGTCGGACACGCATCGTCTCGGCATCGCGCTGTCCGAGCGTGGCTCGGACCTACGCTTTTCCATGCGTGCCAGCCATGTGTGGAGGGTTGGCGTGGGTGGGTTGGCGGGACTGTCGAAAACATGGATGTTTTCGCCAAGCCCCCAAGGAGGGGTTTACGGCGTGTCCCGCCAACCCAGCCGCGCCAACCCAATCAGCGCATATGTCGGTCATTGCCTTTGATCTGAGGCCGTAGTTCTCAGCTAGCCTCTCGGAAATCTGCAGGTTTATGCACCAAAGCGCTGCCCGTGCGCCAACCGTATCGGCATAGCAGCCCAGCCATAGGCCGCTGCGCCGCACAGGCAATTACTCGCAACGCACGGCGGTAATCACATTGCCCTTGTCGATGAACACCCGCAGCCGGTCCTGGCGCAGGTCGCGGGTGGTGATGGTTTCCGGGCCGATCGGGTTGACCAGGCCGGCGCCGCTCTGCGCGGCCAGCTTGCGCATGTTGGCTTCATCGGCCGGCTGGCCGACTGCCCAGTCCAGGCCCTGGGCCTTGCACAGGCCCGGGCCGGCGACAGCGGGGCCCGGGCTGCTGACGCAGGCGCTCAGGGCCAGGCTGCCGGCGATGGCCAGGACGGGGAACAGACGGCGGGACGGTGCATTGCGGGAAAGGGACATCGGGACGCTCCTGCGGAATCAGGCACCGACCTTACCATCGCCGCCGGCAGGGCCGTGTGCGCGCCCGGCTACACTATGCGCTGCCCTTGCCGACCCGGAGCCGCCGTGCTGCACGTGTTCATGCTGGGCGGGCGCCACCCGCACGCCCGCATCGAAGTCCATGACGTGGCCTTCGCCAATGTCGAGCGCATCGAAGATGCCTACCCGCAGTTGCGCCGCGACTGGTTCGGCCAGGCCAAGGGGCTGCACCTGGATGGCTGGCTGGCGGTGGATGGGGTGGAGGACTGCAAGGTCGAGTTCGCCGATACCGCACCGGCGGCCGATGCGCCGCGCCTGTTCTTCGTCAACCTCGGCGGCTATGTGCCGCAGTCGCTGGGCGAGGTGCACGATTACCGGCTGCTGCTGGCCGCCGATGCGCAGCAGGCCAGGCTCAAGGCCCGGCAGTTGTGGGACGCGCAATGGGCGGCGCCGCATACCGACGCGCTGATCGAGGTCGATGACTGCATCGCCATCGACCAGGTCGGCGGCCGCCATGTGCAGTTGCACCGCGCCCCGCACCAGGGCATCGCCCTGGTCAGCGACTACATCGTGATCGGCTGACGGTTACAGGCGTGCGGGCAGCGCACGCACGGGATTGCCCCGCTGCAGGCGCGGGCGCATAGTGTCGCGGCCATGTGAAAGATGGCGTGGTATCACTCTTGAGACGGACGAATAGACGATGCACAACGCAAGGTTCAGCGCGCTGCTGGCGGTAACCCTGGGCGCATGCCTGCTGTCGGCAACGGCCGTCGCGGCCGATGCCCCGGTGTTTGGCGGCTGGCGCAAGCTGCATTCGGCCAATGGCGCCGAACCGATGCTGCAGGGCCTGCCGTTCGCGGCGCTGCCGCAGGCCGCGGCCAAGGGCGCGCGGTTTGCCATCTTCGACCGCGAAAGCCGGCGTGTGGTGTGCTGCCTGGTGGTGGACAGCGAGCGGTTGGATGCGATCAGCCTGGAAACCCGCTATCGGCTGCCCGGGGTGTGGATTGCCGACCTGCTCGGCAGCGAGGACTACAACGCGCGCCGCGGCCAGCCCCAGGTATATGCGATGAAACGCGACGGTGCGCTGGTCGACTACGCCTTCAGCGATACGCTGGGTGCCTACAGCGACCTGGGCGGGCTGCTGCTGCCGGCCAATGCCACGCTCGATGCCGCCGGGGCGATCGTGCTGGGCACCGACAGCTACCGGCTGCAGTTCCAGTCGTTGCCGCTGGCCGACGAGAACGGCGCACTGGACCGCTATACGCTGCAGCCGGCCGCTGCCGGCGCGGCGCCGGTGGTGGTGGAAGTGCCGTTCAGCACGTACTGAACCGGCATCCTCGTGCCCGATCTTCGCCTGTTACTGTGTTCCCTGCCGTTGCTGCTGGCCGCCTGCGCCACGTCGCCGGCCGCAAAGCGCCCGGTCAATCCCGATGCCCTGTGGGGGTTGATTCAGCGCGATTGCGTCGGCGCGGGCACCCCGCGCGGGGATTGCCTGGCAGTGGCCGCCGAACCGGGCCGCCGCGATGTGCTGTTGAAGGACGCGCACGGCCAGTTCCAGTTCCTGCTGTTGCCGCTGGACCGGGTCAGCGGCATCGAAAGCCCGGCCCTGCTGCGCGCCGATGCACCGAACTATTTTGCCGCCGCCTGGGAGGCGCGCTGGCGCACCGGTCGCGCGCTGGGGCGGCCGCTGCCGCGCGAGGTGGCCAGCCTGGCCCTGAACTCGCCGCAGGGGCGTTCGCAGCACCAGCTGCATATCCATGTGGACTGCCTGCGCGCCGATGTGCTGGCCCAGCTGCAGCGCATGGGCGGGATGATCGGCAGCCAGTGGCAGCCGCTGCCCGAACCGCTGCGTGGTCATCGCTACCAGGCCCGGCGCCTGCGCGGGGCGCAGCTGCAGGACAATCCGGTGCAACTGCTGGCGTCCGAACTGGCCGGGGCGGCCGATCTGCGCCACTGGTCGCTGGTGGTCAGTGGCAGCCGCCAACCCGATGGCACGCCGGGTTTCCTGCTGCTGGCCACGCGGGTGGATGCGGCCAGCGGCAACGACGCCAGTGGCGAAGAGCTGCAGGACCACGCGTGCGCCGTGGTGACCGGCGCGGGCGGGCCGCTGGACGGCGTGCGCTGAGCAGCGCCATCGCTGGGCTATCATGCCGCCTCTCGACAGGCGCCATGTGGCGCGCAGGATGCGATCCATGGCAAGGAAGCGTGACCCGATGTACCCCCGCCTGATCCTGGCCGCGTTGTGTGCATTGGGCGCCGACGCCGGCCTCGCCGCCGGGGCCACCGACCGTGCCGGCAACCGGCTGGAGGTGCTGATCGAGCAACCGGCGCCCAGGGCCCCGGATGCGGACGACCGCGACGCCTCGCCGCGCTACTGCACTGCCGACCACCAGTGGTGCGTGCGCACCCGCGCCGACGGCGAGGACGGCACCACCCAGCTGGAGGTGGAGCATCAGGTGGCGGGCGAAGCCGCGCCGCGCATGCGCTTCGTGCCGCTGACGGCCCTCGATGCATCCGGCAGCGCGCGGCCATGGCCGTTCATCGTGCGCATGGCGCCGGGGATCGGTGCGCCGCGGGTGCCGGCCGATCCGGCCCAGGCACAGCTGCAGAACGTGTTGGTGGGCGTGCTCGACGAGGCCACCACCGGCTACTCCGGCGGCGGCGCCAGCGCTTCGGAGGTGCGACTGGCGCGGATCTACCACCAGGACGACGGCGTCCAGGTGGACGCGGACGTCCTGGTCCTGCCGGCCGACGGCAGCGCGATGATCCGGGCGTGTTTCAGCGAGGCCGACAGGACGCAGCGGGCCGGCGCCTGCCATGACGAGTACAGCTTTTCCGCCGAGCTGACCCTGGACCCGGCCGGGCAGGGCATGCCGGTGCTGCGCTACCGCACCACCGCCACCCGCTACCCGGCGGGGGTCTCGCGGCGCGAGGATTCGCTGGCCAAACCGCCGCTGCGGCGCAAGGACCTGCGCACCGAGACCGTGGCCGCCTGCTCGTTCCTGCGCGTGCTGCACTTCGATGGCGCCCGCTACCAGCCGGATGCCCCGTTGCCGGATTGCGCGCACTACTCCGCGCTGTAACCGGTAGCACCAATTCAGGCCAGATGCATACGGTCCGTGATCCACGGTCGCACATTCGCCATGGAGCCACGTTATAGTGCCCAATCAATGCGGTGCCCGCTTTCGCGCCCGGGCTGTCTGGCGCTTCGTACCTGACCTAATCCATGACTGCTGAAACGACCTCTTCGCCGGCCGACCAGGCCCCGTCCTCCGGCCCGCTGTTCTACCGCGAACCGCTGCCGCTGCAATCGGACAAGCATGCCGCCTGGCGCCTGCTGCCCGGTTCGCTGGCCTTTGCCGCGCAGACCAACGCCATCCCGGCGGTGGCCGGTGAGTTCGGTATGGCCGCCCAGCACTTCCCGATCCTGTTCACCGGCAAGGATGCGGCGCCGATCGTGGCGGTGGGCCTGGCCCGCGACAACCTGTTCGTCCGCGACGGCGTGTGGGCCGAGGACACCTACGCCCCGGCCTACCTGCGCCGCTATCCGTTCGTGTTCATGCAGTCCGAGGCCGACGACAACTACCTGCTGGCCATCGATGCCCAGGCCGAGCACCTCAACCAGGGCGGCAGTGATGAAGGCGAGCCGCTGTTCGTCGACGGCAAGGCTACCGAGCTGGTCGACAACGCGATGCGTTTCTGCGCCGACTTCACCCGCGAACACGAAATGACCCGCCAGTTCAGCGCCGCGCTGGTCGAGCAGGACCTGCTGGTGGAACGCAGCATCGATGTGACCTTGAATACCGGCGAGAAGATGTCGGTCAACGGCTTCCATGTGGTCGATGTGGAAAAGCTGGCCAAGCTGCCCGACGCGGTGGTGCTGGCCTGGCACCGCAATGGCTACCTGGCGCTGGTGCACCATCATCTGAGTTCGCTGGCGCGCTTCAGCGCACTGGTCAAGCGCCAGAGCGAACTGACCACGGCCACGCCGGCGGCCTGATCGCGCAATCGCGCAGCCTGCAGCAACACCCCCTGTTCCGCCGGACGCATCGTCCGGCGGGACGGTTCTGTGGGGCAGCCTTGCCGAACCGCGGCAAGGGCCCGGGGGGGCTAGATCATCTGCACCACGACTTTGCCCTTGGCACGTCCGCCTGCCACGTAGGCCAGCGCGTCATGCGTGTCGGCGAACGGGAACACCCTGTCGATGACCGGGCGGATCGAACCGGCTTCCACCAGCGCGGTGATCTGGCGCAACTGCGCCCCGTCGGCGCGCATGAACACGAAGGTGTAGGTGACGCCCTTCCTTTTTGCCTTCTGCCGGATGCCGGAACTGAGCAGGCGCACTACCTGCCGGAGCGGCCAGGCCAATCCCCCTGCGGCGGCGAATGCCGGGGTGGGCGGCCCGGAGATGGAGATCAGGTGCCCGCCGGGCTTGAGAATCTGTAGCGATTTCTTCAGTTCATCGTTGCCAAGGCTGTGGAGCACCACATCGTAGTCGCCAAGCACGGTGGCAACGTCCTCCTTGGTGTAATCGACGACGACGTCCGCGCCCAGCGACTTCACCAGATCGACGTTGGCCGTGCTGGTGCTCGTCGCCACGAAGGCCCCCAGATGCTTGGCCAACTGGATGGCGACGGTGCCTACGCCACCGGAACCGGCCTGGATGAATACCTTCTGCCCCTTTTTCAGCTTCGCCGTTTCAACCAGCACCTGCCAGGCGGTCAGCGCCACCAGGGGCAGCGAGGCGGCTTCGCCCATGCCGAGATTCCTGGGCTTGGGTGCCAACGACGAGGCCTTGACGGCGATCAACTCGGCGAACGCGCCGATGCGGTCATCGTCCGGGCGCGCGTAGACTTCGTCGCCAGGATTGAAATTTCCGACACCGGCGCCCACCCGTACCACCGTACCGGCCAGGTCGTTACCCAGGATCAAGGGCAGGCGGTAGGGCAGGATGAGTTTGAACTCCCCCGTTCTGATCTTGAGGTCCAGCACGTTGACGCTCGCGGCGTGGATCCGGAGCAGGACGTCGTCGTCCCCCACCTGCGGCTCGGGCACCTCAGCGACGTGACCCGGCTGCTGCTTCCCGTACCGCTCGATGACGAATGCTTTCATGGGGATGCTTCCTCGCGATGGGTGGATGACGGTGGTTGGGGACGTCCACGGCGGACGGTCTTCATGCTGTGGCGCGCCCGTTGAGGAAGCCAGGCGCCGTGGCTGTGCCTTGTCAGGGCGCGGCCTGGTAGCGCCCGGCCACCTGTGCCTGCCGCAGGTCGGCAATAAGGCCGCGCCGGGCGTTGTCCAATGCCTCCCAGTTCGCCGCATCCTGCAGCGGCGGAATGGTGACCGGTTCGCGACGGTCGAAGCCGACCAGGGCCGCATCGACCAGGTCGTTGACGTCCATCAGATCGGAGAGGGTGTTGACGTCGATGCCCGCGCGGTCCCAGATTTCGGTGCGGGTACCGGCAGGCAGGACGGCCTGCACATAGACGCCCTGGGGGGTGAGCTCCAGGCTCAACCCCTGGGACAGGAACAGGACGAAGGCCTTGGTCGCGCCGTAGACGGACATTCCAAATTCCGGTGCCAGGCCGACAACCGAGCCGATGTTGACGATCGCGCCTTTGCCGGCCTGCGCCAGGCGCGGGGCAATGGCACTGGCCAGCCTGACCAGCGCGGTGGTGTTGAGGGTGACCAGGCGGGCGACATCCTCGGTGGATTGATCGATGAAGCGGCCGGACAGCGCGGCCCCGGCGTTGTTGATCAGGGTCTGGATGCTAGCGTCCTCGCGCAGACGCGCCTCGACGGTGGCCAGGTCGCCCGGTCGGGTCAGGTCGGCGGGGAGAATGTCGACATTGGCGCCGGTTTCCTGTTGAAGGCGGGCGGCGAGAATTTCCAGGCGCGTCTTGTCGCGGGCGACCAGGACAAGATCGTGGCCACGGCGAGCGAAACGCTCGGCATAGACGGCGCCGATGCCGGTGGAAGCGCCGGTGATGAGAACGGTGTGTCGAGTGGTCATGGGTTTCTTCTTGTTTGAATGGTGGGCCCGTGCCAGGGCATGCGGCATGGGCTGTGCTTAGCCGGCGTTGCCGCCATCCAGCGTCGGGTAGTCGATATAGCCGGCCGCGCCCCCGCCATAGAGCGTGGCGGGGTTCAGTGGGGCAAGGGCGGCGCCGGTCTTCAGTCGTTCGACCAGGTCGGGGTTGCTGATGAAGGGGCGACCGAAGGCGAACAGGTCGGCCTTGCCCTGGGCCAGGCGGGCGCTGGCCAGATCCAGGTCGTAGCCGTTGTTGGCCAGGTAGGCCTGCCTGAAACGGCTGCGCAACGCATCGAAGTCGAACGGCGCCACATCGCGCGGGCCGCCGGTGGCGCCTTCCACGACATGCAGGTAGACAATGCCCAGCGCGCTGAGCTGCCCGGCGATGTAGTCGTACTGCGGCTGTGGATCGCTGCAGGAAATGCCGTTGGCCGGCGAGACCGGGGAAATCCGTACACCGGTGCGCTCGGGGCCGATTTCTCCGGCCACCGCGGCGGTGACTTCCAGCAGGAGACGGGCGCGGTTCTCGATGGAGCCGCCATAGGCATCGGTGCGGGTATTGGCGCCGTCCTTGATGAACTGTTCCAGCAGGTAGCCGTTGGCGCCGTGCAGCTCCACCCCGTCGAACCCGGCGGCGATGGCATTGGCCGCGGCCTTGCGGAAGTCCTCGACGATGCCCGGAAGCTCATCCAGGGCAAGCGCACGCGGCGCGGAGACATCGGTGAAACCATTGTTGACGAAGGTCTTGGTCTCCGCGCGGATGGCCGAGGGCGCGACCGGGGCAGCGCCGCCAGGCTGCAGGTCGACGTGGGAGATGCGGCCGACGTGCCACAACTGCACGAAGATCCGCCCGCCCTTGGCGTGAACGGCGTCGGTCACCCTGCGCCAGCCGTCGATCTGCGGCTGCGTGTAGAGGCCGGGAGTGTCCTGGTAGCCCTGGGCCTGCGCCGAGATCTGGGTGGCTTCGGTGATCAACAGGCCGGCCGACGCGCGCTGGCTGTAATAGGTGGCGGCATGCTCGCCGGGTACCAGGCCGGCGCCGGCGCGATTGCGCGTCAGCGGGGCCATCACGATTCGGTTGGAAAGCTGGAGCGGGCCCAGGGCATAGGGCTCGAAAAGCGTCTGCTCGGTCATGGTCATCTACGGTTTCGTTGTACGGGGGGAAAGGGTGGTTCTCGGCGGCGATGGGCTGGCGTGCCGCCGTTCCCACGAGGAAGCGGGTGGGGAGGGTTTATTAATGATGTCGATCATAATCTTTAGTGTCAATGGCTTTGATGATGGTTGACATCAATGTATAGTGGCGGCGTTAAGGGTGGAACATCCAGCGAGGTCCAGCACATGAAGGTGACAAAGGCGCAGGCACAGGCGAATCGGGCGCACATCGTCGAGACGGCCTCGCATCTGTTTCGTGAGCGCGGTTACGACGGGGTGGGGATCGCCGACCTGATGGCGGCCGCCGGGTTCACCCATGGCGGCTTCTACAAGCATTTCCGCTCCAAGGCCGAGCTGATGGCCGAAGCGGCCAGCTGCGGCTTCCAACAGGGCACCGCCAGGGTCGACGGCCTTCACGCGCAGGCCTTTGTCAGCCACTACCTTTCCCGGAAGCACCGGGATAATCGTGCCGAAGGCTGCACCATGGCCGCGCTCAGCGGCGATGCGGCGCGCCAGCCGGCGTCCACCAGGGCGGCTTTTGCGGCTGGCCTGGAAAGCATGCTGGGTGGCCTGGCAAACGGATCGAGCCCGCCGCAGGACGGCAACGACGATGCCGACGCACGCGCCCGGCGCATCGGGATGATCGCCCAGGTAGTCGGCGCCCTGGTGCTGTCGCGCGCATGTCCTGACGACGCACCGCTGGCCGACGAAATCCTCGATGTTTGCCGCACCGCCGTTATGGCCGGGCTGCCCCCGCTGGTTGAAGCATAGAGGGAACATCCTCCGATTCGCCGCCACACGCTGTCGCGTCTGGAACGGAGGACCCTGCCCTCTACCGCTTGATGTTAGTGCAGGGGCTGATGTCCGGGATGACGATGTCTGCCATTGATGGGCTCTTGGTGCCCGAGAAAGTTGGGCCGCCCCTTCTGGAAGCGACCTTGGGAACGCAGGTGGAAGGGCTGGAGTGGACCCTTGGACTGCAAGCTCGAGTGAGGGCTATTCTCTGGACCGGGGCAGGGCGGCCGACGAGGCTTGCACACAGAGATCTGCCACGCCGCTGCAATAGACGGAAAAGTCCCTGAGGAATGCCTCGGCTCTGGTGCGGTTGGCGCTGGATTCCAGGATCTGGGCGATGCGTTCTGGCGCTTCTTTCATGACCGGAACACGCAAGAAGAGATCATTGTTGAAAGAGGAACTGATCGTGGACAACACCGTTCTCAGTGCCCCGAGCATGTCATCTCCACGGTGGGAGGCATGGACCAACGCAATCGGCTTTCCGACGATCTGATCACCTGATACGAGCCAGTCGATGGCGTTCTTCAAACCGCCCGGTATGCCGCGGACGTACTCTGGGCTGGATATGAGCACGCCATCGCTCTTGGAGATGTGCTCTGTGAATCGCTTGACGCTCTCTGGTTTCCTTGAGCCTTCCAGGTCGGGCGAAAAGACCGGCAGTTCGCCAATCTGGGTATACACGTCCATCGCTACATCTGATGGTGCGATGGACTTAAGGGCCATGAGCAACGCTGTATTGGTTGAGCCGCTGCGGGCGCTACCGGAGATGGCAAAAATCTTCATCGCGGCAGGCTACCACGGGCTTCCCATCGCGGAACCAACATTGCTCCCTCTGCACCGTTGCCATCGCGTCGGCGGGCCACCGACGCCGGCGCCGCTGCAGGCCCGGGCGGGCAGGGCTTAGGCACAAAGCCACTATGGATATCGCGGTCGGTCATTTCCGCCGCAGGTGCCCATTCAGCAGACTGGCCTGCCTCCCCGGCATGGCCAACGCGCGCCAGCGGCCGGGTGACTCCTCCCACTCTGGAACCTGCATGTCCCTGCCTCGTCGCCCGCTGCGCCTGCGGCCCCTGGTTGTGTCCCTGTTGCCGCTGCTTGCCATCAGCCCCTTGACCAGCGCCGCCGAAGGCGCTGCACCGACCGAACTGGAGGCGGTGAAGATCACCGGTTCGCGCATTCCGCGCGCCAGCGTGGAAGGCCCGTCGCCGGTCACCGTGATCACCCAGCAGCAGATCCAGGCGCAGGGATACCGCAGCGCGTTCGAAGCGCTCAGTGCGCTGACCGAGAACACCGGCAGCGTGCAGGGCGAAGATTTCGGCAATACCTTCACCCCGGCCGCCAACACCATCAACCTGCGCGGCCTTGGCCCCAACCGCACCCTGGTGCTGGTCAACGGGCGCCGCCAGTCGGACTATCCGCTGGCCTACGAAGGCTCGGTCAACGTGGTCAACCTGGCCAACATCCCCAGCGCGTTGATCGACCGCATCGAAGTGCTCACCGGTGGCGCCTCGGCGGTGTACGGCTCGGACGCGATCGCCGGGGTGGTCAACATCATCCTGAAGCAGTCCTACGAGGGCGTGGGCATCAACCTCAAGGCCGGCACTACCGAGCAGGGCGGCGGCGACAACCAGCGCCTGCAGGTGGTGGGCGGCAGTTCGAATGAACGCTGGGACGCGATCTTCGGGCTGGAAATAGCCAATCGCAAGGCGATCTACGGTTCGCAGCGCGACTTCATGGACTCGCTCAGTGACGACCCGCGCGGGGTGGCCCCGCTGGCTACCGCAGTCGCCTATCGGCGCAACGCCACCACCGGCCGCAACATCGACCCGGGTGCGGCCGGCTGCGATGCCGCCAGCGGGTTGTACGGCGGCAGCGTCTTCCTCGCGCAGAACCCGCGCCAGGGCGCCTACTGCGGCAGCAACGAGGCTTCTGCCACGTTCTGGACGGTGCAGACCGAAAAACGCAACATCGATGCCTACAGCGCGCTGACCTGGCACCTCAACGACACCCAGGAACTGTTCGCCGACGTGGCCATCGGCACCGCGCGGATCTACAACAACACCCGTGCGCCGACCTGGACCTCCTCGCGCAATTACTTCTACAACCAGAACAGCGGGCAGCTGGAAAGCTGGTACCGGCGCTTCGCCCCGGAGGAGATCGGCGGCGTGCAGCGCAATGCCAACCGCTTCCTGGAATCGTCGTGGTCGTTCAACGTCGGCGCGCGTGGCAGCCTGGGCGGTTCGGACTGGGACTACGAGGCCGCCTACAGCCGCTCGCGCTACGAAAACCGCACCCGCCGCCCGGTGCTGCTGGCCGGCATCAACCCGTACCTGCTCGGGCCGCAGCTGGGCACCCGCAATGGCGTGGAGGTCTACGCCCCGGACCCGGCGCGGCTGTACCAGCCGTTGACCGCGCAGGAGTACGCCGGCCTGTCCGACAGCCAGGAAAGCCGCAACGCGGCCTGGCTGCAGTCGGCTAGCGTCACCGTCAACGGGCGCCTGTTCGACCTGCCTGGCGGCAGCGCCGGGCTGGCGGCGGTGCTCGAGGCGGGCAGCCAGGGGTACCGCAACCGCCCCGACCCCCGGCTGGGCAGCGGCGAGTTCTGGAACACCAGTGCCGGCATCGGTTCCGGTGGCGAGCGCGACCGCTATGCGGCCGGGGTGGAACTGCAGTTGCCGTTGCTGCAGCGGCTGACCGCCACCGTGGCCGCGCGCTACGACCAGTACCGCGCCGCCGGCGACCATATCGGCAAGGCCACCTGGAGCGGCGGGCTGGAGTTCCGGCCGGTGGACAGCCTGCTGCTGCGCGCCAGTGCCGCCACCAGTTTTCGTGCGCCGGACATGAACTATGTGTTCGCCAGTGAAACCCGCGGCTACAACCCCGGCATGACCGACTACTGGCGCTGCCGCAGTGCGGGGCAGGCCTACGACGACTGCGACTACAGCGGCCTGTCGATCGATTACACCAGCGGCGCCAACCCGCAGCTGCAGCCGGAAACCGCCAAGTCCTACGGCGCCGGCCTGGTCTGGTCGCCGTCGCCGAACCTGGATGTCAGCGCGGACTACTACGACATCCGCATCGAGCAGGAAGTGACCAACCTGGATTCGTCGCGGATCCTGCGTGATGAAGCCGATTGCCGGCTGGGCCAGACCGTCGGCGGTGAAACGCGCGACATCGGCTCGGCGCAATGCCAGGACGCGTTGTCGCGGGTGATCCGCAACCCGGCCGATGCCGCGGTGCAGCCCAACCAGGTGGTGCGGGTGCTGATCAACCCGATCAACGCCGCGTCCGAGTCGGTGCGTGGCGTGGACCTGAAGGCCAATGCGCGCTGGGATGCCGGGCGCTACGGGCGCTTCTCCGGGCGCCTGGCGTACTCGCTGGTGATCGCGCACGAGTACCGCCAGTTCGCCGAGGACCAAGCCGAAGACCAGCGCAATTCGCTGGATTCGTTCCAGTGGCGCAGCAAGGTCAACGGCAGCGTTACCTGGGCGGTGAACGACTGGACCGCCACCTTGTACGGCATCCGTTACGGTTCGCTGCCCAAAAGCGATGGCAGTGGCCGCATCGCCCCCTACATGACCTACAACGCCAGCCTGTACCGCAAGCTGGGCGACAACGTGAGCCTGGGCCTGATCGTCAACAACCTGCGCGACAGCCACCCGCCGGCCGACAGGAACGGCGGTGGCTGGCCGTTCTACCCGGTCGGCAACTACGACCCGTATGGCCGCCAGCTGTGGCTGGAGTTCGATTACCGGTTCCTGTGACCGACGCACCCCATCAATGGCATGCTCTGCGCAGTCTGTATGCCACCCCGGGAATTGCGCCATGTCCATCGTCTACCGAAATGCCGTACCCACCGATGCCGCCGACTGCCTCGACCTGCGCGGACGCACCCGCGAAAACGCCTTCTCCGCTGCCGAGTTGGCCGCGTTGGGCATCACCGTGGAGAGCTGGCAGGCCGGCATTGCCGATGGCACGCTGCCGGGGCATGTAGCCACGGCGGACGGGCGCGTAATCGGCTATTGCTTTGGCGATCGCGACAGCGGCGAAATCGTCGTGCTGGCGCTGCTTCCCGACTGGGAAGGAAAGGGCATCGGCGCACGGCTGCTGGCGCGCATGGTCGAAGATTTCCGCGGCTGGGGCTTCCAGCGCCTGTTCCTGGGCTGCGCCGCCGATCCGGCGGTGCGTTCGCACGGCTTCTACCGGTATCTGGGCTGGCGGCCCACCGGGGAGATCGATGCCCTGGGTGATGAAGTGCTGGAATACCACCTGCCGCAGGCAGTGACGGCGCCGGGGGCGGGCGTCGTGCAAGGATAGCCCGCGTACTTTCGTAGGGCGTGCGCTGATCGGCGTTGAACCGTGCGATGCATCGTAGTTGCCGCGGGCGCGGCGCGCGATGCTGGGGCAAGGTCACGGAGCCCCGCCATGTCTGCCCGCCGTTGGTTGTTGCTGTTGCTGCTGCATGCGTTGCTGCCGCCCGTTGTCGCCGAGGCCCAGGCGCCGGTGCAGCGTATCCACAAATGCCGCGTGGATGGGGTGGCCAGCTACCAGTCGCTGCCGTGTGCGCAAAACCGCACCGAGCAGATCTGGGAGGTGGACGTGCTGCCGCCCGGGCGCCAGCATGCGGCGCGGATCGAGGCGATCCGGCGTGAACTGAAGGCGCGCGAGCGCGAGCGCGAGCGCGTCCGTGCTGCGAAACACCCGCCGCACCGCAACGGGCATCGCCCCCATCGTCGAACGAACAGGCCCAGGGCGTCCCCGGGCGCGATCATTTCGTGGCACGCGCAACCGGCACGGTGCGATGCCGCGCGCCGGCAGCGGGAGGCGGCCTACCGCAAGGCCGGGCTGCAACGCAGCTTCGCCTTGAGCCGGCGCATGGACGACCGGGTGCATGCCGCCTGCCGCTGAGGCGCGTTGCCTCACCCGATGCGGTCGCAGGAGAACTGGATACCGGCGGTACCAGCGGTTTCAATGAAGAGGTTCATGAAGGCCGGCACCGTTCTGACCACAGGTTCAGTGCGCGATGCGGCCGAACTGACCGCTGTTGAAGTCGTGCATGGCCTGGGTGATTTCGGCCTGGCTGTTCATCACGAACGGCCCGTGGCCGACGATCGGCTCGTCGATCGGCGCACCGGCCAGCAACAGCACGGTGGCATCGGTATCGGCATCGAGCTGCACATCGCTGCCCTGCCGGTCCAGCATCACCAGCTGCGCTTCGCGCGCTTCCTGCTGGCCATTGACCCGCACCACGCCCTTGAGCACCACCACCGCCAGGGTGTGGCCATCTGCCACCTCGAAACGGCTGCCATGGCCCTGGCGCAGGCGCACGTCCCACACATCCAGCGTGGTGAAGGTGCGTGCCGGCCCGGAGTGGCCGCGGTAGGCGCCGGCGATCACCCGCACATGGCCGGCATCGCCGGGCAGGGCCACCGACGGAATATCCTGGTCGAGCAGGGTCTGGTAACCCGGCGCGGTCATCTTGTCCTTGGCCGGCAGGTTGACCCACAGCTGCACCATGTCCAGGGTGCCGCCGCTGCGGCTGAAGGCCGGGGCGTGGTACTCCTCGTGCAGGATGCCGGCGCCGGGGGTCATCCACTGCACGTCGCCCGGGCCGATGCGGCCACCGGCGCCGGTGGAATCGCGGTGTTCCAGCTCGCCTTCATAGACGATGGTCACCGTTTCAAAGCCACGGTGCGGGTGCTGGCCGACCCCACGGCGCTGTTCGCTCGGGGTGAAGGCGTAGGGGCCGGCATAGTCGAGCAGCAGGAACGGGCTCAGGTGCTGGCCGTGGGTGTTGTAGGAGAACATCGAGCGGGCCGGGAAACCATCGCCGACCCAATGCGGACGCGGGGCGCTGTAGACGCCAAGGACCTTCTTCATTGCCAACTCCATCCCGGGGTTGCCGGGGCTGTCTTCTGTTGGCAATCACGATAGTCGTGCAACACCGGGGCCGGTAGTCGGCAGTGTTTGGCCTCAGCGTCCTACCGGGTGAACGATGACCGGGCGCCGGGCTGCTCAGGACGCCGCACCGGCATGGCGGCGGTCGGTGGCGCGCGTCGGACGGGTAGGTCCGACCATGGTCGGACAACGCGGTGCCGGAAAGGCAGGTCCGACCCATGGTCGGACCCGTCCTCTAGCGGGGCGGCATGCCCGGTTCGCCGGTCGGCGTTGCTGCCGGGTCGGCGCTGGTCTCCGGGGCCGGCAGCGACAACGCAGGGTTGCCCTGCTGTGCCTGCAGCGCCTGGATGCGCTGGTTCAACGCATCCAGCTGGCTGTGCGTGCTGCGCAGATCGGTGCTGAGCGTGACCGCCTGCTGCTTGGCCTGCTGGATCGAACTGCTGACCTGCAGCGACTGCTGGCGTTGCAGTTCGGCTTCCTGCTGCAGGCTGCGCAGGCGCTGCTCGTTGAACGCCACCAGGTTTTCGGTGTAACGCTTGCCCGCTTCCAGGCGGGTGGTGTCGATGTACACCTGGGCCAGTTCTTCGGTCTGCTGCACGAAGGTGCGGTACACCTTCTCGGCGTTGTCGACCGAATCGGTCTTGATCACCCGCCAGAAGTCCTTCTCGTGGAACAGCGCGGCGTAATACTGCAGCGTGCTGCTGTTGAACAGCAGGCTGGCGCCGTAGCTGCCGTTGTAGGTGGTGCGCAGCTCGGTCAACTGCTGCGAATCCATCAACTGGCGCAGTTCGTCCACGGTATTGCGGACCACCGGCGCACTGCGCTCTGCCGGCGCTGCATCGGCCTTGGCCGCGCGCGCGGCCAGGGCCTGCGGCGCGATGGCCAGCGACAGCAGCAGGCTGCCGGCAAGCGCGCACCGGCGGGCGGAAACAACCGCTTTTCTCTCTCGCATCATCAGGCCGTCCAAGAATGGCTCAATCGGTGAAAGTTCGTCTGTGTACTTCCCAGTCCCCGCAGCAGTCTAGCACGCAGCCTGCGCGGTCCTTCATCCCCGGCGGCGGGCCGCCGGGCACTCAATACACCAGCTGCGCGGGGTTGCATTGCACCGCCTGCAGGTGCACGTCGGTACGCCCCAGTTCCAGGCCCAGCACCTGCGCCAGGGTCTGCGTGAGCAGGGTGCCCACGCCGTTGAGCAGTGGCTTGAGCAGGCCCTCCAGCACCGGGCGCAGCAGGGTGCACAGCAGCCCGCTGCAGGCCACCGTGTTGGTGCCCGCGTCGACCACGCTGCCGCTGCCCTGGTAGCTGTCGAGCATGCCGGCCTGGGCGGTCTGCAGGTAGCTGGCCAGGTTGCCCTTCATGCAGGTGTTGTACGAGGCCAGCAGCGCGCTGCAGCGGTTGATCACCAACCCGCCGAGCAGCGAGCCGACCAGCCCGTCGATGGCGCCCAGGCCGTCGCCGGTGACCGTCACCCGGTACGCGTCCCAGGCCATGCCGTCCTTGTAGCAGGTGGCCAGCCACAGCAGCCCGCACGCATAGGGCATGCCGTTCTTGACTTCCCAGTCGCCGAATTTCTGGATGCCCAGCGGGGTCGAGCCGTTGCGCAGCAGGTTGATCACCGCATCCACGTCGTAGCTGCCATTGCTCTTGCGCGTGGCCTGCAGGAACTGCTCGGCCAGTTGGTTGGCGGTGGCAGCCTTGTCCATGCCCTTGGGCGCCGGGTTGAGCATGCCGCCGAGCACACGCAGCAGTTCACCGACCAGGTCCGACACCGCCGTGCCGATCTGCGCGCCGTTGATCCAGGTCGAGCGGGTTTCCCCCGGCGACAGCGTCACCGCTTCGCTGTGGGTGAGGGCGTTGAGCTTGATCTGGTTGTTGATCAGCGGAGTGCCGAGCAGGGTCAGCAACTGCTCGTTCTGCAGCGCGCTTTCGCAGACATTGGCGGTGGAGAACCTGGCGCCGGGATCGACCTTGCCGACACAGGCGCGCAGCACCGAGGATTCCACCTGGATGGTGGCGGTGGCCGGTTGCGCGGCGCATTGCAGGGCGGTCAGCGTGCCCATCGCATTGGTGACATCGGCATAGATCGGCAGGTGCAGGCGGATGCCGAGCAGCCCCAGCACCTTGCCCAGGCCGAGCAGCAGGTTGTTGCTGTCGATGTCCAGGCTGACCCGCACCTGGGCGTTGTAGGCGCGTGCACCGATGCCGCCGATGGCGATCGAGGGCGGTTGGATGATCGCCGCCTGGGCCTGGACCAGGCCGAGCACGTTGAGGTTGTTGACCGCCACGCCCTTGCCGCCGTTGGCGATGCCGATGCTGGTGGTGATCAGGTCCAGTGCGCTGACCTGCGCCTGCAGGGCGGCCGAGGCCGGGCCGTCGGGCGCCACGATGCTGCCGAACAGGCCGCTGCTGTTCGCATTGCTGCCCAGCTGGATGTTGAGCTGGCTGATGTCCAGCTTGGCCGCCAGCGCATTCTGCAGGGCCCGCAGGTCCGCATGGGCCACCCCGCTCTGGGCCAGCACGCTGGCGGTGGCGTCGAGCAGTTGGCCGAGCGAAACCTTGTGCGCGGCCAGCAGGGCATTGAAATCGCCGACGCTGATGTTGGCATCGACCGGAATGCCCAGCGCCTGGAGCAGGCCGCCGGGGGTGATCCTGGCCTGGGCCAGGCCGTCGTAGCCGAGCAGAGTGGTCTGGTCCAGGTCCACCCCGACCAGCCGCAGCACGCTGCCCAGCGGGGTGTTGCCGTTGACCCGCAGCAGCTGCGAACCGACGCTGAACACCGCCAGCGGCGCGGCGCGGGTGGCCACGGCCTGTGCGCTGACCGCCGGCAATGCCGAGGCCTGCCCGAACAGCGGCAGCACCGGGCGGCTGGCCACTACCTTGACCGCATTGACCGTGGTGCTGGCCAGGAAATGGTCGGCACTGGCGTGGCCGGGATTCCAATGGCCGCACTGGATGGTCAATGCGCCGGCAAAGCGGTTGGCCTGCTGCGCGTTGCTGCGCGCGGCGCTGTTGTCGGCGCGGTCGGCGCTGCACAGATCCAGCCGTTGCGCGCCGGCCAGCGCGGACAGATCGGCGATCTTCTGCACATCGCGCTTGGCCCAGTACAGGTAGCCGACCTCGACCAGCCCGAGCATGGCCACCAGGCTGAGCATGACCAGCATCATCGTCACCGACATGCCGCCGCGTTGGCGCCTGCGCGCCGACGCAGCCGGACGTCGGGTCGATCGCGATCGGTTCATGGGATCACTCTCTGCTGCTGGCCCCGGCACCGTCCTTGCGCACGGTGTTCTTGAGGTACTCGGGAATGGGGTGTTCAAAACTCTTCAGGTAGCGCGCGTAGCTCAACGTGGCCTGGTCGCCGAGGATCGGCAGGCGGGGTCCGGCTTGTTCGCCGCCGGCCTGCAGGCGCAGCGCGGCGCGGGTGGCGTCGCCGATCTGGCTGCGCGGCCGCTCGCGCGTTGCCTGCTGTGGTGGCGGCAATGGATAGGCCGCCGCCGGCGGTGCCGGGGTGGCCAGGTCCACGCCCGGTGGTGCAGCGGGGCGGTCGACCGGTGCAGCCGGCGCGGCCGGGTCGGCCAGCATCTGCCCGGTCAGCGGGCGCTGCTGGGCCGGCGCGGCGGTGCACGCCAGCAGGCAGCCCAGGGCCAGCACGGAACGCAGGACGGCAGGCGCGGTGATGACGGTCATGGCGTGCTCTCGTTGGCATGGTCGGGACCACCGAAGCGTTCCAGCATCGACGGGGCAATACGCGCATCGCCACGCACCGGCCGCGGGCCTTCGGCGGCGACCGGTGGACGTGCAGGCGCGGCGATCTGCAGCGGCGCCTCCACGGCAGGCGTTGCCGGTGCTGCAGGCGTAGGCGGTGCGGGTGCAGCGGGTACGGTCGCCGGCAGCGGCGCGGCGGTGGCCACCGGTGCGGGGGCCGGCGTTGGCTGCCGCAGCTGGGTGGCCAGGCGTTGCACTTCCTGGCGGGCCGCGTCGGGCAGCCCGGCACTGCGCATGATCTGCTCGGCCATGCCGGTGTCGTTGCGCAGCAGCGCCCATACCGCCAGGTTGGCATTGGCCTTGACGTTGCCCGGGGCCAGTTCGGCGGCCATGGCCAGCGGTTCGCGCGCCTGCGCCAGTTGACCGGCGCGCAGCCGTGCAAAGCCGAGGTCGCCCAGGTAATCGGTGTTCAAGGGCTGCAACTGCACCGCGCGTGCCAGCGCCTGTTCGGCCTGTGCGGCATCGCCGGCGCGGGCGGCCAGCAGGCCCAGCCCGTGCCAGGCCGCTGCTGCCTGCGGGCCGCTGGTCAGGCTGGCATAGAGCGCCCGGGCGGCCTGCAGCTGGCCGGTTTCGCGCAGGCCATCGGCCTGCAGCAGGCGCAATGCCGGGGCATCGCCGTACCGCTGGCGGTAGGCATCCACATGCGCCAGCGAAGCGTAGTACGCGCCCTGGCGCTGCATCTGCGCGATCAGCTCCAGGTACATGCGCTTGTCGTCCTGGGCTGGCCTTTCATCCGGGGCCAGGTGCATCGGGTCGGGCCGGTAGGCGGTCAGCCCGCTGCTGCAGGCCGCGCTCAGCGCAACGGTGAGCAGCAACAGGCAGCAGCGCAGCGGGGAGCGGGTGGGCATCGGAGTCATCACATGGTGGCCAGGGCATGGGCCAGGGCGATGATCGCCGGGCCGGACAACACCAGCATCAACGCTGGCAACAGGGTCAGCATCATCACCACGGTCATCTTCACCGAGAGCTTGCCGACCTTTTCCTTGAGGGTGGAACGACGCTGTTCGCGCAGGCGCGCGCTGAACTGGCGCAGCGGTTCCTGCACCGCGCCACCGTGCTGATGGACCTGCAGCATCAGCTGCACCAGGCTGCGCAGGTCTTCATCGTCGAACGATTCGCCGAGCCGGCGCAGCGACTGCTGGCGGGTACGCCCGTGCATGTAGGCGATGTTGGCCTGGTGGATTTCCCGGCCGAGCACCGGGATGGCGGTGCGCAGTTTGTCGCCCAGCGTCTGCAGGCTCTGGTCCATGCTGAAGCCCACGCCCTGCAGCAGGCGCAGCAGGTCGATCAACAGCGGCAGCTCGTTGCTGACCCGGCGGCGCAGGCGCTTGGCCCAGGCGCGCAGCGCGAACTTGGGCAGCAGCACGCCGAAGGCCAGGGCGGCCAGCAGGGTCAGCGCCCGGCTCACTCCGCTGCCGCTGTACAGGCTCCAGGCCAGCAGCAGGCACGGCGCGGCCAGCAACAGGCGCAAGGCCAGGAAGGTGGCGGTGCCGGTGCGCGTATTCCAGCCGGCCTGGTCCAGCAGCAGGCGGTCTTCGGGGGCCAGCAGCGCCGCCTCCAGGCGGCCGCCGTTGCAGCGTTCGCCGAGCGCGGCCAGCCAGGACAGGCCACGTTGCACCGGTTCGGCGCCGGGCGCGGCCGATGCGTCGCTGGGCGTGCCGGGCTGGCGGCTGCGCAGCGCGCCCTGCAGGGTGGCTTCGGTGCGCTGCTGGTGGCCGCTGAGCAGCAACCAGGCCAGGCCGAGCAGGGCGATGCCCAGGGCCAGCAGCAGCAAGGCGGCGGTCCACAGCAGGCTGGCGCTCATAGCGAGCGCGCCAGCCGGTACAGCGCGAACGCACCGATCAGTTCCAGCGCCAGCGCGATGCCCAGCAACTTGTGGCCCAGCGGGGCATGCAGCACCGGCTCGAAGAACTCCGGGCTGGAGATGGCCATCAACAGCGCGCACAGCGGCGGCAGCAGGCCCAGCACCCAGGCCGACATGCGGGTTTCGGCGGTGGTGGCCACCAGTTCCTGCTGGGCCTGGTCCAGGTCGCGCATGAAATCGCTCATGCGCTGCAGGATCTGGTCCGAGCGGCCGCCGATGCGGATGCTCACTCCCAGCACCACCGCCAGCACCTCCAGCGCCTCCAGCCGGTAGGGCTGGGCCGACTGGCTCAGCGCGCGGTCCAGGTCCAGCCCGCTGCGGGTGCCCGACAAGGTGTCATCGAGCAGGCGGCGCAACGGCATCGGCACCTGCTGGGCGGCGGTCTGGAAGGACATCTGCAGGCTGTTGCCCAGCCCGGTCAGGCGCACCAGGTTGTCGAGGAAGTCCGGCAGCTGGCGCAACAACCGTTGCCGCAGGCCGTTGATCCGACGCGACACCCACAGCCCCAGCACCAGGGCGTACAGCAGCAGGGTGATCGGCCACATCCAGGCGGTGCCGATGCGCATGGCCGACACCCATGCCAGCAGCAGCCCGCCCAGCAACCACAGCACCGGCAGGCGCCAGCCCGGGCGCAGGCCGGCGCGCTGCAGCAACGCGTCCCAGCGCAGTGCGCCGTTGTGGGGCGGATTGCCCGGCACGGCTGCGGCCGCGGCCGCGCGTGCCGGCGCACCGGCCAGCGCCGGCGGTGCCGGGGTGGCGGCCAGGCGGTGCTCGGTGTGCTGCAGCGAGCTGCGCTGGCGCGCGCGGCGGCCCGCACCGGCCCACAGCTCCACGGCGATGGCCACCAGCACCAGCCCCGCACTGCACAGCAGCAGCACCGTGATCATGCTCAGTAACCTCCTTCCAGGGCTTCGCGCAGCTGGCGCCGGAACGGCTCGAGCTTGTGCGAATGCGGATGGAAGCCCAGCCCGACCCAATGGTCGCGTTCCTTGCCGTCGGCATCGAGCTGGATTTCGTGGCAGAACATTTCCTGGGTGCTGATCAGGTTGTCGCCGACCCCGGTGATTTCGGTGATCGAGACCAGCACGCGGCGGCCACTGCCCAGCCGCGAAATCTGCACGATGAAGTCGATGGCGCTGGCGATCTGCCGGCGCAGGCTGTCTTCGCTGCCCTGGAAGCCGGCAAAGCCGGCCAGCATCTCGATCCGGTACAGGCAGTCGCGCGGCGAGTTGGCGTGGATGGTGGCCATCGAACCGTCGTGGCCGGTGTTCATCGCCTGCAGCATTTCCAGCACTTCGGCGCCACGCACTTCGCCGACCACGATGCGGTCCGGGCGCATGCGCAGGCTGTTGCGCACCAGGTCGCGGATGCTGACCGCGCCGTTGCCGTCGGCGCCGCCGATGCGGCTTTCCAGGCGCACCACGTGCGGATGGTTGAGCGAGAGCTCGGCGGTGTCTTCCACCGTGATCACCCGCTCGTCGGGCGGGATGTAGCTGGCCAGCGCGTTGAGCAGGGAGGTCTTGCCCGAGCTGGTGCCGCCGGAGACCAGGATGTTGCAGCGGCCCAGCACCATCGCATGCAGCAGCGCCTGCATGGCCTGGTCGAAGGTACCCATGCGCAGCAGTTCGTCGGGGGTGAACGGGTCCTTGCGGAACTTGCGGATGGACACCATCGGGCCATCCACCGCCAGCGGGGAGATGATCGCGTTGAGGCGGCCGCCGTTGGGCAGCCGCGCATCCACCATCGGGTTGGACTCGTCCAGGCGCCGGCCCAGCGGGGCCAGGATGCGGCGCAGGATGCGCAGCAGGTGGCTGTCGTCGCTGAAACGCTGCGGGGCGCGCAGCAGCCGGCCGCCCTGGGAGACGTGGATGTCCTTGTAGCCGTTGATCAGGATGTCTTCGATGGTGGGATCGTGCAGCAGGTCTTCGAGCGGGCCGAAACCGGTCAGCTCCTTGACCAGTGCCGCGGCGACCACCTCCATTTCCGCTTCGTTGATCGGAATGCGCCATTCCTGCACGAAGCTGGCGGTCTGGGTATGCACGTAGCGCACCACCGTGTCCGGGGCCCAGGCATCGATGTCGATGCGTTCGTCTTCGATGCTGTTGAGCAGGTGCTCGTGCGCGGCGACCAGTACCTTCTGGTACTCCTCGGACTGGGCGAACGGCGGGTGCGCGGGCTCGGCCGCATCGGCGTCGGCGCGTGCCGGCGGGGGAGCGAACGGGGTCACTTTGTCTTCCATTGCAGACCACTCAGGCGGAGGACGAGTTTTTCCCGCCAGCCGCGCGGCAGGGCCCCGGCCACCGCCGGGTCCAGTCGCGCCAGCAGCGGGGTCAGGGCACGCAGGTACGGGTCACGCGGGGCATCGTGCAGCAGCAGATGCCCGTGGTTGGCGCTGGCGCGCAGGCGGTTGCAGTCGGGCAGGGTGGCCAGCAGCGGCAGCGCGAACCGCTGCGCGATCTGCGCCGGGGCCAGCCCGCCGGCTTCATCGTGGCGGTTGACGACCAGTTGCAGGCGGCCATCGCGGGCGCCGAGCGTGTCCAGTTGCTTGAGCATCAGATCCAGCGACACCAGGGTGCCGATGGCCTGGTCGGCGACCAGCCAGATGTCGTCGGCGCTGTTGAGCAGCGAGCGGGGGATCTGCCGCAGCGGCGCCCCGCCCAGGTCGCACAGCACGGTATCGAACACCCCGCGCAGGCGCTGCACCAGGACAGCCGGGTCGGCGATCGGGCCGGCCTCGCTGCCGGCCGGTTGGCCGAGCAGGGCCAGCCCGCCGGGATGGCGGGTCATCGCGGTGCGGGCCAGGGTGGCATCGATGCGGTTGGCGTTGCGCAGCGCATCGTCATAATGGAATTGACTGTCCAGGTTCAGATACAGCGCGACATCGCCAGCCGGCTGGCCCAGGTCGAGCAGCAGCAGGCTGTTGCTGTGCTGGGTGGGCTCGCTCTCCAGCGCGGTGGCTGCAGCCGGATGGCCGAGCTGCTGGGCCAGTACGCCGACATGGGCGGCCAGGGTGCTGCTGCCGACCCCGGCACGCGCACCCAGCACCAGCACCAGCCGCGCCTTGTGCGGCACCTCGGCCGGCACGGCGCGCACGCCGGCCGTACCGGCGGCGCGGCGCAGTACGGCGTCGATGTCGGCGGTGTTCGATTCCAGGTCAAGGATGTCGCGCAGGCCGGCGCGCACCGCCGCCACGATGCCGTCGACCTGGTCGCTGGCGGTGGAACCCACCGCCACCAGTGGCAGCTCGGGCAGGCTGCGCTGCAGCTGCCGGCCCAGTTCGGCCGATGCGGCGGCCTGTTCGCGGCGGTAGTCGAGCAGCACGATGCAGGCCCCGGCGCGGCGATGGGCATCCAAGGCGGTTGGCGATGCGCTGTCTTCCCAGTGCAGCGGCGTGCCCACCGGCAGCTTGGCGGCCAGTGCCGCCAGCAGGCCGCGATCGGGAGCAAGCAACACCAGGGTCATCGGCGGTGCCATCGGTTGCAGCAGCTGGAGGGGGGCGGCGGACATGGGCGGCAGGTTCCTGGCATCGGGCTCAGCGCGAGAAGCCGGGCAACTGGTCGGAGCTGGCCGGGCTCAACAGCCACGCGCCCCACACCGGCTGGTTCGGCCTGGCCTCGCGTTCGCCGGGCAGGGCCACCTCGGTGCCCTTGGCCAGCGGCTGTACCAGCCGCGGGGTGACGATGATCACCAGTTCCTTTTCCTCGCGTTTGTAGCTCAGGCTGCGGAAGAACGCGCCGATGATCGGCAGGTCGCCGAGCAGCGGTATCTTGTCCACGCTGGAGCTGACCGTGTTGCTGACCAGCCCGCCGATCACGAAGGTTTCGCCGTCGCCCAGTTCCACCGTGGTGTCGGCGCGGCGGGTGGTGATCGAGGGCACCTGCACGCCGTTGTAGGTGATGCCGGCAGCGTAGTTGAGGTCGCTGGCTTCCGGGGCGACCTTCAGCGCGATGCGGTTGGGGCCCAGCACGGTGGGGGTGACGGTCAGGCCGATGCCGAACGGCTTGAAGGTCACCGTGGTGGTGCCCAGCCCCTGCGGTTCCAGGATCGGCAGCTCGCCACCGGCCAGGAAGCTGGCGCTTTGCCCGGACAGCGCCACCAGGGTCGGTTCGGCCAGCACGCGGGCCATGCCGTTGCTCTGCAACAGGTCGATGTTGGCGTCCCAGCCATGGGTCAGCGATTTGAACACCAGCCCGAAGGCGGAGGACAGCGGGTTGGTGACCACGATACCGTCGGGCACGGTGCCGGTGCCCGAGTCGGTGGCCGGCAACACGCCCGGCAGTGACGCACCCGGACGGGTGATGCCGTAGTAGAAGCCGTTGCTGCCGCTGAAATTCTTGTTGGCAAAACTCATGCCGATCTGGCGCAGTACCGACTTGTTGAATTCCACCACCTTGACCTCGACCTGGACCACGCCGCCGCTGCCGATGGTGGACACATCGGCCAGCTGGCCGTCCTCGCCCACCGCCAGGGCGGCGGCCTTGCGGCTCTGCTGGTGGTCGAGCAGGCTGGGCGCGCTGCCCTGCAGCAGGCCTTGCTGGCCCTGCAGGGTCAGCTGCAGGTCCGGGTTGTCCGGCAGGGCACCCTGCAGCGCGCTGCGCACCTGCACCTGCAGGCGCTGCGGTTCGGCCTGCCCGCGCCGCCACAGCAGCAGGGTGGTGGTGCCGTTGGACTTGCCCACCAGCAGCGCCTGGCGTTGCCCGCGCAGCATCACCAGGTCGGCCACGCCCGGGTCGGCGATGGCCACCCGTTCCAGGTCGGCCGGCAGCGTCCACGGCCGCTGTTCGCGGGTCTGCAGGACCACATCGGCATTGGCCAGGCCCTGCACCGGGCAGGCGCCGAGCACGAGCAGCAGTGCCAGGCAGGGCAGCCAACGTGGGGCGGGGCGGTGCGCTAGGGCAGGGCGTGGCGTCATGTAGGGTCTCGGCATGGGCTCAGGGCGAGCCGCTGGGGGAGGAGGCGTCGCCGCGGATGATTTCGATACCGCGATCCAGCCGCGGCGCTGCACGTGGCGTGCTGGTCGGGTGGACGGTGGGCGCGCGCCGCGCCGCGCCGCGTCCGGCCAGGCCGTCGCTGTCGATGCCGGCATAGGCGGCGTTCTCCGGCGATTGCAGTGCCAGCCGCTGTTCCGGGCTGAGCTCGCCGCGCGCGCTGAGCACCGCCCCGGGTTGGGCGAACAGCGCCAGGTCCGGCCCGCCGACATCGGCCGGGTTGCGCAGGGCCAGGAACAGCTTGCCCTGCTGGGCGCCCAGCAGCAGCCGGTTGGCCTGCGCCACCGGTACCGCCAGCACCGCGCTGCGGATCGGGGTGTTGCCATTGTTGTTGCCGTTGCTGGTGCCACTGCTGGAGGCGCCGCTGATGTCCTGCGCGCGGCTGTCGTTGCCGGGGCTGGCGGTGGCCACACTGGCCTGTCCAGGCGCGCTGTCGGCGGCGCCGTAACTGAGCACGCGCAGCCGCGACAGCAGCAGGCGCGTCTGGGCCTGGCCGTCGCTGTGCAGCCCGGCCGGTGCCTGCAGGTTGAGGAATACATCCACATAGTCGCCGGGCAGGATGCGGTTGCCGGCGGCGACCAGTTCGTCCACCGGCAGTGCCAGCGCACGCTCGCCCGGATTCAGGCGCAACGCGTAGCCCTGCGCCATCAGGCTGCTGTCCAGCGCGGTGCCGGCGGCGATGTCGCGCACCGGCACCGCACCGGTGGCCGCGGCGATGCTGCCGTAGCCGCTGGTCGGCGCCTGCGGCGCGCCGCCGATGCGCAGGTCGGACGCGTCGATCGGGCGCCCGGCCGGCAGCGCGTTGGCCGCCTCCACCACCGGCCAGCTGCGCGGTTGCCCGGCCACCTGCGGCGACAGGGCGACCACCTCGGGCGCGGCGCGCCGGCTGACCACGATGGCGATCACTGCCAGCAGCAGGGCCAGGGCGATCAGGGCCACGGCGGCGATGCGGGTCAGCTTGAGCATGCGGTGCCTCCGGCGGAAAAGGGTGCGGGCATTCAGGGCGTGCCCAGGTCGAGCTGGGCCACGGCGGTGCTGCGGATCGGTTCGCTCACCACCCAGCCGTACAGGCGGCCGGTGCCGGGCAGGAACGGTTTGCTGCCGTAGTCGTAGCTGACCGAGACCTGCATGCATTGCGCGCTGGCCAGCCCGGCACAGGGCGCCGGGGCGGACACCACGATCGGCGGTGCGCCGGCGTTGCTGCAGTCCGGGGTCTGCCCGGCGTAGTTGAGCAGCCACTGCATCGACCGGCGTGCGGCCAGGCAGGCCGCGGCGCGGCGGTCGCTGTTGCTGGCATAGCGCAGCGAGGCGCGCGCGCCCTCGGCCGAGGCCATCGACAGGGTCTGCTGCACGGCCATGATCATCACCCCGGTATAGGTGAGCATCAGCAGCGGCACCAGTCCGAGGATCAGCATCAAGGCGAATTCGAGGGTGACCACGCCGCGTTGCCGGCGCCGGCATGCACGCACAGGGCGGACGGTCGGGCTCATGGCGTGTCTCCATAGTGCGCGTGCAGCACCACCAGCACCGTGGCCAGGGCCATATAGGCCGCGTACGGGATGCCAACCCGGCCCTGGCGTGCGCCGTGCAGCTGGCGCGCGCCGGGATGGGCGCGCCACTGTTGCTGGACGCGTTCGCTCAACCATTGCGCGCGCAGCGGCAATGCCGCGCGCAGGTGCGGCGCCAGCAGCAGGCACAGGGCATGGCCGCCGGCCAGCAGGCTGCTGATCAACCAGATCGGCAACAATGCCGACGCACCCAGCAGCAGGCCCAGCACCGCGAAATACTTCACGTCGCCGGCGCCCATCCAGCGCAGCAGGTAGAACGGCAGCAGCGCGGCCAGGCCCAGTGCCATGCCGGCCAGATGACTCCCGGGAAAAGCACGCTCACCCAACGCCCAGGCCGCCGACAACCCGGCCAGGGCGGCCACCGCGGTGCACAGCAGCCACCGGTTGGACACGCGCCGCGCATACAGGTCGCTGATGGCGACCTGCACGCTCAACAGCATGGCCAGTAGTGGCAGCAAGGACATGCGGGCTCCTCCATGGAAGGGGCACCGTCACCACGTGGGCGCTGGGCAAAGCATCGCTATTGCCGCAGGCCGCCAGGCCTGCGGGAACACCGCATCGTTGTACCCGCGCCGGCGTGCCGGCCGGTGGATGGGACTAGGTGGTGGCGCTGGTGGCCACAGCCTTGAGCTTGTCGAACAGCGTGCCGAACATGTCTTCCAGCGCGGGCTTGGCCACCACGATCAGCACCCCGGCGATGACCGCGGCAAGCAGGCCATATTCGAGTGCGGTGACCCCATCTTCTTCGGCAACGAACTTGCGGATTGAAGCGTTCATGACGGACTTCTCCTTGTTCCAGGTCAATCGATCAACTACCTGCGGGAGGACGGCCCGATCCGGTTCCACCGGGGCCTTCCAACGACCCGGGCTCCTGCCCAGGGCGCGGCCGGACTACAGCCGCTGGTCCGGCCGGTCGCTACCGGGCTGGACGTTGCGCGGACAGAAGGTGGCGGGCAGGGTCGGTGTGCGCGGGCCGGGCGCCGGCGCAGCTGCGCTCGGTGCACGGAGCGGCGTGGAATCGTCGAGCCTTGTCATTGCATCCCCCTGTTGAACCAACCCGGCTCCGCCATGGAGTTGCCGGGGTGTGCGATTGCCAAAATAGTCGGGCAATCCAAGTAAACCTAATGCACCAAATCGGCATGCCGGCCTGGAACTTTACCTTCGGCGCCGGCGCCGCGTTTTTCGTGCAGGTTTGACGTCCATTTAATGTTTATAAAGTGAAGGTGGCGTGTTTATTGCGTGATGACCTTGTGATGTCGGTTTTTTGGCGCGCTTTGCCCGGGTTTCAAGGGGTTTGCCGGTAGTTTAGGAAGTGTTGCGGCATATGCGGCTTGGCGTATTTACCTCTGTCCAGTTCAGGCATACTGGCAAAAAATGCGCATCGAATATCCGGCACTGCCGCCGATGCGCCGCAGGAGATAAGGAACATTCTTCCCGTCGTGGCACTGGCGGTGCGCGCACGGGTTTACCGCGGTTGGCATGCATGAAGCAGCAGGGCGGGTGCGGTGCGATCACGACCGCGCCGGCAGCCGGGCCAAAGGGGGCGTCACTATCATGGTTGATGGTGCAGTGGATGGCAGTGCCGGCAGCGTGCTCAGGTCCCTCGACCTGGCCACGCTCAGCGGGGTGCTGCGCGTGTGTGATGTGGAGATGGTGCTGCTTGACGGCAATGGCCCGCGCGCGGCATTGCATTCGCAGGTGCACGATGAGGCGCTGTTCTGCACGGCCGAGTTCGGCTTCCACTTCCGTGGGCGTTTCCTGCTGCCGCAGGACTGGTGCCTGCTAGGTTTCATCCACGCCACCGACGCGGCGCGCAGCTGGTGCCACGGTATTCCGCTGAGCGCCGGCATGGCCTTGACCGTGCTGCCTGAAGGCATCAGCGAATTCACCCTGAGTGCCGGCACCCGGCTGAGTCTGCTGCTGGCGCCGATGCAGCGCGTGCAGCGCAAACTGACCGACTTGAGCCTGCGCAATACCTTGCCGTCCGGGCAGGCCCTGTCGTTGTTCAGCCCCGACGGCGGGCTGGGCCCGGCGCCCCTGCAGCAGCGGTATGCGCAGCTGCACCAGCAGTTGGACCAGGGCAGCGGGTTGGCCGGCGACGCGGTGGCGTCGCTGCTGCACGAGCACGTACAGGCGCTGCTGGCGGCCGGCAATGAAGACCGGCCCGGCAACAGCCGCGCGCGTCGTACCCATTACCTGATCGCCCAGCGTGCCGAGAATTTCATGCGGCTCAATCTGCGCCGTTATATCTACATGCACGAAATCTGCGATGCGGCCGGGGTCAGCGAGCGCGCCTTGCGCTATGCGTTCGAGGATCTGTTCGGCACCTCGCCGAACCGCTATCTGTCGATGCTGCGCCTGTGCGCGGCCTGCCGTGGCCTGTCGATGGCCGATTCCAGCCGCAAGTCGGTCAAGGCCGTTGCGTTGAGCTGCGGGCTGTGGGACCTGTCCCGTTTTGCCGACAATTACCGCCGTGTCTTCGGCGAGCTGCCACGCGACACGCTGATGCGCGCCCCGGCCCAGATCGGCAGCCCGACCTGAGCTAGATGGCTCTGGCGATCGCTGCCATGCCAAGGATCGGTTCTCTTCGTTGCGGCATCGCGATGTCCGAGCCGTGCCCGGACTTACCGCCTTTTCCTACGCGCACCAGCAACGTGTGAAGGGTTGGCACGGGTGGGTTGGCGGGACTGTCGAAAACATGGATGTTTTCGCCAAGCCCCCACGGATGGGTTCACGGCGTGTCCCGCCAACCCGCCCGTGCCAGCCCAGCGCAGGCACGGATTCGCTGCTTTTGATCTGCGGCCGGCCCTCAAGCAGAACTGCTGAAGGACAAGAAACGCCGCCCCATGCACGTTTCCGGCAATCTGCCGGAATTGCGCATGCCGCTGCCGGTTATCCCCGTTGTCTTGCCGGAACGCACGCAAGCGCTGCCGGAATGAAGTGCCCCGCAGGTGACGTGGCCGCTGTAATGACCTCCAAGTGCCAACAGGCATGGATGTCGCAGCCCACAACGTCACACGGGGGAATACCTGATGAACCGCATCTTCCGACTGGTCTGGAGCCACCGGCTCAACGCGCTGGTGGTGGTCTCCGAAATTTCCACTTCCCGCGGCAGCCTCGCCGCAGGCCCGACGGTGGTGCATCTGCGCGTGCCGCTGTCGGCGTTGTCGCTGGGCCTGTCGATGGTGCTGTGCGCCGGCACGGCCTGGGCAGGTGAAAACCAGACCCTGACCGACCTGGAGGCACTGACCGCCAAGTACGCGCCGCTGCCGGTCAAGGTCGACGCCGAAGTCGCCCTGGCGGCAGTGGCGCGCAGCCGCGACAGCGCCCCGGCGCTGAGTGCGCAGGCTAATATCGATCTCAACCTGGGCCTGGGCGGCGTGAAGGCCGCAGCGCCCCGGCAGCTGGCGGTGCCGGGCACGGCCACGGTCGGCCTGCAGGTACAGGTCGGTGCAGGCAAGCCGCTGGCGCTCAACGCCGGCGTGAGTGCCGTCGCCACGCCGCAGGCCGCGCTGGGCGCAACCCTGGACGCGAAAGCCAAAGCCGGCCCGACGGTGGCGCTGGAGGCCAAGGCCGATGTCGGCGTCGATGGCGCACTGGCCAAGCTCGATGCCACCGCCGAGGCCGATGTCAGCGTCGCGCTGGGCAGCGGCGAGACCGTTACCGACGGCGTCGACGACGCGGTCACCGCGACCCTGGCCAGCGGCGTGGCCGGCGGAGTCAAGGTCGATGCGCTGGGCCATCTGGTCGATGCGGCCGACCGCAACCCCAAGCTGGTCGACGCCGGTGCGGCGGTGATGCAGACCAGCTCGCTGGGCATCGCGCCCAGCGCCAGCGGCGGCCTGCTGGGCGGGGTCGGCGACCTGCTCAGCGGGGTCGGCAGCACGGTAGGCAATCTCGTGGGCGGGCTGTTCCCGGCGCCGACCGTACAGCCGACCGCGATTCCGCCGGGCAGCCCCAAGGCACCTGCACCGGCCGACCCCAACGCCGGCCTGATCATCGGCACCGGCGGCCTGGTCGGTTCGCTGTCCACCCTGGTCGGGCCGACCGCGCAGGGCCTGCTTGGCGGCGACGGCTATGTGCGCAACGGCAACCTGGCGGTGAGCAGTGCCAACGTCATGCAGACCTATTCGGTAACCAACGTGCTGGGCATTCCGCTGGTCAACCTGACCCCGGTCGGCACCCTGCTCAACGGGCTCGACGGGGCCACCACCGGGGGCAGCTCGCACCTGACCCTGATCGGCGGGGTGACCTCGGACAGCTACATCTACAACATCAACAACGGCGACCCCAACGGCCTGCTCGGGCTGGTGCTGCCCGACCAGGCGCCAGGCTGGTCGAACACGTGCGTGGACCTGCTGGTGGCCAGCGTCGACTGCTGGGCGGTCAATGCCGCGCAGGACTACCAGGTGCTGGTCGGCGACGGCGCCTATGCCAACGGCTCCAAGGAAGTGGTGATCGGCGCCAATGCGCGCCATGAGTTGCCGCTGCAGGACGCCAACCTGGCCTTCCCCGGCGCAGGTCTGAACGACCCCACCGACCCCACCGGCGTGCCCACGGCCGACTATGCCGCGCGCATGGGCCATTCGGTGGTGGTCGGCGACAGCGCCCGCGGCACCGCCAACGGCCAGGTGCTGCTGGGTGCCGAAGCGACCTCGGACAAGGCCAACAGCGTGGCGGTGGGCTACCGCACGGTGGCCAACCGCGGCGCGCAGGCCAGCTACAGCGCCTTCGGCCTGAACACCACCCAGGTGTCGGCCGGTGAAGTGTCGGTGGGCTTTGTCGGCGGCGAACGCCAGCTCACCAACGTGGCCGCCGGCAGCGCGGCCACCGATGCGGTCAATGTCGCCCAGCTGCAGGGGGCGATCGGCCAGATCGACGCGCTGGACGGTTTTGCGGTGACCTACGACGACGACGGCGCCGGCGGTGCCAACTACCGCCGCATCACCCTGGGCGCCGGTACCGGCACCAGCACCATCGCCAACCTGGCCAACGGCGCGATCGGCGCCGGCAGCACCGAGGCGGTCAACGGCGCGCAGCTGTTCTCCACCAACCAGGCCATCACCGAGTACTTCGGCGGGCTGACCGCGTTCGACCCGGCCACCGGGGCCTGGACCGCGCCGAGCTTTGCGATCAGCACCATCTCCACCGACGGGGCAATCGCCGCGGGCGTGTACGACAACGCCACCGATGCGTTCTCGGCGGTGGACGGTTCGCTGGTCAACCTCAATACGCAGATCAGCGACATCCGCAACGGCGTGGGCAGCCGCTACCTGAAGATCAACTCCACCGGCGTCGATGCGGCGGCCGCTGGCGTGGACAGCATCGCCGTCGGTACCGGGGCCAGTGCCACCGCCGACAACGCGATCGCGGTCGGCGCCGGGGCGGTGGCCGATCGTGCCGGCACGGTGTCGGTGGGCGCGGTGGGCAGCGAACGCCAGGTGGTCAATGTGGCCGCCGGTACGCTGGCCACCGATGCGGTCAACCTGGGCCAGCTGCAGGCTTCGGCCGACGGCGCGCTGCGCTACGATGAAAACCCCGACGGCAGCGTCAACTACGCCAGCGCCACGCTGGGCAACGGCGCCGGCCCCACCACGCTGCGCAACCTGGCCGCCGGCAGCGTTACCGCACTGAGCACCGAAGCGATCAACGGCGCCCAGCTGTTCAATGCCAGCCAGGCCGTGGCCACCCACCTGGGCGGTGGCGCCACCGTGGATGCCAACGGCCTGGTGACCGCGCCCACCTACACCATCAACGCGGTCTCCAGCACCGGCCAGGTCACCCCGGGCAGCTACACCGATGTCGGCACCGCCTTCGACGCGGTCAGCCAGTCGCTGGCCAACGTGGCCGACCAGACCGATACGGTGGACAGGCTGGCGGTGAAGTACGACGTGGACGGCAGCGGCAACGCCACCAACCAGATCAGCCTGGCCGGCGACGGCAGCGGCACGGCGGTGGGGATCGGCAACCTGGCCGACGGCAGTGTGCTGGCCGGCAGCCGCGATGCGGTCACCGGCAACCAGCTGTTCCAGACCAACAATGCCCTGGTCGGCTACTTCGGTGGCACCACCAGCTTCGACCCGGCCACCAACCTCTGGACCGCGCCGACCTTCAGCATCTCCTCGGTCGGCACCGACGGCAGCGTGCTCAGCAACACCTACGGCAACGTCACCGCAGCCTTCGCCGCGGTGGATTCCTCGCTGACCAACCTCAATACCCGCATCGACCAGATCCAGCCGGGCGCGGGCAGCCCGTTCGTGCAGGTCAATTCGGCCAAGGCCGCGGCCAGCGCCACCGGTGCCAACAGCATCGCGATCGGCCCGGTGGCCTCGGCCAGCGGCAGCGGCAGCACCGCGATCGGCGATGGGGCCACCGCCAGTGCCGACAACAGCGTGGCGCTGGGCAGCGGTTCGGTCGCCAGCGTGGGCGCGCAGGCCGGCTACACCGGTGCCTTCGGCGCGGCCGGGGCCAGCAATTCGGCTGGCGAAGTGTCGGTGGGCAGCACCGGTGGCGAGCGCAAGGTCACCCACGTGGCCGATGGTTCGGACCGCTACGACGCGGTCAACGTCGGCCAGCTGCAGAACGGGGTCAGCTACGCCATCGATCAGTCCAAGGCCTACACCGACACCCAGATCAACAACATCAACAACGGCACTTCGGGGATGTTCCAGGTCAACAACAGCAACAATCTGGCCGCACCGGCGGCTACCGGGGCCAACTCGGCGGCCGGCGGGGTCGGGTCGAGCGCAGCCGGCGCCAACAGCACCGCGCTGGGCAACGGCGCCAGCGCCCAGGGCAACAATACGGTGGCGCTGGGCGCCGGCTCGGTGGCCAGCCGCGACAACACGGTGTCGGTCGGCAGCGCCGGGGCAGAGCGCCAGATCACCAACGTCGGCGATGGCAGCGCGGCCACCGATGCGGTCAACGTGCGCCAGCTGCAGGCCTCGCAGCAGGGAACCATCCGCTACGACAACAACGTCAACGGCACCACCAACCTCAGCAGCGTCACCCTGGGCAGTCCCGGCACCGGCCCTACCAGGGTCCGTAATGTCGCCGCAGGCACCGCAGGCACCGATGCGGTCAACGTGGACCAGCTGCGTGCCGGCATGAACCAGACCCTGGACTGGTCCAAGGCCTATACCGACGAACGCTTCGATTCGTTCGACCGCAACCTGCGTCGTACCGACGACCGCGCCTCGGCCGGGGTGGCCGCGGCGATGGCGGTGGCCGGGCTGCCGCAGCCTTACGAGGCCGGGCGCAGCATGGCCGCCATCGCGGCCGGCAGCTACAACGGCGAGTCGGGGGTGGCGGTGGGCATCTCCGGGGTATCCGACGGCGGCCGCTGGATCTACAAGGTGGCCGGCACCACCAACAGCCGCGGCGAAGGCGGGGTTTCGGTCGGCGCCGGGATCCAGTGGTAGGCCGCTTTCGTTGAGCTTGCTCTGTTGACCGTTCCCGCTGCCGGCACTGCCTGGCAGCGGGGATTCCAGCGCGTATCCGCGCCCAAGGGGGAATCCATGTACGCATCCATCCATACCGACCACACACCACTGCTGCGCTCGCTGTCGCTGGGCCTGGCGGTGCTGCTGATCAGTGCCTGCGCCAGTGGCGGCAAGCACAAGGACAACGCGCCTGCCGGCGCGGGCGAGGGCACCGACACCACCGCGGTCCATTTTCCCGATCCCGCCCGCGCCACGTTGAAGGAAGGGCTGTTCGTCAACGTCGACAACCTGCGCCTGTTCGCCCGCGGCATGAGCAAGCGCCAGCTGTATACCGTACTGGGCACGCCGCATTTCAGTGAAGGCATGTGGGGCGTGCGCGAGTGGAACTACCTGTTCAATTTCCGCAGCAGCCCGGGCGGGGACTACTTCACCTGCCAGTTCCAGGTGCAGTTCGATGGCAAGGGCATCGCCCAGGCCGGTTACTGGAAGCCACAGGCATGCGCGGCAGTGCTGCAGCCGCCGGCGCCACCGGCGCCACCAGCGCCGCCGGCACCGATGCCGAGCGAGCCGCTGCGGTTGTCGGCCGATGCCTTGTTCGCCTTCGACAGCGCCACCTTGACCGAGGATGGGCGGCGCAGCGTGGCCGGGTTGCTGCAGCAGGTACGCGCTGCCAGCCAGGTGCAGACCATCCAGGTGCGTGGCTATACCGACCGCATCGGCAGCGACGACTACAACCTGGCGCTGTCGCAACGCCGCGCGCAGGCGGTACGCGATGCGCTGGTGCGCGGCGGCGTGCCGCCGACGGCGATCATGGCCGAAGGCCGTGGCAAGGCCGATCCGCTGGTGCAATGCGAGCAGGCCGGGCGCCAGGCGCTGATCGCCTGCCTGGCACCGAACCGCCGCGTTGAAATCGCCGGCGTGGCGCAGCCGCGCTGAGGCCGGCTGCTACCGCCCACGCGCCGCGTTTCCCCTCCGCTGTGACCTTGGCCGATGCGGCTCTCCCCGCATCGGCCAAGGCGATGTTTTGACCTGGTTCGTCGGTCACGCGTGATGTCTCCCCCGTCATCGCATTGGGGCGGCGGGCCAGGTCATCTTGTTTGCGTACGATCACCGCTCGTGGCACCAACGCCCGGTCTTTGCCGGCCTGGCGGGTAGTGCCGGGCCAGCGGCTCACGCCTGGCCGCGTTCGCTGGTGATGGTGGCGCCCTCGCGCATGACCAGGGTTACCGGGGTCTTTTCCACCACTTCCAGCAGGCGCTGCCACTGCGCATCGGTGAGCGCGCCGCTGGCGTGCAGCACCCGGTGCACCACCAGCTTGCCGGCCGCATCGCGGGTCGAACTCAGTTCGGCACGGAACTGGCCCAGTTCCCAGCCTTTCTTTTCCGCGTACATGCGCAGGGTGATCGCGGTACAGGCCGACAGCGAGGCCAGGTACAGATCGAATGGAGCCAGCCCGGCGCCTTGCCCGCCCAGCGTGGCCGGCTCATCGGCGATCACCGCATGCGCACCGCTGCGGATCTGGTGGCGGTAGTTGGGGCCGTCGGAAACGATCTGGACCTGTGCCATGGGGCGGTGCCTGCGCAGTGTGGGAGGTGGCCAGCATCGCATGCCATGCCCATCGGCTGCGGCATTGCCGGGTCGATGTGCGCATTACCGCCGCCGCAGGCCCGGGTGGGGCAGGGCGGCAAGCACATCGTTGGCTATCAGCTCATGCACGGCGCTTCTTGCCGCCGCCGCGCAGGTGCAGGCGGCATGAATGAAATCAGTGCCTTATCAATGTAGCTGGTGGCGTCGTCGCATTGCCACAGCTGCCATCGCCTGGCGATGGATTGACGCGCCGAACACGCACGGCAGGATACGGGCGGCCATCACTTCCGCAGGATCCCGCATGACCCGTCGTGCTTCTGTGCTACCCCGCCGCCTGTCGGCCGCCATTTCGCTGGGCCTGCTGGCCGGCCTGCCCGGCATCGGCGCCGCGCAGGCGCCTGCACCGGCGGTAACCCAGCTCGACCAGGTCAGCGTGCTGGGCAGCCGCACCCAGCCGCGCACCGTGCTGGAGTCGCCGGTACCGATCGACGTGCTCGGTGCCGACGACATCCGCAGCAGCGGCTATACCGACATCAGCCAGATCCTGCAGGCGTTGCTGCCGTCGTTCAACTTCCCGCACCCGACCACCCCCGACGGCAACACCCATATCCGCTCGGCCGCCCTGCGCGGGTTGTCGCCGGACCAGACCCTGGTGCTGGTCAACGGCAAGCGCCGCCATGCCAGTGCCTGGGTCAATACCGGCGGCACCGTCGGCAAGGGCGCGGTGTCCACCGACCTCAACGCGATCCCGGTCAGTGCGATCGCGCGGATCGAGGTGCTGCGCGATGGGGCGTCGGCGCAGTACGGCTCCGACGCGATCGCCGGGGTGATCAATATCGTGTTGCGCGAGGACGACGGCACCGAGGTCCGGGCCAGCCATGGCAGCACCCGTGACGGCGGCGGCGATACCAGCACCATCGCGCTGGATACCGGTTTTGCGTTTCCCAGCGGCGGTGGCCTGCACCTGACCTGGGACTACCGCAAGCGCGAGGCCGCCGACCGCGGCCTGGCCGATACCCGCCAGCAGTACTTCGGGATCGGCCGCAACGGCGCACCGGTGGCCCTGGCCGGCGGCTATGGCAGCGGCACCGGGCTGGCGCCGATCGGCGGTGCAGCGGCCGGTGCGGTGGCCGACCCGCGCGAGGCCGGCATCGACCGCGACGCGCTGTGGCGCTTTGCCGATTCGGCCGACACCGAGGACAAGACCGTGTTCGGCAACCTGCGCAAGCCACTGGCCTGGGCCGAGGGCCTGGAGGCCTATGCGTTCGGTGGCTACGGGGTCAGTGAAGGCAGTTCCACCGCGTCGCTGCGCCGGGCCGGGCAGGCCGAGAACGTGCGCGCGATCTACCCGGACGGTTTCCTGCCCTGGGTGGACACGCGCAGCAGCAATGCGTCGTTCGGTGCCGGCCTCAAGGGCCTGGCCGGCGACTGGCAGTGGGACCTGAGCAGCGTATATGGGCGCAACAAGCTGGTGTACCGCACCCGCAATACGCTCAACGCCACCCTGGGCGCGGACAGCCCCACCGCGTTCTACAACGGCGCGTTGCAGGCCTCGCAATGGACCACCAACCTGGATGCCAACAACAGCCTGGAGATCGGCTGGCACGCGCCGTTGCGGCTGGCCCTGGGCGCCGAGTTCCGCCGCGACACCTACGGCATCGATGCCGGTGAACTGGCATCGTATGTCTGGGGCCCGTACCGGGTCCTGGATGGGCCTGCGGCCGGCAGCGTGCCGACCATTGGTTCGCAGGGTTTTGCCGGCATCCAGCCGGTGGACGCCGGCAACCACCATCGCTACAACGTATCGGCCTACGCCGAGGCGGAGACAGAACTGAGCGATCGCCTGCTGGTCACGCTGGCCGGGCGTTGGGAGGACTACAGCGATTTTGGCGGTACCACCAACGGCAAGCTGGCACTGCGCTACCAGCTCGATGGCGGTGTTGCACTGCGCGCCTCGATCAGCACCGGCTTCCACGCCCCGGCACTGGCCCAGCAGTACTTCAGTTCGACCAGCAGCCGCACCCTCAACAACGCGGTCAGCGGCCTGCCCGAATATGTGCTGGTGCGCACCGCGCCGGTTGACTCGGTGGAGGCGCGCGCGCTGGGGGCACGGGCACTGGAGCCGGAGCAGGCCACCAATCTTACCGCCGGCCTGACCTGGGGCATCGGTGGCCTGAGTGCATCGCTGGATGTCTACCGCATCGATATCGACGATCGCATCTTCCTGTCCAGCAACTTCGTCGATGCCGCTGGTTCCAACGCGATCCGCAACTACCTGGCCGCGCTCGGCTCGCCCGGAGTGACCAGCGTGCGCTACTTCAGCAACGCCGCCGACACCCGCACCACCGGCATCGACGCGTCGGCACGTTACCGCTGGGAACTGGCCGATTACGGCCGGCTCACCGCCACGCTGGGCTACAACCGCAACAAGACTGAACTGACCCGGGTTGCCTCCACCCCGGCCGAACTGAGCGCGCTGGGCGTGCGCACGCCGCTGTTCGACATCACCGAACGCACCCGTGTGGAGAGCGGTCAGCCGCGCGACAACCTGACCGTGGCACTGGCCTGGGACATCGGCCGCTGGGGGATCAACCTGGGCACGCATCGCTACGGGCGGATCGAAGCGGTGGCCGCCACCAACCAGAGCGCGGCCAACGTGGCGTTGTTCGCACAGGGCTCGACCCGCTTTCGCACCCTGCCCACCGAGGCCGGCGGCGCCGGCAACCTGGATGTGATCCAGCGGTTGGAGGCAAGCTGGGTGACCGACCTGGACATCTCCTTCCGCGCCAGCGACGCGCTGATCGTGGTAATCGGCGCCAACAACCTGTTCAACACCTATCCCACCCGCAACATCGCCACCACCACCCAGGTGTCCGGCGCCGATACCTTCGGCGTGTTTCCGTACAGCGAACTGTCTCCGTACGGCTGGAGCGGTACCTATTACTATGCCCGCCTGGAGACCCGTTTTTGATGGATACCACTCTGATGGGCACCCCACCGATGGCCACGTCGCCCGATGCACCCGCGACCGATCCCGGCCGCCGCCGCTGGCTGCGCGCCGGCATGACCGGTGCGGCCAGCGTGGCGCTGCTGCCCGCCTTGGGCCTGGCGCGTTCCGCGCCGGCAACCGTGGCGCCGGTGACCACCGACGTGCTGCGGCTGGACCTCAACGAAAGCAGCTATGGGCCCTCGCCAACGGTGGCACCGGCAGTGCAGCGGGCCCTGGCCGACGCGCCGCGCTACGTGACGGCCAGCCAACTGCAGGCGCTGCAGCAGCAGATCGCCGTGCTCGAAGGCGTTGCAGCCGAGCAGGTGATCGTCGGCGAGGTGCTCGAAGCACTCGGCCAGCACCTGGCCCTGACGCAGGGGGCCGGCGGTTTCGTCTATTCGGTCCCCGGCTATGGCGCCCTGGTCGACGCGGCCAGGCCGTTTGGTGGCCGCGCGGTGGAAGTGCCGCTCAACGCGGCGCTGGAAAATGACCTGCCGGCGTTGCTGGCCGCGATCGGTGCCGATACCCGCGCGCTGTTCGTGGTCAACCCGCACAATCCGTCGGGCACGCTCAGCCCCGGCGCGGACTTCGATCGTTTCGTCAGCGCCGCCCAGGCGCGCACCCTGGTGATCGTCGATGAAGCCTACCTGGACTACCGCGACGATGCCGCCGCGTTGAGCGCGGTGCGGCTGCTGCGGCAGGGCCAGAACGTGGTGGTGTTCCGCACCCTGGGCAAGATCCACGCGCTGGCCGGGCTGCAGGTCGGCTACGCGCTGGTGCCGGCGGCGCTGGCCACCGCGTTGCGCCAGCGCGGAGTGGGCGGGGCGCATGCGCAGAACCAGCTGTCGCTGGCCGCGGCCGGCGCGGCATTGGCCGACACTGCCCATACCACGCAGGTACGGGCGCGCGTGGCCGTCGAGCGCCAGCGGTGGCAGGCGCTGCTGGCCGGGCTGAAGCTGCGCTCGACCGCGGCGGCCGGAAATTTCGTGTTCTTCGACAGCGGCCATCCGCACGCGCAGGTGGCCGCCGGATTGCTGGCGCGGGGCGTACGCATCGCACGCGTGTTTGCACCCTATGACCGCTGGGTGCGCATCAGTATCGGCACGCCGGAGGAAAACCGCCGCGCACAGCGGGCGTTGCGCGAAGTGCTGCAGGCGTTGGGTGGCGCGCGCGGCTGATATCGGCGCGCCGATGACCCGGTCGGCCATAGGCCGAGGTAGAGTAGCTTTCCCTTTCAACGAATCCACGCCGTGACGCCCAGGTTCTGGCTGCTGCAAACGCTGGGTTGGTCGCTGTTTGTGCTGATCGCCTATCTGGCCCGCCCCGGCGAAGCGGCGGTGCCCGACGTGCTGGCGCTGCTGGGCGTGATTGCACTCAGTGCGGGCGGAATGGCCGCCAGCCAGGCGTTGCGCTGGCTGCAGGCCGGCCATGGCGAACTGCGCTGTCGCCGGCCGGGATGAGCGGCGGCAGGCGGCCAGATGCGTTTGGGGCAGAGCAGGCGGCTCGGGTATGCTTGACCGTGCAGCGCGGGGAAGGCGCGGCCATACCGCCTTGGCGTCAGCACGCGCGCCGCGCGCCACGTAGCACCACCTACCGACGGATGACCGATGGCCATCGCCCTGATTGCGTTGCTGTTTCTGGAGTTGATTGTCCAGTTCGCCTGGACGCCGGCCTACTATGGCTGGGGCATCGCGCTGTTCAAGCGGCGCATCGCCACCCCGGCGGCGGCACCGGTGCGGCTGTCGCCGGGCAGCCTGGAACGCGACATGGCCGTGGACACCCGGCTGCCGCTGGTCTTCCACGCCATGCCCGACGGCCGCATCGCGTTTCGTGAGAGCTTCGCGGTGCGTTTCTATCCGGTGATGCGCGGCCGGATCGAGGTCGATGCCCGGCGCCGCGAAGTGCGGGTGCTGGGGCTGTGCAACTGGAACACGCTGGCCATCACCCTGACCATGCCGTTCATGATTGCGCTGCGCCCCAGTGCGGCGCCGATGCTGTTGATGCTGGTGATGTTCCTGGTCTGCTTCCTGGTCCAGCGCAAGCGGTTCCTGGGCGTGGTGGAGGCGGTGCGCGCGCAGCTGGGCGATGACAGCGCCGGGTTGGCCGCACTGGAAGAACGCGTGCGCCTGCAGCGGGCGCGTTGAGACGGCGTTCCACTGGTTCATGTGACCGGTGGCGGGCGTCGGCATCACGGGGTGCATCACATCCCGGTGGCAGGATGGGGCGGGTCGATCCCCCCTTTCTCGAGGAGCCATGCCATGGAATCGTCCGTTGTTTCGCCCCGGCCCCGGGCCATCCATCCGTTCCACGCGGCGGTGCTCGGCGGCGTGCTGCCGCTGTTCCTGGGCGCCCTGCTGGCCGACTACGCCTACTGGAGCAGTTACGAAATCCAGTGGAGCAACTTCGCCGCCTGGCTGCTGGTCGGGGCGATGGTGGTGACCAGCGTCGCGCTGCTGTTGGCCATCGTCGGGCGGCTGCGCGGCAGTGCCGGCACCGTCTACCTGGTCGCGCTGATCGCGACCTGGGTGGTGGGTTTTGTCAACGCGCTGCACCACGCCCGCGACGCGTGGGCGATCATGCCCGGTGCGCTGCTGCTGTCGGCGCTGGTCAGCGTGCTGGCCCTGGTGGCCACCTGGATCGGTTTTTCCAGCCTGCGCGCCGGAGGTGCACGATGAAACGCCAAACGATCACGCTGTTGTCCGTCTCGGTGCTGGCCGCGGCCCTGGCCGCCTGCAGCCCGGCCGCGCCGCCGCTCAACCAGTACGGTGCCGACCCCCAGCTGCCCACGCCGAACCGCGGGGTGATGCCGGACATGACCATCGCCAAGCCGACCGCCTGGGGCGATCGGGTGCCCAGTGTGCCCAAGGGCTACCGGATCGCGGCGATCGCTACCGGGCTGGCCATTCCACGCCAGACCCTGGTGCTGCCCAACGGCGACATCCTGGTGGCCGAAGGGCGTGGCGGCAGCGCGCCCAACCTCAAGCCCAAGGATGTGATCGCCGGCCGGATCAAGTCCAAGGGCAACACCGCCGTCAAGGGCGGCAACCGCCTGACCCTGTTGCGCGACGCCGACGGCGATGGCGTGTATGAGCTCAAGACGGTGTTTGCCGACGGCCTCAACGCCCCCTATGGCCTGGCCCTGATCGGCAATGCGCTGTATGTGGCCAACCAGGATGCGCTGGTCCGCTTCGACTACCACGATGGGCAGACCCGGGCCAGCGGCGCGCCGGTCAAGCTCACCGACCTGCCGGCGGCGATCAACCACCACTGGACCAAGTCGCTGGCCGCCAGCGCCGACGGGCGTTACCTGTATGTCGGCATCGGTTCCAACAGCAACATCACCGAGCGCGGCATGGCCGTGGAAATCGACCGCGCCCAGGTCTGGCAGATCGACGCGGCCAGCGGCGCGCACAAGGTATTCGCCACCGGCCTGCGCAATCCCACCGCACTGGTGATCCAGCCCGGCACCGGTGCGCTGTGGGCGGTGGTCAACGAGCGCGATGAGATCGGCCCGAACCTGGTGCCGGACTATCTGACCTCGGTGCGTGAGGGCGCCTTCTACGGCTGGCCGTACAGTTACTGGGGCAAGCACGTGGATACGCGGGTGATGCCGCAGAACCCGGCCAAGGTGGCCAGCGCGATCGCCCCGGACTACGCGCTGGGCTCGCACGTGGCTGCGCTGGGTGTGGCGTTTTCATCGCCGGCGATGGGCGCGGCGTTCGCCGACGGGGTGTTCGTCGGCGAGCATGGCAGCTGGAACCGCAATCCGCCGGTGGGCTACAAGGTGGTGTTCGTTCCGTTCCGCGACGGCCGCCCGGCCGGGGACCCGGTCGATGTGGTGACCGGTTTCCATGGCGAGGATGGCCTCACCCGCGGCCGCCCGGTCGGGGTCACGCTGGACCCTCGTGGCGGGTTGATCGTGGCCGATGATCTGGCCAATACCATTTGGCGGGTGACCCCGGTGGCAGCGACCGCACCCCCCGCCCGGTGACGGGGCGGCAGGCCGGCACCCGGTGCCGGCCTGCGCTACTCAACCGGCCTGACCCAACCGCTGCTTCAACTGCGCGATCTCCGCCTCGCTGATCCCGATCGCCTTCAGATAGCCCTCGGCGCCGCCATACTGCTGGTGCAGCGCGGCCAGGAAGGTCTGCATGTTCTCCGGCGCGGTGCCGGCCATGCCGGCCAGCTTCCTGCCGATCTCCGGGTTCTGCTTGATCAACGCCATGATCTGCGCGTTCATCGCGCTGTCCTTGGGCTGGCCCTGCAGGTAGTGGGCGGAAATGGCGTAGTTGTGCACGATCTCGGCCTGCGATACACCGGCCAGGTCCAGCAGCAGGCCGGCGATGACGCCGGTGCGGTCCTTGCCAGCGGTGCAGTGGAACAGCACCGTGCCGTCGCGCTCGGCGGCAATGCGCTGGAACACCTGCTTGAATTGCGGCTGGCTGTGGCCCAGCCATTGCACGTAGGCCGCGCCCAGCGTGTCGGGGAAGCTGGCCATCATCTTGGGCAGGTCCATCTTCTCGGTGCCCATCAGCGAAATGCGCTGGTAGGCAAAGCGCGCGTCGTCGGCCAGCAGGTCCGGCGACTGCGCCTGCTCATCGGCGGTGCGCAGGTCGATGTCCAGGGTGACCCCGGCCACGGCCAGGGCATCGCGGTCGGCGGCGGTCAGCTGCCCCAGGTCGGCGGTGCGCACGAAGGCATTGGCCGGGATCGGCCCGTGCGCGCCCTGCAGGCCGGCGAAGCTGCGCACGTTCCATGCGCCCTGCAGCGGCAGCACGCGCTGTGCGTCGGCGGCCAGCGGCTGTACGTTGGCAGTCGCGGTGGAATGGGCCGGTTCGGCCGTGACCGCCTGGCCATTATCGGCCAGGGCGCTGCCGGCCAGCAGCGGCAGGCTCAGTGCCAGGGAAAGCGCGAACGCGAGCGGGGTGTGTCGGATAGGCATCGGAATCTCCAGGGGTCAGAAGTGGACGCTCAGGTCCAGGCCATAGGTGCGCGGATCGTTGAAGATGCCGGTCTGGCCCAGTGCGGCGCTGTTGAGCTTGTAGAACAGGTGTTGTTCGTCCAGCAGGTTGCGCGCCCACAACGACACGGCCATGGTGGTGCCGGTCGCGTTCAGCGGCACGTCGATCAGTGCCACCCGGGCATTGACCACCAACGAGCTGTCGGTGAGCATCTGGTCGTACTCGCTGGTGTAGAACCCATCGGACCAGTTGCCGTCCAGATGGAATTTCAGCGCCGAGAAATTGGCGAACGGCACCAGGTAATCCAGCGACAGGCTGCCGGCGTTCTTCGGCGCCAGCAGCGGCTTGACGGTGACTTCCACGCCGGCGCCGAACGGGTCGACCGCGGTCTGCGCATCGATCCGGGTGTAGGCGTAGTTCAGCCCCACGGTCAGGTTATCCACCGGCATCACGCTGAACTCCAGCTCGGCACCGCGCGAACTGCCCTTGTTGAGGGCATTGGTGGTGACCATGGTGGTGCGGGTGACACCGCTGTTGGGGTCGAACGGCAGCGAGAAGTCGATCTGCTTGTGCTCGATGGTCGCATCGAACAGCGCCAGGTTGAGCCGTGCGCGGTTGTCCCAGAACTGCGACTTGAAGCCCAGCTCGAACGCGGTCACTTCCTCCGGCGCAAACGCGGTGTAGGTGGTGGAGCGCGAGTTGGCGCCGCCGGCCTTGAAGCCGGTGCTGTACTTGACGTAGACCATCGCCGCCTCGGTCAGGTCGTAGGCGATGTTGAACATGGGGTCGAAGCGGCCCCAGGCATCGTCGAAGGCCAGCGTGGTGGGCGCGCCGTTGACGATGGACAGGCTGCCTTTCTTTTCATCGCGGGTGTAGCGGCCGCCGGCGGTCAGGTGCAGCCGTTCGATCGACGCCGGCGTCCAGGTGGCCTGGCCGAACAGGCCCAGGCTGTCGGTCCAGGCCTTGCTGGCGCGGTCGATGCGCACGTTGGCCAGGTTCAGCGGGTTGGTGGCCGGGTTCAGCCCATAGCTGTTGCCGCCCGGGCCCCACTGCAGCATGTTCGGGGTCTGCGCGTTGTCGCCGGCGGTTTCGTGATAATAGAACGCGCCGGCCAGGAACTGCACCTGCGCGGTGTTGCCGACCAGCTGGAATTCCTGGCTGTACTGGTGCTGGTAGACCTGGGCCAGGCTGTAGCGGCCGAAGGCGCTGTTGGGACCGGTATAGGCCGAGATCGCATCGACCAGGCCCATGTCGAACTGGCCCTGGGTCAGTTCGCGGTAAGAACTGATCGATTTCAGTTCCAGGTTGTCGTTGAGCGTCCAGCCCAGGTTGAGCAGGTGGCCGCTGGTACGGCCGATATTGTCTTCCTGCGGGCCGCCCAGGATCGATGCATCGCGCCGGTCCTGGCTGGCGCCGGTCTTCTGCAACGGGCTCAATGCCGGGCCTGGTACCAGCACCTGGGTGTGGTAGGGCGTGCTCGCATCGTAGGAACGGTCGAAGGCGTACAGCGCCGAGAACGTATCGCTGGGCTGCCACAATGCGCTCACCCGCGCGCCACGCTTGTCGTAGCGGTTGAAATCGCGCTCGCCGCGCATCGGGTTGTCGGTGGTGCCACCGCGCGTGGCCTGCACCGCATCGATCTTGACGCTGACATCGGCAACCTTGGGCAGGTCCAGGTGCAGGCCGCTGTTGTAACCGCTGTAGTTGGACACCCCGGCGCTGACACTGCCGCCGAATTCGCCGGTGGGCGCCTTGGTGACGATGCTGATCGCACCGCCCTCGGTGTTGCGGCCGAACAGGGTGCCCTGCGGGCCCTTCAGCACCTCGATGCGCTCCACGTCGTACAGCATGCTGCCCAGGCCCTGTGCGCGGCCCATGAACACGCCATCCACGTATACGCCCACGCCGGCATCGCGCGCGGGCTGGTTGGCATCGCCGGAGGCGCCGATGCCGCGGATGCCGATGTTCAGCGCCGAGCTGCGGGTGGCGAACGGGGTGACCCGCAGCGACGGAATCGAGCCGTCGGACAGGCTGCCCAGCGAGATCGCGCTGCGGTCCTTCAATGCTTCGGCGTCCACCACCGAGACCGAGATCGGGGTGTCCTGCAGGTTGGTGGCGCGCTTCTGCGCGGTGACCACCACCTGGTCCAGCGCGACTACGTCGCGGGCGGCGCTGTCGGCGGTATCGGCCGCCTCGTTGGCGGCGGCAAGGCCGGGCAGGGCGGTGGCGATGGCAAGGGCGAGCAGATGGCGGTGCAGCAGGGCGTAGCGCATCGGAGTCGTTCACGGCAAGGAGGGGGCCGGCGCAGTCTGGGTGCGTGAAATGACAGGTGAATGACCGTTCATTCATGGGTACGCATGGCGTACCATCTCCCCACACTGGATGCCCGATACGACATGCAATGACGCCCAACCCTTCCTCTGTATTCCCGGTCGATGATGCCGCTGCCGCCCGGGCCGAGGCCCAGCGCCAACGCATCCTGGATGCCGCGCAGCGCTGCTTCATCACCCGCGGGTTCCACGCCGGCTCGATCAGCGAGATCGCGGCCGAGGCGGAAATCAGCCAGGGATTGATGTACCGCTATTTCGAGAACAAGCGGGCACTGATCCTGGCGCTGATCGAACGCCAGCTGGCCCATGACCAGGCCTCGATCGACCACATGCCGGCATCGTCGGACCTGGTCGAAGGCCTGCTGCGCTGCTACCAGCAATGGGCGCGCGGCGAGACCCTGGATACCCATGGCAACGCCATCGCCAACGTCGCGCTGTATGCGGAAATCACCGCCGAAGCCCAGCGCGACCCGGTGGTGGCGCAGGTGTTGCGCCGGCATGACCGGCAGACCAGTGGCGCGATCACCGCATGGCTGCGCCAGCACGACGCCGCCCGCGGACGCGTCGCCGACGAGGCCGACCTGGCACGGCGCACGCTGTTGATGCGCCTGCTGGTGGAAGGCCTGGCAATGCGCGCGGTGCGCGATCCCGATCTGGCTGCCGATACCGTGCGCCACCTGTTGGCGTCCATCATCGCCACGGTGCTGGCCGAACAGTAACGCGGCCCTGCCCAGGGCAGGCAGCACCGGGTCCTACCCGGCCGCCTCGATCGGTCGGTTGCACGGCCGGCCGGTGTGCCGGCCGCCTAGCGCTGGGACATGGGGTAGGAGCCGGCACACACATCGCCTTCCTCGGCACCGGCAATCCATTGGTTGAGCTGCTTCACGCGGTCGCGGGTGAGCTGTTCGTACTCGGCGTTCTGGCACATCGGCAGCACGCTGCCATAGTCGGTCGGGCTGGGGTAGCGCGCGGCCAGCTGCGCATCGCGGAATGCCACCCAGGCGCGCTGCGCCGCCTTGAATTTGGCGATGAAGGCCGTGTCCGACGCATTGGCCGCCAGCACCTTGGCATACACGCGATTGAGTTCGGCGTCGGCGCTGCGGGCGCTGTTGCTGGCGCATTGGTTGAGCCCGGCCTGCGACTGCTCGGGACTGTCGCAGGCCATGCCATCGGAGGTGCGCGGCGTTGCCGCCGCCTTGCCAGGCGGGGTGGCGGCCACCGCCGATGCGCTGGCCATCATCAGCAGGCAGGCGGACAGGACGAGGGGGAGCGGCAGGGCGCGCATGCGGTCTTCTCCAGCGGGCGGTCAGGAAGGCGAACGCGCGGCGCTGGCGTGCCAGCGCCGCGTATCGGGCACCTGCGGATTAGCGCCGCAGCCGCATCATGGGGGTGTGAAACCCTGGCGCTCACGGCGCGAAGGGTGATCTTGGACGATGAGAAGTTGGTCTACGTATTGGTGCGGCTGGAGAGGTATGCCTCCCCAGCTTACCCACCACCAGCTTCAACTTCACATTGGCCGTCGCGTTACGCCTTGGCGGCAAGCCGCTGCAGCAGGACCTTGGCGGCCTCTTCCGACGAGGCCGGGTTCTGGCCGGTGATCAACAAGCCGTCGCGGACTACGTACGAACTCCAGTCCGGGCCCTTGGAGTAGTCGCCGCCCAGCGCCTTGAGCGTGTCCTCGACCAGGAACGGCACCACCGCGGTCAGGCCGACGGCTTCTTCCTCGCTGTTGGTGAAACCGGTGACCTGCTTGCCGGCGACCAGCGGCTTGCCGTCGGCGGTCCTGACGTGGCGCAGCACGCCCGGCGCATGGCAGACCAGCGCGACCGGCTTGCCGGCGGCAATGAAGGCCTCGATCAGCGCGATGGAATGGGCGTCTTCGGCCAGGTCCCACAACGGGCCATGCCCACCGGGGTAGAGCACGGTATCGAAATCGGCCGGCGACACACTGTCCAGGCGGACGGTGTTGGCCAGCTGTGCGGTGGCATCGGCGTCGGCTTCAAAGCGATGGGTGGCGTCGGTCCTGAAGTCCGGCTCGTTGCTCTTGGGATCCAGCGGCGGCTGCCCACCCTTGGGCGAGGCCAGCACGATCCGGGCGCCGGCATCCTTGAAGGCGTAGTAGGGCGCGGCCAGTTCTTCGAGCCAGAAGCCGGTCTTGCGGCCGGTGCTGCCGAGTTGGTCGTGCGAGGTCAGGACAATGAGGACGTTCATGAGGCTGGGGCTCCTGCGAGCGTTTGATTAGACCGCCCGCCCGGTGAGGGGGCCGAGAAAACGCACGTCATCGGGTGCGTGCTGGTATATTCCCCGCCCCCACGCATCGCCAAGTCCAGCCCCGCCATGAGCACGACCCGGAAACACTACAAACACCCCGCCGAATCGGAGATCGGCCCGGGCACGTTGTACATCGAGGCACAGGGCGATGTGATCGTCCGGCAGGTGGAAAGCTACCGTAGCGTGCTGGTCTGGGCCGACAAGTCCGGGCAGGCCGACGATCGCTTCCCACTGTCCGACCAGCCCTTGTCCTGGCTGGACCTGGATGCCGATGACAGCATCACCGCCGGTGAATTCGACGCCGTCTGGAAACGCGCCAAGGCCGTGTCCGGTTGAGGGTGCCGACGGCCTGGACTCAGACCGTCCAGCCCGTGCTTTGCGCCGCCGCCACATGCATCAGCTGGTCCAGCTGGCGCAGCGCCCGGTGCAGTTCCTGGCGGTTCGCCGCCGCCCCCAGTGAGATCCGCACCGCATCGTTGATCGCCACCCCGTCCGGGGTGAATGCCGAGGACGGCGCGATGCCCAGTCCCTGCAATCGCGCCGCATGGGTCAGGCTGGCGTCGGTCCAGTGGGCGGGCAAACGGCACCAGGCATGCACGCCGGCGCAGTGCTGCAGGAAGCGCGGCGACAGCGCGGACTGGGCCAGGTAGCGGCGCTCGGCCGCTTCTTCCTGCACCAGCGCGAGCAGGGTCTGCGCCGAGCCGTCCAGGATCAGTTGGGTCACCAGCGCGTTCATCAGTGGCGGCGCCATCAGGTTGACCGCGCGCAGTGCATCCAGCACGGCCTGGCGCGACACGCCGTCGGGCAGATGTACAAAGCCGGTGTGCAGGCCGGGACTGAGGCACTTGGACAAGGTGGAGATGTAGCAGGTGTGCCGCGGCGCGAGCAGCGCGAGCGGGGCTGGGGCGTGCTCGACCAGCAGCCAGTAGGGGTCGTCTTCGATCAGGCGCAGGTCGTGCGTGCGCAGCACCTCGGCCAACTGCTCGCGGCGGGCCTGCGGCAGGGTCCGCGCGGACGGATTCTGGGCGGTCGGGTTGAGGTAGACCACGCGTGCACCGCCGGCGCGTGCGTGCCGGCGCAGCGCATCCGGGCGCATGCCGTGTTCGTCGCACTCCACTACCTGCAGCCGCCGTTGTAGCACCCGCGCGGCATGCAGCAGGCCGGGGTAGACCAGCGGCTCGCACAATATCGTGTCGCCGGCGTCGGTCAGGGCCAGGATCAGGGCCGACAGCGCGGCCTGCGCGCCTTCGGTGACCACCAGTGCTTCGGCGGCCACCTTGCCGAGGATCGGCTTGAGCCACTGCTGGGCCGCCAGGTGATCGGCGCGGCTGCCGCCGCCGACGTGGTAGGTCATCAGGTTGCCCGCGTCGCTGCGGGTCAGCACCGAGGACAGGCCGCGCCGCAGCATGTCCGCGACCTGGCCACCGCCAGGACTGGGCGGCAGGTTCATGCTCAGGTCGACCAGTTGGGTCAGTTCCACCTTGGGCGGGGCAACGAACGAGCCCAGTGGCCCGCGCGCATCGATCAGGCCGCGCTTGCGTGCTTCGGTGAAGGCGCGGGTGATAGTGGTCAGGTCCACGCCAAGTTCAGTGGCCAGGGCGCGCTGCGCGGGCAGGCGCTGGCCGGGACGCAGCGCGCTGGACCACACCGCGCGCTCCAGCGCCTGCACGATGCGCAGGTAGACCGGCCCGTGGCCGTCGGCGATGAGGCTGCTCCATTCCATGCGCGCATGGTACGCGCGCTGCCGGGCAGGCCTGCGACAGTGTGTCGCATCATGTATGGATCATGTCGTTGCCTAACGTACGCCACTGCGGCGGGCACCCCCCATGCATATCGGTCATGCAGAGGGGTGTCCGCCACTTTTCATGATCCGGGCCGCCCGGCCCGGCACTGCGTTGGAAGGGCCGTCCCGCATGATCCCCGTTACACAACCTGCTCGCTGCGCCACGCCGGCCGGTCGAGCCCGCGCCGGACGCTGGTTCGGCCTGGCAGCGCTGCTGCCCCTGCTTGCCGGGTGTACCTCCCTGGAGCTGTTCAACCCCATGGGCAGCATCGCCGAACAGGAGATGCAGCTGATCCTGGTCTGCACCGGCCTGATGCTGCTGGTGGTGATCCCGGTGATCATCCTCACGCTGTACTTCGCGTGGCGCTATCGCGCCTCCAACACCCAGGCCACCTACGCGCCGGACTGGTCGCACTCCACCGCGATCGAAGTGGTGATCTGGACCATTCCGTGCCTGATCATCGTGGTGCTGGCGGTGCTGATCTGGAACAGCACCCATGCGCTTGACCCGTACCGGCCGATCGCCTCGGACAAGGCGCCGTTGCGCGTGGAAGTGGTGGCCTTGAACTGGAAGTGGTTGTTCATCTACCCCGACCACAACGTGGCCACGGTCAACGAACTGGTGATGCCGGTCGATACGCCGGTGGCCTTCAAGCTCACCTCCGAGTCGATGATGAATGCTTTCTTCGTGCCGCAGCTGGGCAGCATGGTCTACACCATGGCCGGCATGCAGACCCGGCTGCACCTGATCGGCCACACCCCGGGCACCTACGCCGGGATGTCGTCGGCCTACAGCGGCTCGGGCTTTTCGGACATGAAGTTCCCCGCGCGTGTGGTCACCGAAGCCGATTTCAGCGCCTGGCTGGCGCAGGCCCGCAGCAGCGGCGCGCACCTGGATGCCGCCCGCCTGGCCGAACTGGAAGTGCCCACCCATGGCGCGCCGCTGCAGCGTTTCAGTGGCGTGGACACCGGCCTGTTCGATCGCATTGTGGGCCGTTACCACGGCATGGGCGATGACGAAATCTGCCTGCCGGGCGAGCAGCCCGGGGCCACCTCAAAGACGTCGAGCCTGGCCGCGTCTGCCAGCCGTACCGCGGAGAACTGATTGTGCTTGGAAAGTTGAACCTCGAGGCGATTCCCTACCACGACCCGATCATCATGGCCGCGCTGGGCGGCTCGCTGCTGCTGGGGCTGGCGATCATCGCGGCCATCACCTATTACAAAAAGTGGGGCTACCTGTGGACCGAGTGGGTCACCTCGGTGGACCACAAGAAGATCGGCGTGATGTACATCCTGCTGGCCCTGGTCATGCTGGTGCGCGGCTTTGCCGATGCGTTGATGATGCGCGCCCAGCAGGCGATCGCGGCCAACGATGCAGCCGGCTACCTGCCGCCGGAGCACTACGACCAGATCTTCACCGCCCATGGCGTGATCATGATCTTCTTCGTGGCCACGCCGCTGATCGTGGGCCTGATGAACATCGTGGTGCCGCTGCAGATCGGTGCGCGCGACGTGGCCTTCCCGTTCGTCAACTCGCTCAGTTTCTGGCTGTCGGCGGTGGGCGCGGCGCTGGTGATGCTGTCGATGTTCGTCGGCGATTTCGCCGCCACCGGCTGGGTGGCCTATCCGCCGCTGTCGGGGATCGAGTACAGCCCGACGGTCGGGGTGGACTATTACATCTGGTCGCTGCAGGTGTCGGGCATCGGCACCACGCTGACCGGGCTGAACTTCATCGTCACCATCCTCAAGATGCGTGCCCCGGGCATGGACCTGATGAAGATGCCGGTGTTCACCTGGACGGCGCTGATCACCAACATCCTGATCGTGGCGATCTTCCCGGTCCTCACCGCGACCCTGCTGCTGCTGACGATGGACCGCTACCTGGGCATGCATTTCTTCACCAATGATGCCGGTGGCAACGCGATGATGTACGTCAACCTGATCTGGATATGGGGCCATCCGGAAGTGTACGTGCTGATCCTGCCGTGCTTCGGCGCGTTCTCGGAGATCATCGCCACCTTCTCGGGCAAGCCATTGTTCGGCTACCGTTCGATGGTGTATGCGACCTGTTCGATCGGGGTGCTGTCGTTCTTCGTCTGGCTGCACCACTTCTTCACCATGGGCTCGGGCGCCAACGTCAATGCCTTCTTCGGCATCATGACCTCGATCATCTCCATTCCCACCGGGGTGAAGCTGTTCAACTGGCTGTTCACCATGTACCGCGGCCGCATCCGCTACCACTCTTCCACCTTGTGGACGATCGGCTTCATGGTCACCTTCGCCCTGGGCGGCATGACCGGGGTGATGCTGGCCATTCCCGGCGCGGACTTCGTGCTGCACAACAGCCTGTTCCTGATCGCGCACTTCCATAACGTGATCATCGGCGGAGTGGTGTTCGGCTGCCTGGCCGGCATCAGCTTCTGGTTCCCCAAGGCGTTCGGTTTCACTCTCAACGAGCGCTGGGGCAAGATCTCGTTCTGGTGCTGGCTGGTCGGTTTCTACCTGGCGTTCATGCCGTTGTACGTGCTCGGTTTCAAGGGCATGACCCGGCGCATGAACCACTACGCGGTCGACGGCTACCAGCCGTGGCTGATCGTGGCTGCCATCGGTGCGCTGGTGATCGCCGCCGGCATCGCGGCGATGTTCATCCAGTTCTATGTCAGCGTGCGCGACCGCAAGGCCAACCTGGACCTGACCGGCGACCCGTGGAACGCGCGCAGCCTGGAATGGGCCACCGCCTCGCCGCCGCCGTTCTACAACTTCGCCACGCTGCCCACCATCACCTCGCTGGAGCAGCATTGGGACGACAAGCAGCACGGCCGCGCCGGGCAGCGACCGGTCCGTTACCAGGACATCCATATGCCGCGCAATACCGCCGCCGGGGTGGTGATCTCGGTGTTCAGCCTGGTGCTGTGCTTTGCCCTGGTCTGGCATATGTGGGTGCTGGCCGGCATCGGCCTGGTCGGGGTGATCGCCACCTTCGTGCTGCGTTCCTATGACCGCGACGTGGACTATTACGTGCCTGCCGCCGAGGTGGAGCGCATCGAACTAGCGCATTACGCGCAGCTGCAAGGAGCCAAGGCATGAGCGGCGATACTCTGGTGGCCGGCCCGGCGCATGGGCAGCTGGAGGCCGGTCACCACGACCACGGCCATGAGCACCACGACGACGGCAACAAGACCGTGGTCGGGTTCTGGATGTACCTGATGGGCGACTGCCTGATCTTCGCGGTGCTGTTTGCCACCTTCGGGGTGCTGCTCAACGGCACCGCCGATGGCCCCAGCGGCAAGGATCTGTTCAAGCTGGGCTTTGTGCTGTCCGAAACGGTGGTGCTGTTGCTGAGCAGCTTCACCTTTGGTGTGGCGATGCTGGGCATGCAGGCCGGCAAGCGCAACCAGGTGGTGGCCTGGCTGGTACTGACCGGCATGCTCGGCGCGGTGTTCATCGGCATGGAGCTGTATGAGTTCGCCGAACTGATCCACGAAGGTGCCACCCCGGACGTGAGCGCCTATCTCTCGGCGTACTTCACCCTGGTGGCCACCCACGGCCTGCACGTCAGCTTCGGCCTGCTGTGGCTGGCGATCATGGTCCACCAGGTGCTGAAGTTCGGCCTGGACGGCATCGTGCGCCGCCGCCTGGCCTGCCTGAGCCTGTTCTGGCATTTCCTCGACCTGGTCTGGATCTGCGTGTTCACCTTCGTCTATCTGCGGGAGTTCGTATGAGCGCCGGTACTGCTGAAACCGACCACGGCGGCGGCCACGCCACCCTCAAGGGCTATGTCATCGGCCTGCTGCTGTGCCTGCTGCTGACCGGCGCCTCGTTCGGCGTGGTGATGGGCGAGCTGGTGCCGCAACCGCTGCGCCTGACCGCCATCGTGGTGCTGTGCGTGGTGCAGCTGGTGGCCCAGCTGGTGCTGTTCCTGCATATCGGCGCCGGCCGCAGCCAGCGCGAGAACACCGGCATCTTCCTGTGCACAGCGTTCCTGATCGCGATCGTGGTGGCAGGTTCCCTGTGGGTGATGCACAACGCCACCCAGAACATGATGCCGCTGCAGTTGTGAGCCGGTACCTGCGCCTATCGCTGCCCGGCATCGTGCTGGCCGTTGCCGTCCTGCTGTGTGCCACCGCCCCGGTAGCGGCGGCCGGCACCGTGATCGCCAGCCAGGCCTGGATCCGGCTGCCACCGGCCGCCGCCGGCGTGGCCGCCGGTTATGTCCAGCTGTACAACGGCGGCCGTGCCGACCGCCTGCTGGCGGCGCGTGCTGCCGGGTTCGGCCAGGTGCAGATCCATGCCATGCGCATGGACGGGGAAGTCATGCGCATGCAGGCCTTGCCCGATGGCCTGGCGCTGCCGGCCGGGCAGGTCACCACGCTGCAGCCCGGCGGCCTGCACCTGATGCTGATCGCGCCCGAACGCCCGCTGCGGGCCGGCCAGCAGGTGGCGGTCACGCTGCAGTTCGCCACTGCCGGCGAGCAGACCGTGGTGTTCGTGGTGGCCCAAGGCAGCGGCGGGCACGGAGCAGGGCGATGAGCGTGCGTGCGCTCGCAGTGGGGCTGGGCCTGGCGCTGCTGGCGGCCTGCAGCAACGAGCCGGCGCCGATCATGGGCCGCGCCGCGCTGCAGTCGGTGGCCCTGCACAGCAGCGACGGCCGTGAACTGTCGATCGGCAGCCTGCGCGGTCGGCCCACGCTGTTGTTCTTCGGTTTCACCCATTGCCCGGAAGTGTGCCCGCTGAGCCTGCTCAAGGCGGTGCAGCTCAAGCAGCGGCTGGGCCCGCTGGCCGATTCGCTGCAGGTGGCATTTGTCACCGTCGACCCGCGTCGCGACACCCCGGCGCATCTGCGCCAGTACCTGGCCGCGTTCGACCCGGCGTTCATCGGCCTGGCCGGCGACGAGGCCGGTACGCGTGCCGTGGCCGAAAGCCTGGGCGTGAGCTATCGCCAGGTCGGCGAGGGCGAGACGGCCACCTTCGAGCACACCGCCTCGTGGTTCCTGCTCGGTGCCGACGGCACGCTGCAGGAAGTGCTGGGCTATGCGCTCAGCGATGCGCAGATGGAAGCGCGGTTGCGGGCGCGGCTGGCACCGAATCGTTGATCCGGCACCGGCGATGAGTACCGCAGCACCGCCTGGCGCTACCCCGCACTGGCCCGCACCTCCCAGCACGCCGCCGTAAATCGCACGCTGTCGCCTTCCACGAACGGGGCGAATGCCTGTTCGACTGCTGCCAGTACCCGGGCGCGGGTGGCAGCGTCGCTATCGGCGCTGCGCAGTGCGCTGCCCACCGGACCCAGCAGCGAGATATAGGTGCGCAGGTCCCTGCGCGGGATCTGGCAGGGAACGTCGATGGCGGTGAGCTGCAGCTCGGTCCAGCCGCTGTCGGTAAGGATGGCGCGTACGCGTACGCGGTCGGGGTCGGCGAAGGCGAATTGGCCGGGGGCGTCCGGGTCGCGTGCCGGCAGCGTCAGCAACGGCGCTGCGGCGCGCTCGGCGGTGGTCATGAAGGCATTCTCGGCCGCGCTTCGCCAAGTCAGTGCGTGCAGGTTGCCGCCGTGGCGGGTGGCGTGGCGCAGCCGGGTGAAGGCCTGCACCGGGTCGTCGAAGAACATCACCCCGAAGCGCGAGACGATGCGGTCGACGCTGGCCGGGGCGAAGGCATGCCGCTGCGCGTCGGCAACCACGAAGTCTACGTCCAGGCCGGCGTCGCGGGCGCGCTGCCGCGCCCGTTCGATCATCGTCGCAGCGATGTCCACGCCGGTGCAGTGGCCGCCGCTGCCCAGGCGGGCGGCGATGGCCAGGCTGACCGCGCCGGTGCCGCAGCCGATGTCCAGCAGCTGCTGTACTGCGCCGGCGGGCAGGGCCTGGGCGAGCAACCTGGCGAACGGGGCGAACATGCCGTCGAGCAGGCTCTGGGCCTGGACCCAGGCCTGGCCGGCCGGGCCATTCCACAGGGCGTGTTGTGCGTTGTCGGTCATCGAAGGCTCGGTCTGGGCTTGCCAGCAGGGGTGGGGAGCCCGCACTCTGCCACTTCAAGTGCACTTTAGGTCAAGCCGATGCGCGAACTGGATATCGCCGAGGTCGTGCGCCGCTCCGGGGTGGCCGCCTCGGCGTTGCGCTACTACGAACAGTTGGGCCTGATCGCGCCGATCGGCCGCCATGGCTTGCGCCGGGTGTTTGCCGACAGCGTGCTGGAACGGTTGGCGCTGATCGCGCTGGGGCGTGCGGCGGGGCTGTCGCTGCAGGAGGTCGGGGTGATGCTGGCCGGCGAGGGCGCCGCCGACCTGGACCGTGCGCGGCTGGCCGCGCAGGCCGATGCGCTGGACCGCAGCATCGCGCGGATGACCGCGATGCGCGACGGCCTGCGCCATGCGGCGGCATGCCGGGCGGCCAGCCACCTGCAGTGCAGCCGTTTCCGCGCGTTGATGCGGCTGGCCACGCGCGCCGGACCGGACTGACCTGCGGCGTGCGGCGGGTCAGCCGGCCAGGGTGTCCACCAGCAGCTTCACGTTGAGCACCACGATGATCGCGGCGATCAGCCAGGAGAGGGCGAGCAGCCAGCGCGGGGCGACCAGCGCCCCCATCCTGGCCTTGTCCGACACCAGGCGCACCAGCGGCACCACCGCGAACGGCAACTGCATCGACAGCAGTACCTGGCTCAACACCAGCAGCCGCGCAGTGCCCCGCTCGCCGTAGATCGCGGTGACCACCACCACCGGCACGATGGCGATGCCGCGGGTGATCAGCCGCCGCGCCCACGGCGCGATGCGCAGGCGCAGGAACCCTTCCATCACGATCTGCCCGGCCAGGGTAGCGGTGACCGTGGAGTTGACGCCCGAGGCGAGCAGGGCCACCGCGAACAGGGTGGAGGCCAGCCCCACGCCGAGCATCGGCGCCAGCAGTTCATGGGCCTGTTCGATCTCCTGCACGTCGGTGCGGCCGTGCGCATGGAATACCGCAGCGGCCAGGATCAGGATCGCCGCATTGATGAACAGCGCCAGCATCAGCGCGATGGTGCTGTCGGTCACCGCCCAGCGCAGCGCGCTGCGGCGGCCGGCGTCGGTGCGCGGGTAGGCACGGGTCTGCACGATCGACGAGTGCAGGTAGAGATTGTGCGGCATCACCGTGGCCCCGATGATGCCGATCGCCAGGTACAGCGCGTGCGGGTTGGTGACCACCTCGGCGCGCGGAATGAAGCCGCCCAGCACGGCCATCAGGGGCGGGGCGGCCAGCGCGATCTGGATCGCAAAGCAGGCCAGGATCAGCAACAGCAGCGCGATCACGAACGCTTCCAGTGCGCGGAAGCCGCGGTGCATCAGCAGCAGCACCAGCACCACGTCCACGGCGGTGATGATGGCACCGGCCAGCAGCGGAATGCCGAACAGCAGCTTGAGCGCGATGGCGGTACCGATCACCTCGGCCAGGTCGCAGGCGATGATGGCGATCTCGCACAGCAGCCACAGGCCGAGGTTGACCGGGCGGGAATAGTGATCGCGGCAGGCCTGGGCCAGATCGCGGCCGGTGGCGATGCCCAGCCGTGCCGACAGGCCCTGCAGCACGATCGCCATCAGGTTGGAGAGCAGGATCACCGACAACAGCAGGTAGCCGAACTGTGCGCCGCCGGCGATGTCGGTGGCCCAGTTGCCCGGGTCCATATAGCCGACCGAGACCAGGTAGCCCGGGCCGAGGAAGGCCAGCAGGCGGAACCACCAGTGCCCGCCCGCCGGGACGGCGACGCTGGCGTTCATCTCGCCCAGGCTGGGCGCGTGCGTGCCGGCCTGCGACCAGGCGGCGGGGCGGGAAGTGGGGTCCGGCGTCATGGCTGCAATATAGCAAAAGCTATATTAGTAAGGCTGTGCAATGTGCGCGCTCGCCGGCCCGCCCGCGCAAGGCCGGCGCCGGGTGGTCAGCGCGGTGGCCGCGGCGTCAAGCGCATGCCGTGGGTCTGCGGCAGGCTCAGCTTCATCGCCTCGATGAAGGCGCGCAGCCGCGGCGGCAGGTGCCGGGCGGGCGGGTAGACCAGGTGCACCGGCAGGGCCGGCGCTTCCCAGCCGGGCAACAGGCGCAGCAGGGTGCCGGCCTGCAGGGCCTCGTCGGCCAGCCAGGCCGACACCACCGCCGCGCCCAGCCCGGACAGGGCGGCCTGGCGCACCACGAACAGGTTGTCGGTCAGCAGCCGCGGCTGGATCGGCACCTGCAGGGCCGGGCCACCATCGCCGGGCAGCAGGGTGATGCGCTCGCGGTAGTAGGTGGTCAGGGCGATCCACGGCAGTTGCGGCAGCAGCGCCGGGTCGCGCACGTCGGTGCTGCCGACCAGGCCCGGGGCGGCGATGACGATGCGCGGCACTTCGGCCAGCGGCACCGCCACCAGGTTGGCGGTCTCGATCGCACCGACCCGGATCGCGCAGTCGATGCCGTCGGCGATGAAGTCCGGGGCGCGGTCCTCCAGCATCCACTCCAGCGAGACCTGCGGGTAGCGCGCCAGGAACGCCAGCATCGGCGCCAGCAGCTGGGCCTGGCCGAAGGCATGCGGCACTACCACCCGCAGCCGGCCGCGCGGGACATCCAGCTCGCCGCGCAGGTCGGCCTGGATCGCGTCCCAGTCCTGGACCAGCCCGCGGGCATGGGCGTAGCAGCGTTGGCCATCCTCGGTGAGGGTCATGCGGTGGGTGGACCGTTGCAGCAGGTGCAGGCCGAACAGTTTTTCCAGGGCCTGCAGGCGCCGGCTGACGGTGGGCTGGGTGGTGCCCAGCTGGGCCGCAGCGGCCGACAGGCTGCCGCTTTCGACGATGCGCACGAAGGTGCGCAGCAGGTCGATACGGTCGGCACCGACGGACATCTGGGGGTCGGTCATGCGTGTCTCGTATGAGCTATATGTGGGCCAGCCTACTACACGGCCGCTGCGGCAAGGAGGATGCTGGCGCCACTTTCCCCACTCTGGAATCCCCCATGTCTGCTGTGCATGTTCCGCTGCCGGCCTTGCCGGCGCCGCCGTTGTCGCGCGGCCTGATCGTGGCGATGGCCGCCGGCGCCGGCTTTTCGGTTGCCTCGCTGTATTACAGCCAACCGATGCTGGGGGTGATCGGCCCTGCGCTGGGCGCCGCCCCGGCGGCCACCGGGCTGGTGCCGACCCTGACCCAGCTGGGCTACGCACTGGGCATTGCCTTGCTGGCTCCGCTTGGCGACCGCCTGGACCGGCGGGCGCTGATCCTGGTCAAGGCGGTGATCCTGGCCGCCGCGCTGGGCCTGGCGGCGGTGGCCGGCAGCCTGCCGGGCCTGCTGCTGGCCAGCCTGCTGGTCGGGCTCACCGCCACCCTGGCCCAGGATGTGGTGCCGGCGGCGGCGGCGCTGGCGCGGCCGGACGAACGCGGTGCGGTGGTGGGCAAGGTGATGACCGGGCTGCTGCTGGGCATCCTGCTGTCGCGGGTGGCCAGTGGCGTGGTGGCCGAACTGCTGGGCTGGCGCGCGATGTTCGGTATTGCCGCCGGCTCGGTGCTGCTGATGGCGGTGGCGCTGGCGCGGGCCTTGCCGCGTTTCACCCCGACCACCACGCTGAGCTATCCGGCGCTGCTGGGCTCGCTGCTGTCGTTGTGGCGCCAGCAACCGGCGCTGCGCCGGGCGGTGCTGGCGCAGGGTCTGCTGGCGATCGGTTTCAGTGCGTTCTGGTCGACCCTGGCGCTGATGCTGCACAGCCGTTTCCAGCTGGGCAGCGCGGCGGCCGGGGCGTTCGGCATCGCCGGGGCGGCCGGTGCGCTGGCCGCGCCGCTGGCCGGGCGCTGGGCCGACCGGCTGGGCAGCCCGGCGGTGGCGCGGATCGCGATCACTGTGGCGCTGGCCGGGTTCGCGCTGCTGCTGCTGGACGGTGTGCTGCCGCCGGTGGCGGTGCTGCCGCTGCTGGCGGTCAGCGCGGTGGTGTTCGACTTCGGTTTCCAGTCGGCCCTGGTCGCGCACCAGACCCAGGTCTACGGGCTGGTGCCCGAGGCGCGCAGCCGGTTGAACGCGCTGCTGTTCACCGGCATGTTCCTGGGCATGGCCGCCGGCGGTGCGCTGGGCAGCCTGGCCTTGGCGCGTTGGGGCTGGAGCGGGGTGGCCGGCTTGGCCACGCTGTCGGCGCTGGCCAGCCTGGTAGTGCGGCGGCGCTGAACGGCGCCTCCGCCGCGGTTCGCTCAGGGCCCGGGGTCGGCCTGGCCATCGTCCAGGTTGATGATGCCGCGCTTGAGGGCCTGGGTGACCGCATGGGTGCGGTCGCGCGCGCCGAGTTTTTCCATGATGTTCTTCATGTGCGCCTTGACCGTCTGTTCGGAGATCCGCATCTGCTCGCCGATCGCCTTGTTCGAGCGTCCTGCGGCGACGTGGCCGAGCACTTCGGTTTCGCGCGGGGACAGGCTGTCTTCGATCACGTGGGCGGCGATGCTGGCCGCCAGCGTCGCGGGGATGCCGGCGCGGCGGCCGCCATGCACGGTGCGGATGGTGTCGATCAGTTCGTGCCGGAGCATGTCCTTGAGCAGGTAGCCGCTGGCGCCGGCCTGCAGCGCACGCACTGCGCGCACGTCGCCGCGATAGGTGGTGAGCACGATGATGCGCGCGCGCGGGTCGTGGCGGCGGATCCGGGTGATCGCCTCCACGCCGTCCACCCGTGGCAGCTGCAGGTCCATCAGCACCACATCCGGGCGCAGCGCCAGGTATTGGGCAACGGCCTGCTCGCCATCGGCCGCTTCGCCCACCAGGCGCATGTCGGCCTGCATGCCGAGCAGGGCGGCCAGGCCATCGCGCAGCAGCGGATGGTCATCGACCACGAGCACGCCGATCGGCGCGGAGGACACGGTCATGCGGATTCTCCAGGAAACCCCGGCCAACGCCAGCGGCGGGTGGAACGGCGGTAGATGCGGTGGCGTGGCAGGAACAGTTCCACTTCGGTGCCCAGGCCCGGGCGCGACCACAGGCGCAGGCGCGCGCCCAGCCGTTCGGCGCGTTCGCGCATGCCGACCAGGCCCCAGTGGCCGTCGGGCAGGACCGCCGGCAGGCCGTTGCCATCGTCGCGGATATGCAGGCGCAGGCCGCGCAGGCCGTAGCCGATCTCGATCTCGATCGCGCCGGCGGCGGCGTGCTGCAGGGCGTTCAACACCGCTTCGCGACCGATCAGGTAGACCTCTTCGGCCGCGTCGCGGCGCAGTGGCAAGGGCGCGCCTTCCACGTTCAGTCGCAGCGCCGGGCTGCTGGCATCGCTGGCGCGCTCACCGTAGACCTGCACCAGCGCCGCGCCCAGGTCCTGGTAGCCATCGCGGTCTTCGCGCAGTGCGCCGACCCGCTCGCGTGCTTCGGCCAGGGCATGCTCGGCCTGCTGCATGGCCGCCTCCAGCGCCGCGCGTACCGGTGGCGGGGTGTGGCTGGCCTGGCTGACCGCATGCAGCCGCAGAATCAGCCCCTGGGTGCCCTGCAGCAGGGTGTCGTGCAGCTCGCGTGCGATCCGCTCGCGCTCGGCATGGCGTTCCTGCAGTCGTGCCCGCACCAGTTGGGTCAGGCGGCGGCTGCGCAGGCGCATCGCCAGCAGGATCAGGCCCAGCAGCAGCAACACGCAGGCCGCGTTGAACCACAACGTCTGGTACCACATCGGGGCGATGCGGAAACTGCGCTGGGCCGCGCTGCTGCTCCAGGCCCCGTCCTGGTTGGCGGCCATCACCTCGAAGCGGTAGTTGCCCGGCCCCAGGTTGGTGTAGAACGCGCGGGTCAGGGTGCCGGCGTCCTGCCATCGCTCATCCAGGCCGGACAGCCGGTAACGGTAGCGGGTGCGCTCGGGCCGGGTCAGCGACACGGCCATGTAGTCGATCTGCAGCTGGGTGGTGCCCGCCGGCAGCAGCAGGCCATCGCGCAGCGGTTGCTGCTGCCGGCCATGGGCGATGTTGCCGATCCGTGGCAGCGGCGCGGCGGCACTGCGCTGCGCTGCCTGCGTGTCCAGCCAGGCCAGGCCCTGGTTGGTGGACAGCCACAGCAGGCCGTCGGCGGCCAGTACCGCGCTGGGCACCGGGGTGGTCTGCGCGGCGATGCCGGGCATGCCATCGGCGGTATCGAACAGCCGCAGCTGCACGGGCGTGGCCTGCCGCAGCGCCTGTTCCAGCCCGGCAGCGTCGATCCGGGCCAGGCCGCGGCTGCCGTTCAACCAGTAGCGGCCGGCGCGGTCGCGGACGATCCCGGTGATGCCTTCGAATACGCCGGGGGTATCGGACTGCAGCGCGTGGAAGCGGCCGTCGCTGCCCAGTACCGCCAGGCCGTTTTCGCCGCCCACCCAGAGCCGTGCGCCGATCATGGCCGTGGCCGTCACCGGGCCCACCGCCAACCCGTCGGCGCGCGTGTAGTGCCGCCATTGCTGCTGGCGGCGCAGCCGCACGCTGCCATCGGGATAACCCAGCAGCAGTTCGCCGGCCGGGCCGCCGGCCGCGGTGGTGCAGGCCTGGGCGGGCAGGGCCGGGTCGGTGCGCCAGCGGCCGTGCCGATAGTGCAGCACATCGGCATTGCCGAAGCAGAACCAGGCCTCATCGCGGCCCAGCGGCAGCACCGCACGCAGTTCGCGCGGCGCGGGCAGGCCGGGCGGATCCAGCGCGCGGCGCTGGCCGGCGTCGATCACCGCCAGGGCTTCCCAGTCGGCCAGCCACAGCGGCTGGCTGCTGGCCAATGCGGCCCCGTGCAGTGCCGTCGCGCCGGCCTGCAGCAGGTCGCGGCGCAGCGCCATCGGCTGCAGGTCCTGGCCGTAGGCGAACACCTGGCCGTCGGGTGCCTGGTACAGCGTGCGCAGCGGATCGGCCGGACCGGGCAGCGCCAGCGCGTGTACCGGGTGCTGGCGGAACCGGTTCAGGCCCAGGTTGGTGCCCACCCAGATGTTGCCTTCGCGGTCCTCGGCCACCGGCACCGCGGTGGTGGAGGCCAGGCCCTGGGCGGCATCGAAACGTTCGACCTGCGCCGGCACCCGGTCCAGGTCGACATGGAAGATGCCGCCGTTGCCGACCAGGCTGCCCCACAGGCGGCCATCGCGGGAGAACCGGATGCGTTTGGCCAGCAGGCCCGGCAGGCGCTGCGCCTCGCGTTGGGCGGCCGGCAGCAGGCCGTGCGCGTCGGCCACCGGCATGACCCCGCGCTGGCGGTCGGCCAGCCACAGCCGGCCGTCGGCGCGCAGCGCCAGCGACGAGAACGGCGCCACGGTGAGCGCCAGCGGTTCGAAGCCGGTGGCGCCGGCCGGCAGCCGCCACAGGCGCCCGGCCGCAATCACCCACAACGTGCCGGCCGCGTCGCGCAGCAGCCACTGTGCCGGCACATCGCCGATCCCCATCGCGGCGGTGGGCCGCTGCCAGCGCTGGCCGTCGAACCAGCGCAGCCCGCCGTCGGCCGCCGCCCACAGGCGGCCGCTGCCGTCGCGCTCGATCCGCGGCACCAGCCCGGGCGGCACGCCCTGGGCCTGCGCGTAGTGGGTAAGGCCATGGCGGTCGAGCCGGCTGATGCCGGCGTTGTAGTAGCCGATCCACAGCGTGCCGTCCGGGTCCAACGCCAGGGTGGTCATGTTGGAAGAGGGGAACGTGCTGCCGTTGGGCGGCTCGCGCCGCTCGAACTGGCGGCCGTCGAAACGGTACAAGCCGTTACCGGTGGCCAGCAGCAGGCTGCCGTCGGTGTTCTGGCCGATGTCCCAGACATCCCCCGGCGCACCCTGGCCGACCACCCAGGCGGTGTGTTCATAGGCCGACAGGTTCGCGCCCAGCGCCGGCCAGGCGGCCAGCAACAGCCACCACAACGCCCGGCCGGCCAGGTGGCGGCGCGTGCGTGCAGGGGCGGGGGCGGAACAGGCAGCGGGCATGGCGCATTGTCTCAGGGTTGGGGGCAGCGGCTGCCTACTCTTTCGGGGCAGGCGCCAGGCCCCGATAGTGCGGTAACCATGCGGGCCTGCCCTGGAACGCTGCGATGCAACGACTGTTTGTGATGTTTCCCGACCGCGCGCCCGGCATCGGCCTGGTGCTGCTGCGGCTGACCCTGTGCGCGGCGCTGCTGAGCCTGCTGCCGGCACCGGCAGGGTGGCTGCAACTGCTGCTGCCACTGGCGATCGGCCTGTTGCTGGTCGGGGTGTGGACGCCGCTGGCGGCGCTGCTGCTGGTGTTGCTGCTAGGCGTGCACGCCGCTTCGCACTGGGCCTGGCTGCCGTTGCCGCTGGCGTTGCTGCTGCTGGGGCCGGGCGCCTATTCGCTGGATGCGCATCGTTTCGGGCGGCGCGTGCTGCGCCGGCAACCCGGCGGCGGCCACGGCCGGCACCCCCCGAAAGAGTAGGCGCCGGCCCCGTCGATCGAGGGTAGGGCGCAACGCCCCCGGCGGCGACCATGGCACACCCGGTCGTGGAGCCCGTTGATGGCTGCTTGTTCTCCCCCGACGCCGGCCCTGCCTGCCGCATTGCCGCCGACCCAGGCGGCCGCGCTGCGCCGCGCCCTGGCCTATATCGAGGCCCACCTGCAACAGCCGGTGCTGGTGGAAGAGGTGGCCGCTGCGGCCTGTGTCAGCCGTTTCCACCTGGCACGGTTGTTCCGTGCCGGCACCGGGATGAGCCCGACCGCCTACCTGCGCCATCGCCGCATCGAGCGCGCCCAGCAGCTGCTGCATGCCGGCGGGCTGAAGGTCAGCCAGATCGCCAGCTGCCTGTGCTTCTTCGACCAGAGCCATTTCGTACGCAGCTTCCGCGCCGTCACCGGCTGCACGCCCCGTCATTTTGCCCGGCGCACGCTGCGCCCGGGCGCCTGATCCCCCCTGACCTCCAAGGAACACCCATGACCAAGGCCACCGCCGTTGCCGCCACCTCGCTGCTGTCGCCCACCGACCATGCCCTGGTGCTGATCGACTTCCAGTCGCAGATGGCATTTGCCACCCACACCATCGACATCTCCGCACTGCGCAACAACATGGCGCTGATCGCCAAGGGCGCGGCCGGCTTCAGCGTGCCGGTGGTGCTGACCACGGTGGCCGAAAAATCGTTCTCCGGCCCGATGTTCCCGGAACTGCCGGCGATCTTCCCCGGCCAGGCCGTATTCGACCGCACCTCGATGAACACCTGGGAAGACCAGCCGGTGATCGATGAGATCAACCGCATCGGCAAGCGCCGGCTGGTGCTGGCCGGCCTGTGGACCAGCGTCTGCATCGTCGGCCCGGCGCTGTCGGCGATCGAGCAGGGCTTTGAGGTGTACGTGGTCACCGATGCCTGCGGCGATGTCAGCCTGGAGGCGCACGAGCGCGCGGTGACGCGCATGGTGCAGGCCGGCGCGGTGCCGATCACTGCGGTGCAGTACCTGCTGGAACTGCAGCGCGACTGGGCCCGCAGCCAGACCTATGCGCTGACCACCGGCATCGCCGCCGAGCATGCCGGCGGCTACGGGATCGGCATCCAGTACGCCAAGGCCATGTTCGGCGCGCAGGAAGGCGGTCACTGAGCATGCCCGCCGCCACCGGCCTGGACCTGGCGTTGTTGCTGCTGCGCATGGTGGCCGGCGGTTTCCTGTTGCCGCACGCACTGGGCAAGCTGTTCGGCTGGTTCGGTGGGCCCGGCCTGGCCGGGTTCGCCGCCGAACTGCGCGGTTTTGGTCTACCGGCCGCGGCGCCGGCGCCATTGCTGCTGGCCGCGCTGCAGGTGCTGTCCGGGTTGGCGGTGCTGCTGGGCTGGCAGACCCGCGGCGCGGCGCTGGTTGCCGCGCTGTTCCTGCTGTCCACCGCGCTGCTGGCCTTGCCCAAGGGCTGGTTCTGGATGCGTGGCGGCGCCGAGTATTCCCTGTTCTGGGCGACGGCATTGCTGGCCATCGCCCTGGCCGGCCCCGGCGCGCTGGCGCTGCAGCCGGCCCTGGCCGGCGCGCCATGAGCGCGGCCTCCCACCATCCCGGCCGCCGCGAACTGCTGCGCGGCGCCGCTGCCGGCCTGGCGCTGGCCGCAGGCGGCCGCGCCTTTGCCCTTTCCCCGGAGAAACGCATGTCTACGCTGCTCATCCGCAATGCTCGCATCACCACCCTCGACCCGACCTGCCCACAGGCCGATGCACTGGCGGTGGTGGACGGGCGCATCGCCGCGGTCGGTACCGAAGCGCAGGTGCGCGCCGGCCTGGACGCGCCCACCGTGATCGACGCCGGTGGCCGCCGCGTGGTGCCCGGCCTCAACGACAGCCATACCCATCTGATCCGCGGCGGCCTGAACTACAACCTGGAACTGCGCTGGGACGGGCTGCGCTCGTTGTCCGATGCGATGGCCATGCTCAAGGCCCAGGTCGACAACACCCCGGCACCGCAGTGGGTACGCGTGGTCGGTGGCTTCACCGCCGAGCAGTTCGTGGAAAAGCGCCTGCCCACCCTGGACGAGCTCAACGCGCTGGCCCCGGACACACCGGTGTTCCTGCTGCACCTGTACGACCGCGCGCTGCTCAACCGCGCCGCGCTGCGCGCCTGCGGCTACGATCGCAATACGCCGGACCCGCCCGGCGGGCAGATCGCGCGCGACAGCAAGGGCAATCCCACCGGCCTGCTGCTGGCCAAGCCCAACGCGCTGATCCTATACGCCACCCTGGCCAAGGGGCCGCGCCTGCCGATCGAATACCAGTCCAACTCGACCCGGCATTTCATGCGCGAACTGAACCGGCTGGGCATCACCTCGGTGATCGACGCCGGCGGTGGTTTCCAGAACTATCCGGAGGACTACCAGGTGATCGAGCAGCTGCATCGCGACGGGCAGCTGACCGTACGCATCGCCTACAACCTGTTCACCCAGAACAAGGGCGGGGAAGTGGGCGATTTCCAGCATTGGAGCGAGATCGTCGCCCCGCGCCAAGGCGATGATCTGCTGCGCCACAACGGCGCCGGCGAAATGCTGGTGTTCTCGGCGGCCGATTTCGAGCTGTTCAACGAACCGCGCCCGGAACTGCCGCCGGGCATGGAGCCCGAGCTTGAGCAGGTAGTGCGGTTGCTGGTGGAGAAGCGTTGGCCGTTCCGCATCCACGCCACCTACGACGAAAGCATCGACCGCATCCTGGATGTGTACGAGCAGGTCAACCGCGAGATTCCCTTCGATGGCCTGCACTGGTTCATCGACCACGCCGAAACCATCACCGCGCGCAACATCGACCGCATCGGCGCGCTGGGCGGCGGGCTGGCGATCCAGCACCGCATGGCCTACCAGGGCGAGGCCTTCGTGGCGCGCTATGGCAGCCAGGCGGCGCGGCATACCCCGCCGGTGCGGCGCATGCTGCAGGCCGGTGTGCCGGTGGGCGCCGGTACCGATGCCACCCGGGTGGCCAGCTATAACCCCTGGGTGGCGTTGTCGTGGCTGGTCACCGGCCGCACCGTGGGCGGGCTGGCGCTGTATGGCGAAGAAAACCTGCTGGAGCGCGAAGAGGCGCTGCGCCTGTGGACCCAGGGCAGCGCCTGGTTCTCCGGCGACCAGGAGCGCAAGGGCAGCCTGGCGGTGGGACAGCTGGCCGACTTCTGCGTGCTGTCGTCGGACTTTTTCGCCGTCGACGATGCGGCCATCGCCGATATCACCAGCCTGCTGACCGTGGTCGGCGGCCGGGTGGTGTACGGGCAGGGCGACTTCGCGCCGCTGGCCCCGGCGCTGCCGCCGGCGATGCCGGACTGGTCGCCGGTCAACCGCTTCGGCGGCTACCACGTCGGCGTTGCCGCCACCGGGCTGAGCGCGCACGCGCACCTCCATGGCGCCGGCGATTGCCGCACCCACGGCGCGCACGGCCATGCCGCCGCCCATGCGGTGCCCACCGACGCACCGAACGCATTCTGGGGTGCGCTGGGATGTTCGTGCTTCGCGTTCTGAGCCTGGGGCTGGCCGGCCTGGCCACGGCATCGCCGGCGCTGGCCTGCGAGGCCGACGGCAGCGGTCATTGCCTGACCCTGGCCGATGGCACCGAGCTGCGCAGCGATGCCGCGCTGCGGCTGCGCAGCCTGTATTACGACCCGACCCGCTTTGGCGTACAGGAAGGGCAGCAGGACGGTTACGGCTTGCTGCGTGCACTGGCCTCGGTCAGCGCGCAGCGCGATGGCTGGCAAGGCGTGGCGCAACTGGGCGTGCACGCCGAGCAGGGCCGTCGCGGCGGCCCCGGCGGCACCGACCGCGGCGCGCTGGACCTGCAGCAGGGCTATGTGCGCTGGCAGGGCCGGCGGATCGGCTGGCAGGTGGGCCGGCAGGAGGCCGGCTACGGCAGCTCGCGGCTGCTGTCGGTGCGCGACGGCCCCAATATCCGCCTGGCCTTCGACGGCGTACGCGGGCGCTGGACCGCCCCGCGCTGGCAACTGGACCTGCTCGCGCTGCGGCCGGTGGACAACCGCCCCGGCGCGTTCGACGACCGCAGCGATCGCGGCCAGTACCTGCTCGGCGGCTATGCCACGCGCAAGGGCCGCCGCGCCGGCAATGGGCTGGACCTGTACCTGCTGGGCTATGGCCGCGACGATGCGCGCTTTGCCGGCACCGCTGGCGATGAACGCCGCACCACACTGGGCGCGCGCTGGTTCGCCCGACAAGCGCGCTGGGATGCCAACGTGGAACTGGTCGGGCAGCGCGGCATGCTGTCCAGCGCGTCGGGCGAACTGGCCATCCGCGCCTGGACCCTGGCCAGCGACAGCGGCGTGCGTTGGCCGCAACGGGCCTGGCAGCCGCGCCTGGGCGTGAAACTGGACATCGCCAGTGGCGACCGCGATCCGGCCGATGCCCGCCTGCAGACCTTCAATGCGCTGTACCCCAAGGCGGCCTACTTCAGCGAGGCCAGCCTGCTGGCACCGGCCAACCTGATGGATGTGCAGCCAACCCTCACCCTGACCCCGCATCCGGCGATCACCACCGAAATCGGCTGGCAGCTGGCCTGGAAGCACCGCCGCGCCGATGCGATCTACACCACGCCCGCGCCGCTGGCCGCGCTGCCGGGCAGTGCCGGCACGCCGCGCCGGATCGGTCAGCAGTTCAAGTGGGAAACCACCTGGCGGGCCAGCCCGCAGTGGCAATGGCAGGCGCAGCTGGCCTGGTTCCAGGCCGGCCCGGGCCTGCGTGCGGCCGGCGGCCGCGACACCTTGTTTGCATCGATGGTAGGAGCTTGGCAATGGTAAGCAACAACAACGGCGCCGCCCCCGGCGCATGGTCGCCGCTGAAGATCGGCCTGTTCCGCGCGATGTGGCTGGCCATCCTGGGCAGCAATGTCGGCACCTGGATCAATGACGTCGCCGCCGCCTGGGTGATGGCCGAGCGCACCGGTTCGGCGTTGATGGTGGCGTTGGTGCAGTCGGCCACCACCGTGCCGGTAGTGCTGCTGGCGCTGGTGGCCGGCACCCTGGCAGACATCGTCGACCGCCGCCGCTACCTGCTGTTCACCCAGGGCTGGATGCTGCTGGTGGCGGCCACGCTGGCCACGTTGACCGGACTGTCGATGCTGACCCCGGGGTTGCTGGTCGCCCTGACCTTCGCGATGGGCTGCGGCGCGGCGATGGCGATGCCGGCGCAGGCGGCGATCGTCTCCGAGCTGGTGCCGCGGCCGATGCTGGCCTCGGCGGTGGCGCTGAACTCGATCGGGATCAACATTGCCCGTTCGCTGGGGCCGGCCATCGGCGGCTTGATCGTGGCCCAGCTGGGGCCGGGCTGGGCCTTCGGGCTAAACGCAGTGAGTTTCGCCGCGATGCTGATCGTGCTGAGCCGCTGGCGGCCCGACCCGATGGCCTCGACCCTGCCGCCGGAAGGCTTCGGCGCCGGGCTGCGGGCCGGGCTGCGCTATGCGTTGCGGGCCGGGCGGCTGCAGGCGGTGCTGATCAAATCGGCCGGGTTCTTCTTCTTTGCCAGTGCAGCCACCGCGTTGCTGCCGCTGGTGGTACGCGCGGAGATGCACGGCGGCGCCGGCCTGTACGGCATCCTGCTGGGCTGCATCGGGGTAGGGGCGGTCACCGGCGCACTGGTGCTGCCCACGCTGCGTGCGCGCATGGACCGCGACCTGCTGGTGCTGCTGGCCACGCTGGCCTGCGCACTGAGCCTGTTCGGGCTGGCCTGGTTGCGGCACATGGCGCTGCTGCCGCTGGCGATGCTGGTCAATGGGTTCGCCTGGATCACGGTGCTGTCCTCGCTGCAGATCGCCGCGCAGACCGCGGTACCGGCCTGGGTGCGGGCGCGCGCGCTGTCGCTGTACATCATGGTGTTTTCGCTGGGCATGGCCGCCGGTGGATTGAGCTGGGGCAGCTTCGCCCAGCGCACTTCGATCCCGTTGGCGCTGACGGTGGCGTCGGTGGGCGCGGTGATCGCCGGGCTGCTGGTGTGGCGGGTACGCATTGCCGGCAGCGAGGAGCTTGACCTGCGCCCGGCCGGCTACTGGCCGGCGCCGGAACTGGCGGTGCCGGTGTCGCATGACCGCGGCCCGGTACTGGTGACGGTGGAGTACCGCATCGCCGAGGCCGACCGCGCCGCTTTCCATGCGTTGATGGGCGAACTGGGCCGCACCCGTCGTCGCGACGGTGCGGTGGTATGGGGCGTGGCCGAAGACGTGGCGACGCCGGGCATCCACCTGGAGTATTTCGTGACCAGTTCCTGGCTGGAGCATCTGCGCCAGCATGAGCGGGTGACTGCCGAAGATGGCGAGCACCAACGCAAGGTGCGCGCGCTGCACGACGGCGAGTACGCGCCCAAGGTGCGGCATTTCGTCGGCGGCGCGGGGGCATTGGCGGCATTGAAGCCGGGCCATGAGCATCTGGGGTGATGCCGCCGCAGCGCCGGGTACGGCCCGGCGCTGCGGCGACTGAACCGGCCGCGATCAGGCCTTGGCGAAGGCCAGCAGGTCCTGGTTGAACTGGTCGGCGTGGGTCACGGTCAGGCCGTGCGGCGCGCCGGGGTAGACCTTCAACGTGGCATTGGCCACGATCCTGGCCGACAGCCGGCCGGAGGCATCGATCGGCACTATCTGGTCGTCGTCGCCATGCACCACCAGGGTGGGCACGTCGATCTTCTCCAGGTCGGCGGTGTAATCCACTTCGGAGAACTCGGCGATGCAGTCGTACTGGCCCTTGTGGCCGCCCTGCATGCCCTGCAGCCAGAACGCGTCGCGCATGCCCTGGCTGACCTTGTGGCCGTCACGGTTGGCGCCGAAGAACGGGGTGGTCAGGTCCTGGTAGAACTGCGAGCGGTCGGCGGCCACGCCGGCGCGGATGCCGTCGAACACGCTCATCGGCAGGCCGCCGGGGTTGCTGGCGCTGACCACCATCTGCGGCGGCACCGCGCCCACCAGCACGGCCTTGGCCACGCGCTTGCTGCCATGCCGGCCGATGTAATGGGCGATCTCGCCGCCACCGGTGGAGTGGCCGACCAGGATGGCGTCCTTCAGGTCCAGCGCCTCGATCAGCGAGGCCAGGTCGTCGGCATAGGTATCCATGTCGTTGCCGTCCCAGGTCTGGGTGGAGCGGCCATGGCTGCGGCGGTCGTGGGCGATCACCCGGTAACCGTGCTGGCCCATGAACAGCATCTGCGGGTCCCAGGCATCGCCGCTGAGCGGCCAGCCATGGGCGAACACGACCGGCTGGCCGCGGCCCCAGTCCTTGTAGAAGATGGCGGTGCCATCCTTGACGGTGTGGAAGTTGCTCATCGATGAATCTCCAGTGGGGCGGGTTGGGGGGTGGCGGCCCGGCACGCGGCCGGGCGGCCCAGTACAGCGCGGCGGCGGCCGGCCGGATTGCACCGCTGTGCTGGATTGCCGGCGCCTGTGTCACCGCCTTAACCGCGAACCGCGTATCGTCGGCACTCTTTGGGTTGGAGTGGATGCATGCGTTGGATCGTGTTGTTGGCCGCATTGGCCATGCCGGTGGTGTCGTGGTTGTCGCAGTCCGGTATGTTCGGCCCGACCAACGGTGCCATTTCCGACCGCTATCCGACCCTGCTGGTCGCCGCCGGCTATGCCTTCGCCATCTGGGGGCTGATCTTCCTGTGGGACGTGCTGTTCGGGCTGTGGCAGCTGCGCCGGCGCAAGCCGGACCTGGTCGGCGTGCGTGGCTGGGTGGCGGCGGGCTTTGCGTTGACCGCGCTGTGGATGCCGGTGTTTTCCAACCAGTGGTTCGGGCTGGCGCTGGCGATCATCTGGGCCGCGCTGGGCTGCATGCTGGTGGCCGCCACCCGTGCCGCGCCACCGGAAGCCAGTGGCGGGCAGCGGGCGTGGGCGGCCTATCCGCTGGCCCTGCACGCCGGCTGGCTGTCGATGGCCGCCTTCCTCAACACCGCCCAGGTGATCGTGGCCTACCAGTGGCTGCCGGCCGCCGACATGTTCGGCTGGAGCGTGGCGCTGCTGGCGCTGGCAACGCTGCTGGCGTGGTCGATGAACCAGCGCCTGCGCGGGCATTGGGCCTACCCGGCGGCGGTGGTATGGGCACTGGTCGGCGTGTATGTGAAGCAGTCGGGCTGGCGCCTGCCCGGTGCCGACACGGTGTCGGTGCTGGCGCTGGCCGTGGCCGCGCTGCTGGTATTGCAGACCCTGCTGCTGCGCGCGCGGGCCTGGCGCCATCCCACCGTTGCGGTGGTGGCCGCGCACCGCCATCGGCGTTGATCGGTATCACCGGGCCAGGCCCGACATCCCCCATGACGTGGCAACAGGAGAAGACGCATGCGCGTAGCGATGCATGAGCGATTCGGTGACCCGGCCGTGGTGCTGCACGGCGGCCAACAGCCAACCCCCGCGCCCGGCCCCGGGCAGGTGCGGATCCGCACCGTGCTGGCGCCGATCCACAACCACGATCTGTGGACGGTGCGCGGCCAGTACGGCTACAAGCCGACCCTGCCGGCGATTGGCGGCAGCGAAGGCACCGGGGTGATCGACGCGCTGGGCGAGGGCGTGCAGGACCTGGCGCCGGGCCAGCGGGTCAGTGCCGCGTCGGTGCACGGCACCTGGGCGGAGTACTTCCTCGCGCCGGCGAAGATGGTCATTCCCATTCCCGATGCGATCGACGATGAAACCGCCGCGCAGCTGATCGCGATGCCGCTGAGCGCGTTGATGCTGCTGGAATTCCTGCAGGTGCAGGCGGGCCGGTGGATCGTGCAGAACGCGGCCAATGGCGCGGTCGGCAAGGCGCTGGCGATGCTGGCCGCCGCCCGCGGCGTGCACTGCGTGAACCTGGTACGGCGCGATGCCGGCGTGGCCGAGATGGCCGCGCTGGGGATCAAACACACGGTATCGACGGCGCAATCGGACTGGATGGCGCAGGTGCAGGCACAGGTGGGTAACGGGTCGATCGCCGCGGCGGTGGATTCGGTCGGCGGCCGCGCCAGCAGCGAGTTGATGACCCTGCTTGGCGACGGCGGCACGCTGGTGTCGTTCGGCTCGATGACCGGCGAGCCGATGCAGCTCAATTCCGGCGATGTGATCTTCAAGCAGGCCACGGTGAAGGGCTTCTGGGGCAGCAAGGTCAGCCAGGCGATGGCGGCCGGGGACAAGCGCCGGCTGGTGGGCGAGCTGCTGCAATTGGCCGCGCGCGGTGGCTTGAGCCTGCCGGTGGACGGCGTGTACGGCTTGGACCAGGTCGCCGAGGCGGCCGCGGCCAGCCTGGTACCCGGCCGCAACGGCAAGGTGCTGCTGCGCCCCTGACCGGGGATGCCGGCCGCTGGCCGGCTGTTCCGGATGTTGTCTGGAGCCGGCCAGCGGCCGGCACTACACCCACAAGGACATGCATGGACACCACTGCCCCGATCCGTATCAGCAAGGCCGGCAGCGTCGCGTCGGCCGCAGGCTCGAAGGACTACTTCACCGGCACGGTGCGTATCGATGCGCCGTTCCAGGCCGACGCACCGGCCCGGCTCGGCGGGGCGACGGTGACGTTCGAGCCCGGCGCCCGCACCGCCTGGCACACCCACCCGCTGGGCCAGACCCTGATCGTCACCGCCGGGGTCGGCCATGTGCAGGAGTGGGGCAAACCCGCGCAGGAGATCCGCCCGGGCGACATCGTGTGGATTCCACCCGATGTGAAGCACTGGCATGGCGCGCGCCCGGATGTGGCGATGACGCATATCGCCATCGCCGAGGCCGTGGATGGCTCGCCGGTGACCTGGCTGGAGCCGGTCAGCGAGGCCCAGTACAACGGGCAATAGCGCCGCCCTGGTGGGCGTGTTCCGCGCGTCCCGGTCTAATGTAATATATTTAGTTACATTTGATCGGAAGCCTGCCCATGGACGCCTACGCCGACCCGGACACCGTCGCACGCTATGCCGAAGGCCCGCCGCGACTGGTGCCCGGCTTCGCCGACCTGCTGCGCATGGCCGGCATGCTGCTGGGCGAACGGGTGGGCGAGGATGCCCGGCTGCTGGTGCTGGGCGCCGGCGGGGGACTGGAGATGCGCGCCTTCGCCCGGGCGCATCCGGGCTGGCGTTTCGACGGCGTGGACCCCTCGGCGCAGATGCTGGCGCTGGCGCGCCAGACGCTGGGCACCGACGCGGCGCGCGCGACCTTGCACCACGGCTATGTGGACGTCGCGCCCGACGGTCCGTTCGACGCGGCCGCGTGCCTGCTGACCCTGCATTTCGTCGCACCCGATCAGCGCGTGGATACCCTGCGTGCGCTGCACCGACGGCTGCGCCCGGGCGCACCGCTGGTGGTGGCGCACATGAGCATTGCCGCCGATCAGCGCGAGCGCTGGCTGGACCGCTACGCCGCGTTCGCAGTGTCGTCGGGGATCGCGCCTGCGGCGGCGGCCAAAGGGCGCGCGGCGGTGGCCACGCACCTGCACATCGCTTCGCCGGCGCAGGACGAAGCCTTCCTGCGCGAAGCAGGCTTCGCCACGGTGGAGCCGTTCTACCAGGGCCTGGCGTTCCGCGGCTGGGTGGCCGTGGCCTGAGTGGCGGGGGGGCGATGGTAAAGTGCAGGGCTACTGCACACCGGATCGACTGCACGCCATGAATGACGCCACCTTCTATCCCATCGGTACCGCCGGCCAGCCCTGGGGCACGGCAGAGAAGGCGCAATGGCGTGCCCGCCAGACCCCGAGCCGGCGTTACGCCGATGACGTGCTGCCGGCACTGGAACGCCTGCGCGCCGACTTCGACGTGGAGCAGTACGGCACGCTCGACTACGCGCCGGACCGCTATCCGCTGTTCGCGGTGCGCAGCCGCGACTGGAACCCGGCGTTGCCCAGCGTGCTGGTCACCGGTGGCGTGCATGGTTATGAAACCAGCGGCGTGCAGGGCGCGCTGCAGTTCCTGGCCACCCGTGCCAGGGACTACGCCGGCCGCGCCAACGTGCTGGTGGCGCCGTGCGTGAGCCCGTGGGGGTACGAGCGCGTCCAGCGCTGGAACGCCGATGCAATCGACCCGAACCGTTCGTTCGTGGCCGACAGCCCGGCCGCCGAGTCGGCCGCGCTGATGGCGCTGGTCGCGCCCCTGCGCGGCAGCATCGTGATGCACATCGACCTGCACGAAACCACCGACAGCGACGAAACCGAGTTCCGCCCGGCCTTGGCCGCGCGCGACGGCAAGCCGTTCCAGCCGGGGCTGATCCCCGATGGCTTCTACCTGGTCGACGACAGCGAGAACCCGCAGCCGGCGTTCCAGACCGCGGTCAACGCCGCAGTGGAGCGGGTGACCCACATCGCCCCGGCCGACGACAAGGGCGAGATCATCGGTTCGCCGGTGGTGGCCCCGGGCGTGATCGAGTACCCGCTGAAGAAGCTGGGCCTGTGCGCCAGCGTCAGCGGGGCGACCTACACCACCACCACCGAGGTGTACCCGGACAGCCCGCGTGCCACCCCGCAGCAGTGCAACGACGCCCAGGTGGCGGCGATCTGCGCGGCGATCGATTACGCGTTGGCGCAAGGCTGATCGGCTGGCTAGAATGGCTGGCAACGGCCGTTGTCGCGGCCTTGGACCATTCGAATGGGAAGCGCCAAAACCTCTGACGCGTAAGCCGCAACAACCTTGTCGTTGTTGCGGCGCCGTGCCAGGCTGCATCGCAGCCCTGTAACAGGCATGCGCCGCCAATCCTTGAATTGCGCGGAGTATTCCCATGCCTGACCGTTTTTCTGCCTGGCCGCATCCGCTGCCGGCGGCGCTGCTGCTGATGGCGCCCTTCGACATCCTCGCTTCGCTGGCGATGGACATCTACCTGCCTGTGGTGCCGGCGATGCCGGGCGTCCTGGGCACCTCTCCGACGGTCATCCAGCTCACGTTGAGCCTTTACATGCTGCTGCTGGGCGTGGGCCAATTGGGGTTCGGTCCGTTGGCCGACCGCTGCGGGCGACGACCGGTGCTGATCGGTGGCGCTGCCGTGTTCTGCCTGGCCTCGTTCGGGTTGGCCGCGGCCACGTCCGCGCCACTGTTTGTGATACTGCGTGTGCTGCAGGCGCTGGGTGCGTCGGCGGCACTGGTGGCCACCTTCGCCACGGTGCGCGATGTCTATGCCGACCGCGCCGAAGGCAGCACCATCTACGCGCTGTTCGGCGCCATCCTTGCCTTTGTTCCTGCGCTTGGGCCGATCCTCGGCGCGCTGCTGGCGGCCCGCTGGGGCTGGCGGGCGATTTTCATCGCCTTGGGCGGCATGGCCCTGCTGGCGCTGTGCAATGCGTGGCGCGGTTGGCATGAGACCCGGCCAGCGGCCGTCGCCGGCGCCACGCGACAGCACTTCGGCCCGATGCTGCGCAGCCTGCGGTTCTGGACCTACACGCTGGGTTTCAGTGCGGCGATGGGGACGTTTTTCGTGTTCTTCTCCACCGCGCCGCGGGTGTTGATCGTGCAGGGCGGGCTGGCCCCGTTGGGATTCAGCCTGGCGTTCGCCAGCGTCGCGGTGGTGATGGTGCTGACTACCGGCGTGGCCGGCCGTGCGGTGACGCGTTGGGGCCAGGGCGGATGCCTGGCGCGCGGCATGGCGATGCTGCTGGTCGGCGCGCTGCTGCTGGCGGTTGGCCAGTGCGCGGCTGGCGCATCGTGGACGGGGTTCATCCTGCCGATGTGGGTCGCTGCACTGGGCATCGTGCTGGCCGTGTCGGTCACGGCCAACGGCGCGATGCAGGACTTCGCCGACAGCGCCGGCAGGGCGGTGGCGCTGTATTTCTGCACGCAAAGCCTGCTGGTAGCAGTGATTGGCACGTTCGCGGTGGTGGCATTGGGCGGCGACAGTGCCTGGCCGCTGGTGGGGTATTCCGTGCTGATGGCGGTGGTGACACTGGCTGCGCTGGGCTTGCTGCGGCGACGCGAAGCGGCGCAACCGGCAGACGCTCCCTGAGCCGTGCGCTGGTCACCGGCGCGGTAGCGGTGCTGTCCAGCCATTGAAGGCGCTCAGCGGAACAGCTGGTTCAGCGCCGCCCCCGAGGCCGCATCGGCGAAGCCGTCGAAGCGGCCTTGGTCCCTGAGCCGTTGCGCGGCGCGCATCATGCCGCCCCAGGCGGTGCGCGCCATCGCCCCGCCGACGCTGACCCGGCGCACGCCCATCGCGGCGATATCGGCCAGGGTGAACGGCGACGCGCTGCCGACCAGCAGGTTGACCGGTTTGGGCGCCACTGCGGCGACCACCGTTTCGATCTGCTCGCGGCTGCTGATGCCCGGGGCGTACAGGCAGTCGGCGCCGGCGTCGGCATAGGCGCGCAAGCGGGTGATCGCATCGTCCAGATCGGGGCGGCCGACGAAGAAGTTCTCGGCGCGGCCGACCAGCAGCACGTCCTGGCCGGAGGCATCGATCGCGCGGCGGGCGGCGCGTACGCGTGCCACCGCCTCGTCGAGCGAACGCAGCGGGTGGTCGGGGTCGGCGCTGGCGTCTTCGATGGAGATGCCGGCCACGCCGGTAGCGATGGCGCGCGTGACGCTGCTGCCGACCTCATCGAGCGTGCCGAAGCCGTCGCCGAAATCGGCGTTCACCGGCAGCGGCGTCGCGGCGGCCAGCGCCTGCAGGTGGTCCAGCGTGGCAGCCAGCGACAACTGGCCGTCGGCCATGCCCTGGCTCCAGGCGACCCCGGAACTGGTGCTGGCCAGCGCCGCGAAGCCCAGGCTGTGCAGGTAGCGCGCGCTGCCCACATCCCACGGGTTGGGCAGGACGAAACAACCGGCGTCGTGCAGGGCACGGAAGGCGGCGCGGCGTGGGCGGGGATCGAAGCACGGTGCAGTCATGGCGCAGGCCCGGTGAGCGGTGAGCCGATGGTACCGCTGCAGGCGCAATACCCATGCTGCACGGCGCGGCCGGGGGACGCGCAGCACCGCGCGATCAGAACACGGCCGGCTTACGCACGTACCGCCCGCGCCGACAGTCCCAGCAGCACCAGCGCCACCGCCACTGCGGCGAAGGCCGCCACCAGGCTGCTGGCCTGGGCAACGAAGCCGATCAGTGCCGGCCCGGCCAGGATGCCGGCATAGCCCAGCGTGGTGATCGCCGGAATGGCCAGGCTTTCCGGCATGGCCTTCTGGTTGCCGGCCATCGAGAACAGCGCCGGCACGATGTTGGCGCAGCCCACGCCGACCAGCGCGTAGCCGGTCATGGCCAGCGCCAGGCCCGGGGCGAAGGTGGCCAGGGCGAAGCCAGCGGCGGCGACCAGCCCGCCCAGCAGGATGGCGCGGTGGCGGCCCAGCGCGGCCACCGCGCGGTCGCCGAACAGGCGGGCGACGGTCATCGCGATCGCAAAGGCCATGTAGCCCAGCCCGGCACGCGAGGACGGCACCTGCTGCACCTCGTGCAGGAATACCGCGCTCCAGTCCAGGATGGCGCCTTCGGCGAGGAAGGCGACGAAGCACAGCACGCCGATGCCCAGCACCGCCCCGTGCGGCACCGCGAACACTGGGGCGCCGGCCGGTGCCTTGTCGGTGCGCCAATGCGGCAGCGACACCGCCAGCAGCGCGGCCATCACCGCCGATACCAGCAGGCACACCAGCCACGGCGGCAGGTGCAGGGCCAGCAGCGCGGTCATCGCCGCCGCGCCGACCGCGCCGCCGATGCTGTAGAACGCATGGAAGCCGGACATCATCGGCCGCCCGCTGTCGCGTTCGACGATGACCGCCTGGATGTTCATCACGCAATCGCAGGCGCCCACGCCGGCGCCGAACACGAACAGGGCCAGGCCCAGCGTCCACGGCGTGGGCGCGACCGCCAGCAGCGGCAGGCTGGCCAGCACCATCAGCAGGGTGGCCACCATCACCGCGCGGCAGCCATGGCGGGCGGCGAACACGCCGGCCAGCGGCATGGCCAGCAGCGAGCCGGCGCCCAGGCACAGCAGCACCAGCCCCAGCGTGCCTTCGTCCAGGCCGGTGCGGGCCTTGGCGAACGGCACCAGCGGCGCCCACGCGGCGGTGGCGAAACCGGGCAGGAAGAACGCCGCGCGGGTGGCGCGCTGTTCGGTGCGGGGCGTGGGCAGGGGCATCGCGATTCCGGGCAACGGGGGGAGGGGAAGCGACACCGGATCAGTCGCGGGTGGCGCGCAGGATGGCCACGCCGCGGCGGGCGAAGGCCTCCACCTGCGCCGGCGGCGCATCGGCCTCCAGGACCAGCTGGTCGATCCGGTCCACGCCGCCGATGCGGTGCGCGGCTTGTGCCCCCAGCTTGTCGTTGGTGGCGACCACCACGCAGCGGCTGCTGGCCGCGAGCAGGGCACGCTTGAGCGCGGCCTCTTCGCCATCCACCGCCCAGATCCCGGCATCGGCATCGACCGCGCAGGTGCCGATGAAACACACGTCGGCGCGCAGCGCGCCGATCGCCTCCAGCGCCTGCGCACCCACCGTGGCGCCGACGCGCGCATCCATGCGGCCGCCGATCAGGGTGACCTCGATACCGCTGCGCGCCATCAATGCCAGGGCGATATCCGGGGCATTGGTGACCACGCCGATGCCCTGCCGTTCGGGCAGGCAGGCGGCAATGGCCGAATTGGTGGAACCGGCGTCCAGCAGCACCAGCTCGCCGGGCAGCACCTGGGCGGCGGCGACGCGGGCCAGCGCCAGCTTCTGGTCGCGCTGCAGTGCGTGGCGGCTGGCCAGCGGTGGAAAGTCCGGCGTGGCGCGCAGCGCGCCGCCATAGACCTTGCGGCACAGGCCCTGGCTGGCGAGGTCGCGCAGGTCGCGGCGGATCGAGTCTTCGGACACCCCCAGGTCCAGCGCCAACTGGGCCGATGCTACCCGCCCGTGGTCGCGCAGCAGGCGCAGGATGGTCTGTTGGCGTTGGCCGGGCAGGGCTTCAGGGGTCATGCGGGGCGTCTCCGGGCGGGGTGATCGGCATTGAAAACGTGCAGATTCGTGCAGCATATGGCGTTATTGCGAGCGTGAGTATGCCATAACGTGCATAAATGTGCACATTAGGTGGCGCATTCTTGCACGATTTCCTCAGGGATCACTGCTCCCGCTGCAGCTCCGGCTGGATCAGGGCGGTGACCCAGTCCATGAACGCGGCCACCCGGCGCGGCAGATGGCGGCGCTGCGCGTACAGCAGGGTCACCGGCATGGGTTCGGCCACGCACTGCGGCAGGATCTGGACCAGCTCGCCGGATGCCAGGGCATGGCGCGCGCCCAGCAGCGGCACCTGGATGATGCCCAGCCCGGCCAGCGCCGCCGCGCTGTAGCCCTCGCCACTGTTGACCGTGACCGCCCCGCGCATCGGCAGGCTGCGGTAGCGCTGGCCGTCGTGGTACTCAAAGCCCGGCGAGCGCTGGCCCAGCGTGCCCACGTAATGCACCAGCGCGTGGGACGCCAGGTCGGCCAGGTCCTGCGGCGTCCCCCGGGCGGCCAGGTAGGCCGGGCTGGCGCAGTTGACGATGTGCATCACCCCCAGCGGCCGCGCGACCAGGGTGTTGTCGTCCAGCGGGCCCACCCGCAGCACGCAGTCGAAGCCTTCGCGGACCAGGTCGACGCGGCGGTCGGTGCCGCTCAGTTCGATCTCCAGCCCGGGGTGCCCGTCCAGGAACGCGGGCAGGTGCGGGATCACCAGCTGCCGCGCCAGGCCGCTGGACATGTCCACGCGCAGGCGCCCCTTCAACTGGCTGGTGTCGCGGCGGAACATGCCCTGCAGCTCTTCCAGGTCATCCAGCAGGTCGCGCGCGCGCTGCTGGAACTGGGCACCGTCGGCGCTGAGCTGCACGCGGCGGGTGGTCCGGTGCAGCAGCTGCACGCCCACTTCGGCCTCCAGCCGCTGCACCGCCAGCGACACGCTGGCCTTGGGCAGCCCCAGGCTGTCGGCCGCCCCGGTGAACGAGCCCAGCTCGGCGACGCGCAGGAAGCTGCGCAGTTGATCGATGCGATCCATGGATTGTTCGCCAGGTATGAACAGTCAAATCAGAATCGCGCTGTTTATGTCTCGATGCAATGCCAATACGCTGCCTCCCTACCCACACAGGAGCGCGACATGAACACATCCACCCGAGTCGTTCTGATCACCGGCGGCAGTCGCGGCCTGGGCCGCAACGCTGCGCTGGCACTGGCCGCCGATGGCGCCGACATCGTGCTGACCTACCGCAGCCAGGCCGACGCCGCGCAGCAGGTGGTGGCACAGATCCAGGCGCTGGGCCGGCGGGCGGCCGCGCTGCCGCTGGACGTGGCCGACAGTGGCAGCTTCGCCGCGTTCGCCGCCCAGGTGCGGCAGACGCTGCAGGGCTGGGGTGCCACCGGGCTGCAGGGTCTGCTCAACAATGCCGGCGAAGGGCTGTACGCGCCGATCGCAGAGACCACGCCGGAGCAGTTCGACCATCTGGTCGCGGTGCACCTGAAGGGACCGTACTTCCTGACCCAGGCGCTGCTGCCGCTGATCGCCGATGGCGGCCGCATCCTCAACGTCTCCAGCGGTCTGGCACGCTTCTCGCTGCCGGGCAGTTCGGCCTACGCGATGATGAAGGGCGGCATCGAGGTGTTCACCCGGTACCTGGCCAAGGAACTGGGCGCACGCCGGATCAGTGCGAACACGCTGGCCCCGGGCGCGATCGAGACCGACTTCGGCGGTGGGCGCGTGCGCGATGACGCGCACACCAATGCGATGGTCGCCTCGATCACGGCGCTGGGCCGTGCCGGGCAGGCCGATGACATCGGGCCGGTCGCGGTGGCGTTGTTGTCGCCGCACACCGGCTGGATCAATGCGCAGCGCGTGGAAGCCTCGGGCGGCATGTTCGTCTGAGGACGGTGCAGGCAGGCGCGGGCCGTGATGGCGCGCGCCTGTTTTTGCATGCGAAAGCGTTGCATTCGCAAACAGCGGCTATCATGCAGTTCCTGTCCGTAGCCTGCCGAGCGTTGAGTTGAAAGCTGCCATTGCGATGAGCCCGATGGGCCGTGTGTTCGCCACCGTCGCCTTCATCGAGGCATTGACCTGGGCCGGGCTGTTGGTCGGCATGTATTTCAAGTACCACGCCGCCGAACCGACCGTGATTGGCGTGCGCGTGTTCGGGCCGCTGCACGGGTTCGCCTTCATGGCCTACGTGGTGGTGACCGTATTGGCCGCGCTGCGGCTGCGCTGGCCGTGGTGGGCGGCGGGAGTGGCGCTGATCGCCGCGGTACCGCCGCTGGTGACGCTGCCGTTGGAGTGGTGGTTCAAGCGTCGCGGCCTGTTGTCGGCCCGGTAGGGTCGAAGCTTGCTCGACTGCCGATGACGGTGCCGCGTTCGGTGGCGACATGACCGTTGAACGGGGCTGATTCTGCGGTTGCCGGGCATGACTTCGATACAGATCATGCGTGCAATGGGCGTGGCAGGGTTATCGGCAGTCGTTTGGGAACCGACCCTACCAGTGCGCCATGGTCCTGGACCGGGCAGGCATGGCATTGCCTGCTGCCAGGATTCACGCCTGCTGCGCCAGCATCGCGCCGATCTGCGCAGGCGACTGGAATCCCGCCACCCGCGCGACTTCCTGTCCGTCACGGACCAGCAACAGGGTGGGGGTCTGGCGCAGGCCCTGGCTGCGGAAGAACACTTCGCCGATGGTCTCCAGTTTCACCTTCAGCAATACCACGTCCTCGGTGGCGGGCGCGTCGGCCAGGCTGGCCAGCGACAGGTCCAGCATCCGGCAGCCGGGGCAATCGTCCTTGTGGAAATCCACCAGCACGGTGGCGTGGTCGCGCAGGGCGGCGTGGTAGGCCTCAGGCGTGGCGGCGTGCAGGGTCTGCATGATCAAGGGTCTCGATATGGACCAACACGGTGTCGGCCCAGGAATGGATGGCGAGGGTGTCGGCAGCGCCGTGCGGCATCTGCTCGATTTCCAGCACCGCGTGCGGGGAGCTGAAGTAGCGCGCCAGCCGATGCGCGGCGCCGCAGTAATACTCCAATCCCCATTGGGTCTCCCCGGTGCCGAACACCGCCACGCGCTGCGCAGGCGGCAAGCCGCCGTGGTCGCGCACGGCCGCGACGAAGCGCTTCATCTCGGCCGGGGTGCGTCCGGCATTGTCGGTCCAGCTGCCGAGCAGCAGCAGGTCGTGCGGCCGGGCCAGTGCGTGCGCGGCATCGCCATCGACATCGAACAGGTGCACCTGGTGCCCGTGCCATTGGCAGCGCGCGGCCAGTTGCCGGGCGACATCGCGCGTGTTGCCGCTCAGTGAGGCGTAGGCGACCAGGATCTGCATGGCCTTACAGGTCGTCGAAGCCATTGTCGGCGTTGGTCTTCTTGTAGCTGGCGTTGCGCATCTCGAAGAAGTCGGTCTTGGTTTCGGTGAAGTTGTCGGCGTAGGCCTTGATCCACGGCATCACGTTGACATGGGTGTCGCTGTACAGCTTCTCGATGCCGAGCATGCCGGCCATCTTGTTGGCGCGGTATTTCACATAGCGGATCATCTCGTCCACGTCGATGCCGTCGATGCCATCGAGCACTTCGCCGGTCCAGCGGGTTTCCAGCGCGATGGCGTGCTCGAAGGCATCGTGCACGTAGGCGGTGAGCGCATCGCCCTGCAGGGCCGGGTTCTCGCCGATGATGGCGCGGATCAGTTCGCTGATGAACTTGGTGTGGGCCAGCTCGTCGCGGTTGATGAAGCTGATGATCTTGCCGGTGCCGGTCATGCGGTTCTGGCGGACCAGATTGTAGAAGAACGCAAAGCCCGAATAGAAATTGATGCCTTCCAGGATCGAGGACTGGATCAACGCACGGATCAGCGTTTCGGCGGTCTTCTCGCGCAGGAAGTCGTCGTAGGACTGCATGATGGGCTGGTTGCGGGCCAGGATGGTGGGGTGGGTACGGGCGATTTCGAACACCCGGTTCTGGTCGGCCAGCCCGGCGATGGAGGCCAGCACGTAGCTGTAGCTTTCGTTGTGGATCACCTCCTGCTGGCCGATGATCGCCGCATTGGCGTGCGCGGCCGGGTCGGTGATGTACTCGGCCACGTTGTAGATGAAGCGGGTCTGCGGGGAATCCAGCGTGGCCAGCAGGCCAATGATGGAATCGTAGGCGTTCTTTTCGCGCGCGTTTAGTTCGCCGTAGCCGCGCGCATCGCCCTTCATGTCGACCTCGTCGGGAATCCAGAAGTTGGTCGACAGCTCCTTGTAGGCCCGATAGAAGGACGGGTAGGGGATGTCGTTCCAGTTCAGGATGCCGCTGGTGCGGCCGTTGATGATGCCGGTGGAGCGGTTGGGGTGGCGCGGTTCGAGGATCTTGATGCGTTCCAGGGGGATGGCCATGGGGATGTCCTTGCGAGATTGCATTCAGTGCGTGGTTGCCGGCCAGCGGCCGGCACTACCGGTCGATGGGTTGACGACCAACGGTCGTCAGCTACCGCACCATTCGCATTCGGCGATATCGATATCGTTGGAGCGCACGTAGTAGGTGGTCTTCAGCCCTTCGCGCCAGGCGCTCATGTGCAGCGCCAGCAGGGTGCTGGCGCGGATGGTGCTGGGCACGTAAAGGTTGAAGCTGATCGACTGGTCCACGTGGCGCTGGCGGCGCGCGTTCTGGCGGATGCTGGCGAACTGGTCCAGCCGGTAGGCGCCCTTTTCGTAATACGGATAGGTCTCCAGCGACAGCCCCGGCGCGGCCACCGGGCGGCGGAAGTCCTTCTTCTCTTCGTAGTAGAACGCGGCGTATACCGGGTCGATCGAGGCGCTGGAGCCGGCGATCTGCGCGGTGCTCATGTTCGGTGCCACCGCCAGCAGCCAGCCGTTGCGCAGCCCGTGCACGCCGACCTGTGCGGCCAGTTCCTGCCAGGCCGGGCTGGTGTAGCCGCGGGCGCGGAAGTACTCGCCGTTGTGCCAGTCGCTGCCGAGGAAGGCGCTGTATCGGCCCTTCTCTTCGGCCAGGCGCATGCTGGCCTGGATGGCCAGGTAGTTGATCCGCTCATACAGGGTGTCGGCGTAGTCCTCGGCCTGGGCCGAGTCCCAATGGATGTGCTGCTGGGCCAGCAGGTGGTGCCAGCCGAAGGTGCCCAGCCCGATCGCGCGGTACTTGCGGTTGGTGATGGTGGCCTGCGGGACGGGCAGCTGGTTGAGGTCGATGACGTTGTCGAGCATGCGCACCTGGATCGGCACCAGCCGCTCCAGCACGTCGCTGGAGAGCAGGTCCGGCGCGGCGGTGACGGCCCGGCCCAGGTTGATCGAGGACAGGTTGCACACCACGAAATCGCCGGCCTGGCGCGTGGTGACGATCTGGTCGCCGCTGATCATCTCCTGGATCAGGCGGGTGGGGCTCATGTTCTGCAGGATTTCGGTGCACAGGTTGCTGGAGTACACCGTGCCGGCATGCTTGTTGGGGTTCTTCCGGTTCACTTCGTCGCGGTAGAACATGAAGGGGTTGCCGGTCTCCAACTGGCTGACCATGATCCGCTTGAACAGATCGATGGCCTTGATCGTGCGCCGGCCGATGCGCTCGTCGGCCACCACCTCGGCATAGCGGTCGCGGAAGCTGCCCTGGCCGCGTTGCTCATCGTGGAAGTCCTGCAGGTACCAGCCCTTGATCCGCTTGACCTCGTGCGGATCGAACAGATACCAGTCGCCGCGCCGTTCCACCGTTTCCATGAACAGGTCGGGCAGGCATACCGAGGTGAACACATCATGCGCGCGCAGGCGCTGGTCGCCGTTGTTGAGGCGCAGGTCGAGGAAGGCTTCGATATCGCGGTGCCAGATATCCAGGTACACCGCGATGGCGCCCTTGCGCTGGCCGAGCTGGTCCACGCTGACCGCGGTGTTGTTGAGCTGCTTGATCCAGGGCACCACGCCACCGGAAGAATTGGCCACCCCGCGGATCGGTGCACCGGCCGAACGCACATAGCCCAGGTAGGCGCCCACGCCGCCGCCGTGCTTGGACACCCGCGCCACGTCGGTGTTGGAATCGTAGATGCCCTGCAGGCTGTCCTCGACGGTGTCGATGAAGCACGACGACAGTTGGCCGCCCAGCTTGCCGGCATTGGCCAGGGTCGGGGTGGCCACGGTCATGTACAGGTTGGACAGCGCCCAGTAGGCCTCGCGTACCAGCAGCATGCGCCGGCGCCGGCCATCGGCACCGCTGCGGTGCTCGTCCTGCATCAGGTACAGCGCGATGGTCAGCCAGCGTTCCTGCGGCAGTTCGAACACCGCGCGCGAAGCGTCGGTGGCCAGGTAGCGGGTGGCCAGCAGGTACAGCCCGTTGTAGGCGAACAGGGTGTCGCGCTCGGGCTCGATCATGCGCCCGGCTTCTTCCAGTTCTTCCTTGGAATAGGCCTTGAGGATGTCGATCGAGTACACGTTGCGGTCGGCCAGGCTTTCCTGCAGGCCCACGTAGGAGCCGTACTTGAGGGCGGCGTCGTAGAAGCGGTTCTTGCTGGCGCGCTTGTACAGCCGGCGCAGGTACAGCCGCGCGGCCAGGTGTTCCCAGTCCGGTGCGGTCAGGTCGATGCGCGCCTCGGCTTCGCGGATCAGCAGGTCCACCAGCTCATCGGCGCTGAGCTGCTGGCGGCGGCCGATCAAGGCCAGCACGCTGTGCAGGTAGTCGGCCAGGTCCAGCTGCGGGAACGGGGCATGCACCGCCTGCAGGCTGCGCTGCAGGCGCGCCGGGTCGAACGGCAGGCGCCGGTTGCCGCCTTCCTTGGTGATCCAGGGCGTGGTGTCGGCGTCGCTGCCGGCCGGTTCGGGGGGTGTGGTGGCGTCGGTGACGCGGCTGTCTTCGTTGATCATCGTCGGTCCATGCGGTGCGCAGGTGTCGCGCCGCGATGCAGGCATCGCGACGGCCGGGCGGGCGTCATGGGGCAGGGGGATCATCCCCGGCATTGGCCGGGTGAAGGCCGCGCGTCCAGACGCCGTTCGGGGGGTCATGCCCTGAGGCCGGGAGGGCCTGCAGGGGCGTGACGGGAAAACGGGCCTGGCGGAAGCGGGGAGCCGATGAACACAACATAGTGTGGGTCTGCCTCATCGTCAACATCATATGTTGTGTTGTCGGCGGGGCTGGCGTGACCAAACGCCGCAGTGCTGCGATCGCGCGCGAAGCGGTGGGGCAACGGCGTAGGGGGTTACCGGAACGGCAGCGCGCGCAGCTGCTGGCGCAGCAACAGCGCCAGCTCGGCGTGCACCTTGGCGTTGTCCGGGTCGGTCAGTTCGGTGGCCAACGGCGAATCGGCCGCATCGCGTGCGGCGCGCGCACGGGCAGCATCCAGGTCTTCGCTGCGCAGGGCCAGGTCGGCCAGCACGATCACCTTGCCCGGCTGCACCTCCACATGCCCACCGGAGACGTACACATGCAGCGGCGGGGCGGCATCGAGCGGAAATACCGAGACCATGCCTTCGCGCAACAGCGCCAGCAGCGGGGTGTGCCCGGCCAGCACGCCGAAGCGGCCCTCGCTGCCGGGCAGGCTGATCTCGCGTACCGGGCCGTTCCAGATCTCGCCGACCAGGCTGATGATCTGCGCCGACAGGCCTTGTGCGGCATCGGCGACGATGCCCGGGAGCACGTCAGGAGACGGCAGTGACGCCATTGCGCGGTGCCTGGATCGGGAATGGAAGCCAGCATAGTCGGGTCGATGTAGGGAGCCGTTGATCAACCTCCATCCACGCGCGGAAGGCCGGCCGACATGAACACGGCGGACAGGTCCGCTGATATCGCAAATGCGACCTGTTATCATTTGACTGGATAGCCACGGCGGCCACGCGTCGCCCCAGCCGATCGATTCGACGTACCTGCGCGCCTGCGCGGTGCGCTCTTCCCTGGATTGGCAGTGGTGGTTATGCGTGAGCGTTCGGTAGTACCCGGTTTGCCGGCCCTGGTCCTGGCAGCCCTGACCGGCACCATGGCGATGATGGCCTTCGTGGCGGTGATCGGGCCGGTGGTGCGTCTGCTCGGCCTGGCCGAATGGCATGCCGGCCTGTCGGTGACCGCCGCCGGCGTGCTGTGGATGCTGTCGGCGCGCCGCTGGGGCGCCCTGAGCGACCGGATCGGGCGCAAGCGCGTGCTGCTGATCGCGTTGGCCGCCTATGCAGTGATCTACGTGGCGCTGGCGGTGTTCGTCGACGTGGCGCTGCGCCGGCCCCCGGCGCTGTGGCTGTCGGTGCTGGTGCTGGTGGGAACGCGCGCGCTGGTCGGGTTGTTCTATGCGGCCGTGCCACCCACCGCCGCGGCGCTGGTCGCCGACGGCGCCGCACCGGGCCAGCGTGCCGCTGCGATGGCCAAGCTGGGCACCGCCAACGCGGTGGGCATGGTGATCGGCCCGGCCGCAGCCGGCTGGATCGCTTTCCATGCGCTGTCGCTGACCTTGTATGTGGCCGCGTTGCTGCCGCTGCTGGCCTTGCTGGTGATTGCCTGGCGCCTGCCGGCCAGCGCACCGGCGGCCATGGCCGCTTCCGGCCCGCGCCCGCGGCTGGGCTGGACCGACCCGCGCCTGCGCCTGCCGGTGCTGGCGGTGTTCGCCGCGATGATCTCGGTGACCATCGCCCAGGTCACCGTGGGCTTCTTTGCGATCGACCGGCTGCACCTGTCGCCGGCCGATGGCGCGCGTATGGCCGGGCTGGCGCTGACTGCGGTCGGGGTCGGGCTGATCCTGGCGCAGGTGTTGGTGATGAAACTGGACCGGGTGCCGCCGCGGCGCTGGATTGCGATCGGGGCGTTGCTGGCCGCGCTCGGTTTTGCGTCGGTGGCACTGGTGCAGGCGCCCTGGCAGCTGCTGCTCGCCTATGCGCTGGCCGCGTTCGGGATGGGCTTTGTGTTTCCCTCCTTCCAGGCGCTGGCCGCCGATGCGGTGCAGGCCCATGAGCAGGGCGCGGCGGCAGGCACGGTGGCGTCGGTACAGGGCCTGGGCATGGTGATCGGCCCCATGCTGGGCACGCTGTTGTACCAGTGGTGGCCGAGTGCGCCGTACCTGCTGGTGGGGATGGTGCTGCTGGCGCTGGCGGTGGCGGCACTGCGCCACCGCGCGCAGGGGGCCGCATGAACGACAGCGTACAGCGGCCGGCGCCGGCCGAAGAGGCGCTGTCGGGCAGCCAGGACGCCTCGCTGCCGGTGCAGTTCCTGCTGCGCGCGCCGCTGCGCGCCCTGCAGGCGCAGGGCTGCCGGGGACGCTTGCCACGCGCGGGACTGGCCAGCCTGACCACGCGGGTGGCGGCGTTCTTCGCCACGCCGCGCGCCGGCCTGCCGCTGCTGGTCGGCGCGGTGCCGTTCGATCCGCAGGCCGACGATGCGCTGTACCAGCCCGAGCAGGTAGTGCCCACGGCCACCGCCCGGGTGCCGGCGGTGCCGCGCTTTGCCGGCACGCTCCGCGCCGAGCCCGATGCGGCCGGCTACGCCGACGCGGTGACCCGCGCGCTGGTGGTGCTGCGCGATCCGGCCGCGCCACTGCAGAAAGTGGTGCTGGCGCGCAGCTTGCGCCTGCACAGCGCGCAGCCGATCGCCGCGCACGCCCTGGCGCAGCGGCTGGGCCACGACCCCAGCGTGGCTACCTATCTGGTACCACTGCCGGTGCCGGCCGCCGAACCGCCGGCGTGGCTGGTCGGCGCCACGCCCGAACTGCTGGTGTCGCGCCGCGGCGATCAGGTGCTGTCGCACCCGCTGGCCGGTTCGGCGCGCCGGCAGGCCGATCCGGTCGAGGATGCACGCACCGCGCAGGCGCTGCTGGCCTCGGCCAAGGACCAGGACGAACACCGCCACGTGGTCGAGGCGATCGTGGCCGGGCTGGCACCGTGGTGCGGGCACATCGAGGCCGCGCCGCGCCCGTCGCTGCACGCCACCGCCACCATGTGGCACCTGGGCACGCCGATCCGCGCCACGCTGGACGACCCGGCCACCAGCGTGGCCACCCTGCTGGCCGCGTTGCATCCCACCCCGGCGGTAGGCGGTACGCCGCGCCAGGCCGCGCTGGACACCATCGCCGCGCTCGAGCCGGCACCGCGTGGTTTCTATGCCGGCGCGGTCGGCTGGCTCGATGCCGACGGCGATGGCGACTGGTACGTGGCGATCCGCTGCGCCCGCGTGCAGGGCCGGCAGGTGCAGGTATATGCCGGTGCCGGCATCGTCGCCGGCTCCGAACCGTTGCTGGAGGTGGCCGAGACCGCGGCCAAGTTCGGTGCGCTGTTGAACGCGCTCGGCGTCGACGCCAGCACCCCCGTCTGAATCGTGGAGCCTGTGATGAACGAACCTTCCCGCACCCCGCCACCGCTGCGCCAGACCTGGCCGGCGGCATTGGCTGCGCGTTATCGTGCAGCCGGCTATTGGCGTGGCGAAACCTTCCCCGGCTTCCTGCGCGCGCGTGCGGCGCAGCATGCCGATGACATCGCCGTGGTCGGCGGGCAGGTGCGCCTGAGCTATGCCCAGCTATGGGCGCAGGCCGGGCGGATCGGCGCCGGCCTGCTTGCCGCTGGCTTGATGCCGGGGCAGACGGTGGTGGTGCAGCTGGGCAACGTGCCCGAATTCGTGACGGTGGTATGCGGGCTGTTCCGCGCCGGCCTGGTGCCGGTATTCGCCTTGCCGGCGCACCGCTTGACCGAGGTGGCGCACGTGGCGCGCACCGCGCATGCCAGCGCCTATATCGCCGCCGCCGGGCAGGATGGCTTCGACTACCGCGGCCTGGCGCGTGCGCTGCAGGCACAGCTGCCCGAGCTGGCCAGGGTGCTGATCGTCGGTGACGCGGCCGAGTTCCAGGCGGTGGCCGACCTGGACGGCGAGGTGGCCACGCTGCCGCCGGATCCGGACCCGCAGTCGGTGGCGTTCCTGCAGCTGTCCGGCGGCAGCACCGGCTTGCCCAAGCTGATTCCGCGTACCCACGACGACTACATCTATTCGTTCCGCGCCAGCAACGAGATCTGCGGGATCGGTCGCGACAGCGTGTACCTGGTGGCGCTACCGGCCGCGCACAATTTTCCGATGAGCTCGCCAGGCTTCTTCGGTGCGCTGTACGCCGGCGCGCGGGTGGTGCTCAGCCCCGGCCCCGGGCCGGACAGCGCCTTCCCGCTGATCGCGCGCGAGGCGGTCACCTGCGTGGGCCTGGTGCCGCCGTTGGCGCTGCTGTGGGCGCAGGCCGCGGCCACTACCACGCACGATCTGTCCAGCCTGCAGGTGGTGCAGGTGGGCGGCGCAAAGCTGGTGCCCGAAGCGGCGCGGCGGGTGATCGAGGGGCTGGGTTGCCAGCTGCAGCAGGTATTCGGCATGGCCGAAGGCCTGGTCAACTACACCCGCCTGCACGATCGGCCGGAGTTGGTGATCGGCACCCAGGGCCGCCCGATCTCGCCCGACGACGACGTGCTGGTGGTCGACGACCACGGGAACCCGGTCGCGCCGGGCAGCACCGGCCACCTGCTGACCCGCGGCCCGTACACCATCGGTGCGTACTACAACGACCCGGCCGCCAACGCGCGCGCCTTCACCGAAGACGGCTACTACCGCACCGGCGACATGGTGCAGCAGCTGCCTGGCGGCTACCTGGTGGTGCAGGGCCGTGCCGGCGACCATATCAACCGCGCCGGCGAGAAGATCTCCGCCGAGGAAATCGAAGACCATCTGCTGGCGCACCCGGGCGTGTTCGACGCGGCGGTGGTGTCCCTCCCGGATGCCTACCTCGGCGAGCGCAGCTGTGCCTTCATCATCGCCCAGGGCGAGCCGACCCAGGCCGCCAGCCTCAAGGCCTGGGTGCGCGGCCGCGGCCTGGCCGCGTTCAAAGTGCCGGACCAGATCGTGTTCGTCGACGCCTTCGGCACCACCGCGGTCGGCAAGATCAGCCGCCGCGAACTGCGTGCCCGGCTGCGCGAAGGTTTCATGCAACAGACAGGAGAAACGCGCTGATGGCGCTGCCCCAGATCCCACCCTATCCGCTGCCGACCCAGGCCGAACTGCCCACCGCGCGCGGCGCCTGGCAGCCGCACCCCGAACGCGTCGCGCTGCTGGTGCACGACATGCAGCGCTACTTCCTGGCCGCCTTTACGCCGGAGGCATCGCCGCTGGCCCCGGCCGTGGCCAACATCGCGCGCCTGCTCACGCATTGCCGTGCCCGTGGCATCCCGGTGTTCTACACCGCCCAGCGCGGCAACCAGGACCGGCGCGATCGTGGCCTGCAGGCCGATCTGTGGGGGCCGGGCATGTCCGCCACCGATGAACATGAAGCCATCCTCGCGGCGCTGGCCCCGGTGCAGGGCGATCATGTGCTGGTCAAGCACCGCTACAGCGCGTTCCAGCGCAGCAACCTGGAAACGCTGATGCGCGCCCGTGGCCGCGACCAGCTGCTGGTCACCGGCGTGTACGCGCATATCGGCTGCACCGCCACGGTGGCCGAGGGCTTCCAGCGCGACATCGAGAGCTTCATCGCCGCTGATGCGGTCGCCGATTTCTCGCGCGCCGACCACGACCTGGCCCTGCACTGGATCGCCCGTACCTGCGGCGTGCCGATGACCACCGATCATCTGCTGGAGGCGCTGGCATGAGCGCACTGACCTTGGAACATATGCGCGCCGATGTCGCCGGGATGCTCGGCGAAGCCCCCCAGGACATCGGCGACGATGACAACCTGATGGACCTGGGCCTGGATTCGATGCGCGTGCTCGGCCTGGTGCTGGCCTGGGGCAACACCGGTATCCCGCTGGAATTCAGCCATCTGGCCGAACACGCCACGCTGGGCGGCTGGTGGGCCGTGGTGCAGCGGCTGCAGGCCGAGGCGGCGGCCAGCGCATGAATGCCCGTGCGGTGCCAGGCGCGGCCGAGTCCATCGTCCGCGGGCTGAGCGAGGCCCAGGCGGGCCTGTGGTATGCCCAGCGGTTGGCGCCGGACAACCCCGCGTTCAACACCGCCCACGCCGTCTGGATCGAGGGTGCGCTGGATGTCGCTGCCTTCGCGCATGCCGCCGATCAGGCCGCGCAGGAAGCGGAGGCGCTGGCCCTGCGCATCGTCGAGGACGCGCAGGGCGTGCCCGGGCAATGGGTCGACCGGCAGCACACGCCGACGTTGCAGGTGCTGGATCTGTCCGATCTCCCGGACCCGGCGGCGGCCGCGCGTGAGGCCATGCAGCGCGACCGGCTCAGCCCGGTCGATCCCGCCCGCGATCGCCTCAGTCAACAGCGCCTGTTCCTGCTCGGTCCGGCGCGCAGCGTCTGGTACCTGCGCGTGCACCACCTGGCCACCGATGGCTACGGCATGGGGCTGCTTACCGAGCGCGTCTGCGCGCTGTATGCGGGTAGTCCGCAGCAGGCGGCGGTGGCACCGTTGCTGCCCGTGCTTGAGGAAGACACCCGGTACCGTGACAGCGAGCGCCGCACGCGTGATGCCGCTTACTGGCGCGATGCCATGGCCGACGCGCCGGCTGCTACCGGGCTGCAGGTGGGCGTGGCGCCCGCCGCGCCGGATGCGCTGCGCCACGTGCAGCCGACCGACCCGGCCCTGCGCGAGCGCCTGCACACCGCCGCCACCGCGATCGGCCAGCCCTGGCCGGACCTGCTGACCGCGCTCGGCGCGGAGTACTGCCGCCGGATCAGCGGCGCCGCCGAGGCGGTGATCGGCGTGCCCTACATGGGCCGCCTCGGCAGCGTCTCCGCCCGCGTCCCGGCGATGGTGATGAACGTCCTGCCACTGCGGGTGGCGGCCACGCAGGGCAGCGTGGATGACTATGTACGTGATATCGCGCTGCGCCTGGTGCGCGGCCGGCGCCACGGGCGCTACCGCGGCGAGCAGCTGCGGCGCGACCTCGGCCTGATCGGCGGCCAGCGCCGCCTGCATGGCCCGCTGGTCAATGTGCAGCCGTTCTATCGGCCGTTGCAGCTGGCCGGCGTGACTGTGACGCTCGAGGTCCTGTCCACCGGCCCGGTCGACGACGTGACGCTCGGCTTCCGTGGCGACGGCACGGCCGTGCTCGATCTGGAGATCGAGGCCAATCCCACCCTGTATACCCCCGAGCAGGTGCAGGCCCACGCCGCGCGCCTGCTGCATTTCGTGTCGGCTGCGCTGGAGGCGCAGGCCACCGGTGGCGGGATCGCCTCGGTACCGCTGTGCACGCCCGCCGAAGCGCAGCGCTATCTCTACGACATCAACGCCACGGCCCATCCGGTGCCCGAGGTCACCTTGGCCACGCTGATCGCCGCGCAGATGGCGGCGACGCCGACGGCCACCGCGGTGGTGTTCGGCGTGCAGCAGCTGACCTACGCCGAGCTGGAGCAGCGCAGCCATGCGCTGGCCCTGCAGCTGCAGGCGCAGGGCGTGGGCCGCGAGGCGAGGGTGGTGGTGGCGCTGCCACGCTCGCTGGAGCTGATCATCGCCCTGGTCGCGGTGCTGCGCGTCGGCGGCGCCTACCTGCCGGTGGACCTGGCCCATCCGGACGAGCGCCTGGCCCGGATCCTGCGCTCGGCGCAGCCGGTCTGCGTGCTGGCACTGGCGCAGGATCGCGCGCGGTTCCCGGGCATGCCCGTGCTGGACCCGGCGCAGTGGCAGCGTCACGACGACGGCACCCTGACCACCGTGCCGCAGCCGGACGATGCGGCCTACGTCATCTATACCTCCGGCTCCACCGGCGAGCCCAAGGGCGTGCTGATCGAGCACAGCGCCATCGTCAATCGGCTGGCGTGGATGCGCGAGCACTACGCCATCCAGCCGGACGACCGCATCCTGCAGAAGACCCCGGCCACTTTCGATGTCTCGGTGTGGGAGTTCTTCCTGCCGCTGATCAGCGGTGCCACCCTGGTGGTCGCCCCGCCCGAGGCGCATCGTGATCCGCTGGCGCTGGCCGCGTTGATCGGCGAGCACGCAATCACCACCCTGCATTTCGTGCCGTCGATGCTGGCCGCGTTCCTGGCGGCCCCGGCCGCGCGCGGGCTGCGGCTGCGCCGCGTGTTCACCAGTGGTGAGGCATTGGATGCCACGCTGCGCGACCGCTTCCATGCCACCGTGCAGGCCGAGCTGCACAATTTGTATGGCCCCACCGAAGCTGCCGTCGATGTCAGCTTCTGGCCGGCCGGCCAGGACGACGCCAGCGCGCCGGTGCCGATCGGCTACCCGGTATGGAACACCCGCCTGTACGTGCTCGACGACCGCATGCAGCCGCTGCCGCCCGGTGTCGCCGGCGATCTGTACCTGGGCGGGGTGCAACTGGCACGCGGCTACCTGGGCCGCGACGATCTCACCGCCGAGCGTTTCCTGGCCGATCCCTTCGTTGCCGGCGGCCGGCTGTATCGCACCGGCGACGTGGCGCGCTGGCGCGAGGATGGGGCGGTGGAATATCTCGGCCGCAACGATCACCAGATCAAGCTGCGCGGCCTGCGCATCGAGCTCGGCGAAATCGACGCCGCGCTGCGCTCGGCACCGGGCGTGACCCGTGCCGAGGTACTGCTGCGCGAAGACCGCCCCGGCGAGCCGCGGCTGGTGGCCTACTTCGACGCAGGCGGCCCGGACCTGGAGACGCTGCGGCGTCATCTGGCCGGCCGCCTGCCGGATTACATGGTGCCCGGCGCCTTCGTGGAACTGGAACAGTGGCCGGTCACCGCCAACGGCAAACTGGATCGCACTGCGTTGCCGGCACCGGCACCGGCGCAGGCGCCCAGTCCCGGCGTGGCACCGCGCAGCGCGACCGAGCAGGCGCTGGCCGCGCTGTTCGCGCAGACGCTGGCACTGGACACCGCAGTCAGCGTCGACGCCGATTTCTTCGCGCTGGGCGGCGACTCGCTCAGCGCCGTGCACCTGCTGCTGGCGATCCAGCAGCGGTGGCGTTGCGACCTGGGTCTTGGCGCGGTGTTCGCCGCACCGACAGTCGCCGCACTGGCTGCCCGCATCGACGCACCGCCGGCCGCCACCGATCACGGCCTGGCGCCGATGATCCGGCTGGCCAAGGGGGACGCGGCGCTCGCCCCGCTATATGTGATCCATCCCGCCGGCGGCATCGCCTGGAATTACCGCGACCTGGCCCGCGCCCTGTCGCCCGCGCGCGAGGTGCAGGGCCTGCAGTCGCCGGTGCTCGATCCCATCCGGCCGCTGCCCACCAGCATCGAAGCGCTGGCGGCCGACTACGCCGAGCGCATCCTGGCATTGGGCCGGCCCGGCCCGGTGCATCTGCTCGGCTGGTCGGTCGGCGGCATCCTCGCCCAGGCCATGGCGGTGCATTTGCGCGGGCGCGGCCATGAAGTCGGCGTGCTGGCGCTGCTCGATGCCTATCCCAGCGAGTGCTGGCGGGCCGAGCCCGAACCGAACCCGATCGCCGCGCTGCGCGCCCTGCTCGCCATCGCCGGGCACGACCCGGACGCCCATCCCGAACTGGACAGCCGCGCGCGCATCCTGGCCTTCCTGCGACGCGGCGACAGCGCACTGGGCAACCTGCCCGATGTGGTGCTCGATGGCGTGGTGCGTGCGGTCACCGGCACCAACCGGCTGATCCGCGCCCATCACCACACGCACTACGACGGCCCGCTGCTGCACGTGCGCGCAGGCCGCGACCACGCCGCCCGCCCGCAACTGCAGTCCGCCTTGTGGCAGGCCCATGCCGCACGCGTGGAGGCGATCGAACTTCCCTACCTGCACGCCGAACTCACCGGCCGCGACGCCGTGGCGCAGATCGCGCCCTGGCTCGACGCGCACCTTCTGCGGCACGACGTACACAGGACACCGGCATGAAACTCACTGGATTCGACGGCACCATCGCCCTGGTCACCGGCGCGGGCGGCGGCATTGGCGCGGCGCTGGTCGAGCAGCTGCACGCGAGCGGCTGCATCGTGGTCGCGACCGACGTGGTCGCGCCCGTGCCCGTGCCCGTGGCCGGGGCAGGGCGGTCGGCCGTCCACGCCAGAGCCCTGGACGTGACCGACCCGGCCGCGGTGGATGCACTGGTGGCCGAGGTGGAGACCCAGATCGGCCCGATCGGGTTTGGCATCAACGTCGCCGGCGTGCTGCAGACCGGCACTGTCGCCGATACCGACGACGCGCAATGGCGCCGGGTATTCGCGGTCAACGCCGACGGCGTCTTCCACGTCTCCCGCGCACTGGCGCGGGTGATGTCGCCGCGCCGCAAGGGCGCGATCGTGACGGTCAGCTCCAACGCCGCAGGCGTCCCGCGCCACGGCATGGCCGCCTACGCCGCCTCCAAGGCCGCCGCCACCATGTTCACCCGCTGCCTGGGGTTGGAACTGGCCCCGCACGGCATCCGCTGCAACATCGTCGCGCCCGGCTCCACGCTCACCCCCATGCAGACCGGCATGTGGGCCGACGGGCAGGGTGCCCAGCGCGTGATCCAGGGAAATCCTGAAACGTACAAGACCGGCATACCGTTGCAGAAACTGGCCAGCCCGGCGGACATCGCCAATGCCGTGATGTTCCTGCTCTCCGACCAGGCCGGGCATATCGCCATGAGCGATCTGTATGTGGATGGGGGGGCGACGTTGCGCGGCTGAGCCGCAGTAGTCGCACACCATGCCCGGCACGCGATGGCGATGCCGGGCACGCCGTCCTGCTTCAGCCTCCGCTTTCCATCATCCAACGCAGCGCCGCGGGCAGCGAGCGCTGCCAATCGTCGGGGAATTCATGTTCCCCGTCATGCACGCGGGACTGTACTTCGTTGCCACTGCTGAACAGGGTGCGGAACGCCTCGGCCCGCTGCAGGTTGCCGGGCCCTTCCTGTTCGCCATTGATCACCACCACGCGCTTGCCACGTGCCTTGCTCGTCGTCGGGTTGGGCTGCCTGCCGCCGGGCGACATCAGCAATGCGCCGGCATAGGCGTCCGGATGCTGCGCCAGCAATGCGCCGCCGTGCAGGGCGCCCTGTGAGAACCCCATCAGGTAGATACGCTTGCGGTCGATGCACTCCTTCTTTGCGAGCGCATCCAGCTGCTTCTGCACCGCGACGTGCGTATGTTCGAATCCGTTCGAGGACCAGCGGAAGCTGGTGTGGGAATCCAGCATCTCCGTGCCGTTGATCCCCAGCAGGATCGCGCCCGCATCGGCAAGCGGCTGAAACCCTTCGTGCATGAAGCCATTGATGCCATAACCATGCAGCCAGACCACTACAGGGCGGCACGCTGCCGGTGGGGCACCTACGCCAGGCAGCAGCACGCCACCGGTCGCGCCCACCAGATCGGGTGAGATCGCATCGTAGGTTCGCTGGGCATTGGCGAGTGCGGCCAGGTAGGTCGGCGTCTGCCGCAGGTCCTCGAAGTCCGGGTTCTCGGTCAGTTGGAGCGGGAACAGCACGCTCTTTTCGTCAGCGATCTCCAGGTAAACCAGTGCGGCGTCGTCGTCGCCACGGCGGGCCAGCAGGGAGGCCGCTTTGTACGAGGCCAGGGAATCCGGGCGCTCGCGTGACGCGGCGATATAGAGGGCCAGGGCTTGGAGGAGGTTGGTGTCCTCGAGTGTTTCGGCGCGCTCCATCAGTTCGGCAGGGCCTTCGGCCTGGATCAGTGCGTTGATCACGGGGCCCAGCGCATTGAATTCTGCGCGATCGGGGTTCGGGGTGTCGGCCGCGTGCAGCGGCAGGGCACAAAGGGCCAGGCTCAGCGTCAGGGCCAAGCGGGTCATGGTTCTCAAAGGATGTCCTGCAATGTCATGAAGTCGCGCGCGGCATGGCCGCGCGCATTGAGTAGGTGCTTCGTTTACGAGGTTCCGGTCGGCGACAAGGGGGAGTCGTCGCCGTGGTGCGCAATTTTACCAGCTCGCGCGCAACCCGATCTGCCCAGCCACATCGCGATACCCACCCTGGCCCTTCTGCACGCCCATATCGCCCCACGCGATCCAGCGCTGGCCAAGCTGCAGCGAAGCACCGGCTTTGGCCTCGTAACGATCCTTGGGCAGTCCGCCTGCCAGACGATCACCATCGAAGCGCAGGCTGTTGTCGTCCGCGCCATGAATCCAGTTCACCGCCACGAACGGCTGCACGCGGCTGCCGACGCTGCTGTTCGCGTGCCCGAACAGGCGCACACCCACCCGACTGGTCAGGCCGCCGGCATCGCTGCCGTCGATCACCGTACCGTTGGTTTCGGTGTGGTTGTCCGCACTGAAATCGGTATAGCTCAGCTGCAGCTGTGGCTCGAGGAACATCGCGGTGCTGGCGCTGTCCAACACCTTGAAGCTGTAACCCGCCTCGACCGAAGCCGTCTTGGCATCGCTGTCGTAACGCTCCTTGGCCAGCGCATCGCCCTGCACGGTGTTCTTGAACTGCGCGTACTGCGCCCACGCGTCCACATACAGGCCGGTGGTCTGCGCCGGATCCTGCAGCCAGCTGGCATACATGCCCACCGCCTGACCCTCGACCTTGCCCTTGGCCGAATAGCCGGTCTCGCGCGAGGTCACGGTGTTGTTGGCACGGCCGCCGCCCAGCATCACGCCGAACTGGCCGCGGCTGTCGGCGCCCCAGCTGAGCAGATTGGTGCCGACCTGCAGCACCGAGGTGTCGCCGTTGACGCTGAGCTGGTCGGCGATCACGCCGTAGTCGGCCTGGTTGCGGCTGACCCGGGCCCAGGCGCCGCGCTCGGACGACCCACGCGCGGTGCCACCGGTGCGGTCCTGCAGGCGCAGGCCGAACATCTGCGTGGCTGCGGCCTGGTTGGCCAGGTACGCACCGGGCTCCGGGCGCAGCACCGGCTCTGGCGGAACCACGATCGGCGTGCAACCCGGCAGGGTCGGGTCGGCCAGGCAAGGGTCCGGAGCGACCGGAAGCTCGGAACGCAGGTACCAGTTGCCATCGGCCGGGGCAGCAGCGGTGCCCCGATGCAGGAAGTACTCGTACTGCCCACCCACCGCACGGCCGGCGAGGGTGAACACGCCGTTGGAGGCGCCCGCCACCTGGATCAGCTGGATGCCGTTGACGGTCTGCGCGCCGGCGCCACCGACGTTGTTCACGGCCACGTTGGTCTGGCCGCTGGTGCTGCCGCCGATGATCAGTTTGTCGCTGGCCGAAGCGTCATCGCCCAGCACGGTGTTGAACAGCAACATGCCACCGGCGCCGACGTAGTCACCGCTCACGGTGAGTGTGTTGAACGCGGTGCCATCGCCCAGCGCGACGGTGCCGCCGTTGTTGAGGGTGAGCGTGCCCACGTCCGAGTCGCCGGTCAGCTGCCAGCGGCCGCCACCGGCCAGCGTGGCCGAGGTGACGTTGTTGAAGATGCCGGTGATGCTGGCGCCATTGCTTAGGTTGACGTTGGTGATGGACGCAGCGTCGTTGACGATGTTGCCGGTCAGCGTGCTGCTCTCCACGTTGAAGTTGGCGGTAGATCCGCCTTCCACTTCAAGAATATTGCCGTTGCCACCAACGAGGCGGGCACCATTTCGCGCAACAATCGTACTGTTCGTCATTTCGCCGTCAAAACGTACGGCGATGGCACTGCCGCTACCGCCTTCCACCAGCGCATTGTCGACGGTGAGGGTGCTGCCCGTCTGCGAGGGAACCCCTGCAGTAATCAAACTCATCACCACACCGTTGCGATCGCCACGGACTTCACTCTGGTCGGCGATGATGGCCGAACCAGCAAGCACGGCAATCCCAACGCCGCCTCCAGAAGCGCCCGTTGAGCCATCATCCGAGCCGGTCACCACGGTACGCACGAGGCCAACTGCACCACCACCGGCTATCGCTATGCCATAGCCCGGGCTGGTGACAGTACTGTCGGCAACGCTGACAGTGGTCGTCGGCTGCGACCCCCCTTGCTGCGCGCCAGTAATGATGCCCGCAAACGATGCGGAGACGATGGTGGAATTGCGGATGTCGCCAGTTGCATTGACGAAGTGAACACCTCCCGAGGCACCGTTGACCGCCGCGCCGTTCAGGATGACCGTTCCTTCCGTGGCGTCAATCCCAAGTGTTTGGCCTCCCGGGGTAACGTTGAGCGTGCCGTTGGGGCTGACGTTCCACACCTCGGCCGCGTCCCCGGCGTTCACAGTGACCGTTGTTCCCCCGGGCACGGTTCCTGCGATAGCGGGAGCAGCGCACAGTGCAAGACCAATGGCCACGCCCAAGCGGTTGAAGAGCAATCGACGGCGCGCGGCCGAAGAACACGATTCACTGAGACCGGTACGCATCGGGAAGACCTTTGTATTGAGGAGGGTTCGTATGTGCTGGCGCAATAACCTGCCCGCCATGCCAAGCGCCTGGGCGCCAGTGGACTCGCAAGATAGGGATGGCCTATCGCCACGGCTATGCAATTAATACGAATTGGGACGAACGCCCCAAAAACCCCCGCGAGTCCGTTAACAATCAGTTAGAAACGACAAAGGCGGTGAATCTTTCATCTTCCGGCCGTGAAACGAACGTGAACGAAACGAGGGGCGCTGCCCGCCGCTTCTTTCGCATCCGACGATGCGTCGGATCTACCGCGTCGCTACGCTGCGCGGGGCCTACGGCGCCAGCCGGTCGTACATGCGCACCAGGTCGACCAGGCTGCGGGCCTGCATCTTGCGCATCACCTGGGCGCGGCGCACCTTCACGGTGATCTCGCTGACGCCCAGGTCGGCGGCGATCTGCTTGTTGAGGCGGCCACGCACCACGCCGTCGACCACCTCGCGCTCGCCAGGGTTCAACAGCGCCCAGCGTTGCCGCAGTTCTTCCAGCGCATCGCCGTCGCGGCGGCGCTGGCGGTCGCGTTCGATGCCCAGGTGGATGGCGTCGAGCAGTTCCTGGTCGCGGAATGGCTTGGTCAGGAATTCGATCGCCCCGTCCTTCATCGCGCTCACCCCCATGGCGATGTCGCCATGGCCGGTGATGAACACCACCGGCAGGTGCAGGCCGTGGCTGGCCATCTGGCGGTGGAACTCCAGCCCGCTCTGGCCGGGCATGCGCACATCCAGCACCAGGCAGGCCGGCGCGTCATCGCGCGGGTGCTGCAGGAACGCGGCGGTGGAGGCGAACGCGCGCACCTGCAGGCCCATCGATGCCAGCAGGTCTTCCAGTGCAGCGCGCACCGAATGGTCATCGTCGACCACATACACCATCGGTGCCGGCTCGGCGGCGGGCGGGGCCGGCCTACGCATGGGCGCCGCCTGCGGCCACCGGCAGGGTGAACACGAAACAGGCGCCGCCACCGGCCGGGCGCTCGGCGCGGATCTGGCCGTCGTTGGCGTCGATGATGCTGCGGCTCAGGCTGAGCCCCAGGCCCAGGCCGAGCGCCTTGGTGGTCCAGAACGCGTCGAACACCCGCTCCGGCGCTTCCAGCGGCAGGCCCACGCCGCGGTCGCGCACCCGCAACGACACCTGGTCGCGGCCTTCGCCGGCGGTGACCAGCGACAGCCGGCGCTGTGCGGCCGGCACCTCGGCCATCGCATCGACCGCATTGAGGATCAGGTTGCCGATCACCTGTTGCACCTGCACGCGGTCGGCGAACACCGGCGGCAGGTCGTCGGCCAGCACGGTGGCCACCACCACGCCATGCTGGTCCAGCTCGCTGCGCGACAGCGCCAGCATCTCTTCCACGGCCAGGTTGAGGTCGAAGCCCTGGCGCTGCGGCGCCGCGCCGCGGGTCAGCCCGCGGATGCGCGCGATCACGTCGCTGGCGCGGTGCGCATCGGCCAGGATCCGGGCCAGGGTCTGCCGCGCCTTGTCCACGTTCGGCGGCTGCTGCGCCAGCCAGCGTTGGCTGGCCTCGGCACTGCTGGCGATCGCCGCCAGCGGTTGGTTGACCTCATGGGCGATCGAGGTGGTCAGCTCGCCCACCGTGGAAGCGCGCGCCACCCGCAGCAGGCGCGCCTGGGCTTCGTGCACGGCGGCCTTGGCCGCTTCCATCTTCAGCGTCAGATAGGTGGTGATGCCGATCACCAGCATGCCGATCGCCGAATTGACCAGGCCGATGCGGTAGGTGCCAAAGCGGGTCAGGAAGAAGCTCAGCCCGGTCAGGACGATGCAGACCGCCGCCAACCCGATCAGGCCGCGCCGCGGCAGCAGCCGCGAGGCGGCCAGGATTACCGCGGCATAGAAGCAGGCCGCGGCCACCGCGTAATCGGTGACGGTGTCGGCGGCGAAGATCGCGGCCATCACCGCGCCCAGGGCGAGCAGGGCGAGCGGGCGGCGCGAGGGCAGTGCGGGCATCGGGACGGTTCTCCCTGTCACGTAACGGGCGCCCGGCAGGCGCGTGCGGGGATGGGCGCGGGCGAGCATAGCACCGCGCCGGTAGTGGCCCGGTGCTCAGTCTTCCAGGGTGGCATTCCAGAACCCCTGCAGCACGCCGGGCGTGCCCGACAACGTGGCCAGCACCGCGTCCAGCTCATCGGCATCCACCGATGTCGCGTACAGCACCGCCTCGATCTCGACGTCGCGTTCGCCGAACGGCCGCGGGTCCACCGCGCGCACCGGGTACTGCGCCTGTTCCAGCAGCACCAGCAGGCGGTCCAGCACCTGCGCCTGCTGCTCGCGCTGGCAGACCACGGTGACCGCATAGGTGGCCTCGCTGAAGGCTTCCTGCAGCGGCTGGCGCTGGATGCGGTTGACCACCGGCCGCAGCAGGGTGTTGGCGGCCAGCACGAACAGCGCGGCCAGCAGCGCCTCGGGCAGCAGCTTGATGCCGGCGCAGGCGCCCACCGCCGCCGATCCCCACAGGGTGGCAGCGGTATTGAGCCCGGACACCTGCGCACCGTCCTTCATGATCACCCCGGCGCCGAGAAAGCCGACCCCGGAGATCACATAGGCCACCACGTGCAGCGGCGAGGGCGGGCCGCCGTACAGATCGTGGAAGCGCACCGCCAGGTCGACGAACACCGCCGCGCCCACCGCCACCAGCGTATTGGTGCGCAGCCCGGCGGTGCGCTGGCGCAGCTGCCGTTCCAGCCCGATCGCCGAACCGAGCACGAACGCGGTGGTCAGGCTGATCAGCGTGCTGACCGTGGCGCCGGCGTTGAACGCGGGCAGATGGGGATTGAGGTCCATGTGGACTCCTGGGCAACGGGGCGGGCGCTTACTGCCAGCCGAAACGACGGATATAGAGCTTCTTCAGCAGCGTGGTGAGCACCGCATAGCCGAACAGGATGGCCACCAGGAACGGCCAGTAGCCGGGCGGCAGCGCCTGCAGCTTGAAGTAGCCGGCCAGCGGGCTCATCGGCAGCAGTACGCCGATGGCCATGATCAGCCCGGTCATCAGCAGCAGCGGCGGTGCGGCCAGGCTCTGCAGGAATGGCACCTTGGGGGTGCGGATCATGTGCACGATCAGGGTCTGGGTGAGCAGCCCCACCACGAACCAGCCCGACTGGAACAGGCCCTGGTCGGCCGGGGTGCGCGCGTCGAACACGTACCACATCAGCGCAAAGCAGCTCAGGTCGAAGATCGAACTGATCGGGCCGAAGAACAGCATGAACCTGCCGATGTCGGCCGGGTTCCACTGCAGCGGCTTGCGCACCAGTTCCTCATCGACGTTGTCGAAGGGGATGGCGATCTGCGAGATGTCGTACAGCAGGTTCTGCACCAGCAGCTGCAGCGGCAGCATCGGCAGGAACGGCAGGAACGCCGAGGCCACCAGCACCGAGAACACGTTGCCGAAGTTGGAACTGGCGGTCATGCGGATGTACTTGAGCATGTTGTTGAAGGTGCGCCGGCCCTGTACTACGCCTTCTTCGAGCACCATCAGGTTCTTTTCCAGCAGGATGATGTCGGCCGCTTCCTTGGCGATGTCCACCGCGCTGTCCACGCTGATGCCGATGTCGGCCGCGCGCAGCGCCGGGGCGTCGTTGATGCCGTCGCCGAGGAAGCCGACCACCTTGCCCTGCGCGCGCAGGGCGCGCACCAGCCGTTCCTTGTGCAGCGGCGTGAGCCGGGCGAACACGCGGTGGCGGGCCAGTGCCCGGGCGATGGCGGCATCGTCCATGCGCTCGATCTGCGGCCCGGTCAGGATCGTATCGGCCTGCAGCCCGACCTGGGCGCAGACCCGGGCGGTGACCAGCTCGTTGTCGCCGGTGAACACCTTCACTTCCACGCCGTGGGCGGCCAGTGCCTGCAGCGCCTGCGCGGCCGATTCCTTGGGCGGGTCGAGGAAGGCCACGTAGCCGACCAGGGTCAGCCCGTGCTCATCGGCCTGCGAATACACCGCCTGGCTGGCCGCGGTTTCCTTCATTGCCACGGCCACCACGCGCAGGCCTTCCTCGTTCAGTTCTTCGGTGGTCTGCCGTACCCGTGCCAGGCGCTGGGCATCCAGCGGCATGTCGCGGCCGTTCTCGCGCACGGTGCTGCACACCGCCAGCATCTCCTCCACCGCGCCCTTGCAGATCAGCTCGTGGTGGTCCTCGCATTCGGACACCACCACCGACATCCGCCGGCGCTGGAAATCGAACGGCACCTCGTCGACCCTGCGGTAATCCTGGGCCAGCCGCAGCTCGCTCTGCAGCTCCACGTGCTCCAGCACCGCGCGGTCGAGCAGGTTGGTCAGCCCGGTCTGGAAATGGCTGTTGAGGTAGGCGAACTTGAGCACGTCCTGCGAATCGTGGCCGAACACGTCGGTATGCCGTTCCAGCGCGATCCGGTCCTGGGTCAGGGTGCCGGTCTTGTCGGTGCACAGCACGTCCATCGCCCCGAAGTTCTGGATCGCATCCAGGCGCTTGACGATCACCTTGCGCCGCGACAGCTGCACCGCGCCCTTGGCCAGGGTGGAGGTGACGATCATCGGCAGCATTTCCGGGGTCAGCCCCACCGCCACCGACAAGGCGAACAGGAACGCCTCGCTCCAGTTGCCCTTGGTCAGCCCGTTGATCAGCAGCACGAACGGCACCATCACCAGCGCAAAGCGGATCAGCAGCCAGCTCACGCTGTTGACCCCGGCCTGGAAGGCGGTGGGGGTGGCCTCGGTGGCGCTGCTGCGCTGGGCGATGGTGCCGAAGTAGGTGCGGTTGCCGGTGGCCAGCACCAGCGCGGTGGCGGTGCCGGAGACCACATTGGTGCCCATGAACAGCAGGTTGGGCTGTTCCAGCAGCGCCGCCTGGGTGGCATCGCCATCGGCGAACTTCTCCACCGGCAGCGATTCGCCGGTCATCGCCGCCTGGGCCACGAACAGGTCCTTGGCGGTGAGCACGCGGCAGTCGGCCGGAATCATGTCGCCGGCCGACAGCACGATATGGTCGCCCGGCACCAGCTCGCGGATCGACAGTTCCTGCTGCCGTGCCGGTTGCCGGCTGTGCAGGTGCGCACCGAAGTACTGGTCGGCCAGTTCGGCCGCCTCGGTACCGCTGGCCCGGCGCAGCACCCGGGCGGTGTTGCCGACCAGCGCCTTGAGCCGTTCGGCGGCGCGGTTGGAACGGCCTTCCTGGATGAAGCGGATCAGGGTGGACAGCAGCACCATGGTGCCGATCACCACGGTCGCCTTGGCATCCTCGGTCAGCCAGGACACCACCGCCAGCACGGTCAGCAGCAGGTTGAACGGGTTGCGGTAGCACTGCCACAGATGGCGCCACCACGGCAGCGGCTTTTCGTGATCGACCTCGTTGGGGCCGAGCCGGGCCAGCCGTTCGGCCGCCTCGTGTTCACCGAGGCCGTCGGCGTGCGAGGTCAGCGTGGCCAGTGCCTGCTCGAGCGGGGCCTGGGCCAGGCCGACCAGGGCGGTGCTGAAGGCCGGCGGCGCGGCGGCCGCGCGGCCGACACCGGCCTCGGGCATGGCGCGGCGGCCGAACAGGTTGCCGGCACGGCGGCTGCGCAGGAAGGTGTCGAACCAGGCGTGGAGCAGGTTCATCGGGAACTCCTCATAGGGCGGATCCGGGCGGCGGCGGGCCGCCGGATCGGGCAGGGGAAGGCAGGTGCGGTCGCCGCGGCGCGGGCGTGCTCAGGCGTGCTGCAGGCGCGGCGGTACATGGGTCCAGACCTGTGCATGCAGGCGCTGGCTGCCGCCGATGCACAGCGGGCGCATCGCCGCGCGGGTGGCCGCGGGCAGGTGGCGCAGTACGTTGATGCGCTCGCTGATCGGCAGCAGCGACAGCGCATCGGCGATGACCCGCGCCGAGCCCAGGGCCAGGGCGCGGGCGAACAGGGGCGCGCCATGCTGCAACAGCAGGCTGCGCAGCGCGCCGGCGCGGCGTTCGACGATCAGCCGGCGCTGGGTGATGTAAAGGATTTTGTAGTGCATGGGGAAGCCTCCGGGCAGACAGCGCCGGCCGGCTTCATACGCTCAGGTGAGCGCAAGCCGCCGGCCGGACGCCGGGGAGTGATGGCAATGGGGGTGGATCAGGGGCGCGCAGCGCCCGGCAGGATCGGGATCCATGGGGTAGTCCGGTGGAAGGGGGAGGGGGGTGCGGTGCGCGTATCTGCACTGAGCCGATGCGCGTATTGTCCGCATCGGTGCTGCGGAAACCTAGGTGCCCGTGGGTTGGTTGGGATATACCTTGGTATAAGCGGGCCGCGGTTGCTTCGGCATTCGCTTTATTTGTAGTGCCGGCCGCTGGCCGGATGCTGTTGCTGTTGCTTTTCCGCTTCGCGGATGAGCTCAACGTCAAGAGCTTTCGTGCCCCTTCGGGGCGCGAGTTACCTTTCTTTGCTCGTGCAAAGAAACGTAACCCAAAGAAAGCACGCCCCGTCCGCGATCCGTCAGGCTACGCCTGCCGGTGCCCTGCGCTTCTCGCGTCGGCAAGGGACGGTGCGGAACTCGCTGCGCTCGCGCCCCCAGACCAGCGGGCGCCGGTTGTTCCAACGCGTCGCCACGCGCCCATGTGCTGCCGCACAGCCCTCAGCACGCTTCACGCTTGGCCCGCACCTCTTCGCCCGCGCCTCGGTAACAATGAATTCCCGTAATGAAGAACGCGTCGCCACGCGCCGGTTCCCGGACGAATGGGATTGCAATGCAGAGTCAGGCTTTACGTCTTGCTGGTGCTGGTGCTTGTGCGGGCGCGTCTGGGTTTGTTGTTGCGGGTGCGCGCTGCTTCCTTGCTGCCTGTCGCCGTGGTCGGCTGCAGGTGCTCCAGCCAGGCCAGGTTGTCCAGGTACATCAGGAAGTGCTGCAGATAGCCGGGAGCCAGTTCGCTCATCAGGGTCAGCGAGCGGTGCACCAGCACGGCCGAGTTCAGTGGGCCGCCATCGCCCGGGCCCTGCGCCAGCGACAGCCGTTGCTGGCTTTCGTTGCGCACCCGGGTCCACAGGTCGCGGAATTCGCTGACCGCCGGCAAGGCCGGGAAGGCCGCTGTTTCATCGTGGGCGATGGGGGCGGTTTGAATCGGCGCGGCACGCTCGCGTTGCGTCAGGGTGGCCAGCAGGCTGGCCAGCGGCGTGGCGTTGGGTGCGGCTGCCGCGGCGGGCGCGGCTGTCGTTGCGTCGGCCAGGCGCGCGGCATAGGCCTCGCGCAGGGCCGACAGGCGCGCCTCGAGGATTCCGCGCACCGCACCGGTGTGCGCTTCGGCCCGGGCCTGCAGGGCTTCCAGCAAGGCAAAGCCGAGTGGGTCGTGGCGGTCGTGCTGTTGCGCGCGCCACAGGTCCAGCTGCGCCCGCAACGGCAGCGTGCGCGATTTACCGTGCATCGGCCGCGGCGCTGACTTTGGGGCGGGGAATGGGCGCCATCTCTACCCGCCGGTTGCGGGCGCGGCCGGCTTCCTCGGCGTTGGAATCCACCGGCTGCTCGGCGCCGAACGCGGCGGCGAACACCGCCGAGGCCGGCACGCCTTCGGCGACCAGCGCGCGGGTGACGGTCAATGCGCGTTCGGCCGACAGCGCCCAGTTGTCGGCGAACTGGCGGTTGCCTTCGCGTACCTGGCGGTCATCGGTGAAGCCGCTGACCATCAGGATTTCCTCGCGCGAGGACAGGTACTGGGTCAGCGGCCCGGCCAGGCTGTTGAGCAGCTCGCGGCCTTCGGGCTGCAGCTGGTCCGAGTTCAATGCAAACAGCACGCTGCCGCGGATGCCGATGCGGCCATCCACCAGCGTCACCCGCCCGGCTGCCAGCGGTACCGCCAGCGCCTGCTCCAGAGTCTGGCGGCGCCTGGCCTCGGCCTGGCGTTGCTGCACTTCATGGTCGAGCCGGGTGGACAGTTCCAGCTGCAGGGCGACCACCCCGACCAGGATCAGCACGAAGGCGCCGAGCAGCACCGACATCAGGTCGCCGAAGGCGGCCCAGATCGGCGCGCCCGATTCGGTCTCCAGCTCGATCTCCTCGCTCATACCGCTGCCGCCCCGGCCTTGCCGGCGCCACGGCGCGCGCTCAGCTGCTGCAGTTCCTCGATGATCTGCTGCTGCGACAGCACGCTCAGGTCGATCACCTCACGCGCCTGGGCCACGTAATAGGCCAGCTGCTCGTCGCTGCGTAGCAGCGAGGCATCCAGTGCGCCGCCGATCTGCTCCAGGCGTTCGCCCAGCCCGGCACTGGCGCTGCCGAACACCTGCATCGCACCGCCGAAGGCATCGGCCAGGCTGGCCACTTCCACCGCGCTGCCGGTGAGCTGGGCGGCTACCTCGCCGAGCTTGCCGGTCTCGCCGGCCAGGTGGTCGGTGAAGCGCGCGCCCACCCGCTCGAGCAGGTCGGCCGAGGTGGTGACCAGCGCATCGACTGCGCTGCGCTGTTCGGTGGAGGCGTGGTTGACCGCGTCCAGCAGGGTTTCCAGGGTGGCCAGCAGGCGGCTGCGTTCGTCCAGCATCGCGGTGTCGCGCACCATGCTGTCCGACAGCTTCTGGCGCAGCTCGGCCACCACCTCGGCCGCGGCCCTGGGCGCTTCGGAGGCCACCTGCACCAGCCGCGAAATCTCGGCGATGGTGTCGCTGGCATGGGCCTGGGTGTGTTCGGTGATCTGCCGGGCGGTGCTTGCCAGCGCGTCGCAGATGTCTTGCTGGCGGCGCGCGACCTGCTCGCCGGTCTGTGCCCACTGCTGGCCCAGATCGGCCGACAGCGTGCTGAAAGTATCGCTCCATGCGCTCAGGCGCTGGCCATCGCGCGCTTCCAGCGCGTCCTGCAGGGCCGCGTGCGACTGCTGCATCGCCTGCACCAGGGTGCCGGCATGGCTGTGGAAGCTGCCGGCGGCGGCCGACAGCGCCTGCTGGTTGCGTTCGGCATGGGCGTGGTTGGCTGCTTCCTGGCGTTCCAGCGCCTCGCGCCAGGCCGTGGCATGGCTGTCGGTGCTGGCCTCCAGCCGGCCCGACAGCACCTCCACCAGGGCGGTGGCGTGCTGGTCGTGGCGCTGCACAAACTGCTGCAGCGCACTGTCCAGCGCGCCGAGCAGGGCCGCGCTGGTCTGCTGCTGGGCCAGCTGGGCGCTGTTCCAGCGTTCGGCGCTGGCCTCCAGGCGCGTGCCCAGTACCTCGACCAGGCTGCCGGCCTGCTGCTGGTGCTGCGCGCTGAACTGCGCCAGCGTGCCCTGCAGTTCGCTGACCAGCGCCTGGTTGGTCTGTTGCTGCGCGGCCTGCGCGTTGTTCCAGCTGTCGGCGCTGGCGCCCAGCCGCTGCGATACCGCGTCCAGCAGGCCCAGCGCGTGCTGGTCGTGCTGGGCGGTGAACTGCGCCAGGGTGTCGCGCAGGTCGCCGGTGAGGGCCTGGTGGGTGTGCTGCTGGGCCTGCTGGGCTTCGCTCCAACGGTCGGCATTGGCGTCCAGCCGCGACGACAGCGCCTCCAGCAGACTCAGCGCACGTTGATCGTGCTGTTCGGCCAGCCGGTCCAGTGCGCCGCGCAGGGCCTCGGTCATGGCGGTGTGGCTGTGCTGCTGCGCGGCCAGTGCGGCGGTCCAGTGTTCGGCAGCGCTGCTGCGGCTGCTCTGGAAGCCGCTCTCCAGGCTGTCCAGCTGGCGCTGTACCGCTTCGCCCACGCTGCGCTGCAGGGTGCCGGTTTCAGCGGCGATGGCACGCAGGGTCTGCTGCATGATCGGCTGCAACGCCGCGCCGACGGCCTGCGCGCTGGCCGCCACGCTGGCACTGAGCGCCTGTTCGATCGCCGTGGCCAGCCGCGCATGCTCGGCGTCGGCCTTGGCGTGGAAGCTCTCCTGGCGTGCCAGCAACTGCGCATTGGCCTCCTGGCTGCGCTGTTCGATCGCGGCGGTCATCGCCTGCAGTTGCTCGACCAGGGCCGGCATCAACCCGGTCTGGGCCTGGGCCAGGCGCAGGGCTTCGCTGCGCTGCCAGGCCTGGGAATGATGGTGCAGCGGGCCGGCCAGCTGGGTATCCAGCTGCTGCACCACCTGCAGCCGTTCGCGCCGGCACAGCGCCGACAGCAGGCCGAGCATGGCCGAGGTGGCCACGCCGGCGATCGAGGTGCCGAACGCCACCGCCAACCCTTCCACCGGCGCGCCCAGCGAGCCGCGGATGGCCTGCAGGTCGGTGGCGCTTTCCAGCGCCAGCCCGGTGCCGCGCAGGGTGGCCATCATGCCCAGCAGCGTGCCGAGCATGCCCAGCAGTACCAGCAGCCCGACCAGATACGGGGTAAGCGCCGGTGCCGGCAGCGCGATGCGCTCGCCCTGCACGCGCAGCCGCACCGCGTTGCGCAGCCCGGCAGGTACGCGTTGCAGCCAGGGGCCCGGGTCGTCCTGCGCGGCGGCCATGTCGGCCAGCGCCAGGCCCAGCCCGGCCGTAGCCTGGCGATAACGGAACAACTCCACGCCACCGGCGGTGTAGCAGGCGGCGATCACCAGCGCCACCGCCAGGCCCACCGGATTGGTACCTACGTAGCCAGCGCCGATCCAGCACGCGGCGCACAGGCCTGCAAGGAAAACCGCGAAATACACACTAGTTCTGAACATGAGGTCCCAGTTATCGGGGGCGAAGCACTGCAAGCAGGCCTTCGATGGGGTGAAAACGAACATCCAGCTCGGCCAGCAGCACCTGCTGCATGTCGTGCTGGAAACGCAGCCGCCAGGCATCGCTGGCGGGGGCGGCCGGCGCCGGTTCGCCGTCGACGGCGGCCGGCAATGCCGCCGCGTGCAGGCGGGCGAAATGCTGGCCCAGCAGGGCCGGCACGCTGGCCAGCAGGGCCTGCTCGCGCGGGCTCAGGGTCTGCTCCATCACCGCGTCCACTTCGGCCAGCCGCGCCAGTTCCGGTGCGGCATGGCCGAGCATGTCGCGCAGCCGCCCACGCAGCCGGCCGGTGGCGGCCAGCATCGACCGTTGCAGGGTCAGCACCCGCTGCCGCAGCGGCGCGAAATCATCCGACGCGGTGGAAGCACTCAGCGGCGGCAATGGCTGGGCGATGGCGTCGACCAGGGCCGCGCGCACCCGCGCGACCTCGGCGGCGTCGGCTGTCTCGAACGGCGCCGCCTCGGCCACCGGGGGCGGCAGCCGGCCGTCCAGTGCCCGCGACAGCGCCACCGCCCGGTTCCAGTCCACCCATTGGCTCAGGCGATCGGACAAGTCCGGGCTGGAAGGCGGCACCTTGCCATCGGCAAACCCCGCCAACAGGCGGATGAAGGCCGGGGCGGGCAGGGGCGGGCGGTAGGACGTTTTCGCCATTGTTCCGGTTAAAACGCTGAATTTTACACCGGAATGACAGTCTGGCTGTCTGAACAAGCTTCCGAGCGGCCACGGCGACGGAGTGAAATCAAGCCATTGCGACGCACCGCACGGACGGCCCGGGGAGGGCGCATGGGACAATCCGGGCAGATGACCGCAGGGAGCGTGGCGCCATGATTGCAGGGAAAGCGAAGATGATCGTCGTCGGCGGGCTGCTGCTGGCCGCGCTGGGCACTGCCGGTGCCGAGCCTGCACCCGCCGCGCTGACGCTGGACCGGGCCAAGGCGGCGGTGGCTGCCAGCCTGGACCTGATTCCAGCCGACGACATCCAGTACGACTACCGCCCGCTGGTGGTCCGGCTGGCCGATATCGACGGTCGCGGCACCCGCGGCGTTGTCTACGTCTACACCGCCACCTTCAGTGGTGGCAGTTTCGAGCAGGCCAACGAGGTGGTGGTGATGAGCGCACTGGCACCCGGGGATGCCCGCGGCCAGGCGGCCTATCCGGGCACCTCGCGCCATGACGATGCGAACTATGCGGTGATCCGGCAGGTGGGTTACGCCGGTGATGCGGCCGAGCATATCCCGGGGCAGTTCAAGCGCCTTGAGGTCGTCGGCGGGAAGATCCAGGTCACCTTCGACAGCCAGCCCGGTTCGCCGCTGTGCCGTGCAGAAGATCGTGCGAGATCCGGCCACGAACCGTGCCCGGCACCGGGCCGGCATACCTGGACATGGCGTTGGAGCCCGGGAACGCTGACCCGCACCGACCCGCCGGGACCGGGCGCGCACTAACCTGCTGCACACAGGCGTATGCACCACGCTTACATCGCATTGCCTACGGTGGACACGGGTGCAGTACCGGCCCGTTCCCCCAAAGGAGTCCACCATGCAACAGCAGATCCCCGAAGGTACCCTGGTCATCGTGGCAGACGGCGGCTCGGCCCGCGTGTTCACCAACGTCGGCACGGGGCGCACGCTGCAGCTCAAGCAGCATGAGGAACTGCAGGTGCAGGACATCAGTGCGCAGGGCGTATCCGGGCAGGGGCCGTCCGGAGCGATGCCCAAGGACATGAGCGTGGCCCAGCTCAACGAAGCCACCTTCGCCAAGCAGCTGGCCGGGCAGTTGAACGAAGATGCGCTCAACAACCGCTACACCCACCTGGTGCTGATTGCCGACCCGCAGACGTTGGGCCGCATCCGCCCGCAGCTGCACAAGGAAGTACAGTCGCGGCTGATCCGCGAGCTGGCCAAGGACTTCACCAATGCGCCGCTGGAAGATGTGCAGCGCGCGTTGGAGTAACCCCCACCGGAGCAGCGCGCCATGGCCTATACGCCCGACTATGTAGACACCCCGCCCAGCCGTGCCGACCTGGACGCCGGCAGCGGCTGGCAGCTGCTGGAGTTCGGCGCGCCCTGGTGCCCGCACTGCAGCGCCGCGCAGCCGACGCTGCAGGCGCTGCTGTTGCAGCACGACATGCCGCACCTCAAGGTCGAAGACGGCAAGGGCCGGCTCCTGGGGCGCGCGTATCAAGTGAAGTTGTGGCCCACCGTGATCCTGCTGCACAACGGTGAAGAGCAGGGGCGCGTGGTGCGGCCGTTGGATCGCCATGATCTGGACAGTCTTGCAAGGCTGCTGGGGCCGCCATGACGCATTTGAGGGCGCGTACTGCTCCTGTCAGCGCTTGGCTGCACGGGATACTTTCGGAGCGGTGAGGGCGATATCAAACCCGGCAACGGCGGCGCCGCTGCCGCTAGACGCTGGATCCGGCGTTGCCTGATGCCTGGAGTCAAGGCATCAGGTGGGCGACCGTCTTGAGCGCGAATGCCCAGATTCCAGCGTGCTTGGCTGTCACGGTAGCGGCGTCTACACCAATGAAATGGATGTTGTAGGCGTTCAGTAGCTGGGCGGTATTTGCGCTGGTGGCGGTATGGGGGGATACCACCGCCCAGGGCCGCCAGCGTGCTGGTGGCGTGCCGTAGTACCAGGGGCGCGGCGGCGGCGCGTCCACGTTGATGCCAAGCAGGATCCGCACCACGTTGTCATCGATCTGACGCTTGTGCTGCTTGCATTCCAACCCGGCAACAAAGTCCTGGTGCCCGACCTGGCCACCTGGCGTCTGGACGCCCCGCACAATGCATACGTCCACTTCATGATGCGCGCCACTGAGGCCATGAATCGGCAGCGCGTTGTGGATTTCGTATGTGTGCCCAAGGCGCTTGAAGACAATCCAGGAGGAGGCCGCAGCCTTGAGCGTTTTGTGTTGATTGTTGCGGATGAAGAAGGTCGTGCCTGCCGGGTTCGATTCGACGCAGGCGTTCGCTAGATGACCGGCCAGTACCAGTTGCGCCCATGCTTCCAGTTGCGGGCCGATGGGCAACGTGGAGGAGGGCATGACCACGGCAAGGTTGTTGGCGGCATCGGTCAGTGCCTGGGATGGCAGTTGATTGGTCATCGCGTCAGCCCCCCATCCCTGGCCTGCGTGGTTCCAGGTCCGGGTCAGGATCGGCGTCGGGGTCGGGGGCCAACTGCTGGATGAAGTTGCGGATTTCCTGGCGCAGCACGGCGCTGGCACCGTCCCGCTCGACCAGCGCGATGGTTTTCCCGTCGTCGGAAGCAATGTGGATGGCGTCGAACGCCGCGCCATTGGACACTTGCGCGAGCGCACCGTGCAGCGCCTGTGGCAAGCGGCCCATCAACTGCATAGCGTTGTCCACCTCTTCCTCGATGGCGTCCAGCATGGCCTGCGTCCTGGCAGTTGGAGGCCGCTGATCCACATCCGGCCAAAGCTCAGCATCCCAGCGGGCCTCCACGTCACGGGCCGCTTCCAGTGCATGATCGGCCAGCCAGGATTGCGGCAATGCAGCAAGGACGGCGACGATGTTCATGACTTCGACGGGCAGTGACATGCAGCAATCCTTTGCTTTCAGGGTGTGTCCGGACTATAGCGCGGCGCCCCTGACCAACAGCACCCCTGCACCAGCCTCCCCGATGCTAGGATCGGCTCAACATTGAATCGATCCAAATTGGACCTATGCCGATGCTCGAGAAGAAGCGATGGGCCGCGCTGGCGGCAGGAACCCTGTTGATGGCGGGAGCGGCAATGGCTGCACCGTCCGCGCTGGGGGAGCGCGCGTTCGGGTCGGTGGACCCGTTCATTGGCACCGCCGGGGAGGGGCATACCTATCCCGGCGCGACGGTGCCGTTCGGCATGGTCCAGCTCAGCCCGGATACCCGCATCCAGCCGCGCGAAAAGGCCTATGGCTGGGCTGCCGGCTACCGGCACGACGACCGCAGCATCGTCGGCTTCTCGCATACCCACTTCTCCGGCAGCGGCCATTCGGACCTGGGCGATGTGCTGCTGATGCCGGTCGCCCCCGGTGCCGGCCTGGAGCGCGGCGACCCGGACAAGCCCGGTAGCGGCTATACCTCGCGCTTCGGCCACGACGACGAACGCGCCGAGCCCGGTTACTACGCCGTCACCCTGGACGATCCCAAGGTGCGCGCCGAGCTCACCGCCAGCACCCGCGTCGGCGTGCATCGCTATACCTTCCCGGCCAACCAGCCGGCACGGGTGCTGCTGGACCTGCGCACCAGCCTGTACGACTACCCGGGCAAGATCTCGTGGTCGCGCTTGCGGGTGCGCGACGATGGCACCGTCACCGGCTTCCGCGAAACCCGCGGCTGGGCACCGGGCCGCCAGCTGTATTTCGCGATGCGCTTCTCGCGCCCGCTGACCGCGCACGAACTGCACAACACCGAAAAGGACATCGCCTACAAGGGCTTCGCACCGCCGGCAGCGAATGCACCGGGCGAGCGCGCGCAGATCGAGGGCCGCCAGCTGGTGGGCACGTTCGATTTCGGCACGCTGAAAGCGCCGCTGGTGGTGAGCGTGGCGATTTCCTCGGTGAGCGAGGCGGGTGCAATCGCGAACCTGGCTGCCGAAGTGCCCGATCTGGATTTCGACCGGGTCCGCGCCGAAGCCAAAAAACAGTGGATCGAGGCGCTGTCGGTGCTGGATATCCAGGCGCCCGCGCATGCCCGGCGCAGCGCCTATACCGCGCTCTACCACAGCCTGCTGGGCCCCACGCTGTTCATGGATGCCGACGGCCAGTACCGCGGTTCGGACAATGCCGTACACCGTGCCGAAGGCTTCAACCATTACTCCACTTTCTCGCTGTGGGATACCTACCGCGCCCTGCACCCGCTGCTGACCCTGGTCCAGCCGGAAAAACGCAACAGCGATTTCATCAACTCGCTGCTGGCCCACCAGCAGCACAGCGCCTACGGCATGCTGCCGGTGTGGTCGTTCCACGGCCAGGAAACCTGGTGCATGATCGGCTACCACGCCGTGCCGGTGATCGCCGATGCCTACCTCAAGGGCATCGGCGGCTTCGATGCCGACAAGGCGCTGCAGGCGATGGTCGCCACCGCCAACTATGGTCCCTACGATGGCATCGCCCAGTACCGCGAGCTGGGCTGGGTGCCGATCGACGAGGAAGGCGAAGCTGCCAGCAAGACCCTGGAATACGCCTTCGACGACTGGACCATCGCGCGCATGGCCGAAGCGATGGGCCGCAAGGACGTGCAGGCCACCTTCGACAAGCGCGCCGGCAACTGGCGCCATGCCTTCGACGCCGATAGCGGTTTCATGCGCGCGCGCAAGCGCGACGGCAGCTTCCGCACGCCGTTCGATCCCAGCGCCAGCGGCTACGGCAGCGACTACACCGAAGGCAACGCCTGGCAGTACTCCTGGTATGTGCCGCAGGACGTGGCCGGCCTGGCCAAGGTGCACGGTGGCAGCGACAAACTGCTGGCGCGGCTGGACCAGGTGTTCGACGCCAAGGTCGACCCAGCGGTGTTCGAGCACATGGAAGACATCACCGGCCTGATCGGCTGGTATGCGCACGGCAACGAGCCCAGCCACCACGTGGCCTATCTGTACGCCCATGCCGGGCAGCCGTGGCGCACCCAGGCGCGCCTGAAGCAGATCATGGACACCCAGTATGCCGACCGCCCCGACGGCCTGGCCGGCAATGACGACCTGGGCCAGATGTCGGCCTGGTATGTATTCACCGCGCTGGGCTTCTACCCGGTCGCGCCGGGCAGCGGCGAATACATCATCGGCCGCCCGTTCCTGCCGAAGGCCTCGCTGCACCTGCCCAACGGCAACACCTTCACCATCACCACCGACGGGCTGGAGCAGGGCCACGGCTATATCGGCGCGGTCACCCTCAACGGCAAGCCGCTGCAGCGCGCCTTCCTGCGCCACGCCGAGATCCTGGCCGGCGGGGAACTGCACTTCACCCTGCAGGCCGCGCCGAACCAGGCCTGGCCAGGGCAGGGTGCGCAGGCGCCGTATTCGATGTCGCGCTGAGCCTGGCGTCCGGTGCCGCCGGGTGGGGTCGACACCGGATGCCAGGCCATAATGCGATTTATTCCCCATTTGGCCAAAAGGCGTATAGTGGCCCCATTCCTCCGTGGAGCCTGCCATGACCCTGCCACTGGACCTGCCCGGCCTGGAGAAGGCCTCCGCCTCCTCGGTGAAGACCCGCGGCTGGCCGAGCCTGATGCGTACCGTCCGTGAGAAGCAGGCGCTGGTCATCACCAACCACAACCACCCCGAAGCGGTGATCGTGGACATCAAGGCCTACCAGGAATTGCTGGCCAAGGCTGCCGGTACCGACAGCGGTACGCGCGCCGGTGACCTGGAGCGCCTGCGCGCCCGGTTCGACACCCAGCTGGCCAGCCTGGACCGCGATGGTGGGCTGGGCAAGGTACTGGGCCAGCCGATCCGCCGCGGCCGCAAGGTCACCCTCGGCAAGCCGCTCTGACCGATGGGGCGGATTCTGGTGCTGGCCGGCGTCAACGGCGCCGGCAAAAGTTCGCTGTTGGGCACATGGCTGGAACAGGAGGGGCTGTCCTGGTTCAACCCGGACAGCTTCACCCGTGCCCTGGTCGATGCCGGTTGGGCGCTCGGCGAGGCCAATGCGGCGGCCTGGAACGAAGGCGCGCGACGCCTGCGCCAGGCGATCGCCGATGGCAGCGACTTCGCCTTCGAAACCACCCTGGGCGGCAACACCATCCCGCAGTTGTTGCGCCAGGCCTGCCAGAGCCATGAGGTGGCGATCTGGTTCTGCGGCCTGGACAGCGTGGAACTGCATATCGCCCGCGTCGCGGCGCGCGTGGCCGGCGGCGGCCACGACATTCCGCACGACAAGATCCGTGCCCGCTTTGATACCGCGCGCGAAAACCTGATCGATCTGCTGCCACACCTGGCCGAACTGCATGTCTACGACAACAGCGCGCCGGCCGATGCCCAGGGCAGGGTGGAACCGCTGCCGCTGCTGCAGGTCGATCGCAGCGGACTGCACTACCCGGTCTCGGTGGCCGAACTGCTGCACACCCCCGACTGGGCCAAGCCGATCGTGATGCGCGCGATGGAGCTGCACGGCGGGTAGGTCCGAGCCACGCTCGGACAACGCGATCGCAGGTAGGTCCGAACCATGTTCGGACAGCGCAATGCCCGAACATGGCGCATCCGACCACGGGTCGGATCCACCGTCAGACGGGCAGTGCGGCGCGACGCCAGCCCGACGGACGCCAAACCCCTGCATGCTAGAGTCGGAGTAAACGCCGGTACGACGGATGCAGTCATGAAACACAGTGCAGCAGGCACCGCACCGCCCACAGGCGAAGGCCGGCGCCTGCCGATCGGGCCGGACAGCCCGGTGCTGTGCCGGGCGCGCGAGTATCCGGCCGGCACCGTGATCGGCCTGCACCATCATCCCGACCGCCATCAGCTGGTCTACGCCGAAACCGGCGTGCTGGTGGTGCAGGCCGGGGTAGGGCGCTGGGTGGTGCCCAGCACGCGCGCGATCTGGATGCCGGCCGGGACCGGGCACAAGGTCAGCTGCATCGGCGCGGTGAGCATGCGCAGCCTGTATATCCTGCCGCAGGCCATCGCCCAGCCGCCGGCGGCGGCATCGACGGTATCGGTCACGCCGTTGCTGGCGGCGCTGATCCACGCCGCGGCGCAGATCGCCCAGCCCTACCGCGCCGACACCCGCGACGGCCGGCTGATGCAGCTGATCCTGGATGAACTGCAGACCCTGCCGGTATTGCCGTTGCACCTGCCGCAACCCACCGACCCGCGGCTGCAGGCGATCGGCCACCAGTTCGAGACTGCCCCGGACGATGCCTCCACCCTGCAGGACTGGGCGCTGCGGCTGGGCGTGGACGTCAAGACCATCCAGCGGCTGTGCACGCGCGAGCTGGGCATGACCTTCGGGCAATGGCGGCAGCAGGCGCGGCTGCTGCGCGCGCTGGAGCGCCTGGCGCACGGCGAGAAGGTCATCGATGTGGCGCTGTCGCTGGGCTATGTCAGCCCCAGCGCGTTCACCGCGATGTTCAAGAAGCGGTTCGGACAACTGCCCAGCCGGTTCTTCCAGCAGCCCTAGTGCGGCTTGGTCCTGGGCAGGAAGGCGGTCGCCAGTCCCAGCAACGGCAGGTAGGAGGTGAAGTGGTAGACCCAGACGATGCCGTGTGCGTCGGCCAGTTTGCCCAGGCCGGCCGCGGCGATGCCGCCGATGCCGAACATCAGCCCGAACATCAGGCCCGACACCATGCCGACCCGGCCGGGCACCGCTTCCTGCGCGTACACCACCAGCGCGGCGAAGGCCGAGGACATCACCAGCCCGATCAGCACCGCCAGGATCGCGGTGCCGGCCAGGTTGGCATAGGGCAGGGCGAGTGCGAACGGGGCCACGCCCAGGAACGAAATCCAGATCACCGCCTTGCGCCCGATACGGTCGCCGACCGGGCCGCCGATGAAGGTGCCCAGCGCGACCGAGGCCAGGAAGATGAAGAGGAACAGCTGGCTGTGCTGCACGCTGAGATGGAAGCGTTCGATCAGGTAGAAGGTGAAGTAATTGGTGAACGAGGCGATGTAGACGAACTTGGCGAACATCAGCACGCAGATCACCGCGACCGCCCGCACCACCTGGCCGCGGTCCAGGCCGGTGGCGCGGTTGCGCGACAGGCTGCCCATCGCGGCCTGGCCGTGGCGCACGCTCCAGCGGGTCAGGCGCAGCAGTACGCCGATGGCCAGCGCCGCACCGAGCATGAACCAGGCGATGGCGCGCTGCCCATGCGGAATCACCACTGCGGCCGCCAGCAACGGGCCGATCGCCGAGCCGGTATTGCCGCCCACCTGGAAGGTGGACTGGGCGGTGCCGAAGCGCCCGCCCGAGGCCATCCGCGCCACCCGCGAGGCTTCGGGATGGAAGGTGGCCGAGCCGATGCCGATTACCGCAGCGGCCACCAGCAGCATTTCGTAACGGGTGGCCAGCGCCATCATGGCAATGCCGACCAGGGTGGCGGCCATGCCCGACGGCAGCAGGTAGGGCAGCGGGCGCTTGTCGGTATACATGCCCACCCAGGGCTGCAGCAGCGAGGCGGTGATCTGGTAGACCAGCCCGATCATGCCGATCTGGCCGAAGCTCAACGCGAATTCGCTCTTGAACATCGGGTACACCGCCGGCAGCACGGCCTGGATCATGTCGTTGAGCAGGTGCGCGAATGCTGCGGCACCGACGATGCGCAGCGCGAAGCCCTGCGGGGGCGCGGTGACGGAAACGGGGGGAAGGGCGGGAGTGGCAGGGGTGTCTGTGGGCATCGGTAGCAACGACTCGCAAGGCAATCCGGATCGCAGTGCGCCAGCCTGCCATGACGGAACGCAGGCCGCCGGGGTCCGGGTGGGCGAAGCGGCAAGCCTAGAGCGTGCCGGGATAGCCGTCTCGCGCGATATGGGCGGCGGCCGTCGCAATTTGGACATTGCGGTGCCCGGCGAAGCGCGTCCGACCATGGGTCGGACCTACCGGCGGTAGGCAGCTGTTGCCGTTGCTGTTGCCGTTGCTGTTGCCGTGCCGTTGCTGTTGCTGTTGCTCATGATCTTGATCTTGACCTACCTCCCCCTTGGAGCGAGCCGAGCATCGCAGTGGCATCGGGGGCGAAGAGGCGCGGTCGAAGCATGAAGCATGCTACGAGGTGATGCGGTGGGACATGGGCGCGTGGCGACGCGCTCTAACAACCGGCGCCCGCTGGTCTAGAGGCGCGAGCGTAGCGAGTTCCGCACCGTCCCTTGCCGACGCGAGAAGCGCAGGGCACCGGCAGGCGTAGCCTGACGGATCGTGGACGGGGCGTGCTTTCTTTGGGTTACGTTTCTTTGCACGAGCAAAGAAAGGTGACTCGCGCCCCGGAGGGGCACGAAAGCTGTTGACGTTGACGTCATCCGCGAAGCGGAAAAACACCCACAACCTACGCCGCCGACAACAACGACGGACGCGCCACCGGCGTAAGGCCCTGCTCATAGGCATAGGCGAACAACTCCGCTTCGGTGCGGATGCCCAGCTTGTCCATCGCCATGATCCGCTGCCGGCTGATGGTGCTCACCGTGCGCCCCAGCTGCGCGGCGATTTCGCTGATGGTGGGCCCGGACACATACAAGCGCAGCACTTCCAGCTCCTTGCGCGAGAGCACGCTGCGCGATGCTTCGGGGTCCAGCGCATCAACTTCCATGGCGTGACGCAGGCTCTCGCTCAGATAAGTGCTGCCCGCCCGTACCTCGCACAGTGCCTGCGCTATCTGGTCCATCGGCCCGCTCTTGTCGATGATCGCCCGCACCCCCGCCTGCAGCGCGACGCGCAGCGAGGGCACGTTGTTGAACATGGTCAACAGCGCGATCGGCAGCGCCGGGTAGCGGCGCCGGATGGTGGCCAGCATCGCGTGGCCATCGGCCACGCTGCCCACCGGCATCGCAAAGTCGGTCAGCAGCATATCGGCAGGGTGCTGCGCCAGCAGGGCCATCAGCTCCTCCGGCGAGCTGGCCTCGGCGACGATGCGGTAGCGGCCCTGCGCTTCGAGAATGGCGCGGACGCCCAGGCGCACCGCGGGATGGTCGTCGGCAATGATGATGCGGGTGATCATGGGGATGTCCTCGATAGTGGCGGTGCGGCGTGGTTTCGGAGGCGCAGGCGGTGGGTTGCCTGCCTGGGTGTCCGTACCGATACGTCTATATGTAACCGGTTGCACAAAGTGTGATCGGGGCCCGGATGCTTTCCAATACAACTAATACGAATGTCGTATTGCATCCCTGAACGCGGCAGCTTTCTTAAGCTGAATGCGACACTTCGGGGCATCCGACTCCACCGGGGGGGCGCCAATACGATGCGCAGAAGCCCGCCCCCCCAAAGCCTCCAGCCGGTTTCTGCCCGCCGCCGGCAGGCGCGCACCGGCACCTCGACCGGAAGCACGGATGCCAGCCCTGCCATGCAATGACGGCGGCCTGACTGGCCCGATGAACCGGTGAAGGCGCTGCAGCCGCGCTTGCCGGTATCGCAGCGGCGGCCAGGTTCCAGTGGCTGGCGCTGGGTCGACCGGCACGGTGCCGCCCTGGGTCAGGGCGCGGCAGAACCGGCGATCCGCGTCATGGCAACGCGCTGCACGCATCGAGAGTGCGCCGATGCGTCATGCCGCTTCGGAAACAGCCCTGCAAGTAATCGCAAAACTCCGGGTAGCGGGTTGTTTTTACTAATTTTGGGATGGTGTGAAGAGGATGGCCGGTGGTCTCCTTGTCGGCAGGCGCAGGAGCACGGCGTTTGGTGCCCGGCCCACTCTCATTGCAGTACCGCCTTACCCCATTCCATCAATTACTTCTCAAGGATTCCCATGAACGTCCGTAACACGCCGCGCCTTTCGCCGGCCAACCGCCAGGGCGGCTTCACCCTCATCGAACTGATGATCGTGGTGGCCATCATCGCCATCCTGGCCGCCATCGCGCTGCCGCAGTACCAGAACTACACCGCCAAGGCGCAGACCTCGGCCGCACTGGCCGAAATCACCCCGGGCAAGATCGGCGTGGAAACCATGTACGCCGAAGGCGAAACCACCGACGATCCGGTCGTGCTGGGCCTGCAGAAGATCACCCCGCGTTGCAAAGACGTCGATGTGGTCATGGCAGAAACCGGCGTAGCCACGCTGACCTGCGAGCTGGTGCCCAGCAGCAAGGTGGAAGGCACCCTGGCCCTGGCCCGCGATGCCGACGGCGCGTGGACCTGCAATGCCAGCATGACCGAAAAGAGCCTGCTGCCGCCGATCTGCCGATGAACCCTCGGGGGTACCCAGGTTTCGGTCGCCGGCACGCCTTGTGCGTGCCGGCGGCTCGGGGCCTGCGTGGCCGGCACTTGCCGGCTGCCACCCCCTCATTCGCCACCGTGACGTGGCGCCCCGACCTGACCCGACGATCATGACCCGCTTCCGCCGCCTTCCCTACAACCAGTCCGAGCCTGCCGCGCCTGCGCCGGCACCGACCGGCTTTGTGGAACAGCTGCACCACCGCCTGAGCGTGGGTGCGCTGCTGCACGAACGCCTGTTGTACGCAGCAGTCAGCGTGCGTGGGGAGACGCTGTGCTGGCTGGACATGCAGAACAACCGCGTGCTGGTGGCCGAACCGGCGGCGGAAATGACCATTCGTTTCCAGGTCGCGCTCACCGACCATCGCTCGCAGCTGGAACTGTCGCCGCTGGCCGCCGACGCCTTCGAGCGGCAGGCCCAGTACACCCGCAGCGTGCCGTTGCGGCCGATGCTGTGGCAGGTCGGGTTGACCGCGTGTGCGGCCAATGCGCCACTGCGCCCGCTGGGCATGGAAAGCAGCCTGCAGTTGCGGCGCTGGCCGGACTTCCGGGTATTGGCGCATCGCCACGATGACTTCCGTATCTGCGCGTTGCTGATCAAGCGGGCAATGGATGCCGATGCCTGCAGTGCGGCATTGGCGTTGCCGCGCGGGCACGTGCAGGCCTTTTTCAACGCCGCCTATCTCAGCGGCTATGCCTATCTGGTCCAGGATGCCCCCCAGCGCGTGTTGCGCACCGGTCGCAGCCGTGGGCTGGTCCAACTGTGGCGGGACGTTCGCGCCCGCTGGAGCGCTTGATGATGCGTGAGTACAAGATTGTCGTGCTGGGGCCGATGGGCGCAGGCAAGTCCACCCTGGTGCAGGCCCTGGCCGGGGGCCGCGCGGTCAGCACCGAGGTCTGCAATACCGACCCGGACGCGGACAAACCGCTGACCACCGTTGCCATGGATTACGGCGACATCGACCTGCCCGGTGGCAGCCGTCTGCGCCTGTATGGCACGCCGGGCCAGGTGCGCTTTGCGTTCCTGTGGCCGATCCTGCTGGAAGGGGCGAGCGGGGCGATCCTGCTGGTCAATGCCAGTGCCGGCGAGCCGGCCGCGCAGGTCGCCGCGCACCTGGATGCGCTGCAGGAACACAACGCGCAGCTGCCGGTGGTGATCGGCCTGACCCGGCTGGATTCGGCCACCGCCGAGCAGGCCGCGGCCTGCGAAGCCTGGCTGCATTCGTATCCGCAGCCGTTGCCGGCCTTGCCGCTGGATCCGCGCGATCCGCAACAGGTGTTGACCGTGATGGATGTACTGATGAGCCAGATCGAGTGCCTGGCCCTGGTGGAAGACGATGCATAGCGCCGAGGTGATTCCCCTGCGTTGCCCGGCCAACCCGCGGCTGGACCCGCATCTGTCGCGGCTGGTCGCGGCGGTCGACGGCCTGTCCGGGGTGGTGGTGGCCAGCCTGGATGGCTTCGCGCTGGCCCAGGTCGGCCGCGCCGATGGCGCCGCCGAACGCCTGGCGGCGATGACCAGTTCGATGCTGGGGCTGGCCAATGCGCTGGGCCGTGAACTGGAGATCGGCGTATTGGACACGCTGATGCTCGATGCCCAGGACGGCAAGGTGCTGATGCTGACCATTCCCTCGCAACCGACCCGGTTGCTGATGGCCGCCTGCACCCAGGACTGCGTGATGGGCCAGATTCTCTGGCATGCAAAACAATGCGTACGTGCCATCGCCGAGACGATGGAAACCAACCTGCCGCCGGCCGTGGTGCCGGTGGCGATGACCACAACTCCCTATTCCTGAAGAAAATCCAATGAACAATACGATCGAAAAATCCCTTGCCGCGCTGATGCAGATCAACGGCGCCCAGGCCGTGGCCCTGGTGGACTATGAAAGCGGCATGCTGCTCGGCGAAGCCGGCGCCGGCGTGGACATGGAACTGGCTGCGGCCGGCAACACTGAAGTGCTGCGCGCCAAGATGAAGACCGCCGAGGCGCTGAACCTCAACGACAACATCGAAGACGTGCTGATCACCCTGGGCCGCGCTTACCACGTGCTGCGCCCGGTGGCGGCCAAGAAGGGCCTGTTCTTCTACGTAGTGCTGGACCGCCAGAAGGCCAACCTGGCCCTGGCCCGGCGCATGGTGCTGGACGTCGAGGGTGCGCTCTCGCTGTAACCGGCAGCGCGCAGGCGCGCTGCCACACCTTGGGGATGGGGGTGCCGTGTTCGCCGGGGAAGGGCGGGCACGGCGTTTTGCTGCGCGCGGTACGCGCCCGCCACCTGACAGGAATCACTGGACATGAAATACCGAACTTGCACCCGGCCGGCGCCGGGTGCCGCGCAGGCGCGCGGCTTTACCCTGATGGAGCTGATCATCACCCTGGGCATCCTGGCAGTGCTGATGGCCATCGCCATTCCGCTGTACCAGAACTACGCGACCCGTGCGCGGATCACCGCGATGCTGTCCGAGCTGTCCGGCGGCAAGACGGGCGCCGAGCTATTGGTGATGGAAGGCTTCCATGGCCCCACCATCACCGACCCTGCTGCGGTCGGGCTCACCGGCCCCAGCAACCTGTGCCCAACCTTGAGGGTGACCGTTACTGCATCGTCGCGCCGAGCTACGCTGTTTTGTGGCGGCGGCTTCTTCGAGCATGTCGAGCTTATTTATACGGTCCAGAACGGCTGGAAATGCGAGACGCTGGCCTATAAGGATCGCCCGCGCAATGGGTGGGCACCTGAAGGATGTACCTCGGTCTTCTAGGTTTGCATATAGGCGATACTTCACCTCACCCTCACAGCGGCGCTTGGGATGATGCGCAAACTGGGGAGAGAAGGTACGGCAATGCAGACGCTCAACGCGGGCATGGTGGATATTGCGGGGGGTCGATGAGCACTCTCGTCGCTGCGGCAGCATCCCTGCTGGTGACCCCGGCGTGCCGGCGGCCAGGCCGAGTGTTGCTGTGCTGCGCCGTGGCGGCGGTGTTGGTTCCCGCCCCGGCCATTGCGCGTACTCTCAATGGCGGCACGCATACGGTGCTTGCCGGGGATGTCGAAGAGCCCTGGATCGTCCGCAACGGTGCCTTGCTGACCCTGGGCGCCGGGGGCCGCGCCTCCACCATCGATGTGGCCGATTCGGCGCTGAGCATGCTGTCGGGTTCGATCGCCAGTGGGTTGGTGCATATGGGCAACTTCTCCCCGCTGGATGCGCAAGGTGCGGTCCTGGCCGGCGGGTTGTCGCTGCGTGTGTCCAGTGCAAGCCTGCGCGATTCCACGGTGGACAGTGGCGGCGGCGCCAATGGCGTCGTCATCAACTCCCTGGGTTCGACCTCCGAAGTGCGCCTGTATAACAGCCAGGTCCACGGCCATGACGGCGCCGGCGTAGATGGCATCGGCGTCCTGTCGAACGGCAAAGGGTTGATCGAAGCCAATGCCGGTAGCGTGGTCCTGGGCGATACCAACGGGGTGCGTATCCAGGGCGCCACCGCAGGCAGCCGTACCGACCTGTTGGTTGATGCGGCCCGCGTGGAAGGTCGCAGTGCGTCGGCCGTCCGAGTGGGCGGTGGCAGCACGGCCGTGGACGCCTACATAACGGTGCGCAACGGCGGCCAGCTGTCCGGCGGCAACGGGGTGCTGCTCGACGTGGCCGGCGCCAACCCCAGCCAGGCCACGCTGACCCTTTCCAATACCGTGCTCAGCGGCGAACTGCGTACCGATGCCGGCCACCAGTTGCACCTGCTGCTCGACGATGACGCCGGCTACAGCGGGCGGGTATCGGGGCTGAGTTCGGCCACACTGTCCAGCGGCGGTACCTGGACGCTGATCGAAGACAGCCAGGCCGGCGCGCTTACCCTCAACGCCGGTGGCGTCATGGCGCTGGGCGACGGTACGGCATTCCATACGTTGACCGTCAGCGGCGACCATGTGGGCGCAGGCGGCACGCTGCTGTTGCATACCGTGCTGGGCGATGACGCCTCGGCCACCGACCGGCTGGTGGTGCAGGGCGATACCCACGGCCAGACCAGGGTGGCGGTACAGAACGTCGGCGGCGGTGGCGCCGATACCGTCGATGGCATCCGCCTGATCCAGGTGGACGGCGCCTCCGGCGGCCGGTTCGACCTGGCCGGGCGCGCGGTGGCCGGGGCGCACGAGTATTTTCTGGTCCAGGGCGGTGCGGTGACCCGCAGCGATGGCGACTGGTACCTGCGCTCGGAGATTCCCACCCCCCCAGACCCCTGTGTGGCCGATCCCACCGCCCCCGGCTGCGTGATCACCCTGCCCGAGCAGTGCGAACTGGACCCGGCCTTGCCGCAATGCCAGCCGCCGCTGCCGGTGCTGCGCCCGGAAGTGGGCGCCTACCTGGCCAACCAGGCCGCTGCCGTGCAGATGTTCGATCTGCGCCTGCAGGACCGCACCGGCGGTATCGCCCGCGGCCTGTCCGAGCGCGGCGCATGGGCGCGGGTGGGCCGCAGCCAGGCCAGGTACGGCGTGGTCGGCAACCAACTGCAGGTCAACGGCGATACCGACGTGTTGCAGGTCGGCACCGATCTGCTCGCCTGGGGCGCCGACAGCCGCGGCCGGTTCGGGGTCATGCTGGGCGGTGGCCGTGCCCGCACCACGGTGACTTCGCGATTGACCGGCTACACCGCCAGCGGCCGGGTCGACGGGCAAGCCGCCGGTCTCTATGCCAGCTGGCTGCAGGATCCGGCCCGGACCATCGGCCTGTATGTGGACGGCTGGGTGCAGCACGCCACCTTCAAGAACACCGTGCAGGGCGACGCGCTGGCCAGAGAGCGGTATGACAGCCGTGCCACCACGGCGTCGCTCGAGGCCGGTTACAGCATCCCGCTGCTCGACAGTGCCGGTACCGCGATGTTCCTCGAACCGCAGCTGCAGCTGACCCATGCCGACGGCAATGCCGGCCGCCATGTCGAGGCCAACGGCACGCTCATCGATGGCGGCCGGACGGGCGGGCTGACCAGCCGGGTCGGCGTGCGCCTGTTTGGCCATGCCAACACCGGCATCGGCAACCGCGTGCAGCCGTTCGTGGCGGTGCACTGGCTGCACGGCAGGGATGACAACAGCCTGCGTTTCAATAGCGAACGCCTGCAGGGCGGGCTGCCCAGGGACCGCTACGAAGCCGGTGCCGGTGCGCAGCTGCAACTGGGCCGGCGCTGGACCGGCTGGGGCACGTTGGCCCTGCAGCGCGGCAACAGCGGGTATCGCCAGACAGCGGCACAACTGGGGCTGCGCGCGGCCTGGTGAGCCTGCAAGACAACAGGGCTGGCCGCGAAGGGAGCAACCCGGTGGTTTCATACTGGCCCGGCGCTACGACGCCACGGCCACAACCGCGTCATCCAGCAACCCCTGCTCACGCGCGGCGCCGTACAGCTCGCAGGTGGACTTGGCCGCCAGCTTGCGCATGGCGGTGCGTTTGAGGCGGGAGACGGTGACCACGGTGATGCCCATCCGTTCGCCGATCACCTGTGGGGTCTGGCCACTGCACAGCAGGTGCACCACCTGCCGCTCGCGCAGGCTCAACGGCCAGCGCCGGGCACTGCCTTGCGGGAGGTGGCCCAGCGCCATCAGGTCCTGGCGGAAACGTTCACTGACGTACTGGCGGCCGGCCAGCGCGGTGGCGATGCCGGCCAGGATCGCGCCGGCGCTGGCGCCCTTGTCGATCACCGCGCGCGCACCGGCAGCGAGCAGGGCGCCGACGATGCTGGTGTTGGGCGTGGCGGTCAGCACCATCACCGTCAGCGCAGGGTAGTGGCGCACCAGCTGCTGCACGAACTGCAGCCCGTCAGGCTGGGACGAACCGGGCATGGCCAGGTCGGTCAGCACCGCGTCGCAGGGGGTATGCCGCAGTAGCTCCAGTGCCTGTTCGGGCAGGGCCACATCGCCCACCACCTGTACGCCGGGTTGGTGTTGCATCACGCAGCGCAGGCCGGAACGCACCAGCGGGTGGTCGTCGATGATCAACAGTCGAGCCATGCAAGCTTCCTTGTCGTTGCGGGGCACGATACCCAGGGGCCATGCCGCCGGATGCGGGAGGCGGCGCTGCTGGGCCGTGATGACCATCAACGCCGTCATTCCGCCGCACAGGAGCGGGCGGGATGACGGTGCGGAACATACCCATGCATCAACCCTGATGGTGCCGTTTGTTGATTGATCTTTATGCTTGAAGAGGCGCAATCAATATTTATTTTCTATCAATAGCGCGGCGCGGCGCACCCGCCGGCCGCAGCGAAAGCCCGGTGGCAGCACTGCTTTCGCTACGCGGTTAACACAACGCGGGCGTCCATGGACCTTGCGCGGGGCAGGGCGCGCAACCGCCGTTTTCCTGGCCTATTGCAGGCAAACCCGTCAGCCGGGTAGCCGATGCATGTACGCCAACGAGGCAATGGCGACAGCGGCGCGCGCGCCGGATCACGGTTCCAGCAGTTTAGTAAAACTCCTACACCGTGCGGCCCCACCGGCGCCGCTCAGGCCCTGTCCAGCCGCAGCACTTGATAGATGGCAATGTTGCGCCCGGCCAACGCCCGGACCACTTCCGGGATCAACTGCATGGGCAGATCCACTTCGTAGCCGTGCGGTTTGACCCGCAAATCTGCCGGCTGGAAATGAAAGGCCGGATGGCCCTGGCTGCGTTCGAGCAGAAAATCGCACAGGGCGGTGCGGGCGACCTGCTGCCATTCGCCAACCTCGAAATACACCCGGTACAGAACATCACTGTAGTCGGCGGGTGTGCCATGCCCTGGATCCATGTGCGGGATATCCACGCTGTCCTCCCTGTTCAAGCCTTGCGTTATACGGCCGCCACCGAAAGCGGGGTTCACGGGTTGCCAATCGCTGCATGCGGCGCGCCATCGCTGCCAGCGGGCACGCCCCACACGCGCAGCAGCACCTGGATGAAGTCGTCTGCCAGCACGCGGTTACCGTGGCCGCTGAGGTGGTCGGCATCAAAGTACAGCGGCAGCCCCTCGGCGTCGAATGCCGAGCAGGTCGGGCCAGGGCACAGCAGCGGGAACGGATCCCACACGGTCAACTGCGGGTAGTGCTCCTGCAGCTGCGCCAGCTGCCGCAGCTGGTCGGCGCGCAGCGCCAGCAGCTGCGTGCGTGACACCTCCAGGCCGGGTGCGCAGATCGGGTTGATCCGGTTGAACCAGTCCGAGCAGCGGTTGGCCGAGGCCTTGAACAAGGGCTTGGGCGCATCGATCACCACCTGCAGCCCGGCGGCCTGCAGGCGCCGCAGCACGGCATGGGCAGAGTGCATCGCCGCGTCGTGATGGCCCTGGTCCAGTTCGGCGAATACCGCCGCCCAGGTCCCGGTGGGGTCGCTGGCCCAGTCGCGGCCGGCCAGTTCAGGCATGCGCAGGGAGGCCAGCAACACGATGTCGCCCGGTTTGGCCGCCGCTTCGATCGCCTGCAGCGCCGCCTCGCGGCTGTCGGCACACTCGGGCGGGTCGGCACCGATCAGCCGCACCACGCCGCAGCCGCCGCGCTCGTGTTCGATCACTTCCACGCCCAGCTGCACCTGCACCTGCCTGAGCAGGGTGCGATAGGCGGCGGTGTGCGAATCGCCCAGCGCGAACAACTGGCGGCCCTGCAGTTGCGGCGCATTGATCGGCTGCACCGACGCCGGTGGCGCGTGCCGGTAGGCCATCCAGGTGTAGGTATCGGCGGTGCGGCTGAGCGAGAGCCGGTCGGGGTTCTCGCTGACCCAGCGGGCGCCGGGCATCGCCACCGCCAGGGCGGCCACGGCGGCCGTGGCGGTCACCCAGGTGCGCCGCTGCAATACGCTGCGGCCGGCGCGGATCGGCGTCTCGATGCAATGGTACGACGCGGCGGCCAGGCCCAGTACCAGCAGCGGGTAGGCCAGCTGCACGGCCAGCAGCTCGAAGCCGACCGTCCAGCGGATGAACACCGCCACCGGCCAATGCCACAGATACAGCGAATACGACAACCGGCCCAGGTAGCCGGCCACGCGGCCCTGCAGCAGACGGTGCAGCAGCGGCGGCGCGCCGGTGCCGGGCACCACCAGCGCGGTGATCAGCAGCAGCGTCCCGGCCACGGTGGCCAGTGCCCAGGGCATCGGGAAGTGGGCAGCGTCGGCGCGCAGGAAACCGGCCAGCAGCAGGCCCAGCCCGGCCAGCATCAGCACGGTCAGCGTGCCGCTGGTACGCGCCTGCAGCGGCCGGCGCCGCAACAGCTGGTACAGCAGCGCACCGGCGGCCAGTTCCCAGAAACGGGACGGCAGCAGGTAGAACGCGGCCAGTGGATCGCGCCCGCTCTGCACCGCGCTGACCGCCAGCGAGGCCAGCGCCAGTACCGGCAGCACTGCCCACAGTGCCGGTACGCGCTGCCGGTGGCGCAGCCACAGGTACCAGATGCCCGGGAACAGCAGGTAGAACTGTTCCTCCACGCCGAGCGACCAGGTATGCAGGTAGGGGTTGAGGTCGACACTGGGCGAGAAATAGGTGTCGGTATTGAACGCCAGCACGAAATTGCTCAGGCCCAGGAACGCGGCCATGCCGGTGCGGTTGTTCTGCTCGCTGAGCCACACCTGCGGCAGCAGCATTGCCGACAGCATGAAGCTGACCGCCAGCACCACCAGCAGGGCCGGCAGCAGGCGCAGCAGCCGGCGCCGGTAGAAGGTGAGCAGGTAGTCGGAAAAACCAGTGGTGTTGCGTTCGGACAACGACTGGCTGATCACAAAGCCGGAGATCACGAAGAACATGTCCACGCCGGTGAAGCCACCCGGCAGCCACGGCAGGTAGTCGGCGTGGTAGACCAGCACCGCCAGCACCGCGATCGCGCGCAGGCCGTCGATGCCGGGGAGATAGCCGGAAGCAGGTTTGAGCATGCGCGAATCCTCTGACAGGGGCAGGTGCAGTGCCGCCCGCATTTCGTTGCGGGCGTGTCAGCCGCCCTGCGCTCAAGCGGCGGGCCGTGCTGCAGCACCAAAGCGGCCCAGCCTAGTGCGCGTTCGCTGTGACGGGAACCATGCCGAAAGTCTGCGTTGGGCGCGGATAAAGCCGGCGCGTGCGCGGCTTCGCGCCGAATGCGTCATGCAACGTCGGTCGCACCGAGCGCGCGCATCGCGCCTGCGGACGGACATGCCCGGGAGGACGGGCATTGGCGCGGTAGACGATGGCACGGCGGGCATTGCCGCGCAGCACCAATCGGTGGCACTGCGTCATTTCCCGCAGCACCTCACTGGAGCAAATCGATTCAATAATTCAATCAAGGTTTCGTGATAATCGCATCCGCCCGGCTCCTGTACCCGGCGCAGCATGGAAGCTCCCCCAATCGGAGAACCGTTGTGCGCCCGAGTTGCTGGATGTCCATGCTGGTCGTTGCCGCCATGTCGCTGCCGGTACATGGCGAACCTCTGATCCTGCGTAATCGGTACTGGACGGTGGAAGTGGACCCCTCCACGCTACGGCTGGCGGCAACCCCGGTGGACGGCCCGCGCATCGTGGCGCCGGCCGATGGCCATGCCCACCGCGTGTCAGGCCTGCACTATGTCCACGATGGCGTTGGCTGGCGGTGGGACGAGGGGGCCTGGCAGTTCCAGGTGCGCCTGCAGGAGCATGAGGTGTTGCTGTGGATACGCCAGGGCCAGGACGGTGAGCCGATGTTGCGTCGCCTGACCATGCATGGCGACGTGCCGGGGCAGCAGCCGGCATCGCCTGCGCCATTGCATCTGGGCCAGCCCGACCAGATCGAGCTGGTTGCGCTGCATCCGCTGATGCAGGGGCGCATCGCGCCATCGGCCTCGGCGACATCGCCGAAGGACTGATACCTGCGGGCAGGTACCCGTCAACGGACCGACTCAGCGATAGGTCACGGTGAAGCTGGCATAGGCATTTGCCGTGCCCGGCGTAGGCGCATGCCCATCTCCGGTCTGGATGTAGCGTGCCTTCAACGGCACAAGCGTGGTGCCATCGGTGATGCGGTTCAACCGCACCGGCATGCCCAGCGTCATCGGCGTGCTGCCGTCGGCCTGCAGCACCTGCACGGCCACACCGGTGGCGTCCTCGTCGGGGTTTGCACTGGGACTCAGGCCAAGGATGCCACGGTCGGCGTCGACCACGCTGGAGCCGCGGATCGCATCAAGCTGGATATTGGCAAAGTTGCCCTCAAAGAAATTCCCCGGGACTGACGGATAGGTACCCGCAGTGCAGGAGTTCAGTATGATGCTGAAATCAATCGCGGGGGCGCCGCTGCCGGGGCCCTGAAAAGCACGTTGCGGCACATCACCCATCGCCACCGGGATATTGTTGCCCGGAGCGGAGGGGAGCATGCATCCAGTGACCTGTACCGTACCTAGTACACGAAGTGAAAAAACAGGGTATCCATCGTCGGACACCATATGACCAACCATGGTATCCACGGCCTGCGGTCCCTGCGCTATGTCACCTATCTTGATTACGTTGACCCGGACGCCGCTGAGGGAGTTGTTGAGTACGGGGATGTCCCTGAACGCGATTGCCCGGGCCGGCCACCAAGGGCCGTCGTCGTAGGCGAAATTGTTGCCGTCCGCAAATACGCCGCCGAGCCATACGGCAACGCCGACGCCCGGCACATTTGTCTTGATGATTCGTCCAGGCGGAACACTCAGGCCGCCACCCAACGGAATGTCATCGACGATGGGCTCCAGGACCCTGAAGTCGGCGAGCGAGCCGTTGGAGCAACTGTAAGATGCTGATGGAGAGAAGAACGTTGTTCGGGCCAGGTTGATAGTGCCAATGATGGAGCCTGTCGGCGCGTCGCGCGGTACCGATAGGGTATTGAGGTTGTAAGTCGTTACCCGGCCGCCTGTGTTGTCGGTAAATCTGCATGCAGACCAGGCTGAAGAACTGACCATGAGCAGAATGCCGGCCATGCACAGGCGTATCAAATGATGTCGTGCACGCTGGGGTGGCGGGCTGGATGCGGCAAGTTGAGGCGTCAGTTGCGTTGCCATGGAACAAGAAGACCCATGCTGGCCAGGTGCGACGCGGGATGAGTGGCGGGCAGATGGATTCAAAGCGACTCTCCAAGGAGTGAGGTACGTGATTGCGTGAGGCGGTTGCCGAAATCGCAGGTCGCCGTCATCAGCCGGAATCCTTCTGCGTAGTCACTACTGTCCAGGCTGACCGGCAGGCGGCATTGCTGGTCGGCGCTGTTGCCCCACTGCACATTGAACACACCGCTTTCCTGCAGGGCCAACAGAATCTGCCCGGCCTGGCCGACCACGCCGGCCTGGCTGCCGTCGGCATCGGCCACGCGTGCGCCGAACGGCGGGAACTGGCCATTGGGCAGGCGCACGTTGACCAAGGCCTTGACCGAGCGCTGCACCTGGAAGCCGACCTTGACCACCGCACCGCGGCGCGGCACCACGCTTTCAATGCCGTGCTCGACGTCGATGTCGCTGGGCAGCGCGCTGGTGTCCAGCATCAGCCGGTTGCTGCGGTAGGGCAGCAGATACGGTGCCACCACGAAGCCGCCGCGGTTGGTGCGTGCATTGGGCGCACTGTTCAGGCCCACGCCGTGCACGCCGGGCACTTCGACCAGGCCGATGGTGTCGCCCAGCGCATGGCCGAAGGTGATGCCGCCGGCATGGGCCAGCAGCGAACCGCTGGCGCTGACGGCGGTGCTGGTGTGGCCGCCGCTGACATCCACGCTGGCGCCCAGTTGTGCCCAAGGCGCCCGGTAGCCCAGGCTGCCCGAGGCGCCGGTCCGGCCGCGGTCGCTGCGGTTGACCGCTGCGCCATAGTCCCACTGGCGCGCGTCGCCGGCGCGGCCCGTCATCGCCATGCGATGGCCGAGATCACCATTGTGGGCACGGTTGCCGGTATAGGTGACCGATCGGCCGGCACGGCCCAGCGGCATCGATACGGTCAGGGTGCCACTGTTGTCGCTGCGCCCGTCGCTGCTCAGCGTACGGCTCAGGTACAGCCCATAGGAAATGCCGCGGTGCTGGGTGCTGACACCCATCTGCGCCTCGCGCTGGGTGCGGCTGTCGCCCCAAAAGGTGCGCTGGTTGAGGTTCATGTAGACCGAGCCGTACTGGCCCAGGCGCTGGGCGACGCTGGCGGTCACCTGACTGCGCTTGGTGCCGAAAAAATCGTCGTTCAGCGGGTCTTGCTGGCGGACGGCTTCGCCGAAATCACGGAACGCGCGGGTGGAGTAGCGATACCCCGCAAAGCGCAGGTTGGTGCCACTGGCAAAGCCCTTGCCGTATTGCAGGCGGTAGCTCTGGCCCTGGTCCTGTCCACCATCGGGACGGTCGGTGATGGCGTGGGTGGCATCCAGCGACAATGCGCCCAGCCGCCCCAGGCTCTTGCCCACGCCGACCGTGCCGGCGCGGTAAAAGCCGCTGCCGAGCACGCCGCCGTACAGGGTAGTGTCGTGGGCCATGCCGCGCGCCAGCGATACCTGGCCAAAGCGCGGGCGCTGCAGCGCATGACCACTGTCGCCGCTGTCGGCCGGGTTGTATTCGCCCACGCTTGCGCTGTAGCGCCAGATGTCCTGGCGCAGCATGTTGGCCACGCTGGCGAACGGCTGGGTGAAGCGGCGTTCGCGGCCGTCGGCTTCGGTGATGATCACCTCCAACTCGCCGCGGCCGCCGCCGGCGTTGAGGTCGTTGATCTCGAACGGGCCGGGTGCCACATAGCTGCTGTACAGCGAGTAGCCGTTCTGGCGGATCTCCACCCGCGCGCGCGATTCGGCGATGCCGCGCACGATCGGCGCATAGCCCTGCATCGAGTCGGGCAGCATGCCGGTGTCGCTGGCGATCTGCACCCCGCGCAACGGTACGCTGTCGAACACGTCGCCGGGGGTGAAAGTTTCGCCCACGGTCAGGCGGCCGCGGGTACCGGGCAGGTCGCGTTGCAGGTAGGTATAGGAACGTTGCCAACGGCGGCGGTTGACCTGGCCGGGCAGCGGATTGCCGGCTTCATCCTGCAGGCGCTGGCCGCGGGTATAGCTGTAGGAGCCGGCGCTGCGCAGCTGCCAGGCACCCAGGTTGAACCCGCCGGACAAATGCATATCGGCCTGCTGGCCGTTGCGTTCACTGTGCGCGGCGGCGAACTGGTAATTGAGCATCGCCGCGTTGACGCCATCCTCCCAGCGGCGCGGATCGACATAACCGTTGACATTGCGCCGCATGGCAATCTGCGGCACGCTCAGGTCCACGCTCATTGCCGCCGCATCGAAGTCCAGGTGCGCGCCGTCGATTAGCGCGGTCAGGTCGATGCAGTCGGCCAAGGGAGTTTCGTCGCTGCCATAGGCGTCAAGCTTCACGCCGACCTCGGTCAGCAGTGCCGCCGACAGGCACGGCTGCAGCCGGCCGGGGCCGACTTCATCGATGCGCAGTTCGCGGCGGTCGATGTATTCGTGGTTGACCCGCAGCGCGACCAGGTAGGTGCCCGGGGTTACCGCGGCGCCGCGGGCGATCGCCTGCAGGTCCAGCGTCGGCGCATCGCCGCTGCCGACCGGGCGCAGAAACGCCGCATCGAACTCGGCCAGGTCGTCCATGGTGTTGGCCTGGACCGCGCCGGCCGCACCGGCGATGGCCAGTGCCAGCAGGGTCGGGCGAAGGCCTCGTGGCGGTCGGTGGGAGGGCAGTACGGACATCGTCGGAATCCAGGGTGCAGGCGACTACCGGCGCGGAAGCGCCAGGGCGGCGAAAGACGGCGGTGAAAGTGCGGTGCTCTGCGGCAGCGCGGTCAGCGCGCCGGCGCCGCGCCCAGCAGCGTGGCCGGCTGGGCGGTGACGGTGGCCGGCGCGCTGTAGCCGCCGTAATCGTTGATCACCGAATAGGTAACCTTCAGCGGCGGCGCGCCGGACAGCGGCTCCAGGACATAGCGTTGCTGCGACAGCGGCGCGGCCATGGCCGCATCGTTGAGGCGCACACTGCGCCCACCGGCATCGACTTCAATCGCATTGAAGGTGACGTGGTACGGGGTGGGGTTGTCCACTTGCAGCACCGTGCGGCCGTTGTCCTGCAGCACGCTCCAGGCCAGTGCCCTAGGCGCGTCTAGCGGATTGCCCTTCAGGCCCGGCGGGCGGTAGAACAGCTTGATCCGCGTACGCAGCGCGATCTTCAAGGTGTTTTCGTCGCCGGCTTCGTTGGACGGTATTTCCTGGGTGTTGAGGTAGAACACCGACTCGCGGTCCTGCGGCAACTCGCCGGGGATGCGGGTCACGCGCAGCAGCTGTTCCTTCTTGGCGGCCAGGCGGTGCAGCGGCGGCGAGGCGATGAACGGCACGGTGATGCTGTCATCGTCGGCGGCGGTATTGACCCATACCTGCACCGCATACGGGCGGTCGGCGGTATTGGTCAATGAGATCACCGCATTGGGTTTGTTGCCGTCATAGATCAGGCGGGTGCCGCCCAGCATCAGACCGGCCTGACTGGGCAGTGCGAAAGTCATCAGGCCAAGTGCCGCGCACAGGGCAGCGCCGAGCGCGGAACAGGAAGCGGTCAGGGACATGGCAGGCAGGCTCCGGAAGCGGGGGGCGGGAATGCAGTGCGATGGAGGGCGACGGGGCGCCCTCCATCGAAGCCGTCAGAGGTAGTTGACGGTGAACGCGGCGCGCGCATCGGCGCTGCCTTCCACGGCGGCACCGGTGGCGATGTAGTTGACGGTGAAGCGCATCGGGTTGGCCGGGTTGTATTCCACCGACGCATCGCCCAGCGGCAGCGGGTTGCCCGAGGCATCGCGGATCTGCACCGCCACGTTCTCGGCCACGCCGGTGCCGCCGGCGCCGACCAGGTTCAACCATTCGCCGCCCGGGCCGGCCGAGCCGCTCAGCGACACGAAGCTGACCGTGGCGCGGGTGCCGGGGGTGCAACCGCCGCCCGGGGTAACGGTCAGACTGAAGGTGCCGGCACCGGCCACGTCGTTGGCGGCGGCCAGCGCGGACTTGGACACGGTGCCCAGCGGCACCTTGCCGGCAGCACCGCCCGGGTTGGTGATGGTGATCGGGCAGCTGTTGGCGGTGATGGTGCCGTTGAATTCAATTTCACCGTCGGCGGCGAAGGCGGCCGGGGTGGCGACCAGGGCAAGGGCCAGGGCGGTGGTGCGCAGAAGGGTCTTCATGGGTTCTCTCTTTATCGATGGATGGGGCGCGGTTCTACCGCCACCGGGTTGGAAAGTGGGTGCAGCGGCGGAATGAGGAGCGACGACCGCGGCCGTTGCCGTCCCTGTGCAGGACGAGGGGAGAATAGGCAGGCCGGGAGGGCACGGATATGCAACTATTACGAAAACGCTAGGGCGTCCCGGCTGGATTCATCACATGTTCACGCACGCTGCACAAGTCCAATGTGCAGCATGCGAGGCGGTGCCGGGGGCGGCCCTGTGCGGCCGCGCGAAGTGGTTGAATGGAGCAGACAATGCAGGCGGGGCCGCGCCGTAGGAAGGCTACCGCAGCGTCCGCAGCACCGGCGGCCTGCCCAGCGCGCCGCAGCGACAGGTTATTTCCGGGGGAAAACGACACCATGTTCGGCACTTGGCTTACACGCTTGCTGTTGCTCGGAATGCTGTTGCCGTGGGTGGCTGCTGCCACCCCGTCCGCCGCACCGCCACTGTCTGCATCGCCGGCGCCGGCTGAACCGCTGGTGCTGGGCGAACAGCAACGCGCCTGGCTGCAGGCGCACCCGCGCATCGTGCTGGGCATCGCCGGGCTGGACTGGGCACCATTCGAGTACATGCAGGACGGGCAGTTGCAGGGCATGGGCATCGAGTACCTGCGTACCCTGGCGCCGAAGCTGGGGGTACAGATCACCGTCAAGGTCTACCCCGACCTGGACGCGTTGATCCAGGCCACCTGTGCCGGTGAGGTCGACCTGATCATGAATGTCGCGCTGACCGCCGCGCGCACCCGCTGCATGGTGTTCACCGATGCCTATGCCGAAATCCCGGTGGCCCTGGTCGGGCGCAAGCATGACCAGCGCGTGGTGCAGGACCCGGACCTGAAGCACCTGCAGCTGGTCACCGAACGCGACTTCCCGACCACGGCGATGGCGCGCCTGCGCTATCCCGAGGCCGAACAGGTGCTGGCGCCCACCACCGAAGAAGCCCTGCGCATGGTGGCCGACGGCCGGGCCGATGCCTACCTGGGCAATCCTTACGTCGCCGTGGCCTTCATCAAGACGCACCGCGAGTACGCGCTGAGCCTGGTGCGGCAAAGCGATGTGCCACTGGACGGCCTGCATTTCGCCGTGCCCAATGCCAAGCAGCCGCTGGCCGAGGCGCTGGACCAGGCCATGGCGCAGACCAGCCGCGCACAACAGCAGGCGCTGCGTACGCGCTGGCTGCCGCCGCTGGAGTGGGGGCGGCAGGGCCGCCCGCTATTGAGCGCGCGCGAAGTGGCCACGCTTGCCCAACCGGTGCGCATGGGCTTTGCGCCCAATGCCGCGCCGATCTCGTTCCTGGATGCGGCCGGCTCGCCCAGCGGCCTAGCGGAGGATTACCTGGAACCGTTCCGCGCCCTGGGCGCTACCTTGAACATGGTGCCGGTGCGCGACTGGCGCGAGATCCGCGACAAGATGCGCGACGGCCAGCTCGACGCGGTGATGGGCATCCCCGACGACACTGCCGCGCCCGGCAAGGGCTGGGTGTTCAGCCGCCCGTTCCTGACCGTGGCCAATGTGATCGTGACCAGTCGCGACGGCGAGACCGTGCTGGACATGCGCGACCTCAATACCCTGCGGGTGGTGTTGAGCGACCGCGAGCGCCTGCAGCCGCGGTTGCTGGCCCAGGCCCCACGGGCGCGCGTGCTGGAGGCGCGCAGCGCCGAACAGGCGATGGAAATGGTGCGGGCCGGCACCGCCGACGCGTACATCGGCAACCTGGGCATCGTCGACCGGTTGCTGCGCGAGCGTCACAGCGGCGACCTGCAGATCTCCGCGCCCACCGGTATCGAAGACCGCCTGTCTCTGGGCGTGCGCGACAAGTATGCACCGCTGGTCAGCAGCTTCGACCGCATGCTGATGGACATGTCCCCGCGCGAGCGCGAGGCGATCCGCAGCGCCTGGCTGGCGGTGGAGTACCGCAGCGGGCTGGACTGGCGGCGGATGCTGCGCTGGCTGGCACCGCTGCTGATGGTGCTGGCCACCGCGGTGGTGGTGCACGGGGTGGGGCATTGGCGGCTGCGCCGCGAAGTGCGCGAACGCCGCCGCGTGGAGCAGCGCCTGGAGGAGGTCACCGACAACCTGCCGGCGGTGGTCTACCAGTTCCAGCAGGACCGGCAAGGTGGGCTGTCGTTCCCGTTCATCGTCGGCGACATGATGGCCTTGTTCGGCATCGACGCCGGGCAGGCCATGCGCGACGAGCGCGACCTGTTCGCGCGCTTCCATCCCGACGACCAGCCGGTGCTGCAGCAGATGCTCGCCGAGGCGGCGCGCGACTTCCTTCCCATCGACACCCAGTTCCGCGCGCAGGGCGCCGATGGCTGGCGCTGGGTTCGCTCGCGCGGCACGCCCTACCATGCCGACGACGGCAGCATCCGCTGGAGCGGCTACTGGATCGACATCACCCAGGCGCATGCGCAGTCGTTGGCACTGGCCGAAGCCAAGGCCACTGCCGAGCGCGCTACCGCCGCCAAGGCCGAATTCCTGGCCACCATGAGCCACGAAATCCGCACCCCGATGAGCGGGGTGCTGGGCATGCTGGAGGTGCTCGAGGGCGCCGGCCTGACCCCGCCGCAACGGCAGGTACTGGGCGTGATCGACGAATCGGCGCGCATGCTGCGGCAGATCCTGGATGACATCCTGGATTTTTCCAAGATCGAGGCCGGTGGCCTGCAGCTGGCACCGTCGCCCACCGACATCCGCGCCACCGTGGCCAACGTGCATGCGCTGCTGGCGCCGCAGGCCCAGGCCAAGGGGCTGGCCTTCGATTGCCAGATCGACGCCGAGGTTGCCGGCCACCTGCTGGTGGACGGGTTGCGCCTGCGCCAGGTGCTGTTCAACCTGCTCAGCAACGCGATCAAGTTCACCGCGCAGGGCGGCATCCAGGTCAGCGTCAACCTGCTTGGGCATTACCATGGCCGCCAGCAGCTGCGCATTACCATCGCCGATACCGGTATCGGCATCTCCGCCGAGGCCCAGCAGCGGTTGTTCCGCCCGTTCACCCAGGCCGAGGCCAGCATCAGCCAGCACTATGGCGGCACCGGCCTGGGCCTGACCATCTGCCAGCGGTTGGTGGAGGCCATGCACGGCAGCGTGCAGTTGAACAGTGCGCTGGGCAGCGGCACCAAGGTGCATGTGCAGCTGGAACTGGCGGTGGTGGACCCGGTCGCGGTCGACGCCGCCGCCGGCCAGGGCGCGGCCGCCGCGCAGTTCGTGCCGGGCCAGCGGGTGCTGGTGCTCGAAGACCATCCCACCAACCAGGCCCTGATGCGCTGGCGGATGCAGCAGCTGGGGCTGGATGCGGTGATCGTTGCCGATGGCGCGGCCGGTCTGGCCGTGCTGGAGACGCAGGCCGTCGAGGTGGTGGTCACCGATTGCCGGATGCCAGGCATGGATGGCTATGCCTTTACCGAAACCCTGCGCGGGCGGGAGCAGGCGCACGGCAGTGCGCGGTTGCCGGTGATCGCCCTGACCGCCAGTGCCAGCCCGGAGGAGGAACAGCGCTGCTACCGCGCCGGCATGGACCAGGTGCTGACCAAGCCGGTCACGCTGGAACAGCTGCGGGCGGCCCTGCAACGCTGGCTGGTGCTGGCCAGCGCCGCCGGCAAGGGGGGCGGCGATGCCGCAGCGCCCGGCGTCGATCCGGACTGGGCCAGCGACCTGCCCGCGGCTGCAACCCTGCAGGCCCGCTTCGGCTCCGCCCCGGTGGCCGCACAGATCGCCGCCACCCTGCATGAGGCGCTGGGCACCGACCTGGACAACCTGCAGGCCGCCCTGGCCGCCGATGATGCGGACAAGGCCCACGATGCCCTGCACCGGATGGCCGGGGGCACCGGCGCGGCCGGCACCGTGGACATCGCCCGCCACCTGCGCGACCTGAGCACTGCCGTGGCGGCCGACGGCGTGGCCCGGCAGCGCAGTGCCCTGGAGCAGGTGCAGCGGGTGATGGTGCTGTATCGGGACACGTTGAGGTAGCGCCCGGCGTTGCCCGGTTGCCCTCATGCCGCGGGCACTGGCGCGCCGATGACGACAGCCTGCCGGCGCATACCGGACTGCAACTAGTTTGAAAGTTTGCAGCAGGCTTTCCGCAATAACGCGCCACTCCCGCCACGCCGCAGCGCGCACAGTGAACCTGATCACGTTGCACCGCCGGTCGATTCACAATTCGTTCGCAAACCCGGCAACGATCCCGCGCCCGGCCGCCTCAGCTTGAGATTTATTGCATGGATGTTCGTTACCGCGGCCGGCATGCTGGGCATCCTCTTTATCCCGTCGGACAGGCTCCGTCATGCCGATGCCGCCGCACCCCATTCAGTCCCTGCCGCGCCTGCCCGCGGCCAGCATCGCCGAGCGTGCCCCGGTGTGTCCATGAACATCTGCCTCCATTGCGGCCGTTGCGAAGTCTGCGCGCGCCATCAAACCGAACGTCCCGATCCGGGCCCGGCGCTGGCGCTGGACGCGCAGCACCTGCATGCCGCTGTCGGCCGACGCGAGCTGGGGCTGCTGTACCAGCCCACGCTGGACCTGGCCAGCGGCCGCATCGACAACGTCGAGGCCCTGTTGCGCTGGCAGCACCCCGAGCACGGCGCGCTGCTGCCGGCGAGCTTCCTGCCGTTGGCCGAGCGCAGCGGGGCGATCGTGCAGATCGGGGCGTGGGTGCTGGACACGGCATTGCGCCAATTGCGTTGCTGGACCCAGGCCGGGTTGGACGTGGCCAGCGTTTCGGTGAATGTCTCGGCGGTGCAGCTGCGTTCGCCCCTGTTCCTGCCGCAGCTGGAGCACGCCCTGGCGCGCCACCGGATTGCACCGGAGCAACTGGTGCTGGATGTGCGTGCATCCACGCTGCAATGCGAGTGCGCGCCGATCGGCACGTTGCTGGCCGCGCTGGCCAGGCTGGGCGTGGGGATGTCGCTGGATGACTTCGGCGTGGGCCGCTCCAGCCTGTCGCGGCTGCAACAGCTGCCGGTGCGCGAGATCAAGATCGACGCCAGCCTGGTGCGCGATATCGAACGCTCGGCCAAGGCGCGCAAGATGACCGCCGCGCTGGTCGCGCTGGGCAAGGCGCTGGGCCTGCGGGTGGTAGGCGAGGGCGTGGAGACGATCGGCCAGCAGGCATTGTTGGCTGAGATGGACTGCGATGCCATCCAGGGCTTCCGCATCGGCCATGCCTGCAGCCCGGCGCTGATCGCCCCGCTGATCGCACACTACGCCAACCGCCAGTCGCGGGTGGAAGACATTTTCGGGTTGTAGCTGGTGCTGCTTTGGAGAGTCAACTGCGAACTACAGCCTCAGATCAAAGGCCTTGATCTACGTACGCGCTGATTGGGTTGGCGCGGGTGGGTTGGCGGGACACGCCGTGAACCCATCCATGGGGGCTTGGCGAAAACATCCATGTTTTCGACAGTCCCGCCAACCCACCCACGCCAACCCTCCACACATGGCTGGTGCGCATGGAAAAGCGTAGGTCCGAGCCACGCTCGGACAATGCGATGTCGGAACGAAGCGTGTCCGACCACGGGTCGGACCTACCTGCGATAGCGTGCCAGGAACTGGGGCAGTAGAGCCGACCGCGTATTGGACGCCGTTGCTGTTGCTGTTGCTGTTGCTCGTGATCTTGATCTTGACCTTGATCTACCTCCCCCTTGGAGCGAGCCGAGCATCGCAGCGGCAGCGGGGGCGAAGAGGCGCGGGTGTCTGAGCGCAGCGAGTTCCGCGCCGTCCCCCGATGACGCGAGAAGCGCAGGGAACCGGCGGGCAAAGCCCGCCGGCGAGCGGACGGGGGCGTGTTCTTTGGTTACTTTCTTGCACGAGCAAGAAAGTGACTCGCGCCCCGCAGGGGCACGAAACGCTTTGGACCTTGATTCAATCCGCGAAGCGAAAAAACAACGGCATCCAGCCAGCGGCCTACACCACCCAGCGGCGTGGTGAACAACGCCGCCCGGCAACGCAACTAATCCGAGTGGATTTTCGCTCCATTCCTATATCGACGATTGCATGCAGTGACTAACCTTTCACTGCGGCGTCACATCGCGTCGTTGCTCGAATCCGTTGCTCCTGTTCTGGAGCGCGATACCCATCCCATAAAGGAAATCACCCCATGAACAACATGGCAAAACTGTGCCTGGCTGTCGCCCTGTGCGCCGCATCCGCATCCGCCTCTGCAACTGAAGCACACGTCATCGTCTGGGCCGAAGTCGATCCGACCCTGTCGCTGCTCAAGGCCGACGGCACCGCGCTGGATGACGCCGTGGAGCTGGTCCACCGTGCAGGCAGTGGCCTGACGCCGTGGAACGAGCGGGTGCGCATCTTCTCCAATGACACCGACAAGGACATCGAAGTCCGCCTGGCCCGTGCGGTCGAACTGCTGCCGACGTTCGCCGGCCCGGGCGCCACTGCGGTGCCGATGTCGGTCACGCTCAACAGCCGTCCGCTGACCACCACGGTGGCCAATTTCGCCGCGGCCGATCTGTTCGACGGCGCCATTCCGGGTGCTTCGATCGAGATGCCGCTGGTCGTCGGCCAGACCACGCCGGGCCCGATCCTCATCGCCGGTCGGTATGAAGGCCTGGTCAGCATCGTGCTGAACCAGAAGACCACCGGGCCGTAATCGTCCCTGCATGCCGCCGCCACAGCCGTACGTGGCGGCGGCACTGCGTTCTGCTTCCGATCGTGCCGCCCGCTCTGGATCACCCTACACATGCTTCGTGTTCCCGCTACCCGACTGGCATTGGCGATCTCGCTGTGCATCGCCGCCCCCGTGCTGGACGCCCGCCCGGTCCCCGCCGGCTTCGAGGACGTCGTGGCCGGCCAGCATGAACAGCTGGAAGTGCGGCTGCTGGGCCATTCCGGCGGTATGACCACCGCGCTGGTCACCCCCGACAGCGTCTTGTTTGAACAACCCGAGCAGGTACTGGCAGCACTGCCGCTCAGCAATGAGGCACGCCAGGCCCTGCTGCCGGCACTGCGCGCGCCGCTGCCACGCAACACCCATCTGGCCTGCCGGCATGGCGCGCCCACCACCGGTTGCGGCTACTTGCCGGCACCGGAGCAGCCGGATCAGGTCCGATTGATCTATGACGAAGGCGAGGGCGCCGTGCACCTGTTCGTGGCCCCGCAATGGTTGCCCACCGAGCGCGACGGCAGCACCCCGTACCACCAGATCAGCGACAACGCGCAGAACGCGTTGATCCACCAGCATTCGATGAACATCAGCGGCGGCGATGACTACCAGAACATCACCGTGAACGGCAACGGCATGCTGGGCGTGATGCGCCAGGGCCACGTGGCGGTCGATTGGACCTTCGTGCGCCAGGACAGCCGCAACCGCAGCGCCGACCAGCGGCTGAGCTTCAACGACCTCTACTACCGCCATGACCTGGGCCAGCGCCATTACCTGCAGGCCGGGCGCATGGACCGGCGCAACCTGGCCAGCGCCCAGGGCGGCAACTTCGGCTTCGGCATGCTGCCGTTGGACCGTTTCGAAGGCGCCCGCATCGGCACCACCCAGGCCTACCTGGACCATCAGCAGATGGGGCAGGGCAGCCCATTGACCGTGTTGCTCAGCCGCAACGCGCGGGTGGATGCGCTGGACGGCGACCGCCTGCTGCAGAGCTACTACCTGGATGCCGGCATCAACGAGCTGGACACCACCCGCTTTCCCGGTGGCAGCTACCTGGTCACCTTGCGCATCTATGAAGATGGCGTCCTGGCGCGCAGCGAAGACGCCCCGTTCAACAAGAACGGCCAGCCCTGGGGCGATGGCAGCGTGCAGTGGTTTGCGCAGGGCGGGCGCCGCGCCGCGCGCAGTTTCGACCGCGACGGCAACGAAAGCCTGTTCCAGGCCGGCCTGCGCATTCCGCTGCATGACCAGGTGGCGATGACCGTGGGCGTGGCCACCGTCGATGCGGTGCGCTACGCCGAAGGCCGCGTGGATGCGCGCCATGCCAAGGGGCCCAACGAGATCAATGCCAGCCTCGGCTGGCTGCGCGGTTCCGACGGCAGCCACGGCGTGCAGCAGCAGGTCAGCTACCGCCGCTATCTGTCCTGGAACTTCTACAACCAACGCATGCGCGGCAGCGCCTGCCGGGCGGAGTATCGCGATATCGTCGACAGCCTGGGCTGCCAGGATTCGCTCAGCGCCTCGGTGGCGATGCCGCTGGCCGGCGGCAACCTCTACCTGGGCTATACCCGCCGCGTCGGCTTCAGTTGGCAGCGCGATCCCAATCTGCCGCCGGGCCCGGACCTGCCGTGGTTGCCGGCCCCCGGCCAGCCACTGCCGTCCAACCTGCAGTCGCAGGTGTCGCGCACCCTGCAGGCCAGCTTCAACCGCACCACCCATTGGCGCGGCTTGAGCATTTCCACGCGCGCCGGCCTGTACCGGCAGCAGCGCAGCGAGATGGGCAACGACAACGGTATCTATCTGAACCTGGCCATTTCGCGCCTGACCCGCGGCAGCGGCCGCAGCCGCCAGGACCGGCTGTCACTGGACCTGCAGCGCGGCGACCTGCGTGGCACCGACCTTAGCTGGCGGGCGGGCCAGATCCGCCGCTGGGACAGTGGCAGTGGCTACAAGGAACTGGGCGCGGAGATCAACGGGCGCGACAGCGAGCGCCACGGCGCGATGGTCAGCGGCCGTCTGCAGAACGACCTGGGCGCCAGCGCGGCCACCGTATCGGGCTATCGAACGGACGGGCGCTCGGAGATGTCCTACAGCGCCACCTATACCTCGGGGCTGGCGGTCTCGCGCGCCGGCTGGTTCGTGGGCAGCGGCTTCAGTGGCGGTGCCGGCGTTGCCGTGCAGGTCGACGATGCCCAGGACCTGGCCCTGCTGGGGCCGGCGGCGGAAGTGAATGTCAGTGGCTCGCGCCGCCAGGTGCTGCACTTCGGCCAGCGCCGGTTGTTGCCGATGGCCTCCTACACCGCCGGCCGCGCCGAGGTGCAGGACGTCAGCGCGCACGACAGCGCCGCCTCGGTGCGCGTGTCCGGCATGGGCGCCGGCCAGCGCCTGTTCCTGCCGCCGGGCAAGCTGCTGCACGTGCCGGTGGCGCTGGATGTCACCTATACCTTCGTCGGCACCGCGCGTGGCATGGACGGGCAGTCGCTCGACGGCGCGCGCGTGCTCAACGCCCCGGTGCCTGCCTTGAGTCGTGGTGGCGGCTTCGTCGCCGACTTCCCGCAACGCGAACCGGTGCTGTACCTGCTGCAGGGCGACCGCCTGCTGCAATGCCCGCTGACCGTGCGCGAACGCCGCAGCGTGCTGCTGCTGGTCGGCCAGGTGCAGTGCGAGCCGCTGGCGCTGGAACAGCTACCGGCCCCCATCCACCAGCAGGCCCGCGTGCAGCGGCTGCTGCGCGACCATGCCCTGACCAACGGCACCGCCTCGGCGGCCGCCGTGGAGACCCGCAAATGAGCCGCTCTACTCTTCGTCGCGCCTGGCTGTGGCCGGCCCTGCTGCTGGCCGGTGCCGTAGATGCGCAACAGCCGCCGGAGACCCATCCGGCCAGTGACCACCGCAGCATCGTGCTGACTTATGACCGTGGCACGTTGCCGGGGGACCAGGTGCTGTGGCCGGAACGTACGGTGCTCGGATACAGCACGGATCTGGACCTCAAATACGGGTTGATGCATCTGACCTGTGGGTCCTATAGTGATTCTGCGCGTGGGCGTTGCCCGGTAGCGGATACCGGCGAAACAGGCTCTGCCCGAAGCCAAATTCCATTGCGTTTCACTGAGCGGCGCAGTGGCCTGCGTACTGAAGTTGAGTTGACAGGTTGGCTCGAGCGCGCGGAAGCGGGCAGATCCTGCAACAGCGACTATTGGCAGAAGGCCTATCGGCCTCTTTGGACCAGCGTGCGAATCGCTTGTGCCGATGAAGCCAGTGGTACGGGCGTGGCGTTGTCACTACCGCAACGCGAACTTGAAAAGCTCGTCGCCGGCCACTGGGACGCCACGCTGCAACTGTTCCTGCGCGCCGATCCCGCCGGCCCGGTGCTGGCCACCTATACCTTCACCTTCGACCTGACCATCACCGACCACGATGCGATGGCGATCTACTTTCCCGAGTTCGACCAGGTGGCCCCCATGGTCGGCCTGAACATCGAGTACGACCCGCTCGGCCAGCCGCCCACCATCGGCGGCCGCGCCACGCTGGACATGTGCCTGTACGACGGCCTGGGCTCGCAGAGCGAGTACTTCGAGGTCACCCTGCGCGACGATCGCCGCAGCGCGCCAGGCCGGCCCGATGGCATGTACTCGGTCTGGCACCACACCGGTGGCAGCGAAGACCGGCATCGACTGGACTACCAGGTGGTGATGGACCACAACGGCACGCTGTTGCCGTTGCACAACGACCGCATCGAGATCCTGCGTGGCATCGATACCGCCCGCCTGCGGCTGGTGCTGTTGCCCGGCATGACCCAGCCGGTGTACTGCGTGCCCACGCCCTTGTCGCTGGTCACCCCGCGGGTGCCGGCGTCGACCAAGTCGGAGGGCTACTACCAGGGCCAGCTGCAGGTCGAGTTCACCCTGCCCACGGCGGGGCCATGACCATGGCCGACGCCCGCTCCAACGTCTTCCTCTCCGTTATCGAGAACCCCGTGATGAAACGTTTTGCCTGCCGTTGCGCCGCCCTGGCGGCGATGGCCCTGCTGATGGCCGCCCCCGTCGCCCACGCCAACCTCACCGTGCACCCGATGCGGGTGGCGGTGGAACACCAGCGCGGCGCGCAGGTGCGGGTCTACTCGCAGTCGGCGCAGACCCAGTACGTGCAGGCCTCGGTCAAGCGCATCGTCGACCCGGCCAGTGGGCAGGAACAGGAAGTGGATATCGAACCCGGCCAGCTCGATGCGATCGCCGTTACCCCGGGCAAGTTCGCCCTGGCTGGCGGCGGCAACCGCCTGGTGCGGGTAATTCCGTTGGCCACGGTGACCGAAGAAACCGCGTACCGGGTCTATTTTGAAGGCGTGCGCGCCGACGGCGATGAAAGCAGCACCCCCATCGACGAGGGCGCCGCCGCGCAGGTCGGGGTCAGCCTGGTCTGGGGAGCGCTGGTGCATGTGCTGCCGGCCGACCCGTTGGCCGACATGCGCCTGGACGGCGCGGTATTGCACAACACCGGCAACGTGCGGCTGGGTGTGACCACCGTGGAGCATTGCATCGCCAAGCGCCGCTGCGAAACCCACGAGATCGAACACAGCATCTACCCCGGCCAGCAGTGGCCGCTGCCGTTCACCGCCACCAGCGGCGACCGCGTACGGGTGCATTACCGCCTCAGCCACGCCGGCTACCGCGCGCACCAGCGCGAATTGACGCCCTGACCGCCTAACCGCGTGCCACCCGAATGCGTGATCTGACTGCACCCACCTGTGCGGCGCTGATCCCGCATGCCTGCACCTCCCGGGTAGTGCCGGCCGCTGGCCGGCTCTTCCGTGTCCCGCAGCACGCGCGCACCCGCTGTCCCCTTTACCCACCCCAAGGAGTCACCCCGTGAATCACGTCTATCGTCTGATCTGGAACACCAGCCTGGGCTGCTGGATGGTTGCCAGCGAACATACCCGCAGCCGCGGCAAGCGCAGTTCGGCTGCACGTGGCCTGGTCGCCGCCGCAGTGCTGGTGCTGTCGCTGCCGGTGGCGGCGGCCGATGCGCTGGGTGCACCGGCGGAGGGTGCCGTCGAGGCGCTGGACGAGAGCGATGGCCGGTCGCACAGCACCGCCCCGCTGACCGTCCGCAGGGAACAGATTGCGCTGTTCGGCAATGCGCTGCCGCGCAGTGGCGCAACCAATGCCGCGCCACTTGCATTCAACCGCAGCCTGCAGGCGACGGTGAACGACACCTACTTCGCCAACCCCACCCTGAACGGTGAAAACGCACTGGTGCTGGGCTCGCGCGCCAGCGTGACCGGCGCCCGCAGCACCGGCATCGGCAACGAAGTGGTACTCAATGGCGGCGGCCACACGGCGCTGGGTTCCAAGGCAACCGCCACCGGCGGCCGGGACGCCGTGGCCATCGGTATCAACGCCACCACCAATGGCACCGGCCATGTAGCCATTGGCGAGGCTGCCAGGGCCGATACCAATGGCGCCGGCGTCCATGCCGTCGCGATCGGCGCCAAGGCACGCGCCGGCAGCCAGGGCTGGACCGGTGCGACCGCCGTGGGCGGGGAGTCGGTTGCCACCCACAATGGCGTTGCCCTGGGCTACAAGGCCAGCGCACAGTACGCTGGCGCCATGGCGTTGGGCTTCAATAGCACTGCCAGCAATTCCTATGCCAATGCCATTGGCTACGAGGCACAGGCCGCTGGGGGCAGCTCGGTAGCGATCGGCACGCTGGCCAAATCCGCAGGCAGTGCGTCACTTGCCTTTGGCGATCGCGCCCAAACCAGTGCTACCGCCAACGATTCCATCGCCATCGGCAATGGTGCACAAGCTACCTATGCCCAGGCCATCGCCATTGGCCGGCTGGCCAAAGCTTACGGTACCGGTGCTGTCGTGCTAGGCAATGAAGCGCACGCTCTGGGCTACAGCAATGCCATCGGCCACCAGGCCAATGCCAACAATTCCTGGGCCAACGCCATCGGCTTCCAGGCAAAGGCGATTGCCGCCGGCTCCACCGCAATCGGCTATCAGGCGGAAGCCAACAGCGCCGCCACCATCGCGATGGGCTGGCAGACCAAGGCGAACGGCAGCCATTCGGTTGCCATTGGCGCCCTGGCCGATGTCAACGCCACGGCAACCGATGCGGTCGCCCTGGGACGTGAAGCCAAGGTGGGTGCCAATGCAGTGCAGGCGCTTGCCGTCGGCAAGGCGGCGCAGGCCAATGGCGAAGCCTCCATCGCACTGGGCCGTCTTGCAACCGCAAATCATGCCAGCGCCATTGCGCTGGGTACGCAGGCCGAAGCCACGGGTAGCCAATCACTGGCCATCGGCCTGCGTGCCAAGGCCAATGGCCAGACCGCCATGGTGCTGGGCATGGATGCCCAGGCACTGGGAAACTACACCACCGCGCTGGGCCACCAGGCCAAGGCGGGCAGCGCCTGGACCAATGCCATCGGCTACCAGTCGGAGGCGATGGGCTCAAGCTCGGTGGCACTGGGCACCTTGTCCAGGTCGGCGGCCAGTGGTTCGGTCGCGCTGGGCGACCGCGCCAGGGTCGATGCCACTGCGGCCAGTTCGCTGGCGCTGGGCCACTATGCAACCGTCGATGCAGGCGCTACCAACGCGGTGGCGCTGGGTTCCAATTCGGTGGCAACGGCGGCCAATACGGTCTCGGTCGGCTCGGCCAACCTGAAGCGCAAGATCGTCAATGTGGCCGATGGCGCGCTGTCAGCGGCCAGTACTGATGCAGTGACTGGCAAGCAGTTGTTTGCCACCAACCAGAACGTGACCACGGCCACCAATACCGCCAACAGCGCCAAGACCACCGCCGATGCGGCCAAAGTCGATGCGACCGCGGCACTGACCAAGGCCAATCTGGTCTCTGGCCTGATTGGTCAGGTCTCGGCGGCCGGCAATGTGCGCGTGGGTGCCGAGAACACCGGCACCGTGCTGGACGTGCGCAACAAGGCCAATGCCAACCGCGCCATCACTGGTGTGGCCGACGGCGCGTTGTCGGCCGCCAGCACCGACGCGGTGAGCGGCAAGCAGTTGTTCGCCACCAACCAGAACGTCACCACAGCCACCAACACCGCGAACACCGCCAAGACCACCGCCGATGCCGCCAAGGTCGATGCGACCGCGGCGCTGACCAAGGCCAACCTGGTCTCTGGCCTGATTGGTCAGGTCTCGGCTGCCGGCAATGTGCGTGTGGGTGCGGAGAACACCGGCACCGTGCTGGATGTGCGTAACAAGGCCAACGCCAACCGCGCCATCACTGGTGTGGCCGACGGCGCGTTGTCGGCCGCCAGCACCGAGGCGGTGAGCGGCAAGCAGTTGTTTGCCACCAACCAGAACGTGACCACGGCCACGAACACCGCCAACACCGCCAAGACCACCGCTGATGCGGCCAAGGTCGATGCGACCGCGGCGCTGACCAAGGCCAATCTGGTCTCTGGTCTGATCGGCCAAGTCTCAGCGGCAGGCGATGTGCGTGTCGGCGCAGAGAACACCGGCACCGTGTTGGACGTGCGCAACAAGGCCAACGCCGGTCGCATCGTCCGGGGGCTGGCCGACGGCGTACTGTCGGCCATCAGTACCGACGCGGTGAACGGCAAGCAGCTGTTTGCCACCAACCAGAACGTCACCACCGCCACCAATACTGCCAATACCGCCAAGACCACCGCTGATGCGGCCAAGGTCGATGCGACCGCGGCGCTGACCAAGGCCAACCTGGTCTCTGGTCTGATCGGCCAAGTCTCAGCGGCAGGCGATGTGCGTGTCGGCGCAGAGAACACCGGCACCGTGTTGGACGTGCGCAACAAGGCCAACGCCGGTCGCATCGTCCGGGGGCTGGCCGACGGCGTACTGTCGGCCACCAGTACCGACGCGGTGAACGGCAAGCAGCTGTTTGCCACCAACCAGAACGTCACCACCGCCACCAATACTGCCAATACCGCCAAGACCACCGCTGATGCGGCCAAGGTGGATGCGACCGCGGCGCTGGACAAGGCCACCGTGGTATCTGGCCTGATCGGGCAGGTCTCGGCAGCTGGCAACGTGCGCGTGGGTGCCGAGAATACCGGCACCGTGCTGGATGTACGCAACAAGGCCAATGCCAACCGCGCCATCACCGGTGTAGCCGATGGCGTGCTGTCGGCGGCTAGCAGCGAGGCAGTGACCGGCAAGCAGCTATTTGCCACCAATCAACTGGTCAACGCCAATGGTGTGGCCATCGCCGACAACCGCCGCGATATCGGCGTGAACCGGGATGACCTGGATACCCTGCGCGACGAGTTCGACAACTACACGCCGGACCTGAGCGGGGTGGTGCAGTACAACGCCGACCGGACCCTGGTCGATCTGGGTGGGGCAGGGGTCACTGGCTTGGCCGATGGCGAGGTCAGCGCCACCAGCAACCACGCCGTCAACGGCAGCCAGCTGTTCGGCACCAATGAGCGGGTGGAGTATCTGGAGCAGCAGCAGCGTTATGTGATGGTGGGGGGGGACGAGTTCAGTGGACCGGCAATGGCTGGTCCACTGGCGGTCGCGATTGGCAGCGATGCCAAGGCACCCGTGGACGGCGCAACCGCCATCGGTAGCTTCGCCAGCGCCCAGGCAGTCAATTCGGTTGCCTTGGGCCGAGGGGCGCTGGTCCGTGCTGCTGCTGAAGCAGGCTTTGCGCTGGGTACCAACACGGAGGTAGCTGCAGCGGGTGGACTGGCTGTCGGCGCCCTCAGCAGCGTAGGGACGGGCGCAAATAGAGCTGTGGCCTTGGGTAACGAATCCGTGGCCAACGAGAGCGACACCATTTCAGTCGGCAACGACAATCTGAAGCGACGCATTGTGAATGTCGGTCGCGGTACCGCGGAAGGTGACGTCACTACGGTTGCACAGCTCTCTGAAACCCTGACCGCCCTGGGCGGTGGAGCCGGGCTCGATGCCACAGGTCATGTAATCGCGCCGAACTACGTGTTGTCCGGTGGCGAGTTCAACAACGTCGGCGACGCATTGACTTCGTTGGATACCACGCTGGTCAGTCACAAAAGTGAACTGGATACGCTGGACAACCGCTTCCAGCGCCTGTTCCAGGAATCGCCGTCGGCCAGCGCCGATGCTCCCGGCCGCCTGACCCTGGGCGGTGCGCAGGGCATGGTGCTGGGCAATGTGGCCAACGGCTTGATCGGGCAGGGCAGCCGCGATGCGGTCAACGGCGGCCAGTTGTGGCAGGTCAAGCAGGACCTGCAGGGCCAGATCGATGCGCTGGACCCGAATGGGCAGGGGGGCACCCCGCTGGCGATGAACGCACGCAGTGCGGCCGTTGCCAGCGACACGGCGACCCCGCCTGCAGCGGACGCCGGCACCCCGCCGGCCGCGCCCGATGCAGTGGTCACCGCCGAGGGCGACAGCGCGGTGGCGGTGGGCAGCGAAGGCAAGGAACGCACGGTCAAGCACGTGGCCGAAGGCCGCGCCGACACCGATGCAGCCAACGTGCGCCAGGTCAATGAGGCCATGGAACGCGCCAACGAGTACACCGACGCGGCGGTAGCCGGGGTCAACCAGCGGCTGGATCACATGGACAAGCGGATCAACCGCATGGCCGCGATCAGCAGCGCGCAGAGTGCGATGGCGATGAACACCGCCGGCCTGGCCACCACCAACCGGCTGGGTGCCGGTGTCGGTTACGCCGAAGGCGAATCGGCGTTGTCGGTGGGCTACCAGCGCGTGTTGAACGAGCGTGGTTCGGCTACCTTCAGCCTCAATGGGGCATTCACCAACAGCGGTGAGCGCAGCGTCGGCGTGGGCATGGGTATCGGCTGGTAACAGCGGTAACCGCGTAGGCCAATCCGCCCTGGTCCACTACATGTGGGCCAGGGCGGACTGCGTTTGGGGCCGCGGCGGTTGCGGTGGGCGGTGCGTACCGACCCATGCGTATCGACCAACGGTCGATACCTACCGTGCGGACAGGGTGGAATGGATGAACGCCAGCCAATCCAAGCCCTGCATGAAGCACCCGGTGAGGTTGTCGTCATTGCCCGTTGTCTTCACCGAGGGGCCGTGCAAGCATCCAGCTACCGTCTACGCGCCGCTGCACGAGGGCACGCGCCTCATGCATGAGCGGCCAAGGCATCACCAGGAGAATCGCGTGCGCACTCTCAAGAAGGCCGTTCCCGGCCTGCTGCTTGCCGGCCTGTTGCTTCCATTCGGAAGTGGTGCTGCATCGGCTGAAAAACCGTCCGATGCCTATGCCCTGGCCGCATCGCCGCAATGGTTGACCACCCGGGTGTATGTCGAAGGCGAGCCGCACATTGATGTGAAAACACGCTACCCCGGCGTTGTCGGCATTTCGATGTGGGACCCGGACCGCAACCGTTACGAATTCTTCTATGCCGATACCGGGCTGTCCAAGCATCCACAGGGCGGTGGGGGCTATTTCGTAGTAACCGGCGACCGTAAAACCCACATCCTGGTGCCGGACCTGGGGCCGGCAAGGACCGTGGTCAGAAGGCTGGAGGTACTGAACAGCAACGAGTTCACCTATTCCCGCGAAGTGCCCCGCGACATGATCGAGGGCAATCCTGTAGTGCGCATCCATGTGGTGCATGCGCCCTACCGCGGTCCCTTCAAGACCGCCATGTCGCATTGATCGCAGCGGTACCCACCCTTCCATTCCACACAAGGTATTTCCCATGTCCATGAAGAAGATGCTGCTTCCGCTGTCGATGTTCGCCGCCCTGGCCGCTGCATCGGCGCCACTGCAGGCGATGGCACGTTCCTCCGTCCCGGCCACGACCACCGCTGCAGCGACGGACGACACGGTGATGTTGACCGTGCATTTCAGGCACGATCAATCCCGCACCCTGGGTGAACTGCGCGAGCAGCTGGACCGGCAGGGCTTCTACAAGGCCTTCCCGCCCAAGGGCGTGGACGTGGTGAGCTGGAACGTGGCCATGGGCATCGGCCAGGTGGTGGTGCTGCGCCTGCCGGCCTCGCGCCTGGCCGAAGTGAACCTGGCGGTGGAGAACACCGCCTGGGGCGTGTACACCACCCAGTTCTTTCCCACCTACGACCTGATGGACATCGCCCAGCAGCGTGTGCGCGAAGCCCGGGCTACGCCGTAGCGGCCGACCAACTGCCGGTCCTACCCCTCCGTACCGGCCCACCCATCACAGGTAGGTCCGACCCGTGGTCGGACGCGCTTCGTTCCGGCACCGCGCTGTCCGAGCATGGCTCGGACCTCCGCTTCTCCCGCACGCCCCCATACCTGCATCGCTGTGCGGTGCGGGTTGTCCCTGTCCGTCTGTTTGCCCGTTTGTGGTGTGACGGACGCATTCCACGCTCAAAACGCATCGAAAAGGATGAACGGTTCCGCACACGCAACATGCCATCTACGTCGATGTGCATTCAGCGTCATGTGCAGACGCATCCGGCACCTCTTTACGCCGCGTTGACGATGTCACTTGACCCACCTTGCGACGCATCCGCACTGTCGGCCAGCCATGTACCCCGGCATCGGGAATGGCGCCCCTGTTTCTGTTCGACCAAGGCGATGGAGTTCTATGCATTCTGTTCAATGGGTTGATCGTGGTCATCATCTGACCGTCCCGCCGCAGGGCGAAGCCACCAGTTGTATCGGCATCTCACGGATGTCATCGGTGCAGTTGCCCGCGGGCGCATCCACGCTATGGATGCAGTTGCGCGGCAGCAGCGGCGTGCGCGCGCGCGAAGGCCAGTTCCGCTTGAAACGCGGCGATTGGCTGGTGCTGGAGCGCGAATCGCGGCCGAGCCTGCAGGCCGACCGGCTGGGCATCTGCGTGGGCCTGTGCCTGAGCGCCGATCCGCTCGGGGCACTGGGCGAGGGGGCGGTGCCGCTGTATCCCGGGCGGGGACGGATGAGCACCAGCGACCTGCAGATTGCGGTGCGGCTGTGGCGGCGGATCGGCCAGGCCGCCGACGGCAGCCTGGGTACCCGCGGCGACCTGCGCCCATTGCTGTTGCACATGGCCGACCTGCAGCGCGGCATCGCCGCGCAGGTACAGCACTGCCCGGGCCGTTCGCTGGGCCGCAAGCGGCATGTGCTGGCACGCCTGCAGCGTGCCCGCCTGTTCCTGGAAGGGCACACCGACCGGGTGGTGCGCATCGGCGAGCTGGCTGACCTGGCCAACCTCTCCTACTGGTATTTCTCCAAGGCATTCCAGGGCGTGTACGGCGAGTCGCCGCAGGCCTACGGGGCACGCCTGCGGCTGGAGCTGGCTGCGCGCCTGCTGCGCGACAGCGACATGATCGTCGGTGAGATCGCCGCGGCCAGCGGTTTCGAGCACGCCGGCAGCTTTGCACGCGCATTCCGCGCGCACTTCGGTGCCTGCGCCACCACATACCGCGACCGTGCCTGTGTCGCTACAGCCAATTCGGCACATATCGCGCGCGCATCACGCGCAGCGCATCTGCGCAGCAGGTCGTAAGTTCAGGTCTGCGCTTTTTCGCGCATTTTTAACAAATGGAGAGAGTTGTATGCCTGATCAGAATTTGCCGCGGGTACTGCCGGCGCACCTGCTGCCGCTGGCCATTGCCGCCGTCCTTGCGCCGCTGACCGCCTCGGCACAAGAAGCCACCACCCTTGACCGGATCGAAGTGACCGGTTCGCGCATCCGCGCCGCCGATGCCGAAACCCGCCAGCCGATCCTCACCATCACCCGCGACGATATCGCCAGGCAGGGCTACACAAGCGTCGCCGACATCCTGCAGAGCATGACCTCGGCCGGTTCGCCGGCTATCTCGCGCGCTCAGGCACTGGCCTCGGGCGAATCGGTCGGTGGCTACTACATCGATATCCGCAACCTCGGCGCGGCACGCACCCTGGTGCTGCTCAACGGCCGTCGCTTGGGCGCTACCACCAGCGGCCTGCAGGATCTTGGCCAGATCCCGCTTGCTGTGATCCAGCGTATTGAAGTGCTGAAAGATGGTGCTTCGTCGATCTACGGCTCTGACGCGATCGCTGCCGTGGTCAATATCATCACCGATACCAAATTCGAAGGCGCCGAGTTCAACGCACAGGTCGGCCAGTTCAGCCAGGGCGATGGTCGCACCCAGGAATTCTCGCTGAAGATCGGCACCCAGGGCGAACGCAGTGGCATCATTTTGGCGGCCGAATACAGCAAGGAAGAGCCGGTATGGGCCAAGGACCGCTGGTTCAGCCGCGACGGCAATGCTGGTCCAGACTACCCTGGTTCAGGCTCCAGCCCGATCAGCGACAAAGGCGCGCATTGCAAGCCTTGTGCCGGCCCGGGCGTCAGGCCGGAGGACGTGCGTTGGTGGACGCTGCGCGATGGTGGTGACCCGCGCAATCCCAACGATTTCCGCCCGTTCACCGCCGGTGACAATGTCAATGCCAACGAGCAGATGATGCTGCAGACCGGGATTGAGCGCCGCTCGCTGTTTGCCAGTGCCTACCACGACATCAACGACAATCTACGCCTGCAGGGCGAGGCGCTGTACAACCAGCGTATTACCGACCAGCAGATTGCCGGCTATCCACTGCAGTACAAGCTGCCGGCCAACAGCCCGTTCAATCCATATGACGTAGACACCAATATTCGTCGCCGCCTATGGGAGATGCCGCGCACCACCCGCAGCGAGCTGCAGACCTATCGTTTGAGCGGTGGGCTGGTCGGCACCTTCGAACTCGGCGGGCGCGCCTTTGACTGGGATGTGGGGGCACTGGTCAATCGCAACCGTCTGACCAAGACCGCCCGCGGCGATGCGAGCCGCTTCGCGCTGGACCGCTCGCTCAAGCCCGAATGCGGCACAGCGGCCGATCCCAACTGCAAACCGTGGAACCCGCTGCTGCCTTATGGTGTGGATGGCCCCGGTTCGCTGTCCGATCCGGAACTGCAGAAGTTCCTGTTCCCGACCTTCGTCGATACCGGCGAAACCACCACCACCACCTACAGCGCCAACCTCGCCGGTTCGCTGTTCGATATGCCTGCCGGCGAGTTCGGCTTTGCGGTGGGCTACGAGCACCGCCGCGAGCAGGGACGCTTCGTTCCCGATGCGTTCTCCCAGTCCGGGCAGAGCACCGGCCTGGAATCGGTCACCACCGAAGGGGCGTACTCGCTGGACGAGGTCTATACCGAACTGAGTATCCCGATCCTCAAGGATCTGCCGTTTGCCCGCGAACTGACCCTGAATACCTCCGGCCGCTTCTCCAAGTACAGCAATTTCGGCAATACCCTGAACAGCAAGTTCGGCCTGACCTGGCGCCCGCTGGATGAATTGCTGGTGCGCGGCACGGTGGCCACCGGCTTCCGCGCCCCCACCATCAGCGACCTGTACGGCGGTGCGTCCTCCAGCTTCGAGTCCTATACCGACCCCTGCGGCACCGGGCACACCAACAGCGTCAACGGCAATGCGGCATGCAACGCTGCCGGGGTGCCGCTGGGCTATGTACAGCTGGGTCAGGGCCTGGTGCCTTGCACCGGTTACCCATGCCAGACCCCGGAACAGTTCTTCAACCAGTCCAACCCGGATCTGAAGCCGGAACGATCCACCAGCACCACCATCGGAATGGTCTGGAGCCCGCGCTGGGTTGAGGGCCTGGATGTGTCGCTGGATTGGTACAGCTACACGATCAAGGACATGATCATCCAGGACAGCGTGGACCGCATCCTGCGCGATTGCTACGTGCTGGGTGACGCCTCACGCTGCGCAGGGATCGTGCGCGAAGCGGACGGCCATATCTCACGCATCAACTATGGCGTGGCCAACCTGGGTTTGGTCAAGACCCAGGGCTATGACCTGGGCCTGCGCTACCGCCTGCCGGAGATGGCGGTCGGCCAGTTCAAGCTGGATTGGCAGAGCAGCTATACCAGCAAGTTCGACGAAGAGGGCGTCAACAACGCCGGCGAGAAGATCATGATTGGCGTGGTCGGGGACCCGGGTTACTTCCGTCTTCGCTCCAATATCGGCCTGGACTGGGAGAAGGGCAGCTGGGGTGCCAACTATGGGCTGCGCTACTACTCCGGCATTCGCGAAGCCTGCGTGCCGAACCGCCCATGCACTGATCCGGACCGCATAGCCAACGGAGAGGGGGCGGCGGTGCGCAAGGTGGGCAGCAACACCTTCCACGACCTGCAGGTACGCTGGACCGCACCGTGGGACGCCACCATCGCGGTGGGTGCCAAGAACCTGTTCAACCACCAGGGCCCCATCCTGTTCTCGCAGCCCAGCAGTGCCTTCCCGTATTACGGCGGTTTCGATATCGGCCGTTCGATCTACATGAAGTACCAGCAGCGCTTCTGATCGGGGCGTTGATCGACCGCAGCAACAGGGGCCGGCGCAAGCCGGCCCTTTCGTTGCTGGGAATCGACCCCCGCAAGGGTAGGTTGACCCACGGTCGGATACCGGCGACACCAATCTCTCGCCCCACGGCGGCAAATCCGCTGGTGCCGGAAAATAAACAATTCGTTAACTCCGTCGACAAAACGTGACGGTCAGCACCTTATTGCAACAAATTGCATATCGACCGCGTCATCCGGCCGACATCATGGCGCCCTGATTCGACCCCTCGGATCGACCCCGGCCCGGCCTGCGCGCACGCGCAAATCGGCACTCCCTCCGCCCTGCGGGCGGCCTATCGATGCACCCGACCCTGCGCCCACGGCGTGGGCTGGGCAGCGCATACCCTGAGGATTGTTCATGTCGTTGATTCACCCCACCCACCGCGACCCGCGTACCGCACGCCGAAATGCACTGGCCGCCACCGTCGCCCTGGTCCTGACCGCGGTCGGTCAGCTTGGCCACGCCGCCACCCTCAACCCGGGCCAGACCGGCACCGTCAATCAGCATGGCACCATCGAGGACTGGTACCTGACCGGCGCCGAGTTGAACATCAACGCGGCCGGCGAAGTGCGCAATATCGATGCCGGCGCCAACTCCACGGTCAATGCCAACGGCGGCATCCTTCGCCAAGCCTACCTCCATGGCGGTTCCACGCTGCAGTCGGTGGACAGCCACTTCCAGGCGATGTCGATCTGGGGTGGGTCGCAGGCGCAGCTCAACGGCGGCTCAATCGGTCGTGGTGGCCTGCAGGTGTATGACGGCAGTACGGCCGATGTGCGAAATATGAACATCAACGCCACCGGCACCAATGCCGGTATCGATGTCTCCAATACCGATTCGCAGCTCACCCTGCGCGACAGCACCGTTACCAGTGCCACCTATGCGCTGCGCGTGGGCGCCGGCGGCACCGCCGACCTGGATGGCGTCACCCTGCTGGCCAGTGCACCCGGCGGTGCCTATACCCTGGGTGCCGACGTACTGCTCGGCCATGCAGAGGTGCGCAACAGCGATATCCGGGCCAGCCGTGACGGTATGCAGGTCGAGAGCGGCTCGGCCGATATCAGCGCCACCCGCATTGAAGGCACCACCGGGCAGGGCATGTTCATCGATCGCGCTATTCTGTCCAGCACCGCCACCTTTGATCCCGCTGCGGTCACCCTGCGCGACAGCCGGGTGACCGGCAGCTGGGCCGGCGTACGCGTGCGCCGCGACAGCACCGTGACCCTTTCCAATACCGAAGTCATTGCGACTGACAAGGATGTGAGCGGCTTCAGCACCGGCCTGTGGCTGGAAGGCGCCAACGCGCATGTCAGCAACGGCAGCCGTATCAGCGGTCTGGAAAATGGTGTCGCGATCAATGCGACCTCCGGCTATACCGGCGCGGTGCAGTTCCTGGATTCTTCGCTGGTGCTGGATGGTTCGCACGTCAGCTCCCGCGATGGCAGCGCGATCCTGGTCAATGCGTTCTCGGTCGCTACCCCGCAGAACGTCGACATCACCCTGGCCAACGGCAGCACCGCCACCGGCGGTAACGGCGTGGCAGTGGAAGTGCACGATGCCTCCCTGGTCAATCTGAACGTGGACCGCTCGGACCTGGTCGGCGACATCGTGGTGCACGGTGACCGCGCCACTGCCGACGTGAGCCTGCAGCAGGCCTCGCTGCTGGGCCGCATGGTCAACACCGATGCGGTGACCCTGGACAACCGCAGCACCTGGCAGCTGACCGGCGATTCCAGCGTGACCACGCTGAACCTGGGCGCGGACAGCCGCATCCTGCTGGGCGATGGCAGCCGCTTCAACACCCTCACCGTCAATGGCGACTACACCGGTGCCGGTGGCACGATGCTGTTCAATACCGTGCTCGGCGACGACACCTCGGCCAGCGACCGCCTGGTCATCCACGGCGACAGCCACGGCCAGACCCATGTGCTGGTCAACAATATCGGCGGCGCCGGCGCGCAGACCGTGGACGGCATCCAGCTGGTCCAGGTCGATGGCGCCTCCAACGGCCGCTTCGATCTGGCCGGCCGCGCGGTGGGCGGGCAGTACGAGTATTTCCTGTTCCAGGGCGGCAAGACCGATCCGGCAGACGGCGACTGGTACCTGCGTTCGGAGCTGGCCACCGCCCCCAACCCCTGCGACGCCGATCCGAGCCTGCCCGGTTGCGGCGGCACCATCGAACTGCCCGACCAGTGCGTGATCGACCCCGACCTGCCGCAGTGCAAGCCGGTTGTGCCGGTGCTGCGCCCGGAGCCGGGCGCCTACCTGGCCAACCAGTCGGCTGCAGTTGGCATGTTCCAGCACGGCCTGCACGACCGCGTCGGCGCGCCCGGCTTCAACGGCGAGCACAACGGCGCCTGGGCGCGTGTCTCGCGCAGCCAGGCCGACTACGCCGCCGTGGGCGAGCAGCTGGAGATCAGCAGCGACACCAATGCGCTACAGGTCGGTACCGACCTGTTCGGCTGGGGCGCGGAAAGCCGCGGCAAGCTCGGCGTGATGCTGGGCACCGGCTCGGCCAATAGCCAGGCCACCTCCACGCTCACCGGCTACAGCGCCAAGGGCAAGGTCCGTGGCCAGGCGATCGGCCTGTACGGCACCTGGTTGCAGAACCCGGATGCGGCTACCGGTGCGTACGTCGATGGTTGGCTGCAGTACGGCCGCTACCAGAACAGCGTCGAAGGGCAGGGCCTGCAGAAAGAGCGTTACGACGCACGTACCGCGACCATCTCGGCAGAAACCGGCTACGCCTTCGCGCTGGGCGCAAGCGACCGCTCGGCCTGGTTCATCCAGCCGCAGCTGCAGCTGAGCTACAGCGACTACCGCAGCGACCGACTGGTCGAGCGGAATGGCACCGTGGTTGAGTCTGACGACGTGGGAGGTCTGTCGTCGCGTCTGGGCGTGCGCATCTACGGGCAAACCACCGCCGCCGGCAACAAGGTGCAGCCGTTCGTAGCGATGAACTGGCTGCGCGATGGCGGCGACAACGCGATGCGCTTCGACGGCGCGCGCGTGCAGGCCGACACCCCGGCCAGCCGCGTCGAACTGAAGGGCGGCGCACAGGTGCAGCTGGGCAAGCGCTGGACCGGCTGGGGCGACCTGGGCGTGCAGCGTGGGCAAGACGGCTACCGCAATGTCAGCGGGCAAATCGGCGTGCGTTACAGCTGGTAAGTGCTGCGGGTAGTTGATGACTGGACAAGGGCGCCTGCGGGCGCCCTTGTCGTTGGTGCAGTCGGCAGCTGCGCCATGTCGGCCACGCTACCGGGCGGGCGATGGCGACAATACTGTCATCGTGGCAGCGACCCGGGCCAGCCCCAGGCACCGCCCGGCATTCATGCATTCCGTAGCAACGCCTGGCGTGGCGTGCGCCGGGCAAGGGGGCACGCATGCTACCTTCGCCGCCAACCGCGTTCCCGAACGCCGTCGCCCCAGGAGCCGCCTGCATGCCCGCATTGATGGATTGGACCCGGCACTCGGCCGTGCAACTGGCGGCCATGATCCAGCAGCGCACGCTGACCTCCACTGCGCTGGTGTCGGCCTGCCTGGCGCGCATCGAGGCGGTCAATCCCGCCCTGAACGCGCTGGTCCAGGTCTGTGCCGAGGAGGCGCTGGTAGCGGCGCGGCAGGCCGATCTGCGGATCGCACGTGGCGAGTGCTGCGGGCCGCTGCATGGCGTGCCGTTCACGGTCAAGGACGTCATCGACACGGTCGGTGTGGTGTCGGCGGCAGGGTTGGTGGAGCGGGCAGGGCATATCCCCACACAGGATGCGGTGGTGGTGGCAAGGATGAAGCAGGCCGGTGCGATCCTGCTGGGCAGGAGCAACTGCCCGGCCGGCGGGGGTGGGGGCGTGACCGACAACGCACTGTATGGCGCCACCCTCAATCCGCACGATCGCGGCTGCGGGCCGGGGGGAAGCAGTGGCGGCGAGGCGGCGGCGATCGCCGCAGGGTTCTCGCCCATCGGGCTGGGCAGCGATTCGGGCGGCAGCCTGCGGGTTCCCGCGCATTTCTGCGGCATCTGCACGCTCAAGCCCACCAGCGGGCGCGTGCCCAGCAGCGGGGTGTTCGACCATCCCGGCGGCCTCAGCGACCCGCGCAGCCAGGTGGGCCCGATGGCGCGGCATGTCGAGGATCTTGCGGTGGTGCACCGGGTGATCGCCGGCCCCGACCAGCGCGATGCGGCGGTCATTCCGATGCCGTCGCCGGCGTTCGACGACGTTGCGGTGCGTGGCCTGAAACTGGCCTGGTACGACCAGGGCGATATCGTGGCGGTGGATGCGGACACCCGCGCCGCGCTGCAGGCCGCCACCAGGATCCTGGCTGCGGCCGGCGTGCAGCTGCAGGCGGCGTTCCCGGCGGCACTGGCGCAGTCGCGCGTGCTTACCGAGCGCTATTGGACCCTGGCACAGGGCAGCGGTGCCGACGCGGTGCAGCTGTTCGCCGATTGGGACCACTACCGCACCGCCATGCTGGCGTTCTTCGGCGACTACGACGCCATCCTGTGCCCGGTCGACGCCGGCCCGGCGCCACGTCGGGGCGAACACCGTGCCGATCTGTTTGGCCACACCCTGCCTTACAGCCTGACCGGCTGGCCGTGCGTGGTGATCCGCGCCGGCAGCAGTGCCGACGGCCTGCCCATCGGCGTGCAGATCGTGGCGCGCCCATGGCAGGAGCATGTGGCGCTGGCACTAGCCAGGGCCATCGAGGTGGCATTGCCATTCTCCAGCTGGCCCAAGGGCTGGGCGCAGTGATCCAGCGCGCCGCCAACCCTGCCCAGGGCTATGCTCTGGACCGCAGCAACAACGTCGGCAGCAGCAACAGGGTCACCACCAGCATCGCCAGCGGCTGGTACAGCAGATCGGCACGATGCAGCAGCCCGACCACGCCCAGCCCGGCAGCCAGCATCAGGTAGTAGCCCAGGCCGAACCATGCCGCCGCCGTGCCGCGCACCTTGGCATGGGCATCCAGCGCGGTTGCCAGCAGGTTGGGGATGGCGCAGCCATAGGCCAGCATCAGCAGCAGCTGGCACAGCATCAGCCCGGCCAGGGCCACGCGGGGATTGCCGTTGGCGACAGCCAGCCAGCCCACCTGCAGCCCTGCGGCCAGCACGCTGCACACCACTGCGGCGTGCACCAGTTGGGCAGGGCGGTACCTGCGCAGCAGCCGCCGGTTGAGCCAGGCGCCGGCGATGCTGCCCAGCGCGATGCCGATACCGGTCAGGCCGAAGACCCAGGTAGGCCAGCCCAGCTGCTGCAGGGTGAACGGGGCCAGCGTGTAGTAGCCGAACAGCAGCAGGTTGAAGCCGGCTACCTGGCATGCCGCTACCCAGACCCGGTGGTCGGCCGCCACCTGTCGCGCCACCTGCCATAGCGGCGCCTGTCGGGTGGTGTCCGGCCGCGTTTCGGGCAGCCAGCGCCAGGTGGCCGCGGTCAGGCCGATGCCGATCACGGCCAACAGGCAGAACGCGCCGATGTGACCGAAGCGCAGCGCCAGCAACGCACCCAGTGGCGGCCCCAACGCCGGCGACAGCGACAAGGTCGCGCCAATGACGGAGAACACCGCGGCCAAGCGCGCGCCATCGAAGCGGTCGCGCAGCATGGTCTGTACCACCACCGAGCCGGCACTGGCACCGAAAGCCAATAGCACGCGCGCGGCCAGCAGCACGTCAAACGCCGGTGCCAGCAGTGCCGCCATCGCGCCGATGGCATAGCAGGCCAGCCCGGCCAGCATCGCCGGCCGTCGGCCCAGGCGGTCGGCAACGCGCCCCCACACCACCACGCCTACGGCAAAGGCGAGGAAATAGAGGCTCATGGTGCGTTGCGCGGTGGCGGCATCAACCCCGAATGCGCTGGCGATATGCGGCAATACCGGCGCATAGAGCGTTTCGCTCAGCTGCGGGAAGGCGATCAGCAGCACCAGCAACAGCAGCGGTGGCGTGGCCAGGCGGGTGGAAGGCGGGTTCATCGAGGTCGCCATCAGGAGGGTGCCCAGCGTGGCGCTGGCGCGCCGGTGACCGTTATCGATAGAGTGACCAAAACCATTGAATGGAGTCATCGGCGATGCCACGCTTTGATCCCCGTCACACCCCCGATCCGGACAGCCTGTCCGCGCCGGTGGTGGGCTTTGTCATCGATGCACCGGCGCCGCATGATTCGGGCGTGCACCAGCACCGGCGTGCGCAGCTGCTGTACGCGGTCAGCGGGGTGTTGCAGATCAGCATCGGCCACACCCAGTACCTGCTGCCGCCGACCCTGGCCGCCTGGATACCGCCCGGCCTGCCGCACCGCGCGCAGGCCGGCAAGCCGTTCGCCTACCGCAGCCTGTACTTCGATGCGCGCCGCGCGCGGGGCCTGCCGGCTACCCCGCGTATCGTCGCGGTGTCCCCGCTGCTGCGTGAACTGATTGTCTGCATTGCCGACTGGCCACTGGAAGACAGGCTGTCGGGCGCGCAGGCACGCGTGCTGCGGGTACTGGTGGATACCTTGCTGCTGGCGCCGGAGCAACCGTTGCAACTGACCATGCCGCAGGACCCGCGGCTGCAGCGCATCGCCGGCTGCCTGCTGGCCGATCCACGCCTGAGCCGTGACCTGGCTGCGCTGACCGCCCGCTTCGGGCTGGGCCTGCGCAGCGCCAGCCGCCTGTTCCAGGCGCAGACCGGCATGGCGCTGGGCGCCTGGTGCCAGCAGCTGCGGCTGCTGGCCGGCAGCCGCATGCTGGCCGAAGGGATGCCGGTCGGCCGTGTGTCCGACGCGCTGGGCTATGCGCAGGAGAGCGCGTTCATCGCCATGTTCAAGCGCTGCACCGGCCGTCCACCCGGGCAGATGCGTTCGCGCGCCTGGTGATGTCGGCGCAGTACCTGCGTTTTCGTACGGATATCATGGCATCGGCCCACGCCGCTGGCTTACAGTAGCGCCGCCATGCAGGGCAACCTGCCGTGCAACCCTCCATTGCGCCATCCCATGCCACCGACGCGTCGGCACACGCCGCCGGGGTGGGGCGGCGCCCGACTTGCCTGGAACGCCATTGAAGATACTCAAGTTGATTGGCCTGCTGGTGGTGCTGCCGTTGTTGCTGGCCGCACTGGGCGGATGGGAACTGCACCGGGCCGGCAGCACGCTGGCGCAGTTGCAGAACTTCCAGGCCGATCAGGCCATGGGCCTGCTGCAGGAACGCGGCCAGGACTGGCGCGCCGCGGCGTTGCGGCGTGAGCTGCCCGCCGCCCTGCGCATCAACAACGTGCAGCATGCCCTGGCCTGGACGGTCGTCGGCGTGGCGCTGCTGGCCGCGCTGATCGGCGCGGCGGCGTTGGCGGCGATGCAGTGGGCGGGCATGCGCGCGATGCAGTCGCGCGAAGCCCTGCTGCGGACGTTCTCGCGCGGCAGCCGCGGGTTGCCGTTCGTGCTGGTCGGGCATGCGCTGGCGATGATGGCCGTGTTCGTGGCGGTGCTGGGCTATGAAGGCCTGGCGGTCTGGCATGCCGGGCGGATGTCCAACGGCGAGGTCAAGCTGATGCTGGCGCTGATCGTGGTGGCTGGGTACTGCCTGTACGCGATGATCCGCCTGCTGGCACGGCTGGGCGCCATGCTGGCGCTGTTCCAGCCCAGCCCGGTGGTGCTGCTGGGCCAGGCGCTGAGCGCCGCGCAGGCGCCGGCGCTGTGGCAGATGGTGAACGGGCTGGCCCAGCGCCTGGGCGCGCTGCCGCCGGACCATATCGTGGCCAGCCTGACCGCCGGCTTCTATGTCACCTCCAGCGAGGTCGCCCTGCAGCCGGAAGGGCGCGTGCTGCAGGGGCGCACCCTGCATGTGCCGTTGCTGTACCTGGGGCTGTTGAGCCGCGATGAGATCGCCGCGGTGGTGGGCCACGAGCTGGCCCATTTCGTCGGCCAGGACACCGAGTACAGCGTGCGCTTCCTGCCCATCTACGATGGTGCCAGCCGCAGCCTGGGCGAGCTGGCGCAGGCGATGCAGGACAGCGACAGCACCCAACAGTGGCTGATGCAGCCGTCGCTGCTGCTGGGCAGCCATTTCATCGAACGCTTCGACCACGCGGTGAACCACTGGAGCCGCGAGCGCGAACTGCTGGCCGATGCCGCCGGCGCCGGCCTGGCCGGCAACGCCGCGGCGGCCTCGGCGCTGGTACGCATTTCGGCGATCGACCCGCACCTGGACGCGGCGCTGGCCCGGCAGTTCAACGGCGATGCGCCGTCGTTGGCCGGCGACGACCTGCCCGGGTGGCTGTTGGACCAGCTGCAGCAGTGCACGTTGAGCATGCCCGAGGAGGCGATGGCGCTGCAGCTTCCGCACCCCACCGATACCCACCCGTCCACCGGCGAGCGCCTGCGTGCGTTGCAGGTTGCCCCGGCGCAGGCGGTGGCCAACGGCACCCGCCCGGTGCTGGCCGCCGCCAGCAGCGCCATGCTCGATACCTGGCTGACCGAACCGGCGCCGTTGCGCGCGCAACTGGGCGGCCAGCTACTGGACTACGCCGCCGCCGAGCATGCCGCCTACACCCAGGCGCTGCAGACCCAGGCCGCTGCGGTCAGCGGGGAGCGGGTGCTGCATGAGGGCGCGCGCCTGCGCGGTGGCCTGCTGATGGCGGTGGCCGCAGGGTTGCTGGCGGCGGCGCTGTGGACCGGCGGGGTGCTGTGGTTCGGGCCTGGCGCGGCGCAGCGCAATGCCGCCGTACTGCTCGGCGTGGGTGGGCTGATGGTTGCGGCGGCCGCGCTGATCGGATGGTTCGCGCTGGGCTTCCTGCTGCGCGCGCGCCGCCCGGCCCTGCGGCTGACCCTGGATGCGTTCGAGTTCGCCAACCTGCAGGCGCCGTTGCCGATCGCGCATATCGCCGACGTCGGTGTGCAGGTGGGCCGTGGGGTCACGGTAATGCTGGCGCTGACCGATCAGGCGCCGTTGCCCTTGCTGCGCGGTGCCGGCCTGGGCGTGCCGGCGGCGAAATTGAATGTACGCCGGCGCCTGCTGACCCTGCAGACGGTGCAGTTGTGCGAGGACAACAAGACGGTGCGGCCACCGGACCTGCTGGCGCTGCTGATCGACTATGTGCAGGCCGCGCGGGCCCGTGCGTTGCTGGCGCAGGGCCGTGCCCATGCGCCGGTGGTGGAGGTGGCGTCGGTCAGCGACTGAACCGAAGCGACACTACCGGCGTGCGCCCGTTGGGCATCGGCACGCTGCGTTTGGCAGCGGTTGCGGTCACGCCCCGCCACGATCGGCAAACGCATCGGTGGCGCGCACCAGTGCATCGGCGGTGGCCGGCTCGGTGGCGCTGTGGCCGGCCACCACCATCTCCAGCCGTGCCTCCGGCCAGGCGCAGGCCAGGTCCCAGGCGCTGCGCGGCGGGCAGATGATGTCGTAGCGGCCCTGCACGATCACCGCCGGCAGGTGGCGGATGCGGTCGATGTCGCGCAGCAGTTGGCCGTGTTCGAGGAAGGCGTGGTGGCGGAAGTAGTGCGCCTCGATCCGTGCCTTGGCCAGGGTGTCGAGCGGGTCGGCGCTGGAGACCGCATCCACGTCGTGCACCAGCGTGGCCGCGTGGTCTTCCCAACCCAGCCACGCCTGTGCGGCGGCGATGCGGGCGGCCTGGTCCGGCCCATCCAGGCGCCGCCAGTACGCCTCGATCAGGCTGCCATGCTCGTCGGCCGGGATATGCGCGGCGTAGCGCGTCCAGCGTTCCGGGAACAACCAGCGTGCGCCGCCGTCGGCCTCGTTGAACCAGCGGTTTTCTTCAGCCCGACCCAGGTAGACCCCGCGCAGGATCAGCCCGGTGGCGCGCTCGGGATGGGCCTGCGCGTAGGCCAGCGCCAGGGTCGAGCCCCAGGAGCCGCCGAACACCAGCCAGCGGTCGATGCCCAGGCTGACGCGCACGGTCTCGATGTCGCCGACCAGGTGCGCGGTGGTGTTGTCGCGCAGCTCGCCGAACGGGGTGGAGCGGCCGCTGCCACGCTGGTCGATCAGCACGATGCGGTAACGCGCCGGGTCGAAGAAGCGGCGGTGGGTGGGCGAGGCGCCGGCGCCGGGGCCGCCGTGCAGGAACACCACCGGGATGCCGTCCGGCCGCCCGCATTCCTCCACGTGCAACGTGTGCAGTGCATCGGCGGCCACCATGTGCTGGCGGTACGGGGCGATGGGGGGATACAGGGTGCGCATCGCGTGATTCTCGGCTGACGTATCGGCCAAGCATAGCCATCGTCGCCATGGCCGTCATGTACGGCCTTGCATGCGCCTGCGTACATTCGACACGTGGCGTGCCGCATCAGTAGACTGCGCAGCTTCTGTTGCCGTGGCTGGAATCGCATGTCCGTTGAAGCCCACTGCCTGTGTGGTGCGGTCCGCGTTGAACTGCAGGGCCGCCCGGCCGCCCGTGCGTACTGTCATTGCGCCACCTGCCGCGATTTCTACGGCACCTCGCTGCTGTCTGCCACTGCCTGGGATGCCGATGCGGTGCGCCTCACGGCAGGGGAGGGCGCGGTGTTCCAGCATCCGCACAAGCAGCTGTCCAAGACCTTCTGCACCGTCTGCGGGGAGGTGGTGTTCGGCACCAACCGGCTGGGCATGCGGGTGGTACCCAGCGCCATGCTTGCCCGTGCCGGCGGCGGGCAGCTGGATCCGGCGCTGACGCCGCAGATGCATCTGTTCTACCGGGACCGCGTCCTGGATGCCGTTGACGACCTGCCCAAGTACCTGGATGGCTGGGACGGGCCGCTGTACGTCGCCACTACCTGACATCCATCGGGGCAGGGCTGCAACAACTCGCAAAAACGCCTGAAATCGCACGTTTTACCAGTTCTTGCATGGTGCCCGGCGCGGCGCGGTGGTTTCCTGTCGCCCCGAAGCCAACCGCGCTTCGGTGCCGATCAGGAACGAGTGAACATGAACAGACCAACCATGCCCCGCGCGTGGCGCCAGCCTGCGCGCGCCCGCGGCTTCACCTTGGTGGAGCTGATGATCGTGGTGGCGATCATCGCCATCCTGGCTGCCATTGCGCTGCCGAAATACCAGGACTACGTAGCCCGCGCTCGTCTTACCGCGATGGTCGCTGAAATAACCGGCGGCAAGGTGGGCGTGGAGTCGTTGCTGATTGAAGGACCGCTGCCCTCGTCGATCACCCCGGCAGACATCGGCCTTCACCACCCAACCGAGCTGTGCCCGTTCATGGACATCGTGGTGTGGCCGGAGAATCCGGTGGCGAAATTGAGTTGCAGTTCGCGGCACGGCGAGGCCCAGCTGTGGTACTCGACCACGGAGGGCTGGTCATGCAATGCTTTCACTACGCTACAGGACTGGGCTCCGGCGAACTGCAAGCCCTACGGCATCGATCGCCCTGATCCGTAAGTGCAGCGACCGACGACGCAGGCCGCTGTTGAAGCGGCCTGCGTTGCCATCAGCCGCGTTGATCTCAACTGCTGTCGCGCGACACCCTGGCGCGGTACGCATAGACGTTGTCGCCGCCAATGCGCTTGGCCTGGGTGCCGCTGATGGTGTCCACCTTGCGGTCCGAGCCGGTTACCGGCTGGGCCTGCACCTCGGTTTCGTGTTCGAAGGCGTGCGACTTGTCGGTGTTGCGGTAGTAACGGTATAGCGCCCAGTACAGGGCGGTTGCGCCGGCCGGGCCGGCGGCCAGCAACCAGAGTCCACTTTCATCGCTCATCACATGGCTACCAGGAAGAGAAGCACCAGGGCTTCGATGACGGTGCCGGTGGTCAGCGCGGCCAGCAGCAGTTTCCACTGCTGTACCGGCACGCTGCCCATGGTTTCGCCGGTGCGGCCATTGACCGCGATGTAGTGCAGCATGCCGCCGTTGCGGCCGGGCTGGTGGTAGGAATACAGCCAGACCGGCAGGTACATCGACACCCAACGGGTGCCATGTACCTCCAGCCGTTCGCGTTCCCAGCGCACGCCGCGGTCGTAGCGGCGGACCGAGCCTTCCACCTGGGCACGGGCGATGGACAGCAGCTGGTCTTCCAGCCGTGGCTGCAGCTGTTCTACGTCCACGTTGCGCTTCTCGGTGCTGAAGCCGTTGAGGAAGGAGGCATTCCACTTCAGCGCGTTCTTGGTATCGAACGGCAGGATGGTGTTGATGATGTTGTTGGTGTTGGCGCGGGTGTCCAGGTTGCCGCGCTCGGAGGAGGACTCCAGCGGCAGGTCGTCCACGGTGAAGTCCACCTGGCGCTCGACCTGGTAGATGTCCGCGTCGTAATAGGTTTCCTTCTTGTCGCCGGTGCCGCGGGTGTACTCGCGGGTCTCGATCTCGCCCTTGCCGGACACGCTGGCGCTGACGTTGCCGTCGACGATCATGTAGGGCAGGTACACGCCGATGACGTTTTCCGGGCTGAACTCCTGTTTGAACGCCTTCAACGCAAACAGCCGGCGCTTGTCGACGAACTGGCGGATGCGGGCGACCGCATCGTTCTTGCCGATATGGAACGGCAGCACCGCGTCGGGCACCGCGCCGTTGGCCACCTGTTCGTTGACCCCGAACACATGGCGGCACCAGTGGCAGCGCGCGGTCATGCTGCTCTCGGTGTTGATGGTCACCTCGGCGCCGCAGCCGGTGCACTTGAAACTCATCAGGCTGGCGGTGTCGGCCTGGATGTCGCGCGCGCCGGAGGCGATGACGGTGCCACGCAGCTGGTCGATGCCTTCGCCCAGCCCGAACGCTTCTTCGACCCGGTCGCCGTGCCATTCGTTGCGGCAGTACTGGCAGACCAGCACATCGCTGCCCAGCTTGAGCCGGATATCGGTGGCGCCGCACTTGGGGCAGCGGTTGAGGCCGTCGCGCAGTTCGGCCGCGCCGGTGTCGATGGCCACCGGGTCCGGTGCCAGCACTTCGTCACGGATCGCCTCGGGCAGGGTGGCCGGGTCGAGCGGAAAGCTGCCCGGCACCGGCGGTACATCGCGCGGCGAACCGGGGCCGGTCAGTGGCGTGGCCGGCAACGGCGGTGGCGCCGCCCCGGGGGGCAGCGGCGGCGGGGTGGTTCCTGGATTGGACATATGCGTGCGCTTCCTGCGTCTTACAGGCCCAGTGCCTTGGCCTTGAGGGCATCGTAGTCGTCCTGGGTGATCAGGCCCAGGTCGAGCATTTCCTTGGCCTTCTTCAGCTTGGCCACCGGATCGTCGGCGGCCGGCGTGGCCGGCGCCACCGGCTGCTGCAGGTTGCCGGCGCCGAACATGCCCGAGGCCATGCCGACCCCGACCAGGCCGGCCGCGCCGCCGTTCTCGCCGGCCGACTGGATGCCCTGGGCCACGCTGGCCTGCAGGTTGGAATTGCCGCGTGCGCCGGACAGCGCATCGGCGCGCTGCACGGTCTTGAGCAGTTCGCGGGTGTTGGCGTCGTACTCGATCGACACGATCGCGGTCTTGACGATGGCCAGGCCGCGGTCGGACTTCCACTGGTAGCCCTGTTCAACCGCTGCCGACAGGCTCTGCGCAAAGCCCAGCGAATCCTGCTGCAGCTTGGTGATGCGGTTGCCCTTGCCCGGGTCGTTGGTATACAGGCTGAAGGCCGGCGCCAGCGAACCGACCACTTCATTGAACAGCTGGCTGGCCGCGGCGTTGTCCAGGTCGGTGAAGTCGAACACCTGGCCCGGCTGCAGGTAGCTGGCCGGCACGAAATTCTTCACGAACAGGATCGGGTCGACGATCTTCAGCGTGTACGAGCCGCGCGTGACCGCGCCGACCTGGGTGCCCAGGAAGCCGTCGTCCCAGTAGATTTCCGACTGGGTGCCGAAGCGGTTGTCGGGCAGTTCCTTCAACGAGACGAAGAAGGCCGCCTGCTGGCCGCCCGGCTGGCCGCCGAACTTGAAGCGTTCCCAGCTCTGCTTGATCAGCGGGGTGACCAGGCCGTCGCCGGCGAAGATCGACTGCGAGTTCAGGTCGTCCGAGCGCCACTCGTAGCCGCCGGGTTCGGCGACGAAACCGGTGATCGCCCCGTCCTGGAACAGCAGCAGGCCGTAGCCTTCGGGCACCACGATTTTGGAGCCGTTGCTGATGATGTTCGACGAGCCGGCGGTATTGGAACCACGCCCGGCATTGGTGCCGCGCGGCACCGCCGCAAACAGCGCCGCGGTGGACGGCAGCCCGGCCGGCACGGTGTAGAAGTCCTTCCACTGGTCAGCCAACACGCCGCCGACTGCACCCTTCACCGCCTGTACCAGACCCATGGCCAACTCCCTGTGATTACCGGACGGGCGGGGCGCCCGTCGTGACTGGCCGACTATATCAGCAGGCGTCGCGACCGGAAGGGCCACGCCATGCCCGGTGGACTGCCGGCCTTGTGCTGCCGGTCAGGTTCGCCGTGCATGGCCGGCTCAGCCGTCGCGCCCGCGCTGGGTGCAGTCCTCGGCGAACCGCGCTTCGGACATGGTGGGGATCGGCAAGGGGAAGTCCGCAAACAGCATTGCGTACCACGTATCCAGCTGCGGCTTGTCGCCGGCCTGGCAGGCATAACGCACGGCTGCCGCGAGGTTCCAGGGCGTGGGGTGGCGCTTCAGGATGTCCTGCCAGCCACGACGCATCAGCGGCCACTCGGCCTGCGACGCCTGGAACAGCTCGTTGCCCTGGTAGCCGGAAGTGGCTGCCCAGTACAACCGTGCATACCGCGATGGCCGATAGGCTTTGGGCGTGCGCTCGAGCGCGTGCCGCGCGAAGGCTTCCATTTTCTCCCCATCGCCGCCCCAGCTGGGGGTGTAGTAGTGCATGGCGATGAAGGGGATCCGGTCATAGCCGGGATGGGCGCGCAGGCCTTCATCGGCGATGGCCATGAAGTCGGCCGCATCGGCCTCCTGTCGCAGCCCGATCAACACTGCCATTTCATACCAGAACGGATCGCGCCGGGCGGTTGCCTTGTGTGCGTGCAAATAGGTGGCCGCCTCGGCGGTGTAGTGCCGGAACGGCGCCCAGTTCTCCGCTGGCACCTTGCTGGCTACATCGCCGCCACGGTAGCTCCAGCCACGGTTGAGCGGAACGCGCGCCATCATCAACTGGGCGGTAGGGGAGCGCGGCGCCTGCGCGACCCAGCGCCCAGCCCATGCAGTCCATTGTTCCCAGTGCTGCGGGGGCTGCGGCTCGGTGCCGATCCGGCGCGACATGCACATGTAGAAATGGCCCAGCAGGGACTCGCCGCTGCCGGTGAGCTCACCCTTGCGGAAGCGTTTGGCTATGGCGTCCAGTGCCGGGTAATCGTCGGCAGCCATCAGCGGCTCGACCTGCTCGCAAAGCGTGGCGGCCTCGGGATCTTCGTCTGCGTGGGCCGCTGCAGCGAACAGGCAGCAGCCGAGCAATACGGCGATGAAATGCATCCTGCACATCGTGTTCTTCCTTGTTGGATTGGTGTTTTGGCGCTGCCGGTGGCATTGCCGCCGCGAGGTCGATATTGCACAACTTGGCGGCGGGCAGTCCGGACATACTACCGAACCGGGCTGGCGGCGGACGCCAACGCCTGCTGCCGGGCGCATGACGTGTGATGGGGCGGCGTGTCGAGGAGGTCGGTGACTGACGTGTTCGGCATCGCCCGCAGCGGGGCGGTGGCCAGACTCTGCAGTTGGTCACGGCTCACCATGCTGGATTGGCGTCGTTGAAATGGAATGTAATAACATCACATGTTAGGCTGTAGTCCCCGATGTCACCGTGTCCGCCTACGTGCCTTCCCCTGCTCCTGTCGTGCAAATCCAGCGCCTGTCGGTCAGCTTCCCGGGCAAGACCGTACTTTCCGACCTTGACCTGACCCTCGAGCAGGGCAGCATCTACGCGCTGCTCGGCGGCAACGGCGCGGGCAAGTCGACCCTGCTGTCGGTGCTGCTGGGTTTCCTCCAGCCCAGTGCCGGCAGCGTGCGCGTGGCCGGCGTCACGCCGTGGTCGGATCCCGGGCGCGCCCGCGCGCAGCTGGCCTACCTGCCGGAAAACGTGGCGCTCTACGAACACCTCAGCGCCGTGGAGAACGTGGACTACCTGCTCGGCCTGAGCGGGCGCCGGCAGACGAATGCGGCCATCGCGGCGGCACTGGGCGATGCCGGGCTGCAGGAGTCGGCCTGGCATCAGCGCCTGGCCGGTTTTTCCAAGGGCATGCGGCAGAAGGTGGCCATTGCGATCGCCTTGATGCGGCAGGTGCCGTTGCTGCTGCTCGATGAACCCACCTCGGGCCTGGACCCGGGCGCCAGCGCCGATTTCCATGCCTTGCTGGCGCCGGTCCGGGCACGCGGCACCGCCGTGCTGATGGTGACCCACGACCTGCTCGGCGCGGTCGACATCGCCGACCGGATCGGGGTGCTGGAGCAGGGCCGCATCGTGCATGAGAGCGACCGCAACGGAATCGACCTGGCGACCCTGCATGCCCATTTCATCGGGCGGGACCGCCGCGCATGAGTGCCGTGCTTTCGGTGATGGGCAATGAACTGCGTGCGCTGCTGCGGCACCGCACGGCGCTGGCCGGGATCGTGCTGATGGCGCTGCTGACCCTCACCGCGACCGTGGTCTCGCTGCACCACATGGGCGCGGCCGCGCAGCAGCGCGCGCAGCACCAGGCCCAGGCCCAGGCCGCCTTCCAGGCGCAGCCGGACCGGCATCCGCACCGGGTGGTCCACTACGGCCACTTCGTCTACCGGCTGCCGGCCGCGCTGGCCGCGTTCGATCCGGGCGTGGATCCGTTCACCGGCAGCAGCATGTTCCTGGAAGGCCACCGGCAGAACACGGCCAACTTCGGCGATGTGATGCAGAGTTCGATCCTGGTCCGCTTCGGCCAGCTCACCCCGGCCTTCGTCCTGCAGGTGCTGGCGCCGCTGGTGCTGGTGTTCCTGGGGCATGGCCTGCTGGCCCAGGAGCGCGAGCGTGGCACACTGCGCCAGCTGCTGTTGCAGGGCGCCAGCGGCGGCGCCATCGTGGCCGGCAAGCTGGCCGCGCTGTGGGTGATCGCCGGCATTTTCCTGCTGCCGGCGGTGGTCGGGCTGGCCTGGCTGGCCGCGATCACTCCGGGCGCGATGCCGGTTGCCGCGGCGGTGATGGCAGGCTATGCGCTGTACTTGGCGGTGTGGTGCACGCTGATCGCCGGCGTGTCGGCGCTGTTGCCGCGGCGACGCGATGCGTTGTTGGCGTTGATCGGCGGCTGGGCGCTGATGGCCCTGCTGGTGCCGCGGGTGGCCCCGGACCTGGCCTATGCGGCCTTCCCGCTACCGGACCGCCTGCACACTGAAGTGGGCATCGCCCGCGATCTGCGCGCCCTGGGCGACAGCCATGATCCGGCCGACCCGTACTTCGCCAGCTTCCGCCAGCGCGTGCTGGACCAGTACGGGGTCACCCGGGTGGAGGACCTGCCGGTCAACTACAAGGGGCTGCTGGCGCTGGAAGGCGAGCGCCTGACCTCGACCCTGTTCAATCGCTACGCCGCGCGCAGCGCGGACATCCAGTACCGGCAGAACGCGCTGGTGGCCGGATTTGCGCTGCTCAGTCCGGTGGTGGCCATCCGCCAGCTGTCGATGGCCGCGGCGGCCACCGACCTGCAGGCGCACCTCCGCTTCCTGGACCAGGCCGAACAGCACCGCTACCGCATCGTGCAGCAGCTCAACCAGATGCAGGCCGACGGCGTGAGCTATGCCGACGACACCGCCAAGGACGCCGGCGCCGACCAGCGCAAGCGCGTGGACCGGGCGCAGTGGCAGCAGATTCCCGCGTTTGCGTATACGCCACGGCCCAGCGCGGCGGTGCTGCAGGCGCTGCTGCCGGCACTGGCGATCCTGCTGGGCTGGCTGCTGGCCGCCGGGCTGGGGCTGGGCTGGGCCACGCGCCGGCTGGGGGTGTCGCGATGAACCGCTGGTCGTACGAACTGCGCCTGCTGCTGCGTTCCCGAGCCGCCGTCGCCGGTCTGGTACTGCTGGCGCTGCTGGCCATCGCCAGCCTGGTGTCGGGGCTGCAGCGCATCGACAGCCAGCGCCAGGCCATCGCCGCCATCGCCGCGGTACAGGCCGAGGACATGGCCGCGGTGACCGCCGCCCATGGCGATGCCACCGATGCCGGGGGGGCGGCCTACTACAGCTTCCATCCCACCTGGAATCCGCCGTCGCCGTTGGCCTTCGCCGCGGTGGGCATGCGCGATGTGGCGCCCTTCATGCTGCGCGTGCGCGCCCTCGGGCTGGAGGCGCAGATCCACGACGGCGACAGCTTCAATCCCGAGCTGGCCCTGGCCGGGCGCTTCGACTTCGCGTTCCTGTTGACCTTCCTGTTGCCGTTGTTCGTGATCGCGCTGCTGCATGACCTGCGCTCGGCGGAAACCGAGTCCGGCCGCGAGCGCATGCTGCGCAGCCTGCCGCTGCATGTAGGACGGCTGTACCTGCGCCGGGTGGCGGTGCGCGCGGCGGCGCTGTGGCTGTGCGTGGGCGTACCGTTCACGGCGGTGGCGCTGCTGCAGGGCGTGCCGTTGCTGCCGCTGGCTGGCGTGCTGGCGCTCGCCGCGGCCTACCTGCTGTTCTGGGTGGCGTTGTGCCTGCTGGTGGCCTGGCGCGGCTGGAACTCCGGGGTCAACGCGGCCACGCTGGCCTCGCTGTGGGTGGTGATCGCGCTGGTCGCCCCGGCTCTGGCCAACGTCGCTATCGAACGCGCCATCCCGGTGGAGCAGGGCGCGGCGATCGCCCGCGCCCAGCGCGAGGCGGTAAACCATGCCTGGGATATCCCGCGCGAGGACACGATGCGGCGCTTCTACGCCCGCTATCCGCAATGGCGCGATTCAGCGCCGCTGGGCGACGGGTTCCACTACAAGTGGTACCTGGCCTTCCACCAGAACGGCGACGACGCCGTGGCGCTGCTGGCCGCGGCCTACCGCCACGGTATCCAGCGCCGCAGCGCGGCGGCGGCGACCGTGGGCCGGGTATTGCCGCCGGTGGGCCTGCAGGTCGCGCTGACGCGCCTGGCCGGTACCGACATGCAGGCCCACCTGGACTACCAGCAGCGGATCGGCCGCTACCACGCCCGACTGCGCCACTACTACTACGGCTATCTGTTCACCGACCGGCCGTTCCACCAGCGCGACTACGGCACCGCGCCGGCGTTCGATCCGGACCGCTGACCGCCCTCCCGGTCGCTCCTCCTTCCGCACCTACTGAATGCCCTCCATGAAAAGCCATGCCCTGGCCGCGGCCATCGCCGCCACCCTGCTTGCCCCCGATACGCATGCCCAGTCGTCCGACTCCGCCCTGACCCTGGGCAAGGTCGATGTGCACCAGCACGGCGAGGGCCAGCTCACCGCGCACCAGGTGCTTACCTCGGTGGACGTGCTCGGCGCCGACCAGATCGAGGGCAGCAATGTGTCGCATAGCTGGGAACTGCTGGGCAGGATGCCCGGCATCCAGCTTACCGAGACCCGCCAGGGCGCCGAGTCGGGCAAGCTCAGTTTCCGCGGCTTCAACGGCGAGGGCTACCTCAATGCGATCAAGACGTTGATCGACGGCATTCCCAGCAACGTCAACAGCGGCAACCAGCGTTTCATCGACATGCTGTTTCCGCTGGAGATCAGCTACATCGAAGTGGTCCGGGGCACCAACGACCCGCGCTACGGCCTGCACAACATCGGCGGCAACGTCAATTTCGGCACGCGCCAGGGCGGCAACTACACCGACGGCCGGCTGTCCTACGGCAGCTACAACAGCCGCGATGCGCAGCTGGCGGTGGGCCGCGAGCGCGACGGGTTCGCGCAGAACTACTTCATCGGCAGCCAGGCCTCCGATGGCTACCGCGACCACGACCGCTCGCGCAAGTATGCGCTGGGCGGCAAGTGGTTCTACGGCAGCCTGGAGCAGGGCATGCGGATCGGCCTGACCGCGCGCGCCTACCATCATGAGGCCGATGAACCCGGCTTCATGACCGCCAGCGAACTGCGCGCCGACCGCCGCGGCAGCCAAGCGCGCAACGCCAACGATGGCGATGACCGCGACATGCGCCAGCTCGGCGCGCACCTGGACCTGCGGCTGGCCGACACCGTGCTGCTGGGCACCCGGCTGTACTACAACCGCTACCAGGACCAGCGCCAGGTCACCTTCAGCGACCTGCCCGGCGGCAACGCGCCGCGGCAGCGCCGGGTGTGGGATGAAACCCAGGCCGGCATGCTCGCCACGTTGACCTGGCAGGCCAGCGACAGCCTCACCGTGGAAGGCGGGGTCAACTACGAACAGCAGGACAACGGCTATGTCCGCGAGCGTTTCAGCTACGCCATCCCCACCGATTTCAGTGCCGCCCCGGCACGCGTGCAGAACAACGACCGGCACAGCGTCGACAACTGGGGCGCCTACGTGCAGGCCATCTACCAGCCGGTCGCGGCGCTGAAGATCGTGCCGGCCTACCGCGTGGACCGCTTCGACGGCACCACCCGCCTGCCTGGCGGCATCACCGGGCCGCTGCAGGACTACGGCAGCATCGGCCAGCCCAAGCTCAGCGTGGTGTATGCGCTGGGCGCGCAGACCAATGTGTATGCCAACTGGGGCCGCACCTTCCAGGTACTGACCGGCTCCACCGCGCCGGCCTACCTCACTCCCGGCCAGGCACCGATGCCGCCGTCGACCAACACCGGCATGGAAGTGGGTCTGAAGTTCAGCCCGCTGCCCGGCAGCCAGGCGCGCCTGGCGGTGTGGCAGCAGGACGCGGAGAACGAGGTGTCCAACATGCCGGCCACCGGCACCACGGTGACCCTGGGCAAGACCCGCCGCCGCGGCGTGGATGCGCAGTTCAACGCGCAGCTGGGCGACAAGTGGACGCTATGGGCCTCCCACGCCTACCAGGAAGCGAAGATCGCGCGCGATGGCCGCGACGGCGCGCTGTCGCTGCAGGGCCGCGAGGTGGCCGCCGTGCCGCGCCATATCAGCACCCTGGGCGTGGATTACCAGGCCACGCCGTCGCTGCAGCTGGGCCTGCAGGGCAGGGCGCAGGGCGACTATTACCTGGAGGAACGCAACGTGGCCGGCAAGTACGGCGGTTTCGCCGTGCTCGACCTGAGCGCCCGCTACCAGATCACCCCGGCCTGGAGCGTGGACCTGCAGGTCAAGAACGCCACCGGCCGCCAGTACGCCTACGCGTGGTACGACAGCTTCTTCTGGGAACAGGCGCAGCCGATGTTCTCGCCGGCCGCCGGCCGTGCGGTCTTCGTTGGCCTGAACATGAAACTGTGATGCGGCCGGCGCCTCATGCCGGCGGCGGGCTGGGCCAGGCCAGGTGAACCTGGTGCACGCCGCCGTCGTCGACCAGCGGCACGTGCAGCTCCGCCCGGGTGGCGCCATCGAGCGTCAGCCTGGCAGGGCCCGTACCGACCTGTTCCACCTGGATGATGTACAGGCTTGAGCCGAACCGGTAGCGCAGCGTGTACTGCGGCCACTGCGGCGGCAGGCAGGGCACGAATACCAGCCGGTCGCCATGGCGCTGCAGGCCAAGCAGCGATTCGGTCAGCAGCCGGTACATCCAGCCGGCCGAGCCGGTATACCAGGTCCAGCCGCCGCGCCCGACATGCGGCGCCACGGCGTAGACATCGGCGGCCAGCACATAGGGCTCCACCTTGTAGACCGCCACCGCGGCGGCATCGCCTGCGTGATGGATGGGGTTGATCATGCGTGCCAGCTCCCAGGCCGTTGCCGCATCGCCCTGCTGGGCGAACGCCATCGCCGCCCAGACTGCGGCATGGGTGTACTGCCCGCCGTTCTCGCGCACGCCGGGCACGTAGCCGCGGATGTAGCCGGGGTCGTGCGGTGTCCTGTCGAAGGGCGGATCGAGCAGCTTCACGATGCCTGCCTGGCGGTTCACCAGGTGCGTGGACAGCGATGCCATCGCGGTGGCGGCACGCGCGGGGTCGGCGGCGCCGGACAACAGGGACCAGCTCTGCGAGATCGAATCGATCCTGCATTCATCGCTGTGGGTCGATCCCAACGGGGTGCCATCGTCGAACCAGGCGCGGCGATACCATTGCCCATCCCAGGCGTGCGCTTCCAGGTTGGCGCGCAGGCGCTGCGCCTGTTCGCTGCAGTAGCCGGCAAATTCGGGGTCGCCGTGCGCGCGTGCAACTGCCACGAAACGCTGCAGGGCATCGAACAGGAAGAAGCCCAGCCACACGCTTTCACCGCGCCCGTCGCGCCCGACCAGGTTCATCCCGTCGTTCCAGTCGCCGGCGCCGATCAGCGGCAATCCACGCGCACCGAGCAGGGTGCACCCCCGCCGCAACGCAAGCACGCAGTGCTGGTACAGCGATTGCTGGTCGTGGGAGACCACGGGAAGATCGTAGTAGGACTCTTCGCCGGGGTTCAGTGCGCGCCCTTCGATGAAGCGCACCTGCTCATCCAGTACGCCGGTATCGCCGGTGACCTGCACGTAGCGGCAGGTGGCCAATGGCAACCAGAGGAAGTCGTCCGAACAACGCGTGCGCACGCCACGTCCCTGCGGCGGGTGCCACCAATGCAGCACGTCGCCTTCGGGGAACTGCTGGGCCGCGCACCGCAGCAGGTGCGCGCGGCCCAGGGCGGGGGCGGCATGGACGGTGGCCATGGTGTCCTGCAGCTGGTCGCGGAAGCCGAACGCGCCGCCGGACTGGTAGTAGCCGCTGCGGGCCATGTAACGGCAGGCTAGGGTCTGGTACATCAGCCAGCCGTTGACCAGCACATCGACGCTGGGGTCCGGGGTCTGTACCTGGACCACGTCCAGCAGCCCGTGCCAGTGGGCGGCAAGCTCCATCAGCGCATCGCGGGCGCATTGCCCGCCCTGTACGCTGCGGGCCAGCTGCAGGGCCTGCTCGGCGTCCTTGCCCATGCCCAGCCGGAACACCACTTCCTGCGCCTGTCCATCGGCCAGCAACAGCGGGGCCTGGATGGCCGCGCACGGGTCCAGGCCCACGCCGAGCTGGCCGGACAGATGCTGGCGGTGCAGTGCCGCCGGATCGGCCATGCTGCCGTTGCGGCCGAGGAATTCGCTGCGGCTGGCGGTGTAGCTGCAGCCATTGGCATCGGTATCGAAGAACGCGACGCGGCCCTGGAACTCGGTGTTGTAGGGGTTGCGGGCGGTGAGTACGCCGCTGGCGGCGTCGCGCTCGCAGACGATGTGCATCTGCGAGGTGGCGTGGATGCCACCCAGCACCCACTCCACATAGCCGGTCGCCGACAGCCGACGGGGCCGGCCGGACAGGTTGCGCAGCTTCAGTACCGAGTATTTGACTGCGTCGGTGACGGCGACATACACCCACAGTTCCGAGGCGATGCCGTCTTCCTCATGCTCGTACACGCTGTAGCCGAATCCGTGACGGATGCGGTAGGCGCCGCGCCCCCGGCAGGGCAGTGGGGTGGGCGACCATACGTGCCCGCTGTCTTCATCGCGCAGGTAGAACGCTTCGCCCCCGCTGTCGCTGACCGGGTCGTTGTGCCACGGCGTCAGCCGGAACTCGTGCGCGTTCTCGAACCACGTGTAGCCGACCATGCTTTCGCTTACCACGCTGCCCATCAGTGCATTGGCCAGCACGTTGGACCACGGCGCCGGCGTCGGCCGGCCTTCGTGCAGGGTGATCACGTACTCGCGGCCGTCGGCGGTGAAGCCGCCCGTGCCGTTGTCGTGGAGCAGTGCGCTGTCGGTTTCCAGCGCAGGGCCGGGCAGCGGCACGGCCTGGGCATCGCGCGCCTGCGCTGGTGCATCCAGCGCCGGCAAGGGGGCGTGGCGGTCGCGGTCTGCTGCGTCGGCCTCCACCAGCAGGGCCGGTGGGGTGCGCACCGGCGGTTCGTGGCGGCCGACCTGGGTGGCCAGCGTGCCCTGCTGGTCGTTGATGATCACCCGCGCCACCGACTGCAGCAGGATGCGGTCCTCCTGCGGCATCTGGTAGCCGGGTCGCACGAAGATGCCGCCGGGCCGATCCAGTACGTTGGCTTCCGGATCGGCCGAGATCATTCCCAGGATCCGATCGTGCAGCTGCTGGCGGTAGCCCGGCTGGCTTTCGTTCCAGATCACCAGGTCCGCGCGCAGGCCCTTGAGGCGCCAGTAGGCATGCGCCTGCACCATCTGCCGGACCAGTTCGATGTTGTCGGTATCGGCGATCTGCAGCAGCACGATCGGCAGGTCGCCGGAGATGCCGTGGCCCCACAGCCCGGACTGGCCGCGCTGGTTCTGCAGCAGCACCTGCGGGTCGGCGCGCAGCAGCGGATGGGTGTAGACGATCAGCCCGGCCAGCCGCTCGTAGAGCTGCGCATCGGTCTGCGAGGCATCGATCTGGCGGCGCACCACCTGGCTGTGCGTCCAGGCCAGGTCGAAGACCCGGTCGGCCAGCCGGCGGTCGCGGTACTTGTCCACCAGCGCCACGCAGGCCTGGCGGTCCGCGCCGACGCCCTGCACCATGTCGATCAACGCGGTCTGTCCCGGCGCCAGCTCGATACGGCACCGGATCGCCACCACCGGGTCCAGTACCGAGCCCTCGCTGTCGGACAGCGCCTGGTCCACGCTCAACGCATGCGGCGCGCGCGGCGTGCCGCCGCGGCCCAGGAAGCGCGCCCGGTCGGTTTCATAGGAGATCGCACTGATCTCGGCATCGTGCACCGCCACCAGATGGAACATCCACGGCGGTACTTCATCGTGCGAGCGCGGCCGGCGCGTGCACAGCAGCGCCTGCTTGTCGCGCACGATCTCGGACTGGACGAACAGATTGCTGAACGCAGGGTGCAGTTCGTCGGCGATCGCCGGCGCCAGCACCACTTCGGCATAGGTGGTGATCTCGATCATGCGGGTACGGCGGCTGCGGTTGCACAGGCGCAGTCGACGCAGTTCGATGTCGTCCTCGGCGGAGATGGCCACTTCCAGGTGCGTTTCGTAGCCATTCCTGCGGCCGCGGAACTCGGCCTTTGCGTCGGAGAATATGGCCTCGTACTGCTCCACCGGCACGCCGGTGGGCTGCAGCGCGGTCGACCAGAACTCGCCGCTGGCCACATCGCGCAGGTAGCAGAAGGTGCCCCAGTGATCGCGGGTGCCATCCTCGCGCCAGCGCGTGATCGAGATATCGCGATGCCGGCTGTAGCCGCCACCGGCGCTGGTCAGCAGGCTGTGATAGCGCCCGTTGGACAGCAGCTGTACCGCCGGCCGGGAGCTGCCCGGGTTCTGGAAGATGCGCAGCTGGGTTTCGGTATCGACCGTGGTGGCGTGTTCCTCGAGCGCCACGGCCTTGTGCGGATGGAAGATGCCAGCGCGCGGAATGCGCTCCTGCAACAGCAGCAAGGTGGCCTGGAACTCCACATCGGCCACGAAGCGGCGCTGCATCGGCTGCTCGTGGAGCAGATGCACCAGCGACAACAGGCCCATGCCCTGGTGGTGCGCCATGAACGAGCGCACCACCGCATAGGACTGCCCGTGCGGCACCCGCCCAGGGGTGTAGTCGATCGCCTCGTAGAAGCCGAAATCGCCCTGGAATCCCAGCGCGTCCAGCTGCTGCAGGTTGAGGCAGGCCTCTTCCGGCGCCACCATCAGCGCCATCATGCTGGCGTAGGGCGCGATCACCAGGTCCTGGCCGAGCCCGCGCTGCAGGCCAAGTCCCGGCACGCCGAACGCACGGTACTGGTAGTTCAGGCGTGCATCGACGGTGTTGTAGCCGGACTCGGAAATGCCCCACGGCACCTTGTGGTCGGCGCCATAGGCGATCTGCGCCTGCACGGCATGCCGGGCGGTCTCGTCCAGCAGCGTATCGGGATAGCTGGGCATCACCAGCTGCGGCATCAGGTACTCGAACATCGAGCCGCTCCAGGACAACAGCGTCGCGTTGCCGTTGACTTCGGTCAGCGGACGTCCCAGCGCGAACCAGTTTTCCTGCGGCAACTGCCCCTGGGAGATGCCGACGAAGCTGCTCAGGCGCGCTTCGGAGGCCAGCAGGTCGTACAGGCCCTCATCCAGGCGGTGCTCGTCCACGTTGTAGCCGATCGCCAGCAGGTGGCGCGCACGGTCGTAGAGGAATCCGTGCTCGATCAGCGAGAACTGGCCGGCGATATGCGCCAGCCGCTCGAGTTCGAGAATGCGCTCGCGCGCCCGCGCCCTGACCGGCGCGCTGGCGGCCTGGGCGGCCATCTGGCGCAGGGTGGGGATGGGGGCTTCGCGCGCGCCATCGCCGTTGCTGTCATGCGGCGATGCTGCCGTGGCAAAGAAGGCCAGCTCGGCCAGCGCCGACCGGCAGGTATCGGCCAGGGTGGACGGCCAATGCGGTGCCGCTTCGGTAGCGTCCACGGCCGCGGGCCAGGCCGCCACCAGGGCATCGGCATGCAGCGCCAATGCGGCCAGCGTGCGTTCGGCCTGGAGCAGCGTTGCAGGGGGATCGGCCAGGGCCTGTGCGAGCGTGGCGCGGACATCGCCCATTGCCGTGGACACCGACGGGTCCACGCGCCCGGCGGCCTGGCGCGCTTCTTCCAGCACGCCCAGGGTATCGGCCAGCCCGGTGAAGGTGCTGGGGCCCAGCACCGGGGCGTCGGCCAGCGCCAACAGCCCCTGGCGCAACGTCAACAGGTGGCCGACCAGGTTGCCGCTGTCGACCGTGGAGATATAGGCCGGGGGCAGCGGGCGCAGGGTTTGGGTGTCGTACCAGTTGTAGAAGTGGCCGCGGTGGCGCGGCAGGCCCTGGAGCGTATCGAATACCCGCCGGGTGCGCTCGATGACGCCACCGACCTGCAGATAGCCGAAATCCCAGGCCGACAGGTTGGCCAGCAGCGACAGGCCGATATTGGTCGGCGAGGTGCGCCGGGCCACGACCACGGCCGGATGCACCCGCGCTCGGCGCGGACATAGGTCTCGAAGAATGACCAGGTGCGTCGGGCCAGCCTGCCCAGGAAGGCCCGTTGCGCGTTGGACAGGTCGGCGGCACGGCGGGCCGGCGGGCGCCCCAGCCATGCCATGAGCACCGGCGAGCCCAGCCACAGCAGCACGAAGGGCGCCGCTACCCACAGCGAGGCCGGTTGCCGGGACGCCAGCAACACGGCCACCGCAACGGCGAACAGGGCCGTTGGCCACATGCTGCGGAACTCGGCCGCCACGCCCTGGCCGAGCACCCGCTCCACCTCGCTGGACGGGTTCCACTGCAGCAGGAATCGGCGCGTCACCCACTGCCGCCACAGCGTGCGCACGATCGCCGACAGGCTGAAGAAGGCTTCATAGGGCAGGCACGCCAGGTTGATCGCCGCGCGCAGCAACTGCTGCAACACCGACCGGCCGAGCTGCAGCAGGTAGGCCTTGGGCGGCATGTCGACCGGCATCGAAGACAGATCGCGCAGCGCAGGGATCAGCACCGGCAGCAGCCACAGGCTCATCAGCCAGGCCGACCACGCCAGCGGGTCGGGCGAATACAGCCAGCCCAGCACCAGCAGGGTGGTGGTCGTGGCCGGCACCAGGCTGCGCCGCAGGTTGTCCAGCAGCTTTCCGCGCGACAGCCATGACAGCGGGTTGCGCTCGTAGCGCCCGTCCTGGCGCGGCACCCACGGCAACAACCACGGCAGCAGTTGCCAGTCGCCGCGTATCCAGCGGTGGCGTCGCTTGACGTCCACGGCATAGCGGCTGGGGTAGTCCTCGAACAGGCGCACGTCGCTGATCAGCCCGGCCCGCGCGTAGCAGCCTTCGAGCAGATCGTGGCTGAGGATGCGGTTGTCCGGGAAGCGCCCGGCCAATGCGCGTTCAAAGGCGTCCACGTCATAGATGCCCTTGCCGACGAAGGAGCCCTCGCCGAACAGGTCCTGGTACACGTCCGACACGGTACGCGTATAGGGGTCGATGCCGGCCTCGCTGCCGAACATGCGCGCGTAGCGCGAACTGCGCCGGCCACCCAGGCGGGTACCCACGCTGGGTTGCAGGATGCCGTAGCCGCGAACCACGCGGCCCTGCGCGGCATCGAAGTGCGCTGCGTTGAGCGGGTGGGCCAGGGTGCCGATCAGTTCACGGGCGGCATCGCGGGGCAGCTGGGTATCGGTGTCCAGGGTGATCACGTAACGCACCTGCGCCAGCGCCTCGATCCTACCGGTGGTCTGCTGGAAATCGCTGCTGATCCCATCGCGCAGCAGCCGGTTCAGCGCCGCCAGCTTGCCACGCTTGCGCTCGTGCCCGATCCAGCGCCGTTCGCCGGCGTTCCACTGGCGTGGCCGGTGCAGCAGGAAGAACAGGTCATCGCCGCCACCTTCGGCGGTGCGCGCCAGTCCATAGCGGTGATTGAGCTGTTCGATCCCGTGTACCGCGCGCTCGAGCAGCGCCGCGTCGGTGGGCAAGGTGGCTTGGTCGGCATCGAGGAAGTCGGTCAACAGCGCAAAGTGCAGGTGCGGGTCGCGATTGGCCAGGAAGCGCACTTCCAGCCCTTCGACCAGGTTGTCCACATCGGGCAGGCTGCCCAGCATGCAGGGCACCACCACCAGGGTGCGCGCGGCCGGCGGGATCCCCTTGGAGAAATCCATCCGCGGCCGGCGCTGCGGCGATACCAGCACGGTGGCGGCCCAGTTGACCAGCGCGATCCCCATTTCGCTGAACGAGACCACCGCCAACAGCACCACTACGGCCAGCAGCACGCCCTGCAATGACGGCGCCGCGGCGACCAGGCCCCAGCTGAACACGGCGACGATCGCGGCGATCGGCAGCAGGTAGGCAGGCAGCGGGATACGCTGGCGCGACAGCCGGACCGGCCTGGCTGCAGGGGCGGCCGCGCGCAACGCGGCCTGCAACTGCACCACGCCGTCGTCCACCAGGTAGAACCCCACGTGGGCCTGGAATGCCGCCGGGTCGACAGCGGCCGCCGCCTGCGCCAGGCCCAGCGCCGTGGCGGCGACGGTCTCCTCGCCGATGCCGGCCTGTCGCGCGATCTTCTCCACCACGTGCCGATAGCTGTCGCGCGTGCTGAAATCCATCAACGGATAGGTCCAACACGGGTCCTGGCGCAGGCGATGTTCGACCACGCTCATGCTCTCGACGAATTCCCGCCAGTCCATGGTGGCCAGGAAGCGCAGACTGCCGATGCTGTTGCTGATCGAGACCTGGTCTGCCGCCTGCTGCTGGCTTTCCTGCTGCACCAGTTCCTCGACGCGGTGGCCTTCGGCCGCGGCCCACTGCTCCAGCCAGGTGATCGGCATCGAGAAGGCACCACCGCGGCCCTGCAGCCCCCGGGCCAGTTCGGAAACGAAGGCTCCCGACAGCGGTGGCCCCGAGCGGGCCAGGTCGGCGACCAGCAGCACGACATCCTTGGGACTGTCGGCGGCGGCGCGGTTGAGCTGGCCCGCCCACCGGCCCGCCAGCCGGCGGTCGGCGCCATCGTGCATCAGCCGCACCGCCATGCGCCGCAGGTTGTCGATCAGCGCCAGCCGCAGCATGATCGGAATCGCCCACAACTCGCCCAGTTTCAGCGGCGTGATGGCCTGGTAGGCGGCGATGAAGCGGCTGATGGTTTCCCCATCGACGCGGCCGTCGCCGTGCGCGATGGCCTCCAGGGAAAGATCGTAGACCCGGGGCAGCCCGGCGGAGCGGCCCTGCGCCAGGGACGGAAGCTGGCGGCTATAGCCTTCCGGCAGATGCCGCCGCGCGGTATGGATCTGCTCTTCGACAAGATAGTAGTTGTCCAGCAGCCATTCGCCTGCGGGGGTGATGCGCATTTCATCGCGCACCATGGCGGTGAGCTGGCCGAACACATCATCCAGCAGGCCTTCGTTTTCCGCCAGCCGGCCGAGCAGGCGTTCCTGGCCCGGCCGCAGGTGCACGGCGTGTTCGCCGGCCAGCGCACGGCCATGCATTTCCATCTGCTCGACATTGAACAGTGCCGCGCGCAGCGGTGCTTCGACCAAGACCGACGGCTTGATGGCCGTGTTCCAACGCGATGAACGTCGGCGCTGGCGTAGCCAGTGCCTGACAACCCTCAGGACCTGAAGCATGGACAATCCTGTTGGGTGCGATGACGAGCGCGCAAGAGCAATGCTTATACCACCCGGGTCGGACCTGGGATGTGAGCAGGGGGATCGCTCGACCACGACACAGCCTTCCAGGGCATCGGCGATTGCCGGATGACGATCGGCATTGACGAAGGTCTGCCCGCACTCCGGAATCCGCCGCCGACAGCCCGCAGGATTGAGCGCGGACCTCATGGCGGGACCGGCGGGGTGCCGCGCTGCATCTTGACAATTCTCTTATTGGGACGTTTATATCCTATCTGGGATATTTGCCACGGAAGCAGGACCGGACGAGCGGTCCCGAGGGGCGTGCCCCTGGCGCAACGCAATGCAGCACCTTCAGGTAGCCAAATCACGCACGCCAACCACCGGCGCCGTCCGGCTTCAGTACGCCATTCAGGGAACATGACATGACAGCAGTGACAGGTTGGCGGCGATTGGGCCGATGGGTGAAGCGCATCCTGCTGGGGCTGCTGGCCCTGTTGCTGCTGCTCACCCTGGTCGGGGCGGTGTACGAGGCGCTGGGCCGCCGCAACGCCGAGAGGGACTTTCCGCTGCGCGGCGAGATCGTCGATATCGGCGGGCGCCGGATGCACATCGATTGCCGCGGCAGCGGCTCGCCGACGGTGATCCTCGAATCGGGGCTGGGCACCGGCGGCACGCTGGACTGGGCCCTGGTCCACGACCGGATCGCCGCCTTCACCCGCACCTGCGCCTACGACCGCGCCGGCATCCTGCACAGTGACCCCAAGGATTCGCCGCAGCGCGCCGCCGCGGTGGCCGAGGACCTGCATGCGCTGCTGAAGGCCGCCGACATCAGCGGCCCGCTGGTGCTGGTCGGCCATTCCATCGGCGGGCCCTACATCCGTACCTATACCGGCCGCTATGGCGAGCAGGTTGCCGGGCTGGTGATGGTGGACGCCTCGCACCCCGACCAGATCGCCCGGCTTGGCAAGGTGGTGAGCATCGATGTGCATCCGCGCAAGGTGTCGCTGTTGATGAACACCATGACGGTGCTGTCGCGCACCGGCATCGTGCGCTTCCTGTTCTCGCGCGCCGACCATGGCAAGCGCCCCAGGGACGATGCCGCCCAGATCGCCGCCTATGCCAGCACGTCGGTCAAAGGGGCCAAATCCGAAGTCGATGGCTTCGACGGTACCATGGATGACGCCCGCGCGGTACGCAGCTTTGGCGACCGCCCGCTGATCGTGCTGACCGCCTTGATTCCGTTCACCGCCGAAGAGCTGAAGAAAATGGGCATGACCGCTGCCGAAGGCGCGCGGTTCAAGCAGGAATGGCGTGCCCTGAGCGCCGATCAGGCCGCCATGTCCAGCCGCGGGCGGCAGCAGATCGTCGGCGATTCCAGTCACTACATCCAGATCGAGAAGCCCGATCGGGTAGTGGTCGCGGTACGTGAGGTGGTCGACGAGGTGCGCGCGGACGCAGCCAAGGCACCGCCGGCTGTCGGCGCGACCGGCGCCAGCGCCGAAGCGGAGACGCAGCCATGATGGCGCGCGGCATCCTGTGGACGGCCGTGTCGATGCTGCTGGCCGCCACGGCGGCTGCGGCCGACCATGACCTGGTGATCCGTGGCGGCCGCGTGCTCGATGGCGCCGGCAACCCGTGGGTGCGGGCCGATGTGGCGGTCAAGGACGGGCGGGTGGTGCAGGTGGGGCAGGTTCCCGGCAAGGGCATCCGCGAGATCGACGCGCGCGGGCGCTATGTGGCGCCGGGCTTCATCGACATGATGGACCAGTCCGGCGCGGCCCTGCTCAAGGATGGCGCGGCGGAAAACAAACTGCGCATGGGCGTGACCACCCTGATCGGCGGCGAGGGTGGGCCGCCGGTGCCTGCCGCCGGGATGCCGGGTTATTTCAGCACGCTGGAAACCCAGGGTATTTCGGTCAATTTCGGCACCTACTATTCCTCCACCCAAGCCCGGGTGCACGTGATGGGCGACGCTGCCGGCGCGCCCACCGCCAGGCAGCTGGAGGCGATGGGCCAGCAGGTCAAGCTGGCGATGGAGGCCGGCGCGTTCGGCATCTCCAGCGCGTTGATCTATGCGCCCAGCAGCTTCCAGAGCACCGCCGACCTGGTTTCGCTGGCCAAGGTGGCCGCCCAATGCGACGGTTTCTACGCAACGCATATGCGCGACGAAAGCGAGGGTGTGGTCCAGGCGATCGAGGAAGCCATCGAGATCGGCGAGAAGGGTGGGGTCAAGGTCGAAATCTTCCACCTCAAGGCCGCCTTCGCGCCGCAATGGGGCAAGCTGATGCCGCAGGCGCTGGCCACGATCAACGCGGCGCGGGCGCGCGGTGTCGATGTGGCCGCCGACCTGTATCCGTATACCGCCGGCGGCACCGGGCTGGAAATCATCGCGCCGAGCTGGGTGTGGGCCGATGGCGTGGAAAAAGGCATCGAGCGCGTGCGCGACCCCAAGGTGCGCGAGCGCATGAAGCAGGAGGTCGCCGCCGGCTCGATGCCGGGCTGGTCGAACCTGGTGCATGCCTCCGGTGGGTTTGAAAACGTGCGCCTGGCCAACGGTTTCAGCGACAAGTACCGGCGCTTCCACGGCAGGACCCTGGCCGAGATCGGCGCCGAACTGAACCTGCATCCGGCCGATGCGGCCTGGGACATCGCGCTGGAAGGGCTGCCCAACCGCGCCGTCGCGCTGTATTTCATGATGAGCGAGCCCGATGTCGAACTGGCGCTGCGCCAGCCGTGGGTCAGCATCGGCAGCGATGCGGCCGCGGCGGTCAATTTCGGCCAGCCCGGCGCCATCGGCCTGCCGCACCCGCGTGCCTATGGCACCTTCCCGCGCATCATCGCCGAGTACGTCAAGCGGCGCCCGGTGCTGACCCTGGAGGAGGCGGTGCGCAAGATGACCAGCTGGCCGGCGCAGCGGATGGGGCTGGAGGATCGTGGCTTGATCCGCCCGGGGATGCGCGCGGACATCGTGCTGTTCGACCTGGATACGCTCGACGATGTCGCCAGCTGGGACGCACCGACCGCAGCGCCGACCGGCATCGAGATGGTGATCGTCAACGGCGTGGTCGCCCTCGATGGCGGCACGCCTACCGGCGCCAGGGCCGGTGCGGTGCTGCGCCACCCCTGCCGCCAGCGCTGATCCATTCCATCGCTGCATCGACCAAAGGTAGTTCACCATGATCCGACACCCTTACCGATCCGGCCTCGTGGCCCTGGCGCTTGCCGCGGCAGGCCAGGCAGCGGCGGCCGCACCGCCGATCACCAGCAACGACGACCTGGGCACGGCAGTGGCCGCGCAGATCGCCTGCGCCGGCATCTTCGTGGCCGGGCGCGCCGAGGCCGACGTGCTGCGCGACGACATCCATGCGCTGGCACCTTTCACGAAAACGGTGGCGCTGTCGGTGGACCGCAAGGCGCACACCGTGACCGCGTCGGCGCCGGGCACGGCCACCCGTACCGCACTGCATCGCCCGGCGGTGGGCTGCACGCTGACCACCGGCGACGTACCGCTGAAGGCGCTCAACGCCCAGGCGGCCCGGCTCAAGCCGCTGCCGTCGCGGCCGGCCAGGCCCTGGCCGCAGGGGGATGCGCCGGTGGCCAGGCTGCAGGCCGCCGCCGAAGCCAGGCTCGACCGCGCCGCGCTGGATGCGGCGGTGCGTGCCGCCTTCGACGAGCAGAACACCGGCGGCTATCCCGATACCCGGGCGATCGTGGTGGTGCAGGGCGGGGCGATCGTTGCAGAGCACTATGCGCCGGGCTTTACCCAGGACACCCGGATGCTCGGCTGGTCGGCAACCAAGAGCCTCATGGGCACGCTGGTCGGCCTGCTGGTCGATGACGGCGTGCTGGCGCTGGACGCCCCCGCGCCGGTGCCCGAGTGGCAGGGCGCGGGCGACCCGCGCGCGGCGATCACGCTGCGCCAACTGCTGACGATGTCCAGCGGGCTGGCCTTCGTGGAAAGCTACAAGCCGGGCAACGACTCGATCAAGATGCTGTTCGAGGCCGGCGACATGGGCGCGCTGGCCGCCGCCCGGCCGCTTGAGCACGCGCCGGGCACGCACTGGAGCTATTCGTCGGGCACCACCAACATCCTGTCGCGGATCGTGTTCCAGGCCACCGGCGGTACGCTGGAAGGCATGACCCGGTTCGCGCAGAAGCGGCTGTTCGAACCGGCCGGCATGCGCAGCGCGCTGATCGAGCCGGACGAGTCCGGCGTGCTGGTCGGCAGTTCCTACGGCTATGCCACGGCCCGCGACTGGGCGCGCTACGGGCTGTTGCATCTCAACCACGGTCAGGCCGGCGGCAAGCGCCTGCTGTCGCCGCAATGGCTGGATTTCGCGCGGACCCCGACCCCGGCATCGGAACGGCCCTCCTACGGCGCGCAGCTGTGGTTGAACCGGCCCGCGGCCGCCGAAGCGGGGCGCAAGGTGCTGCAGGATGTGGCGCCCGATGCCTATATGGCGATGGGCCACAACCACCAGATCGTGGCGGTCATCCCCTCGCAGGACGCGGTGATCGTGCGCCTGGGCTGGACCCCGGAAGGACAGAAGTTCGACTGGAACAGGCATCTGTCGCAGATCGCCGCCGCGCTGGCGCCGGCGGCACCGGCGAACTGACCGGCGCCGCCACGCGGGCAGGGCGCGGACCCCGCGCTCTGCCCGCTGCACACACCAGCATCGCCTGCGCAGAGACGCCCCGCCACATTGACATTTTTCCACTTGGGATTCTATTGTCTCAATACGAGAATTGCTCGGTATGAGGCAGGGAAACCCCGATGTACTCGATCACGCTATTGACGGCGTCGCCCCGGACGTTTGACCCTGCCGCCATTCCGGGGAAGGCCTGATGGGCCGCCTGAAACTGGGCATCACGGCGGAAGCGCTGCGCCTTGCCGCCCCGTTCCGCATCGCCAGCCACGTGTTCGACAGCCGCAGTGCCTGCCTGGTCACCCTGGATGACGGCACCCATATCGGCCGCGGCGAGGCCACCGGCGTCTATTACCTGGGCGAGGACATCGACAGCCTGTGCGCCACGCTGGAGGCGGCGCGCGAAGCGATCGAGGCGCATCCGTCGCGCGAGGAACTGCGTGCCATCCTGCCGGCCGGCGGCGCACGCAATGCGGTCGATGCCGCGTTGTGGGAGCTGGAGTCCAGGCGTACCGGCAAGCCGGTCTGGGCGCTGGCCGGGTTGCCGCCACCGCGGCCGCTGCCGACCACCTTCACCGTCGGCGCCGACGAGCCGGCGACGATGGCCGCCGCCGCCGTGGCCTATCGCCAGGCGCGTTCGATCAAGGTCAAGCTGACCGGCGATCTGGACCTGGATATCGCCCGCGTCGCGGCGATCCGCGCGGCGCGCCCGGAGGTGTGGCTGGGCGTGGATGCCAACCAGGGCTACCGGATCGGCGATCTTGACCGCCTGGTGGTGGCCATGCTCGCCGCCGATGTGGCGCTGATTGAACAGCCGCTGGCACGCGGGCGCGAGGCCGATCTGGACGGCTTCGTCTCGCCCATTGCGCTGGCCGCCGACGAAAGTGCGCTCAGCCTGGCCGATGTCGACGGCCTGCGGGGCCGCTTCAATGTGTTCAACATCAAGCTCGACAAATGCGGCGGCCTGACCGAAGCGCTGCTGATCGCCGCTGCGGCCCGCGACGCCGGGCTGGGGGTCATGGTCGGCTGCATGGTCTGCAGCAGCCTGGGTGCGGCGCCGGGCTTCGTGGTCGGGCAGTTGTGCGACCTGGTCGACCTGGACGGGCCGACCTTCCTCAAGCAGGACCGCACGCCAGGGGTGGTCTACCGCGACGGCACGATCTGGTGCGACGAGGCGGTCTGGGGGGGGCGGGCGCTGAGCGGCCCGGCCTGAATGCGCCCATGCTGCGCTGCATGGTTGACTGTTCTCTGAACAGGACTATTGTGTCCTACATGGGCTTGTGTCATGCCAATGCAAGCATCATCGTGTACATCGCTGCCGCGCCACTCCCGGGAAGGGTGGCTTCCCTCTCCCCGCCGCATTCCGCGCCCATCTCCGTGGGCTTCCACCTACGCTACCGAGGCGTCATCACATGAGTCACTGTTCGCTCCGAATCAACGCGTTGTCGCTGGCCTGCGCTGCAGGCATCCTGGCCCTGGGCTGCAGCGCAACAGTACTGGCGCAGGATGCGGCCGACAACACCAATCGTGACGACGTGCATACCCTGGGCACGGTGACCGCAACGGCGCAGAAGCGCGTGGAAGTGGTGACCGATATCCCGATGTCGATCAGCGTCATCAGCGAAGAGCAGCTCGACCGCCTGCAGGTCAACAACGTCAACGACCTGGCCGGCCTGGTTCCCGGCCTGCAGGTGTCCAGCCTGGGCGCTCCGGGCCGCTCGACGATCTCCATCCGCGGCATCACCCCGATGGGCAACACCGCCTCGACCTCGGTCTATGTCGACGACGTGCCGCTGACCGCCAACGGTTCGCTGTCCGGCGCCACCTCGGGTATGTTCGACCTGCTGCCCTACGATGTGCAGAACGTGGAAGTGCTGCGTGGCCCGCAGGGCACGCTGTACGGCGCCAGCGCGCTGGGCGGGGTGGTCAAGTACGTGACCAAGCGGCCGGACCTGGAATATTTCGAGGGCCGCGCCGGCGCCACGATGCGGGTAGTTGACGGTGGCGGCGGAGTGGGCCATTCCGAACGCGCGGCGATCAGCGTGCCGCTGGTCAAGGGCCAGCTGGCCCTGCGCGCCAGCTATGCCGAACAGACCAGCCCGGGCTGGATCGACAACAGCGTGCTCAACCGCCGCGATACCAACGACGTGCGCCAGAATGCCGGCCGCCTCTCGCTGCTGTGGAAGGCATCGGAAACGGTGGACGTCCTGTTGACGGCGATGCGCCAGGAAAACAAGGGCGACAACTTCGCCACGGTCGCGCTGGACCCGGTCACCTTCAAGCCCAAGCTGCCCGGCCATGCCAACCAGTACCTGTTCCTGCAACCGAGCACGATCAAGTACGACGTCTATGGCCTGAGCGTGGACTGGGACCTGGGCTGGGCCGATTTCACTTCCTCCAGCAGCTGGATGAAGTCCAACTCCTGGCGCCTGCAGGACCAGTCGGTGGAGTACATCCCGCTGCTGGGGCAGCGGCCGGGCGTGGGCCCGGTGATGGCCTACGCGGCGCTGGACACCGACATCGAACTCAAGAAATGGACCCAGGAACTGCGCCTGACCTCCAAGGGCGACAGCCGTCTGCAGTGGCAGCTCGGTGCGTTCTATACCGATGAAGACGCGGCCTACACCGAAGATGGCAGCGCGCTGAGCCCGGCGTTCAACCCGGTGCTGGCCCTGTTCACCGCCTCGGTGTTGACCAGCTATCGCGAGAAGGCGCTGTTCGGCAACACCACCTGGAAATTCACCGATCGTTTCGACCTGGCCCTGGGCGTGCGTCATGCGCGCAACGACCAGGTGTTCCGCCAGACCCTGGGTGGCCCGCTGGGCGGGGATGGGGTGCAGCGGGTGACCGACTCCTCCGAAAGCGTGACCACCTGGAGCGCCAGCCCGCGGCTGTTCCTGGGCCAGGACAAGAACACCATGGCTTATCTGCGCGTAGCCACCGGTTATCGCGCCGGCAGCCCCAACCCCATCCTGCCGGCCGCCCCCGAGGTGCCGTCGCAGGTCAAGTCGGACACCTTGACCAACTATGAAATCGGCCTGAAAAGCTACTTCTGGGATCGTCGTGCACAGGTGGAAGTGGCGGCGTTCCGCATCGACTGGGAAGACATCCGCCTGAACCTGCTCACCCCGCAGGCCATTTCCTATGGCGTCAACGGCGGCAGTGCGCGCAGCCAGGGCGTGGAATTCACCGGTGCGCTGATGCCGCTGGACGGCTTGCGCCTGAGCACCAGCCTGGCCTACACCGATGCCAAGCTGACCGCGCCGATTCCGCCGGCCCGCCCCGGCGGCGCCAACCAGGCCGAGTCCGGCGCGCAGTTGCCGCAGGTTCCCGAATGGACCGGCAGCCTGCAGGCCGACTATCAATTCCCGACCCGCGGCGAGTGGGGCTGGAGTGTCGGCGGTGCGCTGCGCTACTACGGTGAGCGCCAGGCATCGGTGGCCACGGCGCAGTCCATCGAACTGCCCAGCTATACCTCGGTCGACCTGACCGCCGAAGTCAGCAGCCAGAACACCACCATCCGCTTCTTCGTCACCAACCTCACCAACAAGGACGTCTACGTGGCTGCCGGCAGGACCATTCCCGGTGCCGGCGCGGCCAGCTACCGGCGCTGGAATGCGGTGATGATGCAGCCGCGGACGGTGGGTGTGTCGGTCGATTACAGTTTCTGACCGAACGGGGCAGGCCAGCGCGGCATCCTCCGGTGCCGCGCTGGTTGACAACACGGCGCCAATGCTTGCGATGCAGGCCGATAAGCGTCGCCGGAGCAGATATGCTTGCATGTGTCCGCCCCCACACCCGCAGGCCGCAGCGCGATGACCATCAGTCTGGATCCCGTCCTGCGTTCCGGCGCGCTGATGGTCTGTGCCGCGCTGCTTGCCGGTGGATGTGCCCGGACCAACCGGGAAACCGTGTTTTCCTCAGACACGCTGAAGGTCGTGGCCGTGACGGAAAGCAGGCTGGACATCAACGTCAGCAGGTACCAGCACTACACGACGTACGTGCTGTACGTGGATGGCAGCAGGCTGTCAGATGAAGGATTCTCGGCGCTCCTGCAGGATCCCGACGCGACGGGCGATCAGTTTGTGCATGCCGATGCCGTGGTGCTGGACGAAGACGCGGTTCTGATCGCCTCGCACAACCGTGACGGCTCACGCTGCTGGACGACGCGGCTTGCTGCACGCAGTGGCACGCCGACGCTGGAAACGATCACGAAAGGGACGGCCGACTGCAGTATCCACCCGGCGCCTCCAGGCTGGCGGGCGCTTTACGAAGACCCCGGCGATCTGATCCTGGTCCGTGAACACCCCTTCCAGGCGTATCCCATTGCAGGGTACTGGTACGTCCTGTGGATCGATGGAGGCATTGCCGCCCTGTACCGGAAAGACCGGGGCCATGAGCGACTCGTCGTCAGGCTGGCACGGATTTCTTCCGATACCACGCTTGCCGAGCAGACACTGCCGATGCAGACCTATGCGGAACCAGACCTGCTGCATGCCTCGCCCGAGGTACGACGGCAATGGTTGTTCGACAACTTTACGGTCTCCACGGGCGCCTCCCCCTCGATCGCGCTGCGTTCCAACCATCGGCTCGACACCATCACGCCCGAAGTCTGGGCGGAGTATCAGGAGATCGACCGACAGAACAAGGAGCTCGATGCCCGGGCACGTGCCGCCGGGAACGCCTGGATCGAGGCCCAGCATCGGGAACTGATGGAAGCGGACGTGGTGGAGCGGGACGTCAAGGAGTAGGTCCATTGCTGAACGGCAGGTCGCTGCTTGCCCTGAAGCTTCTGGCGCTTTCAGCGATGTTGATGGGATGCTATTCGCTGGTGTTTGCAACTGGCATTGATCAAGCTCGGCCCTGGTTGAACCTGGCGCTGAGCCTCTTCACCGTCCTGCTGCTGGCCATGCACCTCGGGGGACTCTGGTGGGCATGCATGCTATGCATCCCGCTTCAGCCACGCGACCAGCGCCGAAAATGCTGGCGAGGGCTGCCGACGGTTCGGATAGTAGAGGTGATAGCCGGGGAAGGGCACACACCACTTGTCCAGCACTGCAACCAGCCGCCCCTCGGCAATGTGATCGGCCACCATCGGCTCGGGCGCATACGCCAAGCCCAGCCCGTCGAGGGCGGCATTGATGACGTGGATCATGCTGTTGAACACCAGCGGCCCGTCGCCGCGCACGGTGAATTCCTTGCCTTTCTCCTCGAACTCCCACGCATAGATGGCACCGTTCGGACGATGCCGGATGTGCACGCAGCGGTGCCGTGTGATGTCGGCGGGTTTCCTGGGTCTGGGGTGCGTGGCGAAATAATCGGGAGACCCCACGACGACCAGCCGCCAATCCGGGCCCACCCTGACCGCGATCATGTCCTTGCTCAGCGCCTCACCCAGCCGGATGCCGGCGTCGAAGCGCTGTTCCACCACATTGGTGAAGCCGTAGTCGACATAGAACTCGAGCGTGATGTCCGGATACTCGGCGAGGAACCCGGCCAGGCGGGGACGGATGATGGTCTCCATCGAGTCGTCCGTGCAGGAAATCCGCAGCGTTCCGGCCGGGCGGTCGCGCAGGTCCCCCAGCGCCTCGACGCTTGCGCCGATGGCCTCGAAGTGCGGGGCGATGGAGCGCATCAGGCGCTCGCCCGCCTCGGTCGGGGAGACGTTGCGGGTGGTCCGGGCCAGCAGCCGGATGCCCAGGCGCTCTTCCAGCAGCCGGATGGAATGGCTCAGCGCAGACGGTGTGACGCCCAGGCGGGCCGCCGCCTTGGTGAAGCTCTGCTCCTGTGCCACCACCAGGAAGGCTTGCAGGTCGTTGGTCTTCACGGCGCTCATGGGCCAATTGTGAGCTCAACTCAGTAATGCATCAACTTTCAGCCGGCTTATCGCAGTAACGACCCGGGCCTATCGTGGCGTCCTCACTCTCACAGAGGCGGTCCGCGCATGAAACCCACCACGCTGCTGCTGGCACTGCTCGCCAGCCACCTCGTTCCGCATTCCGCGTGGGCTGCTGACCCGCCGACGGCAACCAGGACCGCCGGGGCGGAAAATTTCTACAAGAGCGACCGGGTGACGGGCGAGCGCGTCCGGTTCAAGAATCAGTACCAGATGGAGGTCGTGGGCACGCTGTACCGGCCCGAGGGTCTGGGACGCGATGGCCGCGCGCCGGCCGTGGTGGTCGGTCATCCGATGGGCGCGCTGAAGGAACAGAGCGCGCAGCTGTACGCACAGAAGCTGGCCGAACAGGGCTTCGTGACGCTCGCGATCGACCTGTCCTTCTGGGGTGAAAGCGCGGGCACGCCGCGTCACCTGGTATCGCCGGAAATCTATTCGGACGACATCAGTGCGGCCGTGGACTTCCTGAGCACGCAGTCGTTCGTGGACCCGGAGCGGGTGGGCGGCCTGGGCATCTGTGGCAGCGGCAGCTTCGTGATCAGCGCAGCGAAGATCGACCCGCGGATCAAGGCCATCGCGACGGTCAGCATGTATGACATGGGCGCCGCCGTGCGCCAGGGGCTGAACAATGCGCAATCGCTGGAGCAGCGGAACGCGATGATCCAGGCGGCCGCGCAGCAGCGTCTGGTGGAGTTCAAGGGCGGGCAGCGCGTCTATGTGCCCGGGACCGTGAACACGCTCGAGGCCGATACATCGGACGTGCAGCGCGAATTCTTCGACTTCTACCGCACGCCGCGCGGCGCTTACGCGGCCGCCGGCGAGCGCCCTGAACTGACCACCCAGCCGCTGTTCAGCAGCCTGGTCAAGTTCATCAACTTCCATCCATTCAACGACATCGAGACCCTTTCGCCGCGGCCGATGCTCTTCATCTCCGGCGACACCGCACACTCCCGTGAGTTCAGCGAAGACGCGTACCGGCGGGCCGGCCAACCGAAGGAGCTCTATTGGGTGAAGGGTGCCGGGCACGTGGACCTGTATGACCGCACCGACCTGATTCCGTTCGCCAAGCTGACGACGTTCTTCCAGCAGAGCCTGGCCGGAAAATGAGTCGTACCGACACCCCTCCGGACAGGGGCAACTGGGGCGGCGTACTCGCCATGACGCTGTGCGTCTTCGCGTTGATCGCATCCGAATTCATGCCGGTGAGCCTGCTCACGCCCTTGGCCGCGGACCTTGGCGTGACCGAGGGCCTTGCCGGATACGGGATTGCCATTTCGGGCGCCTTCGCGGTGCTGACCAGCCTGTCGATCTCCCGGCTGGCCGGGACCATCGACCGCAGAACCCTGCTTCTGGCGCTGACCGCGTTGATGGCGGTGTCCGGTCTGATCGTGGCGCTGTCCCCCAGCTATCCGGTCTACATGATCGGCCGTGCGCTGATCGGCGTGGTGATCGGCGGGTTCTGGTCACTGTCCGCGGCCACCGCCATGCGGCTGGTGCCCGCAGCGCAGGTGCCCCGCGCATTGGCGATCTTCAACGGCGGCAACGCGCTGGCAACGGTGATCGCCGCGCCGCTGGGGAGCTATCTGGGCGGTGTGATCGGGTGGCGCGGGGCGTTCCTGTGCCTTCTGCCGGTGGCGGCCGTCGCGCTGGCATGGCAGTGGGCCTGCCTGCCGTCCATGGCAGCGGAGGGCAGGCAGCCGCAAGGCGGCGTGCTCGTGCTGCTCCGGCGGCGGGTGGTGGCGCTGGGCATGACCGCGTGCGGCGCCTTCTTCATGGGACAGTTTGCCTTGTTCACCTACGTGCGACCGTTCCTGGAACGGGTCACCAACGCGGGTGATTCCACTGTTCCGCTGGTGCTGCTGGCCATCGGTGTAAGCGGGCTGGTGGGCACGCTTGCCATCGGGGCGTTCCTCAGGCGCGGGCTTTACCGCACGCTGGTGACTGTTCCTGCCTTGATGGCGGTGATTGCCGCGGCACTGGTTCCGCTGGGTCCGCAGCTTTGGCCGACGGCCGCACTGCTTTCGGCATGGGGCCTGCTGGCCACCGCGGCACCGGTGGGGTGGTGGAGCTGGCTGGCACGCACCTTCAGCAACGACGACGCTGAAGCGGGCGGGGGGCTGATGGTCGCGGTGGTGCAGTGCTCGATCGCGCTGGGCTCCACCCTCGGCGGCCTGCTGCTGGACAGCGTCGGCTTCGCCGGCACATTCCTGGCCAGTGCCGGCGTGCTGTTGGTTGCGGCGCTGCTGGCCTATGTCACGGCCGCGGACGCTGGGTCCGCCGCCCCGTCGGCGATGGCTGCGGAGGCCCGAAGCTGATGAGGCGCATGACGTCGATCACTGGGCAGCTGCTGAGCGTTTGCCTCGCATTCGGTGCGCTGCCGGCATGGTCGGCCGAGCAGAATCATCACGTCGTGGCGCTCACGAAGGTAGCGTCCAACCCGGAGGTCCGCTCCGGCATGCCTACGAAGGAGAAACCGATGAACATCAATACCACTGACGTGCCGGCCACCGCACTGGATGCCAGGCAGCAGGCCATCATTCCGATCAGCGCCGCCGGGGCAGCCGGTGACATGGCTCGCCTTGGCGAGGCATTGAATCACGGCCTGGACGCGGGGCTGAGCGTGGCCGAGGCGCGCGAGATCCTTGTACAGGTGTACGCCTATGCCGGCTTTCCCCGAAGCCTCAATGCACTTGGCGAGATGATGAGGGTGCTGGACGCGCGCAGGCAGCGCGGCATCCACGATGAGGCCGGTCGTGAACCGGTGAAGCCGATACCCAAGGGTGATGCGTTGCTGGCGGCAGGGACGGCCAATCAAACCATGCTGGCAGGTGCGCCGGTCGCCGGACCCTTGTTCGAGTTCGCGCCACAGGCCAACGAGTATCTACGGGCCCACCTGTTCGGGGACATCTTCGAACGTGACAACCTGGATTGGCAGAGCCGCGAGCTGGCGACCGTCAGCATGCTGGCTGCGATGTCCGGGGTGGAGCCCCAGTTGCAGTCTCACGTGGGGATAAGCATGAATATCGGCGTGAGCATCGAGCAGCTGCGTGAGCTGGCCGACGTTCTTGGTGCGCGTTTCGACCCGCAAGCGGCAACGCGTGCGCGCGATGCCATTCAGCGTCGGCTGGACTCCCTGCGCACCGAGTGACGCGGAGAGAGGTTTTCATCAAGTGACGCGCATGCGTCGGAGAGAGCAATGAACAAGGCAATGTGGGGCATCTCAATCTGTCTGATCGCGCTTTCCTTTGGCGCCCGCGCAGAGGAGGCACAGATGACGAGACTGTCGAAAATCACCGTGGACGCTGCCCATCTCCCCGCCTATCGGGAGGCGCTGGCTGAAGAGGTTCGCGCTTCAATGGCGCTTGAGCCTGGCGTTCTGTCGCTGTATGCGGTCTTTGACAAGGAGGATCCGACACGACTGACCATCCTGGAGATTTACGCCAGCCGCCAGGCCTACGAAGCACATGTAAAGAGCCCGCACTTCCTCGCGTACAAGAACGGAACACTGCACATGGTCACGTCGCTGGAGCTGGTGGACGTCGACCCGCTGCTACCGGAGTTGAAGATCAAGTGAGCCGACGGGCAGCGGCCCGCTACTTTTCCGCCGATCGCACGCACAATTGAGCAACCGCATCAAGGCCCTTGCTGATCGGCATCAGGAGCGCTGGCCGTCTCGCCGTCCAGCGTCAGCGGCCTCGCCATGTCCTTGATCCATCCCCACAGAACAAAGAAGACGGCGTAGGCGTTGAGGGCGCTGAGCAACATCGGCCAAATCGCTTCCTTCATCAGCTCCCCTGGGTCGCATTGGAGCGGGCCGCTGTTGCCCTTGCCCATCCGCACGCAGCCGTGTTCGGGATAGGCCATCGCATAGGCGCCCCAGGCGAAGAACGCGGCGAGCAGTGCGAACAACAGCATCACGCCGACGTCGGCATCACGATTGCCCAACCGCTCCCAGCGTTGCGCCAGCCGCAGCTTCAACATCCTTCAACATCCCTGTCCATACAGTCGCCCATGATAACAGTGCACGATATCGCGCAGACATCGCGTCGGTAGACTTGGTGTCTGCCACAGATGGCGGCAAACTACTGCTGGACGTGGCGTAGCGCCACCGGCAGGAGTGACATGCGTGACTGATCCAGGAAAGGAAGCGCTGACCATCCGTCGCGCCAGCGTGACCGATACGCCCGCTGTGCTGCGGTTGTTCGACGAAGTGATTGCGTGGTTCGTGGCCATCGGCAACCCGCAGCAGTGGGGCAGCGAAGCATGGTCGTCCATTCCGCGCCGCATCACCCAGGTGACCGACGCCTGCACGCTGCCCGGCGCCTGGGTGGCTGAAACAGGGCAGGGTGAGGTACGCGCATTCCTGGCGCTGGGCGAGGCCATGCCTTACGTGCCCGCGGCGACCGGGCCGGAGCTCTACGTGCGGGTGCTGGTTGCTTCGCGGGATCCGCGCGTGCGCGGTATCGGCCGCCGGCTGATGGCGTTCGCCGACGAGCAGGCACGTGCCGCGGGTGTCGCCTACCTGCGCGTGGATTGCTATGGCGGAGGCAGTGGCGACCTGGTACGTTTCTACGAATCGTGCGGTTACGAAAGGCTGTCGACCTTCAACATAGACGGTTGGCCGGGCCAGGTCCTGGGCCGTCGCCTGTAAGGTCGCCGCCTCCGCGCCAGGCGGCTAGAGGTCCGGCAAAGGCCGCGATACGGACGCCCGCGTGACCAGCTGGTGCGGAAGCACATGGTTGACGATGCCGCGCGCCGAAGCAGCGGGGCGTCGAATTTCGCGCAACAGGATGTCGATGGCGGTGTCCGCCATGTCCGCCACCGGTTGATGGATGGTGGTCAGTTCCGGCCACACCATGGTGGAGGCGGAGGTGTCATCGAAACCCACCACCGACAGGTCGCCCGGCACCTCCAGGCCGCGACGGTGCGCCACGGAAACCACGGCCGACGCCATGTCATCGTTGCTGGCGAAGATCGCGCTGGGCGGCTGCGGCAGGGTCAACAACCGCTCGGCTGCTTCCAGGCCGGAGCGGTAGGTGAAGCAACCGGGCTGGACGAGTGCAGCGTCGTAGTCGATGCCAACGTCAGCCAGCGCATCCCGGTAGCCCTGCCAGCGGTGCGCGCTGGCGGTCTGGTTCGGATCGCCGGTGATGTAGCCGATGCGGGTATGTCCCTGGCTGATCAGGTGCGACACCATGTCTTGGCTTGCCTGGCGGTCATCGATGCGCACGCAGGAAATCCTGTCGCTGAAATGGCTGGACGCGATGGAGACCACGGGAGTGCCGGCGTCGACGAATACGTCGACGATGTCCTTCGATTCGCACAGCGGCGGTGGAAGGATCACGCCGGCCACGGTGCCGGCGAGTTGCCGTGCCGCCTCGCGACGCGCCTGGGCGCCCAGTTCATCCCAGGTGGCAATCACCAGCTGCGCCGCTGACCGGGTAGAGCCGCGCAGCGCGCCGACCAGCAGTTCGCGCAGGTAGCTGGAGCTGGGATTGGTGTAGATCAGCGCGATACAGGTGTGCTGCGCCGCGGCCAGCGCGCTGGCGGCAAGGTTCGGCCGGTAGTCCAATGCGAGCACGCTGCGCATGACACGCTCGCGGTTGGCTTCGCGCACGCCGGCATGGCCGTTGATGACGCGCGATACGGTCATGGCCGATACGCCTGCATGCGCGGCGACCTCATCGATGGTGATGGCGCTGGCCTTGCGACGGAGCGCTTTAGGGCTGTTTTTCAACGAATGGGTTCCTTTGCTGCGCTGCATGATGACAAGCGCAATCGCGGATGAGTAGTCTGCGCCCGTGACGTGATGGTAGCGCTACCACTGTGCCGGGGTAAGGCCAGCGGGTACCCCCCCTTTACCACGCGGCTGTTCTGGCAAGCCTGTAAGCGAGTTTGAGTCGCAGTGAGTGCAAAGCGCACTGCGATGTTCGGTGTGGAAGACGGGCATCGCCCGTACGTGCCCCCAGGAGGGGCGGTACATCCATTCGATCGTATGTCAGAGGGGAGAGTCATGAGCGCTTCTATGTTCCGTCGTACCGCTGGCCGGAGGGCTCGTTCATGAGCCGGACGCTGGCGAAGTTCACCTCCAGGGCCATGTTTACGTTTGTCGGCGGCGTCCTGGTCATCAATCCCGCATTCGCACAGGACGCGCCAACGCCGGCACCGGCCGCCCAGCAGGGCCAGCCCAGTCCGACCCAGCTGGATACCGTGCAGGTCACCGGCATCCGCAACAGCCTCAGCCAGGCGATGGACATCAAGCGCGACTCGGCCGGCGTGGTGGATGCGATCAGTGCCGAGGACATCGGCAAGTTCCCCGACACCAACCTGGCCGAATCGCTGCAGCGCATCACCGGCATCTCCATCGAACGCCGTGATGGTGAAGGCGCACAGGTAACCGCGCGCGGCTTTGGCCCGCAGTTCAACATGGTGACCCTCAACGGGCGCCAGATGCCGGGCGCCGATGCGTTCGGCGCTTCGGGGCAGGTCGCCATCGGCGGTGTCGACGGCGGTACCCGTGCCTTCAACTTCGCCCAGCTGGCCGCCGAAGCCATCAATGGCATCGAGGTCTACAAGACCAGCCAGGCCAATGTGCCCAGTGGTGGCATCGGCGCCACCATCAACATCCTGACGGCGCGGCCGTTCGACCACGAGGGCCTGGTCGCCAGTGCCGGTGCCAAGGCCGTCTCCGACCAGAGCCAGCCGTTCGGTGATGACATCACACCGGAACTGTCCGGCATCTTCAGTTACAGCAACCCGGAAAAGACCTTCGGCGTTGGCGTGAGCGCGAGCTACCAGAAGCGCAAGGGTGGCTCGGTGCAGGCCACCAACAACTACTGGAACATCCAGCCGTGGACCGGCACGATGCCCGGCAACCCGACCGTGGTCAATGCACCGGCGGTCGGTGCGCTGTACGCACGACCCAACGACCTGCGCTATGCGTTCTCCGAGTTCGAGCGTGAGCGCATCAACGGCCAGGCCGTGTTGCAGTTCGCACCCACCGATGCCGTGACGTTGACCCTGGATTACACCTACTCAACCAACGAGATCACCGAGAATCGTGGCGAACAGGGCATGTGGCTGCAGAACAGCAACTACACCGATGTGACGTTCGACACCAGCGGCGCGGTTGCTACCCCGACCTACATTCGCGAGATCGCGGGCACCAAGGATTTCGGGCTTGAGCAGCAGCGCAGCATGCAGAAGTACAAGCTGGGATCGCTCGGCTTCAATGCAGCGTGGAACGTCACCGACCGCTTCAAGCTGACCTTCGACGCGCACAACTCGAAGAACGAAAGCCGGCCGAACGATCCGCTCACCGGGGGCGGCTCCATCTTCAGCAGCATCGCCGGCACCAACAACTGCACCACCGGACCGCATTGCGGTGGGTCGTGGGTGCAGGAAATGAACTTCAACAACGGCCTGCCGGTGGGCACCCAGGTCTGGTACCCGAGCACGGCCGATGCCCTCGCCAAGACCAACGGCGTGGTCAACCCCGGCTTCGCGCCGGGCGAGATCGGCTCGCAGGTGCTGCGTATCAATTCGCAGACCCAGATCAGCGAGATCAAGCAGGGTCGCGTCGACGGCGAGTGGAGCTTTGACAAGGGACGCTTCCAGTTTGGCGTGGACTCCAGCAAGCAGACCACCCACCGCATCCAGGCAGCGGAGAACTACAACACCCTGGGCGACTGGGGCGTGGCCAATGTCGACGGGGATGTTGCCAACGGGCTGATGGACCTGCTGCAGCCGGTCAACATCGTCGGGTTGTTCAACGACTTCAATGCCAACAGCTTCACCGCCTGGCGCGGCGATGCTGGCCGCCTCGCGCAGTGGGCGGCGGACAACTATGGCGCCAGCCTCGGCGTGAGCCCGCAGCGCGCCGCCGACAACCTGGTGGAGGAGAAGACCAAGTCGGCCTATTTCCAGATCGAGCTGGACGGCGAGCTGGGCGGCCGGCGCACCAATACCCGCCTGGGCGTGCGCTATGAAACCACCGATGTGGTGTCGACCTCGGTCATCGCCATCCCCGAGGCCATCGAATGGCAGTCCAACAACGACTTCCGCGTGGTGTTGTCCGACGAGCAACAGCCGTTCACCGAGAAGAACAGCTACAGCTACATCCTGCCCAACCTCGACTTCAGCATCGACCTCATGGACGACCTGAAGGGGCGCATCTCGTTCGGCAAGAGCATCGCGCGTGCGCCGATCGGCAACCTCTATGCAGGCCCGACCGCACAGCAACCGTTCGGCTCGGTGCTGATCGACCCGTCTTCGCGGGCCAGCGGCACGGCACAGAACCCGCAGCTGAAGCCGCTGGAGTCGGACAACCTCGACCTGGCACTGGAGTGGTACTTCGCTGACGCCAGCTACGTGTCGGTCACGTACTGGAACAAGCAGGTCGCCAACTTCATCGGCAACACCATCGTCCAGGAGAATCTGTACGGCCTGCGGGATCCCACTTCCGGTCCGGATGCACAGTCGGCCATGGCCTTCCTCACCAGCGGCGCCTGCGTTACCCAGGTCGGTGCGGCCAATGCGGCGGCCTGCAACGCCAATGACACCGCGTTGTTCACCGCGCTGGCGCTGCTGCGCAACAATCCCGCCGGGCTGGGTGCCTACAACGGTACCGACGCGCAGGTCCTGGCCACCGAAGCGGCCTACGATCTGTATGGCACGGCGGCCGACCCGCTGTACCAGTTCAACGTCAACCGCCCCATCAACCAGAACGAGTCCAAGCTGCATGGCTGGGAACTGGGGGGGCAGTACTTCTTCGGCGACACCGGGTTCGGCGTGCTGGCCAACTACACCATCGTCAACGGCGACGTGGGCTACAACGACGCGGGTGATCCCAACATCGACCAGTTCTCGCTCACCGGCCTCAGCGACACCGCCAATGCCATGCTGATGTACGAAAAGTACGGCTGGTCGGTACGCCTGGCGTGGAACTGGCGTGATGAATACCTGATCCTGGCCAACCAGGGTGCCAGCCGCAATCCCTACTATGTGGAAGAATACGACCAGTGGGATCTCAGCGTGAACTACACCCTGGATGATCACTGGTCGTTTGGGCTGGAGGCGATCAATCTGACCGGTGAGGACGTCCGCTGGCGCTCGCGCACCTCGCAGATGATCGTGAAGCTGGCCGACCAGAGTCCGCGTTACATGCTTGGCGTTCGTTACAGGTTCTGACGTGTGGGGGTGCCGCTGCCCTGGCAGCGGCACCCGTTCAAGGGTCCTGATGGGGTTGGAAGAACACCATGCCGCGTTACGAAATGCTCAACAACATCGCCCACCGCGACCTGCGCGTGGCCACCGGCTTCGGGCCCGAATTTGGCGACGCGGTCGGCATGGTGCCGGCCTATCCGAGCGAGTTCGCCGAACTGCAGCGGGAATATCCGATCTTCCTGCGCAAGGCCCCCGACACCGGCGGCTGGCAATCGGTGGCCCTGCTGGGGTTCGAGCAGCACGAGAACCTGTTCCTGCAGGACGGCCGCTGGAATGCCTCCTATCTGCCCGGGGCGGCGGCCAAGGGGCCGTTCCTGATCGGCTTCCAGGAGAACCGGATCGATGGCAGCCTCATCCAGGAAGCGGTGCTGCACGTTGATCTTGACCATCCGCGCGTGAATGCGATGCAGGGCGAGCCAGTGTTCCTGCCGCAGGGGGGCAATACGCCCTATCTGGACCACATCGCAGGCGTGCTGCGTGGCATTCACGATGGCCACGCCTTCGGCGCGGAGATGTTTGCCGCGCTCGATGCCAAAGAACTCATTCAACCGATCACGCTCGACGTGCAGATTGCCCAGGAGCATCGGGTGGGTGTCAACGGCCTGCACGCCATCGACCGTGACCGCCTTGCCCAGCTGGACGGTCCCGCGCTGGCCGAACTCAACCGCGCCGGCTACCTGGAAGGCGCCTATCTGATGCTGGCGTCGCTGCACAACATGCGCCGCCTGATCGCCGAAAAACAGCGACGCCTGCGCACGCAGGATGCCGCCAGCGCAGCGGGCAGGAACTGACGGGTGCTGGACGGCATTGCCATGCAGGCACTGGAAGGCCTGGACCCCGCGGCACTACCGCTGGGGGCGCTGGCGGCGGCCGGGGAACCGGTGGTGCTGCGTGGCATCGCCCGCGACTGGTCGCTGGTACAGGCCGGGTTGCGCGGCACGCAGGAAGCCCTGGCCTACCTGCGCAGCTTCGATGCAGGCGTGCCTGTCCCGTACTCCTTCGGCGGCCCCGAGATTGAAGGGCGTCCGTTCTACAACGCGGATTTCACCCGGTTGAACTTCGAGGTCCGGCGCGGATTGCTGGCGGAGGTGCTGGACGCGATCTCCGAGCATCTCGATTCGCCGAGCCCGCCCACCTACTATGTCGCTTCGTTGCTGATCGAGCATGCGCTGCCCGGGTTCGCGCAGCACAACGACGCCGGGCTGGCGGGGCAGGGCATCGATGCTTCGGCCAGCATCTGGATCGGCAACCGCGTGACCGCTTCCTGCCATTTCGATACCCCGGACAACCTGGCGTGCTGCGCGGTGGGCCGGCGCCGGTTCACGCTTTTCCCGCCCGAGCAGATCGACAATCTGTATCCGGGGCCGCTGGAACCCACCCCGGGCGGGCAGGTGGTAAGTGTGGTGGACTTCGACCGCCCGGACTTCGCGCGCCACCCACGCTTCGGTGATGCATTGGCAAGCGCGCAGACCGCCGTGCTGGAGCCCGGTGATGCCATCTTCATCCCGAGCCTGTGGTGGCACCACGTGCGCAGCCTCGAGCCTTTCAATGTGCTGGTGAACTACTGGTGGCGCAGTTCCCCGGCCTTCCTCTCCTCACCGCTGCCGGCACTCCATCACGCGATGTGGGCCGTGCGCGACCTGCCGGCACGCGAGAAGCAGGCCTGGGCAAAGATCTTCGAGTACTACGTATTCGGTCCGGGCGAGCGGGCAGGACAGCACCTGCCCGACGCCGCCCGGGGCGACCTGGCACCGTTCGACGAGACGCAGGCGCGCCGCATGCGCGCCCAGTTGCAGGCTCGACTCAACCGCTGATGGGAGCACCGCATTGAACGTGGCGAACACAACCGAAGGGCGTATCCGCAAGGTCGTCATCGCCGGTGGCGGCACCGCAGGCTGGCTGGCCGGCTGTGCGCTGGCGCACCAGTTCCGCGACCAGCTGGACATCACCCTGGTGGAGTCCGAGCAGATTGGTACGGTGGGCGTTGGCGAGTCGACCGTGCCGCCCATCCGCACGTTCCACCATTTTCTGCAGATCGATGAGCAGGAGTTCCTGCGCGCCGTCGCGGGCACGTTCAAGCTCTCGATCTCGTTCGAGAACTGGCGCCGCCCAGGGGAGCGCTTCATCCATCCGTTCGGCACGATCGGGCAGGGCACCTGGGCCACGCCGTTCCACCATTTCTGGCTGGACAGCCTGCGCCGCGGCATGCCGTCGGAGCTGGGCGATTTCTGCCTGGAAAGCGCGGCCTCGCGGGAAGACCGGTTCTCGCTGCAGACCCAACCCCAGGTCAACTACGCCTATCACTTCGACGCCGGGCTTTACGCGAAATTCCTGCGGCGCAAGGCCGAAGGCCACGGACTGCGACGGGTGGAAGGCAAGATCGGCGAGGTCCGGCAACATCCGCATGACGGCTCCGTTGCATCCCTGGTGCTGGAAGACGGCCAGGTCATCGAAGGCGACCTGTTCATCGACTGCACCGGGTTCCGCGGCCTGTTGACCGAGCAGACCCTGCATACCGGCTATGAGGACTGGAACGAATGGTTGCCGAGCGACCGCGCCGTTGCCGTGCAGACCGAGTCGGTCGCGCCGCCGGTGCCGTACACGCGCGCCATCGCGCACGAGGCCGGCTGGCGCTGGCATATCGCGCTGCAGCACCGGGTCGGCTGCGGGCTGGTGTTCTCCAGCCGCCACCTGTCCGATGACGAGGCGCAGGCCAAGCTGCTGCGCGACGTCGACGGCCGGCCCCTGCGCGATCCATGGCTGGTGCCGTTCCGCAGCGGGCGCCGGTTGAAGGCCTGGAACAAGAACGTGGTGGCGCTGGGGCTTGCCAGTGGCTTCATCGAGCCGCTGGAATCGACCAGCATCCACCTGACCATCAGTGCGGTGGTACGCCTGATCCAGCTGTTCCCGTCCGACGGCATCACGCCCGCGCTGGTGGCGCTGTACAACGATGTCAGCCGCCAGGAGATGGAGCACGTGCGCGACTTCATCATCCTGCACTACCACGCCAACCAGCGCGACGAGCCGATGTGGAAGGCCTGCCGCGAGATGGAACTGCCCGAATCGCTCGCTGTCCGGCTGCGCGCCTGGCGCGAACGTGCGCATGCCTGGCAGGACCCCGGCGAGCTGTTCCGGGTCGACTCCTGGACCAGCGTGCTGATGGGCCAGGGCATCCAGCCGGGGCCGCCGCACCCGCTTGCGCGCGCGATCGGTGATGCGGACCTGCGCACGCTGTTGGACCGTATCCGGCAGCCGGTGCAGCAAGCGGTGGCCACGATGCCGTCGCAGGCCGGCTTCATCGAGCGCTACTGCAAGGCGGCGCCGGAAGTATGGCAACCGGGCATGGCCCTGGCGTAGCAGCAATGCGCGCTGTTGTACAAAATTGGTAGCGCTACCTTTAGACAAGCACGGAGTGGACGGAATGGATCTGGTTGCCGGAATCGATGCGGGTACCCAAAGCCTGAAGGTGGTGGTCTACGACCCTGCCGGGCGCCACCTGGTGGCCAGCACCAGCGCGCCACTGGAGCTGGCCAGCGCCGCCGATGGCAGCCGGGAACAGCGGCCGGCCGACTGGGTCGCCGCGCTGCATGCCTGCTTTGGTGCGATCGATTCCACGCTGCGCGCGCGCATTGGCGCGCTGGCCGTGTCGGGCCAGCAGCACGGTTTCGTCCCGGTCGATGCGGCAGGGGAGGTCCTGGCACCGGCCAAGCTGTGGTGCGATACCAGCACCTCGGCCGAATGCATGCAGATCATGGACGCGGCAGGCGGCGCGGCACGCACCATCGCCCTGGCCGGCAACCCTGTCCTCACCGGCTACACCGCCTCCAAGCTGCCGTGGACGAAGACGCATCGGCCCCAGGCCTACGCGCGGCTTGCCACCATCCTGTTGCCGCACGACTACCTCAATTTCGTGTTGACCGGCCAGCGTTTCTGCGAATACGGGGATGCGTCGGGCACCGGCTGGCTGGACGTACGCACCCGCACCTGGTCGACCGAGCTGCTGCGCGCGACCGACCCCGAACGCGACCTGGCAGATTGCCTGCCGCGCATCGCCGCGCCCGAGGAGGTATTCGACATCGACCCGGCCACCGCGGTGGCATTGGGGCTGCCCGCGACGGTGAAGGTGGCCGTCGGCGGCGGCGACAACATGATGGCGGCCATCGGTACCGGCTGCGTCGTCTCCGGACGCCTGGCGATGAGCCTGGGTACCTCGGGCACGCTGTTTGCCTATGCCGACACGCCCGTGGTCGACCCGGACGGGGCGTGGGCCGCGTTCTGCTCGTCCACCGGCGGCTGGCTGCCGCTGATCTGCACGATGAACTGCACCGTGGTGACCGAGCAGGTCGCCGATGCTTTCGGCTTCAGCACGCGCGATGGCGACACCCACCTCCAGGCCACCCCGCCCGGTGCCGACGGGCTGGTGATGCTGCCGTTCCTCAATGGCGAGCGCACGCCGGACCTGCCATTGGGCAAGGGCGTGCTGGCGGGCCTGGACACCACCAACATGACCCCGGCCCATCTCTACCGCGCGGCCATGGAAGGGGCCACGTACAGCCTGAAGTATGGCTATGACGCCTTCGTACGCGCGGGCATGCGGTTCGACCGCATCGTGCTGACCGGCGGCGGCAGCAACAGCGCGCAGTGGCGGCAGCTGGTGGCCGATGTCTTCGGCCTGCCGGTGGACGTGCCGACCCAGCCCGAAGGCGCGGCGTTCGGCGCGGCATTGCAGGCGCTGTGGGCCCTGGGTCACGCGCGCGGTGATGCCGCCTCCATCGCCGACATCACCGACCGCCACGTTGCGCTCGACCCGCTGCGCTCCGCACGCCCGGATCCGGTGCATACGCAAGCCTATGCCACGGCCTATGCACGTTTCCTGCGACACCTCGACGCCGTCACGCCGCTGTACCGCGGCTGATCTCTCTCTACGCGACACCTCGCACAACCACAGGAAGACGCACCATGAGCACGCAGCCCTTCATCGGCGCCAAGGAATACTTCCCCGGCATCGGCCGCATCCCCTTCGAAGGCCGAGGCTCGGACAATCCGCTCGCCTTCAAGGTCTACGACGCCAACAAGGTCATCGGTGGCAGGACCATGCAGGAGCACCTGCGCTTCGCGGTCTGCTACTGGCACACCTTCTGCAACGCCGGGCATGATCCGTTTGGTCCGGGCACCCGCCATTTCCCCTGGGAGACCGGTTCGCCGATGGCGACCGCCGAGGCCAAGGTGGACGCCGCGTTCGAGTTCTTCACCAAGCTGGGCGTGCCGTACTGGTGCTTCCACGATATCGACCTGGCGCCGGACGCCGAGGATGTCGGCCAGTACGAGAAGAACCTCAAGCACATGGTCGGCCTGGCCAAGGCGCGCCAGGACGCGACCGGGATGAAACTGCTGTGGGGCACGGCCAACCTGTTCTCGCACCCGCGCTACATGAATGGTGCGTCCACCAATCCGGATTTTGCGGTGGTGGCGCGTGCCGCCGTGCAGGTGAAGGCGGCGCTGGAGGCAACCGTTGAACTGGGCGGCGAGCACTACGTGTTCTGGGGTGGCCGCGAAGGCTATGCCGCGCTGGCCAACACCCAGATGAAGCGCGAGGTCGACCACTTCGCGCGGTTCCTCACCATGGCGCGCGACTATGGCCGCAGCATCGGCCTGAAGGGCAACTTCCTGATCGAGCCCAAGCCGATGGAACCGATGAAGCACCAGTACGACTTCGACAGCGCCACCGTGGTGGGCTTCCTGAAGGAGCATGGACTGGACAAGGACTTCAAGCTCAACATCGAGGCCAACCACGCCACGCTGTCCGGCCACACCTTCGAGCACGACCTGCAGGTGGCCTCCGACCACGGCCTGTTGGGCAGCATCGACGCCAACCGCGGCAACGCCCAGAACGGCTGGGATACCGACCAGTTCCCCACCGACCTGTACGACACCGTGGGCGCGATGTTGGTGGTGCTGCGCCAGGGTGGGCTGGAAGGCGGCTTGAACTTCGACGCCAAGGTGCGCCGTGAATCGACCGACCTGGAGGATCTGTTCATTGCCCACGTCGGTGGCATGGATGCGTTCGCCCGCGGGCTGGAAGTGGCCCATGCGCTGCTGCACGACTCGCCGCTGGAGCAATGGCGGAAGGAACGTTACGCCAGCTTCGACAGTGGTGCCGGCCAGGCGTTCGCGCGCGGCGCGCTCAGTCTCGCCGAGCTGGCCGCACTGGGTGCCAAGGGCGGCGAGCCCCGGCAGATCAGCGGCAAGCAGGAGCGCTACGAGAACCTGATCAACCAGTACCTGCTGCGCTGAGCCCAACGCCAAGGATGAACACCATGACCCACCATGACCCCACGCGCCGCACCGGTTTGCTACTGGCCGCGCTGTTGCTTGCGCTTGCCGCCTGCAAGGGCGGTGACCAGCCGGCAGCGCCCGCCCCGGCGCAGCCCCAGGCCGATGCCAATCCCTGGCCCGCGGTGACCTGGCCGCTGCCCGAAGACGCCGCCCTGGAAAAGCGCATCACCGACCTGATCGCCACCATGACGGTGGAGGAAAAGGTCGGCCAGCTGGTGCAGGGGGATATCGCCAGCATCACGCCTGACGACGTGCGCCGCTACCGGTTGGGCTCCATCCTGGCCGGGGGCAACTCCGACCCCGGCGGCCGTTATGACGCCTCGCCGGCCCAGTGGCTGGCGCTGGCCGATGCGTTCTACGCGGCGTCGATGGACACGTCGCAGGGCGGCAAGGCGATTCCGGTGCTGTTCGGCATCGATGCCGTGCACGGGCAGAGCAACATCATCGGCGCCACCCTGTTCCCGCACAACATCGGCCTGGGCGCGACCCGCAACCCGGAACTGCTGCGCCGGATCGGTGAGATCACCGCGCTGGAGACCCGTGCGACCGGGATGGAGTGGGCGTTCGCACCGACCGTGGCGGTGCCGCAGGACGACCGCTGGGGGCGCACCTATGAGGGCTATTCCGAATCGCCGGAGGTGGTGGCCAGCTATGCCGGTGCGGTGGTCGAGGGCCTGCAGGGCAAGGTGGGCTCGCCCACGTTCCTTGACGGTCGCCATGTGATCGCCTCGGTGAAGCACTTCCTCGGCGACGGCGGTACCACCGATGGCAAGGACCAGGGCGATACCCGGATCAGCGAAGCCGAGCTGGTGCGCATCCACGCCGCCGGGTATCCGCCGGCGATCGTCGCCGGCGCACAGACGGTCATGGCGTCCTTCAACAGCGTCAACGGCGAAAAAATGCACGGCCACAAACCGTACCTGACCGATGCGTTGAAGGGGCGCATGCACTTCGGCGGTTTCGTGGTGGGCGACTGGAACGGCCACGGGCAGGTCAAGGGCTGCACCACCACCGATTGCCCGGCCACCATCAACGCGGGCCTGGACATGGCCATGGCCTCGGACAGCTGGAAGGGCTTCTACGAGACCACGCTGGCCGCGGCCAAGGCCGGCACCATCAGCCAGGAACGGCTGGATGAGGCCGTGCGCCGGATCCTGCGGGTCAAGCTGCGGCTGGGCCTGTTCGAGGCGGGCAAGCCGTCCTCGCGCACGGTCGGTGGGCAGTTCGCGCTTGTCGGCGCGCCCGAGCACCGCCAGGTGGCACGGCAGGCGGTGCGCGAGTCGCTGGTGCTGCTGAAGAACCAGGGCGGCGTGCTGCCGTTGTCGCCGAAGCAGCGCATCCTGGTCGCCGGTGACGGCGCCAATGACGTCGGCAAGCAGGCCGGCGGCTGGACGTTGAACTGGCAGGGTACCGGCACCACCCGCAAGGATTTCCCCAATGCGGACACCATCTACGAAGGTATTGCGCAGCAGGCCAAGGCCGCCGGCGGCCAGGCGGAGCTGGCGGTGGATGGAAAGTATGCGACCAAGCCGGAGGTGGCCGTGGTGGTGTTCGGGGAGAACCCCTATGCCGAGTTCCAGGGCGATCTGCCGACGCTGGCGTACAAGCCGGGAGACGATTCGGATCTTGCCCTGATCAAACGGCTGAAGGCTGACGGCATTCCGGTGGTCGCGGTGTTCCTCAGCGGGCGCCCGCTGTGGGTGAACCGCGAGATCAATGCCGCCGATGCCTTCGTGGCGGCGTGGCTGCCCGGTTCGGAAGGTGCCGGCGTTGCCGATGTGCTGCTGCGCAGGCCCGATGGCAGCGTGCAGCACGACTTCAAGGGCAAGCTGAGCTTCAGCTGGCCGCGCACGGCCACGCAGTACGCCAACAACGTGGGGCAGAAGGACTACGACCCGCAGTTCGCGTTCGGCTACGGCCTGACCTACGCCGGCAACGGCGATCTGGCGGCGCTGCCGGAAGTCTCCGGCGTGACCGGCAACGAAGGGGCGGCCGGGGTGTTCTTCGCGCGCGGCGATGCCGGTTCCGGCATGGCCCTGCGCCTGGAGCGCAGCACGGGGCAGGGCATGACCGTCACCAAGGTGCCCGATGCCCTCGATGGCGACCTGCTGAAGGTCACCGGCGTGGATCACCTGGCGCAGGAAGACGGTCGCCGCCTGGCGTGGTCGGGCAAGGGCGAGGCGATTGCCGCGCTGCAGTCGCACACGGCGCTGGACCTGCAGCGCGAGAGCAACGGCGACCTGATGCTGTTGACCACGCTGCGGGTCGAGTCCGCACCCAAGGGCGAGGCGTGGTTGTCGGTGGGCTGCGGCACGGGCTGCTCGGCACGCGTTGCGCTCGGACCGACGCTGGCTAAGCTGCCCGTGGGCCAATGGACGCGCGTGGGCGTGCCGTTGAAGTGCCTGGCAGCGGCGGGGGCGGATGTCGGCAAACTGGATCGCCCCTGGTCGATCGGGACGGCGGGCGTGATGACGCTCTCGGTGTCACGCGTCGCGCTGGGGGCGCTGAACGAGGCGGAGATCAGCGTCGGGTGCCCGGGCGCGTGAAGCGGCGTCCGGCGCTATCGGGGCCCGGGTGGGCGCGCGACCGAATCGCGCACCACCAGCCGGTGCGGCACCACGTGATCGGTCAACACGCGGGCGCCGTCGCTGCGACGGCGGATGGTGCGCAGCAGGATATCGATGGCGGCATCGGCCATCGAGGCGATGGGCTGATGGATGGTGGTGAGCTCGGGCCAGACCGTCGTTGCAGCCGAGCTGTCATCGAAACCCACCACCGACAGGTCGCGGGGTACCTCGAGGCCGCGTCGGTGGGCGACGGAAATTGCCGCTGCGCCCATATCGTCGTTGCTGGCGAAGATCGCAGTGGGCGGCCGGCGGTGGCACAGCAGCTTTTCGGCGGCGGCAAGCCCGGAGCGGTAGGTGTAGTCGCCCGGTTGGACCAGGGCCGGTTCGACCTCCAGCCCGGCCGCATGCAGCGCGGTGACAAAGCCATCGTAGCGCCGCGCGCTCGCGCTGAGGTCGTCGCGCCCGCGGATGAAGCCGATGCGGCGGTGACCGTGCTGGATCAGGTGTTCGGCCAGTTCCTTGCCGGCGTGGAAGTCGTCGATGCGAACGCAGGAAATAGCGTTGCCGAGGTGGCCCGGCGCGATCGCCACCACGGGGATGCCGGCCCTGACCAGCTCGGTCACGGCCGGCTGCGATTCGCACAGCGGCGGTGGCAGGATGACGCCGTCCACCCGGCCGGCCAGGGCGCGCGCGGCCTTGTGCTCGGCGGCGGGATCAAGATCGTCCCAGTAGTCGACGACCAGCTGGATGGCAGCGTTGGATGCCACGCGCAGCAGGCCGACCAGCAGTTCGCGCAGGTAGGCACCGCTGGGATTGGTGTAGATCAGCGCAATGCGCGTGTGCTGTGCGGCAGCCAGCGAACTGGCGGCCAGGTTGGGCGTATAGCCCAGTTCGCGCACCGCGCGCATCACGCGTTCGCGGGTGACATCGCGCACCTTGCCCTGGTTGATCGCCCGCGACACGGTCATCGGCGACACCCCGGCCAGGGCGGCCACCTCGTCGATCGTCACGCCACTGGTTTTGCGGCGGACCGATTTCTTGGGCTTGTCCAATACGCGCTCCCGTTCTTCTTTGTGATGCTGTCGCATCCAAAGCACGTCCCGAGCTTACAAGGTTTGCTGCCCACGCTACGGTTCCACCTGGGTGTCAAGCGGTGTCATTGGATACTGGGTGCTGCGCTGGCCCTGCTGGCCAGCATGGGCGATGTGCGCGCAGAGGATGGTTACGCCCTCTGGATGCGCTACCTGCCGCTGGAACCAGCGCTCGCCGCCGACTACCGCACGCGCCTGGGGGAGGTGCTGGCACCTGATCGGACGCCCACGCAGCGTGTGGCGCGCGAGGAGCTGGAACGTGGTCTCAGCGGCCTGCTGGGCAGCGCTCCCCGGGGGCATGCTGCCGCGGCCACGGGCCCTGCACTGGTGCTGGGCACGCCGCAGTCGTCGCCGTTGATCGCGCCGTTCGGCGAGGAGATTGCCTCGCTGGGCGAGGAAGGCTACCTGATGAAAAGGACCCGTGTTGGCGGGCGCGATGTACTGGTAGTGGCCGCACGCCGCGATATCGGCGTGCTGTACGGCGTGTTCCATCTGCTGCGGCTGCTGCAGACCGGCGCGTCACTGGATACCCTCGATCTGCGCGAATCGCCGCGCCTGCCGCTGCGCGTGCTCAATCACTGGGACAACCTGGACGGCCATGTCGAACGCGGCTATGCCGGCCGCTCCCTGTGGGATTGGCAGACGCTGCCGGAGTGGCGGGACCCACGCTATACCGACTACGCGCGCGCGAACGCCTCGCTGGGCATCAACGGCACCGTGCTCAACAACGTGAACGCCAGCGCGCAGAGCCTTGCGCCGGACTATCTCGACAAAGCCGCGACGCTGGCGGACATGTTCCGGCCGTATGGCATCCGCGTGTACCTGAGCGCGCGTTTCAGCGCACCGATCGAGTTGGGCGGGCTGAAAACGGCCGATCCGCTCGACCCGGCGGTGCAACGCTGGTGGCGCGACAAGGCCGATGAGATCTACGCACGCATTCCGGATTTCGGCGGCTTGCTGGTGAAGGCCAACTCGGAAGGGCAGCCCGGCCCGCAGGACTACGGCCGTTCGCATGCCGACGGCGCCAACCTGCTGGCCGATGCGCTGGCCCCGCACGGCGGCGTGGTGATGTGGCGCGCTTTCGTGTACGCGCACGACGTTCCTGCGGACCGCGCCACCCAGGCGTACAGCGAATTTGCCGGCCTGGACGGCGCCTTCCGCGCGAACGTGATCCTGCAGGTGAAGAACGGGCCCCTCGACTTCCAGCCGCGCGAGCCGTTCCATCCGCTGTTCGGGGCCATGCCGCGCACGCCGCTGATGATGGAGGTCCAGATCACCAAGGAGTATCTCGGCTTCGCCACGCACCTGGTGTACCTGGGGCCATTGTACGAGGAGGTACTGCGGTCCGACACCCACGCACGCGGCGAGGGCTCCACCGTGGCGCAGGCCCTGGCCGGCATGGCCGGCGTCGCCAACATCGGCACCGATCGCACCTGGAGCGGGTCGCACTTCGATCAGGCCAACTGGTACGCCTTCGGCCGCCTGGCGTGGAATCCACGGCAATCGGCGCGCGCCATCGCGGCGGACTGGGCGGCGATGACCTTCTCGCCGGATCCGGACGTGGTGCAGCCCATCGTCGCGATGATGATGGCCTCGCGCGAAGCTGCGGTGAACTACATGACCCCGCTGGGCCTGCATCACCTGATGGCGCGCGGACACCATTACGGACCCGGTCCGTGGGTGGACGGCGGCCCGCGCGCCGACTGGACCTCGGTGTACTACCACCGCGCCGACCGCAACGGCATCGGTTTCGACCGCACCGCGCGGGGCAGCAACGCCGTGGCCCAGTACGCCCCCGCAGTGGCCGGCCGGTATGGCGTCCTGGCGCAGGTTCCCGAGCCGCTGCTGCTGTGGTTCCACCACGTGCGGTGGGACCACCGCATGGCCTCCGGGCAGACGTTGTGGGACGCACTGGTCGGGCGCTATTCGCAGGGCGTGCGCCAGGTAGAGGCCATGCAGGCCAGCTGGGCGGGCCTGCGCGGCAGGGTGGATGCGCAACGGCATGAGCAGGTCGCCGCCTTCCTGCGCATCCAGCGGCGCGAAGCGCAGTGGTGGCGCGATGCCAGCGTGGCCTACTTCCAGTCGGTGAGCGGCAGGCCGCTGCCGGCCGGCGAAGCCGCGCCGCCGCATCCGCTGGCCTGGTACCAGGCCCTGCAGTTCCCGTCCGCGCCGGGAGATGGCCGATGAGCCGGATGTCGTGGATGGGCTGGATAGTGGCGATCGCCCTGGGTGGCTGCGCCATGCCGTCCATGGCGCAGGAATCGGCAGCGACGCTGTTGCATCCGCTGTTCCAGGATCACGCCGTGCTGCAGCGCGACCAGCCGGTTCCGGTATGGGGCCACGCCGCGCCGGGCGCCACGGTGTCGGTGGCAGTGGCAGGGCAGGCCGTCGCCACGCGCGCGGACGCCGGCGGCCGCTGGCAGGTAACGCTGCAGCCCATCGCCGCGGGCGGTCCCTACGCGATGTCGGTCCGGGCCGGGCAGGCTACCGAGATCGTGCACGACGTGCAGATCGGCGATGTCTGGTTGTGTTCCGGGCAGTCGAACATGGAACTGCCGGTGTGGCGCGCGCTCGACGCAGCCAGCGAGATCGCCGCCGCCACGCAACCGGAGATCCGCCTGTTCACCGTACCCAAGGCAGCGGCCGTGGTGCCACACGACGATTTTGCGGCGCCGGTTGCATGGCAGCCCGCGACGCCGGACACGGTGCGCGACTTTTCCGCTGTCTGTTTCTACTTCGCGCGTGAGCTGCACAAGACCGTCGACGTGCCGATGGGGCTGATCCAGGCGGCGTGGGGCGGCTCCCGGATCGAGGCTTGGACCAGCGCCGACGCCCTGCGCCTGCAGGACGGCATGGCCCCGGCGCTGGACGTGCTTGCGCTGTATGCCGGCGACCCTGCTGCAGCGCACGCACGCTGGGGCCGACAGTGGCAGCAGTGGTGGGCAAGGCGCGAGGGCGCCGCCGCCGATACGCCGTGGCAACCAGGCGCAGACAGCAGGGGATGGCGGCAGGCACCGGCCATGCTCGGGGCTTGGGAGCGCTGGGGCGTGCCGGCACTTTCGAACTACAACGGCATGCTCTGGTACCGCACCCGGGTGACCCTGACCCCCACCCAGGCGGGGCAGGGGGCACGACTGGAGCTGGGTCCGGTCGATGAAACGGACATGACCTGGGTGAACGGCGTGGCCGTGGGCAGCCAGTACGCGCCCGGCCAGGCACGGTCGTATCCGCTGCCAGCCGGTCTGTTGAACGCCGGCGCCAACACGGTGGTGATCAATGTGCTGGACACTTACGGCGACGGTGGCCTGGCCGGCCCTTCCAGCGCCCACGCCGTCCGCCTGGACGATGGCACGCGGATCGTCCTGGACGCACCCTGGCAGTACCGGGCAGCGCCCGGTTTACAGGCGCCGCCGCTGGCGCCATGGCAGGCTGCCACGGGCTTGTCGACGCTGTACAACGCGATGATCGCGCCGCTGGGCCACTATGGCCTGCGCGGAACGCTGTGGTACCAGGGCGAATCCAACACCGGCAATGGCGCGGCTTACGCGACACGGCTGCGCGGCCTGCGCGAGGACTGGCGCGGGCGGTTCGGCGCACGGATGCCGTTGCTGGTGGTGCAGTTGGCCGGCTATGGCCAGCCGCCCGTGGCGCCGGTGGAAAGCGGCTGGGCGCAGGTCCGCGAGGCGCAGCGGCAGGTAGCGGCGGAGGACTCGAACACCGGGCTGGCCCTGGCCATCGACATCGGCGATGCCTACGACATCCATCCGCCCAACAAACAGGAACTGGGTCGGCGCCTGGCCCGGGTGGCGCGCCATGTGGTCTACGGCGACCGCGCGCTCGCACCGTCCGGCCCGGCCGCACGCAAGGCATCGCGCACGCCAGCCGGGGTGAGGATCGCGTTCGACGACATCGCCGGCACCCTGGTCGCCACCGGTGCGGACGGCCCCATCGGCTTCGAACTCTGTGATGCCGATGCGCGGCACTGCAACTATGCCGACGCGGCACTGGATGGGCACGAGGTTGTGCTGTCCTGCCTGGATTGCGCGGAGCCGGCCGGCGGCCCGCACCGTAGCGCAGGCTTGCGCGTGCGCTACTGCTGGGCAGACGGCCCGGTCTGCACGCTGCGCGACAGCAGCGGCGCGCCGGCAGGACCGTTCGAACTTTCCCTCAATGCTGCCGAGGTTCCCTGATGCGCCTGCTGATTGCCACGGTGGTCCTGCTGTTGTCCGCTGCGGCGTCGCCGCTGGGAGCCGCGCCGGCGCCGCCGATCTACTTCGACTGGTTCGAATATGCCGGTCGCGATACGGCCTTTGAAGCGCCGCTGCCGGTTGGGCACTACCGCAACCCGATCCTGGCCGGCTTCCACGCGGACCCGAGCATCGTCGGCGCGAACGGCCGTTTCTATCTGGTCAATTCCAGCTTCACCTACTTCCCGGGCATCCCGGTGTTCGAGAGCGTGGACCTGGTGCACTGGAAGCAGATCGGCAACGTCATCGACCGCCCGACGCAGCTGGATTTCGATGGCCTGGGCGTGTCCCGCGGCATCTTCGCACCGGCCATCTCCTACCACGACGGCATGTTCTACGTGGTCACCACGGCGGTCGACAGCGGCGGCAACTTCATCGCCACCGCGCGCGATCCTGCCGGTCCCTGGTCGGACCCGCACTGGCTGCCGGACATCGACGGCATCGACCCGTCGCTGTTCTTCGACGGCGATGGCCGCGTCTACCTGCTGAACAACGATGTGCCACCCGGTCGGCCACGCTACGAGGGCCACCGCGCCATCTGGATGCAGCAGATCGATCTGGCCGCGTTCAAGCCGGTAGGGCCGCGCAAGGTACTGATCGACGGCGGGGTGGAGCCGGCCAAGAACCCGATCTGGATCGAAGGGCCGCACCTCTACAAGCGCGATGGCTGGTACTACCTTTCCGACGCCGAGGGCGGCACCGGGCCGCAACATTCCCAGGTGGTGCTGCGCAGCCGCGATGTCTGGGGGCCCTATATTCCGTATGCAGGCAATCCGATCCTCACCCAGCGCGACCTGGCCGACGACCGGCCGCTGCCGATCACCAATGCCGGGCATGCGGACCTGGTGGAGGGGCCGGACGGATCGTGGTGGGCGGTGTTCCTTGCCAGCCGCAACTACCACACACGCCACTACAACACCGGGCGGGAGACGTATCTGCTGCCCGTGCAATGGCGCGACGGCTGGCCGGTGATCCTGCCGGCCGGCCAGGCCATCCCGTATGCGGTCAAAGCGCCCTCGTGGATGCAGGGCGAAGCAACGCAGGCCCCTTCCACCGGCAATTTCATCGCGCGCGACGACTTCGAGGCACCCACGCTCGGCAGTGGATGGCTGCGCGTGCGCGTCCCCAAGCGGCCCTGGGCGGACCTGCGCGAGCGCCCGGGCGCCCTGGCCGTGCACCCGCTGCCGGAAAACCTGGACACGCGGCTCAACCCGGCGTTCCTGGGGCGTCGCCAGCAGCACCTGCGCTTCGAGGCCAGCACCGAAATGACCCGCCCGGCGGCGGGCGTGGCCGCAGGCCTGGCCGCCTTCCAGAGCGAGGCGTACTGGTACTTCCTTGGCGTCCGCAGCCTGGGAGGGGACCGTATGGCGGTCTTCCTCGAAGCGCGCGACGGCGGCGGCATGAGCAGGATACTGGCCACCCGGGAAGTGGACGTACCCGCGTCGCTGCGCCTGAAGATCGCCGGTGACCAGGGCCGCTATGCGTTCGCGTTCGACACCGGCGATGGGCATGGCTGGCGGACCCTCGCCGGCGAGGTGGACGGAACGGTGTTGAGTACCGATCGTGCAGGCGGCTTTGTGGGCGCCCTGCTGGGACCATTCGCACGCGATGAGCGTGCCTTGAGGAGCAAATGATGACGCGCACGCCCCGGCTCTACATCCCGATGGTCCGCACGCTGGCATTGTGTGCCGCCATGTCATTGGCCGCCGTCGGTTCCGCCGCAGCGCCCCGGCCCTGGCTGGACACCTCGGCCAGCTTCGAGACCCGGGCGGCGGCGCTGGTGGCGCAGATGACCCTGGAGGAGAAGGCCGCCCAGATGCAGAATGCCGCACCGGCCATCGAGCGCCTGGGCGTGCCGGCCTACGACTGGTGGAACGAAGGCCTGCACGGCGTGGCACGGGCAGGGCAGGCCACCGTGTTTCCGCAGGCCATCGGCCTGGCCGCCACCTTCGATGTGCCCTTGATGGAGCAGGTGGCGACCACCATCAGCGACGAGGCACGCGCCAAGCACCACCAGTTCGTCCGCGAGGGGTCGCATGGTCGTTACCAGGGGCTGACGTTCTGGTCGCCCAACATCAACATCTTCCGCGACCCGCGCTGGGGCCGGGGCCAGGAAACCTACGGTGAAGACCCCTATCTCACCGCGCGCATGGGCGTTGCCTTCGTGCACGGTCTGCAGGGTGACGACCCGGTGTACCGCAAGCTGGACGCCACCGCCAAGCACCTGGCCGTGCACAGCGGGCCCGAGGCCGACCGCCACCACTTCGACGCCCGCCCCAGCAGGCGCGACCTGTACGACACCTACCTGCCGGCGTTCGAGGCGCTGGTGAAGGAAGGGCAGGTGGATGCGGTGATGGGCGCCTACAACCGGGTGTACGGCGAGTCCGCCAGCGCCAGCCGGTTCCTGCTGCGCGACGTGCTGCGCCGCGACTGGGGCTTCAAGGGCTACGTGGTGTCCGACTGCTGGGCCATCGTCGATATCTGGAAGCATCACAAAATCGTGCCCAGCCGCGAGGCCGCCGCCGCGCTGGCGGTCAGCAACGGTACCGAACTGGAGTGCGGCCAGGAATACGCCACGCTGCCGGCGGCGGTGCGCCAAGGGCTGATCAGCGAAGCGGAGATCGACGATGCGGTGACGCGCCTGTTTACCGCACGGATGCGGCTGGGCATGTTCGATCCACCCGAGCGCGTGCGCTGGGCGCAGATCCCCGCGCCGGTGAACCAGGCCCCGGCGCACGATGCGTTGGCCCTGAAGGCCGCCCAGGAATCGCTGGTGCTGCTGAAGAACGATGGCGTGCTGCCGCTGTCGCGCAACCTCAAGCGCATTGCCGTGGTCGGCCCCACCGCCGATGACAGCATGGCACTGCTCGGCAACTACTTCGGCACCCCGGCGGCGCCGGTGACCCTCCTGCAGGGCATACGCGACGCGGCCAAGGGCGTGGAGGTGCGCTACGCACGCGGCGTGGACCTGGTCGAAGGGCGCGACGATCCTGGTGCGACGCCCTTGATCGAGGCGGCCTACCTGCGGCCCACGGCCGATTCCCCCGAGCGCGGTCTGCGCGGTGAGTACTTCCGTACGGCCGATCTTTCCGGCATGCCGACCCTGGTCCGCACCGATGCCCAGATCGGGTTCCGCTGGGACCGGGGGTCACCCACCGACAACCTGCTGGCCCGCGGCGAAGCGGCGCCGGGGCAGGGCATTCCCAGCGATGGCTTCAGCATCCGCTGGCAGGGCCAGCTGCTGCCACCGGTCTCGGGCCGCTACCGGATCGAGGCGGCCGCCGACGACGGCTTCCGCCTCTACGTGGACGGCAAGCGCGTGCTCGATCACTGGGCCAACAGCGATCGCCTGCGCGCAGACGGCGTGGAGCTGGACCTGCAGGCAGGCCGTGCCTATGACCTGAGGCTGGAGTACTTCGATGCCGAGCGCGACGCCGGCGTGCGGCTGGGCTGGCGCATGCCCGGTGCGAAGCCGCCGTTCGAAGAGGCACTGGATGCCGCCCGCAACGCCGATGTGGTGGTGTTCGTCGGCGGCCTGACCGGCGACGTCGAAGGCGAAGAGATGACGGTCAACTATCCGGGCTTCGCCGGCGGCGACCGTACCGACCTGCGCCTGCCCGCGCCCCAGCGTGCCCTGCTGGAAGCGCTGCACGCCACCGGCAAGCCGGTGGTGATGGTGCTGACCGGCGGCTCGGCGCTGGCGGTGGAATGGGCCCAGGCCAACCTGTCGGCCATCCTGATGAGCTGGTATCCCGGGCAGCGCGGCGGCACCGCGGTGGGCCAGGCGCTGTTTGGCGACATCAACCCGGGCGGCCGGCTGCCGGTGACGTTCTACACCGCCGACCAGGCGATGCCGGCGTTCGACGACTACACGATGGAGGGCCGCACCTACCGCTACTTCCGCGGCACGCCGCTGTATCCGTTCGGACACGGGCTGTCCTACACCCGGTTCGACTACGGCAAGCTCAGGTTCGACGCGCCGCGCATCGCCCACGACGGGACCCTCAAGGTGCAGGTGGAGGTGGCCAACATGGGCACGCGCGCCGGCGATGAAGTGGTGCAGCTGTATGTGCGACGGCTGCAGGCCCAGCCCGGCGATGCGCTGCAGGCGCTGCGCGGCTTCCAGCGCGTCCACCTGGCCCCGGGCGAGCGGCGCCCGCTGGTATTCGACCTGGACGCGCAGCAGGCGCTGCGCCAGTACGATCAAGCGCGCGGAAGCTATGTCGTGCCGCCGGGGGCCTACGAGGTGCGGATAGGCGGCTCAAGCGCCGATGCCCGCGTACAGGGCCGCTTCACCGTGGAGGCAGATCGTGACTGAGCCGCGCCACATGGAAAGCACCGGACACACGTTGTCGGTGCGCGAGAAGCTGGGCTACAGCCTGGGCGACCTCGCGGCCAACCTGATCTTCCAGACGCTGATCACCTACCTGGCGTTCTTCTACACCGATGTGTACCGGCTGCCACCGGCCACCGCGGCGATGATCATTTTCGTGATCGGCCTGCTGGGTGCCTTCGTGTTCACCCCACTGATCGGCATTGCCGCCGACCGCACGGCCACCCGCTGGGGAAAGTTCCGGCCCTGGATCCTGTGGACGGCGGTCCCGTTCGGCGTGCTGGCGCTGCTTGCCTTCAGCACGCCGGACCTCGGCGCGCGCGGCAAGGTCATCTACGCCCTGGCCACCTATGGCCTGCTGATGCTGGTGTATGCGGCCAACAACCTGCCGTACTCCGCGCTCAGCGGGGTGCTGACCGGCAACATGGCCCAGCGCAACAGCCTGTCGGCCTACCGCTTCGTGGCCGTGATGATCGCCCAGTTCATCATCCAGGTACTGCTGCTGCCGCTGGTGCTGATCCTGGGCGACGGCGATCGCGTACTGGGCTTCGAGCGCGTGATGACGGCGTTCGCGGTGGTGGGCACGGTGTTCTTCCTGGTCACCTTCGCCACCACGCGCGAGCGCATCGTGCCGGCCAGGGAACAGACCGGTGGCGTGCTGCAGGATCTGTCCGACCTGCTGCACAACCGGCCGTGGCAGGTGATGCTGGCCCTGACGGTGCTGGTCTTCATCAACCTGGCGCTGAAGGGCGGCACCTACATCTACTACTTCCAGTACTACATGAGCGAGGCCGCCCTGGCGGGCTTCCTCGATAACTCCGGCTTCAACCGCTTCATCGGTGGATTGAACACGGCACTCAACGGCTGGGGCCTGTCCGGATTCACCTGGTCGCAGGACCCGGCGACGTCGGCGTTCAGTCTGTTCAACGCCTGCGGCATCCTCTGCATGATCCTGGGCATCGGCGTCTCCCGCCGCCTGGCCGACCGCTTCGGCAAGCGCGATGTCTTCGGCGGCGCCTTGCTGGTGTCCACCGTGTTCCTGCTGGTGTTCTACTTCCTTCCGCCCACGGCGGTCGCGGTGGGCTTTGGTGCCTTCATGCTGCACGGGTTCTGCTACGGCATCACCATCCCGTTGCTGTGGGCGATGATCGCCGACGTCGCCGACTACTCCGAATGGAAGAACCATCGCCGCGCCACCGCGATCATCTTCTCGGCGATGCTGTGCGGGCTGAAGATCGGGCTCAGCATCGGCGGTGCGCTGGTAGCCGGCATTCTGGCCCACCACGGCTACCAGGCGGGTGCGGAACAGCAGCCCGGGGCCGTGGTCGACGGCATCCGCCTGACGGTGAGCGTCTACTGCTCCATTCCGTTCCTGGTCGCCGTTGTGCTGCTGTTCCTCTACAGGATCGACAAGCGCATGGAGACGCGCATCGAACACGAGCTGCACCTGCGTCGCCAGGGAAACAGCCTTGACCATCTCGCGGCACACGCCATCTCCCAACCGCTGGTCACCCACATCTACACGGCCGATCCGTCGGCCCACGTCTTCGAAGGGCACCTGTACATCTATCCCTCGCACGACATCGACAGCGGCGCGCCGTTCGACGACGAGGGCGGTCACTTCGGCATGGAGGACTACCACGTGTTGCGCATGGACACGCCCCAGGGCGAGGCCATCGACTGCGGCGTGGCCCTGCATGTGCGCGACGTGCCCTGGGCCGCGCAGCAGATGTGGGCGCCGGACGCGGCCAGCCGCGACGGCCGCTATTACCTGTACTTCCCGGCCAAGGACGGGCAGGGCAGGTTCCGCATCGGCGTGGCGGTGGCCGATCGTCCCGAGGGCCCGTTCACGCCCGAAGCCGAGCCGATGGAGGGAACCTATTCGATCGACCCGGCCGTGTACGAGGACGACGACGGCACGCATTACCTCTACTTCGGCGGCATCTGGGGCGGCCAGCTGCAGCACTACCGTGACAACCATTACGACCCAGCGCACCAGGAGCCGGCCGGAGACGCGCCGGCACTGGGCCCGCGTGTCGCCCGGCTGGACGCGGGCATGACCCGGCTGGCCGAGCCCACGCGGGAAATCATCATCCTGGACGAGCACGGCCAGCCACTGCGCGCCGATGACCATGAGCGCCGCTTCTTCGAGGGGCCGTGGCTGCACAAGTACCAGGGCCGGTATTACCTGTCGTATTCCACCGGCGATACGCACCTGCTGTGCTACGCCATCGGCGACAGCCCCTATGGGCCGTTCACCTATGCCGGGGTGATCCTCAAGCCCGTGGTGGGCTGGACCACGCATCATTCCATCTGCGCATTCGAGGGGCGGTGGTACCTGTTCTACCATGACGCCCTGCTGTCCGGCGGCGTTACCCACCTGCGTTCGGTCAAGTGCACGCCGCTGCACATGGAAGCGGACGGCAGCATCCGGACCATCGATCCCTATGGCAGCTGAAAACACATTGCCCATGGACGATGCGCAGGCATCGCTGCCGGGTGGCCGCCTGCACTGGTTGCGGGCAGGCAGGCTGGAGGTCGCGCTCGCACCTGAAGCCGGTGGACGCATTGCCCGGATCCGCCATGATGGCGTGGAGTGGCTGGTCGGCGAACACGAGGGTGGGCCGGCAACCATCGCCTGGGGGTGCTACCCGATGGTGCCCTGGGCCGGGCGCATCCGGCATGGCTGCTTCAGCTTCGATGGCAGGGCCTTTGCGCTGCCGACGAACTTCAATGGGCATGCCATTCACGGCGTGGGCCTGTCACGGCCCTGGCAGGTCGACAACATCGGCAAGGACACCGCCACGCTATCGCTGTCGCTTCCCGAGGACCGCTACTGGCCCTTCGGTGGGCTTGCGACCCAGGCCATCCACGTACGTCCCAACGGCCTGGACCTGCACTTGGCGGTGCAGGCCGGCCAGCAGGCAATGCCGGCCGTGCTCGGCTGGCATCCCTGGTTCCGCAAGCCCGATCGCCTGCTGTTCGCCCCCGCTGCCATGTACCCACGGGACGGGGAGGGCATCGCCACCTTGCCCTGTGTGGACCCGGCATCCGGTCCCTGGGACGACTGCTTCATCAACCAGGCCGAGGTAACGCTGGTCTCTGCCGGCCAGCGGCTGCGGATGCGGGCCGACACTGATCACTGGGTGGTCTACGACGGCGCCCCGCACGCTACCTGCGTGGAACCACAAACCGGCCCACCCGATGCTTTCACCCTGGCGCCGAACCGGCTGGAGCCGGGCCAGCGGCTGGCGTTGGCGTTCGAGTTGAGATGGGAGCGAGACGCCCCGGGGTAGCGCCGGATGCAGGCTGCGCAACCGCCCTCGCACAGGCGCAACCTCGGGCTCGGGTTATCGGTTGTCGGCTATCGGTTATCCTGCGCGTTCTTCCATGTTCCTTCCAAGTGCGGACGCATGCGCGCGATGTCGATGGGTGTTCGAAACAGGCAGTGGTTCAACTACGTCGTATTGTCCGCCGCACTCATCGCCGCAGGCTGCACGGGGAAGACCGTTCCCAGCAAGGACCTGGGCGCGGAGATCGATGAGGTTGCCGCAACGCTGATAGCGCAGCCCTTGCTGCACTCAACCTCGGTCGGGGTCGTATATCGGGGCAAGGAGTTCATCCGCCACCGTGGCGACATGGAAACGGGCAAACCTGCCCCTCCCACCGATGCGACCCTCTACGAAATCGGTTCGTTGAGCAAGACCCTGGCCGGAACCCTGATGGCCAATGCCGTCCTGGAGCGCAGGCTGGGCCTGGACGACGATGTTCGGATGTATCTGCACGGGGCCTATCCCAACCTGCAGTACAAGGGCGAGCCCATCCGCGTCCGACACCTGCTGTCGCATACCAGCGGCCTGCCGAACATGTTGCCGGAGCGCGCCAATACGGTACTTGCCGACTTCACCGATCAGCGCACGCCCGGCGAACTCAATGCCGTGTACGCGCATTACGGCCAGGCCGATTTCTTCAGGGACCTGCACACCGTCGAGATTCAGCGGGCGCCCGGAAAGGACTATGCCTATTCGAGTGCCGGGACGGAACTGACGGCGCATATCCTGGAAGTGGTTTACAAGAGCGACTACGAGTCGTCGTTGCGCCGATTCCTGCGCGATGCCGCAGGCATGAGCGCCGTAAGAATCAGGCTGGACGATACCGAGGCGGCCCGGCTTGCGCCCGGCTATCACAGCGACAACCCGGTACCTACCACGCCGATGCCGCAGTTGCCCTGGGGCGCATCCGGAAACGTGAAGGCGACCGTCCCGGAAATGCTGAAGTACCTGAAGTTCCAGCTGGCCGGTGGGCCGGTCGTGACCGAGTCGCACCGTGCCCTGGTCGAATTCGACCCGGAGTTCAGTATCGGCTACTTCTGGAACATCGTGGGCGGCGACCGCTTGAAGGGCGTCTACTACGCCCATCACGGTGGCGTACCCCGCTCGCAGTGCTACATCTACATCGTGCCGAAATACGATCTTGGCATATTCGTCATCACCAACCAGAGCGGCGACCACACCGCGCGCGCCATGGAGACGGCGATCAATACGCTGGTGGAAAGGATCGCCGCGCGTGAAAACAGCGCTGCTGGCGGCCTGTCCCGGTAGCGCTGGAACCCGGGTCGTACAGCCGAGCGTCAACGGGCGTCCGCTGAACCCGGGTCATGCAGGCTGCGCAGCTGCTTCTTGTTGATCTTGCCCACGCTGGTGCGTGCGATCGACTCCACGAAGCTGACCCGGTCCGGGACCGCGTAGCGGGAGATATCGCCGGTGCGGCTGCGCGCTGCGACCAGTTCAATGATCTCAGCCTCGCTCACCTCGCTGCCGGCCTGCCTGACCACCAGGGGCAGGGGACGCTCGCCCCATTTCGCATCGGTGATGCCGATCACGGCGACCTCGCTGACCGCCGGGTGCAGGGCGATGATGTCTTCCAGCGCGAGCGAGGAGATCCACTCGCCGCCGGTCTTGATCACATCCTTGATGCGGTCGGTCACGCGCAGGTAGCCGCCGGTATCGATGTTGCCGATGTCCCCGGTATGCAGGTAGCCGCCGGCCCACAAGGCCGCCGACGCGCCCGGGTCGTGCAGATAGCCCTGGGTGAGCCAGGGCGCGCGCACGACCACTTCGCCGGTGGCGATGCCGTCGTGGGCAACGTCGTGCATGTTTTCATCGACGATACGCAGGTCTACCAGCGGCACCGGGATGCCGGCCTTGGTACGCAGCGACAGCGCCTCGTCCGAATCGGCCAGGGCGCTGGCATCGATCTGGGCGAGGGTGAGCAAGGGGCAGGTCTCGGACATGCCGTAGCCGCCGAAGATGTCGATCCCGCAGGCCAGTGCCTGTTGCGCCAGCGCCCGCGGCAGCGCCGCGCCGCCGATGATCACTTTCCAGCCACGCAGATCGCTGTCGGCAGCGGCCGGATGGTCGAGCAGCATCCGCAGGATGGTCGGCACGCAGTGCGAGAAGGTCACCTTCTCGCGGGCGATCAAGGCCAGCAGCTGCCCCGGCAGATAGCGGCCGGGATAGACCTGTTTGACCCCCATCAGCGTGGCCACGTACGGCAGGCCCCAGGCGTGCACATGGAACATCGGGGTGATCGGCATGTAGACATCGTCGCGGTGCAGGCGCCCCTGGCCGGGCGCACTGCCCAGGGCGGCCATCGCGGTCAGCGAGTGCAGTACCAGTTGCCGGTGGCTGAAGTAGACGCCTTTGGGCAGGCCGGTGGTTCCGGTGGTATAGAACATCGTGGCGCGGGTGTTCTCGTCGAAGTCCGGAAAGCTGCCGATGGGCGTGGCCTCGCTCAGCCCGGCTTCGTATTCGGTGACGAAACCGGTCGGCAGCGGCCCCTCGGCATCGTCCAGCAAGATCCGCGTGCGCAGATCCGGCAGCTGCCCGTCGATGCCGTCCAGCATCGGCAGGAACTCGCGGTTGGCCAGCAGCACCCGCGCGCCGCTGTGATTGAGCGTATAGGCGATCTGCTCGGGGGCAAGGCGGATGTTCACCATCATCAGCACCGCCCCGAGCATCGGCACCGCGAAATAGCTTTCCAGATAGCGGTTGCTGTCCCAGTCCATCACCGCCACGGTATCGCCGTGCTTTACCCCCAGTGAGGTCAGCAAGCCGGCCAGCTGGCCGATGCGCGCCTGCAGGGTGCGGTAGTCGAAGCGGACCTTGTCGCCGTAGACGATTTCCTGCGCCGGGCGCACCGCCAATGGCGTGAGCAGCAGCTGCTTGATCAGCAGCGGATAGGCATGGGGTTCGGGAGCGGTCGGATTTGCGGCGGTGGTGAGTGACATTGGGGTGTCCTGGTGGGCAGCGCGTCAGCGCCCGGGAGTGGCCGGGATGCCGGGGATGGACAGCTGCCCGCGCAGCAACGGCGCTTCCGCGCGTGGAGTGGGCTGGACCAGTGCGTCCTGCGGCAGCGCGTGCGCCGGGTCTTCCAGGTGGGCCCACACCTGGTCCATCGCCGCGAACATATAGGGCAGCAGCGGTACATAGCGCTTCCGGTAGTCCGGGAAGGCCAGCAGCGAGTCGAAGTGCTGTGCGTGGTCCACCCGCCAATAGGCGATCTGCGCCCCGGCCTTGCGTGCGAGCGGCACGTAGCGATCGCTGGTCATGCCAATGGGCACCAGCCCGTCGTGGAGGCCGTGGATCACCACGATCGGCAGGCCGCGGCGCGGGGCCCTGGCAGCCGCCTCGGCGATGCCGGTGCGTACCCGCCGGGCATCGGCGCTGTCGCCCGTGCCGAGCGCGCGCAGGCAGTTCAGGCCGTGCAGCGGATCCTCTGCGGAGCGTGCCGCGTTGCCATCCACCAGCACCACGCCACTGCCCGGCGGGATGCCGCTGCCCTCGCTCCACCAGGTTGAACGAAGCCCGGCGGGCGCCGGACCGGGCCGGCCGTCGGTGCCAGTAGCCGAGAAGCCATATGCGCAAGGATGTTCGCCAGCGCCGTAGCGCCCGTAGGCCGAGGCATAGGTTGCCGCGATGGCGCGCCATAGATCCAGCCCGGTCGAGAACGCGCCGGCGCGAAGTGCGTCCTCGCCCAGGCCGGCGTCGGCAAGCTGCTGCCGCGCAGACCGTGCCTGTGCCGCGGTGTCATCGCCCTGCACCTGCCCGGCGGATTTCAGCGTGGCGCAACGCTGGGCCGATGCCGGCGCCAGCCGTGCCTGCAGGGGGGGCTGTGGCAGATCATCCAGGGCCAGCAATGCGCAGGGCATCAGCAGCGCGGCCTGGGTGACGAAATCGTACAGCGGCGGCGCACCGGCAACCGAGACGTTGGGTTCGCCGGCCACCATCGCATCGAACCAGTCGCCATCAATCTCCGCGGCACGCAGCACGGCGCCGCCGCCGTTGGACACCCCCACGCCCAGCGTGCGTGTATTGGCCGCGGTGAACGGTGCCGACCGGGGGTAGGCGCGGTCCAGTGCCTGCAGGCCGAACTGCAGTGCCTGCAGCAGGTGCCGGCCCCAATCCGCTTCCGGATTGTCGCCCGAATGGGCGTGTTTGAAGGCGATGCCGTGCGGGGTTGTCGCTTCCCCGGGAACGAAGGCCAACGCCCCCTGGGTGGCTGGCGTGCCGTCGGCCTGGAAACCGGCCCTGGCGTCCAGGTCGTAATAGTCGCTGCCGGCCCCCTTGTCGGTATAGGCGACGGCGCAGCCGTGGGCCAGGCCCCAGCTGCCGGCAACCGGAATGGCGCCATAGATGCCGCGCGAGCCGGAGGAGGCCGCGGCCACCAGGCAGGCGTGCGCGGGATCGAAGCTGTCGGGCACCTGCACCAGGACGCGATGGGGTTGGCGGGCGCCGGGGACGCGCGCATAGGCGGAGAACTCGCGACCAGGCGCCGCCTGCAGGTTGCCGTAGACATCGCCGAAGCCGCCGCCGGGAGTCAGGTCGGCGATGCCGCGCCAGCTGCTCCAGATCGCGCGGCGCCGGGCCTCGTCGGCCGTAGGCTGGGCCGGGCGGGCGAACGCCGGTGCGCTGGTCGAACGCAGGGCTTCGATGCCCAGGCCCGCCGTCAGCAGTTCATCGCTGCCGCGATGCTGGGTTTCCCGCCATTGCTCAAACACGGGAACTTCATCGGTGTGGCCGGGCGTGGCGGCAGTGGCGATGGCGGTGCCGCCGGACAACAGCGGCAGCATGGCCCAAAGCAGGGCAGCGGGGCGGGGGATGTTCATCGCGCCACACTAGCAAGCCGGGCGCGGCGCGCCAGCGTACCTAGGTACCCGTGCCGCACTGCAGGCGATTTGCTACTCTCGGCCGGACATGCCGAGCCTGCTTATCGCCGATGACCACCCCTTGTTCCGTGCGGCGCTGCATCGCGCCGCCGAAGAGGCGGTGGCCGATCTGCAGATCAGTGAGGCCGACTCGCTGCACGGCGTGCTGGAAACCATCGAGAACCAGCAGATCGACCTGATGCTGCTGGACCTGCATATGCCGGGCAATCACGGCCTTGCCGGGCTGGCGACCATCCGTGCATTGCAGCCGGGGTTGGCCATCATCATCGTCTCGGCCAACGAAGAGCCGCACGTGATCCGCCGTGCCATCGACCTGGGCGCGGCCGGCTATCTGCCCAAGAGTTCGGGGCTGACCGACCTGCAGTCGGCGCTGCAGAGCGTGCTCGATGGCGAACGCTGGATCCCGGCGCTGCTGCGCGAGCCGGTGGCGCGGGCGGCGCCGTTCGGCAAGGACGCCGACCTTGCCGCGCGCCTGGCCAGCCTGTCCACGCACCAGTACAGAGTGCTGAGCCTGGTGGCCGAAGGCCTGCTCAACAAGCAGATCGCCGACCGCCTGGGCGTGCAGTTGCGCACGGTCAAGGCGCACATGACCCGCATCATGGAGCGGCTGGGCGTACGCAACCGTGCGCAGGCCATCCGCGTGCTGCACGAAATGGGCTTGACCGATCCTTCCCGGCAGATCGATGAGGCGCGCGACGCCTGACCCGCGGCGAAGATGCTGAGCGGTGCGATGCCGGTCGCGCGCGCTCAGCTCGTTGCCGTGCCGGGGTTTGCCAGCAGGTGGTTGATCGCCCAGCGCAGCGCCAGCGGCTTGAACGGTTTGTTCAGCAGCGATAAGCCCACCCCGCGTACCGCCTCGCGCGTGTCGCTGCCGGTATCGGCGCTGAGGATCACCGTGGGCCGCTGCCCATGGGCGGCGACAAGGCGCGTCCAGAGCTTGACGCCGGTATCGCCATCATCGAGGTGGTAGTCGAACAGCCACAGCACCGCCTCCCGTGCCGACGCGCCCACCGCGCCGGCGTCGCGCACCGCGATGACATCGCAACCCCAGGACAGCAGCATCTGCCGCAATGCGTCCAGCGCGTCCGGGTCGTTGTCCACCACCAGCACGCGGATGCCCTTGATGGTGCTGTTGCCGCCGGCGGTGGGTTCAGTGCGCGGGGCCGTGGACGGGGCTGCGCGCGCCACGCCGATGGAGAAGGCCGAACCACGGCCGGGCACGCTGTGCAGGTCCAGCGGTGCATGCAGCAGGCCGGCAATCCGGTGCGCGATGGCCAGGCCGAGGCCCAGGCCCTGGCCATTGCTGCGGTCGCCGCGGTGGAATTCCTCGAACACCACCGCCTGCTGCTCCGCCGCGATGCCCGGGCCGCTGTCATGCACGCCGATGCGCAGCGTGTGGCCATGGCGGCGCACACCCAGCAGCACGCCGCCACGGCGGGTGTAGCCGATGGCATTGGCCAGGAAATTCTGCAGCACCCGGCGCAGCAGCAGCGGGTCGCTGTGTACCCAGGCGCGGGTACGCACATGGCGGAACTGCAGGCCACGCGCCGCTGCCAGCACGGCGAACTCCTGCGCCAGCGGATCAAGCACGGTCGACAGCGCGAACGGGCGCGGATCGGCCACCAGTCCGCCGGCTTCCAGCCGCGAAATATCCAGCAGGCCCGACAGCAGGTCGTCGGTGGAATCCAGGGCGCCGCGGATCTGGCGCAGGAAGCTGTCCAGGAACTCCGATTCGATGTGCTGGGACATCGCGTCGGTCAGCAACTGCGCCGCATGCAAGGGCTGGATCAGGTCGTGGCCGACCGCGGTGAGGAAACGTGTTTTGGCCACGTTGGCCCGTTCGGCCTCGTGCACCGCCTGCTCCAGCCTGGCGGTGCGGTCCTGCACGCGGCGCTCCAGGGTTTCGTTGCTGCGCTTGAGCGCGTCTTCGGCGCGGCGGAAGGCGGTGACATCGGTGAAGGTGGCCACGTAACCGCCACCGGGCATCGGGTTGCCGCGGATTTCGACGATGGTGCTGTCGGGGAATATCCGCTCGGACAGATGCGGGGTGCCACGGCGCATGTGCGCCACGCGGCGCAGCAATGCCTTGTCGGGGGTGTCGCCGGGGATATCGCCGATCTTCAGTTGGCCCAACGCCCACGCGGTAAGGTTGACCACCGGCTGCCCCACCTGCAGCAGCTCCGGCGGGAACTTGAACAGCGCGGCATAGCGGCTGTTCCAGGCCACCAGCTGCAACTGGGCATCGACCACGCTGATGCCCTGGCTCATGTTCTCCAGCGCGGCTTCCAGCAGGCGCTGGTTGAAGCGCAGCACCTGGGTGGCTTCGCCGACGGCACGGGTAACCGCCTCCAATGGCGCGGCGCCGCCATCGCGTGCGGCCTCCACCAGCAACCGTGCCATGCCCGCGCCAACCACGGCGGTCAGTTCACGTTCGATGGCGGTGACCCGGTCGTCATCCAGCATCTGCCCGGCGTGCCCGTCCATCAACTGCCGTGCCCGTTCCTGGCCGAGGAAGCGACCGGCCGTCTTGCGCATCGAGGCTGCCGCCACCGCGTCCCTCCGCCGTGGCAACGAGGGGCGCACCGCACGCGACACCAGCACCACGGTCACCAGGTTGGCCGCCAGGCTGGCGCCCATGCTGAAGGCGATATGGCCCGGCTGCACGCGCAGCGAGAACATCGCCAGCCAGTGCAGCCCGTCGGGGCCGGCCGAAGGCGGCCGGTCCGGGACCACCATCGGCAGCAGCACCAGCCACAGCCAGACCAGCGAGCCCAGCGCGATGCCGGCGATGATGGCCGGGGAGGGCGTGCGCGGGCGGTACACCGCCAACAGTACCGCCGGCGCCAGCTGCGACAGCGCGGTGAACGACATCAGGCCGAAATCGCTGAGCGCCTCGGTGCCGCTCATCGCGCGGCTGTACAGCCACGACATCAGGAATACCGCCAGGATGCCGGCGCGACGGAAGGCCAGCACGCGCGGGCGCAGGTCGGCGGGGGTAACCCCACCCTCCACGCCGCCCAGCAGGCGTGAGCCCACGCCGTGGTTGCCCAGCATGATCGACAGGGTCAACCCGGACAGGATCATCATGCCGGTGGCAGCGCTCAGGCTGCCCAGGTAGGCAAGCAACGCCAGCAGGTGGTGGCCGCGCGCCTGCGGCAGGGCCAGCACGTACAGGTCCGGCGACACCGCAGCCGGCAACTGTGCGGCACCGGACAGCGCCATCGGCACCGATGGCAGGCCGATCAACAACAGGTAGAGCGGGAACAGCCAGCGCGCCGTCTTCAGGTCCGAGGGCTGGCGCAGTTCAACCACGCCCACATGGAACTGATGGGGCAGGGTGAACGCCGCCATCGCACCGAGCGCGACCATGGTGAGGAAATCCGGGATGACCGCCGGCGGTGGCAGATGCACCATCTTTTCCAGCAGGGGCGTGCCGGCCTGGTGTACCGATACCCCGGCGTACACGCCGATGGCCAGCAGCGCCACCAGCTTCAACATCGACTCCAGGCCCAGCGCGACCACGATGCCGCGGTTGTGCTCGGTGGCCGACGCCTTGCGCGCACCGAACAGCATGGTGAACGCCGCCATCGTCAGCGCGAACCAGAACGACATGTCCAGCTGCCACGCGCTGCTGGCGACTGCATCGCCGAGCAGGGCGCGCAGGCCCTGGCTGACGGCTTTGAGCTGCAGCGCGATGTAGGGAATGATACCGAACAGGGCGACCAGGGTGATGGTGACCCCAAGCCCCTGGTCGGCACGCAGCCGCGCGACCACCAGGTCGGCGATGGTGGCGCTGTTGTGCTGCTTGGCCAGCCGCCCGAGCCGCGCCAGGAACGGCAGGCCGAAGGAGAAGATCAGCGCCATGCCGATCAGGGTCGGCGGGATCGGGAAGCCCCATTGCACGCCCTGCGAGGCGGCGCCGTAATAGGTCCATGCCGTGCAGTGCACGCCCAGCGACAGCGCGTAGATGGCCGGCCAGACCCGGGCAAGCCGGTGCCCCTGGCGCTCCCCCCACAGGGCCACGCCGAACAGCAGCGCGGTCCATGCCAGGCAGGCGAACAGGACGATGGAGGGGGTCAACATCGCTCCAGTGTAGAGAGAACCGCGGCCGGCCGGCAGCAGGCCGGCCATGCGCGGTGGGGCAGGGCGGGGCTAGGCGGTCACGATCAGCGACAGTTGTTCGGCCACCAGTGCCACCTCGCCAGCGGGGACCACTTCCACCGCCTTGTGCTGGGTCAGCAACCATTGCCCGGGATGGCGTGCCTCCAGCGACACCAGCCGCGAGCGCACCCGCACCTGCGAACCGCTGGGCACCGGCGCCAGAAAGCGCACCTTGTTCAAGCCATAGTTCAATACGTGGGCGATGCCAGGGAAGCCGGCCAGGGCAGCCACATCGTCTTCGACGGTGAGCGAGAGCAGCAGGAAACCGTGGGCGATGGTCTGCCCGCCCGGCAATCCGGCCTTTGCCCGGGCCGGGTCGACGTGGATCCAGTTGTGGTCGCCGGTGGCGGTGGCGAAGGCGTCGATGCGCGATTGCGCCAGCCGCGTGTTGCCGCTCAGCCGCTCGTTCGCCGCCCATTGCTGTAGGGCCTGCAGGGCGGCGGGCAGTTCAGTGGCCGTGACGGCGGCGCTCATCGCACGCGCTCCAGCAAGGCCAGGATGGCCTCACGCGCCTCGGGTTCGGACAGGGTGGGCGCATGCCCGACATCGGGCACTTCGACCAGGCGGGCGCTGGCCGAGGTCGCCGCCATCTGCCGCGCGACATCGGCCGGCAATATGTCCGACAACGCCCCGCGAACCACCAGCACCGGCACGCGCGCGGTCAACGCACGCACCGCGCGCCACAGCACCGGGCGCAGCAGCCACAACACCCACGGCCGGGTGGTGCGGATGATCGCCGGGTCGTAGTCCAGTTCCAGCAGCCCATCCTCGCGCCGGCGGAAGCTGCGCGAGGCCATCGCCCGCCAGTCATCGCCGGTGAAGCGCGGGAACGCCGCCTTGCCGATGGATTCCACATAGGCCGTGGCCTGGGCCAGATCCATCGGCGGCACCGGCTTTCCGGCATATTTGCCGATCCGCGCCAGGGCCTGGCGCGGCACCTTGGGGCCGGCATCATTGAGCACCGCGGCGGCAACCCGTTCCGGCGCGCGCGAGGCCAGGGTGATGGTGACCAGCACGCCCAGCGAGGTGCCGATGAACACGGCCTTGTCGATGTTCTGCGACTGCAGCAGCGCCACCATGTCGTCGGCATACGCGCGCGGGTTGTAAGCGGAAGGGTCCGGCGAACGTGCTGAACCTGCACGCCCACGCAGGTCGACGGCAAGCACGCGCCAACCGACGGCGGTCAGCGACTGGGCAAGGGCATCGAAGTCGGCGGCATTGCGGGTCAAGCCCGGAATGCAGACCACCGTGCCGCGGGCCGATTGGCCCGCCGCCGGTGCATGGTCGCGCGCATGCAGGCGCAGGCCATCGCTGCTGTTCCAGTACAGGTCATGGTAAGACGGCGTCATGCAGGTGCTTCCTAGAAATCGTAACGGACGCTGAGGCTATATTGGCGTGGCGGGCCATAGAAACCAATCAGCGTGCCGACCGCCGGAATGTTGTAGCCGGTGGTGCGGTACTCCTTGTCGGCCAGGTTGGTGCCCTGCAGCGAGAAGGTCCAGGCGTCGTCGAGCTTCCAGATCACACCGGCATTGACCAGCCCATAGCCCTCCTGGCGAATGACCGGGCTCAGGTCGGTGGTCGGCCACACCTCGCCCTGGTAGCTGTAGCTCACCCGTGCCGAGAGGTTGCCGGCATTGCCCAGCGCGGTGCGGTACTCCACGTTCAGGGCACCGGAGAAATCCGGCGCATTGGTGAACTTCATGCGGTCGGCCACGTTGATGCCGCGGTCCATGTACTCGTCGTACTTGGTGTCCAGCCAGGCCAGGTTGCCGGAGATCAGCCAGTGCTGGGTGGGCAGGTACTGGTACTCGATCTCCAGGCCGTTGACCGTGCCTGAGCCGGCATTGGTGAAGTCGCCGAAGAAGGCATCATCGACGCCATCGCCATTGCTATCGATGCCGGTGAACACCGACAGCTGGATGTCCTTGTACTTGTTGTGGAACGCCGACAGGTTCAGGAACAGGCGCTGGTCGAGGAAGGCCATCTTGCTGCCGATCTCGAAGCTGTCGACGGTCTCGTCATCGAACGGCTCGGCCGAGCGCGGCACCGCCACGGCATTGGCGCGGATGTTGTACCCGCCGGACTTGAAGCCTCGCGTTGCCAGCCCGTAAACCATGATGTCCGGGGTGATCTGGTAGTCCAGCGACACCTTGGGCGAGACGTTCTTGAAGTTGGTTTTCTTGTCGAAGTTCGCGGTCACCGCGACCGGCCGGCTGAAGGTCGCATCGGAATACAGACGGTTGAGCACGATCGCGCGCTTGTCCTCGTCGGTGTAGCGGGCACCCACATCCAGCTTGAGCTTGCTGGTCAGGTCGAAGGTCCAATCGGCATACAGCGCGATGCTGTCGGTCAGCACCTTGCCCTGGTTGTCGGCGAACTGGGCGCTGAAGTAGTTGTTCTGGATCTGCCCGCCGGCTTCACCGCTGAACTGATAGAGACCCACCACGCCGCGCACGCGGCCGCCGGCATCGTAGTTGACCTGCACCTCGTTGCTGACCTGGCTGTCGCTGTAGGTACCGCCCACGTCGGCCAGCTTGACCGGGGTGGTGTCGAAGTCGATGTTGGCCTCACTGTCCGATTCGCGCTTGGCCACCACGTACTTCACCGCCACGTCCTCGCTGGGCCGCCAGTTCACCGTGGCCGAGGCCCCCTTGGTCTCCACGCTGTTGAGGTTGCGCATGCCCGAGCGGATGTCGTAGCGGCTATCCATCGGCGGGTAGGCCCGCAGGAATGGATTGGGTGCCAGCATCTTGGAGCCACGCATGCCGGATTGGTCGTCCATCCAGTCCAGGGCGAACTGCACGTCGAAATCGTCGCCCGCATAGGCGCCCAGGTTCAATCGCGCCGCATTGATCTGCTTGTCGCTGATCGGCTGGCCGTTGAAGGTGTTCTCGCCGAAGCCATCGCGGTTCATGCTGGCCACCGCCACGCGCGCGCGTAGGCCGCTGTCGGGCCCGCCCAGCGGGCCGCCGATGGCCGCCTTGGCGTCGAGTTGGCTGTAGTTGCCCACGGTGATCTGGGCGAAGCCTTCGGTCTGGGTGGGCAGGCCGCGCGAGATGTACTTGATCGCGCCGCCAATGGTGTTCTTGCCATACAGCGTGCCCTGCGGGCCACGCAGCACCTCGATGCGCGATACGTCGAAGACATCCAGCAGCGCACCCTGCGGGCGCGCGATATAGACATCGTCCAGGTAGATGCCCACGCCCGGGTCCGCCCCCCAGGTCGGATCGGACTGGCCAATGCCGCGGATATAGGCGGTCACCGTGCTGCTGGCACCGCGCGCGGCGTAGATGGTCAGGTTGGGCACCTGTCCGTCGAGGTCGCTGATGTCCTGCACGTTCATCTTGTCCAGGGCTTCGGAGGTGAAGGCGGTGACCGCAATCGGTACCTCCTGCAGGGTTTCCTCGCGCTTGCGCGCGGTGACCGTGATGCTGTCCAGATTGGTGGCCGAAGCGGTCCTGCCTGCCGTCGGCGCGGCCTGTGGCGCCTGCTGCGCCAGTGCCGGCGCGGAGGCCAGCAGCGCGCCGATCATAAGACTCAGACAATTCCGTTTCATTCGGTCCTCCCCCAAGGCAATACGTTGCAGATGGCCCAATGCCACCCATGGAGCGCAGGCTACCGGTGCCGTGGCGCACCGGCGAGTGGACCTAGGTCCAGTCGGCAGCGCCGACCAGATCCGGATACTGGGCGCGTCCCTACCTGGAAGCGCCCCATGTCGTTACTGATCGTCCTAGCCGCATTGGGCTTCCTGATATTTGTGGCCTACCGCGGTTACAGCGTGATCCTGTTCGCGCCCATCGCCGCCCTCGGCGCGGTGCTGCTGACCGATCCCTCGCTGGTGGCGCCGATGTTCACCGGCTTGTTCATGGACAAGATGGTCGGCTTCCTGAAGCTCTATTTCCCGGTGTTCCTGCTGGGCGCGGTGTTCGGCAAGCTGATCGAACTGTCCGGCTTTTCCCGGTCCATCGTCGGCGCGGCGATCGCGCTGTTCGGCCCGCAGCGGGCGATGCTGTCGATCGTGCTGGTATCGGGCCTGCTCACCTATGGCGGGGTGTCGCTGTTCGTGGTGGTGTTCGCGGTGTATCCGTTCGCGGCCGAGATGTTCCGCCAGAGCAATATCCCCAAGCGGCTGATCCCGGCCACGCTGGGGGTGGGCGGTTTCAGCTTCACCATGGATGCGCTGCCGGGTACCCCGCAGATACAGAACATCATCCCGACCACGTTCTTCGGCACCGACACCTGGGCAGCGCCGGTGCTGGGCACGCTTGGCAGCCTCTTCGTGCTGGCGATGGGCATGGCCTACCTGGAGTGGCGCCGTCGCGCCGCGGCGCGCAATGGCGAGGGCTACGGCGACCCGGCCACCCTGGTCAATGAGCCGGCACCGTTCGCCGGCACCCATCTGGCGCATGCAGGCATCGCCATGTTGCCGCTGCTGCTGGTGTTCGTCTCCAACAAGCTGTTCACCCTGGGCATGCCGCACTGGTATGGCAGCGAGCACAGCTTCGTGCCATCGATCCTGGGCAGTGCCGCGCCCGTGGTGCAGGACGTGGCCAAGATCGGGGCGATCTGGGCCGTGGTGGGGGCGCTGCTGGTCGGCATCCTGTCGGTGCTGGCGCTGGCCTGGCGGCCGGTAGTCACGCAGTTTGCCGACGGCACCCGGACCGCGATCAGCGGTGCGGTGCTGGCCGCCATGAACACCGCGTCCGAGTACGGCTTCGGTGCGGTGATCGCCGCCTTGCCGGGTTTCATGATGGTGGCCAACGCACTGGGCGCGATCAAGGATCCGCTGCTGCATGAAGCGGTCACGGTGACCGGCCTGGCCGGCGTCACCGGCTCGGCGTCCGGCGGCATGAGCATCGCCCTGGCGGCGATGTCGGAAACCTTCATCGCCAATGCGCAGGCTGCCGGCATCCCGATGGAGGTACTGCACCGCGTCGCCGCGATGGCCTCCGGCGGCATGGACAGCCTGCCGCACAACGGTGCGGTCATCACCCTGCTGATGGTGACCGGGCTGACCCATCGCCAGGCCTACAAAGACCTCTTTGCCGTGACCCTCATCAAGACCCTCGCGGTGTTCGTGGTGATCGGCATCTATTACGCCACCGGCTGGGTGTGACAGCGGCGTCGCAGCAACCCTCGGGAAGGCGGGTCCACGAGGATTTCCGGTACCACTTCATCCACGACTCACGCATGAGGATCTGGCTATGAAATTTGGAATCGATTCGATCAAGACCGCACTACTGGTGCTGTGCACCTGGCTGGCGACGGCGGGCAGCGCCGTTGCGGCAAGCCCCGGGCATTGGGATGTGGGCCTGTACGGCAATATTTTCGGTGCCCGCGAGTACCAGGTGTGGGTGCCGGCCGATTACCAGGAAACCCAGCCGCTGCCCGTGCTGCTGGTGCTGCACGGCTGCGTCACCGGGCCGAATCTGATGGGCGAGGCCTCCGGCTTCAACGAAGTTGCCGATACCGAAGGCTTCATCGTGGTGTACCCCCGCCAGAACCTCACCGCCAACCCGGCGCGCTGCTGGAACTGGCAGCTGCCGATCAACCAGGCGCGCGGCAGCGGCGAGGCCTCGATCCTGGCCGGGATCGTGGACGAGGTGAAGGCGGACTACAACGTCGACCCGCGCCGGGTCTACGTCACCGGCATTTCCGCCGGCGGGGCGATGACCTCGATCATGCTGGCCTGCTATTCGGACGTGTTCGCCGCCGGCGCGGTGCATTCCGGCGGCATGTACAAGGGCGCCACCACGGTATCCGGCAGCGCCTACGCGCTGTTGGCCGGCAGCATCTACTCGCCGGACAGCAACGGGCGGCTGGCCTGGCAGTGCTCGGGCTCGCCGTCGCCGCGCCCGATCCCGTTGCTGGTGTTCCATGGCACCGTCGATACCACGGTCAACCCGGTGAACGGACAGCAGGCCGTGCGCCAGTTCCTGCAGACCAACGACCTGGCCGATGACGGCCAGGACAACGACTCGGTGAAGTACCAGCCAACCAGCACCATCGCCGGACAGGTGCCGGGCGGGCATGCCTATACGGTCTACAACTACACCTACGGCGGCAAGACCCTGGCCCAGCACTACGTCGTGCAGGGGATGGGGCATGCGTGGAGCGGGAGCCAGTCCGGGTTGCCGTTTACCGACCCCAAGGGGCCGGATGCGACCTTGATTACCTGGTTGTTCCTGAAGGATCACCTGCGCTGAGCACAGGGATCGCCAGAGCGGTCAATGGGCGGGGCAGGGACGTGAGGGGAGGGGAGTGATCGCCAGTGCGGGAGCTGACTGCTCCCGCACGGGTGTTTGGCCTTTTGGGGATATCCAGGGGTCTAGGGTTTCACTGCGATGGGGAGCGACTTGGCTCTCGCCCAGACCATTTTCTGCCGGGGTGGCAGTGACAACGTCGCGATTAGGGATGTTTCTCGGAGATAGAGCAGAGAACTCGGTACACGGCATACGAGGAGCAAGCCCGTGTCATCCCATCAGCCGGCGATTCAGCGTTCGATACTAAACACAGCCTGATGAGAACCCAGCAGCCTCAGAGCGATCCATAAGACGGCGCGGCGATCGAGATCTATGTGCTACTGGCTGGCAGCAATTGCGCCCAGAACGCTTCCGCATCACGTCGGCGCAGATCGATGACATCTAATCCAGAGTGAGAGGAGTGGCCGAGCCTGTGACCGGTCATCTCGGCACCGGTCACTTCAAAAGCCAGCTCCAAGTAGGGCACCAAGATCAGTGCATATGGTTCGTTCAAATCGATGCCATTCGAGGTCAGTGTGGTTGGTGCCAGCGCAACAGTGAATGTGAGCGCTGGATCTAGAGTTAGTGTCAGAGACCAGTGGTCACCTGCGCGTTGAATCCAGAGAACGACAGTGCCTGGGTAGTGGGTGAGATTCGCAATTGAGGGGTCCGCCGCAAATGTCGCGGCGCCCCTCACATGAGGCTTCTGCTTATAGCCTTTTTGCGGCCAAAGACCCCGACGAAGTTCCTCTGTGTTGGGTTCTTGCAGAAACGCCTCGCCGAATATCCCGTAACCGATGCCCAAGGCGAGCTTACAGATGAATCTGTGATCGAATTGCATGGCCATGCCCGCGCGAGCGTGCATCGTTCCTGAGTTGAGTTGGGCACGGATGGCTTCCAGCGCTATGGTTCCAATCGGGCCGGGAAGATCAAAACCAGGCAGAGTGTCCACTAACTCAACCCCGTTCGCATCCACGATCTTTGCGCCCAATATCTTGCGAACGCGCTTCTTCGCGAACATTCGATGAAGACTGGCCAAGCCTAGCTGAAGCCCAACCTCGTCGGCCCGAGTTGGGAAAAAGTAGGCCACGGAGGATTTTCGCTTAGCGTCGATGGGGTTTCCGCCAGCGTATACATCCATGCGATCATCATGTGGCCGCACCCAGATGAGCGTCTCACCAAATGGTCCGATCCAATGCTCGGCGACATGTCCTTCTGGCATAGTAAGGCCTGAAATACGTGCATGCCCGATATAGGAGAAAGGCAATCCCGGATCGTTCTCCGACATACATAGGACCCGAGCCGCGCTAGCTAGTGCATTGGTCGTAGCCCAAGCCTTGGCGTAAGCGGCATCCACAAACAAACCTAGGATGTTGTTGCAACGTGTGCACACGTTGGTCAAATGAAAGCGCTTCGGTGCAGCATCTCCTCCGAGAAACTGGGGAACAGCATGTTCCAAGCTAGAGTCACCTTGTGACTTGGTCTCCGCGCAATACAGACAATCAAACATGCTTAGCCTCATCGCCAAATTGGCTCTTCGTGTCTGGAGGGATAGGGAAGGGCTGCTTGCCAGGCATCTCAGCTACCTGAAGGCCGGCAACCCATGCCTGTAGGGTAAACGTTACGGCTCGCAGTTGAGGCACAAGGATCTTTTGACGTAGCTTGATCCACTTTCCATCTGACCTGGACTTGGCGGGGCAGCGGGCAGCGGGCAGGAAGATTCATCGGGGCAGGGAGAAGCACGCGCCCGCAAGCTTGAGCGCTCTGCTGACTACGGTCCGGTACGTGAACGCGTCTTCGCCCAGTCGCCAAACCAGGAATTATAGTGGTAGCAACTATTCAAAGGCCTCATCACGGCCTCGCCTAGAATCGGCGAACAACCGTTCCCATGCATCGATATGGGACTTAATCCGTCCAATTGTGCTCTCTTGAACCTTATGCTCGGGCGTTCCAGGCTGCGTAGAAAACGATGTGATAACGGAAATTAGTTTCCGCAGGATGGTAAGTTGGCGCTCTGAACTGCCGGATGCCAAACCGCGCTCCGCAAGCTTAGCCATGAACGCGCCCTTATCCGGTGCAAGCTCGTAAAGACGTTGCGTAACTATCGGACCACCACCTTCTTCTCCATCCAACTGACAGATCCGTGCAGCCAGCAAAAATCTATGGCGCGGATCCTTGGCACACCATTGAACAAGCGCGTCATCGGAGATCGGAGAAACCATCCTCCCGCGCGTATTTACTAAATCCTCTTCCATGACTAAGTCCCCCATAACTTGATGCCGTTGAGGATCGTCCAGATCGAGCAGGTAGTTCAGGGCGTCATGGGGGTATCGACGCAGGATTGGGGACAGGAAGTTGCCCGTGGTGCTGGGCAAGTAACGAGGGTGAAGGGTGCGAGCCGTGACTGCTTGCGACAGTACTGCTCGCACGTCATTAAATGTCTTGGAGTGCTTCGCAGCGAACTTAATCAACTCCTCAATCTCGTAGTCGAGGCGCTCGCCAGCATGATCCAGACTCGGCCAATCTGCGCGCGCCAGGAAATCCTGGCAGTAGTGACCAAGCGCTTCTTGCTCGAGCGAGCTTCGTTCTTCAGCGCTGTAGATGATCATGTGCAGCACGTCCAATGCCACATGCACACCTTCAGCCCCCTTCGAGGCGAGGTCACTCAGAATCAACCGGATCTCGGGAACTGAAACAGGTTTCAGCGCGCCACCGTGACCAAGCTGCTGGTAACGCCATAACGGAGAACGTCCAGCGGCTAGGGCTTGCCTAATACGTTGTACGCCTTTGCTGTTCATTGGAGTGGCAAGCTGAAGAGTAGGCAGCCATGAGCTAAGCGCATCATCATTCACTGCCTCATCCAGCAGGGAGCTGGTCATTGCAGCGTCTTGCTCGTTCCATGCAGCTATTAGCCCAAAGATAAAGGTCGGAGCGAGGCGTCTAGTTCCACCGCTAGCGATAACAGCCGCTCTAATTTCGCTTATGAGGAAGGATGGGTCTGGCGTTGCCATCGCGACCCCTCGTCCAATAGACATGGTGTAGGGTTTGGCATCGCCATCAAGTAGGGTCGGAAGCATGTTCCTAAGCAGCGATTCATCTGCCGCCAATTCTTGACCTAGACGCTCGCCATTTGCGGCAGCCCGGGCTTCAGCACCAAGAAAATCTTCGTCATCTTCCTCGTCCTCAATGGCGTCGCGCATTGACGTGGCGGCATGAACTTTAGCGCGCAGATCTTTCGGGGCTATGAGCCGTTTAAATGCCATGGCTCTTTCCCGAGTTTCGATACTAAGGTCTTTGTGTTTAAGAAGATCGTTCAGGCTCTTGATGCTAGGCAGCCAGTCATCGCATGCAATCAAACGGGGGGCGATCTTTGCGATTCGCCCAGAAAGCACTTCATCGTGGGCGAAGCCGAATATGGCCTTTCCCAAAATTGATCGAACTTGACTTCCGAACTCATCAATGCGGAATGCATAGTCCTCAGCGATCTCGAGGAAAAGCAGATACCACCCCCGATGTTCCTCTGCGTTTTTTGGCCACCACCCGTTAGAACGCGTACGGGCTCCAGAGTGAAAAGGCGAGGCAGGACGAAAGTGGCGCACCTTGAGGGACTCGCCGAGCAGCACGATCCCGACCTTCACCTCTGCGGAATTGCTAGATGCAAGCAGGCGTTTTACATGGGGGGCACGCTGCGCGCCTTGCGCAAGGGTGCCTGAGTAGTAGGGCTGAAAAAGGGGGGGCAAATGGTCCAACTTCGGCTGCCCAGCCTGTCGATCTTTGAACTGAAGTGGCTTGAGGGCAAGTAAGACATGAACACACTGGTCAAAAAGCTTGGGATCATAGGCAATGGACTGCACTAGGTGGGCTAGCTTGTCCACTTCATATTCATGGTGATTGCCAGAATCCTGCGTGGCTGCAAACCGCTCGATAGCAGCAAGCGCTAGCGCTGGCACAACAGCGGCTAGGCGCAGGAATATGGAGAAGTCATTGCCTTGAAATCGAACGATGTCAGATAATCTCTCCCCAGGCGACAGCAAACTGGATACCAGAGCCACGGCAATCGGAGAGGCGTGGAGAAAACTCAGGCGATGTGCAAATGACGTCCGAACCCGCTCTGGGGCCAAAACAAACAACCGTTCCTGCAAATCTGCTTGCGGGTACTCCTCCAAGGCAAGTGCCGCCAAGCGGTTGGAGACTGCGTGCGGGAGCAGGGCACGCCATCTACCGCGCTCCTGAAGTAGACCCCGTCGACGAAGGTCGATCATGTTGCGCCGGAAGTCGGCAGGCGTAGTGTCGGCGAAGCCGGCAAGGATTGCGATTTCGGAGGTGGGAGATAGATCCTCGCCATCAAATGAATAGATCAGGCTTGCGGCTTTGGCACAGCGTAGTAGCTCATCGCCAGCGCCTTGAGACTGCTCGAACAAGCGCCGGAATAGAGCGGTATCTTTTAGCGAAGACAGGTCATCGGTGTGCTTGGAGGTGGAGGCCAGCGCGAAGGCAAGACGAGAATTGCCATCGCTGGCTGCGATGACGGTGTGGACATCATTAAGTGAAAGGTGCCGATAGCGAACTCGCAAGAGCTTTGACATCGTTTCGTCAGAAGCCCCTTCCAACCTGTAGAAAGTTGTCTCGTCAGGTAAATCGTCCTGAATGTCGTACTCGATCGTCAGAAGGCCTAGCGTGCAGGCGCTTTTAGCCTTGCGCTCAACTAGCGCGGCATGCGACTTCTGGCTGCAATTGTCGACTATCAGGATTGTCGGTGTGCTGGAGCCACCCAGGGCATCGATCATGATCTCGGGCGATGGATCGGGGCTGTTCGAGATGTCGGTGTAGATCGCCCAATCTTGGGATAGAGCAGGGGTCTGGGTTTCAATGCGAGGATCAAACAAGGCCTGCGCCAGACGCGTCTTACCAACGCCTGACAGCCCGACAAGTCGCACTGTCCCACCGGTCGCTAAGTCACGCCGTATCGCTTCAATGGCCTGAAGCTCGGCCATCCCTTCACTAGAGCCGGGGGCAAAGACACGAGGCTCGGTCCCGACCACGAACTCGGCGTTCTGGTCCGTTTCCTTATAGGCCCACGGACCGTAGCCAGACCAGCCCTGAATTGGCTTTCCGACACTGCTGCGCACCCAAACCGCGAGCGATGGAAATGCTTCGACCCAATCAGCGATCTGTCGCGCGCCGAGAAAGTCCACCGTGAGCATGCCAGTCAATCCATGGGCCTCGAGCACCTGCTCCATAGCTGCGACCCGCTTGCGCCGATTAGGGTCCGCAGGATCGTCGCGGGTGGACGCAATGACGTACGCGCCGCCCTCAGCGGCCAATGAAACGATCGAGGGCCGAATGACCCCGTCGGGTACCATCTCAGCGGTGACCTTCGCGGGCCCAAAGGGCTCGGCTTTGACCTGAACGATGGCAACGCTTTGCCCCAAGCCTCCACCCACGCCGCTTGCAGGTTGGCAGTCGACCCGGACATCGACCCCGCCATCGCTGGCGCGCTGGTTTCCACCCCAGAACACCGTAGCGGGATCCAAACCCGCGCGCTGGATTTGGGAGCGGCACAGGCGAGCCAAGAGTTCCCTGGCTTGACTGTCGTCCAAGGCTTGGATGTGGCTCGTTTGGATATGAAAGAGGGGGTGCATGTGACGATTGTCTCAGGGCACGTGAGTCGCCGGCCAGTCCTACAAAGGCAGAGCTCAGATCGAGTGATGGGGGGCGACTGGCTGAGGCACTTGTATGTAGTTATAGCCGCGAGGAACCGCAAAGATGTTGAATATTTGATTTCGCATAATGTATATTATGTTAAATCGTTGGGCGGCCCGGCTGGGGTACTACGGCGGCCTGCTCAAGCTGCTGCTGGCATCGCTCTTGCCTCAGCTTGGGGCCAAGGACAAATCGAGCATTGACGCATGCACCAGTACCTGACCGGCCCCTTTGCGGGCTGGAGCGTTCGCGGCAACTACCTTGTGAGCCCCGATGGCGACCGGATGACCCCGGAGCGGCTGGCCGGCTTGGCGTGGCGGGATCAGATGGAACTGAGGTTGGCCGGTTATGCCTCCCGGCGCAAGGCCGAGGCCGGCACGCGAAAAGCTGGTCAGCGCCAGATGGTCAAGGTCGTTGTCGTGGACCTGGGCGACTTCCGGGAGCGCCATTTCGGTCAGTCCGCTGGATGAAGGCGCATCCGTAGGGGCTATGCCCCTACACCCCCGGCTACTTGCAGGCGCTGTAGACCATATCGTCCATCTGGCGGCTAAGCTCAAAGGTCCGGTGCAACCCGGCAGCCTTGTACGCCGCAGCGCGCCGTGCCTTTGCTGCCTGACACCTGTTCGGGTCTTGGTGCAGCGTAATCGCCGCGCCTTGAACACCAGCGTTCCGAGGCTGCTGGTAGGACTGAGCGTAGTTGCGCTGCTCAAGTTCACGCCGCGCTTGGTCTATGCGCGCCTGTCGGTAAGGGTTAGGCCGATCAGGGGCTGCATCCCACGACTTGACCGATTCGCCCTTTTCGCAAGGGGCCGACTGATAGATGGCCCTGCCGCCGTCAATGCACTTGTGCACCTGCTGTGCAGATGCCGATCCAGCGCATAGCAGCGCCAGCAAAATAGTAGCTCTCACGTCCATGTAGCCCCCTTAGCTGGGGGGAGCATACCAAGCCGTGCCGCAATCAGTCACGTAACGGCAATGGCAAGCAGGCCGAGGACCGCAAGGTGGCCCACGTAGTAGCCATAGAACGCCCAGCGGGTGCGCGGAACAATCCACCGAATGCCGGCGGCGGCACCGACCACGGGGATCGCCGCCAAAGCCCACAGGTTGCCGTTGAACAGGCAAATCGCGGCGAAGGCTGGGGCGAGCAGCCATAGCCGGCGATGGTGGAACGCCAGCCAGCTGAAAAGCACGAACCCTACCCCGTACCACTGGTAGTCCACGAACAGGGGCAGAAAGCCGGCCGAGACTGCCAGCGCGAACCATTGCCTGGAGGAAAGCGCGTAAACGACAGCAGCTGCCAGCGCGAAGGTGAGCAGGATGTTCAAGGGTAGCCAATAGCCGAACGCCAGCGCATGCACAGGCTGGGCGATGATTCCCCATAGCAGCAAACGGCGAATCGACTTGACGATATCCGCAGAGGGCTGGGCGAGGTTGTATGCCATGACTATCGCGAAGATCGGAAAGGCGATGCGCCCGGCCTCACTGAGTCCAGGCACGTAGCCGCCGTAGAGGATCTTTGCCACGTGGTCCAGCGTCATCAGGAAGACCGCAAGCCACTTCAACGATTCGCGAGCGCCACCTGTCATCACATTTCCCTTGTGGTGGGCGGCAAGACGGTGGACGTAGCGTAAGGCTCCGACTCCGGGAACGTGCCAAGCGCCCTAACCTGCTTGCTGATCACCGAACCATTTGACTCTTCGCGGATGCGCCGCGATTCCTGCTGATAGTGCGCAGACTGTTGCATATCGCTCATGCGGCGGGCTTCCCGCTGATTGGTGTCGAGAAACGGCTCGTACTGCCCCTTACGGGCGATAAGGGTGCAGCGGGCGAACTCCATTTCATAGGCCGTACCTTGTTCGGTGATGCACGTGCAGCTTGCCTGCTGGTGATCACCCTGCGCGTCCCTGCCCTCGCCCGCATGCATGCAGTACAGGCGCGGCGGCTGATTGGTCGGCACAGAAAGCGAATCGTATGCGGGTGCGGTCCATGGCTGACCGGCCACGCGCGGCTGAATCCAGCCGATGTAATCGCTGGACCGCGTAGGTGCAGAGGGTTCCGCTGGCGGCGCGGCTGCGACCGTCGCTCCCGCTCCGTTCTCCGCCGCTTGCTGCGCTGTGGTCTGCGGAACGTCTTTGTCCAGCGTTCCCGATAGCTGGCTATGAACGCGCCCAACCATCTTCCACGAACCGACGATGATGGCGATCAGCAGCAGTGCGGCCACCGGGTAGTACCACGGAATGGCCCGCTCGCTGGTGTCCATGACGGTGGACTCATAAAGGCCCATGGGGCGCTTAGGCAGCTTGACCCGCTTAAGGATCAGTGGGTGGCCCTTCTCTGGGTTCTTTTCGTATCGATCAAACGTGCGTAGGTGCGCATACGGAAGGCCGAAACGACGCCTCACATGCACGTGCCTTTCGATCAGATCCTGCACGAAATCATCGCACTGGCGATCAGGTGACTGGCTCACAAAAATGAAGTCCAGGCCACGATGGCGATGCTTTGCCAGCTGCTCCACATGGCCGGGAACCTGCGAGCCGGGCCTGCGCTTAGGCAGCATGCCATGCTCGTAGGCTTCATCTACAACGCAAACGGCACCGTCAGGAAGGAAGTTAGGCCAGTCGATGAATTGCTCCGGTGTCATGGGCAACATTCGCGCGTCATCGTGCTTGAAGCCCCGAACATTGCACACGTACACCAGCCTTCCTTCATCGCGGAAGTCAATAGCGTGATCGATCGCATGAAGCGTCTTCCCGTGCCCCGGCTGGCCCGTGTACCAGTAGATCATTGCTTGGTCACCCCAAGATCCTGCGCCGCGGAAGTCGGCATCGGAATGATCTTGAACATGTACCGCACCGAGAGCGCAGACAAAATCATGGTGATGAATTTGTCGAAACCTACAGCACCGATGAAGTTGGAAGCCCAGTCCGGCAGGCTGCTGAAATACTCCAGAACAAAGGATTTCAGGATGGGCAGCAGTTGACTGACTGATACCAGGGTAATGCCGGCGGTGCTAAGTGCCTTGGTTACGATGCGCCCGATTCCGGCGAACATCACCGTCCACAGCAGGTTCACCGCGCGAGAAATCCAGTCCCAAATCATGATCCGTCTCCGAAGACGATGCGCATTGAAATAAAGGCACCCATGAGAAGCGTCACGGCGTGCAATGCCGCGATCAAGGTGCACCAGCCGCTAAAGCCATCCATTGAAAATTGCCCGAACCGGCCGAAGTCCAGCGTTCCAAGCTGGGGGCAAGATCCGCTGCTGAATCCGGAGGAGTCGATCACGTCTGAATCGAATTCCCACGTCCACTTGCCCGGGCCATCCTTGTCCTCAGCGCCGTCATGAGGGTCGCCGTTATTGCCCTGGCCTGATCCGGGCTTTGCCCAATTGGGGCCATTGCACATTTCCGCGCGACGTGCGCGGAGCTGATGTGCTTCGGGGCTGTCGCCTTCCACGCTGAACGGCCCTTCGCAGTTGTTTATATCGCCAACAACCTTGCCGCCACCGTTCTTTTCAACGGCGCAGCGGGTGGCCCACGTCTGCACCGCAACCATCGCCAAGGCTGCATCACCGGTCACAACTGGTGGGGTCTGACAATCGCCACCGCCGCTAGCGCCTGTCCCACCCTCCCCTTCACCGCCGTCGCTGCCGCCGCCCTCAGCGCCACCATTGCTACCACCTGCACCCGGGCCTGAGCCGTCGCCCGGAACCGGCTGATTGCCGTTAGGCGTTCCGGTGTTGTTGTACGTGTTGTTGTTGGTGATGTTGTTGGTGGCATTGTTCGTAATGCTGCTACCACCGCCGCCGGAGGACTGCCAGTTTTCGCCGGGTCGATTGGACGGCGGATTGGGCGCCGTATTGGGCGCTCCGATGCCAATGCCTTCGGTGCGTGAATTGTTCGTCGCGGTGTGGCCGGTCGTATTCCCTGTGTCACTGGCACAGGTCCGGAAGCCGGACGCGGTACTCACACAGGTCTTATCCTTCGACTTGCAGACGGTATGACCCGAACTGGTCTGGTGGCAGAACTCATCTTTCTTAGGTGGCTGCGCTGGCAGGTCACTGTCGCATACGTCTCCAGTCGCCTTCCAAGTGCCACTACGAATGCTGATCGCGTTAGGACTGCCAGACTCGCGCAATGAAAAATTCGTGCTTGGATCGAGGTTTGGGGCCATCTTGCAGCCCTTGTTGCATACCCCGCCGCTGTAGAGCGTGCCGTTGATCATCCCGGCTTCACCGTCAAGCCGAGCGGTACAGAGCCCCTCATAGTAGAAGCTCTGTGTGCCAAGGCTGTTGCCAGTGCAAGTTCCGCCGCCAGCGAAGGCCACGTAAGCGCCCGGAGTCGAACGAACGCAAGGCGTCGGCCAAGTAGGATTGTTCTTTACGGTCAATCGAGCATATGCATTTGCCTCCGCGTATGCCTCGCCTTGATCGCATACGCGGGGGCTGCTGGACGTGCAGCGATAGGTCTGCGCGGCCGCCGACTCGGCAAACAGCAGGCCGGCCAAAGCCAGCGAGAGAAGGATCAGGAGTCGAAGGCAAGCCATAGCGCCCCCAGCACTGCAACGATAACGAAATAGCCCATGACGGTCCCCACAAAGGAAGTAGGGGCGAATTCGCCCCTACTTGGTCTTCTTGATCATTCCCCACAGAGTCATAAGACCCCTGATCGCTGCGAGGATCGAGAGGATTCCGCCGATCACTTGACCGGCGGTCACCAGCGCCTGGAGGATCACGACCGGCATGATCCGGCCCCTACTTACTTGGCGCGCTTGATCATCGACCACAGCAGGAACAGGCCCAGCACGCCGGCCAGCAGCACCAGAATGCCGTTGACCGAAGTCTTGCCGCTGGTGATTTCCGAGGTGATGGCCTCAGCCGGGCCGCCGCTCGCCATGGCGAACGGGGTGGCGACCATGGCGGTCAAGCCGGTCGAAACCTTGCCGGCGGCCGAACGGGAGAAGGCGACGATCTTGCGGGACAGGTTGTTGGTCTTCATTGTTGGAACTCCATTGGTTAGTTAGAACCGCTCACGGGACACACGGGCGAACTGTCTGTAAACGACGCCCGCTGCCCAGCAGCTCGCAATTGCAAAGGCGACCTGCGTACCCTCAGCCAGCGTGAGCGGTGGAAGTACTGGCTGGGGTTTCTCGATCCACACCGGAACCGTGCAAGTGCCGTCCGCCGCGATGTTTGCGGCAGTGCAGGACTGGACGTACACGGCTTCCGGTGTGGGCATGGGTTAGGCCTTGCCCGGCGTCGGCGACGGGGTGAGCAGGCGGATGCGGCGGCCGAATTCGAGCCCGCCGAATTTGTTGTTCTGGAGCGACGTCGGGCACAGGTCATACGTGCCGATCTTGTACGGCTGCTGATCTTCATCAAGACCAATGGTGAACGGCAGCGGGAAGTCGTTATCGCGGACCACGGCAGCTTTCTGCTCACGGAACACGGTGGCGGCTTTGCCGTCGCGGGCGGGGAACGAACGGACGGCGATGGTTTCGCTGATTACCTGAACTTTCATAGTGGGATTACCTTCCAAGCGATGGTCCGGCCGAATGCAAAGGTCACTCGCCATGGGGACGGCCAGAACTCCCCTGTGAGCTTGTCGAAATAGCCGCCCTGGCATTTGCGGATGTCGGCTTCACCGCCGAGCGCTTCACGTGCCGATACAGGGGCTTTCCACCACCGCAGTTCGCGGCGGGATTCTTCATTGAGGCCGCCGCAACCATGCGTGCGGAACCCCTTTGGGAAGGCAGCGGCCATCAGACTGCTGAACTTCGATGCGTACTTGGCGAGATACCCGACCGCGTTGCGCGCCTCTTCAAACTTGCTCATGCCATGCGGCCACCATGACCGGTGATCGACGCGACCAAACCACATGCCCTGCGGAACCCAAACTAGGAGGTGGTAGTGGGGTCTTCCGCGCTGGGTGAGTTCGCCCACCCATAGATAACGGAACACCTGACCCGCGAGCCGTCGGAGCCGAGCGACAGTTCGATTGAAGTGGCCGCGCATCCGCTTAAGTAGCTCGCTAACGTCACGAGGGCCGCTACGGCTTCCGTCTCGGTAGGTGAGCGTGAGCATGTACCACTTGCCCCGCCTGGAACCTTTCTTCGCTTCTTGGTCATGGAGTCGTGCACTCGTAATGACGGACTTACGCAGCCGTTGCGCCCGCGCCAACAGCGGGTCGATTTCGATTGAGAGACGACCGGTCTTCGACGCGGTGTCACTTGTTTTGTAATGGACAAGCCCAAGGGCCAGCGCTTCGCGCTGGCCCTCAGCAGTCAGCGCGAGCGGTGCAGCTTTCAGGTATTCGGACAGGGGAGCGCCGGAAGCGCGCTTGTTGCGCGCCAGTGACTCGGAGGCAAGCTCTGTGCGGCGTTCAGCGGCCTGCATCATGCCTACCGCGTCATCGAACGCGACAAGCTCTGCGCGCTTCGCAGGCGGCATTGCGTCGAGGCTGATGCGGGCATTCCTGCCCGTGCACCCTGCGCACAGGCCGCCGGGGAAGAAGTAGGACGTGGGGTCACCGCAGAAAGCGCAGGTGGTGCGCGGGGAGCGTGAGCCGTCAGCGGCCATAGCGCACCTCGTAAATGCGGCAGACGCGGTCGTTTCCGCCGATGCAGACTTGCTCAAGCTGGACCTTCTCTAGGTACAGCTTGTTGAACTCATCAGCGGGAATGCCGACTAAGAAGAAGCCGGCGGTGAGGCCGCACACGAAGCCAATCAACGCAGCGAAAGAGGCCGTCTCCCAGAACTTAGCCACGGGACACCTCGGCGCGTGCCTGGGCGACGAAGGCTGCGTCACGAATCCGCTGGTTCGCCACGTAGTCGCGGCGGGCAATGAGCCATGAGCCGATGCGCACAACACCGAACGAGATGGACAGGCAGGCTCCCATCAGGCTGACGATCATGATCAGGCCGGTCATCACGAAACCCGCCCGATCTGGTAGATCGTCACCGGCCTGCCGGACGCGATTTGGTACTGCTGGCGAGCGGCGCGAACGGCCATTGCGGCCTCGCGTGTGGGATAGACCCCGATGACGATGCGGCGCCTGCGCACGCGGTGGAAGAGCTCGTATGCCATGTTGCCCCCTACCCTGCCCCCAGCCCCTAGAAGCCCCGCCAGCGGCCTAGGGGAGCCGGTGGCGGGTGAATTCCAAGACCCTTGGAATCCGGACGTGATTCAATACCCTTGTAATCCCAATGTCAAGGGTCTTGGAAATGACGTCTATCGATGCACTGCTCGATGCCGCGAAGGCAGCGACGGGGGCTGGCAATGATTCGGAGCTTGCTGCGCGGCTAGGGGTACGCCCGAGCTCGGTCAGCAACTACCGGAAAGGGGTGTCCCTGCCCAACGCAGTGGTGTGCGCCACGCTGGCCGGTTTGACCGGTGAGCCACTGGTCAAGGTCATCGGGATCGTCGGCGAAGCGAGAGCGATTAGCCGCGAAGAAAAGGCCGTCTGGCGAAAGCTGGCCGCCATGGCGATGGTGCTGGCGATCGCAGTCGGATTCGGCGGAACGCCTACTGCTGCAACGGCTTCGCCGGGTTACGAGAAATCCGCAATGTATATTATGTAAAGAACGGGGTGTGACAGGCTCAGACGTTACGCCGGCCTGTTGAAGCCGGTCCCGGCATCGGTCTTGTCTCTGCGCCTTTACCTGGTCAGCACCTCGCCCTGGAGCTCACTCCTCCCGGCACCTTTGCCAGCCGCCCGATGACGAACTGACCTGTGCCCAGCCATTCGGGAGCTTGCGCATCGCCTGGCCACCGATGCACGCAAGGCCGGATCACATCCGTTGATGGTCCGGGCCGTCCAGCGCGCCGCGCTTCGTTCTGCAGCGTGTCCGCCTCAACGCCTTCGCAGAAACCTTTCATGCCCGGATGCGGGTGTGCCCGATAGGCCTCGCAATTGAACGGCGTTGTGCCCTTGGCCATTGAGTTGTAGTGCGGCTTCTTGGCTGCCGGAAGCGGCTTTGGCTTCGGGCCTGTCGCTGCGCTCATCTGCGCCGTGGCCGGAAATGAAACTGCCAGTAGTGCCCATATGACGCCGGTTCGGATATCCATGTCCACCTCCTTGTGATGGGCCGAAACATAGCAGAGCCCCCGTGACGCGTCACGTTATTCATGGGGCAGCTGTGGACTGCTCACGCCACCTGGTTCACCGTTTCAAGAAAATCGTCGCCGAGGCGGGACGCCGCCGACCAGGCGTCGGTCCGCCATAGCGCCGCCCATGCTGCACCGATCAGCATCAGCCCGCACAACGACGCGGCGACGGTAGTGGTTATCGTGACATCCGAAGATGCCGCTGCAACCAGGAACAGGATCATCAACCCGCAGAAGGCCGATGCAGAATAGGCTGCCCAGAACGCCAGGTTCCATCGCGCGCGCTTGGCGGTAGTCCCGGCCTTGGCTTTCCAACGAAGTTGCCTGGACTCCGGGTGCCACTCGACCAGGCTCCATATGTCGGCCAGGTCCCCCAGGGTCCGGCAGACCTCGATGCCCGGTCGGCCGCAGACCCTTCTGACCAGATCTGCCGAGAGATAGGCACCGAACAGCTGGCGCGTCAGCATTTCCACGCTCAACGCGTCGAGCTCGTGCGGATTCTTCCAGTACTGGAGGGTTTCCTTGCGCCGGACGAAATGGAGATCCCTCCTTCCAATCAGCCACCGGAAAACGCCCAGCGACATCACGGCCAGTGCCACCAGGATTTTGAGTTGGCCTCCGACCAAGCCAAGCAACTGCTCCATGCCCTACCCCATCGCGGCTTCTGCCGCATCCATCGTGGATGCCACTTCCCTATAGCTCCGAGGATAGCCGGTGCAGCCGGCAAATGCGCATGCCGTGGTCGGGGTTTGCCCCAGCCACGGCATACAGCCGCGAAATGGCGGACTTACGAACCCTTGGCCACGTCGACGACGAATGGCACGGTCCGGATCTCACCACCGGCCATGAACTGGATCCAGAGTGCGTACTGGCCTGCATGGGGAGGCTTGGCGTGCAGCATCATCCGTGCCGGCACCGGCGCGGCCGGGTCATGCGCTGCGCCATGCGCACCGTGCGCGCCGTGTGCAGTTTTGGTGGCATCGGCCGACATCGCATGCGCGTGGACGTAGGCGAGATCGTCGGTGCCGACGAACACCGCGTGGGCCGGTACGCCCAGGTAAAGGCCCAGGTCCTGCGCCGGCTTGCCGTCCTTCAGGACCGTCAGGTTCAGCATGCTTTCCTTGCCGGCCTGCAGGCCGGCCTGGTCCAGCTGGATGGTATAGGGACCATCGCTGCCCTGCCGGGAAGACGGCGCGGGCGGCACCGCTGCACCGGGCGGTGACGCCACGGAGACGTCAAAGCGAACCACCTGCTGGCCCAGTCCGGTGGGGACCGCGTCAGCGAACACATGGTAGACGCCGGGCTTGGGGAAGTTCATTGCCACCCGGAAGCGGCCATCCGGCCCGGCCTTGCCGGGATGTTCGTGCAGGAAGCTGGAGAAGTCGCTGTCGGTTGCCAGGACGTGGAGCTGCTGGGTCAGTTCCTCGTCGAAATGCACGATGCGCTTGCCGGTGGTCTTGTCGGCGAAGGTGATCAGCAGTTCGCGGGAAAGCGGGCCGGTGGTTTCCATGGAAAGTTCGGCGGTGACCTTTTCGGTCGTCCCCGACAGCGCGAAGGCGCCTCGGGTTACCGCATCGGAAGCCAGTGCGGGCATTGCCGCCGTGCCGATCGCGGCCACGCCGAAGCTGAGCAGTTGTTTGATGAACATGGGTGTGTCTCCTGGTTACCTGCCCGGCTGCGGCTGGTGCGGGTACCCGGCTTCTGCCAGCACCGCGATGAAGGCCGCTTCGTCCAGCGCGGTTTCCACGCGCACCTGTCGCGCGGGTGTGTCGGTTTCGATCTGGGCCAGCGGATCGACGCTCAGCAGCGCGTCTCTCACCGGCCTGGCGCAGGAACCGCACGTCATGTTGGGAATGTGGAACTGAAGCATGTTGATCTCCTGGTTGAGTGGTACGCCACTCACTCTCGGCGTTGACAGCGTGGCAATGTCAACTCGCAATCCAGGAGATCCGCCGCTGGCTTGGCCTGCGTTCATCGTGTGGAAAACGCGGCTGCCAGACGACGCGCACGCGCAAGCCCCACAACCGCCGCAGCGGCATGGGGCAACGCGTTGCGGCATGCCGCATCTTTCAGGAGGTGCTTGAGCTGGCCTTGCGCGCACGCGAGGAGGCCGGCGTATCCATGCCGAAGCGCGGGGTCTTGCGGGCCAATGCCGGGCGGTCGGCGCGTGGCCGGGAACCGGCCTGCTCGGCCAGTTCTTCGATGATGGGGCAGTCCGGGCGATTGTTGCCGTGGCAGTTGTTGGCAAGCTCGCGCAGCGTATTGGCCATGGCCTGCAGTTCGCCGATCTTGGCCTCCAGCTCGGCCACATGCGAAAGCGCCACCTTCTTGACGTCGGCACTGGTGCGCTCGCCGTCGCGCCACAGCATGAGCAGTTCGGAGATCTGCTCGACGGTGAAGCCCAGGTCGCGCGAACGGCGTATGAAGCGCAGGCTGTTGGCCTCCTGCGTGGTGTAGTTGCGATAGCCCGCCTCGGACCGGGTGGCCGGAGGAATCAGGCCGATGCTCTCGTAGTACCGGATCATCTTGGCCGACACTCCCGAGAACTTGGCTGCTTGCCCGATGTTCACGATATTCCCCTTGGGATCTGCCCGATCAGTATAGAAGTACGCCGTCAACCGGCGGTCAGTGCCGCCTCGGGCGTGAAGAAGACGTCCGGTGTGTCGACGTGTCCGGCCATGGCCAGCCTCCTTCAGGCGGGTCCGGGGGTGGCGTCGATCTTCATGGGCGCGCGGAAACGCTTGAGCCGCAGCGCATTGACCAGCACGAAGATGCTCGACAGCGCCATCGCCGCCGCCGCGAAGATCGGCGACATCAAGGTGCCGTTCAACGGATACAGCGCGCCGGCCGCGACCGGGATCAGTACCGCGTTGTAGGCGAACGCCCAGAACAGGTTCTGCTTGATGTTGGCGATGGTGGCCTGGCTCAGTGCGATGGCGTTGATCACCCCGCGCAGGTCGCCGGCCATCAGCACCACGTCGGCCGCTTCGATCGCCACGTCGGTGCCGGTGCCGATGGCCAGGCCGACGTCGGCCTCGGCCAGCGCCGGCGCATCGTTGATGCCGTCGCCGACGAAGGCCACCCGCGCGCCGTTGACGCGGAACTTCTTGAGCGCGGCGACCTTGCCATCGGGCAGCACTTCGGCCGCCACTTCATCGATACCCAGCTGGCGCGCGATCGCCGCGGCCGTGGCGGCGTTGTCGCCGGTGATCATCGCCACCTTCAGTCCCAGCGCGTGCAGCGCCCTGATCGCCTCCGGGGTGGTTTCGCGGATCGGGTCGGCCACCGCGATCACCGCGGCCAGGCGGCCGTCGATGGCCGCATACAGCGGGCTCTTGCCCTCCTCGCCCAGCCGCTGGGCGGCTGCCAGGAAGGCGCTGACATCCAGGCCCAGGCGGGTCATGAAGCGGTCCGCGCCCACCGCCACCGTGTGCCCACCAACGGTGGCGGTCACGCCGAAGCCCGGCGTGGCGTCGAAGCCGTCGACCGCCGCCAGGGCGAGCCCGCGCTGGCTGGCGGCGGCTACGATGGCTTCGGCGATCGGGTGCTCGGAGCGGGTCTCCACGGCCGCGACCAGCGCAAGCACCTGGTCGTGGGTAAAGCCGTCGGCCGGCACCAGGTCGGTCAGCTCGGGGCGGCCCTTGGTCAGCGTGCCGGTCTTGTCCAGCGCCACCACGCTCACATCGCGCAGCGCCTGCAGCGCCTCACCCTTGCGGAACAGCACGCCCAGTTCGGCGGCGCGGCCGGTACCGACCATGATCGAGGTCGGCGTGGCCAGCCCCATCGCGCACGGGCAGGCGATGATCAGCACCGCCACCGCGTTGACCAGCGCGAAGGTCAGCGCCGGCGACGGGCCGAACACCAGCCAGACCAGGAAGGTCAGCGCCGCGGCGGCCATTACCGCCGGAACGAACCACAGGGTCACCTTGTCCACCAGCGCCTGGATCGGCAGCTTGGAACCCTGCGCCTCTTCGACCAGGCGGATGATCTGCGCCAGCACCGTGTTGGCGCCCACCCGGGTGACCCGGAAACTGAAGGCACCGGTCTTGTTGAGGGTGCCGCCGACCACCTCGTCGCCCACGTTCTTGGACACCGGCACCGGTTCGCCGGTGATCATGCTTTCATCCACGTACGAGGCGCCCTGGACGACTTGGCCGTCCACCGGCACCTTTTCGCCCGGGCGTACCAGCACCACGTCCCCGGCCGCCACCTGTTCCAGCGGGATCTCCACGGTGGCGCCGTCGCGCTCCACCCGCGCGGTCTTGGCCTGCAGCCCCACCAGCCGCTTGATCGCCTGCGAGGTGCGGCCCTTGGCGCGCGCTTCCAGGGTGCGTCCCAGCAGGATCAGGGTAACGATCACCACCGCCGCTTCGAAGTAGACGTTCGCCGTGCCTGGCGGAAGCACGCCCGGCACAAAGGTGGCCACCACTGAATAGCCATAAGCGGCCGCCGTACCCACCGACACCAGCGAGTTCATGTCCGGGCCACCGCGCAGCAATGCCGGCACGCCCTTGCGGAAGAAGCGCAGGCCCGGCCCGAACAGGACCAGGGTGGCCAGCGCGAACTGCAGGTACCAGCTGGTCTGCCGGCCCAGCGTATGCATGACCCAGTGGTGCATGGCCGGCACCAGGTGCGAGCCCATTTCCAGGATGAACACCGGCAGGGTCAGCACTGCGGCGATCAGCAGCGAACGGCGCAGTTCACGCCCTTCGGCCTCACGCCGCTCTGCATCCTGGTCACCCGCCGCACCGGCCGCTGCCGCCACCGGATGGGCGCTGTAACCGGCCTTGTCGATAGCTTCTACCAGGTCGGCAATGCCGACCACGCCGGCCAGGTGGCGCACCTGCACGTGCTCGGTCGCCAGGTTCACATTGGCATGGATGACGCCGGGAACCTGCCGCAAGGCCTTTTCCACCCGGCCCACGCAGGACGCGCAGGTCATGCCCTGGATCACCAGCGCGCTGGTTTCCTCGTGGACCGCATAGCCGGCCCCTTCGATCGCATCGACCACGGCCTGCGGATCGGCCGCGCCGATGAAGGTGACCTCGGCACGCTCGGTGGCAAGGTTGACCATGGCGGTGTTCACGCCGGGAACCGCGTTGAGGGCACGCTCGACGCGACCCACGCAGGAAGCGCACGTCATTCCCTTGACCGGAAGGCTGAGCCGCCCATGCGGCGGCTTGGTCGATCTGGGGTCTTGCTGGACAACGGCGGAAGCCATCGGGCTACCCCTTGAAAGTCTACGTTGGAACCAGCTTAGGGATTCCCACGGTGGGAAGGTCAAGGGCCCGGGACGAACTCGGTGAGTCGCCCGGGTGCCCCCCCCCCGCCCTGCCCGCGCTGAGAACTGCCTACCAGTTCGCCCGCAGGCCGGCCTGCCCGGACACTTCCCGGTAGCCACCGTCTCCCCGCTGGCCGCCCAGATCCGCCCAGGCCGACCAGCGCGGCCCCAGGGTCAGCTCGGCGCCGGCCCTGACTTCATAGCGGTTTGTGGGCAGTCCGCCCGCCAGCGGCTGGTCGGCGAAGCGCAGCCGGTTGTCGGTGGTCTCGTGCATCCAGTCGAGCGTCACGAATGGCTGCACGCGGTTGCCGCTGCCGGTGCTGCCGTGGCCGAAGACGCGCACGCCGATCCTGGTAGCCAGGCCGCCCGCATCGCCGCCGTCGATGACGGTGCCGTTGGCTTCGGTCAGGATGCTCCTCCAGCCCAGCTGCAGTGATGCACGGTCCTGTGGGGCGCCTACAGCCGGATCGTCATTCTCCACCGCAGCCTCCGGGCGCATTCCGGCGCGCCGCTGCAGGGTTGCAATCGCCCAGCCTGCCGATCCCCGCCGGTCGCATCGGGGCGTCGCCACTGCCGCGGCACGCCAACCATGGGCCGGCGCGCCGGCTGTCGCCGTACACAGGCAGCTGCCGCCTGCGCATGGCGTTGCTCAGTCAAACGCAATGCCGAAGCCGATATTGAACAGCGCCTGGTCGCCGCGTGCCGCCGACACGCCGGCATTCACGTTGTAGCGGCCGCCGCGGCTCCAGCGCGACAGACCCACGCCGAATGCGGACTCGCCACGGTAGCGGGCGACACCTGCATTCAGCGTGACCTTTCCGGGCAGATTGGGGGTGACCTGCACCAGCGCGGCCGACGCGGCGATGCCACGGTTGATCTGGCGATGCATGTGGCCGATGTCTTCATTCATGCTGCTCCACAGTGCATCAACGCGTTGGTCGGTGTAGCTGTTTGCTGATGCCATCTGCTCGCGCAGCTGGTCCACGTTGATGGCGTCGGTTTCATATACCGCCGCAGCGACGTTGCCCACCTGGCGTTCGGCACCCACCGTACCCACTGACACGCTGTCGGCACGATCGGCCACCGCACCGGCACCCAACGCCACGGCATTGTCCGCGCTGGCAACCGCCCCGGCGCCAGCCGCGACCGCACCTTCGCCGCTGGCCGCTGCCGGTGCACCATTGGCGACCAGTTCCGTGCTGCCAGTGGCGCCGTAGTAGGGCAACCCGCTGCCGCCGCCGCCCTGCCCACCCAGTGCGTCGACACGACCATCCAGCGCCTCGATGCGCTCCACCAGCCCATCACGCATCGCGGCGAACTGGCCACCGTTGACGGCCTGGCGGCTGCCCAGGTCGATGAGCCCGTCGGCCACGTTGCCCAGCACCGTGCCCGCGGAACCACCGAACATCACTTGATCGCGCCCGCTACCAGCGGAATAGCCCACCGCGTCGCGCATCTGGCCATCATCCCCGACCAAGCCCGCCGCCTTCAACTGGCGCAGGTTGATCGCATCGGTGTCCTCGCTGGCGTCGGCAACGTTGACCAGCTGGCGTTCGTTTCCTGCCACGCCGATGGCGACGGTGTTGGACCGAGTAGCCGCAGAGCCGGCACCCAGGGCGACGCTGCCCTCCGCGCTGGAATGGGCGGCGTGGCCGATCGCGGTGGCCGCAGTGCCATTCGCGCTGGTGACTGCGCCGAGGGCCAGCGCGCCGCTGCCGTTGGCATTTGCATCGTCGCTGCCGTCGGCTGCACCGTCCACCTTCATGTAACGGCTGTCCTGCGGCTGTGCGGCGGCCAGCACCTGCTGCATTTGCCCGACATTGACCGCATCCGTGATGGCCTGGCCACTGGAGATACCCTTGAGCTGGCGCGCGCCGGCCGTGCCAGTGAAATCCACACGACTGCCGCCCTGTGCGGCGCCTACGCTGACCGTGGCATTCACGGTGGCCTGCTGCACCAGCCCGGCCTGGCCACTGCCCCACTCCACCAGTTGGCGGTGCACGTCAAGGATATCGCCGGCATTGACCGTGGTTCGGGCATCCAGCGCCAGCAGGCCGCCGTCCACTGCCGAGAGCGCGGCACCGACATCGGTATAGCTGCCTTGCTGCAGGTCGTAGCGCGGCCCGGTGACTGCGCCGGTGACTGCGTCGAACGTGGCGCCACCGCCCAGCGCGGCGATTGCCGCCCGCAGCTGGCTGGCATTGACCACATCGGCGCCTTGGGTACCGTTGGCGACATTGATCAGCTGCCGGCCCAGGCCTGCGGCGCTGTTGCCGATCGACAGCACGTTGTCACGGTCGGCGACCGCACCGGCGCCCAGTGCAATCGCATTGATGCCGCCGGCGCTGGCCCCGGCACCGATGGCGATGCCGCCTTCGGTTGCGGCATTGGCGCCGTTGCCGACGGCCAACGCATTGCGCGCAGTCGCCGCCGCAGCACTGCCCATCGCCACGCTGTGGGTGCCACTGGCCTGCGCGGCATCACTGCCGTCCCCCTCGGCCTGGAAATAGCGCTGCACCGGCAGCGCGGTGCCCTTCAGGTCATCCAGCCCGGCGCGCTGTGCGGCAACGCGGCCGTCCAGGTCCAGCAGGGCACTGCCGATGCTGCCATGATCTGTACCCGCCACCGTATAGACCGGCGGGTTCCACTGCCCGTCCGCGCCCATATGCGCGCCGCCACCCAGGCCAGCGGCGGCGGTTTGCGCCGTCTCGTGCAGCTGCGCCAGGGTTACCGCGTCGTCGCTGTCTACGCCTGCGGCCATACCGCGCAGCGTGCGCGCCCCCTGGGTGCCCACCAGCTGGACCGCGGCACCGTCGTGCAACGCGCCCATGGTGAGGGCACTGCCCGGCGACACCTGGCCGACCAGGCCGATGCTGCCCTCATGCAGGCGTTCGATGACCCGGTTGACAGTCAGATCCAACGTGGACAGCCCACCGTCGAGCGCAGCGATAGCGCCACCCACGGTCGATTGGACGCCGCCGTTGGCCAGGTCATAACGCGGTGCGGTTACTCCCCCCAGTGCGTCTACGCCTGCGCCTCCCCCCAGAGCGGCGGCGGCGGCACGCAACTGCTGCACGGTCGTGGCATCGTTGATGGCAGTGCCGTCGGCCAGGTTTTCGATCTGTCGGCGGCGGGTGGTGGAGCCCACCGCGAAGGTGGCAGTGCCACGGGTCTGTGCCCCCTGGCCAATGGCAACGCTGTTTGCATGCGTGGCGCGTGCACCGGCACCGATCGCCGAGGCGTACTGCCCGGTGGCCGAAGCGGCATTGCCCAGCGCGATGCCGCGCTCGCCAGTGGCGGTCGCGGCGGCGCCGAGGGCGGTCACCACCGTGCCCTGGCCATTGGCCTGGAAACCCACGGCAGTGGCATTCCAGGTCGCCCGTGACGAAGCGCCCACGGCGGTGGCGCCACTGGTGCCGCTGCCGTTGTCGCTGTTGGCGCTGGCGCCGTAGCCCACCGCAACCGCATTGCTGCCGGCGGCGATGGTGTTGCTGCCCAGCGCCAGCGCGGCCATGTTGGCACCGTTGGTAGCGGGACGCGCGATGGCATTGCTGCCGATGGCGATCATATTGACGCCTGTGGTGCTGGCGGCGGTGGCGTTGGCACCGGCGTTGACCACCAGCAATGCATCATCGACGTCGGCCTGCACCGCTGCGCCGGTGATGCCCGCCTGGTCGGTATGTGCAAGGTCGCATGGCGGAGTGGTAGCGTCCTGGTCCTGCGCTGCGCACAGTAGCTCGCTGATATCGCTGGCCAGTACGCTCGGGCTGGCCAGGGCCATGCCCAGGGCAACCAGCGCCGCACCGGCACCCGCACGGGCGCGACGGCGACCGCGGGCCAGCTCCGATGCCACCACCCATTTGCCGGTGGCGGCATTCCAGACGATTCGGTAGATGCAGTTCATGGTTTTCTCCGTTGGCGCACGCGCCGGTGGGGTGGATGGGCCGCGACGTGCCGGCATGGGATGAATGCTAGGCAGCCGCACGCGACCAGCGAATCGGACCGGGCCTAAACCGGTCGCGACATCACCCTTGGAATGCTTTTTAATTCAGTGGGTTGCCAAATTTTCACGGCAACATTGGGACCGGTCCTATGCGGGCGCGGCGAACCGCGCCCGCTCAGGGTCAGTCGCCCAGGACCACGCCGACGCCCATGCGCAGGATCGGCTTGTCGCCCCGTGCCATGGACGCGCCACCATTGATGTTCAACCGGCCGTTGTCGGACCAGCGCGACACGCCCACGCCCATCGCGGTTTCGCTGCGGTAATTGGCAAGGTTGGCATTGATCGTGGTCTTGCCCGGCAGGTACGGCGTCATCGGGGCCAGGGCGGCCGCAGCGGCGATGCCGCGGTTGGCCTGGCGGTTGACGTGGCCCAGGCGTCGTTCCAACCCGCTCCATGCATCCTGTACCCGGTCATCGGCATAGCCCTTGGCATCGGCGACCCCCTGCTGCAGCTGCCCCAGGTTGACCGCATCGGTCCCACGTTCGCCGGCTGCGACGTTGGTCAGCTGGCGTTCGGCGCCTTCACGGCCGATCGAGACCGTGTCCTGGCGGTCGGCAATGGAGCCGGCACCCAATGCGACACTGTTGTCGGCGATGGCCTCGGCACCGGCACCTGCCGCTACCGTACCCTGCCCGATCGCCTGCGCCGGCTGCTCGCCGTCCGCATCGCCCGGCTGCGGGTTGGCCTCATAGTAGGGCGGGTTGCCGCCGGGCGCGCCACCGCCGCTTTCCAATGCGCCGACGCGGTCATCGAGGTCGCCGATGCGGCCCTGCAACTGGTCGCGCAGCGCGGCGACCTGGCCGCCATTGACCGCTTCACGGCTACCTGTGGCGATGCGGCCGTCGGCCACGTTGGCCAGCACGGTGCCGTTGGCGCCACTGAAGGTGACCGTGCCGCGATCGCTGCCGGCATCGTAGATGACCGCATCCATCAGTTCGCCATCGTCGCCGACCAGGCCTGCCGAACGCAGCTGGCGCAGGTTCACCGCGTCCGTGTCCTCGGTGCCATCGGCCACGTGGGCAAGTTGGCGCTCGCTGCCGGCCGCACCGATCGACACCGTGTTGGCGCGGTCGGCCACGGCACCGGCACCCAACGCGACACTGTTGTCGGCCAGGGCCTGGGCGCCATTGCCCAGCGCGACGCTGCTGGCGCCGCCGGCCTGCGCCGATGCGCCGACGGCGACGGCGAGGTGACCGTCGGCGCGGGCGTCGTCGCTGCCATCATTGGCGCCGTCGGCACGCAGGTAGCGGTTGCTGCCCGCGCGCAGGTCGTCGACCGCGCTGGTCAGCTGCCCCACGTTGACAGCGTCGCTGTCTTCGGTGCCTGCAGCCACCCCGGTGAGCTGACGCTCGCCTGCGGTGCCGCGGAAATCGACCGTGCTGCCGCCGGTGGCGGCAGCCACGGTGATGTCGGCACCCGCACCGGCCTGGCGCACCAGGCCGGCATCGCCGTTGCCGAGCTCGACCAGTTGTTCGCGCAGGGTGGTGATGTCGCCCTCGTTGCGCGTCACTCGCGTGTCGAGGGTGGTCAACGTGCCATCCAGCGCGTCCAGCGCCGCACCGACGTTGTCATGCTCGCTACCCTGCACCTGGTAGCGCGGACCGGTCACCATGCCGCTGGCGGCATCATGGGCGGCACCGCCACCGAGACCGGCGACAACAGGCTGGAGCTGCTGCACATTGACCGCGTCGGTGGCCTCGGTACCGTTGGCCACGTTGATGACCTGGCGGGTGCCATTGCCGCCCATGCCCCAACCCACCGACAGCACATTGTCACGATCGGCCACGGCATCGTTGCCCAGCGCGATGGAGTTGGTGCCAGTCGCGCGTGCGTTGGCGCCGATGGCGACAGCACCATCACCGCGCTCGGCATTGGCGCCCCAGCCGATCGCCACGCCCTGTGCCGCCGTGGCCGTGGCGCTGCTGCCCACCGCGACGGCGCGGTTGCCGCTGGCCTGGGCGTCATCGCCGGCCGCCTGGCCGTCGGCCTTGAAGTAGCGATCCGCGTCGTCCAGCGCGTCGCGCAGGTCGGCCAGGTCACTGCCGTTGTCGGCCACGCGTCCATCCAGGTTGGTCAATGCGTCGCCGGCGTTGTTGTAGCGATTGCCGTCGATATCGTAAGCGGGTGCGGTGATGCGACCGTCGGCCGCCACCGCTGCTCCACCGCCCAGGGCATCGGCAACCGATTGCGCGGTGTCCTTGAGCTGGGCCAGGTTCACCGCTTCGTCGGCGGCGGTGGCCGCAGCGACCCCGGCCAGGCGACGCGCACCGGCGGTACCGGTGAAATCGATCGCCTGGCCGTCGGTAGCCGCACCCACGGTCAGGTCGGCCCCTGCCTGGGCCTGCTGGACCAGGCCGATACGGCCGTTGTCGATATCGGTGCTGAGCTGGTTGACGGTGGTGGTGGTTGCGGTCAAGCCGGTGTCGATGCCAACCAGGGCACCCTCCACGGTGGTGTGCGTGCTGCCATCTGCCAGCGTATAGGTCGGTGCGGTGATGCTGCCGTTGGCGGCCACATCGGCCCCGCCGCCAAGGGCCTGCACGGCACCACGCAGCTGCTGCACGATGGCCGCGTCGTTACCCTGGGTGCCGGCGGCCACGTTGATCACCTGACGGCGCAATGTCGTGCTGCCCACCGATACGGTGTCCTCGCGGTTGGCCACAGAGGAGCGACCGATGGCCACGGCGCCATTGGCCGTTGCCTGGCTTGAGCCACCCAACGCGATACCGCCATTGGCGGACACCGATGCGTTGTCGCCCATCGCCACGGCCTGCTCGGCGCTGCCACGCGCGCCCCGGCCCACGGCGACACCGCCAGAGCCGCTGGCTGCGGCGTTGAAGCCGACCGCCACGCCATTCCAGCCAGCGGCATTGGCGCCTGCACCCACCGCCACCGAACCAGCCGCACCCTGCGCGTTCTGGCTGTTGGCCGCGGCGCCGTAACCGATCGCCACCGCGTTGTTGCCCTGCGTGGTGGCATTGGTACCTACCGCGATGGCGTTGCTCATGTTGCCGTCGGCATCGCCGATGGCCTGCGCATTGCTGCCGATCGCGATCGAGCCCTGGCCGGCGGCGCTGGCCGCCGTGCCCGTGCCGTTGACCTTGACGTACTGGTCATCGACGGTGGCCTGCACGCCAATGCTGCGCGGCGCCTGCGCGGTCGCGGCGGCAATGCCGTCGACATCGTCAGGCGCGGTGCAGTCACCGTGCGAATCGACGATGCCGGCGCTACCGTCGCTGCGCTCGCAGGTGTCCACAGGGGCCGTGTCGCCAGCCCAAACGGGCATGCACACCGCCAACAACCCGGCGACGGCAAGCCCGCGGACCAAACCGGTGCCCGAGGCGCGCTTGCGACGACCGGAAGCCAATTCCGAAGCGACGACCCATTTGCCGAGAGCTGCGTTCCAGACGATGCGATAAATGCAGTTCATGATTTTCTCCGTAGGCGTAGGCGCCTGGTTGAGCGAACAAGTCGGAAGCCGGCCGCAGCCGTTTCTACGGAGGAAATGCTAGGCGTCCAGGACCTGCCGTCGAATCGGACCAGGCCCAATTCGGCTCTGGGCCCGCACTGAATCGGCCACGAAAATCAACGCCATAGGCCACTCCATCGGCCGTTATCAGACCGGTCCGAGGTAGACACTCCCCCCACGATCGCCGCTACCGGCAGTGGCGGGGCCAAACCCGCGCACGCCACCGCGGCCGGCCAGGCCGCCTGCGTCGCCATCGTCGATGACGATCTTCATTCAGTCGTTCCCTGCGGAGCTCCGCAGCGGGCGGGTGCGCAGCTCCACTGCGGCTGTTTTACCCGTGGAATGGCACGCTCGGCTGCGCCTGCGCCGTGGCTTTTTCAGCCGGGTCCTATGGGACGCATACGGCCAGCTCGCCATTCTCCACCGCAACCTCCGGGCGCATTCGGACGCGCCGTTGCGGGAGGGCAACCGCCACCATGACCAACCCCGTCGGTCGCCTCCAGGGGTTGCCCATGCCGCCGCGCACGCGCCCATCGATGGACCGGCGCGCTCCTTGTCGCCGCACGCAGGCGCCCTGCCCTGCACATTATTGGAAGCCCCCATGTTTGAAGCACTACGACGCCGTTTCGGCGCGCCGGTCGCCGCAGGCGATGGCGTCCATCGGGACGTGGTGGCATTGCACCGCCACCATCGACGCCTGCTGTTCGCCGGCGGCAGTCTGCTCACCCTGGTCATCGTGCTGGGCATGCTGGCGGCCGTCGCCGTGCACGTGGATGGCTACCATGCCGAGCGCAAGGCCGCGTTCCGGCGCGCCGCCGCGGCATTGAATACGGCCTTGGCGCAACGCGATGTCGACCTGGTGCGCCTGCAGAACATGGCCGAGTATGCCTGGCGGCATCCGCCGGAGGCCTGGACCAGCGGTTTCGACAGTGCCGACCCGGTGGCCGCGTTCCTGCAGCACGACCAGCGCGACCTGGCCAACGCCGGCGCCGACAGCGTGCCGCAGATGGTACTGGGCCAGGGCACGTCGAACTGGACCCAGGCGCGCCTGCGGCACTATCTACGCTTCGCCACCGCGCTGTCGATCATCCTCAGCGTGTCCAGTACCGATCCGCAGCAGGCCGCCGCACAGCCGGCGTTCTTCCATGACGCCAGCGGTCGGTTGCTGGTACTCAACCAGGGCCTGACCGAAACCCAACTGGACCGATCCCTGCAGGTGGACAACCGCAGCGCCCTGTTCAAGCAGTTGCTGGCCTACGGACGGCTGGCGCCACCGACCCATTCGGGCCACACCATCGCCGGCCTGCACCCGACCCGCCAGGACGCGCGGGTGCGGCGCGGGGTCGCCCTGCATCCGGTCACCGGCCAACCCAGCCTGGTCTCTGCGCTGTCGGTGCTGGATGGCGACAGGGCGATAGGCACCTTCGTCGCCTTCGAGCCGCTGGCCCGGTTCGCCGACCTGCTCAAGCGCAGCGGCGATGACCATCTGATGGTGCTGGCGCCCAACGGCCGGGTGCTGCTGGGCGCCGGCCATGGCCCACGCCCGGTGCCGCTGGCGGCACTGCACGCCAGCGGCCTGTGGACGCCCGAGCGCGCCGCACTGACCCGGCACAGCCAGCACGGGCGCTACTACATCGCCGACCTGGTGCACGACACCGACTGGTCGCTGGTGGATGTGTACCGGTGGCAGGACATCGTGCGCGATGGTGGCCCGACACTGGCCGCCACCGTGCTGCTGGGCATGGGCCTGGTGGCCGGTGTGTGGGTGCTGCTGCTGCGCCTGGACCGCCGCGTGCTGGCCCCGCTGATGGCGCGCGCGGTGCATGTCTACCAGAGCGAGGACGTCAACCGCGCCCTGATCGGAATGTCGCCGGTCGGTCTGTGCCTGATCGATATCGAACGCAACCGCCCGGTGCTGCAGAACGAGCTGGTCGGCAACTATGCGGCCGGCGCCGATTCGGTGGGCGAATCGCTGTACCAGAACCTGGTCAACGGCTTCGCCTCCGCGCGCGCTGCCGGCGTGGGGCGCGAGTACCAGATGGCGGTGCCCGACCCGCGCGGCGGCACCGCCCGGCAACTACTGGTGGGCGCTGCACGCGCCACCTACCAGGATCGTCCGGTGCTGCTGTGCGCGCTGCGCGATCTGACCGAACGGATCCAGCTGGAAGAGCGCCAGGATCGCGCCCGCATCGAAGCCGAGACCGCCAGCCAGGCCAAGACCATGTTCGTGGCCACCATCAGCCACGAGCTGCGTACGCCGTTGCACGGCATTCTTGGCCACCTGGAGCTGCTGGCACGTTCGTCGCTGGACGACGCCCAGCAGGAGCGGCTGTCGCGGGTGACCCAATCGGCCGACGCCCTGCTGGCCACCATCAGCGACGTGCTGGAACTGTCCAGCATCGAGTCGGGCGAGCTGGGGATAGACGATGCACCGTTCGAGCCGGCACAGCTGCTGGAACGGGTGGCGATGCTGTATGCGCCGCTTGCCCTGGAGCGCAGCGTGGACCTGGACGTGGCGCTGGCCGAATGCACCGGCATGCCCTACCGCGGCGCCCAGGCAAGGATCGAACAGGTGGTGCGCAACCTGGTCAGCAACGCGGTCAAGTTCACCTTGTCCGGGCGCATCGTGCTGCGCGCCGGCATGCGCGAGCATGAGGGGCGCACCCTTCTGTGCCTGGAAGTGGCCGACTCCGGGATCGGATTGAGCGCGGCGCAATGCGTGCGCCTGTTCGAACCCTATGTGCAGGCCGATGCCTCGATCCGCTCCCGCTTTGGCGGCAGTGGCCTTGGCTTGTGGTTGTGCCACCAACTGGTGGAACGGATGGGCGGCAGCATCGCCGTGGACAGCACGCCCGGGGTGGGCAGCGTATTTCGCGTGGAGGTGCCGGTACAACGGCTGGCGGCGCCAGCGGCGGCGTATCCGCTGCAGGGCATGCGGCTGGGCCTGGTCTCGCGCTCGGCCAACTGGCGTGCCGAACTGGTACGCCGGCTGGAGGGCTGGGGCGCACAGGTGACGGTGTGCGCGGATCTGGACGAAGCGCCCACCGACGCGGTGGCGCCCGATGCGGTGCTGGTGTTCGAGCGCTCGGCCAATGCGCTGGACCTGCCGTTGGCATCGCGTTCGCAGGCCCCGCTGGTGCGGGTACGCACCGATGGGCCGTTGAGCGCACAACGACAGACCACCGACTGGTGTGTTTCCTGCTACGCCAGCGATGCCCTGCTGCAACTGCTGTGCAGCCTGCCCAGGACGGCGGCGATCGACAGCTACGTGCTGCCATGACGCCCTCGCCGGCGCCGCGGCGGATGGCAACTTTGCGCCGGTTGGCGCACCATCGGCCGATGAGCGCGCCCTCCCGCCCGGTTGAACGATTGTCCCTGCTCCGCCGCCACCAGCGCCGATTGCTGTTTGGCGGCGGCCTGCTGGTGACCGTGCTGATCCTGTCTACCGCCGCGATCAGCGTCCTGCTGGGCATCCGCGAATTCCACAGCGGACAGCGCCAGCAGTATCTGCATGCGCGCGAGGCGCTGGACCTGCATCTGAGCCAGCGCGACCGTGCCTATGCCAGTGCGATCAACGCCAACGACGCGTTATGGGGCTCCCAGCGGGGGGGGCTGGAACGCAACGGCGAGCCGCTGCGCCAGGCCTTCGCCGCCGCCGGCGAGCAGCTGGTGGTGCGCGCCCCGGGCAAGACCGCCGTGCCATGGCTGGTGCTGGGCCGCGATACCGGGCAGATGCCGGCCGCGGAACTGGCTGCCTACATGGGCCTGGTCCAGGAGTACTCCTCCTACGCAGCGGTGAGCATCACCGCGCTGCAGGCCGGGCCCACGTTCTGGATGTACGTCTACGATCCCTCGCGGCGGCTGCTGGCGGTCACCGGGGTACGCGACGAAGTCGAACTGCTGCAGGCGCTCAAGGTGGGCACCCGCGCGCAGGCCTTCGAGCGCCTGACCGCCAATGAAGAACGGCTGGCCGGTGTCCATCCGGCTGCCGGGCCGCTGCAGAGCGCCTACGGACAGGGCCGGATGGTGTCCTTCATGGGGCAGAACCCGATGACCCAGCGCCCCGCGCTGGTCGGCATGCTGACCCTGGCCGCGCACGATGAGGTCTACTTCCGGCATGTGAACTTCGAACGCCTGGACCAGGTCCAGGCGCGGCTGGCCGCAGCCAGCCCAGGCGCTTTCCTGGTGGTCACCAATGGCGGCCAACGGGTACTGGCCAGCGGCGCGGTACCCGCCGACGCCGAGGCGGCCCTGCGCGGGCTGACGCTGCCGCTGCCGCAGGACGCGCCGCTGGCCCTGCATCAGCAAGGTCTGTTCATGATCGCCGGCCCGATCCGCGGCGTGGACTGGACGCTGGTGCACTTCTACCGCTGGTCGGGCCTGCTGGCCGACCAGCGCGACGATCTGTTGCTGCGTGCCGGCGCGACGTTGCTGATCCTGGGCATCCTGTGGGGGTTGTTGCTGCTGCTGGATCGCCGCGTGTTCGCGCCCGCGCTTGCCGATGCCTCGCGGGTGTATGAGAGCGAGGCGTTGAGCCGCACCATCATCGAGGCCACGCCGGTGGGCCTGTGCCTGCTCGATCCGAGCGACGGCACGCCGCTGGCAGAGAACGAGGTGGCCCACGCCATCGCCGCCCATGCACCGGCGCTGCGCCCGCTGTATGCCGGACTGGCCGCCCACGTGCATCGCCAGGCCGACGCGGCGCCACAGGAATTCCACTGGACCCTGGACAGCGACGATGGCAGTGCCCGCCAGCTGCAGGTGGTGATGGCCGCTGCTTCCTACCAGGACCAGCCGGTCTGGGTGTGCGCGCTGCGCGATGTCACCGCGCAGATGGAACTGCAGGAAAAGCTGGATGCCGCCCGCGAGGATGCCGAACGGGCGCGCCTGGCCGCCGAATCGGCCAGCCGTGCCAAGAGCGCCTTCGTTGCCACCATGAGCCACGAAATCCGCACGCCGCTCAATGGCGTGCTCGGCCACCTGGAGTTGCTGTCGCGTTCGCGCCTGGAGGCGGCCCAGCACGAACACCTGGACCGCATCCGGCTGTCGGCCGATGCACTGATGGCTACCATCAGCGACGTGCTGGACTTCTCCAAGATCGAAGTCGGGCAACTGGATATCGACCCGGTGCCGTTCGGCCTGCGCGCATTGATCGAGCAGTCCGCCCTGCTGTACGCCCCGGCAGCGCAGCAGAAGGGGCTGAAGCTGTTCCATGCGGTCGATCCGGGCCTGGCCGCCAGCTACGTGGCCGATGCGCACCGGATCGGCCAGATCCTCAACAACCTGCTGAGCAACGCCATCAAGTTCACCGATGACGGCCGGGTGCTGCTGCGGGTATTGCCGGCACCGGACAGTACCGACGCTGCGCCGATGTTGCGCTTCCAGGTGGTGGACAGCGGCATCGGCATGACCGCCGCGCAGATGGAACACCTGTTCCAGCCGTTCTCGCAGGCCGACGCCAGCATCTCGCGGCGTTACGGCGGCACCGGCCTGGGCCTGGCGCTGTGCCAGCAGTTGGCCCAGCTGCTCGGCGGAGGCCTGCAGGCCGACAGTACGCCCGGGGTGGGCAGCCTGTTCACCCTGGATGTGCCGGCCGCGCCGGCCGCCGATGCAGCGACTGCGGCGACACCGCTGCAGGGCGTGTCGATCACCCTGTTGTCGGCTGCCGCGGAATGGCGCGCCGAATTCGACACCCTGTTCGGTGGGCTGGGTGCGGCACTGGCCGTGCTGGATCGCCCGCGCAGCATGGACGGCCACGATGCGGTGCTGGTGATCGTCGGCGAACGGCGCGCGTGGAGCGAAGAAGAAGAGCAACGGTTGGTGGAAGCACATACGCGGGTGGTGCGCGCCCACAGCGCCGGGCCGTTGGTGGCGCGCCAGGTGGACGGGCAGCTGCAGGTGTCCTGCTATTCCAGCAGTGCCCTGGTCGATGCGATCCTGGTCCAGGTACCGTCCCCATCGTCGTCATCGGCGCCGCCGCTGGCGACGATGGGCCAGCGCGGGCGCGTGCTGCTGGTGGAAGACAACCCGGTCAACCGCGAACTGATCCAGCAGCAGCTGGAGGAACTCGGTTTCCTGGTCGATACCGCCGACAACGGCCAGCTCGGCCTGCAACGCTGGCAACCGGGGTACTACGCTGCGGTACTGACCGATATCAACATGCCGGTGATGAACGGCTATGAGCTGGCCCAGGCATTGCGAGGGCGCGGCGAACAGCGGGCGATCCTGGCCATCACCGCCACCGCGCTGTCCAGCGAACGCGAGCGATGCCGCGCCGCCGGCATCACCGACCTGCTGCTCAAGCCGATGAGCCTGGCCGCACTGGACCGCATGCTGACCCGCCACCTCGGCCACGCCCCGGCTGCCGCGCCCGCCGCCGAACCCATCGAACCGGCCGTATCGCCGGTGCCTGCCCGACAGTTCCCGCCCCGCGTGCTGCGCCTGTTCGTGGACAGCGGGCGGGATGACCTGGGCCAACTGCAACAGGCATTGGACGCCGGCGATACGCAACGTGCGATCGATCGCCTGCATGCGTTCAAGGGCGCGCTGCAGATGCTGGGCGAGCAGGCGCTGGCACAACGCTGCGGGGCGTTCGAGCAGGACCTGGCCGATACCGCGGTGCAGACGCTGCAGGCGCCGCTGCAGGCCTTGGCCGATGACCTGGCCGGGGTGCTGGATGCGTATGCGGCGCGGCTGGACTGAACGCAGCCGGACGGGGCCAAATAGGCCAGGTCCGATGGGGTGATGCAGCGGCTTGGCCGATGATGCGGCGCACGGTCGATGTCGTCCGCAGGAGCGCCCCATGCCTGATACCTCCCAACACTTTCTGATCCGCACCGGTTACGGCTGCTGGAATGTCATGCGCGGTCGCCAGTTGCTGGCAGGCCGCCGCGATCTGTTCGATGCGCTGACCCTGCTGTGGTACTTCATGCGCCTGCACCGGTGCCCGGCCGCCGCGCTGCCGCACGCGCGCCCGGGGGCCGGTCGATGAGCGCCCTGCCCTCCTCCCGCGCCACGCTGCTGGCATCGGCCCACGGCCTGTGGCGCCGATGGCGCGCGCGCCTGCTGGCCCCGGTCGATCACGATGCGGTGATCGCCAACGTCAGCGATGGCGGCGGCCTGAGCCCGCGCTATGCGTTCATGGCGGTGATGTCCTGCGGCATCGCCATCCTCGGCCTGTTGCAGTCATCGGCGGCGGTGGTGATCGGTGCGATGCTGATCTCGCCCCTGATGGGCCCGATCGTGCAGCTGGGCTTTTCGCTGTGCGTGGTCGACTTCCGGATGATGGGCCGGGCGCTGCTGGCCTTGCTGGCCGGAGTGGTGCTGGCGCTGGGCACGGCCATGTGCATCGTCTGGCTGTCGCCGCTGCGTGAAGCCACCAGCGAGATCCTGGCGCGCACCCAGCCCACCCTATTCGACCTGCTGGTGGCGCTGCTGTCCGGCCTGGCCGGCGGCTATGCGGTGATCACCCGCAAGGGCGAGGCAATCGTCGGGGTGGCCATCGCCACCGCCCTGATGCCGCCGCTGGCAGTGGTCGCCTTCGGGCTGGCCACCGGCGACCTGGGCATCGCCGGCGGCGCGTTCTTCCTGTTCATGACCAACCTGCTGGCGATCGCCCTGAGCGTGACGCTCATCGCCAAGTGGTACGGCTTCGGCATGGAAAATTCGCCGCGCCACACCGCGTGGCAGGCGGGGGTGATCGCCTCGACCTTCGTCCTGTTGGCACTGCCGCTGGGGCTGGCGCTGCGCGATATCGGCGAGCAGACCTGGACGGCCAACCAGGCCCGCGCGGTGGTCACGAAATACCTGCACGCGCGCAACGCCTCGATCGAGCAGATCAGCGTGGTGCGCACCGGCCAGGGCTACGCGGTGGACCTGGTGGCGATGGTGCCGGCGTACATCAGCACTGCACAGAACGACCTGGCCGCGCGCCTGGCGATGCGGTTGCCGGCCCCGCCGACGGTGCGCGTGCGGCAGACCCTGGAAGCCAATGACAACGGCCGCCGCGACCGCGCCGACCTGGATGGGTTGCGACTGAGCGTCAATGCGCTGTCGGCGCAGACCCGGCAGTTGCGCAGCGAGCTGGACAGCCTGGCCGTTGAGCGCGTGCATGCCCTGCTGGGCGATATCCCCGCCGAGGTGATGCTCGATGGTATGCAAAAACGCATCGTGGTAACCCTGCCACCGCAGCTGCCCGGCAGCACGCCGCCGGAAGAACCGGTGGACAACCAGGCGCAGCCGGCCGGCGATGCGGTCGCCGCGTTGCGCGATCGGCTCAACGCCGGCATTCCCGGCTGGAAGGTGGAGGTGGTCGGCCTGCCCGACCCACTGCCGGCGGTCGCGCCGTCGGAGCCGGCCGCCGCAGCGGCCTTGGGCACCGCCTCGCCCTGAGCGGCCTAGGCGGGGCCGTCGCGGGCCACAAGGCCCAGTTCGGCGGCGTACTTGAACAGGTCCGCGTCGCGTTCGATGCCCAGCTTGGCCATGCCGCTGACCTTCTGCGTGCTCACCGTCTGCTTGCGCAACTGCAGCCGCTCGGCGATGGCGGTGATCGACAGGCCATCCACGTACAGTTGCAGCACTTCCTGTTCGCGCGGGGACAGCCGCAACGTGCGCCGCTGGCCGGGCACCGCCGGCGACAGCGCGGCGATGGTGGGCGACAGATAGCGGCGGTGCGCGTGCGCGGCGGTGACCGCATGGGCCACGTGCGCCACATCGTCGGCCTTGCTGACCAGGCCGGCCACGCCACGGGCCAGGATGGCCTGGATCATCACCGGCTGGTCGATGCCGGTCATCACCACCACCAGCAGCTCCGGGTAGCGCGCATGCAGCACATCCAGCAATTGCAGCCCGTCGCCATGGGCGCCCCCGGGCATCGCAAAGTCGGTGATCAGCACCTCGCAGGGCTGCGCATCGAGCAGCGCCACCAGTTCGGTGGAATCGGCGACCGCGCCGATCACCTGGAACATCGGGTAACCGTCCAGGCTGCTCTCGATGCCCAGCCGCACCATGGGGTGGTCATCTGCCACAGCAACCCTGAAAGGGGCGGTATTCATGCGATTCTCCGGGCAGGAACGGGCAGTGCCGTACACCCGGCAACCGGCTCGGGCCAGCGTATCATAGCCGTGCATGCGGATCGTTCGCGGTGGTCGGCCCCGGCCTTCCCCTACTCCCCGTCCAAGGAACCATCGCCTTGAATATTCGCGTCGTGATCGCCGATGACCACCCGGTACTGCTGGCCGGCATGGAGCACATGCTGGGCCCGGTGGCCGATATCCAGATCGTCGGGCTGGCTGCCGACTCCACCGGCATGGTCGAGCTGCTGGGCCAGCAGCCGGTGGACGTGGTGGTGGCCGATTTCTCGATGCCGCAGGGCCGTTATGGCGATGGCATCGCCTTGCTGCGCTTTTTGGCGCGGCGCTTTCCGCAGGTAAGCCGGCTGGTGCTGACCGGGGTGGAAAACCCCTGGGTGCTGCGCAGCATTCTGGAGGTGGGCGTGCAGGTGGTGGTGAGCAAGTCCGACCCGCACCTGCACCTGGAGCACGCCATCCGCTGTGCGATGGGTGGGCAGGCGTTCCTGTCGCCCGCCATCGAACAGCTGCTAGCCCGGCATCCTGTCGATGCGCTGGCACCGACGCAGGGGCAACTGAGCAAGCGCGAGAGCGAAGTGTTGCGGATGTTCGCCGAAGGCTTGTCGGTGGCCGAGATCGGCGAGCGGATCGGACGCAGCCGCAAGACCATCAGCACGCAGAAGATGGCGGCCATGCGCAAGCTGGGCCTGGCCCGCGATGGCGACATCTTCCGCTATGCGATCAGCAGCGGCCTGGTACAGGCTTCGCAGGTCTCGCGCCACAACGCCGGCGACGACGACAGCTGACCGGCCATCACAGTTTCAGCAAGCCCGTGCAAAAACCGGGCCCTGTCCGATGGTCAGCGCTGCGCGGGTACCTAGTCTGGTCGGGAGCGTTCCGTATCCAGCGGAATGGGTATCTGCAAGGTGTCGCACCGTGAAATCATCGGACCACGAACGCATCCAGCTGCTGCTGGCGTTCATCCTGCTGGACAAGCACCAGCAGGATGCCTTCCTCGAAGCCGTCAATGCCTACTTGTTCGCCTCCCCGCGCCAGCGCGACCGCCTGCGCCGCGCGTGGCTGATGCATGGCGGGGAGGCCGATGCACCGCGCATGAAGGCCCGGTAGGTGCGGGCACGTATCGGTGGTCGCTAAATCCGCCCAGTCCGATAGGTCGGCCGCCGACCGCTGCCTACGATTCACTGCGCCGGGCAACCTCCGGCCAGGCCGCATACAGTCCCATCTCGACGTGGATTGCCGGCGGACTCCCTACTCCTGAAGAAGAAGTGATCGCAATGAACCACATCAAGCTCGCCTCCGCCCTGGCCGTCGTGCTGGGCATGTCCGTCGCCAGCATCGCCAGCGCTGCCGACTCCGGCGGCACCATTCGTTTCACCGGCGCGGTGACCGACGAAACCTGCACCATCAGCGGCGGCGCCGGCACCGATGGCGGCACTGGCAACTTCGTCGTTGCGCTGGACCCGGTCCGCGCCTCGCAGCTTCCCGCCGCCGCCGCCGTGGCCGGCAAGAAGCCGTTCCAGGTCATCATCGGTGGCCCGGGCCAGGGCTCCTGCGTCAATGGCAAGGTCGCCCGTCTGTCCTTCCTGACCTCCAGCCCGCGCGTTGATCCTGCCACCGGCGCATTGACCAACGCCCTGGTCGGCGAAGCCACCAACACCCAGGTGCAGGTGCTCGACGACGCCGGCACCCCGATCGACCTGGCCGACCCGGCCAATGGCGTGAACAGCCCGGCGATCGCCGGCAACACCGCCACCATCGATCTGCAGAGCCAGTACCTGGCCACCGGCGCGGCAACCCCGGGCCTGGTCGATACCAGCGTGGTCTACGCCGTTTCCTACAACTGACCTCCCCCGGGGTCTGTTGGCGCCGGTCGGTCCCCCCGACCGACCGGCGCACTTTACCGGAGCAACCCATGAACCAGATGATCCGCTGCGGCCTGGCCGCCGTGTTGTCGCTTGCATGCCTGCTCGCCGCCCCCGCCCGGGCCAGCGTCGTGATCGGTGGCACCCGCGTGGTGTACCCGGCGCAGGACCAGGAAGTCACCCTCAAGCTCAACAATGAGAGCAAGACGCCCGCGCTGCTCCAGGTGTGGGTGGACGATGGCGATGAGCGTTCCTCGCCCGATACCGCCAAGGCCCCGTTCACCGTGGCCCCACCGATGTTCCGCATGGATGGCCAGACCAGCCAGGCCGTGCGCCTGATGTATACCGGCGAGGCCCTGCCTGCCGACAAGGAATCCCTGTTCTGGGTCAACGTGCTGGAAGTGCCGCCCAAGGCGGACAACAGCGGCGAACGCAACGTACTGCAGTTCGCGTTCCGTACCCGGATCAAACTGCTGTTCCGGCCGGCCGGCCTGCGTGGCGATGTTGCCACCGCGGTCGATGGCCTGTCCTGGTCGCTGGTGGATGCGCCGGACCGCAAGGGTTTGGCCCTGCAGGTGCGCAACCCCAGCGCCTACCACGTCAATTTCGCCCAGGTCAGCCTGAAGACCGCCAGCGGCAGCGTTGGTGACCAGGGCGGCGGTATGGTCGCGCCCGGCGCCACGACGCTGTTCGTGTTGAAGGATGTCGCCCAGCGCCCGGCTGGCGCGCTCGCCGCCGAGTTTGCCGTGATCAACGATTTCGGCGCCATCGGCCTGAAGGAACGTGCGCTGACGCCCTGAGCGTCACGCCGCCACGCCCCGCCCCGATGCGACTGCCCATCCTCCCCCCTGCCTGCCTGCCACGTGCGGCGATGCTGCCGATGCTGATCGCCCTGGCGCTGTCGGCCCGTGCCGGTGCATCGGCGCTGCCTGCCGCCGCCGGCACCGCCGGCGCCAGTGGCAATGTCAGCTTCGATGCGGACTTCTTTCCGCGCGACAGCGCCGCGGCGGTGGACCTGGCCCGGTTCGGGCGCAGCGGCTATGTGCCACCGGGCACCTACCGCGGCGATGTGGTACTCAACCAGCAGTGGCGCGCACGCACCGACATCGTCTATGTCGACGATCCGGCGCGGGACGACTCGGTGCCCTGCTTCAGTCCGGATGCGCTGCGCGGCTACGGCGTGGACCTGGGGCAGTTGCACGCCGATCCGGCCAACGCGCCACGCAAGCCGGTGCCGGACGGCGCATTCTGCGGATCCCTGGGCGACTACATCCCCGGAGCGACGGCCGTCTTCGATGTGCCCAACCAGGTGTTGCGCCTGTCGGTGCCGCAGATCTACACCATGCGCCAGGCCCGCGGCCAGGTCGATCCGTCGCAGTGGGATGCCGGCGTGCCGGCGGCCGTGCTGGGCTATTCCAGCAACATCTACCGCAGCGGCGGCGTCGGCGGTGGCCGGCTCAGCGGCTACCTGGGCCTGAACGCCTCGCTGCACCTGGGCGGCTGGCAGGCCCGCCACCAGGGCGCGCTGGCCTGGAGCAACACTGGTCAGAGCGGTTACCGCAGCGCGTCCAACTACCTGCAGCGCGACATCCCCCGCTGGCAGGCGCAGTTGACCCTGGGCGATACCTATACCGCCGGGGAACTGTTCGACAGCGTGCGCCTGCGCGGCATGCGCCTGGCCAGCGATGACCGGATGCTGCCGCAGTCGCTGCGCGGCTTTGCGCCGGTGGTGCGCGGCATCGCCGATACCAACGCCAAGGTGAGCATCCGCCAGCGCGGTGTGCTGATCCACGAGGTGACGGTGGCGCCCGGTCCGTTCGCGATCGACGACCTCTACCCCACCGGCTACGGCGGCGACCTGGACGTGGAAGTCACCGAGGCCGATGGGCGGGTCAAGCGTTTCAGCGTCGCGTTCTCGGCGGTAACCCAGCTGCTGCGCCCCGGCCAGAGCCGCTGGAGCGTCAGCGCCGGCCGGCTGGCCGAGCGCGACCGCCTGGCCCAGCCGGCCCTGTTGCAGGGTACCTATCAGCGCGGGCTGACCAATGCGCTGACCGGCTATGCCGGGGCGATCGGCGCCGACGGCTATCGTGCCGCGTTGCTCGGCACCGCGCTCAACACCGCCAGCGGTGCCTACGCTCTGGACATCACCCGGGCCAGCACCCGCATCGCCGGCGACGCCGACCGCCATGGCGCCAGCATGCGGCTGAGCTACAACAAGAATTTTGCCGCCAGTGGCACCGATCTGGCGATGGCCGCCTACCGCTATTCCACCAGCGGCTATGTCAGCCTGCCCGACCTGGCGCTGATGCGCGATGCGCAGGCGCGCGGCACCGGCAGCGACATCGTGTCGCGCCAGCGCAACCGGATGGACGTCACCGTCAACCAGGTGCTCGGCGAACGCGCCGGGCAGCTGTACCTGATGGGGTCCCAGCGCGATTTCTGGAATGGCGCGGGGCGCCAGCTGGACTTCACCGCCGGCTACAGCAACCAGTGGCGTACGCTGAGCTACGGGCTGTCGGTGCAACGCACCCGCGACAGCCTGCTGCCGTGGCAGGCCAACGGCATGGCCGATGGCATGGCCGGCGGCAGCGATCCGCGCCTGTCGGCGCCGCGCACCGAGCGCAGCGATACCCGCCTGTATTTCACCCTGAGCATGCCGCTGGGGCGCGCGCCGGCCGCACCGGCGATGTCGGCCCTGTTCAACCGTTCGCAGCAGGGCGGCAGCAACGCCCGCGTGGCGGTGAGCGGCAGCGCCGGCCACGAAGAAAAATTCAACTGGGGCGCAGGCCTATCGCGCGCCAGTACCGGCACCACGGTGGATGCCAACGGCCAGTACAGCAACCCCTACGGCCAGTACACCGCCAATGCCAGCCGCGGCCCGAACTACAGCCAGGTCGGCGCCGGCATGTCCGGCGGCATGGTGCTGCATGCCGGCGGGTTGACCCTGTCCCCGCCACTGGGCGACACCATCGCCCTGGTGCATGCACCCGGCGCTGCCGGTGCGCGGGTGGAAAACGGCAACGGCACCCGGGTCGATGCGCGCGGCTATGCGGTGGTGCCCTATCTGATTCCCTACCAGCTCAACGACATCACCCTGGACCCGCGTGGCGCCAGCATGGGCGTGACCTTCAAGGAAACCAACCGCCGCGTGGTGCCGCGCGCCGGCGCGGTGGTCAGGCTGGACTACGACAGCAGCGCAGGCCGGGCGATGATCCTGGAGGCCTTCCTGGCAGATGGCAGCCCGGTCCCGTTTGGCGCGGACATCCTGGATGCGCAGGAACGCGTGGTCGGCGTGGCCGGCCAGGGCAGCCGCCTGCTGCTCAACGGCTTGACCCGGTCCGGCCCGGTCAGCGTGCGCTGGGGCGAAGGCCTGCAGGACCGCTGCCAGGTCCAGGTCACCCTGCGCAAGGAAGCGACGCCGCCGAACGGTTATCACGCCCTGCGCGCCACCTGCGAACAGACGCCGCTGCCGGTGGCTGCCAGCGCGCCGGTGCAGGCCCCGTCTTCCAGCGCCAACGCGCCCCTCCCGGATATCCAAACGCCATGAACAGTTCACCGCGCGTCGCTGTTGCCGTGCTGCTGGCGCTGCTTGCCGTGCTGTGGGCCGCGCCCGCGCAGGCAGGCCGCTGCAGCTACCTGCCCGAATTCCCGTCCCCGTTGCGCTTCAGCGTGCCGATCACCGGCAACATCACCGTGGGCCGCGACGTGCCGGTGGGCGCGGAAATCTATCGCCGCACTTTCTCCACCACCAGCGACTTCACCGTGACCTGCGACCGCGCTGTGTACGACTACAACCGCACCTACAGCGCCACGCCCTACCCGTTGTCGTCCTATACCCACCCCACCTACGGCGCACGCATCTACACCACCGCCGTCGCCGGGATCGGTGCGGCGGTACTGATCGGCCCGGGCACGGTCGCGCTGCCGGTGCAGAACCGGCTGGACTACAGCGCCACCCCGGGGATTCCGCGCATCTCCCTGTATGCCGATACCCAGTACATCCTGGTGCTGTTCAAGATCGCCGCCAACGTCGGCGCCGGCAGCATCCAGGGCAGCAGCCTGCCGTCGCCGTGGTTCAACGTGCAGGGCGACAACCGCCTGGATTTGCTGACGGCGCAGTTCACCGGTCAGCTCAACATCGTCTCGCGCACCTGCAGCACGCCGGACGTGCCGGTCGCGCTGGGCACCCACCAGATGACCGAACTGGGCGGCATCGGCACCGGCACCCAATGGGTCGATGTGCCGGTGCGTCTGAACAACTGTCCGGCCTTCTTCGCGCGCAGCCTCACCGGCAGCTACAACGACCGCGGCCAGGCCAGCCAGAGCGGCGTGGCCAACGCCGTGCAGTACCGGGTCGATCCGGTCACCAGCATCGTCAATGCCGCCCAGTCGGTGATGGCGCTGCAGCCCGACGGCGTCAACCAGACCGCCACCGGCATCGGCATCCAGATCGGCACCGCCGCGCTGGCCCCGGTCGGCTTCGGCACGCCGCGCAACAGCGGGCTGCCGTTGAACCAGACCGATGGGTCCAGCTATACCCTGTCGCTGAAGGCGCGTTACTACCAGACCGGCACCACCCCCACCTCCGGCCAGGCCAACGGCGCGGCCACCATCACCCTGGTGTACCAATGAACGCGGCGTTGCGCCGGCGCGGCGCCCTGCTGGCCCTGCTCGGCGGCCTGCTGTGCGCCGGCAGCAGCCATGCCGCCGACCTGACCCTGCGCTTCACCGGGCGTTTCCAGCCGGGCACCTGCGCCTTCGCGGTGGAAAACGCCGACCTGGGCCGTTACCAGGCCGCCAGTTTTACGGGTAGCTCGGTCACCGCCTGGCGGCGGGTGCGGATCACCCGCAGCGGCTGCACCCCGGACATCACCGTGGTGCATTTCCGCGCCAACGGCGTGGCCAGCACCGACAACAGCCAGTACTTCGCCGCGCGTACCGCCGGCGGCGCGCTGTCGGGGATCGCCATCGAGCTGTCCAACCTGAGCAGCCAGCGGCTGGTACCCAACAACACCTCGCTGGGCTGGGCCGGCGGTACCGGTACTGCCATCTACGACCTGCAGGCCCGCTTCGTGCAGACCCGTGCCAGCGTCAGCGCCGGCCAGGTCAGCACCCCCATCACCCTGCAGTTCACCTACAACTGAGGAACCACCATGCACCCGATCCGCCACGGCCTGTGCGCCGCCATCGTGTTTGCCGCCGCCAGTCTGGCCAGCCCCGCCCAGGCACAGTCGGTGACCTTCAACCTCACCGGTGAAGTGCTGCCGGGCGTGTGCCAGTTCACCGTCAACGACGTCGACCTCGGCAGCTACGTTGCCACCCAGTTCACCGGCGCCTTCAACGGCGCCTGGGTGAACGTGCCGGTCCAGGTCACCCGCTGCGACCCGTTGATCACCAAGATCGCCATGCGCATCACCGGCGTGGCCGATGCCAGCAGGGCCGCCTATTTCCGCGGCCTGACCGGGGTCGGGGTCGAACTGCAACAGGGCATCGCCCCCAATACCCCGATCGTGCCGGCCGGCACGACCCTGTCCTATACCACCGCCGCAGGCACCTACCTGCTGCGTGCACGCATGGCCCAGACCGCTGCCACCGTGGCCGCCGGCCGGTTCAGCGCGCCGGTGACCATCACTCTGTCCTACAACTGAGCCCATGGCGATGCCGGTCCCCCTCCCTTCCCGCGCGATGGCATTGGTCGGCCTGTTGACGGCGGCCGCTGCTGCGCATGGCACCGATTTCAACGTAAGCGGTGAGGTCATGATCGGCACCTGCGACTGGTCGATGGGCGATGCCGACCGCCAGGTAGTGCTGAATCCGGTCGGGGCCAGCATGCTGCCGGTCGCCCGTGGCAGTGGCTATGTCAGCTTCGAGCTGAATCTGCAGGACTGCGCCGCCGCCGTGCGCAAGGCCGTGTTCGGCTTCAGCGGCAGCCCGGCGCCGGGCGCGCCGACCCTGCTGCGCAACGTCGGCGACGCCACCGGCGTGGCCGTGGTACTGGAATCGGAGGATGGCCGGATCATCGCCGCCGATGGCTCCGACAGCGAGCGCGTGGCCACCGTGACCGGCCAACGGGCGCGGCTGCGCCTGCGCGCCGGTTATTGGCGGCTGGGCGCGCCGGCCGCCGGCGTGGGCAGCGTAGCGGCCACCGCCGTGGTCACCCTGCGCTACGAGTAGGCACTGCTGGCAACGCCTGGTGATGGCGGCGGCGGCCAGCGGGGTAGTGTTCAGCGCAGAGCTGAAGGCACGGATCAGCGACCGCTTCAGCGTGTTCGTCGCTGATGGCTGGGAGCACTCCACCGGTGATGTGCAGCATCAGCAGGGCACCGGCATCGCTCAGCTGCGGTACGCGATCGAGGCGATGAACCGGTCCCACACAGGGTCGCCGGTATGCCGGTCGGGGTAGCGGTCGACCAAGTAATAGGTATGCACCTGCGGCAGCCGGAACACCAGCACGCTCTGCACATACAGCGCGGCGCTTTCCCCGGATTCGAGCTGGTGCCGGTAGGTCCAGCGGCAGCGGGTGGCATCGGCACCGGATACCGACACCTTTACCGGTGCCTCCAGGATGCGGCACTGCTGGTAGGACCGCCCCAGCCAGCCGACCATATTGGCGTGCGCCTTCAGCTGATCGCGGGGCGTGCCGCCGCGCAATGGTTCGTCATACAGGGTAATCGCCGGTGCGAAATGCCCCTGCCGGTGTGCGCTGTTTTCAAACAGGAATACCGGCAGATTGGTCGGGTCCTTCAGCGCATGCAGCGCATCGGGAAACTCGTCCAGCAACAACGCCTGCGCGCGCAGGTTGGCGAAATCGGCAATCGAACTGAAACTCCAGCCGGCCGGCCTTTCCACCGCCAGGCCGATCCGGGCATTGCGGTAGATATCGCCCTCGGTGGACACCCCGTGCAAGGGTCTCAGCGCCAGCGACGCCGCTGCCGCGCCCAATCCCTGAAGAAACCCCCGCCTGGACAACATGCGCCACCCCTGGATCGTATCGTCCGTGATCAGGGCCAGAGAATACCAACCGGGCCGGACTTCTCAAGCCTGCCCGCTCCCCGGAAAGCACCCGGCAGCGGCCGCTGCGGCCGCTGCGGCCGGTTTCGTTCATCTCCACCGGCGCGCCATTGGCGCCCGCCCCCCCGGATCGAGGACAATAGCCGCCGCCCGGCGACCCTGGCCCGTCCCGCGTGGCCCAGCATCGACGCGGCCAGCTTTCCTGCACGTCCTGCCTTCCTGCTGCTTTCCCCGGATCCGAATTGAACACCATCGCCCCACCGCCTGCCGACGACGACCTGCCCCTGACCGACCGCCTGCGCGCCGCGCTGGACCTGCTGGAGGTGATCGAGGCCGACCGCAGCGTGCTCGACGCGCTGCCCGAGGCCGACCGCGTGCGGCTGCACCAGGTGGTGGCCAAGGTCTACCACCCCGAACCCAAGGCGCGCCGGCAGAAGCTCAAGCAGCAGGCCAAGGCCGCCCACCAGGAAAAGGTGCGCAAGGCCGAGGCATTGCTGGAACAGACCGGCATCCGCGCCCTGCGCCGCAAGCCGGTGTTCAGCACCCCGAACTATTTCCCGCCGCATGCGGCCGGCCTGCATGACGCCCACAACGGCGAGAATGCCGCCGCCGCGCCGGAGCCGGTGCACTCCCCGGAGCTGCGCCACTGCTATGTGTGCAAGCAGAAGTTCACCCAGCTGCACCATTTCTACGACCAGATGTGCCCGGCCTGCGCCGAACTGAACTTCCACAAGCGCACCGAAACGGCCGATCTGCGTGGCCGCGTTGCGCTGCTCACCGGCGGCCGGGTCAAGATCGGCTACCAGGCCGGGCTCAAGCTGCTGCGCGCCGGCGCCGAGCTGATCGTGACCACGCGCTTCCCGCGCGACTCGGCCGCGCGTTATGCCGAAGAGCCGGACTTCGCCGAGTGGGGCCACCGCCTGCAGGTCTACGGCCTGGACCTGCGCCACACGCCCAGCGTGGAAGCGTTCTGCAGCGAGCTGCTGGCCACCCGCCCGCGGCTGGACTTCATCATCAACAACGCCTGCCAGACCGTGCGCCGCCCGCCGCAGTTCTACGCGCACATGATGGCCGGCGAAACCGCCGCCCTGCACGAACTGCCCGAAACCGTGCGCAAGCTGGTGGGCCATTACGAAGGCCTGCGCAGCCCCGAACTGCTGCAGGCCGGTTCGGCCGCCGCGCTGCCGGCGGTACAGGGCCGCGGCCTCAACGGCGCCGATGGCTTGACCCGCGCCGCCGAACTGTCGCAGGTGCCGCTGCTGGATGACGAACTGGTCGGCCAGCAGCACCTGTTCCCCGATGGCCGGCTGGACCAGGACCTGCAGCAGGTGGACCTGCGCGGGCGCAATTCCTGGCGCCTGCTGATGGCCGAAGTGCCCTCGGTGGAACTGCTGGAAACCCAGCTGGTCAACGCCATCGCACCATTCATCATCAACGCGCGCCTGAAGCCGCTGATGCTGCGCACGCCCGAGCGCGACAAGCACATCGTCAACGTGTCGGCGATGGAGGGGCAGTTCTACCGCAACTTCAAGACCACCCGCCACCCGCACACCAACATGGCCAAGGCCGCGCTGAACATGATGACGCGCACCTCGGCGGCCGACTACCAGAACGACGGCATCCACATGAACAGCGTGGACACCGGCTGGGTCACCGATGAAGATCCGGCCGACATCGCCGCCAAGAAGGTGCAGGAAGAACGCTTCCATCCGCCGCTGGACATCGTCGACGGCGCCGCGCGCATCGTCGACCCGATCATCCACGGCTTCAACAGCGGCGAACACGTCTGGGGCCAGTTCCTGAAAGATTACGCGCCTACCGATTGGTAAGCGCGCGCCACGCACCATTCCCTTTCGCTCAAACCCTCCGAGACACCATGTCCGCACGATCCCTCGCCACCTGCGCCCTCCTCGCCCTCCTCGCCCCGGCCGTTGCCCAGGCCCAGGGCAGCACCGCAGCCACCTTGTCGCGCCTGCTGGAATGCAAGCTCACCGCCGCCGAAGTCGCCGGCTTTGTAGAGGCGATCAACGCCGAAGAAGTGACCGACTTCGCCCATGGCGATGCCGGCGGCGATTCGGCCCTGAGCCTGTGGAAGAGCGATGCGCCGGTCACCGCCTGGGGCGAGACCTCCACGCTGGTCAACATGTCCAGCACCACCGAAATGCACCTGGCCCTGCAGGTGCCGCAGGGCCAGGAACTGACCCGCGGCAAGGCGATCGTCGATCGCATCGGCGGCATGTCGCCGCGCCCGGACCAGGCCGCGATGGAAGCCACTTACGGTTGGAAGGGCATGGATTTCCGCAAGGCGCTGCCGGACAACCGCAACGCCCGCGTGCTGGTGGACCTGAGCTATTCGCCGGGCTGGGTGATCGTGGGCTGCTCGTACGGCGACATCCTGTAACGGCAGGCAGGTCGCTTTACCAGGCCACGGGCCGTCCATCGGCTACCTGCGCACCCACTACCAGTGGGCGCGCAGGCCGATCTGGCCGGCGACATTCTTGTAGCCAGCCTGTCCACGCTGCAGACCGAAGTCGCCCCAGGCGGTCCAGCGCCCGCCCAACTGCAGCGATGCGCCGGCCTTGGCCTCATAGCGATCCTGCGGCAAGCCGCCCTCGATACGCTCGCCATCGAAACGCAGGCTGTTGTCGCCGGCGGCATGGATCCAGTTGACCGACACGAACGGCTGCACGCGGTTGCCGGCCTCGGTATTGGCATGCCCGAACACCCGCACGCCGACCCGGCGGGTCAATCCATCGGCATCGCTGCCGTCGATCACCGTACCATTGGCTTCCACATGGGTGTCGGCCTTGAAGCGGGTGTAACGCAGCTGCGCCTGCGGCTCGACAAACAGCGCCATGCGCTCGCCATCGGCAACCTGGAAGCCGTACCCTGCTTCAATCGAGGCGCTGCTGGCCTTGCTGTCGTAACGTTCCTTGGCCAGCGCATCGCCCTGCACGCTGTTCCTGTAGCGGGCATGGTTGGCCCATGCATCCACGTAGAGGCCCGTCGTAGCAGACGGATCCTGCAACCAGCTGCCGTACACGCCGATCGACTGCCCTTCCACCCTGCCCCGGGCCGAGTAACCGGTCAGCCGCGAAGTCACCGTGTTGTTGGCGCGGCCACTGCCCAGCATCACGCCGAGCTGGCCGCGGCTGCCCTCGCCCCAGGCCAATACATCGGTGCCCAACTGCAGCACATCGGTATCGCCATTGACGCTGAGCTGGTCGCCGATCACGCCATAGTCCGCCTGGTTGCGCGCCACCCGCGCCCAGGCGCCACGCTCGGACAGGCCCAGCGCGGTACCGCCGGTGCGATCGTGCAGCGCGATGTCGAACATGCCGGTGGCCGCAGCCTGGTGGGCCAGATAGGCGCCCGCTTCGGCACGCAGCACCGGGCCGGGCGCCTCGCACGCCGGCAGCGTCGGGTCGGCCAGGCACGGGTCGCCAGGGCGCAATACCTGCGAGCGCAGGTACCAATCGCCGTCATCAGGCTGGCGGGGGCTGCCGTTGAACAGGAAATATTCGTGCGCACCGCCCACCACGCGACCGGCCAGCTCAAACCGCGCATTGGACTGGCCGTCGATCTGGACAAGGCGAATGCCATCAACGGTCTGCGCGCCACTACCGCCTACGTTGTTGACGCGCAGACGTGCATGTCCGTCGGCGTCGCCACGGAGGCGGCGTCATCACCAGCCAGCACCACGTCCATCACAAGCTCACCACCGTCGGTGACGAAGTTGCCGTCCACATTGAACGTGCCCATCGTGCCCACGGCCGTACCCGGCGCGAGTATTGCCCCCGCGGCCAGTGTGACACCGCCGACCGTGCCAATCCCTTCCAGGCGTGCACCGGTGTCCACCCGAACATGGCTGCCGAGCCGGCCATTGACCTGCAATGCCCCCTCCCGCACCGTGGCGTCCTGGCCAAAGCCCGACGAATCAGCGCCCAGCACCAGCCGGCCGTGGTCGGTCTTGACCAGTTCACCGCTGCCCGCCAGCACCACATCCACCTGCGCCTGTACCCCGGCACCTCGCGCACTGCCATCACCGACCCGGATGATGTTGGTTGCTCCGTCCAGCACCAGCGTATCGCCGACCAGCCGATAGCCGTCGGTGACAAACTGCAGGCCGGTTGTCCCCACGATGCCCAGCGTGTTGTCCACCCGAACGCTGCCCGCGTTCCCTTGAAACACCGCAAAGCCCCCCTGCCAACGATCATTGGCGATGCCCCCTGCATCGGTCCAGTGCGGCTGACCCAGATCCCATACACCGTCGCCGCCATCCACCACTGCATTGGCCGGCGCGCCCGGCCCGTCCCAGAAGCCCAGTGCCACGCCGGCGGCATTGATCAGGTTCACCTGGCCAAGCACGCTGGTCTGCAATGACAATTGCGCCGGTGGGCTGCCGATCGGCATCGGCGCGATCTGCCAGCCCTGGTCATCCAACACGCCACCATAGTCGATCACCCGGTACAGGCCCGGGCCGAAGCCCCCCTCGTCGGTGACCTGCAGAACCCCGTCCAGTCGCACATCGCCATCGACCTGGAACACCGCCGCAGTGCCGGGCATTCCCAACCCCACCTCGGTGATGGCGGTACCGGCCAGCTGCAGCGACGCCATGCGCAGCGCCGCGCCTGCGGTACCACTCAACCGCCCACCATCGGCCACCTGCACCGCCCCCTGCAGCTGCCCACTGCCGCCCAGCCCGGCGCCGCCGGCCACCTGGAAGGACGGCGCCTGCAGGGTCGCGTCCAGCAGCCACAACCGGCCCTGGTCCACCGCGAGCGGGTCGAGGAAGGCGGCATCGCCAGCCAGCCGCCAGTCCACCCCGGCCATGCGCAGTGAGGTCCAGCCCAGCAACGCGGCATCCTCCTGCCCCACTCCCTGCAGCAGCACGCGATTATTGCTGCCGGTACTGAGCGCATCGCCGCCCAGTACCGAGCCGCTGTCCAGGGTCAGCAGCGTGTCATTGCCATTGATCCGCACGGCAGTGCCGGCGCTGCCCGTGATCGCGCCGGCGTTGTAGAGGCGGCCGGCGCTACCGGTGACATCCACGCCCAGCGTTCCCTCGATCAGCCCACGATTGTCCAGCAGTAGCGTGCCGGCGGTGTTGAGCACGCCAGCGCCGCCAGTGGCGCGGATGCTGCCGCTGTTGTCGACGATTGTTTGGCCGGCGCTCAGATAGAGGCCGTTCTGTCCACCAATCAGCTGCCCGCTATTGTGCACCTCGGCGCGCTGAATGCTCAGTAGCATCGCCGCAGTACCCAGGCTGCCTGAGCCGGCCTCGAGGATGCCGCTGTTGTCCAGCACCGCATTGCCGCCGCCGGATACATAGACCCCGCTGGAGGTGGCGCTGATCTGCTGCTGGTTGTCGAGGGTGTAATCGACATCGCTACCGCCAAAGGTAATGATCGAGATGCCGCTGGACACGCCGGCTATGACGCCACGCTGGACGATATCGACCTGTCCGGCCGCCTGCCGCTGCACGGCGATGCCGCTGCCGCTGCTGCCATCGCCCTGGATCACCCCGCTGTGCTGGATCGACAAAGCCCCGCCAAACGGATTCGGGTCGGCGGCTGCCTGGATTCCCCCTGCGTTACCGGTCAATTCGATACGACCGCTGGAGACAATCTGCACCGTGCCGCCGGCGTGCACATCGATGCCGAAGCTGCCGACACCGCCGACCTGGATCAGCCCGGCATGCTCTACCCGTGCGTCACTGCCTGCATTCCAGTCGCGCACCAGCACGCCGCTTTGCAAGTCATGCGGGGCGATGATGCTGGCTCCGGCTTCCACCGTGACCGCCAGAACACCCGCCGGCGTGGCCGATCCGGTGCCCGTCAGTACACCAATTCCCAGCGTGGTCTGCACACTGTTCGGCAGGGGGATGGCGCTGCTGGTATCGACCACCGTGCCACTGCGCACGGTGAGCGCCACCGAAGGGGCGGTATAAGTGATGCCATTGGCATAGGGGTTGCCGGACGGGTCGCAGACGACCACCCCGCCGGCGCCGCATTCCTCGGCGGCACTGGCGGCGACTGCAGGCAGCCCGGCCATGATCGCCAGTGCCAGTGCAAGCGGGGCCAGCGATGCTGCCCGGCACCGGCGCCATGTCCCAGCTGAATTCTGATCAACCCGTTTCATGGCGACTCTCCGGTTGTCGAGGGCGCAGCTTGGCCGCGAAGCACCACGTGCTTCATGGTGCAATCGCAGAACGAATGGCTGTAGAAGAGCAACGCACGCAACCAGCACAATCTGACCAGTATCGTGAAGGCAAAGTGATCCAGGCGGTCAGTCGTCGACCCGGCCCGGAAACGGCAAGGACTCCCGCACGAGCCCACCCGATGCAGCCGCGCCGTTTACCCGCTGGCGCATCCCGATCCGGCCATCAACCTCACGGTCGGCGCCATTGCTGCGGTGCCGGTCCTGCCCTACCGCTCAGCGAGGGTCCAACTGCCGCCGCGCGCCGGCGCAGCGGTTCCGCCCGGTCATTACGGCCATGAACCCGGCAAAGCACGCGCCCAGCCGCCTGGAAGCTCCTCCTTCCCCAGGTGTTCATGCTGCAGGGATCGCTCTTCAATGCCAACGACGAGGCTGCCGACGGCTGAATTACCAAGCGAACGGACATCAAGGCTGCAAAACGCATTGAACCTCAACAATCAATAGATAATTCCTCTCGATTTGGCGTGAGAACTTCACCACTTTTAGACGAGGGCAGCGCAATGCTGTAAGCACTCGGACGGGGGATGGTGGTTGCGGACACGACCGGGGAGGCGCGTCCGCCCTTTTTCTATTCCATCCCGGACATCAGCACGAACGGATATCCGAAACTGGTGCGTCCGTGAACGCTCCTTTTGATCGGAATTCACTGAACCGCCCTGCTATCGGGCGGCTTCGGGGCCCAGGGGGAAGCGTGGACAGGATGTATCTTTGCGTCGTACCCGTTCCGGGCGGTTGGGCGATACGGGGGGTGGCCTGCGCTGGCAGGAACTTGTACGCCACATGCAGTGACGCTGTACAGGAAGCGCAAAGACTGGCCCTGAGTCTGCATCGCCTCAGCCTGCGCCCCACCGGCGTACGAACGTTGACGGAATCAGAGGCCTGGCTCGAGAACATCCGCTTCGGGGAAAACTGAGCCTTAAACCCAGTGCATCGATGGGCCGCTAGGTGGTGGAACAGCATCAGCCAAGCTGGTCATAGGCAGCAAACGGCCCGGTACCTGGCCGCCATCTTTTCAGCGTTGACCGTATGATTCAGCCATCCGCCGGGTTGTAGCTTCCATGCAGACCAGGAGGGATTCATGAGAGCCCATTACAAAATCGCAATGGCAGTGCTGGGCATGCTGCTCAGCGCCCCTTGCAGTGCTCTGCAGAATGACTCGACCCGATGCTCGGAGTTGCTGAAGCTCCAAGGCGTTACGGGCGATGGCATTGCAGAGTACGGCTTCTGTTTCGTCCCTGCGCAATGCCCCGGAATCGCCCAGAAGATCCGGGCTTGCGGCCATGCCGTCGCTCGTATGCAGCTGAACAGGATCCTTGCGGCAGACGGCGGAGGCGACACGCTGCACGTCTTTCTGACCATTCCTGAGTTCGAGGATAGACTGGCGTTCGTGGGGCTTCCTGCCGACCTACGACCTGGCTTTCTCAAATCCAGATTCCCCGCCATGACCGGTCAGGACGAAAGCCGTAGCTTGCTCGCCATTGACGAGGCTGTAGAAAACTGTCTGGCATGCGATGCATGCCTGGTGATGAGCGTTCCGCGCGTTGAGGTGAAAGAGCCTGTCCCCATCCTTCTGACACATTCGAAACCCTAGCTTTCCATCAAAGCCTCATGCGAGCGAAGCCGGCACGCGGCCGCGCCGACCGGCTGCACGGCCGATCCCAGGCCAGATTCGACAGCGGTGCTAGTGTGTTTACGGTGCATCCAGTGTCCTTGCGAGTATTCGAAAGAACATGCAGGTACCGAATTGCGTCGGCCGCCATCGCATTGATTGAACCTGTTCCCGCCCAGACCGGTATCTCAGATCGCCACCAACGACAAGGGCTCCCGCAGGAGCCCTTGTCGTTATAGCTTGAATGCACTGTTTACCAGCTGGCACGCATCCCGATCCGACCGTTGACCTCACGGTAACCGCCGGCGCCCCGCTGCCAGCCCAGATCGCCCCAGGCGGTCCAGCGCCCGCCCAACTGCAGCGACGCACCAGCCTTGGCCTCGTAGCGATCCTGCGGCAAGCCGCCTTCGATACGCTCGCCATCGAAACGCAGACTGTTGTCGCCCGATGCGCGAATCCAATTGACCGCCACGAACGGCTGCACGCGGTTGCCGGCCTCGGTATTGGCATGCCCGAACACCCGAACGCCGACCCGGCTGGTCAATCCGTCGGCATCGCTGCCGTCAACCACAGTACCGTTGCGTTCCACATGCGTATCCGCCTCGAAACGGGTATAGCGCACCTGCAGTTGCGGTTCCACGAACAAAGCGACACTGCCACCGCTGGCGACCTGGAAGCCGTAACCGGCTTCGACCGAGGCACTGCTGGCCTTGCTGTCGTAACGTTCCTTGGTCAGCGCATCACCCTGCACGCTGTTCCTGTAGCGGGCATGGTTCGCCCACGCGTCCACATACAAGCCGGTGGTCACGGACGGATCCTGCAACCAGCTGCCGTACACGCCGATCGACTGCCCTTCCACCCTGCCCCGGGCCGAGTAACCGGTCAGCCGCGAAGTCACCGTGTTGTTGGCACGGCCACTGCCCAGCATCACGCCCAATTGACCGCGGGCACCGTCGCCCCAGGTGAATACATCGGTGCCCAACTGCAGCACATCGGTATCGCCGTTGACGCTGAGCTGGTCGCCAACCACGCCATAGTCGGCCTGGCTGCGCGATACCCGCGCCCAGGCGCCACGCTCGGACAGCCCGCGCGCGGCGCCGCCGGTGCGGTCATGCAGCGCGATGTCGAACATACCGGTTGCGGCAGCCTGGTTGGCCAGGTAGGCACCCGGCTCCGGGCGCAGCACCGGCACCGGCGGCAGGCACTGCGGCAGGGTCGGGTCGGCCAGGCACGGGTCCGGCCCACCCGGCAGTTCCGAGCGCAGGTACCAATCGCCATCATTCGGATCGGCCTTGCCGCCCTTGAACAGGAAATATTCGTACTGGCCGCCGACGGCGCGACCGGCCAGGTTGAATTCGCCATTGGAGGCGCCGGCGACCTGGATCAGCTGGATGCCGTTGATGGTCTGCGCGCCGGCGCCCCCCACGTTGTTGACCGCCACGTTGGTCTGGCCACTGGTGCTGCCGTTGACGATCAGCTTGTCGCTGGCCGAGGCGTCACCGCCCAGCACCGTGTTGAACAGCAGCGTGCCGCCGCTGCCGGTGTAATCACCGGAGACGGTCAGGGTATTGAACGCAGTACCGTCGCCCAGCGCGACCATGCCGCCGGCACCCAGCGCAAGCTGGCCGACATCGCTATTGCCGGTGAGCTGCCAGTGGCCGCCATTGCCGATGGTCGTGGTGGTGACGTTGTCGAAGCGGCCATTGATTCGGCCGCCGTCCTGCAGCGTGACATGGGCGAACGCGCCATCTGCCACCTGGATGTTGCCATCCAGCACGCTGGATTCGACCCGCAGATTCGCTACTGCGCCAGGTTGCCGATTGTTCAGCACGTCCAGAAGAATGCCATTGCCGGCAGCCACGGTCGTGCCATTGCGCAGGATGATGTCAGCCTGGCCAGTATTCGCCAACGTAGCTTCCACCACGATGGCACTGCCTGTACCGCTTTCGATACGAGAGCCGTCCACCAGGAGGCTGGCAGATGGGGAATGTTGGCTCCCCAGAGTGGTCTGCCACATGCGCACACCGGTGACATCGCCCTTGATCAGACTGCCGGCCAGCACCTCGGCGTTGCCGGCGTTGAGCTGCAGACCACCGCCGCCGTTGCGGGGAATGGTGTCATGGCCAATGATGGTCGTGCCAACGAAGGTGACATCGCTACCCACGACGACCGCCCCGCGGCTCAGGCCCTCGATATGGCTATTGGTGATCGTCGCCGACGATCGGACCGGGTCATTCACCTCGACCGTCGCGACAAAGCCATCGCTGACGGTCGATGTGATCCGGCTTCCGGTGACGGTCGCCGACGAATTCACCAGCTGAAGCGCAGAGTTGGAGCTGCTACCCGTATCAGACGTCACCGTAGCCCCGTTGAGCGCGATATGGGACTGGGACTCGGCACGGATCCTGGCGGTTTCCGCCCCATTCTCTACGATCAAGGTCGACGCGCCGGTGACCTCCCATTGGTCCACCGCATTGCCCGGCACCACCGTATGGGTTGAACCGTTGCTGACAGGGCGGGCGGAAGCCACCTGGGGCTGCAGCGCCAGCAAGGCCAGGCCGATGGCGGCGGTCAGGGTCGTGTGGGTGCGCAGGCGCGCACCGGAGCGGAAGGTGGGAGCGGTTTTCATGATGGAATCCGGAAGTAGAATTGACTGCAAACGGGGCGCATGCCATGCCAACGCGATCCAGGGCATGACCGGCCCAGGCAGCCAAGATAGAGGCGCCCTATTGACCGAGCCATGCAACTAATACGAAAGCGCCTTGCCTTGAATGACCGGCTGTCCTTGGATTCAGTTTTCCTTTCCAGCCCCATGAATGCCCCCAAGTATGTGAAGGGCGGATGATGTCTGGAGACGCACCACGTAAAAATCGTTCTGAGCACGAGCCGCCGCGCTGCCATGCCAAATCCGCTTGGGCGCTCCAGCGCTCACTCAACTGCAGCTCTGCCCGGCCCCTGAGTTCGTAGCGATTCTTGGGCAGATTTCCTGCCCGATGCTCGCCATCGAAGCGCAGGCTGTTGACGCCCCGGAGTCCGCTGGACTCCAAGGCGTTGTGGGGCAATGGCGCGGCTCAAAGCACGCCGCTTTTGGTTACCAGGTGCTACGCAGTCCGACCTGCCCGCTCACATCCTTGTAGCCACCATCGCCCCGCTGCAGGCCCAGGTCACCCCACGCCGTCCAGCGCCCGCCCAGCTGCAGCGAGGCACCGGCTTTGGCTTCGTAGCGGTTCTGTGGCACGCCACCCGCCAGGCGCTCACCATCGAAGCGAAGGGTGTTGTCGCTGGATTCGCGGATCCAGTTGACCGACACGAAGGGCTGCACGCGGTTGCCGACGTCGGTGTTGGCGTGGCCGAAGAAGCGCACGCCGACACGGCTGGTCAACCCATCTGCATCGCTGCCGTCGATGAGGGTGCCGTTGGCTTCGGTGTGATTGTCAGCGCTGAAACGGGTGTAGCTCAACTGCAGCTGCGGCTCGACGAACATCGCAACGCGTTCGCCATGGGCGATCTGGAAGCCATAGCCGGCCTCGACCGAAGCGCTGGTGGCCTTGCTGTCGTAGCGCTCCTTGCCGAAGGCCTGGCCCTGCACGCTGTTCTTGAACTGTGCATGGTTGGCCCAGGCATCCATGTACAGCCCGGTGGTTGCAGACGGATCCTGCAGCCACGTCCCGTAGATGCCGATCGCCTGCCCTTCGACCTTGCCCTTGGCCGAGTAACCGGTCAGGCGCGAGGTCACTGTGTTGTTGGCACGACCGCTGCCCAGCATCACGCCCAGCTGGCCGCGGGCGCCCTCGCCCCAAGTGAATACATCGGTGCCCAACTGCAGCACATCGGTATCGCCGTTGACGCTGAGCTGGTCGCCAACCACGCCATAGTCGGCCTGGCTGCGCGACACCCGCGCCCAGGCGCCACGCTCGGACAGCCCGCGCGCGGCGCCGCCGGTGCGGTCGTGCAGCGCGATGTCGAACATGCCGGTTGCGGCAGCCTGGTTGGCCAGGTAGGCGCCCGGCTCCGGGCGCAGCACCGGCACGCACTGCGGAAGATTCGGGTCGAGCTTGCATTGCTCCGGAAGCGTGATCAGGCAGTCGGGGCTGCTCGGGTCGGCGAGACAGGGATTGGGGCCACCCGGCAGTTCCGAACGCAGGTACCAGTCGCCATCATTCGGGTCGGCCTTGCCACCCTTGAATAGGAAATATTCGTACTGGCCGCCGACGGCGCGACCGGCCAGGTTGAATTCGCCATTGGAGGCGCCATCGACCTGGATCAGCTGGATGCCGTTGACGGTCTGCGCGCCGGCGCCACCCACGTTATTGACCGCCACGTTGGTCTGGCCGCTGGTACTGCCATTGACGATCAGCTTGTCGCTGGCCGAGGCGTCATCGCCAAGCACGGTGTTGAACAGCAGGGTGCCGCCGCTGCCGGTGTAATCGCCGGTGACGGTCAGGGTGTTGAACGCAATGCCATCACCCAGTACGACATTCGCGCCGGTGCCCAGTTCAAGTGCACCTACGTCAGAGTCGCCCGTCAGAGTCCAGCGCCCGCCGCTGGCAAGCGTCAGGCTGTCGACATTGGTCATCCGACCCAGCAACGAAGCGCTGTTGCGCAACGTCACAGCGGCAGTCGCACTGTCGCTGACAGCGATATTGCCAACGATATCGCTGTTGTCCGCTGTAAAGTCCACCACGCTGCCGTTGATGACTTCCAGCGCGTTGCCGTTAGCCCCGATCAATTGGCTCCTATTCTGCACGGTAATCACGCTGTTGGCGCGGCCAGCATCGTATCCTTCGATCATGCCAACGTTGATGGCACTGCCTGAAGTGCTGCGAATGGTAGAACCATCAATGGCTACAACAGAGTCTCGCGAAATGACGTTCATGGCGTCGAAGTACGAGATGATCTGGAGACCGGCACGCTCGCCCATCACCTGGCTACTCGTGATCACGGAGTTCCCTGCACTTTGAAGGATGCCCCAGCCTTCGGTCCCAACCACGGTGGAGTCGCTTAAGCGCAGGCCGCCGGTAGTCAGATCAGCTCCGCCCAGGTAGCTGATACCGCTGATGCCGGAGATCACACTGTTGTCTGAGATGGTAAGCAAACCCGAAGCGCCGGATACAACTGCCCAGCCATTCGGGTTCCCGGCCGTTCGCCCCGTGGTGACGGCGCCCCCGGCGATGGTGATCTGCGATGCGCGGTTGCCCTGAATGGATATCGCCTGCGCGCCAGGCGCCATGATCAGGTTCGCACCCTGACCCACGTCACCCACCCTCCACTCTTCGGCAACATCGCCTGGATTGATGGTGTGGGAGCCACCCGGCGGCACGGTGCCAGCGATAGCGGAGGCTGCACTGGAAGCCAGTACCAGACACACCACAAGCGCCATGGCATTGCGACGGAACGGGAGGGAAGAGAGTGAGGTCTTGGAGGAGGCGCGCATGGCTAGGCCTTTTAAATAAATGATCAAGGGGCCGGCTCTCGGTGCACCCGGAGGGTTCGCAGGGAGAGCCGGCACGGCGCCGAAGATAGAGATGCCCTATCGCTACAGATATGCAACAAGTACGAAAACCCAGACACACACCCCATTCCACACCGTCCCATTCAGCCAAACCGGCACCGCAGGCGTATACATCCGCGCGACCAGATGATGCGGATGTGAATCGCCCCCCGCCCCTCCCGGCCTGATGCGATCTTCCGTGACCGGACGGCCTACTGGACGCCAAGCACCCTTCCACCCCCACTTTCGTAACAGTTGCATGGATTCCAGCGCGCTGGCCGACGAGCATGCACGGCCTGTTTCAGGCGTTCGACGCCGCACCTGGATTCCCCATGCACCCTCTTTTTCCCTGCCTGTTCCTGCTGGCCGCACTGATATGGCCGGTAGCACCGACCATGGCAACGCCGGCCGCCGGCTCCTCCATTGAAACCCTCGCCGCGCAGCCGCCCACCGAACCCAAGGACGAAGCGGCCAGAATCGACGCGGCCCCGTGGCAGCACGGCCCGCTTACGCTGCTGCTGGCTGCCGAGGTCACCTTGGATATCCCTGACGGCCACGCCTACCTCGCCCCGGCCGATGCCGCCGCGTTGTTCGGCATGGCCTTCGAGCCGGGCATGCCGGGGCTGATCCGGCGCGGCGGTGACGAACTGCCGGTGAGCGTGTCCTGGCTGCAGACCGGCCACTACCCCGCCAGTTCCCTGCAGATCGACCCCGAGGTCACCCTCGATGCACTGCGGGCAGCCAAGGTGCAGAACATCATTCCGGTCGGCATGAACCCCGAGCAGCACCGGCAGTTCTTCGCGCGACCAAGTTGGCACGTACCACCCGCGTTCGACCCGGCCACGCATACTTTCACGTGGGCGCACAGCATGCTGCAGGGCGAGGGTGTGGATGCCCGGGTGCTGCGCCTGGGCCGCGACCGGGTGGTCAGCTTCCACGCGCTGACCTCCCGCGCCAACGCCGATGACACGATGCGCGCCCTGGCCCGGCTGGCACAGGGCGTGGCCTTCGTCCAGGGCCATGACTACCCCGACGCCACCGCACAGATACCGATCGCCCGTGCCACCATCACCCAGTGGATTGCAGGCGGGCCGACCATGATGCAGCAAACCCTCGCGCTGCATGAGGCGCGGCAGGTCAGCGGCGGCAGTGGTCGCTGGCGCGGCCTCTCGCTTTCCCAGGCCATATTCGTGATGTGCCTCGTCCTCACGCTGATGATCGGCAGCTATCTACAGAAACACAGCACTGCCACCGGACGGCGCGACCGGACCAGCAGCTGGCTGCAAGGTGCACCGCAACTGGTACTGGCCAACGGCATGCAGTTGACCCCGCCAGACCATGCGACCTGCCAGCTGCTGGACGACGCCGTGCCGGAACCGGAGGGCCGCGCCTGGAAGTGCGCTTCCCTGCAATGCGATGGGCTGTCCTACGAGGTGTATGCCGCCACCCCCGGTGCCTTCGACGGCACACAGACCAGGATCGATCCGGCGCAGACGCTGGTGCTGCTGCAGCGGCGCGTGGATGCCGCCGCCGGCCCGCGCGCCGCGCGCAGCCGCCTGGCTTGGCAGCATGCGCCGGCCTACGATGCGCAACAGCAGCTGCTGGGCTGGTCGTACGCCGTCAACGGCGGCGTGCTGCATGTGGGAGGCGCGCTGCGGCTCGGCCGCACCGCGCTGTTGGCCGTGTACTGGACCGCGCCGGCCGCCCGCGCCGGCGAGGCCTACGCCATGGCCCGGGCGATGGCCGGCAGCACCCGCTTTGCCGCCGGCCAGGACCACGCCGATATACAACCAGGCGACCGGCAGGCCAGCGGCCCGCTGCAGCAATGGGTGGTCGACGGCCGTCCGGACTGACCTCCACCCCACTGCGACGCAATGTCGCAGCCCGCGCGCGCGGCGGCTTGACCAATGTCATGGCCGCCGCGCGGCGCCAGGCCGATCCTGAGCTGGACACGACGTCGGCGGTGCCAGTGCCCCGCCCCACCTGCCCCGCTCCAAGGAACCTGCCATGCACTACGCCCCTGACAACGCCCAGCTGCTGACCGCCCTGCAGAACGTGATGGTGATCTCCACCACCGACCTGCAGGGCAACATCACCTATGCCAACGACCTGTTCTGCACGCTCACCGGCTTCCAGCGCGAAGAGCTGATCGGCCAGCCGCACAGCATCGTGCGCCATCCGGACGTGCCCAAGGCGGTCTACAAGGACATGTGGGACACCATCAAGGCCGGCAACAGCTGGACCGGGATCGTGCCGAACCTGGGCAAGGGCGGCGTGCTGTACGTGGTCGATACCACCGTGCAGCCGCTGTTCGACGCCGACGGCAAGATCCGTTCGTACATCAGCATCCGCCGGGTGGTGAACGATTTGATGAGCAACTTCGACGCGGTGGAGTTCAGCAAGGAAAAGTTCGACGACTTCTACGCCGCGGCCTGACCATGGCCCTGCCGATTCAACGCGTGCTGGTCGGCTACGGCTCCGAGTCCGGCAACGCCCGCGCCCTGGCCCAGCGCCTGGGCGCGTTCCCGGCCCTGCAGGCGTTCGCCCCGCAGGTGCTGCCCTTCAACGCCATCGACGTGGCCTCGCTGGGCACCGGCGATGTGCTGCTGGCGCTGTCCAGTTCGTTCGGCGACGGCGAGCCGCCGGCCAATACCGAGCAGTTCGCCCAAGCCCTGCGCCAGGCCCCGGCGCTGCCGGGCCTGCGCTATGCGGTGTTCGGCCTGGGCGACACCGGTTACCCGCAGTTCTGCGGTTTCAGCAAGGCGCTGGACGCACTGCTGGGCGAGCGCCAGGCCACGCCGATCCTGCAGCGGGTCGACGCCGACGCCGGCTACGCGCAGTTCTTCGAGCGCTGGGCACCGGTGCTGGGCGAGGTGCTGGCCGGGCGCGTGGAGGCCGGCCGCGACCTGTGCCTGCAGGTCACCGCCTATGGGCAGGACCATGCGTTCAACGCGCCTATCCTGTCGCGGCGCCGGCTCAACGGCAGCACCCCGGCCGCCTGGCACCTGGAGCTGGACCTGCGCGGCAGCGGCATCGCCTACCGCGCCGGCGATACCCTGCACGTGGTGCCCGGCAACGACCCGGCGCTGCTGCAGGCATTGGCGCGCTGGTACGGCCAGGACGAGGCGGTTGGGCTGCTGGCCGGCAAGGAACTGCGCCTGCCCGGCAAGGGCGTGCTGCGCGAGATCGCCCGGCGCGGCGGCAGCGAGACCTTGAAGGGGCTGCTCAAGACCAGCCAGCGCCAGGCGCTGGACGCCTATCTGCACGGCAGCGACGTGCTGGACGTGCTGCACGACCACGCCAGCCCGGACACCCTGCCGCTGGCCACACTGGTGGAGCTGCTGTCGCCGTGCCTGCCCCGCGCGTATTCAATCGCCTCGCCGGCCGGCGCCGACACCGCCGCGCTGTGCATCCGCGAAGTGCGTTATATCCGCAACGGCCGTGAGCGCCGCGGCACCGCCACCGGCTGGCTGCTGGACGGCGATGGCAGCGCACGGGTGTATTGCCGCTCCAACCCCGGCTTCCATCTGCCGGCCGATCCGCACTGCCCGTTGCTGCTGGTCGGCACCGGTACCGGCATCGCGCCGCTGATCGGCCTGCTGCAGGAGCTGCACGCCAACGATGATCGCCGCGAGGTCTGCCTGGTGTTCGGCGAGAAGCACCGCCAGCACGATTTCCTGTACCGCGAGCAGTTGCAGGACTGGCAGGCGCAGGGCCGGCTGGGCACGCTGCATACCGCGTTCTCGCGCGACGGCCAATGCAAGTACTACGTGCAGGATGCGTTGGCCGAGCATGCCACGCAGGTCCGCGGCCTGCTCCAGCGCGGCGCGCACCTGTACCTGTGCGGCAACAAACAGCACCTGGAAGGCGCGGTGCAAGAGGCGGTCAACCGGCTGCTGCCCGGCCCGGATGCCGACATTACCGCCTGGGGCACGCTGCAGGCACAGGGCCGGCTGCACTGCGAGCTGTACTGACTCAGCCGGCGTCGCCGGCCTCGGCGCTGCTGGCCAGCGCGGCCAGCCGCTGCGGCTGCAACAGCTGGATCTCGCGCTGGCTGACCGCGATCACGCCCTCATCGATGAGCCGGCGCAATACCCGGCTGGCGGTCTCCGGCGCCATGCGCAGGTAGTTGGCGATCTCCACCCGGGTCATGCCCAGGTTCAGGCGCGTGGCCGAGAAACCCCGCCGTGCATAGCGCTCGGACAGGTCCAGCAGGAACGCGGCGATGCGCGTGTCGGCGCGGTGGTTGGCACCCAGCAGCGCCGCCTTGCCGATCTCGGCGCTGAGCAGGCTGAACAAGCGCGCCTGCAGGCCCGGCATGCGCGTGGCCAATACGCTCATCTTCGGGAACGAGAACCGGCACAGGTACACCGTGTCCAGCGCCACCGCGCTGCATGGGTAGCGCGCGCCATGGATGGCGTTGAGCCCGATCACTTCGCCAGGCAGGCTGAAACCCAGCACCTGCTCGTTGCCTTGGCTGTCTTCGACAAAGGTCTTGACCATGCCGGCACGTACCGCGGCGATCGCATCGAAGGCATCGCCGACCCGGAACAGGGTGTCGCCGGCATGGAACGGGCCGACGTGGTCGACCAGCACGTGCAGCTCGGCCAGGGCGCTCTTGTCGTAGCCCTGCGCGGTGCACGCATCGGAAAACGCGCAGGTGCTGCAGAAACGCAGTGCATCGCCGTCGTCGGCCGCGGCCGGGTTGGGCGTGGCCGAGGGGTTCGCGCTGCGGCGCGGCGACGAGGGCGGCATCATCGCCGGATCACGCCGCAACGGCGTGCGCGCGGTTCACCGCTGCGCCAGCGCATGGTCGAGCCCGGCGCATACCGCCGCCACCTGCGCGTCATTGCACTGCTGTGCGGTGGTGCGCGGGCTGTCCGGGTAGACCTCGGTGGTGGTGGCATAGCGCGCGTCGGTGAAGCCGGCGCAGGCGCCAATCGAGCGCGACTCGCCCCAGACCACCCCGGGCGACTGCAGCGGCATGCCGATCAGCTCGCCTTTGGCATCGGCCGGGGCGATATGGGTGATTTTCTCCACCGCGGCGATCAGTGCCTGCTGGAACGCCGGCTGCGGGTCTTCGCTGTTGCCGATCACATAGAAGCCATCGGGAATGATCTCCGGTTCCAGCGGCTTGCCGTCGCGGGCGCAGCGCGCCGGATCGAATTCGTGGGCGTCGCTGTCGGTGGTTTCGTGCAGGTCCAGGTGCACCAGCAGCGCATCGCCACGCGCGGCTATCCAGCGCATCAGCGCGGCGGCCTCCTCGATCAGCCCACCGTCACGGAAGCTGCGGTTGGGGTCGATCGCATCGGGGTTCCAGCGCTGGATACGCTCGTAGCCCCACGGGCTCACGCACGGCGCCACCACCAGGTTGATGCGCCCGGCATAGGCGCGTGCATGCTGCTCCAGGAACTGCAGCGCGCCATGCACGCCGCTGGTTTCATAGCCGTGCACGCCGCCGGTGACCAGCGCGGTGGGCAGCGCCGGATCATGGTTGCGGTTGACCACGGCAAACAGCGGGTAGTGGTCCGGGGCGTAGTCCAGCTGGCCGTACTGCACCACCTCCAGCGCATCGTCCAGCCGCCCCAGCGCGGCGATGACATCGTCGTGGTAGCTGCGCTGGCGCTGTTGTGCCGCCCGCCACCGCGCACGCTCGGCCTCGCCCCAGGGCTGGCCGGGGGTGCCGATCGGATAGAAATGGGTGTTGGCCATCAGGAACTCCAAAGCCGTGATCGGTACCGGGCGCCGCCGCTATAGACGTGCTCCCCCGGTGGCCAGTCATTGTAGCCCCGCAGGCCCAAACCCTGCCGTTCATGGCGCAATAGTAGCCACCCGCAGCACCACTGCTGCGCGCGGCACTACTGTGGCTGCAACAGCTTCTGCACGGCATCGTGGGTCAGCACCTGCGGCAGCAACACGCCGTCGTCCTGGCCGCGGTACAGCACGTACAGCGGCACGCCCGGCGCATTGTGCTGCTGCAGGAACTGGCCCACCTGCGAATCGCTGTTGGTCCAGTCGGCCTTCATGTATACCGTGCCGGTGGACACCAGCAGCTCGCGGAAACGCGACGTACCCAGGACTGTCTGCTGGTTGGCGATGCAGGTGATGCACCAGTCGGCGGTGACCGCCACCAGGACCTGGCGGCCTTCCTTGCGCGCCTGGGCCAGGTCGCGCGGCGAGTACGCGGTGGCACCGGCCAGCTGCGAGGGCGCGCCGGTGGCCGCTTCCGGTGCCGGCACGCGATGCACGACCGACAGCGACAGCAGGCTGACCAGCACCACCGCCGCACCCAGCCCGCGCCGCCAGGCCTGGCTGCGCCAGCGGCCCTGCTCGAACAGCCACAGGCCCAATGCCAACACCACCATGGCCGCCAGCATCATCGCGGCCGCGTCCATGCCCTTCTGCTTGCCCAGCAGCCACACCAGCCAGACGGCAGTGAGCAGCATCGGGTAGGCCAGCAACACTTTCAGCGTTTCCATCCACGCGCCCGGGCGCGGCAGCCAGCGCGCCAGCCGCGGCACGAAGCCGACCAGCAGGAACGGCAAGGCCAAGCCCAGCCCCAGCGCGATGAACACCGCCAGCGCCGCAGCCGCCGAGGCGCCGAACGCGTAGGCCAGCGGTGGGCCCATGAACGGGGCCACGCAGGGGCTGGCCACCACGCAGGCCAGCACCCCGGCCCAGAAATCGCCGGCGTAGCCGCGCTTGGCCAACAGTTTCTGGCCGCCCTGCCCCACCGCGCCACCCAGGGTGAACATGCCGGCCAGGCTCAGGCCGACCAGCACCATCAACCAGGCCAGCGCCGCCACGAACACCGGCTGCTGCAGCTGGAATCCCCAGCCGAGCACGTTGCCGCCGGCACGCAGCGCAATGATCAGCAGGCCGATCAGTGCGAACGACAGCACCACCCCGGCGGTATAGGCCAGCGCATGCCGCCGCGCCTGGCCGGGGGCGGCACCGGCGTCGAGCAGCGACAGTACCTTCAACGACAGCACCGGCAATACGCACGGCATCAGGTTCAACACCAGCCCGCCCAGTACCGCCAGCGCGAGGATCAGCGGCAGGCCGCCGGCCAGCGGGGCCAGGTCGGCGGGCACGGCGGCGTGAGCCTGGCTGCTGGCCAGCAGCAGGAAGGGAAGCAGCAGCCGGCGCGCGGCAGGACGGGAGCAGAGCATGGGCATTCCTGTGGGATCGCGGCGTGCCCGGCAGCGCCGCGCGCCCGGGCCAAAGCCAATCGATCAAGCTAGACATCGCCGCAGCCGATGTCTTTACAACTTTTCGTAAAAATGGGGGTGTTGTGGTTCCCATAGCGTCGGGCTCTGCCGTTTCGGTAGTGCCGGCCGCTGGCCGGATGCGGTTGCTTTTCCGCTTCGCGGATGAGCTCAACGTCAACAGCTTTCGTGCCCCTTCGGGGCGCGAGTCACCTTTCTTTGCTCGTGCAAAGAAACGTAACCCAAAGAAAGCACGCCCCATCCGCGATCCGGCGGGCTGCGCCCGCCGGTGCCCTGCGCTTCTCGCGTCGGCAAGGGACGGTGCGGAACTCGCTGCGCTCAGACACCCGCACCTCTTCGCCCTTGCCGCCGCTGCGATGCTCGGCTCGCTCCAAGGGGGAGGTGGATCAAGATCACAAGCAACTGCAACTGCAGCCGGGCAGAGCCCGAGTCTACGCGCCAGCGGAGTCGATCGATCGTGCCCTTCCCGGCACCAACCAACCGCTCGGTAGCGCTGTCTGCAATGCCTGTTCGATGATGCCGGCCAGGTGCGTGGCCGGGGCGCTGGTGTGCTGCGGCGCCCGGTGCAGGGCCAGGCCCAGCGACGGCAACGGCGGCAGGCCATGCGTACCGGGGGACAGTGCACGCAACGTGGCCGGCAGCCCGATTGGCGTGCGCAGCGCGAAACCGAGGCCGGCGGCGGTGGCCGCCCACAAGCCGCCCAGGCTGGGGCTGACGAAGGCCAGCCGCCAGGGGATGCCGTGTCGGTCCAGCGCCTCGCAAGCCAGCGTGCGCATCAGGCACGGCGCCTCCAGGGCGATCAGCGGCAGCGGCTCGCCGCTGTTGCGGTGCCATTGCGGGCCGCCGTCGGCCGCGCCCAACCAGCACAGCGGTACTACGGCGATCCGCGCCGCCGCGGCATTGCCCTCGTCCCAGGTCAGGGCCAGGTCGAGCTGGCCGCCGGCCACCTTGTCCAGCAGCTCGGCATTGCGCGCGATCCGGCCCTCGATGCGTACCTGCGGGTGGGCCTGTGCGAACTGCCCGAGCACCTGCGGCAGCACGCTTTGTCCGAAGTCCTCCTGGATGCCCAGCCGCACCCAGCCCTGCAGCGGCTCGCGGCGCAACGCGGCGATGGCTTCATCGTTGAGACCGAGCAGGCGTCGTGCGTAGGGCAACAGCGCCTCGCCCGCGCCGGTCAGGCCCAGCCCGCGACCGGCACGTTGCAGCAACGGTGCCCCGACCTGCTCCTCCAGCTTTTTCAGCTGGGCGCTTACCGCCGAGGTGGAGCGGCCCAGGCGGTCGGCGGCACGCGCATACGAGCCGGCGTCCAGGCCGGTCACGAAACTGCGCAGCGCATCCAGGTCGAGATTGGTCAGGCGCATGGAACCATCCTGTATATCGGGATTATGGATCCCGAATAATCTGATTTTCAGGATGACTCGGGCAGGCGAGAGTACACCTCCCTTGTCCACTTTGGGAGCATCCCATGCCCTTTACCCGCATCTCGCTACTTGCCGGCCGTTCGCCGGCCTACCTGCGCGCGCTCACCGATGCGCTGGACCGCGCCCTGGTCGACAGCTTCCAGGTGCCCCCGCACGACCGCTTCGTGGCCGTGCACCAGCACGCGCCCGGCGAACTGCTGTTCGACCGCGACTATCGTGGCGGCCCGCGTTCGGACCAATACGTGCTGTTCCATATCACCACCGGCAAGCCACGCAGCCCCGCCACCAAGGCGGCGTTCTACCGGCGACTGGTCGATGAGCTGGAGCGGGCACCGGGCATTCCCACCCAGGATGTGATGGTGGTGATCGCCGAATCGGGCTGGGAAGACTGGTCGTTCGGCGGCGGCATCTCGGCCGCCGATGACAGCGCGGCAACGCCATGATCGCCATGCAATACAGTTTTGCGCTGGCCGACGACCACGCCATGGCGCAGATCGACCGCCGCATCGCCGACAAGGCCCCGCAGTTCGATGGGTATTCGCAGTTGCGCATGAAAGCCTGGCTGACCGCGCGCCGGCAGCCGGACGTGCATGGCAGCGTGCACCTGTACGCGCCGTTCTATCTATGGGCGTCGCCGCAGGGCCAGACCGACTTCCTCGCCAGCCCGGCGTTTGCCACGCTGTGCCGCGATCTGGGGCGGCCGGCGGTGCAGACCTGGTTGCCGTGGCATACCGAAGTGACGCCGGGGCTGGCGCAGGCGCGCCATGCCAGCCGCACCATTACTGCCATCGCGGCCGATACGGATCTGGCGGCGCTGCGCGCGCAGGCCGCTGGCCAGGCGCGCGAGGCAATCGCGCGCGGCGCGCTGGCGGTGGTAACCGGCTTCGATCCTGCCGGCTGGACGCAGTTGTGCGTGCAGTTGTGGCGGCAGGCCCCTGCGCTGCAGGATCCGGCAGCGCAGGTATATGCGGTCGGGCATGTGTCGCTGCCGGCCGCGTGAATGCAAGGTGGGAAACAGGGCGTTGGCGTGGCCACGCAAGCCACGGCGCCCTGCTTCCCGGCTGCGGGGCCAATCCCTGGTCCAATCCCGCAGCAACGCTACTGTGCCTGCAGCGCACGCCGGGGTCCATGCGAGTATTCGTAAAATCGCGCTGATATCGGAAAAATTCAGTACGCGCCATGCGGATCGAAACTGTTCATCCCCGCCCAGCACGGCAGATTGCCGCATACAACAAGGGCTCCCGCAGGAGCCCTTGCTGATATATCCGGCCGCGCCACTTACCAGCTGGCCCGCATCCCGATCTGGCCGTTGACCTCACGGTAGCCGCCGTTGCCGCGCTGCCAACCCACATCGCCCCACGCACTCCAGCGCGAGCCCAGCTGCAGCTGCGCGCCGGCGCGGGCTTCGTAACGATCCTGCGGCAGGCCGCCGGCCAGTTGCTGCCCGTCGAAACGCAGGCCGTTGTCGCTGGATTCGCGGATCCAGTTCACCGCCACGAACGGTTGCACGCGGTTACCTGTGTTGGTGATGGTGTGGCCAAACACGCGCACCCCCATACGACTGCTCAGGCCGTCGGCGTCGCTGCCATCGATCACGGTACCGTTGCGTTCGGTATGGCGATCGGCGCGGTAGCTGCTGTAACGCAGCTGCAACTGCGGCTGCACGAACACGGCCAGCGCGCCGCGCTCGGCGATGCTGAAACCATAACCGGCTTCGACCGAGGCACTGTTGCTGCGGCTGTCATAGCGTTCCCTGGTCAGCGCATCGCCCTGCACGCTATTGGTAAAGCGCGCATGCTGCAGCGCGCCGCCTACGTACAGGCCGGTGGCGCCGCCCGGCGCCTGGCTCCAGTCGGCATAGACGCCCACCGCCCGCCCGTCGACCTTGCCACGGGCGCTGTAGCCGGTCAGCTGCGAGGTGCTGGTGCTGCTGGCGCGGCCACTGCCCAGCATCACGCCGAACTGGCCACGCGCGTCTTCGCCCCATGACAGCAGATCGGTGCCCACCTGCAGCGCCGAGGTGTTGCCCTGCACGCGCAGCTGGTCGCCGACCGCACCGTAACGCGCCTGGCCGGCACTGACCGCCGCCCACGCACCGCGCGCACCATCGCCCTGCGCGCCACTGCGCTGGCGGTCCTGCGCGCCCATCCCGAACATGCTGCGCGCCGAGCGCTGGTTGGCCAGGTACGCACCCGGTTCCGGCCGCAGCACCGGCACCGGCGGCAGGCACTGCGGCAACGACGGATCGATCTCGCACTGCTCGGGCAGGGTGATCACGCAGCCCGGCGCCGCCGGGTCGGCCGCACATGGGTCGGTCACCGGCTGCAGCGCCGAGCGCAGGTACCAGTTGCCGTCGTTGGGATCGGCGCTGCCGCCCTTGAACAGGAAGTACTCGTACTGCCCGCCCACCGCGCGGCCTTCAAGTTTGAAATCGGCCGCGGAAACGCCGTCGACCTGAATCAACTGGATGCCGTCCACGGTCTGCGCGCCGCGCCCTCCGAGGTTGTTGACCACAACCGCACCGTGGCCGGCGGTGTCACCCTGTACCCACAACCAGTCGGTCGGCGAGGTGTCATCGCCCAGCGCGCTGTCGAACACCAGGGTGCTGTCGGTGATATCCAGGTTGCCGCGCACGGTGAGCGCATCGCCCACGCTGCCGGCACCGAGCAGCAAGGTGCTGCCGTTGTGCAGGCCCAGCGCATCCACCTGCGACTGGCCCCAGGCATCCCAGCGGCTGCCGTCCAGCTGCATGTCCAGGCGCGAGGTGTCATCGGCGAATGCGCTGCCCTGCAGCTGCGAACCACGCGCCTGCAGGTCGATCTGGCCACCGTTGCGCGCCTGCGCCAGGCCCTGCCCGGCCGCCACCCGCACATCGCTGTTGTCCAGGCGCAGCTGCAACCCGGCGCCGTTGTCGGCCACCAGCGCCTGCGCGCCGCGGCCGATCAAGGTCGAATCGGTGGCATCGACCTGGCTGAAGCTGTCGGCTTCCCCGGCGAACAGCACCGCATCGCCGCCGTCGAGCACGCTGCCGGCGGTCAGGCTCAGGGTGTTGTCCTTGCCGCGCAGGAACTGCACGGCATGGCTCTGCGCCGAGCGCACCCGCGCATGCTGCATGCGCACGGTCGCGCCGATGCCGTCGGGCGTGCCGTTGTCTTCATAGCCGGCCAGGATGCCGACGCTGCCGGCGCCATGGGTGTTGACCGTGGTGTTGGTCAGGCCCAGATCGGCGCGATAGACCACGCCCGGCCGCCCGCCGATGCTCCAGCGCATCGAGCGCGCATGCACGCCATGGGCGCCTTCGCCGGTAGTTTCCACGATGGCGTCATCCATGCCGACGATGCCGCCCATCATGTGCACGCCGACCGAGCCCTGGCCACTGGTCTGGATCTGCGAACCCAGGAAATCGACTTTGTTGACGCCGCTCACGCTCATGCCATGCGACTGCTCGCCGGAGGTGGTCACGCTACTGTCGCGTACGGTGATCATGCCCACCCGGTTCAATTCGCCGGTGCTGCTGTCGAAGGTGGTCCAACTGAACAACAGGCCAGAAGCCTTGTTGCCCTGGGTGACGACGTCCGAGCTTTCGATCACCGCGTCGTAGACCACGCCGTTGTTGTAGTACTCCCCGCCGTAATAAGACACCGCAGCCATCTTTTCTCCGGTGGTGAGCACTTGCGTGCGCTCCATACGCAGGTTGCCACGGTCGACGCTCACCGCCCCCCACGTGCCATCTGCCACTTGGTGATTGATGACTTTGGAGTCATAGACTTCGGCATGGCCATAGGTAACCGGCCATACCTTCTCCACTTCGTCGTCGCGGATGATCACGGTCTCGGCCGCGAAGGCTGCTGCAGGCAACAGGGAGGCGGCCAGTGCGGCGCCGACGGCCAGGCACAGCGCATTGCTGCGCAGGGAGGAGGTAGTCATCTGATGGAGATCCTGAGACGGGGCAATGGGCCAGGAGCGACAACCGGCCCGGCGATGCGGGCATCCGGCATGTTCCGGAGCGGCGGTCCAACGGGCGTACCCTGAAAGGCGTGCCTGGCTCCTGCGAGGTGCGCATTCTCCGGATTGCTGCATTCACGCCTATACAACTAGTACGAAAACCCGGATGACGCTGAAAGCGTTCATGTTTCGTAAATTCCGGGCGGAGGCGACAACAACCGCAGCCGGACGCACACCCCGAAAAAAAGGGGCCGGTTGCCCGGCCCCTGCTCCTTACTGTTGTAGCGCAGGCCGCTACACCGACGCGGCCACTTCATACCCATTGAAACGCATGTCGCTGGACGCGCGCCCCTGGGTCAGCGAACGCAGTGAGGTGGTATAGCCACCAAGCCGGGCCAACGGTGCATAGCCCAGCACTTCGGCCTGCCCATCCTGGTCCTCGATCGAGGCCACCCGCCCACTGCGGCGGTTGAGGTCGCCGACCACATCGCCGACGTTGCCCGACGGTGCGTGGATGGCGATCTCCATCACCGGCTCCAGCAGCTGCGTGCCCGCCTGGGCCAGCGCCGCTTTCACCGCTTCACTGCCGGCACGATGGAAGGCCATGTCCGAGGAGTCCTTGACGTGGGTCTGGCCGTCGACCAGGGTCACCTCGATCCCGACCACCGGATGGCCCAGCGGACCTTCGCCCAATGCCGCACGCACGCCCTTCTCCACCGCGTTGACGAACCCGCGCGGGATCGCACCGCCCACGGTGCGGTCGACGAAGCTCACCTCGCCATCCTCACGCGGCGCCACATCGATCAGCACCTGGGCGAACTGGCCCTGGCCACCGGTCTGCTTGGCGACCTTGCCTTCCACCCGCTGCACTGCACGCTTCGGCGTCTCCTGATAGGCCACGCGCGGCTGGCCGGTGTGGACGTTGACGCTCCATTCCGTGCGCAAGCGCTCGACCATCACCTCCAGATGCAGCTCGCCCATGCCCCAGATCAGGGTTTCACCGCTTTCCGGATCGGTCTCGACACGGAACGACGGATCCTCCTGCGCCAGGCTGGCCAGTCCCTGGCTGATGCGGATCAGGTCCGAGGCCTTCTCCGCCGTCAACCGCCATGCCAGCACCGCATGCTGCGCCTGGATCGTGTCGAGCAGCAGCGGGCGCGAGGGCGCACTCAGCGTTTCACCGCTGACGGCATCCTTCCAGCCCAGCACCGCGACGATGTCACCGGCCACGGCCTGCTTGATGTCGTGGGTCTGATCGGCCTGCACCCGCACCAGGCGGCTGACGCGTCGCCCGTGTGCATGCTGCGAGCTGGCCAGCGCGTCGCCCACCTTCAGCGTGCCCGAATACACCCGCACGAAGCTCAGTGCACCGTGGTTCTGGTGCGTGATCTTGAACAGCAGCGCCGCGAGCGGACCATCGGGATCAGGGGGCAGCAGCAGATCGTTGCCGTTCTCGGTGGCGACCACCGCCGGCCGATCCAGTGGCGACGGCAGATAGTCGACCACGGCATCGAGCAACGTTTCCACGCCCTTGCTCTTGAACGCCGAGCCTGCGAGCACCGGTACGCCGGCACCGGCCAGGGTGCCGCGACGGATCGCCGCGCGCAGCTGCGCGTTGTCGATTGCCGCGCCTTCCAGCCACGCCTGTGCCAGCACGTCGTCGGCATCGGCCACGGCCTCGATCAGCGCCTCGCGCTGCGGCATCCACTGGGCCGCCTCTTCGGTCGTCCAGGCATGACGCAACGCCGTGCCCTTGTCGTCCCAGTGCACGGTGCTGCGGTCGACCAGGTCCACCCAGCCGTTGAACTGGCTTTCGGTCCCGATCGGCACGCCGAGCGCCCACGGTGTGGCCCGCAGCTTCTCGCGCAGTTGCGCGAGCACGCGTTCGAACGCAGCACCGGTGCGGTCCATCTTGTTGACGAAGGCGATCAGCGGCACCCCGTGGCGACGCGCCTGGCGCCAGACCGATTCGGACTGGGGCTGCACGCCATCCACGGCGGAGAACACCGCCACCGCGCCATCAAGCACGCGCAGGGAACGCTCCACTTCGATCGCGAAATCGATGTGGCCGGGGGTGTCGATCAAGGTCAGGTGGTGGATCGGCTGGTCGCGCGGCGCCCAATGCGCCTGCACGGCGGCCGCGCCGATGGTGATGCCGCGCTCGCGCTCGATCGCCGAGAAATCGGTGGTCGCCGCGCCGTCGTGGACCTCGCCGACGCGATGGATCTCGCCGGTTTTCCACAGCAGGCGCTCGGTGAGCGTGGTCTTGCCGGCGTCGATGTGGGCAATGATGCCGAGGTTGCGCCGGAGGGACAGGGTCTGGGTATGGGTGTTCATGGGATAGGTCTCGCTGCCAACATCGGGGAGCCGCACGCCGCCGTTGGCTAACGGGCGTGCGGCCAGGTTTGGGGCTCGGCGGTCTGGTGCATGGCACGTTCTCCTTTGCGGTGTTCTGGAGCAGGGAAGGAAGTCAAACGCGGAAACGAAAAGAGCGCCCGGTGGGCGCTCTGTCTGGGGTCGTTCAGGGTCACCGGTTGCCGGTCAACCGCCTGAGGAGCCGCAGGGCAGACGCGCCCGTACCGCGCTTGCGCGGGTGCGGGTAAAAAACGTCAGGAGCGGCATCGAAGTCATGGCGGCAGGTTCGGGGTGATGCGCGCATTCTAGACCTCGCCACGCGGCATGCAAGCGATCATTGGCACCACGGACAGAACACTGCGTGGTTTTTCACCACTTTGTCGCCATCAACATTGATCATCAGCACTCGAAGTGGTCCCGTATATGCGAATGGGTCGCAATTGCATAAATTGCCGGAATCCCTAGAATGCAGCGGCAACCGTCGCCCCGCGCGACACCGCAGACGCTGGTGGCGGCCCTGGGCCGCGCAAGCAAGGCCAGCGTCGGCGCCCCTTCCGTGTCTTCGAGTGTGCCGCCATGCCCTTCCCCACCACTCCCTTCCGCCGGTTGCGTCCCAACCTGCTTGCCCTTGCCTGCGTGCTGGCCGCCGCCGGCGCCCTGCCGGCGCAGGCGCAGACGGCCACCGACCTGGATGCGGTCCGGGTCAATGCCTACCGCGCCGCCAACAGCACCAGCGGCGCCACCAAGATCAGCACCGGCATTGCCGAAACCCCGCAGTCGGTGTCGGTGATCGAGCGCGCCGAACTGGATGCGCGCGGCGTGCAGTCGCTCAACGATGCGATGCGCTACGTGGCCGGGGTCAGCCTGGAAAGCAGCGGCATCGACAACCGCGTGGACGACTTCCGCATCCGCGGCTTCGATGCCGGCAGCTGGGCCAACAACGTGACCCTGGATGGCATGCGTGCACCGCAGGGCAGCCAGTGGAACCGCAGCATGTTCGACAGCTGGAACCTGGACCGCGTGGAAGTGCTCAAGGGGCCGTCGGCGGTGATGTACGGCCAGGTGGCGCCCGGCGGCATGGTCAACCAGGTCAGCAAGACGCCCACCCCTGACCAGCAGCAACAACTGCGCCTGGGCGTGGACGCCAACGGCCAGTACAACGCCGCCTTCGACGTGGGCACCGGCAGCGCGGACAACACCCATCTTGTGCGGCTGGTCGGGCTGTACCGCGACGGCGCCACCCAGATCCCGCACACCGCGCAGCGGCACTGGTTCCTGGCGCCCAGCTACACCTGGCAGATCGCCGAACGCACCCGGCTGACCCTGCTGGGCATGTACCAGCAGGACGACGGCGGCTCCACCTACCAGTTCCTGCCCGCCGCCGGCACGCTCAACCCCACCGCCCACGGCTACATGAAGAACACCACCTTCATCGGCGAGCCCGGCTGGAACACCTTCGACCGCACCTTGTGGACCGCCGGCTGGCTGTTCGAGCACCAGTTCAACGACCACCTCACGCTCACCCAAAGCGCGCGCCGCACCCACGTGGATTCGCTATACCGCGGCGTGGTCACCTTCGGCGCGCTCAATGCCGATGGCCGCACCCAGAACCGTCGCGGGGTGATGGGTAGCGGCGACTCGGATGGCGACACCTTCGATACGCGCCTGCAGGCCCGCTTCGCCACCGGCGCGGTCGACCACACGGTGCTGCTGGGCTGGGACTGGCAGCGCGCCGACTGGGAAGGCGTGCGCAGCGCGATGAGCAGCCCACGCCCGATCGACATCTTCAACCCGGTGTATTCCAACTACGTGCCCACGCTGAGCACCGAAACGCCCACCGCCGGGGTCAACCGGCAGAGCGGCGTGTACCTGCAGGACCAGCTGGCGCTGGGCAACTGGCGCCTGACCCTGGGCGGCCGCTACGACTGGACCAAGGACGACAGCAGCAGCGCCAACCGCAACATCAGCACCGGCATTTCCACGCCCGGTGGGCGCAACGTGATCAAGAGCGAGGCGTTCACCGGACGCGCCGGCGTGCTGTACGTGTTCGAGAACGGCCTGACCCCGTATGTGAGCTATGCCGAATCGTTCCAGCCCTCGACCAAGTCGCCGCTGGACAGCTTCACCCACGCCACCTTCGAACCGGTCACCGGTACGCAGTGGGAGGCCGGCCTGAAGTACCAGCCGGCCAGCGTGGATGGATTGGTGACGCTGGCGGTGTACGACCTGCGCCAGCAGAACATGATCGTCGACGACCCGGTGGCCAGCCATCGCACCTGCGGCGCCACCGGCACCGCCGTCTGCTCGATCCAGGGCGACGAAGGCCGCATACGCGGCATCGAACTGGAAGGCCGGATCACCCCGTTCGAGGGCTTCAGCCTGATCGGCGCGGCGTCGCGGATGGACTCGGACACCGTACAAGGGCAAGGAGCTGGCAATGGTGCCCGACTACAGTGCCTCGTTCTGGGCCGACTACACCTTCCAGGGCGGCGCGCTGCAGGGCCTGAGCCTGGCGGCCGGGGCGCGCTACAATGGGGTGAGCTACGGCGACAGCGCCAACCTGTACCGCATTCCGTCGTACACGCTGTTCGACGCGGCGATCCGCTACGACGTGGGCCGGATCGGCAGCACCACGGTGCGGCTGGCGCTCAACGCCAGCAACCTGGCCGACAAGCGCTTCGTCTCCACCTGCACCGGGGTGTCGTCGTGCTATTACGGCAGCGGCCGCACGGTCACGGCCACCGCCACATTCGGTTGGTAACCCGCGGTAGTGCCGGCCGCTGGCCGGTTGCTGTTGCTGTTGCTAGTGATCTTGATCTTGATCTACCTCCCCCTTGGAGCGAGCCGAGCATCGCAGCGGCGGCAAGGGCGAAGAGGTGCGGGTGTCTGAGCGCAGCGAGTTCCGCACCGTCCCTTGCCGACGCGAGAAGCGCAGGGCACCGGCGGGCGTAGCCCGACGGCGAGCGGACGGGGGCGTGTTCTTTGGTTACTTTCTTGCACGAGCAAGAAAGTGACTCGCGCCCCGCAGAGGCACGAAACGCTGTTGACGTTAAAACCGCGAAGCGGAAACAGCACCAAAAGCATCCGGCCAGCGGCCGGCACTCCCCTTCGCGACCACGTTCGGTTGGTAGCCCGGTGGTACCGGCCTCAACCGACCGTGGTCCCGATCAGGCAGGGTCGGCGACCACCACCAACGGCACGCCGCGCTGCGGGTGCTGCAGCACGATCACCGGCTGCTGGTAGACGCGGCCGAGATTGGCCTCGGTAAGCACCTGCGCCGGCGTACCGTCGGCAGCCACCCTGCCCTGTTCCAGCAGCACGATGCGGTCGGCGTAACCGGCGGCCAGGTTGAGGTCGTGCAGCACCACGATCACGCACGCGCCGGCATCGGCCAGCGCGCGCACGCTGCGCAGGGTGCGTTCCTGGTGGCGCAGGTCCAGCGCGGCGGTCGGCTCGTCCAGCAGCAGCAACGGCGTGCACTGCGCCAATACCCGTGCAAACGTGGTGCGCGCCGATTCGCCACCGGACAGCTGCTGCACTTCGCGCTGGCGCAACGCCTGCAACTCGGCCGCATCCAGCGCGCGCTCCACCTGCGCCTGATCCTGGTGCGGGTCCGGTGGATGCGGCAAGCGCCCCATCGCCACCACTTCCTCCACGCTGAAGGCAAAGCGTACCCCGTGCTCCTGCGGCATCACCGCGCGCGTGCGCGCCAGCGGTGCGGCCCTGTAGCCGGCCAGCGGCGCGCCCTGCAGCAGCACCTGCCCGGCATCGGGGTGCAGGTCGCCGGCGGCTACCGCCAGCAAGGTCGATTTGCCCGCGCCATTCGGGCCGACCAGCGCGGTGACCGTGCCCGGCACGAAATCCAGCGCGATGCCATGCAGGATCTCGCGCTGCTGGCGGCGCACGACCACCCCGTGCAGCTGCAGCAGCGCGCTCATGGCGTTTCCTTGCGGCGCTGCTGCAGCACCAGCCACAGGAAGAACGGTGCGCCCAGCGCGGCCGAGAACAGGCCCAGCGGAATTTCCGCCGGCGGGTCAAGCGTGCGCGCGGCGGTATCGGCCACCACGATCAGCACCGCGCCAAGCACGCCGGACACCGGCAGCAACCAGCGGTGCCCCGGGCCGACCAGCATCCGCGCCACGTGCGGCACCACCAACCCGACAAAGGCCACCGACCCGGCAAACGCCACCGCCGCACCGACCAGCAAGGCGCTGAAGGCCACCAGCCGGCGCCGCGTGCGCGCCACGTCCAGCCCCAGGTGCTGGGCCTGGCGCTCGCCCAGCGCCAGCATGTCCAGCGGCGTGGCCAGCCGCTGCAGCGCCAGCGCACCCAACGCAAACAACGGCGCCACCGCGGCCACGTCGTTCCAGCTTGCACGGGCCAGCGAGCCCATCTGCCAGAACACCAGCGACTGCAGTTCGCTCTCGCTGGCGATATAGGTCAGAAAACCGATCAGCGCCGAACAGAACGCGGCCATCGCAATGCCCACCAGCAGCAGGGTGGCATTGCCGCTACCACGGCCCGGCCGCGCCAGCAGGTAGGTCAGGCTGATCGCCAGCGCGCCGCCGACGAACGCGGCCAGTGGCACGATCCAGCCGGCAGCCCCGGCCGCGCCCAGTACGATTGCCGCCACCGCGCCCAGTGCCGCGCCCTGGCTGACCCCGACGATGCCCGGGTCGGCCAGCGGATTGCCGAACAGGCCCTGCAGGCTGGCGCCGGCCATCGCCAGCGCCGCGCCCACCAGCGCCCCCAGCAGCGCGCGCGGAATGCGCAGCTGCCAGACCACGGCCAGGTCGCGGCCGCTCACCGATTGCGGATCGACCATCCCCAGCTTCACCGCGATCGCCTGCAGTACCTCCAGCGGCGGCAACCGCAACGGCCCCACCGCGAACGAGGCCAGCACCGCCAGCAGCAAGGCCACCGAGGCCAGCAGCAACATGCCGCGGCCGCGCCGTCGGCGACGATCGGCCGGGCTCATGCCGGCGGCAGCGCCGCCAACGCCCTGGCCAGGGCCAGCGCGCCCACGCCCGAACCCACGCTGGCGTACTTGAGCTGCACATCGGGCATCACCCAGACCCGGTTGGCCTGCCCGGCCGGGGTCTGCTTCAGCGTCGGATAGGCCTTCCACAGGCCGTCGGCGCCGCCGAACAAGGCCAGGTCATGCTCGGTCACCAGGATCACTTCCGGCGCCGCGGCGACCACGCCTTCGTTGCTCAACGCCGAGTAGTTGGCCACCCCGGCTTCGGTGCCGATGTTGAGCCCGCCGGCCAGCGCGATCAGCTTGGCCGAGGCACTGTCGGCGCCGGCCACGGTCGGCGCGCCACCGGCGCCGGTGGCCGAGACATGGATCACCCGCGGCGCGCGGCCGCTGGCCTTGCCGATCGCCGCGGCCTGGTCCAGCTGCTGCTGTACCTGGCCGGCCAACTGCCCGCCGGCCGCAGCCAGGCCGAGTGCGGCGGCGATCTTGCGTACCTTGTCCGGCGCCGGCTGCAGGTCGTCGACCACCACCGCCGGCTCGCCCACCGCGCGCAGCTTCTGCGCCAGTTCGGTGTGCCGGCGCAGGCTGTTGCCCAGGAACAGGCTGCCCTGCAGGCTCAGCACGCCTTCCACGCCGGTGGTGCGGTTGAACAGGAACTGGTGCGGCGCGGCGCGGCCGGACGCCGTGGTGGTGTTCTTCGGCGCGGCAAACACCTGCCCGCCCAGGCCCAGCGCATCGATCACCGCGATCACGTCATCGCCGCCGACGATGATCCGGCTTGTGTCATCCACCAGTACCTCGGCCCCATCATCCGAATGCACCTTGGCCGGCAGCGTGGCGGCCTGCCCGACCAGGCGGGGCAACGCGCCTCCATCCACCCGCGTCCAACCCGCCGGCAACGCGGCCACCGGCAGGTCTGTTGCGGCGGCCGGGGAAGCCGGCGCGGCCGCGTCGCCGGCTGGCGGCGTGGCCGGATTGCTGCAGGCGGCCAGTGCGATGGCCAGCGCGAGCGGCAACAGCCGCCGGGACATAGTCGATTTCATCCTGACTCCTTTCGGCAAGGCGGCCGTAGCCGCCCTGCCTGTTGGCTGTGGCTCAACGCTGGCGCAGCGCGATGCGGGTAATGCGGTCGCCCTTGGGGTCGTCGGTGCCGCGCGACTTGTTCACCGCAAACACGTTGCCCTTGCCGTCGGCGCGCACATGGTTGGGGAAGGTGCCGCCGTCGAGGTTGCCCACCACCTTGCCGCCGCGGTCGACCACTGTCACCGTGCCGGCACCGCGGCTGGTCACATAGGGCAGCCCGGTCTTGGGATCGAACGCCACGTTCAACGCACCGGCGCCCACCGCCACGTCGTGCAGCACCTTGCCGCTGGCGACATCGACGATCAGCAGGTTGTCGGTGCCCTGCGAGGCCACATACAGCCGGTTCTGCTGCGCGTCATGGGCCACGCCGGAGGCGCTGATCGAATTGCCCAGGTCGATCACCTTGTCGACCTTGCCGCTGGCCACGTCGATCACCGCCGCTTCCGGGGTGCCGATGCTGACCGTGAACAGCTTGCCGCCGGCTTCATCCAGCACCAGGCTCATCGGCACGAATTTTTCGTCGTCCACCCCGGAGGCCAGGCTGATCGGCGCCAGCGCCTGGACGGTCTTGGCATCGAACACCGACAGGTGGTCTTCGCCGGCGGCCGAGGCAAACACCTTGCCGCGAGCGGCATCGACCACCACGTCGCGGGCGTGCGGCACGGTGCCGACCGGGAACTGGTGCACCAGCGACAGATCCGACTGGCGGTACACCGCCACCGTGTCCTGGCGGGTATTGGTCACCCAGACGTTGCCGTTGGCATCATCCACGCCCACCCCGTACACGGCGAACACGCTGCCGCCCTTGGCATCGGGCACCTGCGCCGGGGTGATCGCCTTGGTCACCTTGAGGGTCTTGGGGTCCAGCTTGAGCAGCTGCGACTGGGTCACCGGCGGGCGGCCCACCGCCGAGGTCACAAAGACCGCATTGCTGGCCGCGCTGTAGGCGGACTGGTACAGGCCCGGCACCAGCTTGTTGGACTGGGTGGCAAACTGCGCCTGCCCGGACAGCGGCAGTTGCGGCGACACGCGCAGGTTGAGCACCGTGGCGGCGGCCGGCTGGCTGGCGCGCACCACCACCGGGTGGGTACCCGGCACCGCATCGGTGGGAATCTGCAGCTGGGTCTTGAAGCCGCCGTCGGCACCGACGGTCAGCGGCTGGCCGTTGAGCACGGTCTCACCGCGCACCAGGCTGACCTGCTGGCCCGGCACGAAGCCACGGCCGATCACCTCGGCGCTGCTGCCGGGCACCACGTTCTCGCCACGCGAGACGACAGTGCCCTTGAACACGCTGGCGGGCTGGTCGAACACCGGCTGGGCCTGGCCGGCGACGGCCAGCAGCAGGCCGGCGGCCAGGGTGGTGAGACGGAACGAAGAACGGAATGACATGACAGGCTCCTTGCACGGGGTACCGCGCGTTGCGCGGTGGATCATCGGTTGCCTGGGCCGTGCGACAGCGCACATCGAAGCCTGGGTAGTGGGCGCACGCGCGGGGCGTGCCGAATCGGTGGGAATGACGATCAGGGCTGCGCCGGGGGCAGCGTCGCGCTGCGGTCGGCAACGCCGTACAGCGCGCTCAGCGCCGCCTGCAGCGAGGCCTGCAGCATCGGGCCGTGGCCCAGGCCGGGGAATTCGCGGTACTGCACCTCCAACCCGGACAGTTGGCCCAGGCGCTTGGCCAGCTGCATGGCCGCATCCGGGCTGGCACCGCCGATGCGGCGCAGGTGCGCGACCACGCGCGGGTTGCCCATATCGCGTTTGCCGCGGTCGCCGATGCGCTCGGCATCGCCCAGCATCACCCAGACCCTGGCGCCCTGACCATGCTGGTTCTGGGTGAATTGCTGTTCCATGTCGCCCAGCGGCGCGCCCTGGCTCCACCACAGCGACGGGCTGGCCGCCAGGTAGTACTGGAACGCGGCCGGGCGCGTGTACAGGCTGCTCAACACGAACAGGCCGCCCAGCGAATGCCCCCACAACGCCTGCTGGCTGCGGTCGATGCGCGCGCGCTTTTCCACTTCCGGCTTGATCCGGCGTTCGATCAGGTCCTGGAATGCGAACGCGCCACCGCCGGCCACCGTCGGCGCACCGTTTTCATCGTCGGCGCGGTCGATCCAGGCGGTGTAGTCGATCGTGCGCGCCGCCGAATCGATGCGCAGGTCGTTGTCGTAGCCGATGAACACCAGCACCGGTGCCGCCTTGCCGGCCAGCTCGGCCAGCAGGGCCTGGTCCATCACCATCGCCGCAGCATTGCCGTCGAGCATGTACAGCACCGGCGCCGGCGCCTTGCCGGCACGCAGCGGAACGCCGACATTGACCTGCCAGCGGCGCTGCCGGTCCGGGCTGTCCAGGCTGAAGCGCTCGAAGCGGTAGCTCTCGGCCTTCTGCTCGAAGATGGTGTCGCCGACCCGCTGCTGCGGGTTGCGTTGCTGCGCCGACGCGGGCGGCACCACGCAGGCCAGGCTCAGGAGCAGGCCGGCCAGCGGCAACAGGGCGGGCAATGGGCGGCGGCGGGCCGCGAAAAACAACGTCATCGGCACTCGGGGGTGGCAGCACGCAGCCGCGCAACCCGCTTCATAGGGGGACGCGTCAGTCTACCCTAAATGCGAATGCGTATCACATAGATCAGTGCAGCGACGTGACGCGGCCACCCGGATCGGCATCAGCTGCGCGCGACCATTGCCACGATCGCCGCGGCCAGTTCCTGCTGCGCCTGCTCCGCGGTTACATCGCCATTGACCGTCGCATAGGCCAGCCCGTCGGCGGCGCCCAGCATGCCCCACAGGCCCGCCGCCGACAGCGCGCCGGCCGGTGCGAACGGTGCCAGCAGACCGCGGCACTGCTCGATGAAGACCGTTTCGTAGGCGCGCTTGAGCCGGGCCAGTTCCGGCGTGCCGGCCAGTGCGGCCATCACCCCGGGGATCTCGCAGCCCTGGGTCTGTACGCAGGCCACGTACGACTGCGCGATGACCTCGGCCTTGTCCTGCAGGGTGGGCCCGCTGGCGGCCCACGCCGCCTCCATCACCGCCGCCTGGCGCTGGTCGAATTGTCGGTACAGCGCGGCCAGCAGGCCGGCGCGGCTGCCGAAGTGGTCGTACACCACCGGCTTGGTCACCCCGGCCTGCTCGGCCAGGCGCCCCAGCGTCAACGCTTCGGTGCCTTCCTCGCGGACCAGCCGCCAGGCCTGGTCCAGCAGCTGCTGGACCCGGTCGGCACGGCTCAGACGACGGCGCGGCGCGGCATTGGCGGGAACGGAGGATGGGCTTGACATCGCTATATACCACCAGTAACTTACGATTGGTAACTTACGAAAAGTAAGTTGTCCGCAGCATACACCCCCTCCCCCGACCGGATCCATCGCATGCGCACCCTGATCGTACTCTCCCACCCTTCGCCGGACTCGCTTACCCATGCCGTCGCCGCCGCCATCGGCAACGGCATCACCAGCGCCCGGCCCGGGGCCAGCGTGACGCTGGCCGACCTCAGCGCCGAGGGCTTCGACCCGCGCTACCGCCAGGCCGACGTCGACGCGCACCACCAGCGCCAGCCGTTCCCGGCCGACGTGCTGGCCGAGCAGGACCGGCTGGACCGCGTGGACACCCTGGTACTGGTGTTTCCGGTGTACTGGTGGTCGATGCCGGCCCAGCTCAAGGGCTGGATCGACCGGGTGTTCTCCAATGGCTGGGCCTATGCCGAGGCCGAGGCCGACGGCCGCGTCGTCAAGAAGCTGCAGCGGCTTCGGGTGCACCTGGTCGGGCTGGGCGGCGCCGATCAGCGCACTTGGTCCAAGCGTGGCTACGACACGGCGATGAAGGCCCAGATCGATACCGGCATCTTCGACTACTGCGGCGCGCAGGTGGTCTCGTCCACGCTGTTGCTGGAGGTGGACAGCACCGATGCCGCCCCGCACCTGGCCACCGCCCACGCCATCGGCCGGGCGATCGGCTGAGCCAATGCACAAGGGCTCCCGCAGGAGCCCCTGTGATCGATCTTCAACCGCTGCCGCCCACCGCAGCGGTCACCAGCTGCGGCGCAGCCCGATCTGGCCGGCGACGTTGCGGTAACCGCCGTCGCCGCGCTGCACGCCCAGGTCGCCCCAGGCGGCCCAGTTGGCGCCCAGCGTCAGCTGCGCACCGGCCTTGAGCTCGTAGCGGTTTTCCGGCACCCCGCCCTGCAGGCGTTCGCCGTCGAAACGCACGCCGTTGTCGCCGGCCTCGCGCAGCCAGTTGGCGGCCAGGAACGGCTGCACCCGGTTACCGGCCGCGGTGGCATGGCCATACAGGCGCACGCCCACGCGGGTGGCCAGGCCGCCGGCCTGGTCGGTGACGACCACCGTGCCATTGCGCTCGGTCAGCCGGTCGCTGTCGTAGTCGGTCCAGCCCACCTGCACCTGCGGCTGCAGGTACAGCGCCGATGCCGCGCTGCCGTGCAACTGCCAGGCATAGCCGGCTTCCAGCGACAGCGCATTGCTGCGCGCGCGGTAACGCTCGGCCTGCAGGCCCTCGCCTTCCACCCGGTTGCGGTAGCGGCCGTGCTGCAGCCACGCATCGACATAAGCACCGGCGCTCTCATCGGCGTGCTGGGTCCAGGTGCCGTACAGCCCGATCGCGTTGCCGTCGACCTTGCCCTTGGCGGCATAACCGGTCAGCGCCGAGCGCACCTGGTTGTTGGCCTGGCCGGTGGCCAGCATCACCCCGAGCCGGGCCTGGCCGTTGCGGTCCCAGCCCAGCAGGTCGCTGCCGATCTGCAGCACCGAGCTGTCGCTGTCCACCTCCAGCTGGTTGCCGATCACCCCGTAGTCGGCCTGGTTGCGCGCCACCCGCGCCCACGCGCCACGGCCCTGCCCGGTCAACGCCGGTTCACCGTTGCGGTCGTGCAGGCGGTGCTGGAACAGGCCGATCGCCGCGGCCTGGTTGGCCAGGTAAGCGCCGGCTTCCGGGCGCAGCACCGGGGTCGGGTCGACCGGGCCGCACTGCGGCAGGCTCGGGTCGATCTGGCACGGGTCGGGGATCACCACGCCACAGCCCGGTCCGGCCGGATCGATCACGCACGGATCGGGCGTGGTCGGCAGTTCGGTACGCAGGTACCAGTGACCGTCGGTGGGGTCGGCACGGCCGCCCTTGAACAGGAAGTACTCGTACTGGCCGCCCACCGCGCGGCCGGCCAGGTCGAACTGGCCGTTGGAGGCGCCGTCGACCTGGACCAGGCGGATGCCTTCGATGGTATGCGCGCCGGCGCCGCCGACATTGTTGACCGCCACGTTGAGCTGGCCGCGGGTATTGCCCTGCACATGCAGGAAATCGCGCACCGAGCTGTCATCGCCGAGCACGCTGTTGAAGCGCAGCGTGCCGCCGCTGCCGCCTACATCGCCGCTGACGGTCAGGGTATTGAAGGTGCTGCCATCGCCCAGTGCGACCAGGCTGCCGGCGCCGACCTCCAGCGAGGCGATGCCCGAATCGGCGGTCATGTTCCAGACGCTGTTGCCGCCCAGCACCACCGCCCCGGCATTGGTCATGCGGCCGCTGAGCTGGGCATCGTTCAAGGCCACGTTGGCATTGCCCGGGCGGTTGGCCACGATGTCACCGGCCACCGAAGTGCCATCCACCACCAGGTTGGCCAGCGCCGAATCGCGTACGTCCAGCAGGATGCCGTTGCCGGCGTCGACGCTGGCGCCGTTGCGCAGGGTGATATGGGCGATGGCGTCGTAATTGAGCATCAATGCCGAACCGTCCACGCTCTGCAGGCTGGAGTTGTCCAGGATGAAGGTGGAATCTTCGTTGGGCCCACGGCGCGCACCGAAGTGCACGCCCTCGCGCTGGCCGAACAACACGCTGCCGTTGCTGAAGGTGGCCAGGCCGCCGTAGCTGCGCAGCGCCGTCCCCCAGAAGGCGTCGCCGCGCACTTCGCTGTTGGACACATTCAACACGCCGTAGTTGCTGACACTGGCGCCGGCATCGCTGCCGGACAGGTAACTGTCGCGCACGTTGGCGGTGGAACCCAGCTCGTTCAGCCAGACATTGTCCACCATCAACCCGCGCCCGCCATTGCCGGCATTGGGGCTGCTGCCGATGATCCGCGCGCCAACGATCTCGGCATGGCTGTTTTCCAGCCGCAGCGCAGGCGCATTGGTCGGCGAGTGGATCTCGCCACCGTTCATCACCACCGTCGAGGAGGTCGACATGACCCAATCGGTCGTGCCGCCATTGATGGTCAGCTCGGCGCCATTGGTCAGCGTCCAGGTCTCGATCGGGTCACCGGCGACCACCGTGGCAGCGGTGCCATCGAGATTGCGCGCGGCGGCGACACCGCTGGTGGTCAGCAGGCACGTCGCCACCAGTACGGCCAGCGGGGCGTGCCTGGCGGGCAGGCGCGGGGATCGAATCGGCTTCATCGGGAATCCTTCGTCGAGAGAGAGAGAGAAAGAAACCGGGAACGGCGACGGCATGCGTTGCGCCGCTGCTGTTACAGGTGCCTGCGTGAAATTGGAGGCAAAAACGACGTGGCAGCAGAACCGCCCTCGCCGTTGTGAGCGACCATCGATTGATTACGCAGACAAAACCTGCCCGGATAAGTGGCGGGCACTATCCGTTTCCGTGATGCAGCGCACAATGCAATTAGTTGCAAATGCAAGCTCGGCGCAATACGGCACCGACCGGCATTCACCTTCCCGAGGCCGGCCTCGGGCGCATCTGCGGCAGACGCAGGGCGCTGTTCCGACAGCACCGCCTCCGGCCACTTACAGCAGTTGCAGCGGCAGATCAACCGCAGCTTCGCCGCTCGGCGTGCAGTGGCCCGATGCCTGGCGCGCTTGGCCGACCGTGGCGTAGTCGGCCTGGTTCGGCGACAACCAGCCCTGCAGCGACATGGTGTCGGGCAGCGCCGCTTCCTGTCGTCCACCGAGAATCAGCAGCTCATACCAGGTTCCCACCAGGTCCAGTTCATTCAACCAGGCTGCCCTGCGCTCAACCGCGCCGGCACCTTCTCCCGCCCTGGCCGCCCGCATCACCGTGCCGGTCTTGGTGGCCCGCGCGCGGATCTCGCCGCCCATCCCATGCTCGACCTTCAGGTCGTACTGCTCCTCTCCGTGGCCGTAAACCAATTGGCGCTGCAACGACAGCGACGTCCCCGCCGCCGGCAATGGCAGTTCACCGCGGGCAACGTCGAGTACCGCCGCAATACGGCCCAGGAAGGTGTCCACGTACAGCGCCGGGATTGCCTCCGCGCGCTGCTGCGCCGACAGCGTTGCCGCAACGCCGGGCAGCGTCGCGCCGATGTTCAGGTGCTGCGGCCCCCCGCACAGACCAAGCAGGGTCGGCACCCCGGACACAGTGAACAGGACGTCGCCGTTGCGGTACTGCCGGCTGCTGCTAGCCAGGCCCTCCTGCTGATCGCGCCCCTGCCGCAGTTCGATGCCCGACGCCTCGCTCGCCAGTTCTTCCAGTAAGACAGGCGCGGCCACCGCCGCGAGGGGCACGAAGGCGCACAGGAGGGTCGCGAGTATCGAAGCAGGCAGCAGGGTGCGCATGATGGCCGAGGTCCGGGGGCAAAGCCTCGAGTTTCCCGACTCATCCGGCCGCTGGATATGCAATGCGTTGCAAAAAAATGCTGGCGGGTAGATCCGGCCCATGGCCGGATGCCGTTCCTTGGGCGCCGCGCTGCCCGAAAACGCACAAGGGCGCCCGCAGGCGTCCTTGTGATCGGTATTCAGCCGCTGCGGTGGCGCTCTGTGCGTGCCCGACAATCGACGACGGCCGCGCCCGACGGCCCAGGCTCAGCGTGGGGAGCAGCCGTTGCGCGCCCGCTCCACCGTCGTGGCCGTCGCCCCTTCATTGGCCTCCCAGCCCTGCAGCGTCATCTGGCCGGGCACCTGCGCCTGCCGGGCGGCGGTGGAAATCAGCAGTTCGCGCCATGCCCCCACCGGTTCCAGTTCGGCCAATCGCGCGGCGCGGTCGTCGTCGGTACTGAACGCATCGTCGGGCGCGGACGCCGGCGTGGTAGTGAGCGTGGCCAGCTTGGTCATCAGGATCCGCAGCCGCTGCGGGTCCGAGCGCTCCACCTCCAGCGCGAAGCGCTCCTTGCCGTAGGCCCAGGACGTTTCGGCGGTGGTGTCCAGGCGCGCGCCGGGCTCGGGCAGCACCAGCGCCTTGCCGGCGGTGCCCTGCACCATCGCCACGCCACCGAGCAAGGCCATGTACTGCCCCATGCGCGCGGCCTTCAGTGCATCGCCCTGCACGTTCACCGCATCGGGCAACCCGCCCACCATATTGAAGTACACCGATTGCCCGCACAGGATCATCAGGATCGGTTCGCCATCGGCGGCGCCGGCGCCGCCCTGCAGCAACATGCTGTCGCCATTGGCGTACTGCTGCAGCTGTGCCTGGTCGGCGGCCTGCCCGGCCGCGTGACCCTGGCGCAGGGTCACGCGGGAGCTGTTTTCAAGCAGCGATTCGATCGATGCGTTCTGCGCGGCCGCAGCGCCGCCGGTACCTGTAGTGGCCAGCAACACTGCGCAGGCCACCGCACGGGACAGGGATACAACGTTCATGCTCATCATCCTTGCAGCAACAGTGCAGCGGCAATGCCGATGCGTGGGGCTGCACAGGATACGCCCACTCAAGCGATGCGGCGCTCCAAACGAAACGTCCGGCCACCCGGGCCGGACGTATTGGCTGTTTCCGCTGGAACGACGCTTATTCTTCCTCGTCCTGCCCGCCCTGCTGGCCACCGCGCTCGCGCCGGTTCTGGTCGGCATCCTGCTGCTGTTGCTGCTGGCCCTGGCGCTGGTTGTCGCGGTCCTGCTGGTTCTGCTGGCCGGGCTGGCCCTGCGGATTGTTCTGTCCCGGTGCGTTCTGCGGATTCTGCTGCGGGTTGTTCTGGTTGCCCATGACGGTGTCTCCCGTGATCGGCAACGTGATTGTCGCCGGTGAATCCATCCTCGGCGCCCACGCGTTACTTGGACGTGCGCGGCGCGGCCTTGTGCGTGCACGCGGCGGCCATCTGATTGAACAGTTCACAACCGCGCGTGCAGCGGTCACGCCACTGTCGCGTGGCGCTCGGCATGGCCTCCACTACGCCGACGCAGTCGCGCAGATCGGCAAAAAAGGTTCTTCGCCGATTTGAGGGGAGCAAGTGGCGCATTAAAGCCTCAGATCAAAGGCAATGACCTACATATGCGCTGATTGGGTTGGCGCGGCTGGGTTGGCGGGACACGCCGTAAACCCATCCGTGGGGGCTTGGCGAAAACATCCATGTTTTCGACAGTCCCGCCAACCCAGCCACGCCAACCCTCCACACATGGCTGGCACGCATGGAAAAGCGTAGGTCCGAGCCACGCTCGGACAGCGCGATGCCGAGACGATGCGTGTCCGACCATGGGTCGGACCTACCTGTGCTGGGGTTGCCAGGACCTGGAGCAACGTCAGATCGCGGTCGGATTGCTGTTGCTGTTGCTGTTGCTGTTGCTGTTGCTGTTGCTGTTGCTGTTGCCCGTGATTTTGATCTTGATCTACCTCCCCCTTGGAGCGAGCCGAGCATCGCAGCGGCGGCAAGGGCGAAGAGGTGCGGGTGTCTGAGCGTAGCGAGTTCCGCACCGTCCCTTGCCGACGCGAGAAGCGCAGGGCACCGGCGGGCGTAGCCCGCCGGCGAGCGGACGGGGGCGTGTTCTTTGGTTACTTTCTTGCACGAGCAAGAAAGTGACTCGCGCCCCGCAGGGGCACGAAACGCTTTTGAGTTGTCCGCGAAGCGGAAACAGAAACGCCAATGTATCCGGACAATGGCCGACTGTAGTCCCGCACATCGGCGAGGAACCAAAAAAAACGCCCCGCAATGCGGGGCGCTCGGTACATCAGCACGCAGGCCGGATCAGACCGTCGGCGGCACCGGACCGAAGCGGTTGTCGCCCGGGGTGCCCGGCAGCACGTTGAACACCAGCAGGACGATACCGCCCACGAACGGGATCAGGCTTACCAGCAGGAACCAGCCGGACTTGTCGATGTCGTGCAGGCGGCGGATGCCCACGGCGATCGCCGGAACAATCACCGCCAGCGAGAACACGCCCAGCAGCACGCCGAACAGGCCGGTCAGCAGGTTGCTCTCCATCGCCACGCCAATGCCCATGCCGGCATAGCCGACCAGGACCACCAGGAACAGGAACAGCTGGAACATCCAGTATTCCTTGCGGCCGGCACGGCCATCGAACTGGGCATAACGCTTAAGCGGAAGCAGCATGGATTTCATTGGAGTCACTTCATCCTGAAAGTGGTAAGCCCTGCATCTCCGTGACCGCGGCTGCGCACCACGGAACAGGGCGGCGCGCAGGATAACAGCTGTTCAGGTAGTTTTCGATGGCTGAATCGGGTATTGACAGGCCCCGGGGGGGAATCGGGTGCCATCCATCCCTGCCCGCACCCGTACGACAGCGTACGGGCACGGCATGCAAAGGAGACGATCAGAACCGGCCGACGGTGGCTCAGAGGCTCTTGTCCGGCGCGCCGAAGCTGTTCGGGCCGGGCGTACTGGGCAGCAGGGTGAACACCAGCACGACGATATTGGCCAGCGGAACCAGCATCAGCAGTACGAACCAGCCAGACTTGTCGATATCGTGTAGTCGGCGCACGGTGACCGCGAGCGAGGGCACCAGCGTTGCCAGCCCGAACACTGCCAGCAATGCGCCGCCGATCATGGTCAACACGCCGCTCTCCATCAACGCACCGGCGACGGTGAACGAATACAGCGCGGTATTGCACAGCACCAGGAACAGGGTGTACATCCAGTACTCCTTGCGGCCGGAACGACCGGAAAACTGGGCATAGCGGTGGAACGGAAGCAGCATCGAACGCATGTAGGCATCATCTCTAGGGCGGGAAAAAGCCGAGAGTGCGCACGCCGATGTCGCCGCTGCCTCTCGGCGTGGCGGCGATGATGGGGGCGCAGAGTGCCGGTTGAAATGCAACTTGTTTCAAATGCGGCGGCAGGTGCGTGTTTTACGAAAACTGTGAGAACCCATCCGACCATGGGTCGGATCTACCCGGGGATGTCCGAGCATGGCCCGGGCCTGCCCGCGCGATGGGTCCAACCCATGGCCGGACCTGCATTCAATCGCGCGCCGCCTGCCATGCGGCAACCTTGGCGCGGGTCTGTTCCAGCAGCGCATCCAGTGCCTTGCGGTCGTATACCTGCCCGCGCAGTACGACCGTGTCGATGGTGCGGGTGGCATGGATGTCCTGCAGCGGATTGCGCTGCAGCAGCACCAGGTCGGCGGCCTTGCCGGCGGCGATGCCACCGTAGCGGTCCAGCGTGCCGAACCAGGCCGGACCGGCGCGGGTGGCCGCCGACAGCGCCTGCGCCGGGGTCAACCCTTCCTTGACGAACAGGTCCAGCTCATCGTGCAGGCCGATGCCGGGATAGTTGAATGAATTGAGAAACCCCGCGTCGGTGCCGGCCATGATGGTGACGCCGGCCTGCTGCAGCAGCGGCAGTACCGCGGCCACCCGGTGGTAGCCATCGTGCCGCGCCTGGATCTGCGCCGGGCTGGCCTTGGCCGCGCGCTCCACCCGCCAGGCATAGGTCGCCTGCAGCTTCGGGCCGATATAGGCCAGGTAGGCATCGTGGGCGTGGTCGTCCTGGTCCAGGAAGTCCAGGATGCGCCCGCCGTTGAGGGTCGGGGTGACATACACGCCCTTGGCGGCAAAACCGCGGTAGGCGGCCATCGCGGTGGCGCGGTCGAAGCCGGCGTCCAGGCGCTGGTTGGCTTGCGCGCGGTCGATGCGCCCGGTGGCGAAGTCCGCGGCGATCGCCGCTTCGTCCTTGACCCCGGCCTTGTAGGCATAGTCCAGGTGCTCGATCGAACTGATCCCGGCATCGACCGCCTGCTGCACGGTCAAGGCCATCGGAATATGCCCGGACGCGCGCAGGCCGTTGGCGCGTGCGCCACGCACGGCGGCCAGGAACAAGTCCGGGGTCAGGGTGCTGTCGGTGATCTTGACGAAGTCCACCTGGTCGCGCTTGAGCCGCACGAAGGCCGCATCCAGATCGGCCTGGCTGCCCACCTCGATCGTGCCCTTCCAGACCGGCTTGAGGCCTTCGATCTTGGCCCCGGAGGTGAACAGCTGCGGGCCGGTCAGGCTGCCGTCGCGGATCTGCGCGCGCCATTGCAACACCTGCTCGGGCAGGTCGCCGGAGGCATCGCGGATGCTGGTGATGCCGTGGGCGATATACAGCGGCAGCAGCGCCTTGTTCTCTTCGATCAGGTCCGGACCCCCACCGAAGTGCACATGCATGTCCCACAGGCCTGGAATCAGGTAACGGCCCTTGGCCTGGATACGATGCGGCGCCGTCCACGCCCGGGCGATGGCCCGGTCATCGCCGACGGCGACGATGTCATCGCCGCGCACCACCACGCTCTGCCCGGGTACGGTACGGGCGTGCTCGACATCGACGACGGTGGCGTGGTGGATGATCAGGTCGGCCTGCTCGGCGGAAAACGCTGGCGTGGCCAGCAACAGCAGGGCCGGCAGCAGCAGGCGGTACGACGACAGGTTCATGGGCAGCACCGCGACAAAGGGATGGCGGCCACGATAGGACCGCCCCCAGGCATGCACCAGTTAAATTTCGACATGCGCGGCATGCAATCGGCAAATACCGCAGTCCCGGCCGCGCAACGGCGGCCGGGACTGCGGCCGGCGGTTTAGACCTCGCCCTGCAGCGCCGGGCGCGCCTGCACTGCGGCCAGCCAGGCCTTGACCGCCGGGTGCGCCTCGACGCCGGCACCCAGGTACACGCCATAGCCCACCACCGAGCCCACCACCAGGTCGGCCAGCGAGTAGTCCGCGCCCAGCATCCAGCGCTGCGCCGACAGCCGCGCCTGCAGCAGGTCCAGCAGCTCATCGGCTGCGGCCAGTACTGCGGCGGCCTGGGCCGGGCTGCGCAGCGTCTCGTCCTGGGTGGCCAGCCACAGCCGCTTCAGTACCACCGCATAGGTGACATAGGCCCAGCTGGTCCACGACAACGCCTGCAACCGCAGGGGGGTGCCCTCGGCCGGCCACAGGCCCTGGGCCACGCCATGCTGCGCGCCCAGCCATTGCAGGATCGCCAGGCCCTCGAACAGCGGGGTGCCATCGACCACCAGGCACGGCACCTTGCCGTTGGGGTTGATCGCCAGGTACTCGGCGGTGCGCTGCTCGCCGTTGCGGATATCGATCCTGACCCGCTCGTGCGGCACGCCCAGCTCGGCCAGGGCGCAGGCGACCGGAGTGGCGCTGGACATCGGGTACCAATAGAAAACCAGGGACATATGCAATTCCTTGTGGATGATCGAGGGTGAACGGTGCGGCGCGGACCCCGCAGAGGGCGGCCTTGCACCTTGGCCACAGGCTAGCCACCATTGCGGCCAGTTCCTGTCCTCGATAGCGGCCACCCTGCCCCATGCTCACCACCTCCGCCCGCCTGCTGAGCCTGCTGTCGCTATTGCAATCGCGCCCGCACTGGGCCGGCAGCGCGCTGGCCGAACGCAGCGGCGTGCATCCGCGCACCTTGCGCCGCGACATCGACCGCCTGCGCCAGCTTGGCTACCCGATCCAGGCCAGCAGCGGCGTGGCCGGCGGTTATGCGTTCCGCGCCGGCCGCGCGCTGCCGCCGCTGCTGCTGGACGACGAGGAAGCCCTCGCCGCCGCGGTTGCACTACGCACCGCGGTGACCGGCACGGTCAGCGGCATCGAACAGACCGCCATCACCGCCCTGGTCAAACTGGAACAGGTGATGCCGCCGCGCCTGCGCAAGCGGCTGGACGCCCTGCGCTCGGCGATCCTGCCGCTGGGCCAGGTCGGGCCGGTGGTCGATGCCGGCCTGCTGGCCGCATTGGCCGGCGCCTGCCGCGACCAGCTGCAGCTGCGCTTCGACTATTCCGACCGCACTGGCCAGCCCAGCCAGCGCCTCATCGAACCGCAGGGCGTGGTGCACACCGACCGGCGCTGGTACCTGGTGGCCTGGGACACCACCCGCCAGGACTGGCGCACCTTCCGCATCGACCGCATCGTCGGTGCGCCGAGCGTGGGCGCGCATTTCAGCCCCCGCCCGGGGCCCGGCGACGGCGACCTGCGCCAATGGGTGGTGCAGGCCCTCTCGCTGGGCCAGTACGCCGAACAGGCGCGGATCATCCTGCATGCGCCGCTGGCTACGCTGCGCAACCAGATTCCGGCCTCGGCCGGAACGCTCGAAGCGGTGGATGAACAACGCTGCCTGCTGCGCTGCGGGGCCAACCCGCTGGGGTCGGTGGTGTACTGGCTGATGGCGCTGGAGCTGGAGTTCGAGGTACTGGGCCCACCGGCCCTGCGCGAACGCTTGCACGATGCCGGCCAACGGCTGGCGCGCAGCCTGGCGCGCGGCGAGGCAGAAGCAGGCAGCCCCGGCTGAACCGGCGCAGCGGTTTGCCGCGCCCGGCACCCCATGCTAGAACGTCGGCCCCATGCCGAAACGGGATACCTGCTTGCCTACCAGTGCAAAACCGAATCGCGGCCTGTTCGACCTGGACCTGCTGCGCGCGATGGTGATGGTGGCCGACTGCGGCAGCTTCACCACCGCCGCCGCGCGCCTGCACTCCACCCAATCCACCATCAGCCAGAAGATCCGCCGGCTCGAAGACATGGCCGGGCACCCGTTGCTGGTGCGTGGCAACCGCGATGTGCACCCCACCGACGCCGGGCAGACCCTGCTCGGCCAGGCACGGCAGATGCTGACCCTGAACGAGCAGATGCTGCAGGCGCTGGCCGGGGCCAGCGTGGAGGTTCTGGTGCGGCTCGGCCTGCCGGAGGACTTCGTCGGCGCGCGCACGACCCGCCTGCTCGGCAGCTTCACCCGCAAGTACCCGCAGGTGAAGCTGGAAGTCACCAGCGGCCTCAGCCGCGACCTGGCCAGCGGCTACGACCATGGCGAGCTGGACCTGGTGCTGATCAAGCAGCGCCGCCACAGCCGCGCGGCGGCGGCCTGCTGGCCCGAGCCGATGCGCTGGGTGGACAGCGCGCACAGCCCCTGTATCGGGCTGGACCCGATCCCGTTGGTGACCTTTCCGCCGCGCGGGCTGTACCGCGATGAGCTGATCGCCGCGGTCCAGGCGCTGGACCGGCGCTGGCGGATCAGCTTCACCAGCGCCAGCCTGAGCGGCATCCAGGGTGCGGTCGCCGATGGCATGGGCATCAGCCTGCTGCCGGCGCGGGCGATGACCGCCGACCACCGCGCGCTGCACCGCCGCCACGGTCTGGGCAGCGCCGAGGGTTTCGAGATCGCGCTGCTGCACCGCTCCGGCGCCGACCCGGTGGTGCTCGAGCTTGCCGCGCGACTGTCGCGCCTGATCGAACGCGAGCCGCGCTAGCCCGCGCACACCGCCTGCTGCACACACCGCTTGCATGCAGATGCATCGCACGCGCACGCACGCACGCGTGATACGCCGCACCGGCACCTGCGTGCGGCAAAAAAAACAAACAGGCGCGCGGCAATCTTTCGCATGCCCTTCACGTTCGCCAGCGCGCTTTGCGGGCTATTCCGCACCCGGATAGTGACGGGGCTCGCGTACTGCGCATAGGAATCGTCCTAAATCGCAGCAAAGCAATTACTACCTGCGGATGAAGCGGGGAGAATGAATCGACCCCACGATGGCGTGCTCCCCTTGTCCAACAGGATCCTGATCACATGAGCGGAATGACCACTTCCTCCGTTTTGAAGATCGCCCTGCTCGACGACCATGACGTTGTCCGGCATGGCAGCTTCGTCCACCTCTCGGCCAACCCGCGCTTCCATGTCGTCGGCAGCCATGCCCACAGCAGCGCGCTGGTGGCGACCCTGGAAACCCAGGCGGTGGACGTGGCGGTGGTCGACTACAGCCTGTCCAACCGCGACCTGCAGGGCGCGGTGCTGCTGCGCATGCTGCAACGGCGCTTCCCGCTGGTACGCCTGCTGCTGTTTTCCGCGCACGCCAACCGGGTGACCATCTCCGGTGCGATCGCCGCCGGCGCCAGCGGCGTGGTGGGCAAGAGCGAGTCGCTGGACGGGTTGACCAACGGCGTATTGCGCGTTGCCGAAGGCCACCTGCACCTGCCGGCGGACTATCGCAATGAACAGGAGGAAGGCTCGTTGTCGCCCAGCGAACGCGAAGTGCTGCAGCTGTGCCTGTCCGGGCTGTCGGTCACCGAGATCGCCATCCAGCGCCACCGCAGCATCAAGACCATCAGCACGCAGAAGCACGCCGCCTTCCGCAAGCTGGGGCTGCGCACCGACCGCGACCTGTTCACGCTGCGCCACCAATTGGCCAGCCTGTGACCGCAGCATTGGCGCGATGGTGCTGCGCGGCCGCACTGCTGCTGCCGGCCGCGTCGATGGCGGCAACGCCGGTGCCGATGACGCGCGTGGTGCGCGTGGCCGTGGATCCGGCCCAGCACCGGGTGTTGTCGCCCGATTCGATGCCGCAACGGCATGCCAGCCTGATCAGCGGCTATGCGCGGCTGGTCAGCGAGCAGACCGGGATGGCCTTCCAGGAGCGGCGCTATTCCTCCACCACTGCCGCCCTGCAGGCAGTGTGCGACGGGCAGGCCGACCTGATGCTGCTGCTCGGCCCGCTGGAGGGCGTGCCCTGCGACAGCCTGGCCGCCTCGCCGGCGTACTACCGCGGGCAGACGCTGGTCGCCAGCCGCCACCAGCCCGATGGCCCGGGCCGGTTCGGCGGCCCCGGCCAGCATCGCGTGGCCGTGGTACAGGGCAGCCGCTACAGCGGCTGGCTGGCGATGCATTATCCCCAGTTGCAGGTGATCGGCATGCCCGACCTGCATGGCGCGCTGTCGGCGGTGGAAACCGGCGTGGCCGATGTCGCGGTGGGGCTGGACGTGGTGGTACGGCCGATGGTGCGCCGCGACTACGCCGACAGCCTGCTGCTGCACGTGGCACCGCCGGACCTGCCGGGCAGCCTGCACCTGGTTGCGCGCAACGGGGACCGCGACATGCTCGGCCGCATCGAAGCGGCGATGAATGCAATCAGCCCCCAGCAGCATGCGCAACTGTTGCAGCAATGGGCCAAGATCACCTATTTCGGCGCCCCCTCGCTGACCGTGCTGGCGCACCACTTCCGTTGGGAGCTGGGTGCGGTCAGCCTGGCCTTGCTGGTACTGCTGGCCGGCGGGCTGTGGCTGCGCCGCCAGCAGCGGTCGGCGCAACGCAACGCCCGCCGCCAGGCGCGCTTCATCGGCGTGATGAGCCACGAGGTGCGCAACGCCGCCCAGGCCCTGGTGACCTCGGTGGACCTGCTCAGCCAGTCCGGGCTGGACCAGGGCCAGCGCAAGCTGGTCAATGCCGCGCGCACCGCCGGGGTGGGCCTGCGCCAGCTGCTCGGCCATGCACTGGACTACTCGCGGCTGGCGGCCGGACAGTTCCGGCCCAACCCGGGCTGGCACGACCTCCAGCAGATGGCGCGCGACTGCGTGGCCATGGTGCAGCCGGCCGCCGAAGCCAAGGGCCTGGTGCTGTCGCTGCAATGCACGCCGGACCCGTTGCCACGCCTGTGGGTGGATGGCGATGCGCTGCGCCAGGTGCTCAGCAACCTGCTTGGCAACGCCCTGAAGTTCACCGGCCAGGGACGCATCCAGGTGTCGATGGCACTGCTACGCGAACCGGGCGCTACGCAGTTGCGGCTGGACGTCAGTGACACCGGTATCGGCATCCCCGCGCACCGCCAGGCCAACGTGTTCAGGCCATTCTCGCAGGCCCACGATGCGTATTCGCGCGAACTGGGCGGCGCCGGGCTGGGGTTGTCGATCTGCCGCGATATCGCCCAGGCGCTGGGTGGGCGCATCCGGGTCTGCAGCGAGCCGGGCCAGGGCAGCTGTTTCGAGGTGGTACTGCCGGTACTGCGCGACAGCGAGGCCGCCGTACCGCCGGCATTGCCGCTGTCGGGGCGCTCGGTGCTGCTGGTGGAAGACCACCCGCTCAACCTGGCCTTCACCACCCGCCAGCTGGTGGCGCTGGGCGCGACCGTGCGCACCAGCAGCGACGGCCTGGGTGCGTTGCGCGCGCAGGCCGCCGAACCCAGTGCGATCGTGCTGCTGGACTGCAGCCTGGCCGACATGAGCGGCTACCACCTGGCCGTATCGCTGCGCAGGATGGAACAGCAGCGCCAGCGCATGCCGGCCACCCTGGTGGCGTTGTCGGCCGCGCATTCGCCCGGCCACATCGAACGTTGCCAGCAAAGCGGGATGGACGCGATCCTGTGCAAGCCGCTGGACACCGCCGAACTGCTGAAGGCGCTGGGGCTGCCGGCCGCCGCTGGCGCCGCCGCGCCGGCACTGCCGAGCCAGGATCCGGCCCGGCCGCAGTTCCACCGCTCACTGCTGGAGGAACACCAGGCCCTGCAACGGGCCGCCCGCGCACGCGATGCCGGCCAGCTGCAATACCACGCGCACCGCCTGGCCGGGGTGCTGCAGCTCCTCGGCCTGCCGGCAGCGGCCGAAGTGGCCGGCGACCTGTATGCACTGGACGTGGAAATCGCGGTGGACCGGCGCGAAATCGACCGCCTGCTGCGGCACCTGGAACAGGTGATCGCCGCGCTGGACACCGACGCGATGGCCTGAGCCGGGCAGCGCAGGCGCGGCTACTTGAGCTGCAGGGGGTAGCGCTGCCACAGCACGTGCACCAGGAACCCGGTCAACTCCGGATCCTTGCTGCTGATCGCCGCACGGATCTTGTCCAGCAGCACCATGTCGCTGCAGCTGCGCACATCGGCGTGGTCGGCCTGCCCAGCCCGGCGCGCGCGGTAGCGCGCCGCACGTTGTGCATCGGTCATCGCATAACCGAACGTGGGCGGACGGCCGCGCTTGCGCGGCAGCGTCAGTTCCAGGGTGCCGGGGTCTTGTTCATCGCGCATGACGGACGAAGATGCGAACGGGGGCGCGCACGATATCGTGAGACATCACTTTAATCCAGCGTTTTCGACATTTATCTGCACGCTGCGTGCGTGTGATGCAGCGTGTGGTTCGGGCCGGAGCATGCCGGCCATTGGCAGGGTCGCATCCGGGATCGACTGCCCACAGCGGCGATCGGCCGTCGGTAGGGTCGCATGCCAATCGACTGCTCGTAGCGGTGATCGGCTGTCGGAGGCATGACCTCGAACGAAGCCTGCGCTTCGGATGGTGTCCTGCCTTCGCCGCACCGATCGGCAGGGTCGGCAGTCGATCCGGGATGCGACCCTACCAGCAGGTCATGCCTTCGACATCCTCGGATCACGCCGGGACTGCATGGCAGTAGCCGCATACCCGGTAGGGTCGCATGCCAATCGACTGCCCGTAGCGGTGATCGGCTGTCGGAGGCATGACCTCGAACGGAGCCCGTGTTTCGGACGGTGTCATGCCTTCGCCGCACCGATCAGCAAGGTCGGCAGTCGATCGGGGATGCGACCCTACCGGTGGGTCATGCCTTCGTCGCCCTGGTCGACGATGTCGGCCAACCCTGGCGCCCTGCCCTCAGCGCCAGGCGTCGGCCAGCCGCGCGCCGGCCCAGACCAGCACCATGCCGCCGGCCAGGCTGATGCCCAGGTACAGCGGCAACATCAGGCCGCGATCGCTGCGCGCCAGCAGCAGCGTCTCCAGCATCATCGAGGAGAACGTGGTCAGGCCGCCGAGGATGCCCACCAGCAGGAACGCGCGCCAATACACCGCCGCGCTGCCACGGCCCTGCAGCCAGACCATCACGTAACCGGCGGCAAAGGCGCCGACCAGATTCACCGTCAGCGTGCCCCAGGGGAAACCATTGCCGAACTGGCGCAGCAGCGCATCGCCGACCATGAAGCGCAGTGCCGCGCCCAGCGCGCCACCGGCCATCACCAGCCCCAGCTGCTGCCACCACAGCGCGACATCAGCCATCACCGCCGTCCTTGTCGGCGCGGGCCTGCGCCCGGGCCGCACGCAGGCGGTCGAGCTTCTCCTTCAACTTGATCTCCAGTCCGCGCGCCACCGGCTGGTAGTACACCCGCTCGCCCATCGCATCGGGGAAGCCGGTCTGGTCCAGCGCGATACCGCCGTCGGCGTCGTGGTCGTACTGGTAGGCCTTGCCGTAGCCCAGTTCCTTCATCAGCTTGGTCGGCGCGTTGCGCAGGTGCAGCGACACCTCCTGGGTGCCGGTTTCCCGCACTTCCGCCTTGGCCAGATTGAAGGCGGCGTAGCCGGCATTGGACTTGGCGGTGCTGGCCAGGTACAGCACCAGCTGCGCGAACGCCAGCTCGCCTTCCGGGCTGCCCAGCCGCTCATAGATGTCCCAGGCCTCCAGCGCCATCGACTGGGCGCGCGGGTCGGCCAGGCCGATGTCCTCGATCGCCATGCGGGTCAGGCGCCGTGCCAGGTAGGACGGATCGCAGCCGCCGTCGAGCATCCGGGTCAGCCAGTACAGCGCGGCATCGGGGTTGGAGCTGCGCACGGACTTGTGCAGGGCCGAGATCTGGTCATAGAACTGTTCGCCGCCCTTGTCGAAGCGGCGGGTACGATCGGCCAGCACCTGTACCAGCATCTCCGGACTGATCCGGCCGCCGTCACCGCCGGCCAGTTCGGCGGCGATCTCCAGCAGGGTCAGGCCGCGGCGCACATCGCCGTCGGCGGCGGTGGCAATCTCCAGCAGCGACTCGGGCGCCACCTGCAGCCCCTCCCCGCCCAACCCGCGCGGCACATCGTCCAGTGCGCGCTGCAGCGCCTCGACGATATCGGCCGGCGATACCGATTCGAGCACATGCACGCGGCAGCGCGAGAGCAGCGCCGAGTTCAGTTCAAACGAGGGGTTTTCGGTGGTGGCGCCGACGAACACGATGGTGCCGCGCTCGATATGCGGCAAGAACGCATCCTGCTGGGCCTTGTTGAAACGGTGCACTTCGTCGACGAACAGTACCGTGCGCCGTCCTTCGGCGAAGCGTTGCGCGGCCTCGGCCAGCACCTGGCGCACCTCGGGCAGGCCGGACAGCACCGCCGAGATCGCGCGGAATTCGGCATCGGCATAGTGGGCCAGCAGCAGCGACAGGGTGGTCTTGCCGCAGCCCGGCGGGCCCCACAGGATCATCGAATGCACATGCCCGGATTCGACCGCGCGGCGCAGCGCGCTGCCTGGCGCGAGCAGGCGTTTCTGCCCGACCATCTCGTCCAGGGTCTGCGGGCGCATGCGCTCGGCGAGCGGACGCATGTTGTCCCGATCCACGCTCAGCAGATCGGGCCCGTTGAATGTCGTTCGGTTTCTGGCCACCGGGCCATTCTACCGCGACGGCCGCGCCGTCGCTCCTGCTTGCCGTTGCTGCTGGCCTTTGCCTTTGCCTTTGCCTTTGATTTTTATCCACTCCCCCCTTGGAGCGAGCCGAGCATCGCAGCGGCAGCGGGGGCGAAGAGGCGCGGGTGTCTGAGCGCAGCGAGTTCCGCGCCGCCCCCCGATGACGCGAGAAGCGCAGGGAACCGACGGGCGCAGCCCGACGGATCGCGGACGGGGGCGTGTTCTTTGGTTACTTTCTTGCACGAGCAAGAAAGTGACTCGCGCCCCGGAGGGGCACGAAACGCTGTTGACGTTAAAACCGCGAAGCGGAAACAGCACCAAAAGCATCCGGCCAGCGGCTGGCACTACCTGAACGGGGCACCAGCCACCGCCGGGCAAGGCCCGGCAACAGCAGGACCTCGGCCTTATTCGCCGATGACGTCCGTACCCTTGGGCGCGGCGAAGCTGAAGGTGCCGGCGGCAAAGGCCGGGTTGCGCTTCCAGCCGGTGAAGCTGATCACCGTGCGCTGGCCCACCGCGTCCACTACTTCCATCCGGGCCAGGCCCTGGGCGTTGAAGCCCAGCGCGGCGTACTGGAAAGCGGTGTCGGTCTCGCGCTTGGGGGTCAGCGACAGCCACTGCAGGCCATCGCGCGCGGCCGCTTCCTGGCTGACGTCGTATTGTTTGTCCAGCAGCGCCGGGTTGATCAGCGCGGTCAGCGGGCTGTTCTGTTCCTGGGCGCCCTGCGCACGCACCGTGGCCTGCTCCAGGTCCGGCTCGTACACCCACACCTTCTTGCCATCGGCCACGATCAGCTGCTCGTGCGGCTTGAGGTATTCCCAACGGAACAGCCGCGGCGCCGACAGCGCGACCCGGCCGCTGGTGGTTTCCTTGATCTTGCCCTTGCTGTCGAACACCTGCTGGCTGAACTGCCCGTCCAGGCCCTTCAGGCCCTGGGTGAACCGGTTGAGCTCATCGCGGGCGCCGGCCCAGGCCGAGGCCGAACCGACGCTGGCCACGACCAGGGTGGCGGCGACCAGATAGCGGCGGAAGGAGGTGTGCATGCGGGTATCCAGACGAAAGAGAAGGATGGAAGGCAGTGTGCCCCTGCCAAGCTGAATGGGCGATCAGGACTAGTATGCACCGCCCCGCTGCGCCGGCGACATAGCCCGCCCTGCCGGCTACGGGCCGGCCTGGACGCTGCCCAGGTCGCCGTACACCACCTGGCCGCGGAAGCCGCGCCGCACCTGCTGGTACAACGCACGGAACGCGGCGTAGTCCTGCGGCTGGCACAGCGCCTGCGGGCCGCGCACCGCGCGCTGGTGCAGGCGATGGCGGGCAACGATGGTCTGCCCCTGCCGGCTCCAGTCCAGGCGGTATTCGCCGGCAGCATTCTGGAACCGCTGGCTGCGCGGGATCGCCACGATCGGCACCCCGGCCGGGAACGCCAACCGGTAGGTTTCCTCGCGCAGGCTGTCGTTGCAGTAGAACGGGGTGGCGTTGTCCGGCGCCGAGGCGGTGGCGTAGATGTCGCGGAACGATTCGCCGCCGGGCGCGTCGGGCAGCAGCATGCCGCCGACCACGCCGAAATCGACGTAGTCGCTGGCGTGGAAGTCGTAGCGGTAATTGAACGGCCGGGTCAGGTCCTGCGGGTCGCCGAGCAGGGTCAGCGTGCCGCTGCCATCGAAGCCGGAGGAGGCCATGATCGATTCCTCCACCCGCGCGCGGTTCTGCGCGTTGAGCCGGGCAAAGGAGCCGCGCATTCCAATCTCGCCGACCTCGCCAGGCTGCAGCACGGTCTGCCCGGACAGGTTGCCGGCCGCATCGAACTGGAAACCGACCTCCAGCCCGGCGCCATTGCGGCTGGCATCGTTGTCCGGGGTGCGCGCCAGCACGGCCTGGCGGGTATGCAACACCGGCGCGCCCAGGTCACCGTCGGGCAGCTGGCCGAAGCGTGCATAGGCGCTGGTCGAATCCAGGTACAGGTCGAACTCGGGCACATAGGTGATGGCATGGTTGAAGCGGCCCAGCAGCGGGATCGCCGGCAGGCTCGGCCCGCCGCCGGCGCCGATCAGCACCGGCGTGCTGTCGATGCCGCGCGCGGCCAGCAGCGCCTCCAGGATCACCACGTGGTCCTTGCAGTCGCCATAGTGGTTGTCCAGGATGCTCTGCGCCGGGTTGGGCTCCAGCCCGCCGTTGCCCAGGTACACCGCCACGTAGCGGATGTTCTGCGACACCCAGCGGTACAACACCGCAGCCTGTTGGCGGCGGTCGACGATGCCGGCGGTGAGCTGGTCGGCCAGGGCCTGGATGCCGGGGGTGACCTTGGCCGCCTGCCCGCCCTTGAGCTGGTAGGCCTGGCCTACCTGCGCCCAGTCGCGGTAGGTGCTGGCCATGATGGTCGGGCTGAATTCCCAGGCCGCGGCCGACCAGTTCTGCGCCTGCAGCGGATCGGTGCGCCGGTAGCGCCATTCCCACTGCGCCTGCCCACCACGGATCCGCGGCTGGTCGCTGCCCTGCACACCGCGCTGCTGCACGTGCATCGGCAGGCTGGCCGGGGCGCTCAGGGTGACCTGCGCATCGTCGTACTGGGTGAACACGCTGAAGGTTTCCCACAGCCCGAAATAGCCCGGGAAATACGGCGTGGTCTGGGTGCGCCGGGTCCGGTAGACCACCCGCGTGCCCGGCGCCAGGTTGGGGAATACCACCACCCGCACCTTGCGGTCGGCATACATCGCCGCGGCCGCGCTGGAATAGCTTTCCTGGGTGTAGATGCGGTCGGCCGGCACGTCGCGGCGCTGGCCATCGGCGGTCAGCGTGTAGGCGGCCAGCACGTCCAGGGTTTCCATCTTTTCGCTGTAGCTCAGCCGCACCTGGCTGAACTGCTCGACCGCCGCCTTGGTCTTGAGCAGGATTTCATACTCTTCGGTCTGCACGTTGCCGGCATCGGGGCGCACCACGTAGTCGGCGCGGTAGCGCACGAAACTGTAGTTGTTGCTGGCCTGGGCCTCGCTGGCCGGCGCAGGCGCGGCCGGGGCGACCGGAGCCGGTGGCGCGGCCGCCGGTGGTGGCGCGGCAGCGGCCAATGCCAGGGCCGGCGCGAACGCCAGCCCGCCCCACATCATCCAGACCATCGGCTTCATTGCAGGTTCCTTGGTACGCGGCCGGGCAGCGGCATGCGCGGTCAGTGCCGGGCGCACGCCGGTGCGTTCATCGCAGCGGCGTGGTTATTTCGGCGGGGGTGGCGCCAGCACGCTGCGGTCGCCGTTGTGTTCGGGCGGGCTGACCACCCCGGCCATTTCCATCGCCTCGATCAGGCGCGCGGCACGGTTGTAGCCGATCTTCAGGCGGCGCTGCACCCCGGAGATCGAGGCGCGGCGGGTTTCGGTGACGATGCGCAGGGCCTCGTCGTACAGCGGGTCGGACTCATCGCCACCGCCGCCGCTGGCCTCGGGCAGGCCGCCGGCGCCCACCACCACGCCATCGCCCATCATCTGCACTTCATCGAGCACGCCGCTGATGTAGTCGGCCGGGCCGCTGGCCTTGAGGTGTTCGACCACCCGGTGCACTTCCTCGTCGGACACGAACGCACCGTGCACGCGGTCGGGCAGCGCGGTGCCCGGCGGCAGGTACAGCATGTCGCCGTGGCCGAGCAGGGTTTCGGCGCCGGACTGGTCCAGGATGGTGCGCGAATCGATCTTGGAGCTGACCTGGAAGCCGATGCGGGTGGGGATGTTGGCCTTGATCAGGCCGGTGATCACATCCACCGACGGGCGCTGGGTGGCCAGGATCAGGTGGATGCCGGCCGCACGCGCCTTCTGCGCCAGGCGCGCGATCAGTTCTTCGACCTTCTTGCCGACGATCATCATCATGTCGGCGAATTCGTCGATGAAGATCACGATGAACGGCAACGTCTCCAGCGGGCGCGGCGCCTCGCCCAGCTCCGGGTTGGGCTTGAACAGCGGGTCCATCATCGGCTGGCCGGCGTCCTCGGCGTCCTTGACCTTCTTGTTGAAGCCGGCCAGGTTGCGCACGCCCACCGCGCTCATCAGCTTGTAGCGCCGCTCCATTTCGGCCACGCACCAGCGCAGGCCGTTGGCGGCTTCCTTCATGTCGGTGACCACCGGCGCCAGCAGGTGCGGGATGCCCTGGTAGACGCTCAGCTCGAGCATCTTCGGGTCGATCATCAGCATCCGCAGGTCTTTCGGCGAGGCCTTGTAGAGCAGGCTGAGCACCATCGCGTTGACCGCCACCGACTTGCCCGAGCCGGTGGTACCGGCCACCAGCAGGTGCGGCATGCGCGCCAGGTCGGCCACGGTCGGGCGGCCGGCGATGTCCTTGCCCAGCGCCAGGGTCAGCGGGCTGGCCGACTTGTCGTACTCCTTGGAGCGCAGCAGTTCGGACAGGTAGATCATCTCGCGGGTGACGTTGGGGATTTCCAGGCCCACCACCGACTTGCCCGGGATCACGTCGACCACGCGCACCGACTTGACCGACAACCCACGCGCGATGTCCTTGTCCAGCGAGCTGATCTGGCTGACCTTGATGCCCGGCGCCGGCTCGATCTCGAAGCGGGTGATCACCGGGCCCGGATAGGCACCCACCACCTGGGCCTCGATGCGGAAGTCCTTGAGCTTGAACTCGATCTGCCGCGACAGCGTTTCCAGGGTCTCCTCGTCATAGCCCTTGGGCTGCGGCTTGGGGTCGTCCAGCAGCGCCAGCGGCGGCAGGTCCGAGCCATCGCCATTGACCCCGCGGAACATCGGGATCTGGGTCTCGCGCTTGGCGCGGTCGCTCTTTTCCAGCACCGGCTCGGGGCGCGGCTCGATCTTGACCGGCTCGCGCTTGGCGCGCACCTCGGCATCGACCTTGCGCACTTCCTGGCGCTCCTCGCGCATGGCGCGGGTCTGCTGCCATTCGGTGGCCTGTTCCTTCTTCTTGTTGAGCATCGGCTGCAACGCCAGCACCCAGCGGCCGATCTTTTCCATCACCACGAACCAGGAGATGCCGGTGGCCAGGGTGATCGAGGCCAGCAGCAGCACCAGCACGAACAGGTTGGCGCCCAGCGCGCCGAAGCCGGCACTGAGCGAATTGCCGACCAGCCGGCCGAGGATGCCGCCGGCATGGGCGACATCGCCGGTGAACAGGCGCACGTGCAGGAAGCCGGTGCCGGCAATCAGGAAGCCGACCAGGCCGACCAGCCGCAGCGCCGGGTCCAGGTCATGTTCGCCCTTGCTCTCGCGCTTGAGCCCGAACATGGCGATCCAGGCCAACGCACCGAGCACGATCGGCAGGACGAAGGCGACATAGCCGAACAGCTGCAGCAGCACGTCGGCCACCCAGGCGCCCACGCGGCCGCCCATGTTGTGGACCGGCGCGACCACGCTGCCGGTATGCGACCAGCCCGGATCGGAGGCCGAATAGGTGAACAGGCTGGCCACCAGGTACAGCAGCGCCGGGGCGATGGCGATCAGGCCCAGGTCGCGCCACAGCCGTTGCCGCCGCGGGTTGTCGGCGGGCGCAGGCGCGGGCGCGGCCTTGCGCGAGGCCGGCTTGCTGTCGGGGGACTTGGATCGTTCCGGGAGCTGCTTCGCCACCTTAGACCACACCTTGGGAATGCACTGTTAGTGCTTGATAATAAACGACCAACCGCCACCGGGGGTAGGTACCGGCTGTCAGTCGGTACAGCTTCCCGGCGCGGCCACGCCAAAACCCCGGCACCGGACCCGGTCGCGCGCCGGCTGGGCTGCGGCGTTCCACCGGCCGCCTTGAATCGCCCCGCCCCTGCCGCCACTCTATGACCTGCCTTGGACGCCGTGCAATCACCGCCGGCGCCCCGCCCCATCACCTTAACGCGAGTCTACATGAGCCATTCCCTGCCCTCCCGCCACCAGAAGCTCGTCATCCTCGGCTCCGGCCCGGCCGGCTGGACCGCCGCGGTCTACGCCGCCCGCGCCAACCTCAAGCCGGTGGTGATCACCGGTCTGCAGCAGGGTGGCCAGCTGATGACCACCACCGAGGTGGACAACTGGCCCGGCGACGCGCATGGGCTGATGGGCCCGGACCTGATGAGCCGCATGCAGGCCCACGCCGAACGCTTCGAGACCGAGGTGATCTTCGACCACATCCACACCGCCGACCTGTCCCAGCGCCCGTTCCGGCTGACCGGCGACAGCGCCGAGTACACCTGCGACGCGCTGATCATCGCCACCGGCGCCACCGCCAAGTACCTGGGCATTGCGTCCGAGGAAACCTTCAAGGGCCGCGGCGTGTCGGCCTGCGCCACCTGCGACGGCTTCTTCTACCGTGACCAGGACGTGGTCGTGGTCGGCGGCGGCAACACCGCCGTGGAAGAGGCGCTGTACCTGTCCAACATCGCCCGCAAGGTCTACCTGGTGCACCGCCGCGACACCCTCAAGGCGGAAAAGATCATGCAGGACAAACTGTTCGCCAAGGTCGCCGCCGGCAAGATCGAGACCGTCTGGCACCATCAGGTGGACGAAGTGCTGGGCAATGACGCCGGCGTCACCGGGGTGCGGGTGAAGTCCACCCTGGATGGCAGCACCCGCGACATCGAGGCGCACGGCTTCTTCGTGGCGATCGGCCACCACCCCAACACCAGCCTGTTCGATGGCCAGCTGAGCATGAACAACGGCTACCTGGACATCCGTTCGGGCCTGGGCGGCAACGCCACCCAGACCTCGGTGGAAGGCGTGTTCGCCGCCGGCGACGTGGCCGACCAGCACTACCGCCAGGCCATCACCTCGGCCGGTTTTGGCTGCATGGCCGCGCTGGACGCCGAGCGTTACCTGGACGCCAAGGGCGCGTTGGGCTGAGGCCGGGCAGCACCGGCGCAGTAGCAACGGAAGGCCGGCGCAGTGCGCCGGTCTTTTTGTTGGTGGTGTGGGCTATGTGGTGCCATGGCAGCTCAAGCCTGGCAGCTGCGACGCATAGTGGCGTGACCCAGCTTCATTTTTGTCCGCAGCTCCACCGCCCTCCCGGGAGTATGGCCCTGGAAAGTAATGCTCAAACGGAAGCCCTTCATACAAAACATCCACCTGCACCTCGTGAAGGCCCGCCTTTTCAGCATAGACGCGCAGGCTGTTGCTGATGTACTGCTCAATTTCCTCCGTCGAGCTGTCATCCTGCGCCGGCAAAAACCCTGACCCGAAGTCAATGATCACCCGATCTCCGGCGATGTCCGCCCTCGCCTTGACGGTTACGTTCGGCGGCTTGGATCGCTTGAGCCGATCGGCATCCAGTATTCGCTGCGCTTCGCGCGTAAGCAGCAGATCCAGCCCCGTATCGCTCTCTACGACAGACCCTGCCGACCGTTGTTGCGCGACCGTCGCCCACGAGGTCCCGCTGCCAACCACCAGCAGCATCAGCGCAGCCCACCGCCAACGACAGAATGTCTTCATGCTCACTCCCAGCCAACAAAGCATCAAACGCGGCTACCCGAATACTGAGCCAGCGGTGGCGCAGCCATCCCGTGTCAACCCGGCCTACGAACTACGGATGCACTGCTGCCGATGCCGGACCGGCACCGATTTGACCCAGTCATCGTCAACCAGCGAGGTCTCCCAGAACAGCGGCGCCGAACCGACGTTGTTGCAGGCCAGCGCGATCTTGAGCGGGATGGGCTGGGGCGCATCCACGGTGACTTCATTGTCCCGGCACACCCAGCCCGGCGGGCACCCCACATTGCGGGTCACGATACGCAACGGGTACTGCGGGTAGCCCTCGAACGGCACGTCGATCTCGCGCACGCTGCCCTGGGACATGCTGACGTTCTCGATAGCCTCGCCCTTGAGCGGCTTGCAGTCCTTGCCTTCGTGGAACAGGCGGTAGCCTTTTTCAACGCCTTTCATTGAGGCAGCGCGGAAGACGGGGTCCTGCAGGGCGGCAGCGTCCAGTGCGTTCGAATGATAGGCCACCTCAACAAGCATGGATGGCATCTCAGCAAATCCGTTTTCACCATGATCTGCCGCTGATGCCGCCGTACGAACCGGGAAATCTTCATACCCAGCATGGCTAGTGATCAACTCCTTCATGTAACACAGCGCCATGGATGCCAACTCCCGGTCTCCAGGCTTGGTCGGGTGGTAGTAAACCTCCGCCCCACGCAACTCCTGATTTCTGCTTCCATTGGTATGAACGCTGATCATTCCTTCAACACCGAGGTAATTTGCGTAGTACGGCCTCGCCCGAATGTCATCCTTAACCTCGCGATTGCGTGCGGTACTGTTGGCGAAATGGCTCCAGATGTCAGTACGCTCAGGAAGCAGGCTCTTGAGGTGATAACGCGATGACATCTGCGCCCAAGGGTGCAGTGATTCAGGGTGGGCTTCCTGGTCACCCCGCCGAGCCCGATATACCACTGCGGAACTTCGATCCTGCAATAGTCGCTGCAGGTCACCAGCAAATCCCGGCGTGATGAGATCCTCCCGAATTCCGTGTGCCAACGGCCTTTGCAGCTCCCAGGCACCGGACGGGAAGACGCGGATCCAACCGTGACTTGCCGAAACCAACACGGCACCAGGCACAGCGAGACGCGCCCTAGCCGCACCCTGCCTCGGCAAAGGGAAGTGGTGATGGAGCGGCAGCCCCTCATACAAGATCTCAACCTGCACTTCCTCGAGGACAGCCCGCTCCATGTAATACCGAACCGAACCACGGATGTCCTGCACGACCTCCTCGGTGGAGCCATCGTCTTCAGCGGGCAGGAATCCCGGGCCAAAATCGATGATGAGGTGTTTGCCTGCGATATCCGCCCGGGCCGTGACGGTCACATTCGTCGGCAGCGATTGCTCCATCCGGTCTAGGTCAAGAAGACGCTGCGCCTCGCGGGTGAGAAGCAGATCCAGCGCCGCATCGCTCCCGACACCACCTGATGGCACACCCTGGCGCGCAGCTGCCCCGTGGGAAAGGCAGCCGCAAAGAACCAGCAAGGCCAGGCCAAACCGTCGCCAATGAAAGTGAATAAGAGTTTCCATGATCGTTTCCTTCGGAGAGAGTGGAAAGCGTCTTGGTGAATCGCCTCCAGCCTGCCGCGCGCAATAGCGCCAAACGCTGCGCTATCGCCCAAATACGGCGGCCTGCCGAACGGCGTTTCAATCGCTAACCCCAAAGGCATAGCCCCACCCTAAACACCCCCACAACCCATCGCTCTGCCCTATCCTTCCTCCATGCCCGATACACGCTTCCTGCACCGCCTGTCCGACCTCCCGGCCGCCGCCTGGGATGCCCTGCACGACGGCGACAATCCGCTCGTCTGCCACGCCTTCCTGGCCGGGCTGGAAGAACATGGCTGCCTGCGCCCGGAATGGGGCTGGCGGCCGCGTCACTTCACCCTGTGGGACGGCGACAGCCTGATCGCGGCGATCCCGGGCTACCTGAAGGACAACTCGCACGGCGAGTTCGTGTTCGACCACGCCTGGGCCAATGCCTATGCGCGGCACGGGCGGGACTACTACCCCAAGTGGCTGGGCGCGGTGCCGTACTCGCCGGTGACCGGGCCGCGCCTGCTGGCACGCGGCGATACCGACCGCGCCGCGCTGCTGGAGGCGCTCCGGAACGAGGTCGACCGGATGGGCTGGTCCTCGGCCCACATCAATTTCCATACCGACGCCGAGGACGCCGCGTTCGGGCCGGACTGGCTGCTGCGCCAGGACATCCAGTTCCAGTGGCACAACCCCGGGAATTGGTATTGCTTCGACGATTTCCTGGCGGCGATGAACCACAAGCACCGCAAGAACATCCGCCAGGAACGCAGCAAGCTGGCACGCAGTGGCGTCACCTACCGGATCGTGCATGGCGATGAGGCCAGCGCGGGCGACCTGCAGGCCATGCACGGCTTCTACCTGCAGACCTTCGCCGAGTACGGCAACTCGCCGGCGCTGACCCTGCCGTTCCTGCGCCACCTGGCCCAATCGCTGCCGCGCCAACTGGTGATCTTCCTGGCCGAGCAGGACGGCCTGCCGGTAGCCGGGGCGCTGTGCCTGCGCGGCGTCGACACGCTGTACGGCCGTTACTGGGGTGGGGCCACCCTGCCCGGCCTGCACTTTGAGACCTGCTACTACCAGGGCATCGAATACTGCCTGCGCGAAGGCGTGGCGCGCTTCGAGCCCGGCGCGCAGGGCGAGCACAAGCTGGCGCGCGGCTTCCTGCCGCAGACCGTGCGCAGCCGCCACTGGATTGCCGCACCGGACTTTGCCGGCGCCCTGGCCGGCTGGTGCGGGCAGGAACGCGAGGACGTGGCGCGCTATGCGCAGACCCTGGCTGCGCACAGCCCGTTCAAGGCCGAAGGCGAATGAGCCACGCCGCCCGCCCGTGGCGCCTGGACCCGCGCCCCGATGCGCCCTTCCCGCCGGCAGACACCGCGTTGCGCGAGCCCGATGGGCTGCTGGCGATCGGCGGCGACCTGTCGCCGGTGCGCCTGCTCAATGCCTATGCCGGCGGTGTATTCCCCTGGTTCTCGGCCGGCCAACCGCTGCTGTGGTGGTCACCGGACCCGCGCATGGTGTTCCGCACCGAAGGCGTGCATCTGTCGGCACGGTTCCGGCGCAGCCTGCGCGGCAGTGCCTGGACGCTGCGCGCCGATACCTGTTTCGAGGCGGTGATCGCCGCCTGCGCGGCCAGTCCGCGACCGGGCCAGGACGGCACCTGGATCACCACGCAGATGCGCCAGGCCTATGGGCAGCTGCATCGGCTCGGCCATGCGCATTCGGTGGAGGTGTTCGACGGTGACGCGCTGGTGGGTGGCATCTACGGGGTGGCGATCGGGCGGATGTTCTTCGGCGAAAGCATGTTCAGCGCGGCCAGCGGCGGCTCCAAGGTGGCCCTGGCCGGGCTGGCGCGGCGGCTGGCGCAGTGGGGCTGGCCGCTGATCGATGCGCAGGTGGAGAACGACCACCTGCTGCGGATGGGCGCCGAGCATTGGCCGCGGGCGCAGTTTCTGCAGCAGGTGCATGCGCTGGTACGGCAGGAGGCGCCTGCGGGGAGTTGGTGCGAACGGTTCGGGGAGATGCCGGCGGCGCTGCTGGCCGGGGCGGAACCGGCCAGCGGCGGGGATTGAGGCGCGATGACAGATGGCCGGGAAGCCGGCCAGCGGCCGGCACTACCGCTTCGGTGAGCGGCCGGCATGGCCGTTTCGGCCAACGGCGTTACCGTTCTGGGATCGCCTGGCCGGCGGCCGGGCGTGAAGGGCGGCTAAACAAGGGCAATTAACACAAACTTTGCATCGCGGGGCCGACACGCGTAAAATGCCCGCTCTTAAGGCCAGCTCGGCCGTTTACAGAACTGCACAGGACTACATGTCGAAAGACGACTCCATCGAGTTCGAAGGCACCGTCAGCGAGACGCTGCCTAACACCACTTTCCGCGTTCGACTGGAAAACGGGCATGAAATCATCGCCCACATCTCCGGCCGCATGCGCAAGAACTACATCCGCATCCTGACGGGCGACCGTGTCAAGGTCGAAATGACGCCCTACGACCTGACCAAGGGTCGCATCACCTACCGCATGAAGTAAGCGGTTCGGGGCGCTTCCCAACAGAAGCACCGCCAGAAGGCCAGCCCGGTGCTGGCCTTTTTGCGTGCGCGCCATTTTCCGGCCACCCCCTGCCAAGCGACACCCTGACCCTGTGCACCCTGACATCGGTCAGGCTGCCTTGCTGCAGATTCGCCCCGGCCGCGCTGGCGCCACTGTGGCGGTCGATCCAATCCGGATCGCGATCCCCCGGACCTGCCATGAAGACCCTGTCCCTGTTGAGCCTGCTGGCCATCGCCGGCGCTGCCGGTACCGCCCACGCCGCCGAAGCGGCCACCGACGCGGCCGCGTCGTGCGTGAGCCTGTCGACCGACCAGCAGATCGTGCGCGCCGGCGCTTCGGAAAACGTGCTGCTGCGCAATGCCGACCAGCACTACATCGTGCATTTCCAGGACAGCTGCAGCAGCGCGGCGCGCTCGTCGAAGCTGGCGTTCGCCACCCCCGGCCGCGACGGCCAGTTGTGCGGCGGCGGCGTCAGCAGCCTGCGCACCAGCTCGCAGAAGTGCGTGGTCAGCACGCTGGAGCCGATCACCGCAGAACAGTTCGCCACCCGCGCCCGCGCGCGGCGCTGAGCAGCACAACGCCCCCATGAGGGGGCGTTGTGGTGATGCCTCGGCCAGCACCTCACCACCAACGGTGGTGAGCTACCGTCGGCGGCAGTGGTGAGCTACCGTCCTCGTCGATGGTGAGGCGCCGTCCGCGGTGCTGAGGCGCGACGTCGCCGGCGGGGTACCCGCCGGCGATGGGTGCGTTACACCGTTGCCGGGAGCAGGCGCTCCGGTTCGGCCTGCGTTTCGACGAACAGTTCGTCGTCGCGCACATCGATGCTGACCCGGCCGCCGTTGACCAGCTTGCCGAACAGCAGCTCGTCGGCCAGCGGGCGCTTGACCTTGTCCTGGATCACCCGCGCCATCGGGCGGGCGCCCATCAGCGGGTCGAAACCGTGGCGGGCCAGCCAGTCGCGCGCGGTCGGGGTGGCCGACAGGCTGACGTGCTTTTCCTGCAGCAGCATTTCCAGTTCGATCAGGAACTTGTCGACCACGCGCAGGATGTGCTCGAAGCCCAGCGGCTGGAACTGCACCACCGCATCGAGGCGGTTGCGGAATTCCGGGGTGAAGCTCTTGCGCAGGATTTCCATCGCATCGGTGGCATGGTCCTGGCGGGTGAAGCCGATCGAACGCCGCGAGGCCTGGGCCGCGCCGGCATTGGTGGTCATCACCAGCACCACGTTCTTGAAGTTGGCCTCGCGCCCGTTGGTGTCGGTGAGCACGCCACGGTCCATGACCTGCAGCAGGATGTTGAAGATGTCCGGGTGGGCTTTTTCCACCTCGTCCAGCAGCAGCACGCAGTGCGGGGTCTTGACGATCTTCTCGGTGAGCAGGCCACCCTGGTCGAAGCCCACATAGCCCGGGGGCGCACCGATCAGGCGGCTGATCGAATGCGGCTCCATGTACTCGCTCATGTCGAAGCGGACCAGCTCGATGCCCAGCTGCAGCGCCAGCTGCTTGGTCACCTCGGTCTTGCCCACGCCGGTGGGGCCGGCGAACAGGAAGTTGCCGATCGGCTTTTCCGGGTTGGCCAGGCCCGAGCGGGCCAGCTTGATCGCCGAGGACAGGGTCTCGATGGCCGGGTCCTGGCCGAAGATCACCATCTTCAGGTTGCGCTCCAGGTGCTGCAGCACATCCTTGTCGGTGGCGCTGACCTGCTTGGCCGGAATACGCGCCATCTTGGCCACGATGGTCTCGATCTCCTCGATGTCGATCAGTTCCTTGCGCTCGCCTGCCGGCAGCAGCCGCTGGCGTGCGCCGGCCTCGTCGATCACGTCGATCGCCTTGTCCGGCAGCAGGCGGTCGCCGATGTGCTTGACCGACAGGTCCACCGCCGCCTGCAGCGCGTCATCGGCGTAGGTCACGCCGTGGTGCGCCTCGTAGCGGGGCTTGAGGCCCTGCAGGATTTCGTAGGTTTCGCCCACGGTCGGCTCGACGATGTCGATCTTCTGGAAGCGCCGCGCCAGCGCGCGGTCCTTCTCGAAGATGCCGCGATATTCCTGGAAGGTGGTCGAGCCGATGCAGCGCAGCTCGCCCGACGCCAGCGCCGGCTTGATCAGGTTGGAGGCATCCATGGTGCCGCCCGAGGCCGAACCGGCGCCGATGATGGTGTGGATCTCGTCGATGAACAGCACCGCGTTGGGCAGCTTCTTCAGCGCGGTGAGCACGCCCTTGAGGCGCTTTTCGAAATCGCCGCGGTATTTGGTCCCGGCCACCAGCGCGCCCAGGTCCAGCGAATAGATCACCGCATCGGCCAACACCTCGGGCACCGAGCCTTCGACGATGCGCTTGGCCAGGCCTTCGGCGATGGCGGTCTTGCCCACGCCGGCCTCGCCCACGTACAGCGGGTTGTTCTTGCGGCGGCGGCACAGCACCTGGATGGTGCGCTCGATTTCATCGCGGCGGCCCACCAGCGGGTCGATCCGGCCGTTGCGCGCGGCTTCGTTGAGGTTGCTGGCGAACTCGGCCAGCGCATCGCCCTTGCCCTCGCCTTCGGCGCCCTCGGCGCGACCCTCGCCCTCGGCAGCCGGCGGCACTTCGCCGTCTTCGCCCAGCTTGGCGATGCCGTGGGACAGGTAATTGACGATATCCAGCCGGGTCACGTCCTGCTGGTTGAGGTAATAGACGGCGTGGGAGTCCTTTTCGCCGAAGATGGCGACCAGCACGTTGGCGCCGGTGACCTCCTTCTTGCCCGAGGACTGCACGTGGTACACCGCGCGCTGTAGCACCCGCTGGAAGCCCAGGGTGGGCTGGGTGTCGCGGCCGTCGTCTTCGGCTAGGCGCGAGACCGAGGCCTCGATGGCCTGCTCCAGTTCCTGGCGCAGGCGCTCGGCGTCGGCGCCGCAGGCCTTGAGCACGGCCTGGGCGGACGGGTTGTCGAGCAGGGCCAAAAGCAGGTGTTCGACCGTCATGAATTCATGCCGGGCCTCACGGGCGCGCTTGTAGCACTGTCCGATGGTGTGTTCGAGGTCTTTGCTGAACATGTTCTACTCCGGCGGCAGTTAGGAACAATATGCGGCCTAGCTATGCAATTTCCATCACCCTGGCCGAGCGGTGCGTTCAGACGGCGTTGGCACTCCGGCCGCCGCGCCTGGATACGCCAGGGAGGTCCCAGCAACGCCATCATGCCCGAACTTCAGCCCACGATTGCCAGCTTGAACGTGATGGCAATGTCGTGGTTGCCCGCAAGCGCGGCCCAGCGGCATGCGCCCCGGGCACCGGCATGTTGCAGGGGGAGACGCAGGAGCAGGCATGCAACGGCCATCCCCGGGCGTGTCGGCACCGCGGCGCTGCATGGATGGAACAGTGCGGATCGTCCGCAGCCGGCCCCGTGGCGGCACTGGCGTGGCCAGCCCAAGGGGCCGGTACGGGTGGCCGGGCGCCGATCGATCGATCGGCGCGGGGTCAGCCGCTGGTCTTTTCCATCGTGCACAACAGCGGATGCTGGTTCATGCGCGAGAATTCGTTGACCTGGGCAACCTTGGATTCGGCCACTTCGCGGGTGAATACCCCGCACACCCCGCGGCCACGGGTATGGACGTGCAGCATCACCTGGGTGGCCTTGTCCAGGTCCATGGCAAAAAAGTGCTGCAGCACGGTCACCACGAAATCCATCGGGGTGTAGTCGTCGTTCAACAGCATGACCTGGTAGAACGGCGGCGGCGCCACCTCCGGGCGGGCCGGCTCGAGCAGGACGCCGTGGTCGTGGTGGGGTTCTTGGGAAGGCTGGCGTGGCATCGTCCCATTATAGAGCCCCGGCCGCGGGATTGGACGTTGCCCCCTGCCGCCCTTCACAATCCACCCGTTGTTCCACACATTCACAGGGATTTCATGAAAAGGATCGCCACCGCATTGCTGCTGACCGCCACCGTGTTCGGGGCCCATGCCGCCGAGGCCGACAAGGCCGTGGGCCGGGTGCTGGACAAGCTGGACTACCCCTACGAGATCGACGAGGACGGCGACTACAAGCTGGTCTTCGACGTCGGCGATGACCGCACCCAGCTGGTGTTCGTGCGCTCGTCGGTGGAGGAGTTCGGCACCCACAAGGTGCGCGAGATCTGGTCGCCGGGGTACAACTCGCCGGGCAAGCAGTTCCCCGCCGCGGTGGCCAACCGGCTGCTGGAAGACTCGCAGGACGCCAAGCTCGGCGCCTGGGTCAAGCAGGACCAGCTGGCCATGTTCGTGGTCAAGGTCGATGCCAGCGCCAGTGCCGAGGCCCTGAGCGATGCCATCGATGCGGCCATGCGTACCGCCGATGCGATGGAAAACGAACTGACCAAGACCGACGAGTACTGAGGTGAATGCCGTGCAGGACCCGCGCTGGGCGCCCCATGTCACCGTCGCCACCGTGGTGGTGGGTGACGGGCGCCTGTTGCTGGTGGAAGAGCGCATCGACGGCCTGGAGGTGCTCAACCAGCCGGCCGGGCACCTGGAGCCGGGCGAAAGCCTGGCCGCGGCGGCGGTGCGCGAAACCCTGGAGGAAACCGGCTGGCAGGTGCGCCTGAGCGCCTTCATCGGCGCCTACCAGTGGACCGCACCGGATGGCACGCCCTTCCTGCGCTTCGCCTTTGCTGCCGAACCGACCGCGCACGATCCGGCCCGGGCGCTGGATGCGGGCATCCTGCGGGCCCTGTGGCTGACCCCGGCCGAGCTGCAGGCGCAGGCCGCCCGCCTGCGCAGCCCCCTGGTCTGGGAGGTGGTCGCCGACTACCTGGCCGGCCAGCGCCATCCACTGGCCATCGTCAAGGAGACCGCATGAGTACCCCGCGGATCATGGTCGGCGTCTCCGGCGGCGTGGATTCGTCGGTGGCGGCGTGGCGGCTGGTCCAGCAGGGCGAGCCGGTCGCCGGGCTGTTCATGCAGAACTGGGCCGACGACGGCAGCGGCGACTGCCGTGCCGAGGACGACCGCCGCGACGCGGTGGCGGTCTGCGGCCTGCTGGGCATCCCGTTCCACTTCCGCGATTTCTCCGGCGAGTACTGGCAGGGCGTGTTCGAGCACTTCCTGGCCGAGTACGCCGCCGGGCGCACGCCCAACCCGGACGTGCTGTGCAACCGCGAGGTCAAGTTCAAGCACTTCCTGGATGCGGCGCGCGAACTGGGCGCCGAACGCATCGCCACCGGCCACTACGCCCGCACTGCCAAGGTGGACGGGCGCTGGGCACTGCTGCGCGGGGTCGACCAGGGCAAGGACCAGAGCTACTTCCTGCACCAGCTGGGCCAGGAACAGCTGGCCGCCACCGTGTTCCCGATCGGCGAACTGCAGAAGAACGACCTGCGCCGGATCGCCCGCGATGCGCGCCTGCCCACCCACGCCAAGAAGGATTCCACCGGGATCTGCTTCATCGGCGAGCGCGATTTCCGCGAGTTCCTCGGCCGTTACCTGCCGGCCAGGACCGGGGAGATCCGCGACCCGGACGGTGCGCTGATCGCCGAGCATCCGGGCGTGTTCTATTTCACCCTGGGCCAGCGCGAGGGCCTGAACATCGGTGGTGTGCGGGGGCGCCCGGCCGCGCCGTGGTACGTGGTGGGCAAGGATGTGGCCAGCAACGTGCTGTACGTGGACCAGGACCGCGACAGCCCGTGGCTGCTGTCCAGCCAGCTGCAGTCCGAACCCGCCCACTGGATTGCCGGTGCCCCGCCCGCCCGCCGCTTCAGCTGCACCGCCCAGACCCGCTACCGCCAGCCCGACGAGCCGTGCACGGTGGAGGTGCGCGATGACGGCACCCTGCTGGTGCGCTTCGCCCGCCCGCAGCGCGCCGTCACCCCCGGTCAATCACTGGTGTTGTATGACGATCAGGTCTGCCTGGGTGGCGCGGTGATCGCCGCCACCGACGCGCCGCTGGAACAGCGGCTGCGCACCGTCCCTTCCCCCTTCGAGGTATCTGCTGCATGAGTTTTTCCGTCGACGACCGCGTTCTTGCTCTGGCCGGCATCGCCCAGGCCCTGCAGCAGGTGCGCCGCATCGCCGAAACCGGCCATTCCGAGGCGGCCGTGGTGCGTACCGCGATCGACAGCGTATTGCGCATCGACGCCGACAGCCCCCAGGCCATCTTCGGCAATGCCGGCAACGTGGCCCCGGGCCTGCGCCTGCTGCACAACTATTTCCGCAACCAGGGCCAGGACGACGCGCTGCCGCGGCTGGCGCTGGCGGTGCTGCAGCTGGAACGCCGCTTCGTGCGTGAACGGGCGGTGGTCGAGCAGGTCAGCCAGGGCATCGCCCGCGCCCAGCGCCAGGCCGACGAACTGGGCGACAGCGCCCACCCGGACGTGCTGGCCGCGCTCGGCGGGCTGTATGCCGACACCATCAGCCATCTCAAGCCCCGTGTGATGGTGCAGGGCAACCCGCATTACCTCGGCCAGGCCGGGGTGGTGGCCGAGATCCGCGCCCTGTTGCTGGGGGCGGTGCGCGCGGCGGTGCTGTGGCGCCAGACCGGCGGGCAGTACTGGGATTTCCTGCTGTCGCGCAAGGCGATGATCGAAGCGGTGGACCGCCAGCTGCGCTGATCCGTGGGCGTGCGACCTGCCCCTGCCGTGCAGCCACCCATGGGGTGGCTCTACGCCGCGTACGGGGCAACGTAGGGTTTCTGATCGAATGTGCAGTGCAGCACTAAAGCAAACGGGGGTACGGCCGATACATCAACCGTGCACTTCCCGAGAACGTCCATGTACTCACGCATCTTCATCCGTCTGGCCGCCCCCCTGGTCCTGACCCTGCTCCTTCCCTTCGCCATCGGCTTTGAATGGCCCGCGCCGCTGCGTTGGGCGATTCTGACCACGATGACGCTCAGCTGGCTGGTATTTGCCTGGTGGACGGCCCGCGCCCAGACCCAGCAAACGCCCGAACATGCCCGCATGCTGCGTGAACAAGACCAGCTGCTGACCGAACTGCGCTCGTTCGTCGGCAACGAAGTCGAAGGCTCGCGTGGCGAAGTCGAACGCGCCCGTGACCTGATCCGCCATGCCGTCAGCGGCCTGGGCGGCAGCTTCGAGGCGATGAACCGCAAGTCCCGCCAGCAGAGCCAGGCACTGGCCCGCATCGTCGACCGTGCCGGTGAAGACGGCGGCGCCGGGGTCGACGTGGCCCGCTTCGCCCAGCACGCCAGCCACCGCATGGAACAGCTGGTGGAGGCGCTGGAACAGGTCAGCGGCCAGAGCAGCAATACCGTGCAGCACATCGACCAGATGGCACAGCACCTGGATGGCATCTTCGCGCTGCTGGAGGACGTCAAGTCGATTGCCGACCAGACCAACCTGCTGGCCTTGAACGCGGCCATCGAAGCGGCCCGTGCCGGTGAGGCCGGCCGCGGCTTTGCGGTGGTGGCCGACGAGGTGCGCAACCTGTCCGAGCGGTCCACCACCTTCAACGAGCAGATCCGGAAGCTGGCCCATAGTTCCAAGGACGCCATTGCCAAGGTCCGCGAGACGGTGTCGCACATGGCCTCGCGCGACATGGACCGTTCCCGCGAAGCGCGCCATGAAGCGGCGCAGATGCTGGACAACGTGGCCCAGATCAATGCCTCGCTGGGCGACGGCATGCGCGAAATCTCCGAATGCGCCCGTGCCATCGACGGCAGCGTGGCCGAAGCGGTGCGCGCCCTGCAGTTCGAGGACATCGCCACCCAGGCCCTGGGCGGCGTGCATACCCACCTGGACCGGCTGACCGCGATCAACCGCGAAGCGGTGGCGCTGCAGGAGCTGCTGCATCGCAACGGCGGGGTGTTCGACGAGGAAGTGGCCACGGCCCTGCAGCGTACCGGCAACCGCCTGCGCGACATGCGCAGCGAGTGGGAACGCCCGCCGCACAAGGCCGTGGCCCAGCAGAGCATGGCCGCCGGTGCGGTCGAGCTGTTCTGATCCAGATGACCCATGCCGGTTCCGGCACCCTGCAACGGCCCCGGTATCCCCGGGGCCGTTGCGCTTGCACCCCGCCCTGGCGGCAGATGATTACCCGATGCTGTTGAACTCCCTCCCCGTCTCTTCCGCCCCTGCCGCCGCCGTCGAGCCGACTGCCGTCGAGAGCGCCTGCGTCGCTCCAGTGCAAGGGCGCGCGCTGCTGGCGCAACTGGAAGCCCTGGCGCAATCCGAGCTGGTGCAGTTGGCCGCCGAGCGCGCGCCGATCAGCACCTCCCTCCCCCACGGCCTCGATCCGGCACTGGCCGGGCTGGCCTGGGATCTTGGCTTGAGCGGCGCTGCGCTGGAAGCGGCGGCAACCGGGCGCGATTGAGCGCCTGCAACCCGCGCCTACCGGGCCGCGCAACAGCCGCGCCCTGGTCGGGTCGCATCCCGATCGACTGCCGACCTTCTGCGGCACCCCGGTAACGGCATGGAAACCATCGAAGCCGGCTTCGGCTGGGGGTCATGCCTTCCTCGCGCCGGGCACTGCTACGTGCAGTCGATCCGGATGCGACCCTACCGGCGCCCATCGATTAACGAGAAGTTGCATCGACATCGATGCCGGCCGCCAACGTCGGTCATCACAAGAAATGCAGAAAGGCGCGACGGGCCCACGCTCTGGTAGGGTCGCATTCCCATCGACTGCACATGGCAATGCACCGTGCGTCGAAGGCATGACCGACGCCGGCTGTTGACCCGGTAACGCCATCCATCCAGAGACCCCGCCGACATGCCCACGACATCCGCCCTGAGACAACTGGCACTGCACCGGCAGGGCCTGACCTCGCCACCGGCCTTCGGCCAGGGCATATCGGCAACGCACCGGGCAATCTGCCACCTGGGCTATGTGCAGATCGATACGCTGTCGGTGGTGGAACGGGCGCACCACCATGTGCTGTGGAACCGGGTGCCCGGTTACGCGCCGGCCCACCTAAACCAGCTGATCGGCGAGCGGGAGATATTCGAGTACTGGTTCCACGCCGCCGCCTATCTTCCGATGCGCGACTACCGCTATGCGTTGCCGCAGATGGAATCGATCCGCAACGGCCAAAGCCGCTATTTCCGCCAGGGTGAGCCGCGTTTGATGAAGGAAATCCTGGCCCGCATCCGCGGGGACGGTCCCATGCGCCTGCGCAATCTCGATCAGCGCGACCAGGACAAGGGCAGCTGGTGGAACCAGGGACCGGGCAGGAAGGCCTTCGAGACGCTGTTCATGCAGGGCGATCTGATGGTCTGCGAACGCAACGGCATGGAGAAGTCCTACGACCTCACCGCGCGCTGCCTGCCCGGCGGGATCGATCTGCGCGTGCCGACACCGTATGAGCAGGCCACGCATCTGTTTGAAACCACCCTCAGGGCGCACGGGGTGTTTACCCGGCAACAACTGCTGCACCTGCGGTCAGGCAAGGACCTGCGCGAGGCGATGCGCGAGGTGGTCGACGAACGCCTCGATGCAGGGCAGATCGCCGTACTGAACGATGCGCACGGCCTGGCCGGCTATGTGGACACCGCCGTGCTGGAGGCGGCGCCGCCCCGGCGCGCATCGGCGGTGAAGATCCTGTCGCCCTTCGACAACCTGGTGATCCATCGCGAGCGCCTGGGCGCGCTGTTCGGGTTCGACTACCGGATCGAGTGTTATGTCCCGGCTGCCAAACGGCGGTATGGCTACTTCTGCCTGCCGGTCCTGTACGGCGACCGGCTGGTCGGCCGGATCGACTGCAAGGCCCACCGCAGCGAGCGCAGGCTGCAGGTGCTGAGCCTGCACCTGGAAGACGCCAGGCTCCAACGCGGCCCGTTCCTGCCGGCACTGGGCAAAGAGCTGCAACGGTTCGCCGAGTTCAACGCCTGCCCCATCCTCGATGACCGCGCCATCGCCGCAGCGAAGCCGTGACCCAGGCCGAAGGGATGAACCATGCCATCGCCACGCCCTGGCAGGGTCGCATCCGGATCGACTGCCGACCATCTGTGGCACCCCGGTGACGGCATGGAAATCATCGAAGCCGGCTTCGATTGGGTCATGCCTTCGTCGCGCCGGGCAATGCTACGTGCAGTCGATCCGGATGCGACCCTACCAAGGCGGCTGTCGCCTGCGCCCGGTTAGTTGAGCTGGCTGACGGCCGCCACGCTTTCACGCGGGCCGATGCAGGCGCCACCGGCCTTGAGCCACTGCGCCAGGTCGCGCGGGGTGAGCGGGCGGGAATACAGGTAACCCTGGATTTCGTCGCAGCCCTGGCGACGCAGCATGGCTTCCTCCTGTTCGGTCTCCACCCCTTCGGCCACCACTTTCATGCCCAGCGCGTGGCCCAGGTGCACGATGGCCTGGGTGACTTCGGCGGTGCCGGTGTCGTGCAGCATGCCCTGGACGAAGCTGCGGTCGATCTTCAGCCGGCCGACCGGGAACCGGTTGAGGTAATGCAGGTTGGAGAAACCGGTGCCGAAGTCGTCCACCGCCAGCGGGACGCCATGCTGCTCGAGGACGTCGAAGCAATGCCGCAGCAAGTCGGTGTCACGGATCAGGGCCGACTCGGTCAACTCCAGTTCCAGCCGCTGCGGCGGCCAGCCGTGCGCATGGCAGGTGTCGATCACGCGTTCGGCAAAGCCGCGGTCCCGCAGCTGTACCGCCGAGACATTGACCGCCACGCGGTCGAACTTCAGGCCAGCCGCATCCCAGGCGGCGGCCTGGCGGCAGGCCTCGGCCAGCACCCAGTCGCCGATGCGCACGATTTCGCCGCACTTCTCGGCGATCGGGATGAACTCGGCCGGGCTGCAATAGCCGATGCCGGGCCGGTGCCAGCGCAGCAATGCTTCGATCGCCGGCGGCTGGCCGTGCGCGGCATCCAGCAGCGGCTGGTAGGCCAGGCTGAACTCTTCGCGCTCGATCGCGCCCAGCAGCGCGTGCTCGATCTCCAGCTTGCGCTGGATGCGCGCCAACGCGTCCTGGCTGTAGTACTGGTAGGTATTGCGCCCGGCTTCCTTGGCCGCGTACATGGCCGCATCGGCGGCGCGCAGCAGCGATTCGAAATCGCCGCGGCCTTCATCGAGCATGGCGATGCCGACGCTGGCGCCCACCTTCAAGGTGGTCTGCCCGCGGTGCAGCGGCTCGGCCAGCGAGGCGATCAGCTTGCGGGCCACGTGGCCGGCGTCTTCGGGGGCGGCCAGGTCGCGCAGCACCACGATGAACTCGTCGCCGCTGAAGCGGCCGAACAGGTCGGCGTTGCGCAGGTTCTGGTGCAGGCGCGAGGCAGCGGCCTTGAGCAGTGCATCGCCGGTGGCATGGCCGAAGGTGTCGTTGATGGTCTTGAAACCGTCCAGGTCGATGAACAGCATCGCCAGCGAGGTACCGCGGTCACGCGCTTCCTCGATCGCCTCGGCGGTCTGCTCGCGCAGCAGCATGCGGTTGGGCAGGCCGGTGAGCAGATCGTAATGGGCCAATAGTTCAATACGTTCGTTGGCTTCACGCTCGCGGGTGATGTCACGGAACAGCACCACAAAGCGCGGTGGCAGGCCGTCGCGACGGTCCAGCTCGATCAGCACCTGTACCCAGATGCGCTGCCCGGTCTGGCGGTAGAAGCACAGGTCCAGCTGCTCGGGCAGGCCGCCCTCGGCGATCCGCAGCAAGGCCGCTTCGAAGGCGGCGCGCGAATCCTCGGAATACAGCGCCAGCGCCTGGTCCAGGCTGATCGGCTCCTTGCGCAGACCGTGGATGCGGTAGCACTCCTCGGTCCACTGCATGTGGCGGGTAGCGACCTCGATTTCGCAGCCACCGATCCGGCCCAGCGCCGAGACCCGATTGAGCAGCTCGGTGCGCCAGCGGATCAGCGCATCGGTCTGGTGCTGTTCGGTGATGTTCTGGACCTGGCCGAGCAGACGCTGGATGCGCCCGTCGGCGCCCAGCAGCGGCTGCATCCACAGCCGCAGGTGCAGCGCGCCATCGCGCGGACCGGGCAGCTCCAGCTGCAGGGTGGCCGGCTTGCCGTCGCGCAGCATGCGCCGCCAGGCATGGCGCAACAGGCTGCGCGAACGCGGCTCCAGCCGGCGCAGCCAGTGCCGGCGGCCGGTCAGCGGCGCATCGCCCACCCCCAGCAGGCTGCGGAACTCCGGCGACCACCAGAACTGGCGCAGTTGCGGGTCCCACGACCAGCTGCCCATGCTGGCGATGCGCTGCGCTTCGCGCAGGTGCACCTGCTGTTCCAGCAGCAACGACTCCATCTGCTTCTGCGCCTGGATATCGGTATGCGTGCCGACCATGCGCAGCGGCTGGCCGTCGGCGGTGCGCGCCACCACCTGGCCGCGGTCGAGCACCCAGCGCCAGTCGCCATCGGGATGGCGCACCCGGTACTGGGCGGTATACACCGGGCCATCGCCACGCAGGTGCGCATCCAGGGCGGCACGCACGGCGGGACGGTCATCGGCGTGGATCGGCGCCAGCAACGCCGCCCCGGCCTGGCCGGGCGCCTGCTGGTCGGCACCGGCCGGCAACCCGTCCCAGCGTTGCGAGCGGGTGACCGCGTCGCTGGGCAGGTCCCAGTCCCACAGGCCGTGGCCGGCGTGGTCCAGCGCCAGCTCCCAGCGGCTGCCGGCATAGCTGGCCACCGGCTCGGGCACGCTCAGGGTGAACGCCAGCAGCTGGCCATCGGCGGCGCGCACCGCGCGCAGCCAGCCATCGAAGCGGCCACGCGGGCCGCCGGGCAGCTGGCAGGGCACCGCACCGCCGTCGGCGGCCAGCAGGCGCAGGTCGTCCAGCAGCGCGCCATAGGCCGCCACGGTCGCCGGCAACCCATGCTCGCGCGCGGCCGGGTTGGCTGCCAGCGGGCGCCCGCTGTGGTCGAGGATGACCAGCGCCGATGCCAGTGGGTGCTGCAGCAGACTGGCGATGATCCCTTGGTCCACGCGGTATGACTCCGATAGCGCACCCGACAGCCGGGAACGCAATCGTTAGCGGCAAACCAACCGGTTTATTGAGCGCCCGGCACCGCTCACCCCAAAATCCACCGCAGCCTCTAAGATGCACAACGCCCGTCCCGTTCCGGTCCCCGCCCCGCCCCATGCCTGCCGCCCCGCCCGGTCCGCCGTCCCCGTCCATGCCCGAACTGCCGCTGGCCCAGGCCTTGCGTCGCGATCGCCGGCGGGTGGTGCTGGCCTACCTGGTTCTGGCCCTGGCGTGGATCGCGTGCAGCGATGCGGCGGTGCAGCTGCTGGCCGATGACATCGAGATGGCCGCGCACTGGCAGACCGCCAAGGGCGCATTCTTCGTGGTGGCCAGCGCCGCCCTGCTCTACCTGCTGCTGCGCCCGCTGGCCCAGCACGTGCTGCATACCCATGCGCGGCTGGAAGATTCGGAAACCCGCCACCGGCAGATGTTCCAAGGCAACCCGGGGCCGATCCTAGTCTACGACCTGGAATCGCTGGCGATCCTGGATGTGAACCCGGCCGCCAGCGGCCTGTTCGGCTGGAGCCGCGAGGAATTCATGGCCATGCCGGTCACCGCGCTGTGGCCCGGCGGCGACACCCCGGCACTGGCCGCCAAGCTGGAGCAGATCCGCGCCCAGCCCGAACAGCTGTGCGTGATCACCGCCGACCTGGTGCTCCGGGACGGCAGCCACCGGCGCATGGAAATGCGCAGCAATGCGATCGACTACGCCGGGCACCGCGCGCGGCTGCTGATCGCCATCGACCGCACCAGCGAGGACCAGGCGCTGCGCCGCCGCGACCAGGCCCTGGCGCGGGTGGAGGAAGCGCACGAGATGGCGCGCATCGGGGCCTGGGAAGTGGACCCGGCCACCGGGCTGGGCCGCTATTCCAACCAGGTCTATCAGCTGCTCGGCCGGCGCCCGCCCGAGGCGCGCCGCTGGCACCGTTTCGAGGAACTGCTGGTGCCGGCCGACCCGGCCACCGCCGCGCTGGCCGAACAACTGCTGCAGGACATGGGCAATGCACCGGTGCAGATCGATGTGCTGCTGCCGCTGCTGGCGATGGATGGACGCGCCCTGATGGTGCACCTGCGCGCCCAGAGCGGCAGCGACGACGCCGGGCGCCCGCGGGTGCTGGGCACGCTGCAGGACGTGACCGAACGCGAGCAGTCGCGGCGCCTGCTGCGCGAGCGCGAAGAACAGTTCCGCGAACTGGTGCGGGTGCTGCCCGATGGCGTGGTGATCCTGTCCGAGGAGCACGTGCTGTACGCCAATGCCTGCGCGGCGGCGCAGTTCGGCTACGGCCAGCACACGCTGCTGGGCGAGCCGTTGTCCGAACTGGTGGCCGCCGAGGACCTGGCCCGGGTGCGCGCGCAGCTGTTCGCGCCGATTCCGCTGCCCAGCACCGGCGCGGCCGAGGTGATCGGCATGCTGCGGCTGGATGGCGAACGTTTCCAGGCCGGGTTGGCGGTGGGCGATGTGCGCTATGGCGGGCGCAACTGCAAGCTGCTGATCGTGCGCGACCTGAGCGAACCGGAGCGGATCCGCGCGGCGCTGGAAACCAGCAACCGCGAGCTGCAGGCGATGGCCGGGCGGTTGTTCTCGCTGCAGGAGGACGAGCGCCGGGCGATTTCGCGCGACCTGCACGACGACATCGGCCAGGCGATCACCGCGATGAAGCTGTCGGCCTACGCCGCCCAGGACGAGGCCGACGCACAGCGCCGCGACGAAGACCTGGCCCAGATCATCCAGCTGGCCGATGCCACCGTGGGCAAGCTGCGCGACATCTCCATGCTGCTGCGCCCGCCGCAGCTGGACGCGCTGGGCCTGGAAGCGGCGCTGCGCTGGCAGGCCAGCGTACTGTTCCGCTCGGCGGCGATCGAACTGCTGCCGGACATCCAGGCACTGCCGCGGCGTCCGTGCGGGGACATCGAACAGGCCTGCTTCCGCATCGCCCAGGAAAGCCTGACCAATGTGCTGCGGCATGCGCGCGCCAGCCAGGTCAGCCTGCAGCTGCATGATGTGGACGACCAGGGCCTGCACCTGCAGGTGCGCGACGATGGCGAGGGTTTCGACCCGGACGGCCCGCGCGGGCTGGGCCTGATCGTGATGCGCGAGCGCGCGCAGAGCGTGGGCGGCACCTTGACGATTGAATCGGCGCACGGCGCCGGCACCCTGGTCGACCTGTACCTGCCTTACCGCAGCAGCGACCCGGCCACTCCCGATAGCCTGGATTACTGAGCCCATGTGGAACCCTTCCCTGCCCCTGGTCAGCATCGAGGACGCGCCACCGCGCCTGGGTGCGGGCAATCCCGAACTGCAGGCGATGGTCACCGACGCCGCCTCGGGCGGTACGCCGCTGATGCTGATGCACGTGGACATCGACCACTTCGCCTCGGTCAATGAAAACATGAGCGCCGAGGTTGGCGACCAGGCGTTGGTGCTGGTGGCCCAGCGCCTGCAGCACCATCTGCGCGGGCGCGGCAAATTGTGGCGGCACGGCAGCGACGAATTCCTGATCGCGGTACCGCGCGGGGTCGACGTGCCGCTGCCGGAGGACCTGGCCGAGGAGATCCGCCAGCAGCTGGAACTGCCGCTGTCGGTGCTGCCCTATACGCTGTTCATGACCGGCAAGCTGGGCGTGAGCCTGTGCCCGGAACACGCCACCGGCACTTCACGCCTGCTCGACCACGCCGAAGATGCCCTGCACCAGGCCGCGCGCGAAGGCGGCAATGCCGTGCGCATCCATGCGGTGGATACCCCGTCCAGCGCGCACAGCGAGAGCATCATCGCGCGCCAGATCGTCGATGCCATTCCCAATGCCGAGCTGAAGCTGCGCTACCAGCCGCTGGTCAGCGCCCGCGACGGCCACGTGGTGGGCATGGAGGCGCTGCTGCGCTGGCAGTCGCCGACCCTGGGCATGCTGGTGCCCGAACGTTTCATGCGCACCGCCGAGCGGCTGGGCATCATCGTGCAGATCGGCACCTGGGTGCTGGAAGGCGCGTTGAAGCAGGCCAGGTTGTGGCGCGACCAGGGCTTTGACGATTTCACCATCGCGGTGAACGTCTCCACCCTGCAGCTGCTGCGCCCGAACTTCTTTGCCGAGGTGATGGCGCTGATGCAGACCGCCGGGGTGCCTGCGCACATGCTGACGCTGGAGATCAACGAAAGCGCGCTGACCAACAACGTCAACTTCGTGCACGAAACCCTGGTCAACCTGCGCAATGAAGGCATCAGTCTGAGCCTGGACAACTTCGGCACCGGCGATTCCAGCCTGAGCGCGCTGGTGCGCTACCCGGTGGACAAGTTGAAGATCGACCGCAGCTTCATCAAGAGCGCCCCGGCCGGTAACCGCGAGGCGGCGATCGCCCGCGCGATCATCGCCATGGGCCACCAGCTGGGCATGACGGTGATTGCCAACGGGGTGGAATCGCAGGCGCAGCTGGGCTTTCTGCGCCGCAACGACTGCGATGTGTTCCAGGGCTATCTGTTCGGCGAGCCAATGTCGGCCGACGCGGCCGGGATGACCCTGCGCCGGCGCTACTTGCGCCCGGAGGCGTTCGCCGAGACGCGGCCGGACCGGACGCTGCTGCTGCTGGACGATGAGGAGAACGTGCTGCGTTCGCTGGTGCGGCTGTTCCGCCGCGACGGCTACCGGATCCTGGCAGCGGGCAACGTGCGCGATGCGTTCGACCTGCTGGCGATCAACGATGTACAGGTGATCCTGTCCGACCAGCGGATGAGCGACATGAGCGGCACCGAGTTCCTGGGCCGGGTGAAGATGCTGTACCCGGACACGATCCGGCTGGTGCTGTCCGGCTATACCGATCTGAACACGGTGACCGACGCGATCAACCGCGGCGCGATCTACCGGTTCCTGACCAAGCCGTGGAACGACGACGAATTGCGCAAGCACATCCACCAGGCGTTCCGCACGCACGAGGAGCAGCGCCGGGCCAATACCGCCCCGCCGGCGGCGATCGCCGCGCCGGAAGAAGATTGACGTTGTTGTTTTCCGCTTCGCGGTTTTAACGTCAACAGCGTTTCGTTCCCCTCCGGGGCGCGAGTCACCTTTCTTTGGTTCTTCGCCGATTTACGGAGAGTCAGCTGCGAGCTATTAAAGCCTCAGATCAAAGGCAATGACCGACGTCTGCGTTGATTGGGGTTGGCGCGGGTGGGTTGGCGGGACACGCCGTGAACCCATCCTTGGGGGCTTGGCGAAAACATCCATGTTTTCGACAGTCCCGCCAACCCACCCACGCCAACCCTCCACACATGGCTGGCACGCATGGAAAAGCGTAGGTCCGAGCCACGCTCGGACAGCTTGTTGCTGTTGCTGTTGCCCGTGATTTTGATCCTGATCTACCTCCCCCTTGGAGCGAGCCGAGCATCGCAGCGACGGCAAGGGCGAAGAGGTGCGGGTGTCTGAGCGCAGCGAGTTCCGCACCGTCCCTTGCCGACGCGAGAAGCGCAGGGAACCGGCGGGCGCAGCCCGACGGATCGCGGACGGGGCGTGCTTTCTTTGGGTTACGTTTCTTTGCACGAGCAAAGAAAGGTAACTCGCGCCCCGAAGGAGCACGAAAGCCGTTGGCTTTATCCGCAAAGCGGGAAAAAATAATAGCAGGCAGCCGGGCAGAGCCCGGCGCTACGAGTGATTACGGTACGGCCGTAGCGCCCCTCAGCGCGGCTGCTTGATCGGCAGTACCAGGCGGAACTTCGAGCCCTGGCCCGGGGTGCTGTCCAGGTCGATGCGGCCGTGGTGCTTGTTGATGATGCTGTAGGAGATCGACAGGCCCAGGCCGGTGCCGCTGCCCACCGGCTTGGTGGTGAAGAACGGATCGAAGATGCGCTGGCGCAGCTCGGGCGAAATGCCGGCGCCGGTGTCCTCGAACTCCACCCAGACATGGTCCCCGTCCACCCCGGTGCGCACGGTGATGGTGCCGCGCTCGGCAATGGCATGGCCGGCATTGAGCAGCAGGTTCATGTACACCTGGTTGAGCTCGGACGGCAGGCATTCCACCAGCGGCAGCTGGCCGAACTCGCGTTGCAGGGTCACCTTGTACTTGAGCTCGTTCCAGATGATGTTGATGGTCGACTCCAGTCCCGAATGCAGGTCGACCAGCTTCCAGGATTCGTCGCGGCCGGAGTACGAAAAGTCCTTCAGGTCGCGCACGATCCGGGTCACCCGCTCGATTCCCTCGCGTGATTCGGCCATCAGCTGCGGCAGGTCGCGGCTGATGAAGTCGATGTCGAAGCGGTTGCGGATATCGTCGATCTCCGGGATCAGCGCCTTCGGGTCGGGCGCGCGCAACGCACGCTCGTAGGCTTCGATCACGGTGAACAGGCTGCGCAGGTATTCCTGCAGGCTGCCCAGGTTGGAGTGCACGTAGCCGATGGGGTTGTTGATCTCGTGCGCCACGCCAGCGGCAAGCTGGCCGATCGAGGCCATTTTTTCCGACTGCAGCAGTTTTTCCTGGGTGCCGTTCAGGCGCAGATAGGCCTGGCGCAGTTCGGCATGGCGCTGCTGCAGTTCGCGTTCGTAGTCTTCCTGACCTTCGATGCGGCGGAACAGGGCCAGGTAATGGCGCTGGCCGGCTTCTTCGTGCTGGTAGACATGGGCGATGACCATGCGCTCACCGACCGGCAGGCTGCCGTTCCAGTGGCCGTGCAGGCGCGCATGCTCGAGCGCATCGGGCGGCAGCAGCTGGCGCAGCCACTGCGCCGGGCCCACGCCGGCATCCTGCTCGGCCTGGCCGAGCATTTCGTTGAGCGCGGCATTGGCCAGGGCCACGCTGCCGTCTTCGCGGAACAGCAGCACGCCTTCGTTGATCCGCTCGAACAGGGCGAGCAGGACCGGCTGCGGCGGCAGCGGTGCGGTGACAAGGTTGGAGGAAGCGGTCACGGTCACATCGGGCAGTCGGAACAGGCGCCCAATATACGCGTTGGCTGAACAGACGACAGCCAGGCCGGCGCGGTACCGGCCCGGCGGGCGCTCAGGCCACGGCCAGCGGCCGCCGGGTGTGCATGATATTGGCCTGGCCCTTGGCATCGTAGGCCGAGGCATCCTCGCTGCGGCCGAGCTGGCGCAGCGCCCAGTTGACCTCGCGGCGCCGGCGCGACAGCAGCACGCCGTTGGCGCGGTTGCGTTCGGCCAGCTCCTGCAGGCGTTCGCCCTGCCCGACCGGCAGCACCGCTTCCAGCGCACGCAGGGCGTCCAGCTTGGCACCGGTGGCACGGATCAGGGCGTGCACATCATGTTCGATCAATGCCTGGCGCTCGACGTCCAAGGCATCGCTGAGGCGCTGCAATGGCTCGCTCATCGCCAGGTTCATCCCTGCAGCTGCTGGTCCAGCTCGAGCATGCGCGAGGCGATCGCATCGGGATTGATCTTGTAGGTACCGTCCTGCAGCGACTGGCGCACGGCCTGCACGCGCTCGGCGTCGATCGCCGGGGCGGCGCTCAGTTCGCGCTGCATGGCCTGCAGACTGGTGGCCTCGCCGGTCAGGCGCAGGCTGTCGGCCGCCTCGACCGGACGGGTCGGCGCATCGGTGCTGGCGGCCGGCTTGTTGCCAAGCCCGACGCTGCGCAGATGGGCAGTGGCCTGCAGGTTGCCGTCGATTTTCTGGCTCATGAAGTTGTCCTGGGTGTGCGGTTCACAAGGGTTAACGGCATGGGGACCGCCATCTTTAGGGGATTCTGCAGCTTTTTCGACGCGTTCGGGCGCCGGTTCAGCATTGTGTTCAGCGCGTCACAAAAACGTCGCCGGTGGCCGCCACGGTGCCCTGCACGATCTTGCGCGAGGACAGGTTCTCCACCGAGACCCGCTCATTTTCACCGGCATCGGCCAGGGCCTTGCCCGCCACGCGGACTTCGACCCCGCCAAACCGCGACACCAGGGCGACGCTGTCGCCGCGGCGCACCAGGCGCTGGGCGACCAGATCGTTGGCCGCCAGCAGGCTGCCGGCGCTGAGGGTACGCCGTGCCACCCGCCCGACCGCGGCGGCCGGGTCGGCCAGTGCGGCGCCGGCAATGCGGGCCACGTCGCGCTGGGCAGTCGTGATATCGGCCGCGGCGATGGTTTCTCCAGCAGCGATGCCGCGGTTGAGAATGAGCACAGTCTGGTTGCGGCGGATCTTGACCGGCACGAACAGCCGCCAGCCGCCCGCATCCGGGCAGCTCACTTCTACTGTAGTGGTGCCGGTGGGCTGGGCGCGCAGGCCCTGGCCGCAGGCCGGCAGGCGCAGCGCCGAATCCAGGGTGGTGTCGCCCTCGCTGCCGGCCGGCAGGGTCGACAGGGCGGCGGCGCGGATGCTGTCCACCGGCTGCCAGGTGCCGGCGGCGAGCGCGGGCACGCCCGCCAGGGCAAGCAGGACAAGGATGATCCAACGCATGGCAACTCCACGGGCAAGGCACATGGGCAGCGTCCTGCAAGCGGCGTGCCGGACATCCCCGGGCGGGCCGCTCAAGTCGGGCGCGCCAGCGCCGATACTGCTTCCATGTCACATGACCTGCTCAACCGCATCGACCAGCGTACGCGCCTGGCCGGCCACAATCGTCTGGCCCTGCTGCTGTTCCGGCTCGGCGGACGTCAGCTTTTTGGCGTGAACGTGTTCAAGGTGCAGGAAGTCCTGCGCCGCCCGGACCTGTTCCAGGTACCCGGGCTGCCCAGCCAGTTCGCCGGGGTGGCCGATGTGCGGGGCCGCTCGGTGCCGGTGCTGGACCTGGGCCTGGCGATCGGCCACCCCGAACGCGAGCCCGACGCGGACACGGCGCCGGGCTATCTGGTGGTGACCGAGTTCAACCGTTCGATCCAGGGCTTCCTGGTCAGCGGGGTGGAACGGATCGTCAATATCGCGGTGGAGGACATCCATCCGCCGCCGGAGCTGGGCGCCGAATCGAGCTACCTGACCGCGGTGACGCGCTTCCAGGGCGAGCTGATCCAGGTGATCGACGTGGAAAGCGTCCTGGCCGATATCGCGCAGGTGCGCGGCGAGGCGGTGCTGGACCCGTCGCTGGCGATGCCGGCCGATGGCCCGCAACTGCAGGTGCTGGTGGTGGACGATTCGCGGGTGGCCCGCCAGCAGATCCGCAGCGTGCTGGACCAGCTGGGGGTGGGCGCGACCCTGCTGTCGGACGGCAGGCAGGCGCTGGACCACCTGCTGCAGATCCATGCGGCCGGGGAGAACCCGGCCGAACGCTACGCGATGGTGATCTCCGACATCGAGATGCCGGCGATGGACGGCTATACGCTGACGACGGAAATCCGGCGCCATCCGGGCCTGGCCGGGCTGTACGTGCTGCTGCACACCTCACTGTCGGGCGTATTCAACAACGCGATGGTCGAGCGGGTGGGCGCCAATGCCTTCGTGGCCAAGTACTCCCCCCACGAGCTGGCCGACTTCGTGCTGGACCGCCTGCGGAAGGTGGCGTTGGCTGCTTGATGCTGGTTGTTGGTTGACCGGTGTTTCAAGCCGCGGTTGGATGGCTGGGTGCGGGCTGGGGCGAATGGGGTGGCGGGACACGCCGTGAACCCATCCCTGGGGGCTTGGCGAAAACTTGCTCGCATGCGCTGTCCTGCGCATCCGGCAAGGCCTGGGTTGAGCATCCTGCCCAACCCGCCCGGCGCATGCGCCGGACCCATGTTTTCGACAGTCCCGCCACCCCATTCGCCCCAGCCCGCCGACAGTGGGTCGGCGCCTTGGGATCAAGCAGTCTTTTGGGGTTGGAGGAGCCGGGCAGAGCCCGGCTCTACGGCGTTTCACCGTTTTCTACGATTTCCCGCCGCCTCACCTCTCCGGTAGTGCCTGCCATGAACGCCTGCTCTGGTCATGCGTCGGCTCACAGCAGCCGAGCACGGCTCGGCTCTACCCTGGTCCGCTGCCACTCCAGGTTGAGCGCGGCATTGTTCATTGAAAAACCCAGCCCGCCGCTGGGTTTTTTTGTGGGCGTCGCAGCGCTTCAGCCGGGCATGGCCCGGCTCTACCTCGCCTGCGTAGCAGGCGTTGCCGGCCAGCGGCCGGCACTACCCTCCCCTTCGCCGGCTGTGCCCTTCCATCCGGCGACGCAGGCGTGTCCGGGCGAGGGTCGGCAGAGCCTGCCAGGACCGTTGGGCGCCATGGATGGCGCCCACGAGCCCCCAAGGGTGAAGGCGCATTGCTTGCGAGGCACTGCCTCGCATGCGACTGAACGCACAGCCGTCAGCGGCTGGGCCGGGCCGCGGAGCGGGGTTTACGGCGTGTCCCGGCAGGGTCTACCGCCCCTCGCCATACGTAGCAGCGAATAGCACGTACAGCACCAATCTCACTATTGGCACGTCGCTTGCACCCTCCCCCACATCGTCCCGTGGGAGCGCGCCATGCCCAATCTGATTTCCGACTATCTGGGGGTCCATGCCCAGGCCATGCCGTTGCGCGAGCAGCGGATGAAGCTGATCGCCAGCAACCTGAGCAATGCCGACACCCCCGGGTACAAGGCCCAGGACCTGGACTTCGATGCCGCCCTGCGCAACGCCCAGGGCCTGGACAGCAACGGCCTGATGAAAACCACCAACGAACAGCACTACGCCATCGGCGGCGGCCTCAACCCCTTCCAGATCACCAAGGAAGGCGTGCAGCCCAGCATCGACGGCAACACCGTCGACCCCGATGCCGAACGTGCCGCCTACGGCCGCGCCGCGCTGGAATACCGCGCATCGCTCAGCTTCGTCGAATCCAAGGTGCGCTCCATGCTCACCGCCATCACAGGCCAATAAGCCATGAGCAACCTGCCCATCTTCGACATCGCCGGCTCGGCCCTGCAGGCCCAGTCGGTGCGCATGAGCACCATCGCCTCCAACCTCTCCAACGCCGACAGCGTGGCCGGCTCGGCCGATGCGGTCTACAAGCCGCTCGAACCGATCTTCCAGTCGGTCACCAGCCGCACCGACCCCAACATCACCACCGTCCAGGTCAAGGAAATCAGCCAGAGCCAGGCCGCGCCGATCAAACGCTACGAGCCCGGTCATCCGCTGGCCGACGGCGACGGCTACATCTACCAGCCCGACGTCGACCCGGTCGCGCAGATGGTCAACCTGATCTCGACCTCGCGCAATTACCAGGCCGGCGTGGAAATGCTGAGCACCGCCAAGGAACTGGCGCTGGCCACCTTGACCATGGGTCGCTGACCCCACACTCCCCAGGACATCCCGTCATGAGCAGCACCAACGGCGTCGGCCAGAACAACAGCGACATCTACAAGGCGCTTGGCCTCAACGCGCCCAACAGCGACATGAGCAAGAAGAAAAGCACGCTCGACCAGGCCGATTTCCTGCGCCTGATGACCGAGCAGCTGCAGCACCAGGACCCGCTCAAGCCGATGGACAACACCCAGATGGTGGCGCAGATGGCGCAGCTGTCCCAGGTCCAGGGCATCACCGACCTCAACACCACCGTCAAGGGTTTCCAGGACCAGATGTCCGGCGACCAGATCCTGCGCGGCGCCGCCCTGGTCGGGCACGAGGTGCTGATCCCCTCGACCAAGTGGTCGCTGGAAGCCGAAGGCGGCACCAACGGCATGGTCGCCGCCCCCGGCGCCGGCTTCGTCAACGTGGACATCACCGATGCCAACGGGGTCAAGGTCAACACCCTGAGCGTGGAAGCCAAGGCCGGCGGCGAAGTCAGCTTCGCCTGGGACGGCAAGGACGCCAACGGCAACCGCATGGCGCCGGGCAGCTACACCATCGCGGCCACCTTCACCGACAGCGCCGGCGCCAAGACCAAGGCCAACACCTACGTCGAGGCACCGGTGGAGAGCGTCACCGTCGGCTCGGACGGGCTGTACCTCAACCTCAAGGGCCTGGGTACGGCCCCGATCGACTACGTGCTCCGCATCAGCTGAGCCGCCCCACCCCGCATACCAGGAGCAATCCCATGGGCTTCAATGTTTCGTTGTCCGGCATCAACGCCGCCAATGCCGATCTGAACGTCACCGCCAACAACATCGCCAACGTCAACACCACCGGCTTCAAGCAGTCGCGCGCCGAGTTCGCCGACCTGTTCTCGGCCACCAGCTACGGCCTGTCCAAGAACGCCATCGGCCAGGGCGTGCGCCTGACCAACGTGGCCCAGCAGTTCTCGCAGGGCAACAACGAACAGACCGGGCGCAGCCTGGACATGGCCATCGCCGGTGAGGGCTTCTTCACCATGACCATGAACGGTGCCCGGGTGTACTCGCGCGCCGGCAACTTCCAGACCGACCAGGCCGGCTTTGTGACCAACCCGCAGGGCGCGCGCCTGCAGGTGTTCGCCCCCAACGCCGACGGCACCAGTTTCGACGCCGGCCGCCTGGTCGACCTGCAGCTGCTGACTACCGACAGCCCGCCCAAGCAGACCGGCAACGTCAATGTCAGCTTCACCCTGCCGGCCAACGCCAAGGTGCCCACGGTCACCCCGTTCAGCCCGACCGACTCCAACAGTTACAGCCAGTCCACCGGCGGCATCACCGTCTACGACTCGCTGGGCGTCAGCCATACCCAGACCTCCTACTTCGTCAAGACCGCCACCGCCAACCAGTGGCAGGTCTACAACTACGTCGACGGCCAGGCCGCCGGCGCGCCGACCACGCTGACCTTCAACGATGCCGGCACGCTGACCGCGCCGGCCAACGGCAAGATCACCCTCAATCCGTTCACCCCCAGCACCGGCGCCGGCCAGCTGGCGCTGACCCTGGACATCAGCGGATCCACCCAGTACGGCGAGAAGTTCGCGCTGCGCAACACCCGGCAGGACGGCTACGCCGCCGGCAAGCTCAACGAAATCACCGTGTCCGAGGAAGGCGTGGTCTATGCGCGTTACTCCAACGGCGACGACAAGGCGCTGGGCCAGGTCGCGCTGACCACCTTCAACAACGCCCAGGGCCTTGAAGCCAAGGGCAACAACCTGTGGGTGGAGACCTTCAACTCCGGCACCCCGCGTACCGGCGCGCCGGACAGCTCCAACCTGGGCAAGGTCCAGGCCGGTTCGCTGGAGGCCTCCACGGTCGACCTGACCGAACAGCTGGTCAACATGATCACCGCCCAGCGCAACTTCCAGGCCAACTCGCAGATGGTCTCGACCATGGACCAGATCACCCAGACCATCATCAACATCCGTTGATGAGCCACTGACCGCATCACGGGACTACAACCATGGACAAGGCGCTCTACGTGGCGATGACCGGCGCACGTGCCTCGCTGCAGGCACAGGGCACGCTCTCGCACAACCTGGCCAACACCGATACCCCCGGCTTCAAGGAGGCCCTGGCCAACACCGAGGCCTTCCCGATCAAGGGTTCCGGCTACGCCTCGCGGGTGGACGCCCTGCACGTGGACGCCGGCTTCAACCGGCGCATGGGCGCCCAGCAGATCACCGGCAACCCACTGGACCTGTCGCTGCAGTCGGGCAACTGGCTGGCGGTGCAGGCCCCGGCCGGCGGCGGCGAGGCCTATACCCGTGGTGCGGCGCTGTCGATCACCCCCAATGGCCAGCTGGTGACCGCCGGCGGCCATCCGGTGCTGGACGAGAACGGGGCACCGATCGCCATTCCGCCGCACCAGGCGATGGACATCGGCAACGACGGCACGATCTCGATCATTCCGCTGGGCGAAGGCCCGCAGACCATGGCCAACATCGGCCGGATCCGCGTGGTCGCCGCTGCCGATGAACGCCTGGAGCGCGGCCTGGACGGACTGATGCGCAATACCGACCCGCAGCAGCCGTTCGTGCAGGCCCAGGGCAAGTCGCTGGAAAGCGGCCAGCTGGAAGGCAGCAACGTCGATGCGGCCGGTGCGCTGGTGCAGATGATCCAGCTGCAGCGCCAGTACGAAATGCAGGTGAAGGTGATCAAGCACGGCGATGACAACGCGCGCAGCGCCAACAGCCTGCTGCGCCTGGGCGGCTGATCGCGACGCCGGCGCGCCGGCGCCATGAAACCGGCGCGGTTATGGCACGCACCATGCATCTGCCCCTGCAACGGCCACCCCACGTGGCCACCCGTACCAACACAGGAATATCGCCATGAACCAGGCATTGTGGATCGCCAAGACCGGACTGGATGCGCAGCAGACGCGCATGTCGGTGGTTTCCAACAACCTCGCCAACACCAATACCACCGGTTTCAAGCAGGACCGTGCCAGCTTCGAAGACCTGCTCTACCAGCAGGTGCGCCAGCCCGGCGGTGCGTCCTCGGCACAGACCCAGCTGCCGACCGGCCTGCAGATCGGTACCGGCGTGCGGGTGGTGGCCACCTCCAAGAACTTCGAACAGGGCAGCCAGCAGCAGACCGGCCGCGCGCTGGATGTGATGGTCAACGGCCGCGGCTTCTTCGAAGTGCAGATGCCCGATGGTTCGTCGGCCTATACCCGTGACGGCTCGTTCCAGCGCAACCAGCAGGGCGAACTGGTCACCAACAGCGGCTACCCGGTGCAGCCGGGCATCCAGATCCCCGAAGGCGCGCAGTCGCTGACCATCGGCACCGACGGCACCATCAGCGTGAAGATGGCCGACGACGCCGCCTCGGTGGAAATCGGCGCGCTGACCCTGACCGACTTCGTCAACCCGGCCGGCCTGCAGGCCCGCGGCGAAAACCTGTTCCTGGAAACCACCGCTTCCGGCCCGGCCCAGAACGGCAACCCCGGTCTGAACGGCCTGGGCAGCGTGGTCCAGGGCGCGCTGGAAGGCAGCAATGTCAACGTGGTCGAAGAGCTGGTGTCGATGATCGAAACCCAGCGCGCCTACGAAATGAACGCCAAGGCGATCTCCACCACCGACGCGATGCTCGGCTACCTCAACCAGAACGTCTGATCGGTCGAACCGGGAACCCTGCCATGTCGCTCCTGCGCCCTACCCTCCGCCTGCTCCCGGCCTGTGCCGTGGTCGCCCTGCTCGGCGGCTGCGTCATCGCCGGCGATGTCCGGCCCTACCCGGCGATGGCGCCGGTCACCCCGATCGTGGCGCCCAGCGCGCCGGCCACGGCCGGTGCGATCTACGCCGCCGGCCCCGGCCTGCAGCTGTACTCGGACCGCCGCGCGCGCGATGTCGGCGACCTGCTGACCATCACCCTTACCGAAAGCACCACCGCCCAGACCACCGCCAACACCACCACCGCCAAGGACTCGGAGCTGACCATCGGCAGCCCCAACCTGTTCGGTGCGCCGGTGACGCTGGGCGGCAAGGACATCCTCAGCGCCAGCGCCAAGGGCGAACGTGATTTCGCCGGCAAGGGCACCAGCGCGCAGAGCAACCGGCTGCAGGGCAGCGTGACCGTCACGGTGATGCAGCGCCTGCCCAACGGCAACCTGGTGGTCCAGGGCGCCAAGAACCTGCGGCTCAACCAGGGCGATGAGCTGGTGCAGGTGCAGGGCATCGTGCGCGCGGCGGACATCTTCCCCGACAACACCATTCCGTCCAGCCGCGTTGCCGATGCCCGCATCGTCTACGGCGGCCGCGGCCCGGTCGCCCAGTCCAATGCGATGGGCTGGCTGAGCCGCTTCTTCAACTCGGCGTTGACGCCGTTCTGAGCCTGACATGACCCTTTCCTTCTCCCTGTTCCGGCAGCGACGCATCGTCTCGTCCTACCCGGCACGCGTCGCCATCGCATTGCTGGCGATGTTCGCGCTCGCGGCGCCGGCCTCTGCCGAACGCATCAAGGACCTGGCCCAGGTCGGCGGCGTGCGCACCAATGCACTGGTCGGCTACGGCCTGGTGGTCGGCCTGGACGGCAGCGGCGACCGCACCAGCCAGGCGCCCTTCACCGTGCAGAGCCTGAAGAACCTGCTCGGCGAGCTGGGCGTGAACGTGCCGGCCAACGTCAACCCGCAGCTGAAGAACGTGGCCGCCGTGGCGATCCACACCGAACTGCCGCCGTTCGCCAAGCCCGGCCAGCCGATCGACATCACCGTGTCCTCGGTCGGCAACGCGGTCTCGCTGCGTGGCGGTTCGCTGCTGATGGCACCGCTGCGCGGTGCCGATGGCCAGGTCTATGCGATCGCCCAGGGCAACCTGGTGGTCGGCGGCTTCGGCGCGCAGGGCAAGGACGGCTCGCGGGTGTCGGTGAACGTGCCCAGCGTCGGCCGCATTCCCAATGGCGCCACCGTCGAGCGCGCGCTGCCGGATGTGTTCAGCGGTGGCGGCGACATCACCTTGAACCTGCACAAGAACGACTTCACTACCGTGTCGCGGATGGTGGCCGCGCTCAACAATGCCTTCGGCGATGGCGCGGCGCGGGCGATCGACGGGGTCACCGTGGCGGTGCAGTCGCCCAGCGACCCGGGCGCCCGGATCGGCCTGCTGGCCCGCATCGAAAACCTGGAACTCACCCCCGGCAGCGCGCCGGCCAAGGTGGTGGTCAATGCACGGACCGGCACGGTGGTGATCGGTTCGCAGGTGCGGGTGGGCGCCGCGGCCATTTCGCACGGCTCGCTGACGGTGACGATCAACGAGAACACCAACGTCAGCCAGCCCAATGCCTTCGGCAACGGCCAGACCGTGGCCACGCCGCAGTCCACCATCACCGCCACCAACGACGGCAGCCGCATGTTCAAGTTCACCGGCGGCACCACGCTGGATGAGATCGTGCACGCGGTCAATGCGGTGGGCGCCGCCCCGGGCGACCTGATCGCCATCCTGGAAGCCCTCAAGCAGGCCGGCGCGCTCAGCGCCGAACTCGAGGTGATCTGATATGCGCATCACCCCCGCACTGGAACTCAACCCGGCCCAGGCCAACAGCCCGGCCAAGGTCGACAAGGTCGCCCGCCAGCTGGAAGGCCAGTTCGCGCAGATGCTGGTCAAGAGCATGCGCGATGCCAGCTTCGGCGATGCGCTGTTCCCGGCCGAAAACACCATGTTCCGCGAGATGTACGACAAGCAGATCGCCGAGGCGATGACCCGCGGCCGCGGCCTGGGCTTGTCGGCGATGATCACCCGCCAGCTCGGTGGCGCCCAGGCCGAGGCGGCCACGCCCACCGACACTGCCCTGAACCCGGCCGCCGCCCTGCGCGCCTACCGGCTCAACGCACCGGCGGCCGCGCCGATGGCGCTGCCGGGCGCTACCGCCCCGGCCGGCGCCAACAGCGAAGTGGAGATGCTGCAGCAGCTGCGCGGCGCCGATCCGTCGGCGGTATTGCAGCCGATGGAACGCGCGCTGGACCTGATCGCCGGCCGCGAAAGCAGCCAGATGCACGAGGCGATCGGCCGCAGCGACCCGTATGCGGCCGCGCCGGGGGTCAATGACCCGAGCCGGGAAAACTGGGCCGCGCTGGCCAACGACCGCTGGAGCGGGGTCAACGACGGCGCCGCTGCGCGCGGGCCCGGCGCGGTCGATACGCTGGCGGCCAACACCGCCGCCGCCAAGCTCGGCCCGCATACGCCGGAAGGCTTCGTGGCCAGCATCTGGGGCCATGCCCAGCAGGCCGCGCGCGAACTGGGCGTGGACGCCAAGGCGCTGGTCGCCCAGGCCGCGCTGGAAACCGGTTGGGGCCGCAAGCTGGTGCAGCGCAACGGCGGCGGCAGCTCGCACAACCTGTTCGGGATCAAGGCCAATGGCTGGAGCGGTGAGCGCGCCCGCAGCGGCACCCATGAATACGTGGATGGCGTGCGCCGCAACGAAACCGCCAGCTTCCGCGCCTATGGCTCGGTCGGCGACAGCTTCGCCGACTACGTGAAACTGCTCAAGAACAGCCCGCGCTACCAGAACGCGCTGCAGGCCGGCAGCGATGTGCGTGGCTTTGCGCAGGGCCTGCAGAAGGCCGGCTACGCCACCGACCCCGGCTACGCGGCCAAGATCGCCGCCATTGCCGGCGGCCCGACCATCGAGCGCGCCATCGCCGCCGTGGGCGATGCCAGCCAGCGCCTGGGCCAGACTTTTGCCAGCACCGCCAGCCCGACCGGGCTGGGTGCCATCCGCCGTTGAGGTAATCCATGTCCAGCGTACTTTCCACCGGCACCAGCGCCCTGCTCGCCTTCCAGCGGGCGCTGGCGACCACCAGCCACAACGTGGCCAACATCAACACCCCCGGCTATACCCGGCAGAAGGTCGACTTCGCCACCGCCAACCCGCAGAACTTCGGCTATGGCGACGTCGGCAACGGCACCCGCATCACCGACATCCGCCGCGTTGCCGACCAGCTGGCGATCTCGCGCCTGCTCGATGGCAGTGGCGAGCTGGCCCGCCTGAAACAGCTGTCGAGCATGGCCGACCGCGTCGATGCGATGTTCTCCGACACCGCCACCAACGTGTCCGGGGTCTGGTCGAGCTTCTTCGATACGGTCAGCGGGCTGTCCTCCAATGCCTCGGGCACCTCCGACCGGCAGAACATGCTCGACGGTGGCAAGACCCTGGCCAGCCGCTTCCAGCAGCTCAACGGCCAGCTCGATACGCTCAATGGCGAAGTCAACAATGGCCTGATCGCCGGCGCGTCGGAGATCAACCGGCTGGCCAAGGAGATCGCCCAGCTCAACGGCGCCATCGGCGGCAACGCGGCCAATGCCGCGCCGGACCTGCTCGACCGCCGCGACCAGCTGATCGCCAACCTGGTCGGCTACACCGGCGGCAACGCGGTGATGCAGGACGGCGGCATCATGAATGTCTACACCGCCGGCGGCCAGGCCCTGGTGGTGGGCACCACCGCGTCGCGGGTCACCACCGTGGCCGACCCGTACATGCCCGAGCGCCTGCAGCTGGCGCTGGAGAGCGCCGGCCAGACGATCTCTCTGGCGCCCAAGACCCTGGGCGGCCAGATCGGTGGCCTGCTGGAATTCCGCGACACCGTGCTGACCCCCACCCAGGCCGAGCTGGGCAAGCTGGCCATCGGCATGGCCAGCAGCTTCAACGATGTGCATCGCCAGGGCGCCGACCTGTACGGCAACCTGGGCGGCGACTTCTTCAACATCGGCAACCCGCGGGTCACCGGCAACGCCAACAACACCGGTACCGCCGGCATGACCGCCCGTTTCGGCGACCTGTCCAAGCTGGACGGGCACAACGTGGTGCTGAAGTTCGACGGCACCCAGTGGCAGGCCAGCCGCGCCGACACCGGGGCGACGATCCCGATGACCGGCACCGGCAGCGCCGCCGATCCGCTGCTGCTCAATGGCGTGGAACTGGTGATGAGCGGCACCCCGGCGCTCAACGACCGCATGCTGCTGCAGCCCACCGCCGGCGTGGCCGGCAGCCTGGCGGTGGCGATCACCGACACCTCGCGGATCGCCGCGGCCGCGCCGATCAAGGGCAGCGCCGCGATGGCCAACACCGGCACCGGCAAGCTCACCGGGGTGAAGGTCGCCGACCACAACAATGCCGCCCTGCGCAATCCGGCTGCGATCGTGTTCACCAGCGGCACCCAGTACACCATCGACGGCGCCGGCCCGTTCACCTACACCGCCGGCCAGACCATCAGCGCCAACGGCTGGAGTTTCGTGCTCGACGGCGCCCCCAAGACCGGCGACACCTTCAACATCGCGCCCACCCCGGCCGGCTCGTCGGACAACAGCAACGCCCTGCTGCTGGCCAAGGTGGAACAGGCCAAGGCGTTCAACGATGGCACGGTGACCCTCGGCGGCGCGCTCGGCGGGCTGACCACCCAGGTGGGCGCGGCCGCACGCGCGGCCGACTACTCGCTGCAGGCCCAGCAGGTGATCACCGACCAGGCCCAGTCCGCGCGCGATGCGGTATCGGGGGTCAACCTGGACGAGGAAGCGGCCGACATGCTGCGCCTGCAGCAGGCCTACCAGGCCGCCTCGCAGCTGATCTCCACCGCCGACAACATGTTCCAGACCATCCTCGGAGCCGTAAGCCGATGAACAACCGCATTTCCACCGGGATGATGTTCCAGCAGTCGGTATCGCTGATGATGGCCAAGCAGGCCAAGATGAGCCACCTCGAACAGCAGATCGCCACCGGCCGCCGCCTGGTCACCGCCAAGGACGACCCGGTCGCCTCCGGCGCGGCCGTGGGCCTGGACCGCACGCTGGCCTCGCTGGACCGCATGAAGCTCAACGCCAACAACGTGCAGAACCGGCTGGGCCTGCAGGAGAACGCGCTGGCCCAGGTCGGCGACATGATGGGGCGGATCACCGAGCTGACCATCTATGCCAACAATCCGGCGCTGGCCGCGGCCGACAAGCAGTCGATGGTGACCGAGATCGAGGCGATCCGCGGCAACCTGCTGGCGCTGGCCAACAGCACCGACGGCACCGGCCGCTACCTGTTCGGCGGCACCGCCGATGACAGCCCGCCGTTCAGCCAGGTCGACGGCAAGGTGGTCTACAACGGCGACCAGAACCAGCGCCAGGTCGAGGTCGGCCCGGACACTTACGTGCTCGACGCCCTGCCCGGCAGCGAGATCTTCCTGCGCATCGGCACCGGCGACGGCCACGTCGACGGCGCGGCCAACACCGCCAACACCGGCACCGGGGTGCTGACCAATGTCACCCGCGACGGCAGCGACAGCTGGAACGGCCAGCCCTTCAGCGTGCGCTTCACCGCCGCCGACCAGTACGAAGTGCTCGACGCCGGCGGTGCGGTGGTGTCCACCGGCACGATGAAGGCCGGCGATGACCTGGTGCTCAACGGCGTGCGCCTGCACATCGACGGCAAACCGGCCGCCGGCGACCGCTTCGAGGTCAGCGCGGCCACCAGCCGCGATATCTTCAGCACCCTGGACAGCCTGATCGGCTCGTTGAAGATGGACACCGGCAGCGCCGGCAAGTCGGCCGCCCAGCAGAACCTGCTGCAGAGCGGCCTGCGCGACGTTGCCCGCGCCTCCGAACGGATGATCGACTCGCGCGCCGCCGGCGGTGCCCAGCTCAAAGCGCTGGACAATGCCGCAGACATGCGCGAGTCCAACACGGTCACCCTCAAGGGCACGCTGTCGCAGATGCGCGACCTGGACTACGCCGACGCGATCAGCCAGTACCAGCTGGAAAGCACCGCCCTGCAGGCCGCGCAGACCCTGTTCTCGCAGATGCAGCAGATGTCGTTGTTCAACGTGTTGCGCTGACCGCGCGACACCAAAGCCTGGTTGGCCCGAAGGCCGCGATGCGTTGAGCATCGCGGCCTTTTTTTTGCGTCGTCAAATGCGCCAGCGCTGGAGTCGACGCCTGGCGCGCCCGCGCGCGCGTGAGAGCGTGCAAGCCTGCTTCGATGCGCAGCATGCGTTCGTCGCGCCGATCCCCGTTATCGGCAGTCGTTTGGGAACCGACCCTACCGCATTCTCAGCCACATGGATGCGTGTCATTGGATTGCTTGAACGCTAGCCGCCTCTCGCTCTTCCCCTGCGCACCGACCCACTTTGGAAGGGTCGGCCCGGGTGGGTTGGCGGGACCGTCGAAAACATGGATGTTTTCGCCGAGCCTTATCTGTTCGGAATCTGGCAGCGTAGGCGTCGAGAGCCGGCGTGGGCCGCCGTGCAAGCCTGGATCTCGACGATCGTCATGGAGCTTGGCGCCCACGCCGGAATCTCCCTTGATCCGCCCGAACAGTTGCTGGAGCTGACACTCGCAGTGATAAGACTGGGCAAGCGGGGGAGCTCTCGACCCTTCCAGACTATACGGAGTCGGGCGATGAACGGGATCGGGATTGATGTCAGCAAGCGCCAGCTTGATGTTGGCACGACGGACGGGGAGACCCTGCGGGTCAGCAATACCCGCTCTGGCTTTGCTGAATTGGACGCTTGGCTGAGGAAACACCCGGCGATCCAGATCGTGCTGGAGGCCACCGGCGGCTACGAGCAGCCCGTGCTGGACTTCCTGCACAAGGCAGGTCATCCGGTGGTCCGGGCCAATGCCCTGCGGGCCCGAAAACTGGCCCAAGGCCTTGGCCAGGTGGCCAAGACCGACCGTTTGGACGCCTATGCATTGGCGCAGATGGCTGCCTTGGTGAAACTGCCTTCCTATCAGCCGCTGGAGCCTTGGCAGCAGAAGATGCGGGAATTCGTGTGCGCACGTCGACAGGCGATGCACGCGCTAACCGTCGCGCGGCAGCAACAGGAAATGGTGGGCAATCGTGAATTGCGCCAGCTGCTGCAGACCAATATCACACGCCTGCATACGCTGGTTGAACGACTGGGAAAGCAGATTGCCGAGCAGGTCTCTCAGCAGCCTCAACTGGCTGTGCTGAAGTCGATGAAAGGCGTCGGTCCAGGGCTGCAGGCGGTACTGGCCAGTTATCTGCCCGAGCTGGGCAAGATCAGCGGCAAGGCCATCGCCAGTCTGGTTGGGGTGGCGCCGATGTCCCACGACAGCGGGACGATACGTGGGAAACGAAGCATCCATGGCGGCAGAGCCGAGATCCGTCAGGTGCTTTATATGGCCAGCATGTCGGCCATGCGGCATGAACCGCGATTGCGCGACTTTTATCAGTCGCTGCGAGCTCGCGGCAAGGAAGGCAAAGTGGCCATCGTGGCGGTGATGCGGAAGATGCTGGTGATCCTCAACGCCCGCGTGCGCGACGCCCAAAGCGGATCGATCCCCGCCTGACGCGCGCCCGTAGGGCCTCAAAAGGCTGCCGGCCAGCGGCCGGCACTACCGTGCCTGCGCGCCGGGCACGGGGAAGCTCCCCGGCAACACAGTTGCTCCAAGGATGGATTTACGGCGTGTCCCGCCAACCCGCCCGGGTCGGCACTCCCCCGGACGTATCCGGACTGGGGCTCGGCTGTGGCTGGCTCGGAGCAGCCGGGCAGGATCCGGCCTCATGGCAAAAACCCCTTCAATTTCAGCCTCCAGGGCCGTTAAGCCTTATGTCCGGCCGGCCCGCCATGGCCCCGGATGGCCCGCCAGGCAACCTCAGCGAGATTTCCGCCTAAAGGTTGTTGACAAAGCGCCGTTATTGATTTGGCAACAGCGAAGCACACAGCCAAACAAAAAAACAGGCGGCGCTTCGTTCCATTCACCACCGGGATTCCAATAAGGGAGACGACCCATGGCACAGGTAATCAACACCAATACGATGTCGCTCAACGCTCAGCGCAACCTGAGCACCAGCGGCAGCTCGCTCGCTACCACCATCCAGCGCCTGTCGTCGGGCCTGCGCATCAACAGCGCGAAAGACGACGCCGCCGGCCTGGCCATCAGCGAGCGTTTCGGCACCCAGATCCGCGGCACCGACGTGGCCATCCGCAATGCCAACGACGGCATTTCGCTGGCCCAGGTCGCCGAAGGCTCCCTGAGCGAAATCGGCAACAACCTGCAGCGCGTCCGCGAACTGGCCGTGCAGGCCTCCAACGCCACCAACTCGGCCAGCGACCGCAAGGCCCTGCAGGCCGAAGTGACCCAGCTGGTCAGCGAAATCGACCGCGTCGCCAAGCAGTCCGACTTCAACGGCACCAAGCTGCTGGACGGCAGCTTCACCAGCCAGCTGTTCCAGGTCGGCGCCAACGCCGGCCAGGCCATCGCCATCAACAACGTGGTCGACGCCAAGGCCAGCTCGCTGGGCAATGCCAAGTTCGCCGCCCCGGTGGACAGCACCGGCGACATCGCCACCATCACCGACCTGGCCGGGGTCACCATCAACGGCGCCACCATCGGCACCATCACCGGCAAGACCACCGCCGAATTCGCCGCCTCGGCCGCCGCCCAGATCAACAGCAGGATCGGCGAAGCCGGTGTCTATGCCGAAGTGGTCACCACCGCCGGCACCCCGGACACCCAGCGCCTGAAGCTGACCTCGGTGCAGGCCGACCGCGACCTGGTCATCACCGGCGCCACCCAGCTCAGCCTGGCCGACTCCACCGCCGCCGCGCCCAGCTCGGTGGCGGCCACCGCCACCTCCGAGTTCGTCCAGAGCCTGGATGTGTCCTCCTACGTCGGCGCGCAGAAGGCCCTGGAAATCGTCGACAAGGCGCTGGAATCGGTCAACAGCGTGCGCGCCGACCTCGGCGCCATCCAGAACCGCTTCACCTCGGTGGTGGCCAACCTGCAGACCTCTTCGGAAAACCTGTCGGCCTCGCGCAGCCGCATCCGCGACACCGACTTCGCCAAGGAAACGGCCGAACTCACCCGTACCCAGATCCTGCAACAGGCCGGCACCGCCATGCTGGCCCAGGCCAACCAGGTTCCACAGAACGTGCTCAGCCTGTTGCAGCGCTGACATGAGCCGCTCCTGAAGCACGTCAGGAGCGTCTAACCCATCGTACGTGCACTGCTCAAGGACCTCTCCTCATGGCACAAGTCATCAACACCAACACGATGTCGTTGAATGCTCAGCGCAACCTGAGCACCAGCGGCAGCTCCCTGGCCACCACCATCCAGCGCCTGTCCTCGGGCTCGCGCATCAACAGCGCCAAGGACGACGCGGCCGGCCTGGCGATCTCCGAGCGTTTCGGCACCCAGATCCGCGGTACCGACGTGGCCATCCGCAATGCCAACGACGGCATCTCGCTGGCCCAGGTCGCCGAAGGTTCGCTGACCGAAATCGGCAACAACCTGCAGCGCGTCCGTGAACTGTCGGTGCAGGCTTCCAACGCCACCAACTCGGCCAGCGACCGCAAGGCCCTGCAGGCCGAAGTGACCCAGCTGGTCAGCGAAATCGACCGCGTCGCCAAGCAGTCCGACTTCAACGGCACCAAGCTGCTGGACGGCTCGTTCTCCAGCCAGCTGTTCCAGGTCGGCGCCAACGCCGGCCAGGCCATCGCCATCGACAAGGTGGTGGACGCCAAGGCCAACGCTCTGGGCGGCGCCCAGTTCTCCAGCGGCACTGCCACCGCGATTGCCGGTGTTGCCGACACCGATACCGCCGTCGCTGCCTTCACCATCACCGACAGCAAGGGCGCGGTGGTCAACTTTGCCGCGATGACGGTCAAGAGCGTTGGCGACGTGGCCGCCAACACCGCAGCCAACGGCAAGGCCGTGGCCGCTGCGATCAACGCCAAGATCGGCGAAACCGGCGTCTACGCCGAATCCGATGACACTGGCGCCCTGACCCTGACCTCGGTCAAGGACAGCGTCGACAGCAGCGGTGCGTTCGCCGCCATCGGCAGCTCGCTGGCCGGCTTCGCCGCAGCCACCCCGGTGCCGGGCAAGCAGTTCGCCGACAAGATCGACGTGTCCACCGTCAAGGGTGCCCAGCAGGCGCTGGAAGTGGTCGACAAGGCCCTGGGTGCGATCAACAACACCCGCGCCGACCTCGGTGCTATCCAGAACCGTTTCACCTCAGTGGTGGCCAACCTGCAGACCTCCTCGGAGAACCTGTCGGCCTCGCGCAGCCGGATCAAGGACACCGATTTCGCCAAGGAAACCGCCGAACTGACCCGTACCCAGATCCTGCAGCAGGCCGGTACGGCCATGCTGGCCCAGGCCAACCAGGTGCCGCAGAACGTGCTCAGCCTGCTGCGCTGATCCACGCCTGCTGCAACGGCGCCGGGCTGACCGGCGCCGTCTCCACCGTCCCATGTTTCATCCAAGCCTGAAGGAACTCCCATGGCCCAAGTCATCAACACCAATACGATGTCGTTGAATGCTCAGCGCAACCTGAGCACCAGCGGCAGCTCCCTGGCCACCACCATCCAGCGCCTGTCCTCGGGCTCGCGCATCAACAGCGCCAAGGACGACGCGGCCGGCCTGGCGATCTCCGAGCGTTTCGGCACCCAGATCCGCGGCACCGACGTGGCCATCCGCAATGCCAACGACGGCATCTCGCTGGCCCAGGTCGCCGAAGGTTCGCTGACCGAAATCGGCAACAACCTGCAGCGCGTCCGTGAACTGTCGGTGCAGGCCTCCAACGCCACCAACTCGGCCAGCGACCGCAAGGCCCTGCAGGCCGAAGTGACCCAGCTGGTCAGCGAAATCGACCGCGTCGCCAAGCAGTCCGACTTCAACGGCACCAAGCTGCTGGACGGCTCGTTCTCCAGCCAGCTGTTCCAGGTCGGCGCCAACGCCGGCCAGGCCATCGCCATCGACAAGGTCGTGGACGCCAAGGCCAACGCTCTGGGCGGCGCCCAGTTCGCCACCGCGGCAGTGACCAAGGTCACTGGTGTCGATGACACCGACGTCGCCATCGCTGCCTTCAGCATCACCGACAGCAAGGGCACCGAAGTCAAGTTCGACAAGCTGGACATGAAGAGTGTCGGCACCGCGGCGCAGAACGAAGTGGCCGCCGGCAAGGCGCTGGCCGCCCACATCAACGCCAAGATCGGCGAAACCGGCGTCTATGCCGAAGCCGATGCTGCCGGCGCGCTGACCCTGACCTCGGTCAAGGACAGCGTGAACGATGCAGGCGTGGCGACGGTGTTCACCACCGACCTGGCCGGCGCTGCCGCTGCCACCCAGGGCACCAAGCAGTTCGCCGAGAAGATCGACGTGTCCACCGTCAAGGGTGCACAGCAGGCGCTGGAAGTGGTCGACAAGGCGCTGAGCTCGATCAACAACACCCGCGCCGACCTCGGTGCGGTCCAGAACCGCTTCACCTCGGTGGTGGCCAATCTGCAGACCTCCTCGGAGAACCTGTCGGCCTCGCGCAGCCGGATCAAGGATACCGATTTCGCCAAGGAAACCGCTGAACTGACCCGCACCCAGATCCTGCAGCAGGCCGGTACGGCCATGCTGGCCCAGGCCAACCAGGTGCCGCAGAACGTGCTCAGCCTGCTGCGCTGATCCACGCGTCCGCGCCGCCGGCCCAGGCCGGCGGCGCGGGCAACCCCGGCACGATCGCGCAGGAACGGGCCATGGCCATGGGCCGGAATCTCTCCCCGGCAGCCACGCCACCGTGGCCATGGCCCGCCCCTGCGGTAGAACTGTTATCAGCGTTGCGTTTTGACTGAACACCCCGGGTGGCTTCGTCTCCCCCCGCTTTTCAGTAAGCCTGACCCCTCCTCTGCATTGGAGGAGGGTCTTTTACAGACCACCGGCCGGACCTGCATCGCGTCCCGCCCCTAGTGCCCTGCAATGCGCGTGCCAACCTTCCGCGCCGGGCTTCTGGCACAACTCCTGCATCAACGTGGTTCTAAAGACCTGGCGGCTACGGCCGCTACATTCGTTGACGGCACGGCCACGCGGCACCCCGCGACGGCCCACAGACAGGAGAAACAACGTGGCTGACTTTGGTTACGGCGGCATCGGTTCGGGACTGGACATTTCCGGCATGGTAGCCAGCCTGGTGGCGGCCGACCGCAAGCCCTCGGACAATGCACTGAACCTGCAGCAGTCCAAGGCCAAGATGCAGCTGTCGGCGGTGGGCACGGTCAAGTCCGCGTTCGACCTGCTGAGCACCTCGCTCAAGGCGCTGAAGGCCTCCACCGCGTTCGACGCGCGCCTGGTCAGTGCGACCAAGAGCGGCACCGACGATATCCTGACGGTCACCAGCACCAATTCGGCAGCCACCGGCAGCCATGAAATCGACGTTCAGCAGCTGGCTACGGCCAACAAGTGGATCGCCGACACCGCCATCCCCAAGACCCAGACCTTCGGCGCCGGCACCCTGTCGCTGGAGGTGGGCGTGGGCGACAAGAAGAAGACCCTGGAGATCCAGGTCGAGGCCGACGACACCCTGTCCTCGATCCGCACCAAGATCGAAAAGGCCGGGCGCAGCCTGGGCGTGCAGGCCACCCTGATCGCCTCGGGCGACAACCAGTTCCTGTCGCTGTCACAGGAAAAGGCCGGTACCGCCAACGCGATCAAGCTCAGCGCCGGGGCCGGCAATGCCGGCCTGACCGCGCTGGCGGCCAGCATGTCCGAGCGCACCCCGGCCGCCGACGCCAAGCTGACCATCGATGGCGTGGCCGTGGTGGCCAGCGAGAACACCGTCACCGACGTGGTTCCGGGCCTGACCCTGAACCTGAAGAAGGCCGGCAAGAGCACCGTCACCGTCAGCACCGACGTGGCCGCCGCGCGCAAGGTCATGCAGGACTTCGTCACCGCCTACAACGGTGCGATCAGTGCGATCAACACCGCAACCAAGTACGACATGGAGAACAAGGAGCCCTCGTCGCTGACCGGCGATGCGCAGATGCGCGGCGCCTCCAGCCAGCTGCGCGCGATGATGGGCGGGGTGCTCAAGGACCTGGCCGCGGTCGGACTGGACCCCAAGACCCTGGGCCTGCAGACCCGCGCCTACCCCAACGCCGACGGCAGCCTGGTGCTGGACGGCACCAAGTTCGAAGCGGCGCTGGTCAACCAGGCCGGTGCGGTGCGCCAGGCGCTGACCGGCGATGACGGTGCGGCGGCCAAGCTGTTCACCATGGTCGACGGCTACGTCAGCACCACGGTCGGCAAGGAGGGCGCGTTCGTGTCGCGCAGCAAGAGCATCACTGCCAGCCTGACCGACATCGACAAGCGCCGCAAATCGCTGGATGTGCGCATGGCCGGGGTCGAGGCGCGCTACAAGAAGCAGTTCCTGGCCTTGGATGCCCTGATGGGCAAGCTCAGCCAGACCACTTCCTCGCTGAGTTCCCAGCTCAGCCAGTTGTCCAAGTGATGCATACGGCGGCGTGCTCAAGTTCACCGCGCACGCGGCCGATACCAGTAGCGACGCAGCACCCAACGCAGGCTCCACCCCGGTGCCGCAGACCTCGCGAGGCACGCGGCCCCGCACGAAGGAGACATGATTGATGTACGGCTCAAACCGTCAGTTCACCGAGCAGTACCGCCAGGTCGGCGTGCAGAGTTCGATCACCGATGCCGACCCGCACAAGCTGGTGGCGCTGCTGCTGGCCGGTGCGCTGGAACGCGTGCGGCTGGCCCAGGCCTGCCTGGAAGGCGGCGACCAGGCCCGCAAGGGCAAGGCGATCGGCGAGGTCTGCGCGATCGTCGGCCACCTCAACGGCTCGCTCGACCATGAAGCCGGCGGCGAGATCGCCGGCAATCTGTCGGCCCTGTACGACTACGTCATGCAGCGCCTGACCGAAGCCAACCTGCACAACGACCCCGAGGCCCTGCGCGAATCGCTGGAGCTGCTGGGCGAGATCGATGCGGCCTGGAACGCGATCCCGCGCGACCAGCGCACGCCCGCTGCGGCCACGGTCTGATGAGCGCCGCCCCGCTCTGCCTGGCCGACCTCAACGCCGTGCTGGATGCGCTGGAAACCGCGCTGCTGGGCGATGAGCACGCCCGGGCCGGCGCCTGCCTGGACACCCTTAACGCCCAGCAGGCGCGTTTCCTGGCCCAGCCCGGCGCCTTCGACGATGTGCCCGGGCTGACCGCCCTGGAAGGCCGCCAGCAGCGCATCATGGTGATGATGATGAGCCAGCGCGATGACGCCGCCCGGCACCTGCGCCAGGGCGTGGCCGCCGGCCGCGCTGCCCGTGCCTACCTCACTGCCGAAGCCCTGACATGACCGAGCCGCGTCCCAGCGCCATCCACCATCCGGCCGAAAGCGAGCTGTTCGATGAGACCTTGAGCTGCGAGCTGGCGCTGCCGGCCGAGTTCCGCCTGGGCAGCGCGGTGATCCGCCCCGGCAGTGCCGAGATGCTGCTGCGCAGCGTGGCGCTGGTGGAGGATTCGCGTGGGGAAGACCACGACGAACGCGGTGAATCCACCGCCCAGCTGCAGCGCCTGGAAGCCAAGCTGGACCTGACCATGGTGCTGCTGGGCCGGCTGGTCCGGCAGAGCGCGCAGGACCTGGATCTGCGCCCGCTGCGCTGGTCGCGGCGCGGCATCCGGCTGGAACTGGGCCTGCGCACCGGCGCGGCCACCGGCAGCCTGGGGGTGATCCGGCTGCAGCCCTGCGAGTGGCTGCCCGACCACATCGACCTGCCCGTGGCGGTGCTGGCCGAAGCGGCCACCGGCGCCGGCGCGCATTTCCTGTGGCTGCGCTTCGAGCCAATGAGCGATGCGCTGGAAATGGCGCTGGAACGCCACCTGTTCCGCCTGCACCGGCGCCAGATTGCCCAGGCGCGGTTGGCCGAGCGCCGCCCCGCGGACACCTGAGCCGGCATCCTGGGGATCGCCGGCCCAGGACCGACCAGACCGTGACGTGATCGGCTTGGCGCTGGCCCGCCACTCCGTTAAGGTGGTCACCCCGCCTTAACATCTGCCGAAGCCTGCCTGTGCGCGTTCTCATCGTCGACGATCACACCCTGGTCCGCGCCGGCCTCAGCCGCCTGCTCCAGGGCTTTGCCGACGTGGACGTGGTCGCCGAGGCCAGCAATGCCGAGCAGTCCCTACAGCTGGCGATCCAGCACAGCCCCGATGTGATCCTGATGGATCTGTCGCTGCCCGGCCGCACCGGCCTGGAGGCGCTGAGCGACATCCTGCTGCGCGCCCCGGGCAGCCGGGTGGTGATGATGACCATGCACGACGATGCAGTGCACGTGCGCGATGCGCTGGACCGCGGCGCGGTCGGCTTCGTGGTCAAGGACGCGGCCCCGCAGGAGCTGGAACTGGCACTGCGCGCGGCCCATGCCGGCCAGGTGTTCCTGAGCCCGCAGATCTCGGCCAAGATGCTGGCGCCGATGCTGGGCCGGGAAAAGCCGACCGGCGTGGCCGCGCTGTCGCCACGCCAGCGCGAGATCCTGCGCCAGATCGGCCGTGGTGAGAGCAACAAGGAAATCGCCGCCGACCTGGGCATCAGCGTCAAGACGGTGGAAACCCACCGCGCGCGGATGATGGAGTCGCTGGGCTGCCGCCGCGCCAACGACCTGCTGCTGCTGGCCGCCCGCCACCAGCACGAGCTGGAGTGAACGCCGGCGCCGGCGGCGTCGATTCCCCGGCACCCCGCCCGGACCGGACCGACTGCCGTCGGAATTTTGAACGGTGCCGGGCCACGCCAGCCCAGTATTTGCAAGGCACTGGCCGGCGGCCGCGTCAAAAAGTCGATCCTGCGTAGGGGTTTTCCTGACGCACTGTCAGGAGGATAACGACAGCACTCAGGAACCCCCTGATTCCGCCCCTGCCCGAACACAAGCAAGATGCGTTCCATACCGCGCCGGGGAGTCGGCGCAACGGGGAAAACGCATGAAACCGACGATGTCGACCCAGATGGGTCAGCAGCTCCACCTCACGCCGCAACTGCTGCAGTCGATCCGGCTGCTGCAGCTCGATGGCATGCAGCTGGAGCTGGAGATCCGCCGCGCCCTGGACACCAATCCGCTGCTGGAACTGGAAGAAGCGCCCGAGCCGGCCGCCGAGGAGGCCAGCGAGCCGACCACCACGCTGGAAGTGGCCGCCTTCGACGAGCTGCCGGAAAGCGCGATGTGGGACGTGGCCGGCGCCAGCTGGCAGGACGGCGACGACGACCGCCTGCAGCGCATCGCCGCCGACGAGTCCAGCGACCCGCAGCTGCGCGCCCTGCAGCGCCTGGCGCTGGAGCTGGATGCGCGCGAACTGGCGGTGGCCAGCTTCTGGCTGGAGCACTGCGACGACGCCGGCTACCTGCAGGCGCCCCTGGCCCAGCTGCAGCTGCTGGCCAGTGCCCGCTGCGACGTCGACGCGGCCGGGGTGGAAGCGGTGCGCCAGCAGATCCTGCACGGCGACCCGGCCGGCCTGGCCGCCTGCGACCTGCACGAATGCCTGAGCGTGCAGCTGCGCGCCCTGCCCGGCCGCGTGCCGGCCCGGCACCTGGCCCAGCGCGTGCTCGATGAAGGGCTGGCCAGCCTGGCCGCCCACGATTACACGGCTCTGTCCAGCCAGCTCGACGCCGAGGTGGCCGACATCCGCGAGGCGGTGCGGCTGATCCTGTCGCTGCAGCCGCGCCCGGGCGAAAGCCTGCTGCCGGACCGCACCGGCGTGGTCATCCCCGATGTCATCGCCTGGCACGCCGACGGCCAGTGGCGGGTGGCGCTGAACCCGGCCACCAGCCGCCGCCTGAGCATCAACCCCGGCTACGAACACGCCCTGGCCGAGGCCGGCGAGGCCGCCCAGCCGCTGCGCGAGATGCTGCAGGAAGCGCGCTGGCTGACCCGCGGGCTGTCGATGCGCTATGACACCCTGCTGCGCACCACCCGGGTGATCATCGAACGCCAGGCCGGGTTCCTGACCCGCGGCGAGGAAGCGATGGCGCCGCTGACCCTGAAGGAAGTGGCCGATGCGATCGGCATGCACGAATCCACTGTGTCGCGCATCACCACCGGCAAGTACCTGCAGACCCCGCGCGGCACGCTGGAGCTCAAGCACTTCTTCGCCGTCAGGCTGGAAGGCGCCAGCGTCTCCGGGCAGGCGGTCAAGGCCATGGTGCGCCGGCTGATCGACGCCGAACCGGCCGGCCGGCCGCTGGCCGATGAGGCCATCGCCGGCCTCCTGTCGCGCCAGGGGGTGAACATCGCCCGTCGCACCGTTGCAAAATACCGCGAACAACTGGACATCGCCCCGGCCCGCGAACGCCGCCGTGGCAATGCCCGCACCCCGCAATTGGCCCGGGTGGGCTGAAGGAAATGCACGCCATGAACAAGCTCACCGTCCTGCTGGTCGACGACCACGAGGGCTTCATCAACGCTGCCATGCGCCACTTCCGCAAGGTCGACTGGCTGGAAGTGATCGGCAGCGCGGCCAACGGCCTGGAGGCGATCGAACGCTCCGAGTCGCTGCGCCCGCAGGTGGTGCTGATGGACCTGGCGATGCCGGAGATGGGCGGGCTGCAGGCCACCCGCCTGATCAAGTCGCAGGACGATGCGCCCTACATCGTCATCGCCAGCCACTTCGATGACGTCGAACACCGCGAACATGCCCTGCGTGCCGGTGCCGACAACTTCGTCAGCAAACTGTCCTACATCCAGGAAGTCATGCCGATCCTGGAAAGCCTGAAGGGGAATGCAGCATGAGCGAATCACGCATCCTGGTGCTGGACAACGACGCGGTGCGGGCCGAACGCACCGTTGCCCTGCTCGAATTCATGGACTTCAACCCGCGCTGGGTTGCCGACGCAGCCGACATCGACACCACCCGCCAGCGCCCCAACGACTGGATGGCGGTGATCATCGGCACGCTGGACCCCGGCGCGCGCAGCGATGCGCTGTTCGCCTGGGCCGGCAAGGGCCCGTTGCCGCCGCCGGTGATGCTGATCGACGGCGATGCCGGCGCGTTCGCCCGCCAGCATGGCCTGCACGATGCCAATGTCTGGCCGCTGGAGGCGCCGCTGCGGCATGCGCAGATGGAAGCCCTGCTGCGCCGCGCCAGCCTCAAGCGGCTGGACGCCGAGCACCAGGCCGGCGCCGTGCAGGAACAGGGGCCCACCGGCGACGGCGCGGCGGTCACCGCGTTGCGCCGGATGATCGACCAGGTCGCCGCCTTCGACACCACCGTGCTGGTGCTGGGCGAGTCGGGCACCGGCAAGGAAGTGGTGTCGCGCGCGATCCACCAGCGTTCGCCACGCCGCGATGGCCCGTTCGTGGCGATCAACTGCGGCGCGATCCCGGCCGATCTGCTGGAAAGCGAACTGTTCGGTCACGAAAAAGGCGCGTTCACCGGCGCGTTGAATGCGCGCAAGGGCCGCTTTGAAATGGCCGAGGGCGGCACCCTGCTGCTGGATGAAATCGGCGACATGAGCCTGCCGATGCAGGTCAAGCTGCTGCGCGTGCTGCAGGAGCGCAGCTTCGAGCGGGTCGGCGGCAACCAGACCATCCGCTGCAACGTGCGGGTGATCGCCGCCACCCATCGCGACCTGGAATCGCGCATCGCCGACGGCAAGTTCCGCGAGGATCTGTTCTACCGCCTCAATGTGTTCCCGATCGAAGTCCCGGCGCTGCGCGAGCGCAGCGAAGACCTGCCGGCGCTGGTGACCACCATCGCCGGCCAGCTGGCCCGCACCGGCCGCGGCGAAGTGCGCTTCACCGCCGAGGCCCTGCAGGCGCTGGCCGGGTATGAGTGGCCGGGCAACGTGCGCGAGCTGACCAACCTGGTCGAACGCCTGGCGGTGCTGCATCCGTCCGGTCACGTGCGCGTGCAGGACCTGCCGGCGCGCTACCGCGGCGATTTCGCTGCCAGTGCCGTCGTCGCCACGCCTGCGCCGGCTCCGGCCGTCGACGAGCGCCTGGACCTGCGCAGCTTCTCCTTCCACACCCCGGCCCCGGGCGCCGCGGCGCCACTGGAAAACGGCATCGGCCCGGTCACCCGCAGTGCCGCCCTGCCCGACGCCGGGCTGGACCTGCGCAACCACATGGCCAACATCGAGTTGAACCTGATCAACGAAGCCCTCGAGCGCACCCAGGGCGTGGTCGCCCACGCCGCCCAGCTGCTCGGCCTGCGCCGCACCACCCTGGTGGAAAAGCTGCGCAAGTACGGCATCGAACGCGACCACGCCGAACTGGCCGGTTGAACCAGGCACCACGCCGGTAGGGTCGGTTCCCAAACGACTGCCGGCGTACCCCCACCGTTCGATGGCGCCATGACCTGCCTCGGGGAAGGTGCCGTTTCGATCCCGGGTCATGCGTGCAACGGCATGGCGCGGTCCATCGGCGGTCGCTAGGCCCGCCCTGGTAGGGTCGGTTCCCAAACGACTGCCACGACACCCCCACCATTCGATGGCGCCATGACCCACAACGGGGAGGCGCTTTTCCGATCACGGGTCATGCGTGCAACGGCGTGGCACGTCCATCGGCAGTCGTTTGGGAACCGACCCTACCAAGGCCGACGCGACGGGGCGGATTTTCGGCCGTCGTCCGGCATCGTCCGACGCCCATCGCAATGCCACGCCGGCAGGCCCGGTTCCCGGCCTCGCCCCGCTTCGATATCGCCATGGCCAACAACGCGAACAGCGCCCTGCTGGTTTTCTGACGCCGGCGATCCGTCACCGTACGCGCCCGCCATCGCCGTTGCCCGGCCCCACCCCGCACCGGCGACGCCGCGACGGAAATCCGTTCACCACCACCTTGCTGAACGGTGCAGCGGTTTCGGCACGCCACTTGCAACGTCTTCACCTGTATCCCCCATCCCAGCTTACGGAACGTTCCAGATGTCGCACTCCGTCAACTCCGTCCTCACCCAGATCCGCTCCTTCCAGACCCAGATGGGCCAGTCCGCCGTCAGCCCGCTGACGGAGGCGCCGAAGAGCAATGCCATCCAGGGCTTGGTCTCTCCCCAGGAAGTGCAAGGCCCCAGCTTCACCGAAACCCTGCGTGGCGCCATCGCCGGCGTCAACGAAGCGCAACAGAAATCCGGCGCCCTCGCCAAGGCCTTCGAACTGGGTGAGCCCGGTGCCGACCTGGCCAAGGTGATGGTCGCCTCGCAGCAGTCCCAGATCGCCTTCCGCGCCACCGTGGAAGTCCGCAACCGTCTCGTCCAGGCTTACCAGGACGTGATGAACATGCCGCTGTAAAGCGCGCTGTCGCAAGGATAGAAACGCATGGCCCTGTCGCTTTCCAAGGAATCCCTGAACGCCGAAAAGGCCGGCCAGTGGTTCGACCGGCTGCAAAGCCTGCAGATCACCCGTCGGCTCGGCATGATGGCGATGATCGCCGTGGCCGTGGCGGCGGGGCTGTTCGTGTTCTTCTGGTCGCAGAAGCCGGGCATGGTGCCGCTGTACACCGGGCTGGACCAGAAGGCCACCGCCGAGGCCACCGACCTGCTGCGCACCGCGCAGATTCCGTTCGAACTGGACCCGGCCACCGGCGGCATCACCGTGCCGGAAAAGAACCTGCACGATGCACGGCTGAAGCTGGCCGGCTCCGGGCTGACCGACAGCGGCCGGCTCGGGTTTGAGCTGATGGAACGCGACCCCGGCTTCGGGGTCAGCCAGTTCATGGAGAACGCGCGCTACCAGCATTCGCTGGAGACCGAACTGTCGCGCACCATCAACACCCTGCGCCCGGTCCGCGATTCGCGCGTGCACCTGGCCATTCCCAAGCCCAGCGCGTTCACCCGCCAGCGCGACGTGGCCAGTGCCTCGGTGGTGCTGGAACTGCGCGGCGGCCAACAGCTCGAGCGCGGCCAGATCGATGCGATCGTGCACATGGTCGCCGCCAGCATCCCCGACCTGGCGCCGGAACGGGTCACCGTGGTCGACCAGAGCGGGCGCATGCTCAGCGTGTCCGACCCCAACAGCGATGCGGCGATGAATGCCGCCCAGTTCGAACAGGTGCGCCGCCAGGAAACCTCGTTCAACCAGCGCATCCGCGAACTGCTCGAACCGATGACCGGCCCGGGCCGGGTCAACCCGGAAACCAGCGTGGACATGGATTTCTCGGTGATCGAGGAAGCCCGCGAGCTCTACAACGGCGAGCCGCAGAAGCTGCGCAGCGAGCAGATGAGCGAAAACAGCACCAGCACCCCCGGCCCGCAGGGCGTGCCCGGCGCCGCCAGCAACACCCCGCCCGGCCCGGCCGCCGCGCCGGCCACCGCCGCGGTGCCGACCGAAACGGCCAAGAACGCCACCCGCAACTACGAGCTGGACCGCACCCTGCAGCACACCCGGCAACCGGCCGGCCGGATCAAGCGGGTCTCGGTGGCGGTGCTGGTGGACAACGTGCCGCGCGCCGGCGCCAACGGCAAGAGCACCGAGCAGGCGCTGTCGGCCGCCGAGCTGACCCGGGTCGAAGCCCTGGTCAAGCAGGCGGTCGGCTTCAACGCCGAGCGTGGCGACACGGTGTCGGTGATGAACGCCCCGTTCGTGCGTGAGGTCGTCCCGGTCGAAGGCCCCAAGTGGTGGGAACTGCCGCAGGTGCAGGACGGCCTGCGTCTGCTGCTCGGCGCGATCGTGGTACTGGCCCTGGTGTTTGGCGTACTGCGCCCGGCGCTGCGCTCGATCACCGGCCAGAACAGGAAGGACAGCGACCAGGCCCTGGAACCGCACACGGCCGACGTACAGCTGGTCGATGACGGCGAAGGCCTGCCCGTACTGGGCAGCGACCGCCTGCATGCGGCCGGGCATGAACCGCTGGCACTGCCGGTGGACTCCTACGAGGAACGACTGCGCATGGCGCGTGAAGCTGTAAAGACCGATTCCAAGCGCGTGGCCCAGGTGGTCAAGGGCTGGGTGGCCAATGACTGATGCAATCCCACCGCTGACCGGCGTCCAGCGCGCTGCCGTGCTGCTGCTGTCGTTGGGCGAACTGGACGCGGCCGAAGTGCTGCGCCACATGGAACCCAAGGAAGTACAGAAGATCGGCATCGCCATGGCGACCATGACCGACATCACCCGCGACCAGGTCGAATGGGTCATGGACCAGTTCAATTCCGAACTGGGTTCCAAGACCTCGCTGGGGGTGGGCTCGGACGACTACATCCGCAACATGCTGGTGCAGGCGCTGGGCAGCGAGAAGGCCGGTAACCTGATCGACCGCATCCTGCTCGGGCGCAACACCACCGGCCTGGATGCGCTGAAGTGGATGGACCCGCGCGCGGTCGCCGACCTGGTGCGCAACGAACACCCGCAGATCATCGCCATCGTCATGGCCCACCTGGAAACCGACCAGGCCGCCGACGCGCTCAAGCTGCTGCCCGAACGCACCCGGGTGGACGTGCTGCTGCGCATCGCCACCCTGGACGGCATCCCGCCCAACGCGCTCAACGAACTCAACGAGATCATGGAGCGCCAGTTCGCCGGCAACCAGAACCTGAAGTCGTCCAACATCGGCGGCGTGCAGTGCGCGGCCAACATCCTCAACTTCATGGACAGCGGCCAGGACCAGGCGATCCTGGGCGAAATCGCCCGCATCGACGCGCCATTGAGTACCCGCATCCAGGACCTGATGTTCGTGTTCGACGACCTGGTCGACCTGGACGACCGCGAGCTGCAGCTGGTGCTGCGCGAAGTCAGCGGCGAACGGCTGGGCCTGGCCCTGCGCGGGGCCGACATCAAGGTGCGCGACAAGATCACCCGCAACATGTCCCAGCGCGCCGCCGAAATCCTGCTCGAGGACATGGAAGCGCGCGGCCCGGTGCGGTTGTCGGATGTGGAAGTGGCCCAGCGCGAGATCCTGGCCATCGTCAAGCGCATGGCCGATGAAGGCACCGTCACCATCGGCGGCAACGCGGAGGCGATGCTGTGAACAATGCCGTGCGCTGGCTTGCCCCGGACCTGCTGGCGGTGCCCGAACCGCTGCAGGACGAGCAGTTCGAACTCACCGACTCCGATCCCGAACACGAGCCGGAACCGTTGCTGCAACTGCCGACCCTGGAAGAGATCCAGGCGATCCAGGAAAGCGCCGAAAAGGACGGCTTCGAGCAGGGCCACGCCGACGGTCTGGCCCAGGGCCAGGCCGAAGTGCGCCGCCTGATCGCGCAGATCGAGGGCATCCTGGACAACTTCGGCCGGCCGCTGGTACGGCTGGAAAACGAAGTCGTGGCCGCGCTGGGCGAACTGGCCGTGCGCATCGCCGGCACCCTGGTCGGCCGCGCCTACCAGGCCGACCCGGCGCTGCTGGCGCAGCTGGTGGATGAAGCGGTGGATGCAGTCGGCGGTGCCAACCGCGAGGTCGAGGTGCGCCTGCACCCGGACGATATCGCCGCGCTCACCCCGTTGCTGCAGCTGTCGGCCAACCAGCGCCTGAGCGCCGACCTCAGCCTGAGCCGGGGCGACCTGCGCGTGCATGCCGAAGCGGTACGCATCGACGGCACCCTGGAGGCGCGCCTGCGTGGCGCGCTGGACGCGGTGCTGCGCAAATCCGGAGCCAGCGCATGAACACCGACCCGGTGATTCCGCCCGCCGCCGACTGGGCCGCCGCGCGCAACCTGCGCCTGGCCGCCCGCCTGGACGGCATCCAGCCCGACGGGGCCCATGGCCGCGGGCTGATCCGCGAAGGCGTGCTGCGCCGTGCGGTCGGCCTGACCCTGGAAGCGGTCGGCTGCGAATCGCCGATGGGCGCCAGCTGCAAGGTCGAAGTGGCCGATGGCGGCTGGGTCGATGCCGAAGTGGTCGGCTTCGCCGGCGAACGCACCTACCTGATGCCCAGCGCCGAACTGCATGGCCTGCTGCCCAATGCACGGGTGATTCCGGTCCTGGGGCGCGGCGGCGTGGAAGTGGGCGAAGGCCTGCTCGGCCGGGTCATCGACAGCGATGGCGTGCCGCTGGACGGCAAGGGCCCGATCCGCGCCGAAGGCACGGTGAGCATGGCCGGGGTATCGATCAACCCGCTGGCGCGCGAACCCATCACCCAGCCGCTGGATGTCGGCGTGCGCGCGATCAACGCGCTGCTGCCGATCGGCCGCGGCCAGCGCGTGGGGCTGTTCGCCGGCTCGGGCGTGGGCAAGTCCACCCTGCTGGGCATGATGACCCGCTATACCGCCGCCGACGTGATCGTGGTCGGCCTGATCGGCGAACGTGGGCGCGAAGTGCGCGATTTCGTCGAAAGCACCCTGGGCGAGGAAGGCCTGCGTCGCGCGGTGGTGGTGGCCAGTCCGGCCGACCGGCCGCCGCTGGCGCGCCTGCACGGCGCCTACCGCGCCACCGCCATTGCCGAATGGTTCCGCGACCAGGGCCTGAACGTGCTGCTGCTGATGGACTCGCTGACCCGCTTTGCCCAGGCCCAGCGCGAAATCGGCCTGTCGGTCGGCGAGCCGCCCACCACCCGCGGCTACCCACCGTCAGTGTTCGCCAAGCTGCCGGCGCTGGTCGAGCGCGCCGGCAACGGCGCCAAGGGCCGCGGTTCGATCACCGCCTTCTACACCGTGCTGACCGAAGGCGACGACCCGCAGGACCCGATCGCCGATGCGGCGCGCGCCATCCTCGATGGCCACATCCTGCTCTCGCGGCGGGTCGCCGACAGCGGCCTGTATCCGGCCATCGACGTGGAATCGTCGGTCAGCCGGGTGGTCACCGAAATCGCCGACGAACCGTGGCGGCTGCGCATCCGCAAGCTCAAGCGGCTGGTCTCGGCGTATTCGTCCAACCGCGACCTGATCGCGATCGGCGCCTACCAGCGGGGCAATGACCCGGCCACCGACGAAGCACTGGAACGCTGGTCGGACATCGTTGAATTCCTCGGCCAGGACGTTGGCAAGGCCGCCGACCTGCCACACAGCCAGGCCGCACTCAAGCGCCTGGTGGAACCAGAGAGCTAAGCCATGATGCAATCCAAGCGATTCGACCCATTGCTCAAGCGTGCCCAGGACCACGAAGACGAGGTGGCCCGCGACCTGGCCGAACGCCAGAGTGCGCTGGACACCCATCTGTCGCGCCTGGACGAGTTGCGCCGCTACGCCGAGGAATACGCCAACGCGCAGCTGGCCGCCACCAGCCCGGCCCAGTTGCTCAACCGCCGCGCGTTCCTGGACCGCCTGGACAGCGCGGTGGCCCAGCAGCGCCAGACCGTGGACCACAACCGCGAAAAGGTCGACGCCGAACGCGCCCGCCTGATCCTGGCCAGCCGCGACAAGGCGGTGCTGGAGCAGTTGGCGGCCAGCTACCGCGCGCAGGAAAAAGTGGTCACCGACCGCCGCGACCAGCGCGAGATGGACGACCTGGGCGCGCGCCGCAGCCGCCTGGCCCGCAACGAAGACACCGACAGCGGAGAGACCCCGTGATGCCCCCCACCCTGCTTGGCAGCAGCGCCCCGGCTTCCACCGGCGGCGCCGGTACGCCCGGCGCCGGCCCACGCAGCACGGGCGCCGGCAGCGACCGTCGGGACTTTGACGCGCTGCTCAAGGCCGACAGCGGCGGCAAGACCACCGCGCCCACGCCAGCCGCCACCGCGCCTGCCGACAACGGCAGCCCCGCGGCCGACGAGGCCCCGCCCCGCCCCGGCAGCAGCGAACCGGCCCCGGCCGGCGACCCCGCCGCCACGCCCGCTGCCGCCGCCACCGACAAGCCCGCCCCCGGCGAGCCGGCCGACGACAGCGACGCCGCGCCGTGGCCGCCGCTGGGCCTGGCCGGGCTGGCCCTGGCCGGCCTGGAAGCGGTGAGCGTGATGGCCCCACCCGCCGCCAATGCCGATGCACCGGCAACGGCCAAGGCAGATCCGCTGTTGCCGGCGTTGCCGACGGCCGCAGCCGCCGCTCCGAACGCGTCGACCGGCCTGCCCGCGACGGCAGCCACGGCGACCAGCACTGCGGCTGCGCCGATCGCCCTGCCGCTGGACGCCGAGGTCGACACCGACACCGTCCTGCCGACGGCGGTGACCGACGCCATCGCCGGCGCAGGAGCCGATGCCGATGCCCCGCCCACCCCGCTGCTGCACGCCCTGCACAGCGTGGCCGAGCTGAAGACGGCCGTCGCCGCGGCACCGTTCAGTGGCGACCCGACCGCGCCGGTACAGGTAGGCGGCGATGATTTCGACGACGCCATTGGCGCCCGCATCGGCTGGCTGGCCGACCAGAAGATCGGCCACGCGGTCATCAAGGTCACCCCGCACGACCTGGGCCAGATCGAAGTGCGCCTGCAGATGGACGGCGACAAGGTCCACGCCAGCTTCAGCAGCGCCCATGCCGAGGTCCGCCACGCGCTGGAAACCAGCCTGCCGCGCCTGCGTGAACTGCTGGGCGAACAGGGCTTCCAGCTCGGCAACGCCGACGTGGGCCAGCAGCACACCGCCCAGGACGGCAAGGCCGGCAGCGGTCAGGCCGGCCAGGCCGGCCCCGACGCGGACCCGGCGCTGGCCGACACCACCGTCTCGCCGTCGCAGTTGATGCGTCAGCGCGGTTTGGTGGATGCGTACGCCTGATCCTGCGAAGGACCACCAGGGCCGCTGGCCGTTGCCAGCGGCTTCATGCATTCAGGCTAACAGCCGCTGGTTGATGGCATGCCCCGAACTGGGCCGTCCGGTGCGGGTTTGCGGGATCGGTCCTCATAGGAAGAGCAGACTCGCCTAGCGAGTCCGAAGCATGGTGGTTTCACCGTGCTATTGCTCTCCCGTGGCAACGACACACCGTCAAAGGCGGGTCGGGGCGGGTCGGGGCGGGTTTGCGGGGGTGTGAGCCGCATGGATGCGGCGACCAAGCCCCCATGGATGGGTTCACGGCGTCCCCCGCAAACCCGCACCGTCCCGCCCAACCAGAGGATCGCTGGCCACCGGCTGTTCGCCTGAGCGCATGACGCTGCCGGGCAAGGCCCGGCATCCCACTGACTGTCGAGTTCCGGCGTCGCCTTCGCCGTCAAATTTCCGGCAACGAGAAACCGTCGTGGTTCGGCACACCCTTTGCATGTAGCCAGGAAGCAATCCAATGGAGCTTCCCCTCGTGGCCGCAGCCGCCGACAAAACCAAGAAATCCGCCGACAAGGACAAGGCCGCCAAACCGCGCAGCCCCTTGCTGGTCACCGCCCTGGTGGCCGTGCTCGCCGCCGGCGCCGCCGGTGGCGGTGCGTGGTATTTCGCCACGTCCTCCCAGCACGACAAGGCCCCGGCCAAGCCGGCCGCGTCCAAGGCCGTGCCGGCACCGGCACAGTACTTCGGGCTGGAACCGCCGTTCGTGGTCAACCTCAACAGCAGCCTCGACGGCCCGCGCTACCTGCAGGTGGAAGTGCAGCTGATGACCCGCGACCCGGCCGCGCTGGAGAGCATCAAGCTGCATGCCCCGGCCATCCGCGCCAAGCTGCTGATGCTGTTCTCGCAGGTCCAGCCGAGCCAGATCGCCGACCGCGCCGGCAAGGAACGCCTGCAGGCCGACTCGCTGGCCGAAGTGCAGAAGCTGCTCAAGGCCGAAACCGGCAAGCCCGGCGCCGACGAACTGCTGTTCACCAGCTTCGTCACCCAGTAAGGGCACACCATGAATGACCTGCTCTCCCAGGACGAAATCGATGCGCTGCTGCACGGCGTGGATTCGGGTGCGGTCGAAACCGAGATCGATGCCGCCCCCCCCGGCGAAGCGCGCAACTACGACTTCGCCAGCCAGGACCGCATCATCCGCGGGCGCATGCCAACCCTGGAAATGGTCAACGAGCGTTTCGCCCGGCTGTGGCGGATCGGCCTGTTCAACCTGATCCGGCGCTCGGCCGAGCTGTCGGTGCGCGGCATCGAGCTGATCAAGTTCAACGACTACATGCACTCGCTGTATGTGCCCACCAACCTCAACCTGATCCGCTTCAAGCCGCTGCGCGGCACCGGGCTGATCGTGTTCGAGCCGACCCTGGTGTTTGCGATCGTGGACAACTTCTTCGGCGGCGACGGGCGTTACCCGACCCGCATCGAAGGCCGCGAATTCACCCCCACCGAGATGCGGGTGATCCACCTGCTGCTCAAGCAGACCTTCGCCGACCTGCGCGAAGCCTGGGCGCCGGTGATGGACGTGGAGCTGGAATACATCAACTCGGAAATCAACCCGCACTTCGCCAACATCGTCACCCCGCGTGAGTACGTGGTGGTCTGCCGCCTGCACGTGGAACTGGACGGCGGTGGCGGCGACATCCACGTCACCCTGCCCTACTCGATGCTCGAGCCGATCCGCGAACTGCTCGATGCCGGCATCCAGAGCGACCGCAACGACCGCGACGAAAGCTGGGGCACGATGCTGCGCGAGCAGCTCAACATCGCCGAGGTCACCCTGTCCAGCGTACTGGCCAGCAAGCGCATGAGCCTGCGCGAGCTGACCAACCTGAAGGTCGGCGACATCCTGCCGATCGAACTGCCGCCGCAGGTGCCGCTGTGCGTGGAGAACATCCCGGTGTTCACCGGCCAGTTCGGCGTCGCCAACGGCATGAACGCCGTGAAGATCACCGCCACCCATCCGCCGGGCACCCGCCCGCGTGTTCCCGTTATCCAGGAAGACCCGCAATGAACGACATCCTATCCAATGAACCGGCACCGGCGCAGTTCACCACCCTGCAGTCCGACGACACCAGCGCGGGCCCGGAACTGAACCTGGACGTGATCCTGGATGTACCGGTCACGCTGTCGCTGGAAGTGGGCCGCGCCCGCCTGCCGATCCGCAACCTGCTGCAGCTCAACCAGGGCTCGGTGGTGGAACTGGAGCGCGGCGCCGGCGAATCGCTGGACGTGTTCGTCAACGGCACCCTGATCGCCCATGGCGAAGTGGTGGTGATCAACGACCGCTTCGGCGTGCGCCTGACCGACGTGGTCAGCCCCAGCGAACGGATCCGGAGACTGCGTTGATCGCATCGCTGCTCATCGCCGCCGGCGCGCCGGCGGTCAAGGTCGGCCAGCATGCCGCCGCCGCGCCGAGCATGTTCGGCGCGGTGTTGGCCCTGCTGGCGGTGCTGGCGTTGATCGTCGGCCTGGGCTGGCTGCTCAAGCGCATGCCCGGCAGCGGCTTCCGCCCGGCCGAAGGCCTGCGGGTGGTAGCCAGCCTCAACGTCGGCGCCAAGGAACGGGTGGTGGTGGTGGAGGTCAACGGCGAGCAGCTGCTGCTGGGCGTCACCGCCGGCGGCATCCGCACCCTGCACCAGCTGCCCGAGCCACTGCCCACGCCGGCGCCGGCACGCCTGCCGGACTTCAAACACCTGCCCAATTTCGCCCAGCTGCTGCAACAGCGGCTGCGCAAGGAACCCTGATCATGCGTGGCCCGACCGTTTCCTGGAGCCGTTACCTGCCGTTGCTGCTGACCCTGCTGCTGTGCGCGCTGCCGGCGCTGGCCATGGCCGCGCCCGGCCTGCCCGCCACCCCGTCGCTGCCGGATGTGACCGTGGGCAAGATCGGCGGCGCGCCGGTCAGCCTGCCGCTGCAGACCCTGCTGCTGATGACGGCGATCACCCTGATCCCCTCGATGCTGCTGGTGCTGACCGCCTTCACCCGCATCATCATCGTGCTGGGCCTGCTGCGCCAGGCGCTGGGCACCGGCCAGACCCCGTCCAACCAGGTGCTGCTGGGCCTGGCCCTGTTCCTGACCGCGATGGTGATGCTGCCGGTGTGGCAGAAGGCCTGGGGCAGCGGCATGGCGCCCTACCTCGATGGCCGGATCGACTTCCAGACCGCCTGGACGCTGACCACCCAGCCGCTGCGCGCCTTCATGCTGGCGCAGATCCGCGAAACCGACCTGATGACCTTCGCCGGCATGGCCGGGCATGGCACCTATGCCAGCCCCGACGCGGTGCCGTTCCCGGTACTGGTGGCCTCGTTCGTCACCAGCGAACTGAAGACCGCCTTCGAAATCGGCTTCCTGATCTTCATCCCGTTCGTGATCATCGACCTGGTGGTGGCCAGCGTGCTGATGTCGATGGGCATGATGATGCTCTCGCCGATGCTGGTATCGGCCCCGTTCAAGATCCTGCTGTTCGTGCTGGTCGACGGCTGGGTGCTGGTGGTTGGCACGTTGGCCGCCAGCTTCAACGCGGTGTAGAGGGCCACACCGCCACAGGCGCCCGGCCCACCTCACCTCAACGTAATAGTGACCTCTTATGACTCCAGAACTTGCCCTGACCGAACTGCGCGGCGGCCTGATCACCGTGTTGTGGGTGGCCGGCCCGCTGCTGCTGACCGTGCTGATCGTCGGCGTGGTGGTGGGCGTGGTACAGGCCGCCACCCAGCTCAACGAACCGACCATCGCCTTCGTGGCCAAGGCGGCGGCTTTGACTGCAGTGCTGTTCGCGCTGGGCAGCCTGCTGATCGGCCACCTGGTCGAGTACACCACGCTGCTGTTCCAGCGCATTCCGCACCTGATCGGCTAGCGCGAGGCGCCCTGATGGACTCCGCCACCCAGATGGCCGCCGATGGCCTGCAGGCCTTCGGCATGATCGGCACCATCCTGTGGACCATGCTGCGCATCGGCGCAATGCTCATGGCCATGCCGCTGATCGGCACCCGCGCGGTGCCCTCGCGGGTGCGGGTGATGCTGGCCGGTGCCCTGGCGATCGCCCTGTCGCCGCTGCTGCCGCCGGTGCCGGCCTGGACCGGCTTCGATGCGGCCACGGTGTTGAGCATTGCCCGCGAACTGGCCATCGGCGTGTCGATCGGGTTCCTGCTGCGGCTGGTGTTCGAAGCCGGCGCGATGGCCGGCGAGCTGGTTGCCCAGGGCACCGGCCTGGCCTTCGCGCAGATGAGCGACCCCCTGCGCGGCGGCAGCTCGGGGGTGATCGGGCAGTGGTTCTACCTGCTGTTCGGGCTGCTGTTTTTCGCCAGCAATGGCCACCTGGCGTTGATCGCGCTGGTGATGGACAGCTACAAGGCGGTGCCGATCGGCGCGCAGCTGCCCGATATCGATGGTTTCCTCAGCGCCGCGCCCACCTTCGTGCTGCAGGTGTTCCGCGGCGCGCTCGGGCTTGCCCTGCCGCTGACGGTGGCGATGCTGGCGGTGAACCTGGCCTTCGGCGTACTGGCCCGCGCCGCGCCGGCACTGAACCCGATCCAGCTCGGCCTGCCGGTGGCGCTGCTGCTGGGCCTGTTCCTGCTCACCGCGCTGGCCGGGGAAATGGGCCCGCCGGTGCAGCGCCTGTTCGATGCCGCCTTCCAGGCCGCCGACGGCGTGACCGGCTGATCCACCGGCCACCACCAAATAATGTCGTTTACCCCTTGCGAGCCCCCCCGGCACTGGCGGTAGGCTGTGGGCTCCGCACGGTGTACCGGTGTCGGTCAGTGGCAGCCCGGCTTGGGCATGCCTGCGCCATCGCCCCTACGCCCACGCAGATGTGCAGACCAGGGAGAGTCATCGATGCTCATCGGCAGCTATGCCCCGTCGTTGGTGGTGGTTTCGCTGCTGGTGGCCATGCTCGCCTCGTTCACCGCACTGGACATGGCCAACCGGGTCACCACCGCGCCCACCCCGCGGCTGAGCGCGCTGTGGTTGTTCGGCGGCGGTTGCGCGATGGGCCTGGGCATCTGGTCGATGCATTTCATCGGCATGCTCGCCTTCCGCCTGCCGATCCCGCTGGGTTACGACCTGGGCTGGACCTGCGTGTCGCTGCTGGCCGCGATGGCCTCCTCGATCTTCGCCCTGTGGCTGGTCTCGCGGCCGACCCTGCCGCATTCGCGGCTGGCGCTGGGCGCGCTGCTGATGGGCAGCGGCATCGCTTCGATGCATTACCTGGGCATGGCCGCGCTGCGCATGCAGCCGGGCATCGACTACCACCCCGGCTGGCTCACGCTGTCGCTGCTGATCGCGGTGGCCGCCTCGTGGGTGGCCCTGTTCGTGGCCTTCCGGCTGCGCCTGAGCCAGCGCCGGCTGCGCCACCGCGTGCTGCCGGCGGTGGTGCTGGGCACGGCCATCGTCGGCATGCACTACACCGGCATGGCCGCCGCGCGGTTCCCGGCCGACAGCATCTGCGGCGCAGCCGGCGCCGCGGGCCTGCAGACCCAATGGCTGGCCGCGACCGTACTGGTGCTCACCCTGGCCATCCTCGCCGTGGTGCTGATCGTGTCGTGGCTGGACCAGCGCATGCAGGCGCAGCTGTTGCGCCTGCGCAATGAACGCCTGCGCACCTCGCTCGACGATGCCCAGGCCGAACTCACCCAGGCCGCCCTGCACGACCCGCTGACCCGCCTGCCCAACCGCCGGCTGCTGCAGCAGCGCATCGAACAGGCACTGGCCGACGCCGAACAGCATGGCCGGCGTTTTGCGGTGATGTTCATGGACCTGGATGGCTTCAAGCAGGTCAACGATGCCTACGGCCACCAGACCGGCGACGCCCTGCTGGTGACCGCACCCGCCAGCTGCTGCGCCCCAGCGACGTGCTGGCGCGGCTGGGTGGCGACGAGTTCGTGCTGGTGGTGCACATCGACAACGATGAAGACATCGCCACCCTGGCCAGCCGCATCATCCAGGCCGTCGGCGGCGGCCCGCTGCTGCCCGACCACGACCTGCAGGTCACCGCCAGCATCGGCATCGCCATCTGCCCCGACCATGCCGCCACCGAACGGCAGCTGATGGCCTTTGCCGACGCGGCCATGTACCAGGCCAAGGAAGCCGGCCGCAACGCGTATGCGGTGTTCGCCGACTGGATGAACGACAGCGCCGAGCAGCAGTTCCAGCTGCTGGCCGACCTGCGCCGTGCGATCGGCACCGACCAGCTGTTCCTGCATTACCAGCCCAAGATCCGCGTGGCCGGCCAGGGCGTCAGCGGCGCCGAAGCCCTGATCCGCTGGCGCCACCCGCAGCAGGGCCTGATTCCGCCGGACCGCTTCATCCGCCTGGCCGAACGCAGCGGGGTGATCAACGACATCGGCCGCTGGGCGCTGGACGAAGCCTGCCGCCAGCTGCGCCAGTGGCAGGATGCCGGCCATGACAGCTGGACCGTATCGGTGAATCTTTCGCCGATCCAGTTCAGCGCCCCGCACCTGCTGCAGGAAGTGCGCGACGTACTCAAGACCCACCGCCTGGAGCCGCGCCGGCTGGTGCTGGAGATCACCGAAAGCACGGTGATGCGCGATACCGAGGCCAGCCTGAAGCTGCTGCAGGCCATGGCCGGCCTGGGCGTGGGCATTTCCATCGACGACTTCGGCACCGGCTATTCCAGCCTGCTGTACCTCAAGCGCCTGCCCGCCACCGAGATCAAGATCGACCACGCCTTTGTGCGCGACCTGGAAAACAGCTCCGAAGACGTGGTGATCGTCTCGGCCATCGTCGCCCTCGGCCACGCCCTGGACATGGACATCGTCGCCGAAGGGGTGGAAACCGCCGGCCAGCGCGTCTACCTGGAACGGCTGGGCTGCGACTACCTGCAGGGCTACCTGCTCGGCCGCCCGGTCGACCCGGAGCGGTTCATGCAGCTGCATGACCACCCGCGCCCGCGGGTGGAGGTGGCGGCAGGCTGGCAGAAGCCGTAGTGCCGGCCGCTGGCCGGCTCCTCATGAACCCGACGCCGGATGCTTCTGACATCGCCTGGAGCCGGCCGGCGGCCGGCACTACCGGTCGCGCGCGGCCATGTGAAGCCGGCCAGCGCGCATTGTCGAGGCCCGCCCCCGTCACGGAACGGTTCTTGCACGACTCCGGGTAATCCCCCTGCGTCGTGTCCCTGATGTCCGAGAACGAACAAGCCGGCGAAAAAACCGAACAACCTACCGAAAAACGCCTGCGCGACGCCCGCGAGCAGGGCAACATCCCGCGTTCGCGGGAGTTGGCCACCGCCGCGGTGTTCGGCGCCGGGGTATTGGCGCTGCTGGCCTATTCGGGGGCGATCAGCAGCAACGCCAAGGCCTGGATGCAGTTGGCACTGAGCCCCGAGCCGGGCCTGCGCCTGCAGCCGCAGGCCCTGTTCGGGCATTTCGGCCAGCTGCTGCTGCAACTGCTGTGGGCGATGTGGCCGCTGGTGCTGATCTGCCTGCTGGCCAGCTTCCTGTCACCGGTGCTGATGGGCGGGCTGCGCTGGTCGAACAAATCGATGATGCCCGACTTCAAGCGGATGAGCCCGATGGCCGGGATGAAGCGCCTGTACGGGCCGGAGGCGATCGCCGAATTCACCAAATCCCTGCTGCGCATCGCCTTTGTCGGCACCGCCGCCGGGCTGGTGGTCTGGCACGGGGTCCGGCCGCTGCGCGACCTGCTCAACCAGCCGCTGGAAGCGGCCATGGTGCACGGACTGGGCTTCACCCTGAAGCTGCTGCTGGCCACCGGCGGGGCGATGCTGCTGCTGGCGGCCATCGATGCGCCCTACCAGCGCTGGAACTGGATGCGCAAGCTGAAGATGACCCGCGAAGAGCTGCGCCGGGAGATGAAGGAAAGCGAGGGCAGCCCGGAGGTGAAGGGCCGCATCCGGCAGCTGCAGCAGCAGCTGGCCAACCGCCGGATGATGGAGGCCGTGCCGACCGCCGATGTGGTGGTGGTCAATCCCACCCACTACGCGGTGGCCCTGAAATACGAGGGCGGCAGGATGGGCGCGCCCACCGTGGTGGCCCTGGGCGTGGATGAAACCGCCCTGCGCATCCGTGAAGTGGCCGACGGCAACAAGGTCGCCATCGTCGCGGCGCCGCCTTTGGCACGCGCCTTGTATCGGGAAGGTCAACTTGGCAAGGAAATTCCCGTGAGACTGTATTCGGCCGTGGCCCAGGTCCTGTCCTACGTTTACCAGCTGCGCACCTGGCGCGGCGGCCCGATGCCGGCTGCGCCCAGCATCGATGTGGATGAATTTGCCAGGGGAGCGCGCCCATGAGCGCCCAGTCGGCCGCTACCGGCATGAACATCCGCAAGGCGCTGGACATGATCCGGCACGGCCTGGGCGCCCCGCTGATCGTGCTGGCGCTGCTGGCCATGGTGGTGGTGCCGCTGGCTGCCCCGGTGCTCGATGCGCTGTTCACCTTCAACATCGCCATCTCGCTGATGGTGCTGCTGGCGGTGGTGTACGTGAAGCGCCCGCTGGATTTCACCATCTTCCCGATCGTGCTGCTGATCACCACCATGCTGCGGCTGGCACTGAACGTGGCCTCCACCCGGGTGATCCTGCTCAACGGCCAGAACGGCCACGAAGCGGCCGGCAAGGTGATCGCCGCGTTCGGCGAGTTCGTGATCGGCGGCAACTACGCGGTTGGCATCGTGGTATTCGCGATCCTGACCATCATCAACTTCGTGGTGATCACCAAGGGTGCCGGCCGGGTCTCCGAAGTGACCGCCCGCTTCATCCTCGATGCCATGCCCGGCAAGCAGATGGCCATCGATGCCGACCTCAATGCCGGTTTGCTGACGCGTGAGGAAGCCAAGGCCCGGCGCGAGGAAGTGCGCGAGGAGGCCGACTTCTACGGCGCGATGGACGGTGCCAGCAAGTTCATCCGCGGCGATGCGATCGCCGGCATCCTGATCCTGTTCATCAACCTGCTCGGCGGGCTGGCCGTGGGCGTGCTCCAGCACGGCATGCCGTTCGGCGATGCGGCGGCCACCTATACGCTGCTGTCCATCGGCGACGGCCTGGTAGCGCAGCTGCCCGCGCTGCTGGTGTCCTCGGCGGTGGCCATGCTGGTCACCCGCGCCTCGCGCTCGCAGGACATGGGCCAGGCCATGATGGGCCAGGTATTCGGCCAGTACCGCGCGCTGACCATCGCCGCCGTGATCCTGGGCCTGGTCGGCCTGGTGCCGGGCATGCCCAACGTCGCCTTCTTGACGCTGGCGGCGATCCTCGGCTTCGTGGCCTGGAAGGCGTGGAAGAAGAGCCTGGCCGCGACCGGCGGCGGCGACGCCCCGGCCATCGGCCGCGGCGAGACGCTCGGCCTGCCCGGCGCCGCCCCGCCGCCCACCGCCGAGCTGACCTGGGACGAGCTGCGCCCGGTCGACCCGCTGGGGCTGGAAGTGGGCTACCGGCTGATTCCGCTGGTGGACAAGAACCAGGGGGGCGAGTTGATGGCGCGCATCAAGGGCGTGCGGCGCAAGCTCACCCAGGACATCGGCTTCCTGATTCCCTCGGTCCACATCCGCGACAACCTGGAGCTGCCGGCCACCGCCTATCGCCTGCTGATCCATGGCGTGCCGGTAGCCACCGCCGAGATCCATCCCGACCGCGAACTGGCGCTGGATCCGGGCAGCGCGCTGGGCGCGCTGGAAGGCATCGCCGGCAAGGACCCCGCCTTCGGCCTGGATGCCACCTGGATCCAGCCGCACCAGCGCGCCCATGCCGAATCGATGGGCTACACCGTGGTCGATCCGGCCACCGTGGTGGCCACCCACCTGTCGCACCTGATCCGCGAACACGCCCCCGAGCTGCTCGGCCATGAAGAAGTGCAGCAGCTGCTGGCCAACCTGGCCAAGAGTGCGCCCAAGCTGGTCGAGGACCTCACCCCCAAGACCCTGCCGCTGTCGGTGGTGGTGCGGGTGCTGCAGAACCTGCTGATCGAACGCATCCCGGTCCGCCAGCTGCGCAAGATCGTCGAATCGCTGGTGGAAAACGGCCCGGCCAGCCAGGACCCGGCCGTGCTGACCGCCGCGGTGCGCAATGCGCTGGGCCGTTTCATCGTGCAGGAGATCGCCGGGATGTCGGCCGAATTGCCGGTGTTCACCCTCAACCCGCAACTGGAACGCGTCTTGCAGGAGTCCACACAGGGCAACGGCGCCGCGCTGGAACCCGGACTCGCCGAGCGACTGCATCAAAGCCTGGCCGAATGTGTCGGCAAGCAGGAAGCGAAGAACGAGCCGGCGGTCGTGCTGGTACCCGGCCCGGTACGTGCCGCGCTGGCACGGCTGGTGCGCCACAGCGTCCCCTCGCTGTCGGTGCTGGCCTACAGCGAGGTGCCCGAGGACAAACGGTTGAAGCTGGTCGGCACGATCAGCTGAGCCGGAACTCCGACGGCAACGCGCCAGAAAACAGACACCTCATTCGATACCACCGCAGCAGGAAATAAAGGGAAACCCGGACCGTGCAGACCACCGACAACCAGAGCTTCCCTTCGCCCACTCCGCCGCCCCAGTCCCGGTACCACAGCATGAAAATCAAACGCTTCGTCGCCCCCGATATGCGCTCGGCCATGAACCTGGTGCGCAAGGAACACGGTCCTGATGCGGTGATCCTGTCCAACCGCCGGATCGAGGAAGGCGTCGAAATCGTGGCGGCGGCCAACTACGACGAAGGTGCCGTGCAGCGCGCCCTGGAAGCGGCGCGCAAGGACGTCGCACCGGCACCGGCGCCGGCACGCCCGCGCAATGCCGCCGATGCGGTGATCGCCGCGGTGACCCGGCGCAGGGCGCCGGTGGCCGTGCCCGAACCGGTGGCGGCCACCACCTCGGCGGTAGCCGCGCTGGCCCGTGCCGCGGTCGGCGCCACCGGGCGCACCCTGGACAGCGCCAACGAAATCGTGTCGCCGCCGGGCAGCAGCGGTTTTGCCGCCACCCTGGCCCGCGCCACCCTGGCCCGCGCCGGCCTGGACACCGCTGCCAACGCGGTGGCGCTGCCGGAAAATATCTTCTCCACCTATCCGCTCGAGCCGGCCGCAGCCGCCGCCCCGGCCGCCCCGCTCAACCGCGCCCGTTTCATCATCGACCCGCCGCTGGACGAGCTTGCCGAAGACCTGCCGTACACCCCGGTGGCGGCCAGCGTGGCGATGCCGCCGCTGCCGGTGACCATCACCGCCGTGGCGATACCGGCCCAGGCGCCGGCCCTGCCCGCCGAACCGGTCGCGCTGGCCGAACCGGCCGCCAGCACCGCAGCGGTCATCGCCGTCGACCCCGCCAGCACCCAGCCGGCGCCGGCCCCGGAACTGGTGATGGTGCCGCGCGATGACGAGGAACTGCGCCAGCTGCGCCATGAAGTGGCCGGCATGCGCCAGGTCATCGAACGCGAAATGCACCGCTTCACCGACGAGCGCCTCCGCGGCAGCCCGGTGCGCGCCTCGGCGCTGGACCTGATGGACGAATACGGCTTCGATGCCGGCATCAGCCGCGATGTGGCCATGCAGATCCCGCTGGACACCGAAGCCCACCGCGCCCGCGGACTGATGCTGGGGCTGCTGTCCAAGAAGCTGCCGATCGCCCCGGTCGATCCGCTCGAGGCCGGCGGCGTGATCGCCCTGGTCGGCCCCACCGGCGCCGGCAAGACCACCACCATTGCCAAGCTGGCCTCGCGCTTTGCCGAAAAGCACGCCGCCCGCGACGTGGCCCTGGTCACCACCGACACCGGCCGCATCGGCGCCCGCGAGCAGCTGTACGGCTTCGGCCGCCAGCTCGGCATCGCCGTGCACGAGGCCAGCAGCGGCAGTGACCTGAACCAGCTGCTGGAGCGCCTGCGGGACTACAAGCTGGTGCTGATCGACACCGCCGGGCTGGGCCCGCGCGACCGCGCCCTGGCCGCCCAGTTGCAGTGGCTGCGCGCGGCCGAACAGATCCGCACCCTGCTGGTGCTGCCGGCCAACACCAGTTTCGGCGACATGGACGAGGTGGTGCGCCGCTTCAGCGCGGCCAACCCGCAGGGCGTGGTGCTGAGCAAGCTGGATGAAACCGGCCGCTTCGGCAGCGCCCTGTCGGTGGCCGTGGACCACCGCCTGCCGATCACCTGGGTCACCAATGGCCAGGACGTTCCCGAAGACCTGCACCGGGCCAGTGCGGCCAATCTAGTCCTTCGCCTTGAAGATTTGCGCCGCGCGGCCGATATGCCCTGCAACCCGGAGTTCAACCATGCCGTCGCGTGAGTATGCCAAGCTGACCAAGACCTTCCCGCTGTCGGCCACCCGCAGCCAGCCGCTGGGGCCTGTGCGCACCATCGCCGTGACCGGCGGCAAGGGCGGCGTGGGCAAGACCAACGTGTCGGCCAACCTGGCCGTGGCCCTGGCCGACATGGGCAAGCGCACGCTGTTGCTGGACGCCGACCTGGGCCTGGCCAACATCGATGTGATCCTGGGCCTGCAGCCCAAGCTGACCCTGGCCGACCTGGTCGCCGGGCGCTGTTCGCTGGACGAGGTGATCCTGGAAGGCCCCGGCGGCGTGCTGGTGGTACCGGCCGCGTCCGGCCGCCGCCACATGGCCGAACTGCAGCCGGCCGAACATGTCGGCCTGGTCAATGTGTTCTCCGAACTGGAGCGCGAGCTGGACTTCATGGTGGTGGACACCGCCGCAGGCATCACCGACGGCGTGCTGACCTTCTGCCAGGCCGCGCAGGATACCGTGGTGGTGGTCTGCGACGAGCCGGCCTCGATCACCGACGCCTACGCGCTGATCAAGGTGCTCTCGCGCGAACGCGGCGTGGACCGCATCCAGGTGGTGGCCAACATGGTGCGCGACCCCAACGAGGGCCGGGTGCTGTACGAAAAGCTGACCCGGGTCTGCGACAAGTTCCTGGCCGATGTCTCGCTGAACTACCTGGGCTGCGTACCGCAGGACGACTGGCTGCGCCTGTCGGTGCAGCGCCAGCAGCCGGTGGTCAAGGCCTACCCGTCCAGCCCGGCCGCGCAGGCGATCACCGAGATCGCCCGCCGCACCGCGCGCTGGCAGGCCCCCACCGAACCGCGTGGCGGGGTCGAATTCTTCCTGGAACGCATCCTCAAGCAACGCGGGGTGGCCGCATGAAAGGCGCCGCACAATACAAAGAAGTCCAGCGCACCGCCGCCAACGAGTGCATTGCCCAGCACTCGGACCTGGTCCGGCGCATCGCCCACCACCTGGCCGCACGCCTGCCCGCCAGCGTGGAGGTGGATGACCTCATCCAGGCCGGCATGATGGGCCTGATCGAGGCCTCGCGCAGCTACGATGCCGACCAGGGCGCCTCGTTCGAGACCTACGCCTCGATCCGCATCCGCGGCTCGATGATCGACGAGATCCGCCGCGGCGACTGGGTACCGCGCTCGGTGCACCGCCGCGCCCGCGATGCGGCCTCCACCATCCGCCGCCTGGAACAGACCACCGGCCGCGCCGCCAGCGCCACCGAGGTTGCCGCCGCGATGGAGATGCCGCTGCCCGACTACCTGCGCCTGATGGAAGACGCCGCGCGCGGCCAGGTGCTGAGCCTGGAATCGCGGATCGAAGACCAGGGCGAGCTGGACACCGTCGCCCAGGGCGGGCCGACCCCGCAGCAGGTACTGGAACGCGGCGAGTTCGGCCGCGAACTGGGCAATGCGATCGGCCTGCTGCCCGAACGCGAACAGCTGGTGCTGTCGCTGTACTACGAGCAGGAACTGAACCTGAAAGAGATCGGCGCCGTGCTGGGCGTCAGCGAATCGCGTGTGTGCCAGATCCATGGCCAGGCCGTACTGCGCCTGCGCGGCCGATTGAAGATCTTCGAGGCGGCTGACGCCGGCCTTGAGAACCACTGATACCGAGGAAAGTGCTTTGAACAAGAACATGCGTATCCTGATCGTCGACGATTTCTCGACCATGCGTCGTATCGTCAAGAACCTGCTGGGCGATCTGGGCTTCACCAATACGGCCGAAGCCGAGGACGGGCATGCCGCGCTGTCTCTGTTGCAGAGCCAGTCGTTCGATTTCGTGGTCACCGACTGGAACATGCCGGTGATGACCGGCATCGACCTGCTCAAGGCGATCCGCGCCGATGCCAAGCTCAAGACCCTGCCGGTACTGATGGTCACCGCCGAAGCCAAGCGCGAGCAGATCATCGAAGCGGCCCAGTGCGGGGTCAATGGCTACATCATCAAGCCGTTCACCGCCCAGACCCTGGAAGAGAAGCTCGGCAAGATCTTCGAACGCCTGGCAGCGAGCGCCTGATGGAAACCCTCAGCGAAAAATCGGCGCTGGTGCAGCGCCTGCAGGATGCCCTGGCCGCGCTGGAAAGTGGCGACGAAGCCGGCTGGCGCCGGGAAATCGACGCACTGGCCGCCCTGCGCACCCAGCCGATGATGGCCGGGCTGAACCGGCTCGCACGCGAGCTGGGCCAGGCGCTGGGCGAGCTGCCCAGCCTGCCCAGCGAAGCCGGCGAACTGGACGATGCCTGCGCGCGCCTGGATCACGTGGTGGCGATGACCGAACAGGCCACCCACCGCACCCTGGACCTGGCCGAGGAATGCCGGGCGCTGACCGAACAGCTGCGTGCCAACGGCCTGACCGCCGACCAGGGCCAGCAGCTGGACCAGATCCGCCACAACCTCACCGAAATCGCGCTGACCCAGAGCTACCAGGACCTGACCGGGCAGATCATCCGCCGCGTGGTCGGCATCGTGCGCCGCGTGCATGAAGGTTTCAGCGCGCTCGGCCTGCCGCCGCAGGACGACGCCGCCAGCAAGCGAGACAACGGCCTGGCCGGCCCGGCCGTGTCCGGCCTGGACCGCCACCAGGTGTCACAGGTCGACGCCGACGACCTGCTCTCCGATTTGGGGCTTTGAGGAGGGATCCATGAACATTCAAATGAGTGCGAAGGCCGCTGACGCGGGTCGAGACAAGGCGGACGCCGCAGCGCAGGCAGGCCGCCTGGGCAAGGCGTTCAACACAGTATCGGCCCGCGTCAGGGGCCTTCCCGAAGGGCCGGGTGCCTGTGGCGCTGTGGACTACGGCGCGCGGCTTGGCTTGGGGCCCACCCAAGCCGGCGCCACGCACCTTGCCACACCGCCACAGGCGCCCGGCGCACCTCATTTCAATGCTCATGGAGCCCTCCTATGAGCGCTGTTCCAGACGATATTGCCGCCGACTTCATCCTCGAGGCCCAGGAAATCCTGGACCGGCTCGGCGAACAGCTGGTGTCGCTGGAGCAGTCGCCCCAGGACAGCGACCAGCTCAACGCGGTGTTCCGCGGCTTCCACACGCTCAAGGGCGGCGCCGGCTTCCTCGGCATCCAGGCCATGGTCGAGCTGTGCCATGCCGCCGAGGAAACCCTGGGCATGGCCCGTTCGGGCAAGGCCACCCTGCAGGCGCATCACTTCGATGCCGCCCAGCAGTCGCTGGACTACCTGCAGTCCATGCTCGATGCGGTCTCGGCCGGCACCGAACCGGGGTTTGCCCCGCCGGAGCTGATCGCCCAGTTCGACGTCAACGGCCCGGCCACGCCGGCGCCGGTAGCCGCTGCGGCCAGCGGTGAGCTGATCACCGATGACGAGTTCGAGAACCTGCTCGACCAGTTGCATGGCGGCGCGGCGCCCAGCGCGGTGGCGCCGACGAAGAAGGCCGATGACGGCCTGATCGGCGAAGACGAATTTGAAGCCCTGCTCGACCAGCTGCATGGCGGCGCCGTGCCCGGCGCCAAGGCGGCGCCGGCGGCCACGCCTGCCGCGCCGCGCGCGCCGGCACCGGCCGCAGCGCCCAGGCCGGCCGCCAACAAACCGATGGCCGAAGCCGAACACACCGTGCGCGTGGACACCAAGCGGCTGGACGCGATCGTCAACCTGATCGGCGAGCTGGTGCTGTCGCGCAACCGGCTCAAGACCCTGCGCGCGCGCCTGCACGATGAGGAACTCGACCGCGCCGTGTCCACCCTGGACATCGCCACCGCGCGCCTGCAGTCGGCGGTGATGCGCACCCGCATGCAGCCGGTCGGCAAGGTGTTCTCGCGCTTCCCCAAGGTCGCCCGTGATGTTGCCCGCAACCTGAAGAAGGAAGTGGAGCTGGAGCTGGTCGGCGCGGAAACCGAGCTGGACCGCAACCTGGTCGAGGCCCTGGCCGATCCGCTGGTGCACCTGGTGCGCAACGCGATCGACCACGGCGTGGAAACCCCGGAACTGCGCGAAGCCCAGGGCAAGCCGCGCAGCGGCCACGTGCGCCTGTCGGCGCAACAGGAAGGCGACTACGTCAGCATCGAAGTGCAGGACGACGGCGCCGGCATCGACCCCGAGCGGCTGCGGCAGAAGGCCCGCGAAAAGGGTTTGATCGACCCCGAGGCGGCCGCCCGCCTGAGCAGCGAGGAATGCCTGCACCTGGTGTTCCTGCCCGGTTTTTCCACCAAGCAGGAAGTCACCGACATCTCCGGCCGCGGCGTGGGCATGGACGTGGTGCAGTCGCGCATCCGCGAACTCAGCGGCCAGATCCAGATCCAGTCCGAACTGGGCCGCGGCAGCCGTTTCCTGATCCGCGTGCCGCTGACCCTGGCGATCCTGCCCACCCTGCTGGTGCAGGCCGGCGAGGACGTCTACGCGCTGCCGCTGGCCCGGGTGATGGAAGTGCTGCACGCGCCCAACACCTCGCTGGGCTGGTTCGACGGCCGCGCCGTGCTCGACCGCAAATCGCACACCCTGCCGCTGGTGGACCTGCGCCACTGGCTGGCAGTGGAACCGGCCGCCTCCCCGCTGCTGACCATCGTGGTGCTGCAGGCCGGCGAAGCCCGCTTCGGGCTGGTGGTGGACCAGGTGCGCGGCCGCGAGGAAGTGGTGATCAAGCCGCTGCCCAAGGCCCTGCGTGGGCTGCGCGGCTACGCCGGGGCCACCCTGATCGGCGACGGCCGGATGTCGCTGATCCTGGACGTGGATGGTCTTCGGTGAGGCGGGCCGGGTGTTCCCGGCGGCCTCAAATCGCCCCAAAAGTGTGACCGCCGCAACACCGCTCCCGGTCGGCGTCTCAAGTCCCCTTCACGCAAGCCGATAACGGACCCATGGACAGACTCAGCCTCATTGGACTTTTCCTCGCCCTGGCCTCGCTGGTCGGCGGCAGCATCCTCAAGGGAGCCGGTCTGGCGTCGCTGTGGTCGCCGGCCGCCTTCGTGATCGTCATCGTCGGCACCATCGCCTCGATCCTGCTGCACACCTCCCCGGCGGTGTTCAAGCACGCCTTCAGGATCGTGCGCTGGGTGATCCTGCCGCCCAGCAGCGACCGCCACGCGCTGATCCGCCAGATCGTGGACTGGAGCAACATCGCCCGCCGCCAGGGCCTGCTGGGCCTGGAGGCGCAGGTCGAGGCGCAGGACGACCCGTTCCTGCGCAAGGGCCTGCAGCTGCTGGTCGACGGCGTCGAGCCGGAAACCATCCGGCACATGATGGAAATCGAATTGAGCAGCCAGGAACACCAGGACCTGGCCGCGTCCAAGGTATTTGAGGGCATGGGCATCTATGCGCCGACGCTGGGCATCATCGGCGCGGTACTGGGCCTGATCGCGGTGATGAAGAACCTGGCCGACCCCAGCAAGCTCGGCCACGGCATCGCCGCGGCGTTCACCGCCACCATCTACGGCATCGCCTCGGCCAACCTGCTGTTCCTGCCGGTGTCGGCCAAGCTCAAGAGCGTGATCCAGCACAACAGCCGCGACCGCGAAATGATCATCGAAGGGCTGATCTCCATCGCCCAGGGCGAAAACCCGCGCAACATCGAAACCAACCTGTCCGGATTCCTGCACTGACATGGCCCGTCGCAAGCACCACGAAGAGCATGCCAACCATGAGGCCTGGGCGATTCCGTACGCCGACCTGATGACGTTGCTGCTCGCGTTTTTCGTGGTGATGTATGCCATTTCCTCGCTCAACGAGGGCAAGTACCGGGTCATGGCCGATGCGCTGACCACCGCCTTCGGCGGCGCGCCGCGCACCATCAACCCGGTCCAGGTCGGCAACCAGCAGGTACAGGGCGGCGGCTGGGACAGCCCCTCGGTGATCAAGGCCGGCAACCGGGTCGGCCCGGCCGCGCCGGCGCCGTCCAACGACCCTACCCTGCTGCCGGCGATGGCCGCGCAGATGCGCATGCCGGTCTCGGTGCGCAACCAGGAACAGCTGCAGCGCGCCGAGCGCCAGCTCAACACCATCGCCGACAAGCTCACCGCCACCCTGGCCCCGCTGATCGAGCGCGGCATGATCACCGTGCGCCGCACCGAGCTGTGGATCGAGGTGGAAATCAACAGCGACATCCTGTTCCCGACCGGCTCGGCCACGCTGGACGTGCATGCGCGCGACACGCTCTCCAAGCTGGCCCAGGTCCTGCGCGATTCGCCCAACGGGGTGCGCGTGGAAGGCCACACCGACAACATTCCGATCGCCACCGCGCTGTTCCCGTCCAACTGGGAACTCTCGGCCGGGCGCGCGGCCAGCGTGGTGCACCTGTTCGCCGACCAGGGCCTGCAGCCGTCGCGGCTGGCGATGGTCGGCTACGGCCAGTTCCGCCCGCGCGAAGACAACGCCAACGCCGAAGGCCGCAACCGCAACCGGCGGGTGATGGTGATCATCCTGGCCGATACCGCCCAGCGCGTGGACCCGATCGGCCCGCAGCTCACCGCCGATACCCCGATCGCCCCCATTGGTTCCGACCCGCGGTCGGAACGTCTCACCCCGGCCGGCAGCCACGTTGGCGCCACCGCTCCCCCTGCAATGAAGGACTGAACCGATGCGCATCTGGGCAATCGCCAATCAGAAAGGCGGCGTGGGCAAGACCACCACCAGCCTGGCCCTCGGCCGTGGCCTGGCCACGCTTGGCCACCGCGTGCTGTTGATCGACCTCGATCCGCATTCCTCGCTGACCCGCGCCTTCGGCGTGCCGCTGGATCCGCCGCCGTCGGGCGTGCTGGAACTGTTCGCCACCCCGCCGGCCGAGCTGTCCACGCTGGCCCACCGCAGCGATATCCCCGGGCTGGACTACGTCTGCGCGCAGGCGGCGCTGGCCACGCTGGAACGGCGCAGCGCCAACCAGCCCGGCCTCGGCCTGGCGCTGCAGCACGCGCTGGCCCGCCACCAGGGCCAGCACGACTACATCCTGCTGGACTGCGCGCCCACCCTGGGCCTGCTGATGATCAACGCGCTGGCCGCCGCCGACCGCCTGGTCATTCCCACCCAGGCCGAACCGCTGGCCCTGCACGGGCTGGATGGCATGGTCCGCACCGGCGAAATGGTCGAACGTTCGCGCCGCCGCCCGCTGCCGATGTCGATCCTGCCGACCCTGTTCGACCGCCGCACCCGCGCCGGCAACGAAACGGTCAAGCTGATGCAGGACAAGCACGGCCACCGGGTCTGGGAAGACGCGATCCCGGTGGACACCCGCATCTGCAACGCCGCCAGCCTGACCGTGCCACCGCAGTCGGAGGACTACCCCGGCCGCGGCCTGGCCGCCTACCGCCGCGCCCTGGAATGGATCCTGGCCGACGACGCGCTGCAGATGGAGCGCGCGGCATGAGCACCGTCGGCGTACTGGACGACTATCTGGAACAGCTGCTGGGCGATGCCGTGCCGGATGTCGCCGCGCCGCTGGAGATGTCCGTCGCCCCGGCCGCGGCCGTAGTCGCGCAGGATGAGGCCGAAGCCGAAGGCGTCGCCCTGGCGATCAGCGCCGAATTCGCGCCGCCGGCGGAGGGTGACGCCGCGCCATGCGCGGCTGACGCGGCCGTGCTCAAAGAACGAATGAACGATCCGGCGCTCGACCCACCGGTCGAGACCGTTGCCATCGCGCACGACAGCCCGACCGCGCCCGGAACGCCCGCCAACCTGGCCCTGCTCGACGAGTTGATGAACGACCCCGCGCTCGGCCCGCCGGTCGAGGCCGTTGCGGTCGTGCACGACAGCCCGACCGCACCCGGAACGCCGGCCAACCTGGCCCTGCTCGACGAACTGATGAACGACCCCGCGCTCGGCCCGCCGGTCGAGGCCGTTGCGGTCGTGCACGACAGCCCGACCGCACCCGGAACGCCGGCCAACCTGGCCCTGCTCGACGAACTGATGAACGACCCCGCGCTGGGCCCGGTCATGGCCGCCGATGCCGCCAGCGACGCACGCCCCGGCTGGGACGACCTGCCCGACGAGGTCGTCCACGATACCCCCGCCCCGGTCGCCACCGTAGCCGCACCGGCTCCGGCCGCACGCCCGGCGCCGGCGCCCCGCGCCCTGCCGGCAGCGCTGCCGATGAGCGCGCCCAGTGCCCGCACCGCCGCCCCGGCGCACACCCGCCCGGGCAGCTGGCAGGAACTGCAGGCGCAGGCGCACAACCCGGCCTCCAGCCCACGCGAGAACCGCCGCGCCAGCGAACGCACGTCGCGCTGGCTGCGCCTGCGTTGTGGCCCCCAGGCCTATGCGCTGGAACTGCTGAAGGTGCAGGAAGTGGTGCTGCCGGTCCCGCTGCTGCCGCTGCGCGGTACCGCTGCGGCGATGCTGGGCATCATGAACCTGCGTGGCCAGGTGGTGCCGGTGATGGACCTGGGCATCCACCTCGGTGCCGGCCCGGCCCAGGACGATGCCAATACCCGCATCGTGGTGCTGGAAGAAGACGGCGAGACCATGGGCCTGCGCGTGTCGGCGGTGGAGGACGTGGCCAACCTCACCGAATCCCAGATCGAACCACCCGATACCGCACGCATCTGCCAGATCTCCAACGACCTGTTCCGCGGCGTCGCGCGCGTCACCGCCCAGCCGATGATCCTGCTCGATGCCACGCAGCTGTTGAATTGAGCGGTGATCCTGCTCGATCCCACGCAACCGTTGAATTGATCGGTAGATCCACGCCATGCGTGGATGCTCTCCGTTCAGGCGTGATGACCGCCCGACCGGCGGCTTCGACCATTGTTCAACCTCAGCGGGGGCCGGCGGGATGTCATCGATCGGTCTGCGGACGATGGTGCCGCGCTGCGCGCGGTATCCACGCATGGCGTGGATCTACGCGGACCTGCCCCGTGCGAGGGGACGGATGCGGCGCATCGGCATTCCACCCGGCCGCGCACGCGCGGTTCGCCGCGCGACGCCGGGAACGGCGGTCCACCTGGATGCCCTTGGCGCCCCCCCCTAAAGGTTTGGCGAAATGGGCCGTTATAAACCTCGGAACCGTTTGTCCGGAGCAACAATGAGCACTGTGGCCCTGGGTGGTGATCTCGGCATCGAGACCAGCACCGAGCTCAAAACCCGACTGGCCCCCTTGGTGGACCAGCCCGGGCAACTGACGCTGGATGCCAGCGAAGTCAGTCGTATCCATACCGCGGCAATGCAGGTCCTGTGCGCCTTCGTCCACGCCCGCCACCAGGCAGGCCACCGGACCGCATTCGACGCCTGCACTGCCACCTTCCGTGACGCCGCGCGCCTGCTCGGCGTCACCCAGGCCCTGGGCCTGGATGCACCCCATGACAACCTGAAATCTGTGGAGAACCCGGCATGAGCGCACGTATCCTGGTGGTGGACGACTCGGCGTCGATGCGCCAGATGGTCTCTTTCGCCCTCACCTCGGCCGGTTTTTCCGTCGAAGAAGCCGAAGACGGCGCCGTCGCCCTGGGCCGGGCCAAGGGCCAACGCTTCAACGCGGTGGTCACCGACGTCAACATGCCCAACATGGACGGCATCTCGCTGATCCGCGAACTGCGCCAGCTGCCGGACTACAAGTTCGTCCCGATGCTGATGCTGACCACCGAATCGGCCGCCGACAAGAAGTCCGAAGGCAAGGCCGCCGGTGCCACCGGCTGGCTGGTCAAGCCGTTCAACCCCGAACAGCTGGTCGCCACCGTGCAGAAAGTGCTGGGCTGATCCCCGCACCGTTCGCCGCTCCACCCTTCCCTTTCCCGCAACCGGACCCCACGCCCCATGAGCATGGATCTGCAACGTTTCCACGCCACGTTCTTTGAAGAAAGCCGCGAGGGGCTGGATGCGATGGAGGCTGGCCTGCTGGCGCTCGAATCGGGCCAGCAGGACCCGGAGATCATCAACTCGGTGTTCCGCGCCGCGCATTCGATCAAGGGCGGCGCCGGCACCTTCGGCTTCGACGCGATCGCCGCGTTGACCCACGTGCTGGAAACCCTGCTGGACGAACTGCGCGCCGGCAAGCGTGCGCTGGAAGCCACCGCGGTGGATGCCATGCTGTCATCGGTGGACGTGCTGCGCGCCCTGCTGCGCGAAGCCGAGCACGGCCAGCCGGCCGACCCGCAGGCGGTGGCCGCGATCAAGGCGCGCCTGGAAGCGGTGCTGTCCGGCCAGGCCGTGGCGGCCAGCGCCGCGCCGGCCGCCGCCAAGGCCGATGACACCCCCGAAGCCTGGCAGATCGGCTTCGCGCCGGCGCCGTCGCTGTTCATGAGCGGCAACGACCCGCTGCGCATCATCCGCGAACTGGAACACCTTGGCGCACTGCAGGTGGCCGCGCGCATGGACCGCCTGCCCGGCTTCGACCAGCTCGACCCGCTCGAAGCGCACCTGGCCTGGGACCTCGGCCTGGTCGGCAAGGTGCCACGCAGCAAGATTGAAGACACCTTCGCCTGGGTAGTGGACGACTGCGAACTGGACATCCGCCCGGCCGCACCGCCCAGCCTGGCCACCAGCGCCCCGGCCGCCGCCGTGGCCGCCCCGGCAGCAGCGGCCAGCGCCGCACCTGCCGCAGCGCCCGCTGCCGCCGCCGCGCATGAAGCGGAAACCTCGATCCGCGTCGCCGTGGAAAAGGTGGATGCCCTGATCAACCTGGTCGGCGAACTGGTGATCACCCAGGCCATGCTCAAGCAGGTCTCCCATGCGCTGGACCCGGCCCACGCCGAGCAGCTGCTGACCGGCCTGGACCTGCTCGAACGCAATACCCGCGACCTGCAGGAAGCGGTGATCGGCGTGCGCATGCTGCCGGTGGACGCGGTATTCCGGCGCTTCCCGCGCCTGGTCCGCGACCTGTCCTCGCGGCTGGGCAAGCAGGTGCGCCTGCGCACGCTGGGCGAAGGCACCGAACTGGACAAGGGCCTGATCGAAAAGATCGCCGACCCGCTGGTCCACCTGGTGCGCAACTCGATCGACCACGGCCTGGAAATGCCCGACGTCCGCCGCGATGCCGGCAAGGACGAGACCGGCACGATCACCCTGGCCGCCTCGCACCAGGGCGGGCATATCGTGATCGAAGTCAGCGACGACGGCCGTGGCCTGAACCGCGACAAGATCCTGTCCAAGGCACTGGAACGCGGCCTGAGCGTGCCCGACAACCCCACCGACGCGCAGGTCTGGGACCTGATCTTCCAGCCTGGCTTCTCCACCGCCGATGCGGTCACCGACCTGTCCGGGCGCGGCGTGGGCATGGACGTGGTCCGCCGCAACATCCAGGCGCTGGGTGGCGAAGTGCAGCTGGAAAGCCGGGCCGGCAACGGCACCCGCGTACTGATCCGGCTGCCGCTGACCCTGGCCATCCTGGACGGCATGACCGTGTCGGTGGCCGGTGAAACGGTGATCCTGCCGCTGGCCTACGTGCTCGAAGCGCTGCAGCCGCAACCCGATGACGTGCGCACCATGGCCGGCGAAGGCCGCGTACTGCGCGTGCGCGGCGAATACCTGCCGATCCTGTCGCTGAGCGAGTACTACGGCTTCGGCGGGCGCACCCGCGATGATTCGCTGGTGGTGGTGGTCGAAGGCGATGGCCAGAAGATCGCGCTGGAAGTGGACGAACTGGTCGGCCAGCAGCAGGTGGTGGTCAAGAACATCGAGAACAACTACCGCCGCATCAGCGGCGTGTCCGGCGCCACCATCCTCGGCGATGGCCGGGTCTCGCTGATCGTGGACATCGGCGGGCTGGTGCGCTCGCTGCGGGTGCCACAAGCCGCGTGATACTTCGCAATCGCGAAGTATCCCCAAGGTTTGCGTTGCAAACCTCGGGCCCCGGCTTACAACCACCCAACACCCCCCGCCGTCGGCGCGCCCCTCGGTACGCCACCGCATGCGCGATGGCTCCCCACGTTCGGCTGCGCAGAACGTGGGCCCCGACTTACTACCTTCCAACACCCCGCGCCGTCGGCGCGCCCCCGCTACTAGCGGGAGCTCCTGGTCTGCCGGTTGTGCGCACCCGCCGGTGGTGCCGGCCGCTGGCCGGCCTTTCGGTTTGTCTGATGGGTTCATGGTTGCCGGCCGGAGGCCGGCACTACGGGTGTGCCGTTCCTGGGATTTCCGGCCGGCGGCGTCCGCAGAAACTGTGATGTCGCGCGGCGGCTATACGTTGGCGTATTGAGGCGTCTGCGCGGCCTGCCGGCCCAATCCCTTGCCAATACTTGCTCCTGCAACCACTTCCGATGCGACCGGCCTGCGGCCCTTACAAAAAAAATGTGACATCCAACACTCAAGTTGCGGCACTGCAGCGCCGTTATCCCGGGAGAGCGATGACGCCATCGTCACGCGGCCTGCGCCCCACCCGCACTCGCAACCACCTTTCGCCCAGCACCCCACGGCTGTGCGCCACCGCCCTGTCCGGAGTTCACACCATGAAGTGGTTCCACGATCTGCCCATCGCCCGCAAGCTGGCGGTAGGGTTCACCCTCACCACACTGATGACCGTCGTCCTGGGCGTGTTCGCCCTGGTCCGCCTCAACGGCGCCAATGCCGAACTGGCGTCGATGGCCGGCAACAACATTCCCAGCCTGCGGCACCTGGGCGAAGCGCGCTCGGTACTGGGCGAGTTCCGCACCTATGAGCTGGCCCAGCTGAGCATGCTCGACCAGCCCGACAAGGTGGCCGACTACAACAAGCGCATGGACGCCTCGGCCAAGCTGGTCCGCGACGAGCTGGCCGCCTATGCGGCGCTGCCGGCCGATGACCGCGAGCGCGCGCTGTATGCCAAGGTGGCCGCCGATACCACCGCCTACTTCGCCGCCAACACCGAGATGCGCGCAGCGGTGGCCGCCGGCGACGGCGTGCTGGCACGGGATGTGTCGGACAACAAGTCGCGCCCGGCGCGCCGCCAGCTGTTCGACGACCTCAAGGAGCTGGGCACCTACAGCAACGGCCTGATGGCCAGCCGCATCGACGACGCCAACGCCACCCACCGCACCAGCGTGATCGCCATCATCATCTGCATGGTGCTGCTGTCGCTGGTCGCCGCCGCGCTGGCCTGGACCATCTCGCGGGTGATCACCCGCCCGCTGTCGCAGGCCGTGCATGCGATCAAATCGGTGGCGCGCGGCGACCTCAGCGTCACCATCCGCAGCACCAGCGCCGACGAGGCCGGGCAGATGCTGGCCGCCACCGGCGAAATGACCAGCATGCTGCGCCGCTACTCCGATGAAACCCGGCAGATGGCGGCCATGCATGCCGGCCCGGACATCTCCCACCGCATGCCGGTGGACTTCCCGGGCGTCTACGGCGAGCTGGCAGTGGGCACCAACACGGTGGTGTTCGACCACCTCGATGCGATCCAGGACGCCATCACCGTGCTCAACCAGTACGCGGCCGGCGACCTGTCGCAGAATGCGCGCCGCCTGCCCGGCAGCCGCGCGATCCTGCACGAATCGATGGATGCGGCCAAGGCCAGCCTGCTGGCGATCAATACCCAGATCCAGTCGCTGGCCCAGGCAGCCGCCGCCGGCGATTTCAGCCAGCGCGGCGATGCGATGCGCTTCGACCACGATTTCCGGGTGATGATCCAGCACCTGAATACCATGATGGAAGTGGCCGACGGCAACCTCACCCAGCTCTCGCAGCTGCTGCAGGCCATCGCCAACGGCGACCTCACCGCGCGCATGCACGGCCAGTTCCATGGCGTGTTCGCCAGCATGCGCGACGATGCCAACGCCACCGTAGCCCAGCTGACCCAGATCGTCGGCCGCATCCAGCAGGCATCCTCCAGCATCAGCACCGCCGCCGGTGAAATCGCCTCGGGCAACAACGACCTGTCGCAGCGCACTGAGCAGCAGGCCGCCAACCTGGAAGAGACCGCCGCCTCGATGGAGGAACTGACCTCCACCGTACGCCAGAACGCCGAGCACGCCCGCCAGGCCAACCAGCTGGCCATCGGCGCGCACAGCGTGGCCACCCAGGGCGGCGAAGTGGTCGGCCGCGTGGTCAGCACCATGCACGAGATCGACGCGTCCTCGCGCCGCATCGCCGACATCATCACCGTGATCGACGGCATCGCCTTCCAGACCAACATCCTGGCCTTGAACGCCGCGGTCGAAGCGGCCCGCGCCGGCGAACAGGGCCGCGGTTTCGCCGTGGTCGCCTCCGAAGTGCGCACCCTGGCCCAGCGCTCGGCAGGCGCGGCCAAGGAGATCAAGGGCCTGATCGATGAGTCGGTCGGCAAGGTCGCCGAAGGTTCGGCCCTGGTCAACCAGGCCGGCGCCACCATGGGCGAGATCGTCGCCTCGGTACAGCGCGTCACCGACATCATGGCCGAGATCTCGGCGGCCTCGCAGGAACAGTCGGCCGGCATCGAACAGGTCAACCAGACCGTGGTGCAGATGGACGAAACCACCCAGCAGAACGCCGCCCTGGTCGAAGAAGCCACCGCTGCGGCACGCTCGATGGAAGAGCAGGCCGGGCACCTGACCGATGCGGTCGCGCTGTTCAAGCTGGACGGCCAGGCCGCCCCGGCACAGGCCGCCGTTGCCCCGCGCGCAAGCCACGCGGCAATGGCGCCCCGCGCACGCACGGCGGCCGCTGCCCCGGTACGTCGCCTGCCGGCCCGCGAGCCGGTACTGGCCAACGAGGGCGACTGGCAGGAATTCTGAGCCCGCCCCGCGCCTAACCCTGGACACCCCGCTTCGGCGGGGTGTTTTTGTTGCGGCGCACAGCAACTGCGCCGGGGATTGCCCCTACATAATTGTGACGCACTGCCGATAAACGGAAAGAGCCGCCCTGTCCTGCGACACCGGCACCCGCCCAACCCAGCAGATTCCATGTCCGAAGGCAGCCTTCCCGCACACGACCAATCCCATGCCGGGCCCGACGCCGGTACGGACGACAGGTTCCTGGTCCGCAACCCCCGGCAGATCCGGCAATTGCTGCAGGCGCTGATCGACCAGCGTTCGCTGATCAACGCGCACATCGACGGCCGCGACCAGTCCTTCCCGACCGCGATCCTGGAGCTGGACGAAGACGAGGACGAACTGCTGCTGGACGGCAGCCCGTCAGAGTCGTCCAACCGCGCCGCCGAACAGGCCGACCACCTGCTCTGCTTCGGCCAGCTCGAACGGGTGATGGTGCGCTTCCGCCTGGACGGGCTGCAGCGCGTCCACAACGATGGCCACATCGGCTTCCGCACCGCCTTCCCCAGCGAGCTGGTGCACCTGCAACGGCGCGAGCTCTACCGCCTGGAAACCCCGATCACCGATTCACCACAGCTCACCCTGCCCGCCAACGAGGACCGCGGCGAGCCCTTGTCGCTGCGCGTGGTCGATATCAGCGGCGGCGGCCTGGCAGTCACCGTGGCCACCGACTGCAACGTATTTGGCCTGCAGAAACGCTACGACGGCTGCCGCCTGGACCTGCCCGACAGCGCCCCGATCACGGTGTCGCTGGTGACCTGCAACATGCGCGCGCAGAAGCTGCCCAACGGGGCGGAAATGAAGCGCGTGGGCCTGCGCTTCGACAACCTTCCCCGCGGCGCCGACAGCGCGATCCAGCGCTACATCTTCCGCATCGACCGGCAACGTAGCGCACGCAAGAACGGGGAAAGTTGAGGGCTGCTGCTTTATCGTTTTTTAGGAAGAAGCGGCGGTTGGGGATGCTGTGGGCGGGGCGGTGGGAGCGGGTTGGCGGGACACGCCGTAAACCCATCCGTGGGGGCTTGGCGAAAACATCCATGTTTTCGACAGTCCCGCCAACCCACTCCCACCGCCCCGCGGATAGATTGTCGGCGCCGTATTGAGAGCAGCAGCTGGATGGTGGTGGGAGGTGCCGAGCATGGCTCGGCACTACCCTCCCTCAACCCCACGGGCGACCACTTCACCCAAACGCAGCAGCGCCTTGGGTAGGTCCGAGCCATGCTCGGCAGCAGAGCACCCGATACACCCACCCGCAAAGCGCCATGACCGTTTTTCCCATGCGAACCAGCCAACCGTCAAAGGCCAGGCGTGGGTGGGTTGGCGGGACTGTCGAAAACATGGGTCCGGCGCATGCGCCGGACGGGTTGGGCACGACGCCCAACCCCGGCCTTGCCGGATGCGCAGGACAGCGCATGCGAGCAAGTTTTCGCCAAGCCTACAGGGACGTACTTGCGGCGTGTCCCGCCAACCCACCCACGCCTGGCCCTCCCCGGCACCAGCACACCGCCTTCGCTTTCAGCTTTCAGCTTTCAGCTCCAAGCCCAATCCCCACAATCCTAAAGTCGCCCCCATCCAGGCCGATATCCAGCGTGACGCCCGGTTTTCTTGACCGCCACGCCCGACCCAGGATCCCCTCGATGAACGACCACAATCCCAACGCCGCCAGCAGCGGTGGCGAGTACCTCAGCTTCACCCTCGGCGCCGAGCACTATGGCGTGGACATCCTCAAGGTGCAGGAAATCCGCGGCTACGACTCGGTTACCCGCGTGCCCGACGCGCCCGATTACATCAAGGGCGTGATCAACCTGCGCGGCACCATCGTCCCGGTCATCGACCTGCGCCTGAAGCTGCGCCTGGAAAACGCCACCTACGACGCCTTCACCGTGATGATCGTGCTCAACGTCGAAGACCGCGTCGTCGGCATCGTCGTCGACAGCGTCTCCGACGTCATCCCGCTCAGCGCCGAACAGATCCGCCCCACCCCCGAGTTCGGCGCCGCCGTCGATACCCGCTTCATCTCCGGGATCGGCACCCAGGACGACCGCATGCTCATCCTGCTGGACATCGAAACCCTGCTCGACAGCGCCGACATGGGCCAGCCCCAGGTCGTCGAAGACGCCGCCGCCTGACCCTGCCCACCACCCGGCCGCTGAATTGCACAGCATCGTGAAAAAAATCTTAAGTTCCGCCCAGGACGGCCGATAGCTGGTTCAGGACCCGGCCGTCCAGGGCTGCCCAAGGCCGGGCCAACTTGTCCATATCCCCCGGAGAAACTCCCGATGAAGTCCCTGTTTGCGCTGTTCTCGGTCGCCGTGCTCGCCGCCACCGCCTCGTCCGCCTACGCCCAGTCGGCCGACATGATCCCGCCGGAAATGGCACCGCGCTCGGTCGGCAAGGACGGCATGGTCTGCGGCAAGGTCGAAAAGGCCCGCTACGCCGAAGGCTCCGAAGGCCAGCCGACCTTCCTGTACATGGGCGGCGCCTTCCCGCGCCACACCTTCTCGGCGCGTATCGCCGGCGCCAACCGCAGCAAGTTCAGCTTCCCGCTGGAATCGCTGGAAGGCAAGACCGTCTGCGTGATCGGCAAGATCGCCCGCGATGCCTCGCGCGCTGAAATCGAGGTCAGCTCGCCGGCCGGCCTGAAGCTGGCCAACATCAAGTAATCCGCCCCACGCCCTGCCACGCCGGCCCAGGCCGGCGTGGTCGCTGCAACCGGGTGCCAAGCCCGGACGCGTTTGCCACTGGAGACCGCACCGACCATGCCGTGGATCAACAACCTCAAACTGATGCCCAAGCTGATGCTGACCTTCGGCATCCTCCTGCTGGTGATGCTGCTGCAGGGCATCGTGGCCTACCAGGGCCTGCACTCGCTCAACAACGTCACCACCGAGTTGGCCGGGCACCGGATGGAAAGCATCCGCACCGCGGGCGAAATCCGTGGCATGGTCGGCGAGTACCGCAATTCGGCCTACCAGGGCCTGATCCGCGCCAGCGATGAGGTCAAGGCGCAGGCCAAGACCCGTGCGGTCGAGCTGCGCGGCAAAATCGACCTGGCCGTCAAGAAATACCCCGAACTGATCGACAATCCCCAGCAGAAGAAGTTGTTCGACACCTTCGCCAAGGATTGGAAGGAGACCCTGGCGTCCTACGACGCGGTCACCGAAATGCTGGAACTGGACCTGCCCGACGATGCCATCGATACCTTCGTCGGTGAAACCCGTGCCAAGCATTTCAAGGCGTCGGCCGCCCTGGAGGCCCTGATCGCCGAAGACAACCGGCTGGCCCGCGCATCGCGCGAGGAAGCCGAATCCACCTATGCCACCTCCGCCACGCTGACGATCATCGCCCTGCTCGGCGGCGCCGCTGCCGGCCTGGTGCTGGTGTGGCTGTTCGCCCGCTCGCTGGTGGGCAGCGTACGCGGCGCGGTATCGGTGGCCAACGATGTCGCCGGCGGCAAGCTCGACGGCCATATCGACCTTACCCGCAAGGATGAAGTGGGCGACCTGCTGCAGGCCATGCAGCGCATGCAGCGCGACCTGCGCGAGCGCACCGAGACCGACCAGGCCATCGCCCGCGAGAACCTGCGCATCCGCACCGCGCTGGACTACAGCTCCACCGGCGTCTACCTCACCGACGACAGCCTCAACATCGTCTACAGCAACCGCGCCCTGCAGCAGACCCTGAGCCAGTACCAGGACGACATCCGCCAGGCACTGCCGGACTTCGACGCCGGCGCCTCGCTGATCGGCCGCCCGGTCAGCAGCCTGGAACACCGTGGCGAGATGGACCCCAACGTGCTGTCCAGCCTCAAGCAGCACGGCGTGGCCCGCCGCCCGATGCAGTTCGGCCAGGCCCAGTTCGCCCAGGTCATTTCCAGCATCCGCAACGAAGACGGCCAGACCGTGGGCCACGTGGTGGAATGGCGCGACCGCACCCCCGAAGCCCTGGTCGAAGCCGAAGTGGCGCGCGTGATCGCCCAGGCCGCCGCCGGCGACCTGTCCGGCCGCATCAGTGCCGAAGGCAAGGACGGCTTCTTCCTGCAGCTGGCCCAGCAGATCAACGGCCTGCTCGACGCCAACGCGGCCAGCATCGAACAGATCTCCGGCCTGCTCACCGCACTGTCGCAGGGCGACCTGAGCGTGCGCATGCACGGCGATTTCCAGGGCGTGTTCGCCAGCATGCGCGACGACGCCAACGCCACCGCCGAACAGCTCAGTGGCATCGTCACCCGGATCAAGCACTCCAGCCAGGCCATCAGCTCGGCCGCCAGCGAGATCGCCACCGGCAACAGCGACCTGTCGCGGCGCACCGAGCAGCAGGCCGCCAACCTGGAGGAAACCGCCGCTTCGATGGAGGAACTGACCTCCACCGTGCGCCAGAACGCCGAGCACGCCCGCCAGGCCAACCAGTTGGCCATCGGCGCGCACAGCGTGGCCACCCAGGGCGGCGAAGTGGTCGGCCAGGTGGTCACCACCATGAGCGCGATCCAGACCTCCTCCAGGAAGATCGCCGAAATCATCTCGGTGATCGACGGCATCGCCTTCCAGACCAATATCCTGGCGTTGAATGCCGCAGTCGAGGCCGCGCGTGCCGGCGAACAGGGCCGCGGCTTTGCCGTGGTCGCCTCCGAAGTGCGCACCCTGGCCCAGCGCTCGGCGGCAGCGGCCAAGGAGATCAAGGGCCTGATCGACGACTCGGTCGGCAAGGTCAACGACGGCTCGGCCCTGGTGCACAAGGCCGGCGCCACCATGGGCGAGATCGTCGCCTCGGTGCAGCGCGTCACCGACATCATGGCCGAGATCTCGGCGGCCTCGCAGGAGCAGTCGGCGGGCATCGAACAGGTCAACCAGACCGTGGTGCAGATGGACGAAACCACCCAGCAGAACGCCGCCCTGGTCGAAGAAGCCACCGCCGCGGCGCGCTCGATGGAAGAGCAGGCCGGCCAACTCAGCGACGCGGTGTCGATCTTCAAGCTCGACGAATACGACCTGCCGGCCGCCGTTGCCGCCCCTGCCCCGCGCGCGCCACGCCCGGTGGCGGCTGCGCCGGCCCCGGCCCGCCGGACCACTGCCCGCCCGGTCGCCACCGAGCTGGCCGACGGCGACTGGCAGGAGTTCTAAGCACGCCAAGCGTCCATGCATCTGCAACGCAGAAAGCCCCGATGCTTCGGCATCGGGGCTTTTTTGTTGGTTCTTCACCGATTTGCGGGTAGTCAACTGCGAACTACAGCATCAGATCAAAGGCAGTGACCGATGTTTGCGCTGATTGGGCTGGCGCGGGTGGGTTGGCGGGACACGCCGTGAACCCATCCGTGGGGGCTTGGCGAAAACATCCATGTTTTCGACAGTCCCGCCAACCCACCCGCGCCAACCCTCCACACATGGCCGGTGCGCACCGGAAAGCGTAGGTCCGAGCCATGCTCGGACAACGTGATGCCGAGACCAAGTGTGTCCGATCACGGGTCGGACCTACCTCCGATGGGGTGCCAGGAATTAGAGCAGCAAGGCCGACCGATGGTTGGATGCCGTTGCCGTTGCTGTCGCTGGTAATCTTGACCTTGATTTACCTTCCCCTTGGAGCGAGCCGAGCATCGCAATCCCATTCGTCCGGGAACAGGCGCGTGGCGACGCGTTCTTCACTACGGACATTCATTGCTACGGAGGCGCGGGCGAAGAGGTGCGGGCCAAGCGTGAAGCGTGCTGAGGGCTGCGTGGCAGCACATGGGCGCGTGGCGACGCGCTGGACCAATCGGCGCCCGTTGGTCTGGGGGCGCGAGCGTAGCGAGTTCCGCACCGTCCCTTGCCGACGCGAGAAGCGCAGGGAACCGGCGGGCATAGCCCGCCGGCGAGCGGACGGGGGCGTGTTCTTTGGTTACTTTCTTGCACGAGCACCAGCGCTGCCGGAGCGGCGCGGAACAGCGTAGCTGGCCCGTAGGGTGGCGCACAGGGATGTGCGCCATCAGAAAGTGACTCGCGCCCCGCAGGGGCACGAAACGCCTTTGAATTTGTCCGCGAAACGGAAACAGCAGCGCCAACGCATCCGGACGTAGCTCCGCCCCCTCCGTGGATGCTCCCTGCCGCGGCGAGCGGATCATCCCAGGCACAACCTGAATACGCTCAGCCAGCCCACCTCAATAGGTGCCGTGCGCGGCCGATAACAGCATTGCCGCGACACGAATGTCGACCCTCGATGCCCTGCCCATGAATCTGATCAGCCGCTGGAACCAGTACTTCTCCAACCTGTCCGTCAGGCGCAAGCTCAACCTGCTCACCGTGCTGATCGCCGTGGGCGTGATCGCGCTGTCGGTGATCGCCGCGCGCATGCAGTACCTGGACCTCACCGAGACCCGCAAGGACAGCCTGAAGATCCAGGTCGAACTCACCTACGGCATCCTGGAGCATTACCACCGCCTGGCCGAAACCGGCGAGCTGACCGAACCGGCGGCCAAGGCCGCTGCGCTGCAGGCCCTGGAGCGCATGCGCGCCGACAAGGACGCCTACTACTACAGCATCTACGACACCCGCTACCGCGTGCTGATGCACCCGTTCCGCAAGGACCTGATCGGCAAGGACATGAAGGACTTCCGCTCCGAGGACGGCGTGCGCCTGTTCCACGACATGGTCCAGGTCGCCGGCCAGGGCGGCGGCGTGGTGTCCTACAAGTGGGCCAAGGCCGGCGAGGAAGGCCTGTTCGACAAGGCCTCCTATGCCGGGATGTACAAGCCCTGGCAGTGGGTGGTCAGCAGCGGCGTCTACATGCACGACGTCCAGCAGCAGGCCCTGGTGTTCACCGCGATCATGGCCGCCAGCGGCGGCGCCGTGGTCCTGGTCGTGCTGGCCCTGAGCTGGCTGATCGGCAACCGCATCACCCTGCCCCTGCGCCAGGCCACCCACGTCGCCGAAAGCATCGCCGCCGGCAAGCTGGACAGCCGCATCGGCGAGCAGCCCCACGACGAACCCGGCCGCCTGCTGGAAAGCATGGCGCGCATGCAGAGCCAGCTGCATGCGGTGATCGGCGGCCAGCGCGAGATGGCCCGCCAGCATGATGCCGGCCAGACCAGCTTCCGCATCGACGAAAGCGCCTTCCCCGGCGAATACGGGCTGATGGTGCATGAAACCAATACCCTGGTCGGCGCGCACGTGCAGACCATGCAGGAGGTGCTGCAGGTGGTGCAGGCCTATGCGGTTGGCGACCTGTCGGCCGACATCGCCCGCTATCCCGGGCAGAAGGCCGCCATCACCGCCACCGTCGACACGGTCAAGCACAACCTGGGCAGCATCAATGCCGAGATCAAGCGCCTGGCCGCGGCCGCAGCCGCCGGCGACTTCAGCCAGCGCGGCGACAGCGCCCGCTTCGATCATGATTTCGGCCTGATGATCGCCAACCTCAACGCGATGATGCAGGTCAGCGACGACAACCTGGGCAAGCTCTCCCTGCTGCTCTCGGCCATCGCCGAAGGCAACCTCACCGTGCGCATGCAGGGCGATTTCCAGGGCGTTTTCGCGCGCATGCGTGACGATGCCAATGCCAGCGTGTCCCAGTTGACCCGGATCGTCGGCCAGATCCAGACCGCGGCCGGCAGCATCAACCTGGCGGCCGGTGAGATCGCCAGCGGCAACAGCGACCTGTCGCGGCGTACCGAGCAGCAGGCCGCCAACCTGGAGGAAACCGCCGCTTCGATGGAGGAACTGACCTCCACCGTGCGCCAGAACGCCGAACACGCCCGCCAGGCCAACCAGCTGGCCATCGGCGCGCACAGCGTGGCCACCCAGGGCGGCGAAGTGGTCGGCCAGGTGGTCACCACCATGAGCGCGATCCAGACCTCTTCCCGGAAGATCGCCGACATCATCGCGGTGATCGACGGCATCGCCTTCCAGACCAACATCCTGGCCTTGAATGCCGCAGTCGAGGCCGCCCGTGCCGGCGAACAGGGCCGCGGCTTTGCCGTGGTCGCCTCCGAAGTGCGCACGCTGGCCCAGCGCTCGGCGGCAGCGGCCAAGGAGATCAAGGGCCTGATCGACGACTCGGTCGGCAAGGTCAACGATGGCTCGGCCCTGGTGCACAAGGCCGGCGCCACCATGGGCGAGATCGTCGCTTCGGTGCAGCGGGTGACCGACATCATGGCCGAGATCTCGGCGGCCTCGCAGGAACAGTCGGCCGGCATCGAACAGGTCAACCAGACCGTGGTGCAGATGGACGAAACCACCCAGCAGAACGCCGCCCTGGTCGAAGAAGCCACCGCTGCGGCACGCTCGATGGAAGAACAGGCCACCCAGCTGGCCGATGCGGTGTCCATCTTCCGCCTGGACAACCAGGTGGCCGCTGCGGTCAGCGCGGTCACCGCACGCATCGCCGTGCCTGCACCGCGCACGACCCGCAGCGCCGCCAGCCAGGCGCGGCGCGCGCCGGCCACCCCGGTGCAGGCGCATGGCCGCGCGCCCGACGACGGCCAGTGGCAAGCATTCTGACCCGATCCTTCGCGGTGGCCGCCCGGCCACCGCAACGTTCCTCTACAGCGAGCCCGCCCGTGTCCACGCCCCCAGTTTCGGCTGCCGCCGCCTCCCAGAACGGCCGCGAATTCGAGTTCGCCGACCGCGATTTCCGCCGCGTCTGCGACCTGATCTACCAACGCGTCGGCATTTCGCTGGCACCGGCCAAACGCGACATGGTCTATGGCCGCCTGTCGCGGCGCCTGCGCGCGCTCGGCCTGCGCAATTTCTCGGACTACCTGGACCAGCTCGAAGCGCACGGCGGCGAGGAATGGCAGGCCTTCACCAATGCGCTGACTACCAACCTCACCGCGTTCTTCCGCGAACCGCATCATTTCGAAAAGCTCGACACCGAGCTGCGCGCGCGGGGCGGCCACGGCACCCTGCAGCTGTGGTCGTGCGCGGCCTCCACCGGCGAAGAACCCTATTCGATGGCGATCACCGCCTGCGAAGCCTTCGGCACGCTCAAGCCACCGGTGCGCATCCTGGCTACCGATGTGGACACCCAGGTGCTGGCCACCGCCAGCCGTGGGGTGTATGCGATCGACCGCGTGGCCGGGCTCGACCCGGCGATCAAGAAGCGTTACTTCCAGCGCGGCAGCGGCCCCAACGAGGGCCAGTGCCGGGTCCATCCGGCACTGCGCGACCTGATCGATTTCCGCCCGCTCAACCTGCTGGCCAGCCGCTACGACGTCGGCGGCCCGTTCGACGCGCTGTTCTGCCGCAACGTGATGATCTACTTCGACAAGCCCACTCAGCGCGGCATCCTTTCGCGGCTGATCCAGCACATGGGCGATGACGGCCTGCTCTACACCGGCCACTCGGAAAACTACCTGCACGCCGCCGACCTGATCCAGCCGTGCGGGCGCACCCTGTACAAGCGTGCCCCGGGGGCTCCGGCATGAACCTGGCCGCACGCAACGACGAGGTGATGCGCTATTACGACAGTCGCTTCAAGGTCACCGCGGCCAAGCTGCTGCCCACCCAGTACCTGGTGGTGGACGATGACACCGCGCTGACCACCACCCTGGGCTCATGCGTGGCCGCCTGCCTGCGCGACCCGGTGCTGAAGATCGGCGGGATGAACCACTTCCTGCTGCCCGAGGGCAATGTCGGCGACGGCGCGCCGGCGCGCTATGGCAGTTACGCGATGGAACTGCTGATCAACGACCTGCTCAAGCGCGGCGCCCACCGCAAGCGCCTGGAAGCCAAGGTGTTCGGCGGCGCCAACGTGCTCAAGGGCTTCACCAGCAACCCGGTCGGTACCCGCAACGCCGAGTTCGTGCGCCAGTACCTGCAGGCCGAACACATTCCGGTGCTGGCCGAAGACCTGTGCGGCATCCATCCGCGCAAGGTGTGGTTCTTCGCCACCACCGGCCGGGTGGTCGTCCAGCGCCTGCCGCATGCCCACGAGGCCGAAGTGGCCGCGACCGAATCGGCCGTGCGTGCGCGCCTGTCCAAGGCCCCGGTCACCGGTGGCGTGGAGCTGTTCGAATGACCCAGAACGGCCCTTGCCGCGTGCTGATCGTCGACGACTCCGCCGTCGTCCGGCAGATGCTCAGCGAAATCCTGGCCAGCGACCCGGCCATCGAAGTGGTCGGTACCGCGGCCGACCCGTTGCTGGCCCGCGAGAAGATCAAGCGCCTGGCGCCAGATGTGATCACCCTGGACGTGGAAATGCCGCGCATGGACGGGTTGGCGTTCCTGGAAAATCTGATGCGCCTGCATCCGCTGCCGGTGGTGATGATTTCCTCGCTGACCGAGCGCGGCGCCGACACCACCCTGCAGGCGCTGGCGCTGGGCGCGGTGGATTTCGTCTCCAAGCCGAAGTTCGACGTGGCCCATGGCCTGCAGGCCTACGCCGAGGAAATCATCGACAAGGTCAAGATGGCCGCCCGCTCGCGGGTACGCACCCTCGCCCGCCCGCCCACGCCGCGCATCACCCTGGATACGGTGGCAGCGACGGCGCCGGCGCGCAGCATCCAGTTCCGCACCACCGACCGCCTGATCGCCATCGGCGCCTCGGCCGGCGGCACCGAAGCACTGCGCGTGGTGCTCGAAGGCATGCCGGCCGACGCCCCGGCCGTGGTGTTGACCCAGCACCTGCCGGCCACCTTCAGCACCCCGTTCGCCGAACGCCTGGACCGCCATTCGGCGATGTCGGTGCGCGAGGCCAGCGATGGTGAAGCGGTATTGCCGGGCCACGCCTACCTGCCGCCGGGCGGCAAGCACCTGCGGATCATCCGCGACGGCGCCCGCTGGCGCTGCCGGGTCGACGACGGCCCGGCGGTCAACCGGCACAAGCCGGCGGTGGATGTGCTGTTCCGTTCGGTGGCCGAAAGCGCCGGCGCCATCCTCACCGGCATGGGCGACGACGGTGCGCGCGGCCTGCTCGAACTGCGCAATGCCGGCGCGCCGACCCTGGTGCAGGATGAAGCCACCAGTGTGGTCTGGGGCATGCCCGGCGCGGCGTTCAAGCTCGGCGCCACCGACGAGCAGGTCCCGCTGGAGCGGATCGCCGAGCGGTTGATGGCAATGGCGCGCGGGTAACGCAAGGGGCGGCAGGCTCTGCTCGCTGCCGACGCGATGCATGGCGGCATCGATCCGACCGGCACGGCCTTGCCGCTCCGGTAGGGTCGGTTCCCAAACGACTGCCGACGCACTGCCCGGGTGCATTGACGCATGGACCCCACCGAAGCGCCATGCTCTTCAACGCCGGTCGGACACTGCCGTCGATTGCGCCACAAACGATATTGCCGTCGTTGGCAACCGGTCGTGCGGCATCATGACAAAGAAAAACCCCCAGCTTTCGCCGGGGGTTTTCGTTCAACGCATCAAACCATCAGTGGATCAGGCAGCAACCGTGTTGGCCACGTCCTGGTAGTCCTCGATCTGGTCGAAGTTCATGTAGCGGTAGATGTCCTTGCTGCTGGCATCGAGCACGCCGATGTCGGCCATGTACTCTTCCTTGGTCGGGATGCGGCCCAGACGCGAGCAGATCGCGGCCAGCTCGGCCGACCCCAGGTACACGTTCGAGTTGCGCCCCAGGCGGTTGGGGAAGTTGCGGGTGGAGGTGGAGAACACCGTGGCGCCCTCGCGCACCTGCGCCTGGTTGCCCATGCACAGCGAGCAGCCCGGCATTTCCATGCGCGCCCCGGCGGTGCCGAAGGTGCCGTAGTGGCCTTCCTTGGTCAGCTCGGAGGCATCCATCTTGGTCGGCGGGGCAACCCACAGCTTGGTCGGGATGTCGCGCTTGCCTTCCAGCAGCTTGGCCGCCGCGCGGAAGTGACCGATGTTGGTCATGCACGAACCGATGAACACTTCGTCGATCGCCGCACCGGCAACCTCGGACAGCGTCTTGACGTCGTCCGGGTCGTTCGGGCAGGCCACGATCGGCTCGTGGATGTCGGCCAGGTCGATCTCGATGACAGCGGCGTATTCGGCATCGGCATCCGGTGCCAGCAGCTCCGGGTTGGCCAGCCAGGCTTCCATCTTCTCGATGCGGCGGGCCAGCGAACGGGCATCCTGGTAGCCTTCGGCGATCATCCACTTGAGCAGCGTGATGTTGCTGGTCAGGTATTCGATGATCGGTTCCTTGTTCAGGTGCACCGAGCAACCGGCCGCCGAACGCTCGGCCGAGGCATCGGACAGCTCGAAGGCCTGTTCGACCTTCAGCTCCGGCAAGCCTTCGATTTCCAGGATGCGGCCGGAGAAGATGTTCTTCTTGCCGGCCTTGGCCACGGTCAGCAGGCCGGACTTGATCGCGTACAGCGGGATCGCGTTGACCAGGTCACGCAGGGTCACGCCCGGCTGCATCTTGCCCTTGAAGCGGACCAGCACCGATTCGGGCATGTCCAGCGGCATCACGCCGGTGGCAGCCGCGAAGGCCACCAGGCCCGAGCCGGCCGGGAACGAAATGCCCACCGGGAAACGGGTATGCGAGTCGCCGCCGGTGCCCACCGTGTCGGGCAGCAGCATGCGGTTGAGCCAGCTGTGGATCACGCCGTCGCCCGGGCGCAGCGAGATGCCGCCGCGGGTGGAGATGAATTCCGGCAGGGTGTGGTGGGTCTTGACGTCCACCGGCTTCGGGTACGCCGCGGTGTGGCAGAACGACTGCATCACCAGGTCGGCCGAGAAGCCCAGGCAGGCCAGGTCCTTCAGTTCGTCACGGGTCATCGGGCCGGTGGTGTCCTGCGAGCCCACCGAGGTCATCTTCGGTTCGCAGTAGGTGCCCGGGCGCATGCCCTGGCCTTCCGGCAGGCCACACGCACGGCCGACCATCTTCTGCGCCAGCGAGAAGCCCTTGCCGGTATCGGGCGGGTCCATCGGCAGGCGGAACAGGTCGGTCGGGGCCAGGCCCAGCGCTTCACGCGCCTTGGCGGTCAGGCCGCGGCCGATGATCAGCGGAATGCGGCCACCGGCACGCACTTCGTCGAACAGCACGTCGGACTTGACCTTGAACTCGGCGATCACCGCGCCGTCCTTCAGGGCCTTGCCGTCGTACGGGCGCAGCTCGATCACATCGCCCATGTTCATCTGGGTGACATCCAGCTCGATCGGCAGCGCGCCGGCATCTTCCATGGTGTTGTAGAAGATCGGGGCGATCTTCGAGCCCAGGCAGACGCCGCCGAAGCGCTTGTTCGGGATGAACGGAATATCTTCGCCGGTGAACCACAGCACCGAGTTGGTGGCCGACTTGCGGCTGGAACCGGTGCCGACCACGTCGCCCACGTAGGCCACCAGGTGGCCCTTATCCTTCAGCGATTCGATGAACTTGACCGGGCCGCGCTTGCCGTCTTCTTCCGGCTCGATGCCATCACGCTTGTTCTTCAGCATCGCCAGGGCGTGCAGCGGGATGTCCGGGCGGGTGGTGGCATCCGGGGCCGGCGACAGGTCGTCGGTGTTGGTTTCACCGGTCACCTTGAGCACGGTGATGGTCAGGCTCTCGGGCACCTGCGGGCGGCTGGTGAACCACTCCGCATCGGCCCAGCTGCGCAGCACGCCCTGGGCGTTGGCATTGCCGGCCTTGGCCTTTTCCTGCACGTCATGGAAGGCATCGAACACCAGCAGGGTCTTCTTCAGCGCCTCGGCGGCGATCGCGCCGACGGTGGCGTCGTCCAGCAGTTGGACCAGCGGGGCGACGTTGTAACCGCCGAGCATGGTGCCCAGCAGTTCGGTGGCGCGCTCACGGCTGATCAGCGGGTTGGTTTCGCTGCCGAAGGCGATCGCGGCCAGGTAGGAGGCCTTGACCTTGGCGGCGTCATCAACGCCGGCCGGAACGCGCTGGGTCAGCAGGTCGAGCAGGAACTCGGCCTCGCCGACCGGCGGGTTCTTCAGCAGTTCGATGACCTCGGCCGTCTGCTGGGCGCTCAGCGGCAGCGGCGGGATGCCCAGCGCGGCGCGCTCGGCTACGTGGTGGCGGTAGGCTTCCAACATGACAACTCCCGGGAAATTCTTTGAAGAAACTTCGGTTGAATACTACGGTTGAAAAATGGGCTCAGGCTTGCGGCACGATCAGCTTCAGGCCCTTGAAGTAGTCGCGGTAAAACGTGTCGTTCCAGGTGATCAGGCCATCGCACTGCAGCAGTGCGTGCGAGCCAACCATGAATTCGTCGATGCCGCGCCGGCCGCCGCCGCGCTGGCGGTGGCGGCGGTGCATCTCGCCGGCGCGCAGGGCGGACTTGGCTTCCAGCGGGCTGAAGTGGATGCCCATTTCTTCCAGCGCTTCGAGCACCTCGGCGCCGCCGTGCAGCGACGCGCAGATTTCGGCCAGGGTCACCGCGCACACCACCACGCGCCCGCCGACCAGGCTCTGGCGCAGGCAGGCTTCCACCGCGTCGGCCTGCGGGCCGTTGCTGAGCAGTTCGATCAGGACCGGGGAATCGACGGCGATCATCGCGCGCTCATTCGGCGTCGCGCACCGCATCGACCGCGGCCTGGGCCGAATCGAAGCCGTCCAGCGCGAACTTGCCGCGGGCGCGCGAGATGGCATCGTCCACGCTCTTGCGCAGGATGATCCGGCTGCCGTCCAGCTCGACTTTCAACAAGGTGCCCTTGGTCAGGCCCAGCGCATCCCGGACCGCCTTGGGCAGGGTGATCTGTCCGCGTTCTGCAACGGTGGCTTCCATGGGTAGGCCCTCCAAAGTATGCACAAATTATACATACTTCCGGGAGCATACTTCCACCACCGCCCCGCGTCGGGCCGACCGGCTGTTGGCCGGTAAAGGATCCGCCTTATCAGTGACATCGACGATACAACTCTCCGTGTAGCCTGAGACCAACGGCCGCAGGCGCATCACCGGATGAATCGTTCATACTCGGGACGATCGCCGGCCTGGTCCGCCACCGGCACACGCAAGCACGGCCCGCCCCGCAGGCCATTGCAAGCCATCCGCAAGAGGAGTCACCCCGCATGAGCGATTCGTTCTCCACCCGCAGCCAGCTGGACGTCGCCGGTACCACCTACGACTACTTCAGCCTGCCCAAGCTGGGCCAGCAGTTCGATATTTCCCACCTGCCCTATTCGATGAAGATCCTGCTGGAGAACCTGCTCCGGCACGAGGATGGCGGGGTCACCGTCGGCCGCGATCACATCGAAGCGGTCGCCCGCTGGAACCCGAAGGCCGAGCCGGACACCGAGATCGCCTTCATGCCCGCCCGTGTGGTGCTGCAGGACTTCACCGGCGTGCCCTGCGTGGTCGACCTGGCCGCCATGCGCGATGCGGTGGTCAAGCTGGGCGGCCGCCCGGAGCAGATCAACCCGCAGATCCCCTCCGAACTGGTGATCGACCACTCGGTGCAGGTGGATGTGTTCGGCACGCCCGACGCGCTGGACCTCAACGGCAAGATCGAGTTCCAGCGCAACCAGGAACGCTATGGCTTCCTGCGCTGGGGCCAGAAGGCGTTCGACAACTTCAAGGTGGTGCCGCCCAATACCGGCATCGTCCACCAGGTCAACCTTGAGAACCTGGCCCGGGTGGTGATGACCGCCGACAAGGACGGCAAGGCGGTTGCGTATCCAGACACCGTGTTCGGCACCGACAGCCACACCACCATGATCAATGGCATCGGCGTGCTCGGCTGGGGCGTGGGCGGCATCGAAGCGGAGGCGGCCATGCTCGGCCAGCCGTCCTCGATGCTGATCCCGCAGGTGGTCGGCTTCAAGCTGACCGGCCGCATGCCCGAAGGCGCCACCGCCACCGACCTGGTGCTGACCGTCACCCAGATGCTGCGCAGCCACGGGGTGGTCGGCAAGTTCGTCGAGTTCTTCGGCGAAGGCCTGCAGCACCTGCCGCTGGCCGACCGCGCCACGATCGGCAACATGGCCCCCGAGTACGGCGCCACCTGCGGCATCTTCCCGATCGATCACGAATCGCTGACCTACCTGCGCCTGTCCGGGCGCAGCGAAGCGCAGATCGCGCTGGTGGAAGCCTATGCCAAGGCCCAGGGCCTGTGGCACGACGCGCAGACCGCGCACGCCAGCTACAGCGCCACGCTGGAACTGGACATGGGCACGGTCAAGCCGTCGCTGGCCGGCCCCAAGCGCCCGCAGGACCGCGTGCTGCTCGAAGACGTCAAGCAGAACTACCGCGACAACCTCGGCGGGTTGACCACCCAGCGCGACAAGCGCAATGAAGCGGTGTCCACCTTCGTCAACGAAGGCGGCGGCGCGGCGGTGGGCAACGAACAGCTGGCCAAGGGCTATGCCGACGTGGAGATCGACGGCAACCGCTTCCGGCTCAAGGACGGTGCGGTGGTGATCGCCGCGATCACTTCGTGCACCAACACCTCCAACCCGGCGGTGATGATCGGTGCCGGCCTGCTGGCGCGCAACGCCGCCGCCCGCGGCCTGGACCGCAAGCCATGGGTCAAGACCTCGCTCGGGCCGGGCTCGCGGGTGGTCACCGACTATCTCGAGAAAGCCGGCGTGCTCACCGAACTGGAGAAGATCGGCTTCTACGTGGTCGGCTACGGCTGCACCACCTGCATCGGCAACTCCGGCCCGCTGCCCACCGAAGTCAGCGCCGGCATCGCCAGCGGCGACCTGGTGGTGACCTCGGTGCTGTCGGGCAACCGCAACTTCGAAGGCCGCGTGCACCCGGAAGTGAAGATGAACTACCTGGCCAGCCCGCCGCTGGTGGTGGCCTATGCGATCGCCGGCACCGCCGACATCGACCTGACCACCGAACCGCTGGGCACCGGCAGCGATGGCCAGCCGGTGTACCTGCGCGACATCTGGCCCAGCAACAAGGAAATCGGCGATGTGATCGCCGCCACCATCGGCCCGGAGATGTTCAAGCAGAACTACGCCGATGTGTTCAAGGGCGATACCCGCTGGAACACCATCCAGTCGCCCGACGGCGACCTGTACGACTGGGACGGCAACTCGACCTATATCAAGAACCCGCCCTACTTCGACGGCATGACCATGCAGGTCGGCCATATCGAAGACGTGCACGGCGCGCGGGTGATGGGCCTGTTCGGCGATTCGATCACCACCGACCACATCTCCCCGGCCGGCAACATCAAGAAGGATTCCCCGGCCGGCCGCTTCCTGCAGGAACGTGGCGTGCAACCGGCCGACTTCAACAGCTACGGCAGCCGCCGCGGCAACGATGACGTCATGGTCCGCGGCACCTTTGCCAACATCCGCATCAAGAACCTGATGTTCGGCGGCGAGGAAGGCGGCAACACGCTGTACTTCCCCAAGGCCGGCGGGCAGCCGGAGAAGCTGGCGATCTACGACGCGGCCATGCGTTACAAGGCCGAAGGCGTGCCGCTGGTGGTGTTCGCCGGCAAGGAATACGGTACCGGCTCCTCGCGCGACTGGGCGGCCAAGGGCACCAACCTGCTGGGCGTCAAGGCGGTCATCGCCGAAAGCTTCGAACGCATCCACCGCTCCAACCTGGTCGGCATGGGCGTGCTGCCACTGCAGTTTGCCGCGGGCGAGAATGCCCAGAGCCTGGGCCTGGACGGTTCGGAAACGATCGATATCACCGGCCTGAACGACGGCGCCAGCAAGACCGCCACCCTCACCGCCACCAGGGCCGACGGCACTGCCACCTCCTTCCAGGCCCACGTCATGCTGCTGACGCCCAAGGAAGTGGAGTACTTCAAGCACGGCGGCCTGCTGCAGTACGTACTGCGCCAACTGGCGGCAAAGTAAGCGGAAGCGGCTCCCGGCCGCGAGTGCATCGGCCGGCCACCCCCTAGTCGGGGTGGCCGCGCAGCGGCCGAGGCTCCGGTTGCTGGCGGGATGGGCCCCAAGGTCTGCAGCGCAGACCTTGGCCGGCGCAGCTAGCGCCCGGCCCGCACCCCATACAGATACCAGTCGGCATCGCGGCGCCCGCCGTACAGCACCACCGCGCTCAAGCCCCCCTTGCCGACGGTTTCACCGTCAGCGGCGGCTACGTTGCGTACTTCCACCAGCATCACGAACGGCGGATGCGGCGCATTGCCGTGCCGGTAGCAGACCACCCCGCGGTCGTCCGGATGCACGTTGGCGTCGAACCCGTCCGGGCATGCCACGCGGCCGAAACGGTAACCGTAGTCATGCCCGATAGCCGGATCGACCGCAAAGGCCGCATAGGCCACCGTGCCCTGCCCGCCCGCATGCGCGGGAACCTGCAGCCGCATGGTGGCGGTCTGGCCGGGGGCCAGTATCGGGAAATCCAGCTGCTGGATCGGCGACGGCTGTTGCGCCAGGGCGCCGCCGGCCGGCGTGGCCAGGCACAGCAGCAGGAAGGTCATCGGGGCTCTGACAGCCATCATCGGCATCTCGTTACGCGGCAGGGACGATCAGTCTGTGCGCCGAAGCACCGGCTTGGCTGTCGGAACCGTTGCAACCAAGTAAATGTGTCGATTCCGTCACACGCTGACACCACCCGGGATGTACACAGCATTGGTTAAAGTTTCCCTAGCCGGACATCATGATCGGCGCACGGCATTCGTCCTGGAAATTCGCCATCTTCTTGTCGAGCATACGGCGCAGCTTTGGAATTTTCGAGACCTTGTCGCGCATCACCGCGATTGGAATGACACCCTTGGCGATGACCTGCGTACCGCCGAATTCATTGGGCTGGCCTCTGATGTTCCATACCAGTGCGTCAAACCCCTTGCCAAAAGCCAGCAGATCGTCAAGCGGGATGACTGCCTTGCTGCTCAGGTTGCCATTGCTGAACTGGTTCCAGAGCATCATGTTTGTCAGGCTGGTGGAGGTCGGCGAAAAGACGTGTTCCGGCCTGGATGATCGGTAGAGATGGATCCAGCTGCGTTGCGGGTTCTTCAAGGGGCGATCGATCTGTTTCGCATCGAACCAGAAGCTAAGTATCACTGCGACGTCGTCTTCAGGGACCGTCTTCTGCGCCGTAGCTTGGGCGGGCCAATGATAGCTAATAACCAATTTCAAGCTCATTCCGGGATCAAACAGAATACTCTCCTTCGGCTGCCACTGGTAAGTGTCCGATGTCGATGACGTGGCCACTCCATTGTTGACGGTCAGACTGCGGGACGCAACCCACTCTCCGCCGGCATCCTCTTCTGCAACAACACAACTCAGATTCACGCCCTGAGCCTGAACCGGATAGATAGCCAATAGAATTGCAATCATGCAAAACCGCCTGCCGACACTAGTAAAAACAGATCTTCTCAACACTTTAAATCCCTCTTCAATGCACTTATTCACAATTCCGGATGATGGACACCAAGAAGATGCGTAGCCAACATGCAGACTACTACGCCCGCAACGATGCCTGCATTGCCGATGCACTGAACCCTCCATCCAGACTCGAGCACGGCGACCTGCGTATTAATGCCGCCGGCCAGCCAGCCATCAATGTACTGCAGGAAGAACTAGCGCCGCATCAGCATTGCCGCCAATCCTTGTAGGAATTTCCTGATAGAGGAATGTCAATGCATGACTGCCTGGACTCAAATTCCAAGTGTCACTCCCCGAAATCACGCAGGATGTCAGAATGGAAGGGCAGTACAGCCGCTGCCGCCGTTCAGATCCTCACCAATGCATAGCCGTCGCCGATGGTGGAAAATGAGACCCATGTCCTCTGTGGATTGTTTCGACCATGTCAGCATGCAGGCGTCAATCATGACCCCGGCTGCGGCCGTGTCTATGCAAGCCTCTCGGGCATTCGCCGCGACTGGCCTGGACGGGGCAACATACTTCGGCGAGATCAAACGGGCATATCTGGAAAATAACAATGATTTCAATATTGTGGTCGACTCTTTCGAGTACAGATCCGAAAGGGACGTCAGCATGCCTGGCACGGATGTGCGAGAGATTTTTCGCCAGTTGAGGAAATCGCTGCTCGGGCCATGATCGTCCAGCTCATCCAGGCTGGTCTCAAGTTCGAGACACCGCCATCTCGGTTAAGGCAGACAGATACATCCCATTTCATGGGAGAGGTGGTTTTTAGCGAGGGATGGGTGCTCTTCAGGAGGATAGACGCTCTTCAGTGCAGATCAAACAGGAGCATTCAGTGACCGGCACTTCGCCCCAATGATGCGAACATCAGCATTGGAGATGGAGTGAATCTGTCGCTCCGAATGGTGAAAAATGAGCGCCATTTCTCCTCCGAAGAAGTGGCGATTGTGCGACCATGCAGCCATCAACCAAGGCCGCCGGTTGAAGACACGCCCAATAGACGCTTGATGATATCTGCAACATTCAGTAAAGGAGTGCGCATGTCTTTTGATTTCAAGTCACGATCAAGATCATCATTTGACGAAGAGAGCGGCGTCTCCATCCCGCAGCCGCGAATGCTTCCGGCCTCTTGCGCCGGAAGCGATGACAATATTGAGTATCAATACTCATTCTTCCTTGATGGCAAGGATATTGGCGGACTTGGCCTTCTAGGAACTTGTGGATTTACCGAGAGACAAGGGCGTCGGGAGCAGTTATTTACCCTTGATCTTGGCCGTGAAGGGGTCTTGAGAAGTGCGCTTGGATTCAGGGAGACCCTAGGCAACTCCGACGATGAATTTGTGTTTCTTCGCGGACTGGCGCAGGGCCTGGTTATGGCGTATGCAGGGCGAACCGACAATGATGACGATGTGCGCTATGTTGCAATCGCCGACGCGGACTCCCTAGCCCGCGCTGGAATGCATATCCCTGATGATGTTATTTCCTGGGTCGAAGGAGTGATTCTATTAGCTGAGGCTTATGTCCCGGCTCATATTGACTAAGGACTGCGCCTTGTGAACGACTTCACTTTCGATCAATTCGCTCGCACCACTCTGGGAGGAGCTCGTAATGCCGCGGATGGTGCGCGGCTGTCGCCGCAGCAGATGGAGAGTCTGGTTGCCTATCTGAAGTCACCCGAGTCTGGCCCGGACGGTTCGACGAGCTTTGCAGGATACCTCGCTGACAAGATGCAGGCTCATCCACCAGAGTTTTCTCCAGGCAGGGACTACGTCGGCTTCTCAGGGATTGATAGCGGCGGCTCCTCGAATTTTGATAACGCCAAGAACTATATTCGTCATCTTGGGGGAAAGGCAGGGGTTATTGGCGAAACCCCCTGGGGCCAATTAGTCCAAGACTTGGAACTGGATGCGTCGCGCCATCCGGACTTCAATGTGATGGAAGGCAACTTTAGAAGCTTCATGAGAGCGCAGGGGGCTGTGCCGTACGGTGGGAATTACCGGAGCGCCCTGCTTGACATCATGTGGAACGCCGGTAGCCCAAAGTACTTCGAGAACGCGATCGCCACTGGCAAGCCCATCCTGGCCTTCGTCGAGAACGCGCCGGAGGGGCGCGGCTTCAGCACTTTCGAGCTGCCTACGGTGCTCAAGTATCCGAACGCGGTAATCAACGGCTACCCCAGCGCGATGTTCGGGCCGGACCCGCTTGCGTTTGTCAGCAGATCCGCAGCCGAGTATCAGAGCCTGGAGCGGACCATCGTGCAGGCAGCTACGGCCAACAGCGGGCATGACGTGAGCCTTGCCCGGATGCGTGCCGAGCTCAGGCCGATCGACGGCTACGACGCCGTCAACAAGGCGTTGTTCAACCGGCCAGTGGACGAGTTCAGATCGCTGAGCTTCGCCGAGATGACGGCCACCCGTTCGCATTGGGCGGCCACGCGCGTTGGTCTGGCGATCGAGCCCCGCGGTGTCGTCGATGCGCCCGAGCGTTTGCTGCGTACGCCAACCGAACCCGGCGCGCCACGTGGCCCACCTGTCACTGCCGAGTTTTCGTCGGATTCGGCCATGCGTGGGCTGCATCCTGAGGTGAGCCCCGGCCTCAAAGCCGCCGGCATCGCCGGCACCGCGCTGCTGGCCCACGACTTCGCCACCTCCGGCCACAAGTGGGTGCAGCTGCAGTCGCAGGGCAACCAGACCGGTGCGGACTCCACCGCCGCGCATTTTGTCGGCCGCAATGTCGGCGGCGCGATGGGTGGGTTCGTGGCTGGCGCCGGCGTGGGCCTGCTGAGCGGCTCCTGGACCGGCCCCGTTGCGCTGGGCGCCGGGCTGGGCGGCGGGGTGATCGGCGCCTATATGGGCGAACGCTGGGCCGAGCAGAAGGATATCGACCGGATCTACACGCAGGAAGATCCGCTGGGCCGGGTGTGGACGCGCCAGCCGGGCGATGCCGATGGGCGTTGGCTGCGCGCTGCGCACCAGCAGCAGGTACAGACCACCGCGCTGGGCGGCGAGGTGGAGGTGCGGCCGGTGCAGACCGCGCTGGGCCAGGACGTGTACTTCCGCGAGCAGTATGTGGCTACCGGGCGGCTGGAGCGGCTGTTGAACTATCAGGCCGCCAACGCCTCTTACGCGTTGGGCCTGACCAACCCGCCGCCGCCGAAGGATCCCTACCGGCTGGACGCCAGCGCGCAGACGCAGCCGCCGCGCGCGCCGTTCGAGCAGCAGCGCGACTTCGTGCGCGATGCGCAGTCCGGGCAGTGGCAGTTGGAGATCAAGGAACTGCTGGACGGCCGTGTTCCCAGTATCCACAAGCACCCGGTGGAGCCCGAACGCGCGCTGGACCTGGACCAGCAGGCGCGCACGGTGATCGCGCAGAACGCGGCCAATACCCCGGCGGCGATGGCGGCACGCTACGCGGTGGCCCATGCGCAGGGCCGCTGGAGCGACTTCGACCCGGCGCTGCCGCCGGCGATCCGCGCCGCGCAGGCGCAGGCCGATACGCTGCGCGCCAGCGACGGCAACGCGTACACCCGCCAGGTCGATGGCCAGTGGATACGCGGCGGGCGGGTGTTCGACAGCACCGCCACGCTCAACCTGCGCGACGAACTGGAACTGACCTGGCAGAGCCAGTAGGCCGGCGTGCAGGACACCCGGGCGATGGCCCGGGAGGCGGCGGCCACCCTGCAGCTGGCCCCGGAAGGCGTGCGCGGGCAGCTGGCGGCGCTGTATGCCCAGCACGGTATCGAACGCAGCGAAGCGCAGCTCGATGCCAGTGCCGCCACGGTGGAACACCACCATGCCCGCGATGGGCTGCAACACGACTTCACCCTGGCACTGATGCCCGACCCGCGCACGCACGCGCCCAGCGCGGACAGCGCGGACAGCGCCATTGCCAGCTTCGCCGCCGACGGCGGCAACCGCATGCTGCTCAGGAGCACCACCACCGCCGAGGAGGTCGCGCAGCTGCAGGCGCGGCGCGCACCGGGAGGCGCGGGCGAGGAAAACCCGCTGCCCGATGCCCTGGAACTGCGCATCGATGCGCTGTCGCCGCAGCAGCGCGAGGCTTACCAGCAGGCGCTGCGCGAAGCCAACCGGCAGGGCGTGTCGACCCAGGCCGCGCAACAGGCGGCCAGCTTTGCGGCGGTCAACCTGCATGCGCCGCCGGCAGAAGCGACCCGGGCGCCGCAGGCGGTGGTCGAACTGGAGCGGCAGCGCGATGCGCCCGGCCCGCCTGCCGCTGCGACGCAGGCGGTGCCATCCGGGCCGCCGCCGAGCGTGCCCCACAGCCTCCCGGCGCACCTCGCAGCGGTCGGACCGGTCGCGCAACCTGATGCTGCCCAGCCCCGTTACGAGCGGGAAGCGCCGCCGGCACCGGCCGCCACCGAACATCCCGCCCCGCCACAGCCACCGGCCAGCCAGCCGGCTGCCGGGCAGGCCACGCCAACGCCTGGGGCGCCGCCCGCGCCGGAGCATCCGCTCCCACCTGCCCAGCCCCAGGACACAACGCGACAGGCGGTGGCGCCCGCTGCACGGGAACCGCTGGCACCACCGTCGCCACCGAATACGCCGGCCGAGACCATGCAGCGCCACGCTGCCGACGATCACGTCCATCAACATCCCGGGCTGTCGGGCAACACGGCAGCCTCCGTGCAGGGCGCACCGATGCGCCCGTTGCCGGACGCGGCAGCGCAGGCCACGCCTGCCCCGGCGATCACGCCGGATATCCCTCAGGAACGACAGCACCCGCCGGCAGGGCATTCCGCGCCAGCCTCCGCGACGGACGCGCGCCCGCATACCGGCACCGAAAGCCCGTACCCGCAAAGCACACCACCTCTCACCGCTCCCGCCACGCCCGCACCGGCGTTGACGCCGATGCAGGCCGGCCATCCCGACCACGCGCTCTACCAGCAGGTGCGCGACGGGGTAGCCGCCCTGGACGCCAAACACGGGCGCCAATTCGATGAGACCAGCGAACGCATGACCGCCAGCCTGCTGGTGCTGGCCAAGGGCAGCGGGCTGGAGCGGGTGGACCATGTGCTGCTCAGCAATGCCACTGCCCAGCTGCCGGCGGCGCACAATGTGTTCGTGGTGCAGGGCGAGCTGAACGATCCGGCGCACCAGCGTGCGCTGATGCCCACCCTGCAGGCCGCGCAGACCCCGGTGGACGAATCGCTGCAGCAGTTGGATGGGGTCAGCCGCGAGCAGCAGCAACGCCTGCAGGCGCAGCAGCTGGAACAGCAGCTGCATGACGAGCGCGAGCAGCAGGTCATCCAGTCGCGTGCGGCCAGCATGGGCTGAGGCACGGCCGCGCGCCCTGCCCGGCTGCGACCTGATACTGCGTTAGTGCTTCCGGTCGCACGAGGACGCCCGCAAGAGCCGGCAGGTGGGGCCACGAGCTCGGCCGTCCTGCCATCGAACGGCGGAACATCCTATCTGTTCAGATTCGCATTATCAGGACGCCAAGCCAGACCGACAGGGGGCCACGTACTTGCCATGCCGGGCCGGCAAGGCGCAGCTATCGACGCTGGGGGACAGCACTCCACCCAAAGCCGGATGCGTCATGCAGCAGGGGCTTTCCCTGGCCACGTCGATGCGATGTGCAACCCTTTTTCACCAGACCTTCGCGTTTCCCATTCGGAACGGTATGCTGCGAAGGTATGAAACGGCCGATACTGTCGGTCATCGCACCACACCACCCATGATTCCTGGAGGGGGAATATGAGTCTGGAACGTCCCTGGCTGCAGAGCTATCCCACCGGCGTGCCTGCCGAGATCGACGTCAACGAGTTCCACTCGGTCTCGGCCGTGTTCGATACCTCGGTGGCCAAATACCGCGACCGCCCCGCCTACTCCAGTTTCGGCAAGGTGCTCACCTACGGGGAAACCGACGCCCTGGTCGAACAGTTCGCCGCCTACCTGCTCGGCGAGCTGCAGCTCAAGAAGGGCGACCGCGTCGCGCTGATGATGCCCAACTGCCTGCAGTACCCGGTGGCTACCTTCGGCGTGCTGCGCGCCGGGCTCACCGTGGTCAACGTCAACCCGCTCTATACCGCACGCGAACTGCGCCACCAGCTGGTCGATTCGGGCGCTGCGGTGCTGGTGGTGGTCGACAACTTCGGCGACACCGTGCAGCAGGTCATCGCCGACACGCAGATCAAGCAGGTGATCACCACCGGCCTGGGCGACATGCTCGGTGCAAAGGGCGTGGTGGTGAACTTCGTGCTGAAGTACATCAAGAAGATGGTGCCCAACTACAGCCTGCGCGGCGCGGTCCGCTTCAGGCAGGCCCTGAAGCTGGGCAGCGCCCACACCCTGCCCACGGTCGAAATCGACCACGACGACGTCGCCTTCCTGCAGTACACCGGCGGCACCACCGGCGTGGCCAAGGGTGCGATGCTGACCAACCGCAACCTGATCGCCAACATGCAGCAGGCCTCGGCGTGGCTGTCCACCTCGGGCATCGAGCCGGGCAAGGAAGTGATCATCACCGCCCTGCCGCTGTACCACATCTTCGCGCTCACCGCCAACGGCCTGGTCTTCATGAAATTCGGTGGCTGCAACCACCTGATCACCAACCCGCGCGACATGAAGGGCTTCGTCAAGGAACTCAAGGCGACCCGCTTCACCGCCATCACCGGGGTCAACACGCTGTTCAACGGCCTGCTCAACACCCCCGGCTTCGAGGAGATCGACTTCTCTTCGGTGAAGTTCACCCTGGGCGGCGGCATGGCGGTGCAGCGCGCGGTGGCCGAACGCTGGAAGAAGGCCACCGGGGTGACCCTGGTGGAAGCCTACGGGCTGACCGAAACCTCGCCGGCGGCCTGCATCAACCCGCTCGACCTGCCCGAGTACAACGGCGCGATCGGCCTGCCGATTCCCTCCACCGATGCCTGCGTGAAGGACGACAACGGCGTGACCCTGGCCAGTGGCGAGGTCGGCGAGCTGTGCATCAAGGGCCCGCAGGTGATGAAGGGCTACTGGCAGCGCCCGGAGGAAACCGCCCAGGCGATCGACGCCGACGGCTGGCTGCACACCGGCGACATGGCGCGGATGGACGAACACGGCTTCTTCTACATCGTCGACCGCAAGAAGGACATGATCCTGGTGTCCGGCTTCAACGTGTACCCCAACGAGATCGAGGATGTGATCGCGATGATGCCCGGCGTGCTGGAAGTGGCCGCGGTCGGGGTACCCGATGAAAAGTCCGGCGAGGTGGTCAAGGTGGTCATCGTCAAGAAGGACCCCAACCTGACCGTGGAGATGGTCAAGGAGCATGCCCGGGCCAACCTGACCGGCTACAAGCACCCCAGGATCGTGGAATTCCGAAAAGAGCTGCCGAAGACCAACGTCGGCAAGATTCTGCGCCGCGAACTGCGTGACAGCCCCGCCCCGTAAGGGTTTGCGGGCACTGGATGGGCATTGGGCCCCTGCCGGCGACGGCGGGGGCCTTTGCGTTGGGGCCGCCCCGGCCCCGGCGGCCCCGGGGGGCGCTTGCGGGGGGTTCACGACACGCGCATAGAATCACTCGCCGCCGCAGGTTCTGCTCGCCCCCTTCATTCTCCGTCCGCATTGCGGTCGGCCGGACGGTCTTACGGAGAACACCCATGTCTGCTGTCCATCCCTTTGCCCCCCGCCCACAACCCCACCCCACCCTGCGCATCACCGAAGAGCCGCAGCGCGAGGTGTACTGGATCCACATGCACGCCAACCTGGCCGGCCAGCCCGGCCGGCCCTGCTTCGCCTCGCAGCTGGTGGACGACATCGTGGGCTACCAGCGCGAGCTGGGCGAACGACTGCGCATTTCCCACGCGTTGTCCCCGCACGTGGTGCTGGCCTCGGACAGCGACGTGTTCAACCTGGGCGGCGACCTGGAGCTGTTCTGCCGGCTGATCCGCGAGGGCGACCGCGCGCGCCTGCTCGACTATGCGCAGCGCTGCGTGCGCGGCGTGCATGCCTTCCACGCCGGGCTGGGCGTGCGCGCCCACAGCATCGCCCTGGTCCAGGGCAATGCGCTGGGCGGCGGCTTCGAGGCGGCGTTGAGCTGCCACACCATCGTGGCCGAGGAAGGCGTGCTGATGGGCCTGCCGGAGGTGCTGTTCGACCTGTTCCCCGGCATGGGCGCCTACTCCTTCATGTGCCAGCGGGTCAGCCCGCGCCTGGCCGAGAAGATCATGCTCGACGGCAACCTGTACACCGCCCACCAGCTCAAGGAAATGGGCTTGGTCGATGTGGTGGTGCCGGCCGGCGAAGGCGTGGCCGCGGTCGAGCGGGTGATCAAGGACAGCAGGCGCATTCCGCATGCCTGGGCGGCGATGCGCGAGGTGTCCGAGGTGTCCAGCATGGTGCCGCTGCACGAGATGATGCGGATCACCGAGATCTGGGTCGATACCGCCATGCAGCTGGGCGAAAAGTCGTTGCGGACCATGGACCGGCTGGTGCGCGCGCAGGGGCGGCGCAGCGGCGACGCCCGCTGACCTGCGGCCATGTGCGGCACGGCAGGTTCCAACAGGCTCGTTCAGGCGACAGGGGTCAGGACGGAGAGCGCTCGTCGCCGCCGTGTTGCCGTAGCGCGGCAGCACGGGCGTCGAGTGCCTTTCTGCCCTGGCGCAGCGCATTGACCAGGTTGGACAGCCGCAGGCTCCATTCGGCCTTCAACTGCCAGTCCGGCATGCGCATCAATTCGCCGCCGGCCGTGGCCACCTGTACCAGCCCCAGGTTGCTGGCCACCCCGCGCAACGCGTGGGCGTGCTCGCGCAACTGGTCCCAGGACTGCTGATCGCCACTGTGCTGGATGCGGGCCATGCAACCGTCCACATCGCTCAGGCACTGGGCAATGAACTGCTGTTCGAAGCCCTCGCCCATGCCCAGCGCGGCAAGCTCGTCGAGCACCGCAGGATCCAGCGCACCGGCTGCCATCGGTGCCGCAGATACGGCCTGGATGCCGGCCTCGGGGCGGATGTTGGCCGCGATATCGGCCAGCACGTCGAGCAACCGCGTGGCCACCACCGGCTTGGCCAGGAAGGCCCGGGCACCGGCCTGCTCGCAGCGCAGGATCGAGTCGGGGGTGACATCGGCACTGAGCACCATCACCGGCATGTACGGCATGCCGCTGGCCTGCATCACCCGCAACTGCTTGAGCAGGTCCAGGCCGCTCATGCCGGGCATGTGCAGGTCCACGATCGCGGCATCGAAGTCGGCCTGCTCCATCAGGTCCAGCACCTGCTCGCCGCCGTTGACGCAGAATACCTTGTGCCCGGCCTTTTCCAGCAGGCGCTGCAACACCATGCGGTTGGCCTCGTGGTCGTCGGCCACCAGAACGCGCAGGCTGCGTACCCGCGCGCGATGGCGCAGGAACGGGTTGGAGAAGGCGATCACATTGCCGCCTTCGGCCGATTCGGCGCCCAAGGGCGGGGCCGAGGCCACGTCCAGCGCGATTTCCACCCAGAACACACTGCCGCGCGGTGCGTTGGCCAGGTAGCCGATGCGCCCGCCCATCGCCTCGACCAGCCCCTTGGCGATCGACGTGCCCAGGCCGGTGCCCTCGTGGCGCCGGGCCAGACCCACATCGGCCTGCTCGAAGGCCTCGAACAGGCGTTCGCGCAACGCCGCCGGCACGCCGATGCCGCTGTCGCGCACCTCGAAACGCAGGGTCGCCCGCCCACCCTCGCCGACCGGCCCGTCCAGCACCGATACCTGCAGGTGCACGAAGCCGGCATCGGTGAACTTGACCGCATTGCCCATCAGGTTCAACAGGATCTGCTGCAGATGGCCGGCATCGCCGCTCAACCGCGGCGGCACCTGCTCATCGACCATCACCCGGTATTCCAGCGCCTTGGTCCGCGCCTGCGGGGTGAGGATCAGGTTGATCGCCTGCAGCACATCGGCCAGCGCGAATTCATGGCGCTCCACCCGCACCTTGCCGGCCTCGATCGCCGAGATGTCCAGCACTTCCTCCACCAGCGCCAGCAGGCTGCGCGCCGAGGCCTGGATGGTGTTCAGGCACTCGCGCTGCTCCTCGTCCAGGCGCGTGGTGGCCAGCACCTCGGTCATGCCGGCCAGGCCATTGAGCGGGGTGCGGAACTCATGGCTCATGTTGGCCAGGAAACGGCTCTTGGCCTCGTTGGCCTGGCGCGCTTCGGCCACTGCCCGGGTCAGCGCGTGCAGCAGCGAATCGAAGTACAGCGGGATGGCGCCCAGCCCCAGCAACAGGCCCCAGCCCAGGTAGCTGTGCTGCTGCCAATACGGCGACAGGGTCACCGTGCACAGGAAGGCCAGGCAGCCCATCGCGGTGGCCACGCGCAGGTAGGTGCTGCCATAGCGCATGCCGTTGCCGATGGTGACCCACAGGCAGACCGCGTACAGCGGCGCGGCCGGCTCGCCCTGGATGGTCATGATCACGCCCATGCAGGAGTAGTCGGTCAGCATGCCGATCACCCGGCGCACATGCGACACCCCCGGCCGGATCAGGATGCCGACCAGCAGCCCGGCGGAAATGGTCAGCTCGAAGGCCAGGATCAGCCAGGTCGCCAGCAGCGTGTCGCCGTCGGTTTCCAGGTAGCGCCAGCCCAGGTAGATGATGAACAGCGCCGTGATCGCGATGCGGATCAGGTTCTGCGCGTGCTCGCTGTCGGGCCGGCCGGCCAGCCGCTGCCTGAAGCGGGCCAGCAGATGGCCCCTGGCCGGTTTCAGCTTTGCGGTGTCATGCATGGTCGGCACCTGCGTGCGTCGGCGCAGCAGGGTGGAACAGCACAGCGGCACCGCCGCCAGCCCCAGCCACAGGAAGAAAGCCAGCCGGGCATTGTCCATCCAGTACGGCGTCAGCAGCACGGTGGTACCAAACCCGAGCAGGGCCAGGGCGATGGCGCCGGCCAGGTACCGGTTGCCATAGCGCAGCCCGTTGCCCACCGTCACCCACATCACCACCGCATACACCCAGGCCAGCGGCTCGCCCATCTGGATCATGCCCAACGCGATCAGGCCGTAGTCGGACAGCATGCCCACCACCCGGCGCGCATGCGACCGCTGCGGCCGCCACAGCAACCAGGCAAACAGCAGCAGCGACATCGCCAGCCCGGTCAGGGTGGTGGCCAGCACCCCGTGGTACTGCTCCAGCAGATGCTGGCGGGCGCCGGACAGCAGCACATACACCAGGATCAGCGTGATCAGGGCCATCCGCACGATCACCTGCCCGTGCTCGGTATCCGGACGATGCGCCAGCCGGCGCTTCAGCCGCGGGTACAGGGACGGCATCTCACATCCCCGGGCGCAATGAAGCGGTCGAGTGCTGGGCGCAGATATCGTCGAGCTGCTCGCGGCCGCGCAGCAGGGCATCCACACAGCGCGGGTCGAACAGGCGCCCGCGCTGGGCGTACAGGTAGGCCAGGGTCGCCTCCATCGTCCATGCTTCCTTGTAGGGACGCGGCGAAATCAGCGCGTCGAACACATCGGCCACCGCCACGATCCGCGCTTCCAGCGGGATCGCATCGCCGATCAGGCCATCGGGGTAGCCGCTGCCGTCGTAGCGCTCGTGGTGGCGCAGCGCGATCAACGCGCCCACCTGGATGAAGCGGTTCTGGCTGCCGCTGAGCAGTTCATAGCCGATCCGCGGATGGCGGCGCATGATCGCCAGCTCTTCCTCGTTGAGCTTGCCCTGCTTGAGCAGCACTGCATCGGGAATGGCGATCTTGCCCATGTCGTGCAGTGGGGCGGCCATTTCGATCAGTTTGGCTTCTTCTTCGGGCAGGCCCAGCTGCTCGGCGATCAGCCCGGCCACGTGCGCCATGCGCTCCAGGTAGGCGCTGGTACCGGCATCACGGAACTCGATCGCCCGCGCCAGCCGCGACAGCGTCTCGCGTTCGCGCTCTTCCACCTCGTGCATGCTGGCCAGCAGCCGCTGCTCCAGCGACAGGGCGCGTTGCTTGACGTTTTCCGACTGCTGGCGCAGCTGCAGCAGGTTGTAGCAGCGGGCACGCAGTTCGCGCGGGCGGATCGGCTTGACCAGGAAGTCGATCACGCCCGCCTCCAGCGCGGCCTGGCGGACCGGCTCGTCGCCGACCACGGTGATCAGGATCACCGGGATGTCGCGGTGCTTGGGCAGCCGGCGGAAGCGGCGGGCGAACTCCAGCCCGTCCATCTCCGGCATGCGGTAGTCGAGCAGCAGCAGGTCCACCGCCTGCGACTCGCACCAGGCCAGCGCGGTCAGCGGATCGCCGAAGTCATGCACGCTCAGCTCCGGCGCGATGTCCTCAATCACATGGCGCAGCATGGTTCGCGCGGACGTCTGGTCGTCAACGATGACAATATTCAAGGCTGCTTCCGTCGTCTTCCTGGACCACACTGGGACATGCTGCGGAGAGGATACTCCGCTACTCTGCACACTGGCACCTTGCATGGCTCCGCCTCCGACATGATCTCCCGGTTCATGATCGTGGTCACAGTGTGATGCCGATGTCACGCATCGCCGAACCCGTCCATGTGCCTGCACCATCCCGACTGCTGCGGTCGATGGCTACGTGGGCACCATACCCGGGCCGCCCCGGCAGCGGAACCCCGCCCGGGCGCCCATCGGGCCACCCGGGACGCAGTTCTCAGTTTTCCGGGCGCATGTACGGGAACAACAGCACGTCACGGATCGAGCTGCTGCCGGTCAGCAGCATCACCAGCCGGTCGATGCCGATCCCCAGCCCGCCGGTCGGGGCCATGCCGTACTCCAGCGCACGGATGTAGTCGGCGTCGTAATGCATGGCCTCGTCGTCGCCGCCTTCCTTGGCCGTAACCTGGGCCTGGAACCGCGCCGCCTGGTCTTCCGGGTCGTTCAACTCGGAGAAGCCGTTGGCCAGCTCCTTGCCGTTGATGAACAGTTCGAAGCGGTCGGTGTAGCCGGGCTGGTCGTCATTGGCACGGGCCAGCGGCGACACCTCGACCGGGTGGTCGGTGATGAAGGTCGGCTGGATCAGGGTGTGCTCGACGGTGGCTTCGAAGATTTCCAGCAGCAGCTTGCCCCAGCCGTAGGACGGCTTGATGCGGATCTTCAGGCGCTCGCAATGGGCGGCCAGCGCATCGCGGTCGGTGCAGTCGGCGGCGCTGATCTCCGGGTTGTGGTGGCGTACCGCCTCGTCCATGCGCCAGCGGCGGAACGCCGGGGCCAGGTCGATCGTGGCGCCGTCCCAGACCACCGTGGTGGTGCCCAGCACCTGGCTGGCCACGTCGCGGATAACCCCTTCGGTCAGGTCCATCACTTCGGTGTACGTGGCATAGGCCTCGTACAGTTCCATCATGGTGAATTCCGGGTTGTGCCGGGTGCTCACGCCTTCATTGCGGAAGTTGCGGTTGATCTCGTATACGCGCTCCAGGCCACCCACGACCAGGCGCTTGAGATACAGCTCCGGGGCTACCCGCAGGTACAGGTCCAGGTCCAGCGCGTTGTGGTGGGTGGTGAACGGCTTGGCCGTGGCGCCGCCGGGGATGTAATGCATCATCGGCGTTTCCACTTCGAGGAAATCGCGCTGGTCCAGCCAGGCGCGCATCGCCCGGATGATCCGCGAGCGCTTGATGAACACCTCGCGCGACTCGGGAGTCACGATCAGGTCCACGTAACGCTGGCGGTAGCGCTGCTCCACGTCGGCCAGGCCGTGCCACTTGTCCGGCAGCGGGCGCAGCGACTTGGTCAGCAGACGGATGCTGCTGGCCTTGACCGACAACTCGCCGGTCCTGGTGCGGGTCAGCCCGCCCTCCACGGCGATGATGTCGCCCACGTCCCAGCCCTTGAAGGCGGTGTAGGCATCGCCCAGGGTGCTGCCCTGCAGGAACAGCTGGATGCGGCCGGATTCGTCCTGGATCTGGGCGAAGCTGGCCTTGCCCATCACCCGCTTGGCCATCAGCCGGCCGGCCATCTTCACCTGGCGGTCGGCGGCTTCCAGCGCCTCGGCAGTCCACCGCTCGGCGTCGGCAAACTCTTCCTGCAGGCTGCCGGCGAATTGCGCGCGACGGAAATCGTTCGGATACGCGATCCCCTGCCCGCGCAGCGCGTTGAGTTTCTCACGGCGCTCAGCGATCAACTTGTTTTCGTCGACGGGGAGGGTATCGGTAGCTTCGCTCATGGATCTGCGGGAATCGGGTAGTTGAGGGGGGCTTGCAGCCGGCACAGGCCGGTTGTACAGCATAGCAAAACCGCCCTGCCCGCCGCCGGGCCCGCCCCGGCCCGGCCGCCTCCTGCCCGCTCAGCCCGCCGCCGGCGGGAAGGCCTGGCGCAGTTCGTCGACCAGCACCCGCTGGTTCTCCGAATAGTCGATGGGCACCGACACCAGGTGCACGCCGCCGGCGTTGAAGGCCGCTTCCAGGGTCGGGATGAACTGCTCGATAGCGCTCACCGCGTGGCCGGTGCACCCATAGGCCTGTGCGTACTTGACGAAATCCGGATTGCCGAAGGTCATGCCGTAGTCGGCGAAGCCATCCACCGCCTGCTTCCAGCGGATCATGCCGTAGGCGCCGTCGTCGAGGATCAGCACCACCAGGTTCAGGCCGAGCCGGCGCGCGGTTTCCAGCTCCTGGCTGTTCATCATGAAGCCGCCGTCGCCGCATACCGCCAGCACCCGTCGCTGCGGGTACAGGATCGCGGCCATGATCGCCGAGGGCAGGCCGGCGCCCATGGTCGCCAGCGCGTTGTCCAGCAGCAGCGTGTTGGCCACCTGGGTGCGGTAGTTGCGTGCGAACCAGATCTTGTACATGCCGTTGTCCAGCGCCACGATGCCGTCCGCCGGCATCACCTGGCGTACGTCGTGCACCAGCCGCTGCGGGGTGAAACCCGGTGCGTCGGCGCGATCGGCGATGTGCTCCAGGATCGTGGCGCGCAGCGGCAGCAGCGCAGCGGCGTTGGCGACCCGGCCTTCGATACGGTCGGCCAGCAGGGTCAACGAACGGCCAATATCGCCGATCACCTCCACCTGCGGGAAATACACCTGCTCCACCGCGGCCTGCGAATACCCGATGTGGATGACCGTGGGGCCGCCCGGTCGCATCACGAACGGCGGCTTCTCGGTGACCTCATGGCCGATGGTGACGATCACGTCGGCCTGGTCGATGGCCATGTGCACGTAGTCGCGCTCACTCAATGCCGCGGTGCCCATGTACAGACCGGAGCCACCGGCCACCGCCCCCTTGCCCATCTGGGTAGTGACAAACGGAATGCCGGCGCGCAGCACGAACGCCGACAAGGCCTCGCTCGACTGCGGCCGCGACGCCGCCGAAGCGATCACCAGCAGCGGTCGCTGGGCGTCGCCAATGATCTGCGCGGCGCGATCCAGCGCTTCGGGGCTGGCCACCGGCCGGTCGACCGGGTGGGTCGGGATCAGCGCCACGTCCTCGACCTGCATCGCCGCGATGTCCTCGGGCAGCTCCAGCAGCACCGGGCCGGGGCGCTCTTCCTGGGCGGTACGGAACGCCTCGCGCACGATGGTGGGAATGGTGCGCGCCGAGACGATCTGGCGAGCGGATTTGGTCAGCGGCTTCATCGTGGCGACGATGTCCACGATCTGGAAGCGCGCCTGCTTGCTGGCCACGATGCCCTTCTGCCCAGTGATCATGATCACCGGCCACGCCCCCAGCAGCGCGTAGGCCGCACCGGTGGTGAAGTTGAGCGCCCCTGGGCCGAGCGTGGCCAGGCACACCCCCGGCTTGCCGGTCAGACGGCCGTAGGTTGCCGCCATGAACACCGCCGCCTGCTCATGGCGGGTGATAACCAGTTCGATGCGCGAATGGCGGAGCGACTCGACGACGTCGAGGTTCTCCTCGCCGGGAATGCCAAAAATACGCTCGACACCCTCGTTTTCGAGTGCGGCGACGAGCAGATCGGAACCCTTGGACATGGAATGACGTCCTTCTTGCTGTAAGTGTTGTGGATCGTTGCAAACAAGGGCAGTGGCCGGCGTCAACGGCGGTCGAACCACACCGTCTGCGCGTTGACGAACTCGCGGATACCGAAATGCGACAGTTCACGACCGAAGCCGCTCTTCTTCACCCCACCGATCGGCACGCGCGGGTCGGAGGCGGAGAAGCCGTTGACGAACACGCCACCGGTCTGCAGCCGGCGCGCCAGCTGCCTGGCACGTTCGAGATCGGCGCTCCACAGGTTGCCACTGAGGCCGAATTCGCTCTGGTTGGCCAGTGCCACCGCATGGTCGGCATCGCGCGCACGGCTGATCGAGGCCACCGGACCAAAGGTCTCGGTATCGAAGGCCTGCATGCCCGGTTCGACATCGCCCAGCACGGTGGGCGCATAGAAGCTGCCGGGACGGTCCAGCTGGTAACCGCCGGCCAGCAGTTGCGCGCCGGCATCGACCGACGCACGTACCTGCGCATCCAACTGCTCCAACAGGTCCTGGCGGGCGATCGGGCCGATGCGGCTGCCGGCCTCGCGGCCATCGCCGACGGTAAGTGCCTTGACCCGCTCGCAGAACAACGCCACGAAACGCGGGTACACCGCGTCTTCGACGATGATGCGCTTGCCGGCGATGCAGACCTGCCCGGCATTCTGGAAGCGCGACGCAATCGCGGCATCGGCCGCGGCCTCCAGGTCGGCATCGGCCAGCACGATGAACGGGTCCGAGCCCCCCAGCTCCAGCACCACCTTCTTCAACGCCTGCCCGGCCTGGGCGGCGATGCTGCGGCCGGCGGCCACGCTGCCGGTGAGGGTCACTGCGGCGATGCGGTCATCGGCAATCGCCGCGCTGGTGCCCTCGCGGCTGATGTTGGCGGCGATGAACGTACCGGCCGGCAGGCCCGCGTCGCGCCAGGCGGCATCCAGCAGTTGGGCGGTGCCGACGATGTTCTCCGCCGGCTTGAGCAGGAAGCCGTTGCCGCCCATCAGGATCGGCACCGCCGCGCGCATCACCTGCCAGTACGGGAAGTTCCACGGCATGATGCCCAGCACCACCCCCAGCGGCAGGTAGGACACATAGGCCTTGTTGTCGGCCACCGCGGTGGCCTCGTCGCGCAGCCATTGCGCGCCGTTGTCGGCGTACCACTCGCATAGCACGGCGCATTTCTCGATTTCGGCCAGCGCCTCGGCGCGGACCTTGCCCATCTCGGCGGTGGCCAGTGCGGCCAGCGGCTCACGGTCGCGGCGCAGCACCGCCGCCATCGACCGTAGCACGCCGGCGCGCTGCTCCAGCGACTGCGCGCTCCAGGCCGTGAAGCCGGCGCGGCCCTGGCCCAGCAGCGCGCCCAGCGCAGCGTCGGTGATGAAGGGGTGGCTGGCGATCTCCTGGCCGGTGGCCGGATCGCGCGAAATGGCGGCGGTGGGGGAAGCGGACATGCGGTTCTCCTGTCGTCTCGACAACGGGCCGGTGGCCCGTTTCCTGACAGGAATGTGGACCCGTTGAACCGGGACAACAAGGCGTCTGCGTATCCTGTGACCTGGAGTTGCCTGTCTGAATGCGGGTTGGAGAGGCATCCACGCATGGCGTGGATCTACGACCGCGCCGACCATCTGTGGATCCACGCCAGGCGTGGATGAAGCGCTACCGGTGTCCGCCGTCAGCGCCGCGGCAGGTAGGTGACCAGGGACAGGTCGTGCCGGCTTTCCGGTACCAGCGCCACGTACTGCAGGTCCAGCAGGCCGCGGGTGGGATGGTTCAGGCGCTTGGCGCCTTCATCGAAACGACGCACATCGTGCTCAGGCCACCACCGGCGGAAATCCTCACTGTGCGCGGCCATGTCCTCGACCAGCGCCAGGAACGGCGCCTTGTCCTGCGCCTGCGCCATCGCCGCGCGGAAACCGGCAAGCAGTCCGCGGGCCATCTCTTCCCAGTTCAGGATCAAGCTGCGGTAAGGCGGGTACAGGAACATCAAGCGCAACGTATTGCGCTCATGCCGCGCCAGTTGGCTGTAGTCGACGAACAGATCGGCGATGGCCGGATTCCACGCCAGGATGTCGAACCGGGTATTGCGCACATAGGCCGGGATCGGCTGCATGGCCTCGACCAGCTGGCGCAGGCCCGCGGTGACCGATTCGTCCGGGGAGTCCAGCGGCACCCCGTAGCCGGACAGCGCAAAGGCATAGGCGCGCTCGTCATCGCTCATCCGCAATACCCGTGCCAGCCGATCAAGCACCTCCGGCGAGGCACGCACTTCACGCCCCTGCTCGATCCAGGTGTACCAGCTGACGCTGACCCCGATCGCCAGCGCGACCTCCTCGCGCTTCAGCCCCGGGGTGCGCCGGCGCCCGGCCGGCAGGCCCAGCGTGGCCGGGTCGACCCGGTCGCGGCACGCCTTGAGGAAGCCGCCCAGTTCCTTGCGCTCGCCCTCGCTGCGCATCATCGCCCTGCCTGGCAAGGACCAAAGGCGGCGCGGGACGTCATCGACATCCCGCGCCGGGTCGCCCGGGCAGCGTGCAACACGGCTGCCGCCGGGCCGGCCTCAGGCATCGATGCGCTTGGAACCGACCGCCAGGCCCGACTTCAGGCTGGCTTCGACGAATTCGTCCAGGTCGCCATCGAGCACCTTCTGCGTATCCGAACGTTCGATGCCGGTGCGCAGGTCCTTGATCCGGCTCTGGTCGAGCACGTAGTTGCGGATCTGGCTGCCCCAGCCGATATCGGACTTGGTGGCTTCCACCGCGTCGCGCTCGGCGTTGCGCTTCTGGATTTCCAGCTCGTACAGCTTGGCGGCCAGCATCTTCATCGCGTTGTCGCGGTTCTGGTGCTGGCTGCGGCCGGTCTGGCAGGCCACCACCGTGTTGGTCGGGATGTGGGTGATACGCACCGCCGACTCGGTCTTGTTGACGTGCTGGCCGCCGGCGCCGGAGGAGCGGTACACGTCGGTACGCAGATCGGCCGGGTTGATGTCGATCTCGATGTTGTCATCCACTTCCGGCGACACGAACACCGAGGTGAAGCTGGTGTGGCGGCGGTTGTCCGAGTCGAACGGCGACTTGCGCACCAGGCGGTGCACGCCGGTCTCGGTCTTCAGCCAGCCATAGGCGTAATCGCCTTCCACGCGCAGGGTGGCCGACTTGATCCCGGCCACATCGCCGCCGGAGACTTCCATCAGCTCGGTCTTCCAGCCGCGCGATTCGCACCAGCGCAGGTACATGCGCAGTAGGATTTCGGCCCAGTCCTGGGCTTCGGTGCCGCCGGCGCCGGCCTGGATGTCGACGAACGCCGCGGCGGTATCCATCTGGCCGGAGAACATGCGCTGGAACTCCAGCTGTTCGACGTGCTTCTGGTACTTGTCCAGGTCGGCGACCACGGCCAGGGCGGTCTCCTCATCCTGTTCGCTTTCGGCCAGTTCCAGCAGTTCGCCCGATTCGGACAAGCCGTCAAGGATCGTGGCGATGCCGCCCACGGTCTTTTCCAGGTTGGCGCGTTCGCGGCCAAGGTTCTGGGCGTACTCGGCGTTGTTCCAGATGTCTGGGTTTTCCAGTTCCCGGGTTACTTCTTCCAGACGCTCTTGTTTGGCGTCGTAGTCAAAGATACCCCCTGAGCGAGACCACGCGATCGGTCAGATCGGTGATTCGCTGGCGCACGGGATTGAGCTCTAGCATGGCGGCAGTGTTGAAGGCTTGGGACAAGACCGGAATTGTAGCCCAGGCCGCCCGTTCATGCTGGCGCGGCGGCAGGCCCCGGCAGCGTGCCGCCCTGCCCCAGCGCCGCGCGCAGCACCGGCAGCTGGCGGCGGCTGCAGGGCAATGCGCTGCCATCGGCCAGGTGCACCCGCGCCTCGCCGCTGTCCAGCGGCTCGATGGAGACCAGGAAGCCCAGGTTGAGCACGTAGCTGCGGTGGATCCTGACGAACCGGGCCGGGTCCAGCCGGGCCTCCAGCGCGGCCAGGGTGCTGCGCAGCGGGTAGTCGTGGCCGCGCACGTGCAGGTTCATGTAGTTGCCGGCGGCCTGGGCGTACTCGACGTCGGCGGTGGCCACCAGGAAGTCGCGCCCCAGCTTGCGCACCAGGAACCGCTCGGGCCGGTCCACCGGCTCCACCGGCGGCGCATCCTCGGGCGCGGCCAGCAGGTGCGCCTCGCCCTGGCGGCGGCGACCGAACCAGCTGAAGAAGTGTTCGATCGCCACGAAGGTGAAGAACGCGCGCACGTCCTTGAGGTATTCGTAGAGCAGCCGGGTGGGCCACGCCGAACCGTCCTGGTAATGCTCGCCCACGCTGGCATAGGCCAGCTGGCGCAGCAGCATCATGCCCGCCACGTGCACCAGCGACCAGGCCACGCTGGCCAGCAGGTACAGCGGCAGCCGCCGCTTCCAGGTATCGGCATGCAGCGGCCAGCGCTGGCACCCCCACCACAGCACCGGCAGGGTCAGCACGATGATGCCGACGCTGCTCAGTTCCCAGACCAGCGGCTCCCACAATGCCAGGCTGCCGCCGCGACGCTGGGTATCCATCACCTCGACCAGGGCATTGGCCAGCGCGGTGGCCAGCAGGATCGCTGCCCAGACCAGCCAACGGCTCGAAGGGCGCCAACGGGGGGAGGTGCGGGAGGTCATCGGGCGGTCCATGCGCAGGGGCGGCAAGCAGGCATCAACCGCAGATGGTAACGGCGCCGCCGGCCCGCGGGGTGGCGCACAAGGAAGTGCGCCACCTCGGTCCGGCCCATGGCCGGAAACGCTTCGTTCCGCCCCGCAGCTCATTTCACCTCGAACTCCCCCACCAGCACGGTTTCGGCACGGTCCTTCAAACGCATCGTGACCTGCTGGTCGCGCTGCCTGGCGGTGCCCCAATGCGTGCTAAGGCGCAGGCTCAGCGTGGTGGCGCCGGTGACCAGCTGCTCGCGGCTGCCGAAGAAGTTGGCCTCCACCTTGTACTTGCCGGGCTTGGCCTGGCGCAGCGAGAACTGCTCGGGGCCATAGCCGCCGGTGAAGTCCTGCGACATCTGCCCGCCCTGGTAGGTCAGGCGGTTGCCGTAGTAGGCGCGCTCGCCATTGGGGTCGGTCACCCACAGGTCCATGTCGCTGTTGTCGCTGTCCCAGCTCAGCACCACGCGCAGGTCCAGCGGCATGGCGTGGCGCAGGCGCGGATCGACCGCCGCCGCATCCACCCGCTCGCGCGCGATCAGGGTGTTCAGCTCATCCAGCGCGATCAGCGAAATACCATCGAAGCGGCTGTCCCAGGGCCGCACCACCACCTCGTACAGGCTGGCCAGCGCGGCCTGGTACTGGCCGCTGGCCTCCAGCGCCAGGCCCAGGTCGCGGAAGCTCTGCGGCTCTTCCTCGCCCATCGCCAGTACCGCCTGGAACACCGGCACCGCCAGCTCGGGCGCGCCGGCCTGCAGCAGCCGGTAACCGAGCACGCGCAGTACGTGGCGGTTCTCCAGCTGCATCTCGGCCAGGTTGGACAGCACCCGCAGCGCCAGGTCGCTCTGGCCCTTGGCCAGCAGCAGGTCGGCCACGTCCAGGTAGAAGGCGCTGCTGCCGGCATGCTGGTCGCGTTCGGACAGGTAGGTGGCATACAGCTGCGCCGGCGGCGCGTCGCGCAGGCGGCGCGCATAGGCCGAGTCCGGCGCCCACGGCGCCAGGGCGATGCCGATGGCACCGCTGTTGGCGGTGTCGCTGGCCTTGCCGCCGGTCACCTCGACCGAATCCAGCTCGGTGGCACGCGCACGCTGTGCCCGTGCCATCGGCGCAGCCGGTGCGGGCGGGGCCGGCCGGGCCATCGCGTCGCTGGCCGGCGCCGGCAGGTACGCCATGCTTTCCTCGACACCAGCCGCCACGGCGGCCACCGCCATCGGCTTGATCAGTCCGGCCACCCCGATCGGCGCGGCCTTCGGCCAGGGCGTGTTCCACCACTGCTGGCGCTGGGCAAACTGCAGCGCCAGCTGGTCCAACCGCTGCCTGCGCGCCTGCTGCGCATCGTCGATGCGCACCGCATGCAGGCGGTCGTAGTCGGCCTGCATGGGCGCCGGCGGACGGATGCCGTAGCGCAGGTAGTCGTCCAGGGTTTCCAGTACCAGCAAGGAGGTGTCCGCACCAACCAGCCCGAACTGCCGCGACAACGTGCGCATCGCCTCGGCATTGGCCACCGGGTCGGCCGCATACCCGGCCAGCGTCGCGCTGGCCCAGGCCTGCGCCACCAGGCCACCGTCCAGTGCGCGCGCGGCAGACACCGCCACGCGCTGCGCATGCACCCGGCCATCGGCCAGCCGCACGCGCACGCTCAGTTCGCCGTCCGGCTGCTGCACCCGCCCCATCACCCGCAGCCAGCCCTGGCCGGCACGGCTGGCGTCGGCCACCAGCCGGTCCACCCCACGCCCTTCCAGCCCGACCACCTCGGCGCGCTGCTGCAACAGCAGCGGCAGCGCCGCCTCCACCTCGGCCAGGCTGGACAGCACCAGCGCCTGGCCCTGGTGGGCCCCGGTCCAGGCGCGCAGGCGCGCCGCATCGGTGCGCGCACCGGCACTGCTCAGTGCAAACAGCCGCTGGCCACGCTGCAGCGTCGGCAAGGCCCCGCTGCCGTAGTTGGACAGGCCATCGCTGACCAGCAGGTATTCCTGAACCTGCGCGCGCGGCGTCCACGCGCCCAGCGCGCTGGCGCCGTCCAGCGGCAGCGTGGCCAGATATGCACGCAGCGCGCTCCAGTCGCCACCGTGGATATCGAAGCTGCGCACCGGCTCGGGCCGGTCGCGCAGCACCGTCAGCTGCACCTGGCCCTCGCCGATCGCGGCGAAGTAGCGGTCCAGCACCGCCAGCTCGACGGCGCGGTCGCGCTGCCGCGCCGAGCCGGACGCATCCCACAGCAGCCCCAGCCGGGTCGGCAGCGGGCGTGCCACCGTCTGCACCGGCAGCGGAATCTGCGCCAGCAGGTAGCGCTCGCCGTCATGCCCACCGGTCACCGCATCCAGCTGCCGCACCTGTGGCAGCCGCCACTGCGCCTGCGCCGGCAACGCATCGCCGCGGCCCTGCCACTGCGCACGGTACACGCCGTCCTGCACCCGGAACTGCCATGGCAGTGGCGTGCTGGGCACCGGCGCCCCGCTGCCGCTGGCATCCATGTGCACGCTGACCTCCGCAGCGCCGCGCGCGAACTGCAACGGCAGGTTCCAGCGCAGGCCCTGCGCATCGGCCGGCAGCGTCTGCCGAAGGGTCAGCGCAACGCGGCGGCTGCCGCGCGCGGGGATCGGATACACGCGCAGCCGGAACTGGTTGCCGGCGGTCTGTTCGAGCAGGCCCGGGTCGACCTGGCGCCGCTCGATCGCCTCGAACACCTGGCGCCCCTGCGCCTTGGGTACCGGCACCGCCTCACGCAGGGTGCCACCGATATCCAGCGCGAAGCCGGCTACCTGCTGGCCATCGGCCAGCGGGAATTCCAACTGTCCCTCCAGCACCCGCGCATTGGGGTTGTGGAACTCCATTTCGATGCGGGTCTCGCCCATGCCCGCCACCACGTGGCTGTCCAGGCGCACCCGGCGCAGCTGCACCGGCACTTCCGCGCCGGACACCTGCAGCAGCGGGGCCACTGCCGGACGCGTCTGCGCCATGCCCACCTGCGTTCCCAACCACAGCATGCCGAGCATGCCGATCCCACCCAGTGCGCGTTGCATGTGACGCTCCCGATCCGATGACAGCAGGTTGAACGGATCATGCCGGCAAACGGGGTTGGCCGCCGCACCGCTTGGCGCACATCGCCGGGTAGGCCAAGATGCGTCTCCCCCGCTTGCCTGCCTACAAGGACGTTCCATGCGCCTGCCTGCCCTGCTGCCCCTGCTGCTGTTGGCCCCCTTGGCTCCGGCCCACGCCGCCGCGCCCATCGCCGGGGTGAGCTTCACCCACCACGACTGGACCGTGGCCTGCGACAACACCCGCACCTGCCGCGCGGCCGGTTACCAGGCCGGCGAGAACGGCGGCGAGCCGGTCTCGATCCTGCTCACCCGCAAGGCCGGCCCGGACCAGCCGGTCGGTGCCGAGGTCATGCTGGGCCAGTACGACCCGATCACCCTGCCCGGGCAGCTGTCCCTGCAGATCAACGACGCCGCGCCGGGCGCCTTGAAGTACAACGCCGCCGACGGCACCGCCACCCTGTCACCGCCGCAGGTCACCACCCTGCTGGCATCGCTGGCCGGCAACAGCCGCATCGTGCTGCGCGGCAACGATGGCAAGCAATGGACCGTGTCCGACCGCGGCGCCTCGGCGGCCCTGTTGAAGATGGACGAATTCCAGGGCCGCCTAGGCACCCCCGGCGCGTTGATCCGCAAGGGCAGCAAGGCCGAAACCATCGTACTGCCGGCCCTGCCGATGCCGGTGGTCGTACTGGGCAAGGTGGTCGCCGCACGGCCGGCCGATCAAGCCCTGGCCAACTCCGCCGCGCTGCGCAAGGCACTGGCCGCAGCCACCCCGGCCGACAGCTGCGAAGCGCTGCATCCGGGCGACAGCATGATCGCCAATGAAGGCCCGCAGGACATCACCGTGCAGCGCCTCAGCGCCGACAAGCTGCTGGTCTCCCAGCCGTGCTGGCGCGCGGCCTACAACACCGGCGACGGCTACTGGGTGGTCAACGACCACGCGCCCTACCAGCCGCAGCTGGTCACCGCCTCGGCGGTCGGCGACGAACTGCGCACCATCGAGCAAGGCCACAAGGGCCGCGGCCTGGGCGATTGCTGGCACTCCACCAGCTGGAGCTGGACCGGCACCGGGTTCGTCAAGACCGCCGAGTCCAGCGCCGGCCTGTGCCGCCTGGTCGCCGCCGGTGGGGCGTGGGAGATGCCGACGCTGGTGAGCAAGGTGGTGGAGTAACGCGGCGCACCGGGGCATCCACGGTCCCGCGGTGCTCCGGGCATGGGCCACTCAGTCCTCGTCCTGCTCCCAGCCATCGAACGGGAACAACGCGGGCAGGATGGTTTCCATGACGGCCATGCTCTGCATCACGGCATGGTCGGCAGTGTACGGGCGCGACCACGTCGCATGCTGTGCGTGCACCGGCCTGTCCGGCGCATTGGACAGGTGATCGACGTAAGCAGCCAGCAGGCGCTGCGTGGCCTGCTGGCGTTCGGCATCGTTGCCCGCCGTACGCAGCGCCGCATGCAGGGGACGCAGCGGTGCGGGATCGGGCAGATGGCAGGTGTATGCCAGCGTGCCGGTCTGGTCGTCCGCATCGCGGTAGTCGTCTGGATCGTCCGACGGCTGGTAGCCGGTGGCGACGCAGCGGGTCCTGCCCAGGCGCGCCATCACGGCGGCAACCGCGTCGTCGACCGTGACGGCGTTTGTCGATATGCCGCCCTCGCCCGCCACGCGCGCAGCCAGCTCCTGCCCCAGCAACCACGCCACGCTCTGGCGTGAGCCTTCCAGGTCCGGAAAATCAAAGCCCTCGCGGGCCGACAGTTCAGTGCGGGCCGCTTCATCGGCCTGCAGCACGACGCGGCTCTGCAGGTCGAAACGTTCGGTAGGCGATGGCAGCATGTGGGCGTGTGTAGTGAGGGAGAACGCAGTCAGCAGCAAGCTTGCCGACGACAGGCTGATCGACAGCCGCAGGCAACGGCGCCGGTCAGGCATCCGCACAATGCTCGATGATCAACTGGATCGCCCCACCGCCGCGGTAGTCGTCGCTGACCAGCCGGTAGGCGATGTGGACGTGGTTGGCCGGCGCATTGCCCTTCCAGCCGCTGAAGTGGATCGCGTTGATCGGTTCGGCGCGGCCGGGTACGCGCAGGCTGAGTTTGAGATGCTTTTCCTTCAGCACCTGCCAGCGCGCCACCTGGAAGTGGCCGTCGAACAGCGGCTCGGGGAAGCCCTGGCCCCACGGCCCGGCCAGACGCAGCGCCTCGGCATGCGCGAAGTCCAGCTCCTGCGGCAGCAACTCGCCGTCGGTGAGCAGCAGCTGCTGCAGCGAGAACGGATCCAGCGTGCGCTCCACCACGTCGACGAAGGCCTGTTCGAACGCGGCCAGCTGCGCGTGCGGCAGACTCAGTCCGGCAGCCATGGCGTGGCCACCGAACTTGTCGATCAGCCCAGGATGCGCCGCGTTGACCATGGCCAGCGCGTCACGGATATGGAAGCCGGGAATCGAGCGTGCCGAGCCGCGCAGTGAATCGCTGCCCGGTTCGGACGGGGCAAACGCGATCACCGGCCGGTGCAGGCGGTCCTTCATCTTCGAGGCGACCAGGCCGACCACGCCGGGATGCCAGTCGGCATCGAACAGGCACGCGGCGATCGGGCGCTCGCCTTCGGCAGTCAGCATCGCGCGCGACACCGCCAGTTCGGCGTCGTCGGTCATCAGCTGCTGCACCGCACGGCGCTCGGCGTTGATCTGCTCCAGGGTCTGGGCGATCTCGCGGGCCTGGGCGCGGTCTTCGGTGAGCAGCAGTTCGATGCCCAGCGCCATGTCTTCCAGGCGCCCGGCGGCATTCAAACGCGGGCCCAGCGCAAATCCGATGTCGGTGGCGCTCAGCCGTGCCGGGTCGCGGCCGCTGGCCTCGATCAGTGCCTGCAGGCCCACGCAGCCCTGCCCTGCGCGCAGGCGGCGCAGCCCGGCAGCGACCAGCGCACGGTTGTTGGCATCCAGCGCGACCAGGTCGGCGACGGTGCCGACCGCGACCAGATCCAGCAGGGTCAGCAGGTCCGGCTCGGCGCCATCGGCAAAGGCGCCCTGCGTGCGCAGGTGGCGGCGCAGCGCCATCAGGACATAGAAGATCACCCCGACCCCGGCCAGCGCCTTGCTCGGGAACGCGTCGCCGTTGATGTTGGGGTCAACGATGGCGTCGGCCGGCGGCAGCCGTTCGCCGGGCAGGTGATGGTCGGTGACCAGCACCTTCCAACCCAGCGCCTTGGCCGCCGCCACGCCGGCATGGCAGGCAATGCCGTGGTCGACGGTGACCAGCAGGCCCGGCTGCAGGTGCGCCAGGTCGGCCACCAGCGCTGGCGACAACCCATACCCGTGCAGGACCCGGTTCGGCACCGCGTGCACCACGTCGCGCGCACCGAGCATGCGCAGCCCGCGCACGCCCACCGCACAGGCAGTGGCGCCATCGCAATCGAAATCGCCGACCACCAGGATACGGGCGTTGCTGGCGATGGCCGCAGCCAGCAGGTCCACCGCGGCCTGCATGCTGCCCATCAGCTCCGGCGCGTGCAGCTGGGCCAGTTTCGGCTGCGCCTGCGCAGCGCTGGTCACCCCGCGCGCGGCATACAGGCGCTGCAGCAGCGGCAGCACGTCGGCCGGCCACTCCGCCAGCGGCACCGGCGCACGGCGCTGGATCGTCACGACATCAGGGGAAAGCGGCGCGGTATCGGCGGTGAGAGACATCGGCAGCGCCGGTTGCAAAGGTGCGGCCATGATACGCCGCTGGAAGCAGCGACGGCCCGGCGTAGATCCACGCCGCGCCCCATGACCAAGGGGCGCCAATCCCATGAACGCATCGCCATGCGCAGAGCGGCTGCCGCCGGGCACGTAGCATGATTCATGCGTGGATGGCGCGGTGCCTGCAATCAAACCGCCCCCTGCCCGATGTGGATCGACGCCTCAGGCGTCGTGCAGCTGCACCGGCTTCTTCCAGAACCGCCAACGCTGGCCGTTGTCGATCTCAAAGCGCATCCCGTCTTCGAAATCCAGCACCAGCCGCTTCAACTCCCCGCCCGCGATCGCCGCCAGCAACGGCCGGATCGCATCCTGGCTCAACTGTTCCAGCGAGCGCAGCTGACGCAGGTCCACCAGGGCATCCACGGTGTGCTCGCCATCGGCCTGCAAACCCGCTGCCTTCGCCAGCGCCTGCAGCAGCGCATCACGGCTGCGGACTTGGGCATGTGCGGTGGTCACGCGTTCGGGCAGCTCGCCGCCGCCCCAGAACCACAACGAGTTGATCGCCCGTTTGCCGTCGGCCACGCGCTGCTGGTTCCACCCGTGCTGGTGCAACACCACCTGCGCTTCGGTCAGCAGGGCGCGCCAGCGGCGGCCGGCATCGCCTTCGGGCAGGTGGGCAAACAGATCATCGCCCAGCACTTCATCGGGCTCGGCGAATACCGGCAACGTGGTGCCTGGCGGCAGGCGCAGGTACCAGCGCGACGGCACCGGCGCATCCAGCACGAAGCCGTAGCCGGCGAACAACGGCTGCAGCGCCGGCAGCAGATGCATCACGTCGGCCAGATCGGGGCGCAGGGTATCCCCGTGCCCCATCAGGCGTGCGCCATGCATGTCCGGCACCACATTTGCCGGATCGGCCCGCAGCCACACCGCCCCGTCGGCATCGCCGACATCCAGCTGGCGGGTCAGGGCTGCGGCGGACCACGCGTCCGGCTGCGTCTGGAAATGCCGACGCAACTGGGCGCGCTCGCCCGCCTCGGCGCTGCGGCGTTCCGCCCGCCCCAGCGCCCTGGCGACGTCATCAGGCAACGGCGCGGCCGGGAAACGGCTGCGTGCCGGCAGCAGCAGCGTTGCCGTGGCCATGGTCGGCTCAGTCCAGGTACTGGACGCTGACGATTTCGTACTCGCGCTGGCCGGCCGGTGCGTCGATGGTGACCGCATCGCCTTCCAGCTTGCCGATCAACGCCCGCGCCAGCGGCGAGGAGATCGCGATCAGGCCCAGCTTGATGTCCGCTTCCAGGTCGCCGACGATCTGGTAGCGCTTGCCTTCGTCGCTCTCCACGTCCGACAACTCGACCGTGGCGCCGAACACCACCTTGCTGCCGGCGTTGAGCTTGGTGATGTCGATGATCTCGGCATGCGACAGCTCGCCCTCGAGCTGCTTGATGCGGCCTTCGATGAAGCCCTGCTCCTCGCGCGCGGCGTGGTACTCGGCGTTCTCCTTCAGATCGCCGTGCTCGCGCGCCTCGGCAATGGCGGCGATGACCTTGGGCCGCTTGACCGACTTGAGGTGGTCGAGCTCTTCGCGCAGACGCTGCGCGCCCTTCAGGGTGATCGGTGCTCTCATGCGTTCAACTCCTTGTGCAGTTCCTGCAGCGACCAGACCGGGCCGGTCCCGCGGAATTCCAGTGATTGCACCAGCGCCTTGGCGCCGGCAATGGTGGTCGAATAGGTGACGCGGTGCTGCAGCGCCTCGCGACGGATCGAGAACGAGTCGTTGATCGCCGCACGCCCTTCGGTGGTGTTGACGATATACACGATCTCGCCGTTCTTGATCGAATCGACGATGTGCGGCCGGCCTTCGACCACTTTGTTGACGATCTCGCAGTCCATGCCGTGCTGCTGCAGCCACGCACCGGTGCCACGGGTGGCCACCAGGGTATAACCGCGCTCCAGCAGCAGCTTGGCCACCGGCAGCACGCGCTGCTTGTCCGGGTCACGCACCGACACGAAGGCCTTGCCCAGCGGCGGTGCCTTGATGCCGCCGGCTTCCTGCGCGCGCGCGAAGGCGGCGCTGAAGCTGCGGCCCACGCCCATCACCTCGCCGGTGGAGCGCATCTCCGGCCCGAGGATCGGGTCCACGCCCTGGAACTTGGCGAACGGGAAGATCGCCTCCTTGACCGAATAGTAATCGGGCACGATTTCCTTGAGCGCGCCCTGCTCGGCCAGGGTCTTGCCGGCCATGCAGCGCGCGGCGATCTTGGCCAGCGCCATGCCGGTGGCCTTGGACACGAACGGCACGGTGCGCGAGGCACGCGGGTTCACTTCCAGCAGGTAGACGATGTCCTCGCCGTTCTCGCCGGCCTGGATCGCGAACTGGGTGTTCATCAGGCCGACCACGTTCAGCGCCTTGGCCAGCTCGACGACCTGGCGACGCAGCTCGGCCTGGGTGTCGGCCGACAGCGAGTACGGCGGCAGCGAGCAGGACGAATCGCCCGAATGCACGCCGGCTTCCTCGATATGCTCCATCACCCCGCCGATCAGCACGTTGCCGTCCTTGTCGGCAATGATGTCCACGTCCACTTCCACCGCGTTGTCGAGGAAGCGGTCCAGCAGCACCGGCGAATCGTTGGAGACCTTGACCGCGTCGCGGACATAGCGCGCCAGGTCGGATTCGCCGTAGACGATTTCCATCGCACGGCCGCCCAGCACGTAGCTGGGGCGCACCACCAGCGGGTAGCCGATCTCGCGGGCCAGCAGCAGCGCTTCCTGGTCGTTGCGGGCGATGCGGTTCGGCGGCTGCTTCAGGCCCAGCTTGTCGACCAGCTGCTGGAAGCGCTCGCGGTCTTCGGCCAGGTCGATGGAGTCCGGCGAGGTGCCGATCACCGGCACGCCGTTGGCTTCCAGCGCGCGCGCCAGCTTCAGCGGGGTCTGGCCGCCGTACTGCACGATCACGCCCTTGGGCTGTTCCAGCTCGACGATCTCCAGCACGTCTTCCAGCGTCAGCGGCTCGAAGTACAGGCGGTCGGAGGTGTCGTAATCGGTGGAGACGGTTTCCGGGTTGCAGTTGACCATGATGGTTTCAAAGCCATCTTCGCGCAGCGCCAGCGCGGCATGCACGCAGCAGTAGTCGAACTCGATGCCCTGCCCGATCCGGTTCGGGCCGCCGCCCAGGATCATGATCTTGTCGCGGTTGCTCGGCGCCGCCTCGCACTCGTCCTCGTAGGTCGAATACAGGTAGGCGGTGCTGGTGGCGAACTCGGCCGCGCACGAATCCACGCGCTTGTAGACCGGGCGCACCTTGTGCGCACGGCGCAGCGCGCGCACGGCCGCTTCGTTGGTGCCGGTCAGCTCGGCCAGGCGGGCATCGGAGAAACCGGCGCGCTTGAGCTTGCGCAGGCGCGCGGCGTCCAGCGCGTCGATGCCGTCGGCGGCCAGCTGGGTCTCGGCCTGGATGATCTCTTCGATCTGGTCCAGGAACCACGGGTCGATGTGCGACAGCGCGAACACCTCTTCCACGCTGAAACCGGCGCGGAAGGCATCGCCCACGTAAAACAGGCGCTCAGGGCCGGGGGCCTTGAGCTCGCGCTTGATGGTGGTGATGTCGTCTTCGTTGGCCAGGTCCAGGCCGGTCGGGTCCAGCCCAATCTTGCCGGTTTCCAGGCCACGCAGCGCCTTCTGCAGCGATTCCTGGAAGGTGCGGCCCATCGCCATCACCTCGCCCACCGACTTCATCTGGGTGGTCAGGCGCGCATCGGCGGCCGGGAACTTCTCGAAGGCAAAGCGCGGGATCTTGGTGACCACGTAGTCGATCGACGGCTCGAACGAGGCCGGGGTCAGGCCGCCGGTGATTTCGTTCTTCAGTTCGTCCAGGGTGTAGCCCACCGCCAGCTTGGCGGCGACCTTGGCGATCGGGAAGCCGGTGGCCTTGGAGGCCAACGCCGAGGAACGCGACACGCGCGGGTTCATTTCGATCACCACCACCCGGCCGGTGGTCGGGCTGATGCCGAACTGCACGTTGGAGCCGCCGGTGTCCACGCCGATCTTGCGCAGCACCGCGATGGAGGCATCGCGCAGGCGCTGGTATTCCTTGTCGGTCAGGGTCTGGGCCGGGGCCACGGTGATCGAGTCACCGGTGTGCACGCCCATCGGGTCCAGGTTCTCGATCGAGCAGACGATGATGCAGTTGTCGGCGGTGTCGCGCACCACCTCCATCTCGAATTCCTTCCAGCCCAGCACCGATTCTTCCACCAGCACTTCGGTGGTCGGCGACAGTTCCAGGCCGCGGGTGACGATGTCCACCAGCTCTTCGCGGTTGTAGGCGATGCCGCCGCCGCTGCCGCCCAGGGTGAAGCTGGGGCGGATGATGGTCGGGTAACCGACCCGGGTCTGGATATCCAGGGCTTCTTCCAGCGTATGGGCCACGGCCGCCTTCGGGCAGTCCAGGCCGATCTCGCCCATGGCCACGCGGAACAGCTCGCGGTCTTCGGCCATGCGGATCGCATCGCGCTTGGCGCCGATCAGCTCGACGTTGTACTTCTCCAGCACTCCGTGCTCGGCCAGGTCCAGCGCGCAGTTCAGCGCGGTCTGGCCGCCCATGGTCGGCAGCAGCGCATCGGGCTTTTCCTTGGCGATGATCTTTTCGACCGTCTGCCAGTTGATCGGCTCGATGTAGACCGCATCGGCCATCTCCGGGTCGGTCATGATCGTGGCCGGATTGCTGTTGACCAGCACCACGCGGTACCCCTCGTCGCGCAGGGCCTTGCAGGCCTGGGCGCCGGAGTAGTCGAACTCGCAGGCCTGGCCGATGACGATCGGGCCGGCACCGATGATGAGGATGGTTTTTAGGTCAGTGCGCTTGGGCATTGTCTTCTCTAAGTCAGTACAGCGTGTCGGGGTGATCGCACGCTGTCGATCAGGAAACTTCCGGGCTGCAGCGCCGCGCCGAAGGCAGCGGCAGTGCAGGAACTCGCGATCCGTCGCGATGCCGCCGGGCGCGCCGGCGGCGGGCGATCAGGCCTTGGCCTGCGCCATCAGGGTCACGAAACGGTCGAACAGCGGGCCCACGTCATGCGGGCCCGGCGAGGCTTCCGGATGGCCCTGGAACGAGAACGCCGGCACGTCGGTGCGGGCGATGCCCTGGTTGGTGCCATCGAACAGCGAGCGGTGGGTCACCCGCAGGGTGGCCGGCAGGGTGGCTTCATCCACCGCGAACCCGTGGTTCTGCGAGGTAATCATCACCCGGCCGTCGTCCAGGTCCTGCACCGGGTGGTTGGCGCCGTGGTGGCCATGGCCCATCTTGACCGTCTTGGCGCCGGAGGCCAGCGCCAGCAGCTGGTGGCCCAGGCAGATGCCGAACACCGGCAGCTTCTTGTCCAGGAACACCTTGATCGCCTCGATCGCGTAGACGCACGGTTCCGGATCGCCCGGGCCGTTGGACAGGAACACGCCGTCGGGGTTCATCGCCAGCACCTCGGCGGCCGGGGTCTGCGCCGGCACCACGGTGAGCTCGCAGCCGCGCTCGGCCAGCATGCGCAGGATGTTCAGCTTGGCGCCGAAGTCATAGGCCACCACCTTGAAACGCGGGGCGGCGCTGACGAATTCGTTGCTGTTCAAGTCCAGCTGGCCTTCGGTCCACGGGTAGGCCTTGTCGGTGCTGACCACCTTGGCCAGGTCCATGCCCTTCAGGCCGGGGAACTTGCGTGCCGCTTCCAGTGCCTGCTCCACGTCCAGCCCCTCGCCGGCCATCAGCGCCCCGTTCTGCGCGCCGCGCTCGCGCAGGATGCGGGTCAGCTTGCGGGTATCGATGCCGGAGATGGCCACCACGCCACGCTGCAGCAGCCAGTCCTGCAGCGACACCTGGCTGCGCCAGTTGCTCGGGCGGCGCGGCACATCGCGCACGATCAGGCCGGCCGACCACACCTTGTGGGCCTCATCGTCCTGGTCGGTCATGCCGGTGTTGCCGATATGCGGGTAGGTCAGCGTGACCATCTGCCGGGCGTAGGAAGGGTCAGTCAGCACTTCCTGGTAGCCGGTCATGGCGGTGTTGAACACCACCTCGCCGACGGACAGGCCGGGCGCGCCTACGGATTCGCCCTCGAATACGGTGCCGTCTTCGAGGACGAGGATTGCGGCTTGGGTCACGGAATTCTCACTTTGGCTACCGAGGGGGCACCGAAGTCACGCCTGCGCTCCACGAAAAAGCGGCTGCAAAAAAGCGCGGACGGCGGTTCGGGACCGGTCCGGCTGTCGTGATTCGGCGAGCGGGAATTGTAAAGGCACCGGGCCTGCGATGCCAGCGTTTACATGCATGCGCTGACGTACGGCGGCGCCGGGCCGGCCCTGGGTTCAGGCTGACCCGCCCAGGTTCAGGGCTCCCGGCCCGCCCCGACCGGCCGGACTCAGCCGGCGTTCGGCGGCACCGGCGCGGCCAGCAGGTCGCGGACCCGGTAGCTGCCGGGCGCCCGCCCGTTCAGCTGGACGGCGGCAAACAACGCCCCGCGCGCGAAGATGTCGCGGTTGGTGGCCCGGTGGGTCAGCTCCAGGCGCTCGCCCAGCCCGGTGAACTGGACCAGGTGCTCACCGACGATATCGCCGGCGCGCAGGCTGGCATAGCGCGGTTGCGCCCCGCCCTGCTGCGCGGCCGTGCCCAGGGTCAGCGCGGTGCCCGAGGGCGCGTCCTGCTTGTGCACATGGTGGGATTCGACGATATCGCAATCCCAGCCGGCCAGTGCCGCGGCCGCCCGCTCGACCAGTTCATCGAGCACCGCCACGCCCAGGCTGAAGTTGGACGCCCACACCAGCGCGATGCTGTCGGCGGCCTGGATCAGCGCCTGGCGCTGGCCCGGGCTGATCCCGGTGGTGCCCGAGACCAGTCCGGCGCCGCGCTCCACGCACAGCGCCAGGACCGGGTCGAAGCCCTCGGGCAGGCTGAAATCGATGGCCACGTCGAACGGCGGCGCACCGCCCAGCTCGGCGCTGGCGAAGTGCGGTACGCCCTCGACTACGCGCTGGGCCGGAGCGCGGCCGGTCACCGCGGCAACCACCTGCAGATCGGAGCGAGCGGCGGCCAGGCGCAGCAGGGCCTGGCCCATGCGCCCGGAAGCGCCGTGGATGAGCAAACGAAGCGGGACTGTATTCATGCCCGCAGGCTAGCCGGTGCCGGCAAGGCTGCACAAGGGCTGAAACTGTCTGTCCGCACACCCAGGCGGCGCCAGGCGCACTGCGGTCGGCATCTCTGGCGGCAGGCAGGACTTGCTAGGCTTGTCGGCCCGTTGGTTCCACGCCCTGCCATGCATCCTTCGCTCCACCCGATCATTCCAGCCGCCGGGCACGCCTGATGCGCATTTCCGAGGTCGCCCGGCGCAGCGGCGCCAGCCAGAAGGCGATCCGCCTGTACGAAGCGCGGGGCCTGCTGGCCACCGTGCCGCGCATCAACCGCTACCGCCACTACAGCGACCACGATCTGAACATGGTGCTGCTGATCCGCCAGGCGCAGGCATTGGGCTTCCGCCTGGCCGACGTGGCGGCGCTGCGCCGGGCCGACGGCAGCATCGACTGGGCCGGGGTAAATGCACTGCTGGCTGCCCGCCAGCACGCGGTGCGCGCGGAGGTGCAGCGCCTGCAGTTGCTGGATACCGCCCTGCACCGCCTGCGCGACGAGGTCGCCGGGCTGCTGGCGCTGGGCGACACCGGCCCGCTGGATGCCTGCATGGGCAACGGCGACTGCGTGGCCGCTTGACTCTGCCCCATGGGGCAGACCGTAACCTGCGCACTTTCCACGGAATCTGCGCATGTCCAAACACATCGTCATCCTGCTCGGCCATCCCGACCGCGACAGCCTGTGCGGTGCGCTCGCCACGCACTACCAGCAGGCCGCGCACGCGGCCGGCCACCGCGTGCAGCTGTTCGCCCTGGGCCAGATCGACTTCGACCCGGTCCTGCGCCACGGCTACCGGCAGGTCCAGCCTCTGGAACCGGGGCTGCAACAGATCAATGACGCCATCGCGCAGTGCCAGCACCTGGTGCTGGTCTACCCGACCTGGTGGGGCGGCATGCCGGCCCTGCTCAAGGGCTTCTTCGACCGCGCCTTCCTGCCCGGGGTGGCGTTCCGCTACCGCAAGGATTCGCTGTGGTGGGACCGCCTGCTCAGCGGCCGCAGCGCGCGGGTGATCACCACGATGGATACGCCGCCCTGGTACTACCGCTGGGTCTACCGCATGCCCGGCCACCAGCAGATCCGCCGCACCATCCTTGAATTCTGCGGCATCAAGCCCATCAGGATCAGCGGCTTCGGGCCGGTGCGCAGCAGCACCCAGGCGCAGCGCGATGCATGGCTGCTACGGGTCGGGCGGCTGGGCAGCCGGGCCCGGTGACGGGGTCGTGGCGCCACGCACGGCGTGGCGCTACGGATGATGTCAATGCTGTTTGGGTGTACTCGGGCCGCAGCTGTCGCAGCCACCGCAGGCACCACCGCCGCCGCTGGCCGGCGGGGCGATCTTCCGCCCCAACGCCTGCAGCCATGCGGCCCGCTGCGGCTTCACCAGCGCCAGCGCGATGGCGCCGCGCGCCTTGCGCACCACCCCGGGGAACTGCTTCTTCAGCACCACCCACGCACTGACCACCACCGCCAGCGCGATCACCGCGTATTGCAGCAGCAGCCCGGTGTCCATCAACCGCCGCCCAGCGCCACGGTCACCTGGTAGGTGACCAGCGAGGCGATATAGGCTGCGGCAAACAGATAGAACGTAGCAAAGCCCATCTGCTTCCACGAATTGGTTTCGCGCTTGATCGTGGCCAGCGTGGAAATGCACATCGGCGCGTAGATGTACCAGACCAGCAGCGACAACGCCGTGGCCAGCGACCAGCCATCACTGATCAACGGGGTCAGCGCCTGGCTGGCCGCATCGTCGTCGGCCGCCGACAGCGCATACACCGTGGCCAGCGATGCCACCGCCACCTCACGCGCGGCCAGGCCCGGAATCAGCGCGATGCAGATCTGCCAGTTGAAGCCCAGCGGCGCGAAGAACACCGCCATCGCATGGCCGATCCGCCCGGCAAAGCTGTAGTCGATCGCCGGCATCGTCGCATCCACCGGCGCGGCCGGGAACGACAGCAGGAACCACAGCAGGATGGTCAGCGCCAGAATGATGCCGCCCACCCGCTTGAGGAAGATCATGCCGCGCTCGTACAAACCCACCGCCAGGTCGCGCGGGTGCGGAATGCGGTAGGACGGCAGCTCCAGCATCAACGGATGCTCGCTCTTGTCACGGCGCCACTTCTTCATCGTCCACGACATCGCCAGCGCACTGAGGATGCCGGCCGCATACAGGCCAAACAGCACCAGCCCCTGCTGGTTGAACACGCCCCACACCGTCTGGGCCGGAATGAACGCACCAATCAACAGCGCATACACCGGCAGGCGCGCCGAACAGGTCATCAGCGGCGCCACCAGGATCGTGGCCAGGCGGTCGCGCGGGTCCTGGATGCTGCGCGTGGACATGATCCCCGGCACCGCACAGGCGAAGCTGGACAGCAGCGGAATGAACGAACGCCCGGACAGACCGGCGGCGGACATCATCCGGTCCAGCAGGAAGGCCGCCCGCGGCAGGTAGCCCGATTCCTCCAGCGCCAGGATGAAGGCGAACAGGATCAGGATCTGCGGCAGGAAGATCACCACCCCGCCGACACCGGCGATGATGCCCTTGGTCAGCAGGCTGTTGAGCGGCCCTTCGGGCAAGGTACTGCCCACCCAGTCGCCGAGCGCGCCGGTACCGGCGTCGATCAGGTCCATGACCGGGGTGGCCCAGGCATACACCGCCTGGAAGATCAGGAACATCACCACCGCCAGGGTCAGCAGCCCGAACACCGGGTGCAGCAACCAGCGGTCCAGCGCGTCATCCACCTTCGCCGTACGGGTCGGCATGCTCACCGAGGCGGCCAGGATGTCGCGCACGCGGGCGTGGTAGTCGCTGTCCGGCGCAGGCACCTCCACCGGCGCCTGCAGGTGCGGCACCATCGCATCCAGCCGTTCCACCAGCTGCTGGGCGCCATGCCGGCGCACCGCCACGGTTTCCACCACCGGCACGCCCAGGGCCTGTTCCAGCGCCGGCACGTCGATCTTGATGCCGCGGCGCTGCGCCGCATCGACCATGTTCAAGGCCACGATCATCGGCTTGCCCAGCTCGCGCAGCTCCAGCGCAAAGCGCAGGTGCAGGCGCAGGTTGGTGGCATCGATCACGCACAGCAGCACGTCCGGCGCCGCCTCGCCGGGGTAGAAGCCCCGGCACAGGTCGCGGGTGATCGCCTCGTCCAGGCTGGCCGGCTGCAGGCTGTAGGCGCCGGGCAGGTCGAGCACGGCGAATTCGCGGCCCGATGGCGCGCGCAGGCGGCCTTCCTTGCGCTCGACGGTGACCCCGGTGTAATTGGCCACCTTCTGGCGGCTGCCGGTGAGCTGGTTGAACAGCGCGGTCTTGCCGCTGTTGGGGTTGCCCACCAGCGCCACCCGCAGCATCTGCGCGGCCGCGCTCATGCCGTGCCCCGCGCGGGGCCGGGGGCGATCAGGATGCGTGCCGCTTCGCTGCGCCGCAGGGCAAACCGGGTGAACCCGACCTGCACCAGCAACGGTTCACCGCCGACCGGGCCGCGGGCGACCAGGCGCACGTCCTCGCCCTTGACGAACCCCAGTTCGCGCAGCCGGCGGGCGATGGCATCGTTTGCATGCAGGTCCTGTACCGATTCGACCAGGGCCGAGCTATGCATGGGCAGATCAGACAGCGTCACGCTGTGCATGGGCAGATCAGACAGCGACACAGGGCGCCTTCTGGTTGATAGGAATGGTTATCAATTCTAGCATCGCCGCGTCGCGTCATGGTCTGGCTGCCCAGGCCAGCTATGATCGGTACATGTATGGACACGTGTAGCCCCCCATGAGTGATGCACTACAGATAGAACGCAGCGCCTCGGTGCTGACCCTGTGGCTGAACCGCCCGACCCTGCACAACGCCTTCGACGCGGCCCTGATCGCGCAGCTGACCGCGGCGCTGGAAGCGGCCGGCCGCGACCACCATGTGCGCGCGGTGGTGCTGGCCGGCCACGGCGCCTCGTTCTCGGCCGGCGCGGACATGCAGTGGATGCGCGGCATGGCCACGGCCAGCGAGGAGGACAACCGTCTGGACGCGCTGGCCCTGGCCCGGCTGATGCGCACCCTGGACGAGCTGCCCAAGCCGACCATCGCCCGCATCCAGGGCGCCGCCTTCGGTGGCGGGGTCGGCCTGGTGGCCTGCTGCGATATCGCCATCGCCAGCAGCGCGGCCCGCTTCGGCCTGACCGAAAGCCGGCTGGGCCTGCTGCCGGCGGTGATCTCGCCGTATGTGATCGACGCGATCGGGCCACGCCAGGCGCGCCGCTGGTTCGCCACCGGCGAGCATTTCGATGCCGAGACCGCATTGCGGATCGGCCTGGTCCATCAGCTGGTCGAACCTGAACGCATCGACGAAGCGGTGCAGCGCCAGCTCGGCCTGCTCGACAAGGCCGGCCCGATCGCCTCGGCGTCGGCCAAGGAGCTGGTCCGCCAGGTCGGCAGCGGCCGCGACCGCGACGCGCTGGACCGCGACAACGCGGCCCTGATCGCGCGGCTGCGGGTCTCGGCCGAGGGCCAGGAGGGCCTGGGCGCCTTCCTGGACAAGCGCGCCCCGCATTGGGTCACCCAGGACTGAGGAGAACGGCATGCTTGACCATATTGGAATCCGCTGCGCGGATTTCGCGCGCAGCCTGGGGTTTTTCCAGCAGGCCCTGGCCCCGCTGGGCATCACCGTGGTGATGCAGGTCAGCGCCGCCCAGACCGGTGACCACGACCACGCCGGCTTCGGCCGCGACGGCAAGCCGGACTTCTGGATCGGCAACGCGCCCGGCGCCCACGGCGGCGTGCACGTGGCCTTCGCCGCCGGCAGCCGCGCCGAGGTGGACGCCTTCCACCAGGCCGCGCTGGCCGCGGGCGGGCGCGACAATGGTGCGCCGGGCATCCGCGAGCACTACCATCCCCACTATTACGGCGCCTTCGTGCTCGACCCGGACGGCAACAACATCGAAGTGGTCTGCCACCGCCCGGGCTGAGCCGGCCGGGTTTTCCACCGCGGGGTGGCCGCTTTTCCGCCGATCCCGCGTATCCCCCTTTCGTGGCCCGCCGGGGAAGGCGGGCCACCTTTCACCTGCCAGGAATCCCCGTGACCCGACCCCTGCCCCGTCCGTTGTTGGCCGTGCGCCTTACCGTCCGCCGGGAGACCGGCCGTGGATGATTTTGTCCGCATCGTCGAAGTGGGCCCGCGCGATGGCCTGCAGAACGAAGCCCAGCCGGTGGCCACCGCCGACAAGATCGAACTGATCCGGCAGCTGTCGCTGACCGGGCTGTGCACCATCGAGGCCACCAGCTTCGTCAGTCCGCGCTGGGTACCGCAGCTGGCCGATGCGGCCGAGGTGTATGCCGGCATCGAACGCCGGCCCGGCATCGCCTACCCGGTGCTGGTGCCCAACGAACAGGGCTACGACCGCGCGCGCGCGGTGGGCGTGGCCGAAGTGGCGGTGTTCACCGCGGCCTCGGAAACCTTCAACCGCACCAACACCAATGCCGGCATCGACGAATCGCTGGCGCGCTTTGCGCCTATCCTCGAACGCGCCAAGGCCGATGGGGTCAAGGTGCGCGGCTATGTGTCCACTGTGCTGGGCTGCCCCTACCAGGGCGAGGTCGCACTCGGCGAGGTGGTGCGCGTGGCGCGCGCCCTGCATGAAATGGGCTGTTACGAAATCTCGCTGGGCGACACCATCGGCGTTGGCACTCCGCGCAAGGCGCGGGCGATGCTGCAGGCGGTGGCCACCGAAGTCCCGATGGCCGCGCTGGCGGTGCACTTCCACGATACCTATGGCCAGGCCCTGGCCAATATCGACGCCTGCCTGGAAGAAGGCGTGCGCGTGGTCGATGCCGCCGTCTCCGGCGCCGGCGGCTGCCCCTACGCCAAGGGCGCCAGCGGCAACGTCGCCAGCGAGGATGTGGTGTACCTGCTGCACGGCATCGGCATGCGCACCGGCATCGACCTGCCGGCGCTGGCCGCCACCGGCCGTTGGCTGGCCGCGCGGCTGGGCCGGCAGACCGGCAGCAAGACCGGCAAGGCGCTGGCGGCCACATGAGCCGCCGCGGCCAGCGCCGGGGCGCGGCGGTCGGTGACCATCTCACCGCCCACGTCCACGCGCTGGCCGCCCTGGAGCACGCCCTGGCGCGCCCGCCGGGCCAAGACCTGCATGCCCTGCTGCGCGATGCGCGGCAGGCCCTGCAGGAAGCCATGGACCAGCGCCAGTCGGCCCTGCGCCGCTACGCCGCACTGTTCGATGCGGTACCCGACCCGGTCAGCATCCTCAGCCAATCGGGGGTGGTGCTGGACCTCAACCAGGCCGGCGTGCGCGCCTACGGGCGTGCCCGCGAAGACATCATCGGGCAACCGATCGAGCTGTTGAACCCGGACCTGCCCAGCGACCACCTGGACCCGGTATGGGAAGCGCTGGGCCGCGGTGAGACCTATGTCATCGAAGTCACCAACATGCGCGGCGACGGCAGCCGCTTCCCGGTGGAAGTGCATTCGGCCGGGTTCGAACACCAGGGCGAGCACTGCATCGTGGCGGTGGCGCGCGACCTGAGCAGCCGCTGGCAGGCCGAGTCGCGCTACCGGCTGCTGATGGAATCGATCGACAAGGGCGTGGTGCTGTTCAACCGCGACCTGCGCGTGGTCTCGGCCAATCCGGCCGCGCACCGCATCCTGGGCATCCCCGGCAACGGCAACAGCCTGCAGACGATGCTGTCGCCCGACGACTGGATCAGCGTGGACGAACACGGCCATCCGCTCAACCGCGACCAATGGCCGGCGGCGGTGTCGCTGCGCACCGGGCGCATCATCCGTAGCACCATCGTCGGCCTGTACCACCGCCCGCGCGGGCGCATGATCTGGATTTCCACCACCAACGTGCCGGTGTTCGGCACTGGCCGCGACTGCCCGGACCATGTGTTTGGGCTGTTCAGCGACATCACCGAGCTCAAGCGCAACAACACCCTGTTCGACCGCGCCCAGTCGCTGGCCCACATCGGCGGCTGGGAATGGGACCGCGGCCTGCAGCGCCTGTACCTGACCGACGAGGCCGCGCGCATCCTCGGCCAGGCGCTGCCGATGCAGGACATGTCGCACCTGCTCGACTGCCTGCGCGTGGACGACCGCGCCCAGCTGCAGCAGGCGCTGCTGGAGGTGATCGACAGGCAGCTGCCGTTCGAGCTGGAACTGCAGGGCCAGCGCAGCGACGGCCACTCGTTCTGGGTGCGCATGATCGGCGAGGCCGAGGCCGGCGATGTGGATGCCGCACGCATCGCCGGCACCGTGCAGGACATCACCGCGCGCAAGCAGGCCGAGGAAACCCTGCGCATCCAGGCGCGTACCGACCCGCTGACCGGGATCATGAACCGCGATGCGGTGCTCAACGACCTGGGCACGCGCATGGCCAACCCCACCCATTGCCGGGTGGCGGTGCTGTACATCGACCTGGACCGCTTCAAGACCGTCAACGACCTGCTCGGCCACAATGCCGGCGATGAGCTGCTGATCGACGCCACCCGCCGCATCGCCACCGCGATCGGCACCGAAGGGTTGCTCGCGCGCTTCGGCGGCGATGAGTTCCTGGTGGTCTGCGACACCCGCGACCAGCCCGACCAGCCCGAACGCCTGGCCGCGGCGATCACCCACGCCTTCAGCACCCCGTTCCGGTTCGGCAGCGACGAGTTCGCGGTCACCACCAGCATCGGCATCGCGCGCGCACCGCAGGATGGGCTGCGCCCGCAGCAGTTGATCCAGAACGCCGACATCGCCATGTACGACTGCAAGCGCCGCACCCGCAACGGCTGGCAGGTGTTCTCGGCCGAACTGGCGCAGCGCCAGCACGACCGCCTGCAGATCGAAAGCCGGCTGCACCGCGCGTTGGACGACGATGAGTTCCATCTGGTCTACCAGCCGCAGGTGGACCTGCGCAGCGGCCAGCTGATCGCCGCCGAGGCCCTGATCCGCTGGCGCAACTCGCAGTTGGGCGAGCTGCGCCCGGACATCTTCATCGGCCATGCCGAAAGCACCGGCGACATCGTGCGGATCGGGCTGTGGGTGCTGCGCGAAGCCTGCCGCCAGGTGCGCCAGTGGCAGGACGCCGGGTTGGGCATCGTGCGCGTGGCGGTCAATGTGTCCTATCGGCAGTTCGTCGGTGACGACCTGGCCCGGCAGGTGGCCCAGGCCCTGGATGCGTTCGGCCTGCCTGGCAGCGCGCTGGAACTGGAGTTCACCGAGCGGGTACTGATCGAGGACGCCCCGGACACCCTGCGCACCTTCGCGCGGCTGCGCGAGATGGGCGTACTGCTGACCATCGACGACTTCGGCGAGGGCTACAGCGCCTTGAACTACCTGCGCCGGCTGCCGATCCACGGGCTGAAACTGAACCAGCTGTTCGTCGAGGGCGTACCCGGCAACCGCTCGGACGTGGCGGTGTGCGAGGCGGTATGCGGCATCGCGCGCAGCCTGGGGCTGGGCCTGGTCGCCGAGGGCATCGAATCGGAACCGCAGCGCCAGTTCCTGCAGGGCCTGGGCGTGGCGGTCGGCCAGGGCTTCCTGTTCGCCCCGGGGCTGCTGCCCGACGAGTTCGCCCGGCGCCTGGCCCAGCGCCACTGAGCGCGATGCCGCCCTGCCCCGGGCACGGCGGTCCGGTTGCGCCAGCCCGGTTCCGTTAGAATCGGCGGTTCTTGAACCAGCGGAACCGTGCCATGCAACTGTCTTCTGTCCGCGCCGTCATCACCGGTGGCGTGTCCGGCCTGGGCCTGTCGGTGGCCCGGCACCTGGTCGCCCATGGCGCCAAGGTGGCCCTGTTCGATCTCAATGACGACAAGGGCGCGGTCGCGGTGGCCGAACTGGGCGCGGCCAATGCGCGCTACTTCAGCACCAACGTCAGCGACGAAGCCGCGGTGGCGGCGAACATCGATGCCGCCCACGACTTCCTCGACGGCCTCAATGCAGCGATCAGCTGTGCCGGCATCCTCGGCGCCGGCCGCGTGTTGGGCAAGGAAGCACCGATGCCGCTGGCCAACTTCCAGAATACGGTGATGGTCAACCTGGTCGGCAGCTTCAACGTCGCCAAAGCAGCCGCCAACCGCATGCAGCACAACGCCGCCGGCGACGACGGCGAACGCGGGGTGATCATCAACACCGCCAGCGTGGCCGCCTACGAGGGCCAGATCGGCCAGGCCGCCTATGCCGCCTCCAAGGGCGGCGTGGTCGGCATGACCCTGCCGATGGCGCGCGAGCTGTCGCGCTTCGGCATCCGCGTGATGACCATCGCTCCGGGCATCTTCTGGACGCCGATGGTCGATGGCATGCCGCAGGCCGTGCAGGAATCGCTGGCCGCCTCGATCCCGTTCCCGCCGCGGCTGGGCAAGCCGGAAGACTTCGCCGGCCTGGTCGCGCACATCCTGGGCAACACCTACCTCAACGGCGAGACCATCCGTCTGGACGGGGCGGTGCGCCTGGCACCGAAGTAAGCGCAGCCGCACCGCCGGCCGCAACCGCAGGGCGCCCGGCATGGCGCCCGCCACCTCCACGAACCGACCTTCATTCCCATGAAAGCCAACGACATCAAGAAAGGCAACGTCGTCGAATTCAACAACGGCGTCTACCAGATCCGCGACATCGAACGCAGCTCGCCGCAGGGCCGCGGCGGCAATGTCCGCTTCCGCTTCATCATGTACAGCGTGCCCGGCGGCAACAAGCTCGACGCCAGTTTCGATGCCGACGACAACCTGCCGGAAGTGGAACTGCTGCGCCGCCAGGCCACCTACTCGTACATGGATGGCGATGTGTACGTGTTCCTGGACGATGAGGACTACACCCCCTACATGGTCGATGCCGACGTGCTCGGCGATGACGCCGGCTACATCACCGACGGGCTGAGCGGCATCTACGTGCAGGTCATCGACGAGACCCCGGTGGGCGTGCAGTTGCCGACCAGCGTGGTGCTGGAAGTGGTGGAAACCCCGCCGGAACTGAAGGGCGGCACCGCCACCAAGCGCCCCAAGCCGGCCAAGCTCAACACCGGGATCGAAATCATGGTGCCGGAGTACATCGCCAACGGCGAGCGCGTCCTGGTCAACACCACCACCGGTGAATTCGCCGGCCGTGCCGACTAGGCGTCTGGTCCTGCTGTGTGGCCTGTCCCTGCTCGCGGCGTGTTCGCCGCGGGCAGCGGACCACAGTGCCGAGTCGCCGGCGGCGGCCCCGCCGGTCGCAACTGCAACTGCACCGGCAGCGACTGCCGACAGCGCCGCGCTGGCAGAGTCGGACGCCAGCACCGCCCTGCCCGGCCTGGACGCGTTGCAGCAGGCGCATGCGCAGGCTGGCTGCGACGTCCCTCGGGATCTGGGCAACCTGGACGACATCGGCATCTACTGCACGATGCCGGCCGATGTCCGCGCCTTTCTCGAACGCGAGAACACCTGCCAGCATTTCGCCGGTGAAGAAGCCTACGACGCGGCACGCAAGCGCGACCTGGAGGCGGCATGGGCGGAATTCTGCGACGGCCGCGAAGGCCGGTTCGAGGCGCTCTACGAACGCTACTTCGATGACTGCGCCATCCGCCACGCGCTGATCGGCGTCGGCAAACGCTACGACCTGTTCACCAATACCGCGCCGGACTACTGCCGCCCGCAGGACATGCGCTGAGGCGACGGTACGTTACGGCCTGGCGGCCAGCGCCGGTGCCCCGACGAAATCGCCGCAGCCGTGGTACTGGCGCGCGCCCACGGTCAACCTGACGGTGGCACCGAACGCCTGTCCGCTCATGTCGTCCTGGCACACCGTGCGCTGGAAGGTCAGCTTGATCTCGGTCCCGTCGGCCGCCTTGCCCGACCAGCCATCCTTGCCCTGGGTGGGCGCGGCGATCTCGAACGTGCGCTCGCCGTAGCCGGTTTCCACGCGCAGGCGCGGGGCCGCACCGGGGGTGAATTCGGCCAGCCAGCCCGGCTCGTTGCCGGTGGCACGGAAGCCAGCGCTCGCGCCGGCAGCGGCCGCCGGAACCGTGGCGCCCTGCGCGCCGGCATCGGTGACGCCGCCCGTCGCAGGGCCGGCCACAGCCGCCGGCGCCGGCTTGCCCGCGTCCGCCGCAACGGCACTCCCGCCCTGCTGCGCCGGCTGGCAGGCACTCAGCCCGGCCACGATGGTCAGGCTCAACAGCCATGGAAATGCACGCATGTTCGACTCCTTGCAGTTGTTGCGGTCAACCCCTGATCCTAGCCGCGGCGCTACCGCCGGAGGTGAAGCGGCACTGACTCCGGCCCTCCTGCAACGCCTCAGCGCCCGCGCGCCGGCAATACCCCGACCGACAGCAGGTGCACCCCGGCCGGGCTGGAACAGCTGGCCCAGACCCGCAGCAGGCGCAGCGCATGCACCTGCTCGCCATCGGCGCCGGCACAGCCCAGCCGTACATCACTGGACACCAGCGCCAGCTGGCCACACAGCAGGTACTCCACCGCGCCCTGGTCCAACGCCGTAATCGCCAACCGCTGCGCCGACCACGCCGCCATGCACGGATGCACCCCCAACCACTGCCCCACCTGGTCGGTGAAGAACAGCGACGGCGACAGCCACGCCTGCACTGCGGCCACGTCCTGGGCCAGCAGCAAGCGCTGCAGCTCCGCCTCGGCACGGGCGATGTTGGATTCCAGCAATGCCTCGCTCATCTCATCCTCCGCGGCGTCGCCGCCCTGGCCACTGCCAACGCCGCACGTTCTGCATCAGCACGTAGAACAACGGCACGAACAGCACGGCCAGCACCGTGGCGCTGAGCATGCCGCCAAACACCCCGGTGCCGATCGCATGCTGGGTCTCGGCCGATGCGCCGCGGGCCAGCATCAGCGGCACCACGCCCAGCGCGAACGCCAGCGAGGTCATCAGGATCGGGCGCAGCCGCAGCCGCGCGGCCTCGATGGCCGCATCCACCGGGCTGCGCCCCTGCTGCTGCAGCTGGCGCGCGAATTCCACGATCAGGATCGCGTTCTTGGCCGACAGGCCGATCACGGTGATCATCCCGACCTTGAAGAACACATCGTTGGGGAGGCCACGCAGCAACACCGCCGCCACCGCGCCCAACAGCCCCAGCGGCACCACCAGCATCACCGCCGCCGGAATGGTCCAGCTTTCATACAGCGCGGCCAGCACCAGGAACACCACCAGCATCGACAGCAGCATCAGCCACGGCGCCTGCGCGCCGGACTGGCGCTCCTGCAGCGACTGCCCGGTCCAGGCCAGCGCAAAGCCGGGCGGCAGCTGCCGCGCCAGCCGCTCCATTTCGGCCATGGCCTGGCCGCTGGAGGTACCCGGCGCGGCAGCGCCGGACAGGCTCAGCGCCGGGAAGCCCTGGTAGCGCTCCAGCTGCAGCGGCGCCTGCGACCACACCGGAGTGACCAGCTCGGACAGCGCCACCATGCCACCGCCGGCATTACGCACGTGCAGCTTCAACACATCCTCGATATGCATGCGGTGCGGCGCATCGGCCTGTACGATCACCTGCTGCATGCGCCCGGCATTGGGGAAATCGTTGACGTACTGCGAGCCCATCGCCGCCGACAAGGTATCGCTGATGTCGGCAAACCCCACCCCCATCGCCTCGGCCTTGTGCCGGTCGATCTCCAGCCGCACCGTACTGCCCGCCGGCAGCCCTTCGGCATACACATCGCGCAGCTTCGGGCTGGCCTGGGCCAGTGCCAGCAACTGCTGCTGGGCCGCCTGCAGCTGCGCGTGATCCTGCCCGGCGCGGGCCTGCAGGCGCAGCTCGAAACCGGAGGAACTGCCCAGGCTGTCGATCGCCGGCGGCATCAGGCTCATGATCTGCCCTTCGGGCACCCTGGCCATCGCCGCCTGCGCGCGCGCCACTTCCCCGGCGGCGGTGGCGCCGGCACGCTCGCCCCAGTCCTTGAGCATGGTGTAGGCCAGCGCCGCATTCGGCCCGGAGCCGGCGAAGCTGTAGCCCAGGATCGACTGGTTGGAAGCGATGCCCGGGCGCGAGGCGACATGCGCCTCATAGGTCTGCACCGCTTCCAGGGTGCGCTCGGCGGTGGCATCGGCCGGCAGCTGGATGGAGGTCATGAAATAGCCCTGGTCCTCCTCGGGCAGGAAGGCACCGGGCAACAGGTGCAGGCCCAGCCCCAGCGCCACCACCAGCGCGGCGAACACCGCCATGCTGCGCCCGCCGCGCCGCACGATGCGCACCACCCAGCCCTGGTAACGGCCGGTCATGCGGTCCAGGCCACGGTTGAAGCGGCCGAACACACCGCCCCGGCCATGGTGGCCGCGCGTGCTCGGCGCCAGCAAGGTGGCGCACAGTGCCGGGGTCAGGCTCAGCGCCAGCAGCGCCGAGAACAGGATCGACACCGCCATGGCCAGGGTGAACTGCCGGTAGATCGCGCCCACCGAACCATCGGCCAGCGCCATGGGAATGAACACCGCCGTCAGCACCAGAGTGATCCCGACCACCGCCCCGGTCAGCTCCTTCATCGCCTTGACGGTGGCCTCGCGCGGCGGCAGCCCTTCTTCGGCCATGATCCGCTCCACGCCTTCCACCACCACGATCGCATCGTCGACGATGATGCCGATCGCCAGCACCATGCCGAACATGGTCAGCACGTTGATCGAGAACCCCGCCGCCAGCATCACCGCGAAGGTACCCAGCAATGCGATAGGCGCCACGATCGCCGGAATCAGCGTGTAACGGATGTTCTGCAGGAACAGGTACATCACCGCAAACACCAGCACCATCGCCTCGACCAGGGTGGTCAGCACCTTGCGGATGGAGATCTCCACGAACGGTGCGGTGTCGAACGGCACGCTGGCTTGCATGCCGGCCGGCAGGGTCGGCGCCAGTTCTGCCATGCGCGCGCGCACCGCCGCGGCGGTACGCACGGCGTTGGCCCCGGGCGAAAGCTGGATCGCCGCGGCGGTGGCCGGGGTACCGTCCTCGCGGGTGGACCAGGCATAGCTCTGCGCGCCCAGCTCGACCCGGGCCACATCACCGATCACCACCCGGGAGCCGTCCGGGTTGGCGCGCAGCACGATCGCCGCGAACGCTTCGGGCGTGCTCAGCTGGCCTTCGGCGGTCAGCGGAATGGTGACCCGCTGGCCCGGCAACGCCGGCGAATCGCCGACCCGGCCCGGCGCGATCTGCGCATTCTGCGCATTGATCGCCGCCGCCAGGTCGGCCAGGGTCAGCCCATAGCCGACCAGTTGGGCAGGATCGACCCAGATCCGCATCGCGCGCTCGGCACCGAACAGCTGCACCCGGCCGACGCCGTCGATGCGCCGCAGTTCCTCGACGATGCTGCGCGCCATGTAGTCGCCCAGCGCCACCTCGTCCAGCCGCCCGTCGCTGGATTTGAGCCCGACCAGCATCAGGAAGCCCGAATCGGCCGCCTCCACGCTCAGCCCGTTCTGCCGCACCACCTGCGGCAGCCGCGGCTCGACCGCCTTGATCCGGTTCTGCACGTCCACCTGGGCCAGCTCCGGATCGGTACCGGGGCGGAAGGTGGCGGTGATGGTGGCTTCACCGGAGGTATCGGTGGACGAGGCGAAGTACAGCAGGTGCTTGACCCCGGACAGCTCGCGCTCGATCAGCCCGACCACGGCATCGTTCATGGTCTGCGCGGTGGCGCCGGGGTAACTGGCATAGATACTGACGCTGGGCGGGGCCACCGCCGGATAGCGTTCGATCGCCAGGCGCGGGATCGCCAGTACCCCGGCCAGCACCACGAAGATCGCCAGCACCCAGGCGAACACCGGGCGGTCAATGAAAAACTGCGGCATGCCACGTCCTTTGTGCATCGGCCGCAACGGCCGACACCATCATCCAGGGGAAAGTTGATCCAATCGCTGTCAGGGCGCGGCCAGCGCGTCGGTGTCCGGCCGGGATTGCCACGGCCGGGCGGCGACCGCCATGCCCTCCTGCAGCCGCTCCTGGCCTTCCACCACCACCCGCTCGCCGGCACGCAGCCCGCTGCGGACCACGTAGCGGCGGTGGACCTGGCCGTCGATCTCGATGGTGCGGATCACCGCCTTGCCATCGCTGCCGATCACCCACGCATAGGCCTGCCCGCCACTGCTGCGCAGCACCGCCTGCTGCGGCAGCAGCAGGGCGGCCGGCTGCACCCCGCGCGGCACCCGGGCCCGCACGAACATGCCCGGCAGCAAGCGGCGGTCGGGGTTGTCGACCACCACGCGCAGCACGATGTCACCGGTCTGCGCGTCCACGTTGATGCCCGAGAACAGGATCCGCCCCTGCTCGGGGTAGACCTGGCCTGCGCTGCCGACCAGGGTCACCGGCAGGCCGTCGGCCTTGTTCAAGCGGCCCGCCGCCAGGCTGCGCTGGATGCTCTCCAGCATCGAGGCCGGCTGGCGCACGTCCACGTACACCTGGTCCAGTTGCTGCACCACCGCCATCGGGGTGGCATCGCTGGTGGTCACCAGCGCCCCTTCGGTGACCAGGGCCTGGTCGATGCGGCCGGAGATCGGCGCCTGCACCGTGGCATAGCGCAGGTCCAGCCGACGCCGCGCCAGCGTGGCGCGCGCGTGGGCCACATCGGCCAGCGCCTGCTGGTGTTCGGCGCGCGCGTCATCGCGCGCCTGCTGGCTGACCGCCTGCGCGGCGGCCAGCGACTGCAGCCGTTCGGCCTGCACCCCGGTCCGCAGCAAGGCGGCCTCACTGCGCTGCAGCAGCGCGGCGGCACTGTCCAGGTCGGCACGGAACGCGGCCGGGTCGATCTGGAACAGCGGCGTACCGGCCTGGACCTCGGCACCCTGCTCGAACAGGCGCTTGAGCACGATGCCGCCGACCTGGGCACGGATCTGCGCGGTACGCAGTGCCGCCACCCGGCCGGGCAGTTCATCGTCGCGCTGCACCGCCGCCGGCGACAACGCCAGTACGCTGACCTGCGGCACCGCCGGCAGTTCGGCCTGCGGGTTGGAACAGGCCGTCAACACGACGGCCAGCAGCGCACACAGCGCGGCATATTGCTTGAAGGTTTTCATCGGTCGCACAAGGGGCCGGACGCCCGGCCAGAATCATGAACGGCGAAGTCTGCGTGGCCTGCGTGGGGTTTCGATGGAGGAAATGTGGAGATACGATGGAGTACAAGCACCTTCCGGCCATGGCCCGCATGCACGCCACCGAATCATCCAGCGCGCAGGCGCAATGGGACCGCTCGCTCACCGCGCTGGTGCTGATCGTCGAAGACGAGCCGGACATCGCCGACATCGTCGCCGCCTACCTGCACCGCGAAGGCCTGCGCACGCTGCGCGCCCACGACGGCTTGAACGCCCTGGCACTGCACCGCAGCGCCCGCCCGGACCTGGTCCTGCTGGACGTGCAGATGCCCGGCATGGATGGCTGGACGGTACTCAATACCCTGCGCCAGCGCGGCGATACGCCGGTGATCATGCTGACCGCGCTGGACCAGGACCTGGACAAGCTGACCGCGCTGCGCATGGGCGCCGACGACTACGTGGTCAAACCGTTCAACCCGGCCGAGGTCGCCGCGCGGGTCCGTGCGGTGTTGCGGCGCACGCTCAATGCCCCGCGCGAGGCCGCACCGGGCATCCTGCGGGTGGGCCCGCTGGTGATCGACCCGCAGAACCATTCGGTGCATGTGGAAGGCGACGGCTACAGCCATGAGCTGCTGCTGACCCTGACCGAATACAAGCTGCTGCACTGCATGGCGCTGGCGCCGTCGCGGATCTTCAGCCGCAGCGAGCTGATGCTGCAGTGCCTGCCCGAGAGCGAAGCGCTGGAGCGCACCGTGGACAGCCACGTCAGCAAGCTGCGCCGCAAGCTCGACGACGTCGGCCTGGGCAACGTGCCGGCCAGCGTGCGCGGGGTCGGCTACCGGCTCACGGCCGACCACTGATGCGCCGCTCCGGTCTGAGCCGGCACATCGTGCTGTCGATGTCGCTGATGGTGCTGGCGGTGATCGTGATGATCCTGCTCAGCTCCTACTTCCTGTATGCCGTACTGGTGGAGTTCTTCCCGCTGGCCGCCGAGGAACCGGTCGGCTGGATGCCCAGCGGCCCCGAGCTGGTCTGGATGGCCGGGGTCACCCTGATCGGGCTTGCCCTGGCGGTGGCCGCCTCGGTGCGGCTGTCCCAGCGCATCCTGACCCCGCTCAACTCGGTGGTGGACAGCATCGGCAAGCTGGCCGGCGGCGACCTGGGCGCACGCGCCACCGCCAGCGACCACTCGCTGGGCGAGGTGGCCCTGCTGGTGGACGACTTCAACGCGATGGCGCGCCGGCTGCAGAACATGGAGGCCGACCGGCTGATGTGGCATGCGGCCATCGCCCACGAACTGCGCACCCCGGTGACCATCCTGCGCGGGCGCCTGCAGGGCCTGGCCGAAGGCGTGTTCCAGCCCGACCAGGCGCAGTTCCGCAGCCTGCTGGCCCAGGTGGAAGGGCTGTCGCGGCTGATCGAAGACCTGCGCGTGCTCAGCCTGGCCGACAGCGCACGGCTGGACGTGCGCCGTGCCCGCAGCGATGTGGTGCACGAAGTGCACACGGTGATGACCCTGGTCGACCCCGGCTTCCGCAGCGGCGGCTTCGTGCTGGAACTGGAAACCTCGCGCGAAGAACACCCCGCCCACTGCGACCCGACCCGGGTCCGCCAGGCCTTGATGGCGCTGCTGGAAAACGCGCGCCGCTATGCCGCCCCCGGGCGGGTGCGGATCGCCGTGCACGACACGCTCACCCATGTGCAGGTGTCGGTCGACGATGAAGGCCCGGGCATCGACCCGGCTTTGAGCGCGAACATCTTCGATCCGTTCATGCGCGGCGATGGCTCGCGTTCGCGCCAGCGCGGCGGCAGCGGGCTCGGCCTGGCCGTGGTCAAGGCGATCGCCGATGCGCACGGTGGCCGCGTGTCCTGCACCGCCAGCCCACTGGGCGGTGCGCGGTTCGTCATCGAATTGCCGCGCCAGTAGCCGCATCGGCGCCGGCCAGTGCGCGCATCCGCGCGCCCAGCCGGGCCAGGGAGTCATCGATGGTGGCCAGTTCGCGCTGCTGCGCCGCCGGCAGCAGCGCGCGCAACTGCTGCTGCAGCTGCTGCCAGGCCGGTACGCCGTGGGCGCTGAGCTGCGCGGTCGCCGCCGCTGCCGCGTCGCGCTCGCTGCCCAGTGGCAGCCCGTACCCGCCGGACGGTACCAGCGTGGACGGGCTGACCAGCTGGCCGCTGTCGCGCAGCAAGGCCATCAGCGCATCGCGGGCCGTATCAGTGCCCGCGGCCGAATTGCCCAGCGCGCGCTTGAGCACGTCGCGGGCGCGCAGTTCCTCGCGCTGGCGCGCGGCCTGTTCCAGCAACAGCAGGGCCGACGTCGTGCGCAGGCCGGCGGCGTCCACGTACCCTGCCCGCTGCGCTGCCGGGCGCCGCAGCCAGTCCTCCACGCGCACGTCCTGCAGCGGCAGTTCGGCGCGGGCCACGTCGAACAACTGCTGGTAGTGATCCTGCGCCGAGGCGAAGTAGTAGCCCTGCCGGATGGCCAGCGCACGGTCGTCGAGCACACGCGTATCGGCGTGGCCTTCGCGCTGCAGCCGCGCCAGCAGGCCGCGCGGGGTGATCCGGTTCAACCCCGGCGTGGCCCAGCCCGGTACGCCCTCCTGCAGCAGCTTGCCGGTTTCCACCGCACAGTTGTTGCTGACGAACAGGTAGCGGCCGTCGTAGCTCCAATGCACCTGCGCCACCCGCTCGAGCAGGCTGCCGATCTGCGCCGGGGCCAGCCGCAGCGGCACCGACGACAGTCCGCGCAGCTCCACCTGGGTGTATTCGTTGATGACCTGGTTCAACGGCAGCACGAACAGCCGCGACGGGTAGGCGCCGGTGAGCCCGCGCCAGCTGGATATCTGCACGTCGTCGACGAAGGCGCGGAACGACAGCACCCGGTGATGGGCCAGGTCCATCCGGCAGGCCGGACCCGGCGCCCGCCCCGGGGCGCAGATCACCAGGCGCAGCATGCTGTGGCCCCAGCGGCTCATCAGCCGGTCGTTGCCCTCGGCCAGCAGGTAGTCCACCGCGTAGACCCGCGCCGGATCCAGTTCCAGCAGCGATGCCGCGCCGTTGACCGCCTCGGCCTGTACCAGCGGCAGCCGCCCGTCGCAGTGCGCGGCAAGCCCGCTGGCGCCGATGGTGTCGGTGAACCATGCCGCCAGCGCCGGACGCCGGCAGGCATAGCCGGCATCGAGCAGGAAATGTTCGGCGTTCACCGCCAGGAACTCGGCCGGGCTGGTGCGCTCGTACGCATCGGGGCTGCGCTGGCTGAAGCGGTTGGCGCTGCGCCCCAGCCGCCACGGCCGCTGCTGCCAGCCACTGAGATCGCGCCAGCGCCCGCTGCGCGACCAGCCGCCGTGGGCGGAACGGTCGAGCACATGGGTCAGTTCGTGGATCAGCGCGGCCTGCAGCGCGCGCGGCACCGGCTCGGCCGGGAGCACCTGGTCGAGCAGGTCGCCGCGCAGGGTGATCGCGCCCTGGCGGGCGCGCCCATGCACGTGGTCGGGCAGCGTGTCCGACCAGCGGACCGTTACCGGTTGCTCGAAGCGCGCCTGCCAGGCCGGCGGCAGCTGCAGCTGCATCGCCTGCAGCACGCGTTCGGCGGCCGCGCGCCGGGTTGGGTCCAGCCCGTCGGGCTGCAGGTCGAACTGCAGCGCGGCCTGCGCCAGCGGCGCGGCCAATACCGCCGCCAGGACCGCCCAACGCCAGCGGCGGACCCGGCCAGGTGCCTGCATCAGCGCGCCAGCATGGCCCGGGCCAGGGCCAGGTCGCTGGCGCCGCGCTGGGCGGCATCGTGTTCGCGCAGGTGCAGCAACGCCGCTTCCAGGCGCGCACCACGGATGGCGCCGTCGCTGGCGACGAACGCGGCGGCATCGTTGCGCGCGTCCAGCACGATCTTGTCATCGTCCGAGCTGGACGAACCGGCCGAGGACGCGCCGGAGGCGGAGCCGGCCGAAGAACCGGCGAAACTGGAAGCCAGCGCCGACAGCGGCAGGGCAAGCACGGCGAGAAGCAGGATCGGACGCATCATCATGGTGTCGTTCGCGGTGGAAAACGCAGAGCGTATAGGCTGGGTGAAGGCCTGTCGCGGCCTACAGGTCGAACAGCTTGCCGGGATTCAGCAGCCCTTGTGGATCAAACGCATGTTTGACCGCTTTCATCAGGGCGATTTCCGCCGCGCTGCGGGTGCTGTCCAGATACGCCTTCTTGACCAGACCGATGCCGTGTTCAGCCGAGATGCTGCCGTCGAAACGGGCCAGCACCTGGGCCAGCAGCTTGGTCACCTGCTCGCACTGGCCGAGGAACTCGGCGTCGGCGGTGGCATCGGGCTTGAGCACGTTGATATGCAGGTTGCCGTCGCCGATATGGCCGAACCAGACCACGTCGAACTGCGGATACGCCTGCCCGATCAGCGCCTGGGTCTGGGCCATGAACGCGGGCATCGCCGAGATCCGCACCGACACATCGTTCTTGTAGGGCTTGTAGCGGGCCACCGCCTCGGTGATGCCCTCGCGCAGGCGCCACAGCTGCGCGGCCTGCGCATCGCTGGCACTGACCACCCCATCGCTGACCCAGCCCTGCGCCATGCAGGCCTCGAAGGCGGCCATCGCGGCGTCTTCCTGGGCCTGGTCGCCGGCGGCGAACTCGGTGACCACATAGAACGGATGCACCTGCTCGAACGGGGCCTGCGCACCATGGGCAAGCACGTGCTCGAGCGCGCGGTCGGTGAAGAATTCGAAGGCCTGCAGCTGCAGGCGCTCGCGGAAGGCGGCAAATACCTGCATCAGCACCTCGAAGCTGGGCACGGCCAGCAGCATCACATTGCTGGCCGGCGGCGGCTCGGTCAGCCGCAGCGTGGCCTCCACGATCACCCCCAGGGTGCCTTCGGAGGCGATCAGCAGCTGGCGGAAATCGTAGCCGCTGGAGTTCTTGATCAGGCCCTTGTTGAGTTCCAGCAGCTGGCCGTCGGCGGTGACCACCTTGAGCCCGGCGATCCACTCGCGGGTATTGCCGTAGCGGATCACCCGGATACCGCCGGCATTGGTGGCGATGTTGCCGCCGATCGAGCAAGAACCGCGCGCGGCGAAATCCACCGGATAGATCAGCCCGTGTTCCAGCGCGGCGTTGTGCACCGCTTCCAGCGCCATGCCGGCCTGCACGGTCAGGGTGCGGTCGACCGCATCGAAGGCCAGCGGCTTGTTCATCCGCTCCAGGCTGAGCACCAGTTCGCCATGGGCGGCTACCGCGCCACCGGACAGGCCGGTGCGGCCGCCCGAGGGCACCACCGCAACCTGGTGCGCCGAGGCCCAGCGCAGGATCGCCTGCACCTCCTCCACGCTGCCGGGCAGCGCGATCGCCAGCGGCGCCGGGGTCCAGCGCCGGGTCCAGTCGCGCCCGTAGTGCTCCAGGTCGGCCGGCTCGGTGGTGAGCCGCAGCCCGGGGCAGTCCTGCAACAGCGAAGAAAGGCGCGGATCGGTCATGGCATCAGCACGGAACGGGGGTAAGCCGGCAAGGGTAGCAGACCACCGCTGGTGGCCTGAATGCCCCGGTCGCCCAACCCAACGGATGCATCTGAAACCATCCGGCCGCTGTTTGGCGCACTGCACAATCCGGGCCGGGTTCTGGCATAGTTGGGCGCTCCCGCCCTCCATGCTGCCGCTTGCCCATGTCGCCGAAGAAGACCTCGTTCCCGAAGCAGGATATCCGCGTGCTGTTGCTGGAGGGGGTGAGCCAGACGGCGATCGACGTGTTCACCGCAGCCGGCTATTCGCAGATCGAGCTGCACAGCAAGGCCTTGCCCGAGGACGAACTGAAAGCGCGCATCGCCGAGGCCCACATCGTCGGCATCCGCTCGCGCACCCAGCTCAGCGCCGAGGTGCTGGCCAATGCCAAGCGCCTGATGGCGGTGGGCTGCTTCTGCATCGGCACCAATCAGGTCGACCTGGACGCGGCCGAGCATGCCGGCATCCCGGTGTTCAACGCGCCCTACTCCAATACCCGCAGCGTGGCCGAGCTGGTGATCGCCGAAGCGATCATGCTGACCCGCGGCATTCCGCAGAAGAACGCCGAGTGCCACCGCGGTGGCTGGTCCAAGTCGGCCGCCGGCAGCCACGAGGTACGCGGCAAGACGCTGGGCATCATCGGCTACGGCCACATCGGCACCCAGGTCGGGGTGATGGCCGAGGCGATGGGCATGCAGGTGATCTTCCACGACGTGGAAACCAAGCTGTCGCTGGGCAATGCGCGTGCGGCGATCAGCCTGGACGACCTGCTGGCACGCGCGGACATCGTCACCGTGCACGTCCCCGAAACGCCGTCCACGCAGTGGATGATCGGCGCGGCCGAACTGGCGCGGATGCGCCCGGGCGCGCACCTGATCAACGCCGCGCGTGGCACCGTGGTCGATATCGACGCGCTGGATGCGGCGCTGCGCAGCGGCCATATCGGCGGCGCGGCGCTGGATGTGTTCCCGGTCGAGCCCAAGGGCAACGGCGATGCGTTCGTGTCGCCGCTGACCGCGCACGACAACGTGATCCTGACCCCGCATGTGGGCGGCAGCACGCTGGAAGCGCAGGACAACATCGGGGTGGAAGTTGCCGCCAAGCTGGTACGCTACAGCGACAACGGCAGCACCCTGTCGGCGGTGAATTTCCCCGAGGTGACCCTGCCCGAGCACGAGGACAGCCTGCGCCTGCTGCACATCCACCAGAACGTGCCGGGCGTGCTGTCCAGGGTCAACGAAATCTTCTCGCGCCACAACGTCAACATCGACGGCCAGTTCCTGCGTACCGATGCCAAGGTGGGCTACGTGGTGATCGACATCACCGCCAGCGAAGCCCAGGCCGGCGCGGTCCGCGAAGAGCTGGCGGCGATCCCCGGCACCCTGCGCACCCGCGTGCTGTATTGACCCAGCTTCGTTGCCGAGGTGCGTCATCGGTAGATGGCGCGAACCAACGGTATGAGGCCATGCATCAGGTGGAGAGCCCCCCTTGAGTCAAGGGGGGCGCGCCAACGGCGCGGGGGATGTGGGTGTTGGTGAGCGGGGCCCGCGTTTTGCGCAGCAAAGCGTGGGGGCGGAAGCGCGAATGCGCTATCGCCGCTCCAACCACCGCTTTGCCATGCGCGGCAGCGAATCATCCCCGTCCGGGGTATCGATCATCGCGTTGGCCACGTCCGTGATCTCGCGCCAGGCCAGCGCCAGCGATTCCTCGCTGACCGCGAACTGCTCGCTGCCCAGCGCGCGCACCACATAGCGGGCGTCGTAATGCCAGTGACCGGGCACGTCCAGGCGCGCGGGGATCCAGTGCTTGTCGATGTCGAACAACCCGCCATCCTCCAGTACCAGCCCGCCCAGCCCGGACTCCTCTTCGGCCTCCTTCAGCGCCACCTGGGCCAGGTCGCGCTCGCCGTCGGCATGGCCGCCCAGCTGCAGCCAGCGGTCCAGCTTGCGGTGGTGGGTGAGCAGCACGCGCTGCCCGTCGGCGCTGACCAGCCAGGCACTGCCGGTGAAATGGCCGGCCAGGCGCTGGCGCAGGAACGGATTTTCCGGATCGTCCAATAGTGTGCTGAATTCGTCAGCCAGCGCGGCGTGCGCAGGCTGGCGCCGGGCATAGTCGGCCAGCTGGGCGCGCAGTTGGGCATCAACTACGACAATGGATTCGGGGTTCAGCGGCATGGCGGCGGGCGGTTCGGGCGGGATTTGTCGATTATCGCCGGGTCATGCTGCATTTGTGCTTGTGTGCGGGCTTCAGCTTTGGCTAAGGTACAGCGGGCCCCGCTCCGTTGGGGCGCCCAGTTGCCATCAGGGTGCGCGGCAATGTACCGCGCGCCTCACCTTTGTTCATTTAGGGAAGCACTGCATGCTGAAGTCTCTGTTGAGGGTCAAACCGGTCGCACCGGCACCGCACGTCGATGCTGGCGAACCCATCGAAGGCAGCCTGGACGGCGAGCCCACACTGAAACGGACCCTCACAGCCAAACACCTGATCATGCTCGGTATCGGCGCGGTGATCGGCGCCGGCATCTTCGTGCTGACCGGCCAGGCCGCGGCCAACCACGCCGGGCCGGCGGTAATGCTTTCCTTCGTGTTCGCCGGCTTCGCCTGTGCGCTGGCCGGGCTGTGCTACGCCGAGTTCGCCGCGATGATGCCGGTCTCCGGCAGCGCCTACTCCTATTCCTACGCCACCCTGGGCGAAGGCATGGCCTGGTTCATCGGCTGGTGCCTGGTGCTGGAGTACCTGTTCGCCTCGGCCTCGGTCGCGGTGGGCTGGTCGGCCTACCTGATCAGCTTCATCACCACCACGCTGCACATGCCCTTCCCCGACGCGCTCAGTGCCGCGCCGATCGCCTGGACCGGGCAGGAATTCGTCTCCTCGGGCAAGCTGTTCAACCTGCCGGCGGTGCTGATCGTGGCAGCGGTGTCGGGCCTGCTGTACGTGGGCGTGACCCAGTCCGCGTTCGTCAACGCGATCATCGTGGCGATCAAGGTCACCGTGATCTGCCTGTTCATCGGCTTCGGTGCCGCGCACCTGGACCCGGCCAATTGGCACCCCTTCATCCCCGAGAACACCGGGGTCTCCGGCGAGTTCGGCTGGAGCGGGGTGTTCCGTGCGGCCACCATCGTGTTCTTCGCCTACATCGGCTTCGATGCGGTCTCCACCGCCGCCGGTGAAACCAAGGACCCGCAGCGCAACATGCCGATCGGCCTGCTCGGCTCGCTGGCGGTGTGCACCCTGGTCTACATCGTGGTGTGCGCGGTACTGACCGGGATGCTGCCCTACCACCTGCTGGGCACCGACAAGCCGGTGGCCACCGCGCTGGAAGCCTACCCGAGCCTGTCCTGGCTGAAGACCGCCGTAGAGGTCGGCGCGATCGCCGGCCTGTCCTCGGTGGTGCTGGTGATGATGATGGGACAGACCCGCATCGCCTACACGATCTCCCGCGACGGCCTGCTGCCCAAGCTCTTCGGCAAGGTCCACAAGCGTTTCCGCACCCCGTACTGGAGCACCATCGTGGTCGGCGTGCTGGCCGCGTCGCTGGGCGGCCTGGTGCCGCTGAACGTACTCGGCGAGCTGGTCTCGATGGGCACCCTGCTGGCCTTCGCCACGGTCTGCGTCGGCGTGCTGATCCTGCGCTACACCCGCCCCGAGCTGCCGCGCCCGTTCCGAGTGCCGCTGGTGTGGGTGATCTGCCCGCTGGGCGCGCTGTCGTGCCTGTTCCTGTTCTGGCAGGCGTTCGCGGTGCATTGGCACCTGTTCGTGGGCTGGACCCTGCTGGGCCTGTGCATCTACTTCGGCTACGGCATCCGCCACAGCAAGTTGAACACGCCCTCCGCCTGACTGCTTCCGGGCCGGCCCAGCGCCGGCCCGGTCGTTTGATGCCCCGCACCTGAGAAGACATCCAAGACCATGTTCAAGCAACTGTGGGCCACCAAGCATCCGCACGCCGCCCATGAAGACGCCAACGGCCTGAGCCTGCGCCGCACGCTGGGCCCCTGGGGGCTGACCGCGCTGGGCATCGGCGCGGTGATCGGCGGTGGCATTTTCGTGATCACCGGCCAGGCCGCAGCCAACCACGCCGGCCCGGCGATCATGCTGTCGTTCGTGCTGGCCGCGATCTGCTGCGCGTTCTGCGCGATGGCCTATGCCGAATTCGCGGCGATGGTGCCGGTCTCCGGCAGCGCCTACACCTATACCTACGCCACCTTCGGCGAGCTGTCGGCCTGGTTCATCGGCTGGATGCTGGTGCTCGAATACGGGGTGTCGGCCTCGGCAGTGGCGGTCAGCTGGACCGGCTATTTCCTGAGCCTGCTCAGTCATTTCCACATCCAGCTGCCGGCGGCGCTGGTCAGCGCCCCGCTGGACGCGCAGTTGCGCCCCACCGGGGCGATCGCCAATATTCCGGCCGCGGTGCTGGTGCTGCTGCTGACCTGGCTGTGCTATGTGGGCATCAGCAAGTCCTCGGCGATGAACATGGCGATGGTGGTGCTCAAGACCGCGCTGATCGTGCTGGTGATCGTGGTGGGCTGGAAGTACGTGGACCCGACCAACTGGACCCCGTTCATCCCCGAAAACGAAGGCCCGGGCAAGTACGGCTTCGACGGCGTGCTGCGCGGGGCGGCGATGGTGTTCTTCGCCTATATCGGCTTCGAGGCGGTGTCGGTGGCCGCGCAGGAATCGCACAAACCCCAGCGCGACATGCCGATCGGCATGCTGCTGTCACTGGTGATCTGCACCGTGCTGTACATCGCGATGGCGGCGGTGATGACCGGGCTGGTGCCCTACCAGCTGCTGGGCACCGACGAGCCGGTGGTGACTGCAGTGGCCGCCCATCCACAGCTGGACTGGCTGCGCGTGATCGTGGAGATCGGCGCGCTGATCGGGCTGTCCTCGGTGGTGCTGGTGATGGTGATCGCGCAGCCGCGCATTTTCATGATCATGGGCCGCGACGGCCTGCTGCCGCCGATGTTCACCAAGATCCATCCCAGGTACCGTACCCCGCACCTCAACACGGTGATCACCGGCATCGGCATCGCCCTGCTGGCCGCGCTGTTCCCGCTGGACATCCTGGGCGAGCTGACGTCGATGGGCACGTTGATCGCCTTCGCCGCAGTCTGCGCCGGGGTGCTGATCCTGCGCCGCACCCAGCCGGACCTGCCGCGCCCGTTCCGGATGCCGATGGCATGGCTGATCTGCACGCTGGGCGTGCTCAGCTGCATCGCCCTGCTGACGGCGATGACCGCGCACAACTGGATGCTGATGGGAGTCTGGACGGCGCTGGGCTTTGCGATCTACTTCGGCTACGGCTACCGGCACAGCCGCCTGCGCGGGAAGTAATGGGATGCCGGGCCTGCGGCCCGGCGGCCCGCTTTTTCAACAGCAACAGCAACAGCATAGGCTCGGCAGTTGATGTGTGTTTGGCGGGGCGGTATGGGTTTGCGGGGGACGCCGCAAGTACGTCCATGTAGGCTTAGCAGCGCCTTGCTCGGGTGCGCAGTCCTGCGTACCCGGCAAGACCGGGGTTGAGCGTCCTGCCCAACCCGCCGGGCGCATGCGTCCGGCCCATGGCGCCGATACCCCCGCAAACCCATACCGTCCCACCCTTCGACAACATGCGGCGACGGTGCGAAAGACAAAGGCAGGGCAACAACATCGGTTGGTAAGGATCTGGTAGGTGACGACCGTGGGTCGTCACGCACTGGAGCCGGCAAGGCCGGCTCTGCCCTCCCCCCCAAATGCTGGCCCTCGCCTCAACGTGTCGAGGGTCGGGCGGGGTGGGGTTTGTGGGGGTATCGGCGCCATGGATGGCGCTGCTAAGCCTACATGGACGTATTCACGGCGTCCCCCACAAACCCCACCCCGCCCGACCCAGCCACAGAACCTGCTTTATGCTTTTAAAGGCCACACCTAGCTAAAATGCCAGCATGAACACCTCCCCCTACGACACCACCCGCCTCAGCGAACTGGCCCAGCTGCTGATCGACAACGTCCGCGAACTGGCCCACGCCGGCTGGACCCCGGCCACCAGCAGCAACTTCTCCCACCGCCTGGATGATCGCCACGCGGCGATCACCGTATCCGGCAAGGACAAGGGCCGGCTGGTGGAGGACGACATCATGGTGGTGGATTTCGACGGCAAGGCCGTCGGCCGGCCGCTGCGCCCGTCCGCCGAGACCCTGCTGCATACCCAGCTGTACCGCCGCTTCCCGGAAATCGGCTGCGTGCTGCACACCCATTCGCCGGTGCAGACCATCGCCTCGCGCCTGTACGCGCCGCAGGGCCATATCCGCCTGGAAGGCTATGAGCTGCTCAAGGCCTTCCACGGCAACAGCACCCACGAGATGGCCATCGAGGTGCCGGTGTTCGCCAACACCCAGGACATGGACGTGCTGTCGGCCCAGGTCGACGCCCTGCTGGATACCCAATGCCTGTGGGGCTACCTGATCGACGGCCACGGCCTGTACGCGTGGGGCCGTACCATGGCCGAAGCGCGCCGCCATATGGAAGCCTTCGAGTTCCTGTTCCACTGCGAGCTGGAGCTGCGCAAACTGCGGGGCTGACGTGGTGCCGGGGCTACTCCCGCCGTTCATGGGAGCCGGCCAGCGGCCGGCACTACCCCGGGCCAGATTCCTGAAGAGAATCTGTATTCCGCGCTTCACCATCAGCGCACCGCCCCTGTCCCGGCGCCGCACTGGTACCCTTTCCTTCCCCCCTCTTCGCCTCGCTGCCGCCGCCATGAGCCGACTCCGCATTTTTGCCGACACCGCCCCGGACGCCCCGCTGCTGGACAGCCGCGATGGCGCGACGATCGCCGCCGAACTCAAGCAGATCGGGGTCACCTTCGAACGCTGGCAGGCCGCCCATGAGGTCGCCCCGGGCGCCAGCCAGGAGGAGGTGTTTGCCGCCTACAGGGCCGACATCGACCGCCTGGTGGCCACGCACGGCTTCAAGAGCGTGGACGTGGCCTCGATCGCCCCGGACAACCCGAACCGCGCCGAGCTGCGCAGGAAATTCCTTGACGAGCACTTCCACAAGGAAGACGAGGTGCGTTTCTTCGTGGCTGGCTCGGGCCTGTTCACCCTGCACGTGGACGGCAAGGTCTACGAGATCGAGTGCGTCAAGAACGATTTGATCGCCGTGCCCGATGGCATCACCCACTGGTTCGACATGGGCGAAGCGCCCAATTTCGTCGCGATCCGCTTCTTCACCGAAGCCGATGGCTGGGTCGGCCATTTCACCGGCAGCGACATCGCCCAGCAGTTCCCGCGTTACCACCCCCAACAGCACCAGGCCGACTGATCCATGCCGCATCCCACCGTGATCCTCACCGATATCGAAGGCACCACCAGCAGCATTTCGTTCGTCAAGAACGTGCTGTTTCCGTATGCGCGCAAGGCACTGCCGGCGTTCGTCGCCGCGCACGGCCAGCAGCCGCAGGTGCGCCGCTGGCTGGATGCGGTGGCGGTGGAGATCGGCGGGGCCTGCCAGGACAGCCTGATCGTGGAGACGCTGCAGGGCTGGATCGACCAGGACCGCAAGCACACCGCGCTCAAGGCCCTGCAGGGCATGATCTGGGAAGCCGGCTACCGCAACGGCGACTACCAGGCGCACTTCTATCCGGAAGTGGCCGCCGTGCTCAAGGGCTGGCATGCCCAGGGCAAGCCGCTGTACGTGTATTCCTCCGGCTCGGTGCCATCGCAGAAACTGTTCTTCGGCTTCAGCGAAGCCGGCGACCTGACCGGGCTGGTCTCGGGCTGGTTCGACACCGAAGTGGGCGGCAAGCGCGAGGCCGACAGTTACCGCCATATCGTGCAGGCCATCGGCGTGCCGGCCGGCCAGATCGTGTTCCTGTCCGATGTGGTCGAAGAACTCGACGCCGCGCGCGAGGCCGGCCTGCAGACCCGTCTGCTCGACCGCCTGGACGACTACCCGCTGCCGCGCACCGGCGAGGCCACCCACGGCCACGACCGCGTCGAGAATTTCCAGCAGATCGCGCTGTAACGGGTAGATCCATGCCGCGCCCCAAGACAAGGGGCGCCAATCCAATGAACGCATCGCCATGCGCAGAGCGGCTGCCGCCGGGCACGTAGCATGATTCATGTGTGGATGCCTTCCGCGCGATTGCGGCACCCAGCCTCTTCATCCCCAAGCGATGGATAGCTGGTCCGGGCGGTCCAACGGGATGAGGACCGTTGTGCCGCCCGACGAGGTGGCGCGAACGCAATCGTCCTCCAGCGCCAGGGCGACGAACGGGTCCGTTCGGCTCAGCACCAGCAGCCAGATCAACCTATTGGTCGCCGCCTCACTCACTGCGATGAAGCCATCTTCACCTGCGGCGCAGCACTCGCCACAGGTGATCAGCGTGTCTGTCGACAGCGTGATGGCACTCAGTATTGCCAGCCCCTCACAACCATCGGCGTCGGCCTGCCACGCATCCGCCGCCGGAATCCATGTCTTTTCCATCACCTGCGGGTGCTGCTCGGACGTTTCGAACAGGCAGCAGAATCCATTCGCGAAAGCAAGCGAATTCTGGCGGGGATACGCTTCTTCCTGCCACCTGCTCTGGATGATGCGTCGGTCTGCTGCAAACACGTGCGTGGCCTAGTCAACGATACGTTGGAGAATAGCCCAAGCACCGCACGCGCGGGCCAGCTCCCGCCGCTACAGGGCGGCGGTTGTATCGACCAACGAGGTGAGCCTCAGCGCCCTCTGAAGCGTGGCCAGGTCTGCATCCGCGCGCAGCCGGATCGTCATTGTCTCTCCCGGCAGCAGGTCCAGCGCGTTGTCGTCGAGCGTGGCATCCAATCCATCGAAGCCGATCCACAGCGCACGCACCAGCGTGGGCGAACGCAGCGTCAGCACGTAGCCGTCGCCATCGGCATGCAGCGCGCTGTCGATGTTCGCCGGCGCCAGCGCCAGTGCCTTGGCCGGCACGAAATACACGACCTGCCGCGACAGCAGCTTCTCGCCATCCAGCAGCTCGGCCACCGCCACCGTGCGGGTCGGGTCGGCGCCGTTCAACAGGTCCGCATCGGCAAATCGCCCCACCTCCAGCGCCGATAGCGGCGGCAACGCCACGCGGTGTTTCCGTGTACTGCGCAACGTGCCGTCGAGATCGATTACGCGCAACCGCCACGTTGCCTGCAGACCCTGTTGACGGTCATTGAGCAGACTGACCCGGGTCACCCCTTTGTCGCGCAATGCCGCTACCGCCTGGTCGGCGAAGAACCGTTTGGCGCGGAAATGCAGCGCCTTCCAGCGCCCGGCGTAATCGATGCTCGACCACGATGCGCCCGGCCACACATCGTTGAGCTGCCAGTACAGCGAACCCATCGTGTACGGGCGCGAGGCGCGGTGGTGCAGCGCGGCCAGCTGGATACCGTCGGCCTGCATCACCTGACTCAGGTAGACGAAGGCCGGAAAGTCGCGGGGCGTGCCGTACTCCTCTTCGATGTACTTGAGCAGGCGCTGGTTGCCCTCGCCTGCCATGAACTTCTGGTGCGCGCGCACCGTGGCGCTGTCCACGCGCTGCTCGGCACCGGGGATGATGCCCTCCAGGGTGCGCAGCAGCGGCCAGGCCTGCAGGCCGTATTCGGACATGAAGCGCGGCGTTTCGCCCAGGTAGGCACTCACCGGCAGCGCCGGATTGCCCCACACCTGCCAGTAGTGCTTGTCGCCGCGGGTGGAATCGTTGGCCTTTTCGTCCAGATCGTTGCCCGGCGAACTCGACCAGTACGGCACGCCCAGGCCCTCCTCGGCCACCACCTGGCGCAGGTCGTTGCCGAACAGGTCGACGTAGCCCTGCCAGACCTTCGCGGCGAACACAGGATCGGCCGCCGTCAGGTCACGGCCGTGGCCCCAGTCCTTCCACGCGGTCTCTTCTTCGTTGTTGCCGCACCACAGCACCACGCTGGGGTGATGGCGCAGGCGCCGCACGTTGTCGCGCGCTTCGTCGACCACGTTCGCGCGGAACGCCGGATCGTAGCCGGGCTGCATGCCGCCCCCGAACATGAAGTCCTGCCAGACCAGCAGGCCCAGCTCGTCGGCGATGTCGAAGAACACATCATCTTCGTAGTAACCACCGCCCCAGTTGCGCAGCATGTTCATGTTGGCATCGCGCGCCGCGGTCAGCTCGCGCCGGATCCGCGCCTCGTCCACGCGCGCCGGGAACATGTCGAACGGAATCACGTTGGCGCCCTTGGCGAAGATCGGCACGCCGTTGATCACGAAGGCGAAGCCCTGCCCGCCGGCGCGGTCCACCTCGCGGCGCAGCTCCACCGTGCGCAGGCCGATTCGCTGCTCGATGCGCTGCTCGATGCGACCGGCCGCAGCGGCGTCCGGCCCCAGCGTGGCCCGCACGGTGTAACGCGCCTGCTCGCCCTGCCCGGCCGGCCACCAGCGCCGCGGCGGCTGCAGCGCGACCGGAACCGCGACGGTGCTGACACCAGCCTTGAGCAAGGCCTTGCGGTCGATGCGCGCCACGCGCCTGCCGTCCGGGTCCAGCACCTCCACCTGCAGCGCCGCCGAGCCCACCGCCGCGCTCTCCACCTCGACGGCGATCTCAAGCTCCGCCTTGGCCGCATCCAGGGCACGGGTATGCACGGCCAGCGCGGTAAGCCGCTGGGCATCCCAGCTTTCCAGCCGCACCGGCCGCCAGATGCCGGCGGTCACGTAACGCGGGCCCCAATCCCAACCGAAGTGATAGCCGGGCTTGCGCACGAAATTGCCCACCATGGCGTCTTTGGGTTCATCGCCATACGGCGAGGGGTAATTGCCGGCAATCTTGTGCGGCATTGCCTGCACGCCGGGTAGCAGTGTGGATATCGGCGAGCGCAGCACGATGTGCAGTTCATTGCCGGTGGCGCGCAGCCTGCCGTCCACCCGAGCACGCCAGGTGCGGTGGCTGTTGTCGGCCTGCAGCAGCGGCTGGCCGTTGAGGGTGACGGTGGCGAAGGTGTCCAGCCCCTCGAAAGCCAGCTCGGCATGCGCGCGCGCCAGGGTGGCCGCGTCCACGTCGAAGCGTGCGCGGTATTCCCAATCGGCCAGGCCGATCCACTGCAGGCCCGCCTCCGGTGCGCCCACGTAGGGGTCGGGGATCAGTCCCTGGGCCAGCAGGTCGGTATGCACCGCGCCCGGCACCTGCGCCGGACGCCACTGCTGCAGGCCCGGGTGCGCCGCGCCGTGCGCATCGCCGGGCAGCAGCCGGAACTGCCACTGCGCCTGCAGCGGCGCGGCGGCCAGCGGCAGCGCCCACGCTGCCAGCAGCACCAGCAGCCAGGCCATCGAACGGAAACGACAGTGCATGCCCATGCCTACCCCCGGGTTGGGCCGGCCATTGGCCGGCAACGTCATCAAGCCAGCAAAGCAGCCGCGCTCAGCGCACCACGTTGAGCACTTCGTAGCACGCGCCCATGGTGTGGTAATCGGTCTTGCCGGCCGGGCTCTTCTCGTCGCTGTACTTGCGGTTGTCCGCGTCCAGGATGCGATACCAGGCGCCATGGCGGTGGTCGATCATGTGCTGCCAGGCGTAGCCCCAGAGCTTGTCGTACCAGTCCCAGTACACGGCATCGCCGGTGCGCTTGGCCAGCAGCGCGGCGGTGGCCAGCGATTCGGCCTGCACCCAGAAATACTTGTCGTCATCGCAGACGCTGCCATCGGGCGCGAAGCCGTAATACAGCCCGCCACGCGCGGCGTCCCAGCTGCGCTCCACCGCCACATCGAACAGATGCCGCGCGGTCGGCACCAGCCAGTCGGCCTGTACATGGCGGTCCAGGATCAGCAGCAGTTTGGCCCACTCGGTCTGGTGGCCGGGCTGGAACCCCCACGGACGGAACAGGTGCTTGGGGTTGTCGCGGTTGTAGTCCCAGTCGATCTGCCACTGCCGGTCGTAGTGCTCCCAGACCAGGCCGTCGCCCTGCGCCGCCTGGCGGCGGGTCATGTGGTCGGCCAGCAGCAGCGCACGATCGAGATAACGCTGCTCACCGCTGGCCTCGAACGCGGCCAGCATCGCCTCGCACATGTGCATGTTGGCGTTCTGGCCGCGGTAGTCGCTGAAGTTCCATTGCGCGTCGGCTTCGTCCTTGTACAGGCCGAACGCCGGTTCCCAGAAGCGCGTCTCCAGCAGCTGCCAGGTTTCGTCCATCCACGCACGCGCCTCACCGATCCCGGCCTTGAGCGCGCAGCTGTAGGCCAGCAGCACGAAGGCCACGCCGTAGCAGTGGTTGGTGGCATCTTCGACCACGCCATCGCGCAGGGTCCAGGCGTAACCGCCGGTGGTCGGGTTGCGGTGTACCTGGCGCAGGTAGTCCACCCCGTGCACCACCGCAGCCAGGTCTTCGGGCTTGCCGAACTCGCGGTAGGCCATGGCATGGTTGAACACGAAACGGGTACTGCTCACCAGGTGGCGGTGGCCGGCGTCGTAGACGCTGCCGTCGTCACGGTAGTAGTGGAAGAAACCGCCCTTGGGGTCGATTTCGTGCGGCTGGTAGAACGCCATGGTCTGCGCGATATGCGCGCGCAGGAACGCGGGCGAACGGAAGTCGGGGCTGGGCGGAACCGGCGTGGTCATGCGGCGTCATCCTGTTGTTGCTGCAGCAGTTGCTGGACTTCATCGAGGCTGGGCATCGCGGCGAAGGCGCCCTTGCGGGTCACCGCCAGCGCACCGACGGCGGCGCCGAAACGGATCGCACCGGCAAGGGCGGCCGGGTCCTGGCAGAAGCCGGCGAAGGCGCTACCGTCACCGCCGCGCTCGCCGATCCCGAACAGCAGGCCACCGACGAACGCATCGCCGGCGGCGGTGGAATCCACGGTCTGCACCCGGAAGCCGGTGAGCACGCCCTGCCCATGGCGGGTGCGCCAGTGGATCGGCGCGGCACCATCGGTGACCACCACCGCCTGCGCCCGGGCCGCCAGCAGCCGCGCGATGACCGCATCATTGCCGCCGTCCTGCGCGGCGGCCAGGTAGTCCAGTTCTTCGCGCGAGAGCTTGACCAGGTCGGCCAGCGACAGCGCTTCCCACAGCCGCGGCAGCGGATCGACACCGGCCGGCCACAGCGCCGGGCGCAGGTTGAGGTCGATGCTGACCATCGCCCCGGCCTCGCGCGCGCGGCGCATGCCGTCCAGCGTGGCCTCGGCGATCTCCGCCTCGGTCAGGCTGTTGGAACACACATGGAAGCTGCGCGTGCCGGCAAAGCAGTTGGGGTGGAAGTGCCCGCTGCGGAACAGCAGGTCCGCCGCCGGCGGCCGGTAGAAGCTGAAACTGCGCTCGCCCTGCGCGTCCAGCGCGACGAACGCCAGCGCGGTCTTGGCCGCGTCGGTGCGCACGATGCAGTCGGTGGCCACCCCGGCGCCGGCCAGGCTGTCGGCGAGGAAGTCGCCGAACATGTCCTGGCCGAGCATGCCAGCGAAATGGGTGTCGGCACCCAGCCGCGCGGCAGCCACCGCGACATTGGCCGGGGCGCCGCCGGCATACTGCAGGAACGCGCGCGGGGTATCCGGCGAGGCCGGCGGCTGGGCGAGTAGATCGATCAAAATCTCGCCGAAACAGACAATCTTGGACATTTTGGCTCAGCTTTCCGGGCGGAATGCGGCGCTCGGGCGCGAACCCGACAGACCGTAGTAGAGGATGTAGGCGTAGCAGACCAACGGCAGGATGAAGGACTCCTGCAGGCCGATGCGGTCGGCCAGCAGGCCCTGCAGGTACGGCACCACCGCGCCGCCGACGATGGCCATGATCAACAGGCTGGAAGCCTTGTTGGTCAGCGGCCCCAGGCGTTCGATGCTGAGCGCGAAGATGGTGGGGAACATGATCGAGTTGAACAGGCCGATCGCCACCACCGAGTACAGCGCCACCTGGCCCTGGCTGAGCATGGTCAGCGCCAGCAGCGCCACGTTCATGCTGGCAAACAGGGTCAGCAGCAGGCGCGGGGAGAACCGGGTCATGATCGCCGAACCGGCAAAGCGGCCGATCATCGCCATCGTCCAGTACGCAGACAAGTAATGGGTGGCCTGCTGTTCGGTGAAGCCGCCGATGGACGGCATCGACAGGTAGTTGACCAGGAAGCTGCCGATCGACACTTCCGCGCCCACGTAGAAGAAGATCGCCAGCACGCCGAACAGTACGTGCCTGTGGCGCAGCGCATCGAGCAGGGTGTGCCTGCCGCTGTCGCCCTGTTCGGTGGTTTCGGTCAGCGCCGGCAGGCGGAACAGGTAGACGAACACCGCCAGCAGCGCCAGCGCAATGGCCAGGCCCACGTAGGGGCCCTGCACCGACTGCGCTTCCTGCACGCGGTAGGCGATCTGCTCGGCGGCCGGCAGCACCGCCAGTTCGTCGGCACTTTTGACCGTATTGCCCAGGATCAGCAGGCCGCCGAAGATCGGCGCGATCGCGGTACCCAGCGAGTTCAGCGCCTGGGCCAGGGTCAGCCGGCTCGAAGCGGTCTGCTCGGGGCCCAGCAGGGCCACGTATGGGTTGGCCGCCACCTGCAGCACGGTGATGCCGGTGGCCAGCACGAACAGCGCGCCGAGGAAGGCTTCATACACGCGCAGTTCGGCCGCCGGCCAGAAGCCCAGCGCGCCGACCGCGGCGATGGCCAGGCCGGCCACGATGCCCTTCTTGTAGCCCAGGTGCGCCACCAGCCGGCCGGCCGGCAGCGACATCAGGAAGTACGCCCCGAAGAAGGTGAACTGGACCAGCATCGCCTTGGCGTAGTTCAGTTCGAACACCGCCTTCAGGTGCGGGATCAGGATGTCGTTGAGGCAGGTCAGAAACCCCCACATGAAGAAGATCGTGGTGGCCACGGCCAGGGCCATGCGCGTGTTCATCACCGGCGCGGACGAGGACGGGGTCGGCATGCGGGGGGTTGGGGAAATGGGCATTCGGTACGCGCCTCATTGCGCGGAAAGGTAAAGGGGGGAACGCGATCAGGCGGTGGCCGGGCCACTGCTGTCGCGGATACGCAGCTGGACCGGTGCCACAGTACGCTGTGGCGCGGCATCGGGGTGGTCGAGTCGTTGCAGCAGCAGTTCGGCGGCCTGCCGTCCGCGCTCGCGCGGGTTGACCGTCACCGTGGTCAACGGCGGCAGCGCCACGGCGGCCTCGGAGATATCGTCGAAGCCGGTGACGGCGAAGTCGCGGCCCGGTTGCACCCCGCGCGAGGCCAGGCCAAGCATCAGCCCCAGCGCGACGCTGTCGTTGTAGCAGACCGCTGCGGTGGGCGCGACCGCTTCCAGGAACAGCTCGCCGCTGCGTGCGGCCGCATCCAGGCGGCTGGGCGCCGACTCGATCAACCATGGCGGCTGTACCGCGATGCCGGCTTCCTGCAGGGCCTGGGCATAGCCGCTGCGGCGCTGGTGGCAGGAGCTGGATGCGGCATGGCCGCCGAAGAAGGCGATGCGCCGGTGGCCGCGCTCGATCAGGTGGCGGGTGGCCAGGTAGGCGCCCTGCTGGTTGTCCAGGGTCAAAAAATCCCAGTCGGCGCCGGGCAGTTCCCGGTTGAACAGCAGCACGTTGGCATGGCCGAGCACCTGGCGCAGCTGGGCGGTATCGCTGCCTTCGGCCGGTGACAGGATCAGCCCGGCCGGCATGTGTTCCATCAACGTGGTCAGCACCGCCTGCTGGCGCTGCGGCGATTCGCCGGTGCTGCCCAGCAGGGTCACAAAGCCCTTGCCGCCCAGCGCTTCGTCCACGCCCGAGGCGAACTCGGCGAAGAACGGGTTGGACAGGTCGTTGATCACCAGCGCCACGCTGGAGGAAGTACGCCGGCGCAGGTTGGCCGCGCCACGGTTGTAGACATAGCGCTGCCGCCGCAGCTCGGCCTCCACCCGCGCACGGGTGTCGACATTGACCAGCGGGCTGCCGCGCAGCACCAGCGAAACGGTCGCGCGCGATACGCCGATCGCATCGGCGATATCGGTCACGGTCACCGCACGGCTGCCTTTGGCGCTGGAAGTGTCCTTGTCTTTCATCCTGTCGCGGGACTCCTGGGGTGGTGCAAGCCTAAACGATCGCATCCCACTGCGGACCACGCCCGTGCCGGCGGTCGGGGCCGACCGGCCCCGGCCACCGCCAGCGGCGGCCGCAATTCATTCCAGCGCCGCGCCCGGGGTGGCGCAATAGGACACCGGCAACGCATCCACGCCGGTGCCCCAGCCACCGCGCGGGGGCTGGCTGCCCAGCGCGAAATCGATCGTGCCGCCCCGGCGCAGACGCGCCCAGTCCAGCCACACCGGCGCATGCGCCGCGCCGTCGACCTGCACGCCCTGGATGTACTGCAACTGGCGGCCGTCTGCGCCCGCGGCGCTCAGGGCCAGGCGGCGGCCCTGGCCCAGCGCCACCTCGGCACGCGCAAAGCGCGGGGTATGCAGCAGGAACTGGCCACTGCCCGGCACCGCCGGGTAGAAGCCCAGCGCACTGAACAGATACCAGGCCGACATCGTGCCCAGGTCATCGTTGCCGGTGACCCCGTTGGGCGCATTGGTGAACAACTGCTGGGCCGCGCGCAGCACGGTGGCGGTCTTCCACGGCTGGCCGATCAGGGTGTACATCCACGGCGCATGCAGGTCCGGTTCGTTGTTGGGGTTGTAGCGGTACTGGTTGTAGTAGCTGTACGGCCCGACCACCCACTCCTTGCGCGCGGCGGTCAACGGTGCCTGCACCAGCGCGTCATAGGCGAAGAACGTATCCAGCCGGCGCGCGGCCTGCTCGCGGCCGTGCATGGCCGCCACCAGCCCGGGCACGTCCTGCTGCACCAGCCACTGGTACTGCCAGGCGGTGCCTTCATGGAAGCCATGGTGCGACCGTGGGCTGTACTTGCCATCGGCAGGCACATACCAGTTGCCGTCTTCCATCCGCGGCCGCGGGAAGCCGGCAAAGCCGCTCTGTTCATCGCGTACCTGCGGGTCCCAGACCTTCTGCCAGTTGCGCCCGCGCTGGCGCAGCAGCGCGGCATCGTCGGCATGGCCCAGCCCATCGGCCATCTGCGCCAGCGCGCAGTCGGCCAGCGCGTATTCCAGGGTGGCCGAACCGCCATGGTGCGGGTCCACGTCCATGCCCTTGGACGGGAACGCGCGGTCGTACTGCACAAAGCCATTGGCCAGGTAACTGGGGTTGCCCGAGCGGCCGGCATGGCGCGAGTTCATCGGCGGCGTGCCGAACGCGTTCCGGCGTAATGCCGCGTAGGCCTGCGCCTGGCGGCCTTCCAGCGCGCCAAAGCGCCACAGGTCGACCAGGAACGGGGTCACCGGGTCGCCGGTCATGACATTGGTTTCAAAGCTGGCATAGCCCCAGCGCGGCAGCCAGCCGCCCTGCTCGTCGATGGCCAGCAAGCTGCGGCCGATATCGCGGGCGACCTCCGGCTTGGTCAGTGCCAGCCATTGGTTCTGCGCACGGTAGGTGTCCCACAGCGAGAAGTACTCGTAGTAGGTCCAGCCGTCGGCGCGGTGGATGGCATCGTCGTAGCCGCGGTAGCGGCCGTCGGCATCGCTGCCGGTCAGCGGCTGCAGCAGTGCGTGGTACAGCGCGGTATACAGCACGGTGCGGTCATCGCTGCTGCCGCCCTGCACCTTCACCGCGGCCAGTTCCTGTCGCCACTGCTGCTGGGCCAGCAGGCGCATGCGCTCGAAGCCGAGCAGCCGGCCACCGGCCATGCCGTCGCTGCGCAGGTTGGCGCGCGCGCCGTCCGCATCCACATGCGAGATCGCGCTGACCGCGGTCACTGCGCGGCCCTTGCCCAGGTCGAAACTGAGCCAGGCGCCGCTGGGCTTGAGTTCGCCTTCCATGCCATGCCGCGCGCCGGGCAGCCCGCCGCCCTCGCCCCAGGTGCCGAAGGCCTGGAACGGACGGTCGAATTCGATCCGGAACCAGGTGGTGTACTGGTGGCCGCCGCAGAAACTCTTGGTGACCAGCTTGCCTTCCACCACGCGGTCGCCGACCACATCGACCACGCTGCCGATCACCGTATGGCGTTCATTGGCCTGGCCGAGGTTGACCAGCACATGGCCGGTGCCGGCCTCGGCCGGGAAGGTGTAGCGCTCGGCCGCCGCGCGGGTGCGTGCGGTGGCTTCGGCGTCGATGCCGCCATAATTGGTCAGGCGCACCTTGTAGTAACCGGCCTGGCCGACTTCACCCTCATGGGTATAGGCCGAGGCGTAGCGCTTGTGGTCGAAACTCTTGGCATCGTCGGTATCGAAATCGCCACCGGAGCCGATGCTGCCGGTCACCGGCAGCACCGAGACCTGGCCGCCCTGCTCCCAGCAGCCGGCGCCGGACAGGAAGGAATGGCCGAACCCGCGGATCTTCGGGTCGTCATAGCGCCAGCCGGCGTAATGCTCGCCGATCGGGCTGACCTGGATCAGGCCGAACGGGGCCGAGGCGCCGGGAAAGGTGTTGCCGTCGTCCTTGCTGCCGATGAAGGTATTGACCTCCCGTTCCAGCGCGGCGGGCGCGGCGGCCTGCAGCAGCGGGGCGAACGACAGCGCCAGCAGGCAGGCCAGGCCTGCCAGGGGGCGGCGGGCGGGTTTGGGCGCGGTGGCGGACGGCAGTCGGCGCATTGCAGGATCCTGTGGCTCGGTGACGGTGCGGCGGTGGGGACGTGCGGTCCGGGCCGGCGGCATTGCGCCGGCTGCAGACCCCTCAACCCCCCTCCTCGGTGGATTTAGATCGATTCAAGTCGCAGGACAAGTAGAGCACGGGGTTTTCCGCGGTTGCATTCTGCGCCGCAGCATTGCGCCCGCCGCGGCCCCGCCGGCCACGTCCGCCGGGGCTGCATATTGCGCAGCAGCATGCGCGTCCCGCCCGGCCGTGCTAAAAATCCCGCGCCAATCGTTTAGATCGATCCAACTTCAAACGGTCACGATTGCCGGGCGTGGGAGCCGGGGGACTGCCCAATGCATGCGGGATGCATAACGTACAGCGTCGTTCGAAACAGATCCGCCACAAAAATTAGATCGATACAAATTTCCAGTAGCCGCCACCGGTTCAATCCAAGGGAGAGAGTGGAATGAAACAGACTTCACGCATGCACGGCCGCGACACATTGTCCGCCGCGATCGCATTTGCCTTGGCCGCGGTGATGCTGCCGGCCGGCGCGTTCGCGCAGCAGGCCCCCGCCACGGCGGCCTCCTCACCGGAGGCGACCACGCTGGACAGCGTCACCGTCACCGGCTACCGCTATTCCATCGAAAAGAGCCTGCAGCAGAAGCGCGACGCCAACGCCGTGGTCGAAGTGATCACCGCCGAGGATGTTGGCAAGTTCCCCGACAAGAACGTCGCCGATGCGCTGCAGCGCGTGCCCGGCGTGGTGATCACCCGCAGCGGTGGTGAGGGCAAGAGCGTGAGCGTACGCGGCCTGGCCCCGGACCTGACCCTGACCCAGTTGAACGGCAACTACGTCGCCTCCTCGGAAACCAACAACGAAGCCTCGCGTTCGTTCAACTACACCCTGCTGCCGTCGAACATGCTGTCCACCGCCGAGTTGTTCAAATCGCCGGAAGCGCGCATCGACGAAGGCGGCATCGGCGGCACGGTGATCCTGCGCACCCGCCGCCCGCTGGAGATGGAAACCAACTCCGGCTACGTCACCGTGGAAGGCACCTCCTCGGACACCAGCCACGACGTCGATCCGCAGCTGTCGGCGCTGTACTCCTGGCACAGCAAGGACGAGCGGTTCGGCGTGCTCATCGGCGCCACCCAGCAAAAACGCACCAGCCGCACCATGGAAGTGACCACCGAGGACTACCAGTGGTACGGCAACGGCACCGATGCGCGCGATGCGCACGGCAACCTGCTGCCGCAGGATGGCATCCACTACTGGTGGGGCCAGTCGGGTTTCAACAACCAGACCGGGAAGAACTACAGCGAGTTCTTCATGCCCACCTCGGTGAACTTCGCCGTCAAGGAAGAAGAGCGCGAGCGCAAGGGCGGCCAGCTGACCTTCCAGTTCAAGCCGCTGGACAACCTGACCCTGACCGCCAACTACTTCCGCTTCGAGCTGCAGGGTGACTACACCCAGAACATGCTCAAGGTGCCGGAGTGGAACATCGCCCGCTACAACCAGGACGGCAACTGGGCCGGTGGCCGCTTGCTCAACGGGCTGGACTTCGACCCCAGCGGCAGCATCGTCACCGGTGCGCAGTATGAAAAGCTGGCCGGCAAGACCTACTACTGCAGCGAAGAACAGGCCGCCGCGGCCGGCCTGCCGCCCGGCGGCTGGGGCCCGGACGACTGCACCATCCCGACCCCGCAGCTGACCGGTGGCTACAGCAAGGAAAAGGCGCTGTCGCAGACCGCCGACCTGACCGTGGACTGGGACATCAGCCCGCTGTGGAAGGCGTCCTTCAGCGGCGGGCGCACCTGGTCCGAAGGTGGCCCGTCGATGAACTTCCGCATGTCGGCCAAGCCGCGCCGCCAGGTCGACGGCGTGTGGCAGTCCGGCAACAGCTACACCGGCTGGGATTTGACCGGCACCCCGTCGCTGACCGTCTCGCCGAACCTGCAGGACCAGATCATGGCCGGCATCGCCGAGGTCGACACCGGTTCCACCGACTCGTCGTGGATGCAGACCGAGGTCAAGCAGAACTACTTCCAGGCCGATGTCACCAAGCTGTTCGAGAGCGGCTGGCTGGACTCGATCCAGTTCGGCACCAAGTACCGTGACGGCAAGGTGCACCGCAATACCGGCAACACCTACTGGGTGTGCCAGGGCCTGGACCCGGCCGACTACGACAACAACCGCTACCAGGCCGGCTGCGATCCGACCGCCGGCAACGCCCAGCCCGGCTTCTTCCTGTCCAACCCGATCAACAACATCACCGGCGGCTTCAACGCCAACGTGTTTCCGGGCGTGGACTATCCGGCCTACATCAACTACCTCAACCAGACCTACGGCGGATCGCACAGCCGCAAGGAAGAGGACTTCGTCTACAACGTCGAGGAGAAGATCTTCTCTGGCTACTTCCAGGCCAACTTCCGCACCGAGCGCCTGCGCGGCAACGTCGGGGTGCGGGTGGTGCGGACCAAGCAGTTCGCCGAATCCAGCGATTCGGTGGAGCGGTTCAACGATTACTTCGTCGACAACGCCAGTGGCGCGCCGATGAGCTGCAACGACCCGGCCGCCGATCCCAGCCTGCGCTGCCAGGGTGGCTTCGTGCGCCTGCCCGATCCGCAGGTCCGCGACAAGATCTATGCGCTGTCCTCGCTGGAGAAGACCTACACCGACTTCCTGCCCAGCTTCAACATCGCCTGGGACATCACCGACAACCTGGTGCTGCGCGGCGCGGCCTCCAAGGTGATCGCCCGCCCGGGCTACACCGATATCGCCTACCCCGGCGGGCTGCGCTACGTCAGCGAGGAATACAGCAACGATCGTCGCGTCGCCGGCGGCACCGACACCCCCGGCTGGTACGGGTCGGGCAGCAACAAGGGCCTGCAGCCGTTCGAGGCCACCCAGTTCGACATCGGCCTGGAATGGTACTTCCAGCCCGGCGCGGTGGCCGGCCTGGCCCTGTTCCGCAAGAACGTGGACAACTTCACCGTGCCGGTGGTGCGCGACCAGCAGATGAATGTCGGCGGCCAGACGGTGACGGTGCAGAAGTACGAGACCCAGGCCAACGGCCAGGACGGGGTGTCCCAGGGCGTGGAGCTGTACGCGCAGTACAGCTTCGATTTTGGCCTGGGCTTCCAGGCCAACTACACCTACAACGACACCAACCTGGCGGCGGTGGTGCTGGACGGCGTGGAGATCGGCGCCTCGCCGCTGGTCGGCAGCGCCAAGAACCAGGCCAACTTCACCGTGTTCTACGAGAACCAGAAGTTCCTGGCGCGTGCTTCCTACAACCGTCGCGGCGAAGTGGTCGGCGGCCTGAACAACGGGTTGACCCAGTACTCCGAACCCTACGACCAGCTGGACCTCAACGTGGCCTACAACTTCACCGAGGCACTGACCCTGACCGCCTCGGTGCTCAACGCCACCAAGTCCGAACAGCGCATCTATCTGGGCAACGACAGCAAGGCCCGCCTGCTGTCCAACGGCTACACCGGCCGCCAGCTGTACATGGGCATGACCTGGAAGTTCTAAGCCGCACCGGCCCGCCACCGCAGGCGGGCTAACGGTCCTCCACGGCAGCCGCGCTGGTACAGGTGGCTGCCGTTTTTTTTGCTTGCGGCGGCCGCAATGCCGCAGAACCGGGCTCTACCCTGCTGTATGGCTCCAGGTTCTCGATTTCATCCCAGACGTCAAACGGGGCCAGAACACCAATGGTTTTTCGGTCCGCACCTCCGAATGTATCCGGAGGAGGACGGGCAGCCCCATGCGGGACTGTCGAAAACATGGATGTTTTCGCCAAGCCCCCAAGGAGGGGTTTACGTGCGTGTCCCGCATGGGGCTGCCCGTCCTCCTCACGCACATACAAGCAAGACGCTGCTCTAGCTTGATGCATTCATGAGATTGCCGGCCAGCGCCCGGCAGGTACCCTCACCATCGCTACCCGTCGAGCGCGGCGCGCAGTGCGGCTACTTCGGCCGCATCGGCGGCGGTCCAGTCCGGCGACAACCCAAGCAGTGCCGGATTGCGGTGGCGCATGGTCGATTGCCGGGTCGCCTTGGCCGAGGCATGCAGCTCATGGCAGCCACTGCGCGCGGCCACGCTGGCGATGTTGCCGGCGTTGAGCCCGGCCCCGGCCATCACGCCGATGCGTCCACCGGCCTGCGCGACCAGCGCGGCCAGCGTGTCCGCACCCGCTTCAGCACTGGCCTGCCCGCCCGAACTCAACACCCGCTGGCAGCCCAGCGCGATCACCTGCTCCAGCGCCTGCGGCAGATCGCGCGCGGCATCGAAGGCGCGGTGGAAGGTGACCTGCATCGGGCCGGCCGCCCGTACCAGCTCACGGCACAGTTCGATGTCGATGCCGCCATCGGCATCCAGCGCGCCGATCACCACCCCGTCGCAGCCCAGCTGCCGGCAGTTCTCGATATCGCCCAGCATGATCTGCGTCTCGCCGGCGCTGTACAGGAAATCACCGGGACGGGCCCGGATCAGCACGAACAGCGGAATCGTCAGCTGCTCACGGGCCAGTGCGATGCTGCCAAATGACGGGGTGGTACCCCCTTCGGCCAGGTTGTCGAACAACTCGATCCGGTCGGCCCCACCGGCCTGCGCGGCCAATGCCGAGGCCACCGAATTGGACGCTATCTCCAACAGCCGGCGCGGCATGCTCAGGTCTGCCCGCTGCTGTAGACCGAGGCCGAATCGCGCAGCTCGTCCTGGCGGCCCTTGTCGCATACCGCGTAGACGAAACCGCGGTGCAGCGCATAGGCGCCCACTTCGCCGTGCCTGTCCAGCGCCAGGAAGCACACCTGCAGGGTCTTGCTGGCCTCCGGCCGCTTGCGCACCACCCGCGCGATCGCCTCGCGGCAGGCCTGCGCGGGCGAGCGGCCCTGGCGCATCAGCTCCACCACCAGGAACGCGGCCGCATTGCGGATCATTTCCTCGCCCACGCCCGAAGCGGTGGCCGCACCGACCTCGTTGTCGACATACAGGCCGGCACCGATGATCGGGCTGTCGCCCACCCGCCCGTGCAGCTTCCAGGCCATGCCACTGGTGGTGCAGGCCCCGGCCAGCGCACCGCTGGCATCCACCGCCAGCATGCCCAGGGTGTCGTGGTTGCGGCTGTCGCCGGGACGGCCGCGGCGCTCGGCATTGATCTGCGGCGTGTACTGCGCGGTCTTCAGCCATTCGCGCCAGGCCTTCTCCGCTTCCGGGGTCAGCAGCTTCTGCCGTTCAAAGCCCTGCTGCACGGCAAACTGCTGGGCGCCCTGCCCGACGAGCATCACGTGCGGGGTCTGTTCCATCACCCGGCGCGCCACCGACACCGGGTGCAGGATGTCGACCAGCGCCGCCACCGAACCGCAGCGGCCGTCGCCAGCCATGATGCTGGCATCCAGGCTGAGCACGCCATCGCGGTCGGGATTGCCGCAGCGCCCCACGGTGGGATTGCACAGCTCGCTCTCGGCCCAGCGCGCACCGGCTTCCACCGCATCCAGCGCAGTGCCGCCGGCGGACAACACCTTCCATGCCGCCTGGTTGGCGCCCACGCCGAAGTCCCAGGTCGATACCACCCGCGCCCTGCCCTGCACCTGCGCACCCACGCGCGGGAGTGCCATCATCCCGGCGGCCAGTGCACCGGCCTGGAGGAACTGCCTGCGATCGGTCATGCGTCTTCTCCCTGCATGGATTCCCGCCTGCGCCCGGCACGCTGTCGGGCGCACTTGCTTACGCGGCGATGCGGACGCGGTGCTCGGCATGCCACACCGCCGCACCGATCACGCCCAGCTCGCCATGCTCCACCCGCCATACCGGCACCTGCGCCAATACCTCGCCCATCACCCCCTTGGCCAGGAAGCGCGCGCGGAAGCGGCCGTCGTGCAGGAACGCGGCGATGCGGGTGGGAATGCCACCGGCCAGGTAGACCGAACGGGCGCCGAAGGTCACCGCCAGATCGCCGGCCAGGCTGCCCAGCCACGCGCAGAACACCTCCAGCGTTTCCACCGCCAGCGCATCCTCACCGGCATGCGCGGCGGCGATCAGTGCTTCAGGCGACGACCAGTGCGGGGTGACCCCGCGCAGCTCGCACAGGCTGGGGTAGAGGTTCATCAAGCCGCTGCCGGACAGGATGCGCTCGTTGTCCACGTGCTCCCAGCGCTGCTGCATCCGGCCCAGGACCTGCAGCTCCAGTGCATTGCCGGCGGTCAGCGCGGCATGCCCGGCCTCGCTGGCCAGTACCGGCTGCGGGCCGCCGGCAAAGCGCAGCGCCGCGCCCAGGCCGGTGCCCGGGCCGAGCACCAGCGCCGGCCAGCGGCGCTGGTCGGAGGGCGCACCGTTCAAGGCCACCAGGGTGTCGGCGTCCACGTGCGCGATGGCGTAGGCCACTGCTTCGAAATCGTTGATCAGCGCCAGCGACGCCAGCCCGGCCTGGCGGCAGGTGGCGTCCACCGACACCGGCCAGGTCAGGTTGGTATTGACCAGGTGGTCGCCCTCGAGCACGCCGGCGATGGCCACCACCGCGGTATCCAGCGGCAGCGCCGCGGTGGCGATGAAATCGGCCAGGATCGCCGCCAGGCTGGGATAGTCGGCGCAGCGGTAATGGCGCAGGCCGCTGAGCCGGGGCGGCTGGCCGGCGCGTACCTGCGCCAGCGCCAGGCGCGCGAAGGTGCCGCCGACGTCGGCGACGAGCAGCGGTTCAAGCCGGGAATCCAGGCCGGGCGCCGCGTTGGGCGTCGCCTCGGAAGGGGCCGGAACAGGTTCCGGAAACGGTACCGCAACGCTCACTCGCAGGCCTTGGCTGGGATCGAATCAATCCCGGCGATTTTCGGCGATCGACCGGGGTTTGCAAAGCAGACCGTGCCGTACAGGGGCGTATGCGCCACCGGCAACGCAGGCAGGACGCCGTTCACGGCTTGCCCACCTGCAGGCGGTAACTGGTGCTGGCGGCGGCGGTGGGGCCGTCGGCATGCACCGCGCGCACCTCCACCCGATGTTCGCCGGCGGCCAGGTCGGTGGGCAGCGCGCCGCGCCACAGGTGCGGCGACGGGGTCGCCTCGGGCGAACGGTCATAGCCGCGCAGCCGGTCGGCCTGGTCGTCGGCGACGTTTTCCTGCAGCACGCGCGGGTCCGGCTGTTCGACCCGCTTCATGGTCTGCCATGCGCCATCGTCCACGCGGTATTCCACCCGCGTATCGGCCTGGCCCATGAATACATTGGCGTAGACGCCCCAGGCCGGGTAGGCCCCCTTGCGCAGCACCTTGGGGGCGTGCAGCGCGATCTGGTAGTCATCCGGCGCGCGCGCTACGTAGTAGCGCAGGCTGTACTCGCCACCGGGCTTGACCGACAGCAGCGCATAGCCGTTGGGGGTGCCATCGCTCATGGTCGTGTCGGGGATGCCGCTACTGTCCTTGACCCCCGACCAGAACGCCCCACAGGCCGCCCCGACGTTGTACTCGTGCAGCGGCTTGTCGCCCTGCCAGCCCTCGGCGGCGCCATGGTAGTAATGCTGCTGGGTATGGCTGTGGCCACTGAGCACCAGCACGTTGGGGAAACCCTTGAGCAGGGCGAACAGGCGCGTGCGGTCGGCGTGGCGGAAGGTTTGCCGGCCCGGCGCGGCATCGAACAGCGGGATGTGCATGCCCAGCACCACCAGCCGGTCGCGCGGCAGGCCCTTGAGATAGTTGCCCAGGAAGGTGAGCTGGTCCGCGCGCAGCCCGCCGACATAGTTGGGCTTGGCCGTGGGGTCGTAGATCACATCGTCCAGGAACACGAAGCTGGCCCCGCCCTCCTCCACCGCATAGGTGTCCGGGCCATAGACCGCGCGCCAGCTGTCCAGCGAATGGGCATCGCCGGCCGCGTCCATGTCCAGGTCGTGGTTGCCCGGCACGTGGAACCACGGCACCTGCAGCTGCGCGGTGACCTTGTTGATCGCCGGGTACAGGTCCAGGTCGTCGTTGACGATATCGCCCAGGGTGGTGCCCAGCCGCGCCGGGTGCTTGCCGATGATCGGCTCGACGATGGCGCGCTGGTAGTAGTCGATGTCCAGCTTGCTGGCGGTCTGCGAATCGGAGAACACCAGCATCTCGAAGCCGGCGCGCGCCGCCTCGCTGCCCTTGGCCGGTTCCAGCGCGAAATCCCAGTTGCGCACGTTGCTGCCGGTGGCATGGATGCCGTCGTACTTCAGCCGCGGCGAGCCCTGCGGCGCGTAATGCCGCCAGAAGGCCGGCAAGCCGTTGCCGGCGGCCGGGAACCGGTACTCGTCGGGCTTGATCACAAACACCGTCCGGCCTTCGCGCACCGGCAGCGCATAGCTGCCGTCGGCGGCGGTGCGCACGATCACCTCACCGTTGGAAACCTGCACCCCCGCCAGGCCCGGGTCGGTGGGGCCGCGCCCGGGTTTGCCGTCGCGTTCCTGGTAGACCTTGCCGGTTACGGTCACCTCGGCGGCCCAGGCCGGTGCGGTGGTCAACAGCAGGCAGGCCAGCCAGGTTGCAGTGCGGGTCATCGGGTCGGTCCGTTCGGGGTGGGTGATGGAACAGCCGCCTATCATCGCCTGCAGCGCGTTTCACCGGCGTTAAACGGCGTAACTTGCCGGCCTCGCCGTCCGTCCCCGACAGCGTGTCGCCAAAGCTATTGGCGCGTCATCAGGCGTGACGTGCGGCCAGCACCGCCACCGCGTCGTCCAGCGACAAACCGCGGGCGCGCAGCAGCACGATCAGGTGGAACAGCAGGTCGGCCGATTCGCCCAGCAGGGCCGCATCGTCCTGGACCACGCCGGCCAGCGCGGTTTCCACGCCTTCTTCGCCAACCTTCTGCGCGATGCGGCGGGTGCCGCCGTCGAACAGGCTGGTGGTGTAGCTGCCCGCCGGGCGCTGCTGCTGGCGCTGGTGCACCAACGCGTCGAGCCGGCCCAGGAAGTTGCCCGGCGCGCGCGCGAAGCAGCTGTCGCTGCCGGTATGGCAGGTCGGGCCGGCCGGGCGGGCACTGACCAGCAGGGTGTCGTTGTCGCAGTCCACGCGCACGGCGACCACCGCCAGCACGTTGCCCGACGACTCCCCCTTGGTCCACAGCCGCTGTTTGCTGCGGCTGAAGAAGGTCATGTGGCCGGTGGACAGGGTCATCTCCAGCGATTCGGCGTTGGCATAGCCCAGCATCAGCACCGCCAGCGTATCGGCGTCCTGCACCACCACCGGCAGCAGGCCACCACCCTTGTCCCAATCCAGACCATCCAGCGCCTTGCGCGACGGAAGTACCTCAATAGACATCTCGAACCTCGATCTGCTGCTCGCGCAGGAACTGCTTGAGCGCGGGAATGGCGATGGCGCCGCTGTGGAAGACGCTGGCGGCCAGCGCGCCATCGACGTCGGCCTGGTCGAACACATCGGCGAAGTGCTGCATCTGGCCGGCACCGCCGGAGGCAATCAGCGGCACCCCGCACAGGGCGCGCGCCTGGCGCAGCTGGGCCACGTCGTAGCCGCGGCGCACCCCGTCGCTGTCCATGCAGTTCAGCACGATCTCGCCGGCACCGCGCCGCTGCGCCTGCACCAGCCAGTCCAGGGTCCGCAACGGCACCGCCTGGGTCTTGTCCGGGTCGCCGCTGAAACGGCGCACCCGCCACTCGCCGTCGGCCTCGCGCACCGAATCGATGCCGACCACCACGCACTGCACGCCGAACGCATCGGCCAGTTCCTCGATCAACTGCGGACGGCCCAGCGCCGGCGAGTTGATCGAGATCTTGTCGGCGCCGGCGTGCAGCACCCGGCGCGCGGTCTCCACGTCGGAAATGCCGCCGGCCACGCAGAACGGAATGTCGATCAGGCGCGCGATGCGCTCGATCCAGCCGACATCCACCGCACGCCCTTCCGGGCTGGCGCCAATGTCGTAGAACACCAGCTCATCGGCGCCCTGGTCGCGGTAGCGCAGCGCCAGCTCGGCGATGTCGCCCATGTCCACGTGGTCGCGGAAACGCACGCCCTTGACCACGCGGCCGTCGCGCACGTCCAGGCACGGGATCAGGCGGCGGCTCAGCATGCCAGCGCTCCTTCCAGGGTCATGCGTCCTTCCAGCAGCGCCTTGCCCAGGATCGCGCCGCCGCAGCCGACGGCCTTGGCCTGGGCGACGTCATCGGCATCACGCACGCCGCCGGAGGCCTGTACCGCCACGCCCGGCAGCAGGCGTGCCAAGTGCCGATACAGATCGATGTTCGGCCCGGAGAGCATGCCGTCGCGGGCGATATCCGTGCACAGCAGGTGCTGCATGCCGGCCTCGGCATAGCGCTGGGCCAGCACGTCCAGGGTGTCCTCGGCGGTCTCGGTCCAGCCATGCACGGGCAACCGCCAGCGACCGTCATCGGCCTGGCGGGCATCCAGGGCGATGGTCAGCCGTTCCGGGCCGAACTCGCGCAACCAGCCGATCACCGTTTCCGGCTCACGCACCGATACCGAGCCGACCACCACGCGTGCGGCCCCTGCCTCGAGGATGCGGGCGAGATCATCGCGAGAGCGCACGCCACCGCCGGTCTGCACCTTCAGGCCGGTCTGCGACGCGATCGAAGACAGCAGCGGCGCCAGGGTATAACCGCCCGCCCGCGCCGCGTCCAGGTCGACCAGGTGCATCCAGCTCGCCCCGGCCGCGGCGAACGCCCGCGCACGCGGCAGCGGGTCCTCGCCATAGGTGGTCTGCTGGGCGTAGTCGCCCTGCAGCAGGCGCACCACGCTGCCCTGGCGGATGTCCAGCGCGGGATAGACGGTGAAACTCATGTCGGGGGATTCTCGATGAAGTTGCGCAGGATCTGCGCACCGGTGGCGGCTGAACGCTCGGGGTGGAACTGCGCGCCGCTGTAGCGGCCCTGCTGCACCACCGCGGCGAACAGCCCGCCATGGTCGCAGGCGGCCACGGTGTGCTGGCCAAGCGGGGCGGCGTAGCTGTGCACGAAATAGGCGCTGGCGCGCGCCGGCACGCCGTCCAGCAGGGTCGACGGCCGCAACGGCAGCAGGCGGTTCCAGCCCATGTGCGGCACCCGGATACCGGTGGCCGGGTGCAGGTGGCGCACCACCCCGGGCAACAGGCCCAGGCATTCCACATGGCCTTCCTCGGAACCTTCGAACAGCAGTTGCATGCCCAGGCAGATGCCCAGCAGCGGCACCTGCAGTTCGCGCAGCGGCTGCACCAGGCCCTGCGCATGCAGGCGTGCCATGCCATGTGGCGCGGTGCCCACGCCGGGCAGGATCACCTGCGATGCGCCCCGCAGCCCCTGCGCATCGCGCACCAGCCGCACCTGCACGCCTAGCCGCTCCAGTGCATAGCGCACCGAGCCCAGGTTGGCACCGCCGGCATCGATCAGCGCAACCTCGCTCACAGCGCCCCCTTGGTGCTGGGCAGTGCGCTGCCCTGGCGCGGCAGGGCCTGGCGCAGTGCGCGCGCCAACGCCTTGAAGCAGGCCTCGACCTTGTGGTGGTCGTTGTCGCCGCGCACGCTCAGGTGCAGGTTGAGCCCGGCCGCATCGCACAGCGAACGGAAGAAGTGCGGCACCAGTTCGGTGGGCATGTCGCCGACCCGCTCGCGCTTGAACTGGCCCTCGAACACGAAATACGGGCGTCCGCTGAAATCCAGCGCGGCGCTGGCCAGGGTTTCGTCCATCGGCAGGGTGAAACCGTAGCGGCCGATCCCGCGCTTGTCGCCCAGCGCCTCGCGCAGCGCCTGGCCCAACGCCAGGCCGGTGTCTTCGATGGTGTGGTGCTCATCGATGTGCAGGTCGCCCTCGGCCTGCACCCGCAGCGCGAAGCCGCCGTGCTTGCCGATCTGTTCGAGCATGTGGTCGAAGAACGGCAACCCGGTGTGGGTCTGCGGTTCGGCCACCTGGTCCAGGTCGACCTCGACCCGGATCCGGGTCTCCCGGGTGTTGCGCTGTACGGTGGCCCGGCGCGGCGCATCGGCCAGCTCGTGGGCGATCGCGTTCCAGTCCCACTGGCCACCGAACTGCTCGGTGCGCAGCTGGAAACCGCGGATCTTCATGTTCTCGGCGAACTGGATGTCGGTGGGGCGGTCGCCGACCATCGCCGAGCGCGCCCAGTCGATGCTGCGATCCTGCAGGTAGGGCAGCATCATGCCGATGCCCGGCTTGCGGGTGGGCGCATTGTCGTGCGGCCAGCTGCCATCGATGAGCACGTCACGGAACACGATGCCCTGGCTGGCGAAGATCTGCAGCATCAGGTCGTTGGGGCCATCGAAACTGGCCTGCGGATAGCCTTCGCTGCCCAGCCCGTCCTGGTTGCTGACGATCACGAACTGGTAACCGGCGTCGCGCAGCTTGAGCATGGCCGGGATCACATCGCGCACGAAGCGGATCTTTTCGAAGGCGTCGATCTGGAAATCGGCCGGCTCTTCGATCAGGGTGCCGTCGCGGTCGACGAACAGGATGGGCGTCATGCCGCCACCCTCCGCGCCGCCAGTGCGGCCAGCACCCGGTCGTTCTCCGCCGGGCAGCCGATGGTGATGCGCAACGCGTCGTCCAGCTGCGGCGCGGCGCGCTGGTCGCGCACCACCACGCCCGCCGCCAGCAGCGCCTCGAACGCGGACTGCGCATCGGCAAAGCGCACCAGCAGGTAGTTGCCGTGCGAGGGATACACCCGGGTCACGCCCGGCAAGGCCGCCAGGCCCTGCTGCACGCGGCTGCGCTCGGCCTTGACCTGCGCCACCCGCGCGGCGGTGAGCTGCAGGTTGCTGTCGCTGAGCCCGGCCAGGGCCAGCTCGGCGCACGGGCCGGGGATCGGGTACGGGGCCTGGCAGCGGCGCAGCAGCTGGATCAGCGCCGGGCTGGCGATCAGGCTGCCGATCCGCGCCGCGGCCAGTGCATGGGCCTTGGACAGCGTGCGCAGCACGGCGATATTGTCGTGGCTGGCCAGCAGCGATACCGCCGACGGCAGCGCCGAATACTCGGCATAGGCTTCATCGACCACCACCAGCGCCCTGCCCCGCAGCGCCGTGGCCACCCGCTGGATCTGCTCAAGCGCGATCACGCTGCCGGCCGGATTGGACGGCGAGCACAGGAACACCAGCTTGGCGTTGCCGGCCAGCGCAGCGGCGATCACCGCGTCGATGTCGGCACCGAGCGCGCCGCCCTCCTCGCGCAACGGCACTTCCAGCAGCGGCGCGTTCTGCAGGCGTGCGCAGACCGCATACATGCCGAACACCGGCGGGGTCACCAGCACCGCATCGCGGCCGGGCACGCACAGGGCGCGCACCAGCAGGTCGATCGCCTCGTCGCTGCCGCGGCCGATCAGCAGCTGTTCGGGGCTGCAGCCATACAGGCCGGCCAGGCGGGCGCGCAGGGCCGGCGGCTGCGGGTCGGGATAGCGGCGGGCGCGTCCGTCGTGGTCGGCCGGATTGGCCCAGGCCGACTCGTTGGCATTGAGCCAGACATCGCCCACCAGCGCGCTGCTGCGCGCCGAGCAATAGCCGGCGAACGCCCGCAGGTCCGCGCGCACCAGCGACAATACCGTTTCGTTCGTGCTCATGCGGCCACCTCCATGCGCAGTGCCACCGCGTTTTCGTGCGCATCCAGGCCTTCGGCACGGGCCAGCACGCGCGCGCAGCCGCCGATCGCGGCGATGCCCTGCGCGGTGGCCGACTGCACGCTGATCAGGTTCTGGAAACTGGCCACGCTGACCCCGCTGTAGGCGCGCGCGGCACCGGCGGTGGGCAGCACGTGGTTGGTGCCGCTGCAGTAATCGCCCAGGGCTTCGGGGGTGTAGTCGCCGAGGAACACCGAGCCGGCCGCTTCCACCTGCGCCAGCCAGTCGCGCGGTGCGCGCAGGGCCAGGATCAGGTGTTCGGGCGCATAGCGGTTGCTGATCTGGAATGCCTGCGCCAGCGAGTCGACCAGGATCAGCTGCGAGGCCTGCAGGGCCTGGGCGGCGATCGCCGCACGCGACAGCCGCGCCAGCTGCACCTGCACCTGCGCCTGCACCTGTGCCAGCAGCGCGGCGTCATCGGTCAGCAGCAGCACCTGCGAATCGGGGCCGTGCTCGGCCTGCGACAGCAGGTCGGCGGCGACGAAGGCCGGGTTGGCGCCGGCATCGGCAATCACCAGCACCTCCGAAGGACCGGCCGGCATATCGATCGCCGCCGCACCATCGCGCGCCACCTGCTGCTTGGCCTCGGTGACGAAGCTGTTGCCCGGGCCGAACAGTTTGTCGCAGGCCGGCACGCTGTCGGTGCCATAGGCCATCGCCGCAATCGCCTGGGCGCCGCCGAGCTTGAACACGCGGTGCACACCGGTCAGCCGCGCGGCCACCAGCACCGCCGGATCGGCGCTGCCATCCTTGCGCGGCGGGGTGCACAGCACCACTTCGCGGCAGCCGGCCAGCTGTGCCGGCACGCCCAGCATCAAGGCGGTCGAGGGCAACGGCGCACTGCCGGCAGGCACGTACAGGCCGACCCGGCCGATCGGCCGCACCACGCGTTCGCAACGAACCCCGGGCGCGGTCTCGACCGCATAGCCCTGGCTCATCCCGGCCTGGTGGAATACCCGGATGCGCGCGGCGGCATCGACCATCGCCTGGCGCAGCTCGGCCGACACCGCCTGTTCGGCGGCGGCGAACTCGGCCTCATCCACTTCGAACGAGGCCGGTGCCACGCCATCGAAACGCAGGCTGATTTCGCGCAGCGCGACATCGCCATCGGCGCGCACCGCCGCGATCAGGCCGGCCACCGCCTCGCTGGTGCGTGCCGCCACCGCCTGCACCGGGCGCTGCAGCACCTGCGCCTGGGCATCGGCGTCCAGGCCGGACCACTGCTGGACATTCATCGACAGTGCGTTCATGCCAGCGACCGCTCCACGCTCAACACCATCAGGCCCTGCGCGCCGGCACGCTCCAAGTCTTCCAGCCGCTGCCAGGTCAATGCGCCGTGGCACATGGTCTGCAGGCGCGGCTGGCCGCCATCGTCGGGCAGCTGCACCAGCGGATCGGCATCGGGCAGCAGCCGGGACAGTTCGGACACCCGGTCGCGCTCGGCGCGGAACATCAACAGCTTGCTGTCGCGCACCTTGACCACGCCATCGAGCCGGCGCAGCAGCATCGCCATCAGCCCGGCGCGGGCATCGTCGGGGGTGCGCACCGGGCCGGCCAGCACCGCCTCGCTTTCCAGCAGGGTTTCCACCGGCTTGAGCTGGTTGGCCGCCAGGGTGGCGCCGCTGGAGACCAGGTCGCAGATCAACTCGGCGGTCCCCAGCCGCGGCGCGATTTCCACCGAGCCGGACAGTTCCACCACCTGGGCATCCACCCCGCGCGCGGCCAGCCAGTCGGCCAGGATCGCCGGGTAGCTGGTAGCGATGCGCTTGCCGGCCAGTTGTTCCACCCCGCTCCACTCCCATTCCTCGGGCACGGCCAGCATCAGCCGGCACTGGCCGAAGTTGAGCCCGCGCAGCGCCTGGTAGGCATCGGGCAGGCCGATCCGGCGGCGCGCGGCGCCCTGCTCGTCCAGCTCGTTGCGGCCGACGATGCCGAAATCGCAGACGCCGTCGGCGATCAACCCGGGGATGTCGTCGTCGCGGACCAGCAGCAGGTCCACCGGCAGCGATTCGCCGTAGCAGAACAGCTTGTCGCGACTCTGCCGCCAGCTCAGGCCGCAGGCGGTCAGCAGGCTGCGCGCCGGCTCGGCCAGCCGCCCGTTCTTCTGGATGGCGATACGCAGCCGGTCGCGTGCCGGGGCGGTCTGGGTTGCACTCATGGGGCGGGTCTCTACTTGGATTCGGCGGACGTGGGCGTAGCGGTGGCGGCAACAGCGGCGGCATAGCCGCCGTGGCCGTGTTCCAGCGAGCGCGCCACGCGCCCGGTGGTGGTCACGCTGACCCCGGTCAATTCATGGATTTCGCGGTACGGCACGCCCTGTTGCAGCAGCGGCACCACCTTCCAGCGGTCGGCCAGCGCCTCCAGCTCGGCCGGGGTGCACAGGTCGCGCAGGAAGGCGGTGACCTGCCCGGCGCCGGTCAGCGCGGCGAAGGCCTCGGCCAGGCAGGCCAGGTCGGCCTGGGCATCTTTTTCGCGGGGGATCGGACGTAGTTTCATTGTATCAATGTAATAGCGTGCTAATACATTAGCGCAAACCTGGGCCCGGGGTCAAACCGGCCACCGGAGGCGGGATGGCCCGGTTCAGGCAGGGAAAACGCACAACGCCCGCGCAGGGCGGGCGTTGGGGCGTAGTGGGCATCTGCCGCCGATCCCTGGCGGTGTGTGGTGCAATCGCCGGCCGTCCGTACCGGCCAACGGTCGGTACCTACCGGCAGCGCACCTCGGCGCGCAGGGCGCCGCTGCGCAGGCACTCGCCGAACAGGCTGCCCTTGCGGCTGGGAATCTGCTGCAGGGCCTCCAGCGGCCCGGCGCGGCCGCGGCATTTCTGCATGGCCAGGCCTTCCAGGTCCAGCTCCAGCGGATTGCGCTGCTGCGCATCCCGGTAGCCCAGCTGGCAACGATCGGCCACCAGCTGATAGTGCCCCGGACCGATCCGCCGGCTGTGCAGCGACAGATCGCTCTGGCAGCCGGCCAGCAGGAGCGCCAACAGCGCCCCCACCCTCAGCCGCTTCACGGCATGACCTTGGCCTGTTCCAGCTCGACCTGCAGGGCGCTGGCCAGCTCGTCGCGGGAGACTTCGAACTGCTGCTCGCGCAGCAGGTCCTTGACCGCCACCACGCCACGCGCCAGTTCATCCTCACCGGCCAGCACCACAAAGCGGATCCCCGCCTTGGCCGCGTACTGGAACTGCTTGCCGATCTTCTTCGGCTCCATCTGCACTTCGGCATTGATGCCACCGGCGCGCAGGCGGCGGGCGATGTCCAGCGATTGCGGCAGGCTGGCATCGTCCATCAGCGCCACCAGGGCGTGCACGCTGCTGTCTTCGATACCGGCAATCAGCCCGGCCTCGCGCAGCTGCCAGAACAGCCGGGTCAGCCCGATCGAAATACCCACGCCGGGCAGTTTGGACTTGCTGTAATGACTGGCCAGGTCTTCGTAGCGGCCGCCCGAACAGATCGAACCGATCTGCGGGTGGTCGGTCAGCGTGGTCTCGTAGACGGTGCCGGTGTAATAGTCCAGGCCGCGCGCGATCGAGAAGTTCAGGCAGTACGCGGTCTCCGGCACGCCCAGCGCCTTGACCAGCTCCAGCACTTCGCGCAGCTCGGCCACGCCCACCTTCAGGGTGTCGCTGGCGGCAGGATCGGCCAGCAACGCATCCAGCTGCGCCAGCGCATCGGCGTGGCTGGACGAGCGCACCGCCACGAACGCCAGGATCCGCTCGACCTGCCCGGCCGGAATCGCAAACCCTTCGCCCACCAGCGTGTCGCGCACGTAGTCGGCACCGCGCTTGTCCAGTTTGTCCACTTCGCGCAGCACCGCCAGCTGGCGCTCGCCATCGGCCACGCCCAGGCTTTCGAAGAAGCCGCGCAGCAGCTTGCGGTTGTTCAACTGCACCGAGAAATCGCCGATGCGCAATTCGGCGAACACCGCGTGGATCACCGCCAGCACCTCGGCGTCATAGCGGGTGCTCAGCGTGTCCTTGCCGATCACATCGATGTCGCACTGGTAGAACTCGCGGAAGCGGCCGCGCTGGGCGCGCTCGCCACGGTAGACCCGCTGCATCTGGTAACGGCGGAACGGGAAGGTCAGGTCGTGCTCGTGTTCGGCCACGTAACGCGCCAGCGGCACGGTCAGGTCGAAGCGCAGCGCCAGCTCGGGCAGCGCGTTGTCGCCGGTCTCGGCGGCGTTGGCCAGCGCGCCGGTGGACTGCACGAAATACACCTGGCGCTCGGTCTCGCCACCGGACTTGGTCAGCAGCACGTCGGACAGCTCGAACACCGGGGTTTCCACCGGCAGGAACCCGAACCGCTCGTAGTTGCGGCGGATGACGTCCAGCATGCGCTGGAACGCGATCTGCTCGCGCGGCAGCAATTCCATGATGCCGGGCGGCGTACGGGGCTTGATCACTTGCGGGACTCCTGCGGAACGGGGGAATGGGCCAGTTGCATATTCTAGCCGCAGCCGGGCGCGCCACCGCGATGGCGCGTGCAGCCCGGGCAAACGGCGGCATGGCGTATCATGGGCACGCCCCGCTCCCTGGTTCGACATGACCCGGCCCCACCCCGGTACCGCGCTCTCCGCCGTTGAAGACCCTGCCACGCCGGGCTGCTCGCCGCTGCGCGACTGCCTGCACTGCTCGGTCCGCCATCTGGCGGTGTGCTCGGCACTGGCCCCGGAGGAGGTACAGGCGCTGGAACGGGTCACCGTATCGCTGCCGCTGCCGCTGGGCGCCACCCTGGCCCGTGCCGGCGAGCCGCGCCAACATGTCTATACCTTGACCGGCGGCGCATTGCGCCTGGTCCGCACCCTGTCCGACGGCCGCCGCCAGATCAGCGGCTTCGTGCTGCCCGGCGACTACCTGGGCCTGACCGGCAGCGACCACCACCGCTACGACATCGAGGCGATCGCCGACAGCCGGGTCTGCCGGGTGGCGCTGCCGCAGATGAAGGACCTGCGCGCGCGCTTCCCGCACCTGGAACGCAAGCTGCTGCAGCGCGCCTGCCAGGAACTGGACGACGCCCACGACGCGGCGCTGTCGCTGGGCCGCCTGCAGCCGGCCGAGAAGCTGGCCGATTTCCTGCTGCGGCTGGCCGCACGGCAGGCGCGCCTTGGCGAAAACGGCCTGCGCGTGACCCTGCCGATGGGCCGCGGCGACATCGCCGACCATCTCGGCCTGACCATGGAAACGGTCAGCCGCACCTTCACCAAGCTGCGCCAGCAGGGCCTGATCGCCCTGCCCCATCTGAACACCGTCGAGATCCTCGACGAAGACGGCCTGCGCCTGCTGTCGGCCGACGAGACGTACTGAGCGGCACAACCCTCTACTCGTAGGGTGGCACTCTTCCTGCCACTGCAATTGCTGTTGCTGTTGCTGTTGCTGTTGCTGTTGCTGTTGCTGTTGCTGTTGCTGTTGCTGTTGCTGTTGCTGTTGCTGTTGCTGTTGCTGTTGCTGTTGCCCGCGATCTTGATCTACCTCCCCCTTGGAGCGAGCCGAGCATCGCAGCGGCGGCAAGGGCGAAGAGGTGCGGGTGTCTGAGCGTAGCGAGTTCCGCACCGTCCCTTGCCGACGCGAGAAGCGCAGGGAACCGGCAGGCGTAGCCTGACGGCGAGCGGACGGGGGCGTGTTCTTTGGTTACTTTCTTGCACGAGCAAGAAAGTGACTCGCGCCCCGAAGGGGCACGAAACGCTTTTGAAGTTGAACTTCTCCGCGAAGCGGAAAAGCAGCAGCATCCGGCCAACGGCCGGCACTACAAGAAGCAAGAAAAGTTATAGCCCCCTAGCCTTCCAGCAACACCTCACGCAACGCCCCATACTCCGGCGCGCAGGCCTGCGCACTGGCCGGGCGCTGCAACAACGCCTCCAGCGACGCCGGTACCGCCAGTGGCTGCCCGATCAACGGCTCCACCACCGACTCGAACTTGGCCGGGTGCGCGGTCGCCGCCACCGCCCAGTCGCCCTGCACGCCTTCGCCGCGCAGCTTCTCCAGCAAGGCCACCGCCGTGGCGGTATGCGGGCAGAACACTTCACCGGCCTGCGCCCAGCGCCGCGCAATAAGCTCGCCGATGGCCGCATCGTCTACCGCCTCCACCCGGAAATCGGCACGCAAGGCCGCATCGTCGTCGGCGTACAGCCAGCGCAGCCGCTCGAAGTTGCTCGGTGCGCCCACGTCCATCGCATTGGCCACGGTGGCCACGCTGGTGCGCGGCTGGTACTGGCCGCCGGCGAAAAAGCGCGGCAGCACATCGTTGGCATTGGTCGCCAGCGCGATGCGGCCCAGCGGCAGGCCCATCGCCCGCGCCAGCACGGCGGCCATCGCATTGCCCAGGTTGCCGGTGGGAACCACCAGGTTCAGCACATTGCCGGTAGCGGCGTGGTGTTCCAGCGCGGCATGCGCGTAGTAGCTCATCTGCGGCAGCCAGCGGCCCAGGCTGATGCTGTTGGCCGAACTCAACGGCACCTGCGCCTGCAACTGGCGGTCGCCCAGCGCCTGCTTGACCATCGCCTGGCAATCATCGAACGCGCCGGCCACGCGCAGGGTGCGGATGTTGTCGCCAAAGCAACCCAGCTGGTGCGCCTGCCGCGGCGATACCCGGCCATCGGGATAGAGCACCACCACCCGGATGCCGGGCTGGCGATGGAAGGCGGCCGCCACCGCTGCACCGGTGTCGCCGGAGGTGGCCACCACGATCGTCAGCGGCTGCCGCTGGTCGCGCTGCAGCCGTGCCAGGCTGGCGGCAAGGAAGCGCGCGCCAAAATCCTTGAACGCGGCGGTCGGCCCATGGAACAACTCCAGCACATGGTCGCCGGGGCTGGACAAGGCGCGCAGCGGCGCGGGGAAATCGAAGGCCTGCGCGCACAGTGCCGGCAGCGCCCCGGCCAATGCATCACCGGCGAAGTACGGCGCCAGCACGGCAGCGGCATCGCGCGCCAGGCTGCCTTGCCGCTGCCAGGGCTGCGCCAGCGGGCGGAGCCGGGGAACGTACAGGCCGCCGTCGGGTGCCAGCCCGGCGGCAATGGCCTGGCTCAGTGAAACAGCGGGCGAAGCATGGCGGGTGGAAACGAAATTCATCGCAGGTCCTGGCAGAAAGGGAAGATCACAGCATTCACAGCAGGCAGGCGCCGGGCGCGTTCAATGGCGACACCCAGGCCTGGCTGTCGAAACCGGCCTCGGCAAAGGCGCGCTGCACCGCCGCCTGCGCGTGGTGGGCCGCCTCGGCGTGCTCGAACCAGGCGAACACGCTGGGGCCGGCGCCGGAAATGCTGGCGCCCATCGCGCCGGCCGCCAGTGCGGCATCGCGCGCAGCGGCAAAGCCGGCGATCAGGCCGGCGCGGCGCGGCTCGACAAGCACGTCGCGCAGGCCGGCGCGGACCAGCGCGGCATCACCGGTGAAGCAGCCGCTGAGCACCAGCGCCAGGTTGGCGCTCTGTGCGACGAATTCGGGCAATGCGTAGTGGCCCTGCAGCGCGGCGCGGGCCCGCCGGGTTTCCAGCACCGCGTCGGGGTGCACCAGCAGGCTGTGCCAGGCTGCCGGCAGTGGAATCGGCACCAGCTGCTCGGCCGTACTCAGGACCAGCCCGCCCAGCAGCATCGGGCCGAGATTGTCGCCATGCCGGCCGCCGCTGGCCACCGCCTCGCCGGCCAGCGCGAACGGGTACAGCGCCTGGCGCGGCAGCGGCGCGTCCAGCAGCGCATTGGCCGCCACCAGCGCGGCCACGCACGAAGCCGCCGAACCGCCCATGCCCGAGCCCAGCGCGATGCCCTTGTCGATCTCCACCTCGAACCCGTACGGCAGTGCCAATGCCTGCCGCAGCGCGATCAAGGCCACCCCGGCGGTGTTGTCTTCGGCGCGCAGCGGCAAGGCGAACGCGGCGCCGCGGATGGCGGCGATGCGTACCTGCGGCGCATCGATGCGCCGCACCGTGACGGTATCGCCCACCCCGGCCAGGGCATGGCCGAGGATATCGAAGCCCACCGCCACATTGCCCACCGAAGCCGGCGAAAACGCACGTGCCTGCCCGTTGGCTACGCTCACAGCCGCGCCCCTTCGCCCACCGCCACCCGCAGCACGTCGGCGAACACACCGGCGGCGGTCACCTCCGGTCCCGCGCCCGGGCCCTGCACCACCAGTGGGTTGTCGCAATAGCGGCCGGTGGTGAACTGCACTACGTTGTCGGTCAGCCGCAGGTTGGCGAAGGCATGGCCGCGCGGCAGTTCGACCAGCCCGACCTGGGCAGCATCGGCGGACAGGCGCGCCACATAGCGCAATACCGCACCGCGCGCATCGGCCTGGGCCAGCCGATCGGCGAAGGCGGCGTCCATCCCCTCCAGCCCGGCCATGAAGTCTTCCACGCTGGCCTGGCGCAGCACTTCGGGCACCAGGCTTTCCACCTGCACCTGTTCCAGGCTGAGGTCGCGCCCGGCTTCGCGCGCCAGGATCACCAGCTTGCGCGCCACGTCCACGCCGGACAGGTCATCGCGCGGGTCCGGCTCGGTATAGCCCATGCCACGCGCCTGGGCGACCAGCTGAGAAAACGGTACCTGGCCGTCGTACTTGTTGAACAGCCAGGCCAGGGTGCCGGAGAAGATGCCGTCGATGGCCAGCACGTCATCGCCGGTATCGACCAGGTCGCGCAGCGTGGTGATCACCGGCAACCCGGCCCCCACCGTGGCTTCATAGCGGAAGCGCGCACCGCTGGCGGCGGCCGCGGCGCGGATGGCGTGGTAGCGCGGCAGCGGGCCGGCGCCGGCCTGTTTGTTCGGGGTCACCACGTGGATGCCGGCCGCCAGCCAGCCGGCGTAGCGGTCGGCCACCGCCGCGCTGCCGCTGCAGTCGATGATCAGCGCATGCGGCAGGTGCGCCGACAGCAGGTGTTCGGTGAACTGCTCCAGGTCGGTGGCCTGGCCCTGCGCGGCCAACGCGGCGCGCCAGTCGCCCTGCACGCCGCGCTGGTCCAGCAGCATGCGCTGGCGCGAGGCCACCGCCCGCAGCCGCAGATCGACATTGGCCCGGCCCAGCAAGCCGGCCTGCGCGGCCTGCAGCTGCGCCAGCAGCGCCGCACCGACGTTGCCCGGGCCGATCACCCCGACCGAGAAGGTCTGCGGCGACAGCCAGAAACCGGCGTGCGCCGCGCGCAGTGCCTTGATTGCATGGCCGCTGTCGACGGCCACCGAGATATTGCGTTCGGAGGAGCCCTGCGCGATCGCCAGGATATTGACCTGGGCATGGCCCAGCGACTGGAACAGCCGCGCGGCCACCCCCGGCTGCCCGGCCATGCCATCGCCCACCGCCGCCAGCACGCTGACATTGCCGGTGAGCTGCACCCGCTGCACCTGGCCCAGGCTGAGTTCATGGGCGAAGGCGTGCAGCAGCGCATCGCGCGCACGCGCCGCCTCGGCCTGTTTAACCACGCAGCAGATCGAGTGCTCCGAGGAGCCCTGGGAAATCATCACCACCGACACCTGCGCAGTGCGCAGCGCGGCGAACACCCGCTCGGCGGTGCCCGGCACGCCGATCAGGCCGGTGCCTTCCAGGTTCAGCACGGCCAGGTCCGGGCTCAGGGTCAGGCCCTTGATCGGGCCGGATACGGTGCGCTCGGCGGTGATCCGGGTGCCGGGATGGTCCGGGCGGAAGGTGTTGCGGATGATGATCGGCAGGCCGCGCTCGATCGCCGGCGACATGGTCTGCGGATGCACGACCTTGGCGCCGAAGTAGGCCAGCTCGCAGGCCTCGTCATAGCTCAGGGCCTCCAGCTGCACCGCCTCGGGCACCACCCGCGGATCGGCCGAGAGCACGCCGTCGACATCGGTCCAGATATGCAGTTCGTCGGCATTGAACAGGGCAGCGAAGATCGCCCCGGAATAGTCGCTGCCGTTGCGGCCCAGCGTGGTGATCCGGTCGCGGCGGTCGCGGGCGACGAACCCGGTGGCGACCACCCGGGCGCCCGGGTGCGCCTTGCGCCACACGGCCAGCCGCTGCGCGCTCTGCACCCAGTCCACGTCCACGCCCAGCTCGCCGCGGTCCACCACCAGTACCTCGCGCGCATCCAGCACCGCGCAGTCCTCGCCCACGCTCTGCAGGTACTGGCCCAGCAACTGCGCCGAATACACCTCGCCCAGGCCCTGCACGCGGTCCAGTACTTCAACCGGCAACTCGCCGATCACCGCCAGCGCACCGAGCATTTCGGCCAGGTGGTCAAAGCGCGCGTCCAGCCATTCCACGGTTGCCCCGGCATGTTCGCCGAGCAGGGCCACCGCCGCACCGCGATGGCGCGCGCGCAGCGCATGCCAGTGTTCGCGCCACTGCGGGGCATCGTCTGCAGCCAGCCCGACCAGCGCGATCAGCGCATCGGTGACGCCCTTCATCGCCGACACCACGGTGACCTGCACCGCCTCATCGCGGGCCAGCAGCAACTGCGCGACATGGCGGTAGCGTTCGGCGTCGGCCACCGAAGTACCGCCGAACTTGTGCACGACCGTGGTGGTGCCGGCCTGCGGTGCAGGGGCGGCGGCGGACTCAGCGACAGCGGGAATAGCGGCGACGGAAGACATGTAGACCTCGATTCGAGGCCCCGCGTCGGCTCAGGTTGAAGGCGCTCCCCCGCAACCTGTTCCGGGTGCGGGGCCGTTGTTTTCGGAAATTACGCGAAGACGACGGGCCGCACCAGGCCAGTGGTGACGGTGGTAATGGTGGTGGTACCGCGGCTCCGGATCGACACGCCCGCACCGCCCGCAGCAGCGGGGGCGAGCAGTTCGGCGGTGGCGGCAACAAGGACCATGGGTCAAGAAAACTACGTGGCCGGGGGCTTGTCAAGTGTTGCAGCGCAAAAAGACGGCGGTCGGCATCGGCCGACAACGCCGACAAAAAGGTTGCCAATGAGACCATCCAGCCAGCGCAGGCGATCAGCCGGCATGCTCGGCCACCGCGCGCGGCGGCCGATGCGCATGCGCGCACAGCAGCACGCCGGACACCAGGCAGAGGATCGCCACGGTTTCCATCGGTGTCGGCCAGCGCTGCTGCCAACCGAACCCGTACAGCAGCGCGAACAGGGTTTCGAACACGATCATCTGCCCGGTCAGGGTCAGCGGCAGGTGGCGGCTGGCGCGGTTCCAGCACGCATTGCCCAGCACCGAGGCCACCACCGCCACGCCGGCGCTGACCAACCAGAACCCGCCCCATGCCGACGCGCTGTGGCTGGCGCCGGAGGCCATGAACGCACCGGGCACCAACAGCAGCGCCAGCGCGCCGGTGGCAAGCCCGGTCAACAACGACCAGTCGTGGCCGGACAGGTCCGGGCGCCGCGCCAGCCAACGGCTGTTGCCGATCGAATAGACCGCCCACGACAACAACGCCCCCACCGCGCACAGCAAGCCGAGCAGGCGCTGCCCGGCCGAACCTGCGGCGTGCCCGGCCTGCACCGCTTCGTAGCCGACCAGCGCCACCCCGAGCAGGCACAGCAGCAAGGCCGGCGCCAGCCGACGCAGCGGCACCGCGCCGTCTTCGCGTACCCCGGCCAGGGTCACCACCACCGGTATCAGGCCCACGATCAACGACGCCGCCGCGCCGCCGGCCCACTGCACCGCCGTGGCCAGCAACACGAAATACACCAGGTTGCCGGCCAGGCTCAACCACAGCAGGCCGCGCCATTCGGCCCTGCCGATACTGCCGCGCAGTTGCCGCCAACGCGGCGCCAGCAACACGACCGCGATCAACCCGTACACCAGGTAACGGCCGGCCGACAGTTGCACCGCGCTGAAACGGTCGAGCATGGCCGGGGCCAGGAACACCACGCCCCACAACGCACCGGCGGCGATGCCGTTGGCGATGCCCACCCCCATCGATCGTTTCATTGCACGCGCGGCCCGGCCAGCGGAAAGATTCGCCAGTGTAGGCAACTGGCGGCCGGCGATCTTGACCCAGGCTACTGCCGGTGACAGCGCCGGTAATCGGCCGGGGTCATGCCCCATTCGCGGCGCAGTGCACGGGTCAGCGCGCTCTGTTCGGAGTAGCCGGCATGCTGGGCGATGGCCGCAATCGGCAGATCGCCGCTGGCCAGCTGCCCGCGCGCCCAGCGCAGGCGGCAGGCACTGAGCCAGGCCAGCGGGCTGAGCCCGAATGCCTGGGCGAACAACGCGTGCACGCGGCTGCCGCTGACCCCCACCTGCGCGGCAATCCGCGCCACCGGCCATGGCTGGCCCGGCGCAGCGTCGATCTGCGCGCATACCGCCTGCAGCCGGGTGGCACTGCCGGCCAGCGAGAACGCGTGCAGCAGCACCGGCAGTTCATGCGCCACCGTGTCGGCCGCCACCTGCGCCGGCATCCCCGCGCTGACCCGCTGGGCCATCGCCCGCACCGGCGCCGGCAATGCCAGCACCGGCTGCCGATCCAGGCGCTGCAGCGTGTCATCGTCGAGCAGCGTGGCCGGGCAATCCACGATCAGGAACCGGTCCTGATCGCGTGCGCTCTGCGCATGCCTGGCCGTATGCGTCACGAACGCGCCCTGCCACCGGTCCAGGCGTGCGCCGCGGCCTTCCAGTTCGAAGGCCAGCTCGCCCTGCACCGGCAGCACCCACTGCGCGAAGTCGTGCCGGTCCACGCTGGAACAGCGGCCATAGCGGCGCAGGTTGAAGGCGGCAGCGGACAGGGGCACGTGGATATCGAGCGCAGCAGGGAGTCACCACGAGTCTGCGCGCGCCGTGCCGGCGGCGCAATCCGGCGGCGTGGCAGGCCGCCGCTGCTATAGTCCAGCCCGTCCTGTCCGCATGGAATGCGCTGCGCGGTGATCGCCGTCCATCTCTCTGCCGACTATCGCCCCGACCCTGGACCGCCATGACCATCGAACACACCCTGCTCAGCCACGCCCCCGCCCTGCTGCCGGTGGTGGCGCAGTGGTATTTCAGCGAATGGGGCATGCACGTGCCCGGGCTCGGCCTGGCCGACGAGTGCCAGCGGCTGGAAGTGTTCCTGCATGACGCCGAACTGCCCCTGCTGCTGATCGCCATGGACCAGGGCGAACCGGTGGCGGCGGCCCAACTGAAATTCCACGAACGCACCGAGCGTCCCGAGCGCGAGCACTGGCTGGGCGGGGTCTACGTGCAGGCGTCGCACCGTGGCCAGGGCTTGGCAGCGCTACTGATCGACGACCTGATGGCGCGTGCGGCGGCGTTGGGCGTGCGTGAGGTCTATCTGCAGACGCAGGCCGATGACGGCGGCCTGTACCGGCGGCTGGGCTGGGAGCCGTTGGAATCGGTCCAGCATGCCGGTGGCTTCCCGGTGCGCATCATGCGGCGCACGCTTGCGCCGCGCTGATCAGCGGAACCGTACCGGCTGCGGCGCCGGCCGGTCGGCCAGCGAGCCCAGCGTGAAGGTGTAACCGGCTTCTTCCAGCAGCTTGCGCATGCGCAGTTCGGCCCGCTTCGGGTAGGCCAGCGAAGTCGGCGCGTGCAGCGCGTAGGACGTGGACTTTCCGGGCAGCGTTTCGCGCGTAACCGACGATTGGTTGGTCTCGCAGGCGTTGGCCCACAGGTCCAACAGAACCTTCGGTCCGATGGATTGATTGTTGCTAAGACGAAGCGTCAGCCAACGCATGTGTTCCATAGCGAATCCAAGCGGTTCTTTCAATCGAGTATGCACCAAATCCCCTGCCCCCGTACGCCGGCGTGCCTGACCTCTCCAGGCGGTCCACTCAAACCAGGCAGCCCCGGACCGGCCGGGACTGCCTGGCAACGCGACGCGCTCGGCGTCAGCGCATTCAGTGCTTCATCGCGTGCTTGCGCTCACGCATCACCGCATGGCATTCCTGCACCTGCGGCAGCAGGCGCTGCACTTCGGTGCGGGCAGCCGGGGAGGTGTCGGCGTCGGTCAGGGTGTCCTTGAACGCCTTCAACAGGCGGTCTTCGGATTCTTCCAGCTCGGCCACATAGCCGTACTGCGTGTCGCCCAGGGTGGCGCGCACCTTGCCGTAGAACTGCTGCATGGAACCGACCACGGTGCCGTGCTCGGCCGGGGTGCCGCCGGCGGCCAGCACGCTGGTGCTGAGCGAGCGCACGATCTGTTCCTTGACCCCGGCGATGCGGGTGAACAGCGCCGACAGCTCGGCGTCCTTCACCTTGCCTGCCGCCTCGGTATAGAAGTCCTTGCCATCGCGGGCGATCTGGATCAGGTCGTTCAAGCTGTGCGCGGTCGTGGATTCGGTGGTCATCGTGTTGCTCCTGTGGGGCGTGTTGCCCGAGTTGGTGTGGAACGACTTTTCCGCATCGGCAATGAAGTCCACGTGACATGCAAAACGCGCGGTTCAGTGAGGTATGCAGCGCGCAATGCACTTGTTTGCTGCGCGTGTTCAACGCGCGATTGCAACATCACACCCGTGATGTGAGGCACAACCAATCCAGTATCGCGGCAACAGGGGCCACCCCAGCGATAGCACAAGCTGTCCACGCGGCGACACGTCGCCGCCAGCGCTCCGATGCGTGACCAGGCGCTTTCGGATGAATGGCAACCACACCCAGAAGACAGCTGGGCCGATGTCCCAGAAAACATCAGCGGCCCATCACATATCTACGCATGCGTCGCAACTGGCCATGGACCTTGCCCGCCACCGCTGCGACGCTCCAAGAACCCCGGCACTGGTGTACCTGGAAGAAGTGAAACCACTGCCAGACCACCAAACATAAGGACAAAGGATCATGAAGAACGTCATGCTTCTGGCAACTGTGTTGTGCATTGCCGCCGGCAGCACAGTGGTTGCAACGCAACCTGCCCTTGCGACGAACACAAGAACTGCTGTGGTCGTTCTCAATGAAACGTATCGGGCCGGAGAACAGGACGCCGTCCGGATTCTCCAATGGATCGCCCTCCACAGCCCCCAGTACGCTCCACTAAAGGGCCAGGCTGAAGTTCGCCTGGAACGCAGGACCGTTGGAAAGGGCGCACGCGCAGTGCAAAGAGCCACCGCAACCGGGGACGCTCCGATGCCACCCAACGGGTTGCCGGACACCGGCCAACCCGGCGAAATCCTCAAGGTGGAGAGCATTCTTCCGGATGGGTCGACCCAATCCTGGGAGTATCGCTGGGAAGCCCCTTCAACCGGACACGGCGCGGGCTGGGTCTTCGTCGCCTATAGCGTGCGCATTGGACGCGATCCCGTCGAGATCCAGTAAAAACGAGGCTGCCCGTTGATTGATCGAGCCGGCATGGCGCGCCGGCTCGATCATCGGAAGGTCCCGGCTGGGAAGCCAACACCAGCTGTTGCTGCTTCCGTGCCATGCGCTATCGCACGGTTGCCAAGGCCTCCCCCCGCAGGATCGGCACTGCCCTACCCTTGATCACCCAACCGATGTTCACACCGCAGCAGGCGGATCGGCATTCCAGAACGTCGAGAGCAACTGGAGCCCCTCGTTGGCCTGGGCATCATCTAGCAGATGCGGGCGCGCGCGCTCGGTCCAGCGCGCGCTTTCCAGGCGCTAGATCAGCAAGGCATCGGCATGGCGGCAGGCCATCGACCAGTTCCAGAAATGGCGCTGCGCGATCGCGCCCTGCACCAGCACCTGGATGCCGGTGTGCTTGGATGCCGCCTGGATACGTGCAAAACCCGCCTCCAACCCGACCGGCAGGCCTTCGAGGTATTACAGGGAGCGGACGCCGTCATACCGCAATACGCCGGTCACACCGTGCTGCCGGTTGTGGATGGAGGCGTCGACCAGGATGCGTTCCAGGTCGGCATTGGGCAACGCGCCGGCGGCCCTGCTCGCGTAGACGAGCGCGTGGATGGGGGGAAATGAGTCATTCGCAAAAAGCTACCTCGCCCCGTCCTGCCGCCCTGGCGGCACACACTGAACGGTTCAAGCTTGGCCGAGGCCTGGCTGCCACCGTCGGTGGGTTACCCTGCAGCGGTCAAAAACAACGCCCGCAAGGAGAGTGAAATGGAAAAGCAATTGCTGGAAGACATCCAGGTGCTGCTTCTCAGCAACCGTGCCCGCGAACTGCGCATCAACACCGGCCGCGCCGCCTCCGAGGCCGAGCTGGAAGTGATCGAGGTCGACGGTGAGCAGCACACCGTGCTGACCAAGAAGGCCGGCCTGCGCCTGGCGCTGAAGGAGCTGGACGAAGCCAAACAGCTGATCAGCGAACTGTCGCAGGGCTGAGCGCGGATTCCGGGCGCGGCGGTTGTTCCGGCGGCGCCTCGATCGGCGGATCGGTCGGCGGTGGATCCTGCGCCGGCGGTGTTTCGACCGGCGGATCGAGCGGCGCTGGATCCTGCGCCGGTGGCAGCTCGCCGGGCGGTTCGCGCGGCGAGGGATCGGCGGGCATGGGCGTTTCTACGGGCACCGGCGTTGTCTCCGGCGGTGGCTGGGGTTCGGGCGTGGGCACGGGGTGCTGTCCTGCCTGTGCCGACATGTGCAGTGCACGCATGGCGGTCTCCATTTCAGTCCCGGGCCCAGCATGCCGGCGGCCTCGTCAATACCGGGCGAGGATGCGGCCACCACTGCGCAAGATCGGTGTTGCCGGCCCTGCGCCGGGCGCCTACGCTGCCCCACATCCACTCGAGGTGAGGCCGACCATGTACCGCGCATTGGGATTGCTGCTGGTCTCCGCCCTGTCGATGGGCAACGCGCACGCCGCCGCCCGGGACATCGACAACCTGGCCTGGCTGGAAGGCTGCTGGGCGCGCGATGGCGGCGAGCCCGGCTCGGGCGAGCACTGGAGCGCACTGGCCGGCGGCACCCTGCTGGGCGTGGGCCGCACCATCAAGGGCGGCAAGACCGTCGACTTCGAGTTCATGCAGTTGCGCCACCTGGACGCTCCCGATGGACGCCTGGCCTTCATCGCCCTGCCCGCCGGACAGGACCGGACCGTGTTTCCCCTGCTGCGCATCAGCGACACTAGCGCGACGTTCGAACAGCCCGGCCATGATTTCCCGCAGCGGGTGATCTACACCCGCCAGGGCCAAACGCGGCTGCTCGCCCGGATCGAAGGCAGCGTGGATGGCACCACCAGGGCCGTGGATTTTCCGATGACACGGATCGCCTGCGGCAACGCCGACCGCCCCTGACCGCGCCGTCTGTTATCGGGTCGGAACCGTAGCGTCCATCCACCCGGTCGCGCGGCGGCAAGCCTCATACACCAGCCACGGCACCATCCACGCGGCCACCAGCAACACACCAATCACCTGCGGCGACGGCACCACCCCCAGCCGGATCGCCAGCGGCAGCGACAGACGGAACAGCACCGGCGCCAGCGTGACCAGGTAATTGCGGATCATCCAGCGGCGGTGGACAGCCACCCGCCCCTTGCCGATGGCGACCAGCCCGGCCAGCGCGGAGGCAAGCCAAGCCAGTGCGGTGATCGCAAAGCCGGTGAGGATGGGCGCCGGCGCCGGCGAGGTCAGCAACAGGGCCACCACGCCCGTGCAGGCCACCAGCATCCCCACCAGGTAGACCCGCCCAATCCAGCGATGCACGCCCGGAGAGCCTTGCCGCAGGCGTGGCACGAACTGCAGCAGGCCCAGCACGACGGTAAGGGTGCCGCCGGCCAGATGGGTCCACAGCCAGCCCCGCCGGAGCAGGAACATCTGGTAGGCCTGGGAATCCAGAACGCTGTACTTGCGGTAGGTTTCCAGCAGGAACTCCGCACCCATCCCCAGCGCAAGGCACCACACCAGCCCCCACCCCAGGCGCGTCCACAGGCGCGGCGCGCTGTTTCCTCTGGTTGCCATCCGACCCGTCCCGAGACCGATTTGGCCCAGTGTAGACCGCCGCAACTTCACTACGCGATCGGCGTACGCATGGTGATCGCAGCTGAACCACGGCGGCGTGCGCGGTTGTTCGTTGACCACGCGACAACCGCAACGCACTACGCGCCCAGAGGGCGATGAAGGAGCCGTGGCTACGGTGGATTTCTGGCTGCTACCACTATGACCAACGCCTGTTGATACATGGGTAACAGTGGAAAATACACTGGCGTCGACCCGCCCAAGTGCTTGAAATATGGTGACCCCGGCCCGATTCGAACGGGCGACCTTCCCCTTAGGAGGGGGACGCTCTATCCAGCTGAGCTACGGGGCCATGACGGTGCTGCGCTGTCGCCAGACCGCGGGCTGCACCGGCGCGATGCACGGTGCAGCCGTGAAGGATACCCACATTCAGCGGCTGGACCAAGGCCGCCGCGCTGCGTGCCGCTGCCGGATCAGCGGATATCCAGCTCCGGGAAGCCCTTGACCAGCTCGTCCAGCGCCTTGATCTGCACCAGGAACGGCTCCAGCGCCGACAGCGGCAGCGCGCTGGGGCCGTCGCAGCGGGCGTGGTCCGGGTCGCGGTGGGCTTCCAGGAACAGCCCGGCCAGGCCCAGCGCCATGCCCGCGCGGGCCAGTTCGGCCACCTGGCGGCGGCGGCCGCCGGAGGCTTCGCTGCCGGCGTCGCGGCGCTGCAGGCTGTGGGTGACGTCGAAGATCGCCGGCAGGCCGCCGGTGGATTCGACCATCTCGCGGAAGCCGAGCATGTCCACCACCAGGTTGTCGTAACCGAACTGCGCGCCGCGCTCGCACAGGATGATGTTCTCGTTGCCGGCTTCGCGGATCTTGGCCGCGATGTGCTTGATCTGGGTGGGGCTGAGGAACTGCGGCTTCTTGATGTTGACCACCCGCCCGGTCCGCGCGATCGCCTCGACCAGGTCGGTCTGGCGCGCCAGGAACGCCGGAAGCTGCAGCACGTCGACCACCTCGGCCACCGGCGCGGCCTGCGCCACTTCATGCACGTCGGTGATCACCGGCACGCCGAAGCGGCGCTTGACCTCCTCGAAGATGCGCAGGCCTTCGTCCAGGCCGACGCCGCGGTAGGAGGCGATCGAAGAACGGTTGGCCTTGTCGAAGGACGCCTTGAACACATACGGAATGCCGAGCTTGGCGGTGACCGTAGTGAAATGCTCGGCCGCGTGCAGGGTCGAATCGAGGTCTTCGAGCACGTTCAGGCCGCCAAACAGCACGAACGGCAGACGATTGCCGACCACCACACCTTCTGCAACGGTAACGTTCATTCAGACTCCTGGAGACGGGACGACCGGGCCACGGCAGCCGCCGCCCCGGATCAATGGCGCATTCTAGCGGTTGCACGCCGCACGGGGGCGCCGGCGCATTCAGCGCAACGGCCAACGCCGGCGTCGGGGCCACGCCAGCCGGCACACCTACCCCTGCTAGAATCGGCGTTCTGCATGCCGCGCCCCCACCCTGCCAGCGGCTGCGCCCTTTTTTGATACGCAACAGGAGTTTGCATGTCCTCTGAGCTGCTCAAGGCCCTTGGCCTGGACGCGACCAACGCTGGCACCTACCTTGGCAACGGCCAGTGGTCCAGCGCCACCAGCGCCGGGGTGATCACCCCGCTCAACCCGACCACCGGTGAAGCGATCGCCACCGTGCACGCCACCACCGACGCCGATTACGAAACCATCATCGCGCGTGCCCAGGAAGCCTTCAAAGTGTGGCGCACCACCCCGGCCCCGCGCCGCGGCGAAGCAGTGCGCCTGTGCGGCGAAGCGCTGCGCGCGCACAAGGATGCGCTGGGTTCGCTGGTCGCGCTGGAAATGGGCAAGAGCAAGCCCGAAGGCGACGGCGAAGTGCAGGAGATGATCGACATCGCCGACTTCGCCGTGGGCCAGAGCCGCATGCTGTACGGCTACACCATGCATTCCGAGCGCCCCGGCCACCGCATGTACGAGCAGTACCAGCCGCTGGGCCTGGTCGGCATCATCAGTGCGTTCAACTTCCCGGTGGCGGTGTGGGCGTGGAATGCGTTCCTGGCCACCATCTGCGGCGACATCTGCCTGTGGAAGCCGTCCAACAAGACCCCGCTGACCGCCATTGCCTCGATGAAGATCTGCAACGCGGCGCTGCGCGAGGGCGGCTTCCCGGACCTGTTCTTCCTGATCAACGATGCCGGCACCGAGCTGTCGCAGAAGATGGTGGCCGACAAGCGCGTGCCGCTGATCAGCTTCACCGGCTCGACCCAGGTCGGCCGCCAGGTCGCCGAGAAGGTCGCCCACCGCCTGGGCCGCTGCCTGCTGGAACTGGGCGGCAACAACGCGATCATCCTGGACGAAACCGCCGACCTGAAGCTGGCCATCCCCGGCATCGTGTTCGGCGCGGTGGGTACTGCCGGCCAACGCTGCACCACCACCCGCCGCCTGATCGTGCATGAATCCATCCACGACGACGTGCTGGCCACCCTGGTCAAGGCGTACCAGCAGGTGGAAGGCAAGATCGGCGACCCGACCGACCCGGCCAACCTGATGGGCCCGCTCAACAGCGAAGGCGCCGTGCAGCAGTTCCTGGCCTCGATCGAGAAGGCCAAGGCCAGCGGCGGCACCGTCCAGACCGGCGGCACCCGCATCGACCGCCCCGGCAACTTCGTGCTGCCGGCGATCGTGACCGGGCTGAACAACAGCGACGAAGTGGTGCAGCACGAAACCTTCGCGCCGATCCTGTACGTGATGAAGTACAGCACCCTCGATGAAGCCATCGACATGCAGAACGGCGTGCCGCAGGGCCTGTCCTCGTCGATCTTCACCACCAACCTGAAGGTGGCCGAGCGCTTCCTGTCGGCGGCCGGTTCGGACTGCGGCATCGCCAACGTCAACATCGGCACCTCCGGTGCGGAGATCGGCGGTGCGTTCGGCGGCGAGAAGGACACCGGCGGCGGCCGTGAATCCGGTTCGGATGCGTGGAAGGTGTATATGCGCCGCCAGACCAACACCATCAACTACTCCGATTCGCTGCCGCTGGCCCAGGGCATCAAGTTCGACCTGTGAGCGGCCCCTGCCTGGATTTCACCGGCCGCCGGGTACTGGTGGCCGGCGGCAGCAAGGGCATCGGCCGCGCGATGGCGCTGGCGTTCGCTGCGGCGGGCGCCCGCGTTTCGGTCTGCGCACGCGGTGAGCCCGGGCTCGCCGCGCTGCGTGCCGATGCCCGGGCGCTCGGCCTGGACGTGCATACCGCCTCGGCGGACCTGGCGGTGCTGGACGATATCGGCCGCTGGCTCGGTGATGCGGCCGGCGCGCTGGGAGGCATCGATGTGCTGGTCAACAACGCCACCGGCTACGGCATGGACGATGACGAGGCCGGCTGGGAAGCCAGCCTCGGCATCGACCTGATGGCGGCGGTGCGCGCCTCCCGGCTGGCCCTGCCCTGGCTGCGGCAGTCCAGCGATGCCTGCATCCTCAACCTGGCCTCGATCGCCGCGCTGCAACCGCGTCCGGGCGCGGCGCCCTACGCGGCGGCCAAGGCCGCACTGATGCACTACACCACCTCGCAGGCAGTGGCGCTGGCCGCGCAGCGGATCCGGGTCAACGCCATCGCCCCGGGCTCGATCGAGTTCGACGATGGGTTGTGGGCACGCCGCCGCACGCAGGACCCGGCGCTGTACCACGGCACCCTGGCCAGGATTCCGTTCGGCCGTTTTGGTCAGCCGCAGGAGATCGCCGATGCCGCCCTGTTCCTGTGTTCGCCGCTGGCACGCTGGATTACCGGGCACACCTTGAACGTGGATGGCGGCCAGGTGTTGATGGGCTAATCGGGGCGCAGGCACTATCATGGCCGCTCTGCCATGGAGGACCCGGATGAGCCAGCCACCCCGTCAAACCAGTACCACGGCCGTGATCAGCCTGATCATGGGCATCCTCGGCTGGACCTTCCTTCCGCTGATCGGCAGCCTGGTGGCGATCGTCACCGGCCATCTGGCCCGCGCCGAAATCCGCCGCCAGCCCCAGTATTTCGAGGGCGATGGCCTGGCCATCGGCGGGTTGATCCTGGGCTACGTCGTGGTGATCGGCACCGTGCTGGCGGTACTGGCGATGATCCTGTTCTTCGGCGGACTGGCCTGGTTTGCCGCAACCCAATCGTAATGGCGAGGTTCCCGTGAGCCGATCGGATTCCACCGAGCGTTTCAGCAGCCGGGTTGCCGACTACGTGCGCTACCGTCCGGACTATCCGCCGGCCCTGCTGCACTGGCTGCATCACGATATCGGCGTGCCCACCGAAACCCTGGTCGCCGACATCGGCGCCGGCACCGGCATCTCCACCCGCCTGTTCCTGGCCAGCGGCCACCCGGTGATCGCAGTGGAACCCAATGCGGCCATGCGCAGCGCCGCCGAACACTGGCTGGCCCCGGACTACCTGCGCCTGAAACTGGTCGACGGCACCGCCGAGGCGACCACGCTGGCACAGGACAGCGTCGGCCTGGTCGCCGCCGCCCAGGCCTTCCACTGGTTCGACACCGCCGCGGTGCGCCGCGAATGGGCGCGCATCCTGCACCCGGGCGGGATGGCGCTGGTGTTCTGGAACTCGCGCCTGCTCGATGCCTCCCCGTTCCTGGTCGGCTACGAACAGCTGCTGCTGGAGTTCGGTACCGACTACACCCAGGTCGCCGAACGCTACCAGGACGATGACGCCATGCGCGCCTGGTTCGGCCCGGGCCTGCGCGGCCTGGCCAGTTTCCCCAACGTGCAGCGCATGGACCTGGATGGCCTGCGCGGTCGCCTGTTGTCCTCTTCGTATGCCCCCCAGGCCGGGCACCGGCGCCACGCACCGATGCTGGAGGCGCTGCAGCAGCTGTTCGACGCCCACGCGGTGGATGGCCAGGTCGCCTTCCAATACCACACCCGTGCCTTCATCGGCACGCTGGACTGATTGAACGCCATGTATTCGCTTGCCCGCCCCTTCCTGTTCGCCCTCGATGCCGAGCGCGCCCACGGCCTTGGCCTCAACGCCCTGGAGCTGGCCTGGCGCACCGGCACCACGCCGTTGCTGGCCGGCCGCATCGCGCCGTTGCCGACCAACGCCTTCGGCCTGAGCTTCCCCAACCCGGTCGGCCTGGCTGCCGGCCTGGACAAGAACGGCGAGCACATCGATGCGCTGCTGGCGCTGGGTTTCGGCTTCGTCGAGATCGGCACCATCACCCCGCGCCCACAGGAAGGCAACCCGAAGCCGCGGCTGTTCCGGCTGCCGGCCCACCAGGCCATCATCAACCGCATGGGCTTCAACAACCTGGGCGTGGATGCGCTGGTGCGCAACGTCGAGCGCGCCAAGCGCCGCACCGGCCTGCTCGGCATCAACATCGGCAAGAACAAGGACACGCCCAACGAGCGGGCGTTCGACGATTACCAGCACTGCCTGCAGAAGGTGTACCCGCTGGCCGACTACATCACCGTCAACATCTCCTCGCCCAATACCGCCGGCCTGCGTGAACTGCAGGAAGAAAACGCGCTGCGCCAGCTGGTCTCGCAGCTGCGCGACAGCCAGGAAAGCCTGGCCGCGCAGCATGGCAAGCGGGTGCCGATGCTGGTCAAGGTCGCCCCGGACCTGAGCGACCGCGACATCGATGCGGCCGCGCGCGTGCTCAGCGAACTGCAGGTGGACGGGGTGATCGCCACCAACACCACCATCGACCGCAGTGCGGTGGCCGGCGACCGCCAGGCCGACCAGGCCGGCGGCCTGTCCGGCGCACCGCTGATGGGCCAGTCCACGCTGGTGCTGCGCCGGCTGCGCGCGCGCCTGCCCGAGTCGATGCCGCTGATCGGCGTCGGCGGCATCCAGTCCGGCGCCGATGCGGTGGCCAAGATGTCCGCCGGCGCTGCGCTGGTGCAATGCTACAGCGGCCTGATTTTCCGCGGCCCGGCACTGGTGCAGGACTGCGTGGAGGCGATCCGTCGCCGCCGCGAAGCCCCCAGCCGCGGTGCGGTCGCCCCCCTATGAGTAACGCAATGCCTGCCTGGACCCTGACCGAAAACGCCTCGCTGCAGGCGCTCAACACCTTCCACGTCGACGCCACCGCCGACCAGTTGCTGGAGCTGCACGACCCGGCGCTGCTGCCGGAGGTGCTGGCACTGCCGCAGGTGGCCGGCCAGCCGCTGCTGGTGCTGGGCAGCGGCAGCAACGTCCTGCTGGCCGGCCACGTGGACGGCACCGTGCTGGTGTTCGCCAACGCCGACATCCAGATCCTGGAACACCGCGCCGACCACACCGTGGTACGCGCCGGGGCCGGGGTGAACTGGCATGGCCTGGTGATGTGGTCGTTGCAGAACGGGCTGTCCGGGCTGGAGAACCTGGCGCTGATTCCCGGCACCGCCGGTGCCGCGCCGATCCAGAACATCGGTGCCTATGGCGTGCAGGTGGAGGAATTCATCCAGGCCGTGGAAGCCTGGGACCGCCACGGCGGCCAGTGGGTGCGGCTGGACAGCGAAGCCTGCCAGTTCGGCTACCGCGACAGCGTGTTCAAGCGCGAGATGGACCGCTACCTGATCAGCGCCATCGAGCTGCGCCTGCCGCTGCTGCACGACCTGCGCCTGGGCTATGCCGGCATCGGCGAGGAAATGCAGGCGATGGGCGTGGAACTGCCGGTCGCCGCCGATGTCGCCAACGCGGTGATCAACATCCGCCGGCGCAAGCTGCCCGACCCGGACGTGCTCGGCAATGCCGGCAGCTTCTTCAAGAACCCGGTGCTGCCGCTGGAGCAGGTCGAGGTGCTGCTGCAGCACTTCCCCGAGCTGCCGGTCTACCCGGCCGACCAGGACGACACCCGGCGCAAGCTGTCGGCCGCCTGGATGATCCAGGCCTGCGGCTGGAAGGGCTACCGCGACGGCGATGCCGGCGTGTCGGCCGACCATGCGCTGGTACTGGTCAACCATGGCACCGCCAGCGGCCAACAACTGCTGGCGCTGGCACGGCGGATCTCGGCCTCGGTGCTGGAGAAGTTCGGCGTGCCGATCGAACCGGAGCCGCGCCTGATCGGCGCCCAGTGGTGAGCCCGGCCCTGGCAATCCCCACGCCGACGCCGATGCGCGCGGCGCTGTTGATGCTCGGCAGCACGCTGGCGTTCGGCCTGATGGCGGTGGCCATCCGCTACGCCACCGGCTCGGTGCCAACCCAGGAAGTGGCGTTCTTCCGCAACGTATTCGGGCTGCTGGTACTGCTGCCGATGCTGCTGCGCCCCGGCCGCGCCTCGCTGAAAACCCGGCAGTTGCCGCGCTACTTCATCCGCAGCGCGATCGGGCTGGCCTCGATGCTGTGCGCGTTCTGGGCGATCGGCCACCTGCCGATGTCGCAGGCGATTTCGCTGTCCTATTCCACCCCGCTGTTCGTCACCATCGCCGCGGTGCTGTGGCTGGGCGAAACCGTGCGCGCGCGGCGCTGGGCGGCGGTGATCATCGGTTTCATCGGCGTACTGATCATCGTGCGGCCCGGCTCGACCAGCTTCACGCCCGGCACCCTGATGGCGGTGCTGGCCGCGGTGCTCAGTTCGCTGGTGGCGATCCAGATCAAGCAACTCACCCGGGTGGACAGCGCCGATGCCGTGGTGCTCTACACCTACGTGTTCTGGGTACCGCTGTCGCTGCTGCCGGCCGTGTTCGTCTGGATCTGGCCGACCGGCATGGCCTGGCTGTGGCTGGTGGCGACCGGCCTGTTCGGCACCATCGGCCAGCTGCTGTGGACCCGTGCGCTGCGGCTGGGCGAAGTGTCCGCGCTGACCCCGATCAGCTTCATGCAGCTGCCACTGGTGGCCGTGCTGGGCTGGCTGCTGTTTGGCGAAACCCTGGACCGCTGGACGGTGATCGGCGCCAGCATCATCCTGGGCGCCAATGCCTATATCGCCCACCGCGAAGCGGTGCTGTCGCGGCGCGCGGCTTCGGAGGCCGCATCGGCCGGCGCAAAGCCGGGCGAATAAAACGCCAAACATGGCCATTTACATCAAAAATCGCCATTAAAGCGCCACATATGTCGCTTTATGAACATTCAACATTTCCGCCATAAAGCGCCATACTTGACTTCTTAACCCATTGATGGGACATAAAGCGTCAGGAGGGTCGCTTTATGAACATCACACATCTGAGTACCGACCAGGCCGTACTGCTGGAACTGGGCCAACGCCTGGCCAACCTGCGCCTGTCGCGCGGCATCACCCAGGAGCAGCTGGCCCACGCCGCCGGCGTCTCCAAGCGCACCGTGCAACGGCTGGAAGATGGCAGCCCGGCGCAGCTGACCAACCTGATCCGCTGCCTGCGCGCACTGGACCGGCTGGACGCGCTGGATGTGCTGCTGCCCAAACAGGCCGACAATCCGCTGGACCTGCTGCAACGCCGCGGCCAGCCGCGCCGCCGCGCGCGGCCCGGCGTGGCCGAACCGCCTGCCCCGGCCTGGGTCTGGGGCGACGAAAAATGAGCACCACCGCCGAGGTGCGCCTGTGGGGCAGCCGTATCGGCGCGGTCAGCCTGGCCGACGGCGAGCGCGTGGCGCAGTTCGCCTACGACCCGCAGTTCGCCCGCTCCGGCATCGAAGTGGCGCCGTTGATGATGCCGCTGGCCGCCGGGCGCAGCTACAGCTTTCCCGCGCTCCCCCAGGCCAGCTTCCACGGCCTGCCCGGCCTGCTGGCCGATGCACTGCCGGACAAGTACGGCAACACCCTGATCAACGCCTGGCTGGCCACCCAGGGCCGTACCCCGGACAGCTTCAACGCGGTCGAGCGACTGTGCTACACCGGCACCCGCGGCATGGGCGCGCTGGAGTTCGCACCGGTGCACGGCCCACGCGTGCGTACCGCCCACAGCATCCAGATCGATGCGCTGGTCGCGCTGGCCAGTGAAGTGCTCAGCCACCGCCACGACCTGCGCAGCTCCTTCGGCGATGAAGCCCGCGCCGATGCGCTGCGCGACATCCTGCGCGTGGGCACCTCGGCCGGTGGCGCGCGCGCCAAGGCGGTGATCGCCTGGAACCAGGCCAGCGGCGAAGTGCGCTCGGGCCAGGCCACCGCCGCGCCGGGCTTCAGCTACTGGCTGCTCAAGTTCGATGGCGTGCGCAACAACCGCGACAAGGAACTGGCCGACCCCATGGGCTATGGCGTGGTCGAATACGCCTACTTCCTCATGGCACGCGATGCCGGCATCGCCATCGCCGACTGCCGGCTGCTCGAGGAAGGCGGCCGCCGCCACTTCATGACCCGCCGCTTCGACCGCAGCGACGATGGCGGCAAGCAGCACATGCAGTCGCTGGCGGCGATCGCCCACTACGACTTCAACGACCCCACCGCGCATTCCTACGAGCAGGCCCTGCTGGTCATGCGGCAGCTGCAGCTGCCGATGGCGCAGCTGGAAGAACAGTACCGGCGCATGGTGTTCAACGTGATCGCACGCAACCAGGACGACCATGTGAAGAACATCGCCTACCTGATGGACCGCCGCGGGCAATGGTCGCTGTCGCCGGCGTTCGACATCACCTGGGCCTACAACCCCGACGGCGACTGGACCGCGCGCCACCAGATGTCGATCAACGGCAAGCGCGAGGACATCGGCCTGGCCGACCTGGCCGCCTGCGCGGCAACCGCCTCGATCAACGCCAGTCGCGCCCGCGAGATCGTCGAACAGGTCCGCCACAGCGTGCGGCAGTGGCCGCGGTTCGCCGACGAAGCCGGCGTCAGCGCCAACTGGCGCGACCAGGTCGCCGCCAGCCTGCGTACCCATATCGCCTGAGTGCCGGCCTGGGCGCCCGGCTCAGGCCGGCAGCGCCGCGGCATGCCAGCTGCGCGCGGCGTTGTCGACCACATTGCCCGGCGCGAACTGTTCGTCCATGTAACGCAGTGCCTGCCGGCGCTGGGTCGGCGGCCGCGCGGCCGCGCCCGGCTCCAGCATCAGGTCGTGGAACTCCTGGATGTCATGCAGGATCCGCCAATGCCGGTAGTAGGCCAGCCGTGCCCGGTCCACCGTCACCGCACCATAGCCCTGGCGGAAACCCGGCGGGTCTTCGCGGCCCCAGCGCCCGCCGACGCCAGCGCCGACCAGCATCAGGTCGCGCTCGCGCGGTGCCAGCACCATGTCGTCCCAATCGATCAGGCACAGCCCCGCATCGGCGCGCAGCAGCAGGTTGCCCGCGTGCAGGTCGCCATGGCACAACACCCGCGTGAACGGCTGCCGCGCCAGCCGCTCACGCAGCGCCACGCACCGTTGCCAGACCTCGGTGATGCGCAGGCGGTGCTGGCGCCAGCCGCGCAGATACTGCTCGGCCAGTGCATCGGGCAACGGCCAGTGCGCGTCGCCCCGGCGCAACCAGGCCCCCACCCGTTCCACTGCGGTGTCGTCATCGAACCCGGGCTGGGCCAGCCCGGCGGCAAGTTCGGCCGGCAGGCGCACCTCATGCACCTGGCGCAGCACCTGCCCCAGCCGCTGCCACTGCGCCTGCGACAACGCCGCCTCGAACCCGGACTGGCCTTCGATATAGGCAAACAACGTCCATTGCATCCCGGCATGGCGCAGCGCCGGGGCGCCGTCCAGCGCCGGCTGCGGCGCCACCACTTCGGCCAGGCCGGACTGCTGCCGCAGATACTGCAGCACCTTCCACACCGTGTCGTGCACCGCATAGCGCCGGCACTTCAACCACCAGCGCCGGCCATCCTGCGCGGCCACCTGGTAGACCGTCGCACCGGCATCGGCCCCGGCCGGCCGCTGCACCACCGTCGCGGCCTGCACGCCCCAGGCGTGCGCAAGCACCGCGCCAATCTGCGCAGAAGACAATTCCTGTGGATGCAGCATCACTCCGCCATGGCGCACGAACAGAGCATCACTATCGCAGAGTCCATCGCAGCAACACAGCGCATTGCGTCACGTAGTGACGCCTCAATCCCGCTTTAAACAACTACCGGGTGCGATCACGGGGCGGCAGCATCCGCGCGGCCCGGCGGCACCCACCGCCGCTCGGCCCGAACAGCGGGAAATGGTGTTCGGAGCCGCCAAGGACGCGAACCTGCAAGCTCTCAACCATGCTGCGGGCGATCAGAACAATTCGTCCAGGCCGCGGTAGAACGCCAACCGCGAGGGATCGAGCACTACCGCGTAGCGTGCGAAGAACGGCGCCACCCATGTCGCACCGAACTGCAGCGCGATGCTACGTGCGGCCAGGGCCAGGTCCTGGTGCCGGTCGGCCACGCCGAGCCGGGCGCAGTCGATGAAACCGGTGAAGCGGCCGCCGTCGGCCAGCACGTTGGGCAGGCAGGCATCGCCATGGGTCACCACCAGGTCGGCCTGGATCGGCGATTGCGCCAGCAGCTCCCCAAGCACCTGTGCCGCGGACTGCCCGGCGCGCTCGTCATCGAAATCGGACGCATCCACCCTGCCGGCCTCCACCCGGGCCCGCGCCACCGCCAGCCGTCGTGGCAGGCGATGATCGAACGGACACTCCGCCACCGGCAAACGGTGCAACAGCAGCAGTGCATCGGCCAGCAGGGTCACCGCCTGCAGCGGCGTCAGCGCCGGCGACGAGGCCAGATCGGCGCCGGCCACCGCGCTCATCAGCAGCCAGTGGCGGGCGCCGTCATCGACAACGTCCACCACCCGTGCGGCCGGCACTCCCTGCGTCTGCAGCCAGCGCAACCGCGCGATCTCATCGGGCAGTTCGCTGAAGGCATCGGCAGGCTCGGACTTGAGGAACCAGTCCGGCGCATCGCTGCGCTGCACGCGGAATACATCGGCCCGCGACGCGCCGATCGCCTGCGCCTGGATGCGCGCACCGACCAGGCGCTCGCACCAGGCGGCGGGAAGCACCAGGCCTGTGTCGGTGAGCGTGCAATGGGTGGTGGCGGGCATTACCTGTTTCCCGTGATCGTGGGCGTGGAGTGCAAGGACCTGGTCAACCGGTCAACCGCCGCATCACAGCCTCCAGCGGACCCCGCGATGCGCGCCGCGACCATGCCCAGCCCAGTACCGTGGCCAGCAGCAGGAACACACACGCGGCCCATGCCACCTCGCCGAGCGTGCGCCCGTTGCCAAGCATGCCCAATGCCTCCAGCGTCCCCATACCGACCAGGATGTGGGCGACATACAAGGTCAGCGTCATCCGCCCCACCGGCAGCAATGCACGCAGCCCCCTGGCGCCGGCCCGCCGCATCAGCAGCAGGCACGCACCAATGACGGTGCACGCCGCGCCCAGGCCGGCGAGCAGATAGGTCGGCCCGGGCGGCAGCGGCTGCACGTCGAGCAGCGCCTGCCAAGCGCCGCCGGCGGCCAGCGCCTGCACCGCATAGGCCGCAGCCAGCATCAGCGCACCGGTCACCAGCAGGGCGAGCTGCACCCGGGGCTGTGCCAACGGCATCCGTGCCAGCCACATGCCCCCCAGCAGGAACACCATCCACGGCAGCACCGGGTGGAACCCATTGAACAACAGGTTGCGCGCGAAGCCTGGCCACTGCCACATCCCGCTGTACTCCAGCGTCTGCCAGTTCCAGCCCTGGCTGTAGTCCAGGTGCAGCAGGCAGCCCCACGACAGCAGCGCCAGCGCAAGCATGCTGATGGCCAGCGTCCGGGGCGTTGCACGCAGCCACAGCACCGCCAGCACGAAGTAGCAGGCGTAGTAGTGCAGGATGTCTGCCGGGAAGATCAGCAGGTTGACCAGCCCCAGCACCGCCAGGAACAGCGCGCGCCGCCAGGTCTGCCAGACGGCGGCGCGCAGCGTCAGCCGCCGCGTGCCCAGCACCAGCCCCATGCCAGCCAGCACCACGAAGGTCGCCGACGCCTTGCCCTCGAGGAAGTGGAAGAACGCTGCCAACAGGCCGCCCTCGGCGGTGTCCACTTCCATCGCCAGGCGGAAGTTGACCAGCACCATTCCGGCCAGGCTCAGATAGCGCGCCAGATCGATGCCATCAAGCCGCGCTGCGTCATGGCTGCTGCTCATATCGCGCTGCCCAGCAGCGCATCCAGCAGCGCCGGCTGCAGGACCGGTATCCTGGCAGGCATGATCGCGCCATCGGCATCCAGCCCACGCCGCAGCCCATCGCTTTCCACGGCATCCAGCAGCAGCTGTGCGATCAGCGCCGGCGACAACGCCGTCGCACGCGGCAGCCGCGCGATGTACGTCGCCAACGCCTGCAGCAACTGCGCGCGATTGCGCGCGAAGGCAGCGGCAACGGCCGGGTTGCGGACGGATTCGGCCAGTACTTCCACACTCAACCGCGCCCACTCGCGCCGCGTACACAGTGCGTGGTAGTCGCGCAGGAAGCGCTTCAGGGCGGTGCGTCCGCCGCTGCCCGACGCAAGTGCCGCCAGCAGCGGCGCCAGCTCGGTCTGTTCCGCACCGGCCACGGCCAGGATCAGGGCTTCCTTGCTGGCGAAATGGTTGTACAGATTGCCCAGGCTGACACCCGCCGCCTGCGCGATGTCGCGCATGCTGGTGGGGTGGAAGCCCTGCGCAATGAAGCAGGCCATCGCGGCGTCGAGGATGTGGGTGGCGCGCTGCCGGGTCTGGTCGAGTCGTTTCATGCGGCCAAGTATTGAACGAACGACCGTTCATTGAAAGAGCCGGACCGATCGTCAACCTGCGACGCTGTGCTGGCGTTCAGTCCGGCGCACCCTGCAAGGCACTTACGCAGCCGACATCGGCCCCACCGCCGGCCGGGCCTGCCGCCACAGCACCGCTGCGGCCAGCAGCGCTGCCAACGCGCCCAGCAGCGGAATGTGGACCAGGCCACCGCCGGCAATGGCCAGGCCGCCCAGCAGCCCACCCAGCGCGGTGCCCAGGTTGAACGAGGCGATGTTCAGCCCTGCCGCCACCGCCGATGACGCCGGCACGTGGCGCTGGGCCAGGGTCAACAGGCGCAGCGTGAGCAGGGTGACAATGCAGAAAAAGCACACGCCCAGCGCGCCGACCAGCATCATCATCGGCCACGGCCAGTCACGCAGCAGATACAGGCCGAGCAGATTGAGCGCCAGCCCGGCCAGCGCCCACAGCGTGCTGCCGGTGGCGTTGCCGGCGTCGGCCAGCCAACCGCCCAGCAGGTTGCCCAGGATCGAACACCCCCCGAACAACAGCATCGCCACGCTCAGCCAGGACAGCGGCACGGCGGTTACCTGCAGCAGGTACGGGGAGATGAAGGTGAAGAAGCAGAACGTGGCCACGCTCACCAGCACCCCGACCCCGGCGGTGACCAGCAGCTGCGCATGGGTGATGGCCTTCAACGCCGTCCACGCCCCGCCCGTCCTGGCCGCATGCGGCACCTGCCCGCCGCGCATGCACAGCAGCAGGCCAAGCATGCCCGCCACCCCCAGCAGCGCAATGGCCAGGAAAATGCCGCGCCACGACCATACGCTGCCCAGCAGGGTGCCCAGCGGCACGCCCAGCGCCAACGCCAGCGTCAATCCGATCCACACCACCGACAAGGCGCGCCCGGCACGCTGCGGGTCGACCAGGCGGGTGGCCGCATCGGAGGCCACCGCCATGAACACGCCATGGCCCAGCCCGACCAGGAACCGCACCACCAGCAGCAGCGTCAAGGTGGGCGCCAGACTCATCGCCACACTGCCCACAGCCAGTATCGCCATGGCCAGCACCAGGATGTTGCGGTCCTTCCAGTGCGCCACCAGCGCGGTCAGCAACGGCGCCCCGATCGCCGCGCCAGCGGCATAGGCGGCAACGGCCGCACCTACCGCGGAAACCGGCGCGTGCAGATCCACGGCCATGGTCGAGACCAGCCCGGCCACCACGAATTCGGACAGGCCGAAGGCGAACGTACACAACGAAAACACATAGATGACAACAGGCATGGATGCTCCAGGCTCGACCAGCGAAAAGGGCCGCACCGCGATGCCTGCGACGGCCACCGCCGCACTGCCGATCCGCCGCGCAGCCACGGTGCCGGCACAGCCTAGTAGCGCGCCCGGAGCAGGTAAAAGACCGTTTTGGTCCCGTGGCAAGACGTGCCGCGTCTTGCTGGACTACCGGCCCGGCAGTGCCTGCTGGATCTGCTCGATCAACCGGTCGCGCACCGGCGAATGCCGGCCGGGGTTCCAGGCCATCAGCAGTTCCAGGTGCGACAGCGCATCGGGGGCATCGACCTGGATCGGACGGAACACCACCTCCTCCGGCGCCGCGAGTGCGGCCGATTCGGGCACCAGCGCGATCCCGAAGCCGCTGGCTACCAGTGCCACCAGGGTCTGCAGCTGACGGGCCTGCTGCACTACGCGTGGCACGAACCCAGCGGCCTGGCACAACTGCAGCAACTGGTCGTGGAAACCCTGCCCCAGCGGCCGTGGCGAGGCCACGAAATCCTCGCCTGCCAGCGCCGCCAAGGCCACGACGGCATTACCGGCCAGTGCATGCCCGGCCGGCAATGCCACGCAGATGCGCTCACGCAGCAGGGAATGCATACGCAGCTGCGGCGTGCTGGTGCCGGGGGCACGCATGAAACCCAGGTCGGCACTGCCTTCCTCCAACGCCAGCACCTGCGCGTGCGTGCTGGCTTCGTGCAGGGTGAAGGCAACGCCCGGCGACTGCTGGCGGAAGCCACGCAGTGCGCGCAGCAGCGGTGCGTAGGCCACGATATTGATGAAGGTCAGGGTCAGGTGGCCGTCCACGCCGTCGGCAACGCGGCGGGTATGCGCCAGCCCCTCGTCCAGCGATTGCAGCGTGGCCCGCGCCGTGCGCAGGAACGCGACGCCGGTGGCGGTCAACGCCACCCTGCGGTTGCTGCGGTCGAACAGCGCCGCCCCGACCTCGGCCTCCAGCCGGCGGATCGCCTGGCTCAGCGGCGGCTGGGCCATGTGCAGGCGCTCGGCGGCGCGGTTGAAATGCAGCTCTTCGGCTACCGCGATGAATTGCTGCAACAGGCGTGTCTCGATCATCGCGGCCTCCGGGGTCTGCGCTCATCTTAAGTCGTTCGCCCATTCGTTCTGGCGAAGAGCCTGGCACTGGCCTACCCTGGCCACCCCGTTTGCGCAGGACCCACAGTGAACCGCCGCACAAGCTTCCGTCTGGCCCAGCCGGATGATTATTCCAGCGTGGTCGCGCTCGATTCGGCGGCCCCGCACGACCCGCGCCGATCCATCCTGCTCCAGGAATGGATCGGGCAACGCAGCTGCCACCTGCTCCTGCTCGACGGTGTGCCGGCCGCATACGGGGTGCTGCACTATCACTTCTTCGACAACGGTTTCATCGACATGCTGATGGTCGGCGAACCGTTTCGCCGCCGCGGCCTTGGCGCGTTGCTGCTGCAGCATCTGGTTGCACAGTGCGAACGCCCGAAGCTGTTTTCGTCCACCAACCAGTCCAACCGGCCCATGCGTGCGCTGTTCCAACGTTGCGGCTTCGTGGAAAGTGGCAGCATCGACAACCTCGACCCCGGCGATGCCGAGGTGGTGTACTTCCGGGCGGCCTGCCCGGGCTGAATACCCGTGCCGGCCGGACAAGCCTGGTCACCCCTGCGCCGATTGCTGCGCGCCCCTGCGGTTGACCCCGCCTGTCGCAATCGGCAAAAACCGCCCCCATGCCCGCCAGCAGCGGCGTTGCCGCCATGGACCCGGCGTCGCCCCATGCATTTGCCGGCCCCGCCGCTGGCCACAGGGCGGGCGCCACCCTGCGGTGCCGAATGGTGAATTGGCCGCGCGGCGGCGATATTGCGATGCGTCATGTAAACGATTTCAGCCCTTGCTAGCGTGTAGCCCGACCTCACTGTCGAGGCCGACGACATCAGGAGCGCGTTGATGGGGCTGCATGTTGAACGCCGGGCCGTACTGCCCAGGCCGAACCACACCAGGGTGCGCGCCCTGCTGTTCCCCGCCGCACTGGCAATGGCTGCCAGCTGCCTGGCCCAGGACCTGCCGCCGCGCAGCCAGTGGCAGGCCAGTGCCTCCTCGCAGCAGGTGTCGGCCATGGCGGTCAGCCACCTGATCGATGGCGACCCCAAGACCGTCACCGGCGGCGCCTTCAGCCCCGGCCACTGGTTCCAGGTGGACCTGGGCTCGGTGGCCACGCTGGGCGGCGTGCAGCTGACCTGGGACGTCTCCAATCCGGAGGGCTACAGCCTGCAGACCTCGCTGGATGGCCGGCAGTGGCAGACCGCCTACACCATGGGCGACTCGCTGGGCGGCATCGAAACCCTGTTCTTCGCCCCGCGGCAGGCGCGCTACTTGCGCTTGGCCAGCCCTGAGCGCACCTCCGACTGGGGCGTGTCGATCTTCGAACTGCAACCGCTGGACAGCACCACCAGCGCCCGCGTGGCCGGGCTGGACCCGGCGCAGGCCGCCTCGCTGTGGCAAGGCGGCGGCGCGGTGGCCGTCCCCGCCGGCAAGGGCGGCACGCACACGCTGGACATCGCCCTGCCGCGCGCCCAGTCCACCACCGGCCTGGTGGTGGACTGGGCCGGCGCGCACGGTGCGGCGCGGCTGCAGGCGCAAGACGGCCAGGGCCGCTGGATCGAGCTGGCGCGCGATGCGCAGGCGGGCAGCCGCCAGCAGAGTTGGCTGGCCGGCAACGCGCCGGTGACCGCCCAGGCGCTGCGCCTGAGCGTGGACGGCAAGGCACCGCAGGTCGGGCGCGTGCGCCTGCTCGGCCCGGCCGCGGTGATGACGCCGATGAAGCGCTACCAGATCGCCGCCAGCGGCGCGCAACGCGCCCTGTTCCCGGCCTCGCTGCACCTGCAGCAGACCTACTGGACCGCCGTGGGCGTGCATGGCGGCCGGCAGAAGTCGATCTTCGACGAATACGGCAACATCGAAGCCTTCAAGGGCGCCCCGCTGGTGCAGCCGATCTGGCGCAACGCCGACGGCAACGCCGCCGGTGCGGCCGGGCAAGCGGTGCGGCATGCCCTGCGCGACGGCTGGAAGCCGATGCCGTCGGCGGCCTGGACGCCGCAGCCGGGCCTGGAACTGGACAGCGAAGCGTTCGCCATCGAACTGGACGGTCAACCGGTCACCTTCGTGCGCCATCGCCTGCGCAATACCGGCACCACCCCGGTGGACGGCAGCCTGAACCTGGTGGTGCGGCCGATGCAGATGAACCCGCCGTGGCAGAACGGCGGGCTGTCGCCGATCCGCGAGGTCGCCGTTGAAGGCCAATCGGTACGCGTCAATGGCCGCCCGCTGCTGCAGTCGCTGACGCCGATCGATGCGGCCGGCGCGGCCGCGTTCGGCGCCGACGGCAGCAGCGAAATCACCGCCGCGGTCGCCAGCGGCACGTTGCCGCCCAGCCGCCAAGCCCGCGATGCCGACGGGCTGGCCGCCGCCGCGCTGGGTTACCGCATCCAGCTGGCGCCCGGCGCCAGCCGTTCGGTGGTGATCGCCTTCCCGCTGGGCACCGCCGCCGCCGCTGCCGATGGCAGTCTGCCCGCGGCCCCGGCACTGCACCTGGACGCGTTGCCGGCGCAGGCCGATGCCGCCTACGACACGCTGGCCGCGCGGGCGTCGGCCGACTGGCAGGCACGCCTGGGCCAGGTCGGGCTGCGCCTGCCCGATCCGTCGCTGGTGGACATGCTGCGCGCGCAGGCCGCCTACATGCTGATCAACCAGACCGGCCCGGCAATGCAGCCGGGCCCGCGCAACTACAACCGCTCCTTCATCCGCGACGGCATGGCCACCTCGGCGGTGCTGCTGCGCATGGGCGAAGCCAAGGTCGCCCGCGACTACCTGGCCTGGTACAGCGAACACGGCGTGCACGCCAACGGCCTGGTCTCGCCGATCCTCAATGACGACGGCAGCGTCAACACCGGCTTCGGCTCGGACATCGAATACGACAGCCAGGGCCAGTACATCGCCCTGGTCGCCGATGTCGCCCGCCTGGACGGCGGCCCCGAAGCGGTACGCGCCTACCTGCCGAAGGTGAAGGCGGCCATGCAGTTCCTGCAGCAGTTGCGCGAGCGCACCCTGGTACCCGGCTACATGGCCAACCAGCCCGCATCGGAACGCTTCGCCGGCATCCTGGCGCCGTCGATCAGCCATGAAGGCTATCCCTCGCCCACCCACAGCTACTGGGACGACTACTGGGGCCTGAAGGGCTGGCACGACGGCGCCTGGCTGGCCGAATCGCTGGGCGACCACGCCACCGCCGCCTGGGCGCGCCAGCAGGGCCGCCTGCTGCACGATGCGCTGGTCGCCTCGATCCGCGCCACCATGAAATGGAAGGGCATCGACTTCATCCCCTCCTCGGCCGATCTGGGCGACGGCGACCCCACCGGCGTGTCGATCGCGCTGGACCCCACCGGCGCGCAGGATGTACTGCCTGCGCAGGCGCTGCGCACCACCTTCGCCCGCTACCTGGACGATGTACGCAAGCGCAGCCAGCCCGGTGCGCTGTACGCCTACACCCCGTATGAGATCCGCAACGTGCTCAGCTATGTGCACCTGGGCCAGCCTGAAGCGGCCGACGAACTGCTGCGCGGCCTGTTGCACGACCGCCGCCCGCTGGAATGGCAGGTGCTGGCCGAAGTGGTGCATTCGCGGCTGCGCTTCCCGCGCTATCTCGGCGACATGCCGCATACCTGGATCGGCGCCGAGTATGGCCGCACCCTGTTTGGCATGTTGATGCGCGAAGACGACGACGCGCTGTCGCTGCTGCCGGGCACGCCACCATCGTGGGTAGCCGGCGAAGGCCTGGCCATCGACCGCCTGCCCACCGCCTACGGCACCTTGCAGCTGCAGGCGCAACAGCGCGACGGCCGGCTGCAGCTGACGCTGGGCAAGGGCCTGCGCGGCGATGCAGCGGTCCGGGTGTGGTGGCCCTCGCGCACGCGGCCGGCCAGCGTTCGCGTGGATGGGCGCACCATCACCGACTACGACGCCCAGGGCGTGCTGTTGAAGCGCCCGTTCCAGACGCTCCAGGCGCAGTGGTGATACAGACACAGCCGGGGCCGGCCCGGCTGTACCGCGCTCTGGACTGAAACAACGGTGGCCGCCGCCGCGCCGGCCGTTCCGGCGCGCATTCCATCCCGGCTTGACATGCAGTCATTTACCTGCATATTATCGACCCGCAACCACCCGCAACCACCCGCGACGCCGCCGCACCCCGGCGGGCCCTTGTCCGGATACGCCGGAAGGCCCGGTTGCAGACCGGCACGGGCCCGCAGGGTCCGCCCAACCACCGATGGCCCACTGGAACCGAGCGCCCCGGATGGAAGCAGACAAGGTATTCAAGGCATTGGCCGATCCCACCCGCAGGGCGCTGCTGGACGCGCTCTGCGCCAACAACGGCCAGTCGCTGGGCCAGCTCTGCGCGCAGCTGCAGATGACCCGCCAATCGGTCGCCCAGCACCTGGGTCTGCTGGAGGACGCCAACCTGCTCAGTACCGTCCGGCGCGGGCGCGAGAAGCTGCACTTCATCAACCCGGTGCCGCTGTACGAGGTCTACCAACGCTGGGTACGCAAGTTCGAACAGCAGCGGCTTGGCCTGCTGCATGACCTGAAACAAGAACTCGAGGGAGAATGACGATGTCCACCGCATCCACGCGCTTCATCCACGTGATCTACATCGCCTCGACCGCCGACAAGGTGTTCGACGCCATCACCCGGCCGGAAATCGCACGGGCCTATTGGGGCCATGAGAACGTGTCGGACTGGCAGCCCGGTTCGCGCCAATGAGCAGCGCAAGGTCGAGCTGGTCGGCGAGGTGGTGGAAAGCACCCCACCCTCGCGCCTGGTCATTACCTGGGCGGCAGCCTCGCAGGCCGACGACCCGTCCAGCTACAGCCGGGTGACCTTCGACATCGTGCCCTACGACGGCATGGTCAGGCTGACGGTGACCCATGACGCGCTCGAGCCGGGCAGCGGCATGGACAACGGCATCCGTCAGGGCTGGCCGATGGTGCTGTCCAGCCTGAAATCGCTGCTGGAAACCGGCCAGGGAATGGATGTGTTCGCCAAGCCACTGGCGTAGGCAAAGAGTGCGGGGCCGGTCCGACCAACGGGCCGGCCGTGCAAACAAAAAGGGCGCCACTGGGCGCCCTTTTCATGCAACGCCCCTGGCACCCGCACGCTCAGGGGCTGCCCTCATGCTCATGCAGGGTGATCAGCGATTCCATCAGGTCCTCGTCCGCGCTGGCACAGACCGCCAGCAGCACGGCCTCCTCGCAGCCGGCATCGACGATGTAGGCGTGCCCCATCTGGCTGTCGATATAGATGCCCTGCCCGGTCTCCAGCACCACCGGATCGTAGAACTCGGTATGCACCTGGATACGGCCTTCAAGCACGTGCACGTATTCTTCGCCCGGGTGGCGGACCAGCTCGCCGAACTCGGCGGCGGTCTTGGCGCGTATCTTGGTCAGGATGGGGATCATCCGCTTGCGCCGCAGTTCGGTGCACAGATAGTAGTAATCGTAGTTGTCAGTCTTGACCCGCAGCGCATTGTCCAGCGTGCCCAGGCTGCGCCGCGCGGTGACCGGCTTGGGCGTGCTGTCGGTGTCCGGCTCGGAGAACAGCTCGGACATGCGCAGGTTCAGCCGCTGCGCCAGGTGCTGCAGCTTGTCGTAGGTCAAGGTCAGGCGGTCGTGCTCGATCTTGGACAGGGTGGACAGGGGGATTTCCGTGTATTCGCTCATTTCCTTGAGCGTCCAACCCTTGCGCGTGCGCAGACCGCGCAGCAGGGTGCCGAGCGTGGGGCTCTTCGGACTCATCGACGGGACCTTTGGGCTATTGCCAGTGAAGTTGTGGATACGATACTACGCGGACCTGAACTCCATCCTGATCAGGATGGTTTTCCGACGATTCCGAGTGCTTCCGCCTCGTTCCGGGCGCGGAACGCGATATGCCGCCTGGAGGATGCCAGCGGCCGGTGACGATGGGGTCAAATCTGGCGGTCCGACGGGGGATCGGGCGGTGACTTGTGTTTGACTTTTCTCCAATCAGGAATATTGTTATCTGATTGAGATTGTTTTGGCACTCCGAAGCGGCTACCTGGAGTGCATCGTCAGCCAGCTCCCAGAGGATCGTCACATGCGTCCGTTGTCATGGCCTGTCGTGTTCTGTTGTGCCCTGCTGCTGTCCTTCCCGGCCCTGGCCCAGCAGGCGCAGACCGCGCCCGCGGCGGCGGCGGCGCCTGGCGTGGACGCCGCGCCGCGCTTGACCGCTGCCGACGCGACCCGCTGGCTGGATGGGTTCATGCCCTATGCGATCGCGCGCGGCGATATCGCCGGTGCGGTGGTCACCGTGGTCAAGGACGGCCAGATCCTGGTGCGCCGCGGCTATGGCTTTTCAGATGTGGCAAAGCAGACGCCGGTGAACCCGGACCGCACCCTGTTCCGGATGGCGTCGGTGTCCAAGCTGATGACCTGGACGGCGGTGATGCAGCTGGTCGAGGCCGGCAAGCTGGACCTGGACGCGGACATCAACCAGTACCTGGATTTCAAGGTGCCCGAACGCGGCCTGCCGATCACCCTGCGGCAGTTGATGACCCATACCGGCGGCTTCGAAGCCAACCTCAAATACATGTGGACCACCGAGGCGGTGGCCGCAAGCGGCGGCGCCGAACTGGGCCCCTACCTCAAGCAGCGGGTACCGGCGCAGATCTTCCCGCCGGGCACCGTGCCGGCGTATTCCAACTACGGCACCAGCCTGGCCGGCTACATCGTCGAGCGCGTCTCGGGCCAGCCCTTCGCCGAGTACGTGGAGCAGCACATCTTCGCGCCGCTGCAGATGCAGCACGCCAGCTTCCGCCAGCCGCTGCCGCCGGCACTGCGCGGCATGGTCAGCCAGGGCTATGCGCTGGGCTCGGGGACGCCGCGCGCGTTCGAGGTCACCCCCTCGGCGCCGGCCGGTGCCCTGACCGCCAGCGCCACCGACATGGCGCGCTTCATGATCGCCCACCTGCGCGCCGCCGGCGGTACCGACACGGCCATCCTCAAAGCGGCCACCAGCGCGCAGATGCTGACCCCGCAGACCCGCTTCGCACCGCCGCTGAACACCATGGCGCTGGGCTTCTACGAAAGCGATGTCAACGGCCAGCGCGTGGTATCCCATGCCGGCGACACGCTGCTGTTCCACTCCCAGCTGTCCCTGTTCCGTGATCACGACATCGGCCTGTTCGTCTCGTTCAACAGCGCCGGCGCCAATGGCATCACCGGCCCGATCCGGCGGCAACTGCTGGAGAACTTTGCCGACCGCTACTTCCCCAAGGCCGCCGCCGCACCGATGCCGAGGGTCGACCTGGCCCTGGCCAGGCAGCAGGCCCGCGCACTGGCCGCGCCGAGCTATCTCAGCTCGCGCCGCGCGCAAACCGGTATCGGCCTCACCGGCATCCTGTCGCAGACGCGGCTGCAGGCTCTGGACGACGGCGGGCTGCGCCTGGCGCGCCTGAAGCAGCCCAACGGGCAACCCACCACCTTCAAGCCGATCGCGCCCTGGGTATGGCAGGCCACCGACAGCGAACTGCGTCTGGCCGCCATCGTCAAGGACGGGCAGCCGGTGGGCTTTGCGGTGGACTCGTCCTCGCCCTACAACGTGTTCATGCGCGCGGAAGTCTACCGCTCGGCACGCTGGCTGATGCCGCTGCTGATCGCCGCGGCCGCCGTGCTGGCGCTGTCGGCGCTGGGCTGGCCGATCGCCGCGCTGGTCCGCCGCCGCCACGGCCAGGTGCTGGGCTGGCCGCGCACTGCCCTGCGCGCCTATCGCCTCAGCCGCATGGCCTGCTGGTTGCTGCTGCTGGTTCCGGCGGTGGCGCTGGGGTTGATGGCCTGGGTATCGGTCGATTTCGCCCGCATCGACGACCGCCTGGATCCGGCCGTCATCGGGTTGGGCATCGCCTCGGTGATCGCCATCGTCGGCGGCATCGCGGCGATGGCCTGGAACCTGCTGCACACCGTGCGCGCCGGGCGCGGCTGGCTGGCGCGGCTGTGGGCGCTGCTGCTGCTGGCCTCGGCCGCCCTGCTCGGCTACGCGATCTTCCTGATGGGCCTGGCCGATTTCGCTCTCAACTACTGACCCATCGCCCCGCCACGGGGCTGGAGACTTCCTGTGAAACTGACCCTGCAGATCGACTCGCTTGCCTTGCTGGCCCCGTTCCGGATCAGCGGCTACGTGTTCGAACACGCGCCGGTACTGCGCGTGGAACTGGAAGACGGCGGCCATCGGGGCCGTGGCGAAGCCAGTGGCGTGTATTACTTCGATGACAAACCCGAGCAGATGCTGGCCACGCTGGAAGCGCTGCGGGCACGGATCGAAGCGGGCATCAGCCGCGCCGACCTGCAGCAGTTGCTGCCGCGCGGGGGCGCGCGCAACGCGCTCGATTGCGCGCTATGGGACCTTGAAGCCAGCCGTGCCGGCAAGCCGGCCTGGGCACTGGCCGGGCTGAGCCAGGTGCGTCCGCTGCTGACCACCTGGACCCTGGGCGCCGACGATCCGGCGACGATGCAGTCCATCGCCACCGGCCGCTATGCGCCGGCCAAGGCACTCAAGCTCAAGCTCAGCGGCGAGCTGGACACCGACATCGAACGCGTGCGCGCGGTGCGCCGGGTGCGGCCGGACGTGTGGCTCGGCGTGGATGCCAACCAGGGTTACCAGATGGATGCGCTCGACGCGCTGATCCCGGTGCTGCTGGACAACGACGTCAAGCTGCTCGAACAGCCGCTGCCGCGCGGCCGCGAAGCCGACCTCAGGGGCTTCGCGCGGCCGCTGCCGTTCGCCGCCGACGAGAGCGTGCAGGATGCGGCGGAGATCGAGGCGCTGGCCGGCCTGTTCGACGTGATCAACATCAAGCTCGACAAGGCCGGCGGCCTGACCGAGGGCCTGGCGATGGTGGACAAGGCGCGCACGCTGGGCATGCAGGTGATGGTCGGCAACATGATCGGCAGCAGCTGGGCGATGGGCCCGGCCTACATCGTCGGCCAGCACTGCGACGTAGTCGACCTGGATGGCCCGCTGTTCCTGCGCGATGACCGCGTTCCGGGCCTGCGCTACGACGACGGGCTGGTGCATTGCGATGATGCCGTCTGGGGCAAGGGAGTGCAGGCATGAGCATGACGTCGCGTCGCCCGCGCGCTACCGGTATGCGCACCGTTGTCTGCGGCCTGCTGCTGGCCTCCAGCGCCGTGTTCTCGCCGCTGCATGCGCAGGCGCCGGCCGCAGCGCCGGCACCGGCCACCGGCCAGGCACCTGCCGCCGTTGCTGCCGCCCCGGCCAGCGCCGACACGCTGGATGCGGCCCGGGTCGATGCCTTCCTCGATGGCCTGGTGCCCTACCTGATGGCGCAGGGCGACCTGGCCGGTGCGGTGGTCACCGTGGTCGAGAACGGTAAGGTGGTCACCGAACGCGGTTTCGGTTTCTCCGATGTCGAAAAACGCACGCCTGTGGATCCCCGCACCACCCTGTTCCGCCCCGGCTCGATCTCCAAGCTGTTCGTCTGGACCTCGGTGATGCAGCTGGTCGAACAGGGCAAGCTGGACCTGGATGCGGATATCAACACCTACCTGGACATCAAGGTCCCGGCCAAGGGTGAGCCGGTCACGCTGCGCCAGATCATGACCCACACCAGCGGCCTTGAAGAGCGCATGCGCTACCTGATCGTGCTGGGCCCGGACCATCCGGCCAACCGCGACAACTATCTCAAGGAATGGGTGCCCAACCAGATCAACCGGCCCGGCACCGTGCCGGCCTATTCCAACTACGCCACCGGCATCGCCTCCTACATCGTCGAGCGGGTCAGCGGCCAGCGTTTCGAGGACTACGCCGAGCAGCACATCCTGCAGCCGCTGGGCATGCAGTACGCCAGCTTCGAACAGAAGTTGCCGGCCGACCTGCTGCCGCACGCCGCCAAGGGCTACCGGCTGGGTTCGGGCAAGAGCTACCCGGCCGAGAAGAACACCGCGCCGGGCGTGGGCGGCCTGTATGCCTCCGGCTCGGCGATGGCACGTTTCATGATGGCCACGCTCAACCACGGCGAACTCGACGGCCAGCGCATCATGCGCGCCCAGACCAACGCACAGATGCTGACCCCGCAGGCGGCGGTGCTGCCGCACCTGCCGCGCATGACCCTGGGCTGGATGGCCTCAGACACCGGCGGCTACGACACCCGTTCGCACGGCGGCACGATGCTGTTCTTCTATTCGTGGCTGTGGATGATCCCCGAGCGCAACATCGGCGTGTTCGTTTCCACCAACAGCGTCGGCCGCGACGCGGCCGGCTCGGCGCTGCGTGCGCAGGTATGGGAACGCTTCGTCGAAAACTTCCTGCCGACCCTGCCGGTGCAGGCCGCCGGTCCCGGCGTGGACGCCGACACCGCCCGCCAGCACGCCGCCGCGCTGGCCAAGGTGGACTGGCACAGCACCCGTCGCTCGGACAGCTCGTACCTGCGCCTGCTGTCGCTGTTCTCGCCGGTGCGCGTGCACCCGCAGGACGACGGCACCATCACCGTCGACGGCCAGAAGGGCCTCAATGGCCAGCTGCTGCGCTGGCGCGAGGTATCGCCCTGGTTGTGGCAACAGGAGCACGGCCGCAGCCTGCTGGAAGTGAAGGTGGTCGATGGCCGCCCGGTGTATTTCTCCGGCGGCCCGTTCGCCTCGGTGTTCGGCTTTGAACCGATGCCGGGCTGGCGCTCGCCAAGCTGGTTGCGCCCGGCGCTGATCGTCGCGCTGGGGTTGCTGGTGCTGTCGGCGGTGCTGCGCATCGGCGGGGTGTTCGTGCGCCGTTACTACCGCGTGGCCGCACCGGCCGAAGGCCGCGGCCTGCGCCGGCTGCAGACGCTGTCGATCACCGTGGTGCTGGGCAGCGTGATCGCCTGGCTGGCATATGTGAAGTCGATGTCGGCACCGGGCGGTATCTCCAGTTACAGCAACGGACCGCTGATCCTGATGCAGGCGCTGTCCTGGCTGGCGGTCGTGGCCGCGGCGGCATTGGCCTGGGTGGCGCTACGCAAGCCGGCCAGCTGGCCGCGGCTGCGCCGCTTCGGTGCCTGGGTGGTGGCACTGGCCGGGGTGATCGTGGCCTTCGTGGCGATCACCCAGCGGCTGGTCAGCACCGGCCTGCAGCTCTGAAGACCGGACCGGCACGTCGATGAGCATCGATGCCCCGCGCACGGCCTGGTTCGGGCAACCGCCAGGCCTGACCATCCTGTTTCTCACCGAGATGTGGGAGAAATTCTCCTACTACGGCATGCGGGCGCTGCTGGTCTATTACATGACCAAGCAGCTGCTGTTTTCGCAGGAACAGGCCTCGATGGTGTATGGCCTGTATACCGCGCTGGCCTACCTGAGCCCGGTGTTCGGCGGGATGCTCGCCGACCGCTGGCTGGGCAAGCGCCGCGCGGTGGTCCTGGGCGGCACGATCATGGCCTTCGGCCATTTCCTGATGGCCTTCGATGCACTGCTGTATCCGGCCCTGCTGGCGATCGTGCTCGGCAACGGCCTGTTCCTGCCGACCCTGCCCGGCCAGGTCGGCGATCTCTACCAGCGCGATGATCCGCGCCGTGGCTCGGCGTTCAATGTGTACTACGTCGGCATCAACCTCGGCGCCTTCCTGGCCCCGCTGGTCTGCGGCACGCTGGGCGAGGTGTATGGCTGGCATGTCGGTTTCGCCGCCGCCGGCGTGGGGATGCTGCTGGGCCTGGCGATCTACATCGCCGGGCGCCGCCACCTGCCACCGGACCCGCCGCGCAGCGAGCGCGACGCACTGCCCTTCTCGGCCTTGTGGCAACCGGCCTATCGCCCGCTGCTGCAGCTGATGACGATGATTGCCGGATTGATCGTGGTGTTCCGCCTGGCCTACGAGCAGATCGGCAACACCATCGCGATCTGGCTCGATACCGGCGTGGACCGCGTGTTCACCGCGGATTTCACCCTCCCGATGACCTGGTTCTTCTCGCTCAATCCGCTGCTGGTGTTTGTGATCACGCCACTGCTGGTGAGCCACTGGACCCGCCAGGCCCGCGCCGGCCGCGAGCCGGCCGCGCTGACCAAGATGGCGATCGGCGCGGCCGTAGTCGGGCTGTCGTTCGCGCTGGTCGCCGCGCTGGGCGGTGAACCGTCGGCCAAGGTCGGCTGGCTGTGGGCCGCGCTGTTCTTTGCGACCTTCACCTTCGGCGAGCTGTTCATCCTGCCGGTGGGACTGGGCCTGTTCGCACGCCTGGCACCGGCCGGCTTCGGCGCGACGATCATCGCGTTCTGGTTCCTCGCCGCGTTCGGCGGCAACCTGCTGGCCGGCGCGGTCGGCACGCTGTGGTCGACGCTCTCCAGTACGGTGTTCTTCTCGCTGATGAGCGGCACCTGCCTGCTGGTGGCGTTCCTGCTGTGGCAGCTGGAGCGGCGCAGCCGGCCGCTGTTGGCCTGCAATGGCGTGCCGGCACCGACGCGGTGATTGCCGCCCCGGGAGCCGGGCCGGCAGGGCATGAGGCGGCGCCCCACGGCGCCGGGGAATCGGAAAGTAAAACCCCGAATTAGGTTGCATATTCTCTGATTAGGACATATACAGTCCTAACGAGGTCACTCATCCGCGCATCGACGCCGAGAGGGGCACTCACTCCTCTCTGCTTCCCTGACCAACGGACCCCGTCATGACCTCGACTTCGACCGCTGCCGTGCACGCACTGGCCGCCCTGCCCCAGCCCTATCTGCTGTTCCTGGGCGATACCACCGAAGCGGGCTTTGCCAAGACCGCGATCGGCCTGCACGACTGGGCACCGGAAGTCTGCGTGGCCGAATGGAGCCTGCCTGGCTGCCCGATCAGCACCGGCCTGCCGACCATGACGCCGGCCCAGGCCAGTGCGGCCGGCGCCCGCGCCATGGTGATCGGCGTGGCCAACGGCGGTGGCGTGATTTCCGCCACCTGGCTGCCGGCGCTGGTCGAGGCGCTGGAACAGGGCCTGGACCTGGTCAGCGGCATGCACCAGAAGCTCGGCGATATCCCCGAACTGGCCGCCGCCGCCGAACGCAGCGGGCGCCAGTTGATCAACGTGCGCGTGCCGCCGCGCGGCATCCCGGTCGGCAACGGCCGCAAGCGCAGCGGCAAGCGCGTGCTGACCGTGGGCACCGACTGCGCGCTGGGCAAGAAGTACACCGCACTGGCGCTGGCCCGCGGCCTGCGCGGGATCGGCGTGGATGCCGATTTCCGCGCCAGCGGCCAGACCGGCATCCTGATCGCCGGCAGCGGCATCCCGATGGATGCGGTGGTGGCCGACTTCTCCGCCGGCGCGGCCGAACTGCTCAGCCCGGATGCGGCCGAAGACCACTGGGATGTCATCGAAGGCCAGGGCTCGCTGTTCCACCCGGCCTATGCCGGGGTCAGCCTCGGCCTGCTGCATGGCAGCCAGCCGGATGTGTTCGTGGTCTGCCACCAGCCCGGGCGCCAGCATGTGCTCGGCTATCCCGACTACCCGCTGCCGTCCATCGAGGACGTGATCGACCTGACCGTGCGCCTGGGCCGCCGCACCAATCCGGCGATCCGCTGCGTCGGCGTCAGCCTCAACACCCACGGCATGACCGAGCAGGACGCACAGGCGGCCTGCGCCGAAATCAGCGCGCGCCTTGGCCTGCCGACGGCCGACCCGATGCGGCAAGATGGGCGGTTCAACCGTTTGCTGGAGGCCTGCATCGCATGAAGATGACATCCCGTAGCTTGAGCCTGTGCGTGGCGGCATTGCTGGGGCTGAGCCCGCTGGCCGCGTTCGGCGCCACCCGCAGTCCGGTGGAAACCGAAGTGGCACGCCTGGCCACCCTGATCGACGGCAAGGTCGGCGTCTCGGCGTGGCGCCTGGACGGCAAAGGCGCGCAGGTGCATCTGAACCCCGATGAAGGGTTCCCGATGGCCAGCACCTTCAAGGTCGCCGTGGCCGCGGCCATCCTGGCCAAGGTCGATGCCGGCGAACTGGCGCTGACCACGATGGTGCCGGTGCCCAAATCGTTCTACGTCGATTCGGAAGTGATCGCCGACCGCTTCATCCATGACGGGGTGAGCCTGTCGGTGCACAACCTGCTGGAAGTGATGCTCACCCAGAGCGACAACACCGCCACCGACGTACTGGTGGCGCAGGCCGGTGGACCGGCCGCGGTGACCGCCTGGCTGCGCGCGCAGGGCATCGAAGGCCAGCGCCTGGACCGCAACACCCGGCAACTGCTCAGCGACATCTTTGGCCTGGGCGACGAACCGCTCACCAAGGAGCGCGTCGCCGAACTGACCCGTGACCCGGAAGTGCTCAAGCGCACCAAATCCAACAACGCCGCCTTCGACCAGGATCCGCGCGACACCTCCACGCCGCGCGCGATGTCCACCCTGTTGACCCGGCTGTTCACCGGCAAGGCGCTGAGCCCGGCCAGCACCCAGGCCCTGGCGCAGATCATGGAGCGCTGCCGGACCTGCAGCGCGCGCCTGCGCGGCAGCCTGCCGCCGGGCACCACAGTGGCCGACAAGAGCGGCACCGTGGCTGGCACCGTCAATGACGTGGGCGTGGTCACCCTGCCCGACGGCAGCCGCTTTGCGATCTCGGTGTTCGTCAAGGCCAGCAATGCACCGCGCAGCGAACGCGAGCGGGTGATCGCCGAGATCGCACGCACCGTGCGCGATTACTACCTGCTGCAGCCCGTGGCCGTCGGGAAATGACCGCCACCGCCAGCCGGTTCCAGCGCTTCCTGTTGCCCGGCCTGGCGTTCAAGTCGGCGGTGATCGGTGGCGGCTACGCCACCGGTCGCGAGCTGGCCGAGTTCTTCCTGCCGTCCGGCCCCTGGGGCGGCCTGGCCGCGATGCTGTTGTCGATGCTGATCTGGAGCGTGATCTGCATCCTCACCTTCCTGCTGGCACGCGCCATCGGGGCCAACGACTACCGCAGCTTCTTCCGGCATCTGCTCGGCCGTGGCTGGTGGACCTTCGAAGTGGCCTACCTGGCCCTGATCGTGGTGGTGCTGGCGGTGTTCGGCGCAGCGGCCGGGGAACTGGCCGCCACCATGTTCGGCTCGCCGCGGATCATCGGCACCCTGGCGCTGGTGACGGTGGTCACCGCGATCGTGCACGCCGGCACCCAGGCCGTCGAGCGGATGTTCAAATGGATGTCGGCGTTCATGTACCTGGTCTACGCCATCGCCGCCTGCCTGATCCTGTCCCGGTTCGGCAGCGGTTCGATGGCGCAGCTGTCGGGCACCGATGGACTCGGCCCGGGCTGGGTGCTCAATGGCGTGACCTACGCCGGCTACAACATCTTCGGCGCGGTCTCGATCCTGCTGGTGGTGCGTCATCTGCTGCACCGGCGCGATGCGGTGATCGCCGGGGCCCTGGCCGGCCCGCTGGCGATCCTGCCGGCGATCGTGTTCTACCTGTGCATGATCGCCTTCCTGCCGGAGATCGCCGATGCCCCGCTGCCCTCGGACCTGATGCTGGGCCAGCTCGGCCTGCCGTGGTTCCAGTGGCTGTTCCGCCTGATGATCATGGTGGCGCTGGTGGAAACCGGGGTCACCCTGATGGCCTCGGTGGACGGCCGCATCGGCGCCAACTGGAAGGAGCGCACCGGCGCCCCGCCGGCGCCGGGCATCCGCGTGGCGCTGATTGCCGCGCTGCTGCTGGTGGCGGTGTTCCTTGCCGATGCGATCGGCCTGGTGGCGCTGATCGCGCAGGGCTACCGGCTGCTGGCCTACGCCATCCTGGCCACCTACGTGGTGCCGTTGCTGGCCTATGCGCTCTGGCAGTTCTGGAGCCGCCGCGGGCAGGCCTTCCAGGCTCAGCCGCCGCAGGCAAACACCAGGAACTGATGCAGTGCGCGTGCCGGCGCGGACAGTTCCTCGTCGGGGCGCCAGATCAGGCCCACTTCCATCGGCGGCACCGCATCGGTGAGCGTACGCACATCGATCCGGCGCCCTTCCAGCGACCAGGGCCGGTAGACCATGTCCGACAGGATGCTGACCCCGAACCCGTAGGCCACCATGCCGCGCAGGGCCTCCAGCGAAGAGGTGCGGAAGGCGACGTTGGGCTCCAGCCCCAGCGCCTGCCAGTAGCGCAGCGCCGATTGCTGGCCCTCATCGACGGTCAGCATGATGTAGGGATACGGCGCCACGTCGGCCACGCCGATCACCGGCAGCTGCAGCAGCGGGTGCGACTCGGCCAGCCACAGTTGCCGGCGCGAGCGGATCAGCACCTGCCGCCGGAGCACGTAGGGCTGTGGCATGTTGGAGATGATGCACAGCCCCAGGTCGAGCGCGCCGGAGTTGACCCCGTGCTCGATCGCGGCGCGGTCCATGTCGACCAGTTCGATCTCCACCTGCGGGTAGGAGCGCTTGAAACGCGCCAGCAGGCTGGGCAGGAAATAGCCGAGCACCGTATAGGACGCGCCCACCCGCACCGTGCCCGGCAAGGTGTTGGCCAGGAACATCGGCTCGCTGAGCGCATCCTGCAGCGTGTCCAGGATGTGCCGGACGTGCTGGTGGAAGCGATGCCCTTCCACGGTCAGCACCACTCCGTGCGGCATCCGGTCGAACAACCGCAGCCCCAGCGATGCTTCCAGCTGGGCCACCGCCGTGGTGATCACCGACTGGGAAACGTGCAGCTTGCGCGCGGCCTGGGAAAACTGCCCCAATTCAGCGGCCTCGGCGAAGTAGCGCAGTTGCCGCAGGGTCATGTTGGCGGGGATTTGCATGCACCACTCCAGCGGTCGGTAGATATCTGAATAAACAATACCTCATAGTCAATTAAACAAATTTACGATAAGCCCCCGGGGCTCTAGACTTCCCCTCGGGTGCAATGCGCCAGGGTCCCGGCAGCGGCCAACGCCGCCAGTCCCTGCCCGCTTTCGCAGCGATGTCCTCCCCGGTATCGACCGCGTCACCCGCGCCATGTCCGTCGCCCCCCCGCCGGCGGTTTGCCTGTAGCTCCATGACCCATGCCCAGCGAGGCCCCTGACATGTCTTCACCCCAGAATTCCGCCGCCCGTGCACCGCTGCAGTTGCACGTGCCCGAGCCCAGCGCCCGGCCTGGCCAGGCCACCGATTTCTCCTATCTCAAGCTCAGCCCGGCCGGCGCCGTGGACAAGCCGCCGGTGGACGTCAGCGCCAGCCAGACCGCGCCGATGACCGCCCAGCTGATCCGGGTGCTGGATGACAATGGCGACGCGGTCGGCCCGTGGGCGGCCGACATCGACGATGCGCTGCTGCTGCGCGCGATGCGCGCCATGCTCAAGACCCGCGCCTATGACGCGCGCATGCTGATCGCCCAGCGCCAGAAGAAGACCTCGTTCTACATCCAGTGCCTGGGCGAGGAAGCCATCGCGGTCGGCCAGACCCTGGCCCTGCGCGATGACGACATGCAGTTCCCCACCTACCGCCAGCAGGGCATCCTGGTCACCAAGGAAGTCTCCCTGGTCGACATGATCTGCCAGGTGCTGTCCAACGCGGCCGACCCGCTGAAGGGCCGCCAGCTGCCGATCATGTATTCGTACAAGGATTACGGATTCTTCTCGATCTCCGGCAACCTGACCACCCAGTACATCCAGGCGGTGGGCTGGGCGATGGCCTCGGCGATCAAGGGCGACACCCGCATCGCCACCGCATGGGTGGGCGATGGCGCGACCGCCGAAGGCGACTTCCACGCTGCGCTGACCTTCGCGCACGTGTACCGCGCACCGGTGGTGCTCAACGTGGTCAACAACCAGTGGGCGATCTCCACCTTCCAGGCGATTGCCGGCGGTGAGAACACCACCTTCGCCGCCCGCGGCGTGGGCTACGGCATTCCGTCGCTGCGTGTGGACGGCAACGATCTGCTGGCCGTGTACGCGGCCTCGCGCTGGGCCGCCGAACGCGCCCGCAGCAATCTCGGCCCGACCCTGATCGAGTGGGTGACCTACCGCGCCGGCCCGCATTCGACCTCGGATGACCCGTCCAAGTACCGCCCCGCCGACGATGCCCAGCACTTCCCGCTCGGCGATCCGATCGACCGCCTGAAGCAGCACCTGATCAAGCGCGGCCTGTGGAGCGAGCAGCAGCACGAACAGGTCCGCACCGAACTCGATGCCGAGGTCCTGCGTGCCCTCAAGGAAGCCGAGACCCACGGGTTGCTCGGCAGCGACAACCGTCCCGGCGCGGCCCTCATGTTCGAAGACGTCTACAAGGACATGCCCGAACACCTCCGTCGCCAGCGTCAGCAGTTGGGAGTCTGAACACATGAGCGGAATTGAACAGAACAACACCGGCGGCACGCCGATGACCATGATCCAGGCGCTGCGCTCGGCGATGGACGTGATGCTGGAACGTGACGACAACGTGGTGGTGTTCGGCCAGGACGTGGGCTACTTCGGCGGCGTGTTCCGCTGCACCGATGGCCTGCAGGCCAAGTACGGCAAGCAGCGCGTGTTCGATGCGCCGATTTCCGAAAACGGCATCGCCGGCGCGGCGATCGGCATGGCCGCCTACGGCCTGCGCCCGGTCGCCGAAATCCAGTTCGCCGATTACATCTACCCAGCCTACGACCAGATCGTCTCCGAAGCGGCGCGCATGCGCTATCGCTCCGGCGGCAGCTTCACCTCCTCGCTGGTGTTCCGCACCCCGTGCGGCGGCGGCATCTACGGCGGCCAGACCCACAGCCAAAGCCCGGAGGCGATCTTCGCCCATGCCACCGGCCTGCGCACGGTGATGCCGTCCAACCCGTACGACGCCAAGGGCCTGCTGATCGCCTCGATCGAAAACGACGATCCGGTGATCTTCCTGGAGCCCAAGCGCCTGTACAACGGCCCGTTCGACGGCCACCACGACCGCCCGGTCACCGCCTGGTCCAAGTACCCGGACAACCTGGTGCCGGAGGGCTACTACAACGTGCCGCTGGACAAGGCCGCCATCGCCCGCGAAGGCAAGGCGCTGACCATCATCACCTACGGCACCACCGTGTGGGTGGCCAAGGCCGCCGCTGAAGATGCCGGCATCGATGCCGAAGTGATCGACCTGCGCAGCCTGTGGCCGCTGGATCTGGACGCCATCGTCAACTCGGTCAAGAAGACCGGCCGCTGCATCGTGCTGCACGAAGCCACCCGCACCTGCGGCTTCGGCGCCGAACTGGTCGCGCTGGTGCAGGAGCATTGCTTCTACCACCTGCAGGCCCCGGTGGAACGCGTCACCGGCTGGGACACCCCGTATCCGCACGCGCAGGAATGGGACTACTTCCCGGGTCCGTCCCGGGTCATCGATGCAATGCAGCGCGTGCTGGAGGATTGAACCATGGGACATCACGTCATCAAGATGCCGGACATCGGTGAAGGTATCGCCGAAGTCGAACTGATCACCTGGAAGGTCGAGGTCGGTGGCCCGGTCGCCGAAGACCAGGTCGTGGCCGAAGTCATGACCGACAAGGCCATGGTCGAGATCCCCTCGCCGGTGGCCGGTACCGTGGTCTCACTGGGCGGCGTGCCCGGCCAGATGATGGCCGTCGGCAGCGAACTGATCCGGCTGGAAGTGGAAGGCGCCGGCAATGCCAGCGCCGCCAGTGCGCCGGCTGCCGCCGCTCCTGCTGAGCCGGTTGCTGCGCCAAAGGCTGCCGCGCCTGCGCCTGCCGTGGCGGTTGAAGCTGCACCCGTTGCCGCACCGGCCAAGGCCGCCGCGGCTCCCGCGCCCGCCCCTGCGGCCAAGCACGACGAGCGCGGCGCGGTCACCAACGGCGTGCTCACCGCCGGTGAAGCCCCGCTGGCCTCGCCGGCGGTGCGCCGCCGCGCCTGGGACCTGGGCATCGAACTGCGCTTTGTCCCGGCCACCGGCCCGGGTGGGCGCATCCTGCAGGCCGACCTGGACGCCTATGCCGCCGCCGGCGGCAAGGCCCAGCCGGCCGGTACCAGTGCCGGTGGCAGCAGCTATGCGCGGCGTACCGGCGAGCAGCAGGTGCCGATCATCGGCCTGCGCCGCAAGATCGCGCAGAAGATGCAGCAGTCCTGGTCGACCATTCCGCATATCACCTATGTGGAAGAAATCGACGTCACCGAAATCGAAGCCCTGCGCGCCAAGCTCAACACCCGTTGGGGCAAGGAACGCGGCAAGCTCACCCTGCTGCCGTTGCTGGCCCGCGCGGTGGTGCTGGCCGTGCGCGATTTCCCGCAGATGAACGCCCGTTTCGACGACCAGGCCAACATCGTCACCCGCTACGAAGGCGTGCAGCTGGGCATCGCCACCCAGAGCGAGGTCGGGCTGTCGGTACCGGTGGTGGCCCATGCCGAGTCGCTGGACCTGTGGCAGACCGCCGCCGAGATCGCGCGCCTGGCCAACGCCGTGCGCGTAGGCAAGGCCACCCGCGAGGAGCTGTCCGGCTCGACCATCACCATCAGCAGCCTCGGTGCGATCGGTGGCATGGTCTCCACCCCGATCATCAACCATCCGGAAGTGGCCATCGTCGGCGTCAACCGCATCGTCGAACGCCCGATGTTCCGCGACGGCCAGGTCGTGGCGCGCAAGCTGATGAACCTGTCGTCCTCGTTCGACCATCGCATCGTCGATGGCATGGACGCGGCCGAGTTCGTCCAGGCCATCCGTACCCGGCTGGAAACCCCGGCCCTGCTGTTTGTGGAGTAAGCGATGTCCAGCACCCTTGAAACCCAACTGCTGATCATCGGCGGCGGCCCCGGCGGCTACATCGCCGGCATCCGCGCCGGCCAGCTCGGCGTCAAGACCATCGTGGTCGAGGGCGTCAACCCAGGCGGTACCTGCCTCAACATCGGCTGCATTCCGTCCAAGGCGCTGATCCATGCCGCCGAGGAATTCGCCAAGACCACCGCCTATGCCGCCGGCACCTCGCCGCTGGGCATCAGCGTGCAGGCCCCGGCGCTGGATCTGGCCAAGACCGTGGCGTGGAAGGCCGGCATCGTCAAGAAGCTGACCGGCGGCGTGGCCGCGCTGCTGAAGAAGAACGGCGCGCAGCTGGTCAAGGGCTGGGCCACGATCGTCGACGGCAAGACTGTCGATGTGGCCGGCGCGGCCGAAGACGGCGGCACCCTGCGCATCCGCTGCGAGCACCTGCTGATCGCCAGCGGCTCGGTACCGGTGGAACTGCCGTCCCTGCCGTTCGGCGGCAAGGTCATCTCCTCCACCGAAGCCCTGTCGCCGACCTCGCTGCCGAAACGGTTGATCGTGGTCGGCGGTGGCTACATCGGCCTGGAACTGGGCACGGTGTACCGCAAGCTCGGCTGCGAGGTCACGGTGGTCGAAGCCCAGGATCGCATCCTGCCGGCCTACGACGCCGAACTGACCAAGCCGGTGGCCACGCACCTGGAGAAGTCCGGCGTGAAGCTGCTGACCGGCCACAGCGTGCTCGGCCTGTCCGATAGCGGCCAGCTGCGCGTGCGCGACAAGGACGGTAACGAAATCGCGCTGGACGCCGAGCAGATCCTGGTCGCGGTTGGCCGTCGCCCGAAGACCGACGGCTTCAATCTCGAATCGCTGCAGCTGGATCTGACCGGCAAGGCGATCAGGATCGACGACCAGTGCAGGACCTCGATGCGCAACGTCTGGGCGATCGGCGATGTCGCCGGCGAGCCGATGCTGGCGCACCGGGCGATGGCGCAGGGCGAACTGGTGGCCGAGATCGTCAGCGGCAAAAAGCGCCACTTCCTCCCGGCCGCGATCCCGGCGGTGTGCTTCACCGACCCGGAAATCGTGGTGGTCGGGCTGTCGCCGGACGAAGCCAAGGCACAGGGCATCGAGACCAAGGTCGCGCTGTTCCCGTTCGCGGCCAATGGCCGTGCGATGTCGCTGGAATCCACCGACGGCTTCGTGCGCGTCGTGGCACGCAGCAGCGACCACCGCATCCTCGGCTGGCAGGCCGTGGGCGTGCAGGTCTCGGAACTGTCGATCGCCTTCGTGCAGTCCATCGAGATGGGTGCCACGCTGGAAGATATCGCCGGCACCATCCACCCGCACCCGACCCTGGGTGAGGCGGTGCAGGAAGCGGCGCTGCGTGCGTTGGGGCATGCGCTGCATATCTAGCAGGCCTGTAGGTCCGAGCCATGCTCGGACGCCTTGGCTCGCAGCAAGACAAACGGCCCGCATTGCGGGCCGTTTGTTCTAGCGGGTAATGGTAGATCCGAGCCATGCCCGGATGTTGCGCCGCCGCCCAGGAGGCTTCCGGGAAGACCGTCGGCGCAGCCGCCATTCTCGTGAATCACACGGGTAGTCGCCGGCATCGTGCTTGTCGCCACACCTTCCTACGTGTCCACCCGAAGTGCACTCAGAACACCAGCTGCCAGCGTCAGCGTGGCACCGATCCCCAACGCAAGCATCGGCGCCGTGTCGACGGGGAAAAGGGCAAAGATCAGAGTCATGACGACCCCGCCGACGGTTTGCCCCGCCAGACGGGCCGTGGCCTGCATGCCTCCGGCCGCACCGCTTCTTGCGCTGGGCGCCGCCAGGAACATGTTGCGATTGTTGGGCACTTGGAAAAGGCCAAAACCCAGCCCGCACAGCACCGTGAAGATCATCAAGGGGCGCGCGCTCTGCTGTAGATCCCACATTGCGGTCGCAGACAGCCCGACCGCTAGACATGCACCGCCTACGACGCAAAGCCAAGCTGTTGAGACGCGATCAGCAAGACGGCCAACCAATGGCGCCGCGATCGCTACCGTCAGGGGCCAGGGCGCCATGTAGAACGCCGTCATCAAGGGGTCCAGCCCGAGATTGTGCTGCAGGTAGAACGGCAGCGCCAGCAAGCCGAGGGTTATGCCGGCGAAACAGCAGAACGATGCGACCACCGAAGTGCGAAACGAAGGCGTGCGTAGCAGGTCTAGAGGAATCAACGGCATCTCCTTCGGCAGTTCCCGTCGGATCAAGGCCGCCAGGGAGATGGCTCCGGCACCGATCAGCAATGCCGCAGGCACCGAATGCGCAGTCAGTAGTTCCATGCCGACGACGAGCAATGCAAACGCGGCGGCGTTCAAGGCGACACTGATCTTGTCAAGGGGGCACGCCGTGCCCTTGACGTCAGGCAGTGCGCGCGTGGCAAGAAGAACCATTGCACCCAACGGCAGGTTCAGAGCAAATAGCCACGGCCAACTTGCGCCAGCGAGGATCGCTGCGCCGATGGTGGGGCCCGCCGCAGACGAGAGCGCCACGGCCAGCGCGTTCCAGCCGATCGCGGTTCCGAACCGGTCTTGGGGCACGATGGCGCGAAGCAAGGCGATGCCGAGCGCCATGATCGCGGCAGCGCCTAGACCTTGAAGGAAACGTGAAGCGACGAGCCAAGGAAGTGATGGCGACACTGCACACAACACGGACGCGGCCGTGAACAGCGCAACTCCGCCGGTGAAAACTCGGCGATGACCAAGACTATCCCCCAGCGCAGCGCACGGCAGCAGGGCCATCACCAACGCGAGCTGGTAAGCGGTGATGATCCAGATCGATGTTCCCGGGGACACCTGTAAAGAGCGGGCCATGCTCGGTAGTGCAACGTTGACCATGGCTGCGTCGAGGACTGCGAGAACCATGGCCATTAACACGGCAACAGTCGCGGCAGCCCTCCGTCGCCCAGGCAACTTTGGGGATTTTTCCATTGCGGCCGCCGGTGCGAGCGGGGCAGTCACGAGCCTTCCGGCATCCATGTCCCATCACGATCAACGTACCGGGTGACGCGATGCTCTTCTTTGTCCTCCTTCTTCAAGTCTCGCTCCGTGAAGCGGAATAGCAATGCGGGTCCATTTACGCAGCGTGTGTCGTGGATATCCCCCGGAAGATAGACCTGGACCTCGCCTGGACGCACCGTCGTCGACCCTCTCTGCACCAACTGAACGCTGCCGTCGGCGCTGACCAGGCGGGCGTAGGTACCCATTTCGATTTCACCCTGCTGAAGTGCATAGATGACCCACCCCCGGCCGTGGTCGTGAGGCGGCCTATACAGCCCCATTGGTTCGGTGTGTGCCAAGAGGACGAACCCATTGAGGGAGTCGCGGTGCAGCTCCTTGTTTGCGGGCGCATCCCGATGCAGTTCCTCCAGCCAATCCTCAGTGGCCGGCGCCTTGAGGAGATGCTCCAAGTGGCCTCGACACGCAGCGACAACCGCGGTGCTGAGTGGACCCCATTCCTTCGTTATGGCCTCCATCGCGACGTCCAACGAGCTACGAATGGAGCCTGTCTCCAGGCTCTGCGTGGACCGGGAACGTTCAGGGCTGTTCGGTATGTCGTTCAATTTGCTTTTCCTTGACGTGACGGGATACGAGTTGCACTATGCAACTTCAAGTCAACTTGAGGTCAAGGGGTGTCGGATGGACATCGCCGAGGTGGCAAAGCGGTCTGGCGTGCCCGCTTCAGCGCTGCGCTACTACGAGGAGAAGGGCTTGATCGCGTCGACGGGGCGCTCCGGGCTCCGGCGGACCTTTTCGCCTTCTGTCGTGGACCAGCTTGCGCTGATTGCACTGGGGCAATCTGCAGGCTTCTCCCTCGATGAAATCAAGGTCATGTTTTCCGCAGATGGGCGGACGAGCATCAACCGCGGCGCTCTGACAGCGAAAGCCGACGAGGTGGACGCTACAGTCGCAAGGCTAAAAGCACTGAGCAAGGGTCTGCGGCACGCGGCCGTGTGCCCGGCCAAGAATCATGCTGACTGCCCTACTTTCCAGGGCCTGTTGCGCGCAGCAGGATCGGCCAAGCTGTCCTCGCCTAAACATCGGTCCGACCCAATGTCGCCGACTGCCGCTTTCCAGCGCAGCAGGTAAGTTCACTCGATATCGATCCGGAAATCGTGGTGGTCGGGCTGTCGCCGGACGAGGCCAAGGCACAGGGTATCGAGACCAAGGTCGCGCTGTTCCCGTTCGCGGCCAATGGCCGGGCGATGTCGCTGGAATCCACCGATGGCTTCGTGCGCGTGGTGGCACGCAGCAGCGACCACCGCATCCTCGGCTGGCAGGCCGTGGGCGTGCAGGTCTCGGAACTGTCGATCGCGTTCGTGCAGTCCATCGAGATGGGTGCCACGCTGGAAGATATCGCCGGCACCATCCACCCGCACCCGACCCTGGGTGAGGCGGTGCAGGAAGCGGCATTGCGTGCGTTGGGGCATGCGCTGCATATCTAGAAAAACAAACGGCCCGCGGCCAGACTTCGGCTGTCGGAGGCAGGCGCGCGTTTTCGAGCTGCGCTTTTCGGGCGCTTTACTTAATCAGGAGACCAGGCGTCGACGCAAATCGTCGAGCAGCCACCGCCCCGCCACACCCAGCGCACGATCACGGCGGTGCGCGGCATAGATCGTCAACCCTTCCGATGGCGTTGGATCTTCGTGAACCTCAATCGTCGTGAGTACGCCGGTGGCGACCAGGGGCGCGACGAGGTGCTCCGGCATACGGCACCAACCGAATCCCGCCAACAGGAAATCCAACCGGCGGCCCAGATCGACGAATCGCCACAGTCGCGTACCGGCCACGCCATAGTTGGGGCCGCCCGGGTCGGCCGGATCGGAGAGCACCAGCTGGACGTGCGGCGCAAGGTCGTCTTCGGTCGCCGGGCGCCCCAGCGTAGCGAGCGGGTGGCCGGGCGACACGACTGCGTGCATGGGTGCGTGCAACAGCGGATAGGCGGCGAGGTCTTCCGGAACACCTGGCAGCAGCAGGCATAGGCCAATGGCGGCAGAACCGCTGCGAAGCCGCCGCAATGATCCCCCCAGCCCTTCGGTTGAAAAATGCACCGGCAGATCGGGAAAGGTTTCGCTGAGCGCACGCAGGCTGTCGATCAACGGCGCGGTCGGCACCAACGGATCGATCGCGATCGTCAGCTCCGGCTCCACGCCCGCCCTCGTACTGGCCGCGACGGCCTCGAAACGGGAGGCGCTTGCCAGCACCAGGCGCGCCTGGTCCACCAGCACGCGCCCCACATCGGTCAGACGCGGGCGGTGGCCGCCGCGGTCGAACAGGGCAACGCCCTGCAGGTCCTCAAGATTGGCCACCGTTTGGCTGATCGCCGACTGGACGCGCCTGAGGTCGCGGCCGGCGGCAGAGAAACTGCCTGTATCGGCGATGGCCACAAGGACGCGCAACTGGTCGAGGGTAAGCGTGCCGATCATTTTCCATCTCCGAATCAGATGGAAAGTATCAGATTTTTATCGCTTCCGCCGAAGAGTCCCGACGCCTAGATTGTTCCAAAGCGCCGCGAGCCATCCAAGGCCTGCCTTCGCCGCCATTGGCTGCGGCGCATCGCCCACCTATCCGGACAGAACCTTCCATGACCCGACTTCTCGTTGTCCAGACCAGCCCGCGCGGTGCTCAATCGGTCTCGCGCCAAATGACCCAACGCTTCCTGGCAGCATGGCGTGCCGCGCACCCGGACGGCCTCATCGTGCATCGCGACCTGGCCGACTCCGGGCTCCCCTTCGTCTCTGCGCGCTGGCTGCAGGCCTACTTCACACCGCCACCAGCTCAATCGGAAGCGATGAAGGAGGAACTCCAGCTGTCCGATGTTCTGATCGGCGAACTGCTCGCGGCCGATCACCTGGTCATCTCGACACCGGTCTACAACTACAACGTCCCCGCTTCGCTCAAGGCATGGGTGGACCACATCGTGCGCAAGGGGGCAACGCTCGGCTTCGACGGACGGGGGCTCGTCAAAGGCAAGGCGGCGACCTTGCTGATGGCCTCAGGCGGCGTTTACACCGAAGGGTCGCCCATCCGCGACCGCGACCTCGCGACGCAATACCTTCGGCTCATCCTTGGCGTGATCGGTATCGAGGACATCACCGTTGTCGCTGGCGGCGGGGCAAAAGCCGTGGACTTGCAGGAGCAGACGATGGACGGTTTCCTGGGCGCGCTGCAACCACAGATCGACCGCGCTGCGATGGCCGAGATCGAAATCCAGCACTGAATCTGCGTTCTAGGCAGGTCCGAGCCATGATGGGTCCGAACCATGCTCGGACTCCCTGCCAAGCCCCACAACAAACGGCCCGCATTGCGGGCCTTTTTCTTCTAGCACTCAACACAAACGCCGCGCGTCTGCGAACTGACCATTGCAGCGCGGGCGCCCCAGCCGCCCTCACCACTCAATAATGCCGCACCTCATCGAACCAGTGCTGCAGCTGCGCATCGCTCAGCCCAAGCGCCACCACATGGGGCAGCTGGCTGAGCTGCCAGACCGCCTCTCCAATGTCTTCCCGCTGCGCGGTCTCGATGCCTTTCATGACATTGAACTGCACGGTGAAGGTGGTGACCGCCGCCTGCACCGCGGCGACGTTGGCCGCCCCTTCCAGCGCCTCCCGTGCGCTGTCATAAGCTGCATTGGCAGCCTTGGCCAGACGACTGTTCCAGCCCGCGAACGGCCGTCCATATTCGCTCTGCCACCAGGTCGGTTTGCGCAGTTTGCTGATCAACGTATGTCCAGCCCATGCGCGCGCCTTGGCCCGCGCGCCGATCTGCGCCTTCAGCCGCTTTCCTGCGGCCTCGTCCACATTCCAGACGATCATGCTGTCCAGCGATGGCCAGCTATCGAGCGCCGGCAAATCTTGCAGATCAGGCACGAACCGCAGTTCCAGATTGCTCAGATGGCGCAGCCCGACAAGTGCCTGCCAATCGGTGAAACTGCCCGACAGCGACAGGCTCTCCAACGAGGAGAAACGCTCGATGCCCAGCAGCGAAATGGCCTGCCCCAGCGGCGCGCCTTCCAGCGACAACGACGTCACATCCTGCAGCAGGCCCAACGCAGGTAGCACATACGGCGCCTGCCCCGGCCGCCGCCCCAGCGTGGGCCGCAGCAACAGCGCGGCTGGCACACCGCCACCGACCGTCACCCGCGATAGATCGCCTTCAAGACTGAGGCTGCCTGCCGCTGGCAATGCAATCGAAAGATGGCCGCTGACCTGCGCCAGACGGATCTGCAACATACGGATTCTGGCCGCGCTGGCATCGACGCTACGGTCGTCGGCAAATACCGGCGTCCAACGGAACTGCTCGATGGCGCGCCGCTGCGACCAGGCGAAGAATCCGCTGTCATTGCCGCAATAGTCGATATGACGCGGCCATGGCGATCCAGCGGACGTTGCGAACGGATCGAATGCGGGCCAGTGGATGACCTCGTCGGGCGCCACGTGCAGATCGGCCTTCTTGCCCAGGCTGGCTGGCCCGATGACCGCAATGCCGCGCCCGGGCTCGATCACCAGCACATGGCTGCCCGGCCGGGTCAGGTTCAACGCGTAACGACCGTCGGCGGTCACCGACCCCGCCGCGTGGGCAGATACATTCATGGGCTCGGACAAGCCATCTCTCCTCGGGGTGATGGGCATTCGCGGCTCGCGCAGATGGCCGCACACACGCGGCAAACCACCCTCTCCGATTGCGCGTGCTTATTGTACCGGTAGCCCCGAGCCACGCTCGGTGCACCCATTGCCGGACCTAATCAACCACCCGTGTCGCCCCCAATACCCAGGTCATGTCCGAGGTCGACCACGGCACGATATGCGCCGACCGCACCGGCAAAGGAGCCGCATCACGCGGCCAGCCATCGATCCCGGCCGCCACCTGCACCTCGACCGGGCCGCTGCCGGCCGGCCAACGCAACTCAATCCCCTCCGGGCCCGGCGCCTGCCAGCGCAGCCGCGACCAGCGGTCCGCCTCATCCAGCAACGGTGCGCGCTCGCCCTGCAGCTGTACGTCGGCCACTACCGCAGGGCTCTTCAGCCCCACGCGCAGATCGCGGGTGCCCGTCGGTGCCAACACGCGCAGCACCGTCTGCCCGGTTGCGGCATCGTGCGACTGTTCAAAGCGGATCGGCGCCGCAACGGCAATGGCCGGCGTCGGTGTCGCCCAGGCGTCGGTGTCGCCCAGGCCTCGGTGATATCCAGCGCCGGCACCGCCATGCGGACAGGCTCGCCCTGCCCGGCCTGCCCGGCCTGCAAGGCGCGGCGGCTCCAATCCGACAGCTGCGGCAGCACGCTGACCCGGTGGTACTGCCGCTGCTTCGGGTCGGCCACGAAAATCACCTGGGACAGTTCGGGATAGCGCGCACGATCGGCCTGGGTGAACGCCGCCGTAGCCAGTACACCAGCGGCCACCAGCACCGTCACGACCGACGCGGCGCCCAGCCAGCGCCCGCCATCGGCCGCACGCAGCCACGGCAGCAGCATTGCGGCCAGCCACGCCAACGGCAACGCCAGCACCTCGGGGGTGCCGAACCCGACCGCCTCCAACAACTGCAGCGCGAAATGGAATACATGCGCCAACGCATAGGCGGTGACCACCGCCGCCACGATCACGCGCAGCGCATGCAACGGTGCCTGCGCAGGCAACAGCCAGGCCACCGCAGCCAGCGCCAGCAGCGGCCACAGCAGCAGCGGCGCCAGTTCCGGCGCGAGCACCTGCGCGATGATGCCGACGACCCAGGCAACGATCAGGACGCCCAGCCGCACGCTTTCTCCGCGCACCGCGCTGCCGGCACTGCACCAGCCCAGCAGCGCCACCAGCACGCCCAGCACCAGGCCCACCACATCGATACCGCCACGCAACGAGGCGCATGCGCCGGCAACCAGGGCGAGCATGGCAAACGGCTTGCGCCCGCCCTTGCACAGCGTCAACGCCCCCAGCGCCAGCACCACCCCGATCGACAACACTCCCTCGCCGGCCACCAGCGTTGAAAACGCGGCCAGCAGGTCACGGTTATGCACCAGACTGGCATCGCCGCCACCGAGCAGCCGGTACGACACCCGCACCGCCAATGCCACCGACAGCAGCGCCAGCGGCCACCAGGCCAGCCCACTTACCACGCCGCGCCAGCCATCCTGGCCGACGCTGACACGGCGCGCGATCACGACAATCGTCAACAGCCCCAACGCCAGCACGCACCAGCCCGACCACGCCGGCACACTGATCATCCAGCCACCAGGCAGATCGCTGTAGATCGCCTCCTTGCGGGAGGCAGGCAGGGTTGCCGACGTCGCCAGCAGGCGCACCAGCGGCAGCACCTGCGCCCCCATATGCTGCACGCTGCCCGGGTCCAGGTTGGCCACGCTGGCCGTCGCGGCGTGGTAGTCGAACTGGCGACCGATGATCGCGAAGTTGAGCCCGGCAATGCCCTGCTGCGCCGGCACCGTAAAGTCGGTTCCATTGGGCATATATCGGTAGACCAAGCCGGTCAGCGAATTGCCCAGCGGCTGCGGCGCCAGCGACGCGAACGCCTTCAGCAACCCGGCATTGCCCGGCCCGGTTTCAAACAGCACCGCCCGGCCACTGCTGCCGCGCGCTTCCAGATTGATGACCGTTCCGACCCGCGCGACCAGCGGATGCGACGCAAAGAACGCACGCGCGCCCAGCAGCCCCGCCTCCTCGGCATCGGTAAACAGGAACACCACATCGCGCTGCCGGGCGTCGTTCTCCAGCGCCCGCGCGATCTCCAGCATCACCGCCACGCCGAGCCCATCATCGGCCGCACCCGGCGACTGGGCCACGCTGTCGTAGTGCGCCATCAACAGCACCGCCGGCAAGCTGCGGTCGCGGCCCGGCAGCACTGCCACCACGTTCTCCACATTACCGCCGCGCACACCGCGCTTGGCGCCCGAACCGTACTCGGCTGCGGCGTGCCCGCGATGCACCGACGCCTCCAGCCCGGCCTGCTGCAGATGGGCCACCAGCCGATCGCGCACCCGCGCCGCGGCGGCCGAGCCGGTGGGATGCGGTTCGGCGGCGATCCAGGCCAGGTGCTGCATCGCGCGTGCCGCCGAGAACTCAGTGGTGGCGATGGTGGCGGGTTGTGGCGGCGGGGTTTGCTGAGCATGCCAGGCCGACCAGGCGGCGATGAGGATGCTGAGGAGAAACAATGGCAGCAGGCAAGCGGCGATGCCCCGCGGTGCCGGTTGCGCGGTCATGCATGCACCTCGCAGCCAAGGTCTGTCCAACCCGGCAAAGCGACGGACATCATGGACCGGATGAAAGGCCGCGCAGTCGAGTCCGGGGCGTCAATCAACCTGCATCGGAGCATGACCATGAGCACGGCTGGATCCCGAAAGGACTAGGCCTGCAGATTGCAAAGACATTCCAAGCCTGTCAAACAATTTCCTGGTCAGCCAACCGGCGAACTCCCACATCACGCCTTTGAAAGGCGGTGCGGAAACAGGTTCTGCACGATGAAGTCCACGAACACCCTGAGCTTGGGCGACAGGTATCGGCTGGAAGGCCACAGTATCCGGAACGTGGTGCGGTCCTGGTTGTAGTCGTCCAGCACAGTGATCAGTTGGCCTTCGTCCAGTTGACGGCGCACGGCGATGTCAGGGATGCAGGCAATACCGAGACCTTGTTCGGCAAAGCATATCTGCGGATCCAGGGAGTTGGTCACCATGCTGCCTGACAGATCCATGGCGAGCGGACGTCCGTCCCTGCTCAACGGCCATACGTCGGTTTTGCCGGTGCTGGGATACCGATACAGCAGGCAGGCGTGGTCGGCCAGGTCTTCAGGTCGCTGTGGCACTCCCGTGCGCTGGAAATAGTCCGGAGCGCCGACGATGACTCTCCGGTAAGCGCCAAGTACCCGCGCCATCAACCGGGAGTCGCCGGGTTCACCGGTACGGATCACCGCATCGAAACCCTCTTCGATCACATCGACCAACCGATCCGAGCAGTCGATGTCCAGCGCGACATCGGGATAGCACCGTTGGAAGTCCGCCAGCGTGGGCATGAACAAGGCGCCTACCGATGGCACGCTGATGCGCAGCTTGCCCTGCGGAGCGCGTTGCGTTTGCAGCAGCTCGGCCTCGGCCGACTCGACCTCGGAAAGGATGCGGCGGCAGCGCTCCAGAAACAACGCACCTTCCGGGGTCGGGCTGATGGTGCGCGTAGAGCGGTGGAACATACGAACCCCCAGGCCTTCCTCCAACCGCGCGATGGCCTTGCTGACCGCCGATGCGGAGATCCCCAACTGCTGCCCGGCCGCAGTGAAGCTGCGGCAGTCGCATGCGCGCACGAATACATCAAGAGAACCAAGGCTTTCCATTTGTGGCCCATCCATTAATGACATTTATGTCACATATCTTGTTCACTGTAGCCCATTTTTCTTTTATGTGTCTCCCGACACCATGCGCACTGATGCTCCGCAAGCTCCAGAACGACTTCGATTTAAGGAACCTGGTTTATGAATCACACAACAGCGCCTGTTCTACCCAAGAGCACCGAACACTTGCCCTTGGGTGGCCTGCTCGCCTTGGCAATGGCAGCCTTCATCACCCTGCTGACCGAAATCATGCCGGCCGGATTGCTTTCTTCCATCGCGCAAGGCTTGAACGTATCTGAAAGCCTCGCCGGTCAGTTCATTACTGCCTATGCGGTGGGCGCGCTGGTCGCCGCCATTCCAGTGACCAGCCTCACCCAAGGCCTGCGGCGGCGTCCGTTGCTCTTGACTGCAATTTTTGGCTTTGCCGCAGTCAACCTGGTCACTGCATTGTCCGACAGCTATGGCGTCTCGCTGGTGGCACGCTTTTTCGCCGGCGTCTTCGGCGGCATCGTCTGGTCGCTGCTGGCCGGCTATGCGGTGCGCATGTCGCCGTCGCATCTCAGTGGCCGGGCGATTGCGATATCCGGCGCCGGCGCAACCATCGCGTTGGTGCTCGGCGTACCGCTCGGGGCATTGCTTGGCCGCGCGATCGGCTGGCAAGGCGCGTTCGGGTTGATGAGCGCCCTGGCACTCGTCCTGATGGCGTGGGTCGTTGCCGTCGTCCCCGACTTCCCTGGCCAGACCCGGGCACAGCGCCAACCTCTCTCCAGCGTATTTCTGAAAACCGGTATCCGCGCCGTACTGTTCGTTGTGTTCACCTTCGTTGTCGCCCACAACATTCTCTACATCTATATCGAGCCCTTCCTCGAGCCTTCCGGCCTGTCAGCGAACGTGGATATTGTCCTGTTCGTCTTCGGTCTGGGTTCGATCATCGGCCTGTGGTTCGTCGGTGCCATGGTCGATCGCCGGCTGCAGCTTCTTGCCCTGGCCAGCATCATGATCTTTGCCGTCGCGTCCCTGCTGCTGGGTCTTTGGGGCGACCTTGCGCAGATGGTCTACCCGTCGGTGGCGATTTGGGGCCTTGCTGTCGGCGGCTTTGCCACGATCACTCAAACGGCCCTGTCCCGCTTTGCCGGCGAGTCGGTGGACGTGGCGCAATCCATGTACACCACGGGCTGGAACACCGCGGTGGCCAGCGGCGGCGTTGTTGGCGGAATCCTGCTTGACCGGTCAGGCGTGGCGTCCTTCGCCTGGATCGTCATCGGCATTCTTGCCGTCTCGTTGCTGGGCGTCGTCTTCGCCATGAACAGAGCCTTGGCGGCCAGGAACTGAGGGGATGTGCGGGCCCCGCCGGCCAGGCCGGGCGCATGGGCCCGCGCGCCTTGCCGATTCCACGGTCGCTCCATCGGCTCCACGAAGCCCAGGGCCAAACCATCCGATCCTGGATCACTACCGTGGTCGCGTGAGCCGCGTTGCGCGGCCACACCGCAGCCTGCCGGCCAGCTGACGCCTGGAAAGCGCGTGAAACGCGCTTTCCATGGGGGAGACATCTATCGTCAAAGACCGTTTTGGCCTCGATAGCCGACGTGGGGGTCTTCGTCGGACCTCCCGTTCCTGCCATCGGTTCTACCGCCAACCGGTTCTGCCGGCCGGCGGTAGTCACCGAAGGAGGTCAACTCACTCCCACTCAATCGTCGCCGGCGGCTTGCCCGAGATGTCATACACCACCCGCGACACCCCGCGCAGCTCATTGATGATCCGGTTGCTCACCGTGCCCAGGAACTCATACGGCAGGTGCGCCCAATGCGCCGTCATGAAATCGATGGTCTCCACCGCGCGCAGCGCGATCACCCACTCATACGCGCGTGCGTCGCCGACCACGCCCACCGACTTCACCGGCAGGAACACCGCGAAGGCCTGGCTGGTCTTGTCGTACAGGTCGGCCTTGCGCAGTTCTTCGATGAAAATCGCGTCGGCCTTGGCCAGCAGCTCGGCGTATTCGCGCTTCACTTCGCCCAGGATGCGCACGCCCAGGCCCGGGCCGGGGAACGGGTGGCGGTAAACCATGCTGCGCGGCAGGCCGAGTTCGACGCCGAGGCGGCGCACTTCGTCCTTGAACAGTTCGCGCAGCGGCTCGACCAGGCCCAGCTTCATGTGCTCGGGCAGGCCGCCAACGTTGTGGTGGCTCTTGATCACGTGGGCCTTGCCGGTCTTGCTGCCGGCCGACTCGATCACGTCGGGGTAGATGGTGCCCTGCGCCAGCCACTTGGCGTTGCTCAGCTTGTTGGATTCTTCATCGAAGATGTCCACGAACAGGTTGCCGATGATCTTGCGCTTGGCTTCCGGGTCGCTGACGCCTTCGAGCTTGGCGAAGTAGCGGTCGGCGGCATTGACGCGGATCACCTTGACGCCCATGTGCTCGGCGAACATCGCCATCACCTGGTCGCCTTCCTGCCAGCGCAGCAGGCCGGTGTCGACGAACACGCAGGTGAGCTTGTCGCCGATCGCCTTGTGCAGCAGCGCGGCCACCACGGACGAATCGACGCCGCCGGACAGGCCCAGGATCACTTCGTCCTCGCCAACCAGTTCGCGCACGCGGGCGATCTGGTCGTCGATGATGTTGGCCGCCGTCCACAGGGTGCCGCAGCCGCACACGTCGACCACGAAGCGGCGCAGCAGCGCCTGGCCCTGCAGGGTGTGGGTCACTTCCGGGTGGAACTGCACGCCGTACCAGCGCTTTTCTTCGTTGGCCATCGCCGCGACCGGGATGCGGTCGGTGGTGGCGGTGACGGTGAAGCCCGGCGGGGCCACCGAGACGTGGTCGCCATGGCTCATCCACACGTTCAGGCGCGGCTCGCCGGCGTGGTCGCTCAGGCCCTTGAACAGCGCATCGGGGGCGACGACGTTGACTTCGGCATGGCCGAATTCGCGCTGGTCGGCAGCTTCCGTGGCGCCACCGAGCTGGGCGGCCAGGGTCTGCATGCCGTAGCAGATGCCGAAGATCGGCAGGCCGCTGTCGAACACTTCCTGCGGGGCGGCCGGCGCGCCGGGCAGCGTGGTCGATTCGGGGCCGCCGGACAGGATGATGCCCTTGGCGCCGAACGCGGCGATCTCGGCCGGGTTGTGGTCCCAGGCCCAGATTTCGCAGTACACGCCGATCTCGCGGATGCGGCGGGCGATCAGCTGGGTGTACTGCGCGCCGAAATCGAGGATGAGGATCTTGTCGTTATGGATGTTGGTCATGGTGCCCGGGCAATGCTGGAGTGAATACGGGGAACACAGAAACGATTGCGGCGGCCGATAGAGAAAGAGGAACGGGAATCTGCTTCCTCGTTCCTCTTTGCTCGTGCCACGTCAGGCGCGGTAGTTCGGCGGCTCTTTGGTGATCTGCACGTCGTGGACGTGGCTCTCACGCTGGCCGGCGCCGCTGATCTTGACGAACTTGGGCTTGGTGCGCATGTCTTCGACGGTGCCGCAGCCCACATAGCCCATGGTGGCGCGCAGGCCGCCCATCAGCTGGTGGATGATGCCGCCGACCGGGCCGCGGTACGGCACGCGGCCTTCGATGCCTTCGGGCACCAGCTTGTCGGCGCTGGAGGCGTCCTGGAAGTAGCGGTCCTTGGACCCCTTTTCCATCGCGGCCAGCGAGCCCATGCCGCGGTAGCTCTTGTACGAACGGCCCTGGAACAGCTCGGTTTCGCCGGGCGACTCCTCGGTACCGGCGAGCAGGCCACCGATCATGATGGTGGAGGCACCGGCGGCCAGCGCCTTGCCGATGTCGCCCGAATAACGGATGCCACCGTCGGCGATCAGCGGGATGCGGTCCTGCAGGGCTTCGGCGACCAGGTCGATGGCGGTGATCTGCGGCACGCCGACGCCGGCGACGACGCGGGTGGTGCAGATCGAGCCCGGGCCGATGCCGACCTTGACCGCGTCGGCGCCGCTGTCCAGCAGCGCCAGTGCGGCTTCGCCGGTGCAGATGTTGCCACCGACCACCTGCACCTGCGGGAAGTGCTTCTTGACCCAGCTGACGCGGTCCAGCACGCCCTGCGAATGGCCATGCGCGGTGTCCACCACCAGCACGTCCACCCCGGCGGCGACCAGCGCCTCGACCCGGCGGTCGGTATCGCCACCGACGCCGACCGCGGCGCCGACCAGCAGGCGGGTGGCGGTGTCCTTGGCGGCGTTGGGGTAGTCGGTGTTCTTCTGGATGTCCTTGACGGTGATCAGGCCGCGCAGGGCGAACTCGTCGTTGACCACCAGGATCTTTTCGATGCGGTTGCGGTGCAGCAGCTGCAGCACTTCTTCCGATGCGGCGCCTTCCTTGACCGTGATCAGGCGATCCTTCTTGGTCATGATGTGGCGGACCGGATCGTCCAGCTCGGTTTCAAAGCGCATGTCGCGGTGGGTGACGATGCCCACCAGCTGGCCGCCGCCGTCCACCACCGGCACCCCAGAGATGTTGCGCGCCTGGGTCAGGGCCAGCACGTCGCGGATGGTGGTTTCCGGGCCGACCGTGATCGGGTCGCGGATGACGCCGGCCTCGAACTTCTTGACCCGGGCCACTTCGGCGGCCTGCTGCTCCACGCTGAGGTTCTTGTGGATGATGCCCATGCCACCGAGCTGGGCCATGGCGATGGCCAGGCGTGCTTCGGTGACCGTGTCCATGGCCGCGGAGAGGATCGGAAGCTTCAGCCGCAGGTCGCGGGTCAGCCGGGTTTCCAGGCTGACATCCTTGGGCAGGATCAGGGAGTGTGCGGGGACGAGCGAGACGTCGTCGTAGGTGAGAGCTTCAGCCTGGATGCGCAGCATCGGCATACCCGAGATGTGGGGAAGCGCGACATTTTACCCTGATTCGGGCCCGATGGGCAGGGGGCTGGTGCGACGCTGTGTCGCGCCAGGGGCGATGCATTCATCTGCCCTGCGGTAGGTGCCGACCGTTGGTCGGCACGGGCGCGCGCGCCGCATGGGCATCGGGGCAATGTGCCGACCAACGGTCGGCACCTACCGTCAGACCGACGCTTCTGCGGCTTCGATGGTGTTCTGCATCAGGGTCGCCACGGTCATCGGCCCTACCCCGCCCGGGACCGGGGTGATCCAGCTGGCGCGGACGGCGGCGGCATCGAAGCCGACGTCGCCGACCAGGCGGCCGTCGTCGAGGCGGTTGATACCCACATCGATCACCACCGCGCCGGGCTTGACCCATTCCCCCGGGACGATGCCCGGGCGGCCCACGGCCACCACCAGGATGTCGGCATTGCGCACCGACTGCTCCAGCACGTCCTTGGGGGTGAATTTGTGGCAGCTGGTCACGGTGCAGCCGGCGATCAGCAGCTCCAGCCCCATCGGCCGGCCCACATGGTTGCTGACCCCGACGATGGTGGCGTTGCGGCCGCGCACCGGCTGGTCGGTATGGCCCAGCAGGGTCACGATGCCGCGCGGGGTGCACGGGCGCAGGCCGAACTCGCGCAGGGCCAGGTGGCCGACGTTTTCCGGGTGGAAGCCGTCCACGTCCTTGCGCGGGTCGATGCGGTGGATCAGCCGGCTGGCGTCGGGGATGCCCGGCAGCGGCAGCTGCACCAGGATGCCGTGGATCCTGGGATCGGCATTGAGCTGGTCGATCAGGGCCAGCAACTGGGCTTCGCTGGTGCCGGCCGGCAGGTCGTAGTCGAACGCTTCGATGCCGACCTTCTCGGCCGCACGGCGCTTGTTGCGCACATAGACGCTCGACGCCGGGTCGCCGCCCACCAGCACCACCGCCAGCCCGGGCCGGGCGCCACCGGCGGCCAGGCGGGCATCCACGCGCACCTTCAGGCTGTCCAGCAGGTCTTCGGCGATGCGGCGCCCGTCCAGGATGCGGGCGGTAGCGGCGGGTGCGGGGGTCGGTGAGGTCATCGAGGGCGGCAGGCGTGGGGCGGCGGGGAGGCTATTGTCCCCGATTCAGGCCGCCCCGCCCACCGTCGCATGGACCGGCAGGTTGCCGGCCAACGGCCGGATCATTCTTCCTCTTCGGGAATCTCGTCGGCGTTGAGCGTGCGCGCCTTGCGCCGGGGCGCGGTGAACGGGGTGGGCGTGGGCACGCCTGGCAGCGCGGTGCCGAACACCATGTGCGCGCCGGCGCGCAGGCTGCCGCCGGCCATTTCCAGTTCGAACCGCTCGGCGTCGCGTTCGCGGATCTGGTCGGCGATTTCGCGCGCATCGTCCGGGTCGGCGCCCAGCTCGGTCAGCGCGGCCTGGCCGAACAGCAGCGCCGATTCGAAGGTTTCGCGCACCTGGTAGTCGACCCCGGCGTGGATCAGCCGCAGCGAGTGTTCGCGGTCGAACGAGCGCACCAGCAGCTTGGCCTGCGGGAATTGGTGGGCGACCAGCTCGACGATGCGGTCGGCGTCCTGGGCGTTGTTCACGCACACCGCCACCGCACGTGCGCTGGCTGCGCCGGAGGCGTGCAGCACGTCCAGCCGGGTGCCGTCGCCGTAGTAGATCTTGAAGCCGAAGCGTTCGGCGTTGTGGATCATGTCCACGTCGTTGTCGATGATGGTCACGTCCACGTCGCGCGCCAGCAGCGACTGGCTGGCGACCTGGCCGAAACGGCCGAAGCCGATCAGCAGCACGCTGCCGGACAGGCCGTCGGCCGCTTCGACGCCTTCCAGCGAGACTTCGCGGTCGGGCATCAGCTTGTCGTGCAGCAGCACGAACAACGGGGTCAGCGCCATCGACAGCACCACGATCGCGGTCAGGTTGGCATTGACCTCGATCCCGATCACGCCGGCCGCGGCCGCCGCGGAGAACAGCACGAAGGCGAATTCGCCGCCCTGCGCCATCACCACGCCGCGGTCCAGCGCCTGGCGGTGGTCGCTGCCCATGATCCGCGCCACGCCGTAGATGCACACCGCCTTGGCCAGCATCAGCGCGAACACGCCGGACACGATCAACGGCCAGTTGTTGGCCACCACGGTCAGGTCCAGCGCCATGCCCACGCTGAGGAAGAACAGGCCCAGCAGGATGCCGCGGAACGGCTCGATGTCCGCTTCGATCTGGTGGCGGAAGGTGGATTCGCTGAGCAGCACGCCGGCCAGGAACGCGCCCATCGCCATCGACAGCCCGCCCAGCTGCATCAGCAGCGCCGCGCCCAGCACCACCAGCAGGGCGGCGGCGGTCATCACCTCGCGCGCCTTGGCTGCGGCAAGGATGCGGAACAGTGGATTGAGCAGGAAGCGCCCGACCAGCACCAGCCCGACGATGGCGCCGGCGGCGATGCCGATGCTCACCCAACGCGAGCTGTCGCCGGCGTCGGCCTGTACCGGCGCCATGAACGCCACCACCGCCAGCAGCGGCACGATCAGCAGGTCTTCGAACAGCAGGATCGAGACGATCTTCTGCCCCGACGGCAGGGCGATGTCGCCGCGTTCGGCCAGCAGCTGCATCACCACCGCGGTGGAGGTCAGCACGAAACCGAACGCACCGATGAAGGCCACGTTGACCGGGAAGCCGAACAGCATGCACACCCCGGTGAGCACCGCGCCGCAGACCACGATCTGCAGCGTGCCCAGCCCGAAGATCTCGTTGCGCAGGCTCCACAGGTGCGAGGGCCGCATTTCCAGCCCGATCACGAACAGGAACATCACCACGCCCAGTTCGGCGGTATGCAGGATGGCCTGCGGGTCGGAGAACCAGCCAAAGCCGAACGGGCCGATCGCCAGCCCGGCGGCGAAATAGCCCAGCACCGAGCCCAGCCCGAGCCGGCGGAACAGCGGCACCATCACCACCGCCGCGCCCAGCAGCGCCACGACTTTCACCAGCTCACTGGCACCTGCTTCGACCGCCATGCGGTTGTTCCCTGGACTGCGTATAGAGGGTTAACGATAGGGCAAAGCGATGGACGGCAATAGCATCCATGTTGCGTTTTATCGTACTGAATGCAGAACGATCGTTGTCCAGGCGGCCGCATCGTCCCGGAATCACGGCCGTTGCGAGACCGAAGCCTCTACCGCCCGGGGTAGATCCACGCCATGCGTGGATGCCCTGAATGGCTGGCGTCATCGTGGATCGCCGCGAACGGCAACGGCATCCACGCATGGCGTGGATCTACGCGCGCCCGAGCCATCATGACCCTCAGGCGCCGCAGAACGTCGCGTAATCGATATAGCCTGGGAAGGCCCGGCCGGGGGCGCACAGCGGGCAGGCAGGGTCCGGGGCCAGCCGGGTCTGGCGAAAGCGCATGCCCAGCGCATCGAAGCTGAGCAGGCGGCCGACCAGCGGCTCGCCGATGCCCAGCAGCAGCTTGAGCACTTCGGTGGCCTGCAGCAGGCCGACCATGCCCGGCAACACCCCCAGCACCCCGGCCTGCGCGCAGTTGGGCGCGAACTCGGCCGGCGGCGGCTCGGGGAACAGGCAGCGGTAGCACGGTGCCACGCCGCGCTGGCGGCCGGCGTCGAACACGCTGACCTGGCCGCTGAAACGCTCGACCGCGCCATACACCAGCGGGATGCGGTGCTGGATGCAGGCATCGTTGAGCAGGTAGCGCAGCGGGAAGTTGTCCGAACCGTCCAGCACCACGTCCACGCCCTCCAGCAGCGCGTCGATGTTGTGCGAGGTCGCCCGCACCTGCAACGCCTCCACATCCAGCCCCGGGTTCAAGGCCAGCAGCCGCGCGCGCGCCGACAGCACCTTGGGCTGGCCGACGCTGGCATCGGTATGCAGGATCTGCCGGTGCAGGTTGCTGCGCTCCACCACGTCGTCGTCGGCAATGCGCAGGTGCCCTACCCCGGCCGCGGCCAGGTAGAAGCCGGCCGGCGCGCCCAGCCCGCCGGCGCCCAGCACCAGCACGCGCGAGGCCAGCAGGCGCTTCTGACCCTCGACACCGACCTGCGGCAGCAACAGATGGCGCGAGTAACGCGCGTTGAAATCGCGCTCGGCATCGCTCTGCAGCGGCTGCACCAGTGGCAGCCCGGCCGCGCGCCAGGCGGTGGTGCCGCCATGGACCGAGGCGATCCGGGTGTAGCCCAGCCCGGCCAGAAAAGCCGCCGCCTCCATCGAACGCCTGCCGCTCTGGCAGATCAGGACGATCTCCCGGTCCGCGGCCGGCAGGTGCGTGGCGGGCGCGGCCTGCAGATCGCCCGTGGCGATGCCGAGCGCGCCTTCGGCCATGCCGGTGGCACGCTCGTGCGCCTCGCGCACGTCGATCAGCAGCGCGCCATGGGTGAGGCGGGCGCGGGCCTGGGCGGGGGTGAGTTCGGAGATCGTGCGCATGCGGGGATTATCGCGCACGCGCGCGTCGGCCGTGGGTTTGTCGGGGTTGCCGGCCAGCGGCCGGCACTACCCATGAAAAGAGCCGGCTTTCGCCGGCTCTTCTGTGGATCATCTGCCCTTGACGTGCTTGATCAGGCGCCGCTTGCGCTTGATCTGGCGTTCGGTCAGCACGTTCTTCTTGCCCTCGTACGGGTTCACGCCCTCGCGGAAGATGAACTGCACCGGCGTGCCCACCAGCTTGAAACGCTTGCGGAAGAAGTTCTCCAGATAGCGTTTGTACGACTCCGGCAGATCCTTCAGGCGCGTGCCGTGCACGATGAACGTCGGCGGGTTGGAACCACCCGGATGCACATAGCGCAGCTTGGACACATGGCCACGAATGGCCGGCGGCGGGTTGGTCTCATAGGCCACTTCCAGCGCCTTGTTGACCTCGCTGGTGCTGAACTCGTGCGTGGCCGAGGCATGCGCGGCGTGGATGCAGCGGAACAGCTCGCGCAGGCCCGAGCCGTGCTTGGCCGAGATCCGCACCACTTCGGCCCACGGCACAAAGCCCAGCTTGCGCGACACCAGGGCTTCGGCCTGCTCGCGCTGGTAGTCGGTCAACCCGTCCCACTTGTTGATCGCCACCACCAACGCACGCCCGGCGTCGAGCACCGCGCCCAGCACGCTGGCGTCCTGGTCGGTCACGCCCTCGGCCGCGTCCAGCATCAGCACCGCCACCTGGCACTGCTCGATCGCCTGCAGCGTCTTGATCACGCTGAACTTCTCGACCACTTCCTCCACGCGCGCCTTGCGACGCAGGCCGGCGGTGTCGATCAGGCGGTACTCGCGGCCGTCGCGCTCCATGTCCACCGCGATCGAGTCGCGGGTGGTACCGGGCACTTCGGAGGCGATCATGCGCTCCTCGCCCAGCAGCAGGTTGACCAGGGTCGACTTGCCCACGTTGGGGCGGCCGACGAAAGCAATGCGCACCCGGCCCGGATCGGTATCCAGGGTTTCGGTGGCGCCTTCCTCGGGCAGCCGCTCGACCACTTCATCGAGCAGGTCGTCCAGACCCTGGCGGTGCGCGGCCGACACGGTCAGCATTTCGCCGAAGCCGTAGCGGGCGAACTCCGAACGCACGGTATCTTCGTTCATGCCGTCGATCTTGTTGATCAGCAGCAGGGTCGGACGCGCCAGCTTGCGCAGCCAGGACAGGATCTCGTCGTCCATCGGGCCCTCACGGGCATCGACCACGAACAGGATCAGGTCCGCCTCGGCGGCGGCGGCGCGGGCCTGGCGCGCGGTTGCGCCGGCCAGGCCTTCTTCTTCACCGGCGATGCCGCCGGTATCGACCACCAGGAATGGGTGGTCCTCATTAAGACGACAAACACCGTAATTACGGTCCCGGGTCACGCCGGGCTGGTCATGGACCAGCGCGTCGCGCGTACGGGTAAACGCATTAAACAGCGTGGACTTGCCGACATTCGGCCGTCCAACCAGGGCGACCAAGGGCAGCATCGCGGTAACTCCTTATTGTGCCAACCGGAACGCGGTCAGCTTTCCATCAACGTTCTGCACCAGCAGAATCCCATCGGCGGACACCGGCTGCGCCAGCAGGGCGTCGCCGCCACTCTTGGCGCGAGCCGCGAACTCGCCATTGTCGGTCCGCAACCAGTGCAGATACCCCTTGTAGTCACCGACCACGATGTAGTCGCCGTGCACCACCGGACCGGTCAGCGAGCGCCGGGCCAGGCCGGTCTGCGACCACATGGCAGAGCCACTGGTTTTGTCCAGGCCGAACACGCCGCCCTTGTTGTCGGTGACGAACACATTGCCCGAGGTCAGGGCCACGCCACCGGCGCCGCCATGATCGCGCGACCACAGCGGGCGGCCGGTCGGGCCTTCGATCGCCATGGTCTGGTTCTTGAAGCTGCTGACAAACAGCGTATTGCCTTCCAGCACCGGCGCGCCGTCCACGTCGGACATGCGCTCCAGTTCGGTACGGCCTTCGCCGTTGGCGACCATCTGGTCCCACACGGTGCGGCCGTCGGTCATCGCCAGCGCCGACACCGAGCCGTCATCGTTGCCGATGAACAGCACGCCCGGGCCGGTGACCACGGCGGCATTGCCGCGCACGGTCAGCGCCGGCAGTTCGCGCGGGTTGAACCAGCGCTGGGTGCCGTTGCTGACGTCGAAGGCGGTGACGCGGCCATCGTTGCTGCGTACGAACACCATACCCTGGCCAATGGCCGGGGCCGAAATCACTTCACCGCTGACCTTGGCGCGCCACTTCTCGCTGCCGTCGTTGGCGTCCAGCGCGATCACCTGGCCGTCCAGGGTGCCGATCACCACCAAGCCTTCGCCGACGCCGGGGCCACCGGACAGGCGCAGCTTGGGCTGCTTCTTGACCTTGGCCGGCTCGTAGGTCCAGACCTTCTTGCCGGTCTGCAGGTCGATCGCATGCACGCCACCGTAAATGGCCGCCGCGTAGACACGGCCATCGGCCACCACCGGGCCCTGGCGCACGCCGATGCGCTTTTCGCCCTTGCCGACGTTGACGCTCCAGAGCCTGTCGACCTTGGCGGTCGGCTCGAACTTGACCAGCTCGGCCGGTTCCAGCGCCTTCTTGGCGGCGGCGTCCTTGCCGGCGAACCAGCCCTTGACGGTGCTGCAGCCGGACAACGCCACGCCCAGCACAACCAGGGTGGCAACACGCTTGATCATGACCATCTGCTTCATTACACCGACTCCGCAGGATCGGTGACGGTGCCACCGGCATCCGTCAACTTGGTTTCCAGCAGGCGCCGCTGCGGCGCTGCCACGTCCAGCGTCTTGAGCGCCTTCTCATACTGCCCGCGGGCGGCGTCACGCTTGCCCTGCGCCATCAACGCGTCGCCATGGATCTCCAGGCTGGCGCTGTCGGTGGCACTGGCAAGTGCCTTGATTGCTTCGTCGGCCTTGCCGGTGGCCACCAGCAGGCGCGCGATGCGCTGCTCGATCACCGGCTGGAACTCCGGGTCGGCCTTGATCGCGCGCAGGGTTGCCAGCGCGTCCTCGTTCTTGCCGGCCTCGACCTGGGCCTTGGCCAGCTGCAACGCGGCCAGGTCCGAATAGATGTTGGCCTTGCCCGCGTCGAGCGCCTTGACGCCCTTGGCGGCCTGCTCCAGGTCCTTGTCCTGCAGGTGCTTGAGCACCGCCTGGTACTGGACATTGGCGCCGGCCAGCGAGTTGCTGGCTTCCTTCTGCCACCACTGCCAACCGGCGATGCCGCCGATGGCGATCGCCACGCCGGCAAGGATGCTGACACCATTCTTCCGCAGCCAGCTGCGGACGCGTTCACTTTGTTCGTGCTCGTCGAGCAGGTCGTCGATCGCCATGCGTACTCTCGCCCCGTCCGTAAGGAGGAGCTATTTGAATTGGATTGGGAAACGCGGCTCAGTGCGGAACTGGGGCCACGGAGCCGTCAGAGGATACCGTAAAGCGCGCCACGTTGGCTCGCTGGTACGGCGAAAGGTCGACGATAGTGCCGGCCTGCTGAACCTCGACCGCCGAGGCGTTGCCCAGCACCATCCGGCCGACCTGGCCCGGGCTGAAGCTGCGCGTTTCGCCGGATCGGATCAACGCCTTCTCGACGGTACTGCCGTCCGGTGCGGCGATATCGACCCAGCTGTCGCCCTTGAACTGCAGTTCCATCGCGCCGGCAGGCGCCGGTGCGGTGGTGGCCGGGCGCGGCACCGGTGTCAACGAGGCAAGGTAAGGCGCCGACGGCTCGGCGGTGATCGCGGCCACCGGTGCGGCCTCCGGGGTTGCCGCCGGGGCCTGGCCACCGGCCACCGGCATGGCGGCCGGGATCACATCCAGCGAGGCGGTATTGGGGCTGTCGGCGCTGCTGTCGAAATGGCCGCGGGTGGCGAACCAGACCGGGACCGCCAGCACGGCGGTGATGCCCACATACAGCACCCGGCGGCCGAGGCTTTCGGCAATCCGGCGCGCACGCGGGGTATGGGTATGGCTGACCAGCTGCGGCGGCACCACCGGCCCGATCTGGGCCTGGTCGAGCACATCGCCCAGGTCGACCTTGAGCAGGCGCGCATAACTGCGCAGCTGGCCGCGCACGAACACCGGCGCGCCCAGGCGCTCCCACTGTTCTGCTTCCAGCGATTTCACCACCTGCACCGGCATGTGCAACTGCTGCCCGACTGCCTCGAGCGTCAGGCCTGCGGCCTGGCGCGCCTGGGCAAGCCGGGCGCCGCATCCGGTCGCGGCCTCAAAAGCGTTCACCGTCTGGTCATCAATCACAATGCTTCAACCCCGGGGATTAGGAGCCGCATCCTGCGGAAATTCGTCATGAATTCGCTGCAAATAGCGACTGGATGCGGCCTTGTCACCAAGCTGCGCCTCGATATCAGAGGCAAGTTGTAACACGGAACGTGTGGCCGGCGCAGCCGCAAGACGCCGTTGCGAGAAGGCCCGGGCCTCGAAATAGCGGCCCTGGGCGTACTCGCTGCGCGCCATCGACTCCAGCGCATAGGCATTGACCGGGTCCATTTCCAGGGCCGCGCGCAGGTCGCGCCGGGCCCGCTCGGGCTGGCCGGCCTCCAGCGCACAGCCACCGGCATTGGCCAGCGCCGACCCCAGCGTGGCATAGCCGGGCGCGGTCAGGGCGCGGTCGAACCAGGCCAGCGACTCGGCGGCGCGGCCATGCGTGCACAGCCAGGCGCCATAGTTGTTGAGCACATCGCCCTGCCCCGGCGCCAGTTCGGCGGCCTTGCGGTACAGGGTGCCGGCTTCGGCGTCGGCGCCACGCTGGCCGGCCAGGGTGGCCAGCAGCAGGTAGGCCTCCGGGCGGGCACCGTCCATCTTCAGGGCGGCGCGCGCGTTCTTTTCGGCCGTGTCCAGCCGGCCGGCGCGGTAGGCCGCCGAGGCCAGGGTCATCTGGTCCTGGTAGCCGACCCGGCGACGGGTGGCCGGGTCGTCGCGCACCTCATAGGTCGGCGCGACCTCCAGGGGGCCCGACGGGGGTTTTACGCCTGGGTTGCCGCAGCCGGCCAATGCCAGCGCGCAGAACACAGCGGCTGGCAGGCGGCAATCAGGCAGCGGCATCCCGGCTTTTCCCGTCCTGCAGCGTTTTGTTGAACTCGGCCTGGCGGCGCGTGCGGTCCATCACCTGGCCCTTGAGCTGGCCACAGGCCGCGTCGATGTCGTCGCCGCGGGTGCGGCGCACCATGGTCAGTACCTGCGCATCGAGCAGGATCTTCTGGAACGCGCGGATCTCGGTGTCGCCGGACCGCTCGTAGCGGGTGCCCGGGAACGGGTTGAACGGAATCAGGTTGACCTTGCCCGAGTGCGAGGCCTGCACGGCGTTGTCGAACTGGCGCATCAGCCGCGCCAGCTGGCGGGCATGTTCGGGCTGGTCGTTGATGCCCTTCATCAGGGTGTATTCGAAGGTGACCGATTCGCGGCGCTTGTTGGCGCGCAGGTAGCGCGCGCACGAAGCCATCAGCTCGACGATCGGGTACTTCTTGTTGAGCGGCACCAGGGTTTCGCGCAGCGCATCGTTGGGCGCGTGCAGCGACACCGCCAGCGACACGTCGCTCTCGGTGGACAGGCGGTCGATCTGCGGCACCAGGCCGGAGGTGGACAGCGTCACCCGCTTGTTGGCCAGGCCGTAGCCCAGGTCGTCGCGCATCACGCTCATGGCGCGCACGACGTTGTCGAAATTCATCAACGGCTCGCCCATGCCCATCATCACCACGTTGGTGAGACGACGCTGCTTGTGCGGGATGTTGCCCAGGTGGCGCGCGGCGACCCACACCTGGCCGATGATCTCGGCAGTGGAGAGGTTGCGGTTGAAGCCCTGGGTGGCGGTCGAACAGAACGTGCAGTTCAGCGCGCAGCCGACCTGCGAGGACACGCACAGCGTGCCGCGGTTCTTGTCCGGGATGTAGACCGCTTCGATGGCGTTCTTGCCATCGGTGCCCATCGCCAGCAACCACTTGTGGGTGCCATCGGCGGAGGGCTTGTCGAACACGATGTTGGGGACCAGCACCTGCGCATGCTGCTTGAGCTTGGCGCGCAGCGCCTTGCCCAGGTCGGTCATCTCATCGAAATCGGTGACGTAGTGATGGTGGATCCACTTCATCACCTGGTGGGCGCGGTAGCGCGCTTCGCCGAGTGTCTCGGCGAAGAAGCGCTCCAAACCCTCGCGATCGAGGTCGAGCAGGTTCTGCTTGGCCACCGGCGCGCCCGGGACGAGCACGACGGGGATGGCGGTTGGCTGTACGACCTCGTTCACGGCATCACTCTCAGCGCGAAACGACTTCGGTCGCGGCGAAGAAGTAGGCGATTTCAATCGCGGCGTTCTCGACCGAGTCCGAGCCGTGGGCGGCATTGGCATCGATGGATTCGGCGAAGTCGGCGCGGATGGTACCGACCGCGGCTTCCTTCGGATTGGTGGCGCCCAGCAGGTCGCGGTGGGCCAGCACGGCGTTGTCGCCTTCCAGCGCCTGGATCATCACCGGGCCGGAGATCATGAACTCGACCAGCGCGTTGAAGAACGGACGCTCGCGGTGCACGGCGTAGAAGCCTTCGGCTTCACGGCGCGACAGCTGCTTGTACTTGGCGGCGACGACCTTCAGGCCGGCCTTTTCGAAGCGGGCGTAGATTTCGCCGATGACGTTCTTGGCGACGGCGTCCGGCTTGATGATGGAAAGGGTGCGCTCCAGCGCCATGGGAATACTCCGTTGGGCGGGCCACTGATCGGCCCGAGGTTAGCATGAAAAAAACCCGCGTCAAAACGCGGGCTTAGCCTGATATACGTGTGCCAATTCTAACGTGTAACCCCGCCATGCGGTAGTGCCGGCCGCTGGCCGGCAACCCCAAGGCACGCCAAGCGAAGCGGCCCCGTTCCAGCTGGCCGGGGTTGCCGGCCAGCGGCCGGCACTACCGATCCGGGATGAACGAATCCCATGCGGCATTGTGCGCCGCACAATGCCCCAGCGCAGCCCCGGCGCTAATATCAAACAATCGTTTGATTGAAGCCCGCCCCACCCATGGCCAAGCCCGCCCATTTCTCCACCAAGGACCGCATCCTCGGCGCTGCCGAAGAGCTGTTCGCCCAGCACGGCTTCGCCGGGACCTCGCTGCGCCAGGTCACCAGCCAGGCCGATGTGAACATCGCCGCGGTCAACTACCACTTCGGGTCCAAGGAAAACCTGGTCAACGAGGTGTTCCGCCGGCGCATGGACGAAATGACCACCGCGCGCCTGGCCCAGCTGGACGGCGCCCGCCGCGACCATCCCGGCCAGCTGCGCCCGGTGCTGGCCGCCTTCGTCGAGCCGGCCCTGGCCATGGCCCAGGACCGCCAGAGCGGCGGCGCCTTCGTGCGGGTGATCGCCCGCGCCTACGCCGAGAAGAACGACAACCTGCGCAAGTTCCTCTCCGACCACTACGGCCACGTGCTGCGCGAGTTCGGCAAGACCATCGCCGCCTGCCTGCCCGGCCTGAGCAAGGAAGAGCTGTACTGGCGGCTGGACTTCCTGGCCGGCGCGCTGACCTATGCGATGGCCGACTTCGGCCTGATCAAGCGTCCGGCCGGTGTCACCGAAGCGGCGCATCGTGCCCATGCCGCCCACGAACTTATCCATTTCGCCGAAGCCGGGTTCCGCGCCAGCGCGGCCGCCCCGGCGCCGACGCCCCTCTCCACCCCGTAGAGCCGGGCCATGCCCGGCTTCCAGACAACCAAAGGCTTATCGACATGTCCAATTCCCTGCTAGTCCGCCGCGCCGCCGTGCTGGGTGCCGGCGTCATGGGTGCCCAGATCGCCGCCCACCTGACCAACGCCGGCGTCGACACCGTGCTGTTCGACCTGCCTGCCAAGGAAGGCCCGGCCGACGGCATTGTGCTCAAGGCCATCGCCAACCTGGGCAAGCTCAGCCCTGCCCCGCTGGCCAGCAAGTCCTACGCCGAGGCGATCACGCCGGCCAACTATGAGACCGGCCTGGAGCAGCTGCGCGACTGCGACCTGATCATCGAAGCCATCGCCGAACGGATGGACTGGAAGCAGGACCTGTACAAGAAGATCGCCCCGTTCGTGGCCGATCACGCCGTGCTGGCCTCCAACACCTCCGGCCTGGGCATCAACAAGCTCGCCGACGTGCTGCCCGAACAGCTGCGCCACCGCTTCTGCGGCGTGCACTTCTTCAACCCGCCGCGCTACATGCACCTGGCCGAGCTGATCCCGGCCACCACCACCGATGCCGCCGTGCTGGAAGGCCTGGAAGCGTTCCTGGTCACCACCCTGGGCAAGGGCGTGGTGTACGCCAAGGACACCCCGAACTTCATCGGCAACCGCATCGGCGTGTTCTCGATCCTGTCCACCATCCACCACACCCAGGAATTCGGCCTGGGCTTTGACGAAGTGGACGGCCTGACCGGCCCGCTGGTCGGCCGCCCGAAGTCGGCCACCTACCGCACCTCCGACGTGGTCGGCCTGGACACCATGGCGCACGTGATCAAGACCATGGGCGACACCCTGCCCAACGATCCGTGGCATGAATTCTTCAAGTCGCCCAAGTGGCTGGATGCGCTGATTGCCAAGGGCGCCCTGGGCCAGAAGACCGGCGCCGGCATTTTCCGCAAGGTCGGCAAGGACATCGTGGTGCTGGATCTGGAAAAGCAGGACTACCGTGCGGCTGACCGCGCCGCCGCACCGGAAGTGGTCGAGATCCTGAAGATCAAGAACCCGGCCGAGAAGTTCGCCAAGCTGCGCGAGAGCCAGCACCCGCAGGCGCAGTTCCTGTGGGCGACCTTCCGCGACCTGTTCCACTACAGCGCCTACCACCTGGCCGACATCGCCGAGACCGCGCGCGACGTCGACCTGGCCATCCGCTGGGGCTACGGCTGGTCGCTGGGCCCGTTCGAAACCTGGCAGGCCGCAGGCTGGAAGCAGGTGGCGCAGTGGATCGCCGATGACATCGTGGCCGGCAAGAGCATGAGCAACGCCCCGCTGCCCGATTGGGTGTTCGATGGCCGCGATGGCGTGCACGCCGCCGAAGGCAGCTACAGCCCGTCGCGCAACGCCAAGCTGCCGCGTTCGGCGCTGCCGGTGTACCAGCGCCAGCGCTTCCCCGACCCGCTGCTGGGCGAGAAGTTCGCCCCGGGCGAGACCGTGTTCGAGAACGACGGCGTGCGCATGTGGCACGACGGCGACGGCATCGCGGTGGTCAGCTTCAAGACCAAGATGAACACCGTCTCCGACCACGTGCTCAACGGCCTGCAGGAAGCGATCAAGCGCGCCGAGCAGGATTACAAGGGCCTGGTGATCTGGCAGCAGAAGGAGCCCTTCTCCGCCGGTGCCGATCTGGCCGGCGCGCTGGGCCTGCTGCAGGCCGGCAAGGTCGACCAGTTCGAGGAGATGGTGCACAACTTCCAGCGCACCAGCCAGGCGATCAAGTATGCGCTGGTACCGGTGGTGACCGCCGTGCGCGGCCTGGCCCTGGGCGGCGGCTGCGAGTTCCAGATGCACAGCGCCAAGAGCGTGGCCGCGCTGGAAAGCTACATCGGCCTGGTCGAAGCCGGCGTCGGCCTGCTGCCGGCCGGTGGTGGCCTGAAGGAGCTGGCCGTGCGCGCCTCGCAGGCGGCCGGTCCGGGCGGCGACGTGTTCGCCGAGCTGAAGAAGACCTTCGAAACCGTGGCCATGGCCAAGGTCTCCAACTCGGCGGTCAACGCCAAGGAACTGGGCCTGATGCGCGCCACTGACAAGGTCGTGTTCAACAGCTTCGAAGCGCTGCACATCGCCAAGGCCGAAGTGCTGGCGCTGGCCGAAGGCGGCTACCGTCCGCCGATGCCGGCCCGCCGCATCCAGGTCGCCGGCGACGTCGGCATCGCCACCTTCAAGATGATGCTGGTCAACATGCTCGAAGGCCGCTTCATCAGCCCGTACGACTACGAGATCGCCGTGCGCATCGCCACCGTGCTGTGCGGTGGCGAAGTGGACCGCGGCACGCTGGTGGACGAAGAGTGGCTGCTGACCCTGGAGCGCAAGCACTTCGTCGAACTGGCCCAGCAGGAAAAGACCCAGGCCCGCATCGCGCACATGCTCAAGACCGGCAAGCCGCTGCGTAATTGATGGCGCGCCGGGCGCGACGGCCCCGTCCGCGCCCGGTAGGTGCCGACCGTTGGTCGGCACACCTGTCCCCACATTCAAGAGATCACTGCAATGACCAAGCAAATCCAGGACGCCTACATCGTCGCCGCCACCCGCACCCCGGTCGGCAAGGCGCCCAAGGGCGTGTTCCGCAATACCCGCCCCGACGACATGCTCGCCCATGTGCTCCGCGCCGTGGTCGCCCAGGCCCCGGGTATCGACGTCAACCGCATCGATGACGCGATCATCGGCTGCGCGATGCCCGAAGCCGAGCAAGGCATGAACGTGGCCCGCATCGGCGTGCTGCTGGCCGGCCTGCCGGACACCATCGCCGCGCAGACGGTCAACCGCTTCTGCTCCTCGGGCCTGCAGGCCGTGGCGATGGCCGCCGACCAGATCCGGCTGGGCAACGCCGACCTGATGCTGGCTGGCGGCACCGAGTCGATGTCGATGGTGCCGATGATGGGCAACAAGATCGCGATGGCGCCGAGCGTGTTCGACAACGACCATGTCGCCATCGCCTACGGCATGGGCATCACCGCCGAGAAGGTCGCCGAGGAATGGAAGGTCTCGCGCGAAGAGCAGGACGCCTTCGCCCTGGCCTCGCACCAGAAGGCCATCGCCGCGATCCAGAACGGCGAGTTCAAGGACGAGATCAGCCCCTACGACGTGCGGACCCGCCAGCCGGACCTGGCCGACGGCCGCCGCATCATCACCCGCGACAAGATCGTCGATACCGACGAAGGCCCGCGCCTGGATTCGTCCGCCGAAGGCCTGGCCAAGCTGCGCCCGGTGTTCCGCAACGGCCAGTTCGGCGGCACCGTCACCGCCGGCAACTCCTCGCAGATGAGCGACGGCGCCGGTGCTGTGCTGCTGGCCTCCGCGCAGGCGATCAAGGATTACGGCCTGACCCCGCTGGCCCGCTTCGTCAGCTTCTCGGTGGCCGGCGTGCGCCCGGAAGTGATGGGCATCGGCCCGATCGCCGCGATCCCCAAGGCGCTCAAGCAGGCCGGCCTGACCCAGGACCAGCTGGACTGGATCGAGCTCAACGAAGCCTTCGCCGCGCAGTCGCTGGCGGTGATCCGCGATTGCGGCCTGGACCCGTCCAAGGTCAACCCGCTGGGCGGCGCGATCGCCCTGGGCCACCCGCTGGGCGCCACCGGCGCGATCCGCACCGCCACCCTGCTGCACGGCCTGCGCCGCCGCCAGCAGAAGTACGGCATGGTCACCATGTGCATCGGCACCGGCATGGGCGCGGCGGGCATCTTCGAATCGCTGTGATGCAGCGACCGGTGCCGGCCCCAGGCCGGCACCGACCGCGTCGGTAGGCATCGACCGTTGGTCGATGCGGCCAACCGGACCAAACGCAGAAGGGCAGCCGCGAGGCTGCCCTTTTCGTTGGGGTGCATACCGACCAACGGTCGGTACCTACCGGTTGATCGCCTTGCGATCAACCTTCGGCGAGTGCCTTCTTCAGCATTTCGCGCGCCGGCCCGGCCAGCATCTCGTTGTTCAACGCAAAGCGGATGGTGGCCTCGACCAGCCCCAGGTGGGTGCCGCAGTCGAACCGGGTGCCTTCGAAACGGTAGGCATCCACGCGTTCGCTGTTGAGCAGCTCGGCGATGGCGTCGGTCAGCTGGATCTCCCCGCCGGCACCGGTACCGGTGGCCTCCAGCAGGTCGAAGATCTTCGGGCTGAGCACGTAGCGCCCGACCACGGCCAGGTCGCTAGGGGCGTCTTCGGGCTTGGGCTTCTCGACGATGGCGCTGATCCGGCCCTGGCGGCCGTCGAACGCGTCGGTGGCCACGATGCCGTAGCTGCCGGTCTTGTCGTGCGGCACGTCTTCCACCGCGATGATGCTGGCGCCGCTGGCCTGGTTGGCATCGGCCATCTGCTTGAGCGCACCGTCGCCGCGGTTCCAGATCAGATCGTCCGGCAGCAGCACCGCGAACGGTTCGTCACCGACGATCGCCTTGGCGCACAGCACCGCATGGCCCAGCCCCAGTGCCTCGGCCTGGGTGACGAAGATCGCGCGCACGCCATGGGGCAGCACATGCCGCACCAGCTCCAGCTGCTCCAGCTTGCCGGCGCGCTCGAGCTTCTGCTCCAGCTCGTAGGCCTTGTCGAAATAATCGGCCACCGCGTGCTTGTAGCGGTTGGTGATGAAGATCAGGGTGTCGCAGCCAGCCTCGATCGCTTCGTCGACGGCGTACTGGATCAGCGGCCGGTCGATGATCGGCAGCATTTCCTTGGGTACCGTCTTGGTCGCGGGAAGGAACCGGGTACCCAGTCCCGCCACCGGGAAAACCGCCTTGCGGATACGCTTGTTCGTCACAGCCTGTTGGCCTCTCGTGCCGGAAAGGGAAGCACTTTAGCCGATGCGACGTGATCGTCCTGTTGCAGCGGCGAAAACTCCGGCATGGTCGCGAACAGGATGCTGTTGATCGCGTCGGTGTCGTAGGTGGCGATCGCTTCGCGCAGGCGCGGCACATTGCCCAGCACCTGCTCGCGGGCGAAGGTGCGCACGCCTGCCTCGAGGATCTTGGGGTGCGCGGTCGGCCGGTAGTCCTCGTCCGAATAGAACAGGGTCTCGTGCAGCTTCTCGCCCGGGCGCAGGCCGGTGTAGATGATCGCGATGTCCTTGTACGGCTGCTTGCCGGCCAGGCGGATCATCTGCTCGGCCAGGACCCGGATCGGCACCGGCTCGCCCATGTCCAGGGTGTAGATCGCCCCGTGCGAGGCCGAGGCGGCCGCCTGCAGGATCAGCTGGCAGGCCTCGGGAATGGTCATGAAGTAACGGGTCACTTCCGGGTCGGTCACCGTGACCGGGCCGCCCTTGAGGATCTGCTCGCGGAACACCGGCACCACGCTGCCGGCCGAGGCCAGCACGTTGCCGAAGCGCACGGTCACAAAACGGGTATGGCTGGTTTTCTGGTCCAGGCTCTGGCAGATCATCTCGGCGTAGCGCTTGCTTGCGCCCAGCGCATTGACCGGGTCGACCGCCTTGTCGGTGGAGATGAACACGAAATGCTCGATCCGCGCTTCCACGCAGGCACGCGCCACCGTTTCGGTGGACAGGATGTTGTTGCGCACCGCTTCGCGCAGTTGGCGCTCCAGCACCGGTACCTGCTTGTAGGCGGCGGCATGGAACACCGCATCGACGCTGGACAGCGACAGCGCGTGGCGGATCACCGCCGGGTCGCCGCAGTCGCCCAGCACCGCCTGCACGTCCAGGTCCGGGAAGCTGCGGGTCAGCTCGGCCTCGATGGTCAGCAGCAGCAGCTCGCTCATTTCCAGCAGGATGATCCGGCCGGCGCCGTGGCGCGCGCACTGGCGGCACAGCTCCGAACCGATCGAGCCGCCTGCACCGGTGACCAGCACCGTGCGCCCGCCCAGCCAGCCGCGGATCAGCGACCAGTCCGGCAGGATCGGCTTGCGTCCGAGCAGGTCCTCGATCGCCACTTCCTTGAGCTCGCCCGGCAGCGAGTGGCCCAGCAGCACGTCATTGAGCTTGGGCACCATGCGGAACGGCACCCCGGTGCTTTCGCAGATCGCCACCACCCGCTGCATGCCCACCGCGTCCAGCGACGGGATGGCGATCACCAGCAGCTTGGCGGCGGTCTCGCGGACCACCGCCTGGGCATCGTCCAGCGTGCCCAGGATCGGCAAGCCCTGCAGCTTGGCGCCCTGCAGGTGCGGGGCGTCGTCGAGCAGGCCGACCGGTTCGAAATCGCCCGAGCGGCGCAGGTCGCGGACCAGCGCCTCGCCGGCCTGGCCGGCGCCCAGGATCAGTACCCGCCGCGCGGTGGCGTCCGATTGCAGCGACTGGTAGTCCTTCCATGCGCGGTACAGCAGGCGCGGCGCGCCCAGCAGCGCCGACAGCGCGAACGGATAGATCACCAGCACCGACATCGGCACGCCGTTGAAACGCTTGTAGGCCAGCACCATCACGATGGCGAGCAGGCCGATGAAACTGGCCTTGAAGATGTTGAGCAGGTCGGCCACGCTGGCAAAACGCCACAGGCCGCGGTACAGGCCCACCCGCCAGAACACCACCGCCTGGATCACCAGCACCAGCGAGGTATCGACGTTCCACAGCGGAAGCGAGGGGGCATCGGCCAGCATCGAATAGCGGCCGGCATGCAACAGCTGCCAGCACGCCCAGACCATGAACAGGTCGTGGGCCACAATGGCGGCACGGGGCAACATACTGGTGAAACGGTCCTGCCAAGGCGTCATAAAACTAACAATCCTTCTGGTTGCGCATTCCCTTGCGCAGGAGTAGCCAAAGACCGGTCGTCAGGGTCAACCACGACACGGCCACGGCAGCCTCCCACCTCGGCTGCAAATCGTTGCATGCATTAAACACTGTAATACTGAATAGACCAAAAACAAAATAGAGCGCGGTAACCAAAGTGTGGCCGGCGCCACGTTTGACGGCGCGCTGGTACAGATGCTGGGTGTGGGGCTCCATCCATCGTTGCCCGGACAGCATGCGCGACAGCAGTGTGAAGCCGGCGTCCACAAGAAAAGCCGACAGCGGCACCAGCAGCAGCAGCCAATGGATATCGGTACTCACGCTGGCCAGGCACACCAGCGCGGCGATGGCATAGCCCAGCGCGCCACTGCCGACATCGCCCATGAAGATCCGCGCCCGCGGGTAGTTGAACGGCAGGAAACCCAGGCAGGCCAGGGCCAGCACGATGCCGGCCAGGGCAAAGGGCGGAGGCATCACCAGGGCGAAGGCGACCCCGGCCAGGATCGCCTGGGTGGTGGCGATGCCATTGATGCCATCCATGAAGTTCCAGATGTTGATCAGCGAGGTCGTGAACAACAGCGCCAGCAGGGCCTGCCAGGGATTGCCGCTGGCCTGCCAGACCAGGCCCGCCAGCAAGGCGGCGGCCACCACGTGGACCAGCAGCCGACGCACCGCCGGCAACGGCCGATGGTCGTCCCACCAGCCGATCCCGGCCACCAGCACCAGGCCCAGGCCGGACACCAGCAGCGCCATGCGCGCTCCCGGCCACAGCACCGCTGCGGCCAGGCCGGCCAGCAGCAGGGTCAGCACGATGGCGATGCCGCCGCCGCGCGGGGTGGCCACGCCGTGGCTACGGCGCGCGCCGGGCTGGTCGAGCAGGTTGCGGCGCAGCGCGTAGCGGCGCGCGCCCCAGGTAAGCAGCGCCGAGATCGCCAGCACCGCCAGCCATCCGACCATCCAGGCAGCCGGCATGGCTTAAAGCACCGCGTAGTTCAGCAGCGGCTTGACGGTGCCCCACTCCTTGCAGCTCGGGCATTGCCAATGATGGGTGCGGGCGCCGAACCCGCAACGGGTGCAGCGGTAGGCCGGGTTGCGCACCAGCAACTGGTCGGTGATGTGCTTGAGATCGTGCAGGGTCGCGGTGGCATCGGCGCCCTCGGCCAGGGTCAGGTCGATCAGCGCCGACTCGCCACGTACCGAAGGGCGGTCCTTGAGCTGGCGGCCCAGGTAGGCGCGCGCCGGGGCCACGCCTTCCTGCTCTTCCATCAGCTGGGTCAGCGCCAGCACCGGGGCGATGCCGCGGTAGTGCTCGGTCATTTCCGACAGGAATGCACGCGCGCCACCCAGGTCGCCGACCTTGCGGTAGTTCTGCATCAACGCCTGCAGTACTTCGGGCAGGTATTCGGGATCGTTGCGCGCGGCGCGCTCGAAGGCGCGCACCGCGGCCTCGGCGTTGCCGGCATCGGCTTCCAGGCGGCCCTCGATGATGCCGGCGCGGACCGACATCGCATCGGCCTGGTAGGCGCGCGCGATCGCGGCCCTGGCCTCGTCGATCTTGCCGGCGCCGCGGTAGCGTTCGGCCAGCTCGCACTCGAACTGCCCGATCAGCTTGCCCATCGGCTCGCCGGTGACTTCCTCGTAACGGCTGGCGTTGTCGATCGCCTTTTCCCAGTCACGTTCTGCCTGGTAGATGCCGATCAGGTGCTTGAGCGCCTGCGGGGCGCGCTGGTCGATCTGGGCAAGCTCGGTGAACACGGTTTCGGCGCGGTCCAGCAGGCCGGACTTCATATAGTCCTCCCCCAGCGCCAGCAGCGCCTGCACGCGCTGGGCATCGGTGAGGTCGGCCCGGTTGACCAGGCCCTGGTGCAGGCGGATCGCACGGTCCACCTCGCCACGGCGGCGGAACAGATGGCCCAGCGCGACCTGGGTCTCGAAGGTCTCCTTGTCCAGCTCGGCGATATGCAGGAACAGCTCGATCGCCTTGTCCGGCTGCTCGTTGAGCAGGTAGTTCAGGCCGCGAAAATAGGTGCTGGACAGGCGACTGACCTGGTTGTCGCCATGGCGTTGCCCGCCGCGGCGCCCGATCACCCAACCCGACAACGCGGCCAGGGGAAGGAACAGGAAGAACCAGAACCACTCGGAGACAAATTCCATCGGTGCTCAGCGCCCGTCGAGAGGGGAAGAAGAAGTGGAAGCCGGCGCCACGACCACGGCCGGGGTTGCCTTCTGCGCCCTGCGCAGCTTCGCGTACAACGGAATCACCAGGCTGGCCAGCACGATGCCGCCGCCGATGATGGCACCGGACAACAGCGCGACAATGATCGCCAGGCCGGTGGTAGTGGTGATTTGGGTGAAGCCCAGACTCAGGACCATCTTGTCCGAGTTGAGCGCACCGATGATGAGCCCGGCGACCAGAACCGCCAGCAGGATGAGCAGACGTACGACTTTCATGCAGCAGCTCCAGTTCCGGGAGGCTTTAAGAGTAGCGGAATAAAAGAGTAGCGGACGAATAGTCCGCTCTACCAGCATGCCCGGCGGGCACGCCATGCATCCGCCCATGCGGATGCGGACGCTCAGGCAGGATCGCTTTCCAGCGGCACCACGGCGCTGACGCGCTCGCGCAGTTCCTTGCCCGGCTTGAAGTGCGGGACATGCTTGCCCGGCAATGCGACCGATTCCCCGGTCTTGGGGTTGCGCCCCAGCCGCGGCGGCCGGTAGTGCAACGAAAAACTGCCGAACCCGCGGATCTCGATGCGATCCCCGCCGGCCAGCGCCCCACCCATCATTTCCAGCAACGATTTCACGGCCAGATCGACATCGTCCGACTTCAAATGCGCCTGTCGGCGCGCCAGGATTTCGATCAGCTCGGATTTGGTCATTGCGGGCTCTTGGGGAGGAACTCAGACCCTGAAACGGCCCGGACTGATGTCCGGGCCGCCCAGGAAACGACTACAGCGTCAGGCCGATTACTCGGACTTGTTGCCGTTCAGCTGTGCACGCAGCAGCGCGCCGAGCTGGGTGGTGCCGCTGGACGCCGAAGAGGACTGGTATTCCTCCAGCACTTCGCGCATTTCCGCGTCGTCCTTGGCCTTGATCGACAGCTGCAGGGTACGACCCTTGCGATCCATGCCCACGAACTTGGCTTCGACCTTGTCGCCGACCTTCAGGAACTGGGTCGCGTCGTCGACGCGCTCGTTCGCAACATCGCGAGCGGCCACGTAGCCTTCGATGCCGTCAGCCAGTTCGATGGTTGCGCCCTTGGCGTCCACTTCCTTGACCACGCCTTCGACCTTGGAACCCTTCGGGTTGGCAGCCATGTACTGGCCGAACGGATCCTGCTCCAGCTGCTTGACGCCCAGGCTGATGCGCTCGCGCTCCGGATCGACGGCCAGGACGACGGCGTCCAGGTTGTCGCCCTTCTTGAAGTTGCGGACCACGTCTTCGCCGGTGGTATTCCAGCTGATGTCCGACAGGTGCACCAGGCCATCGATACCGCCGTCCAGGCCGATGAAGATGCCAAAGTCGGTGATCGACTTGATCTGGCCCGACACCTTGTCGCCCTTCTTGTGGATGGCAGCGAAGGTTTCCCACGGATTGGCGGCAACCTGCTTCATGCCCAGCGAGATGCGGCGACGCTCCTCGTCCACGTCCAGGACCATGACTTCAACTTCGTCACCGACCTGCACAACCTTGGACGGGTTGACGTTCTTGTTGGTCCAATCCATTTCCGACACGTGCACCAGGCCTTCCACGCCCGGCTCGATCTCGACGAATGCGCCGTAATCGGTGACGTTGGAGACCTTGCCGAAGACGCGGCTGTTGGCCGGGTAACGACGGGCGATGTTGTCCCACGGATCCTCGCCCAGCTGCTTCAGGCCCAGCGAAACGCGGTTGCGCTCGCGGTCGAACTTCAGCACGCGCACGTCCAGCTCGTCGCCGACGTTCACGACTTCGGACGGATGGCGCACGCGCTTCCAGGCCATGTCGGTGATGTGCAGCAGGCCGTCGATACCGCCCAGGTCCACGAATGCGCCGTAATCGGTCAGGTTCTTGACGACACCCTTCAGGATCGCGCCTTCCTGCAGCTTGTCCATCAGCTGCTCGCGCTCTTCCGAATGCTCGCTTTCGACGACGGCACGACGCGACACCACGACGTTGTTACGCTTGCGGTCCAGCTTGATGAGCTTGAATTCCAGCTCCTTGCCTTCCAGGTAGGCCGGGTCGCGCACCGGGCGCACATCCACCAGCGAACCGGGCAGGAACGCGCGGACATCCTTGATGTCCACGGTGAAACCACCCTTGACCTTGCCGCTGATGCGGCCGGTGATGGTTTCGTTCTTTTCCAACGCTTCTTCCAGCTCGTCCCACACCATCGCGCGCTTGGCCTTCTCGCGCGACAGGACGGTCTCACCGAAGCCGTTCTCGATCGAGTCGAGGGCAACCTTGACCTGGTCGCCCACGGCCACGTCGATTTCGCCAGCGTCGTTACGGAACTGTTCGATCGGCACGATGCCTTCGGACTTCAGGCCGGCGTTGATCACCACCACATCGCCGCGGACTTCCACGACGGTGCCGACGACGATGGAACCCGGCTTCAGCTTGGCCAGATTGGCCTGGCTGGCTTCGAACAGTTCGGCAAATGATTCGGTCATTAGATTTACTCTGTTGGACACATGGGCAATGGCCCCCGCAGGGAACCGCTTACTGCCCGCCTGTTGGTCGACCCCGGAAACGCAGGTCGTGTGTTAAGTAGGAAAACCGCCACGCATCATTGCGGGACGGAGCTGTTGTTGCCTTGCGATGGTGCGACTACCGCCACTGTACCGACGGTGCTCCTGTACAACGGATCAGGCACCCGAAACCGGGAGCAGATCCAACACGCTGGCAACGACTGCGTCGATGCCGATGCCACTGGTGTCGATGATGACGGCATCGTCTGCCGGCTTCAGGGGCGCCACTGTGCGCTGTGCATCACGGGCGTCGCGGGCCATGATCTCGCGCAGGAGGTCTTCAAAGTTAACAGAAACCCCCTTGTCTTTCAACTGCTTATGCCGGCGCTCGGCACGCTCCTGGGCACTGGCGGTCAGGAACACCTTGAACGGGGCGTCCGGGAAGATCACCGTGCCCATGTCGCGGCCATCGGCGACCAGGCCGGGCAGAACCCTGAATGCGCGCTGTCGCTCCTTCAGGGCGGCCCGGACCTCGGGGATGGCGGCGATCGCCGAGGCCAGCGCGCCGGTGGTCTCCAGGCGCAGTTCGTCGGTGGCGTCGGTCTCGTTGACCAGCACCCGCAGCCCGCCATCGGCGGTTTCAACGAATTTCACATGGGTGTCGAAGGTGCAGCGAACCAGCGCCGAGGCGTCGGACGTGTCGATATCGGCCCAGCTGGCGGCCACCCCCACGGCGCGGTACAGGGCGCCGGAATCGAGGTAATGCCAGCCCAGACGGCGTGCGACAATGCGGCTGACGGTACCTTTTCCGGCCCCGGACGGGCCGTCGATGGTGAGCACGGGAGGAAGCTGGTTCATGGGGTTCCCAGTGGGTTGGACCGCCCATTCTAGCCCCTGCTCAGCACCGCCTGAGATCCTTTTGGTGCAACCACTTGAAAGGATGGAGAAAAGGCCGGTAGAATGGCGGGCTTGAACGGGCGTCACCTGCCGATTGTCATCTGCATATCGCGGCCGCGCTCCAACCGAATCCAACGTTTACGCCGAGGTATGCAATGAAAGTCCTGTCTTCCCTGAAGTCGGCCAAGTCCCGTCACCGTGACTGCAAGGTCGTCCGTCGCCGCGGCAAGATCTTCGTGATCTGCAAGTCGAACCCGCGCTTCAAGGCTCGCCAGCGCTGAGCCGGCTGGCCTCGCGGCCGCCACCGGTCCTTCAACGGACCGGGCGATGAACAAAAAGCCGCCTCCGGGCGGCTTTTTGCTGCCATTTTTGTTGTAATCGCCGGGTAGCTCACGACCGTCGGTCGTGAGACCTTCCGCATTCTTGACCACTGGGGAGTAGATCGAGATGAAGCGTTACCTGACCACCCTGCCCTTGCTTGCCCTGCTGGCGGCATCCAGCGTCCACGCCGATACCCTGCTGATCGACCGCAGCCAGGAAAAGCCCGCCATCGCCCTGCCCGTCCGCGGCCAGAGCATGCAGCAGGTCCAGGCGCAGTACGGCGACCCGGGCGAACGCCTGGAACCGCGCGGCGGGCAGAAGCGCCAATGGCCGACCATCCACCGCTGGGTCTACCCGCAGTTCACCGTCTACTTCGAAAAGCAGAAGGTGATCGACGTGGTGGCCAACCGGGCCGACGCCAACGAAGTCGGCCCCAAGCCGCCGATCCGCTGAACTTCCACTCCGCCGGCTGCTCGGCGGGTCACCGCACCGAGACCATGAACGACACGCTCCGCTTTCCGGCCGAATGGGAAACCCAGTCCGCCATCCTGATCGCCTGGCCCAACGCCGACACCGACTGGGCCGAGCGCCTGGGCGAGGTGGAGGAAACCTACATCGCCCTGGTGGCGGCCATCACCCGCTTCCAGCCGGTGCTGATCATCGTCGCCGACGATGACCTGGAGGCCTATGCCGATGCGCGCCTGCGCTCCAACCGGATCGACACCGACCGGGTGCATTTCATCACCGCGCCCTACGACGACACCTGGCTGCGCGATTCGGGCCCGATCACGCTCAAGCGCGCCGACGGCGGCTTCCGCCTGCTCGACTTCCGCTTCACCGGCTGGGGCGGCAAGTTCGACGCCAGCCTGGATGACAAGCTGGTGAGCGTGCTGCACCAGGCCGGCGCGTTCGCCGCCAGCGCCGACGTGCAGAGCATTCCGTTCGCCCTGGAAGGCGGCGGCATCGAAACCGACGGCGCCGGCACCCTGCTGACCACCTGGCAGTGCCTGCATGAGCGCCATCCCGAGCGCGACCGCGCCTCGCTCAGCGCCGACCTGGCCGGCTGGCTGGCGCAGGACCGCGTGCTGTGGCTGGACCACGGCTACCTGGAGGGCGACGACACCGACGCCCACATCGATACCCTGGCCCGCTTCGCCTCGGTGGACAGCATCGTCTACCAGGCCTGCGACGACGCCGGCGACTCGCACTACGCCGAACTGCAGGCGATGGGCAACGAGCTGGCCGCCCTGCGCACCGCCGAGGGCCAGCCGTACCGGCTGTTCCCGCTGCCGTGGGCACGCCCGGTACTCGACCAGGGCCGCCGCCTGGCCGCGTCGTACGCGAACTACCTGATCCTCAACGGCGCCGTGCTGATGCCGGCCTACGGCGATGCCGCCGATGACGCCGCGCGCGACGTGCTGGCCCAGGCCTACCCGGGCCGCGAGATCGTCCAGGTACCGTGCCGTTCGCTGATCTGGCAGAACGGCAGCCTGCACTGCATCACCATGCAGTTGCCGGAAGGGTTGCTGGCCTGACGCCGGCTTGGGCCACGACCAACGGTCGTGGCCCAAGCTCTTCATACCTTCCGCGCGGGTGGATATCGGTAGAGCGGGACGGGCAGCGCGATCCAGGACCGTTGGGCGCCATGGATGGCGCCCACGAGCCCCCAAGGATGGGTCCACGGCGTGTCCTGGATCGCGCTGCCCGTCCCGCTCCTTCGCCAACGTCGAGACGCCGCATCTCCATTTACCCGGCAGCACGCCGTGCACACCCATCCGCGATAAACTGGGTTTTTCCCCCGCAGGACCGCACTCGGATGAGCCCACGCCACACCCTTTCCGTCGCCCTGATCCAGGAACGCAACCACGGCGACGCCGCGGCCAACCTGGCCGTGATCGAAACGCGCGTGGCTGAAGCGGCCGCCCAGGGTGCCAAGCTGGTCCTGCTGCAGGAACTGCACAACGGCGCGTACTTCTGCCAGCACGAATCGGTGGACGAATTCGACCTGGCCGAACCGATCCCCGGCCCCAGTACCGAACGCCTGGGCGCGCTGGCCAAAAAGCACGGCGTGGTCATCGTCGGCTCGCTGTTCGAGCGCCGCGCCGCCGGCCTGTACCACAACACCGCCGTGGTCTTTGAAAAGGACGGCACCTTGCTGGGCAAGTACCGCAAGATGCACATCCCCGACGACCCGGGCTTCTACGAGAAGTTCTACTTCACCCCCGGCGATCTCGGTTTCACTCCGATCGACACCTCGGTCGGCCGCCTCGGCGTGCTGGTCTGCTGGGACCAGTGGTACCCCGAAGCGGCGCGGCTGATGGCGCTGGCCGGCGCCGAACTGCTGCTCTACCCCACCGCGATCGGCTGGGACCCGGACGACCAGGCCGACGAACAAGGCCGCCAGCGCGATGCCTGGGTGCTCAGCCACCGCGGCCATGCCGTGGCCAACGGCGTACCGGTGCTGAGCTGCAACCGGGTCGGCCATGAAGCCTCGCCGCTGGGCGCCTCGGGCATCCAGTTCTGGGGCAACAGTCACGTACTCGGGCCGCAGGGCGAGTTCATCGCCGAAGCCGGCGCCGAACCGACCGTGCTGCTGTGCGAGGTCGACCTGCAGCGCAGCGAACACGTGCGCCGGATCTGGCCGTTCCTGCGCGACCGCCGCATCGATGCGTACGGCGACCTGCTCAAGCGTTACATCGACTGATCGCACAGGACCCCTGCCCCGTGACCGTGCTGCTGCGCGACGCCACCGATGCCGACCTCGCCGCCATCACCGCCATCTATGCGGTGGAGGTCACCGACCTGGTCAACACCTACGAGTACGACGTGCCCGACCTGGCCGAAATGCAGCGGCGCATGCACGACATCGTCGGCCGCGGTTTTCCGTACCTGGTGGCCGAGGTCGATGGCCAGGTGGCCGGGTATGCCTATGCCAACACCTACCGCGGGCGCATCGCCTACCAGTGGACGGTGGAAAACTCGGTCTACGTGGACGCGGCCTTCCAGGGCCGCGGCGTCGGCACCGCGCTGATGCAGGGCCTGATCGACGCCTGCGTGGCGCGCGGTTACCGGCAGATGGTGGCGGTGATCGGCGAACCGACCAACACCGCCTCGATCAAACTGCACGAACGCTTCGGTTTCCATACCGTCGGCGTTTTCCGCGGCCTCGGCCGCAAGCACGGCCGCTGGCTGGATACCGTCCAGATGCAGCGCGCGCTCGGCGATGGTGCCGACAGCGCCCCTTCGAATGAATGAAGCAATGACAGATACCCAGATTGAACCCGGCGACACCCTGTTCGCCGGCCAGCCGGTGCGCGTGGTTGAACGCGATGGCGTGCGCTATACCCTGCTGGGCACCGCGCACGTCTCCCAGGCCAGCGTGGAAGCGGTGGAGCGGGCGATCGGCAGCGGGCGCTTCGACGCGGTCGCGGTCGAACTGGACCCGCAGCGGCTGCAGGCGCTGACCAACCCTGATGCGCTGGCCAAGCTCGACCTGGTCGAGGTGATCCGCAAGGGCCGCGTCGCGCTGTTCGCCGCCAACCTGGCCCTGGCCGCCTACCAGCGCCGCCTGGCCGAACAGCTTGGCATCGAGCCGGGCGCCGAGCTCAAGCGTGCGGTGGCCCTGGCCAACGAACACAACCTGCCGGTCCACCTGATCGACCGCGAAGTCGGGCTGACCTTCAAGCGCGCCTCGCAGCGGCTGGGCTTCTTCGGCCGGATCAAGCTGGTGATGGGCCTGGGCGCCGGCCTGTTCGCGTCCGAAGAGGTCGGCGAAGACGAGATCGAGAAGCTCAAGCAGGGCGACATGCTCGAAGCCAGCTTCGGCGAGTTCGCCAGCGAGAGCCCGGCGCTGTACGAAACCATCATCGGCGAGCGCGACCGCTACATGGCCACCCGCCTGCGCGAGGTGCACGACCCGGCCCAGCGCGAGGTACTGGCGGTGGTCGGCGCCGGCCATCTGGCCGGGCTGGCAAAGTACCTGGAAACCGATACCGAAGCGCCCGGCCCGCTGCGCCAGTCGCTGGAAGACGTGCCGAAGAAGCGCAACATCCCGTGGATCACCCTGACCATCCTGGCGGTGGTGCTGGCCGGGATCGCGGTGGGTTTCTACCGTGGTGGGCTGGGCGTGGGCGGCGAGCTGCTGCTGACCTGGGCGATGTATACCGGCGGCCTGGCCGGCCTGGGCTGCCTGCTGGCCGGCAGCCACCCGCTGAGCATCCTGACGGCGATCGTGGTGGCCCCGTTCAAGCCGTTCCGCCTGAGCATCCCGACCGGCGCCTTCGCCGCCCTGGTCGAGACGCGCCTGCGCAAGCCGGCCTACGAGGATTTCCTCAAGCTGCGCGACGATGCGCAGAGCATCAAGGGCTGGTACCGAAACCGCGTCACCCGGGTGGTGCTGACCTTCATGCTGACCAACCTGGGCAGCATGCTGGGCCTGTGGCTGACCGGCTTCCAAGTGTGGGGAAAAGTGGCGGGGTAAGACGGATGCAGGGCATCCGCCCCACGCTTCGCTGCGCGAAGCGCGGGCCCCGCCCGCCGGGTCTTCCAGATCCCCCGCGCCTGTCGGCGCGTCCCCCTTGACTCAAGGGGGACTCTTCATCCGGACGACTATCGAGGCCACGCAATGCGTGGCTATTGTCGTCGGGGCCCCACCAGGTTGCAGGCGTCCATGACGCTGCAACCTGAAGCATCCACGCATGGCGTGGATCTACCGGGATCAACATCGCTTTTCTTTCTGGTAGCGCCGGCCGCTGGCCGGCTTTGCTCTTATTCCCAGGCAGCGCATGTCGTGCCCCCCCCCCGCGAGCCGGCCAGCGGCCGGCACTACCCTCCCACGTGTAGATCCACGCCATGCGTGGATGCGGCTGGTGAAGGAGGCCCACCAGCGGCCCCCCGTCCACCCTCAAACCGATTCTGCGCCGGGCTCGACGACCGGAGCGTCCACACCGCGACCACGCGCGCGGTGGATGATCCGCGACACCGCCGTGCTCATGTCGTCGAGCATCGCGTAGATGGTCGGCAGGAACAGCAGGCTGACCACGGTGGAGAACGCCAGCCCGCCGGCAATCGCGCGCGCCATCGGATAGTAGGGCGGGCCGTCGCCCAGCAGCTGGGTGTCGGTCAGCGAGATCGGCACCATCGCCAGGATCGCCGTGCCCATGGTCATCATGATCGGGCGCAAGCGCTCGCGCGAGCCTTCCACCAACGCCTGGGTCCGCCCTACCCCGCGCCGGCGCAGGTTGTTGATGTGTTCGATCATCACGATGCCGTTGTTCACCACCACCCCCATCAACACCAGGATGCCGATGAAGGACATGATCCCGAACGAGGTACCGGTGATCCAGAACAGCCAGAACACCCCGAAGATCGAGAACACCACCCCGCTCATGATCGCCGCCGGGAACAGCAGCGACTCGAACACCGCGGCCATCACCACGTAGATCATCACCAGCGCGATCACCAGGTTGAACAGCATCTGCTGCATCGCCTTGTCGTCGTCGCCGAAGTCGCCGCCATCGAAGGTGAAGGTGTAGCCGGCCGGGAAGTTCATCGGCTTGAGCGTTTCCTCCATCGCCTTGCGTGCCTCGGGCGTGGTGACTTTCTCGGCCAGGTTGGCCTTGATGGTCAGCGTGGTCTGCCGGTTGGTACGGCCGATCTGGGTCGCCGATGGCTTGATCGATACATCCACCAGGCTCAGCAGCGGCACCGAGCGGCCATCGCCGGTGCGCACGGTGAAGCTGGCCAGGTCTTCCGGGCTGCTCTGCTCGGCCCCGGCAAAACGCACCCATACCGGCACCTCGCTGTCGCCGCGACGGAACTCGCGCAGCGGCGCGCCGCGCAGGGCCAGGCCGACGAAGCTGGCCACCTGTTCGGCATTGAAGCCGAACGCGGCCGCGCGCTCGCGGTCGACGTGGATGGCCAGCTCGCTGCCCTTCTCGCCGTTGTCGATGCGCACATCGCGCAGCTCCTTGCGCCGGGCCAGCAGCGGCACCACTTCCTCGCCGATCTCCTGCAGCATCTTGGTCGAGTCGCCGACCAGCTGCACCTGCACCGACTGGCCACCGCCCCCGCCATCGCCGCCCTGGTTGCCGACGATGTAATCGGCGCGCGCCGAACGTGGCAAACCCTTGCGCAGGGCTTCCTGCACCGCCGGCATGTTGTCGGCGTGCTTCTCGTCGAAGGTGACGATGGTGCTGCTGCCTTCCTGCTCGCTGTACCAGGAATACACCTGGGTGATGTGCAGCTTCTCGCGGTTGGCGTCCAGGTAGCGCTCCACCCGCGCCACTTCATCGGACATCTGCCCGTAGGTGAAGGCGCCCTTCCAGTTGTAGCCGATGAACACCTCGTGGCCGCCTTCGCCACCGAACATGTCGATCTTGGTCAGTTTCATCGGCACCAGGCTGACCAGCACCACCATCACGATGCCGAACACGCTCCAGCCGCGGTGCTCCAACGACCACTGCAGCAGGCCGGCATAGCGCCGCTGCAGCCGCGCGATCACTCCGGTCTGCGAATGCACCAGCTTGGGCGTGGCCATGCGCGCGGACAGCATCGGGATCAGGCTGACCGCGACCAGCCAGGAGGCCAGCAGCGAGACCGAGATGGTGATCGCGATCTGCGCCATGAAGATGCTGATGTTGTTGGTTTCGCCGAACAGGTTGGGCACGAACACGATGCAATGGCACAAGGTGCCGGCGCTGAGCGCGATGGCCACGTTGCGGGTACCGATGATCGAGGCCAGCCGCGGCTGGTCGGGCATGCGCTCGCGTTCCTGGTAGATGCTCTCCACCACCACCACCGCGTTGTCCACCAGCATACCCACCGCCAGCAGCAGGCCCATCATGGTCAGGATGTTGAGGGTGACCCCGGCGAAGTACATGAAGCCCAGGGTGATCACGAAACAGATCGGGATCGCCAGGGTGACCATCAGCGTGGACGGCCAGTGGCGCAGGAAGAAGAACAGTACCGTGACCGACAGCAGCAGGCCGACCGCACCGGCTTCGGCCAGTTCCAGCAGCGAGGAGGTGACGGTCTTGCCCTGGTTGTTGATCACCTTGATCTGCACATCGCGCATCGACGGCTGCTTGCGGATCGCCTCGACCTCGGCCAGCGCCGCGCGCGAGACTTCCACCAGGTTGGCGCTGCGTTCCTTGTAGATGTCCAGGCCCACCGCCGGATTGCCGTCCAGGCGCCGGCCGTAGTTCATCCGGGTCGGCTTGAGCCGGATATCGGCGATGTCGCCCAGGCGCAGGCCCTTGGTATCGATCACCAGGTCGCGCAGTTCCTGCAGGTCGGTGATTTCACCGACCGGCTGGATGCGCACGCGCTGGCCGTTGTCGTCGATCTGCCCGGCCGAGATCGAGAAGTTCAGCGTGCGCAGGCGGTCGCTGAGCTCGTTGATGCTCAGGTTGTGCGCGGTCAGACGATCGGGCCTGATCGCGATCTCAACCTCATTGGGCGGCGCGCCGGAGATGTTGACCCGGGCCACGCCGGGAATGCGCTCGATGCGCCGCTTGAACTCGCGGTCGAGCATGTCGTAGGCGCCGGTCAGGTCGGCACTGCTGGCCAGGCGCACCTTCAGCACCGGCTCGTCGCTGCTGGACCACTTGAACACGTTGTAGCGCTGCAGGTCGTCGGGCAGGTCGCTGCGGATCGCATCGATGCGCTCGCGCGCATCGGAGGCGGCGATGGCGATGTCGCGGTCCCAGTCGGTGAACTCGATGAAGATGCTGGCACCTTCGGAGGTGGCCGAGGAGCGCATGCGCTTGATCCCGGTCATGGTCGCCAGGGCTTCCTCGGTCGGGCGGATGATGTTGCGCTCCACTTCCTCCGGGGTGGAGCCGGTATAGGGCACCTGCACGAACAGGAACGGCGCGGAGATGTCCGGCAACGCCTCCAGCGGCAGCCGGAACGAGGCGATCAGGCCCACCACCACCAGTGAAACGAAACACATGATGGTGGTGATGGGGCGGCGGATCGAGAACTCGGCAATGCTCATGCCGGCTCCTGTGCGCTGCCGTCGTGGGTGCCGCCGGGCTCGGTCGCGCCGGCGTGCTGGCGGCCGCGCGCACGGTAATAGGCATCCCCGCGGCGGTCGAGCAGGTCATACACCACTGGGATCACCAGCAGGGTCAACAGGGTGGATACCAGCAGGCCGCCGATCACGGTGATCGCCATCGGCGCGCGCACTTCGGCACCCTCGCCCATCGCCACCGCCAGCGGCAGGAAGCCGAACAGGGTGCACAGCGTGGTCATGATGATCGGGCGCAGGCGCGAGCGCGCGCCCTCCACCAGCGCCTCGCGCTTGGCCACGCCGGCCTCGCGCAGCTGGTTGACCTTGTCGATCAGGATGATCGCGTTCTTGGTCACCAGCCCCACCAGCAGGATCAGGCCGATGAACACCACCACCGAAATCGGCTTGCCGGTCAACGTCAGCGCCAGGATCGCGCCGACCAGCGCCAGCGGGATGGTGAACAGGATCACGAACGGATGCAGCAGCGATTCGAACTGCGAGGCCATCACCAGGTAGACCAGGAAGATCGCCAGACCAAAGGCAAAGATCAGCGAACGCGCCGACTCGGCCAGCTCCTCGCCCTGCCCGCCGATATGCATGCCCACCCCGGCGCCCAGCGGGTCCTTGGCCACCATGTCCTGCACTTCGCGCACCGCGCCGCCCAGGTCGATGTCGCGCAGGTTGGCCGACACCACCGCCACCCGGGTCTGGTCGGCCCGGTGGATCTCGCTGGGGCCGTTGGTGGCGACCACTTCGGCCACTGCATCCAGGGTCACCGGGCGGGTGCTGCCCGGATTGACGATCAGCCGGCGGATGCTGTCCACGCTGGCGCGGTCGCCTTCCTGCGCACGCACCAGCACGTCGATCTTGCGGTCGCGGAAGCTGTAGCGGGTGGCCACGTCGCCGCGCACCTTCTTGACCACCACGTCGGCGATCTGCCGCGTGGTCAGGCCCAGCGCACCGGCGCGCTCCTGGTCGAAGCGGATCTGGATCTCCGGGAAGCCCTCTTCCACCGTGGATTTGACGTCGGCGTAGTGCGGGTTGTTGCGCAGCATCGCCGCCAGGGACTGGCCGGCGCGTTCCAGCGTGGCCATGTCCTGGCCGCGCAGTTCCACTTCCAGCGGGGTGGAGAAGCTGAACAATGCCGGCCGCGCGAAGTCGACCTGCACGCCCGGGTGCTGCTGCATCGACGCGCGCAGGCGTTCGGTGATCGCCGCCTCGGTGCGCGCATCGCCACCACCGGCCATCACCACGGTCAGCTTGCCGATGTTCTCACCGCTCTCGGTCGGGCTGGCATCCAGCCGCGTGCCGCTGCCGCTGACGCCGTACAGCGAGGCGATGCTGTCGTCCTTGGCGTGTCCCAACTGCAGCTCACGCACCAAGGCATCGGTCTGCTTCAACGGCGTGCCGGCCGGCAGCTTGGCGGTCATTTCGAAGCGGTCCTGGGCCAGCTGCGGGATCAGGTCGGCGCCCAGCATCGGCACCAGCGCCATGCTGGCCACGAATGCCAGCGCGGCCAGGCCCAGCACCTTGCCGGGGTGGTGAAGCGCGCCCGGCAGCAGTTTGAGATAACCGCGCTCGGCGCCGGCGTAGGGCTTCATCGCGATGTCGCTGGCCTTGCGCATCACCGGGCCGACCACGGCCACCAGCCCGCGCCAGACGCGGATCACCGACCAGGCGATACCGAAGCAGATCCAGCGCACCAGCGTGCCCACGCCGCGGCGGCTGCCGGCGACCGGCTTCAGCCAGCGGCTGTCCGGCTGCCACGGCTGGTGCGCCGGCTCTTGCGGGAAGGCCAGCGGCGGGCGGCCCTTGAGCGAGCTGAGCATCGGGATCAGGGTCATCGACACCAGCAGCGAGATCGCAATGGCGATCGCCACGGTCAGCGCCTGGTCGCGGAACAGCTGCCCGGCGATGCCATCGACGAATACCAGCGGCAGGAACACCGCGATGGTGGTCAGGGTCGAGGCGACCACCGCCATGCTCACTTCGCGGGTGCCGGCAATGGCCGCCTGCAGGATGCCCAGGCCGCGCTCGCGCGCCTTGGCAATGCTTTCCAGCACCACGATCGAGTCGTCCACCACCAGCCCGGTGGCCAGTGCCAGCCCGCCCAGCGACATCACATTCAGGCTCAGACCCATCTGGCCCATGAAGAAGAAGGTGGTGATGATCGACACCGGCAGCGACAGGCTGATCACGAACGTGCTCCAGCCATCGCGCAGGAACAGGAAGATGATCAGGATCGCCAGCAGGCCGCCGATCACCGCGTCCTTCTTGACGTCGCTGATGGCGTGTTCGATGAAGCGCGACTGGTCTTCGATGGTGGTCAGCTCGGCATCGCCGGGAATCTGCGCCTTGATCTGTTCCAGGCGCGCGCGCAGGGCCTCGGCGGTGGCCACGGTATTGGCGTCGCCTTCCTTGTAGATGGCAAGCTCCACCGCTTCCCTGCCGCCCAGGCGGATGATCGCCTCGCGCTCCTTGTAGCCCTGGCGCACGCTGGCCACGTCCTTCAGGCGTACCGGCATGCCGTTGGCGATGGTCGCCGAGCTGCTGCTGGACGCGCTCTGCGCAGCCGAGGCGGCGGCCACCGCCGCATCGGACCCGGTCGAGGCGGCGATGGCGAACATCTGCTGCATGGCCGCGTCGGCGGCGCTGCCGTTGCTGCCCTGGGTGGTCACCAGCAGGTTGCGGATGTCGTCCAGGTCGGCGAACTGGTTGACGGTGCGCACCAGGAACCGCTGCGAACCCTCTTCCAGGCGGCCGCCGGAAATATTGATGTTCTCTTCCTTGAGCCGCTTGATCACGTTGTCGATCGGCAGGTTGAGCTGGGCCAGCTTCTGCTGGTCGATATCGACCTGGATCTCGTCCTCCAGGCCGCCGCCGACCTTGACCGCGGCCACGCCGAGCACCGGCTCCAGCTTCTTCTTCAGGTCTTCATCGGCATAGCGGCGCAGCTGCGTGAGCTGGCGTACCGCGTCGGCATCGCTGCTGGCGTCGGCCTTGGCCGAGATCACCAGGCGCATGATCGGCGCGGTGGACGGATTGAAGCGCAGCAGCACCGGGGCCTTGGCCTCCAGCGGCAGGTTCAGCGCTTCCATCTTGTCGCGCACCTCCAAGCTGGCCTGGTCCATGTTGGTGCCCCAGGCGAACTCCAGCACCACATCGCTCTGCCCGGTGCGCGAAACCGACTTGAGCTTGCGCAGGTTCTTGACCACGCCCACGGCCTCTTCGACCGGTTCGCTGATCAGGGTTTCGATTTCCGTTGGTGCCGCGCCGGTGTACTCGGTACGCACGGTCAGGGTCGGATAGCTCAGGTCCGGCAGCAGGTTGACCTTGAGGTTGCCCAGCGCGATGACGCCGAACAGCATCAGCGTCACCGTGCACATGGCGATGGTGACGCGGCGGCGGGTGGCGAACTCCACCAGGCCGCCGCCCTGTGTACCGGGGTGATCGCCGTGGTGCGGATCGTTGCCGTGGTCGTTGCCGGCCGAGGTCATTGACGGCTCTCCGCCTTCTTCGCGGCAGGCGCGGCCGCGGCAACGGCCGGCTTGGCGCCGATCACCTGCACCGCGGTGCCATCACGCAGCGCCACCTTGCCGGCGGTCACCACCTGGTCGCCTTCGGCCAGGCCCTCGCGGATTTCCACCCACGGCCCTTCGGCATAGCCCAGCTTGACCGGCACCCGCGCCACCTTGCCGGCACGCACGCGGAACACCGCCGGCTCGCCATCGTCGAGCAGCGCCAGGCGCGGCACCACCAGTGCGTCGGCGCGCTGGTCGTAGTCGATACGGACGCGGCCGAACATGCCCGGCTGCAGGCCTTGGGCGTCTTCGCCGAAACCGCTGACCACGCGGAAGGTGCCGCTGCCGGCATCGACTACCGGCGAGATGCGGTCGACCACGCCGGGGAAGGACTTGCCCGGCAGCGCGTCGGCCAGCAGGGTCACCGGTTGGCCGGCCCGCAGCGTGGCCAGTTCGCGCTCGGGCACGTTGAGGGTGGCTTCCAGCCGCGAGTTGTCGACGATGCGGAAGATCGGCGTGTTGATCTGCACGAAGTTGCCGGTCTTGATCGAGCGCGAGGCGATCACCCCGGAGATCGGCGCGGTCACCGTGGTGTAGGACAGCTCCAGCGTGGCCAGGCGGTACTGTGCGCGCGCGTTTTCCAGGTCGTAGCGGATCTGGTCGACGTCGGCGGCACTGACCATCTGCTGGCCGATCAGCTTCTGCGCACGCTGGAAGTTGTTTTCCAGCTTGCGCATCTGCGCTTCGCTCTGCGCCACCGCCAGGCGCGCACGGTCCGGGTCCAGCCGCACCAGCGGCTGCCCGGCACGCACGGCCTGGCCTTCTTCGACCAGTACCGCCAGCGCCACGCCGGAGGTCTTGGCCACCACCTGCGATTCGGCGCGGGCTTCCAGAGCGGCGGTGCCGGTGTAGCTGGCGGCCACCGCACGGCGGCTGGCAGCCACCGCTTCGACCGGTACGGCCTCGGCGGCCTTTTCGGCCTCGGCGGCCTTTTCGGCGGCCTGCGCATCGGCGGTGCTGCTGCCACAGCCGGCGGTGAGCAACAGGCAGGTGGTGATCAGCAAGGCGGCAGCACAGGTTCCGGTGCGGTCGTGCAGGAAGGAAATTCGCAACATCGTCGTGTCCCTGAGGGATGCGGTGGCAGGTGTGGTAGCAAAGTAATGCACCACGTCACAATCACACCATATCCCATAGGTCATGGTGACCTGCGGCGACCGCCGCCGGCCCCTGGTTTCAGCTAGATGAAAACGCAGGCTATACTCGGGCCAGTTCCGTACCCCCCGCCGGAACGACCAGACCCGTATACCGGAAAGGACATCATGCGCCCGCAGCCGCTCGCCGCTTGTCTTCTGGCCGTCCTCCTGCCCCTCGGGGCCGCCGCACAGGCCGCAACTGCTCCTGCAGTACCCGCAGCACCTGCCGCACCCGCTTCCCCCCCTGCCGCCGCCACGCCCGCCCCCCTCACCGGGAGCTTCGACAATGGCCGCGTGCTCGCCTACACCTGCCAGGGCTGCCACGGCATCACCGGCTACAAGAACGCCTACCCCAGCTACAAGGTGCCCAAGATCGGGGGGCAGACCCAGCAGTACCTCAGCCAGGCGCTGAGCGAATACCGCCAGGGCAAGCGCAAGCATCCCACGATGCAGGCGCAGTCCATGAGCTTCAGCGAACAGGAGATCGCCGATCTCGCTGTTTACCTGTCCACCGCCAAATAAGCACGCTCATGACGAAAGCCGCGCCGTTCAAGCGTTATGCCATCGCCCTGTCCGTTGCCCTGCTGCTGGCTGGCTGTTCGCAGTCGCAGGTGGAAAACAGCGCAGATTCCGCCGCAGACCCGGGCCACGCCAGTGGCGAGCACGGGTCGGGCTCCTCCGCCGGCCTGCCAAACGGGCGGGTTGCCGCCGGTGAGGCCCGTGCCCAGGTCAAGGGCAAGGCTACCGGGCAGAGCTGCATCGACTGCCACGGGGCCGACGGCAACAAGCCGATCGACCCGACCTACCCGAAGCTGGGGGGTCAGTACGGGGATTACCTTGCCCATGCGTTGCAGGCCTACCGCGCCGGCGACCGCCAGCATGCGTTGATGACCCCCCAGGCAACCGACCTGAGCGACCAGGACATCGCCGACCTGGCCGCGTATTTCGGTTCGCGGCCCAGCCAGCTGCGCGATCTGCACGGGTTGAAGTGACCGCCAGCAGACCGGCGGCCGTGGAAGGCCGATCAAGGTAGTGCCGGCCGCTGGCCGGCTCCTCGGGATTGCCTGGAGCCGGCCAGCGGCCGGCACTACCGCTATGGCACCGCCAGCCGACAAGGGTCGGTTCTACGCGTCCAGCGCTTCCCAACGCGCATAGGCCGCATCCAGCTCGGCCTGCACCTTGTTCAACTGCTGGGTATGGGCGGCCATGTCGGCGGCGCTGCGCTGGTAGAACGCCGGGTCGTTCATCGCCGCGGTCAGGCCTTCGACGTCCTTCTCCAGGGTCTCGATCTTCAGCGGCAGCTGTTCCAGTTCGCGCGCATCCTTGTAGCTGAGCTTGCGTTTGGGCTCGGCCGGCGCCGCGGCGGCGGCCTGGGCAGCCGGCTTGGCGGCTGCCGCGGGGGCCGACGCGGCGGCAGCGGCCACGCGCGCGGCGTGGCGCTGCCAGTCGCTGTAGCCGCCCACGTACTCGCCCACCACGCCGTCGCCTTCCATCACCATCGTGGAGGTCACCACGTTGTCCAGGAAATCACGGTCATGGCTGACCAGCAGCAACGTGCCGGTGTAATCGCTGAGCAGCTCTTCGAGCAGCTCCAGGGTTTCCACGTCCAGGTCGTTGGTCGGTTCGTCCATCACCAGCAGATTGGACGGCTGGGCGAACAGCTTGGCCAGCAGCAGGCGGTTGCGCTCGCCGCCGGACAGGCGGGTGATCGGCGCGCGGGCACGCTCGGGCGAGAACAGGAAGTCCTGCAGGTAGGCATGCACATGCTTGCGCTTGCCATTGAACTCGATGAAATCGCGGCCCTCGGCCACGTTCTCGATCGCGGTCCAGTCTTCGCGCAGCACCGCGCGGTACTGGTCGAAGTAGGCGACCTGCAGGTTGGTGCCGGCGCGCACTTCGCCGCTCTGCGGCTGCAGGTCGCCCAGCAGCAGCTTGAGCAGGGTGGTCTTGCCGCTGCCGTTGGGGCCGATCAGGCCGATCCGGTCGCCGCGCAGGATGACCGTACTGAAATCCTTGACCATCACCCGCTCGCCGAAGGCGAAGGAGACGTCCTTGACGTCGATGACCTTCTTGCCGGAGTTCTCCGCCTGCGCCGCTTCCATGCGCACGTTGCCGCCGAGTTCGCGACGCTGCGAGCGATCGTTGCGCATCGCCTTGAGCCGGCGCACGCGCCCTTCATCGCGGGTACGGCGGGCCTTGATGCCCTGGCGGATCCAGATTTCCTCCTGCGCCAGCAGCTTGTCGAAGCGCGCGTTTTCCTGCGCCTGCGCGTTCATGCGTTCTTCGCGGCGGCGCTCGTAGTTGGCCCAGTCGCCCGGCCAGCTGGTGACCTGGCCGCGGTCGATCTCGACGATACGGGTGGCCAGCGCGCGCAGGAAGCGACGGTCATGGGTGACGAACACCACGCTGCCGTTCCAGTTCTTGAGGAACATTTCCAGCCAGTCGATGGCTTCGATGTCCAGGTGGTTGGTTGGTTCGTCCAGCAGCAGCAGGTCCGGCGAGGACACCAGCGCGCGGCCCAGCAGCACCCGGCGCTTCATGCCGCCGGACAGGCGCGCGAATTCGGCATCGCCGTCCAGGTCCAGCTTGGTCAGGGTTTCGCTGACGCGCTGGTCCAGGCCCCAGCCATTGGCGGCGTCGATCTTGGCCTGCACGGCCGACAGGGCGTCGCCGTCGAATTCTTCGGCCACGCTCAGATGGTGGAATTCGGCCAGCCACTGGCCCAGCTCGCCCAGGCCGTCGGCGACCACGTCGAACACGCTGCCGGCGGCACCGTGCGGTACTTCCTGTTCCAGCCGGGTGATGCGCACCCCCTGCTGCACGCGGACTTCGCCGTCATCGGGCTTGTGATCGCCGGACAGCAGTTTGAGCAGGGTCGATTTGCCGGCGCCGTTGCGGCCGATCAGGGCGATGCGTTCGCCCGGCTCGATCGACAGTTCGGCTTTTTCCAGCAACAGTGGGCCGCCGACGCTGAAGTCGACGTTTTGCAGAGTAATCAGAGGCATCCGGCCATTGTACGGGCTGGCGGCCCGCGCCGTCGCTCAGCCGTGCGCGAAAGTCGCCGGGGGCAGCCCCAGCAACGCCACCAGCGGCGGCGGCACCCGCTTGCCCGGGTGCCGCACCACCCAGAGCTGGCGCGACAGCGGCGGCAGCGGGGTGGGCAGGATGCGCAGCGTGCCCAGCGCCACCAGGTCGGCCACCGCATGCGCGGACAGGCAGGCCACGCCCAGCCCCGCTGCGGCCGCCTGCTTGATCGCCTCGGTGCTGCCCAGCTGCATGGCGCGGGCGAAGTGATGCAGGTAGGGCAACAGGGCCTGCTCGACCGCCTCGCGGGTGCCCGAGCCGGGTTCACGCAGCAACCAGCGCGCGGCCGCCAGCGTGGCCAGGTCCGGCGCGGCGGGCAGCGCCATGCCCGGCGCGGCGACCACTACCAGTGCATCGCGCTGCCACGGCAGCACCTGCAGGCCGCTTGCATGGCAGGGCCCTTCGATCAGGCCCAGGTCCACCTCCAGCCGCTGTACCGCCGCCACCACCTCGGCACTGTTGCCGATGCGCAGATCCACCTGCGCCTGCGGATTGTCGGCCAGCAGCGCGGCGACCCGGGCCGGCAGCAGGTAGTTGCCGATGGTGGTGCTGGCGCCGATCCGCAACAGCAGCGGCAACGCGCCGGCGTCGGCCTGCCCCACCCCGGCCTGCCGCTCCAGGTCGCCGGCCGCCACCAGCAGCGCACGGGCCGGGTCGAGCAGTGCTCGTCCCTGCGCATTGAGCACCAGGCGACGGCCGATGCGGTCGAACAGCGGCGCGGCCAGCTGGCTCTCCAGATCGTTGAGCGCGGCGCTGGTGGCCGACTGCGACAGGGCCAACCGCGCGCCGGCCGCCGCCGTGGTGCCGGCATCGGCGGTGGCGACGAAAACCTGCCATTGGCGAAGGGTCAGATGCACGCAGCAATTAAGTCACAAAACCGGTTGAAATGACACAGACAATGCGTTTTACAGGTTTATTTGAGGCGCGCACGCTGTAGGCCTGATCTGGACAGGAGCCCCACCCGTGAACGCCGCCGCCCTCCCCTTGCCCGCCCCCACCCTGGCCCAGCGCTGGCGCGGGCGCCTGCCCGGGCTGTTGCTGACGGCTGCAGTGGCCACCGCAGCGATGGGGCTGGCGACCCAGCCGTGGTTGCAGGCCCACGGCATCAGTGCGTTGACCCTGGCCATCGTGCTGGGGATCGCGCTGGGCAACACGCTCTATCCGCGGCTGGCCGCACGCGCCGGCGCCGGCGTCGGGTTCTCCAAGCAGTGGCTGCTGCGCGCCGGCATCGTGCTGTACGGCCTGCGCCTGACCTTCCAGGACATCGGTCAGGTCGGCGTGGCCGGCGTGCTGATCGACGCACTGGTGCTGGCCAGCACGTTCGCGCTGGCCTGGTGGGCGGGCACGCGCTGGTTCGGCATGGATCGGAACAGCGCCCTGCTGATCGGGGCCGGCAGCTCGATCTGCGGAGCGGCGGCCGTGATGGCGGCCGAGCCGGTGGTGAGCGGGCGCGCCGAACAGGTGACCGTGGCCGTCTCCACGGTGGTGGTGTTCGGGACGCTCGCGATGTTCCTGTACCCCATGCTTTACCAGCTCAACGCGGCGCACGGGTGGATCCCGATCAGCGCGCAGGCCTACGGCGTGTTCACCGGCTCGACCGTGCACGAAGTGGCCCAGGTGGTTGCGGCCGGGCGTGCGGTCAGCGAGACGGCCGCCGACACGGCGGTGATCGCCAAAATGGTGCGGGTGATGATGCTCGCCCCGTTCCTGGTGGCGCTGTCGCTGCTGCTGGCGCGCGGCGCCGCTGCCCGGGCCGGCGCGGCGCGGGCGAAGATCGTGGTGCCGTGGTTCGCGTTCGGCTTCGTCGCGGTGGCCGGGCTCAATTCGCTGCAACTGCTGCCGGCCGCGCTGGTGGCCCAGGCCGTCGCGGTGGACACCGCGCTGCTGGCCATGGCGATGGCCGCGCTGGGCCTGACCACCCATGTCTCGGCACTGCGCCAGGCCGGGATCAGGCCGCTGCTGCTGGCCCTGCTGCTGTTCGGCTGGTTGCTGGCCGGCGGGCTGGGGATCAACGTTGGCGTGCACGCGTTGCTGGGATGAGCGCGTGCCCCATGCAACACTGGTGCGATGAAGCGTGAGCGTGTTCCCCCCGTCGATCGCCGTCGCCTGCACATCCCGTACCGCCTGGTGCTGGATCGCTACGGGGCGGTCGATGAAGCCGAAGACGACCTGCTCGACCTGCTGCAGCGGGTGCTGGGCCCGGATGTGGTCGTACGCTGGGAGCAAGACATCGGCCACCCCAACCCCTGGTTCCATACGTTGATTCTGGATGTCAGCGACGGCCCGGGCGAGTTCAGCCATGCCCAGCACACCGCGTTGATGGAGGGACTGCAGGCGTTGGATCTGGCCTGAGTAGCGCCGGCACACGCCCGGCAGGCGGCGCAGCGGGTAGAATGCGCCATGAATGAATTCTCCGAACTGCCCCTGTCGGCCTCGCTGGCGGCGGGCATCGACGCGCTGGGCTATACCCGCCTGACCCCCGTGCAGGCGCAGAGCCTGCCGGCCATCCTTGAACGCCGCGACGTGATCGCCCAGGCGCCCACTGGCAGCGGCAAGACCGCCGCGTTCGGCCTGGGCCTGTTGCAGGCGCTGGACCCGTCGGTGATCCGCGCCCAGGCGCTGGTGCTGTGCCCGACCCGCGAACTGGCCGACCAGGTCGGCAAGCAGATCCGCAAGCTGGCCACCGGCATCCCCAACCTGAAGCTGGTGGTGCTGACCGGCGGCATGCCGCTGGGCCCGCAGCTGGCCTCGCTGGAAGCGCATGACCCGCATGTGGTGGTGGGCACGCCCGGCCGCATCCAGGAACTGGGCCGCAAGCGCGCCCTGCACCTGGGCGGGGTGACCACGCTGGTGCTGGACGAAGCCGACCGCATGCTCGACATGGGCTTTGAAGAGCCGATCCGCGAGATCGCCGGGCGCACCAGCAAGGACCGCCAGACGCTGCTGTTCTCGGCCACCTTCCCCGATGAAATCCGCGCGATCGCGCGCGTGCTGCTGCGCGACCCGGTGGAAGTGACGGTGGAAGGCGCCGACCACGCCCCGGCAATCCGCCACCTGTTCTGCGAGACCGACCTGGCTAACAAGCAGAAGGCGCTGGCCGGCCTGTTGCTGAAGTACACGCCCGAATCGACCGTGGTGTTCTGCAATACCCGCCGCGACGTGGACGATGTGGCGGTCTCGCTGCAGCAGTTCGGTTTCTCCGCGCTGCCGCTGCATGGCGAGATGGAACAGCGCGACCGCGACGAGGTGCTGGTGCGCTTCTCCAACCGCAGCTGCAATGTGCTGGTAGCCAGCGACGTGGCCGCGCGCGGGTTGGACGTGCAGGACCTGGCAGCGGTGATCAACTACGAGCTGCCCACCGACATCGAAACCTACGAACACCGGGTCGGCCGCACCGGCCGTGCCGGCGCCACCGGCCTGGCGATCAGCCTGGTCACCAGCCGTGAGCGCAGCCGCGCCGATGCGCTGGAACTGGCGCAGGGCAAGCCGCTGGACTGGCAGAAGACGCCGCTGGCCACCGCACGCCCGGCGGTATTGCCGCAGGCGGCGATGGAGACCCTGCGCATCGACGGCGGCAAGACCGACAAGCTGCGCCCTGGCGACATCCTCGGCGCGCTGACCGGTGAGGCCGGGCTGTCGGCCAAGGTGATCGGCAAGATCGACATCTATGCCACCCGTTCCTACGTGGCCATCGCCCGCGAACAGGTCGGCCGGGCCATCGCGCGGCTGGAAGCGGGCAAGATCAAGGGCAAGCGCTTCCGCGTGCGGAAGATGTAATCACGCAGCCGCAGCGCCGCCGGGCTCTGCCCGGCTGCTGTTGTTGCTGTTGCCGTCGCTGTTGCCCTTGATCTTGATCTACCCCCCCTTGGAGCGAGCCGAGCATCGCAGCGGCAGCGGGGGCGAAGAGGCGCGGTCGAAGCATGAAGCATGCTACGGGCTGATGCGGTGGGACATGGGCGCGTGGCGACGCGCTCTAACAATCGGCGCCCGCTGGTCTGGGCGCGCGAGCGCAGCGAGTTCCGCGCCGTCCCCCGATGACGCGAGAAGCGCAGGGCACCGGCGGGCAACGCCCGACGGCGAGCGGACGGGGCGTGCTTTCTTTTGGTTACTTTTCTTTGCACGAGCAAAGAAAAGTGACTCGCGCCCCGAAGGGGCACGAAACGCTTTTGATCCTTGGCTCCATGCGGAGCCGGCCAGCGGCCGGCACTACCGCATCACGGCCGGATCAATACACCAAATTCGCCAGCAACGGCACGTCCGCGTCCCAGCGGTCGCGGCCTCCCAGGCCAGCCAGCTCGACCAGTACCGCCGCGCCCACCACCTCCACCTGCAGCTGTCGCGCCAGCGACAACGCCGCCAGCAGCGTGCCGCCGGTGGCCAGCACGTCGTCCACCACCAGCACCCGCGCACCGGCCGGCAGCGCATCGGCATGCACCTCGATGCTGTCGGTGCGGTACTCCAACGTGTAGTCCTGCTTCAAGGTGCGGCCCGGCAACTTGCCCGGCTTGCGCACCGGTACGAAGCCCACGCCCAGCACCTGTGCCATCGCTGCGCCCAGGATGAAGCCGCGCGACTCGATGCCCATCACCGCCTGCAGGCCGGCGTCGCGCCACGGTGCCACCATCGCATCGATCGCCGCGGCAAAATCGGCGCCGTCGGCCAGCAGCGGCATGATGTCCTTGAACAGGATGCCCGGCTTGGGGAAATCGGCGACATCGCGCAGGCGGCCGGCCCAGGCAGGCGTGGCGGAGGAATCGGTCATGGGAACAGGCTGCAAACGGGTGGCATAGGGTAACCCGGTCCGTGCGGCGCGCCGTTCACCCTGCCACTGCTCAGGCCGGAAAGCTGCGTTGCGCGGCTCGGCGCACGGCACCTGGCGTCACTTGGCGCAGGACCAGATCAGGAACTGCACGACAAGGTCGAACAGCCGGCCTTGTCACGCGCCCAGTCCGGGCGCTTGCCGGCGTAGTGCTCCCGCCCGGGCTGCTCCTGGTAGGGATGGCGCAGCACCTCCAGCAGGGTGTGCACCCCGCCCGGATCGCCCTGCTCGGCCTGCTCGATCGCCTCCTGCGCCAGCCAGTTGCGCAGCACGTAGAGCGGATTGGCCCGGCCCATCCGCTGCCGCCGCGCCTGCGCGTCCAGGCCATCGGCGCGCAGGCGCGCGGCGTACTGCTGCAGCCACGCCTGCAACGACGGCAGCACCGCCTCGCGGCGTGCCGGGCTGTAGAACGCATCCTCCAGCACCGCCACCGAAGGCGACGCCGGATCGAGTTCCATCAAGCTGCGGAAGGCGATGGTCATGTCCATCTCGCCCTCGTGCAGAATGTCCTGCCACGCCACCATCATCGCCACATCGTCATCGCCGCAGGCCTCCAGGCCCAGCTTCGCGGCGATGTCGGCGCGCTCGCATTGCCCATGCACCTGCTGGAAACGCGCCAGGCCCTCATGCAGCGGGGCCACGTCGTCGAACAGCGGGGCCAGCGCCTGCGCCAGGCGGGTGAGGTTCCAGTACGCCACCTGTGGCTGGGTGCCGAAACGGTAGCGGCGGCCCTGGGCATCGGTGGTGTTGGGGGTCCAGTCCGGATCGTAGTCCTCTACCCAGCCATACGGACCGTAGTCGATGGTCAGGCCGAGAATGGACATGTTGTCGGTGTTCATCACCCCATGCACGAAGCCGACCCGCATCCAGTGCGCCACCATCACCGCGGTGCGCTCGCAGACCTGGGCGAACCACTGCGCATGGCCGGCCGGCCCGGCAGCGGCCAGCTGCGGGAAGTCGCGGGCGATGCAGACATCGGCCAGCTGCCGCAGCAGCGCCACATCGCCGCGCGAAGCCGGCAATTCGAAGCTGCCGAAGCGGATGAACGACGGCGCCACCCGGCACACGATCGCCCCGGGTTCGGCCCGGGGATGACCGTCGTAGAACATGTCGCGCACTACCGCATCGCCGGTGCCGACCAGGCTCAGCGCGCGCGTGGTCGGCACGCCCAGGTGGTGCATCGCCTCGCTGCACAGGAACTCGCGGATCGACGAGCGCAGCACCGCGCGGCCATCGGCGCCGCGCGAGTACGGGGTGCGCCCTGCGCCTTTCAACTGCAGTTCCCAGCACGTCGCGTCCGGGGCGATCAGCTCGCCCAGCGAAATCGCGCGGCCGTCGCCGAGCTGCCCGGCCCAGTGCCCGAACTGGTGCCCGCCATAATTGGCCGCCCAGGGCTGCATTCCGTCATACAGCGCGTTGCCGCCGAACACCCGGGCAAAATCGTCGCTGCCCACCAGTTCCTGGCCCAGGCCCAGCAGGCTGGCCACCTCGTCCGAACAGGCCAGCAGCCGCGGATCGGCCACCGGCGTGGGCATGACCGCAGACCAGGCCGCGTGGCGCACCTCGCGCACGCGCGGGCCGGTTTCCGGGTCGCCGGGCAGTTCACGGATGAAACGGTTGTCAAAGCGCAGCGGGTCGGTACTCATCCGCTTCAGATGGGGCCGCCGGCGCGCCGGCGCAAGTTCAGGCCGCACCGGCCCCCAGGTTCAATGCGCCGCCGCGTTCGGCCGCCCGCTGGTAGGCCGGGCGCTGCTGGATGCGCGCCAGGTAGGCCTGCAGGCGCGGGTAGGCATCCATGCTGCCGGCGCGCGCGGCGGCGGCCTGGATCGGGAAACTCATCTGGATGTCGGCGGCGGTGAAGCGTTCGCCGGCAAACCACGGCGCCTGGCCCAGTTCGCTTTCCATCCAGGCCAGGTGCAGGGTCAACTGGGGGCCGATGAACCCCTTCATCACCTTGTCGACGATGCCACGCGCGATCGGCCTGGCGAAGAACGGCATCGGCGCCTTGCGCACCCGCGCAAACACCAGGCTCATCAACAGCGGCGGCATCCCCGAGCCTTCGGCGTAGTGCATCCAGTAGCGGTAACGCAGCCGCTCGGGGGCCTGGGCCGGCATCGGCTCGGGCGACAGCTGGCGGCCGCTGTCGTAGCGGTCGGCCAGGTATTCCAGGATCGCGCCGGATTCGGCCAGCACCAGGGTGTCGTCCTGCAGCACCGGCGACTTGCCCAGCGGGTGCACCTGGCGCAATGCCTGCGGCGCAAGCCAGGTGGCCCGGTCGCGCTGGTAGTTGACCAGCTGATACGGCAGGCCCAGTTCTTCGAGCATCCACAGCACGCGCTGCGAGCGCGAGTGGTCCAGATGGTGCACCTTGATCATCGACAATCCACGCGGTCAAAGCAGCATCGTACCCGCGCATGCGGGTTCTGCCGACGGCGTTGCGCGCCGGGCGCTGCCGACGGCACAAATAAAAACGCCGGAAGCTTTCGCTCCCGGCGTTTCAAGCAACCTGACGGTTACAGGGGTCGATTAGACCGCCTGCACCTGATCAGCCTGCATACCCTTCTGGCCCTGGACGGCGACGAAGGTGACCTTCTGGCCTTCCTGCAGCGACTTGAAGCCGGTGCCCTGGATGGCGCGGAAATGCACGAACAGGTCCGGGCCGCTTTCCGGGGTGATGAAGCCGAAGCCCTTGGCATCGTTGAACCACTTGACGGTACCGCTCTGACGATCAGACATGTACAAACTCCTGAAACAATAGTTGAAATAATCGCGGCCACCGCGTATCGGAGCCGAGACTGAGTTGCAGGCGTTGGTAAAGCGGATCGATGAGCAGATCGTGAGATCAACTGCACCAGGCCACGATTCACGGTGACCCTAGCAAACACAGTAAGGAGGACGATACGCGTGTTTGGTGGAAAAAGCGATAGCTGGTCAATTCAGTCGTCCAGCCCGTCCCGCCTGACACCGCAAGGGATGGGGCCATCCTGACAGAATTCGCCCCCCCATTCAGATTTTTCCTACCTTAAGTTCAGCCAAATGGCTGGTTCAAGGCCGCCGGATTGTTGACGCGGCTGCACCCGGGTCGCGCCAGCGGCCGGCCCTACCGTTCCCCGCCTCCCGGGCCGCCCAGCACCAGGCCGCTGCTGAACCGGCGCGACTGCCCGGTCAGCGGGTCGTCGAACGCCAGGGCCTGCGCCAGCAGCTGCAGCGGCGGCCCGTCACCGCCCTGCCCGGCGCTGCGCAGCTGCGGGTACAGGTCATCGCCCAGGATCGGCGCGCCCAGCGCGGCCATGTGCACGCGCAACTGGTGCTTGCGCCCGGTATGCGGGTGCAGCCGGTAGTGCCAGACCGGGCCGGCGGCGTCGATCACCTCGATCCGGGTCTGTGCATTGGGCTGGCCGGGTGCCTCGGCCATGCGGAAGAACGGTTCGCCCGGCACCAGCCGGCTGTGCCGCTCCAGCGGAAAATCCAGCCCCGGCAGCGCCGGCGCCAGCGCCTGGTAGGTCTTGGCAATGCGGCGCTCGCGGAACAGGCGCTGGTAGGCATCGCGCGAATCGGGCCGGGCCGAGAACAGCACCAGCCCGGCGGTCAGCCGGTCCAGCCGGTGCAGCGGCACCAGGGCGGTGTTGCCGGTGCGCGCCACCAGCCGCGCCAGCAGGGTCTGCTGCACATAGGCCCCGGCCGGGGTCACCGGCAGGAAATGCGGCTTGTCGGCCACCAGCAGGTGCGCATCCTGGTAGACGATGGCCTCCTGGCAGGGAATGCACGGCTCGTCGGCCACCTCGCGGAAATACTGGATCTCCAGGCCCACCTTCCAGGCCTGGGCGGGGGCCAGCACCCTGCCCTGCGCGTCCAGCACCCGGCCGCGCGCGAAGCGGTCCAGCCACTGCGCGCGGCCGATGCGCGGAAAGCGCGCGCACAGCCCGTCCAGCAGCGTGGCCCAGTCACCGGGGGGCAACTGCAGGCGGCTGGGGGTGGGGGCAACGGGGATCGGATCGGACGGGACCATGGCGAACCATTATCATGGCGCTCTTTGTTCACGGTACCCCCATGGCCCTCACCGCCACCATCCGCAAGGCCGAACTGCAGATCAGCGACATGGATCGCGGCTACTACGCCAATCATGCGCTGACCCTGGCCCAGCATCCGTCGGAAACCGACGAGCGCCTGATGGTGCGGCTGCTGGCCTTCGCGCTGAATGCCGATGACCGGCTGGAATTCGGCCGCGGCCTCAGCGTGGACGACGAACCGGACCTGTGGCGTCGCGACTACACCGGCGACATCGAACTGTGGATCGAGCTCGGCGCGCCGGACGAGTCGCGCCTGCGCAAGGCCGCCGGGCGTGCCCGCGCGGTGCAGCTGATCACCTACGCCGGCCGTGCCACCGATATCTGGTGGGAGCGCAACGCCTCGGCGGCCAACAAGCTGTCGGCGCTGGAAGTGATGGACCTGCCGGCCGAGTTCGTCGGCCAGTGGGGCGAGCAGATCGAACGCACCATGCGCTGGGACGTGATGATCCAGGACAGCGAAGTACAGCTGATCTCGGACAAGGCGCACCTGACCGTCACCCCCGTCTGGCGCAAGCGCAAACCGCAGGCATGAGTGTGATCCGCTGTGACGTGCTGGTCATCGGGGCCGGTGCGGCCGGGCTGATGTGTGCGCTCACCGCGGGCCAGCGTGGCCGCCTCGTGCAGGTGATCGACCATGCCAACAAGGTCGGCAAGAAGATCCTGATGTCCGGCGGCGGGCGCTGCAACTTCACCAACACCGGTACCACCGCGGCCAACTTCCTGTCGGCCAACCCGCATTTCTGCAAGTCGGCGCTGGCCCGCTACACGCCCTACGACTTCATCGGGATGGTCGAGCGCCACGGCATCGCCTACCACGAAAAAGAACTGGGCCAGCTGTTCTGCGATGTGTCCTCCAAGCAGATCGTGCGCATGCTGCTCGACGAATGCCAGGCCGCCGGGGTGCAGATCCGCACCGACTGCGCGGTGAGCACGGTCGAACGCGGCGCCGACGGCTTCCACGTGCACACCACGCAGGGGCACTTCCATGCCGCCTCGCTGGTGGTGGCCACCGGGGGGCTGTCCATTCCCAGCATGGGCGCCAGCGGCCTGGGCTACGAGCTGGCCCGCCAGTTCGGCCACGAGGTGCTGCCGACCCGCGCCGGGCTGGTGCCGCTGACCTTGAGCGGCAGGCACCAGGAGCGTTTCCAGGACCTGAGCGGGGTGGCGCTGCCGGTGGCGGCGCGCTGCAACGAGGTCGAGTTCCGCAACTCGATGCTGATCACCCACCGTGGCATCAGCGGCCCGGCGATCCTGCAGATCTCCTCGTACTGGCAGCCCGGTGACGACCTGCGCCTGGACCTGCTGCCGGGCCAGGACGCCGAGGCCTGGCTGCGCGCGATGAAGCGCGACCGTGGCGCGGCCGAGCTGCGCACGGTGTTGTCCGAGGTGCTGCCGCGGCGGCTGGCGCTGCGCCTGTGCGAGCACTGGCTGCCGGACCGCCCGGTGCGCCAGATCGACGAGCCGCAGCTGCGCCAGGCCGCGGCACTGCTGGGCAGCTTCCCACTGGTGGCCAGCGGCACCGAGGGCTACCGCACCGCCGAGGTCACCCTGGGCGGGGTGGACACGCGCAAGGTATCGTCCAGTACGTTTGAATCACAGTTGGTGCCGGGCCTGCACTTCGTGGGGGAAGTGCTGGATGTGACCGGCTGGTTGGGGGGCTACAACTTCCAATGGGCGTGGGCCTGCGGGCACGCGGCCGGCCAGGTGGTCTGAGCGGACGCAGGTTCCGTGATCGGCGACCGTTTGGCGCATGGACGCCGTCACCCGCATCGTGTATCAAGTTTGCAGTCCGGGGAGTTAGTGAATGCAGAACGCCAATGACATCACCGTCCGCCTGCTGATCGTGGATGACAGCGGTGAAAACGCTGAAACCATCGTCAGCACGCTGCGCAACAGCGGCATCGCGGTGCGCCCGGCGCGCCCGCAGCACAGCCAGGAGCTGGCCCAGATGCTGGGCAGCCAGCCGATCGACCTGGTGCTGGTGGCACCGGCGCAGAGCATTCCGCTGCTGCAGGTGACCCAACAGATCGCGGCCAGCGGCAAGGACATTCCGATGATCCTGCTGGCCGAGTCGATCGACGAGACCGAGTGGGTCGAGGCCGGGGCCAACGGCATCCGCGCCATCGCCCTGCGCCACCGCCCCGAGCACCTGCTGGCAGTGGTGCGCAACGAATGGACCGATCTGCAGGCGCGCCGCGGGCTGCGCCGGATCGAAGCGCAGATGCGCGAAACCGAGCGCCGCTGCGACGCGCTGATCTCCTCCTCGCGCGACCCGATCGCCTATGTTCACGAAGGCATGCACATCCGGGCCAACGAGGCCTACCTGGAGATGTTCGGCTACGAGTCGTTCGATGACGTCGAAGGCATCTCGCTGCTGGACATGGTCGCCCCGCAGCACGTGGACGGCTTCAAGCAGCTGCTCAAGTCGATGAGCAAGGGCGAGGCGCCGCCACCGCAGTACCAGGTGGACGCACGCAACCAGGATGGCGCGGTGTTCCCGGCCACCATGGAATTCACCCAGGCCAGCTACGAGGGCGAATCCTGCCTGCAGGTGGTGTTCCGCCGCCGGCGCATGGAGTTCGACCCGGAACTGGCGCGCGAAGTCGAAGACCTGCGCCAGCGCGACCAGGTCACCGGCCTGCTCAACCGCCCCACCTTCATGCTGCACGTGGAAAACGCGGTGGCCCAGGCCGGGCGCAGCGAGGGCCAGTTCGGCCTGTTGTTGATCGAGCCGGACCACTATGCGCGGCTGCTGCCGGACATCGGCCTGGATTCGGCCGATGCCCTGATCGGCGCGCTGGGCCAGGTACTGGCCGGCAGCGTCGGCGACCGCGCGCAGGTGGCGCGCTTTGGCGAGCACAGCTTCGCGGTACTGACCGAAGGCGTCTACGCGCAGACGGTGGCGCTGGCCGAGCAGATCCGCGAGGCCTTCGCCGCGCAGGTGTTCAGCATCGGCGAGCGTTCGGCCACGGTCACGGTGAGCATCGGTGGGGTGCAGGTCGGCGAGAAGATCGCCAGCATCGGCCAGGTGCTGGCCCGTGCCACCGAGTGCCAGCAGGCCGCCTCCGAGCTGGGCAATACCTGCCGCATCTTCGATCCGGCCGCGGTCGACCGGGTCGAGGAGGAGCGCATCCAGCGCTGGGTGGCGCGGATCGGCGAGGCGCTGGCCGGCGACGGCTTCCAACTGCACTACCAGCCGGTGCTGAACCTGCAGGGCGAGCCGCTGGAGCTGTACGAGGCCTACCTGCGCCTGGAGAACAACGGCGAGCTGCTCAGCCCGACCGCGTTCCTGGGCATCGCCGAGGAACACGGGCTGCTGGCCGATATCAACCGCTGGGTGGTGGCCCATGCGATCGGCGTGCTTGGCCAGCGCGAGCGCGCCGGGCATGCCACGCACATGATGGTCAAGATCACCCCCGAATCGTTCAGCGACCCGCAGATGATCGCCACCCTGCGCCGCGAACTGCTGGCCCACGGCGTGCCCGGCGAGCGGCTGTGGCTGCACGCGCCGGAGGCCAAGGTGTTCACCCACCTGCGCAATGCCCAGCAGTTCCTGGCCGAGCTGGCCCCGCTGGGTTGCCGGATCGGGCTGGAGCAGTTCGGTTCGGGGCTGGATTCGTTCCAGTTGCTGGCGCACTTCCAGCCGCAGTTCCTCAAGCTGGACCGCGACTTCACCTGCGATTTCGCCCGCGCCCGCGAGCACAGCGAGAAGATCGGCGAGATCACCGCACGCGCGCAGGCCGCCAACATCCGCACCATCGCCGAGTTCGTCGCCGATGCCAACTCGATGAGCCTGCTGTTCAGTGCCGGGGTGGACTACGTGCAGGGCGAGTTCGTCGGCCCGGCCGGGCCGCTGATGAACTTCGATTTCGCTTAAGACGCGTCACGACCAACGGTCGTGACCTACCACCAGCGATCGTGATCCACCGCGTGGGTCGGGCGGATCATGGCCGCTGGCTGGCCGCCCGCAGGCCGCGCAGCAGCAGGTCCAGCGCAGCCAGTGCCTGGGTCAGGCGGACCGCAGCGTCGGGGCTCTCCGCGATCCAGAAGGCGGCTTCGGCAAGGCTGCCATAGATCAGCGACGCCAGCGCCTGGGGGTTGGCATCGGCCACCACGCCCAGGCGCACCAGGTTCTCGATCAGGCCCTGCATCGAGGCCACGCAGTGGCGCTGCGCATCCGGTGATGCCCCGCCCAGCACCGCGCGCGCATCGCGCAGCACGATCCGTTGGATATCCGGTTCCAGGGCCATGTGCAGGTACGCCTGGCAGCGGCTGCGAAACCCTTCCCACGGATCGGTGGCAGTGGCCGAGATGGCCTGCAGCCGTGCGTCCATGGCCGCGTCCATCTGCGCCACCAGGGCCTGCAGCAATCCCTTCTTGTCGCCGAAGTGGTGATACAGCGCGCCACGGGTAAGCCCTGCCTGCGCGGTCAGATCGTCCATCGAGGTATCGGCATAGCCGCGCTCGGTGAACACCGCGTGCGCGGTCGCCAACAGGGCGGCGCGGGTTTGTTCCATCTCGGCGCGGGTACGACGTGCCATCCAGCCAACTCCTTACATGCATTTCGCATGATTGTTTACATTCACCGCGTATGTATATAGGATTTTATTCATACGCACCGTATGTATGTGCGCCAGCCCATGCGGGCTGGCAACAAGGTCCTGGAGAAAATGATGCGCAACCCGTACCGAACCCTGTTCGCCGCCCCCGGCACCGGCCGTTTCGCGCTGGCCGGGGTGCTGGCGCGGCTTCCCCTGCCAATGACCGGGATCAGCATCATCACCCTGCTCGCGCAGCTGCGTGGCAGCTACGCCCTGGCCGGCGCGGTGGCCGCCACCTTCGTGCTGACCTACGCCCTGCTTTCGCCGCAGATTTCGCGCAAGGTGGACCGCTACGGGCAATCCCGCGTGCTGCCGGTGGTCACGGCGGTCAGCGTGATTGGCATGGCGCTGCTGCTCGCCGCCGCCTGGCGCCAGGCACCGGCCTGGACGCTGTTCGCCGGTGCGGCGCTGGCCGGGTTCATGCCCAGCATGTCGGCGATGGTGCGCGCGCGCTGGGCCGCGCTGTACCGGGGGCAACCGCGTCTGCAGACGGCGTACTCGCTTGAAACCGTGCTGGACGAAGTCACCTTCATCATCGGCCCGCCGCTGGCGGTGGGGCTGTCGGTGGCGATCGATCCCCTGGCCGGCCTGCTTACCGCCGCAGTGCTGCTGGCGCTGGGCGTGGCCGCACTGGTCGTGCAGCGCGGCAGCGAACCCCCGTTGCATCCCCTCGATCCGGGCGATCGCCATGGGTCGGCGATCGGGGTGGCCGGCATGCGCCTGCTGACCCTGCTGATGGTGGCAATGGGCGTGATCGTCGGCACCGTGGATATCGCCAGCGTGGCCTTTGCCGACCAGCGCGGCGCCCCGGGCGCTGCCAGCGCGGTGTTGTCGGCCTATGCGATCGGCTCGTGCGTGGCCGGGCTGTTGTTCGGCGCCATCCAACTGCGCGTGCCGTTGCACCGGCTGCTGTTGTTCGGTGGCGCGGCAACCGCGCTGTCCACCCTGCCCCTGCTGCTGGTGGACAGCATCGCTGCGCTTGCCGCGGCGGTCCTGGTGGCTGGCCTGTTCTTCGCCCCGACCATGATCGTGGCGATGTCGATCGTGGAGCGGCTGGTGCCTGCGCACCGGCTTACCGAAGGCATGACCTGGCTGCTGGCCGGGCTCAACGTGGGCGTGGCGTTGGGCGCTGCCGGCGCCGGACAGGTCGTCGACATCGTCGGTGCCCGCGCCGGATTCGCCGTCGCACTGGGCGGCGGCGCACTGGTGGCGCTCACCGCGCTGTGGGCGCATCACCGCCGGCCGGCGCATGCCCCGGCCATCTCGTTGCGACCAGCACGCCCGCACGCTCTTTCTGCAGGATCCGATCAATGAAAACCCCTTCCGCTGCGCGTCCCCTTGCCACGCAGCCATGGCTGGCGGTGGCTGCCGCCGGCCTGGCCACGTTCTCGGTGATGACCACCGAAATGCTGCCGGTCGGCCTGTTGACCGGCATCGCCGAACAACTGGGCACCCGCACCGGCACGGTGGGCTTGACCCTCTCGCTGCCCGCGCTATTGGCCGCAGGGTTCGCCCCGATCGCCGTGATCGTTTCCGGTGGCGCGGACCGGCGCTGGATCCTGGCCGGATTGCTGGCACTGCTGGTGGTCGCCAACCTCGCCTCGGCGCTGGCGACGGACATCACCTGGCTGCTCGCCGCGCGCGTGCTGGTCGGGTTCTGCATGGGCGGCATCTGGGCCATCGCCGGCGGCCTGGCCGCCCGGCTGGTGCCGTCCGGGGCGGTCGGGGCGGCCATGTCGATCATCTTCGGTGGCGTTGCTGCCGCATCGGTGCTGGGCGTGCCACTGGGCACCTGGATCGGCGATCTTGCGGGCTGGCGTTGGGCCTTCGCCGGCATGGCGCTGTTCAGTGCAGCCGTCCTGGCCCTGCACATCGTGGCCATGCCCGCGCTGCCGGTGGCGATCTCGCCCACGCTGCGCCAGCTGCGTGGGCAGCTGGGCAACCGCGCACTGCAGGCAGGCCTGCTGATGACGCTGCTGCTGGTCGGCGGCCACTTCATGAGCTTCACCTTCGTGCGCCCACTGCTGGTCAGCGTCGCCGGCGTCGATCCCGACTGAGTCGGTGCGCTGCTGTTCGGCTATGGCGTGGCCGGCATCGCCGGCAACTTCCTGGCCGGCACCGCGGCGGCACGCCGCACTGCGCCCACCCTGGGTGCGATTGCGTTGGGGCTGCTGCTCACCCCGGCGCTGTTCCTCACCATCGGCGACACCGCCGTCGCTGGTGGCGCCGTAATGCTGGTCTGGGGCCTGGCATATGGCGGGGTATCGGTCGCACTGATGACCTGGGTGATGCGGGCCGCGCCCCACGCCATTGAAATCGCCAGCGCGCTCTATGTGGGCGTGTTCAACGTCGGGATCGCGCTGGGGTCGTGGACCGGGGGCCAGCTGGTGGACGGGCCAGGCCTGGCCGCGGTGCTATGGCTGTCGGCCGGGGTCTGCGCCGCCGCCCTGGTGCTTGCGGCAGTGCTTGCTGCAAGGGAGCGGGCAAGCGCCGAGGCAACGACAAACGCCGGGTAATCCCGGCGTTTGTTGTGCTGCCGTACGCAGGCGCCCGGTTGGGCGCCCTGCATCAGGTCAGATCGACCAGGTCCGGGATCTGCACGTCGGTGGCCACGTCGGCGTCGTAATCCACGCCTTCCACGCCAAAGCCGAACAGGCGCAGGAAATCGGCCTTGTAACCGGCCAGGTCGCTGATCTGGTACAGGTTGTCGTCGGTCACCTGCGGCCACAGCGCAACGACCTCACCCTGCACTTCCGGCGCCATTTCCTTGTAGTCCGCGCGCAGGCGGCCGTCGGCGTCGATCAGCTCGACCTTGCGGCCGCCATCGGTGACCAGGTCATGGCGCAGGCGTTCGCCCGCGGTGCCTTCGGCCTTGCCGCCGTAGAGGATGTCGTACAGGGTGTCGAGCTGCTCGATGCAGCCCTCATGGGTGCCCTTGGCCTTCATCACCTTGAACAGCAGCGACAGGTACAGCGGCATGGTCGGAATGGCCGAGCTGGCCTGGGTGACCACCGCCTTGAGCACCGACACGCGGGCATCGCCACCGATCTTTTCCAGCTTTTCGCGCAGGCCCAGCACCTTGTTGTCCAGGTCCTTCTTGGCCGCGCCGATCGAGCCGTTCCAGTAGATCGCCTGGGTGATTTCTTCGCCCACGTAGGTGAAGGCGGTGGTGGTGGCGCCATCGGCCAGCACATCGGCCTCCAGCAGCGCATCGATCCACATCTGCCAGTCTTCGCCACCCATCACCGCCACCGTGCCGGCGATCTCTTCGGGGGTGGCCGGTTCGATCGTGGTTTCGGTGATCCGTTCCTTGTCGGTGTCCAGGCCACGCAGGGTGATCGGCGCGCCGATCGGCTTGAGCGTGGAACTGATCACTTCGCCGGTCCTGGGGTGCTTGCGGCGCGGCGCGGCCAGGCTGTAGACCACCTGGTCGACCTGGCCCAGGTCCTGCTTGATCAGCTCGATGACCTTGGCCTTGACCTCATCGGAGAAGGCATCGCCGTTGACGCTCTTGGCATACAGCCCGGCCTGCCCGGCATACTTGTGGAAGGCTGCCGAGTTGTACCAGCCGGCGGTGCCGGGCTTGGACTCGGTGCCGGGGCGCTCGAAGAACACGCCCAACGTGGCCGCACCGCTGCCGAAGGCGGCGGTGATGCGCGCGGCCAGGCCATAGCCGGTGGACGCGCCGAGCACCAACACCTTCTTGGGGCCGTTGACGATCTTCGGCTTGGCCTGGATATAGTCGATCTGCTGCTTGACGGCCGCATCGCAGCCGACGGGATGGGTGGTGACGCAGATGAAGCCGCGCACACGCGGTTTGATGACCATGAAGACCTCGAGTGGACTGGCGCAGGCCGGGCCTGCGCAATGAAAGGGGGCAACGCGCGCCACCGGGGCGGCTGCGCCGAACGCATGGGATCGTAGTGCGCGGCGCCGCGCAGCACAACCGACGGGGGTGTATGGCGAGTTGCCTGCCACCGGTGTTGCGAGCGACGGGATGGGAGTGGCGGGACACGCCGTGAACCCATCCCTGGGGGCTCGTGGGCGGCATCCATGCCGCCCAACGGTCCCGCCACTCCCATCCCGCCGCTCGCCCGACAGTTGGTTGCTGGCGGATGGAAGAGCTGCCAAGCATGGCTTGGCTTTACCCGCCAGCCTCCCGCCGCGCAACGGAGACGCTGCCGTGCCTGTCCGCAGATCGCCCCAAAAAAGAAAAGCCGCGCAGGGCGCGGCTTCTCAGGTGCTTCATGCAACCGATGGCTTACGGACGACGCTCGAGCGCCTCGATGTCCTTGGCCTTGGGCAGCAGGTCCTGCTTGGTCACCCGCAGTGCGCCGATGGTCAGCATCGGCACGGCCACCAGGATCGAGGACAGCACCACGATCACCGCGCCCACCATGTGGGTCTCGGCCAGGCCTTCCATCGAGGTGCCGCCGTACATGTACAGCGCCAGTGCCGACAGGAAGAACATCACCGCGGTGATCACCGTGCGCGACAGCGTCTGGTTGATCGAACGGTTCAGCACTTCCAGCGGTTCCACGCGCAGGCTGCGGAAGTTCTCGCGGACGCGGTCGAACACCACGATGATGTCGTTGATGGCAAAGCCCATCACCGACAGCAGGCCGGCCAGCACGGTCAGGTCGAACTCGCGGCCGGTGGCCGACACGTAGGCCACCGTGACCAGCAGGTCGAACAGGGCCACGATGCTGGCGGTGATGGCGAACTTCCACTCGAAGCGGAACGCGATGTAGATCAGGAAGCCCACCAGCATGAACAACGTGGCGTACAGGCCGTTCATCGCCAGGTCCTTGCCGACCTGCGGGCCAACGAACTCGTTGCGCAGGATGGTGGCCTTGTTGTCGCCGGTGGAGATCGCCTTGACCACGGCATCGGCGGTGCGCTGGTCACTGGCCGCATTGCCGGTGCCCGGGGCGTGCTCGCCGTGCGGTGCCAGACGGATCAGCAGGTCGGTGTTGCCACCGAAACTCTGCACCTGGGCGCCGTCGAAGCCATTGCCCTCCAGCTTGGCGCGGACCCCTTCGACATCGACCTGACGCTCGAAGCGCGCCTCGATCAGGGTGCCGCCGGTGAAGTCCAGCGCGTAGTTGAAGCCCTTGGTCGCGATCAACGCGATCGAACCCACGAACAGCAGCAGGGTTACGACCAGCGCGGCATGACGCCACCGCATGAAGTCGATCTTGGTGTCGTTCGGGAGGATGTGCAGCGGAAACAGTTTCATGTGCGAGTCGTCCCGTTAGATGGCCACGTTCTGGAGCTTCTTGCGACGGCCGTAGATCAGCGTCGCCAATGCGCGCGACACGGTGATCGCCGTGAACATCGAGGCGAAGATACCGATGATCATGGTCAGCGCGAAGCCCTTCAGCGGACCGGTACCGAAGGCGAACAACGCCACGCCCACGATCAGGCCGGTCAGGTTGGCGTCCAGGATGGTGCCGCTGGCGCGCTCGTAACCGGTGACGATGGCCAGCTTGCCCGGCACACCCGCACGCAGTTCCTCGCGGATGCGCTCGTTGATCAGCACGTTGGCGTCCACCGACAGGCCCACCGACAGCGCCAGGCCTGCAAAGCCCGGCAGGGTCATGGTGGCGCCGAACATCGACATCACCGCCACCACGATCAGCAGGTTGAACAGCATCGCCAGCGAGGTGATCACGCCGAACATGCGGTAGTAGATGCTGAAGAACACCAGGGTGAACAGGAACGCGTAGACCACCGCGGTGATACCGTTCTTGACGTTCTCCGCACCCAGGCTCGGGCCGACCACGCGCTCTTCGACGAAGTCCATGGGCGCGGCCAGCGAGCCGGATTTGAGCAGCTTGGCCAGGTCTTCGGCTTCCTTCTTCTCCAGGCCGGTGGTCTGGAAGTTCTTGCCGAACACCCCGTTGATGTTGGCCACCGAGATCACTTCCTCCTTGACCCGGAAGCTGCGCACTTCCTTGCCGTCGACCATGTTCACGGTCGGGATGCGCTCGGTGTAGACCACCGCCATCGGCTTGTTCACGTTGGCGCTGGTGAAGTCGAACATGCGCTGGCCGCCGACGTTGTTCAGCGTCACGCTGACTGCCGCCGCGCCGTTCTGGTCGGTGGCGGCCTGGGCGGCGACCATCTGGTCGCCGGTGACGATCACCCGCTTGTTGAGCAGGATCGGGCCACGGTTGTCGCGCTGCTGGTAGACCTTGGCCTCCGGCGGGATGCGGCCGCTGGCGATCGCGTCCTGCGCGTTGCCATCGACCACGGCGCGGTATTCCAGCGTGGCGGTGGCACCGATCATGCGCTTGGCTTCGGCGGTGTCCTGCACGCCCGGCAACTGCACCACCACGCGGTCGGCGCCCTGGCGCTGGATGATCGGCTCGGCCACGCCAAGCTGGTTGACGCGGTTGCGCAGCGTATTGATGTTCTGCTCGATCGCGCCGTTGGCGATCTGGCTCAGCTCGGTCTCGGGCACCTTCACCGCAATGCGGTTGTCGGTCACCTCATAGCCCAGCGTGGGCTGCGCCTTGGCCATCACCTCGCGGGCACGGGCCACCGCATCGGCACCGGCCGAGGGGCTGATGGTGGCCAGGATGCTGTTGTCGGCACGACGCTCCACCGACTGGTAGGCGATGCGGGCATCGCGCAGGCTGGTGCGCACGTCTTCGGCGTAGGCGTCCAGGCGCTTGTCCAGCGCGGCCTTCTGGTCGACCTGCAGCACGAAGTGCACGCCGCCCTGCAGATCCAGGCCGAGCACCATCGGGCGGCCGCCCAGCTTGGCCAGCCAGTCCGGTACGGTCGAGGCCAGGTTCAGCGCCACCACATAGTTCTCACCCACGCTGTCGCGCAGCGTGTCGCTGGCGGCGGCCTGCGACTGCAGCCCGGCCAGGCGGACGATCAGGCTGTCGCCTTCCTGTTCGGCACCGAGGGTGGTGATCCCGGCCTGCTTCAGATCGGCCAGAACACGGTCGCGCAGCGCATCGTCGATCTGCCCGCCACGGTTGGCGGTGATCTGGACGGCCGGGTCCTTCTGGTAGATGTTGGGCAGTGCGTACAGCGCGCTGAGCGCCAGCACGATCAGGATGACGAAGTACTTCCAGCGTGGAAATTCGAGCATTGCTTGGGTCCCGCGCGGCGCCCGTCCCGGCGCCGCGGTTGTGCTTCGAGAAAGGGGTGGCTCAGTTGGCCGACTTCAGCGTGCCGGTCGGCAGCACGTTGCCCACGGCGCCCTTCTGCACGCGGATGCGCACGTTGTCGGCCACTTCGATGGTGATGAAGTTGTCGCCGATGTCGGTGACCGTGCCGGCGATGCCGCCGTTGGTCAGCACTTCGTCGCCGCGCTTGATCTTCTCCAGCATCGCCTTGTGTTCCTTCTGGCGCTTCATCTGCGGGCGGATCATCAGGAAGTACATGATCGCGATCAGGATGATCGGGAACAGCAGCGTGGTCAGACCCATGCCACCCGGCTGGCCGCCAGCGGCTTGGGCGTGGGCGGCAGGAATCAGGAAAGCGGTCAGGTTCATTTGGTGTCCTTGGGTTGGGAGGCGCCCCGCTGGAAAGGCCGGGCGCGCCGCGAAACGGTGGTCAGCCTGGAAGTATGCCATGGCCCCGGGGGTTCGTCCTCGGGCCGTTTGGCAGGGTCGGCGCGGCATCCGGTGCTGCGTGAAGGCCTTACAGGGCCGGGGTGGCCGCGCCACGGGCCGCGTAGAAGGACTCGCGGAAGGCGGCAAAGGTTCCCGACGCGATCGCCGCGCGCATGTCGGCCATCAGCTTCTCGTAGTAATACAGGTTGTGGATGGTGCCCAGCATCGGGGCCAGCATCTCGTTGCAGCGGTCCAGGTGGCGCAGGTAGGACCGGGTATAGCCGCTGGTGCAGGCGTGGCAGCCGCAGCCCGGCTCGATGGTGTCCATGTCGCGCTCGTAGCGCGCATTGCGGATGCGGACGGTGCCGAAGGAGGTGAAATAGTGGCCGTTGCGGGCGTTGCGGGTGGGCATCACGCAATCGAACATGTCCACCCCGCGGGCGACGCCTTCGACCAGGTCTTCCGGCCGGCCCACCCCCATCAGGTAGCGCGGGCGGTCGGCCGGCAGGATCGGGTGCAGGTGGTCGAGCATGGCGTTGCGCTCGTGCTCGGGTTCGCCCACCGCCAGGCCGCCGATGGCATACCCGTCAAAACCGATCTGCTGCAGGCCCGCGGCCGAGCGGCTGCGCAGGTCGTGGTGCACCCCGCCCTGGACGATGCCGAACAGCGCCGCGTCGTTGCCCAGCTCATCGTGCGCGTTGCGGCTGCGCTGGGCCCAGCGCAGGCTCAGTTCCATCGAGGTGCGCGCCACCGGCTCGGTGGCCGGGTACGGGGTGCACTCGTCGAAGATCATCACCACGTCCGAATCGAGCACCTTCTGGATGCGCATGCTCTCTTCGGGCCCCAGGAACACCCGCGCGCCGTCGGTCGGCGAGGAGAAGGTCACGCCCTGTTCGGTGATCTTGCGGCGGTGGGCCAGCGAAAACACCTGGAAGCCGCCCGAATCGGTCAGGATCGGCCCGTTCCAGCGCGCGAAGCCGTGCAGGCCGCCATGGTCGGCGATCACCTCCAGGCCCGGGCGCAGGTACAGGTGGAAGGTATTGCCCAGGATGATCTCCGCGCCCAGCGCCCGGATCTGCTCCGGCAGGATGCCCTTGACCGAGCCATAGGTGCCCACCGGCATGAAGGCCGGGGTTTCCACCGTGCCGCGCGGGAAGGTCAGGCGGCCGCGGCGGGCGCGGCCGTCGGTGGTCTGGAGCTGGAACTGGAGTCGGGACATGGAGCGGTCATTCGGGCAAATAATTGCCCATTGTCGCCGAAAACGACCGCCGCTGCCCCGCGTCGGTCATTCGGCCTGCGGGAACAGCAGCATCGCGTCGCCGTAGCTGAAGAACCGGTATTTCTCGGCGATGGCGGCGCGGTAGGCCTCGAATACGCGGTCCTTGCCGGCAAACGCCGAGATCATCATCAGCAGGGTACTTTCGGGCAGGTGGAAGTTGGTCACCATCGCATCCACGCTGGCGATCCGGTAACCGGGGGTGATGAAGATCTGGGTTTCCCCCGCATACGGCAGCAGCTCGCCGTCACGCATCGCGCTTTCCAGGGCCCGCACCACCGTGGTGCCCACGCCGATCACCCGGCCGCCGGCGGCGCGCGTGCGGCGTACCTGCTGGACCAGTTCGGCACCCACGTTCAGCCACTCGCGGTGCATCACGTGTTCGCTCAGGTCGTCCACCCGCACCGGCTGGAAGGTGCCGGCGCCCACGTGCAGGGTGACATGGCCGAAGGCCACGCCCTTGTCCTTCAGCGCGGCCAGCAGGGCCTCATCGAAGTGCAGGCCGGCGGTGGGGGCAGCCACCGCGCCGACCTCCCGGGCGAACACGGTCTGGTAGCGCTCGCGGTCGTCCACGCCCGGCTCGCGCTGGATGTAGGGCGGCAGCGGCAGCCGCCCGGCATGCAACAGCCATTGTTCCAGCGCCTCGGCCACCTCGAAGCGCAGCACATAGAACTCGCCGTCGCGGCCCAGCACTTCGGCCTGGCCACCGGCATCGAGGTCGATCCGGCTGCCGGCCTTGGGCGACTTGCTGGCGCCGACCTGGGCGCGGGCCTGCTGCCCGCCGAGCAGGCGCTCGATCAGGATCTCCACCCGCCCGCCGCTGGCCTTGTGGCCGAACAGGCGCGCCGGAATCACCCGGGTATCGTTGAACACCAGCAGGTCGCCGGGGTTGAGCAGGTCCGGCAGGTCGCGCACCTGCCGGTGCGCAAAGCCGGCCGGGGCCGGCGGCACCACCAGCAAACGGCTGGCCGAACGCTCGGCGAGCGGGGCCTGGGCAATCAGTTCAGGCGGCAGTTCGTAGTTGAAATCGGACTTCTTCAAGGCAGCGCACGGCAACAGGTCGACAATGCCGGCCATTGTACGGCCGGCTCCCGGCGTCGACGCGGCGTTGGCCGAACGTCGCGCAAAATGCTGCTTTGCAACAGTTTTGACGGGGTTATCGTGCCAAAAGCCGCGTGCTAGCATCGAGCCGGAAGTCTGATGCACGAGCAGGAATGCCCGAAGCGCGCGCGAATAGACGCGCGTTTTGCTTTTCCGTCGTGCCGCCATCGTTTCAGGAGATCTGCAATGAGCTTCATCGAACGTCTCGCCCCGCTTCGCGCCCAGCCCGGCACCCGTCTTACCACCGGCCTGGATGACGCCACCCTCGAACGCCTGGCCACCGGCCACCCTGCCCTGGTCGCCGCCATCGATGCCGCCGCCGCCGAGTTCGAGCGCGTGCGCGCCGATCTGGGCGACCTGCTGGCCCTGGACGAGCGCGCCCAGATCGAGGCCATGCAGGACGGTTTCGTCAATTTCTACGCCGACGATGCGGTCACCCCGTACGTCGCCCTGGCCGCCCGCGGCGCCTGGGTGGTGACCCTGAAGGGCGCGGTGCTGTACGACGCCGGCGGTTACGGCATGCTCGGCTTCGGCCACACCCCCGACGCGGTGATGGCGGCGATGGCCGCCCCGCAGGTGATGGCCAATGTGATGACCCCCAACCTGTCCCAGCACCGCTTCGTGCAGGCGCTGCGCCAGGAGATCGGCCACCGCCGCGGCGGCTGCCCCTACAGCCACTTCATGTGCCTGAACTCCGGCTCGGAGGCGGTCGGCCTGGCCGCGCGCATCGCCGATGTCAACGCCAAGCTGCAGACCGACCCGGGCGCCCGCCATGCCGGCGCGAAGATCAAGCGGGTGGTGGTCAAGGGCAGCTTCCATGGCCGCACCGACCGCCCCGGCCTGTATTCGGATTCCAGCCGCAAGACCTATATGCAGCACCTGGCCAGCTACCGCGGCGAAGACAGCGTGATCGCCATCGCCCCCTACGACGAAGAGGCGCTCAAGCGCGTGTTCGCCGAGGCCGAGCAGAACCACTGGTTCATCGAGGCGGTGTTCCTGGAGCCGGTGATGGGCGAAGGCGACCCGGGCCGCTCGGTACCGCCGGCGTTCTACGCGCTGGCCCGCGAGCTGACCGGCCAGCACGGCAGCCTGCTGCTGCTCGATTCGATCCAGGCCGGCCTGCGTGCCCATGGCGTGCTGTCGATCGTGGACTACCCCGGTTTCGAGCAGTTGGCCCCGCCGGACATGGAAACCTATTCCAAGGCGCTCAATGCCGCCCAGTTCCCGCTGTCGGTGCTGGCCGTGACCGAACACGCCGCCCAGTTGTACCGCAAGGGCATCTACGGCAACACCATGACCTCCAATCCGCGGGCGTTGGACGTGGCCTGCGCGACGCTGTCGCTGCTGACCCCGCAGGTGCGCGAGAACATCCGCGTACGCGGCGCCGAAGCGGTGCGCAAGCTGGAGCAGCTCAAGGGCGAGCTGGGCGGGCTGATCACCAAGGTGCAGGGCACCGGCCTGCTGTTCTCCTGCGAACTGGCCCCGCAGTTCAAGTGCTACGGCGCCGGTTCCACCGAGGAATGGCTGCGCAACCACGGCATCAACGTGATCCATGGCGGCGAGAACTCGCTGCGCTTCACCCCGCATTTCGGCATGGACAGCGAGGAGCTGGACCTGCTGGTGGGGCTGGTCGGGCGGGCACTGAAGGAAGGCCCGCGCCGGCAGCAGTCGCAGGCCGCCTGAGGCCGCCAGCCACGCCGGGCCCGGCGGCGCCGGTCGGGCCGGGTTTGGTCCCGGCCGGGTGCACGGGCTAACATCGGCGCCCGCCTGCGCGGAACCAAACCCCCGTCACGAGGCCGGAACAGCGGTCATCGGCGGGGCTTTTTCGTTTCCGCCGCTACGCCTTGTGAACACAGGAAGATTCCATGAAGTCGATTTGCATTTATTGCGGCTCCAACGCCGGCAGCAAGCCCATCTACACCGAACGCGCCATCGCCCTGGGCGACCGCATCGCCCGTGACGGCCTGCGCCTGGTCTATGGCGGCGGCAACGTCGGCCTCATGGGCACGGTGGCCAATGCCGTGCTGGCCGCCGGCGGCGAGGTCACCGGGGTGATCCCCCAGCAGCTGGCCGACTGGGAAGTGGCCCACCGTGGCCTGACCGAGCTGGAAATCGTCGGCTCGATGCACGAACGCAAGTCGCGCATGTTCGAGCTCTCCGATGCCTTCGTCGCCCTGCCCGGCGGCTTTGGCACCATGGAGGAAATCTTCGAGATGCTGACCTGGCGCCAGCTGGGCATCGGCAACAAGCCCTGCGCCTTCCTGGATGTGGACGGCTTCTACGCGCCGCTGATCGGCATGATCGACCGCATGGTCGAGGAGCGTTTCCTGCACCCCGAGCAGCGTGCCGACCTGTGGTACGGCGCGGACATCGACGCCATGCTGGACTGGATGGGCGCCTACCAGCCGGCGCAGGCGTCCAAGTGGATCGATGAGAAGCGGCGCAACGCGCTGGTTTGATTCAGGCGAACGTATCCATCGGCGCCGGCCGGCCGAGCAGGTAGCCCTGGCCGTAGTCGCAGCCCAGCTGCAGCAGGGTCTGGCGCTGGGCATCGGTCTCGATGCCCTCGCCCACCGTTTCGATGCCCAGCGTACGCGCCAGCGACAGCACGCCCTGCACCAGCGCATAGGTGCTCTGCAGCTCCTGGCCATGCAGGCCGGCGATGAAGCTCTGGTCGATCTTCAGGGTGGAGATCGGGAAGCGGTGCAGGTAGGACAGTGCCGAGAAACCGGTCCCGAAATCGTCCAGCTGCACCAGCACCCCACGTTCGCGCAGGGTCTGCAGCACGCGCAGCGTGCGCGGACCATCGTCCAGCAGCGCCACCTCGGTGATTTCCAGCCGCAGCCGTTGCGGGTCGGCGCCGGCGGCGTCGATCAGGCCGAACAGCCGGCTGCTGAAATCGGCCGAACGGAAATGCCGTGGCGACACGTTCACCGACAGGTAGCCCTCGCCGCCGCGCGCCAGCTGTTCGATCACCTGTTCGTACAGCAACCAGTCGACCTGCTCGATCAGGCCGCTCTCCTCGCCCAGGTCGAGGAAGGCGCTGGGCAGCAACAGCCCGCGCCGCTCATGCTGCCAGCGCAGCAGCGCCTCGTAGCCGATCACCCGGCCATCGCCCAGGCGCACGATCGGCTGGTAGTACGGCAGGAAATCGCGGTTGATGATCGCCCGGCGCAGGTCCGCTTCCAGGTCCAGGCTGCGCATCGCCTCCTCGCGCATGGCCTCGTCGAACACCGCGCAGCGGTCTTTGCCCTGGGCCTTGGCCCGGTACATGGCCGCATCGGCGTCGCGCACCAGCTCTTCGCCATTGCGGTAGCGCGGGTTCCACATCGCAATGCCCAGGCTGCCGGACGGGAACAGTTCGCGGCCCTGCACCCACATCGATTCTTCCAGCGCCACCAGCATGCGCCGGGAAAAATCGCGTGCCGATTCCAACCCGCGCTCGCATCGCAGCAGGATCGCGAACTCATCGCCGCCCAGGCGCGCGACCACGTCATCGGCGTCGACCATCGACACGATGCGCTTGGCCACCTCCACCAGCATCTTGTCGCCGGCCGCATGGCCGATGCTGTCGTTGACCAGCTTGAAGCGGTCCAGGTCCAGGAACAGCACCGCGAACGGCGGGCCGCCCGGGGTGCGCGCCCGCACGATCGCATCCTCCAGCCGGTCCAGCAGGTGCAGCCGGTTGGGCAAGCCGGTCAGCGCATCGTGCATGGCCTGGTGGGTCAGCCGCTGTTCGGCGCGCAGCCGCTCGCCGATCTGGCCGAGCAGCTTGTCGTTGACTTCGGCCAGCTCGCGGGTGCGCTCTTCCACGCGCTTTTCCAGCTCGGCGTGCGCATTGCGCAACCGCTCCTGGTCGCGCTGGCGGGCCAGCCCGTTGCCGATGTTCTGCGCCACGAAGGTCAACAGCCGCTGGTCGTGCGCGGTGAAGCTCACTTCCGGCGAATAGCTCTGCACCACGATCACCCCGACCACGTCGTCGTCGCTGAGCAGCGGCACGCCCAGCCAGCAGTGCGAGCGCGCGCCGAATTCGCGCACGTGCCCGGCATCGCGCAACGCGTCGATGTGCGCACGCGTGGCCAGCAGCGGCTGGCGGTTGCGCACGATGAATTCGGTCAGGCCCTGGCTGAACGGACGCGGCGCACGCGCCGGGTTGTACTCGTCCACCGAGTAGACGAAATCCAGCCCGTCGCCGCCCTCGTTGACCAGCGCGATGTAGAAATTGCGCGCGTCCAGCAAGGTCCCGACCACCCCGTGCACCTGCACGTAGAACTGCGCCAGGCTGGCCGCGCTCATCGCCATTTCGGCGATGTTGAACAGCGCCAGCTGCAGCTTCTCGGCGCGGCGGCGTTCGACCACCTCGTCCTGCAGGCTGCGGTTGGCCCGCTGCAGTTCCAGCGTGCGCCGCTCCACCTGGCGCTCCAGCTGCACCTGCGCCTGGCGGCGGTCCATCGCGGTCAGGATGTGCTGGGCCACATAGCCCAGCAGGGTGCGGTCGGCCTCGTTGTAGCGCACGCGCTGTTCATAGCTCTGCACCACGATCGCGCCGCACACCCGGCCCTCGCGCAGCATCGGCACACCCAGCCAGTCCAGGCTTTCCGGGCCGTGCAGCGGGTCGTACTGGTCGTTCAGCGCCGCCAGCAGTTCGTTGGACGGGCCACTCAGTGGCTGGCCATGGCGCAGCAGCGCGAAGGTCAGGCTGCGCGGCATTTCGTGCTCTTCGTAACTGCGGTCCGGGTCGGCCACGAAATTGTCGCGCTGGTCGGCGAAGTACAGGAAACGCACCCGCCGGCGCACGTCGTCGTACTCGACGATGTAGCAGTTCTGCGCATACATCAGGGTGTTGAGCACGCGGTGGAAGTGGCGCAGCATCTCGGCCATTTCCAGGTCGGCGCCGGCCAGGTCGGCGATCTCGTACAAGGCCTGCTGCAGCCGCTTGGAGGTTTCCAGCGAGCGGATCTGCTCGCGCTGCCGGGCCAGGGCCACCGCATCCTGCAGCCATTGCCGGGCCACCGTCCACCAGCCCTCGTCCGGCCCCTGTGCACCCGCGCCCAATGCCCGCACGGCCAACTCGCTGCCATGGTGCTGCCAACGGCGCAGGGCCGGCTGCTGCGGCCCGAGCGCGCCGCCCAGCAGGGCCTCCAGCGTCGCCGTGGCGTCCTGCGGCAGCGCCGGCTCGGCCTGGCAGCCCTCGCCCAGGCCGGGATCGGACCACGCCAGCGCCACCTGCGCGCCGGCCGGCAGCAACGCGCACAACGCCTGCGCCAGTGCCGCGCATACCACGGCGTCACGGTCGGCAAGCCCTGCGGGCGTCACGGTATGGCTGGACACGTCGTTGATCTCTTGTGGCACCGGATGTCCGGCACCTCCCCTGGCCCCGAGCATAGCGCGCGCACCGGGGGGCAATGGAAGAGCGGCAACCCCGATCATCGCCGATGGACGTTGTTGGAGGTGTCCCTTGCCATTGCCCCGGCCATGCCGCTGCCCGCCCCCCTGCCCGTTCCGGTCCGCTATGCCAAATCCCGCCCAGCGCTTACTCTGTGCGCCGTGGACGCCGCTGCCCTGCCAACCGACGAAGCACTGATGCTGGCCTGGGCCGGCGGTGAGCTGCGCGCGTTCGAAACGCTGTATGCGCGCCACCGCAGCCGCCTGTACAGCTTCCTGCTGCGCCAGCTGCGCGATGCGGCGCTGGCCGATGAAATGTTCCAGGACGTCTGGCAGCGGGTGATTGCCGCCCGTGCCGGCTGGCAGCCCGAGGCCGCCTTCACCACCTGGCTGTTCCGGATCGCCCACAATCGGCTCAACGACCACTGGCGTGCCGCGCGGCATCGGCCGCCGGCGCCCGGTGACGCCGACGAACGGGTGGCACGGATGAGCGATACCCGCACCCCGGAGACGCAGCTGTCGGACTTCGAACAACGGCGCCGACTGCAACTGGCGATGGAACAGCTGCCTGAAGAACAGCGCCAAGTCCTGCAGTTGCGCCTGGAGCAGGAACTGAGCCTGGAGGACATCGCAGAGATCACCGGCGTGGGCCGCGAAACGGTCAAATCGCGCTTGCGCTATGCGATGGACAAACTACGCGCAGGGTTGAGCGAATGAACCGGATCGAACCGCTGACCGCCGAAGAACGCGAGCTGGCGCGCCTGATCGGCCGCGCCACGCCAGTCGCGCCACCAGCGGCGCTGGATGACGCCGTGCTGGCCGCCGCGCGCGCCGCCGTGCAGGCACCGCCGGCGGCCAGCATCGTGCCGGCCGCTGCCGTGGCGTCGGGCAAGCGCGCCGCACGCCCGCGCTCGCGCCTGCCGGCCGCCCTGGGCCTGGCCGCCTCGGTGGTGTTCGCGGTCGGTATCGCCTGGCAGCTCAAGCCCGAACCCCCGCAGGTGCCGGCGCTGGAAGCCACGGCACCGGTCCCGACAACGGCACCGACACCAGCGCCGGCCGTTGAAACCGCTGAAAATGTCGCCGCCGACGACCGCCCACCGGCGCCGGCCGGCGCACCGGCCCAGGCCGCGCAGGCACCGATCGCCGAGGCCTTGCCGGCACCGGCGCCAGTCGCCGCACCGGTCGCGCCGCCATCGACGCCGCCACTGGCCCGGCAGGCACCGCCCAGGCCTGCACCGTTGCCGGCCCCGATGGCCGCTCCGCCAGCACCGGTGCAGGCCGATGCGATGGACAGCATGGCCGCGCCCGCGCATGACCAGGTCGAGCTCACTGCGGCGCCGGCGCCAGCCGACACCGCCCGGCTCAAGCACGCCGAGGCCGCGCCGGCCGCCACCGGCCAGGCCGCGCGGGCCGGGGTGATGCGCCGGGCCGAGGCCACGGTCGCGCCCCAGGGGATGCTGTCGTCCCATGCGGTGGAGGCCGCAGTCGCCGCCGACGCCGCGCTGCCGCGCACGCAGTGGCTCAAGCGCATCCGCGAACGTCGCGATGCCGGTGACGTGGATACCGCGCGTGCCAGCCTGGAACGCTACCTGCAGCACTACCCGGAAGTGCGCGTGCCGCACGATCTGCGCCAGCTGCTGGACAACTGAGCCGCCCCGGGCGCGGGCATCCCCACTAGAATGGGCGCAATGCCCGATACGCTCGCCAGCCCCGTCAGCCACAGCCTGGACATCAAGCACAGCCGCTTCACCGCGCAGGCCGCGCCGATCGCCGATGCCGCCGATGCGCTGGCGTTCCTGCAGCAGGTCGCCGTGGCCGATGCCACCCACAACTGCTGGGCCTACCGCCATGGCGGCGCGTACCGTTCCAGCGATGATGGCGAGCCGGCCGGCACCGCCGGGCGGCCGATCCTGGCCGCCATCGATGGCCAGGGCCTGGACCGGGTGATGGTGGTGGTGACCCGCTGGTATGGCGGCATCAAGCTGGGTGCCGGCGGCCTGGTCCGTGCCTATGGCGGTACCGCCGCCGAATGCCTGCGCACCGCGCCACGCCAGCGGCTGATCGCGCTGGCCGAGCTGACCGTGCAGGCCAGCTTCGATGACCTGGGCATCCTGCACGCCGCCCTGGCCAGCCATACCGCCGAAAAACTGGCCGAAACCTTCACCGCCGCAGGGGTGGAACTGCAGGTGCGCCTGCCCGCCGATCAGGTCGACCCGTTGAAAAACCGCCTGCGCGACGCCACCCGTGATCGTATCCGCATCGAAACATGCACCGAACCAGGCCACCTGAATGACTGATACCCCCACCCCGCAGGCCCCGGCCATGCGCCGGCTTGGCAGCCTGGGCACGCTGTGGCCGTTCGTGCGCCGCCATTCCGGGCTGTTCGCTGCCTGGCTGGTGGCGCTGGCGTTGTCTTCGGTGGCCACGCTGAGCCTGCCGCCGGCGGTCAAGCTGATGATCGACCACGGTTTCAACGACAACGGCCAGATCAACCGCGCCTTCGCGCTGCTGTTCCTGGTGGCGGTGCTGCTGGCCCTGGCCACTGCGGCGCGGTTCTTCTTCGTGTCGCTGCTCGGCGAAAAGGTAGTGGCCGACCTGCGCAGCCGCCTGTACGCGCACCTGATCGCGCTGGGCGCCGGCTTCCACGACCGCAGCCGCAGCGGCGAACTGGTTTCGCGCCTGACCGCCGACAGCGAACTGCTGCGCAGCGTGATCGGCTCGACCATGTCGGTGGCCCTGCGCAGCAGCGTCACCGTGATCGGCAGCCTGGTGATGCTGTTTGTGACCAGCCCGACACTGGCGGCCTGGTCGCTGGTCGGCATCCCGCTGGCGGTGCTGCCGATCATCATCGGCGCCCGCCGGCTGCGCAAGATTTCGCGCGCCAGCCAGGACCGCATCGCCGATGCCAACACCCTGGCCGCCGAAACCCTGGGCGCGGTGCGCACCGTACAGGCGCATGCACGCGAACCCTACGAGCGTGGCCGCTTCAATGCCGCGCTGGGCGAATCGATCAAGGCCGCCCGGCGCCGCATCGGCGCGCAGTCGATCGTCACCGCCAGCGCGATCGTGCTGGTGTTCGGCGCGATCGTCGGGGTGCTGTGGCTGGGCGCGCATGACGTCATCGACGGCCGCATGAGCCCGGGCACGCTGGGCCAGTTCGTGTTGTATGCGCTGATCGGCGGCGGTTCGGTCGGCGCCCTGGCCGAGGTCTGGAACGAACTGCAACGCGCCTCCGGCGGCATGGGCCGGATCGCCGAACTGCTGCAGGAAGAAATCGAGATCACCACCCCGGCCGATCCGCAGCCGCTGCCGCAGCCGCTGCGCGGCGAGATCCGCTTCGAAGACGTGGTCTTCCATTATCCGCAGCGCCCGGACACCGCCGCGCTGGCGCATTTCGACCTGCACGTGCGCCCGGGCGAGACCGTGGCCCTGGTCGGCCCGTCCGGTGCCGGCAAGAGCACGGTGCTGTCGATGCTGCTGCGCTTCCACGACCCGTCGGCTGGCCGCATCCTGGTCGATGGCGTGGATGTACGCCGGGTCGACCCGGCCCAGCTGCGTGCGCAGATGGCGCTGGTGCCGCAGCAGCCCACGCTGTTTGCCAGCACCGCGCTGGACAACATCCGCTATGGCCGCCTGGAAGCCAGCGATGAGCAGGTGCAGCGCGCGGCGGCCGCAGCCGAGGCCGACGAGTTCCTGCAGGCCCTGCCCGATGGCTACCTGAGCGAACTGGGCGAACGCGGCGCGCGCCTGTCCGGTGGCCAGCAGCAGCGCATCGCGATCGCGCGCGCCCTGCTCAAGGATGCCCCGATCCTGCTGCTGGACGAAGCCACCAGCGCGCTGGATGCGCAGAGCGAGCGCGCCGTGCAGCAGGCGCTGGAGCGGCTGATGGCCGGGCGTACCACGCTGGTGATCGCCCATCGCCTGGCCACCGTGCTCAAGGCCGACCGCATCGTGGTGATGGACCATGGCCGCATCGTCGCCCAGGGCACCCACGCGCAGCTGCTGGCCGAGGGCGGGCTGTACGCCGAACTGGCACGCCTGCAATTCATCGATTGATGACGGGCCGGTAACACCTGGCATCGCATCCTGCAGCCCATCACCAAGATGCGCTGCAGGAGGTGTTTCATGTCGTTCCGACAGTTCCCCGCCACCGACGCCAACGGCGACGATTACGTCATCATCGAATTCAAGGATGAGCCGGCCGATGCGGCCGCAGGCAACGGCCAGGGCGCGCGTTACGAACTGGCCGATGGCCGCCACCTGATCCGCGACGGCCGGGAGTTCCGCACCGCCGGCGGTGAGCTCACCCTCGTCACCTGAGGCGGTCGAAAAAAGTTGCACGGATGTTGGTCAAATTTTGACCAAGCATCTTGACAGCCTTTCAGTGCAAGGCGCCTGCGCACTTATCCACATGTTTGTGCGCAGATCATCCACACCCCCTGTGGATGAATGTTGCAATGCACCGTGTCAGCGCGGAAGCACGCGGCCGATGCCGGAGGCGTCGATTTCGATCGCGGCCGCCTGCAACGCGAGGGCATCGCTGCCCGCCACGAACCCGACCCGGAAGTGCACTTCACCACCGGGCGTGCGCGAGGAATGGATCGAGGCCAGGCTGACCCGATGGCGTTCGAACACGTGCAGCAGTTCGCGCAGCGAACCGGGGCGGTCCTCGGGCAGGTGCACGCTGATCGCGTTGCGCTCGGTCAGGTCGGCCAGCAGGTAACCGACCCGCTCGAAGGTGTAGTTGCCAGCGGCCAGCACCGCCTCGCCCTGGCTGTCGCGGTTGTCCAGTAGCAGCTGCTGGCGGAAGGCGGCGCGCGCGGCATCGTCGCCCTGCCCGACCTGCGCACGCAACTGCTGCAGCTGTTCCAGCAACCGGTCCAGCATCGGTGCCACATGCGGATTGCCGAACTGGATGTCTTCGTAGATCGCCGGATTGAGCGAGAGGATGCGCGCGATGATCGCGGTATCCAGCTCGAACGATGCCGACCGGTACGGCATCAGCGCCGGCAACGCGCCCAGGATCGGCGCGTACTCGCGCAGCACGCCGGCCTGGGCCAAATGCGTGGCATGCACCATCGCCTGGACCAGCGCCATGACCTGATCGTGATGCTCGGGCGTGGCACGCACGCACTCCGCTTCCAGTGCGTCGCACAGCTGCTGCACGAACGGCTGCCACTGCGACAGGCGCGCCTCGCAGACCACCATCACCCTGCCCTTCAGCGTGGGCGCCTTGGGCGGGGCCGTCATCGGATGCAGGCCCACCACCTCGGCCTGCGAGGCGAGCATCGCCTCCACCGGTGCGGATTTGACCGAGGTGACATCCAGCCACAGGCGACCGGCTTCACGACCCGCCGATCGCGCGACGTACGCGGCGATCAGCGCGGGCGTGTGCCGGATCGGTGCGGAGAAGATCAGCACCTGCGCGCGTTCGAGCAGGGTCTCCGGGCTGTCCGACTGCGGATCGGCTGGATCGTGGCCAATCACCTCCAGACCCAGGCGCTGCTCCAGGAACCGGCGCAGCCAGCGCCCGTAGGCACCGGCACTGCCGACGATGCCAACGACCACTGCGCTCACGCGATGCGCTCGGGCACGAAGCGCGCCGGCAGTGCCAGCGCGGCCGGGGCGGCGGCCAGCACGTCGAATTCCTCATGGCCGTTGGCCAGGGTGGTCTCCAGTGCCACGTGCACGCCGGCGATCGCCCGCGAGATCGCCTGCTCGATGGTTTCGCCACGCAGCAGGAACGCGACCAGCAGCGACATCAGCACATCGCCGGTACCGGCCACGTCCACCGGCAGGTGCGGTGAGGTCCAGCGCCAGATCGCGCCGCGGCTGACCGCCAGGGTCACCAGTTGGCCCGGCTGGCCACCGACGCTGTGCGCCAGCACCCATTCCGGGCCGCGCGCCAGCAGTACCTGGGCGGCGGCGATCGCATCGGTTTCGGCCAGGCTGGGCATGCCGGTCAGCCGGCCCAGTTCGAACGCATTGGGGGTAACCAGCCAGGCATGCGGCAGCAGCCGCTCGGCGAAAATGGCCTCCAACCCGGGCTCCACATAGGGGCCGGTGTGGGTATCGCCGATCACCGGGTCCAGGCAGTAGCGCAGCTGCGGGCAGGCCGGCAGCACCTGGTCGAGCCAGTCGGCGAAGGCCGCGCCATTGCCGACGCTGCCGAAGTACCCGGACACCAGCATCCGTGCCCGCTGCGGCAGGCCGCGCTCGGCGGCGCCCTGCAGCAGTTCGGCGAACCAGTCCGCCGGCAGCACGCGGCCGCGCGTGGTCGGGTAGAACGGCGCATTGCTCAGCAGCGTGGTCGGCACTTCGGCCACGCGCACGCCCAGCGCGCGCAGCGGCGGCACCGCCGCGCTGTTGCCGGCATGGCCGTAGACCAGCTGCGACTGTACCGAGATGACGTCGACCGGCGACGGACCGTCCGGACGCTGGCGGCGGCCGTGGACCAGGTGGCTTTCGAGGGATTCGTTCATACGGGCATTTTACGCCCGATGTTGCGAGGGTGACGGGGGCAAAAAGATGCTATTTGCCCATGTGCGGGGCTACAGCCCGTCAAATGCGGTGGCATTGTGGGGACACATGCCACCGGTAGTGCGGGCCGTTGCCCGGATGCGGTTGCTGTTTCCGCTTCGCGGACAAACTCAACAGCGTTTCGTGCCCCTGCGGGGCGCGAGTCACTTTCTTGCTCGTGCAAGAAAGTAACCAAAGAACACGCCCCCATCCGCTCGCCGTCGGGCTGCGCCCGCCGGTGCCCTGCGCTTCTCGCGTCATCGGGGGACGGCGCGGAACTCGCTTCGCTCAGACACCCGCGCCTCTTCGCCCCCGATGCCGCTGCGATGCTCGGCTCGCTCCAAGGGGGAGGTAGATCAAGGTCAAGATCAACAGCGTCCGACCAGCGCTCGGCCCCACTGCTCTAGTCCCTAGCAACCTCATCGGGGTGGGTCCTACCCGTGGTCGGACACGCTTCGTTCCGGCATCACCTTGTCCGAGCATGGCTCGGACCTACGCTTTCCCGTGCGTGCCAGCCATGTGTGGAGGGTTGGCGCGGGTGGGTTGGCGGGACTGTCGAAAACATGGATGTTTTCGCCAAGCCCCCACGGATGGGTTCACGGCGTGTCCCGCCAACCCACCCGCGCCAACCCAATCAGCGCATACGTGGGTAGCTGCCTTTGATCTGAGGCTGTGCTCCGCAACTGACCTCCCACGTAAATCGGCGAAGAACCAAAAAAGGCCTCCTGTAGCCAGGAGGCCTTCGCTACATCACAGGAACCGGCGTCGCTTACGAGGTCATCCGGTCCCAGAAACCCTTGACCCCGTCGATGAAGGTCGCCGACTTCGGCGAATGCTTGCGCGCTTCCTCGCCGGTGAAGGTGGTTTCAAACTGCTCCAGCAGCTTGCGCTGCTCGGGGGTGAGGTTGACCGGGGTTTCCACCACCACGCGGCAGTACAGGTCGCCTTCGCTGCGGCTGCGCACCGAACGCACGCCCTTGCCGCGCATGCGGAACAGCTTGCCGGTCTGGGTTTCGGCCGGGATGCGGATTTCCGCGTAACCGCCCAGGGTGGCCACGCGCACGGTGTCGCCCAGCGCGGCCTGCGAGATCCGGATCGGCACTTCGCAGTGCAGGTCGTCGCCGTCGCGCTGGAAGATCGCATGCTCGCGCACCCGCACTTCCACATACAGATCGCCCGGCGGCGTCCCGGCCGGGCCGGCCTCGCCTTCGCCGGACAAGCGGATGCGGTCGCCGGTGTCCACGCCTGCTGGCACCTTGACCGACAACACCTTGTCTTCCTCGACACGGCCGTTGCCGTGGCAGGTCTTGCACGGGTTCTGGATGATCTTGCCGCGCCCGTTGCAGTTGTGGCAGGCCTGCTGCATGGCGAAGATGCCACGCTGGATGCGCACCTGGCCATGGCCGTTGCACACGCTGCAGGTATCCACCTTGCCGTCTTCGGAACCGCTGCCGTGGCAGTCGTCGCACTCGGCCAGGGTCGGAATCTCGATGCGGCGTTCCACGCCCATCACCGCTTCTTCCAGGTCCAGCTCCATCACATAGCCGATGTCGGCACCGCGACGCGCCTGGCGCTGGCCGCCACCGCCGCCACCTCCGAAGATGTTGCCGAAGATGTCGCCGAAGATATCGCCCATGTCCGGGCCGCCCGGGCCGCCACCACCGCCGCCCATGCCATGCTCGAACGCCGCGTGGCCGTGGGCATCGTACATGCGCCGCTTGTTGCCGTCCGACAGGGTCTCGTAGGCCTCCTTGCACTCCTTGAAGGCGGCTTCGGCGGCACTGTCACCGGGGTTGCGGTCCGGGTGGAACTTCATCGCGCAACGGCGGTAGGACTTCTTCAGTTCTTCGTCGGTGGCGGTGCGGGACACGCCCAGCACTTCGTAGTAATCGCGCTTGCTCATAGCTTGAATCGGTATCCGGAAGTCGGGATTCGTCAAAGCGGAAGAGCGGAACCAGGTCCGCTCTTTCGTCGTGCGCCCCGACAAGCCGTACTACGGCTGCCAGGACCTGGGGGAAACGACAACGGGACGTTGCCTGCGCAACGCCCCGCGTCTTGTCCGGATCAGGACTTCTTGTCGTCCTTGACTTCGGTGAACTCGGCGTCGACCACGTCGTCGTGGGCGCCGTTGCCGGCACCGGCGTCGGCGCCCGGGGCGGCACCGCCCTGCTCGGCCGCCGCCGAAGCGGCGAACAGCGCCTGGCCGGCTTCTTCGAGCACCTTCGACTTGGCTTCGATCTGCGCCTTGTCGTCGCTCTTCATCGCCGTTTCCAGGTCGGCCAGCGCCGCTTCCACCTTGCCGATCACATCGCCGCCGACCTTGCTGCCGTGCTCGGTGATCGCGGTACGGGTACCGTGGATCAGCGCGTCGGCCTGGTTGCGGGCCTGGACCAGCTCATGGAACTTCTTGTCTTCCTCGCGGTTGGCTTCGGCGTCGGCGACCATGCGCGCGATCTCGTCCTCGGACAGGCCCGAACCGGCCTTGATCTCGACCTTCTGTTCCTTGTTGGTCTTCTTGTCCTTGGCCGACACGTGCAGGATGCCGTTGGCGTCAATGTCGAAGGACACTTCCACCTGCGGCATGCCGCGCGGGGACGGCTCGATGCCGGACAGGTCGAACTTGGCCAGCGACTTGTTGAAGCGGGCCTGCTCGCGCTCGCCCTGCAGCACGTGCACGGTCACCGCCGACTGGTTGTCCTCGGCGGTGGAGAACACCTGCGAGGCCTTGGTCGGGATGGTGGTGTTCTTCTCGATGATCTTGGTGAACACACCGCCCATGGTTTCGATGCCCAGCGACAGCGGGGTCACGTCCAGCAGCAGCACGTCCTTGACGTCGCCACCCAGCACGCCGCCCTGGATCGCCGCGCCCAGCGCCACGGCCTCGTCCGGGTTGACGTCCTTGCGCGGTTCCTTGCCGAAGAACTCGGTCACCGCCTGCTGCACCTTCGGCATGCGGGTCTGGCCACCGACCAGAATCACCTCGCCGATGTCGCTCGAACGCAGGCCGGCATCGTTCAACGCGATGCGGCACGGCTCGATCGACTTCTTGATCAGGTCTTCCACCAGGGCTTCCAGCTTGGCGCGGGTCAGCTTGATGTTCAGGTGCTTCGGGCCGGAGGCGTCGGCGGTGACGTACGGCAGGTTCACTTCGGTCTGCTGGCTGGTGGACAGCTCGATCTTGGCGCGCTCGGCGGCGTCCTTCAGGCGCTGCAGGGCGAGCGGATCCTTGCGCAGGTCGATGCCCTGGTCCTTGTTGAACTCGTCGACCAGGTACTCGATGACGCGGTTGTCGAAGTCTTCGCCGCCCAGGAAGGTGTCGCCGTTGGTGGCCAGCACTTCGAACTGCTTCTCACCGTCGACGTTGGCGATCTCGATGATCGACACGTCGAAGGTGCCGCCGCCCAGGTCGTACACCACGATCTTGCGGTCGCGGCCGTCGCCCTTGTCCAGGCCATAGGCCAGGGCCGCAGCGGTCGGCTCGTTGATGATGCGCTTGACTTCCAGGCCGGCGATGCGGCCGGCGTCCTTGGTCGCCTGGCGCTGGCTGTCGTTGAAGTAGGCCGGCACGGTGATCACCGCCTCGGTGACGGTCTCGCCCAGGAAGGCTTCGGCGGTCTTCTTCATCTTCTCCAGCACGCGTGCGGAGATTTCCTGCGGCGCCATCTTCTTGGCGTCGCTGGTCTGCACCCAGGCATCGCCGTTGTCGTGGGCCATGATGCCGTAGGGCACGTGCGCGATGTCCTTCTGGACTTCAGCGTCGGTGAACTTGCGGCCGATCAGGCGCTTGACGGCGTAGAAGGTGTTCTTCGGGTTGGTCACCGCCTGGCGCTTGGCCGAGGCGCCGACCAGCACTTCGCCATCCTTGGTGTAGGCGACGATGGACGGGGTGGTGCGGTCGCCTTCGGCGTTTTCGATGACGCGGGCCTTGCCGCCGTCCATGATCGCCACACACGAGTTGGTGGTGCCGAGGTCGATACCAATGATCTTGCCCATGAGGGAGACTCCTGAAAGTTCTGGGAACATCCGGCAGCTGCCGGGTTATGAATGGGATGTGTGGGACGCTGCCGGGACTTTCAAGCCATCCACCAAACACAGTGTCCGATGCTGGCAAAACCCGTTCAGCGTCCGCTGCCGGTCAATCGCGGGCGACCACGACCAGCGCCGGCCGCAGCAGGCGGTCGTTGAGCAGGTAGCCCTTCTGGAACACCTGGACCACGCTGCCCGGCGCCGCGTCGGGCGCGTCGGCCTGGCTGATGGCCTGGTGGTGTTCGGGGTTGAACGGCTGGCCGGTCGGGTCCAGCAGGGTCAGGCCGTTGTCGGCGGCCACCTTGAGCAGCTGCTTGTAGGTCAGCTCCAGGCCTTCGCGCAGCGGGCTGGGCTCGCTGCCGGCGGCATTGAGCCCGGCGTCGAGGCTGTCGAACACCGGCAGCAGCTCGCCCAGCAGCTTTTCATTGGCGAAACGGCGGGCCTGCTCGACGTCGCGGGCCACGCGCTTGCGCTGGTTGTCCAGGTCGGCGCGCTCGCGCAGCGACTCGGCGCGCAGCAGCGCCAGCTCGTTGTGCAGGCTGTCCAGCTGCTGCTGCAGCGAATCGGCGGCCGGTTCAGCGGCTGCCGGGGTCTGGGGTGCGATATCTGGCTGGTCTTGGTTCATTTCCGGATCCTTGGCGGTGACTCTCCGCCTCCACCCACCCCTATATGGGCGCGGCGGGTGGATTCAAGAGTCCAGCGGGCGCTTTAGTCCCGATCGCGGGACAATCCGCCGGCAGCGGGCGAACCCAGCGCGGCGCCCAGCACCTGCGCGGTGGCCTCCACCAGCGGAATCATGCGGTCGTAGGCCATCCGCTTGGGGCCGATCACCCCGAGCACGCCCAGCACCTGGCCGTCGGCCGAGTACGGCGCGGTGACCAGCGACACCCCCTCCAGCGGCATCACCCCGGTCTCCTCGCCGATGAAGATGCGCACGCCCGGGGCCTGGATGGTGCGTTCCAGCAGCTGCAGGATCTCGCGCTTGCTGGCGAACACCTCGAACAGCTCGCGCAGCCGCTCCAGGTCGGACAGGTCCTGCACCCCCATCAGCCGGGTCTGTCCGGCCAGCACCATGTCGTCGGCCGGCGGCACCATGGCCTGCTCGGCCAGTTCGATGCTGTGCGCCAGCAGCTGCTCCATCTCCGACTGCGCATCGCGCAGCTCCAGCAGCAGCCGGGCGCGGATCTCGGCCAGCGGCCGGCCGGCGCAGTGCGCGTTGAGGTAATTGGCCACCTGCTCCAGCTCGGCCGGCTCGACGCTGCGGCGCGGCTCGATCACCCGGTTCTGCACTTCATTGTCGGCAAACACCAGGATCGCCAGCACCCGGCGCGCATCCAGCGCCACGAAATCGATATGCCGGAAGGCAAACTGCTCCCGGCGCGGCGCGCTGACCACCCCGACGAAGTGGCTCATCGCCGACAGCAGCTCCGAGGCACTGCCAAGCAGGGCCTGGGTGCCGCTGCCGGTGGCCAGTTCGCTGCGCAGCCGGCTCAGCTCGCCCTCCCCGGGCGGCTGCATCTTGACCAGGCTGTCCACGAACACCCGGTAGCCGTGCGCGGTCGGCACCCGGCCGGCCGAGGTATGCGGCGAACTGAGCAGGCCCAGGTCTTCCAGGTCGCCCAGGATGTTGCGGATGGTGGCCGGGCTGACATCCAGCCCGGCCAGCCGCGCCAGGGTCTGCGAGCCGACCGGCTCGCCGTCCTGGATGTGGCGTGCGATCAGCGTGCGCAGCAGATGCCGGGCACGGGGCGCAAGATGGGAGGCGGAGGGGTGCATGGAATCAACCTGTGAGACGCAACCCTAGATAATGGCTGGCGGGGGCGATGGCAAGTCATTGGAGCCAACGCCGGCCCATGCTAGCGTTGCCCGGCTCGAGAACAGACAACCATGCTAAGACATCTATCGATCAAGGATTTTGCCGTCGTCCGCGCCACCGAACTGGAGTTCGGACCGGGCATGACCGTGGTTTCCGGCGAGACCGGCGCCGGCAAGTCGCTGATGGTCGACGCCCTGGGCTTCCTGTCCGGGCTGCGCGCCGACAGCGGCGTGGTCCGCCACGGCGCGGCGCGCGCCGAACTGTCGGCCGAGTTCGCCCCCGGCCAGGATGCGCCGGCGCGGCGCTGGCTGCGCGACAACGAGCTCGACGACGAAGACCAGTGCCAGCTGCGCCGCATCATCCGCGCCGACGGCGGCTCGCGGGCCTGGATCAACGGCCGCCCGGTCACCCTGACCCAGCTGACCGAACTGGCCGCCACCCTGGTGGAGATCCACGGCCAGCACGAACAGCAGGCCCTGCTGGCCCGGCCCTCGCAGCTGGCGCTACTGGACGCCTTCGCCCGCAACGAGGCCCAGCGCATCCAGGTCCGCCAGGCCGCCGCGCGCTGGCAGGCGCTGGTCGACGAGGCCGACGCGCTGTCGCGCCAGGGCGATGTCAGCGACCGCATCGGCTACCTGGAACACCAGCTGGGCGAGCTGCAGCGCGAAGACCTGGACCCGGCCTCGATCGCCGCGCTGGGCAGCAGCCACCGCCGCCAGGCCCATGCCAGCGCGCTGATCGGCGCCTGCGAGGTGGCCGTCAGCCGGCTCAATGGCGATGACGAGGTGTCGGTGCTGCAACTGCTGCAGCAGACCCGCCACGAACTGTCCCGGGTGGCCGAACACGACACGCGCCTGGGCGAGGTGGACGCGCTGCTGGACAGTGCCGCCATCCAGCTGGACGAGGCGCTGGCGCTGCTGGACCGGGTGCATGACGACCTGGATGCCGACCCGGAGCAGTTCGAGGACATCGAGCGCCGGCTGGGCCGCCTGCACGACCTGGCGCGCAAGCACCGGGTCCCGATGGAGGCGCTGGGCGAGCACCGCGATGCGATGCAGGCGGAGGTCGAGCAGCTGCGCGGCGCCGACGAACGCCTGCAGAAGCTGGCCGGCGAGATCGAACGCGCCGCCGCGCAGTGGCAGGCCGTGGCCGAGGTGCTCAGCGCCAGCCGCCGCACCGCCGCCGCCGCGCTGTCGGACACCACCACCACCCTGATCGGCGAGCTGGGCATGGGCGGCGGCCAGTTCCGCATCGAGATCGAACCGCAGGCGGTGGCCAAGCCTGACCCTAACGGCGCCGAACGGGTCGAATTCCTGGTCGCCGCCAATGCCGGCCAGCCACCGCGGGCGCTGCGCAAGGTGGCCTCCGGCGGCGAACTGTCGCGTATCTCGCTGGCCATCGAGGTCGCCGCGCTGGGCCTGGATGCGGTGCCGACCATGGTCTTTGACGAAGTGGACTCGGGCATCGGCGGCGCGGTGGCCGACATCGTCGGCCAGAAGCTGCGCGCCCTGGGCGAGAAACGTCAGGTGCTGTGCGTCACCCACCTGCCGCAGGTGGCCTCCAAGGGCCACGCCCATTACCGGGTCAGCAAGGCGCCGGTGGACGGCATGACCCAGAGCGCGGTGGAGAAACTGGACCCCAAGGCCCGCGAGGAAGAACTGGCGCGCATGCTGGGCGGGGTGGAAGTCAGCAAGGAAGCCCGGGCGGCCGCGCGAAAGCTGCTCCAGGTCTGACAGGTAGTGCCGGCCGCTGGCCGGCTCCTCTGGATGCCGGCCCGCCCAGCCATCACCGGCCGCTGGCCGGCTCCGCCATCACCCCAACGGTTTGCCCAGGTCCACCCGCTCGACCAGGAAATCCAGCAGCGCGCGCACTCGCAGCGGCAGGTAGCCGCCCTGCCCCTGGAACACCGCGTGCACCTCTTCCAGATCCCCGGGGTTGGCGCTTTCCAGTACCGGCAGCAGGCGACCGGCGGCGATATCGGCCTGCACCTGGAAGGCCGCCAGCCGCGCCAGCCCCACCCCGCCCAGCACCAACCGGCGTAGCGCCTCGCCGTCGCTGGCGCGTGCATTGCCCTGGGTCGGCACCACCTGCCGCGTGCCATCCACCGCCAGCGGCCAGCCGGCCTGGGTGCGTGGGTGGCCGATATCCAGCCGGTTGTGCGCCAGCAGCGCATCGGCGCTGTCGGGCAGTCCGTGCCGGGCCGCATAGGCGGGCGCGGCCACGATCATCATCCGGGTCGCGCCCAGCCGCCGCGCGACCAGGCTGGAATTCTTCAGCGGCCCGGCCCGCACCGCCACATCGGTGCGCTGCTCGAGCAGGTCGATGACCTCGTCGGTGAGCACCAGGTCCACCTCAACCTGCCGATGCCGGTCCAGGAACTCCGGCAGCAACGGCAGCAGGAAATGCTGCCCGAACGGCACGTTGGCGTTCACCCGCAGCCGCCCGCGCGGTGCGGCGTGGGCACTGGCGCAGCGTTCGGCCTCGTCCAGGTCGGCCAGCACCCGCAGCCCCCGCTCGTAGAACGCGCAGCCCTCCTGGGTGAGCTGCAGCTGGCGGGTGGACCGCTGCAGCAGGCGCGTGCCCAGCCGCTGCTCCAGCCGCGACACCAGCTTGCTGACCGCCGACGGGCTCAGCTCCAGCGAGCGCGCCGCTGCGGAAAAGCCGCCGGTTTCGATGACCCGCACGAACACTTCCAGCTCCCCGGAACGATTGATATCGGTGCTAGCCATGCGATGAATCCAATTCACAGATGATTGTCCACGGGCAGTCTAGTTCACAACTGCAGGCCGGATCACCATGGCGCTTCCCTGCCCACGGACTGCCCCGATGCATACCCTCGCCCGCTTTGCCAGCCTTGCCCTGCTCAGTACCTCGGCCGCCACGGCCGCCTCCCCGCCGGCGCCCTGGGTCGCCAGCTGGCAGGCCAGCCCACAGCCGGTCTGGGCCGAAACGTTCCTGTTCCCCAGCCTGGTCCCCGCCCACCTGCAGGGCCAGACGTTCCGCCAGACCGCCCGCCTGAGCCTGGGCGGCGAGCGCCTGCGGGTGCGCCTGAGCAACGCCTATGGCCGGCAGCCCCTGCACATCGGCGCGGCCAGCGTGGCCGGGGCGGCCGGCCAGCCACCGCAGGCGCTGACCTTCGACGGGCAGGCCGCCACCCGCATCGCCCCCGGCCAGGCGCGCCTGAGCGATCCACTGGCCCTGCCGACCGCCGACCTGCAGGCCGTACAGGTCAGCGTCTATGTCCCCGACTTCACGCCACTGCACACCTTCCACTGGGACGGCCGGCAGACCGCGTCGATCGGCGCCGGCAACCAGGCCCTGGCCCCGCAGTTCGATGCTGCGGCCACCACCACGGCCCGCCTGTTCGTGTCGGGCATCGAGGTGCAGGGGCGCGCCGGTGCCCGCAGCGTGGTGGTGATCGGCGATTCGATCACCGATGGGGCAACCGCCAGCCTGGACCGCGACCAGCGCTGGACCGACCACCTGGCCGCGCGGCTGGCACCGCAGGGGGTGGCGGTGGTCAACGCCGGCATTTCCGGCGGCCGCCTGCTGCGCGATGGCATGGGCCAGGCGGCCACCGCACGGTTCGACCGCGACGTACTGGAGCAGCCGGGCGTGGCCAGTGTGATCGTGCTGATCGGCATCAACGACATCGCCTGGCCGGGCACCGCCTTCGCCCGCCATCAGCCGCGCCCGTCGCTGGCCGAGCTGCAGGCCGGCTACCGCCGCCTGGTCGAGCGCGCCCATGCCCGTGGCGTGCGCATCCTTGGCGCCACCCTGCCGCCGTTTGCCGGCGCCCTGCCCGGCACCGCGCTGGACGATTACTACCAGCCCGACAAGGACGCACTGCGCGGCCAGCTCAACGCCTGGCTGCGCCACGACAGCCCGTTCGATGCGGTCATCGACCTCGATGCGGCCCTGCGCGACCCCGCCGATCCGGGCCGGATGGCCGCCGCGCTGGACTCCGGCGACCACCTGCACCCCGGCGATGCCGGCAACCGGGCCATGGCCGCGGCGGTGGATCTGCAGGCCCTGCTGCCCGGGGCGGTGCCGGCCGCCACGCGCTGACGCCTTCCGATCATCCAACCTGGTGTCCGGGCATGGCCCGGGCCTACCGCTGTCGAGCGACCATGGCTGGATGCCTTCGCATCCACAAAAAAACCCCCGGGCCAGGACCCGGGGGTTGTTGATCTGCAGCCGGCGTGGCCCAGGCCGGTCCTGCGACCGGCTACGCCCTTACTTGCGCTTCTTGCGCACGTACAGCACCAGCGAATGCTCTTCCAGTTCGTAGCCATGATCGGCGGCGATCTTGCGCTGCAGCTCTTCGATCTCGTGGCTTTCGAACTCGATGATCTTGCCGTTGTCCACATCGACCATATGGTCGTGGTGGCCGCCGCGGTCCAGTTCGTAAACGGCCTGGCCGCCTTCGAAGTTGTGCTTGAGCACAAGGCCAGCCGCCTCGAACTGGGTCAGCACCCGGTACACCGTGGCCAGGCCGATCTCGTCACCGTGCTCGAGCAGCTGGCGGTAGATGTCTTCGGCGGTCATGTGGTGGTGGGCGGTGCGCTGTTCGAGCAGCGCCAGGATCCGCATCCGCGGATGGGTCACCTTCAGGCCGACTTTGCGCAGGTCGTGGGTTTCCATAGTTCTCCGTTCATTGGCGATTTAGCGCCAGCTGCCTCGGATTGGGTCGCGGCGACACGGCGGGAGTGTATCATCGACTGGATTTCCCAAAACGCCATTCCCGATGCGCAATCTCCTGCTGGTCGCCGCCGTTGCCCTGTCCACCACAGGCTGCGGCATCATTTACAAGCAACCCATCTATCAGGGCAACCTGATCCGGGAGCAGACCGTCGGCCAGCTGCAGGCCGGCCAGAGCAAGCAGCAGGTCAACGCCCTGCTCGGCACGCCGTCGATCCCGGACCCGTTCCACGCCCAGCGCTGGGACTACACCGCCAGCGAGCGGGTCAACCGCCTGGGCAAGACCGAAGTAAAGAACTTCACGGTCTACTTCGAGAACGACCTGGTCACCCGCTGGGAAGGCGAGTACTTCCCGAACCAGGACGCCGAACTTGCCAAGAGCAGCGTGCGCCAGTTCGGCCGCAACCTGGCCAAGGACAAGAAGAAGCGCGGCGGCCGCTGAGGCGGCACGGCCCGGGGTCAGCTGCCGCGGGCGCGCCGGCGGCGGTTGTCCTTGGGGTCGGCCAGCAATGGCCGCAGCAGTTCCACCCGGTCGCCATCGCGCAGCAATTGGGTCGACGGGGCCAGCACCCCGTGCACGGCCACCGCCGGGCACTGCGCACTGCCCTCGATCGCGGCGGCGGCAATGGCCTGGGCTACCGTGGCACCGGGCACCAGCGACAGCTGGCGTGACGCCACCCGGTCCGGCCAGGCCAGCAGCACCTCGACCTGGATCACCGCTCAGTCCTGCGCATCGGCGACGCGGACGAAATCATTGACCATGCGGTCGGCCAAGCCCTGGAAACCCAGCGCCAGCGCCGGCCCGAGCAGGCGCGAGCTGGGCTCGAATTCCAGGGTCAGGGTGACCTTGCAGGCTTCCTCGGCCAGCGCATGGAATTCCCAGCGCCCGTGCAGGCGCTTGAACGGCCCGTCGCGCAGCTGCATATCGATGCTGCTGGGGCGCTGCAAGGTGTTTTCGGTCATGAACCAGGTAGAGAACGCGCCCAGCCCCAGGTCCAGGCGCGCCACCAGGCGGTCCTGGCCCGATTCAAGGATCTGCGCGGCCGAGCACCAGCGGAACCGGCGCGGATAGGCGTCAATATCATTGACCAGGTCGAACATGCGGGCAGCCGAATGTTCGACCAGGGCGCTACGGCGGATAGTTGGCATACGGCAGGACTAGTGTGCTGATGAATCGACCGGGGAGGCCCAAATCAGAGACAATACGGAAATGAGCAAGAACAGCGGCAAGGATAAAGCAAAGAACGCGACGGCCAACAAAACCATCGCGCTCAACAAGCGTGCCCGCCACGAGTACCACATCGAGGACCGTTTCGAAGCCGGCCTGGCCCTGCAGGGCTGGGAGGTCAAGTCGATCCGCGCCGGGCGCGGCAACATCGTCGATGCATACGCCTACGTGCGTGATGGCGAGATCTACCTGATCGGTGCGCAGATCACCCCGCTGATCCAGGCCTCCACCCACGTGGTGGCCAACGATCGGCGCGAGCGCAAGCTGCTCCTGCACCGCAGCGAGATCGACAAGCTGATCGGCAGGGTCCAGCGCGACGGCTACACCATCGTGCCCACCGCGATGTACTGGAGCAAGAACAAGATCAAGCTGGAAATCGCGCTGGCCAAGGGCAAGCAGACCCACGACAAGCGCGATGCCGAAAAGGACCGCGACTGGGCCCGCGAAAAGTCGCGCACCATGCGCCGCCACAACCGCGACGCCTGATGCCCGGCAGCACCCCGCCGCGCATCGACGTAGCCGGCGCCGACGACACGGCGGCAGTATTGGCCGGGCTGCTGGCGTTCAATCGCGACGCCTGCGGCGACGCCCTGGACGACCAGCCGGTGAACCGGGTGGTACGCGATGCGCACGGCCAGCCCTGTGCCGGCCTGGTGGCCGATGTCTACGGCGGCTGGCTGATGGTCCACGCCCTGTGGGTGCACCACAGCCAACGCGGCCGCGGTCTGGGCCAGGCGTTGCTGGCCGATGCCGAGCAGCAGGCGCGCACGCTGGGCGCCCATTCGGCCATGCTCGATACGTTTTCCTGGCAGGCCGAGGGCTTCTACCTCAAGCGCGGCTATGCCGTGTTCGGCCGGCTGGAGGAGTTCCCACCCGGCCACCAGCGCCTGTACCTGCGCAAGCGGCTGTAACCGCCCGGCATCGCCTCGCCGGGCCGGGCACCGCCAAAGAGCGCATCGCCGCCGTGCCCGCACGCCGTCCCGGCGGGCACGGCCGCCACCTCAGGCGCGCTGCGAATCCAGCGCTTCGTGGTTCAACGCCACCTCCTGCGCCTTGGCATGGCTTTCGATCAGCAGCTGGTAGTCCGGGAAGATCTGCGTATAGATCTGCGCCCATTGCGCGGCGTCCTCACGATGCCAGGTCTTCTGCAGCTCCGAAGCCACCGCGGCGGTGTCCATCGGCACCACGCCGGCCTGCACCACGCGCGCCAGGGTGATTTCCTGGGCCATCTTCGAATACGTGCCCGATGCATCGATCACCGCGAACACCTGGTAGCCGTCGGCCACCGCGGCGATCGACGGAAACGCCATGCACACGCTGGTGATGGTGCCGGCGATGATCAGCTGGCGGCGGCCGGTAGCCTTCACCGCGGCGACGAACGCCGGGTTGTCCCAGGCATTGATTTCACCGCGCCGGGCCACGTACTGCGCGTGCGGCGCATTGGCGTGGATCTCGGCGATCAGCGGGCCGTTGGGGCCCTGCGGCACCGAGGCGGTGGTGATCACCGGCATGCCGGTCAGGGTGGCCATCGTCGCCAACGCGCCGGCATGGGCACGCAGGGTGGTCATCGGCATGTCCTTGACGGTCTGGAACAGGCCGCTCTGGTGGTCGATCAGCAGCAGGGCGGCGTTGGCCGGGTCGATGACCGGGGTGGCGCCGTTGAAATTGGCCGGGGTGCTCATGGCGATGTCCTGTAGGTGAGAGAAGGGTCGGCGGCGAAGGCCGGGCGACGGGGTTCAAGGTATCCATGCAACGATGGACCCGGTAGACCGCAGGATTTATCCTCAGCGTCCCACCTGATGAACGATGGCGGCCCGGCGATGATCGACCTCAACGACTTGTCCTACTACGCCCATGTGGTCGAGCACGGCGGCTTCGCCCCGGCCGGGCGCGCCCTGGGCATGCCCAAGTCCAAGCTCAGCCGGCGCATCGCCCTGCTCGAAGAACGACTGGGCGTGCGCCTGATCCAGCGTTCGACCCGCCGTTTTTCGGTCACCGAGGTCGGCCAGGACTACTACGCCCACTGCAAGGCGATGCTGATCCAGGCCGAAGCGGCCGAAGAGACGATCGCACTGTCGCGTGCCGAGCCGCGCGGCACGGTACGCATCGCCGTGCCGGTGGCGATCCTGCACGCGCGCATGGGGGTGATGCTGGCCGACTTCCTGGCCGAGCACCCCAAGGTGTCGCTGCAGCTGGAGGCCACCAACCGCCGCGTCGATGTGATCGGCGAGGGCCTGGACATCGCCATCCGGGTGCGCCCGCCGCCGCTGGAGGACAGCGACCTGGTGGTGCGCCCGCTGGCTACCCGGCGCTGGTGCATCGCCGCCAGCCCGGCGCTGTTCGCCGACCATCCCGCCCCTACCGTGCCAGCCGACCTGGCGCGCTTTCCCAGCGTGGACCTCAGCGCCGCCCAGCAGCTGCATGTCTGGCGGCTCAACGGCGCCGACGGCGCGGCCGCCCAGGTCAACCACGTGCCGCGCCTGGTCAGCGACGACATGATCGCGCTGCGCGCTGCGGCGGTGGCCGGGGTCGGCATCCTGATGCTGCCGACCATGATGGTCTGCGACGAACTGGCCGACGGCCGGCTGGTGCGCCTGCTGCCGGATTGGGAGCCGCCCCACGGCATCGTGCATGCGGTGTTCCCGTCGCGGCGCGGCCTGCTGCCGGCCGTGCGCGCCCTGATCGACTACCTGGCCCTGCGTTTTGAGCAGTTGCAGGAGGATTGAGCGCGGGCCCGGCGCACACGCCGCGCAGACCAACTGCGCCAGCGGCGCCGATCGGTGTCAGAATCCCCGCCTATTAACCGTCTGGAGCGTTGCGTGACACAGGAAATTACCCAGGACACCGCCGCGAGCGCCGATCCGATCGCCGAGCTCCAGGCCGATATCGCCGCCTACGAATCGATCTTCGCCGAACTGACCCGTGCGATGGATCCGGCCGCCCTGCTCAAGGTACTGACCTACCTGGCGCGCAACGCCAAGCGCGATGCCTCGGAAAACCAGACCTTCGATACCCTGGAACATCGCCGCCTGGTCGCCCGCATCGACGCACTGGCGGTGAAGGTACAGCCCGAAGCACGCAAGCAGGCCATGACCCAGCGCAACGAGCAGAACCACCAGCGCAAGCTGAAGGCCAAGCACCAGGCCGACAGCAAGCGCCAGCGCGAAGGCAGGTAAGCGGCGGGGTGACGCCGGCCTGGAACAGCCGGCGCCTGTAGGTCCGACCCATGGTCGGATGCCCTGCCCTCGCCGGATGCCCTAGGCCGCAGCGACGGTTACCGCAGCCCTGGTGATCACCCCGGCCAAATCCGGTATCGGCCCCGTAGCGCAGGTGACTGTTCAGCTGGATTGGAGTAGCATCGTCCCCGTCAAGTAGCGTCTGGGTCGCCAGACGGCTTGCGGTTCTTGAAGAAACCGGGGGTGCATTGGTTTCGACGGGGGTTGTGAAGTTACTTGGTGCATGCCGAGGGGGCAGCTTTCCTCGTTAATCCAGCAGCAAACTTTTAGTTGCCAACGACGACAACTACGGTTCGAACGACTTCGCAATCGCTGCCTAAAAACAGCTTTAGCGTTTAGTTCTACAGCCGCCTAAGGCGAACCCCCGAACCTACTTGTGCCCGTGCTCGTAGATGTAGGGTCATTATCACGGAACCGGTTGTGATGGCTGCCTGTCAGTCACGACTTAACTAAAGCAGGCTGGTCCTGGGGTGCGCTTTGCACACCGTGCTGCCACAGGATGAGATCCAACGGTGAGCTAAGCATGTAGTACCGGGGATGGAGTGCCTTCGGACGGCGGTTCAATTCCGCCCACCTCCACCATTAGACGGTCCCACAAGGGCCACAGAAAGCCGGAACCTCCCGTCACAAGGGGTTCCGGCTTTTTTGTTGTCCGGGGTTGCCCGGCCTGTTCCGTTGCAGCCCATGAGATGCTGAGGGTATATCCAGGGGCATCAGCCCTGCCATGGGCATGGTCGATACGGGATGCAAGGAGTTCGTCGGTGACGGGCTCTACCTGATCAACACTTGGTATGTACACCAGATCAAGGCTCTTCAGGCACAGCCAGACGGGATCTGGGCGCGCAGTTCCGACCAGGTGTCTATCCCCCATTCCGCCTGGCAGACGAGGCCATCATTGGCGGCCGCGTCTATTTGATCCAGCATCTGGAGCGCGTGGCCTAAGCGAGCGAGGCGGGACGTTCCCGCCTTGCCCCTACTGCTCGCGGGTGAGCCGAAGGCTTCCGTCGGAAGGCAGTAGCACCCGATAGACCTGGCGTTCGCCGGCGGCCAGGGTCAAATTCTGGGATGTCGAAATGTTCGGGCAGAGCCCGCCACCCGTCTCCAGCTTGATGAAGTAAGCGCCTGGTGGGAGATGCAGGGTCGCCGTCTCAGCTTGGCGCAGCGCAAGCACCTTCTGATTGTTTACGGAAATAGCGTGCGAGCAGCCGGAGCCGGACAAGCCCTTGTCACGGGCGATGACCACCGTAGCCGATTGTTCCGGCGATGCCTCCAAGAACTGCGGCGCATAGATGCGATCCGCCGGCACTGCTTTGGCCTGCCCTTCTCCGACGGGTACGGTGGAACACCCCGCGGCGAGCGATGCGCACAAAACCAGCAGAAACCCTGAAGCCTTCATGGTGTCCCCTCCTTAGTTGGGCACCAATTCTATCGGTTTCCTGACGCACTTCAGGAGTGAGCCCGGTACCCACACGATTCAGCCGCGCACCGCGGCGAAGGAGACACGATGACCAGCAACGTGCAACCGCTCGCCCCGCGCCGCCTGCTCCGCAGAAGCGAGGTCCAGAACCGAGTCGGCCTGTCGAAATCGACCCTCTATTCGCGCATTTCGGCCGGAACCTTCCCCAAACCGGTCACCCTCGGGTCGTCGGTTCGGTGGGTCGAATCAGAGGTCGAGGCCTGGATTTCGGAGCGCGTTTCGGAGCGGGACCATGAAGCGGAAAATGGGGGTACGGCTGGGGGGTACAGCGCCAGGCCAAAACACGCCACCCCTTGCGGCATAAGGGTTAACCGGACCAACCAAGTAGAGCCCACCTCCACCACATCACCGTTTCGACGGTACATCAAAGGCTGGAACCCTCGGGCCCCGGCCTTTTTTGTGCCCCGCTCACGGCAGGGTGAACTTCCGCGCCATGCGCAGCGGCCATACCGAGGTGAACTGCGCGCCGCCGACCAGCCGGTACGCGGCGGACACGCTGCGCAGTACACCGAGCCGTTCGAGCACGTCCTTGGTGCGCCGGAAGGTCGGACGAGGTTCGGCGGTGAACATGAACAGGTTGATCTCCTTGGCGCTGACGTCATAGCCGTCCAGCGTCGCCGTACTGCCCAGGGCGGTGCTGAGTTCGGCCTCCAGCGTGGCCAGGAATGCCTCGTCGTCCAGCGAGCCGCGCCAGAACTTGATTACAAGCTGGTAATCCATGCGGTATGCCTGTCGTTCAAGGGGAACTGCCAAGGATACCCTGCCTGGTTCGGCCAGACCGCTGCCGCGCCCACCGACGCGCTCCCCTACTCGTCCGCTGCCAGTCGCGCATATACGTCGAAGTCGCGCGGCCGCCCGGCCACGCGGCGCAGCCGGCGCAGGCGCCCTTCATGCTCGAATTCGCAACGGCGCAGTACCGCGGCCGACGCCGCGTTGGTGTCCAGCACGCAGGCCTGGATGCGCTGCCAGCCGAAGCTGGAAAAGCCCCAGGCGCAGACCTGCCGGCAGACCGCGCTGGCAATGCCGCGCCCCTGGTATTCGGGCACCAGTTCGTAGGCGATTTCGGCACTGCCGTGCTGCGCATGGATGCTGTGGAAGCCGATGCTGCCCACCAGTGCGCCGGCCGCGTCGACGATGGCCAGGCGGATCTGCGTTGCGGGGGCCGGCGCTTCCAATGCGTCGAAGATCGGGGCCAGGTCGGCCACCGATGCCAGCTGCCAGCTGGTGTGCTCGAGCAGGCCGGGCCGCGACAGGCAGGCGAACCAGGCATCGGCATCGCTGCGCAGCAGCGGGCGCAGGCGCACCTCGGCGTGGCCGGACGATGGAAGGGGATGGACGCTCATGCCTGGCAGTTCCCGGGTGGGCAAGAACCGCCATTGAAGACCGGGCCGACGACGCGGCGCAAGCGCTGATGGCGCGATCCGCGCCACGATGCCATTCCTGCGCCTGCTTGCCATGCGTCCGGCCGGGGCGACGGGCGATGACGGTGGCATTACGCGCGCCGGCGCTGAACTGAGGCAGCGGTCAAACTCTGCACCCACCGACGGCGATCGGCCAACGCCGGCAATTCCGTCGTGCCGTATTCCATGCGACCCTTCGAAAAACACTGTCATGGAATGGAGGGATTCCAATGTTGCCTGGTTTTCGTGGTACCGCGCTGCTGGCGCTGCTGGCCCTGTCGTTGCCGGCAGGCGCGGCGCCGGCCGAGACGTCCGCCCCGCTGCGGGTGATGTCCTTCAATGTACGCACGCCGGTGGACACCGAGCCGGGCCGGCGCTGGGAAGACCGCCGCGAGGCGATGGTCTCGCTGCTGCGCGAGCAGCACCCGGCCGTGTTCGGCACCCAGGAACTGGTGGAAAAGCAGGCCGACTACCTGGTCGAGCAGCTGCCCGGCTATCGCTGGTTCGGCCAAGGCCGGCGCGGCGGCAGCGGCGATGAGCACATGGGCGTGTTTTACGACAGCGCGCAGCTGCGCGTGGTCGAATCCGGCGATTTCTGGCTGTCCGATACGCCCGAGGTGGCCGGCAGCATCACCTGGGGCAACCTGATGCCGCGCATGGTCAGCTGGGCGCTGTTCCAGCGCCAGGCCGATGGCCGGCGTTTCTATCTGTTCAATACCCACCTGCCCTACCGGCAGGAGGACGAGCCGCGCCGCGTGCGGGCGGCCAAGTTGATCGCCGAACGGCTGGGCGAACTGCCCGCCGACATCCCGGTGGTGCTCACCGGCGATTTCAATACCGAACCGGGCAGCGACACCTATGCCACCTTCACCGCCGCGCTGGGCGATGCGCGCCGGCTGGCCGGCAAGGTCGATGGCCCGCGGCTGACCTTCCACAACTTCAGCGGCACGCCCACGGTGGAGCTGGACTGGATCCTGGTGCGCGGTTTCACGGTGGACCGTTTCCGCACGCTGGACGACACGCCCGGCGGCGTGCTGCCGTCGGATCATTACCCGGTGCAGGCCGAGCTGCGCTTCCCGGCAGCGGCCACGCGCTGAATCCGGCGGGCGCATCACACCGCATGGATGCCGGGGGTGCGATACAGCACATCCGCCCCTTCCCTGGAGCCCCCCCGCCATGGCCCACCGCAGCCGGCTTGCCGGATTCATCATCGATTGCCAGGACACCCCCGCCGATGCGGCCGCCGCCTTCTGGTCGGCGGCGCTGGGTTACCGGGCGCAGCCGGCGTATCGCGAGGACGGCGCCGAATATGCCGACCTGGAAGGCGCACCGGCCGGCCTGAACGTGGAAGTGCAGCGCGTGGCGCACGCCTCGCGCGTGCACCTGGATATCGAAAGCGACGATATCGATGCCGAGGCCGACCGGCTGGAGAAGCTGGGCGCGCGCCGGATCGGCTTCGTCAAACGCTGGTGGGTGATGGAAGCGCCCACCGGGCACCGCTTCTGCATCGTGCGCATGGGCGATGAGGACGGGCATGCAGCCACCAACCTCTGGGAATGACACAGGCCGTCGCGGTTGCGCAATGGATCGACCGACCGCACGGCGCCCGTGCTGATCGCATCTGGTAGGCGCGGGCCGCAAGGCCGGCAACCGGCGACGTCGATCAGGCCAATGCCCAGCGCCGGCCATGCCATGCGGGGGCGACACGCGCCCCCGCAGGTTTTTTTACCGAAGCGTCCCGGCCACTGCCGGGGGCGCTGCATCCTGCTGCTGGCCCCAACCGCCCAGCGCCTTGTATACCCCGACCACACTGACGTTGACCGTGGATTCGGCCGCCGCCAGGGCGTCATCGGCGGCCAGCTGGGTGCGCTGGGCGTCGAGCAGGGTCAGGAAGTCTTCCGAGCCCTCGCGGTAGCGGATCTGCGCCAGCTGTTCGGCACGCCGCGCGGCCTGCGCCTGCTCGGCAACAATGCCTAGTCGTGCCTGCTGCTTGGCGTAACGGGTCAGCGCGTTCTCGGTATCTTCCAGCGCCAGCAGCACCGCCTTTTCGTACTCGGCCGCCGCGCCGTCGGCCTGCGCCTTGCTGGCACGCAGGCGCGCCTTGACGGTGCCGAAGTCGAACGCGGCCCAGCTGATCGACGGGGTCACCGACCAGGCCTTGTTGGCGCCGTTGACCAGTCCGCTGGCATCGCCGGACAGGAAGCCGACGAAACCGGTCAGGCTGATCCGCGGGAACAGATCGGCGGTGGCCACGCCCACCCGGGCGGTCGCCGCGGCCAGGCGACGTTCGGCACTGCGCACATCGGCCCGCTGACGCAGCAGGTCGGTGGTGTCGCCCAACGGCAGCTGCTTGGCATAGGCCGGTACTTCACGCGGCTGCAGCAGTGCATCCAGCGCATCCGGACGCTGCCCCAGCAAGACCGCCAGGCGATGCCGCGACTGCACTTCAGCCACTTCCAGCAGCGGGATGTCCGCCTCGATCGCCTTCAGGCGTGCGCGGCTGCTCTGCACGTCCAGTTCGCTGCCGGCACCCAGTTCCCAGCGCGCTTCGGTCAGCCGCTGGGTGTCACGCAGATTGACCAGGGTGCGCTTGGCCACGTCGATGCGCTTCTGGGTACCGCGCAGTTCGAAGTAGTTGCGCGCCACTTCGGCCGCCACGGTGACCTGTGCATCGGCCAGGTTGTCCTGCTCGGCACCCAGGTCGGCACGCGCCGCTTCGGCGGCGCGGCGCTGGCGGCCGAACAGGTCCAGCTCCCAGCCGGCATCGAAGCCGAGCTGGTAGGTTGCGCTGAAGATCCGTTCGCCACCGGCGGTGGCATCGGGCTGTTTGCGGCGGTCGTAGCTGCCGCCACTGGTCACGTGCGGCAACTGGTCCAGGCGCTGTTCGACGAACACCGCGCGCGCTTCACGCACGCGGGCCATCGCAATGCGCAGGTCCAGGTTTTCGCCCAGTGCGTCGTGCACCAGCTGTTCCAGCACCGGGTCGTCGAACTGCGCCCACCAGCTGGCCACCGGCGAAGTGGTGCTGAACACCGGCGCGGCGGCGCCCTGCAGGCTCACCGGGGTGGCCGGTGGCGCCTGGTAGTTGGGGCCGACGCTGACGCAGCCGGCCAGCAGCGCGCTGGTCACCGCTGCGGTCAACAGGCGGATCACCATGGCAGCACCTCGCCGAGGTAGGTGAAGCTGCCGTTGGGGCCGTCGGCATCGATCAGCGCCATGCCGACGCTGGAACGCGCGCCTTCGCTGATTTCGATCTCACCCTCGCCACCGTTCATGTCGGTTTTGACGTAGCCCGGATGCACGGTGTTGACCTTGGTGGTGCTCTCGCGCAGCTCATAGGCCAGCTGCACGGTCCAGGCGTTCACCGCGCTCTTGGAGGCGTTGTAGGCCGGCACCGCGAAGCCGTAGATCGGCGAACCCGGTTGGCTGTGCAGTGTCAGCGAGCCGAGGATGCTGGACACGTTGACGATGCGGCCGGCCGGCGAGGCGTTGACCAGCGGCAGGAAGGCCTGGGTCACGGCGATCACTGCGAACACGTTGGTGTCGAAGGTGTCGCGCCAGGTCTGCAGGGTCTGCGCCGACGGCGCCAGCTTGATGTCGTCGAGCAGGATGCCGGCATTGTTGACCAGGATGTCCAGGCGGCCGTGACGCTCGGTCACGGTCTGCACGGCGGCGGCAATGCTGGCCGCATCGCCCACGTCGAGCTGGATCGCCTCGACCGGCAGGCCTTCGGCCTGCAGCTTCAGTGCTTCGGCCACGGCCACATCACGCTTGCGCCCGGCCAGCAGGGTGTGCACGCCGGCCTGGGCCAGCTGGCGCACCGTTTCCAGGCCGATGCCGCGGGTGGCACCGGTGACCAGTGCGATCTTTTGGGTAGCGGTATTCATGTAAAAAACCTCGCGGGGGAAGCGATCAATGGTGGATGGTCGGCTCGCCGTGGGTCACCAGCTGCCCGCCGCCATTACGGCTGACGAACTTGCGCAGGGCCACGTAGAACACCGGGGTCAGGAACAGGCCGAACAGGGTGACGCCCAGCATGCCGGCGAACACCGTGATACCGGTCACCGAGCGGACTTCCGCACCGGCGCCATGCGAGAGCACCAGCGGAATGGTGCCGGCGATGAAGGCGATGGAGGTCATCACGATCGGGCGCAGACGCAGGCGGCAGGCTTCCAGCGCGGCTTCCACGATCCCCTTGCCGCCCATTTCCAGCTCGCGGGCGAACTCGACGATCAGGATCGCGTTCTTGCATGCCAGGCCCATCAGCACCACCAGGCCGACCTGCACGAACACGTTGTTGTCGCCGCCGGTGGCCCACACGCCGAACAGCGCAGACAGCAGGGTCATCGGTACGATCAGGATCACCGCCAGCGGCAGCGACCAGCTTTCATACAGCGCGGCCAGCACCAGGAACGCCAGCAGGATGGCCACCGGGAACACGATGAAGGCGGCCTTGCCCTGGGTGGCCTGCTGGTAGCTCAGGTCGGTCCACTCGGTGGTCATGCCCACCGGCAATACCTTGCCGGCGATGTCGGTCAGCTTGGCCATGGCCTCGGCCGAGGACAGCATGCGCGGATCGGCTTCGCCGGCCAGGTCGGCCGCCGGGTAACCGTTGAAGCGCAGCACCGGGTCCGGGCCGTAGGTTTCCTTCACGGTCACCATCGAGCCGATCGGCACCATCTCGCCGCGGTTGTTGCGGGTACGCAGGCGGCTGATGTCTTCCACGCTGTCGCGGAACTGGCCGTCGGCCTGGGCGATCACCTGCCAGGTACGACCGAACTGGTTGAAGTCGTTCACGTACGCCGAACCCAGGTAGGTCTGCAGCGTGTCGAACAACTCGGTCAGTTCCACGCCCTGGGCCTTGGCCTTGACCCGGTCCACTTCGGCATCCAGCTGCGGCACGTTGGCCTGGTAGCTGGTGATCGGGAAGGCCATGCCCGGGGTCTGCGCGACCGCACCCTGCATCGTGCTCACCGCCGTCTGCAGCGCGCCGTAGCCGAGATTGCCGCGGTCCTGGATGAACATCTGGTAGCCGTTGCCGTTGCCCAGGCCGAGGATCGGCGGCGGCATCATGGAGAACGCGAAGCCCTCCTGCAGCCCGGCGATCTTGGCGTTGATTTCGGCATTGATCTGCGCGGCGGTACGGCCCTTGCGCTCACTGAACGGCTTGAGCGGAACGAAGGCCACACCGGTGTTGGGCGTGTTGGTGAACTGCAGTGCGTTCAAGCCGGGGAACTGGATCGTGTGCGCCACGCCATCGGTGTTGCGCGCGATCTCGGCGACCTTGGCCAGCATGGCATCGGTACGCGCGATCGAGGAGCCTTCCGGCAGCTTCACACCGGCGATCAGGTACAGCTTGTCCTGGGTCGGGATGAAACCGGCCGGCACCGCCTTGAACATCAGGCCGGTGGCCAGCAGCAGGCCGGCGTACACCACGAATACCGCGCCACGACGGCCGAGGATCTTCGACACGCCACCTTCGTACTTCTCCGAGCTGGACTTGAAGAAGCGGTTGAACGGACGGAAGATCCAGCCGAACAGCCGATCGATCACGCGGGTCAGGCCATCCTTCGGCGCACCGTGCGGCTTGAGCAGGCGCGCGGCCAGGGCCGGCGACAGGGTCAGCGAATTGATCGCCGAGATCACGGTCGAGATCGCAATGGTGACGGCGAACTGCTTGTAGAACGCACCGGTCACGCCCGACAGGAACGCCATCGGCACGAACACCGCGCACAGCACCAGCGCGATCGCCACGATCGGCCCGGACACTTCACGCATCGCCTGATGGGCCGCAGCCAGCGGGGTCAGGCCTTCTTCGATGTTGCGCTCGACGTTTTCCACCACCACGATCGCGTCATCGACCACGATGCCGATCGCCAGCACCAGCCCGAACAGGGTCAGGGTGTTGATCGAGAAGCCCAGCACGTACAACGCCGCGAACGTACCGACGATGGACACCGGCACGGCGATCAACGGAATGATCGAGGCGCGCCAGGTCTGCAGGAACAGGATCACCACCAGCACCACCAGCGCGATGGCTTCCAGCAGGGTGGAGACCACGGCCTTGACCGAGTCGCGCACGAAGATGGTGGTGTCGTACACCGCCTCGTACTTCACGCCGGCCGGGAACTGCTTGGTCAGCTCATCCATGGTGTGGATGACCGAGTCGCGGATTTCCAGCGCGTTGGCGCCCGGGGCCTGGAAGATACCGATACCGACCGCGTTCTTGCCGTCCAGCTGCGAACGCAGCGTGTAGTCACCGGCGCCCAGTTCCAGGCGGGCGACATCGGACAGGCGCACCACTTCACCATCGTCACCGGCCTTGAGCACGATGTCGCGGAATTCCTGCTCGCTGCGCAGGCGACCCTGCGCGTTGATCAGGGTCAGGAAGTCGCTGCTGGGCATCGGTTCGGCGCCGAGCTGGCCGGCCGAGACCTGCACGTTCTGCTCGCGCATCGCACGCACCACGTCGCTGGCGGTCAGGCCGCGCGCGGCGATCTTGTCCGGGTCCAGCCAGGCGCGCATGGCGTAGTCGCCGCCGCCGAACATCTGCGCATCGCCCACGCCCTGCAGGCGTGCCAGTGCATCCTTGACGTGCAGGCGGGCATAGTTGCGCAGGTACAGCGAGTCGTACTTGCCGTCCGGCGAGGTCAGGTGGACCACCATCAGGAAGGTCGGCGACTGCTTCTGGGTGGACACACCCTGGCGGCGCACGTCCTCGGGCAGGCGCGCCTGCGCCTGGGCGACGCGGTTCTGCACCTTGACCGCGGCTTCGTCCGGGTCGGTGCCCGGGCGGAAGGTCACGGTCATCTGCAGCACGCCGTCGGAGCCGGCGACGGACTTGATGTACATCATGTCCTCCACGCCGTTGATCGCCTCTTCCAGTGGCGTGGCCACGGTTTCGGCGATCACCTTGGGGTTGGCGCCGGGGTACACCGTGCGCACCACCACCGACGGCGGCACCACTTCGGGGTACTCGCTGATCGGCAGCATGGGGATCGCGATCAGGCCGGCGGCGAAGATCACGATCGACAGCACCGCCGCGAAGATCGGCCTGTCAATGAAAAAACGGGAAAAGTCCATGGGTGGATTCCTGGGTGTTCGCCGACACCGGCGTGCAGGGCCCCTGCCGCTGTCGCAGGCGACAGCGGAGACAGGCAGCCCCGCACGGGGCGTCAGCGAGGGAAGATCAGTTCAGTGCGGCGGTGGCTTTCGGGGCAACGGTGCCGGCGGCCGGCTGCATCGGGACCGCCTTGGCCTGGACGGGCATGCCGGGCATGAAGACTTTCTGCACGCCGTCGATGATCACCCGGTCGCCGGCCTTCAAACCCTGCTCGACGATGCGCAGGCCCTCGGCGTTGCGGCCAAGCTGCACGTCGCGGCGTTCGGCCTTGCCGTCCTTGCCGACCACGTAGACGAACTTGCGGTCCTGGTCGGTCAGCACGGCCTTCTCGTCGATCAGCATGGCCTGGAACTGGCCGCTGCCGAGCAGCTGCACGCGTGCGAACAGGCCCGGGGTGAAGGCGCGGTCGGCGTTGTCCAGCAGCGCGCGGACGCGGATGGTGCCGGTGCTGCGGGTGACCTGGTTGTCCAGGAAGTCGACCTTGCCTTCGTGCGGGAAGCCCGCTTCGCCGGACAGGCCTACCTTCACCGGCAGGTCGCTGTCGCGCTCGCTCGGGCGTTCGCCGTTGCGCGCCATCTGCGCATAGCGCAGGAAGGTGCCCTCGTCGGCATCGAAGTAGACAAACACCTTGTCCAGCGACACCAGCGTGGTCAGCACGCTGGCGCTGTCGCCGGCGGTGACCAGGTTGCCGGCGGTGACCATCGCCCGGCCGGCGCGGCCACTGATCGGCGCACGTACCTTGGTGAACTCCAGGTTCAGCGCGGCCGCATCCAGCGCGGCCTGCGCGGCCTGCACACCGGCACCGGCCTGGTCGGCCGCGGCGCGGCGCTGCTCCCAGGTTTCGGTGGAGATGGCCTGCTGATCGGACAGCTTCTTGGCGCGCTCGGACTCGCTGCGCGCCAGCGCGGACTGAGTGCGGGCGCGGGCCAGCTCGGCGCGGGCGCGGTCGTACTCGGCCTGGTAGCTGCGCGCGTCGATGGTGAACAGCACGTCGCCCTTCTTCACTTCGTCGCCTTCGACGTAGTTGACCTTGTCGATATAGCCGGACACGCGCGGGCGCAGCTCGACGCTCTCCACCGCTTCAACGCGGCCGCTGAAATCGTCCCACTGGCTGACCGGCTTGATCAGCACCGGGGCGGCACTGACCTGCGGCGGCGGCGGCATGCCGGCTTCCTCGGCGTGGCCGCCACTGCAGGCGGCCAGCACGGCGGCGGCGAGGATGGACACGCTGGCCATGGCCAGTCGTCGGGTGAAGCGGTGCGGGGTGGGGTTGTTAGAGGTCATGACATGCATCCATACGGAAGGGGTGGTGAGACGAAAACGAAAGGGGGGGAGGAACCGGGCGCATAGCCTGCGACCTGAACCTTGGTAGAGGTCAAGCAGCGCCGGCGGTATCGCGCGACATCGGGGGAGGCCAGTCCAGGTGCAGCAGCCCGCGCGGCAGTTCGGCATCGCGCGCGTCGCAGCGCACGATGGCGCGGTTGTCCGTACAGTTGTCCAGCAGCGAAACCACGCGGCGCCCGACCAGCAGCGCGCTGGGCCATTCGATGCAGGCATTGGCCGCATTGGCCGGGGTGCACACCGGGTTGCACACTTCCAGCATCTGCGCGCGCACGCCCAGCGCCTGCGCTTCCTGGTGCAGCACCTGCGCGTACATGCGCGTGGTGGACATGGTGATGGACGACTCGCCGTGGCCGGCCCACGGCTTGTAGCCGGCCGGGCCGCCGACCAGCACGTAACGGCGCGCCTGCTTGCCCGCGCGCAACAACGGCAGCAGATGGCGGCCGGCATGCACGTGCGGCATCACGTCGGCCTGCAGCGCCTGCAGCAGCGCATCGCCGCTGCGGTCGGTGACCCGGCCACGGTTGTACGGCCCGCCCATCGCATCGACCACCGCCGCCAGCGTGCGCCGGCGCAGCAGCAGGCGTTCGGCCACGGTACGCGCCGAACCATCGTCGCCGAGCGAGCCGAGCAGGGTTTCCAAGCCCGGCTCATCGGCGAACTGGTCCTGCAGGGCGGCCAGCCGCGCGGGGTCGCGGCCGACCACCAGTACCGGGCTGCCGGCCTCCAGCAGGGCGGCCACGATGCCCTGGCCGACGGCGCCGGTGCCGCCCAGCACCAGTACCTCCGGGGCCAGCATCCCACTCATGGGACTTTCACTCCCGTCGCCGGGATAATCCCAATCCGACCCAGTCGATCACCATGGCGGGCACCCAGGCGCAGGCTGCCGCCGCGCTGCAGGTTGGCGGGCGGGGTGAACTCACCAAAAGCCTTGTGGGAGAAGCGCGGAGCACGCTTCTCTACGGTCATGGCCAGGTCCAGAGGGGCTTTGCGGCCGCTGAGTACACGGCCAAGAATGTTCCGCAACCACATGGTTGTCGTCCTTCAATTCGGGAATGGCGCCAGATTAGTCCTCAAACTCCCACTTGATTAGTCCTGATTAAGGGGAATAATCGTCCCGTCCCCGGCACAATCTTTCGGGCACCCTACCGCTCCCCCTCCCCCGACATCGGACTCCGTCATGGCCCACGATCTCAACGACACGCTGATCTTCGTCAAAGTGGTCGAGCAAGGCAGCTTCATCGCCGCCGCCAATGCGCTCGGCCTGCCCAAGACCACGGTCAGCCGCAAGGTGCAGGAACTGGAAACCCGGCTTGGCGCCCGCCTGCTGCACCGGACCACCCGCCGGCTGGGCCTGACCGAGGCCGGTTCGGTCTACCACGAGCATTGCCAGCGCATCGCGCGCGAACTGGAAGAAGCCGAAGGCGCGGTCAACCAGCTGCAGTCCGGCCCGCGCGGCTGGCTGCGTTTCACCGTGCCCTATTCGATCGGCATCACCTGGATCGCACCGTTGCTGGGCGAGTTCCATGCGCAGTACCCGGAAATCCAGCTGGACATGCACCTGGGCAACGAGAAGCTGGACCTGATCGCCGGCGAAGCCGACCTGGCCCTGCGCGTGGGCACCCTGCCCGACTCCAACCTGGTGGCGCGCAAGCTGGGTAGCCTGCGTACCCAGGTGTTCGCCAGCCCGGCCTACATCGAACGCTACGGCGAACCGCTGCACCCCGATGAGCTGCAGTTCCACCGCATCCTGGCCATGCGCAAGGCGCGCAACCTCAACAACAACCGTTTCTTCTGGCAACTGGGCGAAAACGGCGGCGAGCTGCGCGATTTCCCGGTCAACCCGTTGCTGGTGGCCAACGATCCGTCTGCGTTGAACGGTGCCCTGGTGTGCGGCGAAGGCCTGCTGCTGACCGGCGATGTGATGGCCAAGCCGTTCGTCGAATCGGGCATGGTGCGCCGCGTGCTGGCCGGCTGGACCGGCCCGGAAGTGGATTTCAACGCGGTGTTCGCCGGCGGCCGGCTGGTCTCGCCGAAGGTGCGCGCCTTCGTCGACTTCCTGGTGGCCAAGCTCGACTTCGACGCCAACTACATGCTGGCGCAGTGCCCGAATGCGAAGTTCGCCAAGCAGCAGAACAGCCAGGCGGAAGCGGAAATGCAGGCGGCCGGCAAGCGGATCCTGGAGACGGTGACCGCCGGCTGACAGCCGCACACGGTGCCGCGATGACACGGCCGCCTTCGGGCGGCCGTGTCGTTGTTGGCTGATTCGGCGCGGCGTGTCGCACACGGCACGATGGTGCAACGCATCCATTGCAGGTATGCGACATCGTCGACTGCGATCTTCATCACGCCTTGCATGATTGGGTCACGCACTTTTCCCAACCGTGTCACGTTGTGCGCAGCATCGATGAACCCCGCCGTATTTCCACGGTCAGCGCGGCGTTACGTTCGCCCCCACTCGACCCGGCCACCCCGGCCGGACGCATTGGAGGCGACGATATGCATCATTCGTTCCGCGCGCAGCGCACCCGGCCGCGCAAGACCACGCTGTCCCTGCTGCTGGTGGCGTTGCTCACGCCATTGCCGGCCCTGGCCCAAAGCACGGTGGGCGACATCCTCGGCCATGTACCCGACGCGGCCGGCGGCAGCGTGCAGATCCGGCACCTGGAAGCGGGCACCTCGCGCCAGGCCCGCATCCACACCGATGGCAGGTTCCGCCTGCCGGCGTTGTCCACCGGCCAGTATGAGATCGTGGTCACCCGCCCCGATGGCAGCACCGAGCAGCGTCAGGTAACCGTGGTCGCCGGGCAGACCACCCAGGCCGATTTTTCCGCGGCCGCCACGCTGGCAACGGTCAACGTGCGCGCCAGCCACATCGCGCCGATCGACCTGGGCAGCGTGGAAACCCGCACCACCTTCACTGCCGAACAGCTCAACGCGCTACCGGTGGCGCGCGATGTCACCAGCATCTCGCTGCTTACCCCGGGTACGGTGGCCAGCAGCGGCTTCTTCGACAATGCTTCGTTCGGCGGTGCATCGGCGGCCGAAAACAGCTATTACATCAACGGTTTCAACGTCACCAACCTGTTCGACAGCCTGTCCTTCGCCGAAGTACCGTTCCAGGCCATCGACCAGCTCGACGTACAGACCGGCGGCTATGGCGCCCGCTACGGCTTCTCCACCGGCGGGGTCACCAGCGTCAACGTCAAGCGCGGTACCAATACGTGGAAAGGCGGTGCCAGCTGGACCACCGTGCCCAACGCGCTGCGCGAGAACGCGCCGGACACGTTGATGTCCGATGGCAGCGTGCTGCGTTCGTACGACAACAACCGCCAATCCAGCGATGTCGTCAGCGCATGGGGTGGCGGGCCGCTGATCCAGGACAAATTGTTCGTGTTCGCCATCGGCAGCCTGTCACGCGCCGACACCACCACCTTCGGCGGCCGCACCGCCAGCAACGCACGCGATCCCGATGCCCCGGACACTCCCGTACCGCCGACGTCGCTGTCCAGCTCGGCGCAGGACTACCGTTCGCGCGATCCGTACTGGCTGCTGAAACTGGACTGGTACCTCAACGACAGCAACCACCTGGAATACACCGGCGTGGACAACCGCCGCCGCTACCGCTACGACTACTACGATGCCGAGTACAGCGGCCCCGAGCCCGGGGCCGAGGCGGCCAAGACCGACTACCGCGGGCGACTTGAGGGGCGTTCCGGCGGCACCACTCATGTGCTGAAGTGGACCAGCCAGCTCAACGACGACCTTACCCTCAGCCTGCAGCACGGCCGCATGCGCAACATCACCGGCCAGTACACGATCAGCCCCGATGGCCAGCGCGGCGATTACGACGGCGACATCAACGGTGCCGACGGCCAATGCCCGTATGTGATCGACCGGACGCTGGGCAAGCAGGTCGGCTGCGCAGTGAACAGCCAACTGGACCTGCGCGCCGGCAGCAACCAGCGCGTCGGCACCCAGGCCGACCTGGTCTGGCAACTGGGCACCCACCAGCTCGGTGCCGGCTACAGCCGGGAGGACTGGACCTCGGTACAGGGCAGCGCCTATTCCAGCGGCGCCTACTGGAACCTCTACCCCAACTATGCCCAGCGCATCAATTTCCGCACCGGTGGCCGGATCGGCATCAAGCAGGCCTCCTGGTACCTGGAGGACCACTGGCAGGTCACCGACCGGCTGATGCTGTACGCCGGGCTGCGCAACGACTCGTTCGACAACCGCAACGGCAGCGGCGCCACCTTCGTCAAGCAGGCCAACATCTGGCAACCACGGCTGGGGCTGTCCTGGGATCCCAGCGGCGACGGCGACAGCAAACTGTACGCCTCGCTCGGCCGCTACTCGTTGCCGATCGCGGCCAACGTGGCGCTGCGCGCGGCCACCGCCTCGTACTACACCATCAACTACTTCACCTACGACGGCTACGACCCGGTCACCGGCAAGCCGAACATCACCGGCCCCTACCGCGATGGCAGCGCCGACAGCGTGGTCAACGGTGCCGACGGCAGCCCGCCGGATCCGCGCGCGGTCGCCTCGCAGGGGCTAAAGCCGTATACCCAGGACGAGGCGATCCTGGGCTACCAGCGCCAGCTGCGTTCCTCCCACGACTGGCTGGATGGCTGGACCCTGGGCGCCAAACTCACCGTGCGCCGGATCAACCAGGTCATCGACGACACCTGCGACGCCCGGGCGCTGTACAACGCGGCCAAGTCCGCCGGCTACGACGTCTCGCACTGGGACAGCGAATGGGAGGTGCCCAGCGGCCTGCCGGGCTGCTGGCTGTTCAATCCCGGCAGCGACCTGACCCTGGACATCGACGTCGATGGCGACGGCAAGCCCGACCGCATCACCGTGCCGGGCAGCGAACTGGGCCCGAAGGCCAAACGCAGCTACCGCTCGCTGACGCTGTCGGCGGAAAAGCGCAGCGAACGCTGGTATGCCAGCGCCAGTTACACCTGGGCCAAGCTATATGGCAACTACGAAGGCCTGGTGAAGAGCACCAACGGCCAGGACGACACCGGCACCACCTCGGACTTCGACTTCAAGGAACTGTCCTACGGCGCCGACGGCTACCTGTTCAACGACCGCCGCCACAGCATCAAGCTGTTCGGCAGCTACCAGCTCAACCCGCAGTGGCAGCTGGGCGCCAACCTGCTGGTGCAGTCGGGCACGCCGATCAGCTGCCTGGGCGGCGGCAGCGGCAGCTTCGGCACCGAGTTCGGCTATCGCGGCGTGTTCCATACCTGCAATGTCGGCGAGGATGACATCGCCAAGCTGGGCAGCAGCGGGCGCACGCCATGGACGATGTCGTTCAATCCCAATGTGATGTATGCACCGGCGGCGGTGCCGGGCCTGAGCGTGCAGCTGTCGGTGATCAACCTGTTCAACTCGGTCAAGCCGGTGCAGGTGTACGAGACCCGCTACGACGTCAATTCAGCCGGCACCGTCACCGACTATTTCAACTACGCCAGGGCACGCTACAACACCACGCCGCGATATGCGCGGCTGCAGGTGCAGTACGACTGGTGAGCGATAGGTGCCGAGTGTGGGCCGACATGGGCCCGCGAACCGGCCGATGCGTTCATGGTGTACCGGCCAACGGCCGGTACCTACGAGAATGCCGCCTGCAAGGGCGGCATCGTGGCGGCGCGGTAGGTGCCGACCGTTGGTCGGTACAGATCCGCGAATGGGCCGATGCCTTCATGACATACCGGCCAACGGCCGGTACCTGCGGGAATGCCGCCTGCAAGGGCGGCATCGTGGCTGCGCGGTAGGTGCCGACCGTTGGTCGGTACGCCGCGCGAATGGGCCGATGCCTTCATGACGTACCGGCCAACGGCCGGTACCCACCAGAATGCCGCCTGCAAGGGCGGCATTCTGCTCCGGCCTGCGGCCGTAGCGTTACGTCAGTAACGCGCAGCGTTACTGACGCAACGGAATCACCCGGATTTCGACGCGGCGGTTCTGCGCGCGGCCGGCGTCGGTGTTGTTGTCGGCGATCGGGTAGGCCTTGCCGGCGCCGAGGGTTTCGATGCGCGCACTCTGTACGCCCTGGGCGGTCAGGTAGGCGGCGACCGAATCGGCACGCTGCTTGGACAGGCGGTTGTTGACCGCATCGCTGCCGATGCTGTCGGTATGGCCGACCACTTCGATCATGGTCTGGTTGTACTCGGCCAGGGTGCTGGCCACGCCGTTGAGCGAACCGTAGAACTGCGGCTTGAGCGTGGACTTGCCGAAGTCGAAGGTGATGCCGTCGGGCAGGTTCAGGGTCAGGTTGTCGCCGTCGCGGGAGACGTCGATACCGGTATTGGCGGTACGCTCGCGCAGCGCACGTTCCTGGCGGTCCTGGTACTGGCCCACCGCCGCGCCGCTGAGCGCACCGATACCGGCGCCGATCATGGCGTGCTGGCGGCGCTCGGTGGCACTGTCGCCGCTGAGCAGGCCGGCGGCCACGCCGATCGCGGTGCCGATCAGCGCATTGCGGCCGGTCTTGTTCTGCTGCTGGGTCGGGTTGCCATACGGGTCGCTCTGCACGTACGAGCCGCCGGTGGCGCAGGCCGACAAGGCGGCGGCAGTCATCAGGGCCAGTGCCACGTTACGGGTAGCGGGACGAATCATGGGTGTTCTCCTAGGTTGCCGGTGTACCGGCTTGCGGGCCGCCCAGAGCATAAACAGCCAGACGCGATGCCGGCATGACGATGCCAACCGCCATGCCCTCCCTGTTCAGGTTTCCGCCCCGAGCGCAGCCCGGGGTCAGTCCCCGCCGGTCTGCCGGTAGGCAGCCAGCGCCGCATCGCGACCGGCGGCCAGATCCACCAGCGGCAGGGGCGGATAGGTGGGCACCAACTCGGCCAGCAGCAGCGGCTGCTGCCAGGGCGCGAAGCGCGCCTTGACCGGCAACGCGGCCAGCTCCGGCACCCAGCGGGTGATGTAGCGTGCCTGCGGGTCGAACTTCTGCGCCTGGGTCACCGGATTGAAAATCCGGAAATACGGCGCGGCGTCCGCCCCGGTGCCGGCCACCCACTGCCAACCCATGCTGTTGTTGGCCAGGTCGGCATCCACCAGCGTGTCCCAGAACCAGCGCGCGCCTTCGCGCCAGTGTTGGCGCATGTGCTTGCACAGGTAGCTGGCGACGATCATGCGCACGCGGTTGTGCATGTAGCCGGTGGCCCACAGCTCGCGCATGCCGGCGTCGACGATCGGAATGCCGGTGCGGCCCTGCTGCCATGCGCGCAGCGCCTGCGCATCGGGCCTTGCCCACTGGAACTGATCGAAGCGCGGGTTGAGGTTATGGTCCGGGGTCTGCGGGAAGTGATGTAGCAGGTGGTACGAAAACTCGCGCCAGCCCAGCTCGCGGATATAGCCGTCGATGTCGGCATCGCCGCCGGCACTGCGCTCGCCCTGCAGGCGGCGGACGATCTGCCACGGTGCGATCTCGCCGAAATGCAGGTGCGGCGACAGCAGCGAGGTACCGACCCGATCGGGCAGATCGCGTTGCTGGCGATAACCGCCGAGCGCACCGTCGATGAAGACCGTCAGCGCCTCATGGGCACCGGCCTCGCCGGGTTGCCAGTGGTCCCAGAACTGCCGGTCCCACGGGACCGACGGCGCCAATCCCAATGACTCGAGCGTCCCGCTGACCGCGCCGTGCGCGGGAAACCGGTCCGGTACACGGCTCGGCGCCGGCAACTGCAATCGGGTCAACGCATTGCGCCAGAAGGGGGTGAATACCTTGTACGGCCCGCCCTGCTGGGTGGCCAGATCCCAGGGTTCGAACATCAGGCTGCCGTTGTGGCTCTCGGCCTCAATGCCCTGCCCGCGCAATTCGCGTTTGATCTTCGCATCGCGCGGCTGCGTGGCCGGTTCGTATTTGCGGTTCCAGTACACCGCCACCGCACCGGTCTGCTCGATCAGCTGCTGCAGTTGCGCCTGGCTGTCGCCGCGGCGCAGCACCAGACTGGACCCGCGCGCGCGCAGGTCGGCGTCCAGCGCCGCCAGCGAGCGATGCAGCCAGGTGTTGGACGCACCGCCCGGGGCCCAGTCGCCCTCCTCCTGCGGCGCATGGATGTAGACCGGTACCGGCACGTGGCCTGCATCCAAGGCGGCCTGCAAGGCCGGGTTGTCCCGCAACCGCAGGTCACGGCGAAACCACACCAGCGCTACCGACACAGGCCTACCCCGGAAGATGCAAGCGGCAATGATAGCCAGTGCAGGTGAAGGACAGGCAGCGGTCGCGCGTCGGCGGCCCACACTGTTCCACGCCGCCGCGCTTGACCTCAATCATGCTTGAGGTTCTATCGTGGCGTCCGTCGAACCGATGCCGGCGCGCCCAGGCAACCTGTGCAGCGTGCCGGCCCCCTCCCCCTGTACTGCCGGAGATATCCATGGCTTATACCCTCCCCACCCTGCCCTACGCCTACGACGCGCTGGAACCGCACTTCGATGCGCGCACGATGGAGATCCACCACGCGCGCCACCACCAGACCTATGTCAACAACCTCAACGCTGCAGTGACCGATGCCGGGATCCAGGCGCTGCCGGTTGAACAGCTGATCGCCGACATCGCCGCGCTGCCGGAAAGCGTGCGCACGGCCGTGCGCAACAATGGTGGCGGGCATGCCAACCACAGCCTGTTCTGGACCGTGCTCAGCGCCAACGGCGGCAACCCCGAAGGCGCGCTGGCGGCGGCGATCGAACGCGATCTGGGCGGCTACGCGGCGTTCAAGGAGGCCTTCAGCAAGGCCGCGCAGACCCGTTTCGGCAGTGGCTGGGCGTGGTTGACGCTGGCTGCCGACGGCAGGCTGCTGGTCGAAAGCAGCGCCAACCAGGACAGCCCGTTGATGGGCGAATACGCAGGCCTGTCCGGCGGCACCCCGATCCTCGGCCTGGATGTGTGGGAGCACGCCTACTACCTGCACTTCCAGAACCGTCGCCCGGACTACATCGCCGCGTTCTTCGAGCTGATCGACTGGGCCGAAGTCGCGCGCCGCTACCAGGCCGCCGGCGGTCGTTGATGGACGCCGGTCCTGCACCGGGCGTCGGCACGCAGCTCTTCGCCACGCCGTCCGGGGCTGCGGTGCCGGACCGGCCCCTGTCCCCGGCCGCGCTGCGCCATGCCTTCGGCCAGTACCCCACCGGGGTGGCGATCGTCGCTGCACGCGCGGACGACGGCAGCCTGATCGCGATGACGATCAACTCGTTCGCGTCCCTGTCGCTGGAACCGCCCCTGGTGCTGTGGAGCCTGTCGAACCGCTCGCCGGACCTGCCGGCATACCGTATCGGCAGGCCGTTCTCGATCAGCATCCTGGCGGCGCGGCAGATCGCGCTCGCGCGGCATTTCGCCGATGGGAAGCTGCGGCGCGCAGCGCTACCCGGCGCGATGATCGAGCACCCCAGTGGCGTGCCCCTGATCGGCGATGCGGTGGCGCAGCTGGTCTGTAACGTCGAGCAGACACTGCCTGCCGGCGATCATATGTTGATCATCGGCCGGGTCGTGCAGCTGGATACGGCGCCCGGCGATACCCTCGCCTTTCACCGCGGGCGCTATGCCCGCCTCGCCAATGCCTGAGCAGGAGCGCATGGACATCCCCGCGCTGCACCTCCTGCTCGACCGCGGCCGCGACAGCGCCCTGCTGCGCTTCGGCCTGGGCAAGGCGCTGCTGGACGCAGGCGACGCGACGGCAGCGGTCACCCACCTGCAGCACTGCGTCGCACAGGATCCGCGCTACTCGGCGGGCTGGAAATGGCTGGGCAAGGCGCATCTGGCCGTGGGCGATACGGACGCCGCGGCACGGGCGTGGCAGGAAGGCAGTGCCGTTGCCGGGAACAACGGCGACAAGCAGGCGGTCAAGGAGATGGCCGTGTTCCTGCGCCGGCTGCAGAAGGCCAACGCGGGCCGGGCGTGATCGCCCGGGACCACGCACTTGCCCATCAGTCGCCCTTCGCGCGCCGCTGCTGCGCATCGAAGCGCTGCATCGAGGCACGGATCAGCGCCTTGGCCTCGGCGGCATTGCCCCAGCCGTTGAGCTGGACCGGATTGCGGTCGGCCGGCAGGTCCTTGTAGACGCGGAAGAAGGCTTCGATGCGCTGCCGTTCGATCAGCGGCAGGTCGTCGAGATCGCGGATGCTGGCGTAGGTCGGATCGATCTTGTCGGTCGGCACGCCGATCACTTTTTCATCCTGCTCACCGTCATCGACCATCTTCAGGAAGCCGATCGGGCGGAAACGCACGATCACCCCCGGATGCAGCGGCTCGCGGGTCAGCACCAGCGCGTCCAGCGGGTCGTTGTCGCCGGCCAGGGTACGCGGCATCGAGCCGTAGTTGGCCGGATAGGCCACCGGCATGGACTGGAAGCGGTCCACATGCACCAGACCGTCTTCCTTGATCTCGTACTTGGTGAAGCTGCCGGCCGGAATTTCCACCGCCAGGTTGACTTCCTCCGGCGCGTCCCCGGGCTGCGCGGCCAGCAACGGGTGCAGGACCGCGTTGGCGGCCAGGCTGGCACCGGCCAGCAACAGCAGGGCGGCGGCCAGCGCGGCCAGGGGAACCAGACGTTTGCGTCGTTGCATCATGATGCTCTCCACGGAAGGCCGGGCGCGCGATTGCGGCCCGGCCCGACGGTCATTCCCAGCAACGGTCGGCGCGGCCCTTGAGGGTCCGGGCGCGCGTGCAGTCGCGGGGGGCGATGCGTCCCTGCGTCAGTTCGGTCTTCTGTTTGCGGCCATCGGCGCCACGTGTCAACTCGAAGCCGTCGTACAGGCGCCCGGTGACAGTGCGCGCCTCATAGCGCAGGTGGCCCGGATCGATCTTCAACACCTGGAACAGTTGGGTGTCCTCGCCGACCGGCGCCATGCTGGCGCGGGCCTCGTCCGAAAGCCGGTATTGCTTCGGCCCGGCCACGCTGACCACAAACTGCGGGGTTGCGCCCTGCCCTTCGCCGCGGCGGCCGTAGGTGTGGTCGTGGCCCTGCAGGACCAGGTCGACCTGGTGACGACGCACCACCGGCAGCAGCACATCGCGCAGCGCGGTGTTCTGGCGGCCTTCGCGCGGCGAATAGAACGGCTGGTGCAGCAGCACGATGCTCCACGGGTGCGGGTTGTCGGCCAGCACCTGGTCCAGCCAGGTGGCCTGCGCCTTGGCCGTGCCCAGATCGAGCGCGGAGGTGCCATCGAGTACGGCGATGCGCACGCCCTGATAGTCGAACCAGTAGGTGCTGGCGTCGGCGGCGTCCACGCCATTGCGCGGCAACGCAAAGGTCACCGGCCAGTGCCGGCCGAGCACCCGGCGCTCCTGCGGGGTGTCTTCGAACTCCTCGAAATACTCGTGGTTGCCGATCGCCGGGGCGACCGCGGTTTCCTGCGGCAGCCAACCGGCGGCGGCGAACCACTCGCCCCACTCGCTGTCATCCTGTCCATCGCCACCACTGACCAGGTCGCCGGCGAACAGGCTCAGGCGCGCGTCCGGGGCAGCCTTCAGGCCGGCACGCATGACCCGCGACACGTGGCTGAGGTTCTTGTTCTGGGTGTCGCCGAAATACAGCAGCGTCAGCGGCTGGTCGGCACGGCCGGCCGTGCGCAGCTGGTTCCAGGCGCTCCAGGTGGCCTGGCCCTGCACGCGCCACAGGTACAGCGTGTCCGGCTGCAGGCCGGTCACGTCAGCGCGGTGATGATGGGACGCGCCCAGTTCGGTGGTCAGCGGCTGGGTGGTGGCGGTGATGCGGGTAGGCGTGCCGACATCGGGAGAGTCGCCGGCCAGTACCCATTCCAGCACCGGCGCCTGCACCGAGGTGTCGGTCCGCCAGGCGACCGAGAAGCCGCGCGCGGCGTCCTGCGCCGGCGAGGCGACCAGCCGGTCCGGGAAGCCGGTGGCCGCGTAGTGGCGGCTGCCGGCCGGCACCTGGGTGTTCGGCTCGGCATCGGTCTGGGCAGCCTTCCTGGCCAGGGCATCGCCGCTGCACAGCAGCAGCGCCATCGCCAGCGCGGTCAAGGCGGCAGGAACGCGGCTCACGCACCACACTCCAGTGGCAGTGACAACTGCTTGGCGATGCTCGCCCAGTCGAAGGCAACCACGCCCTGGTCGTCGTGCACCGCGTACAGCGCGCCATGCGGGAAGCGCGCCGACGGTGCCTGCATCGACCAGATGCCGTCGGTGTTGGCCACCGTATTGCCCTGGAACGCACCGACGTGCCTGAGGGTATGCCGGTCGAACAGATGGAACACGCTGCGCTGCCTGCCCTGCTCGGTGGTGATCCACCAGCCATCCTTGCCGCAGGTACGCAGCATCACGCCTTCGGCCTGGGCCTGGAACGCATCGCGGCCGAAGGTGGTGCCGGTGAAGCGCCCTTCCAGCGTGTACACCTTGAGCTCGCTGGCATAGCTTTCGTCTTCCTCGGCGATCAGCAGGCGGTCGTTGGCCGGGTCGCCCCAGATCGACTCGACCACGCGCAGCGCGCCGGCCTGGCTGGTATCGCCGATGCTGGCGGTGAGCGTGGCCTGCACCTTGCCGTCCTGCACGGTGAGCGCATAACGGCGCACGCGCTTGTCCAGTTCGGCCAACGGCGGCAGCACGTCATTGCCCTGTGCATCCTCGCCGGCGTGGTAGGAGTCGGTCACGTAAACATCGTAGCCCTGGCGCTGCTTGTTGACCCACAGCCCGTAGGGCTTGCGCAGATCGGTGCCGGCAAACACGCCCAGCGGCTTGAACTCCGGCAGCTGCAGTACCTGCACGCGGTGGTTGTCGCGTTCGACGACCAACACCAGGTCATCGACCACGGCGATGCCGTTGGGACGATCGAACTGGCCCGGCGCGGTGCCCGTGCTGCCGACATCGCGCAGGTGCGCCCCGGTCTGGCCGTCGTAGACCACCAGTTTGTCGGTGGCCTTGGCGGTGGCGATCAGCCACACCGCGCCATCGGGCGTGGCCCAGCTGGCCGGCGAGTCGATGTTGTCGTCCGGGGTCATCGGGGTCAGGAACGCCTCGGCGATGGTGGCGACATCACGCGCGGTGGGGGCAGCGGCCATCGGCGCGGCCGGTGCCGCAGCGTCCGGTGTGGCGGCCGGCGTGCAGGCCGCCAACAGCGCCAGGGCGAGCAGGGTCAGGCAATGGGAGGCGCGCATCACAGGGCCACCTTCAGGCCGAGGGCGTAGGTGCGGCCATATTCTTCGTTCTGCAAGGTGCGCGAGCGCACGCCCTGGTACAGCTCCAACGGCTTGTCGAGCAGGTTCTGCGCTTCGAAGTAGACGCTCACGTTGGGGGTGAACTTGTAGTCCAGGCTGAAATCGAGCTGGGTATTGGGCGCCACGTAGATGTCGTAGGCGCCGCTGTCGCCCAGCGAATCCAGGTACTCGCTGCGGTAGACCGCGGCCACCCGGGTGCTGAAACCGGCCTTTTCATAGCCCAGGTGCGCGCTGTACACATGCTTGGAGGCGCGCGGCAGCGTGAAATCGTCGCGCTCGCGGCCGGCCACGCCGGGATCGAAATCGGTGTCCAGCCAGGTGCCGCTGGCGCCGACCAGCAGGCCGTCCCAGCCCGCCGGCAGGAAGGCGAGCTGCTGCTGCCAGTTGAACTCGGCGCCCTTGACCGTGGCCTTGTTGCCGTTGATCACGCGGGTGACCTCGAAACCCGGGTAAGCCGGGTCGTTGTTGCTCACCGTGTTGACGATGTAGCCGTCGATCGACTTGTGGAACACGCCCAGCGAGACGATGCCGGTGCTGCCGATGTACTTCTCCAGCGAGAGGTCGATGTTCTTCGATTCATACGGGTCCAGCTGCGGATTGCCGATCCGGACTTCCTCGTCGCCCCGGCTCAGGCCGACGCGCGGCGCCACGTCGCCGAACGACGGGCGCGAGACGGTCTTGTTGGCGGCCGCGCGCAGCACCCAGTCATCGCCGGCGTCGTAACGCAGGTGCAGGCCGGGCAACACGTTGGTGTAGCTGCGGCTCACGCTCAACGGCGTGACCGTGAAGCTGCGGCCGTTGCTGGCCACCTCGACACTATTGCCGGTGGCGCTGAACTGGGTGTTCTCCACGCGCACGCCGCCGATGATGCGCAGCGCGCCGACATCCCAGGTGCCCATTGCGTAGCTGGCGAAGATGTCTTCGCTGGCGGTGTAATCCTCTTCCAGCGAGGTCAGCGCGTTGCCGCCGGCATCCTGCGGGCGGGCGCCGTACTTGCCGCCGTTCTGCGCCCAGTAGCGGCGCATCGCGTCCGAGCTCATGCCCTGCCCCAGGCTGCCGCCGCGATGGTCGGGGCTGGTGGTGGTCCAGTCCGACAGCGCGATCGCCGGACCCAGGCGCAGTTCGCGCTCGTCCACATTGACATCGCGGTCGCGCCAACGCCCAAGCAGGCCGAACTTGTAGCTGGACGCGTCGCCATCGAAACGCAGGTTGATCTGCGCGCTGTGTTCCTTGTCGTCCACGCGCTTGGGCGAGAGCACTACACGGTCGAAATCGTAGTTGCCGTTGTCCATCCAGCGCGCGTCGCCGAGCGTATAGCGTGGGATACCGGTGTTCTGGTCCACGGTGGCGCCCAGGTCATCGCCGTCGTACTCGAAGCGCGCTTCCATCTCGTCGTTGACGCGCTCTTCGGTGCGGGTATAGCCGACCTTGTAGTCGACCACCGCGTTGGTCAGGCGGTTTTCGCCGCCGGCGCTGGTGGTGAAGGTGTTTTCCTTCTTGGTGCGGTAGCGCATCCGCTTCTGGATCGCATCGGCCGGCAGGTCATCGACGCGGTACTGGTTATTGCCCAGTGCGGTGACCTGGCCATCACCGAAGTTGAAGATGGTGCGCTGGCGGGTTTCGGCATCGTCGAACTGGCTGTACAGCGTGCGCAGGTAGTAGCGGCTGTCATCGTTCGGACGCCAGTCCAGGTTGAGGTTGGCGCCGATGCGCTTGCGCTCGATTTCGTACTTGCGCTGCTGCAGGCTGTTGGCGAACAGGTCGCCCTCGTCGCCGCCGTCGAACTGGCCGTACTCCACTTCGGTGTTGTCCGACTCGAACTTGCGGTTCTGGTAGTTCACGCCCAGCGCCACGCCGAACGTATCGGCGAACACTTCGCTGTAGTTGATCGCCGCCTTGGGGCTGGTGTTGCCGGAGAGCTGCTGGTGGCTGGCTTCGATCTTGCCGCGCAGGTTGCGTCCTTCCCGGTCGAAGGCCGAGGCCGACTCGACCAGGATCGCGCCGCCGATGGCATCGCCGGGCATGTCCGGGGTGGGCGACTTGACCACGCGCAGGCGTTCGGTCGAGTCGGAGGGAATCACGTCCAGCGGCGCGGCGCGGCTGGAGTCTTCCGGGGTGCCGATGGCGATGCCGTCCACGCTGACGCTGTTGAGGGCGGCATCCAGGCCCCGGATCACCACGAAGCGCCCCTCGCCCTGGTCGCGGGTGACGCTGACGCCGGGCAGGCGCTGCAGCGATTCGGCCACGTTCTTGTCCGGGTAGACGCCCATGGCATCGGAGGACACTGCGTCTTCGATGGCATCGCTGCTGCGTTTGAGGTCGACCGCGCGGGTCTGCGATTCCAGCTGCGGGCGGACCTCGACCCGGTCCAGGTCGACCGCATTGCCGCTGGCCGCTGCACTGGTGGCCAACGCCTCGGCGGCGAAGGCGGACGGACTGGTCATGACCAGCAACGACAGGCTGATGGCCAGCCCCAACGAGGTCTTCTTGTGCACGGTTTCCCCAACGGTGTAAAGATTGGGTCAGCACGTTATGTCCGGCAGGTTGCATGGGCATGACACCGGGGGTATGGCGTGACCTCCAGCCCTATTCCGGTAGTGCCGGCCGCTGGCCGGCAACCTCACTGAAGATCTAAGGCGAAGTGCAGCGTCTCGATCTCCTGCGGGAGGGGAGGACAGGCAGCCCCATGCGGGACACGCCGTAAATACGTCCGTGTAGGCTTGGCGAAAACTTGCTCGCATGCGCTTTCCTGCGCATTCGGCAAGGCCGGGGCTGGGCGTCCTGCCCAGCCCGTCCGGCGCATGCGCCGGCCCCTTGTTTTCGACAGTCCCGCATGGGGCTGCCTGCCCTCCCCTGCATGGATGGCCGTATGCGGATGAGCAAGCCGTCGTGCTACCGCACGGCCGCCGTTGATATGCCTACCTTGCGTAATCGGCGTTCTCTCACATCAATGAACAGCCAAACGCCGGCGGGCATCCACTGGCTTTTGGCTTCGGTTGGGCGTTGCGGCACACTAGGCATCTCCCCTCTTCGTTGCCCTCCCCATGAAAATCGTCGAAGTGCGCCATCCGCTGGTGCAGCACAAGATCGGCCTGATGCGCGACGCGTCGCTGAGTACCAAGGATTTCCGCGAACTGGCCAATGAGCTGGGGGGCCTGCTGGCCTACGAGGCCACCGCCGACCTGGATACCGAAGCCCACACCATGGCCGGCTGGGCCGGTCCGGTGACGGTGCAGCGCATCGCTGGCGCCAAGATCACCGTGGTGCCGATCCTGCGCGCCGGGCTGGGCATGCTCGGCGGCGTGCTGTCGCTGATCCCGGCCGCGCGGGTCAGCGTGGTCGGCTTGCAGCGCGACGAGGAAACCCTGCAGCCGGTGCCGTACTTCGAGCGCCTGACCGGCCGCCTGGAAGAGCGCGATGCGCTGATCCTGGACCCGATGCTGGCCACCGGCGGCACCCTGATCGCCACCATCGACATGCTCAAGCGCGCCGGTGCGCGCCGCATCAAGGGCATCTTCCTGGTCGCCGCACCGGAGGGCATCGCTGCCGTGCAGGCGGTGCACCCGGACGTGGAGATCTTCACCGCCGCGATCGATGCCCAGCTCAACGACAAGGGCTACATCCTGCCCGGCCTGGGCGATGCCGGCGACCGCATCTTCGGCACCCGCGTGGTCGGTTGACCCCGGCGTCTGCAGCGACGGCCGCCACCGGCCGCCGCTGCTTCACATGGTTTAGCCATGCCCGGGAGGAAGCTGCGCGCATCCTCACCCCGTGCGTGGAGCTGCGTCATGAAGACCCTGTCCCTGCTGGCCTGCCTGCTGCTGCTCGGCAGCCCCCTGATCGCCAGTGCGGCCACGCCGCAGCAACAGCGCATGGCCGACTGCTCGGCCAAGAACAAAGGCAAGACCGGCGAGGACTACAAGACCGCGCAGAAGGCGTGCCTGAGTGGCCCCGCCCCGGTGGCGAGCACGCCGCAGGAGCGCATGAAGTCCTGCAACGCCGATGCCGCCGCGAAGAAACTGGCCGGCGATGCGCGCAAGACGTTCATGAGCGGGTGTTTGAAGGCGCATTGAGCGCAGGCGCGGGGTACACCGTGCATCCCGCCATCCACGCGTGGCGTGGATCTATCGGCGACCTGGGCTTCCGGTCATGCATGTATGGCATGGGTACGGTTTCACATCCGATGCGTAGATCCACGCCATGCGTGGATGAAACCCGCCGGCAGCCTTACGCCAGCGCGCGCGCCTTCAATTCGCCCAGTTCGTGGATGGTGCCAAAGCGCCCCTTGTCATCGCGGGCCACCTGGGCCAACGCGCACTGCGGGTCATGGGTGAAGAACAGATGGACGTTGCGGGCGAGCTTGTCTTCCAGGAAGCTGCGCTTCTCGTCGATCAGCAGTTCGGCGTTGCGGTCGTAGCCCATGGTGATCGGCACGTGCACCCACGACCGGCCCGGGATCAGGTCGGCGCAGAACACCACCCCGCCGCGTGGCTGGCCGTCGGCCGCCTGGGGCCCGACGATCTCGGCCAGCATCAGGCCCGGGGTATGCCCGTCGCTGAAACTGAAGCGCACGCTGCGGCCCAGCGCCCTGGAATACGGGCCCTGGACGATCTCCAGCCGGCCGCTGGCCTGCAGCAGGCCCGGCAGTTCGGGAATGAAGCTGGCACGGTCGCGCGGATGCGGGTGCAGGGCGCGCTGCCAGTGCTCGGCACCGACCAGGAAGGTGGCATTGGGGAACAGCAACTCGGGGCTGCGGCCTTCGCTCCACTGCGCCAGCAAGCCGCCGGCATGATCGAAATGCAGGTGGCTGAGCACCACCACGTCGATATCCTCATGCTCGAAGCCGGCTTCGCGCAACGACTCCATCAATACGTGGCGCGATTCCTGCACGCCATAGCGATCGCGCAGTTTCGGCTCGAAGAACGCGCCGATCCCGGTCTCGAACAGCACCGTCTTGCCCGCCAGCGGGCTGGCCAGCAGGGCCCGGCACGCCAGCTCGATCCGGTTCAGGTCATCCGGCGCCGCCCATTTTTCCCAGACCGCGCGCGGGGCATTGCCGAACATCGCACCGCCATCGAGTTTCTGTGTGTTGCCGTGTATCGACCATAGTTTCATCGGCAAATTATCCGGCGATACGCGTTAAATATTCGCTAGGCGTGGCGGCACCTGTAACGAAAATCCCGCCTTGCGGGCGGGATTTCGATTGTTACCTGACCGCGGCGCTGCCTACCGGGTTGCGCGGGTCGCTGCCGCCGCTGAGCACGTTGCTGCGGCGGTTCCATTCCACCGTCTGCAGGTTGCCCCAGACGTGGCTGGACCCGCGGCCGCCGGCGGCGCTGTCGCCGGGCAGGTCGATCTTGTGGCCCATCGCCTGCAGCTGTTTGACGGTGCCGGCATCGAAGGCACCGTTTTCGGCCTCGATCAGGTCCGGCAGCCACTGGTGGTGGTAACGCGGCAGCGCGGCCACCTGCTGTGCATCCAGGCCATCGTCATAGCCGAGGATGCCCAGCAGCACCATGGTGATGATGCGGCTGCCACCCGGGGTGCCCAGCACCACTACCTTGTCGGCCGACTCCATGAAGGCCGGGGTCATCGAACTGAGCATGCGCTTGCCCGGCTTGGGCGCATTGGCGGCATAGCCCATCACCCCGAACGCGTTGGGCGTGCCCGGCTTGAGCGCGAAGTCGTCCATCTCGTTGTTGAGCAGCACGCCGGTACCGGGCGGAATCAGGCCCGAGCCGTACAGCAGGTTGACGGTCTGGGTGGCGCCGACGCGGTTGCCGTCGCGGTCGATGATCGAAAAATGGGTGGTTTCGTCATCTTCCAGCGGGGTTGGATTGCCCGACAGCAGGTCGCTGGGGGTCGCCTTTTCCGGGTGGATGGTGGCGCGCAGGCCCTGGGCGTAGTCCTTGCTGGCCAGCACCTTCTGCGGAACCTGCACGAAGTCCGGGTCGCCCAGGAAGAAGGTGCGGTCGCGGTAGGCGCGGCGCATCGCTTCGACCACCAGGTGGGTACGGTGCGCGGCATCCATCGACTTCAGGTCCCAGCCTTCCAGGATCTGCAGCATCGAGGCCAGCGCGATACCGCCCGACGACGGCGGCGAGGCGGTGGTGATCTTCCAGTCGCGGTAGTTGAACACGATCGGCTCGCGCAGCTTGACCCGGTAGCCGGCCAGTTCCTCGGCGGTCCACTTGCCGCCGGCCTGCTTGACCCCGGCCAGCAGCAGCTTGCCGGTCTGGCCACGGTAGAAGCCGTCGAAGCCCTGGTCGGCCAGGCGTTCCAGGGTGGCCGCCAGTTCCGGCTGGCGGAACAGGTCGCCCTCGGCGATCGGCTTGCCGTTGCGCAGGTAGACTTCGCGGGTTCCGGGGTAACGCTCCATCACCTCGCGGCGCGAGGCGTAGCCGCGGGCCATGCGCGCATACACCGGGAAGCCGTCGGCGGCGATGCGGATCGCCGGCCCCAGCGAGGTGCGCAGCGGCAGCTTGCCGTGTTTGGAGGACAGCTCCACCAACGCCGCCGGCAGCCCGGGAATGCCGGCCGACCAGGCGCCGTTGACCGAGCGGTCGCGGTCAAGGCCGCCCTGCTTGTCCAGGAAGGCTTCCGGCGTGGCGGACTGCGGCGCGGTTTCGCGCGCGTCGAGCATCACGTCCTTGCCGGTTTTCGCATCGTGCAGCAGGAAGAACCCGCCGCCGCCCAGGCCCGAGCTGATCGGCTCGACCACCGACAGCACCGAGGACACCGCCACGGCCGCATCGAAGGCATTGCCGCCCTTGGCCAGGATCTCCATGCCGGCCTCGGTGGCCAGCCGATGGCCGCTGGCAATGGCCGCGCCATCGGGGTGCTGGGCCAGGGTGGCCGGGGCGGCGCCAGCGGACCAGGCCGCCGGCGACCACAGCAGGACGAGCAGCAACCAACGAGGCGAGCGCATGTTCATTCGGATGGGGGCTCCGCATAAAGTTCGGGATGGTCGCGCTGCAGCCCGTACAGCTTGGCCAGCAGGGCGTCCTGGGTTTCGGGGATGTCAGGATCCGGATCGATGCATTCCACCGGGCAGACGACCACGCACTGGGGTTCGTCGAAGTGTCCCACGCACTCGGTGCAGCGGGCCGGATCGATCACGTAGATGGTTTCACCCATCGAGATGGCCTGGTTGGGACAGGCCGGCTCACAGACGTCGCAGTTGACGCAGAGCTCATTGATTTTCAGCGACATGGCGTTATTGCTCCACGCCCGCGCCGGCGGATGAAAACCGGCCTGCGCGGGCGCGCGGGCCGGTCATCGGCGGCCTCCTGCCGGAAGCCGCCCGGGCCGCGCCAGGGCGCGGCCGCCACTGCACGGGTTACTTGGCTTCTACGAAGATGTACTCGGCGCCGGTCGGCTGCACGATGGACTGCACGCGGGCGTTGTCAGCGGCCTGGCCGATGAACACCACGCGCACGCCCTTCATCGAATCGGCGGGCACGTCCTTGAACACGGCCTGGATCATGTCGGCCATCTTCGCCGACGCCGACGAACCGAAGGCCAGCATGTTGCCCGGCTGGATGCCACGGGCCACGGCCTGGGTGGCGCTTTCGACCTGGCGCTCGTACTTGGCGGCGAATTCCGGATCCGATTCGGGCGAGAGGTAGTACAGGAACGGGCTGTTGCTGATGTTGCCCATGTTCTGCACGGCCACCGCCTGCAGGTACTTCTTCCAGCCGGCATCGTCGTTGGCGTCCGGGGCGACCAGCGCCTGCTGGGCTTCGGCGACCGGGGCGGCCTCTTCCTTCTTGCAGGCGGTGAAGGCCAGCGCGAACGACGCGATCAACATGGCACGCATGGTGTTGTTCATGGAATTCCTCCCTTGGTGATTCTTGGTATGTATGGGTCTGACAGGGGTTACGACTGCGCCGTCTTCGCTTCCCGCACCCTGCGCAGTGCTTCAAGCACGGCCGAGGGCACGAAACCGGACACATCGCCGCCCAGGCGGGCGATCTCCCGGACCAGCGAAGACGAAATGAAGCTGTGCTGCTCGGCGGGGGTCAGGAACAGGGTCTCGACCTCCGGGATCAGATGGCGGTTCATGCTCGCCATCTGGAATTCGTACTCGAAATCGGACACCGCGCGCAGCCCGCGCAGCAGGATGCCGCCCTGCACCGAGCGCACGAAATGCGCCAGCAGGGTATCGAAACCGATCACTTCCACGTTGCGGTTGTGGCCCAGCGCATCGCGCGCCAGCTGCACGCGCAGCTCCAGCGGCAGCGTCGGGCCCTTGGACGGGCTCTGCGCCACGCCCACCACGACCTTCTCGAACAATGGCGCGGCCCGGTTCACCAGGTCGATGTGACCGTTGGTGATCGGATCGAAGGTGCCCGGATACACGGCAATGCGGCGGTTGGCCACGGTCATGCGGAAGCTACGCGTTTAGGTCTGGTGAAAGTGTAGCAGTGGCGCGGTGGTACAGGGCAAAACGCACCTCGCGGGTACCGCCTTCACGGTGCAGCAGCCACGGCGCCGGCACCGGCGGCGCCTGCCCGGCCGGCGCCTCCAGGTACAGCCAGGCATCGGTGGCCAGATGCGGCCCCAGCCCGGCCAGCACCTCATTCCAGAGTCCGGCCGCGAACGGCGGGTCGACGAACACGATATCGGCCAATCCCGCCGGCCGCTGGCCCAGCCACTGCAGCGCATCGGCCTGGACCACCTCGACCTGCCCCTGGGCGCCCAGCCTGGCCACCGACTCGCGCAGTTGACGGGCCAATGCCGCATCCCGTTCCACCAGCGTGGCCTGCCCGGCCCCGCGCGACACCGCCTCCAGCCCCAGCGCGCCGCTGCCGGCGAACAGGTCCAGCACCCGCGCCCCGCCGATCCGCGGCATCAACCAGTTGAACAGCGTCTCGCGCACCCGGTCGCTGCTTGGCCGCAGCCCCGGCGACAGCGGCACCGGCAGTTTGGTCCCGCGCCACTTGCCACCGATGATCCGCACCTGGCCCATCGCTGGCGCAAGCGGCTGACGCGGCTTCATGCGCAGCTCCGGGAGGAAAGAGCGGAAGAGTCGAACGGGCAGAAGCGGGTCATGGGCACCAAGGTCAGGCAGTTCAGGCTGCCATTCTAGGCGGTCCGGCCATCGTCTCCACCAAACGGCCCGGTGCCGGACCGGGAAACAACCACGCATGGCGTGGCTCTACCCGCATGGCACGCGCGCCTGACAGAGTCCGGCGGGGGTGCGGTCCCGCCGGACTCCCACGCACACAGGCAGGCGCCGCGCTTCTGCTTTGGATTCGGTCTTGGCTTCTGGCGATGCTCTTGAATTCGGGACAATCCACCCCTACCCCTTGAGCCAGCCGCCGCGCCGGGCGCGGCATCGTCCAAGGAGCATCGCCACCCATGACCGAGCAGACCGCAAAACAAACCCTGGGCTTCCAGACCGAAGTCAAGCAACTGCTGCAGCTGATGATCCACTCGCTGTACTCCAACAAGGAAATCTTCCTTCGCGAGCTGATCTCCAATGCCGCCGACGCCGCCGACAAGCTGCGCTTCGAAGCACTGACCCGGCCGGACCTGCTCGAAGGCGACGGCGACCTGCGCATCCGCATCCGCATCAGCTTCGATGCCGATGCCCACACCCTGACCATCGACGACAACGGCATCGGCATGAGCCGTGACGACGCCATCGCCCACCTGGGCACCATCGCCAAGTCCGGCACCGGCGACTTCCTGCGCCAGCTGTCCGGCGACCAGAAAAAGGACTCCCAGCTGATCGGCCAGTTCGGCGTCGGCTTCTACAGCGCCTTCATCGTCGCCGACCAGGTCGACGTCTATTCCCGCCGCGCCGGCCTGCCCGCCAGCGACGGCGTGCACTGGTCCTCGCGCGGCGAAGGCGAGTTCGACGTCGCGCCCATCGACAAGCCCGAACGCGGCACCCGCATCGTCCTGCACCTCAAGGACGACCAGCACGACTTCGCCGATGGCTGGCGCCTGCGCGGCATCATCAAGAAATACTCCGACCACATCGGCCTGCCGATCCAGATGGTCAAGGAACACCACGGCGAGGACGCCCCGGCCGCGGTCGAATGGGAAACGGTCAACCGCGCCAGCGCGCTGTGGACCCGCCCGCGCACCGAGATCACCGATGCCGAGTACCAGGAGTTCTACAAGCACGCCGCCCACGACCACCAGGACCCGCTGGCCTGGAGCCACAACAAGGTCGAAGGCAAGCTCGAGTACATCTCCCTGCTGTATGTCCCCGGCCATGCGCCGTTCGACCTGTACCACCGCGACGCGCCCAAGGGCCTGAAGCTCTACGTCCAGCGCGTGTTCGTGATGGACCAGGCCGAGCAGTTCCTGCCGCTGTACCTGCGCTTCATCAAGGGCGTGGTCGACTCCAACGACCTCTCCCTGAACGTCTCGCGCGAAATCCTGCAGTCCGGCCCGGTGATCGACTCGATGAAGTCGGCGCTGACCAAGCGCTCGCTGGACATGCTGGACAAGCTGGCCAAGGACAAGCCGGACGTCTATGCCGGTTTCTGGAAGCAGTTCGGCCAGGTACTCAAGGAAGGCCCCGCCGAAGACTATGGCAACCGCGAGAAGATCGCCGGCCTGCTGCGCTTTGCCTCCACCCATGAGGCCAGCGGCGAGCCCAGCGTGTCGCTGGCCGACTATATCGGCCGCATGATCGAGGGCCAGGACAAGATCTATTTCCTGACCGGCGACAGCCACACCCAGGTCAAGGACAGCCCGCACCTGGAAGTGTTCCGCAAGAAGGGCATCGAGGTCCTGCTGCTCACCGACCGCATCGACGAATGGCTGATGGGCTACCTGACCGAGTTCGACGGCAAGTCGTTCACCGACGTCGCCCGCGGCGACCTCGATCTTGGCGCGCTGGAAAGCGCCGAAGACAAGCAGGCGCAGGAAGCGGCCGCCAAGGACAAGCAGGGCCTGGTCGAGCGCATCAAGAGTGCGCTTGGCGAGGACGTGGCCGATGTGCGCGTCTCGCACCGCCTCACCGACTCCCCGGCGATCCTGGCCATCGGCGAACAGGACCTGGGCCTGCAGATGCGCCAGATCCTGGAAGCCAGCGGGCAGAAGGTGCCCGACAGCAAGCCGGTGTTCGAGTTCAACCCGGGCCACCCGCTGATCGGCAAGCTCGACCAGGAAGCCGATGCCGCGCGCTTCGACGACCTGAGCCGGGTGTTGTTCGACCAGGCCGCCCTGGCTGCCGGCGACACCCTGAAGGACCCGGCCGCGTATGTGCGCCGGCTCAACAAGCTGTTGCTGGAATTGTCGGCGTAAGGCGACACAGCCCGGGCGCCGACCCCCGGTGGCGCCCGGCGGGCCCGGTAGTGCCGGCCGCTGGCCGGCTCCTCGCATCACCATGGGTTCCCAGGAGCCGGCCAGCGGCCGGCACTACCGTCGGCGGGCAGGATCCACATTACCGGTGGCAGCCAGACGCCGCGTTCAGACGCGCACGTCCAACAACGCGCCCAGCATCTGGTCGCTGCGACGGATCAGCACCGCATTGGCCGAAAACGCCAGCGCCGCTTCCTTTGCCGCAACCAGATCCGACACCGGGGCCGACGGATCGGGTGGCAGTGCGACCAGACCGGCCGCCACCCCGCCGCCGGCAACCGGGGACTGGGCAACGCCGATCCGTGGCGCGCCGGCCACCGGCAAACGCGCCACGTTCGCTGCGGCGGCCTGCGCCCCCAGGCGGGCGGCGTACAGGCCCGAACCGGCGATGGACATCACGTTCACGGTGGCACGCTCCACGCTGCAAGGGCCGCATCGCATGACGCGGCTGTTCACATCCGTTAGCGGCCAGCGTGCGCCAGCCTTTAGCCCGGCCTGCCAGCGCAGGGCGCAGTGGTAGCATATCCCCCTGATTTCAGCGCCGAATCCAATGCTCAGTTTCTTCCGTCGCAAAAAGCCCCAGGACGCTCCGCAGGACGCGCCCAAGACCCAGCACTACTCGGCTGAAGAGCTGGCCGCGGCGTTCCCGCAGGCCAGTCAGGACGGCCCGACGGCGCCGGTCGATGCGCCTGCCGCTGCCGTCGCAGCGTCGCCGATCGCGGCCGAAGTCGCGGCACCTGTGGCCGCGCCTGCCTTGGCCCCGGTCGCCGTGCCCGATACGGCCGCTGCCATGGCGCCCGCCCCGGCGCCCCTGGTGGTTGCAGAACCCCTGGGGGTTGCAGAGCCCATCGCCGCGCCCTTGCCGCCACCGGTCCTGGTCGCCAGCGCCGTCACCCAGGAAGCGGCCCAGCCCCTGCCCGACGCCGCCCAGGACAGCACCGTGCCGGCCGCCCCGGGCAAGACCGGCTGGCGCGACCGCCTGCGCAACAGCGTGATCGCGCGCAGCTTCGGCGGCCTGTTCTCGCGCAACCCCAAGCTCGACGACGACCTGCTGGACGAGCTGGAAACGGCACTGATCACCGCCGACGTCGGCGTCGGCGCCACCACCGCGCTGGTGGAAAGCCTGCGCAAGCGCATGAAGGCACGCGAGTTCGCCGATGCCAACGCGCTGCTGGCCGCGCTGCGCGGCGAACTGATCGCCATCCTGCAACCGGTCGCCAAGCCGCTGCGGATCGACCCGGCCGCCAAGCCCTTCGTGGTGCTCACCGTGGGCGTCAACGGGGTCGGCAAGACCACCACCATCGGCAAGCTGGCCAAGCGTTTCAAGGACGACGGCCACAGCTTGATGCTGGCCGCCGGCGACACCTTCCGCGCCGCCGCCGTGGCCCAGCTGCAGGCCTGGGGTGAACGCAATGGCGTAGCCGTGGTCGCCCAGGGGCAGAACGCCGATGCCGCCTCGGTGGCCTTCGACGCCCTGCAGGCCAGCAAGGCGCGCGGCACCCAGGTGCTGATCGCCGATACCGCCGGCCGCCTGCATACCCAGGCCGGGCTGATGAACGAACTGGGCAAGATCCGCCGCGTACTGGGCAAGATCGACCCGACCGCCCCGCACGAAGTGCTGATGGTGATCGACGGCACCACCGGCCAGAACGCGCTGTCGCAACTGCGCCAGTTCCATGCCGCAGTCACCGTGACCGGCCTGGTGGTGACCAAGCTGGACGGCACCGCCAAGGGCGGGGTGGTGTTCGCGCTGGCCCGCGAATTCGGCATTCCGATCCGTTACTGCGGCATTGGCGAGCGCCCCGAAGACCTGCGCGTGTTCGACCCGGAAGCCTTCGTCGACGCACTGTTGCCCGAAGCGCTGGGCGCCTGATCAGACAACGCGTGCGCCGGTAGAGCCACCCCATGGGTGGCTGCTTCATCCCCGGTGCATCCGATTGCCGACGCAGCCACGCACGGCGTGGCTCTACCCTTCCGTCCGGAACCTGCATGACCCGCCAGCCTCACGCCAGCGCCCCATTGCCGACCGACGATGCCTTCGTCGCGCGGCTGCTGGCGTGGTTCGACGGCCACGGCCGGCATGACCTGCCCTGGCAGCATCCCCGCGCACCGTACCGGGTCTGGCTGTCGGAGATCATGCTGCAGCAGACCCAGGTCGCCACGGTCATTCCGTACTTCCTGAAATTCCTGCAGGTGTTCCCGACCCTGCCCGACCTGGCCGCAGCCAGCAACGATGCGGTGATGGCCCAGTGGGCCGGGCTGGGCTACTACGCCCGCGCGCGCAACCTGCATGCGGCCGCGCAACGCTGCGTCGAACTGCACGGCGGCGAGTTGCCACGTGATTTCGACGCGCTGCACGCCCTGCCCGGGATCGGCCGCAGCACCGCCGGGGCGATCCTCAGCCAGGCCTGGAACGACCGCTTCGCGATCCTGGACGGCAACGTCAAGCGCGTGCTCACCCGCTACCATGGCATCGATGGCTTTCCCGGGCTGCCGGCGGTGGAAAAGGTACTGTGGGCGCTGGCCGACGCGCACGTGCAGCGCGTGCCCGACGCGCGCCTGGCCGATTACACCCAGGCGCAGATGGATCTGGGCGCCACCGTCTGCACGCGCAGCCGGCCCGCCTGCGTGATCTGCCCGCTGCAGCACGACTGCGTGGCGCGCCGCGACGGCCGCGCGGACCAGTTGCCCACCGCCAAACCGAGCAAGACCCTGCCCGAACGCGAAGCCACCGCGCTGCTGCTGCGCGATGCGCACGGCCGCATCCTGCTGCAGAAGCGGCCGGACACCGGCATCTGGGCGCAACTGTGGACCTTGCCGCAGGCCGACAGCGGCAGCGCACTGCAGGACTGGTTCGATGCACACATCGACGGTTCGCTGGAAGACGCCGAGCCGCTGCCGGTGCTGCAGCACACCTTCAGCCATTACCGGCTGCACCTGCAGGTGCTGGTGCGCCGGGTCCACGGTCTGCGCGTGGAAGACCCCGCCCTGCGCTGGGCCGATGCCGATGCGCTGGCCACGCTGGGCCTGCCTGCGCCGATCCGCAAGCTGCTCGACAGTGGCGCGCCGCCCCGCGCGGCCAAGCGCCGTACAATGCGCGGTGCAGCATCCCCGAACGATTCCGAGTAGACCGCATGCCCCGCACCGTCTTCTGCCAGTACGAACAACGCGACACCGAAGGCCTGGACTTCGTGCCCTATCCCGGCGAGCTGGGCCAGCGCATCTTCAACCAGATCGGCAAGAGCGCCTGGAGCAAGTGGCTGGCGCACCAGACCATGCTGATCAACGAAAACCGGCTGTCGCCGCGCGACCCGCAGCACCGCGCGTTCCTGGAAGCGGAACTGGAGAAATACCTGTTCGGCGGCGGCGCCGAGGCACCGGCCGGGTTCGTCCCGGAAGCCTGATCGCGCCACGCGCATACCGACGCATGCGTACCGACCAACGGTCGGTACCTACCGCCGTATGCATGCCGGCCAACGGTCGGTATCTACCGCGTATGCGTGCGCCCCACACCGATGCGGGTAGGTACCGACCGTTGGTCGGTACGCGCATGATGGCCGGTTCCAGGGAGCCGGCCAGCGGCCGGCACTACCGGTTGCGCGCGGCGGTCATTTTCCGGGCGCAGGCTGCCCTTCTTCGCGCTCCTGCAACTGCGCCTGGCGCAGCTCCTGTTCCGAAGCGCGCAGTGCCTTGACGTCCAGTTTGCGGATGCTGCCGATGAAACACGGCATGTTCATCGGGCCGGCGGTCGGGTCGCGCACCAGCACCTTGTCAAAACGCGCCGAGACCCGCCCCATCTGGCTGGTCAGGCCGATCGCCGGGGCATAGTCCAGCCCCTGGCACGGCCCACGCAGTTCCAGCAGGAACGCCTCGCCGGGCTTGGTCCACACCGCCAGCGCGCTGTCGCCCAGCGCGGTCCAGCCATTGAGCGAGTGGAAGTACTGCAGGCTGTCCTGCGGCGGGCCGGCGTGGGCCCGGTACAGGGCCAACCGCTGTTCATCGGTGAGCCGGCCGGTGGTGGCGCAGGCGGCCAGGGTCAGGCACAGCGCGGCGGTGGCAATCAGTGTCTTCATGGCGCCTCCAACGGGATGACTGCCGCGATCATGCACCCTTGCGGCAACGCCGGCGACGGGCCGCCGCCGGCCATTCAGCGCCCAGCTCAGACCTGGCTGTGGGCCAGCGCGTGCAGGCGCCCTTCGCGCAGTTCCAGCACGCGGTCCAGCTTGCGCGCCAGGCTGCGGTCGTGGGTCACCAGCACCAGGCTGGTGTGGTGGGCGCGGTTGAGTTCCAGCATTAGCTCGAACACCGTCGCGGCGGTCTTGTCGTCCAGGTTGCCGGTGGGCTCATCGCCGAGCACGCAGGCCGGGCGGTTGACCAGCGCACGGGCGACGGCGGCGCGCTGGCGCTCGCCACCGGACAGTTCGCCCGGCTTGTGGTCCATGCGGTGGCCCAGCCCCACCGACTCCAGCAGCGCGCGGGCGCGCGTGGACGCGGCGGGCACGCTGTCGCCGCCGAGCAGCACCGGCATCATCACGTTTTCCAGCGCGGTGAACTCCGGCAGCAGGTGGTGGAACTGGTACACAAAGCCCAGCGCCTGGTTGCGCAGCTTGCCGCGCTGGCTGTCCGACAGGCCGGACATGGCCTGGCCGGCCACGAACACCTCGCCGGCGGTGGGCGTGTCCAGCCCGCCCAGCAGGTGCAGCAGGGTGCTCTTGCCGGCGCCGGAGGCACCGATGATCGCCACCGTCTCCCCGGCCGTCACGCTCAGCGACAAGCCGTTGAACACCGGGGTGCGCATGCGGCCTTCGGCATAGGTCTTGGCCAGTGCCTCGGCGCGGATCACTTCATCGCCATGCTGCATCGGCTCATTCATAGCGCAGGGCCTCCGCCGGCTGGGTGCGGGCGGCGCGCCACGCGGGGTACAGGGTGGCCAGGAAACTCATGGCCAGGGCGATCAGGGTGATGATGACGATGTCCGGGGTCTGCATGTCGGTGGGCAGGCCGGTGATGTAATACACATCCTCGGGCAGCAGCTTGACGTTGAATACGCTCTCGATCGCGCCCAGGATCCGCTCCAGGTTCAAGGTCAGGGTGATGCCGCCGACCACGCCGAGCACGGTGCCGAAGATACCGATCAGCGAGCCCTGCACCATGAACACCTGCATCACCCCGCCCGGGGTCAGCCCCAGCGTGCGCAGGATGGCGATGTCGGCCTGCTTGTCGGTGACCAGCATGACCTGCGAGGACACCAGGTTGAACGCACCCATGGCGATGATCAGCGACAGCAGGATGCCCATCACCACCTTTTCCATGCGCAGCGAGTGGTACAGGTTGGCGTTCTGCTGGGTCCAGTCGCTGACCCGGTAGGCACCGCCCAGGCGGTGGGCCAGGTCCACGCCCACCTCCAGCGCCTTGTCCATGTCGTGCAGCTTCAGGCGCACGCCGGTGACCCCGTCCATGCGCAGCACGCGCTCCAGGTCGTCCATGTTGGCGTAGGCCACGCCGCGGTCGATTTCGTTGTAACCGGCCTCGAAGATGCCGCTGACGGTGAAGCGTTTCAGCCGCGGCATCGCCCCGACCGGGGTGCCCTGCACTTCGGCCAGGGTCACCAGCACGGTGTCGCCGACCTCCACGCCCAGCCAGATCGCCAGTTCCTGGCCGACCAGCAGGTTGTAGCTGCCCGGGGTGAGGCTGTCGAAGCTGCCCTTCTTGATCTTCTGGTTGATCACCGACACGCCCGGCTCCAGCGCCGGGTCGATGCCCTGCACGATCGCGCCCTGCACGCGCGGGCCGCTGAGCATGCCCTGGATCTCGATGTAGGGCGCCGCGCCGGACACGCGCGGATCGCGCTTGGCCACGTCCACCGCACGCTGCCAGTCGGACATCGGCGCGCCGTCGCTGGTGATGGTGGTATGGGCGGTCATCTGCAGCAGGCGGTCGCGGATCTCCTTCTGGAACCCGCTCATCACCGCCAGGGTGGTGATCAGCACGGTCACGCCCAGCGCGATGCCGAGGATGGAGGCCATCGAAATGAAGGAGATGAAGCCATTGCGGCGTTTGGCGCGCAGGTAGCGCAGCCCGATTGAAACAGGTATGGGTTTGAACATGCAGGTGCGCCGGACGATTCAGGCTATGGTGCCACTGCCGGCCGTGAACGGGAAATGCAGTGTGCACGCACGGCCAGTCGCAGTTCACGTCGGCGCCCCGGGGCCAGCGTATCGGGCCAGAACAGCCGCCAGCGGCGGCGTCCGCCCTGCCGCCAGCCAAGCTGCAGCAGCACCCCGCGATCGGACAGCTGCAGGTCCTGGACCGCCTGGCCGGCGACCCGCGCCGGGGCCGGGCCGGGCGCAATGACGATGGCCAGGGCCGGTTGGCGCCAGTAGCGCCACGCCTGCAGGCCGCCGCCGGCCACCGCCAGCAGCGAGGCCGGCCACCACCAGGCGCGGGGCAGCGCGCTGGCGTACAGCGCCCACGGCGCCAGCGCGGTGATCAGCAGCTGCGCGCCGCATTGCCAGCGCGACGGGCGCCATTCAAGCCGGCAGGGCGCGGATCCTGGCGATGAGTGCGGCGGGCTGGGCATGCGGGCATTCCTCGTAACCCATGAACCAACGCCACAACCTATCGTCCTCGCTTTCCAGCAGGAACAGGAAAACCTCGCGTTCTTCGGTAGGTGCCTGCAGCCAGCAGCGGTCCAGGTAACGGCCGAACAGCTGGTCCAGCTCGCGCATGCCGCGCCGGCAGCGCCAGCGCAGCTTCTTCAGTTCGGTGGCTTCGTCCATCGGTGGGGCTCCTTTGATGGCGTAAAGCGGTGCCGCGGGTTACGCGGGCACGCATGGGCGCATGGCGATGCGCCGATCAGCAAGGCGCCCCAACAATGCTGGGGCGCGGCTCTGCCGTTTCGGTCATTTTGCAGGGCCACGCATGGCGTGACGCTACAGGACACACCTGGATCAGGCGCGGCGCGCCATCATCAGCTTCTTGATCTCGGCAATGGCCAGCGCCGGGTTCAGGCCCTTCGGGCAGGTGCGCGAGCAGTTCATGATGGTGTGGCAGCGGTACAGCTTGAACGGGTCTTCCAGCTCGTCCAGGCGCGCACCGGTGTCTTCATCGCGCGAGTCGATGATCCAGCGGTAGGCCTGCAGCAGGATGGCCGGGCCCAGGTAACGCTCGCCGTTCCACCAGTAGCTCGGGCAGCTGGTCGAGCAGCACGCGCACAGGATGCACTCGTACAGGCCGTCCAGCTTCTTGCGGTCTTCCGGCGACTGCAGGCGCTCGCGGTCCGGCGGCGGCGGGGTCTGGGTACGGATCCACGGCTTGATCGAGGCGTACTGCGCGTAGAAATGGGTCAGGTCCGGCACCAGATCCTTGACCACGCTCATGTGCGGCAGCGGGTAGATCGGCACTTCGGCCTTGCCGCAATCGGCAATCGCGCGGGTGCAGGCCAGCGTGTTGGTGCCGTCGATGTTCATCGCGCACGAACCGCAGATGCCCTCGCGGCACGAACGGCGGAAGGTCAGGGTCGGATCGATCTCGTTCTTGATCTTGATCAGCGCGTCCAGGACCATCGGGCCGCAGGCGTCCAGATCGATCTCATACGTATCGGTGCGCGGATTGCTGTCGTCGTCGGGACTCCAGCGGTAGATCTTGAAGGTGCGGGTGTTCTTCGCACCGGTCTGGGCGGGGAAGTGCTTGCCCTTTCCGATCTTGGAATTCTTGGGGAGGGAAAACTCGGCCATGGCTGTTCTCGTTGGCTCAGGCGGCTCGCGCTGCGGAGCAGGCGCGGGTAGCACGGAAGATGAGGAAGTCGACACCACCGGCCAGCGGCGCACGCGCCACCCCACCCGTGCGGGGGGCGGCGGTCGCGAGCGCTGCGTGGACGGAGGTCATGCCGCAGGTCTCTTAGTAAACGCGCGGCTTGGGCGGGACGACGTCCACGTCCTTGCTGAGCGTGTACATGTGGACCGGACGGTAGTCGAACTCGCACTTGCCGTTTTCGTCGACGTTGACCAGCGTGTGCTTCTGCCAGTTGACGTCGTCGCGGTCCGGGAAGTCCTCATGCGCATGCGCGCCGCGGCTTTCCTTGCGCTGTTCGGCCGAGTTGATCGTCGCCACCGCGTTGAGCAGCAGGTTGTTCAGCTCGTAGGTTTCGATCAGGTCCGAGTTCCACACCAGCGAACGGTCGGAGACCTTGACGTCCTGGAAGGAGTCGAAGATCTCGGCCATCTTGCTGCAGCCCTCTTCCAGCGTCTTGCTGGTACGGAACACCGCCGCGTCGTTCTGCATGGTGCGCTGCATGCGATCGCGGATGACCGAGGTCGGGGTGTCGCCGTTGGCGTAACGCAGCTTGTCGAGCAGGCCCAGGGCCTTGTCGCAGGCATCGGACGGCAGGGTCTTGTGCGGTGCGCCGGACTTGATGGTGTCGGCGCAGCGGTTGGCCACCGCACGGCCGAACACGACCAGATCCAGCAGCGAGTTCGAGCCCAGGCGATTGGCGCCATGTACCGACACGCAGGCCGCTTCGCCGATGGCGTACAGGCCCGGCACCACCGCATCGGGGTTGTCGCCGACCTTGCGCACGACTTCGCCGTGGTAGTTGGTCGGGATGCCACCCATGTTGTAGTGCACGGTCGGAATGACCGGGATCGGCTGCTTGTGCACGTCCACGCCGGCGAAGATGCGGGCGCTTTCGGCGATGCCCGGCAGCTTGTCGTCGATGACGCCCGGGCCGAGGTGGGTCAGGTCGAGCAGGATGTGATCCTTGTGCTCGCCGACGCCGCGGCCTTCGCGGATCTCGATGGTCATCGAACGCGACACCACGTCGCGCGAAGCCAGATCCTTGTAGTGCGGTGCATAGCGCTCCATGAAGCGCTCGCCGTTGCTGTTGCGCAGGATGCCGCCTTCGCCACGCACGCCTTCGGTGATCAGGCAGCCCGCGCCGTAGATACCGGTCGGGTGGAACTGCACGAACTCCATGTCCTGCATCGGCAGGCCGGCACGCATGACCAGACCGCCGCCGTCGCCGGTGCAGGTGTGGGCCGAGGTGGCGCTGAAGTAGGCGCGGCCGTAGCCGCCGGTGGCCAGCACCACGCCGTGGGCGCGGAACAGGTGCAGCGAGCCGTCGGCCATGTCCAGCGCGAGCACGCCGCGGCAGACGCCTTCGTCATCGAAGATCAGGTCGAGCGCGAAGTACTCGATCATGAAGCGCGCGTTGTGCGCCAGCGACTGCTGGTACAGCGTGTGCAGCATGGCGTGGCCGGTACGGTCGGCCGCCGCGCAGGTACGCTGCGCCGACGGGCCTTCGCCGTACTTGGTGGTCATGCCGCCGAACGGGCGCTGGTAGATCTTGCCCTCTTCGGTACGGCTGAACGGCACGCCGTAGTGTTCCAGTTCGATGATGGCCGGAATCGCTTCGCGGCACATGTACTCGATGGCGTCCTGGTCGCCCAGCCAATCCGAACCCTTGATGGTGTCGAAGAAGTGGTAACGCCAGTCATCCTCGCCCATGTTGCCCAGCGCGGCGGAAATACCGCCCTGCGCGGCCACGGTGTGCGAACGGGTCGGGAAGACCTTGGTCAGGCAGACGGTCTGCAGGCCCTTGGCCGCCAGACCGAACGTGGCGCGCAGACCGGCACCGCCGGCGCCGACCACGACCATGTCGTACTTGTGTTCGGTAATTTTGTAAGCGGACATCTAATCTGGATTCCTGTCTTGGTGCCTGGGCTCAGGCCACGCCGAGCGCAATGCGGGCGACCGCGAACACGCTGATGATCGCGCCGAGCACGGCGATGAACTTCACCGTGGTCTGCAGCGCCAGGGCCAGCAGCGAGTTGTGGATGTAGTCTTCCAGTACGACCTGCAGGCCGAGCTGGGCGTGCCAGAACATCGCCACCAGGAAACCGACCAGCAGCACCGCGTTCCACGGCTTGGACACCGCCTCGGTGGCGGCCACGTAATCGGCGCCGATCAGGCTCAGCACGAACACCAGGAACCACACGGTCAGCCCGACCAGCGCGGTGGCGGTGAGCCGCTGCATCACGAAGTGTTCGGTACCGGTCTTGGCAGCGCCAAGGCCACGCACGTTCTTGAGCGGGGTACGGAACTTGTTCATGCGGCGGCTCCGGCGAACACGTAGGCCCACACCAGCGCGGTGAGCACCAGGCTAGCGAATACCGAAATCCAGCTGCTGCGCACGAAGGCGGGGATGGAGAAACCGATCGCGAAGTCCTGCACGATGTGGCGCAGGCCATTGCACAGGTGGTAGGCGAACGACCAGGTCCATGCGAACAGGAACAGCTTGCCGTACCAGCTGCCGGCATGGCCGGTGAAGCAGTTCCAGGATTCAGGGCCCATCATCAGGGCGAGCAGGCCGCCGGCGATGATCAGGGCTCCAACAGACAGAAAGATGCCGGTGGCTCGATGCAGGATCGAGGTGGCCATCTGGATCTGCCAGCGATACACCTGCAGGTGTGGGGAAAGGGGGCGTTCTCGGGTCGCCATTCGCTGGGCTCGTTGTCTCGGCTGGGCGGCGCAATGCCGCGTTGGCTCAATGCTGATCAGAAATCGATGCAGCGTCCGTTTTTTTCCCAGTCTCCATACCGCACCGGATCAAGTCCGCCGCGGCCGCCGATTTCCACAGGCACCGCCGGGGTCTGCGGAAGCGGCTGCTTCTGTTCGACCTGCGGGGCTTGGGGTTCGGATTCTGGAGTGGGGGTTGTTTGGCCTATCATGGGTGTTCTCGCAACGCACAAATTTTAGACCCCGTTCACGTGCCTGACAACCTGCCCCTCGATTTTCCCGCGTATCCGCGCCTGCCCGGCCACCAGCTGCTCAGCCTGGATGGCACCGATGCGGCCGCGTTTGCCCATGCCCAGTTCTCCAGCGACGTCACCGCCCTGCCCCTGCGGCACTGGCAGTGGAGCGCCTGGTTGAACGCCAAGGGCCGCACCATTGCTGTGTTCCAGCTGCTTCGGGTGGATCCGGAACAGGTGCTGCTGGTGCTCGCCGACGGCGATGCCGATGCGATTGCTTCGCAATTGCAGCGTTTCGTGTTCCGCCGCAAGGTCAGGATCGCGGTACGCCAGGACCTGGGCGTGGCCGGCAGCTTCACTGCCCCGGAAGCGGCGTCGGGCAGCGCAATCGCGGTTGATGGTGAGACGCTGGAGCTGGATCTGGGCAGCGACGCCCTGCCGCGCACGCTGCGCATCGGCGCCCTGCACGGCGCCGCGACGCCCGACGATGCGGCCTTCGCCCTGGCTTGGCGCCAGGCCGACCTGCGCCATGGCCTGCCACGCCTGGACGCCGGCCAGCGCGAACAATGGACGCCGCAGCAGCTGGGGCTGGACCGGTTGAACGGTTACAGCGTCAAGAAGGGCTGCTACCCGGGCCAGGAGATCGTGGCGCGCACCCATTTCCTGGGCAAGGCCAAGCGCGCCCTGCAGCTGATGCGGGTGGCCGACGGCACCGCCAGCGGCGCACAGGTACAGCAGAACAGCGGGGCGATCGGCACCATTGCCAGCGTGGCCGGCGATCTGGCCTTGGCGGTACTGCCGCTGGAGATCGCGGCAGACCCCTTGTCCGTGGACGGCGTTGAGGCAGTGCACCTGCCGCTGCTGGACGGCCTGGCCCGGTAGGCATCGACCGTTGGTCGATGCGCAGGTGCCCCGCCGGCATCGCGGTCACGACCAACGGTCGTGACCTACCGCCCGGATTGGTAGACATCGACCGTTGGTCGATGCGTGCATGCCCCGCCGGTATCCCGGTCACGACCAACGATCGTGACCTACCACCCGGACAGGTAGGCATCGACCGTTGGTCGATGCGTGCATGCCCCGCCGACGGTTGGTCGGCGCGCCCGCTCAGTTGGCCGCGTTCAACCGCTCGCCGCTGTCGGCATCGAAGAAATGCAGCCCCTGCGGATGGATCGCCACGGCGATGGTTTCGCCCACCTTCGGCAGCGCCTGCGGCGCCACGCGCATCACCAGCGGCTGGCCGCCGGCGGTCATGTTGACGAAGATTTCGTTGCCGACCGGCTCGATGCCATCGATGGTGGCCACCAGCGCGGCCGCATCCCCGGCCGCGGCCGGCTGCAGATGCTCGGGGCGCACGCCCACCGCGAGCGTCCGGCCGATCCAGGCCGGGTCGATCGCGGCCTGGCCCAGCGGCGCGGTCAGCTGCGCCTGGCGCACTTCCACGCCGTTGTCGCCCTGCTGCAGGGTGCCGCGCAACACGTTCATCGCCGGGCTGCCCAGGAAGCCGGCCACGAACAGGTTGGCCGGGCGGTCGTACAGCGCCATCGGCGTGTCGATCTGCTGGATCACCCCGTCCTTGAGCACCACGATGCGCTGGCCCAGGGTCATCGCCTCGACCTGGTCGTGGGTCACGTAGATCATGGTGGTGCCCAGCTTGCGGTGCAGCTGCGCGATTTCGGTGCGCACGCTGTGGCGCAGCTTGGCGTCCAGGTTGGACAGCGGTTCATCGAGCAGGAACACCGCCGGCTCGCGCACCAGCGCCCGGCCCAGCGCCACGCGCTGGCGCTGGCCGCCGGACATGGCCTTGGGCAGCTTGTCCAGCATCTCGGTCAGGCCCAGCGTTTCGGCGGCCTCGTTGACCCGCCTGGCGATGGTGGCCTTGTCGTGCCCGCGCAGCTTCAGGCCGAACGCCAGGTTCTCGGCCACGGTCATGTGCGGGTACAGCGCATAGCTCTGGAACACCATGGCGATGTCGCGGTCCTTGGGCGCCACGTCGTTGACCACCCGGTCGCCGATGCTCAGCGTGCCGCCACTGATTTCCTCCAGCCCGGCGACCATGCGCAGCAAGGTCGACTTGCCACACCCGGACGGCCCGACCAGCACCATCAACTCACCATCGGCCACTTCGAAGGTCGCGCCCTGGACGGCCACCTGGCCGTTGTCGTAGACCTTGCGCACGCCCTGCAACTGCACTTTTGCCATGTCACCCATTCCAGTCCGCCCGCTACCGGGCTGTTGATACGGAACTGCCCTCGGCCCTCCCGATGGCAGGTCGATGGCGTGGTGCCGCATGACGGCGACCACTGCAATCGAATACAGTCTGCGCATTCTGCCATGTAAACGTTTTCACGTGGCAGTATCCAAGGTCGGTCATGCGCACGACGCACCTTCGGGGGCAGATTGTCCCCGGTACGCCACGTGCATAGGCCATCATGGGTTGGTACCCGCCTGTTCATGTTGCCCTGCAACAAGTGGACAAGGCACCCGGCCCGTACCCCGAGAACATAGACGAGAAGCGATTGACAACGATGTCACCCGGATCTGAAACTCGAGCGATGCACGACACCCTCTTCCTGTTTGGCGCCACAGGCGACCTGGCCCAGCGCTATCTGTTCCCCTCCCTGCTGCGCCTGCTCGGCGACGGCCTGCTGCCGGAGGACTTCAAGATCCGCGCACTGGCCCTGTCCGCGCACGACACCGAGGGTTTCCGCGAAATCCTGCGGCCGCGCCTGCAGCAGGCGATGCCGCAGGCCAGCCAGGACGACATCCAGTCGCTGCTGGCACGCATCGACTACCGCTCGGTGGACCTGCGCAATCCGGACTCGGTGGCCGAATCGGTCAGCGACCTGGTCAACCGCCACTGCGTCAGCTACCTGGCCATTCCGCCGGGCCTGTACATTTCCACCTGCGAGGGCCTGGCCAAGGGCGGCGCACTGGCCGCGCCGCACCGGCTGATGCTGGAAAAGCCGATCGGCAGCGACAGCGCCAGCGCCGAGGAGATCATCTCCACCATCGGCCAGTGGATCGATGAAGACCGGGTATTCCGGCTGGACCACTACCTGGGCAAGGCCGCGGTACAGAACCTGATCGCGCTGCGCTTCGGCAACACGCTGCTGGAGGCGGTGTGGAACCGCAACTACATCGAGTCGGTGCACATCGTGGTGGCCGAAAGCGAAGGCGTGGACGGCCGCGATGCCTACTACGCCCGCTCCGGCGCGCTGCGCGACATGGTCCAGAGCCACATCCTGCAGCTGCTGTGCTTGGTGGCGATGGAGCCGCCGGCCTCGCTGGAAGCCGACCGCATCCGCGATGAAAAGGTCAAGGTGCTGCGTGCGCTGCGCCCGCTCGACGCCAAGCACGCCGCGCGCGACAGCGTCCGCGGCCGTTACACCGCCGGCACCATCAACGGCCAGCCCGCGCAGGCCTACCAGCCGCCGGAAGGCAGCGATGTGGAAACCTTCGCCGGGGTCACCGCGCATATCGACAACTGGCGTTGGTCCGGGGTGCCGTTCCACCTGGTCACCGGCAAGCGCCTGGCCGAGCGCACCACCCGCGTGGTGGTCACGCTCAAGCCGGTCACCCACTGGCTGTTCGAGCGCCCGCACCGCGGCAACGCCACCCCCAACCGCATCACCTTCCAGCTGCAGCCGCAGGAAAACATCGAGCTGGGCCTGATGAGCAGCCTGGCCGGCCCGGAATGGGGCGCGCTGGAACTGCATCCGCTGGAACTGGAACTGTCGGTCCCCACCGGCCTGCACCGCCGCATCGCCTACGAACGGCTGTTCCTGGATGCCTTCAACGGCAACCACGCACTGTTCGTGCGCGATGACGAAGTGCGCGCGGCCTGGGCCTGGATCGACAGCGTCAGCGATGCCTGGAAGGCGGCCAAGCTGCCGCTGCAGCCGTACCCGGCCGGGCAATGGGGTCCGGAAGAAGCCGCCGGCTTCCTGCCCGTCGATGCCGACGCCAGTGGCAAGGACGGCACGGCATGACGGCGCAGAACCAGCCGGTGCTGGTCGCCGACATCGGTGGCACCAATGCCCGCTTTGCGCTTGCCGACACCCAGCTGGCCGCGCCCCTGCAGCAGGACAGCATCCGCGAATTCGCGGTCGCCGAGTTCCCCTCGCTTGGCGATGCCGCGCGCCACTATCTGGAGCAGGTCGGCGCCGAAGCCAGGCGCGGGGTGTTCGCGGTGGCCGGGCGCGTGGACGGTGACGAGGCGCGCATCACCAACCATCCGTGGGTGATCTCGCGGATGCGCACCGCGCAGATGCTCGGCTTCGACGAACTGCACCTGATCAACGACTTCGCCGCGCAGGCGATGGCCATTTCGCTGCTGCAGCCGCAGGACGTGATCCAGGTCGGCGGCGCTGCGTGGGTGCCGGGCACACCCGGCCAGCCGCGCAACTACGCGGTGATCGGCCCGGGCACTGGATTGGGCGTGGGCGGGTTGATCCTGCGCCACGGCCGCTGCTATCCGCTGGAAACCGAGGGCGGCCATGTCAGTTTCCCGCCGGGCACGCCGGAGGAAATCCGCATCCTGGAAATCCTGTCCGAACAGTTCGGCCGGGTCTCCAACGAGCGGTTGATCTGCGGCCCGGGCCTGGTCAACATCCACCGTGCGGTGTGCGAGATGGCCAACATCGATCCGGGCCAGCTGCAGCCGGTGGATGTCACCGCCCGTGCCCTGCACGGCGATCCGCAGGCGATGCGCACGGTGGACGTGTTCTGCGCGGTGTTCGGCGCCATCGCCGGCGACCTGGTGCTGATGCAGGGCGCCTGGGACGGGGTGTTCCTGACTGGCGGGCTGACCCCGAAGATGCTGGATTCGCTGCAGCATTCCGGCTTCCGCCAGCGCTTCGAACACAAGGGCCGCTTCTCCTCGATCATGGCCCGGGTGCCCTCGCTGGCGGTGATGCATCCGCATGCCGGCCTGCTCGGTGCGGCCGCCTACGCCGCCGATGTCGAACGCGACCTGCCCGGAGGCAACGCATGAACACCCTGGACATTTCCGATCGCTACACCCTGGTCCGCCATGGCGATGCCGATGCCTGGATCGAGGCCGTCGCCGCTGAAATGGCGCAGGCGCTCAACCACGACATCGCCGCGTTCGGCCGGGCGCGCATGCTGCTGTCCGGTGGCACCACGCCGGCCCCGGTGTACCAGGCGCTGGCCGAGCTGGACGTGCATTGGGACCGGGTCGAAGTAAGCCTGGTCGATGAGCGCTGGCTGTCGCCGCAGGACCGCGACAGCAACGCCTGGCTGGTGCGCGAGAGCTTCCTCACCCGTGCCGAAGGCGCGCACTTCGATCCGCTGGTGCGGGTCGGCAAGCCGCTGCCCGAATGCGTGTACACCGCCAACCTGCAGGCCCAGCACACCCAGGCGCCGTGCCTGAGCGTGCTCGGCATGGGCAACGACGGGCATACCGCCTCGCTGTTCCCCGGCTCCAGGGACCTGGCCCGCGCACTGGAAAGCACCCTGCCCTACGCTGCGCTGGACGCCACCGGCTGCCCCGGCGCCAACCAGTGGCCGCTGCGCATCACGCTGACCCCGCATGGCTTGAAGCAGAGCCGCCAACGCCTGCTGCTGCTGCGCGGCAAGCAGAAGCTGGAAGTGCTCAGGCAGGCGCTGGAAAGCAACAACCCACAGCTGTATCCCATCCTCAATGCGATCGATCTCGACGGCGCGAAACTGCGCATCCACTGGTGCGACTGATCGTGCCCGGTGTCGTTCGTTCGCCCTCTCATAGCCGGTAGCCAATGAGCCTGCATCCCACACTTCATGCCATCACCGAGCGCATCGTCCAGCGCAGCGTCGCCTCACGCGCGGCCTACCTGGCCGGCATCGACGCCGCGCTGCGCGAAGGTCCGTTCCGTTCGCGCCTGAGCTGCGGCAACCTTGCCCACGGCTTCGCCGCCTGCGGCCCGACCGACAAGTCGCGCCTGCGCGGCGGGGTCACCCCGAACCTGGGCATCGTCACCGCCTACAACGACATGCTCTCGGCCCACCAGCCGTTCGAGCACTACCCGGACATCCTGCGCGAGACCGCGCGCGCGATGGGTGCCACCGCCCAGGTCGCCGGCGGTGTGCCGGCGATGTGCGACGGTGTCACCCAGGGCCGCGGCGGCATGGAGTTGTCGCTGTTCTCGCGCGATGTGATCGCCCAGGCCACCGCGATCGGGCTGAGCCACGACATGTTCGACGCCAGCGTCTATCTGGGCGTGTGCGACAAGATCGTGCCGGGCCTGTTGATCGGCGCGCTGGCGTTCGGCCACCTGCCGGCGATCTTCCTGCCGGCCGGGCCGATGACCCCGGGCATTCCCAACAAGCAGAAGGCCGAGGTACGCGAACGCTATGCCGCCGGCCTGGCCTCGCGCGAGGAACTGCTGGAAGCCGAGGCGGCGTCCTATCACGGCGCCGGCACCTGCACCTTCTACGGCACCGCCAATTCCAACCAGACCCTGCTCGAGGCGATGGGCGTGCAGTTGCCGGGCGCCTCGTTCGTCAACCCCGATACGCCGCTGCGCGATGCATTGACCCGCCGCGCGGCCGAACGTGCGCTGGAAATCTGCGCGCTGGGCGATGATTTCCGTCCGCTCGGCCGCTTGATCGACGAACGCGCGATCGTCAATGCGGTGGTCACCCTGATGGCCACCGGTGGCTCGACCAACCACACCATCCACTGGATCGCGGTGGCGCGTGCGGCCGGCATCGTGCTGACCTGGGACGACATGGACCAGCTCTCGCAGCTGGTTCCGCTGCTGGCGCGGGTGTATCCGAACGGCGAGGCCGACGTGAATCGTTTTGCCGCCGCCGGCGGTACCGCGTTCGTGTTCCGCGAACTGATGGAGGCCGGGCTGATGCATGCCGACCTGCAGACCGTGGCCGAAGGCGGCATGCGCCAGTACGGCCAGGAGCCGGCGCTGCGCGAGGGCAAGCTGATCTATCTGGACGGCGTGCGCGACAGTGCCGACCCGAACGTAGTGCGCGGGGTGGCCGAGCCGTTCGAAGCCCAGGGCGGGCTGCGCCTGCTGCGCGGCAACCTGGGCCGTTCGCTGATCAAACTGTCGGCGGTGAAGCCGCAGTTCCGCACGATCGAGGCACCGGCGGTGGTGGTCGATGCGCCGCAGGTGCTCAACAAGCTGCATGCCGCCGGGGTGCTGCCGCACGACTTCATCGCGGTGGTGCGCTTCCAGGGCCCGCGCGCCAACGGCATGCCCGAGCTGCATTCGCTGGCGCCGTTGCTGGGCCTGCTGCAGAACCAGGGCCGGCGCGTGGCGCTGGTCACCGATGGCCGGCTGTCGGGCGCGTCGGGCAAGTTCCCGGCGGCGATCCACATGACCCCGGAGGCCTCGCGCGGCGGTCCGCTGGCGCGCGTGCGCGAGGGCGACATGATCCGCCTGGACGGCGAGGCCGGTACGCTGGAGCTGCTGGTGGATGCGGCCGAATTCGCCGCGCGCGCGCCGGCGCCGAACACCGCACCGGCCGCGCACGACCTGGGCCGCAACCTGTTCGCGATGAACCGCCGCCTGGTCGGCCCGGCCGACCAGGGTGCGATTTCGATTTCGTGCGGGCCGGCCACCGCCGAGGGCGACATCTGGAACTACGACGCCGAGTACGAGTTGGGGCATGACGCTTCGGCGGCGTTGGCGCCGCATGAGTCCAAGGACGCCTGATACGTTTGAAGCCAACGGCAGCGGTGGGATTCCCTGGCTGAACCCATCCCTGGGGACCGTAGAAAACATCCTTGTTTTCTACGGTCCCGAATGGGGCCCGCCACTGCCTCACGACATATCGCGGCGCCTCCCTGCGCCGCATGATCCGGAACAGGAAAAGCGAAACATGAGCATTGCCGAACACCAGAAGCGAGCTGAAACCCTGCTGCATGCCGCCGGCATCCTGCCGGTGGTGACCGTGCACACCCTCGACCAGGCCCGCGCGGTGAGCGCGGCGCTGCTGGAAGGCGGCCTGCCGGCGATCGAACTGACCCTGCGTACGCCGGTGGCGATGGAGGCGTTGGCGATGCTCAAGCGCGAGCTGCCGGACGTGGTGGTGGGCGCGGGCACGGTGCTGACGGTGGAGCAGATGCAGCAGGCCATCGATGCGGGCGCGGATTTCCTGGTGACCCCCGGCACGCCGGCGCACATGGCCGACGCGCTCGCCCAGGCGCCGCTGCCGGTGGTGCCGGGCGCGGCGTCGCCGACCGAAATGCTGGCGCTGTATGCGCGCGGCTTCCGCGTCTGCAAGCTGTTCCCGGCCTCGGCCGTGGGCGGGCTGGCGATGATCAAGGGCCTGGCCGGCCCGATCCCGGACCTGAAGCTGTGCCCGACCGGCGGCATCACCGAGGACACCGCGGCCGAGTACCTGGAGCAGAAGAATGTGGTCTGCATCGGCGGTTCGTGGATGGTGCCGGGCAGCTGGATCGAACACGGCCAGTGGGACAAGGTGCGCGACAGCGCGGCGCAGGCAGCGAAGATCGTCGCACGGGTGCGTTCGCGCTGAGGCGCGTATCAGCGAGCAGCCACGCATGGCGTGGCGCTACCCGGCAACAAACCGAAAAGGACGCCCGGGCATGCCCGGGCGTCCTTTTTGCAGCAACCGCGACCGGCTTTATATCCGGCGCGCCGGGGCCATGAACGTCATGCAACAAGAGTCTTGACGAGTGGGCCCCAAATCACTTCGAAGCGATCTTCGTGAATGAAGGTCCATAGCTCCGAGTACACACTTGTCGGAACTGGTCACCCCTCAATCAGCAGCGACCACGCAGCTGGCGGCACACCGAACTCTTCTTCAGCCTGCCCCATCGCCTCTTCCAATGATTGATGCCAGGTGTCAGCCAGGTGCGACATGTCAATCCCGAACCTGTGAAGAAAATAGCCAACTGACTCCTCTTCGATCCGAAGAAACCTCGTACAAAGGTTTGCATCGAGATTCACGATACCCGCGCCATCCAAAGTGTCGGCGCCGAAATGCGCGACATTGAGAGACCTGATGCCAAAACTACTGAAGTCCGCCTGCCAAATTCTCACGGCATCACGCTCATCGGAAGAACGGTATATTCCCGGAGCCATTTCCTTGTACCCAGAACCCAGCCATATTAAAAGCAGGCCGCCTTCGAACGCACACGCCTAGACTTGTCACGGTTCAGTCACCGGTACATATCTCACCGACAACGTGTTACATCGGTCGCGCCGGATCCACTAGGCCGTACTGGCTGGCCATGCGTGCCAGCGCGATGTTGTCGTGGATGCCCATCTTCTCGAACAGGCGGGCCTTGTGCGTGTTGACGGTCTTGGCACTCAGGCTCAAGCGCTTGGCGATGTCTTCCTGGCGCAGGCCCTGGGTCAGCAGCAAGGCCACTTCCAGCTCGCGCGGCGACAGCGAATCGAACGGCGACTGGCTGCCTTCCACGTTGGACAACGCCAGGTTCTGCGCGATGCTGCTGCCCAGGTAACGCCGGCCCAGCGCCGCATCGCGTACCGCCCGCAGCAGTTCCTGCGCATCGCAGCCCTTGCCGATATAGCCGGACGCGCCGGCCTCCAGCAGCCGTTTGGGCATCGGGCCGTCTTCCAGCACCGATACGATCACCACCCGGGTGCCGTGGTCGCCGCGCACCACCCGCTCGGTGACTTCCATCCCGCTCACGCCCGGCAGGTGCAGATCGCACAGCACCACGTCCGGGCGCAGTTGACGGATGTCGGGCAACGCGTCTTCGCCGGAGTCCGCTTCACCGACTACCTCGATATCGGTCTCGTTGGACAGGATCATCTTCATGCCGGTTCGCACCAGCGCATGATCGTCCACCAGATACACTCGAATCGTCATCCACGCACCTCATCAAACGCTGCGAACGGGGCAAGCCTAGCGGCGGGGTAGCGCGATAACAAGGAACACCGCCCCCTGTCGCCGCGTTCTGATGCCCGCATCACACCCTGCTGTCTTGCCCCTTCCCGTATGCCTTTCACCCCAGGCCTTATCGGTTTACATGGCCTATCGGAATCCGGGGACGCCCTGCCGTTTTCGGCACGCCTGACGCCCCCGTCCCGCTTACATCCGGTCTCCCCAGGGATGCCGGTGGCGGAACATCACCAGGAAGCACCCTACCACCCAAACCAGTGCCGCACACCACCCGGCCAGGATGTCGGAGGGGTAATGCACGCCCAGGTAGACCCGCGACACGCTGACCAGCAGGCTGAACGACGGCGCCAGTACCAGCACCGGCCAGCGCCAGCGCGTGTTCCAGGCCAGCAGCACCACGGTGATCGCCAGCGTCATCGAGCCCATCGCATGGCCGCTGGGGAAACTGAACGTGCTTTCCGGCGCGATCGATTCCCACAGGCTGGGCCGGTCGCGCTGGAAGAACTGCTTGCTGCCCAGGTTCAGCAGCGCCGAACCGACAAAGCAGATCGCCACGAAACTGGCCTCACGCCAGCGCCGGCGCCACAGCAACGCGGCCACGATCAGCACATCGGCCGGAATCAGGAACCACTCATAGCCCAGCTTGGACAGCAGCACGAAGAACCGGTCCAGGCCCGGCGCATGCAGATCATGCAGCGTCCACAGCAGCGGCGCGTCGAAATACAGCGCCTCCAGCTCGTGCACTTCATCGGCCAGGGCCACAAACCCGGCCAGCGGCAGCAGCACCCCCACGAACAGCAGCACCAGGCGCCAGGCGTTGTGCCCCATCCAGCGGCGGAATCCTGCGGCCGGTTCGGGCGCGGCCAGCACCGTCGGTTTATCCGACGCTGCGGACATACTTGCGTTCGACGTAATCGTCGATCAGCGCCACGAACTCCTGGGCGATGTTCTCGCCGCGCAGGGTCACGGTCTTTTCGCCGTCGACGAACACCGGCGCGGCCGGGGTTTCACCGGTGCCCGGCAGCGAGATGCCGATGTTGGCGTGGCGCGATTCGCCCGGCCCGTTGACGATGCAGCCCATCACCGCCAGGGTCATGTTCTCCGCGCCGGGATGGCTGATCTTCCATTCCGGCATTTTCCCGCGCACGTGGTTCTGCACCACCTTGGCCAGTTCCTGGAAGAACTCCGAGGTGGTCCGCCCGCAGCCCGGGCAAGCGGTAACCAGCGGCGTGAAGGCGCGCTGGCCGGTGGTCTGCAGCAGTTCCTGGGCCACGATCACCTCGGCGGTGCGCGACTGGCCCGGTTCGGGGGTGAGCGAAATGCGGATGGTGTCGCCGATCCCTTCCTGCAGCAGCACCGCCAGCGCCGCCGAGGAGGCGACGATGCCCTTGCTGCCGATCCCGGCCTCGGTCAGGCCCAGGTGCAGGGCGAAGTCCGAGCGTTGGGCCAGGTCGCGGTACACCGCGATCAGTTCCTGCACGCCGCTGACCTTGGCCGACAGCACGATGCGGTCGCGCGGCAGGCCCAGCTCCACGGCGGTATGCGCCGAATCCAGCGCCGAGCGGATCAACGCCTCGCGCAGCACCCGGCCGGCATCCCAGGGCTGGGCGCGCTGGCTGTTCTCGTCCATCAGCCGTGCGGCCAGCGACTGGTCCAGCGAGCCCCAGTTGGCGCCGATCCGCACCGGCTTGTCGTAGCGGATGGCGAACTCGATCAGCTGCGCGAACTGGGTGTCCTTCTTCTTGCCGAAGCCGACGTTGCCCGGGTTGATCCGGTATTTGGCCAGCGCCTGCGCGCAGGCCGGCTCCTGGGTCAGCAGCTGGTGGCCGTTATAGTGGAAGTCGCCGATCAGGGGCACCTCAATGCCCATCATCTGCAGCTTTTCCACGATCCGCGGGATCGCCGCGGCCGATTCGGGATTGTTGACGGTCAACCGCACCATTTCCGACCCGGCGCGCCACAGTTCGGCCACCTGCTTGACGCTGCCGGCGATGTCGGCGGTGTCGGTGTTGGTCATCGACTGCACCACCACGGGGTGGCCTCCCCCTACGACCACGCCGCCGATACGGACGGACTGGGTCTGGCGGCGGGCCCACACGGTGGTGTCGGAAGGTTGGGTCGGTTGGCTGACGGCGTCGTGCATCGGGCCATTTTAGCGCGCCCGGCGCGCCGGTAGGTGCCAACCGTTGGTTGGCACTCATCTTGGGCGGCAGGCCCCGGGCGGCCGCCGCCGATGCGGCCGATTGTCGCAGGCAGGCCGCGCCGCGAGCGCATAGGATGTGCGCAATGACCGGTACCGACGCCCCCTTCCTCCGCACCTTGTGCAGCCTGCGCTGGCTGGCCGTGGCCGGCCAGGCCACCACCATCCTGGTCGCCAGCTGGGTGCTGGGGCTGGAGCTGCCGCAGTGGCCGCTGTGGTCGGGGGTGGCGGTGCTGGCGCTGTTCAACCTGTACGCCCAGCTGCGCGTGGACGGGGACGATACCGCGCCACTGACGGCCTTCGGGCATATCCTGGTCGATGTGATCGTGCTGACCTGGATGGTGGGCTGGAGCGGCGGCATCGCCAACCCGTTCGGTTCGCTGTTCCTGATCCTGATCGCGCTGGCCGCGCTGGCCCTGCCGCTGCGCTGGACCCTGGCGGTGGCCGCGACCTGCCTGATCGGCTACGCGGCCAGCGGCATCTTCGGCCTGCCCCTGCCCAGCGGCTACTTCACCGGCGCGCAGATGCAGCAGTGGGGCGTGGTCTGCAATTTCCTGCTGTCGGCCACGGTGGTGCTGGTGTTCGCCACCCGGCTGGCGATCGCCCTGCGCCAGCGCGAGCACGAACTGGCGATGCTGCGCGAACGCTTCGTGCGCAATGAGGGCATCGTCGCCCTGGCCACCCACGCCGCCTCGGTGGCGCATGAACTGAACACCCCGCTGGCGACCATGACCCTGCTGGCCGACGACATCGCCGACCAGAGCGAAAGCAGCGAAATGCGCGACGACGTGGAAACCCTGCGCGAACTGCTGGTGCAGTGCCGCGAGCGGGTGCTGGCGCTGGCCCGGCCGGCTGCCGGCGATGCGCCCGGGCGCGACCGGGTGACCCTGCCGCAGGTGCTGGAACAATGGCGGCTGGTACGCCCGACCATCACGCTCAAGCGCAACGACGATGCGCCGCTGACCCTGCCGCTGGACCCGGGCATCGGCCACCTGCTGATGGTGCTGCTCAACAATGCCGCCGACGCCGGCGAAAAAGCCGAGCGCCCACAGGTAGACCTGAACGTGCGCATCGAAGGCGACCACCTGGTCGGCGAAGTCCGCGACTACGGCCACGGCTTCGATGCGCGCCAGGCCGTGCTGCCCGGCACCCTGTTCAACAGCGGCAAGAGCCAGGGCATGGGCGTCGGCCTGGCCCTGTCCCATGCCACCATCGAGCGCCTGGACGGCGAGCTGTGGATGCGCCCGGCCAGTGGTGCCGGTACCCGCGTCGGCTTCCGCCTGCCGCTTTCGTCTCCGGAGACTTCCGCATGACCCTGCCCTCCCCGCCCGCGGCCAGCCATGGCCTGCTGGTCGACGACGACGAACTGTACCTGCGCACGCTGCAGCGCAGCCTGGCCCGCAAGGGCCTGGAAACGGTGACCGCCAGCGATATCGCCTCGGCGCTGCTGCTGGCCCGCCAGCAGCCGCCGGCCTATGCGCTGATCGACCTGAAGCTGGGTGCCGAATCGGGCCTGTCGCTGATCCAGCCGCTGCGCGCGTTGCGCGAAGACATGCGGATCCTGCTGGTCACCGGCTATGCCAGCATCGCCACCGCGGTGGAGGCGATCAAGCTCGGCGCCGACGATTACCTGCCCAAGCCGGCCACGGTGCCGATGATCCTGCGTGCGCTTGGCGAAGAGGACGATGGCCCGGCCGATGACGGCGAGCTGGAGCCGCCCGATGCGATGACCCCGATCAGCCGCCTGCAGTGGGAGCATATCCAGCAGGCCATGCACGAAACCGGCGGCAACGTATCGGCCGCCGCGCGCCTGCTGGGCATGCACCGGCGTTCGCTGCAGCGCAAGCTGGCCAAGCGGCCGAGCCCGGAACGCCCGTAACCGGGCTGCCGCGGCAACAGCGGCAGCCCCGGCCGCTCAGCCCTGCGAATGCGGGGCGTGCTGCGGGTTCTGCGGCAGCTGCTGCTCGCTGCGTTCGCGGGCCTGGGTCTGACCGTCGACGGCCTGTACCCGTTCGAACGAGGCCGCCACCGGGGTTTCCACTGCCTGTTCGGTGCGCATGTGCGCGCGCAGGTGGGCCGGGTCGTCCAGCGCGCCCTGCACCACGAAGACGTTCTCGCCCGGCTTGGCATGCGTGCCCTGCTGGCTCAGGACCACGTGGTCGACGCGGGTCAACCCGCTCTCCTTGGCCAACGGCAGCAGGCTGGCGGTGAGCCGCTCGCTGGCCTGGTCGAAGCTGCGACCGTGCTGGGCGTCGATCGCGGCCACGCCCTGGCGGATCTGCTGGTACATCGGATGATCGGGATGCCCGGCCTGGTCGGGCGTGGGGCGGCTGGAAGCGGTGTCCTGGTTCATGGTGCGGTCTCCCTCAGCTCTTCAATCGGTCCAGCAGTTCCAGCGTCACCGGGTCGGTGATCGCATGCGGCTGGCCCTGCAATGCCGGCAGCAGCTGGCTGGCCAGTTGTTTGCCCAGCTCCACCCCGAACTGGTCGAAGGCGTTGATGTTCCAGATCAGCGACTGCACGTAGACGGCGTGTTCGTACATGGCGATCAGCGCGCCCAGCGCCTGCGGGGTGAGCGCATCGAGCAGGATCAGGGTGCTCGGGCGGCCACCGGGATACTCGCGGTGCGCATCGTCGCTGCCCTGGCCGTTGGCCAGCGCCTCGGTCTGCGCCAGCAGGTTGGCCATCAGCGCCTGGTGGTTGACCAGATAGGGGTCATCGTTGCGCACGCAGCCGATGAAATCGGCCGGGATCACGCTGGTGCCCTGGTGCAGGGCCTGGAAGAAGCTGTGCTGCACATCGGTACCGGCACCGCCCCACCACACCGGCACGGTATCGCTGGCCACCGGGCTGCCGTCCAGTTGCACGCGCTTGCCCAGGCTTTCCATCACCAGCTGCTGCAGGTAGGCCGGCAGCAGCGCCAGGCGCTGGTCGTAGGTCATCACCGCGTGGGTGGCGTGGCCGAGCAGGTTGCGGTTCCAGATATCGGTCAGCGCATGCAGCACCGGCAGGTTCTGGTCCAGCGGCGCGGTGAGCGCGTGCTGGTCCATCTGCGCGGCGCCGGCAAGCAACTGTTCAAAACGCTCGAAGCCGATCGCCAGCGCGATCGGGAAACCGACCGCCGACCACAGCGAATAGCGCCCGCCCACCCAATCCCACATCGGCAGCACGCGGCCGGCGGCGATCGAGAAGGCCTGGGCGGCACGCTCGGGGTTGGCGCTGACCGCATACAGGCGTTCGCTGCCACCCAGCCAGTCGTGCAGGATCTGCCCGTTGAGCAGGGTCTCCTGGGTGCCGAAGGTCTTGGAAATCAGGATGCCGGCGGTAGTGGCCGGGTCCAGCGTGGCCAGCGTGCGTTGCATCGCCGCGCCGTCCACGTTGGAGACGAAATGCACGCGGAAACGCGCGCCGCTGGCCGGGCGCAGCGCATCGGCAACCAGTCGCGGACCGAGGTCGGAGCCACCGATGCCGACGCTGACGATGTCGGTGACGCCGGTCTTTTCCAGCGCGGCAACCAACTGGCCCATCTGCGCGCGCACCCCGGCGGCGGTGGCGAAGGCCTCGCCGGCCACCGACGCACCGCTGAGGTCGCCGCGCAGGGCGGTATGCAGCGCAGCGCGGCCTTCGGTCGGATTGACCGTTTCACCGCGGAACAGGCGCTGGAAACCGCCGGCGACATCGCGCGCGGCGGCCAGCTGCAGCAGTGCGTCCAAGGCCGCGCGGTCGTACTTCTGCCGCGCGAAATTGACGTACAACGGACCGACCCGCAGCCCCAGCGATTGTGCGCGGCCCGGTTCGGCGGCGATCAACGAAGGGATGCTCGCGCCGCGCAGGCGCTGGGCATGGGAGTGGAGCGGGTCGAATCCGTTGGTCTGTGTCATGCGGCCTGGGTCGGGATGCTGTCGTTGGTGTGGGAGATCTGGTTGTTGCCGTCCACGTATACCAACTTCGGCTTGAAGCTGTCAGCTTCCTGCTCGCTCATGCTGGCGAAGGCGGCGATGATGATGATGTCGCCCACCTGCACGTGGCGCGCGGCGCCACCGTTGAGCGAGACCACGCCGCTGCCGGCGTCGGCGCGGATGGCATAGGTGGAGAAACGCGCACCGTTGGTGACGTCCCAGATATGCACCTGTTCGAACTCGCGGATGCCGGTGGCCTGCAGCAGGTTGTCATCGATGGCGATGGAACCTTCGTAGTTCAGCTCGGAGTGGGTGACGGTGGCGCGGTGGATCTTGGTCTTGAGCAGGGACAGATGCATGGCAACGGGACAACGGTAAAGGAAAGGCAAATTCTAGCACCCACCGGATCGGCGGCAGGTGCCGCCCGCCCCGCCCGGTCGCTGCCGGCCGTTCAGCCAAACCCGGGCGCGCAACCCTCGCCGGGCCTGGGCCGGGGCGAACCGACCCGGTCAGCCATCGCCGTCGACCGCCCCGCCGGGCGCTGCCGCGGCCAGTTGCCCGACCTCGGCCAGGAAATGGCCGACGATCGCCTGCAGCCGCTGCTCCGGGTCGGCGCTGCCATGCAGCCCGGCGATGCCCTCGGCCAGCTGGCGGGCGGTGTCGGCCAGGATCATCCCCCAGGCCCGTTCTTCGGCGATGCCCAGGGTCTGTTCCTGCAGGCCGACCTTCATCGAGCAATGCAGGCCACGCCCGGCGATCCATACCCGCAGCATCTCCACGGCGCGGTCATCGTCGAGCGCGGCCGGCGGTATCGGTCGTTCATTCATCGGGTGTCCGGGGCGGCCCCTCAGAACTCCAGGTTGTCGATCAGGCGGGTGCTGCCGATGCGCGCGGCGATCAGCGCCACGCGGGTGCCGTCGTTGGCGTCGGCCGGCTCGGACAGGTCCGGCAGGCGCAGCACTGCATAGTCCACCTGGAAGCCGGCCGCCTGCAGCGCCACCGTGGCGTCGGCCTCGATCGCGCTGCGGGTCTTGCCGGCGATGAAGCCTTCGCGCATGCCCAGCAGCACCTGGTGGATGCGCGTGGACACCGACCGCTGCTGCTCGTTGAGGTACTGGTTGCGCGAGCTCATCGCCAGGCCGTCGGTTTCGCGCACGATGTCGCCGCCGACGATCTGGATCGGGAAGGCCAGGTCTTCCACCATCTGGCGGATCACCGCCAGCTGCTGGTAGTCCTTCTTGCCGAACGCGGCCACGTCCGGCTGCACCTGGTTGAACAGGCGCGAGACCACCGTGCACACGCCGTCGAAATGACCGGGGCGGTGCGCGCCCTCAAGCAGCCCGCTGATGCCCGGTACGTTGACGCTGGCCGCCAGTTCCACCCCGAACGGGTACATCGATTCCACCGTGGGCAGCCACAGCACATCGCAGCCGGCCTGCTCCAGCCCGGTGGTGTCCGCTTCGGGCGTGCGCGGGTAGCGGGTGAAGTCTTCGTTGGGGCCGAACTGGGTCGGATTGACGAAGACACTGGAGACCACCCGGTCGGCATACTGGCGCGCCAGCGTGACCAGCGAATAGTGGCCTGCATGCAGGTTGCCCATGGTGGGGACCAGCGCGACGCGCAGGCCCTCGCGCTTCCAGCCGTTGACCACGGCGCGCAGGCGGGACAGTTCGGTGACGGTGTCGATCATGAGGCGTAGGCGTGTTCTGCGTCGGGGAAGGTGCCATCGCGCACGGCGTCGGCGTAGGCACGGACCGCGCCGGCCACCGAACCGCCTTCGGCAAGGAAATCCTTGACGAACTTGGGCCGGCGGTGGCCGCTGTCCAGGCCGAGGAAATCGTGCAGTACCAGCACCTGGCCATCGCACTGCGGGCCGGCACCGATGCCGATGGTGGGCACTTCAATGGCAGCGGTGACCTCGGCGGCGACCGGGGTCGGCACGCATTCGAGCACCAGCAGGCTGGCGCCGGCGGCCACCACCGCCCTGGCATCGTCCACCAGCTGGGCGGCGGCGTCGCCGCGGCCCTGCACCCGGTACCCGCCCAGGCGCAGCACCGACTGCGGGGTCAGGCCCAGGTGCGAACACACCGGAATCTCGCGCTCGACCAGGTAACGGATCACCTCCAGCTTGAAGCCGGCGCCTTCGATCTTGACCATCTCCGCACCGGCCTGCAGCAGGCGCAGCGAGGCATCCAGCGCGCGCTCGGGGGTGGCGTCGGCGCCGAACGGCAGGTCGGCCACCAGCAGCGCGCGTTCCAGCACGCGGGCCACCGCGCGGGTGTGGTAGACCATGTCGTCGGTGGTCACCGGCAGCGTGGAATCGTGGCCCTGCACCACCATGCCCAGCGAGTCGCCGATCAGGATCAGGTCCACCCCGTTGGCATCGAAGCTGCGCGCAAAGCCGGCATCGTAGGCGGTCAACATCACCAGCTTCTGCCCGTTGCGCTTGGCCTGCGCCAAGGCGGGGACGGTCCAGGGCTTGCTGTCTGCGTGGGTACTCATGAGCTGATAACCGGTGGCGATAAGCGGCGCATTATCCTCCTATTGGCGCGATCCCGCTGGCCTCCACCCGCATCACAGCATCCCGCACCCGGCCGTGCCCCGGAATCACCGCCTCCGGCGCGATCTCGGCCAGCGGCAGCAGCGCGAAGGCGCGCTCATGCAGATAAGGGTGCGGTACCTGCAGCTGCGGCAGGTCGATCACCGCCTCGCCGTACAGCAGCAGGTCCAGGTCCAGCGTGCGCGGCCCCCACTGCGCGGCCGGGTCACGCACGCGGCCGAAGCGGCGCTCGATCTCCAGCAGCGCATCGAGCAGTTCCGGCGCCGGCAGCGTGGTATCCAGCACCGCGGCGGCGTTGACGAACGCCGGCTGGTCCGGGTTGCCCCAGGCCGGCGTGCTGTACAGCTGCGACTGCGCCTGCAGGCGGCTGCCCGGCAACTGTGCCAGCGCGGCGAACGCCGCGCGCAGGGTCTGCGCGGCATCGCCCAGGTTGGCGCCCAGTCCGATACAGGCCAGGGTCACCGCTTACTCGCCCGCAGCGCCACCGGGACGGCGCCGGCGCCGACGCCGCTTGCGCGGCGCCCCGTCTTCGCCCTCGCCCTCTTCGCGCGCGGCGTCCAGCGCCGAATCCAGCTCGGGGCCGGACTGCAGCTGGGCTTCGCGCCAGAATTCGACGTCGGCCGCATGCTCGCTGGAGGCGACCTGGCGCAGTACCAGGAAATCGTAGGCGGCGCGGAAGCGCGGATGGGTCAGGGTGCGGATCACGCGCTTGCGCTGGCGCGAGCCGAAGCGGCCCTGCAGCAGCCAGATCTCCTGCATCGGCAGCGAGAACCGGCGCGGCAGCGCGATGGTGGTCAGCTGGTGCAGGGTGACCCGGTCGGCGGCGCGCCGCTGCGCTTCTTCCAGCGCCACGCCCTGCTTCTGCAGGCTGGCCAGGGCGCGGCAGAACGCCGGCCACAGCAGCAGCGCGAACAGAAACGAGGGCGAGACCGGTTCGTCGTTGGCAACGCGCAGGTCGGTGTTGTGCAGGCCTTCGATCACCATCCGGCGCAATGCGCCGCTGCGGTTGCTGCGCAGCGCCGCGGCGCTTTCCGGGAACATCACATCCAGCAGGCCGTAGCGCTCCAGGCCTTCGAAGCTGGCCACGCCATGCCCGGACAGGAACAGCTTGAGCACTTCCTCGAACAGCCGCGCCGGCGCCGCTTCGGCCAGCAGGCCGGCCAGGCGCGGCAGCGGCTGGGCGCTGGCATCGTCGATCTGGAAGCCGAGCTTGGCGGCCAGGCGCACCGCGCGCAGCATCCGCACCGGGTCTTCCTGGTAACGCTTTTCCGGGTCGCCGATCAACTTCATCAGGCGGGCCTGGACGTCCTCGAAGCCGCCGGTGTAATCGCGCACCGAGAAGTCCTCGATCGCGTAGTACAGGGCATTGCAGGTGAAGTCGCGGCGGATCGCGTCGTCTTCGACGCTGCCGTAGACGTTGTCGCGCACCAGCATGCCGTTTTCCATCTCACGGTCGCCGCTGCCATCGTCGATGTTGGCGCGGAAGGTGGCCACCTCGATGATCTCGCGGCCGAACACCACGTGCGCCAGCCGGAAGCGGCGCCCGATCAGGCGGCAGTTGCGGAACAGTGCCTTGACCTGTTCGGGGGTGGCGTCGGTGGCCACGTCGAAGTCCTTGGGGTTGCCGCCGACCAGCAGGTCGCGCACGGCACCGCCGACGAGGTAGCCCGCAAACCCGGAGTCGCGCAGCCGGTACAACACGCGCAGTGCGTTGGGGCTGATGTCCTTGCGGGAGATGGTGTGCTGGTCGCGCGGGATCACGCGCAGGCTGAACGGTGATGTAGCAGAGGAATTGATGTTGGCGCTTCCGGTTGAGTTTTCGGGATTGCCCAATGGCATCTAGGTCCATATACTAGCGCGCTGCGCAGTTCGCGACAAAGCATGCTCCCTTCGTCTAATGGTTAGGACGTGGCCCTCTCAAGGCTAAAACAGGGGTTCGAGTCCCCTAGGGAGCACCAGTCGCGGTGCAGAAAGCCAAAAACCCCGCCACGGCGGGGTTTTTTGCGTTCCGGGCCCGGGCCTGTGGCACCTGCCCTGCCAGGCACGGCCCGGGGAGCATCCTCCCCGGGCCCGGCCCGCCGCCCGCTCCGACCGCGCCGCAAGCGGCTCAGCCCTCCATCTGCTCCAGCTCCTTGCCCTTGGTCTCCTTGACGAAGCGCAGCACGAAGAACACCGAGATCACCGCTGCGACCGTATAGATGCCGTAGGCCCCGGCCAGGCCGATGCTGGTCAGCAGGATCGGGAAGGACACGGTGATGGCGAAGTTGGCGGTCCACTGCGCCGCACCTGCCACCGCCAGCCCCGAGCCGCGGATCTGGTTGGGGAACATCTCGCCCAGCATCACCCACATCACCGGGCCCCAGGACATGTTGAAGAAGATCACGTAGACGTTGGCCGCCACCAGCGCCAGCACGCCCATGCGGTCGGTCAGCTGCAGCTTGCCGCCGGCATCGAGCGAGCCGCTGGCGAAGGCCAGGGTGACCAGCGCCAGCGAGATCGCCATGCCGACCGAGCCGACCCACAGCAGCGGCTTGCGGCCGATGCGGTCGATCAGGACCACGGTGATCAGGCAGGCGCCGATGCTCAGCGCACCGGACAGCACGTTGATCAGCAGCGCGTCGTTCTCCGAAAAGCCCACCGCCTGCCACAGCACCGCGCCGTAGTAGAAGACCACGTTGATGCCGACCAGCTGCTGGAATACGGCCAGGCCGATGCCGATCCAGACGATCGGGCGCAGCTTGCCGGTGGCCTTGCTGATCAGGTCGGAGAAGGTCGGGCGGTGCTGGTCTTGGGACAGCGAGCCCTCGATCTCGCTGATCTTGGTCTGCGCTTCGGCCGGGCCGTACAGGCGGGTGAGCACCGCCAGGGCCTGGTCGCGGCGCCCCTTGACCACCAGGAAGCGCGGGCTCTCCGGGATCACCAGCAACAGGCACAGGAACAGCAGCGAGGGAACGGCCTGCATCCAGAACATCCAGCGCCACGCCTCCTGCCCCAACCACAGTTCCTGGGTGGAGGCCCCGGCCGCCTTGGCCAGCAGATAGTTGCTCAGGAAGGCGCAGAATAGGCCGCTGATGATCGCGATCTGCTGCACCGTGGCCAGCCGCCCGCGATAGCGGGCCGAGGCGACCTCGGCGATGTAGGCCGGCGACATCACGCTGGCCGCACCGACGGCGAAGCCGCCGATCACACGGGCGAGGATGAACACCGTGGAGCTGTGCGCCGCACCGGCCCCCAGCGCGGAGAACAGGAACATCACCGCGGCGATGATCAGCACGCCGCGGCGGCCGAGCCGGTCGCCGAGGCGGCCGGCGAAGAACGCACCGATCGCGCAACCCAGCAGCATCGAGGCGACCTCGAAGCCGATCCCGGCCGAACTGGACTGGAAGGTATCCTTCAGGCCATCGACGGTGCCGTTGATCACGCCGCTGTCGAACCCGAACAGGAAGCCCCCGATGGTGGCCACGCAACTGATCAGGACGATGAAGCCGGTGTTCTCGCCGCTGCCGGCGGAGGTACTGCTGAGCGAAGCACTGGGCATGGTGATTCCTGGGTCGGAAGGGAACGTCGGGTCAGCGCAGCGGGTACTGGTAGATCAACCTTTCCTGCCGGCAGCTACGCTGCCGCGCCTGGCCCTGGACCAGGGTCAGGCGATCGGCGGCGGCGGTGGGAAGGTGGCTGTCCGACACATCCCCGCTGCCGGCTGTCTACCGGTAGTCATCCGCATCTTGGCCCGGGCGTCGGCGACGTTGCAATCGTGCACTGCGGCATGGCCTGGACATGGCAGCCCGGCGCATACGGCATTGATCGGGCCGGTGGCACAATGCAACGCCCCTGCCGTGGTGAGCCTGCCCCATGTCCGATGCCGTCGCCGCACCGTCCACCGCTGCCGCTGCCGCCGATGTTCCGCTGCTGGTCGACAGCCGTTGCACCCACGGCGAAGGCGCACTGTGGTCGGCACGGCGGCAGTGCCTGTTCTGGGTGGACATCAGTGAGCGCCGGTTGTGGCAGTACCGCAGCGCCGATGGCAGCCACCGGAGCTGGTTGCTGCCCGACCGCCCCGGCTGCCTGGCCGAGGGGGAAGACGGCCGCCTGCTGATCGCGCTGGCCGGTTCCCTGCAGCGCCTGGACCTGGACCGCGACGGCGATGCCCACGCACCGCCGCTGGAATGGCTGGCCGATGTGCAGCCCGAGGTCGCCGACACGCGCAGCAATGACGGCCGTACCGATCGCGCCGGCAACCTGGTGTTCGGCACCATGAGCGAGGATCCCGCGCGTGCGCCGCTCGGCCGCTACTACCAGTTCTCGATGCGGCACGGCCTGCGCGAGCTGAACCTGCCCGCCGTGGTGATCCCCAACGCGATCTGTTTCAGCGCCGACGGCACCATGATGTACTTCTGCGATTCGGTGCGCCCGGCGCTGTGGTGGTGCCACTACGATGCCGAGCGTGCGCACTGCGGGCCACCCCGCCTGTTCGCCACCCTGCCCGATCCGGGCTGGGAGCCCGATGGCGCCATCGTCGATGCCGAAGGCGGCCTCTGGAACGCGCAGTGGCGGGCCTCGCGCGTGGTGCGCTATCGACCCGACGGCCAGGTCGACCGGGTCGTCCTGCTGCCGGTGCGGAACCCCACCTGCGTCGCACTCGGCGGGCCCTCGCTGCGGCAGTTGATGGTCACCAGTTCCCGGCTCGACCACACCGACGCCGAACTGGCGGCCAGCCCGGGCGCGGGCGGTGTATTTGCGCTGGAAACCGGCATCGCCGGCCTGCCCGAGCGCCCTTTCCGCTGGTCCTGAGCCTTGCGCCAGGGGCATTTCCGGGTTCCAGGCACGATCCGATCCCGCGCCACGGACCAACCTGTTCTAGAATTGTCCGGCTTACTGTCGGATCCAGATCCAGCCATGCCTTTCGTCGTCACCGAAAACTGCATCAAGTGCAAACACACCGATTGCGTGGAAGTGTGCCCCGTGGATTGCTTCCATGAAGGCCCGAACTTCCTGGTGATCGACCCGGACGAGTGCATCGACTGCACCCTGTGCGAACCGGAATGCCCGGTCAACGCGATTTTCCCCGAAGACGACGTGCCGGCCGGGCAGGAAGCCTTCGTTGCGCTCAACGCCGAACTGGCCAAGGCCTGGCCGGTGCTGACCGTGCGCAAGGACCCGCCCGCCGACGCCGGCGAATGGGACGGCAAGCCGGACAAGCTGAAGCTGCTGGAGCGCTGAGTCTTCCAACGGCTCTGCGGGTACGAAGAAGGGCGCCATGGGCGCCCTTCTTGTTTGCATCGCATGGCCGGCTGCGCGCCAACGCCATCAGCATCGGACAGAGACACCATGCAGGGCGTGCCTGCCAGGCAGGCAGCCGACCGACGGTCGGTAGCTACCCCCATTCCCCTTACGGGGCCAGCTTGGCCTTCAGCTCGCCCAGCAGCTTGACCGGGGCGGCGCCGGTGGCCGGCAGGCCGCGCGGGTCCACGGCCGAGATGTAGGCACCGGCTTCCACCGCCACCACGCGGACCAGGAAATCGCTGCCTTCATAGGCCACATCGTAGGAACCCAGCAGCTGGGCCTTGCTGGCCACCTTCACGCCTTCCACCGACTCCAGCGCCGTACCCACCTTGGCGAACACCTCGTCCTTGCCGCCGGACACGGTAAACCCACCGGTATTGGCCTGGGGTGCAGCAGCAGCGGCGGCCGGGGCCGGCTTGGCGGCCTGCGAAGCCAGCACCGGCACCGCCGCGGCCGGGGCGCCGCCCGGTGCGTTCAGGTCCGGCGGCACTTCCAGCGGACGCACTTCCGGGGCGAGCGCGTAGTCGCCCTTGGCACCGCGCTTGAAGCAACCAGTGGTGCCGACCAGGGTGGCCGTCGCCAGGATGGCAAAGGACAGCACGCGGATGGCGGAAACAGATTGACGCATGGGAATCTCCTGGGTGACCACTGTCATCAGTGGTTGGAAAGTGCTTCGAGCGCACCGATGTCGGTGGCAAGGTGTTCGGCAGCGGCCTGGTGGGCCGCAGACAAGGGCAACAGCGGCAGACGCAGGCCGTGGCCGATGCCGATCCGGCGCAGCAGATCCTTCACCGGGATCGGATTGGGTTCCACGCCGCAGAATTCATGGAAGGGGGCCAGGCGCGCATCCCAGGCCTCGGCCGCGTCGCGCTCGCCGGCCGCAGCCAGGTCGCACATGCGCCGGTAGGCGCCGGGCAGCGCGTTGGAGCCGACCGAGATCAACCCGTCCACGCCGGACAGGATCGAGCGCGCGGCGGTGCCGTCATCGCCGCTGAGGACGGCAAAGTCCGCCGAACGCAGGGCCAGCAGCGCCTGCACGCGACCGATCTCGCCAACCGCTTCCTTGATCGCAACGATGTTCGGGTGCGCGGCCAGCGCGGCCACCGTCTCCGGCAGCATGTCGCAGCCGGTACGGCCGGGCACGTTGTACAGGATCACCGGCAGGCCGCCCTGGTCGGCCACCGCGCGGTAGTGCGCGATCAGCCCGGCCTGGGTCGGGCGCACGTACGGCGGGGTCACCACCAGCGCGTGGCTGGCGCCGTTGGCCGCGGCGCGGCGGGTCTGTTCGATGGTTTTGGCGGTGCCCGACAGCCCGGTGCCGGCCAGCACCGGCACCCGCCCAGCCACGGTTTTGACCGCGCTGCGCAGCAACTGGTCGTATTCGTCATCGGACAGGGTCGCCGCCTCGCCGGTGGAACCGGCCACGACCACCCCGTGAACGCCCCCCTCCAGCTGCAGCTGCAGCAGACGCTGCCAAGCGTCGGGATCCAATGCGCCATTGGCCTGGAAAGGCGTGGCCAGCGCGGTGATGAGACCTGAAAGAGACAAGGACGCGATGCTCGCATGAGGGGGGAAGCCCGGCCAGGGTAAACGCCGGCCGGATGTACTTTGCATGTTACTTGCGGGTCGAAAGCACGGGCAAGTATGCTGGACTCCGGCGAACGCGCCGTCGCCGGCGCCGTTCAGACTCAGCTTGCATTACCCGGAACCACTTTGACCGACACCACGCCGCGGCCTGCGCCGACCGAAAACCATCTCCTGATCAACGCCTATACGACGCATCCGGAGTCCCCCCTGCTGCCCGTGACCCGGCGTATCGCCGACAGTGGCTGCAACCTGGTCGATGCCCGCCTGGCCACCGTCGGCCGCGATGTTTCGGTGACCGCACTGGCCACCGGCTCGTGGGATGCGGTGGCCAAGCTGGAAGCGATGCTGACCCGGCTCGAGCGCGAGGAAGGGCTGAAGCTGGTGTGGTACCGCACCGGCGCCAAACAGGCCCAGTCCAACCTGCTGCCCTACATCGTCGAAGTGATCGCCGCCGACAAGCCCGGCATCCTGTTCCAGCTGGCCGATTTCTTCGACCGCCAGGGCATCACCATCGAGAACCTGCAAAGCACCCGCTACCGCGCCATGCAGACCGGTGCGGAAATGTTCTCCGCGCAGGTCACCATCGGCGTGCCGGCCAACATGCACATCGCCGCACTGCGCGATGACTTCCTGGAATTCTGCGACCATCTGAACCTGGATGCCATCATGGATCCGATGAAGTTCTGATCTTTCGCGCGTTCGTCACGGGCGCGCGAGGTTTCATGCAGTTGTAATGGCACGACCCCAGGATCCGGAAAGGAACCCATGAACGACGGCGACACCCTGGACAGCACCACCCTCGCACTGCCGCTGGCCCTGTCCGGCGGCGAGCACACCACCCTCGGCGATCTGGCCGGCCAGTGGCTGGTGTTGTACTTCTACCCGAAGGACAGCACCCCCGGCTGCACCACCGAAGGCATCGACTTCAACGCCCTGCTGCCCCAGTTCACCCGCCTGGATGCGCGCGTGTTCGGCGTCTCCCGCGACTCGGTCAAATCCCACGACAACTTCTGCGCCAAGCAGGGCTTCGCCTTCCCGCTGATCAGCGATGGCGACGAAGCGCTGTGCGCCGCGTTCGACGTGATCAAGCTCAAGAACATGTACGGCAAGCAGGTGCGCGGCATCGAGCGCAGCACCTTCCTGATTTCGCCCGACAGTCGTATCGTGCAGGCGTGGCGCAAGGTCAAGGTGGCCGGCCACGCAGACACCGTCCTTGAAGCCCTGAAGGCCGCGAAAACCCAGTGACCAACCTGCACCCCCCAATGGCCATCACCCTGCCCTGCAGGCTGTGATGGCTTGTCCCTGTTCTGCCACCAGGAAATGACGATGACCCGAGGCAAGCGCATCTACGTTCTGGATACCAACGTGCTCATGCACGATCCGACCGCGCTGTTCAAGTTCGAGGAGCATGATGTCTACCTGCCGATGCAGGTGATCGAAGAGCTGGACAACGGCAAGAAGGGCACCACCGAAGCCAGTCGCAATGCGCGCCAGGTCAGCCGCTTCCTCAATGAGCTGGTGCAGGCCTCGGGCCTGGACAACCTGGCCGATGGCATTCCACTGCAGCGTCCCAACGGCCTGCAGCTGCGCGGCAAGCAGAGCGTGGGCCTGCTGCGCTTCCAGACCAGCCACTTCGAAGCGGGCAAGAGCTTCGGCGCGGTGATTCCGGACAACGCCATCCTCGGCGCGATCCTGGCCCTGAAGGAGCAGGTGCCGGAGATTCCGGTGGTGTTCGTGTCCAAGGACATCAACCTGCGGATCAAGGCGGCGATCGCCGGCATCGTGTCGGAAGATTACGAGAACGACCGCGCGCTCGACGATTTCAGCCTGCTCTACACCGGCGCCACCGAGCTGCCGGAAGATTTCTGGAAGAAGCACACCGACAACCTGCGCAGCTGGAGCGACAAGGGCCGTACCAGTTACGAAATCATCGCCAGCGAAGACGAGGACTGGCACCCCAACCAGTACGCCTACCTGCCCGGCGAGGATGAAGTGGAACTGCGCGTGGCCAAGGTCGAGGCCGACAAGGTCACCCTGGCCCTGGTCAACGACTTCCGCCACGGCAGCCATGCGGTGTGGGGCATCAGCGCGCGCAACCGCGAGCAGAACTTCGCGCTCAACGCGCTGATGGACCCGGAGATCGACTTTGTCACCCTGCTCGGCACCGCCGGCACCGGCAAGACCCTGCTGGCGCTCGCCGCCGGCCTGGCCCAGACCATGGACCAGCAACGCTACCGGGAAATCATCATGACCCGCGCCACGGTCAGCGTCGGCGAGGACATCGGCTTCCTGCCCGGTACCGAAGAGGAAAAGATGACGCCGTGGATGGGCGCGCTGACCGACAACCTGGAAGTGCTCACCCATACCCAGGAAGGCGGTGCATGGGGCCGTGCGGCCACCAACGACCTGATCGCCAGCCGGATCAAGATCCGCTCGTTGAACTTCATGCGCGGGCGTACCTTCCTGTCGCGTTACCTGATCCTGGATGAAGCGCAGAACCTCACCCCCAAGCAGATGAAGACCCTGATCACCCGTGCCGGCCCCGGCACCAAGATCGTCTGCCTGGGCAACGTGGAACAGATCGACACCCCGTACCTGACCGAGACCACCTCGGGCCTGACCTACGCGGTGGACCGTTTCAAGAACTGGCCGCACAGCGCGCATGTCACGCTGCGCCGAGGCGAACGTTCGCGCCTGGCCGATTACGCTTCGGAGGTGTTGTGAACCGTTCCCTGTTACGTGCCGTCCTGCCGCTGGCGCTCGCCGCGCTGGCGGCGGCCTGCACGCCCGCCAATACGCGGCCGGGCGCCAGCGTCCCGACCACGATCAAGACCGGCCAGTCCTGGGTGGTGACGCGACCGTTGGTCGCCGCCCAGGTCCTGGATACCTGCTCGCGCGACAGCCCCGGCCGCGAGGCCGGGCGGGTCACCGGCTACTGGGCGCCCAGCCGCAAGGAGGTTGAACAGCTGGAGGCTGCGCTGCCGACATTGGAGGCGCAGGTCGCCAACGCCGCCGGGTTCGACCGCCAGTACGTCGGCATTGAAATGGGCGGGCGCAAGCTGATCTACATCAACGCTTTCCCATCCGACGCGGACCTGCATCCGGCCCGCGAAGCGGTGCGGGCATGCGACGGTGGCCGACAGTTCTGGGGCGCGGTGTTCGACCCGGCCAGCGCGCAGTTCACCGACGTGCGGTTCAACGGCGCCATCGACGGCCCCTGACCGGCCGTGGCCACGCCCGTGCCAGCCCGATGAGCATCCGCCTGCCTACCTGGGTCTGGATCGGCGCCATCGCCTTGTCGTGCGTGGCCGGCATGGTCAACGTGGTCGGCTTCCTGGGGTTCGAGCACCAGGCGGTCAGCCACATGACCGGCACCACCAGCCAGCTCGGCATGGCGCTCGCCCAGCGCGACTGGCGCGTGGTCGGTCATCTGTGGGGGCTGCTGATCGCGTTCTGCGGGGGCGCCGCGCTCAGCGGGGTCATCATCCAGGACAGCGGCCTGCAGCTGGGCCGGCGCTATGGCGTGGTGCTGGCGCTGGAATCGCTGTTGCTGCTGGTCGCGATCCCGTTGTTCAAGCAGCAGCAGATATGGGGCGCACTGGCCGCGGCCATGGCCTGCGGCCTGCAGAACGCGATGGCGACCACCTTCAGCGGCGCGGTGGTGCGCACTACCCATCTCAGCGGCATGTTCACCGACCTGGGCATCGGCCTGGGCCACCTGCTGCGCGGCCTGCCGCTGCCGATCCGACGGCTGACCCTGAGCGGGTTGATCGTCAGCGGCTTCCTGGCCGGCGGCGTGATCGGCGCCGGGCTGTTCCTGCGCTTCGGCTATGACGCCCTGCTCGCGCCCGCGCTGCTGACCGGCGGCACCGGGCTGGGCTATGTGCTGTACCGCCAATGGACCCTGCTGCGCCGCTGAGCGCAGCCTGGCAGCACGCGCCGGGCAAACATTGCACAATCGCCGCATGACCGCTCCGACTCCCGTTTCCGTCCTGACCATCGCCGGTTCCGATTCGGGCGGTGGCGCCGGCATCCAAGCCGACCTGAAAGCCTTCGCCGCCCACCGCGTGCACGGACTCTCGGTGATCACCGCGCTGACCGCGCAGAACACCCGTGGCGTCAGCGCCGTGCACGTGCCGCCGCCGGCCTTCCTGCAGGCGCAGATCGATGCCTGTTTCGCCGACTTTGATATCCACGCGGTGAAGCTGGGCATGCTGGCCAACGCGGCGGTGATCGACCTGGTCGCCGATGCGCTGGAAAAACACCGCCCGCCACAGGTGGTACTGGATCCGGTGATGATCGCCACCAGCGGCGCCCGTCTGCTGGAAGACAGCGCGCTGGATGCGCTGCGCACGCGGCTGATTCCGCTGGCAACCCTGCTCACGCCCAATATCCCGGAAGCCGAGCTGCTGCTGGGCCGGCGCATCGTCACTGCCGAGGATGCCGAGGATGCCGCAGCGGCCCTGCTCGACCTGGGCGCCGGCGCGGTACTGCTCAAGGGCGGGCATCTGGACGAGGGTGCGCGGGTAGTCGACCGCTATTTCGACGGCGTCACCGGCGAGGACTTCATCCATGCCCGCCTGCCGGTGGACGCGCACGGCACCGGCTGCACGCTGGCCTCGGCCATCGCCGCACAGCTGTGTCAGGGGCTGTCCTTGCCGAACGCCTGCGAAGCGGCCATCGATTACGTCGCGCGCGGGCTGCAGAGCGGCTATTACCCGGGCCGCAGCGAGGTACTGGTGATCGACCACTTCGGCGCGGCGCGCCCGGCATGATCGATGCGCACGCGCTGCCGATCACCGCCGCCGACGGCCATCGCTTCCAATTGCTGGCCCGGGTGCCGGCACGGCCGCGCGTGCGGCTGTTGTGGCTGCCGGCGCTGGGCGTGGCCGCGCGCCATTACCTGCCGTTGGCCGATGCGCTGGCCGCGCACGGCGTGGCGGTGTACCTGCACGAATGGCGTGGCAACGGCAGCAGCAGTCTGCGCCCGTCGCGCATGCAGGACTGGGGCTATCGGGAGATCCTGCAAACGGATCTTCCGGCCAGCCTGGCCGCGCTGCAAGGCAGCGCCGCTGCCGACACCATCCTCGGCGGCCACAGCCTCGGCGGGCAGCTGGCCTGCTGTCTGGCCGGCCAGCATCCCGCGCACGTCCAGCGGCTGTGGCTGGTCGCCAGCGGCACGCCCTACTGGCGCACCTTCCCGGCCCCGCGCGGCTGGACGCTGCCGCTGATCTACCGCTTCCTGCCATGGCTGGCGCAGCGCCAGGGCGTACTGCATGGCCGTCGGCTCGGCTTCGGCGGCACCGAAGCGCGCGGCCTGATCGGCGACTGGGCCAAGGTGGGACTGAACAACCATTACGCAGGCACCGGCATCGCGCAGGACCTGGAAGCCGGCCTGCGCCGGCTGCGCGGGCGCGCCACCGCCGTGGTGATGGCAGACGATTGGCTGGCGCCGACGGGCTCGATGCAGGGCCTGCTGGCCAAGCTGCCCCAGGTCAACGCCACGCTGGCCGTGCTGTCGACTGCCGCCCTTGGCACGCGCGCCGATCACTTCGCCTGGATGAAGTCCCCGCAGGCCGTGGCCGACCTGCTTTTTCGTTCATTCGAGTGAAGGCCTTCACAAAAGCGTTGACGAATGCGGCCTGCATCCGCATAATTCCGCTCCTGTTGACGCGCCCGTAGCTCAGTTGGATAGAGTACCTGGCTACGAACCAGGCGGTCGGGAGTTCGAATCTCTCCGGGCGCACCATCAACAGGCTGACAACCCCGCCGTTGGCAGCAGCAGCACCGTTTCGATGTAAATGCGCCCGTAGCTCAGTTGGATAGAGTACCTGGCTACGAACCAGGCGGTCGGGAGTTCGAATCTCTCCGGGCGCACCATTACATCGAAAGGCAGGCTCGCCTGCCCTCCCGCCAAACGTGGCAACACGCACGGCAGGACACACAACCAGACAATGCAAATGCGCCCGTAGCTCAGTTGGATAGAGTACCTGGCTACGAACCAGGCGGTCGGGAGTTCGAATCTCTCCGGGCGCACCATTGCATCGACGAAGACAGCAGCCATCGGCTGCTGTTTTTTTTTGCGTTGGAGCCGGCTGTCATTCGACAGTGACGGGTAGTGCCGGCCGCTGGCCGGCTCTCATGAATGTTGGACGATCACGTGGAGCCGGCCAGCGGCCGGCACTACCGGGAGCTCATCCCTTCGGTGCGTGTGCCTGGGCTGCCTGCATCGCCATCAGATCGGCTTCACCCGGCAGCTCCGGTGCCGGGCACGCGCCGCCAGCATGGTCGTCATGCGCCAACCAGTCGTCCACCACGCCGCCCAGCAGATCCACGCGCAGCGGGAGCGTGATGTGGTCTTCGCCACGCATCTCGATGTAGTGCACGCGCGGGCTGGCGGCGGCCAGGCGGCGGCCCTGCCCGACCGGCACGTGCTCATCGTCCTGGCCGTGCAGCAGCAGCACGCAGGCGCGGCTGTCGGCCAGCGCGCGGGTGACATCGACGCGATCCAGGTCCAGATCCAGGCGCTGGCTGGCGGCGGCGATCACCTGGTCGATATCCTGCCCGCCATAGCGCCAGCGCCCGTAGGCCGCCATGGCCTGCGCCTTCCAGGCGGTGGGCTGCAGCGACATCAGGTGCGGGATCATGCTGCGGATCGCATCGCCGGCATTGGCGAAGGACTCCATCGCCACCACCCCGGTGACCTGGTCGCCGAGCTTGTCGGCAGTGAACAGCGCAGTGGCCGCACCGTAGGAAACGCCGAACAGGTACAGCGGCCCGACCACCTCGCCGCGCGCCTTCAACGCCGCGATGACATCGACCACGTCATCCGATTCGAACGTGCCGTAGCCGGACGGGCCGGCGCCGGAATGGCCGTGGTTGCGCAGGTCGATGGTGACCACGCGGTAGCCGGACTGCGCCAACTGCAGCGACCACGGCAGCATCGCATCACCGTTCATCATCCAGCCGTGCAGCACCACCACCGTGCCGCGTGGCGCCCGCGGCTGGAACGGATGCGGCAGGTCCAGCGCCATGCCGGTGCGCAGCGGCTCGCCGTTGTCGTGCTGCTGGGCCAGGTATGCGTAGCGCAGCCCGTACTGCCCCGGGTCGAACACCCGCCAGAAGATCGGCACGCCGGCCCGGCCGGTGACCCGGCCGTGGCGATTGGGCACGCTGTCCACCGCCGCGGCGATGCGCGCGGTATCCAGCAGTGTGGATACGCCGCCGGGCGCGACCAGGCGATCGCTCAGCGAGGTCGAGGCAGCGGAGGACGACAGCGATGAGCAGGCAGCCAGCCACAGGCCGGCCCCGGCCAGCAGCAACAGCAGCAAGCGCTTCATGGGGGTACAGGGGGAAACCGATTGAGTCGGGCAGGTTACCGACTGCCCCGCCGCCGCTCTATCGCATCCTCATGACCGTTCGATGACAGTGCAAGCGGGATTCAGCTTGCACGGCGCGATCGGACCGTAAACCATGGCAATGATCCGTAGATCCACGCCATGCGTGGAGACCGCGCGACGCGCGGCACATGCATCCGAGCACGGTCTGCCGACGCGCCGACCATCGGCCGACGCTGAGACCCCACCGGAGCCCTCGGGCAGACCTCACGGCGACGGAACGAAAGGCATCCACGCATGGCGTGGATCTACGCCGGAGGCCCCATTGGCGCCTTCAGTTCCCGCTCACCCCAGCCATTGCTCCATCACCGGCCACCAGCCCTCCATCACCTGCGGCCGCTGCATCCGCTCGCGCCACCAGCGCAGTGCCGCGCCCTGCTCGCCGGTACGCCAGGCCAGCCAGAACGTTTCATCCGGCTTGGGTTCCTCGACCTGCTTGATCACCAGCCGGCCCTGCTGCACGGCCCGCCGGGCATAGGGTTCGGGCAGGAAGCCGAAACCCAGCCCGGCGCACTGCAGGCGGAACTTGCTGACCGTGTCGGGCACGGTCACCGTTTCCTGCCCCATCAGCAGCCCGACCGTGCGCGGCAGCAGCCGTCGCGCCGAGTCGGCCACGGCGATCGCGCAGTGCCCGGCCAGCTGTTCGCGCCCCAGCGGCCCGCTGGCCGCTGCCAGCGGGTGCCCGGGCGCCACCGCAAAGACGAAGGCCACCACGCCCATCGGCTCGACCACGTAGCCGCCGCCACTGGGGCCCTCGCCAGCCGCGCCGACCAGCAGGTCCGCGCGCCGGTCCAGCAGCGCCTCCCAGGTGCCCGACAGCGCCTCGCCGATCAACCGCACCCGGGTCTGCTCGGCGACCGCATTGAATGCACGCACGTCTTCGGCCAGCAGTGCCGGCGGGAACATCGAATCCACCGCCACGGTCAGTTCGGCCTCCCAGCCGGAGGCCACCCGGCGCACCCGCATCTCCAGCTCGCGCGCCGCCCGCAGCAAGTGCCTGCCCTCCTCCAGCAGCGCCTGCCCGGCCTGGGTCAGCTGCGCGCGCGGCCCGACCCGGTCGAACAGCTGCACGCCCAGGTCCTGCTCCAGCTTGGACACCGTGTAGGAAATGGTCGAGGGCACCTTGTGCAGGGCCTTGCCGGCGGCGGCGAACGAACCGCGGCGGTCGATGGCATCGAGGATCTGTAGGGCATCCAGGCTGAGCTTGAGCATTCGAATTTTTCGATGATGGCTTGCGAAACTATCCGTTTTTCAAACCCAAGGTGCAAGCGGATACTGGCGCCAACAGGAAAGGGCAGCGGCAAACGCCCCCTGTCCCATCATCGAAACCATCGAATACCGAGGAGATCCACCATGCTGCAGATCCGCAAGAGCAACACCCGTGGCAAGGCCGACCATGGCTGGCTGAACTCCATGCACACCTTCTCCTTCGCCAACTACTACGACCCGCGCTACACCAGCTTCGGCCCGCTGCGGGTGATCAACGAAGACCGGGTGCAGGGTGGCCAGGGCTTTGGCACCCACAGCCACAGCAACATGGAGATCATCTCCTACGTGCTCGGCGGCGCGCTGGAGCACAAGGACTCGATGGGCACCGGCTCGGTGCTGCGCTACGGCGATGTGCAGCGCATGAGTGCCGGCAGCGGGGTCAGCCACAGCGAGTTCAACCACGCCGCCGACCAGCCGGTGCACTTCCTGCAGATCTGGCTGTTCCCCGACCAGCAGGACATCGCCCCCAGCTACCAGGAGACCCACTTCGCCCCGGACGCCAAGCGCGGCCAGCTGCGCCTGATCGCCTCCCGGGATGGCCGCGACGGCGCGCTGCTGATCCACCAGGACGCCAACATCTACGCCACGATCCTGGACGGCAACGACCGCGTGCAGCTGCCGCTGGCCCCGCGTCGCGGCGCCTACGTGCAGGTCGCCCGCGGCCAGCTGCAGGTCAACGGCATCACCCTGGACACCGGTGATGCGCTGCAGGTCACCGACGAGGCGCAGCTGACCCTGGAACACGCCAGCGATGCCGAAGTGCTGGTGTTCGACCTGCCGCTGTAACGGCCACGGCGGAAAAAACAGACACCCCGGCATGCCGGGGTGTCTGCTGTTGCATCGCTCAGAACCGGTAGGTCACCGCCAGCCGCACGTTGCGCGGCTCGCCCCAGGTGTAGGTGCTGTACCGGTTGAAGATGGTGTAGTAGTGCTTGTCGAGCAGATTGTTGACGTTGAGCGTGGCTGACAGCTGCTCATTGAACTGGTAGCGCGCCATCGCATCGAGCAGCCAGTACGGCTCGGTGCGGTGGACCTGGCTGCTGCGATCGACCGGGTTGGTGATCGTGCCGAACGTGCTGCCCTGCCAGCGCGCGCCACCGCCCACGGTCCAGCCCTGCAACGCGCCGCCCAGCCGGTAGCTGGTGTGCAGGGTGAACTGGTCTTCCGGCTCCAGCGTGGACACCTTGGTGGACTGCTGGCGGGCCACCTTGTGCGCGTAGCCGCCCTGCACCTGCCAGCCCGGTGCCAGCTGGCCGGACATCTCCAGTTCGTAGCCCTTGGTGCGCACGCCCATCAGTCCGCGGTAGGCGATCCCGCCGCTGGGGGTCAGCCCGCCGCTGGCTTCGGCGAAGTTGTCCTGGTCCAGCTGGAACACCGCGGCACTGGCGTTGAAGCGGCCGTCCAGGAACTCGGCCTTCAAGCCGGCCTCATAGCTGCGCCCTTCCATCGGGTCCAGCGCCTTGCCGCGCTCGTCCTGGTTGCCCTGCGGCTTGAAGATGGTGCTGTAGCTGGCGAACACCGAGAAGTTGCGGTTGAGGTCGTAGACCAGGCCCGCATAGGGCACGATCACCCCGCTCTCGTCGATGTCCACGGCCTTGTAGTTGGCGATGCGGCTGCCGACGATCAGCTTCAACGGATCGGCCAGGTCGAAACGGCCGACCACGTACGCGCCGCTTTCGCGGGTGACTTCATTGTTGGCATAGCCCCATTGCCAGTCCGGCTCGGGCACATCGCCGTTCCAGGCGCGGTAGTCGGCCACGGCACTGGTGTAACCGGGCTGCGCCGCGTAGCCGTTGTTGACCCAACGCTTGCGCGACACGCTGCCGCCGACCACCAGCTCGTGCTCGCGGCCGAACCAGCCGAACTTGCCGCTGACGTACAGATCGGCCGCGTTGCTGGTGGTCTTGCCGATGTACTGGCCCAGCCACATGCTCACGCCCTGCCCGGTGGCCGGATCGGGATTGCCGCCGGCCGCGGCGCCGAGCGAGGCGTCGTAACCGTTGACCTGGTGGTTGAGCTGCAGCTTGGCCACCCAGTCATTGGCGAAGCTGTGCTCCAGGGTCGCAAAACCGGTGCGGCTGTACTGCCCCCAGCGGCTCCAGCGCGCACCGTTGTTGAACGAACGCGGCATCTTGTTGAAGTTGCCGGTGCTGTCCAGCAACGGAATGCCGCCCCAGCTGGAGCCCTTGGGATCGCTGTCCTGGTAGTCGGCGCCGACGGTCAGCAGGGTGCTGTCGTCGATGTCCGCTTCGAGGATGCCGTAGAAGACCTGGTTGCTGCGCTGGTAGTGGTCGACGTTGGAATGCCTGTCCTGGTAGGCCGCCACCGCACGGCCACGCACGCGGCCGCTGGCGGTCAACGGGCCGCCGACATCGACCTCGGCACGGTAGCTGTCCCACGAACCCACGCCCAGGGTGGCGCTGCCGGCCAGTTCTCGGGTCGGCTTCTTGCGTACCAGGTTGATGGTCGCGCCCGGATCGCCCATGCCGGTCAACAGGCCGGTGGCGCCCTTGAGCACTTCCACGCGGTCGTAGATGGCCGTGTCGCTGAGCGTGTTGCCGGCCGAGTACGCCGAATCGCGCGCCATCGGGATGCCGTCGTACTGGAAGTTCTGCACCGCGAACCCACGCGCGTAGTACTCGGTGCGTTCGCTGTCGTAGGTGACGATGCTGATGCCCGGCGTGACCTTCATGACATCGTCGATGCCATTGAGGCCGAAATCGTTCATTTCCTGGCGGGTGATCACGCTGATCGTCTGCGGCGTCTGGCGCGGGCTGAGCACCAGGCGGGTGGCGGTGGCGATGGTGCCGGCGGTGTAGGAATCACTGCCTTCGGTGACCGTGCCCAGCTGGTTGGCGGTGACCTGCACCGTGCCCAGGGTCCGGGCCGGTTCCGGTGGCGGCGCGTCGGCCTCGGCCGCCAGCGCTGCGGGCGCAAACAGGGCCAGCCCGAGCACGCAGGACATCGCCTGCATCAAGCCGGTGACCGCCGGCAGCGGAACCTGTTGATGGCCATGGCGGCCAGAATGGGCAACACGAAACAGGGCAACGGACACGGCAAAGCCTCCAGGAAGGAAAGAAATCCTCTGGCGGCGGCTGGAGGGAAAGGGGCGGGGTCCAACGGGGCGCACCCTCGTCGGCTGCGGCATTTTACTCCAGCGCCTGCGCCCACGACAGGTGCACGGCCATCGTACAGCCGCTACAGTGCCCGGCCCGGCGCCCGGGCCGGCTCCCACCACAAGGATGTCCCATGCCGCTCCCCTCCCCTCTGCTGCGTTGCGCGCTGCTGCTGGCCCTGTCCGGCCCGGCCGTGGCTGCCGACGGGCCCGCCCAGGTCACGCTGACCAGCGGCACGTTCAACGGCACCGTGTCATTGGCGGTGGACAGCGACCGCCGCCTGCTGTCGGGCTACTTCGACGATGGTCGCTGCCGCTTCCAGTTCGATGGCCCGTTGCAGCCGGTGGCGCTGCCCCAGCGCAGCGAGCTGGGGGAAGCCTACAGCCTGCGCGGCTGGGATCCACGCACGCCCGAACGCAGTTTCAGCGTGGCGCTGTACACGCTGGCGCGCGGGGGCTTCCGCGACCAGCTGACGATCGAAGCCGACGACCGCGACCCCAACCGCCCCGCCGCGTGCCGCTGGCGTACCAGCCTGGATCGCGACAGCTGGGTCAGCAGCTCCTTCATCGGCGTTCGCGTGGTGTCCGCGCGCCACGCGAAGGTAAGCGCGGGCAAACCCGACGGCGATGGCGTCCGCCTGGAGCGTTCGACCGAAGCGGCCGTGCCGCGCGGCACGGTGGTGTGGGTCGGCAAGACGTATTCGCCCGGCTGGAATCTGCCCGGCCTGGTGCAGGCCAACTGGTACCAGCCGGTGGGCACGCCGCATGGCGGCTATCTGCGCGAGGCGGATCTGTACCGGTTGCCGGCGCAGGAAGAGCAGTTGCCGTAGGTCCGGGCCATGCCCGAACACCGCCATGCCGGCACCCGATGCCGCCAAGCATCGGCCGAGCAAACACCCCAAAAAAAAGCCCCTGAGCGTGCGCTCAGGGGCTCTTACAACTGGCGGAGCGGGAGGGATTCGAACCCTCGATAGAGTTTTAAGCCCTATACTCCCTTAGCAGGGGAGCCCCTTCAGCCACTCGGGCACCGCTCCAGTGTTCTTGTTCCACCGCTGCGTTGATTCATCTCAGCGGGGGCGCGAATCATAACGTTTTCCGCGCCCGAAGGTAAAGCCCTTAATCCGAAGAATTTTCACTTCCGGAAGCATTGGGCTCATCGCCACGCTGGATACGCTGGTAAATCTCTTCGCGGTGCACGGCCACATCCTTCGGAGCGGTGATACCGATACGCACCTGGTTGCCCTTGACGCCGAGCACGGTCACGCTGACCGAGTCACCGATCATCAGGGTTTCGCCTACACGGCGAGTCAGGATCAACATTTTTGCAAGTCTCCAGGGAACCGGTGGATCTTCCCCACCGGTTCGGCGTCCAGCCAAGGAGCGCCACACGACAAAGGGAAAGGATTAGCCATAGTAACGTCAGGCCTCCTGCCCCTTCAAGGAGCAGAGAGCCCGGGGCGTTCAGATACGGGGAGTGACCCAGTCCACCACTGCAGCCAGGGCAGAAGCAAGGGCGGGCCCGTCCTCGCCACCACCCTGGGCGAGATCCGGGCGGCCGCCGCCCTTGCCCCCGATCTGACTGGCGATGTGCGACAACAGTTCCCCGGCCTTGACCTTGCCCGTTGCACTGCCGTTCACGCCCGCAACCAGGGCCGCCTTGCCGTCCTGGGTGCCGGCCAACACGATCACCGCATCGCCCAACTGCTGCTTCAGGCGATCCATCGCATCGCGCAACGCCTTGGCGTCGAAGCCTTCCAGGCGCGAAGCCAGGATCTTGATGCCCTTGACCTCGACCGCGGCTGCGCCGAGATCGGCGGTCGCACCGGCGGCCTGCTTGGCCTTGATCGCCTCCAGTTCGCGTTCGAGCTTTTTCTGGCGCTCGCCGAGCTGGCGGATCTTGTCGACCACCTCGCCGACGTTGCCGCCGAGCAGTGCGGCCGCTTCGCCCAGCTGCGCTTCTTCGTGCGCGACGTAATCCAGTGCACCCTGGCCGGTCACCGCTTCGATGCGGCGCACACCGGAGGACACCCCGCCTTCGGCGGTGATCTTGAACAGACCGATGTCGCCGGTACGCGCCACATGGGTACCACCACACAACTCGGTGGAGTAGTCGCCCATCTTCAACACGCGCACATGCTCGCCGTACTTCTCGCCGAACAGCGCCATCGCGCCGAACTCCAATGCTTCCTGCATGCCCATGTTGTGCACTTCGGCGGCATTGTTGGCGCGCACCTGTTCATTGACCTTGCGCTCGATCACCGCCAGGTCGCCGGCACTGATCGGTGCGAAGTGCGAGAAGTCGAAGCGCAGGCGGTCCGGCGCCACCAGCGAGCCCTTCTGCTGCACATGGGTGCCCAGCACTTCGCGCAGCGCGGCGTGCAACAGGTGGGTGGCCGAATGGTTGAGGATGGTGGCGCCACGACGCTGCGCATCGACCTGCCCGGACAGCACATCGCCGACCTTGAGGCCACCCTGGGCAATCGTGCCGACATGGCCATGGAACTGGCCGGCGAATTTCTGGGTGTCGCTGACCTGCAGCTGCAGGCCTGCGGCGGTGAGCACGCCGGTATCACCGACCTGGCCGCCGGACTCGGCATAGAACGGGGTCTGGTCGGTGATCACAATGACCTCCTCGCCCGCCTGCGCGGCCTGCACCGGACGGCCGTCCTTGAGCACGGCGACCACGCTCAGGCCATCGGCCTGCAGGCGGTCGTAGCCCAGGAACACGGTCGGCTTGAGGGTGGCCACCAGATCGGCCGACAGGGTCACCCCGCCGCCGAACTTGCCGGCCGCCCGTGCAGTTTCGCGCTGGGTATCCATGGCCGCGTTGAAGCCGTCCATGTCCACGCGCATGTCGCGCTCACGGGCGATGTCGGCGGTGAGGTCGACCGGGAAACCGTAGGTGTCGTAAAGGCGGAACGCGTCCACGCCGGGAATCACCCCATCGGTGACCCGGGCGGCGATGTCATCGAAGATCTTCATGCCCGAATCCAGCGTCTCGGCGAAACGCTCTTCCTCGGCCTGCAGCGCACGCACCACCGTATCGGCCTGGGCCGGAAGTTCGGGATAGGCCACGCCCATCTGCGCGACCAGGGTCGGCACCAGCTTGCTGAAGAACGGCTGGCGCACGCCCAGCATCCAGCCATGGCGCAGCGCGCGGCGGATGATCCGGCGCAGCACGTAGCCGCGGCCCTCGTTGGACGGCAGCACGCCGTCGACGATCAGGAACGAACAGGCGCGGATGTGGTCGGCGATCACGCGCAGCGACTTGTTCTCCAGGTCGGCCATGCCGGTCAGTTCGCTGGCCTTGCCGATCAGCGCCTGGAACAGGTCGATTTCATAGTTGGTGTGCACGTGCTGCAGGATCGCCGCCAGGCGCTCCAGGCCCATGCCGGTGTCCACGCACGGCGCCGGCAGCGGCACCAGGGTGCCGTCGGGCTGGCGATCGAACTGCATGAACACCAGGTTCCAGATTTCGATGTAGCGGTCGCCATCTTCATCCGGCGAGCCCGGCGGGCCACCGGCGATGTGGTCGCCGTGGTCATAGAAGATCTCGGTGCACGGGCCGCAGGGACCGGTGTCGGCCATCTGCCAGAAGTTGTCCGAGGCGAACGGGGCGCCCTTGTTGTCGCCGATGCGTACGATCCGTTCTTCCGGGATGCCGACCATGTCGCGCCACAGCGCGTAGGCTTCGTCGTCGGTCTGGTAGACGGTGACCAGCAGGCGTTCGGCCGGCAACTTCCAGACCTGGGTCAGCAGCTCCCAGGCCCAGGCGATGGCGTCCTTCTTGAAGTAATCGCCGAACGACCAGTTGCCCAGCATCTCGAAGAAGGTGTGGTGGCGCGCGGTGTAGCCGACCTGGTCCAGGTCGTTGTGCTTGCCGCCGGCGCGCAGGCAGCGCTGGACGTCGGCCGCGCGCACGTAGCTGCGCTTCTCGGCGCCAAGGAACACGTCCTTGAACTGCACCATGCCGGAATTGGTGAACAGCAGGGTCGGGTCATTGCCCGGCACCAGCGGCGCCGACGGCACGATGGTGTGGCCCTTGCCCTTGAAGAACTCAAGGAAGTCGCTGCGGATCTGGGAGGTGGTGAATTTGGATGCGGTCATGGGGGGCTGGCTTCATGCGGGCCGGTCGGTCCTTGGCACGCAGCCCCAATGGCCGGGTACCTACTGCAGGAGCGCCGAAACCACAAAGGGTATCAGGCCCGGGCCGCTCAGTCGTCAGGGTCGTAGCGGGTGGCGCGGCGGATGCTGTCGCCGTCGAAGCCGCGCCGGGCCAGCAGATCGGCCGCCTTGCGACGCTGGGGGAGCGCTTCCGGCCCGGACGGGCCGAACCGGCGGCAGACCAGCTCCCGGGCGTTCTCGGCCCAATCGCCCTCGAAGGTGTCCATGGCCGCGGCGATCTGCTCGCTGTCCAGCCCGTGGGTGCCCAGTTCGGCGCGGATGTGGATCGGCCCGTAGCCGGTATTGGCGCGGATGCGGACCAGGTTCTCGGCAAAGCGGGTGTCGTCCTGCCAGCCGGCCTGGCTGAGCTTGTCCACCGCCGCCAGCGCCGCCTCGGTCTCGATGCCGCGGGCCTGCAGCTTGCGGGTGAGCTCCTTGCGCGAGTGCTCGCGGCGCACCAGCAGGCCCAGCGCCCGCTGGACCGGGGTCTGTTCACTGATGCGGCGTTTACGGCGGGGTGCCGGGGCGTCGGAATCGGACATGGCAACCTTCGATCAAGTGCGCCGTCCCTGGCGCTCCCCCCGTCGGGGGAATACGGAAACCGCGGGACAAGGCGAGCGTCACTGACGGCGCTGCCCTGCCCCGCAGGAAACTCACTCGGCGTCGTCTTCGACGTCGTCGCCGCCTTCACGCACGGCTTCTTCGGGCTGGAACTTCTCGCGCAGCTCCGCTTCCAGGCGCTGGGCAATCTGCGGGTTGTCGCGCAGATAACCGCGGGCGTTGTCCTTGCCCTGGCCGATGCGCTCATCGCCATAGCTGTACCAGGCGCCGGCCTTCTCGACCAGCTTGGCTTCCACGCCCATGTCGATCAACTCGCCTTCGCGGCTGATGCCTTCGCCGTACAGGATCTCGGTGATGACCTGCTTGAACGGGGGCGCCAGCTTGTTCTTGACCACCTTGATCTTGGTCTGGTTGCCGATGATTTCATCGCCCTTCTTGATCGCGCCGATACGGCGGATGTCCAGGCGCACCGAGGCGTAGAACTTCAGGGCGTTGCCGCCGGTGGTCACTTCCGGGCTCTGGCCCGGCATCATCACGCCGATCTTGTGCCGCAGCTGGTTGATGAACACCACCAGGGTGTTGGAACGCTTGATGTTGCCGGTCAGCTTGCGCAGCGCCTGGCTCATCAGGCGGGCCTGCAGGCCGGGCAGCTGGTCGCCCATTTCGCCTTCGATTTCGGCCTTGGGGGTCAGCGCGGCGACCGAATCGATCACCACGATGTCCACCGAACTGGAGCGCACCAGCATGTCGGCGATTTCCAGCGCCTGCTCACCGGTGTCCGGCTGGGACAGCAGCAGGTCATCGACGTTGACGCCCAGCTTGGCCGCGTAGATCGGGTCCAGCGCGTGCTCGGCATCGATGAAGGCTGCCGTGCCGCCCTTCTTCTGGCATTCGGCGATGGCCTGCAGGGTCAGGGTGGTCTTGCCCGAGGACTCCGGGCCGTAGATTTCCACCACGCGGCCCTTGGGCAGGCCGCCAATGCCGAGCGCGATGTCCAGCATCAGCGAACCGGTGGGGATGACTTCGACCGCCTCCACGACACGGTCGCCCATGCGCATGACAGCCCCCTTGCCGAACTGCTTTTCGATCTGGCTCAGCGCGGCGGTGAGGGCACGCTTTTTGTTTTCGTCCATCGGAGTGGTCCTTGCAGAGGTCGTGTCGTTGGAGGGGGTGTCTTTGGAGGTCTTCTTGACCATGGGTTCACTTTAAGGCGGGCGTATCGCACAGGCTGAGATTCTGCCCGGCGTTCGGAAAAAAATTATCGGACATCCGTACCAACCTCAGCAGAACCAGAGAATCGCCACAAAAGACCGTGCAGGTATTACGTTGGAAAGGGTCAGCGGTTGGGCCGCAGCAGGCCGCAGTACAGGCCTTCAATGGCGAAGTCCTGGTCGGGCATTACTTCGATCGGCTTGTAATCGGGGTTGCGCGGCAGCAGCCGGATCCGGTCCTTGCCCATCTTCAGCAGCTTGACGGTGATTTCATCGTCGATGCGGGCCACCACGATCTGCCCGGAGCGGGCGTCGCGGGTGCGGTGCACACCGATCAGGTCGCCGTCGAAGATGCCCTCATCGATCATCGAGTCGCCCTGGACCTTGAGCAGGTAGTCCGGGGCCGGCGAGAAGAACACCCGGTCCAGCACCACGAAATCGTCCGAGCCGATATCCGCCCCGATCGGCAGGCCGGCCGCGACCCGGCCCAGCACCGGCAGGCGCAGCACATGGTCGGGCAGTGCCGGCACCGACAGCGAGGCCGGCAGGCCGTCCTGCAGCGGCGGCACCTGCACCAGCCGGATGCCGCGGGCCTGGCCGGGGATGCGACGGATCGCCCCGGCCTGCTCCAGGGCTTCCAGGTGGTACTGCGCCGCGCGCACCCCCTTGAAGCCGAAGGCACGTGCGATTTCCGTCTGCGACGGCGGTGCGCCATCGGTCTCGATACGCTCGGCGATCAACTGCAGGATCGCCTGCTGGGTGTCGGTCAGGTCCATGGTTAGTAGTATTACTACTAACGATGCGGGCACGCAAGTGCCCGCAGAGGAAGAGCCGATGGAAGAAGGGTGGTCCCGTCCCGGTCGAAGCCGCCAACAACACCTGTAGCCACCGACCGTTGGTCGGTGACCGCGCGCCAGCGCGGCAATGCCTGGCGGCGCTGGCGCGTGTCGTTTGCGGCCATCTCTCCGGCGTTTACCCTCCGCAATCTGATGGGTCAGGCATTCGTGGGGCCGGATGAGGAGCAGCCACGCATGGCGTGGCTCTACCTGGGGGAAGCGGTGACGGGCCGGAGCAGCCACGCATGGCGTGGCTCTACCCGGGGCAAGCGGTGACGGGCCGGTCAGCAAGGAGCGTCCGACCAACGGTCGGACCTACACGTAATCCCCCGCTTGGGCGGGAGATTACGGGAATCCTGCGGATTCCAGCGGCAAAAACCCTACGGGTTTTTGCCGCTGCGCCAGATCGAAAACAGGATCCATACGCCGCAGAAGCCGGCGCCGATGAAGCCGGCCACGCCCAGCGCCAGCAGCCAGCGGCTGGAGATGCCGCCGACGCTGTGCATGACGATCGAGGAGCCGATGATCAGCGCGGCGGTCACGATGCCCATCACCAGGCGGTTGGCGGCGCGGTTGACCTGGTCGCCGAAGCCCTGCAGCGCGGTGGTTTCCACCTTCAGCTGGAGCCGGCCGCGACGGGCCATCTGCAGCAGCCGGCGCACGTCGCGTGGCAGCTCGCCCATCAGTTCCAGCGCCCCCACCAGGCTGCGCTTGCCGCGCTTGAGCATGGCCGCCGGCGCGTAGCGTTGCCACATCACCCGTTCCAGGTACGGACGCGCGGCGCCGGCCATGTCGAACTGCGGGTCCAACTGCCGGCCCATGCCTTCCAGGGTCAGGAAGGTCTTGATCATCAAGGCCAGGTCGGCCGGCAGGGTCAGCGCGTAGTGGCGCAGCAGCTGGGTGATGTTGCCCAGCATCAGGCCCATGTGCAGGTCTTTGAGCGGCACGCCGCGGTACTGGTCGACGAAGGTGCTGATGTCCTGCTGCAGCCGCGATTCGTCCACGTCCACCCCACCGGCCCAGTCCAGCAGCACGTCGGCCACCGCCTCGGGGTCCTGGCTGACCAGCCCGTGCAGCAGCTGGGCGACCTGGAAGCGGCGCTGTTCGGAGATCGCCCCGACCATGCCGAAGTCGATCACCCCGATGCGGCCGTCGCGCAGGTAGATGATGTTGCCCGGGTGCGGATCGGCGTGGAAACAGCCGTCCTCCAGCACCATCTTGAGCACGATGCGCGCGCCGCGGTGGGCCAGTTGCACCCGGTCCAGCCCGGCCGCATCGACCGCGGCCAGGTCGCGACCGGCGATGCCGTCGACGAAGTCCTGCACGTTCAGGCTTTCGCAGGTCCAGCGCCAGTGCACGTTGGGAATCAGGATGTCGTCGCGGCCGTGGAAATTGCGCGCGATCCGTTCGGCGTTGCGGCATTCGGCGGCGAAATCCAGCTCGCGCCGCAGCGACACCTGGAACTGCTGCACCACCTCGGCCGGCCGGTAGCGCTGCAGGTCCGGCAGCCGCGCTTCGACGATCTCGGCCAGGCGCGCCAGCAGCCGCAGGTCGGCTTCGATCACCTCGCGGATGCCCGGCCGGCGGATTTTCAGCACCACTGCAGTGCCGTCGTGCAGGGTCGCGCGGTGCGCCTGCGCCAGCGAGGCGGCGGCCATCGGCGTTTCATCCAGCCACGCGAACACCTCGCTGGCCGGCGCGCCAAGGTCGCGCTCCAGCTGCTCGCGCACCTGTGCATACGGCAGCGCGGGCACCGCGTTCTGCAGTTCGGAGAATTCGGCGATCCAGTCCGGCGGGAACAGGTCCACGCGGGTAGCCAGCACCTGGCCGAGCTTGACGAAGGTCGGGCCGAGGTCTTCCATCGCCCGGCGCACCCGCACCGGCGCGGTCATGCGCAGCATCTGCTGGGTGTCGTTCCAGTGCAGCAGCCGGCCGGCGCGTTCGAGCACGTCGGCCAGGCCGATCCGGCGCACCAGGTCGCCAAAGCCATAGCGGATCAGCACCGAGGCGATTTCCTGCAACCGCCCCAGGTCCCGCACGGTTCCCAGCGTTTCCCACATCTGCGCGCCCTCCTGTCAGCCGTCGCGTCAGGATGTCACACCAGGGCGAAAATTCCCGTCAGCGCCTGCTGCACGGTCTGCCGGCGGATGGCATCGCGGTCGCCGTCGAACTGGAACAGCTGGGCGCGTGCATAGCCACCGCGGCCCTTCCAGCCGATCCAGACGCTGCCGACCGGCTTGCCCTCGCTGCCGCCGCCGGGACCGGCGATACCGGTCACGGCCACGGCGATGCCGGCACCGGAATTGACCAGCGCACCGGACACCATTTCCAGCACGGTCTCGCGGCTGACCGCGCCGAACTGCTCCAGGGTCTGCGCACGCACGCCGAGCAGGCGCTGCTTGGCTTCGTAGCTGTACACCACCATGCCGCAATCGAAGAACGCCGAGGAGCCGGCGACATCGGTCATCGCCTTGGCAATCCAGCCGCCACTGCAGCTTTCGGCGGTGACCAGCTGCAGCGAGGCCTGCTGCAGGCGCTGGCCCACGTTACTGGCGAGGGCGCCCAGCTCGGCGTCGGAAGGAACGGTCATGGGCAATCCTGGATCAACGGGGGCGAACGCCCCCTGTTTTAGCCGAAAACGCGGGTGGTGTCGTGTGTCGCCGGGTGCGGCGGAGGGCGCGCACCCTCAGGATCATGGGAGCCGGCCAGCGGCCGGCACACCCATCACCACTCCGGGAGCTTTTCCGGGAGCATGGCGCGGATGGGTTCCCCGCCCTCGCCGGCCGCCAGCTTCTCGGCTTCGGCGATCGGAATTTCGACCTGGAGCAGCCAGCCCTCTTCGTCGCTCTCTTCGCCGCGGACGACCTCCAGCTGGTGCAGGCGCGAGCGCAGGCGGCCGGCACTGGGCGGCAGGCGCAGCGCGCCACTGACGTGCTGCAGGCCCAGGCGCTTGCCCAGCACCGATTGCAGCAGCGGCAGGCCGACGTTGTCGCGGGCGGAAATCCAGACCCGTTCGCGGCGTGCGCTGTCGGGGATGCCATCCTGGCCGTCATGGCGCGCCTCGGCCCCATCGATGCGGTCGATCTTGTTGAACACCAGCAGCTGCGGCAGGTCGCCCGCGCCGACGGCGGTCAGCACTTCATCGACCTGCGCGATGCGCTCCTCGCGGTGCGGATCGGCGGCATCGACGATATGCAGCAGGAAGTCCGCTTCGCGGGCTTCGGACAAGGTCGAACGGAACGCCGCCACCAGGTCGTGCGGCAGGTCGCGGACGAAGCCGACGGTATCGGCGAGCACGACGTTGCCGCCCGGCAGCGCGATGCGGCGCACGGTCGGGTCCAGCGTCGCGAACAACTGGTCGGCGGCATAGGCGTCGGCACCGGTCAGCGCGTTGAACAGGGTCGACTTGCCGGCGTTGGTATAGCCCACCAGGGCCACACGCGGCAGCTCACTGCGCACGCGGGCACGGCGCATCTGGCTGTGCTGCACTTCCACCTTTTCCAGCTTCTTCTGCAGCTGCTCGACGCGCTTCTGCAGCAGGCGGCGGTCGGTTTCCAGCTGGGTTTCACCCGGACCGCGCAGGCCGATGGCACCGCCGCGCTGGCGCTCCAGGTGGGTCCAGCCGCGGACCAGCCGGGTGGACATGTGGCGCAGCTGCGCCAGCTCGACCTGCAGCTTGCCTTCGTGGCTGCGCGCGCGCTGGGCGAAGATGTCCAGGATCAGCCCGGTACGGTCGATCACGCGCCGCTCCAGGAAGCGCTCCAGATTGCGCTCCTGCCCCGGCGACAACGCATGGTTGACCAGGATCAGGTCGGCGCCGGTGGCCTCGGCCGCGGCCTTCACCTCGTCCAGCTTGCCGGTGCCGATCAGGATCGACGGATTGGGCCGATCGATGCGCGCGGTCAGCGTGGCCGCGATGGTGGCCCCGGCCGAGCGGGCCAGATCGGTGAACTCTTCAAGCACGTCTTCTTCGAGCCGGCCGGCATGCGGCTGGATCAGGAGTGCGTGTTCGCCTCGCTTGGAACGGTCAAACACGCAGTTCTCCAGAAATCTTCACGCTGTTACTCAACGTCGTCATCACCTTGGACGCCATCGGCGCCATCATTGGATTGCACATAGCCACCACCGGGCCCGACCTTCACATTACGCGCCGGCACCACGGTGGAAATGGCGTGCTTGTACACCATCTGGCTCACCGTATTGCGCAGCAGCACCACGAACTGATCGAACGATTCAATCGTTCCCTGCAGCTTGATGCCATTGACCAGATACACCGACACCGGCACGCGTTCGCGCCGAAGTGCATTCAGAAACGGATCCTGCAGCGATTGCCCCTTGGACATTGCCAACTCCTGATTATTGTTTTTATGGTCTTCCGGCAGTTCCACGGCCCCCGCTGCCCACCGGAACCCTTGATGGTACACGGGCGGGGCGGAGGAAGGCGTGGACTCAGCGTGCGACGAAGGCCGACACGGCCTCGGCCAGGGAAGCTCCCTCTACATGGGGATCGAACCAGCGCGCATCAAGCTCGCCGCGCAACCAGGTCAGCTGGCGCTTGGCCAGCTGGCGGGTGGCGTAGATGGCGCGATCGCGGAACTCGGCCGCACTGCCCTGCCCGTCCAGGTACTCCCAGGCCTGGCGGTAGCCGACCGCACGCACCGCCGGCAGGTCCAGCGGCGCGGCCACCGCGGCCATCGATGGCAGCGCGCGCAGGGCCCGCACCTCGTCGAGGAAGCCGGCCGCCAGCATGGCGTCGAAGCGGGTCTGGATGCGCTGGTGCAGCACCGCACGCTCGCCCGGGGCCAGGATCAGCTTCAGTGCGCGCACCGGCAGCCGGTCCACCCCGGGCAGCTGCTGCCATTGGCTGATCGGGGTGCCGGTCAGCCGGTACACCTCCAGCGCGCGCTGGATGCGCTGCGGGTCGGTGGCGTGGATGCGTGCGGCGGCGGCCGGGTCGACCGCGGCCAACTCGGCGTGCAGCGCGGCCCAGCCCCGTGCGGCGGCCTCGGCGGCGATGCCGGCACGGGTCGTCGGGTCGGCCGGCGGCATCGGCGAGAGCCCCTGCAGCAGGGCCCGGAAATACAGGCCGGTGCCGCCGGCCAGGATCGGCACCCGGCCACGGGCGAGGATGTCGGCGACCGCGCGCGCGGCGTCGGCGGCGAACTCGGCCGCCGAATAGGTCTGCCAGGGGTCGCGCAGGTCCAGCAGGTGGTGCCGGGCCTGGGCCCGCTCGGCGGCGTCGGGCTTGGCCGAACCGATCTCCAGGCCACGGTAGACCAGGGCCGAATCGACGCTGACGATCTCCCCGCCCAGCTGCCGGGCCAGGGCGATCGCGGTGGCGGTCTTGCCCGAGGCGGTCGGGCCCATCAGCGCGATCGCCAGCGGGCGCTGGTCGGCGCCCATCAGTCCTCGTCCGGCCAGCGCGGCAGGGCCGGGGCCGCGTCCACGCGCAGGGCCGGCACGGCATCCACCGCCGCCCATACCTTCAGCGCGTCCACGGTGGCGGCCACATCGTGCACACGCAGCAGCTTGGCACCGCGCTGGGCGGCGATCAGGTGCGCGGCGACCGAGCCGGCCAGGCGGTCGCCGGGCCGGTCGCGGCCGGTCAGCTCGCCGATGCTGCGCTTGCGCGACAGCCCGGCCAGCATCGGCACGCCCAGGTCCAGGAACCGCTCCGAGCGCGCCAGCAGGATCAGGTTGTGCTCGGTGGTCTTGCCGAAACCGAAGCCGGGGTCGATCACCAGGTTGCTGCGCGCGATGCCGGCCATTTCCGCCACCAGCAGGCGTTCGGTGAGGAAGCGGTGCACCTGGCCCACCACATCGTCGTAGTGCGGGGTGTCCTGCATGCTGCCCGGCTCGCCCTGCATGTGCATCAGCACCACCGGCACGCCCAGCGCGGCCGCGGCGTCGAGCGCACCGGGCTGGCGCAGCGCATGGATGTCGTTGATCATCCCGGCGCCGGCGGCCACCGCCGCACGCATCACCTCCGGCTTGAAGGTGTCCACGCTGATCGGCACGCCGGTTTCGCGCGCCAGCCGTTCGATCACCGGAATCACCCGGCGCAGCTCTTCCTCCAGCGGCACCGGGGTACTGCCCGGACGGGTCGACTCGCCGCCGATGTCGAGCAGGTCGGCGCCTTCAGCGACCAGTTGCAGGCCATGGGCCACCGCGGCATCGACGCTGGCATGCTCACCGCCGTCGGAAAACGAATCCGGGGTGACGTTGACGATGCCCATGATGCGCGGGCGGTCCAGCCGCAACCGGCGGCCGCCGCAATCCAGCTGGGGGGAGAGATCGAACATGGGGCCATCCGGAAAGTACGCCAGCATGTAGTTTACGCTGGCGTACGCCGGGAGCCGTCAGAAGTCGCCCAGACGCGCGTTGTCGGTGGGATTGGCCAGCCACTCGGCAAGGTCGCCGCCGATTGCATTCACAACGCGCTCCAGCACGTCGCAGGAACCCTTGAAGCCGCCGAAGGCGCCACCGCGCGAGGTCCGTCGTGCCGTCACGGCGGCAACCTTCTGGCCGTCCTGGAACAGCACGCCACGCGCGGTCGCCGATTTGAAGTGCCCCGAAAACGCGTTGCCGGCGCTCTGCGCCTCCACCAGTTCCAGTTGCAGCACGCGGCCACTGCCGGGAGCCGCCGGGGCGCTGTCGAACACGATCCGGTTGCCGTGGGCCGGTGCGCTGCTACCCAGCGCGCTGGCCAGCTGCGCGCCCATCCGACATTCGGCCTTGATGTTGTCGGCGATGTACGCCGATGCGGAAAACGGCACCGGATCCTGCACGTGGATATCGGCCGCCAGCGCGGGCACGGCACAGCACAACAGCACCGCAACAGCGGCGCACGACAAATGACGCATGGATTTCCCCCTGGAAAGTGTTTGCGCGACTGCAGGCTGCAGACGGCGCTGCTGCATCCTGCCGCGCGCGCCGCCGGCGCGCAAGCGTGGCTCAGCGTTGCTGGCGGCGCTTGCGGTCCACGTACAGGGTCTTGGCGATGCTCAGCAGAATACCCAGCGCGATGCCGATCCCGGCGCCGAGCAGGAAGTTGTCGCGGAACAGACCGATGCCAACGCCGACGACCGTGGCGATCACCATCTCGGTGGTGTGCGAAACCGGGTTGGGGGGCGTGGTGGACATGGCAACTCCGCGACGGGGAACGGAAAACGGGAACGAGCGGCACATTATCGCGCGGAAACGACAAAGGCCGGGTCGCCCCGGCCTTCGTCATTCACATCCAGCCTGTTTACAGCTGCTCGGCCGGCCCTGCGATCGGCGGCAGCGGACGGGCGTCGCCGCCCTTGTCGTTGTTGTTGCTGCTGCCACCGTCCTTGCCGGACTTGTCCCAGCCCATCGGCGGCGGCGGATCACGGCCTTCCATGACTGCATCGATCTGCGGCACGTCGATGGTTTCGTACTGCAGCAGCAGTTGCGACATGGTGTGCAGCTTGTCCAGGTTGGCGGTCAGCAGTTCGGTGGTGCGTGCATAGGCCTTGTCCAGGATGCTGCGCACCACTTCGTCGATGCGCCGGGCGGTATCGTCGGACACGCTCTTGTGCTGGGTCACCGAACGGCCCAGGAACACCTCGTCGTCCTCTTCGCCATAGGCGATCGGGCCGAGCTCGTCGGACAGGCCCCACTTGGTGACCATGTTGCGGGCCATCTTGGTGGCGCGCTCGATGTCGTTGGAGGCACCGGTGGTGACCTTGTCGGTGCCGAAGATCAGCTCTTCGGCGACACGGCCGCCATACAGCGAGCACAGCTGGGATTCGATCGCCACGCGGTTCATCGAATACCGGTCGCCCTCGGGCAGGTACATGGTCACGCCCAGCGCGCGGCCGCGCGGGATGATGGTGACCTTGTAGACCGGGTCGTGCTCGGGCACCAGGCGGCCGACGATGGCGTGGCCGGCTTCGTGGTAGGCGGTGAGCGTCTTTTCCTCTTCGCTCATGGCCATCGAACGGCGTTCAGCGCCCATCAGGATCTTGTCGCGGGCACGGTCGAAGTGGTCCATGCGGACTTCCTTCTCGCCACCGCGCGCGGCGAACAGCGCCGCTTCATTGGCCAGGTTGGCCAGGTCGGCGCCGGAGAAGCCCGGGGTGCCGCGCGCGATCACCATCGGCTCGACATCGTCGGCCAGCGGCAGCTTGCGCATGTGCACCTTGAGGATCTGCTCGCGGCCACGCACGTCCGGCAGGCCGACCACCACCTGGCGGTCGAAACGGCCCGGGCGCAGCAGCGCCGGGTCGAGCACGTCCGGACGGTTGGTGGCGGCGATCACGATCACGCCCTCGCCCCCCTCGAAACCGTCCATTTCCACCAGCAGCTGGTTCAGGGTCTGCTCGCGCTCGTCATGACCGCCGCCCAGGCCGGCACCGCGATGGCGGCCGACGGCGTCGATTTCGTCGATGAAGATGATGCACGGCGCCTGCTTCTTGGCCTGCTCGAACATGTCGCGCACGCGGCTGGCGCCGACGCCGACGAACATTTCCACGAAGTCCGAACCGGAGATCGAGAAGAACGGCACCTTGGCCTCGCCGGCGATGGCACGCGCCAGCAGGGTCTTGCCGGTGCCGGGCGGGCCCACCATCAGCACGCCGCGCGGGATCTTGCCGCCGAGCTTGGTGAACTTGGTCGGGTCGCGCAGGAAGTCGACCAGTTCGCCGACTTCTTCCTTGGCCTCGTCGCAACCGGCCACGTCGGCGAAGGTGACCTTGATCTGGTCTTCGCCCTGCAGCTTGGCCCGCGACTTGCCGAAGGACATCGCGCCCTTGGCCCCGCCGCCGCCGCCCTGCATCTGGCGCATGATGAAGATCCAGAACCCAATGATCAGGATCACCGGCAGGAAGTTCATCAGGATCGCGCCCAGCGAGATGCCGCTGGACGGCTCTTCCTGGACGATTTCCACGTTCTTGCCGCGCAGCACGTTGATCAGGTCACGATCGTAGGGCGCGGTGATGGTGGCGCTCTGGCCGCCGCGGGTGGTGTAGGACAGCTGGCTGGTGCCGCCGCGGACTTCGCCGGCGAAGGTCACCTTCTGCACGTTGCCGCTGTCCACCTGGTCCAGGAACTGCGAATAGGTCGCGCCCTGTGCGCCAGCGCCGCTGCTCTTTGGCGAGAAGCTCTGGAACACCACCATCAACACCACGGCGACGACCACCCATAGCAGGAGGTTCTTGGTCAAGTCGTTCATCCTCATTGGCTCCGGTGTTCCTCTAATTCCTGACGCGATTCGTATGGTTGAGCTTACTTGATCTGTACGCGTTTGCCCTGCCCCAGGGCATAAACCTCGGGCGAGCGCTTACGCGACGCCTCGGGCTTGCGGATGGCGACCTTGTCGTACCGGCGGCGCATTTCGCGCACGTAGTCGTCAAAGCCCACGCCCTGGAACAGCTTGATCAGGAACGCGCCACCCGGCTTGAGGTGCTGGTCGGCGAAATCCATCGCCAACTCGGCCAGGTGCATCATCCGCGGCTGGTCGACCGCGTCCATGCCACTTTTATTGGGGGCCATATCCGAGAGCACAAGGTCTACCGGCTGATCCCCCAGCATGGCTTCGAACTCCGATAGGACCGCCTGCTCCCTGAAGTCCCCGTGAAGGAACTCCACGCCGGCCAGCGGCGGCATCTCCAGGATGTCCAGGGCCAGTACCCGGCCAGTGTCGCCGATCTGGCGCCGCACCTGCTGGGACCAGCCGCCCGGGGCCGCGCCCAGGTCCACCACCACCATATGCGGCTTCAGCAGCCGGTCACGCTCGAGCAGCTCCTCCAGCTTGTAGGCCGCGCGCGAGCGCATGCCTTCGGCCTGGGCCTTCTTCACGAAGGGGTCGGAGAAGTGTTCTTTCAACCAGCGTTGACTGCTTTTGCTGCGGGAAGCCATTGGTGATAGGGCCGGAACGGGTGGTCATGATACCCTGATCGTCCCAGTTAACCGCTTGTTTCCTGAATGTCTATCGCCCTGACGTCTTCCCAAACCCGTTTCCTCCGCGGCCACGCGCACGATCTGAAAGCCCTGCTGCAGATCGGCGGCAAGGGGGTTACACCGGCCTTCCTGGCCGAACTTGAGGAAGTCCTCGAACGCCACGAACTGATCAAGGTGAAGGTCGCCGCCGAGGACCGCGACGCCCGCGATGCCCTGATCGATGCCCTGGTCAAGGCGTCCGACAGCGCGCTGGTGCAGCGTATCGGCCATGTGGCCGTGCTGTACCGCCCGAGCAAGGAACAGCGCCAGATCGTGCTGCCGCGCGGCTGATCCGGTCCAGGTACGCCCATGCAACTGAGCCACGAACTGCCCGACTACGCCTATGCGCTGCGCGCCGCCGATGGCCGCACCGCCAAAGTGAATGAGCGCCTGCTGGCCAGCAGCTTCATCCTGGCCCCGGACACCCTGATCGAGGCCTGGCCGGTAGCCGATATCGCCAACCTGACCCCCGAGCACCTGCAGCCGGTGCTGGCGCTGAACCCGGCGCTGGTGGTGCTGGGCACTGGGGACACCCAGGTATTCCCGCCGGCGGCGGTGATGGCCGCCTGCCTGACCCGCGGTATCGGCCTGGAGGTGATGAGCAACCCGGCCGCGGCGCGGACCTTCAACATCCTGGCCGGCGAAGGCCGCAAGGTGGCCGCGGCGTTCATCCTGACCGGTTGAAACGGGCAGTTTTTGTTCAGGAAAGGCCGCCATTGGCGGCCTTTTTTGTGGGCGGTTGGCCCGTAGGTCCGAGCCACGCCCGGACACTGCAATGCCGAACGGAGCGCGTCCGACCATGGGTCGGACCTACCTGCGGCGCCGGGGATCCGCCCTGCACCGGACCCATCCGTTATTTCGGCGGCAGATACAGCAGTGGATCGACCGGCTTGCCGTTGTAGCGAATCTCGAAGTGCAGCATGTCGCGGCTGGTGCCGGTGCGGCCCATTTCGGCGATCTGCTCGCCGGCCTTGACGCTCTGGCCTTCGTTGACCAGACGCTTGCGGTTGTGGCCATAGGCCGACAGCCACTGGTCGCTGTGCTTGACGATGATCAGCTCGCCGAAGCCGACCAGGCCGGCGCCGGAATAGACCACCACGCCCGCCGCACTGGCCCGCACCGGCTGGCCGCTGGTGCCGGCGATGTCCACGCCCTGCTTGGTCACGTCGGCACCGACGAACTTGCCCACCAGCGCGCCATCGGCCGGCCAGCGCCAGCTGATGCTGCTCTTGATCGCCGTGGTGGGCGCCGGCGTCGGAGCCGGCGTGGCGGTGCCCGGGCGTGGCGCGGTCACCACCGTGGTCGGGGCGCGGCCGGCACCGCTGCCGCCCGGATACAGGCGCAGGGCCTGGCCGGGGTAGATCGTGTACGGCTCGGCCAGCCCGTTCCAGGCCGCCAGGTCGCGCGGGGTGATGTTGTGGATGCGGGCCAGGGCATACAGGGTGTCGCCACGGCGCACCACGGCGGTCTGCCCGGGCTTGGCGACCGAAGCCTGCGGCGTACTGTGACTGCTGCCGCCACGGCCGGGGCCCGGCTTGACCACCGTGGCGGTGCCACAGGCGCCCAGCGTGGATACCACCAGCAGCAGCGCGGTGGCACGCAACCCCTTGCTCATACGATCAGCATTCATGCGAACTTCGACCTCCAGACTAGCCAGGCCACCAGCACGACCAGCAACGCGGTCGCAATCCAGCCCAGCGGTTCAATCCAACGCCGCAGCGCCGCTTCCGCGCGCGGCCCACCAATACGGATAACCGCGGCCAGCACGAACACGCGCTTGCCACGGCCGATCAACATGCTCAGCAGGTACTGCGGCAACGGCACGCCGACGATACCCGATGCCCACGTGAAAACCTTCATCGGGATCGGCATGAAGCCGCCCAGCACCAGGAAGGTGAACACCGCCCACGGCGATTCGGCCATCTTGGCCTGCACGATGGCAATGCCGCCTTCGATGCCGGGCAACATGCCCAGCGCGGCGAACACCGGCTTGAGGGCTTCAAAGGCGTAATGCCCCAGCGCATAGCCGACCAACGCACCGGCCATCGAACCGGCCAGGCTCAAGCTGGCAAACCACCAGCCGCGCTTGGGCTGGGCTACGCACATCGGCGCCAGCATCACTTCGGGCATGACCGGGAAGATGATCGCCTCGATGAAGCTCAACACGGTGAGGTAGGTCGGCGCGCGCTTGTGCGCCGCCCATTTCATCGCCCGCTCGTACAGCGGGCCAAATATCTTCATGACGCAACGCTCCTGGGAATCAATCCAGCATGCCAGACAGCAGCGGCACGAACGTGACCGGTGCCAGTACCTGCTGTTCAATGCTGCCGTCTTCGCGGCGGGTCAGCTGCACCAGCGACTGCGCGCCCGGGCCGCCGACCGGCGCCACCAGGCGCCCGCCCACCGCCAGTTGCTCCACCAGCGCCTCGACCAGCGCCGGGGCCGCCGCGGTCACCACGATCGCATCGAACGGGCCGTGCTCGGCCCAGCCGGCACGGCCGTCGTCGTGCTTGGTGCGGATATTCATGCCCAGCGCGCGGAAGCGTTTGCGCGCCTGGCGCAGCAGGTCGCCGATGCGCTCGACGGTATACACCTCCAGCCCCAGCGCCCCCAGGATCGCGGCCTGGTAGCCCGAGCCGGTGCCCACTTCCAGCACCTTCTTCGGCGCGCACTGCAGCACCGCTTCGGTCATGCGCGCCACCACCCACGGCTGGGAAATGGTCTGGCCGTGGCCGATCGGCAGTGCGGTGTCCTCGTACGCGCGCGAGGCCAGCGCCTCATCGATGAACAGATGCCGCGGCACCACCCGGATGGCGTTGAGGGTGTCTTCGTCGACGATGCCGGCTTCGCGCAGGCGTTCGACCAGGCGGTCGCGCACGCGCTGGGAGGTCATGCCGATACCGACCGCTTCGGGCTGCAGGCGCAGGCGCGGGCTCATGCCGGGCGATCCAGCGCGGCCGTCAGCCCGCCAACCCAGCTGGCCACCTTCTCCAGCGCCTGGTAGCGGGTGAGGTCGACCTGGATCGGGGTGATCGAGATGAACCCATTGCGCACCGCGTGGAAATCGGTGCCCGGGCCGGAATCCTGCTCGCGCCCGGCCGGACCGATCCAGTACACCGGGTTGCCGCGCGGATCGCGCTGGGCGATGCAGCCTTCGGCGCGGTGGCGGTTGCCCAGGCGGGTGACTTCAAAGCCGCGGATCTCGCCCCAGGGCAGGTCCGGCACGTTGACGTTGAGGATGGTGTCGGCCGGCAGCGGATCGGCCTTGAGCCGGGCCACGATCTCCACCGCCGCGCGCGCGGCGGTCTGGAAATGGTGCGCCTCGTGGTTCTGCGTCACCAGCGACATCGCCACCGCCGGCAGGCCGAGGAAACGGCCTTCCATCGCCGCCGATACGGTGCCCGAATAGATGACGTCATCGCCCAGGTTGGCCGCGTTGTTGATGCCCGACACCACGATGTCCGGCTCATACTCGAGCATGCCGGTCAGGGCCAGGTGCACGCAGTCGGTGGGCGTACCGGCCACCGAGCAGGTGTAGTGGTCGATGCGCTTGATGCGGATCGGCAGGTCCAGGGTCAGCGAATTGCTGGCGCCGGAGCGGTCGCGGTCCGGCGCAACCACCATCACCTCATGACCGGCGTCACGCAATACCGAGGCAAGCATCCGGATGCCCGGCGCATCGACACCATCGTCGTTGCTGACCAGGATCCGCATCTGCAATTTAACCGCTTGATTTTTCAAGACTTCGTTTCCATCACTTTCCAGCGTTGGCGGGGCCGGCCATCCCCGGTGCGGGGAACACCGACCGCGCAAGTGCGTCCGCTATTGTGCCGCAAGCGGGCAGATCGTCCTACCCCGGCGGCGGTAGGCAGCCGCCCGCTCCCGCATTAGGCTGTATCCATGTCACATCCTGAAGACGAAGACCCGGCCGCCCTGTTCCGCGCGGCGATCGGCGAGGTCAAGCCGCTGCGCAAGCCGGCCAGCACACCGCCGGCCACACCGCGGCCGAAGCCGCGCGCGCGGATGGCCGAACGCGACGATGCCGAAGCGCGCGGCGAATTCGCCCGGCTGCTGCGCGACAGCAGCCCGCTGGAAGCCGGCGACACCGCCAGCTACCGGCGCGACAACCTGCCGGCGCGGATGTTCCAGCGGCTCAAGCGCGGCCAGTATTCGGTGCAGGACGAGCTGGACCTGCACGGCGCCACGGTCGCCCAGGCCGAGACCCTGCTGCGCCAGTTCCTGCTGGAAGCGCATGCGCACGACCATGGCTGCGTGCGCATCATCCACGGCAAGGGGCTGCAGTCCGATGGCGGCGCCCCGGTATTGAAGAACCTGGTGGACCGCCTGCTGCGCCAACGCAACGACGTACTGGCCTTCCATTCGGCGCCGGCCGGGCAAGGCGGCACCGGTGCGGTGCTGGTGTTGCTGGCCAATCGCTGAGCGCGGGCAACCTGCACGTCGGATCGCAAGGCACCCACGCCTGGCGTGGATCTACCCGGGATGGCTTGCTTGTCATCGGTAGGGCCACGCCAGGCGTGGACGTGGCCTCCCGGGCACCCGGCACCGAACGTTCGTGCCGCCGGGCATCCACGCGAGGCGTGGATCTACGCCTCGGGTGATGCCTGGCTGGCGTCTTCCACCGGGCCCAGTTCGTGCAGCACGGCGGTGGCATAGCAGCCCGGCGGCAAGGTGAAACGCAGCTCCAGCACATCGGCGGCCAGCCACTGGTGCTGCAGCATGGCCGGGCGCAGGCGCAGCGCCCGGCGCTCCTGCTTCAGGCGCGCGCCTTCCAGGCCGGCACGCAATGCCAGCGACTGTTCGTCACCGATCGCGGCCAGTTCCAGTGCGGCCGCCGCGCCGCTGCTGCGCAGTTCGCCCTCGCCCCACAACGGACCACTGGGATGGATGTCGAAGCGGCCCAGGCGGTCGGCCAGCAGGTCGGTCCACGGCTCCGGGCCGAATACGCTGCGGCTGCCGTCGAGCATCCACACCTCCCCGTCCAGCGGGGTGTCCCAGTTGCCCTGCGCGACGCGCTCGGCCAACACCTGGTTGAACAACGCCGAACGCGCCGCCGACAGCAGCAGCGAACGCTGGTCCGGGCGCAGCCGGCGGCCGCCGAACATCGCCAGCGCGGCCGGCACATTGCCACCGTCGCGGCCGAAACGCTGCTCGCCGAACCAGTTCGGCAGGCCGCGGGCGGCGATATGCGACAGCCGCTCATCGATCGCCGCCGCATCGCCCTGCACGGCGCGCAACACCAGCTTGAAACGGTTGCCGGCCAGCGCGCCACGCTGCAGCTTGCGGTTGTGCCAGGTCGACTCGACCACCTCGATCTCATCGGACGCCAGCAGCGCCGGATCGGGCGCCACCCGCTTGGGCAGGTGCACGCTGAACCGCTGGGTGGTGACCGCGTGGCGGTCCTTCATGCCCGCGTAACTGACCGCCATGTCCGGCAGGCCGGCCCAGCGCGCCAGCTGCTTGGCCACGTGCGCGGTGTTGGCGCCGCGCTTGCGGATGGTCAGCAGCAGGTGCTCGCCCTCCCCGCTCGGCTCGAACGCGGGCAGTTCGTCCACCTGGAAATCTTCCGGGGTGCTGCGGATCCTGGCGGTCAGCAGCGGCGCGCCGAACGCCAGCGGCAGCGGGATCACAGCGCCACCAACAGCACCACGGCCTGGGCGGCGATGCCTTCGCCGCGGCCGGTGAAGCCGAGCGTTTCCGAAGTGGTGGCCTTGATGCTGACCGCATCCAGCGGCACCTGCAGCAGTTCGGCGATGCGCTCGCGCATGGCCCAGGCGTGCGGCCCCACCTTGGGGCGTTCGCAGATCACGGTGATGTCGGTGTTGCCGACCTGCCAGCCGCGTTCGCGCAGCAGGCCTTCGCAGTGGTGGACGAAATCGCTGCTGTCGGCATCCTTCCAGCGCATGTCGGAGGGCGGGAAGTGCTGGCCGATGTCGCCCAGCGCCAGCGCGCCGAGCATCGCATCGCACAAGGCATGCAGGATCACGTCGCCATCGCTGTGCGCGAGCACGCCGCAGCTGTGCGGCACGCGCACCCCGCCCAACATGATGTGGTCGCCCGCGCCGAAGGCGTGGACGTCGTAGCCCTGTCCGATGCGGACAGGAGGAATGCGGGGCGTAGTCATGGCAAGAACCTGCAGTTGAGGGCGACGCGTGCGGATCACTGTCCGCGGCGCGACAGCTCGAATTCGAAGCGGGACAGATCGGCCGGGGTGGTGACCTTGAAGTTGTCCTCACTGCCTTCCACCAGCAACGGGCGCAATCCCTGCCGCTCCATCGCCATGGCCTCGTCGGTGACCTCCACGCCCGCCGCGGCGGCGTCCTGCAGCGCGCGCGCCAGCTGGCGGCGGCGGAACAGCTGCGGAGTCAGCGCCCGCCACAACCGCGCCCGCGGCTCGGTTGCATCGATCCCGCCGTCGTCGCCGGCACGTTTGAGGGTGTCGCGCACCGGCGCGGCCAGGATCGCCCCGACCGGGTCGTTGCGGCCCACCTCCAGCAACCGGCCCAGGTCGGCCGCGGCCAGGTTCGGCCGCGCAGCGTCATGGACCAGCACGAAATCGTCGGCACGCACCTGGTCGGGCAGCGCCTGCAGCCCGGCCAGCACCGAATCGGCGCGGGTCGCACCGCCGATGCAGGTCAGGATCGGTTTGTCGGCCAGCGAGCACCAGCCCGGCCAGTCGGCATCCTGCTCGGCGATCACCACCATCACCCCGGCAACCACCGGGTGCGACAGCAGGGCCTGCAGGGTGTGGGCCAGCAGCACCCGGTCGCCGGCGACCAGGTACTGTTTGGGCGTGGCTCCGCCGAAGCGGCTGCCACGGCCGGCCGCCGGCACCACCGCCCAGACGCTGCCCATCAGGGCACGTCCTGCGGCGGCGCGCTTGGATCGACCGCCGCTGCCGGCGGCCGCGCGGGCGCGACCGGGGCGTCTTCGACCACGCGGTAGAACTTTTCACCGGGCTTGATCATGCCCAGCTCGCTACGCGCGCGCTCTTCGATCGCCGCCTGGCCTTCCTTGAGGTCCTTGACCTCGGCAGCCAGCGCATCATTGCGCTGCTGCAGGCCGGCGTTGTCGCGCCGCTGTTTGGCGACCTGGGCTTCGAGCGTCATCACTTCTCCCGAATTGCCCGGGCCGAACCAGAAACGGTACTGCAGCCAGACCAGCAGCATTGCCAGCAGCAGCAGTACCCAGCGCCAGTTGCGCATCGGGTCAGCGCTTCAACGACACGAACGCGTCACGGCCGGCGTAACGCGCACCGGCACCGAGGGCTTCCTCGATACGCAGCAGCTGGTTGTACTTGGCCACCCGGTCGCTGCGGCACAGCGAGCCGGTCTTGATCTGGGTGGCGGTGGTGGCCACGGCGATGTCGGCGATGGTGGTGTCTTCGGTTTCGCCCGAACGGTGCGAGACCACGGCGGCGTAGTTGGCGCTGTGCGCCATCGCGATCGCCTCCAGGGTTTCGGTCAGCGTGCCGATCTGGTTGACCTTGATCAGGATCGCGTTGGCGGTGCCGGACTCGATGCCTTCCTTGAAGATCTTCGGGTTGGTCACGAACAGGTCGTCGCCGACCAGCTGCACCTTGCTGCCGATGCGGTCGGTGAGCAGCTTCCAGCCAGCCCAGTCGTTCTCGGCCAGGCCGTCTTCGATGCTGATGATCGGGTACTGCGCGGCCCAGTCGGCCAGGAAGTCGACGAACTGCTCGGAGGTCAGGCGCTTGTTCTCGCCGACCAGGTTGTACTTGCCGTTCTCATAGAACTCGCTGGACGCCACGTCCAGGCCCAGCAGCACGTCTTCGCCGGCGGTGTAGCCGGCCTTGCCGATCGCCTCGAGGATGGTGTCCAGCGCTTCGACATTGCTGCGGAAGTCCGGCGCGAAACCGCCTTCGTCGCCCACCGCGGTGCTCAGGCCGTGGCCCTTGAGCACCGACTTGAGCGAATGGAAGATCTCGGTGCCGGCGCGCAGCGACTCGGAGAACGAGCTGAAGCCGACCGGCAACACCATGAACTCCTGGAAGTCGACGTTGTTGTCGGCATGCGCGCCGCCGTTGATGATGTTCATCATCGGCACCGGCAGGGTCACATCATTGCCCTTGGCCAGGTACTGCCACAGCGCCTGCTTGCTGGCGGCGGCAGCGGCATGGGCGTTGGCCATCGACACCGCCAGCAACGCGTTGGCGCCCAGCCGGCCCTTGTTCTCGGTGCCGTCCAGGTCGATCAGGCGGCGGTCCAGGGCTTGCTGGTCGGCCGCGTCATAGCCCTTGAGCGCATTGGCGATGGTGGTGTTGACGTTGGCCACGGCATTGCGCACGCCCTTGCCCAGGTAGCGGGTCTTGTCGCCGTCGCGCAGCTCCACCGCTTCCTTGGTGCCGGTGGAGGCGCCGGACGGCACCGCGGCGCGGCCGAACGAGCCGTCCTCCAGCACAACTTCGGCTTCCAGCGTGGGATTGCCACGGCTGTCGAGGATTTCACGGGCGTGGATGCTGCGGATCGTGGTCATAGCGGGCCGGTTACCAGTCAGAAGGGGAGAACGCGAAAGACAAGCCAAACAATATGCCGCGTGATTATCCCTGCACGCCTGCCGCTTGCCAAATCGGCGCGCTGGCGCCGGGGGCAAACACCAGGGAGTGGCTGCGCGAGGCCCACATCGGCAGGAGGACCACCACGGCCAGCACGCCCAGCAGGGCCACGGCCACCACCCCGCCGGCGCGCTGGCGGCGCAGCGCGATGGCCAGCGCACTGGAGACCAGGCAGCCCAGCAGCACCAGCGCCGACAGGGCCAGGGTGGCATACAGATAGGGCGCGGCCGCCCGTATCGCATGGTCGCCGTCGCCGGGCATGCCCACGCTGCCCATCACCACGATGACCAGCATGAACAGGCAGCCCCAGCCCGCGATCGACAAGCCCAGTGCAGCCCAGCCCCAGGGCCAGGCGCGCCAGTGCCGGCTCAGGCGCGCGCCTCCTGCAGCGGCGCGCCACCGGCCTTGCGCTCGCGCGCGGCGCGGATGAAGCCGATGAACAGCGGGTGGCCATCGCGCGGGGTGGAGAGGAATTCCGGGTGCGCCTGGCAGGCCAGGAACCACGGATGCTGGTCGCGCGGCAGCTCGATGACTTCCACCAGGGTGTCGTCCATCGACTTGCCGGCGATCACCAGGCCTGCATCCTCCAGCTGGGTGCGGTAGCGGTTGTTGAACTCATAACGGTGGCGGTGACGCTCGGACACCACGTCCTTGCCGTACAGCTCGCGGGCCAGGGTGCCCGGCTTGAGGCGCTGTTCCTGCAGGCCCAGGCGCATGGTGCCGCCCAGGTCGCTCTTGTCGTCGCGTTTTTCGACATCGCCGGTGGCGGTGCGCCATTCGGTGATCAGGCCGATCACCGGATTGGGCGACTGGCGGTCGTTCTCGGTACTGTTGGCGCCTTCCAGCCCGGCCACGTGGCGGGCGAAATCGACCACCGCCGCCTGCATGCCGTAGCAGATGCCGAAATACGGCACGTGATGCTCACGGGCGAACTGCGAGGTCAGCACCTTGCCTTCGAAGCCGCGGTCGCCGAAGCCGCCGGGCACCAGGATGCCGTCGACATCGTTCAGCGCGCTCATGTCGGTGCCTTCCAGGTCCTGCGCTTCGAGCCACTTCAAGGTGACCTTGGTGCGCTGGCGCAGGCCGCCGTGCTTGAGCGCCTCGCCCACCGACTTGTAGGCGTCCTGGTGGTCCACGTACTTGCCGACCACCGCGATGGTGACCGTATCGAGCGGATGCAGGGTGGCATCCACCGCCGCTTCCCACTCGGACAGGTCGGCCGGGCCGGCCTTGTCGCCGAGCTTGAACTGGTTGATCACGATCTCATCCAGGCCCTGTGCGTGCAGGCCCATCGGGATGCGGTAGAGCACGTCCACGTCCGGCACGCTGATCACCGCGCGCTCGGAAACGCTGGTGAACTGGGCGATCTTGCGGCGCTCCGAATCGGGCACCACCTGCTCGGAACGGCACAGCAGCACGTCCGGCTGGATGCCGATCGAGCGCAGTTCCTTGACCGAATGCTGGGTCGGCTTGGTCTTGAGTTCACCGGCCGCGGCGATGTACGGCACCAGGGTGAGGTGCATGAACAACGCCTTTTCCGGGCCGCGCTCGGTGCGCACCTGGCGGATCGCTTCCAGGAACGGCAGCGATTCGATGTCGCCCACGGTACCGCCGATCTCCACCAGGGCCACGTCGAAGCCTTCGGTGGCTTCGTCCATGCAGCGGCGGATTTCGTCGGTGATGTGCGGGATGACCTGCACGGTGGCGCCCAGGTAGTCGCCGCGGCGCTCCTTGCGGATCACGTTCTCGTAGATGCGGCCGGTGGTGACCGAATTCTTGCGGCTCAGGCGGGTACGCACGAACCGCTCGTAGTGGCCCAGGTCCAGGTCGGTCTCGGCGCCGTCGTCGGTGACGTACACCTCGCCGTGCTGGAACGGGCTCATGGTGCCCGGATCGACGTTGATGTATGGATCCAGCTTCATCATCGTGACCTTCAGGCCACGGGCTTCAAGGATGGCGGCGAGCGACGCGGCGGCAATGCCTTTGCCGAGCGAGGACACTACGCCACCGGTTACGAAGATCAAGGGAGTCATGGCTGGGGGTGTCCTGTCAGGAAGGGGGAAACGACGCCGGCGCAGGGGGCGACAGGCGAGGTGAAGGGGAAATCGGGGCTGAGCGGGCCGTTGGCTGCGGGAAACGCACGCGCCGGGGCCGGGATCGGGGAAGCGGCGTGGGAGCCGGTCGGCGAGGTCGGGGTGGCCGTGCCGGCCGCCGTCGGGACCGTCACCTGCTGCCTACCCTGCTGGCGATCGCGCACGATCAGGCCAGTCCATTCGCTGATGGATGACACGCACTGCTCCCGGAAAGCCATAGTTTACAGATTGGAGGCCACAAGCCCAAGGGCTGGTTTGCGCTCTTCACAAAAAAAGACGCCCCGGCAGGGCCGGGGCGCCTTGGGCGGCAACAGAAGAGTCAGCGCTTCTTCTTGGCTTCCTCTTCTTCTTCCTTCTGCGGGGCCTGCTGGCCGCCGGCCTTCATTTCGGCGTTGGCCGCGGCGCGGCGCTTGGCCTTGGCGTCGGCCTCGGACTGGGCCTTGTCGGCCTGTTCACCCTGCTGCGGCGCGGGCTGGCCCTGTCCGGCGTTCTGCGCCAGTGCCAGCGGCACGGCCACAACGGCGGCGGCAATGGCAACGATGGTCAGCAACTTCTTCATGGGGACTCCTCGCAATGGCGGCTTGGGACGGGGGCAACCGGGCTTCCGGTTTTCCACCCTGCACAGTCTATCGCGGCCTGGTCGGCCGCCCCCTGAACGTGCGGCGTGCAAAAAAACCGCCCAGACCGCAAACTTCGCCGTCGCTTTGCGCTATATGAAGACAGATGAACGCCCGTTATAACGCCGCCGATATTGAAGTCCTGTCCGGCCTGGATCCGGTCAAGCGCCGCCCAGGCATGTACACCGACACCGCGCGCCCGAACCATCTGGCCCAGGAAGTCATCGACAACGCCGTCGACGAAGCCCTGGCCGGGCATGCCCGTACCGTCGAGGTCACCCTGTACAAGGATGGCAGCTGCGAGGTCACCGATGACGGGCGCGGCATGCCGGTGGACATCCACCCCGAGGAAAAGATCCCCGGCGTCGAACTGATCCTGACCCGGCTGCATGCCGGCGGCAAGTTCAACAACAAGAACTACACCTTCTCCGGCGGCCTGCATGGCGTCGGCGTCAGCGTGGTCAATGCGCTGTCGACCCTGGTGGAAGTGCATATCCGGCGCGACGGCAGCGAGCACCGCATCACCTTCCGCAACGGCGACCGCGCCAGCCCGCTGGAAGTGGTCGGCAGCGTCGGCAAGAAGAACACCGGTACCCGCGTGCGCTTCTGGGCCGACCCGAAGTACTTCGACACGCCCAAGTACAACCTGCGCGCGCTGCGCCACCTGCTGCGCGCCAAGGCGGTGCTGTGCCCGGGCCTGACCGTCAAGCTGCGCGATGAGGCCACCGACGAGCAGGACAGCTGGTACTACGAAGACGGCCTGAGCGATTACCTCAAGGCCGAGCTGGGCGAGCGCGAGATGCTGCCGGCCGATCTGTTCGTGGGCCACCTGAAGAAGGAAAACGAGATCGTGGACTGGGCCCTGGCCTGGGTGACCGATGGCGAGCTGGTCCAGGAAAGCTACGTCAACCTGATCCCGACCGCCCAGCACGGCACCCACGCCAATGGCCTGCGTACCGGCCTGACCGAGGCGCTGCGCGAGTTTTGCGACTTCCGCAACCTGCTGCCGCGCGGGGTCAAGCTGGCCCCGGAAGACGTCTGGGACCGGGTGTCCTTCGTGCTGTCGCTGAAGATGACCGACCCGCAGTTCAGCGGCCAGACCAAGGAGCGCCTGTCCTCGCGCCAGGCCGCCGGCTTCGTCGAGGGCGCCGCGCACGATGCGTTCAGCCTGCTGCTCAACCAGAACGTGGAGATGGGCGAGAAGATCGCCCAACTGGCGATCGAGCGCGCCAGCGCGCGGCTGAAGACCGAAAAGCTGGTGACCCGCAAGAAGGTCACCCAGGGCCCGGCCCTGCCCGGCAAGCTGGCCGACTGCATCAGCCAGGACCTGTCGCGCACCGAGCTGTTCCTGGTCGAAGGCGACTCGGCCGGCGGCAGCGCCAAGCAGGCCCGCGACAAGGATTTCCAGGCGATCCTGCCGCTGCGCGGCAAGATCCTCAACACCTGGGAAGTGTCCTCGGGCAGCGTGCTGGCCTCGGAGGAAGTGCACAACCTGGCCATCGCGATCGGCTGCGACCCGGGCAAGCAGGACATCGGTGGCCTGCGCTACGGCAAGGTGGTGATCCTGGCCGATGCCGACTCCGATGGCCTGCACATCGCCACCCTGCTGACCGCGCTGTTCCTCAAGCACTTCCCGGCGCTGGTCGATGCCGGCCATGTGTTCGTGGCGATGCCGCCGCTGTTCCGCGTGGACGTGGGCAAGCAGGTGTTCTATGCGCTGGACGAAGAGGAAAAGCGTTCGCTGCTGGACAAGATCGAGCGCGAGAAGATCAAGGGCCAGGTCAGCGTGACCCGGTTCAAGGGCCTGGGCGAGATGAATCCGCAGCAGCTGCGCGAATCCACCATCCATCCCGACACGCGCCGGCTGGTGCAGTTGACCATCGACGATGGCGAGCAGACCCATTCGCTGATGGACATGCTGCTGGCCAAGAAGCGCGCCGGCGACCGCAAGCAGTGGCTGGAGAACAAGGGCGACCTGGCTTCGCTGGAAGTCTGATTGCGGCACCGGGGCTGCACCTGGAAAAGCCCGCCTTCTGGCGGGCTTTTTTTGGTTCTTCGCCGATAGAAATCAGCTGCGAACGAGAGCCTCAAATCAAAGGCAGTGGCCGGCGTATGCGCTGACTGGGTTGACGCGGGCGGGTTGGCGGGACACGCCGTGAACCCATCCTTGGGGGCTTGGCGAAAACATCCATGTTTTCGACAGTCCCGCCAACCCACCCGCGCCAACCCTCCACACATGGCTGGTGCGCATGGAAAGCGTAGGGCCGAGCCACGCTCGGGCAGCGTGATACTGAGCAGAAGCATGTCCGACCACGGGTCGGACCTACCTGCGATGGGTTTGCCAGGAACTGGAGTAGTAGGGCCGACCGTCGGTCGGGCGCAGCTGCTGTTGCTTGTGATCTTGACCCCCCTCCCCCTTGGAGCGAGCCGAGCATCGCAGTGGCAGCGGGGGCGAAGAGGCGCGGGCCAAGCATGAAGCGTACTGAGGGCTGCGCGGCAACACATGGGCGCGTGGCGACGCGTGGGAACAACGGGCGCCCGCTGGTCTAGGGGCGCGAGCGCAGCGAGTTCCGCGCCGTCCCCCGATGACGCGAGAAGCGCAGGGCACCGGCGGGCAAAGCCCGCCGGCGAGTGGACGGGGGCGTGTTCTTTGGTTACTTTCTTGTACGAGCAAGAAAGTGACTCGCGCCCCGCAGGGGCACGAAACGCTTTTGAAGCTGTCCGCGAAGCGGAAACCGCGCACAAGCGAAGAACCTTTTTTAGCTTCCGCATGCGCTCACTTGCCCGGCAAGGCGATAATCCGGGCTGCCCGGACCTGCCCCGCAGGCCCACGATACGGAGCACCATGTATTTCGACCCCACCCTGCAACTGCGCAGCGCGCGCCTGGTGCTGAGCCCGATCCGGGCCGCCGACGGCCCGGCATTGTTCGCCATCCAGTCCGATCCGGAGGTGATGCGCTACTGGAACCACCCGGCCTGGACCGACATCCAGCAGGCCTACGCGCAGATCCTCGACGACCTGGGCGCGATGCGTGAGGGCACCCAGCTCAAGCTGGGTATCCGCGAGCATGCCGATGCCGCGCTGTTGGGCATCTGCGTGGTGTTCGCCATCGATGCCGGTTCCGGGCGCGCCGAGATCGGTTACAACCTGGCCCCGCAGGCGCAGGGCAAGGGCTATATGGGCGAGGCGCTGCAGTGCTTTGCCGACCACCTGTTCGACCAGCGCGGCCTGCGCCGGCTGGAGGCGGAGATCGACCCACGCAATGTGCCCTCGGCCAGGGTGCTGGAGCGGATCGGGTTCCAGCGCGAAGGGCTGCTGCGCGAACGCTGGTGCGTGGGCGGCGAGCTGTCCGATTCGGCGCTGTACGGCCTGCTGGCGCGCGAACGGACCGCCTGAGCGCCCATCGCAATGGCTACATCGGTAGGGTCGCGCCCCAGCCGACTGCCGATGCCGGCGCAGCGTTCGGTGTCGGCATGACCTGCGATCGGTATCCTGCCCAGCAACAGCGCCGACCCCGATCATGTCCATGCCGACACCTCGGCGGCGGGCTTCACGGCCGTCGGCTGGGGCGCGACCCTACCGCCGTCATGCAATATCAGCGCCTACGAAAAGCCCGCCTTGCGGCGGGCCTTTCGTTGCATCCGGGCATCGCATCCGGGCGTGGCCCGGATCGACCTACGCCCAGCCGAACAGTTCGAACAGGCGCAGGATCAGGTAGGCGCAGCCGCCGGCCGCCGGGATGGTCAGGATCCAGGCCCAGACGATGCGCTCGATCACGCCGAAGCGCAGCGACCGCGGGTTCTTGGCGTAGCCCACGCCCATGATCGCGGTGGAGATGCTGTGCGTGGTCGACACCGGCATGCCGAAGTGCGCGGCCAGGGTGAGGATGGTGGCCGAGCTGGTCTCTGCGGCGAAGCCGTGGATCGGATGCAGCTTGACCATCTTGTGGCCCAGGGTCTTGATGATCTTCCAGCCGCCGGAGGCGGTACCGGCGGCCATCACCACCGCGCAGGTCAGCACGATCCACATCGCGATGCCATCACCGGCACTGGCCTGCGGGTGCATGAAGGCCAGCCACGACGGCAGGTCGTTCAGCGCACCGGTCGCTTCGGCACCGATCAGGGTCATGGCGATGATGCCCATGGTCTTCTGCGCGTCGTTGTGGCCGTGGGCAAAGCCCATGTAGGCCGCCGAGACGATCTGCGCCTTGCCGAAGAACGCATTGACGATGCGCGGGCGGGCCATCCGGCCCAACCAGCCACCGGCCTTGGCCATGCCGGCGATGATCGCCCACAGCAGCAGCATCACCACGATGCCGAGCAGGAAACCGGCGACCGGCGAGGTGATCATCGGCAGGAACACCTTCCACAGCAGGCCCTTGTTCTGGGCCCAGGTGCCGATCCGTTCGGACCAGATCAGCGCGTCCCAGTTGTTGTGGGCTGCGGCCAGGCCGGCGCCGCACAGGCCGCCGATCAGGGCGTGCGAGGACGAGGACGGCAGGCCCTTCCACCAGGTGATCAGGTTCCAGATGATGCCACCCAGCAGCGCGCACAGGATCACCTGCGGGGTGACATCGACCACGTTGGTGTTGAGCAGGCCCGAGGCGATGGTCAGCGCCACGGCGGTGCCGGTCAGGGCGCCGATGAGGTTCATGACGGCAGCGAGCATCACCGCCCAGCCGGGCGAGAGCACTTTGGTCGCCACCACGGTGGCGATGGAGTTGGCGGTGTCGTGGAAACCGTTGATGAACTCGAAGACGAGCGCGGCCAGGATCACCACCAGGACAAGGGTCAGCATGCGGGCGGCCGTCAGCTGTTCTTCAGGACGATCTGGTACGCCACCACGCCGGCCTCGCGGCAACGGTCGATGGCCTTTTCCAGGATCTCGAAGAATTCCTTGAGCAGGAACATCTGCAGGTTGTCCAGGCGCCCGGAGTAGATGTCGCGGTACAGCTCGAGCATCAGCCGGTCGGCCTCGTTCTCCAGCGAGCGCAGCTTCTCGTTGAGCGCGGTCATCCGGTCCAGGTTCATGTGGCGCAGGTCGCCGACCATGTCCACCACCACGCTGGCGGCCTGTTCGAGCATCGCCGCGCGCGGCGCGAAATCGATGTGCTCCAGGTGCTTGGTGGCCAGCGAGTAGCGGTCGGCGAACTTCTCCACCTGCTTGGGGATCTTGTACAACGCCGAGCCCAGCGCTTCGATGTCCTCGCGCTCGATCGGGGTCATGAAGCTGTCCACCAGCGCCTGGCTGATCTTGTCCGATGCGGCGCGTTCGCGCAGGCGGGCCAGCTTGAAGGCGTCCAGCGCCGGCTGGCGGTCGGCCTCGCGCAGCATCGCGTGCAGCGCCTTGGCGCTGTCCTGGGCGGCCTGGGCAGCCTCGTCCAGCAGGGTGTAGAACTGTTTGCCTGAGCCGAAAATGGTCTGCAGAGAGAACATTGAGAAACCTATTCGCCGTCGAGGAAGGACGGCACCGGGCGGAATTATGACGGTTTGATGTCCGATCCGGGTACTCCCCCCGATCTTCACGCCCAGACCGCCCCACCTGAACGACTCTGGTTGCCTCCTCGCCCCGGCGTTTTGTTAAGATGCGCAGGCGCCTTCGGGTGCACCCTATGGAAGACGACCCCTACCCTCCGCCGCACCGCCGCGCTCACGCGCCCTCCGGTAGCCGCTACTGCTTGAACACGCCCTCCCTGCCACCAACCGGGGACCGCGCCCGTGTTTGAACTGATCATCGTCCTGGCCCTGATCCTACTCAACGGCTTTTTCGCCATGTCCGAGATGTCGGTCATGACCTCGCGCAAGAGCCGGCTCAAGCAGATGGCCGCCACCAGCAAGCGCGCCGAACGCGCGCTGGAACTGGCCGAAAAGCCGGAGAGCTTCCTGTCCACCGTGCAGATCGGGATCACCCTGATCGGCATCCTGACCGGCGTATTCGGCGGCGAGGCGATCGGCCTGGCCATTGCCACCTGGCTGCAGGGGCTGTTCCCGGCCTTCACCTATGCCGACGGCGTGGGCAAGGCGCTGGCGGTGGCCCTGATCACCTTCCTGACGCTGATCTTCGGCGAACTGGTGCCCAAGCGGCTGGCGTTGACCCGCTCGGAGGACATCGCCGGCCTGGTCGCGCTGCCGATGGGCTGGCTGGCCAGGATCGCCTTCCCGTTCGTCTGGCTGCTGTCCCACACCACCCGCCTGGTCCTGCGCCTGCTGGGCCTGGGCAAGGACGAATCGGCATCGGTGACCGAAGAAGAGATCCGCATGCTGGTGGCCGAAAGCCACGAAGCCGGCGTGATCGACGCGCACGAGCGCGACATGATGAACCGGGTCATGCGCCTGGGCGACCGCACCGCCGACAGCCTGATGACCCCACGCAACCGGATCGCCTGGCTCGATACCCTGGCCGACCCGGAGAAGAACCTCGGCACCATGCGCGAGAACGAGTTCTCGCGGTACCCGGTGTACCGCGGCAACGACCAGGACATCGTCGGCGTGCTGGAGGTCAAGAGCCTGGTCACCCGCCTGGTGCGCGACGACCACTCGCTGTTCCAGAACCTGCGCGAGCCGCTGTATGTGTCCGAATCCACCCATGCGATGAAGCTGCTGGAGATCTTCCGCGAGGAACAGCAGTCGATGGCGCTGGTGGTGGACGAGTACGGCGAGATCCAGGGCCTGGTCACCATCAGCGACCTGATGGGCGCGGTGGTTGGCCGCCTGCAGTCGGTGGAGAACGTGGACGAGGACGCCCTGGTGGTGACCCGCGAAGACGGTTCGTACCTGGTCGATGGTTCGCTGTCGATCGACGACCTGCGCGAGCTGATGGGCAATGCCGAACTGCCCGATGGCGAAGACGGCGACTACTACACCCTGGCCGGCATGTGCATCCACTACTTCGGGCGGATCCCGCACGCCGGCGAGTACTTCGACTGGGCCGGCTGGCGCATCGAGATCGTCGACCTGGACGGTGCGCGCGTGGACAAGCTGCTGATGCGCACGCTGTCCGAAGAGCAGACCGATGAACTCACCGGCTGAGCGTCCCGCACCGGAGCCGGGCCCGCCGGAATACCGCAACGAAGGCATCCGTACCCTGCTGGCGATGTTCGACCAGGGCGATCCGGAAGCGCGCCTGCTGCTGGGCGACATCCTGCGCGATCTGCAGCAGAGCGCGTTCGGGGTGTTCCTGTTCGTGGCGATCCTGCCGGCCTTCATCCCCCTTCCCGGCGTGGCCGGCGCGGTCAGCGGGCCGCTGATCCTGCTGATCGGCGCGCAGATGCTGTTCGGGATGCGCCGGCCGTGGCTGCCCGGGTTCGTTGCCAGGCGCGGGCCCAAGCGCGGCACCATGCACCGCTTCCTGGCCCGTATCGACGGCCCGCTGCGGCGCCTGGACCGCCTGCTCAAGCCGCGCCTGCCGGGCCTGCTGGCGCCCTGGCCGGCGCATGCCTTCACCGGCATGCTGCTGATCCTGACCGCGCTGCTGCTGTCGCTGCCGATTCCGTTCACCAACTACCTGTTCGGCTTCCAGCTGCTGTTGTTCTCGCTGGCCCTGCTCGAGCGCGACGGCGTGCTGATGCTGTTGAACTGGATCGGGGCGATCGCCGCGGTGCTGTTCTTCGGTCTCAGTTCCGGGCAGCTGGTGAGCTATACGCTGGAGCAGTTCCAGCGCTGGTTCTGAAGTACCGACCCACGGTCGGTACCTACCGCTGAATTACCCGACCAACGGTCGGTACCTACCGCTGAATTACCCGACCAACGGTCGGTAGCCACCGCTGAATTACCGCCCCACGGTCGGTGCCTACGCGCCGGGCTTGAGGTCCACGGTGCCGGTGTCGGACAAGGCGCCCGGGTTGTCGGTCACCGCCGACAGCACGAACGACAGCGCGCTGCCCAGCAGGCCGCCCGGGCCATCCCAGTACTCGGCCGATTCGGCGCGGACATGGATCAGGCGCAGGTTGGGGTCGTCCTTGCCGCCGGGGAAGAACAGCTTCATGGCCGGCGACCACAATTCGTCGATCCTGGCGCGATCGTCGACGATGCGCGCCGTGCCAGCCACCGACACATAGGTGTTGCCCGATGGCGAGGAGTAGGACACGTTGACCTGCGGGTTGAGCGCGATCTCGGCCACCTTGGGGCTGTCGGCGGCGGTGGCGAACCACAGGTCGCCGTCGAACTCCACCTGCTGGGTGCCCAGCGGGCGACTGTACAAGCGGCCGTCGACGCCGACGGTGGTGAACATGGCGATCTCGACATCGGCGATCATGCCGGCCAGTTGTTTGATGTGCTGCTGGCGGTCCTGCTCTGCCATGGGGAACTCCTGTTGCGGGAGCCCCCATCACACCCGATCGGCGTCCACGGTGGCGTGAACCGCGCGGTCACGCGACCTTCGCGCCGCCTGCCCGGTAGCACCGACCCATGGTCGGATGCGCTCGGTTCCGGCACCACGATGTCCGAGCAGCAGGATGTCCGAGCATGGCTCGGACCTACCGCGAACGCCTATGCGTTGGACTTCCACGCCTGCATCGCCAACCCGAACGAACGCTTGCGTGCAGCATGGTCGTAGATGTTGGCGGTCACCAGCACTTCGTCCGGCGTGTGCCGGGCCACGAACGCGGCCAGCCCCTCGCCCACCTGGCGCACGTCGCCGACCACCGCGCAGGCCAGCGCGTTCTGCACGCCGGCCTTTTCATGCGGCTGCCAGAACGCCTCGATGTCCTCGATCGGCGGTGGAATCAGGCCGGGCTTGCCTCGGCGCAGGTTGACGAAACTCTGCTGCTGGGTGGTGAACAGCCGCTTGGCTTCGGCCTCCGATTCGGCGGCCACCACGTTCAGGCCCAGCACCGCATACGGCGCCTGCAGGTAGGCCGAGGCGCGGAACTCGCGGCGGTACACCGCCAGCGCCTCGTCCATCGCATCGGGGGCGAAATGCGAAGCGAACGCGAACGGCAGGCCCATCGCCGCGGCCAGGCGCGCACTGAACAGGCTGGAGCCGAGCAGCCACACCGGTACCGCAATGCCGGCTCCGGGCACCGCGCGCACCGCCTGGCCGGCCTGCGCCGGTTCGAAATAGTGCAGTAGTTCGCGCACGTCCTGCGGGAACTGGTCGGCACTGTCGAAATAGCGGCGCAGGGCGCGCGCGGTCGGCTGGTCGGTGCCGGGCGCGCGGCCCAGGCCCAGGTCGATGCGATCCGGGTACAGCGAGGCCAGCGTGCCGAACTGCTCGGCCACCTGCAGCGGCGAGTGGTTGGGCAGCATGATGCCGCCGGCGCCCACCCGGATGCGCTGGGTACCACCGGCCACGTGGCCGATCAGCACCGCGGTGGCGGCGCTGGCGATGCCGGGCATGTTGTGGTGCTCGGCCAGCCAGTAGCGGTGGTAGCCCCAGCCCTCGGCGTGCTGGGCCAGGTCCAGCATGTTGGCGAAGGCCTGGGTGGTATCGCTGCCTTCGCAGACCGGGGCCAGATCAAGAATCGACAGTTGCATGCACGTTCCATCCAGAAGACATGCCCTTGAGATGGGGCTGGCCATGGCCCACCGCCAGTGCCGGTGGCGGAATGCTGATTCCTGCGGTTCGGGTTCGTGAGGCTGCCGCTGGCCGGCCTACCGTGATGCAGGGCCATGCCCGGCAGGACACGCTCAGGCTGCTTCGGTCCCTGGTTGGTCCACCAGCGGCCTGAGCGCGGCATCCAGCGCCACCCGCTCGTCGAACACGAAGCAGCGGCCGTCATAGCCCTCCCCGCCCACGGCCTGGAAGTAGCCCAGGATGCCGCCGTCCAGCTGCAGCACGTTGTCCATGCCGTCGTTGCGCATCCACAGCGCGGCCTTCTCGCAGCGGATGCCGCCGGTGCAGAAGCTGACCACGGTGCTGTCGCGCAGGGCATCGCGGTGCGGCGCCAGCGCCTGGGGCAGGTCGGTGAACTTGCTGATCGGCAGCACCAGCGCATTGTGGAAGGTGCCGTAGTCGATTTCCTGAGTGTTGCGGGTGTCCAGCATCACCACCGGCTTGCCGGCATCGTCGTGGCCCTGGCGCAGCCAGCGCTGCAGCGTGGCCGGGTCGACCGTGGGCGCGCGCGGGTGGTCCAGCGGCTGGGCATCGTCGATGCGGAAGCTGATGATCTCCGGCTTGACCTTGGCCTTGAGCCGGGCGAACGGCTGCATCCGGCTGTGGCTGGTCTTGACCGGCATGTCCGCAAAACGCGGGTCGGCATGCAGCGCGGCATAGAAGCCCTCGATGCCGGCCTGGCCGCCGGCCAGGAACAGGTTGATGCCCTCTGCGGCCACCAGGATCGTGCCGCGCAGGGCCGCCGCGTCGGCGCGCTCCAGCAGGGTCGCGCACAGCGCGTCCGGGTCGGCGACGGGGGTGAAATGGTAGGCGGCGGTATTGACGATCATCCGGCCATTTTATCCCCTGTCGCCAGGATCCGCCCGTGCCCCCCTGCCATCAGCCGCGCAGCAGCACGAACGGCAGCAGCACCAGCGCCGCGGCAGCGGCCATGCCCAGCAGCACCGCCACCACGAACAGCGGCCGACGCTGCAGCAGGCTGGCGAAGGTCTCGGCGGTGCCGTCGCGCAGCGCGGCCTGCCGCTGGGCGCGCATGCGCTCGCCGCGGGCCTGCTGGTACGGGCCCATCAATGCCCTGGCACGGGCCAGGTCGTCGTCCTCGCGGATCCAGATCCCGCCCCAGGAGATGCCCCACGGGCTGGGCTCGGTGCGGTAATGGGCGATGCCCGCCTGGTCCAGCAGGGCGGTCACGTCCTGGATTTCATCGTCTGCGACGTTGCGCAGGTTGAGCAGCAGTTTCGACATGCGCCCATGATAGCGCCCGGCGATGCGCTACCCTTGCGTCCCCGTTTTTCCGATCCGGAGCCGCCATGCGTCGTCTGCCGATTTACCTGCTCGCTTCCCTGCTGTCGCTGGCGCTGGCCGGCTGCACCCCGCCCGGCCCGCCGCCGGGGGGCAGCATCGCCACCTTCGAGAAGATCGACACCCGGCCCGGCACCGGTGCCGAAGCGGTCCCGGGCAGCAAGGTCACCGTGCATTACACCGGCTGGATCTACGACGAGCACGCCGCCGACAAGCACGGCGACAAGTTCGACAGCTCGCTGGACCGCGGCGAACCCTTCAGCTTCGAGCTCGGCCAGGGCCGGGTGATCAAGGGCTGGGACGAGGGCTTTGCCGGCATGAAGGTCGGCGGCAAGCGCACCTTGATGATCCCGGCCGAGTACGGCTATGGCGACCGTGGCGCCGGCCCGATCCGCCCCAATTCCTCGCTGGTGTTCGATGTCGAACTGCTCGACGTCGCCCCGCGCTGATCGCCGGGCATGAGCATTGAACGCAGCAGCGCGCGCCGGGTAGCGGTGATCGGCGGCGGCCCGGCCGGGCTGATGGCCGCCGAAACCGTGCGCGCGGCCGGGCACCAGGTCGACGTGTACGAGGCCAAGGGCTCGCCCGGGCGCAAGTTCCTGATCGCCGGCAAGGGCGAGCTGAACCTGACCCATTCCGATCCGCCGGCGCTGTTCGTCAGCCGCTACCGCGAGCGGGCCGCGCAGGTGGGCGCCTGGCTGGCCGATTTCGACGCCGAGGCGCTACGTGCCTGGGCGCGTGGATTTGGCGTGGAAACCTATGTCGGCAGTTCCGGCCGGGTGTTCCCGGTCGACCGCAAGGCCGCCCCGCTGCTGCGCGGCTGGGTGCGGCGACTGAAGGAACAGGGCGTGCGCTTCCATGTCCAGCACCGCTGGACCGGCTGGAATGCCGATGGCAGCCTGCGCCTGGACAGCACCACCGGCCCGGTCGCGGTGCAGGCCGATGCGGTGGTGTTCGCGCTGGGTGGCGGCAGCTGGCCGGAGCTGGGCTCCGATGGCGCCTGGGTGGCGCCGATGGCCGCCCACGGCGTGGATATCGCGCCGCTGCAGCCGGCCAACTGCGGTTTCGATCTGGCCTGGACCACCTGGTTCAGCGAGCGCCAGGCCGGGGCACCGCTCAAGCCGGTGATCGCCCATTGGACCGACCTGCACGGGCAGCCACGCGCGCAGCAGGGCGAATGCGTGATCACCGCCAACGGCATCGAAGGCAGCCTGGTCTATGCACTGGCTGCGGACCTGCGCGATGTCCTCGCCCGCGATGGCCAGGTGCTGCTGCAACTGGACCTGTTGCCCGGCCAGACCGAAGCCCAGGTGCTGGACAAGCTGCTGCGGCCGCGCCAGGGGCGCAGTTTCGGCGAACACCTGCGGCGCCAGCTGGGCCTGGGCGGGGTCAAGTCGGCGCTGTTGTTCGAAGTGCTGGGCAAGGATGCCGGACAACTGCCGCCGGCGCAGATCGCCGCCACGCTCAAGCGCCTGCCGCTGTCGCCGCTGCGCCCGCGTCCGCTCGCCGAGGTGATCAGCACCGCCGGCGGCGTACGCCTGGAAGCGCTGGATGCGCAGCTGATGCTGCGCGAGATGCCCGGCAGCTTCTGCGCCGGCGAAATGCTGGACTGGGAAGCCCCCACCGGCGGCTACCTGCTGACGGCCTGCTACGCCAGCGGCCTGCGCGCCGGGCGTGGGGTGATCGACTACCTGCAAACCCCGGCCGCTGCTCCGTAGTGCCGGCCGCTGGCCGGCTCCCCGTGATGTCCAGGGATGTGCATGGAGCCGGCCAGCGGCCGGCACTACGGTAGCGGGCGTTGCATCCGCACCGAGGCCAGGGCCACGCCGCTGGGGTGCGGGTAGGTTTCCTCGCGCAGCGCCTGGAAACCACAGCGCTGGTAGAACGGTACCGCGTTGAGCGAGGCCGACAACACCAGCGGCCGGTCCGGATCGGCCAGTGCCACCAGTGCGTCCATCAGCAGCCTGCCGATGCCGCGCCCGCCGCAATCGGGATCGACGAACAACGCATCGATTTCATTGCCTGCACGGTCGATCACGCCGTAGCCGAGCAGCGCACCGCGCGCGTCCTCGGCGATGAGGCAGCCGCCCTGCGCGATCAGCGCCGGGTAATGCACCGGCGCTGGCGAGGCCGCCCAGGGCGCGATCACGTCGGGCGGATAGGCCGCGCTGCACAGCTCGCGCACGCAACGGGTGCGCAGCGCCCACAGCCTATCGGCCTCATCGGCGCGCCCCCTGCGCAGCGCCGGGCGCTGCCCAACGACATCCGCATCTGGCGCCGCGACGCCGGCCATCAGCGCGACTTGCTCGCGCGCAGCGCCTGGATCCGCGCCGGCGGCTGGAACGAATCGCTGCGCGCATCGGCCCAGTAATCGTGGAACACCGCATGGTCGGGCACCTGGCGCAGCAGTTCGCCCGGCGCCAGGTAGCGGTACAGCGAAGCCAGCGAGCGGATTTCCACCGGCGAGACCCGGCGCAGGATATGTTCCGGGCCCAGTTCGGAGGGATCGTTCAGGCCGGCCGCGCACAGCAGGTCGCGCAGCGCGCGCACGGTGTTCTGGTGGTAGCTGTGCACCCGGGTGGCCTTGTCGGCGGCATCCAGGTGGCGCCAGCGGTGCGGATTCTGGGTGGCGATGCCGGTCGGGCATTTGTCGCTGTGGCAGCTCAGCGACTGGATGCAGCCCAGCGCGAACATGAAGCCGCGCCCGGCATTGCACCAGTCCGCGCCGAGCGCGATGGTGCGTGCGATCTCGAAGGCGCTGCTGACCTTGCCGGCCGCGCCGATGCGGATGCGATCGCGCAGGTCCAGCCCGACCAGGGTGTTGTGCACCAGCAGCAGCGCCTCGTGCATCGGCACGCCGACATGGTCGATGAACTCCGAGGGCGCCGCACCGGTACCGCCCTCGGCGCCATCGACCACGATGAAGTCCGGCACCAGGCCGGTTTCCAGCATCGCCTTGGCGATGCCGAACCACTCCCAGGGATGGCCGATGGCCAACTTGAAGCCGACCGGCTTGCCGCCGGACAGCTCGCGCAGCCGCGCCACGAACTGCAGCAGCTCCACCGGCGTGCTGAACGCCGAGTGCCTGGAGGGCGACACGCAGTCCACGCCCATCGGCACGCCGCGAGTGACCGAGATTTCCGCGCTGACCTTGGCCGCCGGCAACACCCCGCCGTGGCCGGGCTTGGCGCCCTGCGACAGCTTGATCTCGATCATCTTGACCTGGTCGTGGTTGGCATTGACGACGAACCGTTCCTCGCTGAAGCCGCCGTTGTCGTCGCGGCAGCCGAAGTACCCCGAACCGATCTCCCAGACCAGGTCGCCGCCCATTTCGCGGTGGTACGGCGAGATCGAGCCCTCGCCGGTGTCGTGGTAGAACCCGCCGCGGCGCGCGCCTTCGTTGAGCGCGCGGATCGCGTTGGCCGACAGCGAGCCGAAGCTCATCGCCGAAATATTGAACACGCTGGCCGAATAGGGCTTGGCGCAGTTGGGCCCGATCAGGATGCGGAAATCATGGTGGCCGATCTCGGTCGGGGCCAGCGAATGGTTGATCCACTCATAGTCCACCGCGTAGGTGCTGCGCAGCGTGCCGAACGGCACCACGTCCATCTCGTTCTTGGAACGCTGGTAGATCAACGCGCGCTGCTGGCGCGAGAACGGCACATCCTCCAGGTCGCTCTGCACGAAGTACTGGCGGATCTCCGGGCCGATCGATTCGAGCCCATAGCGGAAATGCGCCATCACCGGGTAGTTGCGACGCAGCGTGCTGCGCTTCTGCAGCAGGTCCCAGCTGCCCAGCACCGCCAGCGCGGCGGTCACGCCCACGCCCCAGTACCAGGCCGGCCAGATCGTGGCCAGCCACAGGCAGACCGGGAACAACGCGATGGCGAGCAGGTAGACCAGATACCGGTGCATGGCTTTCCTAAATCCTGGAACACGCTGGAGTCTACAACCGGTCGTCCACCACGTCGCGCGGCCACACCGATTTGACGTCGTACACCACGCCGCCTGGCTTGAGCAGCGCGCGGATGCCCGGCGCATCCAGCGCGCGGAATTCATCGTGCGCCACCGCCAGCACCACCGCATCGTAGCCACCAGCATCGGCGGCCTGGACCCAGTGCACGCCACTGTCGGCCAACGCCGCCGGGCCCACCCACGGGTCGCGCACCTCCACCCGTGCGCCCTGTTCCTGCAGCGCCTGGGCCAGCTCCAGCGCGCGGCTGTTGCGCAGGTCCGGGCAGTTCTCCTTGAAGGTCACCCCCAACACCAGGATGCGCGACTGGCCCGCCGCCTTGCCCCGCCCTTCCAGCAGCGCCAGCACCCGTTGCGCCACATGCGCGCCGACCCGGTTGTTGACCTGGCGCGCGGTGTGGATCAGGTCCGGGTGGTAGCCCACGCTTTCGGACTTGTGCAGCAGGTAGTAAGGGTCCACGCCGATGCAGTGGCCGCCGACCAGGCCGGGGCGGAACGGCAGGAAGTTCCACTTGCTGCCGGCCGCATCGAGCACGTCCTGGGTATCGATGCCGAGCTTGTCGAAGATCAGCGCCAGTTCGTTGACCAGGGCGATGTTGACGTCGCGTTGGATGTTCTCGATCACCTTGGCCGCCTCGGCGACGCGGATCGACGGCGCCGGCCAGGTGCCGGCGGTGATGATCGCCGCATACAGCGCATCGACCAGCGTGGCCACCTCGGGGGTGGAGCCGGAGGTGATCTTGCGGATATCGGCCAGGCGCCGCTGGCGGTCGCCCGGGTTGATCCGCTCGGGGCTGTAGCCGCAGTAGAAATCGCCGTTGAACGCCAGCCCCGAGCCCGCCTCCAGCAACGGCACGCAGACCTCTTCGGTGGTGCCCGGGTAGACGGTGGATTCGTAGATCACCAGGTCGCCGGGCTTGAGCACGCCGGCAATCAGGCTGGAGGCACTGCGCAGCGGCCCCAGGTCGGGCTGCTCGAACGCATCGATCGGGGTCGGCACGGTCACGATGTAGACGTTGCAGCCGGCCAGCTCGGCCGGATCGGCGCTGTAGCGCGCGTGCACGGCCTGGGCCAGCTCGGCCGCGTCCAGCTCCAGGGTATGGTCCAGCCCCTGCTGCAGTTCGGCCACGCGCGCGTGGTCGATGTCATAGCCCAGGGTGGGCTGGCGGCAGCCGAACGCCACGGTCAGCGGCAGGCCGACATAGCCCAGGCCGATCACGCAGATGCGGGCATCGAGGGCGGCGCCGATCGCGGCCGCCATCAGCCCATCCTCCCCGGCACGCGGGGGCAGCAGGACGAGCGCAACGGGAAGGGAGGCATCATGTAGGGCGGCGCCGGAATATCGATGACATAAGCCTAACGCGACGGCGGTGCCCGCACCACAAACAACAAAGCCGCCGCCCGTGGAGAGTACGGACGACGGCCAATAAAGTGGTCCAGCTGCGGTTACTACCCTTTCAGCCAGTCCGGAGAGTAGCCCCCACAAGACTGATCACAGCTGGTAGGCACATGCTAGGCAGTGCAACGTGAGCATTGTGTTACGGGGTTGCAACCTTTGCGTTAGGAGCCCAGCGTCAGTGCCGCCGGCTCCAGTTCGCCGGTCACGCCCGTCCACACTTCCAGCAGGCGCGCAAAGCCGATCCGGCGCTGGCCATCGACCGGCGCGGCGGCAATGAAGCCCTCCCACGGCGTGGCGGTCATCCCATCGAGCACGTCGGCGTCCACTGCCGCCGAGGCCATGGTCCAGCGCGGGAAATGCCGTGTCGCGACCGGCCCGCGCGCCAACTCGTACAGGCGCCTGTGGCTGCGTGCATTGAGCACGCGCTGGTAGACCGAATCGACGCCGTCTTCGGGCCCTTCGAAATACTGCAGGAAACGTGCGCCGTCGAACATCAGCACGCCGGTAACGCCGGCCACCTTGTTGAAGCTGGACGCCGCGACCAGGATGCGATCGATATCCGATGCTTGAATCCCTTCGATGGCGTCGCTGACATAGGCGATCGCACGCAACGGCATGCCGGTAGTCCCCTGTGAACTAGGCTGACTATGCCATGAACCGCACTGGTGTAGATAGGCCGGAAACGCCGTGCCGGGCGCCGCGCATGCACCCGGCGGCGGCCCCGCTCAGGGCGACTGCACGGAGTACCCGGCCTGCTCCAGTTGGCTCAGGAAACCGCCGGGTTCGACCAGCGAATGCACCGGCACCACCGCGAAGGTCACCGCATTGCGGGCCAGCGCCGCGCGCGCGGCCGCCAGCCATTTCCGCGCCGATTGATCGTCCACGTCCTGCAGCCCGCGGCGGCGCCCGAACGCGCTGTGCGCCACCGCCCCCAGGCAGGCCTGGTACTGCCCTTCCACCGCCAGCCGCTGCAGCGCATCGACATCGCCCATCGACCAGGCGTTGGCGCGTTCGACCAGCTGCGGCAGCTCCTGCTCGACCACCGCCAGGGTCTGCTCGAAACACGCCTGGTCCTGCAGCGTGCTGCCGCGCGCCTCCTTGAGCGCCTGCCGCGGATCGTCGACCCTGACCACCACCCGGGTCACCACCGGGGTCAGCCCGCGTGCCTTGTAGGCCGCGTTCAATACCGACGTAACCGGGGTGCCGCCGCCGAGCCCGACCGACTTCAGCGCCGCCGAATACAACCGCGTGGCCGCCACCAGCGGGCGGTCCTTTTCCACGCCGCGGTCGCGGCCCAGATACTGCTGTTTCAGCGGCAGCCAGCGCGCGTACAACGGCGCCGGCAGGATCTCTTCCAACCGCCGCCCCTGCGGGTCATGAGCTGCCTTCAACGCCGACGGCAGCAGGGTCAGCCCCTTGAAGAAGCCCACGTCCGCATCCACCGTCCAGCCCGGAGGGCCGAGCACTTCGCCGGCACTGGCGATCACCGCCTGCACCGCGTCGGCACGCCACTCCAGCTTGGCCGGCAACGGCGAAACCGTGCCCAGGATCCACAGCGTATGCCCGTCGGCCGCGGTGACCTGCCATAGGCCCGGCCCAGGCTGCACGCCGGACACCACCACCGGCGCCAGGTCCACCACCTGCGAGGGCGTCGGCTGCGCCACCGCGTTGCCTGCCCACAGCATGGCCACCATCATCACTGCCCTCCCTGCCCGTGCTGCGCCTGCCATGCTGCCTGCCTGTCGTGGATTGGTGCGCAGCCTACGGGGACGCGCGTGCGGCCGCGTAAAGTTTGCGTTGGCCAGGCTGCGCGGCACGGATCGGCACGCGCATAATGGCGGCGTCGACCCAAGGGAGCACAACGCATCGAAACCCTGCACAACGCCGAAGCCCTGGCCCGCCGCGCCCACGCCAGCCAACGCGACAAGGCCGGCCGGCCCTACATCGGCCACGTCGCCCGGGTCGCCGCCCGCGTAGAGGGCGACGCCGACGCGCAGGCGGTGGCCTGGCTGCATGACGTGGTCGAGGATTGCCCGGAGTTCGCCGCCGAGGTCAACGCGTTCCCGGCGCATATCCGCACCGCGGTAGCCTGCCTGACCCGCCGCGCCGAGGTCGCACCGGCGACCTACTACGCCGCCATCCGCGCCAACCCGCTGGCCTTGAAGGTCAAGCTGGCCGATATCGCCGACAACAGCGACCCGGCGCGGCTGCAATACCTGCCGGCCGACCAGGCGCAACGGCTGGCCGACAAGTATGCGCACGCCCTGCAGGCCCTGGGCGTGGCGCCCGCCTGAGCGCCGGCGCCGGCTCAGTGCGGTGCCGGCGCCTGCCGGTAAGGCTCTTCGAACGGGCGGAAATCGTGCTCGGCCAACGCAGCGGCCACCCACTGCTGCACGCCCGGCAGGGCCAGCACCGCGTCCATGTACTGCCGCACGCGCGGGGCGACCGGCAACGCGTAGGTCTGCAGCCGCATCACCACCGGCGCGAAGAACGCATCGGCAATGCTGAAATGCTCGAACAACAACGGGCCGTCATGCCTTGCCAGCAGGTCCTGCCACAACGACTGCAACTGCTGCAGATCCTGGGCTACCGCCGGCTGTTCGCGCAGCATGCGCGCGCCGACCTCCGGCAGGCTCGCTTCGATGTTCATCGGGAAGTGCTGGCGCAGCGCACCGAAGCCACTGTGCATCTGCGCGCAGACGCTGCGCGCCCGTGCGCGCTCGGCCACCGCCTGCGGCCACAGCGCCTTGTCCGGGAACCGCTCGGCCAGGTACTCGGCAATGGCCAGCGTATCCCACACCACCAGGTCGCCATCGACCAGCACCGGCACCGTGGCCGACGGCGACAACGCAGTGGCCTGGCGCTTGAACTGCGAGTCGGGATCGAAGCTGTCAAAGCGCAGCAGCACCTCCTCGAACGCGATACCGGCCTGGGTCATCAGCACCCACGGCCGCATCGACCAGGACGAGTAGTTCTTGTTGCCGATATGGAGCGTGAGCATGGCGACGGCGCCGGCAGGACGGGAGTACCCATGCTACCGGCAAGGGCCCGGCATCCGGACGCGCTCCCTCGATACATATAAAAACTGCCTAGGAGCAACTGTGTTGCCGGGGAGCTTCCCCGTGCCCGGCGCGCAGGCACGGTAGTGCCGGCCGCTGGCCGGCAGCCTTTTGAGGCCCTACGGGCGCGCGTCAGGCGGGGATCGATCCGCTTTGGGCGTCGCGCACGCGGGCGTTGAGGATCACCAGCATCTTCCGCATCACCGCCACGATGGCCACTTTGCCTTCCTTGCCGCGAGCTCGCAGCGACTGATAAAAGTCGCGCAATCGCGGTTCATGCCGCATGGCCGACATGCTGGCCATATAAAGCACCTGACGGATCTCGGCTCTGCCGCCATGGATGCTTCGTTTCCCACGTATCGTCCCGCTGTCGTGGGACATCGGCGCCACCCCAACCAGACTGGCGATGGCCTTGCCGCTGATCTTGCCCAGCTCGGGCAGATAACTGGCCAGTACCGCCTGCAGCCCTGGACCGACGCCTTTCATCGACTTCAGCACAGCCAGTTGAGGCTGCTGAGAGACCTGCTCGGCAATCTGCTTTCCCAGTCGTTCAACCAGCGTATGCAGGCGTGTGATATTGGTCTGCAGCAGCTGGCGCAATTCACGATTGCCCACCATTTCCTGTTGCTGCCGCGCGACGGTTAGCGCGTGCATCGCCTGTCGACGTGCGCACACGAATTCCCGCATCTTCTGCTGCCAAGGCTCCAGCGGCTGATAGGAAGGCAGTTTCACCAAGGCAGCCATCTGCGCCAATGCATAGGCGTCCAAACGGTCGGTCTTGGCCACCTGGCCAAGGCCTTGGGCCAGTTTTCGGGCCCGCAGGGCATTGGCCCGGACCACCGGATGACCTGCCTTGTGCAGGAAGTCCAGCACGGGCTGCTCGTAGCCGCCGGTGGCCTCCAGCACGATCTGGATCGCCGGGTGTTTCCTCAGCCAAGCGTCCAATTCAGCAAAGCCAGAGCGGGTATTGCTGACCCGCAGGGTCTCCCCGTCCGTCGTGCCAACATCAAGCTGGCGCTTGCTGACATCAATCCCGATCCCGTTCATCGCCCGACTCCGTATAGTCTGGAAGGGTCGAGAGCTCCCCCGCTTGCCCAGTCTTATCACTGCGAGTGTCAGCTCCAGCAACTGTTCGGGCGGATCAAGGGAGATTCCGGCGTGGGCGCCAAGCTCCATGACGATCGTCGAGATCCAAGCTTGCACGGCGGCCCACGCCGGCTCTCGACGCCTACGCTGCCAGATTCCGAACAGATAAGGCTTTCCGCACCGGACTAGATAGGTTCCAGACGCGCCCCACACACCGCTGGCAGGAAGCCGAGCCGGTCCATGGTGCATCCCAGGGTAAGCTGTGGATGGTCTAGCCGGTGGCACGCTGCAGTGCAGAAGTGCCTGACGGGATCGGCCAAGCGATCCGACGCGAGGGAAAAGGACGCTATCCTCATGCCACAACAGCGCAAAGGAAGCCCGCTCGATGGCAAGTCGCCTGCACAACCTGTTGTTTCTCATCGCGCTCGGCGCCCCGGCAGCGGCACAGGAAGGAAAAGTGTTCGCATCTTTTTCGGTCGTCGAGGATGGTGTCGACAAGGCGCCCCGATTCGTCTATTCCGAAGCAGCAGCCAGCGAGGCGGACCCGATCGTCATCAGCATTGAAGGCAGGCCGCTGACCGTCCAGGACCTCACGTACAGAGTCGACCTGCAGAAGAACTGGTTGTCGGTCAACGTCCCAGAGCGGTACACGTTCGTCGACCGCAGCCTGGTCCTCTGCAGCCCCGAGCCCGAGCGCAAAACCGGCCGCTGCGACCGGTACGAATTCACCGAAGCAGACACCGTCCACGCGTACTACTTCCGCGTCGATAGCTGGCCACAATGACGGCGCGGCATGCGCGCATTCCGGTGGACGCCGCGCATACGGTGGTGGTGCCCGGAGCCGGAATCGAACCGGCATGGGGTTGCCCCCGGCGGATTTTAAGTCCGATGCGTCTACCTATTTCGCCATCCGGGCCGCGCCGCACATAGGGTGCCTGATCGGGCCCGGTTTGGGAATCTGCCGGCGCCGCGCCGCTCAGATCGCGCGCGAGTAGCGCACCGGCTGGTCGGGGCGGGCCAGGTAACGGTCGAAGCACATCGCCAACAGGCGCAACAAGGGGCGGCCGCGCGCGGTGCTGCGCACCACGCCGTGTTCGTACTCGGCCAGCCCGTCGGCCTGCAGCGCCTGCAAGGCCTGCAACGCATCGGCGAAGTAGGCGTCGAAGTCCACGCCATGCCGCGCCGCCAGCGTATGCCCGTCCACCTCGCCCTGGCACATCAGCTGGCCGATCAGTTCGGCGCGCAGGCTGTCGTCGGCATCCAGCTGCAGCCCCCGCCACACCGGCAGGCGGCCGGCGTCCACCGCTGCTTCCCAGCCGGGCAGGTCGCGCGGATTCTGGCTGTAGCTGTCACCGACATGGCTGATCGCACTGGCCCCCAGCCCGATCAGGTCGATGTCGGCGTGGGTGGTATAGCCCATGAAGTTGCGGTGCAGCTGGCCGGCACGCTGGGCCTGCGACAGGTCTTCATCGGGCAGCGCGAAGTGATCCATGCCGATGTACTGGTAACCGGCCAGCGACAGGCGCCGCACCGCCAGCCCGAGCAGGGCCAGCTTCTGGTCAGGGCCGGGCAGCGCCGCCGCGGGGATCTGGCGCTGCGCCTTGAACAGGTGCGGCAGGTGCGCATAGCCGTAGATCGCCAGGCGATCGGGACGCTCGCGCAACACCGTTTCCAGGGTCTGCGCGAAGCCGGCCGGGGTCTGGTGCGGCAGGCCGTAGATCAGGTCCACGTTGACCGAGCGCAGCCCGTGCTCGCGGCAGGCGCGCAGGATGTCCAGGGTCTGTTCGACGCCTTGCTCGCGGTTGATCGCACGTTGCACCACCGGATCGAAATCCTGGATGCCCAGGCTGGCGCGGTTGAAGCCCAGCGCGGCCAGCCCGGCGATGTCGTCGCGGCCGACAAAGCGCGGGTCCAGCTCGATGGAGAAATCGCGGGCGGCGGCGCTGCTGAAACCGAAACGACGGCCCAGCCCACCGACCAGTTCGCGCAGCTGCGCGGCGGCCAGGAAGTTCGGCGTGCCGCCGCCCAGATGCAGCTGGATCACCTCGCGCGAGGCGTCCAGCAGCGGCGCGATCCGGTCCGCCTCGCGCAGCACGCGCGCCACATAGGCCGCGCCCTTGCTGTGGTCGCGGGTAATCACCCGGTTGCAGCCGCAGTAGAAGCACGGGCTGCTGCAGTAGGGTACGTGCACGTACAGCGACAGCGACCGCGCGCCGTGGTTGCTGGCCGCCAGCGCTGCGCGCAGCTGCGCTTCGCCGAAGCCTGCGTGGAAATGCGGCGCGGCCGGATAGGAGGTGTAGCGCGGGCCGGGCCGGTCGTGACGACGCAGCAGGTCCGGGTCGAAGTGCCAGGCAAGGCTGGCAGCGGCAGACGGGATCGTATCCATGCCGCCAGCGTGCGCGCCGGCACGCCGGCGTGCATTGCGCCAGATCAATCCAGCCGCGACGCTCCGAAGATCGGCAATGCCGGCCAGCGCAGCATCTGGAAACGGCGCCAGAAGGTGTCGGCGATGCGCGTGGCCACATCGTCGGCCAGGCGCTGCATCGGCGCGTTGCCGCACTCGGTGGTGGTCTGCCGGAACAGCGCCAGCCAGCGGTCGAACAGGTCGCGGTCGAGCTCATCCATGGCCATGTGCTTGGGCATCGGCGCCCCGCTGAAACGGCGCGTACCGCGCAGCATCGCCGACCAGAAATCGACCAGCTGGGCCAGATGCGCATCCCAGTCTTCCACGCGTGCGGCGAACACCGGCGCCAGCCGCGGCTCCAGCCGGACCCGGGCGTAGAAATCATGGACCAGCCGGGTCACCTCCTGCTCGCTGCACAGGTCCGGCGACGGCGTCGGCAATGGCGGGGAAAGCGGATCGGACATGGATTACCTCTACCGGCGATGACGTGCAGCATCGGCGCCGGCACGGCGCGCTGCCTTGATCAGGATCAATGTCGCGGCCGATCCTGCGCCCTAGTCTGTGATTCTCGACAGGATGCGCGTACCCGGCCCACGGTCGGCTCGAAGTATAGCCGCGCCCTGCCCCTCCCTCCTGAGCGTGGCTGCAATGACCGACCCGCACTTCCCGCCCGAAACCCACCGCCGACGGCTGCTGGTCCAGCAATGGGGCGCGATCCTGTGGCCCAGCTTCGTCGCCGCCGGCCTGGCCAGCATGGTCTTCTTCGCCTTCGTCGACCCGCTGCGGCTGCGCGATATCAGCTTCCCGCAGCATGCGTTGAGCCGCGAGCTGGGCTACACGTTGGGCTTCTTCATGTTCTGGGCGGTGACGGCCGCGGCCAGCAGCATCACCTGGTACCTGTTGCGCCCGCTGCCGCGCGACGACGACGAACTGCCGCTGGGGTGAGCATGCCGCCGCCCCCGCACCTGCGCCTGGTCGAACCACCGCCACGCCGCGCCGCGCGTGCGCCGCTGCGCTGGCGCATGGCGCTGTCGTGCGCGCTGCTGGGCGCGTTCTACCTGCTGCCGTGGCTGCGCTGGGATGGGCGCCAGGCCCTGTTGTTCGACCTGCCGGCACGCCGCTTCGATCTGTTCGGCCTGACTCTGTGGCCGCAGGACCTGGGCGTACTGCTGGGGCTGCTGGCCGTACTGGCCACGGCGCTGGTACTGCTCACCCAACTGGCCGGCCGGGTCTGGTGCGGGCATGCCTGCCCGCAGACGCTGTGGAGCGGCCTGTTCGGCTGGATCGAGCGGGCCACCGTGCGGTGGCTGCGCCGGCCGGCCCTGGCGGCGGTGGCCAGGCACCTGCTGTGGGCGGGGGTCGCGCTGTGGACCGGGATCACCTTCGTCGGCCTGTTCAGCCCGATCCAGGCCCTGATCGGCGACCCGGGGGGACCGGCATGGAGCGGCTGGGAAACCTTCTGGGTGCTGTTCTACGCACTGGCCACCTGGGGCAATGCCGGTTTCCTGCGCGAGCAGGTATGCCTGGACCTGTGCCCGTTCGCACGGGTCTGCCCCAGCCTGTGCGACACCGATACCCCGCAGATGCACTACCTGGCCCGCCGCGGCGAACCGCGCGGGCCGCGCCCGCCCGGGCAGGGCGGCGTAGCCGACCGCGGCCGCGGCCTGCTCGATGCGGTCAGTGCCAGCGACTACAGCTTCCGCGCCGCGCACCCGGCCCTGGCCGGTCCGCTGCCACGCTTTGCGTCCGACCGCCTCGGCGATTGCCTGGACTGCCGTGCCTGCGTGGACGTCTGCCCGATGGCGCTGGATATCCGCAGCGGCCCGCACCCGGACTGCATCGCCTGCGGCGCCTGCGTGGACGCCTGCGACACGCAGATGCGCCGCTGGCACTTCCCGACCGGACTGATCGCCCGTGCCAGCCCCCGGGCCATGCAGCAACAGCCCACCCGCTGGCTGCGGCCACGCACACTTGCAGCACTGGGCACCCTGCTGGTGCTGCTGGGAATTGGTCTGTATCGGCTGTAGCCCCCATCCCCCATCACGCCCACCACTCCCCCGAATGGCGCCGCTTTCCCGGCCGCCTTCAGCGCGTACGCGTACTGCGTGGCGGCACCATCTGCGCACGCCGGACAATGCCCAGCTGTTCGATGATCAACGCCAGATCGTTGGTGACCTGGGTACGGCTGCGCCCCTTGGGCACCAGCCGCTCAAGCACCTGTTGATATGTGGTCCAAAATTCCGGGCCGCAGCCGTGTTTGCTGTAACTGGCTTCCAGCTCGGTGCGCACGCCATCAGCCAAGTCATGTACGTCGTAATGCATACGACCTCCCTTGGACTTGCCCTGCATCGGAGACGAGCAACCACCCTGTTTTAAGCATCACGCAAAAGACCATCACATACTGCAAAGAATTCACCTGCGGTTCACCGGAAACTTGCACGGTCTTCGCCCCAAGTCAACCACCAGCGCCACGGCGGCTCAAACACCGCTGAACGGTTCATACATCCCGGTGCACTGAAGACAGCATGCGCCGGCCCTGTAGCACCTTTATGTCAGCTTTGCCCCCTGCCGCCCCATCCCCCATGCGTCGAGACAACGCCGGGCCAGACGGTTGGCCTGCGGCGCCGGCGCGGCGCTTCAGCGGGGGGCCGGCAGCTCGCCGAACGGCTCCATCCGGTGCACTACCAGGTCGGTCAGCTGGCCCAGGGCGCTTTCCACCGCCGGCCCACCGTTCACCGCATGCACAAAGCCCGCCCACTCGCCGTTGACCAAGCGCTGGGTCAGCGCCGGCTCCACCCCCAGCCAGCGCATGCTCCAGTAAGGAAAGAAGCGTTGCGGCACGCGCCCGCGGTTGAGTTCACGGATCTGGTGGTGGCTGCGCGCCTGCACGATGCGTTCGTACACTGCATGCACGCCGTCCTCGGGGCCTTCGAAGTACTGCAGGAAGCGCCCACCGTCAAACAGCAGCACACCGGTGACGCCGGCCACCGCATTGAAGCGCACGGCGTCTTCCACCAGCGCATCCAGACCGGCATTGGACAGGTCGGCCAATGCATCGCTGACATAGGCGATGGCGCGAAGGGGCATGGGCGGAGTCTCCAGGGGAGTGCCTATGCTGGCACTTTCAGATACCTAAATAAAGTTGCCGGCTGAAGCGTTCACACCGAGGTGAAGCGCCGGGGCCCGCCAAGGCTGGGGCCAAACGCAAAAAGCCCGCTTTCGCGGGCTTTCTGCGTGTATCTGGAGGCCTGGACGGGAATCGAACCCATCTAAACGGATTTGCAGTCCGGTGCATAACCACTCTGCCACCAGGCCGGTGACCCTACCGATCATCGAGGTAATCGCTACCCGATAAAACAAGACCCCGAGAACGGGGCCTGGTCAGGATTTGGAGCGGGAAACGAGACTCGAACTCGCGACCTCAACCTTGGCAAGGTTGCGCTCTACCAACTGAGCTATTCCCGCAAAATCAGGCGCATATGATACCGAAACCACCGGCAGCACACCAGCCCTTTCACGCTTTTTTTCGCATCTGCGCCGGCCAGGCCGATCAGCATGCCCGCGTGCCACCGCGGAGAAAAACAAGGCCCCGAGGGGGCCCTGTCGAAATTCTGGAGCGGGAAACGAGACTCGAACTCGCGACCTCAACCTTGGCAAGGTTGCGCTCTACCAACTGAGCTATTCCCGCAGACTTTCGCTTGCCCCGACCGCACCGCACCCTGGGGCGCTGGAGGCTGTCGGCCCCTCGACCTGCGTCGAAGGAGCGCCATTGTGTCGATTTTCCTTCACGCCGTCAACATCCTTGTTCAGCGGTTTGCGCCCATAACTACGGCACCATCCGCATCCCGCGCCGATGGAAGTAGATCTGCTCGGCCACCCGCCGCAGCGCGCGCGAGTGCAGGGCCAGGTTGAGCGGCCAGTCCATCTGCAGGTGATCCATCGCCCAGCGCAGCGCGCGCTTGGCGCGGAAGCGCGGCGCGGCGCGGACCGCGACGGCTTCGGGTGGCGGCCCCTTGCCGCGCAGGTGCAGGGCGACCGCATCGCCCACTGCCCAGCCATGCCGCCAGGAGGAATGGATGCCGCCGGCCGACAGCGGTGAGACGATGCCGGCCGCATCGCCGGTCAGGATCACCCCTGGCGCTGCGATCGGTCCATCGGGCAGGCCGCAGGGCACCAGCCCGGCACGGGTGGCGCTGGGCCGGGCCGAAGCGGGCAGGCCCACCACGCTGCGCACGTGCTGCGCAAAGCCCTCCAGGTCCGGTTGGCGCGCGCGTGCCGGGTCATGGCGCAGGGCCAGGCCGAGCTGGATCCCGGTGGGGTTCTGCGCCACCCAACCAATGTAGCCGGGCGCGAAGCGCGTGCTGGCAAAGTAATGCAGCGCGCCGGCCTCGGGCAGTTGCACCCCGGAAAATTCCTGCTCGACGCCGTATAGCGCATCCTGCACGCGGCCCAGGCCGGTGCGTTGGGCCACCCGCGAAGTCGCGCCATCGGCACCGACCAGATAGCGGGTACGCCCTGCCCCGTCCACCTGCCAACCCTCGCCATCGCGCCGGGCCTGGGTGAAGGACTGCTGCAGGCGCAGGTCCACGCCGCTGGCCTGCAGTTGCGTGGCCAGCCAGCGCATCAGGTTGGGCGTGTCGGTGGTCATGAAGTAATAGCCCGGCGCGGCCAGCAGCACGCTGCGCAGGTTGGGCGCATACAAGCGCACCCGCTCCACCCGCTGCACCAGTTCGGCTGGCAGGCGCCGCAGCCAGGTCTGCTCGACCACTTCCTTGACCAGGATGCCGGTGGTATGCAGCCGCGCACCCGGGTCGGCCTTGCGCTCCAGCACGCACACGCGCAATCCGTAATGCGCCGCAGCCAGTGCACAGGCTGCACCGGCGAAGCTGGCGCCGACCACGACCAGGTCGTAGTCGGCAGTGGAGACGGTGTTGTTCATGCGCGGCGCGGTCCGGTTCAAACAGGATGCACAGCATTCCCGCCCGTCATGGAGAAGCGATGGGCTGACGGTGAAGCGGCGGTGAAGTCGTCGCGCGCGTTACCTGACGCAGAAGTGAGGGGCAACTCGTAATGAACCCGGCTTACCCCATGCAACAAAAGTGATGAAAATCACAATTTCACACGGAAAGGGCCCGCATTCTGTGCGGTGCCGGTAGTCGCCCCTTCCCTGTCGCTCGTCCAGGAAAAATGCTCATGCATGCCCCTGCCGTCCGCCTGCCACCGAGCAGCGACTACGCGCCACTACCCGACTTCGTCCAATCACGGGTGGACGGGCATCGCATCGACCGCGTACAGCAACGCTGGTCAGGCCAGCACCTGCTGCACGGCCAGGCCCCGGGCAGCGACGCCCTGCTGCTGTCGAGCAATGACTATCTGTGCCTGGCCGGTGAAGATGCGCTGATCCAGGCGCAAGCGCGGGCGCTGTTGCAATCGCACCACCAGCTGTTGATGTCCGCGGTATTCCTGCACGGCGACAACCCGACCACCCGGCTGGAACAGCGCCTGGCACAGTTCAGTGGCGCGCAGGACAGCATCCTGTGCCAATCCGGCTGGGCCGCCAACGTGGGATTGCTGCAGGCCATCGCCAGCCCCAGTGTTCCGGTGTACCTGGACATCCACGCCCATATGTCGCTATGGCAGGGCGCGCAGGCCGCCCAGGCCCGCGCGGTCGCCTTTGCGCACAATGATGCCGGGCACGCCGAACGGCAGATTCTCAAACACGGGCGCGGAGTGATCGCGGTGGACGCGGTCTACAGCACCAACGGCAGCTTATGCCCGCTAGCGGATTTCGCCGAGCTGGCGCACCGCTACGATTGCATTCTGGTGGTGGACGAATCGCATTCGATGGGCACCCATGGGCCGCAGGGTGCCGGCCTGGTGGCCCAGCACCAGCTGTTTTCCAAGGTCCACTTCCAGACCGTCAGCCTGGCCAAGGCATTCGCAGGACGCGCCGGCCTGATTACCTGTGCCAGCGCGTTCAAGGACTACTTCGCAATGGAGTCGTTCCCGGCCGTCTTCAGCTCCAGCCTGCTCGACCATGAGCTGGCATGGTTCGGACAAGCCGCCGATTTCCTCCAGCGCGCCGAGCAGCGCCGCCATCGCCTTGGCCACATCAGTGGCCAGGTGCGCACCGCGCTGGCCGGGCTCGGCTATGCGGTGGAAAGCGGCAGCGAACAGATCATCGCCCTGGAACCGGGGCTGGAACTGCTGAACCTGAAGCTGCGCGACGCACTACAGTCACGTGGGATCTTCGGCTCGGTGTTCTGCGCACCGGCCACGGCGCTGAACCGCTCGCTGATGCGCCTGTCGATGAACGCCGGGTTGAGCGATCTGGACGTGGAACGGCTGATCCACACCTGCGCGGCAATCCGCGACGAAGTGGAATTGACCAAGTGGCGGCAGCCGCGGCGAGGAACCGGCCGCCTGTCGCACTGAGCAGGGGTGTTTTGAACCTGCCCGCAGTAGCATGCCTGCTGCTGCCCATCGGTATAACGCCGCCCCATCCTCATGAACCGCGCCTCCCGCAGAAACCTCAAACTGCTCCTCGCCGCGTTGGCGGTCAGCGCGGTCATGACCAGTTGCACCTCCAACCTGGCCTCCAACGCGTGGCTGCTGCTCACCGACCGACACAATTTCATCCCGGCCGAGTCGTCGATATTCTTCTTCGACCCGTACCTCATCGACTCGGGATCCGGGGGCTACTGGCACTACGGCAAGGACCGCAAGTACTACTACCACTTCACTTACGACCCTGCAGCCCCCTATCTGTACATCCCCATCGACAACACGTGCTCCCATTTCAATCGGGAGGACGTCAGCACGTGGTGCAGTGCCAAACCTGGCCAACCGCGATGACGGGGCGGGCGACCAACGCAAACGAAAAAAGCGACCTGAAGGTCGCTTTTCGCGTTTGCGCCGCGCTGCGGTGAAACCGCAGCGGACGCCTTGTCTGGAGCGGGAAACGAGACTCGAACTCGCGACCTCAACCTTGGCAAGGTTGCGCTCTACCAACTGAGCTATTCCCGCTTGGGAGGCGAAATTCTACAGCCAAACACGGGGCTGTCAACAGCCCTCAGCCGTTCTTTTTCGCCCGGGCGTTTTCGCGCGCGGCACGCTCGTCCTCGCGCAGGCTCGGCCACGCCGCGTGCAGGTACTGCAGCCCGGAGAACAGGGTCAGGATCGAGGCGATGGCCAGGGTCCAGTCGCCGATATGGAACACCGGGATGCCCATCCAGATTTCCTGCATCGGCGTATGCGGCGCCACTGAATACAGCAGGCACAGCAGCGCCACCATCTGCGCGGTGGTCTTGATCTTGCCGATCAGCGCCACCCGCACCTTGGCACGCTGGCCGATTTCGGCCATCCATTCGCGCAGCGCCGACACGGCGATTTCACGGCCGACGATCACCGCCGCCCACACCGCCATCCATGCCGTGGGATGCCCCTGCACGATCAGGAACAGGGCCACGGCCACCATCAGCTTGTCGGCAACCGGGTCGAGGAAGGCGCCGAAAGCCGAGGCCAGGTCGTAGCGGCGGGCGATCCAGCCGTCCAGCCAGTCGGTCAACGCGGCCAGGCCGAAGATCGCCGCCGAGGCGAAATTGGTCCACTTGTAGGGGAGATAGAACACCAGCACCAGCACCGGGATCATCAGGATCCGCAGCAGGGTCAGCCAGGTGGGGAGGGTCAACTTCATTGCGTCTCTCTACTCGCCCGCAGTGGGCGTGGGCAGTCCATGCAGGTTAGCGTAGATGCGTGCGGCGAGGGCGTCATTGATGCCCTCCACGTTGGCGATTTCCGCCTCGCCGGCGGCCTTGAGCCCGGTCAGGCCGCCGAAATGCTTGAGCAGGCTGGCGCGGCGGCGCGGACCGATGCCGGGGATATCCTCCAGCTTGCTGGTCATGCGCGCCTTCTGGCGGCGCCCGCGATGGCCGGTGATGGCAAAACGGTGGGCTTCATCGCGCACCTGCTGGATGAACTGCAGCGCCGGGGAGGCCGCGCCGGGGCGCAGCTCGCGGCCATCGGGCAGCACCAGTGCTTCGTGCCCGGCCCGGCGTTCGGCGCCCTTGGCCACGCCGACCAGCATCACCCCTTCCACGCCCAGGTCGGCCAGCGCGGCCTGCGCCTGGCCCAGCTGGCCGGCGCCACCGTCGATCAGCAGCAGGTCCGGCAGCACGCCGTCCTCTTCGACCGCGCGCCGGAAGCGCCGCTCGATGGCCTGGCGCATGGCCGCGTAGTCATCGCCCGGCTCGATGCCGCTGATGTTGAAGCGACGGTACTGGCTGCGCACCGGGCCGCTGGCGTCGAATACCACGCACGAGGCCACCGTGGCCTCGCCCATGGTGTGGCTGATGTCGAAGCACTCCACCCGCTTGACCGGCTCGGCCAGGCCCAGCATCTGCCGCAGGTCTTCGCTGCGCGCATGCTGGGCGCTGCGGCTGGTGAGTTCGCTGACCAGGGTGATCTGCGCATTGCGGCTGGCCAGTTCGACGTAGCCGGCGCGCTCGCCGCGCACGTTCCACTTCAGCTGCACCTTGTGCTCGGCCGAGGCCGACAGCGCCGATTCGATCAGGCCGGCATCGGGAATCTCGCGGTCGAGCAGGATCTCGCGCGGCGGCGAATGCTCGACGTAATACTGCGAAACGAAGGCACCCAGCACTTCCTCGGCGCTCTCCTCGCCGTTGGTACGGGGGTAGAACGGACGCGTGCCCAGGTTGCGGCCGTCGCGGAAGGCCAGCAGCATCACGCAGGCGTTGGCGCCCTGGGTGGCACAGGCCAGCACGTCCAGGTCGGCGGCGCGGCCATCGACGTACTGGCGGGTCTGCATGCTGCGCAGCGCGGTGACCAGGTCGCGCAGGCGCGCGGCCTGTTCGAACTCCAGCGCGTCGCTGGCCGCCTGCATCTGGCTGCCCAGCTCGCGCGTCAGCTGGTCGCTCTTGCCCTCCAGGAACATCGAGGCGCGGCGCACCGATTCGGCGTAGTCCTCGCTGCTGACCAGTTCTACGCATGGCGCGCTGCAGCGGCCGATCTGGTATTGCAGGCACGGCCGGGTGCGGTTGCGGAACACGCTGTCTTCGCAGCTGCGCAGCTTGAACAGCTTGTGCATCAGGTTGAGCGTATCGCGCACCGCGGTCACCCCCGGGTACGGGCCGTAGTAGCGCCCCGGCACCGCGCGCGGGCCGCGGTGCAGCGCGATCCGCGGCCACGGCTCGCGGGTGAGCAGCACCTGCGGGTAGGTCTTGTCGTCGCGCAGGGAGACGTTGTAGCGCGGCGACAGCGACTTGATCAGCTGGTTTTCCAGCAGCAGCGCCTCGGCCTCCGAACGGGTCACGGTCACGTCCATGCGCGCGACCTGCGACAGCATCGACATGGTCCGGGTGGCCTTGGGCGTGCCGTTGAAATAGCTGCCGACGCGGTTGCGCAGCGCACGCGCCTTGCCGACATACAGAAGGCTGTCGTCGGCGGCGTACATGCGGTAGACGCCGGGCGCGGTACTCAGGTGCGCCGCGAATGCCTTGCCGTCGAAGGCCGGAGCGGTGGACGCGGTCATTCGCTGATCGGGACGTCGCTCAGAACGCCGCTGACCGGGTCGAAACGCAGCACGGCGTGCGCGTCGGTTTCGGCAATCCAGACCGCACCGCCGCCCAGCGCCAGCCCGGCCGGCCCATGCAGGCGCCGCGGCAGCTCCAGGGTGCTCAGCTCGCCGCCGCCCAGGCGCAGGGTGCGCAGCCGGCCGTTGCCGGCATCGGCGATCCACAGCAGCGGCGCATCCGGGCTCAGTGCGATCGCCTGCGGGTATTGCAGCTGGGCGATGGCGCGCGCGCCATCCTGTTCGCCGAACGCCCATGGGCCCTGCCCGACCAGGGTCTGGACCAGGTCGCCGCGCAGTTGCATGGCCCGGATCGAGGAACCCAGTGCATCGCACACGTACAGCACCTGCTGCACCGCGGCCACCGAGGCCGGCTGGGCGAACGCGGCCAGGTGAGCGCTGCCGTCGCGTTCGTCGATGGCGCCCGAGCCGGCACGCCAGTTCAGGGTGCGCTGGCCGAGGTGGTAGCTCCAGATGCGGTTGTCGCCGGCCATGGCGATATGGATCTGGTTGTCGGCCACCGCCAGCCCCTGCGGGTGGTTCAGCGCGGTCTGCCGCGGCTGGGCGACCACCCCTTCGGTGGGTTCGCCCGGGCGGCCGGTGCCGCACAAGGTGTCGACCTGGCCGGTCAACAGGTGGATGCGGCGCAGCGCATGGTTGCCGGTGTCGGCCACGTACAGCCACTCGCGTTCCAGGGCCAGGCCCTGGGGGCGGTGGAAGGCCGCTTCACCGGGGCCACCGTCCATGAAATCGGCGGTGCCCAGCCCGAACTGGCGCAGCACGCGTCCGCCGTGGCTGCATTCCAGCACGCGGTGGTGGCCGCTGTCGGCGATGTACAGGCGCTCGGTGGTGACCACCAGCCCCATCGGGAAACGCAGCGGCAGCCGCGGTTCGGGGTGCAGTTCGCGGGCCAGCGCCAGATCGCCGTCTACCGGGCGCGCGCCGCCCTCGCACAGCGCGCTGAGCGCACGTTCCAGTTCGCCACCGAAACCGACCAGGCGCTCACGCTCGCGGCCCTGCGCATCCAGCAGCACCAGGGTTGGCCAGGCGCTCACGCCGAAGCGGCGCCAACCGTCCCAGTCCGCATCCAGCAAGGCCGGGGCGGTCAGGCCCTGGCGGCGCAGCAGCTTGAGTGCCTGCGCCGGGTCGCGCTCGCAATCGAAACGCGGCACCTGCAGCACCAGCACCTGCAATTTACCGGGGTTGCGCGACTGCCACTGGGCCAGCTCGGCCAGCCGTTGCGCGCACCACACCGAGGCGGCGTTGACGAAGGCCAGCACCACCGGGCGCCCCCGCAGTTCGGTCAGGGTGGTCGGGGTGGCGTTGAGCCACGTGGCAAATTCGGGCAGGTCCTGGACAGGCTGTACGTTCATGCCCCGATTATGCCGGAGTCGGCGTCATGCAATCGTCGCGGCCGCGCCAGATTTGCGACGGCGGCCGCGGTCCGCTGCCGCGGCGACGCCGGACAAGCCGGCTCAGGCCTGCGCAGCCAGCCAGGCTTCGGCACGTTCCAGGTCGTGCGGGGTGTCGATGCCCGGCGGGAACTCGGCCGGCGACAAGGCCACGCTCAGCCGGTAGCCGGCTTCCAGCACCCGCAACTGCTCCAGCGATTCCAGCTGTTCCAGCGCACCGGGCGGCAGCGCGGCGAACTGGCGCAGGAAGCCGGCACGATAGCCGTAGATGCCGATATGGCGCAGCCAGTGCGGGCCGGCCAGGGTATCGCGCGACTGCGCGAAGGCGGCGCGGTGCCAGGGAATCGGCGCGCGGCTGAAATACAGCGCGTCCAGGTTCTGCTTGCGCACCACCTTGACCACATTGGGATCGAACAGGGTCTGCGCGTCTTCCACCGGGGTGGCCAGGGTCGACATCTCCGCGCCGCTGTAGACCAGCGCCTCGGCGACGGCACGGATGCCCTCGGCCGGGGCGAACGGCTCATCGCCCTGCAGGTTGACCACCAGGGTGTCGTCGGCCCAACCGGCCTGCGCGGCACACTCGGCCAGGCGGTCGGTGCCGGAGGCATGCGCGGCCGAGGTCATCGCCACCCGTACCGTGGACAGGCCCTGCAATGCCTCGGCGATGCGGGTGTCGTCGGTGGCCACCCATACCTCGCGTGCGCCGGCCTGCAGCGCACGCTCGGCCACGCGCAGTACCAGCGGCTGCCCGCCGAGCAGGCGCAGCGGCTTGCCCGGCAGCCGCGAGGCGGCGTAGCGGGCGGGGATGGCGACGACGAAATCGACGGCTTGGCTCATGCGGGGGCTCTCGGCGATGGCGCAGGGTGGCGGGGATGCAGGCGCCCTGGCCTGTGCGGCAGGGGCGGACAGTGTGCCGCAGGCGGCGGCGCCGTCAACGTTTGCCGAGCTTGTCCAGCCGGTCCAGCAGGTTGACCCAGAACGCGGCCGGCAGGTCGGCCGCCAGCGGCACGGCGAAATGCCATTCGTTGGCGAACACCTTGCACTTCACCGCGTCCTTTTCGGTCATCAGTACCGGCAGTTCGCTGCCAAAGCGCAGGTCGGCGGGCTGGTAGGCGTGGTGGTCGGCGAAGGCGTGCGGCACCACGCCGATGCCCTGCGCGCGCAGCATGTCGAAGAACCGCTGTGGGTGGGCGATGCCGGCCACGGCATGCACGCGCTGGCCGCGGAAATGGCTCAACGCACGCGGGCGGCCGCCGCTCAGCGGCTGGGCGGTGTCGATGTGCAGCTGCATCGGCCATTCGCCGAAGCCGCAGGCCGGCTGCGCGCCGACGCCATCGCTGGCCTGGCCCATGTTGACCACGCGGAAGTCGCAGTCCTGGGCGCGGCTGGCCGGCTCGCGCAACGGGCCGGCGGGAATCAGCCGGCCATTGCCGTAGCGGCGCTGGGCGTCGACCACTTCGATCTCGATGTCGCGCGCCAGCCGGTAATGCTGCAGCCCGTCGTCGCAGACGATGATGTTGCAACCCGCTTCGACCAGCGCCCTGCCGGCCGCCACGCGGTCGGCGTCCACCCGCACCGGCACGCCGGTCTTCCAGGCGATCAGCACCGGCTCGTCGCCACCGATGCCGGTGGCGGTGCCGGCCTCGACCCAGCGCGCCACGCCGGCATCCTCGCGGCCGTAGCCGCGGCTGGCCACGCCGGGTTTCCAGCCGGCCTCGCGCAGTCGGTTGACCAGGGCGATGGTCAGCGGGGTCTTGCCGGTGCCGCCGGCGGTGACATTGCCGACCACGATCACCGGCACCGGCAGCGAATGCCGCTTCAGCCAGCGCCGCCGGTACAGCAGCCGGCGCAGCGCGATGGCCGCGCCGTACAGCGGGGCCAGCAGCCGCGCCGGCCACGGAACCGTGCTGCCGTCATACCAGTACGACGGCGTCTGGGCGCCCTTGGCCGCCATCAGGCCTGCCTGTCGCGGAACTGCATCTTGTGCAGGTGCTCGTACAGCCCGCCCAGCGCCAGCAACTCATGGTGGGTGCCGCGCTCGACGATGCGGCCATGGTCCATCACCAGCACCTGGTCGGCATGCTCGATGGTGGACAAGCGGTGCGCGATCACCAGCGTGGTGCGCTCGGGCATCAGCCGTTGCAGGGCATCCTGCACCAGCCGCTCCGATTCGTTGTCCAGTGCGGCGGTGGCCTCATCCAGGATCAGGATCGGCGCATCGCGCAGGATCGCGCGGGCGATCGCCAGGCGCTGGCGCTGGCCGCCGGACAGCAGCGCACCGTTTTCACCGACCGGGGTCTGCAGCTGCTGCGGCATGCGCGCGATGAACTCCCAGGCGTTGGCCGCTTCGGCCGCGGCACGGATCTGTTCTTCGGTGGCGTCCATGCCGTAGGCGATGTTGGCGCCCACGCTGTCATCGAACAGCATCACCTTCTGCCCGACCATCGCCACCTGCCGGCGCAGGTCGGCCAGCGGGTAGTCGTCCAGGGCCACGCCATCGAGGGTGATGCGGCCGCCACTGGGTTCGTAGAAGCGCGGCACCAGCCGGATCAGGCTGGTCTTGCCGCTGCCGGAGCGGCCGACGATCGCGGTCACCGTGCCCGGCCTGGCCACGAAACTGATGTCATCCAGCGCAATCCCGGTGTCCTCGCGGTAACGCAGCATCACGTGCTCGAAGGCCAGCTCGCCCTGTGCGCGGCCGATGCGCCGGGTGCCCTGGTCGCGCTCGACCGGCATGTCCAGGATGCCGAACAGGCGCTCGGCGGCGGCCACGCCACGCGAGATCGAGGTCTGCACGCTGGTCAGGCGCCGCAGCGAGGGAATGATCGCCATCATCGAGGTCATCAGGCCCATGAACTGGCCGGCGTTGAGCTTGCCGGCCAAGGCCTCGCGGGTGGACACCCAGACGATTACCGCCAGCGCCAGCGCGGCCAGGAACTGCACCGTACTGGAGGCCAGCGCGCGGGTGGTTTCCACCTTCATGTTCAGGCCGAGCATGCGGTTGGCCAGCCGTGCATAGCGCGAGATCTCGTGCGCTTGGGTGCCATGTACCTTCACTTCCTGCTGCGCGGCCAGCGACTGCTCGGCGGTCTGGGCCATGCTGCCCATGCCGTCCTGGATGCCACGGCTGATGCGCCGGTAGCGCTTGCCCACGAACGAAACGATCACCCCGATCAGCGGCACCACCACCAGCATCGCCACGGTCACCTTGACGCTCATCTGCAGCATCACCACCAGCATGGCGATGATGGTCAGGGTGTCGGCAACCAGGGTCTTGAGCGCATCGGCACTGGCCTGGGTGACCTGCTCGGTGTCGAAGTTCAGGCGGCTGACCATCACCGGGGTGGCTTCGGAATCGAAGTGCGAGGATGGCAGGTGCAGGTACTTTTCCAGCACCTGTTCGCGCAGGTCGCGGACCACGCTGCGGCCGGTGCGGGCCAGCGTGTAGTCGCTGACCAGGGTGGCCAGGCTGCGCATCATGAACAGGCCCAGGATGGTCAACGGCAGGATCACCGCCATCTTCGGCTCGGGGTTGACGAAGCCGCGGTTGACCAGCGGTTCCATCAGCTTGGTGAAGTGGTAGCCGGCCAGCGCCTCGATGATCATGGCGATCACCGCCGCCACCATGAACACCCAATAGGCGCGGGTATAGCCGAGCAGGCGCTTGTAGATCGGCCAGATCGGCGGGTGTTGGTTACTCATGGATGCACCTCCGGCGCAGTAGCAATGGCAATGCGGCGGAAGCCGAGCTGGCCCAGGGCATCCTGGGCGGTGACAACGGCCTGGTACGGGGTGCGCGCATCGGCGCGCAGCAGCACGGTCTGCTCACGATCGCTGCCGGCCACGGCGGCGATGGTCTGCTTGACCGACTCCACGTCGGTGCGCAGCACTTCCTGGTCGTTGATGAAATAGCGCCCTTCGGCGTTGACCAGCACGCTCAGCGCGCGCGGCGGCTCGGCGTGGTTCTGCTGGCTGGCGGTCGGCAGCTGCAGCTGCAGGGTCGACCGCGCGTCGAAGGTGGTGGTGACCACGAAGAAGATGATCAGCACGAGGATCACATCGATCAGCGGGACCAGATCGATGTGCGGCTCGTCCTGGACCCGGTCATTGCGGATGCGCATCCGTCAGCCCTTGGCCGTGACCGGCGCCGCGGTGGCGGCGGGGTTGGCGCGGGCGGTGGCGTTCATCACCCCCGGGCGGCCGTCGAGCGCGTCCAGCAGGGCGCCGGCTTCCTGTTCCATCTCGATCACATAACCGCCGATGCGGCCCTTGAAATAGCGATGGAACATCAGCGCCGGAATCGCCACGATCATGCCGGTGGCGGTGCAGACCAGCGCCTTGCCGATACCGCCGGCCAGCTGGTTCACATCGCCCACGCCGTGGTCGAGGATGCCCAGGAACATCTGGATCATGCCCACCACCGTGCCGAGCAGGCCCAGCAGCGGGCCTGCCGAGGCAATCGTGCCCAGGGCGTTCAGGAAACGCTCCATGCGGTGCACCAGGTGCCGGCCGGCATCCTCGATGCGCTCGCGGATCTGGTCGCGCGGCCGGTTGCGCGCTTCCAGCGCGACCGCCAGCAGCGCGCCCAGCGGCGAATTGGCCCGCAGCGACTGGATGTGGCTGGGGTCGAGCTTGCCGCGTGCGGCCCAGTTGCGCACTTCCTGGCCCAGCCCGGGGGGCAGCACCTCGTTACGCCGCAAGGTCCAGAAACGCTCCAGGACGATCGCCAAAGCCAGTACGCCCAACAGCAGCAGCGGCACCATCGGCCAGCCACCGGCCTTGACCAGTTCCCACACGTTTCAACCCTCCGGCCCATCGGCCGCCTGTTTGACCGCCGATAGGATAGCAGCCGACCGCGCCCGCTCCGCGGCATCCCACCAACGCGGCTGAAAAACCCGCTGTTCACGCACCTGCAGGCCTTCACGCCCCAGCCACACGCGCAGCGCGCCGCTGTCGGCGGTACTGAGCACTTCGGCCCCCACGCCCTGCCAGCGCGCCACCACGGCGGCACGCGGATGCCCGAAGCGGTTGCCATGCCCGGCCGAGACGATCGCCAACTGCGGCGCCACCGCCTGCACCCAGGCCGGCGTGGAGGAACCGGCACTGCCGTGATGCGGCACGATCACCGCCTGCGCGCGCAGCGACTGCGGCGCGGCCTGCAGCAGCAGCGCCTCGCTGGGCGCGCCGATGTCGCCGGCCAGCAGGATCGCCCCATAGCCGGTGTCGATGCGCAGCACGCAGCTGCTTTCATTGCCCACGTAGCGGGTCCGGCCGGGCGGATGCAGGTAACGGAAACCCACATCGTCCCAGCGCCAGCCCTGCCCGGCCACGCAGGGCTGGCTGAGGGCGACCGGCGCGCCGGCGGGCGCCTGCAGCGGCGGGGCGGCAAAGGCCCGGCGCACCGCCGCCACGCCGCCGGCATGGTCCTGGTCGGCATGACTGAGCACCACCCGGTCCAGCCGGCCCTCGCCCAATGCACGCAGGGTCGGCACCACGATCCGCTCGCCGGCATCGAAGCCTGCCTCGGCGGCCGGCCCGGCGTCGTACAGCAACTGGTGCCGGGCCGTGCGCACCCATACCGCCAGGCCCTGCCCCACATCCATCACCAGCAACTCCACCTCGCCCGGGCCAGGGCGCGCGCGGGCCGGCCACAACAGCGGCAGGCACAGCAGCAGCGCCGGCAACCGCGCGCCACCGCCACGCGGCAGCAGCAGCCAGAACACCCCCAGCAGTGCCGCCAGCAGCGCCGCGCGCCCGGCCTGCGGCAACCACCACAGGGCCAGTTCGCTGCGCGCGGCCCAGCCGAACAGCCACCAGCTGGCCTGGAAACACCATCCGGCCAATTGCCAGGGCCAGCGCCCGGCACCGTCGACCAGCGCCTCCAGCGCGGTGCCGAGCAAGGCCAACGGCACCACTACCAGGCTCCACCAGGGAATCGCCAGCAGGTTCACCAGCGGCCCGGCGCGCGAGGCCTGGCCGAACAGTGCCGCCGTCAACGGCAACAGCGCCAGGGTCGCCACCCCCTGCGCGCCCAGGAAGGTGCGCAGCCAGTGCTGGTCGCGCCCCGGCAGGCACCAGACCAGCCACAGCACGCCGGCAAAGCTGAGCCAGAACCCCGGCGCCAGCACCGACAGCGGGTCCAACAGCAGCATCGCCAGCGCTGCCAGGGCCAGGGCCTGTCCCACCGTGGCCCGCCGCCGCGTGCAGCGCGCCGCGGCCACCACCGCGATCATCAGCACCGTGCGCACCGTGGGCAGCGCGAAGCCGGCCACAGCGGCGTACAGTGCCGCCCCGGCCACCGCGCCGATGGCCGCCGCCAGTGGCCGTGGCCACACCCGCCCCAGCAGCGGCAGTGCCCGCCAGCCCAGGGCGGCCAGCCAGGCGGCGACGCCGGCCACCAGACCGACATGAAAACCGGAGATGGCGACCAGGTGGGTCAGCCCCAGTGCGCGCAGATCGTCCCAGTCGGCCTGGCTCAGGCCCCGCGTATCACCCAGTGCCAGTGCCTGCACGAAGCGCGCGCCGTCGCCGCGCACCTGGCTGGCGATCGCCGTGGCCATGCGTTCGCGCCAGGCCGGCAGCCCGGTCGGCTCACCCAGTGCCTGCGCCGCCGGCACCGGCCGCACATAGCCGGTACCGGCGATGCCTTCCAGCAGCGCGTGGCGCTCGGCGTCGAAACCGCCAGGATTGAGCAGGCCGCGCGGCGGGCGCAGGCGCGCACTCAAGGCCCAGCGGGCACCGCCGCGCACGCGCTGGCGCGCCGCCGGCGCAGCGCGCGTCCCCAGGTCATGCCAGCCCAGCGCGAACACCCGGCCGCGCACCGCCGGCGGCATCGCGGCGGTGTCATCGACCTGGAAACGGAAGCGGGTACTGCGCGGCCCATGCTCGGGCAGGCCAACCACCCTGCCCTGCAACGCGTACTCGGTGGCCGCAGCATGGGCCGGCAACTGCCGGTCCAGCGCGGCATGGCCGTGGACACCGGCCCAGCCCAGGCCGAACAGGGCCGCGCCCAACCAGCGCACGCGTGACGGCCACAGCCACAGCAGTATCCCGGCAACGACCCCGGCCAACGCAGGGCCGCGCGGCAGCAGCACCGGCGCGAACACCAGCAGGCACACCCCACACAACAGTGCGGCCGCGCAGGCCTTGCCGAACACCGGCAAGGGGCCAGGCCGCGGACAGTTCGCGAGGTGACGCAGCAGGGGCATGCGGGCAGCCGGGCTGAAAACCACATGCTTGGGCAGGCCGCACCGCACCACCATCGGGAGGGACAGCTATCCAGCGTCGGGAATTACCTCTTGCCGAGCCCGCACCCGGCACGCCAGGCAGGGCGCGCCGCCCCGGGAAATGCAGCGCATACCGCTACAGCAGCACCTGCCGGGTCGAACGCAGGAACTGGTGGATGTCTTGCTCGGCTTCGGTATCGATCATGTACACCGGGCGCTGGCCGTTGGGGCACAGCAGACGCGGCGTGGTGCCGAACAGCCGGCAGATCAGCGGCCGCTCGTGGTACACCTCGCAGCCGTGCTGGCCCAGGTAGGGGCAGCTCAACTCGGCCAGGGCCGCAGCGTGCTCGGCCTCGGTCTTGACCGGCAACCGCGCCATCTCCTCGCTGGCCACCGTCACCGGCCCGCAGCAATCGTGGCAGCCGACGATGCAACGGAACGAGGGAATGCGCTCGCGCAGCTGCAACAGCTTTTCGGTGTTCGCATACGGCATGGCAGGCCCCCAGAAGCAGACGATCGCCGGTACGGGAATCGCGCCGGCATGCAGCGCCGCCGAGCGGACCGGAACAACAAAAAGGCCAGCGCGATGGCTGGCCTTCTTCGTTTCCACCCGCGCCTGCTGGAGGCCGGAGTGGTGGGCGGTACAGGGTTCGAACCTGTGACCCCTACCATGTCAAGGTAGTGCTCTACCGCTGAGCTAACCGCCCGTTTCTTCCCGCTGCGCCGGCGCAATTGCGTCGGTGCAGGCCGCGTATATTACGGGCGTCCCCCGGGAAGCGCAACTGTTTTGTGAAGGCATTTCACCACCGGCGGTTCAGCGCAGGCTGGCCTCTTTCAGCTGGCGGATCTGGTCGCGGACCTGGGCGGCATCCTCGAATTCCAGGTCGCGCGCGTGCTGGTACATCTTCTGTTCCAGCGCCTGCAGGCGTTTGGCGATCTGGGCCGGGCCAAGCGTGCGGTAATCCACCGCCTCCTCGGCCACCTTGCCGACGCGCCCCTTGCCCTTGCCGCGCGATTCCTTCTCGGCCGCCTCCGACCGCGCGCCTTCGAGCACATCGGTGATCGGACGCAACACCGACTTGGGCGTGATGCCATGCAGCGTGTTGTACTCCACCTGCTTGGCACGGCGGCGGTCGGTCTCGTCGATCGCCGCCTGCATCGAGCGGGTAATCTTGTCGGCGTACAGGATCGCCTTGCCGCGCAGGTTGCGCGCGGCGCGGCCGATGGTCTGGATCAACGAACCGGTGGACCGCAGGAAGCCTTCCTTGTCCGCATCCAGGATCGCCACCAGCGACACCTCGGGCATGTCCAGGCCTTCGCGCAGCAGGTTGATGCCGACCAGCACGTCGAACTTGCCCAGGCGCAGGTCGCGGATGATCTCCACCCGCTCGACGGTGTCGATGTCCGAGTGCAGGTAGCGCACGCGGATGCCGTGTTCGGTGAGGTAGTCGGTGAGGTTCTCGGCCATGCGCTTGGTCAGGGTGGTGACCAGCACGCGGTCGCCGAGCTTGATGCGCTCGTTGACTTCGCTCATCAGGTCGTCGACCTGGGTACCGACGGGGCGGATCTCCACCACCGGATCGATCAGCCCGGTCGGGCGCACCACCAGTTCGGTGATCTCGTCGGCGGCTTCGCGCAGTTCGTAAGGACCCGGCGTGGCCGAGACATAGATGCTGCGCGGGCAGCGCGCCTCCCATTCCTCGAACCGCAGCGGCCGGTTGTCCAGCGCCGACGGCAGGCGGAAGCCAAACTCCACCAGCGTTTCCTTGCGCGAGCGGTCGCCCTTGAACATCGCGCCGATCTGCGGAATGGTCACGTGCGATTCGTCGATCACCAGCAGCGCGTCCGGCGGCAGGTAGTCGAACAGGGTCGGCGGCGGCTCGCCCGGGGCCTTGCCGGTGAGGTGCCGGGAATAGTTCTCGATGCCGTTGCAGAAACCGACCTCGGCCATCATTTCCAGGTCGAACTGGGTGCGCTGGGCCAGGCGCTGCGCCTCGACCAGCTTGCTCTGCTCGTATAGCTGTTCCAGGCGCGGCTTGAGCTCGGCCTTGATGGTCTCCACCGCGGCCAGCACGCGCTCGCGGGTGGTGGCGTAGTGGGTCTTGGGATACAGGGTGTAGCGCATCAGCTTGCGCAGGCTCTCGCCGGTGAGCGGGTCGAACATGCTGATCTGCTCGACTTCGCCCTCGAACAATTCGATCCGTACCGCCTCGCTGTCCGACTCGGCCGGGAACACATCGATCACCTCGCCGCGCACGCGGAAGGTACCGCGCTGCAGTTCGTACTCGTTGCGGGTGAACTGCAGCGAGGTGAGGTGGTTGATCAGGTCGCGCTGGTCGATGCGCTCGCCGGTGGACAGGATCAGCCGCAGCGACAGGTAGTCTTCCGGCGCGCCCAGGCCATAGATCGCCGACACGGTGGCCACCACGATCGCATCCGGGCGCGACAGCAGGGTCTTGGTGGCGGCCAGGCGCATCTGCTCGATGTGCTCGTTGATCGAACTGTCCTTCTCGATGAAGGTATCCGACGCGGCCACGTAGGCCTCGGGCTGGTAGTAATCGTAGTAGCTGACGAAATACTCCACCGCGTTGTTGGGGAAGAACGCCTTGAACTCGCCATACAGCTGCGCGGCCAGGGTCTTGTTCGGCGCCATGATCAGCGTCGGTTTCTGTACGTTCTGGATGACGTTGGCGATGGTGTAGGTCTTGCCCGAACCGGTCACGCCCAGCAGGGTCTGCTTGGCGATGCCGGCCTGGAAATTGGCCGTCAGCTTTTCGATCGCCGCCGGCTGGTCGCCCGCCGGTGAATACGGGGATACAAGTTCAAACCGATCGCTCATGGTGCCGCCAATGCCCGGGCCCTCCAGTATACCGGGGGCAATGGTGACGGCCGGCTGAGAAGGTCGCCGACAACCGCATGCGGCGGCCCCTGATGGGACGCGTTGGCTGTCCAGCGCAGGCTGATCTCCCGCCCCAACCTGCCGAGCCCGGCCATGACCCGATCCAGACCCGCGCGCTCCGCCCCTGCCGGCGGCTGGACCCTGCTGGAGGCCATCACCGCGATGGTGGTGCTGGCCACGCTGGCCTCGCTGGCCCTTCCGGCCGGCCAGCAGCTGCTGGACCGCCAGCGCGCGGCCAGTGCCCGGCACCTGGTCAGCAGCCACCTGGCCTTCGCCCGGCTGGCCGCGATCCAGCACCACGCGGAAATCAGCATGTGCCCGAGCACCGACGGCGTGCGCTGCAGCGGCGACCCCAGCGGCTGGGCGCAGGGCTGGATCATCCGCCCCACCCGCGCCGGCGCGGCCACCGAGGCCACGGTACTGCGCCACCAGCAACTGGACTACCCGCCCGGCTGGCACATCCAGTCCAGCATCGGCCGCGCGCATATCCGCTATCTGGCGGACGGCCGCGCACTGGGTACCAACCTGCAGTTGAAGATCTGCAGCGGCGATCATCTCTGGGGAAAGGTGGTGGTCAACAACAGCGGCCGGATCCGCTCCGAGCGCCTGGAGCAGGCCGGCGGTTGCCTGCCCTGAAGGTGCGGCGGCCGTTGCCGCACGGACACGAAAAAGCCGCGATTTCTCGCGGCTTTTCAGTATCTGGCGCCCGAAGTTGGACTCGAACCAACGACCCCCTGATTAACAGTCAAGTGCTCTAACCGGCTGAGCTATTCGGGCGGGGAGGCGCATTGTAATGGCGCTTTTGCCGAAGGGCAACACCTTCGGCGTAACCTGCCCTGCACGCCGCCGCCCCCTGCCCGCACCGGTTTACCAGCACTCGCTCAAGGTGGTCTCGGCGGTCTTGCGGTTGGCCTGGTCGATGGTCATCTCGCCGCACTTGTCCTTGGCCTGGCTGCCCTGCGGGGTGGCGGTGATGGTGAAGGTGGACTGGGTCGTAGCCACCTTCAGGTTGTAGTACGCGGTGCCGCCCTCGCGCGGCGACACCGTGTACGGCAGCGCGTAACCGGCATAGGTGTTGGACGAGGAATGCTGGCGCTCGGCGCGCTGGGCATATTCCACCAGGTCGGCCTTGACCGCACCGCGGCGGCTCTTGCGCACCTGGTCCAGGTACGACGGATAGGCGATGGCGCTGAGGACGGCGATCACCCCGATCACCAGCATCAATTCGATCAGGGTGAAACCGGCCACCATCGACGGGGCTTTGCGGAGGCGATTCATGGTCGTGAGGTCCTGTTCTTTCATGGTCACTGCACCTGGCGCCAGGATTGGCGGCCGCAGGGGTATGGCGCGTACATCGGCTCGCCACCGGCGACGCTGACCACCATCCAGCACGAGTTGCCACCCGGCGGACCGGCACCGCCGCCGCTGCGCAGGCGCGGGATCGCCGAGACACCGACATCCTTGACCGGCGCAGTGCCATCGCCCTTCAGCCCCACCGCAGCGGTGCCCTTGCCCGGACTGGTACCGCCAGGGCTACCGAAGCGCATGTCCGACATCGCCCCGGCACCGGTCAGCGCCTCCACCCCGAACAGCCAGTTCGAGCCGCCGGTCGAGCAGCCCACGGTCTGCCGGTTCGGCACATAGGTCGGCATGAACAGGGTGCCGCCGACGATGCTGGGGTTGCCGACGAAACGTTCACCGGTGGTCGATGGCAGGATGATGGTCCAGCCGCGTGCGTTGGCCGGCACGCCCCCGGCGGTCAAGGTGCGCTCCTCGCCGGTGGTCACCACCGAGTAGACCTGCAGGTTGGATGGTCCCAGGGTCGTGGCCGGGTCGCCGTTGCTGACATCGTTGACGCCGTAAAGCGCCTGCTCCGAAGCGTCGGCCGGATCGTTGTAGAAGGAGAAGCTGCCGGTGCCGAAGAACAGCATCACTCCGCCGCCGGCGCCGGTGGCGGCGGTCAGGCCACCGGTGATCGGCTGGCGGTAGGTCAGCGTGTTGCTGCCGGAGGTTTCGGTATGGGTGGCGGTGGTGAATACCGGGGTGGTGATCTTGGTGGCGGTGCTGCGCAGGTCGAACTTCCACAGCGCGCCGCGCTGGTCGGCCGCATATACGGTGTCGGCGGCGCCATCGCGGCCACGCGCACTCTGCGTCGGGCCGCTCCAGCGGTCGATCGCCACGATGTTGCCCAGGCCGTTGCTGCCGGCCACCGTGGAACTGGCTTCGGCGGCCTCGATCATCGAGGTGGTGCCGGTGGCCATGTCCACCACGAACAGCACGACCTTGCCGTTGACGCTGCCGTAGCCATTGCCGAAGATCGCCTTCCAGACCACGTTGGCGCCCGAGCGGACCGGCACGATCACTGGCTTGCCCAGCACGTTGCCGATGCTGTTGCGCACGTCCAGCGACAAGCTGGTATTGCGGTCGTTGATTTCCCACAGCACGTTGCCGGGGCCGAATTTGGTGGGATCGGTGACATCCAGCGCGAACACCGAGCGGCCGCCGGCGCCGGCGGTGCCGACCACGGCGGTGCGCCAGTTGGTGCCGTCGAACATGTCCGACACGGCCACCGGGCCATCGACGTAGTAACGGTGCTGGAACTTCTGGTCGTTGGTGGAGGACTTGTACGGGAACAGCAGGTTGCCCATATGCCCCAGCGCGGTGGCCGGGATATAGGCCAACCGCTCCTTGCCGCCATCGGTGGTGTCCTGGCTGCTGCCGTTCATGCCGCCGTCGAAGCCGTGCAGCATGCCATCATTGGCGCCCACATAGACCATGTAGCTGTGGGTCTTGATCTTGGTCGCCAGGTAGTTGCCGTACGAGGTGGCCAGGCTGCCGCCGAGCTGGCGGAAACCGTAGTCGTCCAGCGGCGAACTGATCACCGGGTTGGAATTGATGATGTCGCCCAGCAGCGTGGTGCGGTCGCGGAAGATGCCACCATTGCGTACTTCACGCGAGGCATCGCCGCGCAGGTAAGCCACCGCAGTAGCATTGGTGGCGCCGAGGGCGGTGAGGTCCTTGGTGATGAGGTCCTCGGTGCAGACCGCCAGCGGGCCCTTGCACAGATCGGCCAGGGCCACGTTGGTGCTGCTGAAATCCACCGCCGTGCCATTCTTGTTCAGCACGATCTGGCGGCCGGTGGAACTCAGCTGCGTCGCCGCGTCCCAGACCTGGGTGTATTCGGCCACCTGGGTCTTGGGGTTGACGCTGACCTTGGAGGCACGCAGCTGGCTGTACCAGTCGGTGCCCTCGTTGGCGATGTCGTAGCGAGGGATCACGCTGAGCGAGCCGGCGCCGATGCGCGCACCGGTCGAGCCAATGCTGCCCGACGGCGAGCCGCCGGCGCTGATCGAGGACAGCACGCGGCGCATCGCCGCAGTGACCTCGGCCGGGGTCTGCGCGTTGATGAACTCGCCACGGCTGTTGATCGCCGCGTGCCACAGTTCGTCGATCACGGTGCCGTCGTCGACCGCCACCGGGTTGCCGTTGCCGTCCCAGTTCGGTGGATTGGTGTAGGGGTCGTCGGTGGCGGCCTGGTTGACCCCGTAGATCTTGCCCCGCGCGCCCAGGGTGACGCCGTAGAAGTTCATGTGCAGGTTGGTCTGGCAATCCAGCCGCTTCCACGCCGGCGTACCGACGTCCAGGGTCTTGCACTGGTTGCTGACCGGTACCTGCCCGGCCGGGAAGCCGGCGTCGTTGCGCAGCGGCGTCCATGTGGCGCCACCGTAATAGGCGGCGGTCACGTCGGCGATGGTGTTGTTGTAGGAATCCTTGAACGGCGCACCGTTGAAGGGCACGGTGTCGGTACCGTCGGCATTGGCGTAGCCGCTGACCGTGCTGGAGGTATTGGTGTAGCCATCGGTGAACAGCATGCCGCCGTTCTTCTGGCAGGCCAGTTGCACCGGTGCGCCGGCATCGGTGCGCCGGAACTGCCTGCCCAGGTAGTCCACCGCCTGGCGGTTGGGGGTGCCGCCGTCCGGGGCCAGCTTGTAGATCTGGGTGTACAGGTCGGCCTTCCGGGTGGCCATGTCGTACATGGTCACCGGGTTGAGGTTGTTGATGGTGAAGTAACCCACCCGCATGTTGTTGACATCCACCATCGCATGGCTGGCCGAACCGACGATGGCCAGGATGCGGTTGCGGTGGTACTGGAACCAGTTGGCGAAGTTCTGGATCGCCGCGTTGTAGGCGGCGGTGCTGGCGTAGTTGTCGCTCTTGATCTGGTAGCGGCGCATGTTGCAGTTGGGGCCGCAGGCACCGGCAATCACCGGGCGATAGGTGTCCTCGGTACGGTAGCCGGCCGGTGCCGGAGCGTTGGCTGGCAGGTAGAAGGTGGCCGGGAAGTAGTCCACCGCGATGGAAGTATCACTGGTGATGCTGCGTGCGGCGGTACGCCACCCGTTGTTCTGGTAATAGCGGGTACCGGTACCGGTCAGGTCCGGAATGGTCATCCCGTTCAAGAACTGGAAGTTTTCACCGGTACTGGCGCGGTTGCTGGTCAGGTTGTAGGTCGTGGCGTAACCGGCAAAACCGTTGCGCGGATCGACACGTGCCGCAGTGGTGGACGCGTTGGCCCACAGCGTACCGTCGGCATTGCGCCAGGGCTGGTAGGTCTCGGCAGGGTTGTAATAGCTGGCGTTGTAGGTGGGCGAGCGCGCGAAGCCGAAGATGTCCAGCGGCGGAATCGCCCGGCCCGGCGAGTAGCTGGCGTTGTAACCGGCATGCGGGTACAGGTACAGGTAGCAGTCGTTATTGCCGCAGGCGCCGCCGACGCTGAAGAACACGCCGGCAGAACGGAAGAAACTGCCGTTGCTGCTGTTCCAGCGCAACGCGCCGTCGCCGCCGGGGAACATGCGTTCGAAGGTCATCGAGTTGGAGTCATCGACGGCCATGATGAAGGCCGGCGGGGTCTGCACCTGGTTGTTGAGCGGCTCCTGGGCGAGCGCGCCCTGGGCCTGGGCGGCCATCAGGCTGTAGACGAAGTAGCCGCCACCGGCCAGCAGCACCGCCGACGCGGCGAGCAGGGACTTGAACTTGCGCGACATCATTGCGGCAGCCCTCAGAGCTTGAACACGGTATCGATCGCCGATGACGAAGTGCCATCGGCGTTGGTATCTGCGGCATAACCGGTGATCTGGTAGACCGGGGTGGGTGCATCGAGCGGCTTGCCCATGTCCAGCGCGCCTTCGCCCTGGATGCAGCCCTGGATCTGGCGCACCTTGACCAGCGGCTTGCTACCCAGCCGGGAGTTGCGCACCCACTCCACCGGGTCGTAACCGTCATCGCAACGTTGTTCGATGTCGGCGCTGCTGACGATCGGGTCGCTGCCGGCCGCTTCGCGGTTGGCGATCTTCTCCACCGCGTCCTCGGCGCTGCGCACCGCGCCCTCGGAATTCTGGAAGGCCAGGTTGGTGGCGCGGTAGTTGGACGACATCTTTTCCTGCATGCCGGCCACCTGCATGCCGACCACGCCCAGCACCGCCAGCAGGATCAGCATGATCAGGGCCACATACAGCACCGCGCCACGCTGATGGCGTGCCGGTGCTGCGCGCCGGGACCGGATCGAAGGGGTATGGGTGTTCATGGCGGTCAGTTCCCGAACAGGCGGTTGCGCAGCGCCACCGAGACTTCATAGCTGGCGCGGAAGCGCTTGTCGTCGGTGGCGGGCGGGACGATGGTGGTGCCCAGTACGCCCAGGTAGTTGTCGGCCACCTTGGGCGCCTCGGCCGCGGCCTGCTGGGGGCTGCGTGCGAGCAGGCCGACCTGGACCAGGCCGACCCGGCGCCACTGGTTCACCGCGGCGGCGGTGGTGGCGGTACTGACGCCGTTGCCGGCCTGCTGCTCGACGATGTTGCCGGTCGGCGGGGTGGCGCGGCTGATGTTGGCGGTGGCATCCAGGCCATACAGCAACTGCAGGCTTTCGATGCCCTCGACCAGTTCCTCGCCGGCGCCATAGGCGCCATTGGAACCGGCGCGGGCACGGTACAGCGCCGGCTCGGTGCCGTTGTTGGCTACGTAGTAGACCACCGCCTCGGCCCGGTACAGCATGGTCACCGCGTTGTTGGCCGCGTAGCGGGACAGGTCGGTGGCATCGGCGGTGACGGTGGTACCGGCCAACGTGCCGGTGAACACTTCGGCGCGGTTGCAGTCGGCGACGCCGAACACCGTCGGTCCGCCGCTGACCCCGGCCGACAGGCGCTGGGCGCCGTCGCTGCTGATGCCGACCTTGGACTCGGTACTGGCCGAGGTCAGGCTGGCGATCGGCACGCCATCGGGATGGAAGAAGCGCAGCACCAGAATGTCGCTGCCCGGGCTGGGGGCCGGCTTGAGTCCGGTGATGCTGGCCGGCGCGGCGATCGCCGGCTGCCAGGCCGCACCGATGGTCAGCGAATTGGTCGGTGCGGTACCGCCGGCCTCATAGCCCTGGATGGGCACCGAGAAATCCAGCGGCACGCCGCTGCCGGAGACCACGCCAGCGATGTGGTAGCCGATCGCGTTGTTGCCCTTGACCACGTGGGCCTGGTCGTTGACGCAGCCGAAGTGGCCGGCCATGCGCAGGTCGCGCTGCAGGAAATCCAGCGCGAAACGCGCATTTTCCTGGGTACGGGCCAGGCCTTCGGACAGCTGCGAGGCCGCGCGCGAGGCGATGAAAATCTGCACCACGCCCAGCATCATGATCAGGCCGATGACCATGGCGATCATCAACTCGATCAGCGACAGGCCGACCATGCGGCGGCGGGAGGAAATCGCAGGGCTCATAGCTGGGACACCAGGCCGAAGGAGGTAAGGGCGTCGGGGTCCTTGGCGTCCCAGCGCTGGTCGCCCCAGCTGATCGCCACGGTGACCTGGCCGTTGTTGTACTGCACCTGGGCACTGGCCTTGTCGCCCAGGGTCTTGACCACCTGGCACTGCCAGCGCGCCACGTTCTGCTGGGCGGTGATCACCTTGCCGGTCGGCCAGGCGCAGGCACCCTTGCTGGTGATCGAGCCGGCAGCGAAAGACGCATCGACATAGCCGCCGCCGTTGAGCGTATCGGCACGCTGGGCGCGCATCAGGTCGATCAGGTCGTAGGACAGGTTGGTGGCCTGGGTACGGTAGTTGGCGCTCTGCACGAAACGCACGTTCATGGTCTGCAGCAGGGCGAAGCCGAGCAGGCCGAAGGCCAGCACCAGCAGCGCGATCAGCACTTCGAGCAGGCTGAAGCCACGCGCACGCTGGCCAAACCCGGTGATATTCCTGCGTTTCATGAACATGTCCCTCGTGCAACCCGGACCTGGCCGGAGAGATTCACCGTCAAGGTGCGGTTGGATTCGCCGGCCTTGCACTTCACCGGGGCCAGCGCGATCTGCTGGTTGGCGGCACTGCGGCGGCGGCCGCGCGCGTCGAAGGCGATCAGCGTCGGTGCCGACCCGGTCACGGCCAGCTCGGGCGAGCCCTGGGCGAAGCGCAGCACGGTGTCGCCGCCGTTGAAGCTGCCGTTGCCGTCCAGGTCCGACCAGGCCATCAGGCCGTCGGACCAGGTGCCGTCGCAGGCGGTGCCCTTGGTGCTGGCGCAGATGCCGGCGCCCTGCTTGTTGCGGACCGCCTCGCTGCGGGCCAGCGCCAGCATCCCCATGATTTCATTGTTGGAGGTGCTGACCCGGTTGGAGCGGATGGTGCTGGTGAAGTTCGGGAACGCGATCGCCGCCAGCACGCCCAGGACCACCAGCGTGACCATCAGTTCGACCAGCGTGAAACCCTTGGAACGGCGTGCAGACATGGAACGCTCCCCAGCGTGATGGCATAGAAGATGGACGACCGGCCGGCCGCCGGCAAGCGGCGGCAGGACGAACGGTCGCCCGGGGGCGACGGGCGTCAAGGCGTTGACGCCCTTGGCCCGTGTCGGGCGGTACCGGCCCCTGCCCGCTCCCCCGCCGCTCCCGGGCCGGACGGCCCGGGGCTCAGCCCGCCGCGGTCAGGCCAGCACCTTGTAGCAGGGCTGGTATTCGCCGGAGATCTTCATCCGGCGCTGCTCGACGAAGCCGCGCAGCAGTTCGTCCAGGGCCTGCATCATGTCGGCATCGCCATGGATCTGGAACGGGCCGAATTCCTCGATGCGGCGCATGCCGTCTTCCTTGACGTTGCCGGCGACGATGCCGGAGAACGCGCGGCGCAGGTCGGCCGCCAGCGCATGCGGGGCGCGGCCGTGGTGCAGGTCCAGCGCGGCCATGGCCTCGTGGGTGGGCACGAACGGCTGCTGGTACTCCCACGGAATCTCGATGGACCAGTTGAAGAAGAACGAATCCTTCTGCGCCAGGCGGTGCTCGCGCACGCGCTTGATCCCGGCCGACATCTTGCGGGCCACCGCCACCGGGTCGCCGATGATGATCTCGTAGCGGCTGGCGGCCTGTTCACCCAGGGTCAGGCGGATGAAGCGGTCGATCTGCTCGAAGTACGGTGCGGCCATGGTCGGGCCGGTCAGGATCAGCGGGAACGGCAGATCCTTGTTTTCCTCGCGCAGCAGGATACCCAGCAGGTACAGGATCTCCTCGGCGGTGCCCACGCCACCGGCGAACACGATGATGCCGTGGCCGATGCGGACGAACGCCTCCAGGCGTTTTTCGATGTCCGGCATGATCACCAGGTGGTTGACGATCGGGTTCGGCGACTCGGCGGCGATGATGCCCGGCTCGGTCAGGCCGATATAGCGCGTGGTGGTCTTGCGCTGCTTGGCATGGGCGATGGTGGCGCCCTTCATCGGGCCCTTCATCGCGCCCGGGCCGCAGCCGGTGCAGATGTCCAGGCCGCGCAGGCCCAGCTCGTAGCCGACCTGCTTGGTGTACAGGTACTCATCGCGGCCGATCGAGTGGCCGCCCCAGCACACCACCAGGTTCGGATCGCCCGGGTTGAGGATGCGCGCATTGCGCAGCAGCCCGAACACCGCATTGGTGATGCCCTCGGAGGATTCCAGCTCGGCCGCGTAGGCCGGGCCCATTTCGATGGCCATATAGGCCAGGTCGCGGACCACCGCGAACAGCAGCTCGGCCACGCCGCGGATGATCTCGCCATCGACGAAGGCCATCGCCGGGGCGTTGACCAGGTCGATGCGCACGCCACGGTCCTGCTGCGCCACCTGGATGTCGAAGTCCGGATACAGATCGCGCGCCGCGCGCGGATCGTCCGAGGCGCTGCCGCTGGTCAGCACCGCCAGCGCGCAACGCCGCAGCAGCTCGTGCATGCCGCCGCCGGAGGCATCGCGCAGGCGCGCCACCTCGGCCCGCGACAGCACATCCAGCCCACCGCGCGGGTAGATCCGCGCGTCCTGCACCGGCAGCGTACGCGCCGGCTTTTCGGTGATCGTCATTTCCATTTTCTTTGCTTTCCTCAAGGTTTCCGACTGTACCGCTGCCCCCTTAAAAAGCAAAACGGCCGGGGAGACCCGACCGCTGGATATATGGCGCCCCGGCATTGCCGTGGGGCCGCCGCATGTGCGCCTTTGGCGGCGCAACCGGTTGAGCATACGCCGATGCGGGTAGCGGGGCAAGCCGGCACCCCGCCTGCATGCTCTCCGGGGGCCGCACAGCAGAACGGCCGGGTTGCCCCGGCCGTTCCGTTTGCAGCGTTGCTACATCAATTCATCAGAACTGGTAGCGGAAGCCCAGCTGCACCGACCACTGCGACACACCGACGTCGAAGCCATCGGCGTCGGCGTTAGCCACGGTCGGGGCATCGGCATTGCGGTAGTTGTACACGTACTTGCCCTGGTACATGCCCTGCAGGGTGGCCACACGCGCATCGGCGAAGAAGCCGTAGTCGTAGATGTTGCCCCAGTCCTTGTTGATCATGTTGCCGACGTTCTGGATATCCAGCCAGATCTCCGACTTGTGACCCTTCATGAAGCCCGGCAGCTGCTGGCTGATGCGCACGTCGAAGGTGTTGATCCAGCCGGTGCGGAAGCCGTTGGCCGGCGCCGAGCTGCCGGCGTACTTGGCCAGGTCCGGGTTGGCTGCCAGCCAATCGAAGAAACTCTTCTCCATGTTCGCATCGGGGGTGAACACACCGGCGTTGCTCAGGTTGCCGAACAGCACATCGCCCGGGCCGGACGGCACGTAGAACAGGTCATTGGCCGAGCGGCTGTCGCCGTTGGCGTCGTTGACGTAGACGTAGCTGTACGGACGGCCGCTGCGGCCTTCGTACACCAGGCCCACCTTGGTCTCGTAGTCGCCGAAGAACTTGTGCTTCCAGTTCAGCGCACCCGACAGGCGGTCGCGGATCTGGTAGCGCGAGGTGTTCTCGACCGGGGAGTTGGCGTCGAAGGCGTACTGGTAGCCCCAGCCCGAGCCGGCGGTGGAGCTGGTCAGCGAGCCCACTTCGGTGGCGTCGGTATAGGTGTAGCCGATGTTCCAGGACCAATCGCTGGCATCGCTCCATGGCTTGCTCAACGACGCGGTGAACTGCGAGGTACGGCCCTTGTCCGTGTTGTTGATCAGGTAGACGTTGTTGTAGGCAGTATTGCGACGGAAGCGGGAGTCATTGTTGGTCCACGCACCCACCTTGGCCTGGTTGTAGAACATGTCGCGGCCGTCCGGCCCCTGGTACTGCACCGGGCCCAGGTTCAGGTTCTGGTAGAACAGGCCATCCTTGACCTTGGTTACCAGCAGCTCGGCGGATGCAACGATGCCGTACCACGGGGTTTCATGGTCGAAGGCCAGGTTGGCCTTGTAGATCGACGGCAGCTTGAAATCATTGCCGACGAAATTGACGTTCTGCTGGTTCGACCCCGGGGTGGTCGGGACCGGCTGGCTGTCCTTGTCCGGGTTGAACGGCAGGGCCGGGTTGTAGGCGCGGATGTTGTAGACGTTGGCGTTGAAACCGGTCGCCGAGTAGCTGTTGCTCAGCCACACCTGCGGCGAGTCACCCTGGAACAGGCCCACGCCACCACGCAGCTGGGTCGGACGATCGGTGTCGAAGGTGTAGTTGAAACCGAAGCGCGGCTGGACCAGGAACTTGTTGCTCAGCACCTTGCTGTTGTCCACGCCGAACAAGGTCGAGGCAGGCGCGTTGTAGGCCGGCGACGGGCTGGTGTCCGGACGGTCGGCGCGCAGGCCCAGGGTCAGGGTCAGGTTGTTGTTGACGTACCAGGTGTCCTGCACGAACAGCGCCAGGTTGCTGTACTTGTAGTCAGCGGCGATCGAGCCCGGGGTGCGCTCCGGAGCGTAGTCGTAGGTGCTCCAGCGGCCGGCGGCGAAGTTGTCCAGGCCGTAGAAGGTGTAGGCACCCCACGAGTTGGCGCCGTAGTAGTTGTAGATGTCGTTGGTGTCGTACGACGCACCGAACTTGACGTCATGGTTGCCCAGGGTCAGGGTGCCGGCGCCGTAGTAGTTCCACGCCTTGGTGGTCAGGATGTTGTCCTGCGAGTTGACCTCGGTACCCAGGTACAGCGAGTCACCGCTCGGCGCCGCTTCGGTGCCGCCGAAGTAGATGCGCACGCTGGGCGCATCGGTGTTCACCGAACGGATCGCCGAATACTCGCGGTAGGACGCCTTGAACTCGGTGGAGAAGGTGTCGGTCCAATCGCTGAACAGCTGGGCGACGTAGCTCTCGTTGGTCTTGTCGTGCTGGTACCAGTACGAGTTGAGCGAGGCAGAGCTGGTGGTCATGCCGTTGATGCGCAGCTTGCTCTGGTCGATCTTGCTGTAGCGGATGCTGGCACGGTGGTTGTCGCTGATGTTCCAGTCCAGCTTCAGCGCATACTCTTCCATGCTGGTGTCGCCGTTGCTGTCCAGGCCGCCGGCATTGATGCCGTAGTTCTGCGCGATCTGCTGCGCGCGGGCCACATCGTCCGCATCAAACTGGCCATTGGCCTTGCCCAGCGGGGTGGTGCTCAGGTCGGCACCCGGGGCAGCCTGCTCGAACTTCTCGTAGTTGGCGAAGAAGAACAGCTTGTCCTTGATGATCGGACCACCGACGGTCATGCCGTAGGTCTTTTCCTTGGTGAAGCCGTTGAACGGCTGGCCTTCGGGGTTGTCACCGAACCAGTCACCGTCACGGTAGGTGCCGTAGACCGAGCCATGGAATTCGTTGGTACCGGACTTGGTCACCGCGTTGACGGTGGCACCGGCGGCGGCAGCGATGCTGACGTCGTAGTTGGACAGGTTGATGTCCAGCGCTTCGATGGCTTCCATCGCGACCGGCTGGCGACGGGTCGGCATGTTGTTGCCTTCCAGGCCGAAGGTATCGCTGGCCGACACGCCGTCGATGCTGACCGAGTTGAAGCGCGGGTTCTGGCCACCGGCCGAGATCGAGCCCGAGGCGCGGTCGATGAAGGTCACGCGCGGATCCAGGCGCATCAGATCCTGGATGTTGCCGCCGATGGACGGCGCAACTTCGATCTGCTGCTGGCTGATGTTGGTGCCCGAGCCCATCTTGGTGGAGCTGAACACTTCCGAGCCACCGGCGACGGCGACAACCTGCACCGCGTCCAGGTTGGTCGCGGCCAGGTCGCCGGTCAGGGCGGCGTTGACGGTGCCGGTCTGGTTCACGCCCAGGTACACGCCGTCTTCGGTCTTGGTGCCTTCACCGGACTTGGTGATGGTGATGGTGTACGGACCACCCACGCGCAAACCACGCGCGTTGTAGCGACCGGCCGCATCCGTGGTGGCGCGGCTGACCGTGCCCGACTCGGTGTGCGTGATGGTGACTTCTGCACCGGCAACAGGCGCGCCTGCTGCGGAGGTGACCTGACCGCCGACACCGGCAGAGGTGCTCTGGGCGAAGGCGGGGGCGGCAGCAAGTGCAGCCACGAGACCAAGGGTGAGCTTGGACATCCGGAGACAACGTGGGTGGGTCATTTGGGGTGGCCTCGATGCGAGATTGGCGATGGCGGAAAAAAAACGCGCCCAAGCAGCCTTGCTGGCGGCTGACTGGACTTTTATCTGGGTTCCCTTGCCGCGGGCTGGTTTCAGCCGCAACGGTTAACACTAGATTAACACGGTAGCGTCGAATTGTGACGGTTTGGCGACAGAACGCACGCCATCACAACGCTATCGTGACGGGATCTTCACATCACCTGAAGACATCCCCATGACAGGCCGGTCGACCGGCGCCGCGCCCTGTCAGCGCCCCATTGACAGCAAAGGGATTCGGCACGCCGCTGGACCCACCGCCGGCACAACCGGCCAGGGCCGGCGTTATGCGGCGTCCAGGACCTGGCCGCGATGGGTGGCGCCGGCCGCCGACAGCAGCAGCACCGCCGCGGCGGCGCAGTCGGCCGGCTCGCGGGCACTGCGGTCCTCGTCCAGCGAGAACGCGCGGGCGCGCAGCGCGGTCCGCATCGGGCCGGGCTGCAGGCCGCTGACCCGTACCGGGCTGCGCCCCAGTTCGTCGTGCAGGGCCGCGATCAGGCCGCGCAGGCCATGCTGGGCGGCGCCGTAGCCGCCCCAGTAGGCCTGCCCTACCCGCGCCGGGTCATCGACGCAGAACACCAGCGCGGCATCCTCGCGCTGGCGCAGCAACGGCAGGCAGGCCTGGGCCAGCCAGGCCGGCGCGGTCAGGTTGACGTGTACGGCCCGGGCGAACGCGGCCGGGTCGGCCAGTTCGAACGGGGTCAGCCCGGCGAAATCGGCCGCGCAGTACAGCACCCCATCCAGCCGTCCCAGTTCCGACCCCAGCCGCTCGGCCAGGGTGGCGTAGTCGTCCGGGGTGGCCCCTTCCAGGTCCAGCGGGTACAGCAGCGGCTCCGGGCCCGCCGCCTGCACGGCGGCATACACCCGGTCCAGCCGGCGCGGCTTGCGCCCCAGCAGCACCACGGTGGCACCAGCCTGGGCACAGGCCACCGCAGCGGCACTGCCCAGGCCACCACCGGCGCCGGCGATGAGAATCACGCGGTCGGCCAGCGGCCCGGTCCCGGCCACGACGGACGGGACCGCATTCATGGCTGGGAGGCCTCTTCGACGATGCGCTTGAGCTCGCCGGACTCGAACAACTCCAGCACGATGTCGCAGCCGCCGATCAGCTCGCCGTGGATGAACAGCTGCGGGAAACTGGGCAGGTTGGAGAACCGCGGCAGGTTGGCGCGGACCTCGGGCTCTTCGAGCACGTTGACGGTACGCAGCGCCGCCGCGCCGGCGGCCATCAGGGCCTGGATGGCGCGGCTGGAGTAGCCGCACATCGGGTACTGCGGGGTGCCCTTCATGAACAACACGAGGGGATACCGCTCGACTTCGGACTGGATCTGCTGCATCACCGCCACCACGACTCTCCCTCCAATGCGGGACAACCCGACCTCGCCGGTCGGATAGACTTCCCTACCCGCTCATTCTAATCCTACTGGCCCATCCCCGGCGCCCGTTCCCAATCCGCACAGGCCCATGCCCCTCGAACAGCCCCGTCTTCCCTACGATCGCACCGCCCTGCAGCCGCATCTGTCGGCGCAGGCGCTGGACCTGCACCACGGCCACCACCATCGCGCCTATGTCGAGGCGGTAAACGCGCGGATCGAGGGCACCGAGCTGGCCGAACTGCCGCTGGAGGACATCGTGCGGCAGAGCCAGGGCAGCCTGTTCGATGCGGCCGCCCAGGCCTGGAACCATGCCTTCTATTTCCAATGCCTGCATCCGCGCGGCGGTGGCGACCCCAAGGATCGCCTGGGCGAACTGGTCACCCGCCAGTTCGGCGATGTGCGCCGGCTGCGCGAGGAGTTCGAGCGTGCCGCATTGGGCCTGTTCGGCTCGGGCTGGGTATGGCTGGTGCAGCACCCCACCGGCGCGCTGGCGATCCAGGTCACCCGCAACGCGGGCACCCCGCTGACCGGCCAGAGCACGCCGCTGCTGGCCTGCGATGTGTGGGAACACGCGTATTACACCGATTACCAGAATGAGCGCGCGCGCTATCTGGAGGCGTTCTGGAAGATCGTCAACTGGGATTTCGTCGCCGCACAGCTGCGGGATTGAGGGGCGTACCGACCGATGAAGGGCGTACCGACAAACGGTGGGTACCTACCCCGGGTGTCGCGGCGGCTGCGTGTACCGGCCAACGGCCGGTACCTACCGGCCGACATGGCCCGAATCGGGGTAGGTCGCGACCGTTGGTCGTGACCGGGGCGACGGGTGCCGCCCTGCCCCATTACCGGCGCAGGGCCTCGACCACCGGAGCGACCTGGTCGGCACGGCCCAGCTGTGCGCCCACCTGTTCCAGCGCCGCGGCCAGCGCACCGGCATCGTCCTGGCGCAGCGTGGCGTGGCCGACCTTGCGGCCCTCGCGCGGCTGCTTGCCGTAATCGTGCCAATGCCCACCGGGCTGGCCGAGCACGGCCGCCGCAGCGGGCATCGCACCCAGCCAGTTGAGCATGCAGGCCTGGCCGAGCATGCGGGTATCGCCCAGGGGCAGGCCCAGCACCGCGCGCAGGTGGTTCTCGAACTGCGAGGTCTCGCTGCCTTCGATGGTCCAGTGACCGGAGTTGTGTACGCGCGGCGCCATCTCGTTGACCAGCAGCTCCTCGCCGCGGCAGAACAGCTCCAGCGCGAACACCCCCACGTAGTCCAGGCGCTCGGCCAGCGCGCGGGCATGGCCGATCGCCGCCGCCTGCTGGGCCGGGCTCAGCTGGGCCGGCGCCAGGCTGGCCGACAGTACGCCGTCGACATGCCAGTTGCCGGTCACCGGCCAGGCGCGGAACTCGCCGTCGCGGCCACGCACGGCCACCACGCTGACCTCGCGGTCGAAGACGACAAAGCCCTCCAGGATCAGCCCGGTCCTGTCGACGTAGCCGCCCAGCGCGGCCCAGGCGGCGTCGATATCGGCCGCGCTGCGGATGCGGAACTGGCCCTTGCCGTCGTAGCCCAGGCGGCGGGTCTTGACGATGCAGGGCATGCCGAACTCGGCGACCTTGGCGGCCAGCTCGTCGCGGCTGCCGATGTCGGCGAACGGCGGCAGCGGGATGCCCAGTTGCTGGAACAGGGTCTTTTCGCTGAGCCGGTCCTGGGCTACCGCCAGGGCATCCGGATTGGGATACACCGGCACGCGTTCGGCCAGGAAGCGGGCGCTGTGCGCCGGCACGTTCTCGAAATCGAAGGTGACCACATCCACCCGCGCGGCGAACGCGGCCAGGGCCGCCTCGTCGTCGAAGGCAGCCACCTGCAGCGGTGCCAGCTGGGCACCACAGGCATCGGCGGCCGGGTCGAACAGCTCGAAACGCAGCCCCAGCGGCGCGCCGGCCAGCACCATCATGCGGGCGAGCTGGCCGCCGCCCAGAATGCCAACGGTCTTGTGGCTCATTGACGCGGGTCGTCGTGGGCCATGACGTCTTCGGTCTGGCGGGCGCGGAACGCGTCCAGCGCCTGGCCGATCGCCGGCTGGTCGCCGGCCAGCATCGCCGCGGCGAACAGCGCCGCGTTGGAGGCGCCGGCATTGCCGATGGCGAAGGTGGCCACCGGGATGCCGGCCGGCATCTGCACGATCGACAGCAGCGAGTCCATGCCGTTGAGGGCCTTGGACTGCACCGGTACGCCCAGCACCGGCACCGCGGTCTTGGCCGCGATCATGCCCGGCAGGTGGGCGGCGCCGCCGGCACCGGCGATGATCGCGCGCAGGCCACGCGGGCCGGCCTGCTCGGCATAGGTGAACAGCACGTCCGGCGTGCGGTGCGCCGAGACCACTTTCACTTCATAGGGAACACCCAGGGCATCCAGCTTCTGGGCGGCGTGCTGCATGGTTTCCCAGTCGGAGCGGGAACCCATGACGATGCCGACGAGCGGCGCGGTTTGGTTGAGGGTCATTGGCCGTCACCTGCCTTAAAGACGTATTCTAGCCATCTTCCACGCAAGACGAAGAATCCATGGATCGCAAGCTGCTCGACCTGTTGTGCTCGCCCGACACCCGCCAGCCCCTGGCCCTGCTCGATGCCCGGGGCCTGGAGGCGCTCAACCGCGCCATCGGCGCCGGTGGCGTGGTCAAGGCCGACGGCAGCGCACAGGCCCTGGCCCTGCGCGAGGCGCTGCTGACCCGCGACCGCAAGCAGGTGTTCCGCGTGGACGACGGCATCCCGGTGCTGCTGGCCGAGGAGGCCATCGCCACCGCCCAGATCGCCGACTTCCCGGAAAAATGAGCCGCGCCGCGCTGCTGGCCCCGGCCACTGCCGTGGTGGCCGCCGATGTCGCCCGCGCCCTGGCCGAGGACATCGGCAGCGGCGATGTGACCGCCGCGCTGCTGCCCGACCGCCCCGACAGCGCCTACCTGCTGTGCAAGCAGGATGCGGTGATCGCCGGCCGGCCGTGGTTCGATGCCACCCACCGGGCGCTGGACCCGGACGTGCGGATCGACTGGCAAGTGTCCGACGGCGATGCGGTCCGCGCCGGTACCGTGCTGGCCATCCTGCACGGTCGCAACCGCAGCCTGGTCAGCGCCGAGCGCACCTCGCTGAACTTCCTGCAGACCCTGTCGGGCACCGCCACCACCACCGCACGCTACGTCGCGGCGGTGGCCGGCACCGGCACGCGCATCCTGGACACCCGCAAGACCCTGCCCGGCCTGCGCCTGGCGCAGAAGTACGCGGTGCGCTGTGGCGGCGGCGACAACCATCGCATCGGCCTGTTCGATACGGTGATGCTGAAGGAAAACCACATCCGTGCCGCCGGTTCACTGACCGCCGCGGTGCAGGCCGCACGCGCGCAATGGCCGCAGTTGCCGCTGGTGGTCGAGGTGGAAGACCTGGACCAGCTCCAGGAGGCGCTGTCGGTGGGCTGCGATCGCATCCTGATCGATGACTTCGATGTGGGCATGCGCCGTGACGCGGTACGCATCACCGCCGGGCGGATTCCGCTGGAGGTATCGGGCAGCGTGGACCTGGCCGGGCTGCGTGCGATCGCCGAAGACGGCGTGGACTGCATTTCCATCGGCGGGCTGACCAAGCACGTGCAGGCGATCGACCTGTCGCTGAAGCTGGGCCCGCCGCCGGGCTGAGCACCGCGTACCGACCAACGGTCGGTACCTACCGCATTCTGACGGGCTGATCGACCGACGTACCGGCCAACGGCCGGTACCTACCGCGCCCCACCCGCGGTAGCGCACGACCGTTGGTCGTGCGGGCATTGGTCGTGCGGACATTGGTCGTGCGGGCATTGGCCGTGCAGGCGTTGGTCGTGCGGTCGATCGCCACGCGATATTCACGGCCCCGCCAGACCCGGTCTGCGAGGCTTGCCCTGCCCCCATCCGGAGAGCGCGCATGCGCCCCCTGCTCCTGCTTGCCTGCCTGTCACCGTTCACCGCGCTGCTGCCCGCCACCGCGTCGGCGGCCGAGGTCTGCGACATTCCGCCACGCTTCGGCCTGAGCCCGCTGGCCGTGACCATCGTGCAGACCGCCTGCAACGAGCACCGGCTGTGGTACCGCCCCTTCATCGATCGCGATGGCCGCGTCGCCAGCCTGAGCGCGACCGAAGCGGAGAACGTGCACCTGGCCGACAGCGGCCTGGTTGCCTGGCAGCGCGTGGTCGGCTACTGGCGGCAGAGCGGCACGTTGTCGCCGCTGGGCGACCAGCCCGGCGCGTCCAGCTGTCTGGCACCGCCGGGCGCGCGCTACACCGACAGCGACTGCCGTGCATTCCTGGTCGACAATCCGTGGTCGGCCGCCTTCATCTCGTGGGTGATGACCCGCGCCAGCGTGCCCGGCTTCACCCGCTCGCCGCGCCATATCGACTACATCCGCGCCGCCTACCAGAACAGCGGCCCGTACCGCATGACCGACCCCGCGCAGGAAAAGCCCGCCCCCGGCGACCTGCTGTGCTACCTGCGCGACCGCCGGGAGGCGCTCAGCTACAGCGGCCTGGTGCAATCGCTGGGCAGCGGTGCGGTGACGCACTGGAAGTCGCATTGCGAAGTGGTGATCGCCGCCAACACCGGCGGCGACCGCACCCTGTACCTGATTGGCGGCAACGTGATGAACACCGTGGCGATGCGCAAGCTGTCGCTGGACCGCGGCGGCCGCATCGAACTGCCGCCGGCCAAGGCCAGTGTCGCCGACGGGGTGGAGCTGGGTTGTACGCCGGGGCGCGAGGAGGAATGCAGCTTCAACCGCCAGGATTGGGCGGCCCTGCTGAAACTGGTGGCCACCGCCCCGACGACGCTGCCGACCGTGCAGCCCGATCCGGCGCCGTATCCCCAGCCGACCACGCCGACATCATCGCCGACACAGCCCATGCCGGCGCCACGCCCCGGCGAGCCGCAACCGCCGCCGCCCACCCCGGTGCCGGCACGCATGCCCTGATGCCGGCATTGCCGCCGGCTTGATCCGCGGCGCATTCGTCGCCATCTTGTAGGATCCACCCGTCCTGCCCGCGCCGAGTCACCGATGCCCAGCCTGATCCTGTTGATGATTGCCGGCGCGTTCGCCTACGCCTTCTGGAATTCCTCGCGCGCCGCCGCCGAGCGCGCCGGCGTGCTGGGCCGCAACGCCTGCCGCGCCGCCGATGTGCAATGGCTGGACCAGGCCGTGCACGCCACCGGGCTGCGCGTGGTGCGCAAGGACAACGGCTGGCTGGGCTGGGAGCGCACCTTCAAGTTCGAGTACTCGCACGATGGCGTGGACCGCCACAGCGGCCGCATGGTGCTGCGCGGCGATGAGCTGGTAGCGTTCGTGGGTCCATCGGCGGCGCGGATCAGCGAGATCCGCCGCGGCGTGGACACCAGCGGTGCCGAGGATGTGTGATCGGGGGCGTGGTGCCGGATCGTATTGGTGTCCGGTCCGACGGCGTCCGGCCAAGGGTCGGCCCCATCAGCGGAATGGCCGCCCTTCGGCGGCCATTTTTTTTATTTGACCACCCGCAGATGCGGGCGACCGCTGGGCTTGGGCGGCGCATCGTCGGGCGGGGTCGGGCTGTCGTCGGGCGGCAGCTCGTCGTCCGGGCCCGGCTCGTGCCCGGGAATGTCGTCCGGCAACGCCATGCCCTGCCCGGTCTCGCGCGCGTATACGGCCAGCACGGCCGAAATCGGCACCTGCACCGGATGGCTGGTGCCGGAGAAACGTGCCGAGAAACTGACGTGGTCGTTGTCGATATGCAGCTGCACCACCGCGCGCTCGGCGATGTTCAGCACCACCCGGCCGTCCTTGACCGCGCTCTGCGGCACCTGCACGCCGGGCATCCCGGCATCGACCAGGATGTGCGGCGTCAGGTCGTTGTCATTGATCCATTCCACCAGGGCCCGCAACAGGTACGGGCGGTGGCTGGTCATGCGAAAAGTGTCTTCAGTCATGTGGGTAGCGCCAAGCCATGCTCGGCTGCGGGGATCCGATTGCGTAGTGGCAAGTGTACGCGCCCGCCTACCCGCAGGTCAGCCTCCGGGCGTGCCTGCCCTGCCATTGCGTTCAGTGCGGCCGGACCCGTAGCGGCCCCGGCGGCATCGCTCACACCGGCAGATCGCGCAGTTTCTTTTCCTGGTCGGTCAGGCTGCGGATGAAGCCGGGGTGGCGGAAGATGCGGTTGCCGTAGTCCTCGATCGACTTGCCATCCTTGGGCAACGGCACGTCCAGCGCCTTCAGCCGCCAGATGATCGGGGCCATCGCGCAGTCGGCCAGGCTCATTTCCGGGTTGAGGAAGAACTTGCTGGCCTTGAACAGCGGCACCGCGCTGGTCAGCAGTTCCTTCAGGCGCTTGCGCCCGGCCTCGGCCTGGGTCTTGTTGCCCAGCTGGATGGCCTGCACCTGCGGCACCCAGTCGTGCTCGATGCGCAGCATGGCCAGGCGGATGCGCGCCCGCGACAGCGGATCGACCGGCATCAGCGGCGGGTGCGGGTAGCGTTCGTCCAGGTATTCGCTCACCACCGACGCCGCGTACAGCACCAGTTCGCGCTCCACCAGGGTGGGCACCGAGTGGTAGGGGTTCAGATCGATGAGGTCTTCGGGCGGGTTCTGCGGGTCGACCGGGACGAAGTCGTAGCTCACGCCCTTGGCCGCCAGGACCAGCCGTACGCGATGGCACAGGACATCGTCGTTCGAGGAAAACAGCGTCAGGGTATTGCGCATGCGTACGCTCGCCGCCATCAAAGGCTCTCCAACGACCGGTAACCGCCGGTCGTATCGGCGCCGCCAGCCCATTGCCGACGGTCGTCACAGTACCCGAGTGTGCAACCGAGCATCACAAAAGCCAATAGGCTTGTCGACCCGGTCCCGGATCGAACGCCCAAGGCCTGCGCGATGGTGCTCAGTGCACGTCCTTCCAGTATTCCTTCTTCAGCAGGTATGCCAGGAACGTCAGCAGCGCCAGGAACAGGATCACCCACACCCCCAGCTTCTGGCGCTTGAGCACGGCCGGCTCGCCGGCATATTCCAGGAAGTTGGTGATATCGCGCACCGACTGGTCGTACTGGCCGGCATCGACGTTGCCGGGCTGCACGATCTTCAGCCCGATCACCGGCGGATCGGCACCGGGGCTGTCCGGCTTGCCATGGATGGCGTGCTGCATTCCCTGCATTTCCCACAGCGGGTTGGGCATGGAGGCGTTGGGGAACAGGCTGTTGTTCCAGCCCAGCGGCCGCGACGGGTCCAGGTAGAACGACTTGAGGTAGGTGTAGACCCAGTCGCTGCCACGCACGCGCGAAATCAGGCTCAGGTCCGGCGGCATCTTGCCGAACCACTTCTCGGCCTGCGCCTTGGGCATGCTGACCGGAATCTGCTCGCCGATCGGGGTGCCGGTGAAGTTGAGGTTGTTCATCACCTCTTCCTCGCTCAGGCCCAGGTCCTCGGCCAGCCGCGAATAGCGCAGGTACTTCAGCGCATGGCAGCCGGAGCAGTAGTTCATGTACAGCTGCGCGCCGCGCTGCAGCGAGGCGCGGTCGCCCAGGTCGTTGCCGGCCTGCAGGGTCTTGCCGCCCTCGGCGGCACCGGCCAAGGCGCTGCCGAGCATCAGCGCGGCCGCGCAGGCCAGCCGGACAATCCAGTGGTCAGTCATGCGTGGTCACCCGGTCCGGTACCGGCTTGGTCCTGTCCAGCTTGGTCCATAGCGGCATGGTGATGAAGAAGGCGAAGTACAGGAAGGTCAGCACGCGCCCGACATAGGTCTCGTGCGCATCGGTGCCGGGGCCCGAGCCGATCACCCCCAGCCAGACGAAGCACACCGCGAACATGCTCAACAGCGCGCGCGAGAGCGCCCCGCGGTAGCGGTAGGACTTGACCTTGGCCCGGTCCAGCCATGGCACCAGGAACAGGATGGCGATCGCCGAGAACATCACCAGCACGCCACCCAGCTTGTTGGGCACCACCCGCAACATCGCGTAATACGGGGTGTAGTACCAGACCGGCTTGATGTGTTCGGGGGTGACCAGGCGGTTGGCCTCGGTGAAGTTGTCGTGCTCCAGGAACAGGCCGCCGAAGGCCGGCGCGAAGAAGATGATGAAGGCGGCGATGATCAGCAGGAACCCGGCACCGACCGCATCCTTGAGCGTGTAGTACGGGTGGAACGGGATGCCGTCGGTGGGCGCGGTGGCCGACCAGCGGTTGCCCTTCGGGCCCTTCTTGATCTCCACCCCGTCGGGGTTGTTGGAGCCCACCTCGTGCAGCGCCCCCAGGTGCAGCACCACCAGCAGCAGCAACACCAGCGGCAGGGCGATCACGTGCAGGGCGAAGAAGCGGTTGAGGGTGGCATCGCTGGGCAGGTAGTCGCCCATGATCCATTCGGTCAGGCCGTTGCCGATCACCGGGATCGCGCCGAACAGCGAGATGATCACCTTGGCGCCCCAGAACGACATCTGGCCCCAGGGCAGCACGTAGCCCATGAAGGCTTCGGCCATCAGCACCAGGTAGATCAGCATGCCCAGGATCCACACCAGCTCGCGCGGCTTCTGGTAGCTGCCGTACAGCAGCCCGCGGAACATGTGCAGGTAGACCACGATGAAGAACAGCGAGGCACCGGTGGAGTGCATGTAGCGGATCAACCAGCCCCATTCGACATCGCGCATGATGTATTCGATGGAGGCGAACGCTTCGGCGGCGTTGGTCTTGTAGTGCATCGTCAGGAAGATGCCGGTGACGATCTGGTTGACCAGGATCAGCAGCGCCAGCGAACCGAAGTAGTACCAGAGGTTGAAGTTCTTCGGCGCGTAATACTCGCTGACGTGCTTGCGGTAGACCGGCATCAGCCCGGGCGCGCGCGCGTTGACCCAGTCAAATACCCCGGTGGCGGTACGGGTAAGGATATTGGCCATGGTCAAGCCGCCCCCTGCGGATCAACGCCGATGATGATGGTGTTGTCGTCCTGGTAATGGTGCGGCGGCACCAGCAGGTTGATCGGCGCCGGGACATCCTTGAACACGCGACCGGACATGTCGAAGCGCGACTTGTGGCAGGGGCAGAAGTAGCCGCCCTTCCACTGCGGGTCGTAGGGCTCGGGGCGGATCTCGGCCACCATTTCCGGCGAACAGCCCAGATGGGTGCACAGCCCGACCAGCACCGAGACCTCGGCCTTGATCGAGCGGAATTCGGGATTCTGCTTGAGCACGTACTCGGGCTGCTGTTCCTTTTCGCCCGACCCGGGATCCTTCAGCCGCCCGTCAAGGCCGTGCAGCGCCTCGAGGATGGCCTTGGAACGCTTGACGATCCAGATCGGCTGCCCACGCCACTCCATGACCAGTCGCTGGCCTTCCTGCAGGGCGCTGATATCGGCAATCACCGGGGCACCGGCCAGTTTGGCGCGGGCACTGGGATTCCAGGACTTGATGAACGGTACCGCTGCAAATCCGACGCCAACCGCTCCGACCACCGCAGTGGTTGCTGAAAGGAACCGTCGACGTCCAGTGTTGACTGGATCGTTTACCCCATCGTTGGCCATCCGGCACTCCGATATTGATTAGGTAGCTTGAGGCTGCCAGCAGACCGGTGGGGGCCAGTCCACATTGAATCAGCCGCGAGTGTAGCTGAACCGAAGTCGGCCACACAACGCGGTATCACCGAACCACATTACTGCAGGACATTACGCCATGAAGGCCCGCCAGCGCCATGGGCAGCACCGGCGCGGCCGGTCACTGGCTGCTGACCGGCACGGCGCGGTAGCGGTCGGCCAGCTGCGCCACCCGCTTCACGTAGTACTGGGTCTCGCTGTAGGGCGGCACCCCGCCATGGCGATCGACCGCGCCTTCGCCGGCGTTGTAGCCGGCCGCGGCCAGGGTCAGGTTGCCATTGAAACGCTTGAGCAGCCACGACAGGTATTGCACGCCGCCGCGGATGTTCTGCGCTGCGTCATAGGAGTCGGTGACACCGAAGCGACGCGCGGTCGGCGGCATCAGCTGCATCAGGCCCTGTGCGCCGGCACGGCTGAGCGCGGTGGGGTTGTAGGCCGACTCGGCGTGGATGATGGCGCGCACGATCGCCTCTTCGACGCCGAACTCACGCGCCGCGGCGCTGATCTCGGCCTGGAAGGCGGTGGTGTTCAGGCGCACCGAGCCGAAGTTGACGCCCGGGTTGGCGCCGCAGGCATAGCAGCGTTCGATGAAGCTGTAGTGGATGGTGCGCACCGGGCCGAGGCTGGCCAGTTGGGCCGGGCGGGCGCTGGTGTAGTGGCGCACGCCGTCCTTCATGTACGAATAGACCTGGCCGTTGACCACCCGCCCGGCCTTGCCGGTGCGCGGCGGCGCTGGCGTGGCGGCGGGCGGGACCGGGGCGCCGACGGCCACGGCGGTGCCGGCGGTGGCGCCATCGGCCCGGGCCGGGCTGGGCGCTGCGGCAGTGGCAACGGCGGGCGTGGCGACCGGAGCCGGCGGCGGGACGTAGCGACGCGGGGCATTGCGCTCGGGACGGTAGTTGCTGACCACGCTGCAGGCCGCGCCGGACATCCGCTTGCTGACATAGCTGGGAATGCCGTCGGCGCCGACGCACTTGTACAGCGTGCCCGCACTGGCCGGCACAGCGGTCAGCGCAGCCAGGGCCAGCGCGGCAATCCCCAAGATTCCCCTCATGGGCGGGAGTGTCCCAAGTTCGCCCGGGCTTGCCAAGTGGTTGATGCGCCAAACCTCCCCCGCCCCGGGCCAACCCGGACGGCCGTCACAGCCGCCGCGGGGGGGCGCCGGCGCGCCTTCCCCTTCCCCGTTACAATGGCCGGCTCCCCGGCAGCCGTTGCGGTTGCCTGCCCGCCCACCCGACTGGAATAAGCGCCATGACCGGGACGCCAGCTTCGACCGCGCCGACTTCGGCCGGCTCCGCCCTGCCTGCCTCTGCCCCCGCCACCCCCGCCGCCCGCCCCGACCTGCTTCCGCTGCCCGGCGCCAGGCCGCAGGTGACCGGTCCGGTGCGCGGCAAGCTGTACATCAAGACCCACGGTTGCCAGATGAACGAGTACGACTCGTCCAAGATGGCCGACGTGCTGGCCGCCGCCGAAGGCCTGGAGCTGACCGACGACCCGGCCGAGGCCGATGTGCTGCTGATGAATACCTGCTCGATCCGCGAAAAGGCCCAGGAGAAGGTATTCAGCCAGCTGGGCTACTGGAAGGCACTGAAAAACAACGGCCGTGGCGTGATCATCGGCGTCGGCGGCTGCGTGGCCTCCCAGGAAGGCGAGGCGATCATCAAGCGCGCCCCGCACGTGGACCTGGTGTTCGGCCCGCAGACCCTGCACCGCCTGCCCGAGCTGATCCGGCAACGGCGCGAATCGGGCAAGTCGCAGGTGGACATCAGTTTCCCGGAGATCGAGAAGTTCGACCGCCTGCCCGAGCCGCGCGCCGACGGCGCCTCGGCCTTCGTGTCGATCATGGAAGGCTGCTCCAAGTACTGCTCGTTCTGCGTGGTGCCCTATACCCGCGGCACCGAGGTCAGCCGCCCGTTCGAGGACGTGGTGGTGGAAGTGGCGCAGCTGGCCGCCCAGGGCGTGCGCGAGATCAACCTGCTGGGCCAGAACGTCAACGCCTACCGCGGCCCGTATGGCGAGGGCGAATTCGCCGATCTCGGCCTGCTGATCCGCACCATCGCGCAGATCGACGGGGTCGGCCGGATCCGCTTCACCACCTCCCATCCGCTGGAATTCAGCGATTCGCTGGTGGATGCCTACCGCGACGTGCCGCAGCTGGCCAACTTCCTGCACCTGCCGGTACAGGCCGGCAGCGACCGGGTGCTGTCGGCGATGAAGCGTGGCTACACCGCGCTGGAGTTCAAGGCCAAGATCCGCAAGCTGCGCGCGGTGCGCCCGGACATCTCGATCAGTTCGGACTTCATCGTCGGCTTCCCCGGCGAGACCGAGGCCGATTTCGAGAAGACCATGCAGCTGATCGAAGACATCGGCTTCGACCACAGCTTTTCCTTCATCTACTCGCGCCGCCCCGGTACCCCGGCCGCGGATCTGCCCGACACCCTCGGCGACGCCGAAAAGCACGCACGCCTGTCGCGGCTGCAGGCACGGATCAACCAGCAGGCCGCGGCGATCTCGGAAAAGATGGTGGGCAGCGTGCAGACCGTGCTGGTCGAAGGCCCCTCCAAGCGCAATCCCAACGAGCTGACCGGCAAGAGCGAGAACATGCGCTCGGTGAACTTCCCCGGCCACCCGCGCCTGGTCGGCCAGTTCGTCGACGTGGTGATCACCGAGGCGTACAGCAATTCGCTGCGTGCGCGGATGGTGGCGGCCGACTGACACGCGGGTGGTACCGGCTGCCGGATGCCGGTGTTTCCGCTTCGCGGCCTGCGCAGATCGCCCGAGGACAATTTTTCACCACCCCGTCACAACCCTTGCAGCGCAAGGGCTGGCACGGGGTATCCACAGGTTGCTGCAGCGTCCTTGCACAGCCGCTGTGGAGAACCCCCACGCAGGCCCGCCAGCCCCGCGCATGGCCGGCGTTGTAGCGGCGGCCCCACGCGCGCGCTACCCTGTGCTTCCTTTCCCCAGCTTGCGGCCCAGTCCCCTGGATTGACGGCCGCCGGACGCAATGACGGCACTGGCACAACGCGATTTCACCCTGGCCCCGGAAGACAACGAACGCCTGGCCAACCTGGCCGGCCCCTTCGATGAGCACCTGCGCCAGATCGAACTCAAGCTCGGCGTGGAAATCGCCAACCGCGGGCACGTGTTCCGCGTGACCGGCCCCAGCCGCGTTGCCGAAGAGGCACAGAAGCTGATCGAGGCGCTGTACCTGGAAGCGGCCGACACCCCCTTCGACAACCACGCCATCCACCTGCGCCTGAACCAGGCCAACGTCGAACACGTGGTCGAGCGGGCCTACGAAGCGCAGGAAGTGGCGATCAAGGTCAAGCGCGGCACGGTGCGCGGGCGCGGCGCCAACCAGGCGCGCTACCTGCACCAGATCACCACCCACGACATCAACTTCGGGATCGGCCCGGCCGGTACCGGCAAGACTTTCCTGGCCGTAGCCAGCGCGGTGGAGGCCCTGAACGAGTCGCGCGTGCAGCGGTTGATCCTGGTGCGCCCGGCGGTGGAGGCCGGCGAGAAGCTCGGCTTCCTGCCCGGCGACCTGAGCCAGAAGGTCGACCCCTACCTGCGCCCGCTGTACGACGCGCTGTATGAAATGCTGGGCGTGGAAAAAGTGCTCAAGCTGCTGGAAAAGAACGTCATCGAGATCGCGCCGCTGGCCTATATGCGCGGGCGCACGCTCAACGATGCCTATGTGATCCTGGACGAGGCGCAGAACACCACCATCGAACAGATGAAAATGTTCCTGACCCGGCTGGGCTTCGGCTCGACCGCGGTGGTCACCGGCGACCTGACCCAGACCGACCTGCCCAAGCACGTCAAATCCGGCCTGCGCGATGCGATCGAGGTGCTGCACGACGTCGATGGCGTCAGCTTCACCTTCTTCGAGGCGCGCGACGTGGTCCGCCACCCGCTGGTGGCGCGCATCGTCAGTGCCTACGAACGCCGCGACCTGCAACAGGTCAAGCCGGGCGCGGAATAGCCCGACGGCCCGCCGCCGTGCCCCGCCCCGCACCCCCTGATAACCCGGAATTGCCCGCCATGACCAAAGGTCCCGTCCGCCTCGATGTCGCCGTCAGCTACGCCCTGCCCCGCGCCGGGCTGCCCTCGGCGGTGAGTTTCCGCAAGTGGGTGGCAGCGGCACTGAAAGGCCGCATCCGCGAAGCCGACCTGGCCATCCGCCTGGTCGACGCCAAGGAGGGCCAGTCGCTGAACCGACACTACCGCGGCAAGGATTACGCCACCAACGTGCTCAGCTTCCCGGCCGAACTGCCCGAAGGGCTGCCCAAGGGGGTCAAGTTCCCGCTGCTGGGCGACCTGGTGATCTGCGCCCCGGTGGTGGCCAGCGAGGCGGCCGAGCAGGACAAGCGGCTCAACGCCCACTACGCGCACCTGACCGTGCACGGGGTGCTGCACCTGCTGGGCTGGGACCACGAGGACGACAAGGAAGCCGAGGCGATGGAACAGCTGGAACGCGAGATCCTCGCCGACCTGGGCATCGACGACCCCTACGCCAACGAGCAGTGAGCCACCCGGCATGCCGACCTTCCGACGCCCGATGACCGCCTGCGCAGGCCTCTGCCTGGCCCTGTCCACCCTGCTGCCGGCCACCGGCTCGGCCGCCGCGCTGGACCTGCCGGCGCTGATCGAATGCCGCCAGGGCCTGGCCGACTACAACGCCCTGGCGCCGGTGGTGGCCGACCCGCTCAAGGCGGTGGCCAACGGCCTGCAGCCGTTGCCGCAGACCAACGCGTTCATGAGCGAGTTCCGCCTGGCCACGCCGCTGACCGTGTTCGGCCAGCGCACCGAGTACCTGGCCATCGCCGGGGCCAGCATCATGGCGATCCTGGACCTGCCCGACCCGCGCCCGCTGGCCCGCACGCTGGCGCTGGAGGACGGGGTGGATACCCCGGAAAAGTTCATGGCCGGGCGCGAACTGGTCAGCCGCGATGTTACCGACCCGGTCACCGGCGAACCGATGATCGAATCGGTGATCCTGAGCCTGTCCACGGTCAAGACCCACCCGGGCAAGACCCTGGCCGGCTGTACCTACAGCCTGGACCTGCCGCCGGAAGCGCCCGAAGCGCCGCCGGCCCCGGTCCCGGCCGCCCCGCCACCGGCTGCCGCCGGGCGCTGACAGCGCCCCGCATCCTGCTAGACTCCCCTCCAACGCCCGGCACGCCGGGTGCCTTTTTTTCCAGAGATGTCTGAAGACGACAGTAGTAGCTCCGCCCTGGAGCAACATGAGAAGAAGCGCAGCTGGCTTGAACGCCTGACCTCTGCCTTCTCCGGCGAACCCCACACCCGCGACGAGCTGGTGGCGGTACTGCACACCGCAGAGGAAGACGGCCTGATCGCCGCCGACACCCTGCGGATGATGGAGGGGGCGATCGCGGTGGCCGAGCTCACCGTGGGCGATGTGATGATTTCGCGCTCGCAGATGGTCTCCTTGCCGGTGGAAGCCCCGTTCCTGGACCTGATGAAGCAGGTGGTCGAATCGGGCCATTCGCGCTTCCCGGTGCACGGCGACAACAAGGACGACATCCTCGGCATCCTGCTGGCCAAGGACCTGCTGCGCGGCGTGGTCGCCGACCACGGCCCGGCCAACATCCGCGAGCTGCTGCGCCCGGCGGTGCTGATCCCCGAAGCCAAGAAGCTCAATGTGCTGCTCAAGGAGTTCCGGCTCTCGCGCAACCACATGGCGATCGTGGTCGATGAGTACGGCGGCGTCGCCGGCCTGGTCACCATCGAGGACGTGCTGGAGCAGATCGTCGGCGAGATCGACGACGAACACGACGAGGCCGAGGACCACACCGCGCAGATCGCGATCCAGGCCGATGGCCAGTACGTGGTCGACGCGCTGACCCCGATCGAGGATTTCAACGAGCGTTTCGGCGCCGGCTTCCCCGACGACGACTACGACACCATTGGCGGCCTGGTCACCGAGGCGATCGGCCACCTGCCCGAAACCGGCGACGAGCTCAGCCTGGACCGTTTCGTGTTCCGGGTGGCGCGCGCCGACGCGCGCCGCGTACAGGCGTTCCATGTGACCGTGCTGCCGCCGGACACGAACAACGAGGATTGATCCACGCCATGCGGCCCCTGCTGAAGCGGTGGCCGTCGTGCCGCCTGTTGTTCCTGTCCTGGATGCTGGTTCTGGCCAGCCTGCCGTTGCCTGCGCTGGCGCAGGCGGCCCCTGCCCCGCCGGGGCACGCGCCTGCCGAACCCTCGGCGGCGGTGGGCGGCGTGAACATGCCTTCCGCACCACGCATCGGCGTGAACATGCCTTCCGCACCACGCATCGGCGTGGTGACCATGCAACCGGGCGAGATCTTCTTCGAACGCTTCGGCCACGACGCGCTGGTGGTGCTGGACCCGGCCAGTGGCCAGGCGACCTCGTACAACTTCGGCTACTTCGATCCGGGCGAGTCCGATTTCGTCGGACGCTTCGTACGCGGCGACATGATGTATTACCTGGTGGCGCTGCCGCTGGACGAGGACCTGTCCTACTACCGTGACAGCGGCCGTGGCGCCAGCCTGCAGTGGCTGGACCTGGACCCGGCGCAGGCGCGCGCATTGGCGGCCTCGCTGGCCGAACGCGCCAAGCCGGAAAACGCGCGCTACCACTACGATTACTACACCGCCAACTGCGCCACCATGGTGCGCGATGCGATCGACCAGGCGCTGGGCGGCGGGTTGCATTCGCAGCTGTCCGGGCGCTCGCGCGGCAACACCTACCGCAGCGAATCGGTGCGGCTGGCCTCGCCGTCGCCGTGGATGTGGCTGGGCTTCGACATCGGGCTGGGCCCGTATGCCGACCAGCCGCTGTCGCGCTGGCAGGAAGCCTTCGTGCCGATGCGCCTGGCCGATGCGCTGCGCCAGGCCCGCAACAGCGACGGCCGCCCGCTGGTGCAGGCCGAACAGGAACTGCTGCCGCACCGGATCGCGCCAGAACCGGCCGAATCGGCCCGCCACTGGTGGCCGTGGCTGCTGTGCGGGCTGCTGGCCGCCGCCGGCATCCTGGCCCTGCGCACGCGCCGGCGCCTGCTCGGCGGCATCGCGCTGCCGCTGTGGCTGCTGTGCGGCATCGCCGGCGCCCTGCTGACCTACCTGTGGGGCTTCAGCGCGCACCAGGCGGCCTGGGCCAACCGCAACCTGCTGCAGCTCTCGCCGTTGTGCCTGCTGTTGCTGCCCGGCGCGATCACCCTGCTGCGCGGGCGAACCCCGCGCGCGTGGTTCGCCGCGGTGCTGTGGGCGGTGGCGCTGCTGTCGGCGCTGGGCCTGGTACTGCATTGGCTGACCCTGCAGGCGCAGGTCAATCTGCAGTGGATCGTGCTGCTGTTGCCGGTGCACCTGGCGCTGGCCTGGGTGCTGGGCCGCCGTGACTTGCCCGTCACGGCCGGCTGACGCACGATGCCGGCCATGGAAAATACCCCCGCACCGGTCAATCCGCCCTGCGTCATCAACTGCGTGCACTACGATGACCAGGGCAAGCGCCACGACATCAGCCTGGATGCGATCAGCGATGTGATCGAAAGCGGCAACGGCTTTGTCTGGGTCGGCCTGTACGAGCCGGCCGACAGCGTACTGCTCAAGCTGCAGGAAGAATTCTGCCTGCACTCGCTGGCCATCGAAGACGCCCGCAACGCGCACCAGCGGCCCAAGGTGGAGGCCTACGGCAATTCCCTGTTCGTGGTGGTGACCACCGCGCAGATGGTCGATGAGCGCATCGAGTACGGTGAAACCCATGCCTTCCTCGGACCGCGCTTCCTGGTCACCGTGCGCCACGGCGCCTCGCTGTCCTATGCCGCCCCGCGCGCACGGGTCGAGCGCGAGCCGGAGCTGCTGCGCACCATGGGCCCGTCGTACTGCCTGTATGCGGTGCTGGATTTCGTGGTCGACAACTACCTGCCGATCACCCAGCGTTACCGCCAGACCCTGGAGCTGCTGGAAAAGGACATCTTTTCGGACAGCTACAAGCGCCAGACCGTGGTGCGCCTGTACGAGTTGAAGCGCGAACTCAACAAAATGCGCATGGCGGTGGCGCCGTTGCAGGACATGCTGGCGCAGATCAAGCGCTACCAGGGCGAGCTGGTGCCCGACGAGGTCAAGCTGTACCTGCGCGACGTACACGACCACGCGGTGCGGATCAGCGATGTGATCGATACCCTGCGCGAGATGCTGGGCACCGCGCTGAGCGTGAACCTGTCGCTGGTGACCCTGGCCCAAGGCGAGACGGTCAAGCGCCTGGGTGCCTGGGCCGCGTTGCTGGCCGCCCCGACCCTGATCACCAGCTGGTACGGGATGAACTTCACCCACATGCCCGAGCTGGACCAGCCCTGGGCCTACCCGGCGATGATCATCGGCGTGGGCGCGATCTGCGTGGGCCTGTACCGCCTGTTCAAGCGGGTGCGGTGGCTGTAAGCGGTGTCTGTAAGCGGTGTCGGCGATTGCCGGTAGTGCCGGCCGCTGGCCGGCTCCAGACGATGCCGGGTTGACCGCAGAGCCGGCCAGCGGCCGGCACTACCGGATCATTCTCAGGCCACCTCAGGCCACGTAAACGCTCTTGATGTTCATGAACTCATGGATGCCATGGTCGGCCAGTTCGCGGCCGAAGCCGGAGCGTTTGGTGCCGCCGAAAGGCAGGCGGGGGTCGCTCTTGACGATGGCGTTGACGAAGGCCGCGCCGCATTCCAGCCGCTTGGCGATCGCTTCGGCACGCACCACATCCCCGCTCCAGACGCTGCCGCCCAGGCCGAAGCTGGTGTCGTTGGCCACCCGCAGCGCCTCGGCGTCATCGCGCACGCGCACGATCGCCGCGGCCGGGCCGAACAGCTCTTCCTCGTAGGCCGGCATGCCCGGCCCCACGTTGTCCAGGATGGTGGCCGGATACCCGGCATGCGTGCCGGCAACCGGCTCGCCCCCCAACAGCAACGTGGCCCCTTTGGCCACGCTGGCCTGCACCTGCTTGTGCAGCTCATCGCGCAGGTCCGCGCGCGCCATCGGCGCCAGCGTGGTCTGCTCGTCCTGCGGGTCGCCATACACGCGTTGCGCGGCGGCGGCGACGAACTGTTCCACGAACGCATCGGCGATCGCATCGACCACGATGAACCGCTTGGCGGCGATGCAGGTCTGGCCGCTGTTGTCGAAGCGCGATTTCACCGCGGCGGCCACGGTCTTGCCCAGGTCGGCATCTTCAAGCACCACGAACGCGTCGCTGCCGCCCAGTTCCATCACGCATTTCTTGAGCTGGTCGCCGGCGTTGGCCGCGATCGAGCGCCCGGCGCGTTCGCTGCCGGTCAGCGTCACCGCCTTGACCCGCCGGTCGCGCAACACCTCGGCGGCCTGGTCGTTGTCGATATGCAGCACGTCGAACACCCCCTCGGGCAGGCCGCCATCGCGGCAGACCGCCAGGATCAGGTCGGCGCATTGCGGCACATTGCTGGCGTGCTTGAGCAGGGCCACGTTGCCGGCCATGAATGCCGGCGCCAGGAAGCGGAATACCTGCCAGATCGGGAAATTCCACGGCATCACCGCGAACACGCAGCCGATCGGCTCATAGCGCACGTAGCTGCGCTGGGCCTCGGTGTCGATCAGCTGCGGCTTGAGGTAGTCGGCGGCGTGGTCGGCATAGAATTCGCAGGCCTGGGCGCACTTCTCGATCTCGGCCAGCGCCTCGACCTTTAGCTTGCCCATCTCGCTGGTCATGGCCAGCTGGATATCGGTGCGGCGGTGGCGCAACTGGGCGGCGATCGCGCGCAGGATGGCGCCGCGCTCCTGCAGCGAGCGCGCCGACCACAGCGGGAAACCGGCCGCGGCGGCGGCCAGGCGCTGTTCGATCTGGGCGCTGTCCAGCAGTTCGTGGCGGTAGGTGACCAGGCCGGTGGCGGGGTTGACGATTTCAGCGGTCATCGTGGTGCTCCGGAAGACAGGCCACCATTCTGCGCCCGGGCTTGTGATCCGGATGTTGCCACCCTCACCCCTTGTCCTGCAGCGCCATCTGCATATCGCGCTGGCGCCGCTTCTCCCCGCGCGCGGTGATGAACCAACCGACCACCGCCGCCACCGACACCGCCAGCACCATCAGCGTGGCCAGCGCGTTGATCTCCGGCTTGATGCCCATCCGCACCGACGCGAACACCTTCATCGGCAGCGTGGTCGAATTGGGCCCGGCCACGAAACTGGCGATCACCACATCGTCCAGCGACAGCGTGAACGCCAACAGCCACCCGGCCACCAGCGCCGGGGCGATGATCGGCAATGTGATCTGGAAGAACACCTTCAACCGGCTGGCGCCCAGGTCCATCGCCGCCTCCTCCAGCGACCGGTCCAGTTCCTGCAGCCGCGAGGACACCACCACCGTCACGAACGACAGCGTGAAGGTCACATGCGCGATCCAGATGCTGGTCAACCCGCGGCTGGGGAAACCCGGAATGCCGCCCATCGCCACCAGCAGGGTCATCAGCGAAAAGCCCAGGATCACCTCGGGCATCACCAGCGGTGCGGTGATCAACGCACCAAACAGCGTCTTGCCCGGGAAACGGCGCATCCGCACCATCACCATCGCCGCCATCGTGCCCAGCACCGTGGCCGCGCAGGCGGTCCAGAACGCCACCTTCAGGCTGATCCACAACGCTGCCAGGATCTGCCGGTTGTTGAACAGCTCCCCGTACCAGCGCGTGGAGAAGCCCGACCACACCGTGGCCAGCTTGGACGCGTTGAACGAGTACACCATCAACAACAGGATCGGCAGGTACAGGAACGCAAAGCCCAGCCCCAGCACCGTCCATCCCAACCAACGATTGCGCCGTACCATGCTCATGCCAGCCGCCCTTCCAGCTCGCGCTGCTGCAGCCGGTTGAACAGCAGGATCGGCACCAGCAGCAGGACCAGCATCACCATCGCCACCGCCGAAGCCGTCGGCCAGTCACGGTTGTTGAAGAACTCGCCCCACAGCACCCGCCCAATCATCAGCGTGTCCGGCCCGCCCAGCATTTCCGGAATCACGAATTCGCCCACCGCCGGAATCATCACCAGCATGCAGCCGGCGATGATGCCGGTGCGCGACAACGGCAGGGTGATCCGCATGAAGGCCTGCCACGGCCGCGCGCCCAGGTCGTAGGCGGCCTCCAGCAGCCGGTGGTCCAGCTTGACCAGGTTGGCATACAGCGGCAGCACCATGAACGGCAGGTAGCAGTACACGATGCCGATGTAGGCCGCCGTCGGCGTATACAGGATCTGCAGTGGCGCATCGATCAACCCGATCTTCAGCAGCAGCTGGTTGAGCAGGCCGTTGCGGTCCAGGATGCCGATCCACGCATAGACCCGGATCAGGAACGAGGTCCACGACGGCAGCACCACCAGCATCATCGCCACGTTGCGCGCCGCCGGCGGCATCCGCGAGATCACGTAGGCCATCGGGTAGCCGATCAGCAGGGTCAGCACGGTGGCGATCAGCGCGATCCTGATCGAGCTCAGGTAGGCCAGCACGTACTGGTTGTCCTTGACCAGGGCCGCATAGCTGCCCAGGTTGAGCTTCAGCGAAAACGCGCCGTCCACGTATTCCAGCAGCCAGGTATACGGCGGCGAGCCGACCTGGGTGCGCGCGAAGGAGATCATCAGGATGATCACGAACGGCACCGCGAAGAACAGCAGCAGCCACAGGTACGGGGCGGCGATCACCCCGGCGCGGGTGCCGGGCAGCCAACGCTTCCAGCCGGTCGCGTTCATGCGGTCAGCACCACGCCGTCGTTGTCGCGCCAGTGCACCCACACGCTGTCGCCCCAGGTCAGCCCATCGCTGGCCCAACGCTGCGAATTGGCGAAGTTGGACAGCACCCTAGCCCCGCCCGGCAGGCGCACGTGGTAGACCGAATGGCTGCCGAAATAGGCGATCTCCTCGATCACGCCCTGCGCCTTGTTGGTGTCCCCGGCCGGTTCTTCCTTGCCGATCATCACCTTCTCCGGGCGCAGCGCGAACGCCACCGGCTGGCCTTCGTAGCCGGTGATGCCGTGGGCCACGTAGATCGGCGCGGGGAACAACGGCGTGCGCACGGTGACGTACTCGGGCAGGTCCTCGTCGATCACCCCGTCAAACAGGTTGACCGAGCCGATGAACTCGGCCACGAAACGGTTGGCCGGCTGCTCGTAGATCTCGTCGGGCTTGCCCACCTGCTGGATCCAGCCGGCATCCATCACCGCGATGCGGGTGGCCATGGTCATCGCCTCTTCCTGGTCGTGGGTGACCATCACGCAGGTCACCCCGGAGGTTTCGATGATGTTGACCAGCTCCAGCTGCATCTGCGAGCGCAGCTTCTTGTCCAGCGCGCCCATCGGCTCATCCAGCAGCAGCAGCTTGGGCCCCTTGGCCAGCGAGCGTGCCAGCGCCACGCGCTGTTGCTGGCCGCCGGACAGCTGGTGCGGCTTGCGCTTGGCCAGCTTGCCCAGCTGCACCAGCTCGAGCATTTCGCCCACCCGCCGGCCGATCGCATCGCGCGACAGCCCATCCTGCTTCAGCCCGAAGGCGATGTTCTGCTCCACGCTCATGTGCGGGAACAGCGCATAGGACTGGAACATCATGTTGATCGGCCGCTGGTAGGGCGGCAGGTGGTTGATGCGCTCGCCATCCAGTTCGATGCTGCCCTGGGTGGGCGTCTCGAACCCGCCCAGGCAACGCAGCAGGGTCGACTTGCCGCTGCCCGAGCCGCCCAGCAGGGCGAAGATTTCGCCCTTGCGTACGTCCAGGCTGACGTCGTCGAGCGCGACGAAGCCGTCAAACTCCTTGCGCAGCGTGCGGATGGACAGATAGCCCGGTTCCAGCACCGGGGTGACCACGCCTTCGGGCTTGGCTTCAAATGGCATGGGCAGCGGCTCCGGGAGCGGTGGCAGGACGGGGGGCGAGGCGCCCATTTTACATGGGGGCCCGGCCGCAGGCCCCGCCCTGCACCGGGCCCGATACGACGACGCCGGCCCCGGGCCGGCGTCGCAGGGCACTCAGCGCCCGGTCTTCACCTCGGTCCACAACCGGGTGTAGAGCTTGTCCACCTCCGGGGGGTTGATCGAATAGGTGAACATCTTCGCGGCCACCTCGGCCGGCGGGTAGATGGTGGCATCGTTGCGGATGGCCGCATCCACCAGCGGCGTGGCCGCCGTCACCGGGTTGGCGTAGTGGATGTAGTTGGTGTTGGCCGCGGCGACCTTGGGTTCAAGCAGGTAGTTGATGAAGGCATAGGCGGCCTGCGGGTGCTTGGCATCCTTGGGGATGGCCAGCATGTCGAACCACTGCGGCGCGCCTTCGCGCGGAATCGAATAGGCCACGGTCACTCCGTTGCCGGCCTCGGCGGCGCGGTCGCGGGCCTGGATGATGTCGCCCGACCAGCCCACCACCAGGCAGGTCCCGCCGTTGGCCAGCGAGCCTACGTACTGGGAAGAATGGAAGTTCTGCACGTACGGGCGGATGCTCTTGAGCAGGGCGGCGGCCTTTTCGATCGTGGCCGGGTCCTTGCTGTGCGGATCTTCGCCAAGGTAGTGCAGCGCGATCGGAATCATGTCCGACGGCGTGTCCAGGATGGTGATCCCGCAGTCCTTCATCCTGGCTATGTTTTCCGGCTTGAACACCAGGTCCCAGCTGTTGGCGATCTCGGTGCTGCCGCCGAAACGCTGCTTGAGCATGTCCACGTTGTAGCCGATGCCGGTGGTGCCGATCATGTACGGCACCCCGTACTGGTTGCCAGGATCCTGCTGGGCGATGCGCTTCATCACCTCCGGGTCCAGGTTGGCCAGGTTGGGGATCTTGCTCTTGTCCAGCGGCAGGAACACCCCGGCCTGGATCTGCCGGCCGAAGAAGTTCAGCGTCGGTACCACCACGTCATAGCCGCTGGCGCCGGCCAGCAGCTTGGTTTCGACCATTTCATCGCTGTCGAACACATCGTAGGTCACCTTGATGCCGGTGGCCTTCTCGAAGGCGGGGATGGTGTCTTCGGCGATGTAGTCGTTGTAGTTGTAGACGTTCAGCACCTTGCTGTCGTCCTGCTTGGCGCCACCACAGGCGCTGAGCATGGTCACGGCAATGCCGAGGGTGAGGATTGGCAGTTTCATCGGACTCTCCACAGGTCAGGTGCGGGATGGGCGAACCGGCCGGACCGGCGCAACGGGTGCCAGCCTAACGGGCACGCCGCCATTTTCCCAGCACGCAGCCATCACGGCCATGCCGGGCCTGGCGGTGCGGCCGGGTCAGACGTTGAGCAGCAGGAACTCGCGCTCCCACGAGCTGATCACCCGGAAGAAGGTCTCGTACTCCTTGCGCTTGACCGACACATAGGCCCGGCAGAACCGCTCGCCGAGCATCTCGCGCAGTTCCGGGCAGCCTTCCAGCCCGTCCAGCGCCTCGCCCAGCGAACGTGGCAGGTCATAGCCCAGTTCCTTGGCGCTGCTGGTGATCGGCGCGGTCGGCGAGCCCTGCTCGCGGATCCCGAGCAGGCCGGCGGCCAGGGTCGCGGCCATGGCCAGGTAGGGGTTGGCGTCCGAGCCGGCAAAGCGGCTTTCCACACGCATGTTCTCCGGGGTGTCCAGCGGCACGCGCAGCCCGCAGGTGCGGTTGTCGAAGCCCCAGTGCACATTGCTCGGCGAGACCTCGCCGAACATCAGCCGGCGGTAGGAGTTCACGTTCGGTGCGAAAAACGCCATCGCCATCGGCACGTACTTCTGCAGCCCGGCCAGGTAATGGCCGAACAGCGGGCTGAAATCCTCGCCGCCATGTTCGCCGGTGAACACATTGCTGCCATCGCTGATGCGCAGCAGGCTCTGGTGGATGTGCATGGCGCTGCCCGGCTCGTTCTCCATCGGCTTGGCCAGGAAGGTGGCGTACACCCCATGGCGCATCGCCGACTCGCGCATGGTGCGCTTGAACAGGAACACCTGGTCGGCCAGGTCCATCGCATTGGCGTGGGTGAAGTTGACTTCCAGCTGGGCCGCGCCGGATTCGTGGATCAGCGTGTCCACGTCCAGCTTCATCGCATCGCAGTAGTCGTACATCAGGTCCAGGATCGGATCGAATTCGTTGACCGCGTCGATCGAGTAGGACTGGCGCGCCGTCTCCGGTCGGCCCGAACGCCCGGCCGGCGGCAGCAGCGGGAAATCCGGGTCGGTGTTCTTCTGCACCAGGAAGAACTCCAGCTCCGGCGCCACCACCGGGCGCAGGCCAAGCTCGGTATAGGCATTGAGCACCCGGCGCAGCACGTTGCGCGGGGCCAGCTCGTGCGGCTCACCGGTCTTGGTGAAGCAATCGTGGATGACCTGGGCGGTGGGGTCGGTGGCCCAGGGCACCATGCGCACCGTGTCCGCGTCCGGGCGCAGGATCATGTCCGAATCCGACGGCGAGGTCAGCTCGTAGTAGTCGTCCGGGAATTCACCGGTGACGGTGGTGGCGAAGATGCCTTCGGGCAGGCGGGTACCGTAGTCGTGCGAGAACTTGTCGGCCGGGATGATCTTGCCGCGGGCATTGCCGGTGATGTCCGGCACCAGGCATTCCACCTCGGTGATGCGCCGCTCCTTGAGCCAGCGCAGCAGTGCGCTTTCCTGCGCTACGGGCGGGGTGGAGGCTTTGCGCGAACGCGTTCGGGTGTTCATGACCGCTCTGCTTTGGATGGGTAGCGGCGACAAGCTTCGCCGAAGGCATGGAAAATAGGGTGACGGAACCGGTGTGCGGTGACCCGCCACACCCCATGGCGCTGCCTGCCTGCGGCGACGGCAGATTGATCGCATGGGCCGCCAGCCGATGCCCCGGCCGTGCACGCAACCGCGAACCGTCGGTGGCCCGCTGCGGCGATCGGTGGCAGCCGGTCCGAGGGCGATACGCGCGGCCGTCGCCGGATGCGCTGCCTGCACGTTACCCCCGGGGCGTGACCGGGCGCAACTCGCGGCGGCCGTCACAGGCCTGCCGCGCAGGCTGCGACAGACTGTCCGCTGTCACCGTTGCGCGTTGCTGGCATGCTGTCCCCATGATTGCCGTCCCTTCCCTGCGTTGCCGGTGCATGGCGTGAGCCAGGCAGGACAGCCCCACGCCTCCAGCTGGTATGCCGACCGCCTGCCGGCCAGCCCGCTGCGCCCGGCCCTGGCCGGCGCGCACAGCACCGACGTATGCGTGCTTGGCGCCGGCTACACCGGGCTGTCGGCGGCACTGTCGCTGGCCGAACGCGGCTACCGGGTAACGGTGCTGGAGGCGCAGCGGGTCGGCTGGGGCGCGTCCGGGCGCAATGGCGGCCAGGCCATCGTCGGCTACGGCTGCGAGGTGGACACGCTGGAACGGCTGGTCGGGCCGGCCGATGCGCGCCGGTTGTTCGACTTCTCGCGCGACGGCATGGCGCTGCTGCGCCACCGCCTGCAGCACTACCGGATCGACTGCGACTGGCGCGACGGCCACGCCAGCGTGCCGATCCGGCCCCGCCAGGAACGCGCGCTGCGCGCCGGGCTGATCGAACTGGCAGAACGCTACGACTATCCGCTGCAGTGGTGGGACCGCGCGCAGCTGCGCCAACAACTGGACAGCCCGCGCTACCGCGGGGCGATGTTCGATGCCGCCAGCGGCCACCTGCAGCCGCTGGCCTATGCGCAGGGCCTGGCCCGTGCGGCCGAAAGCCTCGGTGTGGTCATCCACGAGCAGTCGCCGGTACTGCAGCTGCAGCGTGGTGCGCGCCCGCAGCTGCGCACCGCGCGCGGCAACGTCGCCGCCGGGCACGTGGTGATCGCCGGCAACGCCCTGCTGCAGGGCATCGCCCCCGAGCTGGAAGCGCGGATCATGCCGGTGGGCACCTATATCGGCGCCTCGCAGGTGCTCGGCGCCGAACGCGCCCACGCCCTGATCCGCAACGACATGGCGGTGGCCGATGTCAGCTGGGCGCTGGACTATTTCCGGATCAGCGCCGACCACCGGTTGCTGTTCGGTGGCCGCGCCAGCTATTCCTCGCTGCCGCCACCGGGGTTGCGCGCCCTGATGACCCGGCGCATGCACCAGGTCTTCCCGCAGCTGGCCGACGTGGGCATGGAACAGGTCTGGGGCGGCTATGTGGACATCACCCGCAACCGCGCCCCGCACTGGGGCCGGCTGACGCCCAACGTGTATTTCGCGCAGGGCTTCTCCGGCCACGGCGTGGCCGCCACCGGGCTGGCCGGTGCGGTGCTGGCCGAGGCCATTGCCGGGCAGTCGCAGCGACTGGATGTATTCGAACGCATCCCCCACCGCCGCTTCCCCGGCGGGCGCCTGCTGCGTACCCCGCTGCTGGTGGCGGCGATGTCCTGGTACAAGCTGCGCGACGCATTGTGGTGAGCGGCGGTGCTGGCCAACGGACCCCGCCGATCGCACCACATCGCTAAAGTTGCAGGCGAAAATGCCGCTAACACTGCGGACCGACTTCACTCCGAGCGTACGCCCCATGCCGGCACTGTTGCAGGGCGCTATCGACAGCGACCCCGGTGATGCCCTGCCCCAGCGGATCCTGCTGGTGGAAAATTCGCGCACGTTCACCAGCATGCTGGGGGAGGCGATCGAGCAACGGCTGGAGCTGCCGGTATCGGTGGCCACCAGCCTGGCCGAGGCCGGGCGCCTGCTGGATGAGGAACAGGGCTGGTTCCTGGTGCTGACCGGGCTGGTGCTGGCCGATGGCGACCGCGACAAGGTGGTCGAGTTCTTCCTCTCGCGCGGCCTGCCCACGGTGGTGGTCAGCGGGGTCTACGACGAAGACCTGCGCAAGCGCGTGCTGCAGCAGCAGATCATCGACTACGTGCTCAAGAACACCCCCGGCAGCATCGACTACCTGGTATGGCTGGTGCAGCGGCTGGAGCGCAACCGCCGCATCGCCGCCCTGGTGGTGGACGATTCGCTGTCGGCGCGGATGTATGCCGCCTCGCTGCTGCGCATGTACGGGCATACCGTGTACGAGGCCGCCGATGGCGCGCAGGGCCTGGAGGCGATCGAGGCGTACCCTGCGATCCGGCTGGCGGTGGTCGACCAGGAAATGCCGGGCATGGAGGGGGTGGAATTCAGCCGCCGGTTGCGTACCCTGCGCTCGCGCGACAAGGTGGCGGTGATCGGCATTTCCGGCAACACCGACCCTTCGCTGATTCCGCGCTTCCTCAAGAACGGTGCCAACGATTTCCTGCGCAAGCCGTTTTCGCGCGAGGAGTTCTTCTGCCGGGTCTCGCAGAACGTGGACCAGCTGGAACTGATCGGCACCCTGCAGGACCTGGCTACCCGCGACTTCCTCACCGGACTGCCCAACCGTCGCTGCTTCCTGGAGCAGAGCCAGCGCCAGCTGCCGCAGCTGCACCTGACCGGTGAGCCGGTGGCGGTAGCGATGATCGACATCGACCACTTCAAGCACATCAACGACACCCACGGCCACGAGGCCGGCGACGACGCGCTGCGCGCGGTCGCCGCGGCGGTGGCCGGGCATGCGCGCGAGCAGGACCTGATCGCGCGCTTTGGCGGGGAGGAATTCTGCCTGCTGGTTCCCGGGCTGGAGGAAGACCAGGCGCGCGGTTATTTCGAATTGCTGCGCCAGCGCATCGCCGCCCTGGAGGTGAGGCTGGGGCCGGCCACGCTGCGCATGACCGTCAGCATCGGGCTGTGCTGCCTGCAGCCGCAGCGCGATTCGCTGCACCGGTTGATTTCCGAGGCCGACCGCCAGCTGTACCTGGCCAAGGCCGGCGGCCGCAACCGGGTCAGCTGCACCAGCGTGGCCGACAGCGTCCGCGAGACCGCACTGGCGCCTTGATCCAGATCAACGCAGGCCGGCAGCGCCAGCCCTAGAGTCGCTCCCAGTTGAACAGCACGGGGAACGCAGCATGGCACTTCTGGTCTGGCAGGACGACCTGAACATCGGCATCGAGGTCATCGACCACCAGCACATGCGGATCGTGGAGATGCTCAACCATCTGCACATGGCGCAGAGCAGCCTGCAGCGGCTGGCGGTGGCCGAGGTGATCGACGAACTGGTGGACTACACCATGTCGCACTTCGCCTTCGAGGAAGAACTGATGGAGGAAGCCGGCTATCCGTTCTGTGCCGCGCACAAGCGCGTGCACGAGATCTTCGGCAAGCGCGTGTCCGAGTACCGGCTGCGCTTCCAGGCCGGCGAAGACGTCACCGACGAACTGCGCACGATGCTCTCGCGCTGGCTGTTCAACCACATCCGCGGCGATGACAAGGCCTATGCGCCGCAGGTCAAGCAACACCTGAACCAGTTCGCCCGCGAGCACCAGCAGGGCAGCTGGCTGGGCCGTACGCTCAAGCGTTTCTTCCGCTGAGCCCAGCGCGCCGGCTCATCGCCAACAGGGCCAGGATGGTCACCAGCGCGGTCCCGCACAGGTAAAGCCCCACCGCCAGCAGGCCGAAGCGTTCGGCCAGCCAGGTCGCCACGTACGGCGCCGGCGCCGCGCCAAGAATGCCGGCCAGGTTGAACGACAGCGAGGCGCCGGTGTAGCGCACCTGCACCGGGTAGATCTCGGCCAGGAAGGTGCCGCAGGGGCCGTAGGTCAGGCCCATCAGGAACATGCCCAGCGACAGGAAGCCCAGCACCAGCCACGGGCTGGATGCCTGCAGCAGCGGCGCGAACAGCACGCCGAAGCCCAGGATCAGGCCGCTGGCCACGATCATCGTACGACGCGTGCCCCAGCGGTCGCCGTACAGCGCCGACAGCGGGATGCCGGCGGCGAAGAACAGCATGCTGACCATCTGCAGCAGCAGGAAATCCGAACGGGTGTAGTGCAGCACCGTGGTGCCGTAGCCCAGGGTGAACACCGTCATCAGGTAGAACAGTACAAAGGTGGCGAACGCGCCCAGCGTCCCCAGCATCAGGGTCAGGCCGTGCTCGCGCATGACCGTCCACATCGGCAGCTTGACCCGCTCATTGCGGTCCAGCGCCGCCTGGAACTGCGGCGTCTCGTGGATGTTCAGGCGCACCCACAGGCCCACCGCCACCAGCAGCGAACTGGCCAGGAAAGGAATGCGCCAGCCCCACTGCAGGAAATCGGCATCGCTCATCACCCCGCCCAGCAGCAGGAAGATGCCGGCCGACAACAGGAAGCCCAGCGGCGCCCCCAACTGCGGGAACATGCCGTACCAGGCGCGCTTGCCCGGCGGTGCGTTCTCGGTGGCCAGCAGCACCGCCCCGCCCCATTCACCGCCCAGCCCCAGGCCCTGGCCGAAACGGCATAGCGCCAGCAGCGCCGGGGCCAGGATGCCGATGCTGGCATGGGTGGGCAGCAGCCCGATCGCCACGGTGGACACGCCCATGGTCAGCAGCGCGGCCACCAGCGTGGCCTTGCGCCCGATCCGGTCGCCGTAGTGGCCGAACACCGCCGAGCCGACCGGACGGGCGATGAAGGCCACCGCGAAGGTCGCCAGCGACTGCAGCAGCGCCGCACCGTCGCTGCTGTCTGGGAAGAACAGGTGCGGGAACACCAGCACCGCAGCGGTGGCGTAGATGTAGAAGTCGAAGAACTCGATGGTGGTGCCGATCAGGCTGGCCAGCAGGATGCGGCGGGGCGAATTGGTGGCAGGTGCGGCAGGAGTCGACATCGGGCACACGAAGAAGGGCAGCTGCCGGATTCTGCCACGGCCACGCCGTGCTGCGGGCCGATGGTTGCAGACGTGACCGCCTGGCCCGCCCGGCACCAGGCGTGGCCGACGCCTCAGTCGCCCAGGTGGATCCAGGTCGCCTTGAGCTCGGTGTACTTGTCGAAGGCGTGCAGCGATTTGTCGCGGCCGATGCCGGACTGCTTGTAGCCCCCGAACGGTGCGGTCATGTCGCCGCCGTCCCACTGGTTGACCCAGACGCTGCCGGCCCGCAGCTGGCGCGCCACCCGGTGCGCGCGGCCGAGGTCGCCGGTCCACAGGCCGGCCGCCAAACCGTAGCTGGAATCGTTGGCCAGGCGCAGCGCGTCGGCCTCGTGGTCGAAGCCGAGCACCGCCAGCACCGGGCCGAAGATTTCCTCGCGGGCGATCGCATGGCCGGCATCGACCTCATCGAACACGGTCGGCTGCACGTAGCTGCCGCCGGCCACCACCTCCACCCGCTTGCCGCCCAGCAGCAACCGCGCACCCTCGGCCTGGCCGCGGTTGATGTACGCCAGCACGTGCTCGGCATGGGCCGCATCGACCAGCGCGCCCATCGGCGCGTCCGGGTCGAACGGATGGCCGGGCTGCATGCGGCGCGCGTGGGCCAGCACCCGGGTCACGAAGGCGTCCTGGATCGAACGTTGCACCAGCAGCCGCGAGGCCGCCGTACAGACCTCGCCCTGGTTGTAGAAGATGCCGGTGGCCGCCGCTTCGGCCGCCTTGTCCAGGTCCGGCGCATCGGCGAACACCAGGTTGGGGCTCTTGCCGCCACATTCCAGCCAGGTGCGCTTGAGGTTGGACAAGCCCGCGCACTGCAGCAGACGGCGGCCCACCGCGGTGGAGCCGGTGAAGGCCAGCGCGTCCACGTCCATGTGCAGGGCCAGCGGTTCGCCGGCGCGCCTGCCAGTGCCGGGCAGCACGTTGAACACTCCATCGGGGATGCCGGCCTCGGCCACCAGCGCGGCCAGCCGGATCGCACTCAACGGCGAGCGCTCGGACGGCTTGAGGATCAGCGAATTGCCGGCCGCCAGCGCCGGGGCGATCTTCCAGCAGGCCATCAGCAACGGAAAGTTCCACGGCACGATCGCGGCCACCACGCCTATCGGCTCGCGGCTGATCAGGCCCAGCGTATCGGGCGCGGTCGGGGCGATTTCCCCGTAGACCTTGTCGATCGCCTCGGCGGTCCAGCGCAGGCAGCGCACCGCGCCGGGCAGGTCGCCCTGGCGCGCGTCGCGCACCGGCTTGCCCATGTCCAGGCTTTCCAGCAGGGCCAGCTCATCGGCGTGCTGTTCGACCAGGTCGGCCAGCCGCAGCAGTACCTGCTTGCGCTGCACCGGCGCGGCGCGCGACCAGTGCCCGGCCTCGAAGCTGCGCCGCGCGGCGGACACCGCGCGCTCGACATCGTTGCTGCCGCAGTCGGCCACCTGGGCCAGCACGCGCCCGTCGATCGGGCTGATGCAGGCAAAGCGTGCGCCGTCCACGGCGTCCACGTAACGGCCGTTGATGAAGGCCTGGCCCTGCACGCTCAAGGCATCGGCCTGGCGCTGCCAGTCCTGGCGGGTGCGCACGCTGGTCATCGAAGGTCTCCTGCAACGGGTATCGACCGCCTTTATACCCGGCGCTTTCACCCCGCGCCGTGACGCATCTGCGATAGAGTCGTGACCATCCGGTCTGCTGCGGAGTTGCCGATGCGTCGTACCGAAAGCGGGTTGTCGTCCCTGTCCCAGCAGCGCCCGGCATCGATGGAGGCGTACTGGATGCCGTTCAGCGCCAACCGCCAGTACAAGGCCGCCCCACGCCTGCTGGTACGCGCCGAAGGCATGTACTACCACGATGTGGACGACCGCCCGATCCTGGATGCCGCCGCCGGGCTGTGGTGCTGCAACGCCGGCCATGCCCGCCCGCGGATCGTGCAGGCCATCCAGCAGCAGGCGGCCACGCTGGATTTCGCCCCGCCGTTCCAGATGGGCTCGCCGCTGCCGTTCGTACTGGCCCAGCGCCTGGCCGCACTGGCCCCGGCGCCGCTCAACCATGTGTTCTTCAGCAACTCCGGCTCCGAAGCGGTGGATACCGCGATGAAGATCGTGCTGGCCTACCACCGGCTGCGCGGCCAGGGCCAGCGCACCCGCTTCATCGGCCGCGAGAAGGCCTACCACGGGGTCGGTTTCGGTGGCCTGTCGATCGGCGGGCTGCCCAACAACCGCAAGGACGCCGGGCCGCTGCTGGCGGGCAGCGATTTCCTGCGCCACACCCTGGACCTGTCCCGCAATGCGTTCAGCCGCGGCCTGCCCCGCCACGGCGCCGAACTGGCCGAGGACCTGGAACGGCTGATCGCCCTGCACGATGCGTCCACCATCGCTGCGGTGTTCGTCGAGCCCATCGCCGGCTCCGGCGGGGTGATCCTGCCAGCACCCGGTTACCTGCAGCGGCTTCGCGAGATCTGCGACCAGCACGGCATCGTGCTGGTCTTCGACGAGGTCATCACCGGCTTCGGCCGGGTCGGCAACGCGTTTGCCGCGCAACGGTTCGGGGTCACCCCGGACCTGATGACACTGGCCAAGGGGCTGACCAACGGCGCGGTGCCGATGGGCGCCACGCTGGTGTCCGACGCCGTGCATGCCGCCTTCATGCAGGGCCCGCCGGGCGCCATCGAACTGTTCCATGGCTATACCTATTCGGGCCACCCGCTGGCCTGCGCGGCGGCGCTGGCCACGCTGGACACCTACGCCGAAGAGCACCTGTTCGAACGCGCCATCGAGCTGGGCGAATACTGGCAATCGGCCCTGCACAGCCTGCGCGGCCTGCCGCACGTGATCGACATCCGCAATTTCGGGCTGATCGGCGCGGTCGAGCTGGCCCCGCGCAAGGATGCCCCGGGCGCGCGCGGCTACGAGGTGTTCGAACGCTGTTTCCGCGACGGCAGCCTGCTGGTGCGCTGTACCGGCGATGTGATCGCCTTGTCGCCGCCGCTGATCATCGACAAGGCGCAGATCGACCGGATCGTGGAAATCCTGGGCGACATGATCAATGCCACCGGCTGACCCCCACCCCCATTACAATGGTCGGTCACGTTTGCTCGCGTACCGGATTGCATGGACATTGTCGTCAAAGAAGAACTCAAGGCCTACATCGATCCGCTGACCGCCGACGAGCACGACGCGCTGGAGCGCAGCATCCTGGCCGAAGGCTGCCGCGATGCACTGGTGCTGTGGGGCGATGTGCTGGTGGACGGGCACAACCGCTTCGGCATCTGCCAGAAGCATGGCCTGCCGTTCCAGACCGTGCAGAACAGCCGCTTCCAGTCGATGGACGATGTGCACCTGTGGATGATCGAGCAGCACCTGGGCCGGCGCAGCGTGTCCGACTTCCAGCGCGGCGTGCTGGCGCTGCGCAAGCGCGACATCCTGGCCGAGCGGCATCGCGCCGAACAGGCCCAGCTGCAGAAGGAAAGCGACGGCGAGATCGCCGACGCCAGCCCGCACGGCGATGAGGACAGCCCGCCGTGGGCGGCCGCGCCCAAAGTCAGCCGCGCCGACATGGCCCGCGAAGCCCGCCTGAGCAGCAGCCAGGTGACGATGATCGAGCGCATCCACAAGCAGGCGGCGCCGGAACTGGTGGAAGCGGTCAAAAGCGGGGTGATCTCGATCAGTGCCGCCGCTGCGGTGGCGGCCCTGCCCGAAGCGGAGCAGCGCGCCGCGGCGGTGGCCGGCAAGGACGAACTCAAGCAGGCAGCCAAGCGCGTGCGCGAGGCCAAGCGCAAGCCGCGCAAGCCGGTGCAGGAGGTGCTGCACAGCGCCGACGGCGATGCCGAGGCGGACCCCGGCCGTACCGCCGAGATCGCCGAGGCGCTCGCGTCACTGGGCGAGGGCCCGGCCGAACTGCGCCAGCGGGTGATCGCGCTGACCCTGGAAAACGACGCCCTGCGCCAGCAACTGGCCGCGTTGCGCAAGCAGGTGCAAGAGAGCGAGCTGGCCGACGCCTGATCCACCTGGCCCGGTACCACTTTCCGGAACCGACAGCCCCCTGAGTCAGGGGGCGCGCCGCCAGGCGCGGGGTGTGGGTAATGGTGAGATGGGGCCCGGGTGTCGCGGAGCGAAACCTGGGAGCGTCAGCGCGAATGCGGTGGCGTGTTCCCGGCCAGCGGCCGGCACTACCGCTGCTGCCGCCAGCACACCGCGTGCTCATGCGGCGATGGGTAGACTGCCGGCATGACACCGATATCGCCTCCCGACCCGCGCCGCGCCCAGCTGCGCCGCCTCAAGCTGATCGCGCTGGCCATGCTGCTGGCCATGCTGGCCGGCTTCGTGATCAGCCACCTGCAGGGCGAACGCGGCATCTGGGCCTGGGTCTCGGCGTTCTGCGAAGCCGCCGCGGTAGGCGCGCTGGCCGACTGGTTCGCGGTGGTGGCGCTGTTCCGCCGCCCGCTGGGCCTGCCGATCCCGCATACCGCGATCATCCCGCACAGCAAGGAACGCATCGCCGACAGCCTGGCGTTGTTCGTGCGCGACCAGTTCCTGGAACCGCAGGCATTGCTGGCACGGCTGCAGGTGTTCGACCCGGCCAGCCGCCTGGGCAGCTGGCTGGCCGATCCGGCCCGCTCCCGGCTGCTGGCCGACATGGCCCGCGGCTGGGCCCTGCAGGCGCTGGACTTCCTCGACGAAGCCGCGGTCCGGCGCAGCATCCAGGGGTTTGTGATCCAGCAGCTGCGGCAGTGGAACGCAGCGGCCACCGCCGGTGAACTGCTGGGCCTGCTCACCGCCGACAACCGCCACCAGCGCGTGCTCGACGAGGGCCTGACCCGGGTCGGCCAGTGGCTGGACAACCCTTCGGTCAAACAACGCGCCTCCGAACTGATCGTGCGCTACCTCCAGCGCGAGTGGCCCAAGCTGGCCAGCACGGTGAACTGGGTCAAGCCGATCGACGAGATCGGCGACAGCCTGGCCGAACGCATGGCGCACGCAGTGCTGGCCGAACTGCAGCAGATCCTGGCCGAGCCTGCGCACCCGCTGCGCCGCGACTACGAAACCTGGTTGGCCAACTACATCCAGCGCCTGCGCGGCGACCCGGCGCTGGCCGAAAAAATCGACCAGATCAAGCAGCAGGTGATCGACCACCCGGCCGTGCAGGAGTACGTGCAGGGCCTGTGGGAACGCATCCACGCCAGCCTGCGCGCGGACCTGTCCAGCGCCGATTCGGCACTGGCCGGCCACCTGCGCCGCAGCCTGGCCGCGGTGGGCCAGGCGCTGCAGGACGACCCCTCGCTGCGGCAAGCGCTCAACCAGCACCTGATGGACGGCGCCGAACGGCTGACCAGCCGCCTGCGCGAGGGCGTCACCACGCATATCGCGCAGACCGTCAAGGGTTGGGACGAGCGCCACCTGGTCGAACAGCTGGAACTGAGCGTGGGCCGCGACCTGCAGTTCATCCGTTTCAACGGCACCCTGGTCGGTGGTCTGATCGGCCTGCTGCTGCATGCCCTGACGGTGTGGATGCACTGGTAGCGGCCGCCGCTGCGGGGCTGCCCCGGCGCGGTGCCGCTTGACGGTTTGACCGGGTGTGTTTGCCCGGCCGCTGGCGTATTCTGCCGCCCATCCCGGGCCAAGGGGCCCACAGGGGGGATCGATGCGCAGGACCATTCTCACGCTGGCGCTCTGCGCGCTGGCCAGCCACGCCCATGCCGGGCGCGTCTACAAATGCGCCGCCGGCGGGCAGACCATCTACCAGACCGTGCCCTGCCCGCCCGGGCAGGACACCGGCATCACCCGGCCGATCACCCGGGACCCGAAGCTGAGCTGGGAGGAACGCAGCCGCACCCAGCGCGACCTGCAGGCCGCGCGCCAACGCATGCAGGCCGACGCCGGCCGTGGCCAACCGATGGTGCGCGGCACAGTGATCGACGGCTCGGTCGACCCCGAACAATGCGAGAACCTGCGGGTCCGCCGCGAACTGAGCGAAGCGTTCGGCCGTACCGCGCCGCCACATGTCGAAGCGGCGATCAAGAAGGCCTGCGCCAGGCGCTGAACCACCGGGATCGCCGCGCCCTAGCCCGCCACCGCCCGCACCGCCTGGACCAGCGCCTGCATCTGCGCGGGGGTGCTGAAAATGCCCGGCGTGGCGCGCAGGCAGGCGCCGGAGGCCAGCCCTTCGCGTGGCACCACGAACACGCCCGCGCGTTTGACCATGGCCGTGGCCGTGGCCGTATTGGCCGCCAGCGTGGTCTGCCCGCGCAGGCGGAAGCCGGCGATCGCGCTGGACAGGCGCGGGTCGGCCGAGGCCAGCAGTTGGACCCGGTCGTCGCCGCGCAGCACATCCAGCCACAGGTTGCGCAGGTACAGCAGCCGCGCGCGCTTGTTGGCCACCCCGATCCGCTGGTGCAGCTGCAACGCCAGCGGCAGCGCCATGTAGGCGGCGAAATTGACCGTGCCGGTGTGGATGCGGGTACGGATATCGTCGTGGTCGGCCTCACCCATGTACGGGTCCAGGTCGCGCACGCGGCCACGGCGCACATAGATCGCGCCGACCCCGACCGGTGCACCGATCCACTTGTGCAGGTTGATGCCGATGAAATCCACGCCCAGCGCGCGTACCGGCGTGTCGACCTGGCCGATGCCGTGGGCGGCATCGAGGATCACCTCCGCCCCGGCCGCCCGGGCCAGCGCGGCGATCTGTGCCACCGGCAACAGCATGCCGTTGCGGTGGTTGACCTGGGTGAGCAGCAGCAGGCGCGTGCGCGGATGCCGCGCCAGCGCCTGCCGGTAGGCGTCGACGATGCTGTCGTGGTCGAACGGCTCGGGCAGCACCAGGCGCTGCACGTCCACGCCGCGGCGGGCGCGCAGCCACTGCATCGCAGCGATCATGCTGTCGTAGTCGGTGTCGGCGTACAGCACGGTATCGCCCGGGCCGAGCTTGTTGTAGCCACCGATCAGGACCTGCATCGCCTCGGTCGCGCCGCGGGTCAGCGCGATTTCGTCGGTGTCCACGCCCAGCGCCTGGGCCAGTTGCACCCGCGCCTGTTCGAACAGCGGCGGGAAGGCCAGCCGCCCGAACCAGGCATTGCCGGCGTTCACCGTGGCGGTGGCCTGCTGGTAGGCCTGCAGCACCGGGCGCGCCATCGCGCCCCAGTAGCCGTTGTCGAGCATCACCACCTCATCGGTGAGGTCGTACAGTGCCCGCACCTGGCCCCACCACGCCTCATCGCCGGCCAGCTGCGCCGGCGTGCGTGCGTCGACCGGCGGCAACGCGGGCAGTTCGGCGGGCAGTTCGGCGGGCAGCTCAGCGGACATGGCCGTGCCCAGTGCCGCGCCGGCACCGGCCACGGGCAGCGCCAGCGCGCCGCGCAGCAGGTGGCGTCGTTGCCGGTCCATCAGTAACGGATCCGGTATTCGGCGTAGACGTTGCGGCCGTCGGTGTCATACGGCGCGTTGCGCGAGTAGATCAGGCCGCGGCTGGCCTGGAACGTGGCCTGGTCCGGATAGCGGTCGAACAGATTGTCCGCGCCGATGCGCAGGGTCTGCTGGTCGGTCACGCGCAAAGCGACCGCCAGGTCGAAGAACGCCATCGCACCGAAGCGCTGGAAAATATCGCCGGAGGCATTGCCGGAGGAATCGGTCCATGCCCCGTAGTATCGCAGTTTGCCGAGCAGGCTCCAGCGGCCCAGCTCGTAGCTGCTGCTCAAGGTGGCCTTGTGCTCGGGCAGGCGCTCTTCGAAGATGCGTCGCTGGCTGTCGTTGGTGGCCACGCCGGTGCGCCCGCCATCGACCCGGGTCTGGTTGTAGTTGTAGCCCAGCGTGGTGTTCAGGCGCCCTGCCCCAAGCGCGGCGGCATGGCTGGCGACCACGTCGATACCGCGCGTGGTGGTGTCGAAATCATTGGTGTAGAAGCTCACCGAGGTATAGCCCAGCGGGTTGGGCACCCCGGCCGGCACCGCGAACGAGGCCGACTGGCTGAAGCGGTCGGTGACCTTGATGTCGTAGACATCCACCGAACCGGAGAAGCCCAGCGCGGTCTTCCAGGTCAGGCCGAGCGAGGCGGTACGCGACTGTTCCGGCTTCAGCGGCTGCGCGCCAAGCTGGATCGCCAGCGGGTCGCCCGGCGACAGCCGGCCGGTGGTGAATACCTGCAGGGTCACCGTATCCAGGCCCTGCTGGGTGCTCTGGGTGAACAGCTGGCCCGGCGTGGGCGCGCGGAAGCCGGTGGATACCGAGCCGCGCACGGCCAGGCCGGGGGTGAATTCGAAGCGCGTGGACAGCTTGCCATCCACGCTTTCACCGAACGCGGAGAAATGCTCGTAGCGGGTGGCCGCGCCCACGGTCCAGCGCGCGGTCAAGGGCGCCTCCACGTCGATGTAGGCCGCGCGGCTGCGCTGGCTCCAACGCCCGGCATTGGCCGCGCTGAAGCCCGGCGCGCCATTGGCGCCACCGGCCAGGCCGGTCACCGCGCCCGGACCGATCGCATAGGAGGCCGGATCGCCGGCGTCCACGCCGTAGGTTTCCTCGCGGGTCTCGGCGCCAAAGGCGATGTTGATCGGCGCGGCCAGCGCGCTGACCGGCAGCGCGTAGACGATATCGGCGTTGAGGTTCTTCTCCTGCTGCGACAGGCGGCCCAGGTAGAACGCGGTCGGGCTGTCCGGGCCCAGCGAGGCATTGATCGAGTTGCCCAGGGTGTAGTCGATGCGGTTGCGGCCGTAGGATCCGCTCACATCCCAGCGCCAACGCTCGCCCCAAGTACCGCGCAGGCCGAGCACACCCTGCAGGTCGTCCTGCTCGTTGCCGTACTTCGGGCTGAAGCCGGTCGGGTACACGCTGCGCACGTTCCAGCCGGGGAACACCCGGCTGGGGTTGTAGACCGAGGCGGTGCCGTCGGGATTGCGCCAGTTGAAATCGCTGACCCCTTCGCTGTGGCCGTACAGGCCGAAGCTGTACAGATCGATGCGCGCGTTCAACGGCAGGTTGAGATTGAAGCCGAAATGGCGGTTTTCCAGGTCCGGCTGGCCCCAACGCTGGACCGGATCGGGCACCGCCAGGTCCGGGTGCGCCTTCTGGAAGGCGATCGCGTCGGCACGCTGGCGGCTGCGCGAGGTGGCATCGGACTTGTCCCAATCGGCAAACAGCGACAGGCTGCCGGTGTCGCCCAGGGCGAATCCGTGGCGGGCGCCGACCTTGCGGCCGCGGCCATCGCCGGCACTGTATTCGGACAGGCCCAGCGAGACCTCGCCGCCCACGCTGTCATCCAGGATGATGTTGATCACCCCGGCGATGGCATCGGAACCATACTGCGCCGAGGCACCGTCGCGCAGCACTTCGATGCGCTGGATCGCATGCAGCGGAATCTGCGCCAGGTCCGGGCCCTGTGCGCCGCGTGCGCCCAGCAATGCCGAACGGTGGAAGCGGCGGCCGTTGACCAGCACCAGGGTCTGGTCCGGCGACAAGCCGCGCAACGTGGCCGGGCGCACGAACACCAGGCCATCGTTCATCGGCATGCGCTGCACCACGAACGAGGGCACCAGCTGGGCCAGCACATCGTTGAGGTCGGACGACTCGATGGCCTGGATTTCCTCCCTGGAAAACACGTCCACCGGCGCCAGCGTGTCGAACTGCGTGCGGTTGCTGCCGCGCGTGCCGGTGACGATCATCGTGTCCAGGGTGGCGGGGGCCGCGGCAGTCCCTGCCGGGGCGGTTTCGGCGCGCCCTTGGGCGACCGCAACCAGGGAGACAACGGACACAACGGCTACCGCCAACGCACTGCGCTTCACATGCAACTCCAGGGACTGCTCGAAGGGATCGCCGCAGGCGCCATTGGCCGGCAGCGCGTGCGCATTCTGTGGGGGCGACATGTACAACCGGTGACATCCTCACGCAGTCTTCATGACCGCCGCGCCATGTGGGCGTGGCGCAGTTGCCTCTTGAGTGCAGCCGCGGCGGGCGCGACGCTGTAGCCCTGCTCCGGAGCATGCCCATGCCGATCGATCCGCCGCCGCTGAACCTTCTGCAGGACCTTCCCCCTTCCAGCACGGACGAAGTCTTCCAGACGCTCCTGGAACAGGGGCCGCTGCGCATCGAACGCATCCTCTCGCGCGGCCACGCCAGCCCCCCGGGCTTCTGGTACGACCAGGACGAGGCAGAATGGGTGCTGCTGCTGCAGGGCGAAGCGCAGCTGCGTTTCGAAGACGAGGCACAGCCGCGCGCACTGGTGGCCGGGGACGCGCTGTACATCGGCGCACACCGCCGGCACCGCGTCGAGGCCACCGCCGCCGGCATGACGAGCATCTGGCTGGCAATCTTCCTGCCTGCGGCGGGCTGACATCGCTTGTATCAATCAATGCGAATGACTATCATTAACTGATTCACCGTACGCCCAGCCAGTCGGCAAGGCCGCGCAATGCGCGGACCGGTCCCAGCCCCGTGTACTTCCCCTGATATCCGCTTGCGCACCTGCATGCCGCCAATGGCGGTGCGGTCATGCGCGAAGCCAATCCGACGGGAGACGCAGGCCTGCCTGCTTCACCACGGTTGCATTGGTGGCGCCGCCCTCCGCGCGGCCCGCAATGGATTGCATGTCGCCGCCCTACCACCCTGGAACCTTTGCCATGTCCGCTGTCCTGCTCAACCCGCTGTCGCGACCTTCCCTGCTCTCCGCCGCGCTGCTGCTGGCCCTCGCCGGCCACGCACCGCAGGCCCGGGCCGCTGCGGATCCGGGCGATGCGACCACGCTGGACACGGTCAAGGTCACCGCAGAAGGCGACATCCCCAACAGCTACACGGTCAAGCAGGCGCGTACCGCGACCCGGCTGGACCTGTCGCTGCGGCATACCCCGCAATCGGTCACCGTGATCACCCGCCAGCGGCTGGACGACATGGGCCTGTATGCGCTGTCGGACGTGATGGGCCAGGTCACCGGCGTGCATGTGGCCGTCACCGACAGCGAGCGCATCAACTATGTATCGCGCGGCTACAACATCACCAACTTCCAGGTCGATGGGATGCTCAATACCTTCGGTGGCTACGTCAAGACCAACACCGACAGCGTGATCTACGATCGCATCGAAGTGGTGCGCGGCGCCACCGGCCTGACCACCGGCGCCGGCGATCCGTCGGGCACCATCAACTTCGTGCGCAAGCGCCCGACCGCGGACGTGGCGATGAGCGCCAACCTGATGCTCGGCCGCTGGGGCAACCAGCGCCTGGAAGTGGACCTGGGCGGCCCGATCGCGCTGGACGGCCGCGTACGCGCCCGCGTGGTCGCCGCCAAGCAGCAGAGCGATTCCTTCCGCGATGTATACCGGCTGGACAAGGACGTGTTCTACGCCATCGTGCAGGCCGACCTGACCGACAGCACCCTGCTCGAAGCCGGCTATGAATACCAGTCGCCACGCACCACCGGGGTCACCTGGGGCGTGCTGCCGTACTGGGGCGCGGACGGCCAGCCGGCCAACCTGCCGCGCTCGACCAATCTGTCGGCTAGCTGGAGCAGCTGGCCGATCGTGGAAAAAACCGCCTTCGCCCGCCTGGAACAGCAGCTGGGCAACGGCTGGGCGATCAAGGGCAGCTACACCCGCTCCAAGCGCGATACCGAAGGCAGCGTCTGGTACGGCGCCTCCGGTTACCCGCGCGCGGACGGCAGCGGGGTGGAAGCCTTCCTCGGTGCCTTTGCCGAGCGCGGCGACATGCAGGTATTCGATGTCAACGCCGGCGGACCGTTCCGCCTGTTCGGGCGCGAACACGAACTGGTGGTCGGGCTTGGCCAATCGGTACGCAAGGGCGAAGTACCCGCTCTGTCCGACATCGTCTATGGCCCCGGTTACGACCAAGTGCCCGACTGGCACCACTGGAGCGGCGATGTCGCCCCGCTGGGCGTCACCCGCTACGGCTGGCTGCAATCGCGCGACGAGCTCAAGCAGCGCGCCGCCTACGTGGCCGCGCGCCTGCAACTGGCCGATCCGCTGCTGGCGGTGGTCGGTGCGCGCTACGGCAGCTGGGAAACCCGCAGCTGGAGCTACGACCACGACGCCAACGGCACCCTGCTGCGCACCACCCGCGGCGGCTACAAGCCCGACGACGCGCTCACCCCCTATGTCGGCCTGGTCTACGACTTCGGCGGCCACTTCAGCGCCTATGCCAGCTACACCGACATCTTCCAGCCGCAGAACTACCGCGACCGCAGCAACAATTACCTCGAACCGGTGGTCGGCGACATGTGGGAAGCCGGGGTCAAGGGCGAGTTCTTCGGCGGCCGCCTGAACACCTCCGCGGCGGTGTTCAAAGGCCTGAAGGACAACGTGGCCGAAGTCGACGATTCGGTCCCGGAAGGCTCGCTGCCCGACGGCAGCACCGCCTACCGCTCCACCGGCAAGGGCAACAAGGTCAAGGGCTGGGAACTGGAAGCCCAGGGCAGCATCACCGAGCACTGGAACCTGTCGGCCGGCTACGCCCACACCACCATCCGCAACCAGCTCGGCGTGCGCCAGAACACCACCACCCCGGTGGACACCTTCCGGCTCAACACCGGCTGGCGTCCCGGTGGTGCCTGGAACCGGCTGTCGCTGGGCGGCGGGGTGACCTGGCAGAGCGGCATCTGGCGGATGAGCAACCGCCCGGCGGCCGACTTCGCCAGCAGCGGCAAGACCTACAAGTCGCCGATCACCCAAGACGCGTTGTTGCTGGTCAACGCCTTCGCCGGCTACCAGTTCAGCGACAACTTCTCGGCCCAGCTCAACATCAACAACCTGCTCGACAAGAAGTACTACAGCAACGTCGGTTTCTATGACGGCGTGTACTGGGGTGAACCGCGCAATGTGCGGCTGAACCTGCGCTGGAAGCTGTAACCGCCCTTCAAGGGAACCGCAGCCCCACGCTGCGACACGGCCAGGGACGGCCACCTTTCCCTGCAGCACCGGCCGTGGCCGGGGCTGCCCATTGTTGGACATGACATTGCAGGTTTCCGTGGACAGCACGCCCTCCGCCAGCTGGTACAACCGCATCGCCCCCTGGTTCGCCCGCCCCTGGCTGGGCGTGTTGTCGCGCACGCTGGCCGCCATCTTCGGCGGCTACGCGCTGGCCGCGGCCTGCTCGATGTTCTTCGCCGTCGCCCTGCCGATCGCGCGCGGCCAGGCGGTACTGACCGGCATGCTGGTGGCCATCGTGCTGTGCGCGTGCGCAGCGCTGTGGGCCTTTGCCACCCGCACCGCGCTGCGCGCGTGGGTCGGCATCCTGATTCCCACCGCGCTGTTCTGGGTGGGTACCGAAATGCTGAGGGCTGGCGCATGAAGAACGGATTCCGCCAGTCGATGGCCTGGCTGCACACCTGGACCGGCCTGCTGGTCGGCTGGCTGCTGCTGTTGATCTTCATGGCCGGCACCGCCAGCTACTACCGCGAGGAAATCAGCCGCTGGATGCGCCCGGAACTGCCGCGCAACACGGTCAGCAGCGACGTCGCCGCCGAGCGCGCGCTGAGCTTCCTGCAGCACAAGGCGCCGCAGGCCGAAAGCTGGAATGTCAGCCTGCCCGACCCGCGCACCCCGGCGCTGCGGATGTTCTGGCGCAACCCCGAATCGATGGTCAAGCCACCGGCCGAGGGCGAGAAGCGCCGGCGTCGCGGCGGCGGCCGCTTCGGCGACGCCACCGTGGACCCGGGCACGGGCCAGGAAGTGGCCGCGCGCGAAACCCGCGGCGGCGATTTCTTCTACCGGTTGCACTTCGACCTGCACTACCTCCCGGTGCTCTGGGCGCGTTACCTGGTCGGCTTCTGCGCGATGTTCATGCTGGTGGCGATCATCACCGGGGTGATCACCCACAAGAAGATCTTCAAGGACTTCTTCACCTTCCGCCGCGACAAGGGCCTGCGCTCGTGGCTGGATTTCCACAACGTCAGCGCGGTGATGGCCCTGCCCTACCACGCGATGATCACCTATACCGGCATCGTCACGCTGATGTTCATGTACCTGCCCTGGGGCGTGGGCGTGGCCTACCCCAAGGATGAGGACGCGTTCTTCAGCGAGGCGTTCGCGCGCCTGGCCGAAATCCAGACGCCCGCCGAAGGCCGCGCGGTGGCGCTGCCGATCCAGCAGTTGCTCGATGGCGCGCGCCGCCAGTGGAAGGGCGCCGACGTCGCCGGCTTCACCGTGTACCACCCCGGCGCGGCCAATGCGGTGATCGACATCCAGCAGCGCGACGGCAAGCGGCTGTCGGTGGACACCCCGTCGCTGCGCTACAACGCGGTGACCGGCGCGCTGATCCAGGCCAGCCCGGCCTCCGGCGGCGCCACCCAGACCCGCGGGGTGATGTACGGGCTGCACCTGGCCCGCTTCGCCGACTGGGGGCTGCGTGCGCTGTTCTTCCTGTCCGGGCTGGTCGGCTGCCTGATGGTGGCCAGCGGCGTGGTGCTGTGGGCGGTCAAGGAGCGCCCCAAGCACGCCAAGTCCGGCCGGATCGGCTTCGGCCTGCGCCTGGTCGATGCACTCAACATCGGCGCGGTGGCCGGCCTGCCGATCGCGTTTGCCGCCTATTTCCTGGGTAACCGGCTGCTGCCGCTGCAGTTGGCCGAACGCGCCGATGCCGAGGTCAACCTGTTCTTCTATGCCTGGGGCGCGGCGCTGCTGGCCGCCTTCGCCTGGCCCAAGCGGCGGATGTGGGCCTGGCAGCTGTACCTGGGCGCGGCGCTGTTCGCGCTGATCCCGCTGGTCAATGTATTCACCACCCACGCACACCTGGGCGTGACCCTGCGCAACGGCGACTGGGTACTGGCCGGCTTCGACCTGGTGATGCTCGCCTTCGGCGCGATGCTGGCCTACTGCGGCCTGCGCATGCAGCGTTGGCAGCCGGCGCTGAGTGCGGCGGAAAAGAAGAAGCGGCAGGTCGCTGCGGCGGCGGCCAAGGCGCAGGAAGGCGCGAACGTGGAGGCCAACGCGTGATGCTGTTGGCCCTCGCCGTGAGCTTCTCTGCCTTTACCGCGCTGTCGCTGGCCATGGACAAGCACCAGCTGGAGCTGCACGGCAAGACCCCGGCCAGCCCGGCACGGATGCGGCGGTGGCGCTGGCTGGGCTGGGCGCTGCTGACCCTGTCGTTTGCGCTGTGCGTGTGGGACCACGGCTGGGCCGCCGGTCCGGTGCTGTGGCTGGGTGCGATGACGGTCAGCGGCATGCTGATCGCCTTCGGCCTGTACCCGTTCCGGCCCCGCTGGATCGCTCCCTTGGCCTGGGCCCTGCCGGTGATCGGGCTGGCGGTGGCGCTGTTCGGACGCTGAAGGAGCTTGCCGCGCGTGGAGGTCGCCAGGCAGGGACCGCGGTGGCCCAGCCACGCATGGCGTGGCTCTACCGGAGCAGCGGTCAGGGAACCAGGGAGAACAGGTGCGCCGGCACGGGACGGTCGTCGATGACCAGGCGGTTGCGGGCCACGCCCTCGCGCAGCGCGCCGGACTTCACCGCCACCCGTTCGCTGGCCAGGTTGCCCACCGCCACCACGATCTCCACCCGCTGCAGGCGCAGCGGCCCGAACGCCTGGGCCGCCAGGGCGTGCACGACCCGGGTGGCGATGCCCTGGCCCTGCCGCGACTGCCGCACCCAGTAGCCCAGGTTGCAGAACCGGTGATCGTGCCGGATCTCGTTCAGCCCGGCCCCGCCCACGAACACGCCCGTGTCCTGTTCGAACACGCCGTACTCGTACGCCGTATCGCCGGCCCGACCGGCGCGGCACGCCTGGAACCACTGCAGTGCCTGCTCGACGCCGTAGTCGTCCGAGCACCACGGCATCCAGCGCCGCATGCCCGCGGCCGACTCGCGCACGGCCGCAGCGAACGGGGCGGCATCGGCGTCCTCGAAGGGACGCAGCAGCAGCCCGTCGGCGTGGATGGGGCTATCGTCCATGTCGGCTCCCGGCGGTCACGCGCCGTAGCGGCGCAGTTCCCAGGCGCGATGAATGCGCGGGTTGCGTTCGAAGTCCTCGCCGATGGTCTCGGCGGAAATCTCCTTGCACTGCGCAAACTCCTTGATCGCCTCCTCGTCCAGCTTGAAGCGGCGGAAGTTGTTGGAGAAGTACAGCACGCCTTCCGGGCTCAAGCGCCCGACCGCCGCACGCAGCAGGCGCACGTGTTCGCGCTGCACGTCGAAGTCTTCGGCGCGCGCGGAATTGGAGAAGGTCGGTGGATCGCAGAAGATCACATCGAAGCGGTGCCGCTCGGCCTCCAGCCAGGCCAGCGCATCGGCCTGGATCAACTGGTGGGCGCTGCCGCCCTTGCCGTTCAGGGCCAGGTTGTCGGCGCACCACTGCAGGTAGGTACCGGACAGGTCCACGCTGGTGGTGGAGGCCGCACCGGCTACCGCCGCCTGCACCGTGGCCACGCCGGTATAGCAGAACAGGTTGAGGAAGCGCTTGCCGACCGCTTCCTGGGCCATGTGCCAGCGCAGCGGGCGATGGTCCAGGAACAGGCCGGTGTCGAGGTAGTCGAACAGGTTCACCCGCAGCAGCGCATCGTTCTCGCGCACCAGCACGAACTCGCCACGCTGCTCGAAGCGGCCGTACTTGCTGCCGCCCTTGCCACGCTCGCGCGACTTCAGCGCGACCTGCTCGGCCGGCACCTGGAACACCTCGCGTGCGGCCGACAGCAACTCGTTGCGGCGGCGGCGCACGTCCACGTCCGGGATGGTCGCCGGGGCGGCATACTCCTGCACGTGCAGGAAAGTGCGCCGGGCGCCGCCATCTTCCTCGTACACATCGATCGCCGCGGCGTACTCGGGCAGGTCGGCGTCGTAGACGCGGTAGCAGGTGATCGCTTCGCGCGCGCGCCAGTTCTTGAACTTCTTGATGTTCTTGCGCAGGCGGTTGGCCACCATCTGCGCGCCTTCGCTGAGCTCGCGCGGCTGGCCGGCATTGTCGCGCTGCGGCACCGCGATCGGGTCGCAGACGATCAACGCGCACTCGATCGCGCCATTGAACAGCTGGTATTTCTTGCCGGCACGCAGGCCGGTGGCGAAGGCCAGCTCGGCATTGCCGCACAACAGGCTGGCGCGCCACTGCGGCACCGCGCGCTTGAGTGCATCGCCGAGCCGGCGGTACAGCACCGCATCGGCGGCCAGGCGCTCGTCGTAGGGGGGATTGCACACCACGCAGCCGGTTTCCTGCGGCGGCACCTGCAGGTCGGCCACGTCGCGCACGCCGAACCAGATCGCCTGCGAGACGCCGGCGGTTTCCGCGTTTTCCTTGGCCGCGCGGATCGCATGCGGGTCGACGTCGCTGCCGTGGATGACCTGCTTGAGCGCGGCACGGCCGGCGGTTTCGCGGATGCGCGCCTGCTCCATCAGGCTGTTCCAGGCATCGCGGTCGAAGCCCAGCCAGCGGCTCGGCGGAATGCTGCCGTGGCGCTGCAGGCCCGGGGCGACATCGGCGGCCATCAGCGCGCCTTCGATCAGCAGCGTGCCGCTGCCGCACATCGGATCGAGCAGGCCACCGCCCTCGCGGTGGATCTTCGGCCAGTTGGCACGCAGCAGCACGGCCGCGGCCAGGTTTTCCTTCAGCGGCGCCTCGTTCTGCGCCATGCGCCAGCCGCGGCGATGCATCGGGCCACCGCCCAGGTCGATGGAGATGGTGGCCCGGCCCTTGCGCAGCGACAGGTTGATGCGCACATCCGGGAACTCGGTGTTCACCGACGGCCGCTCCAGGCCCTGCGAACGCAGGCTGTCGACCACGCCGTCCTTGACCCGCTGCGCGGCGAAGCGCGCGTGGGTGATTTCGGTACCGGACACATGCGCATCCACCGACAGGGTCAGCTCGGGGCTGATGTGCTTTTCCCACGCCATCGCCGCCACGCCCTGGTACAGCGAGCCTTCGTCGGGGCAGTCGAACTCGGTCAGCGGCCACAGCACCCGGCTGGCCAGGCGCGACCACAGCACCACCTGCAGTGCCTGCGGCAGTTCGCCCTCGGCATTCACCCCGGAAATGGTGGCGGTGGCCTTGTCCAGGCCAAGCGCCAACAGTTCGTCGGCAAGCAGGTACTCCAGGCCCTTGGCGCAGGAAACAAAGAATTTCACGGAATCGGTATCGCAGGTCAGCGGAGAAGGGGTGCCCTCGGGCACGGCAGGCAGCCCGGCGCAGGGCCGGGACGGCCATTGTACGTGACGTGGGTTGGGCCCATGGGCTGCGGCTGTACCGGCCAACCGCCGGTGCGACCTGCGCCTCGGCGGTAGGTACCGACCGTTGGTCGGTACGGCCGTGACCAGGGCCGTTGGTCGCCCTCCCTTACAGCGACAGCAGCAGTTCCTCGAACGCCTTGGCCGAAGCCTCCACGTGGTTGTTCAGCCGGTGCCCGTCATCAACCAGGACGCGCCATCGCATTCGCGCTGGCGCCCCACGGTTTGCCCTGCAAACCGCGGGCCCCGTCCATTTCTCCCACATCCCCGCGCCTGCCGGCGCGCCCCCTTGAACGCCAAGGGGGCTGTTGCCCCAGACCTCAAGCGAGCGACAGCAGCAGCTCCTCGAACGCCTTGGCCGAAGCCTCCACGTGGTTGTTCAGCCGGTGCCCGTCATCGACCAACAGTAGTCTGGCCGAGCGGGCCTGGGCCCAGGCGATGACCTGGGCGGCCGGGATCAGTTCGTCGTGCCAGGCGTGGACCACGCTGATCGGCACCTTGGCCGCATCCAGTGCCGGCATCGGGCCCATCGTGGTCGGCGGCACCATCAGGAACAGGCCGCCGGTGGGCACCTGCAACGAGGCGATCGCCGAGATGTAGGCGCCCAGGCTGGACCCGGCCAGCACCACCGGGCCCTGCGCCGCGGCCGCGCTGGCACGGCCGAGCAGTCGCTGCAGGCGGGCGCGCACGTCGCCCACGCTGCTCACCTGGCGCATCGCGTCCAGGTCGGTGTAGTCGGGGCGTTCATGGGTCCAGCCCAGGCGCTGGGCGACCTCAGCCAGCGCGGTCACCTTGGTGGCGTCCGGGCCGCTTTCAAAACCATGGGAAAGAATGCAGTGGCCGCGGCTCATGCACGCACCACGCCGGAATCAATATGAGCGTTCATGCCGGAATGCTAGCATCGCCCCATGCCCGGCCGCGCCCCGCCCCCGATCGATCTGCAGCCCCTGCCCTATGCCGGGCAGTTGGAGCAGCGCGCCGCCGCGGCCATCGACCTGGCCGTGATCCACTGCACCGAACTGCCGGACCTGGCGATGGCCCGCCAGTACGGCGAACGCGTGCTCTACCCCAGCGGCAGCGGCAACAGCGGGCATTACTACATCGACCGCGACGGCCGCATCGTCCAGTACGTCGATGTGGAGCGCATCGCCCACCATGTCAGCGGCTACAACCCGCGCTCGGTCGGCATCGAACTGGTCAACACCGGCCGCTACCCGCACTGGCTGGACTCGCGCCACCAGGCCATGGACGAGCCCTACCCGGATGCGCAGATCGCCGCGCTGATCGACCTGCTGCAGAACCTGTGCGAACGCCTGCCGGGGCTGGTGCATATTGCCGGCCACGAATGGCTGGACACCCGCCAGGAGGTGGCCAGCGACGATCCGGAACGGCGCGTGCCGCGCAAGCGCGACCCCGGCCCGCTGTTCCCCTGGCCGCGGGTACTGGCGGCGGTGCCGCTGCGCGAATGGCGCGGTTGATCCGGCCGTACCGGCCGCCGGTTGGTATCTATCCAGAGCTGCACCGACCAACGGTCGGTACCTACCCGGCACCGTGCGGCACCTACTGCGGTTATGGGCCGGTGGCGACCGGACGCGAGGAATCGCTGACCCAGCCGCTCCACGAATCGGCATAGATCCGCGCGCCGGACAGGCCGGCCACTTCCAGTGCCAACAGCAGGTGGCAGGCGGTCACGCCCGAACCGCACATCAGCACCACCTGCTCGGGGGCATGGCTGCCGAGCAGCGGCTGCAGCGCCGCGCGCAGGTCCGCGGCCGGGCGCAGCCGCCCGTCATGCACGTTCAATGCGAACGGCCGGTTGACCGCCCCGGGCACGTGCCCGGCAACCGGATCCAGCGGCTCCACCTCACCACGGAAACGTTCGCCGGCGCGGGCGTCGAGCAACCAGCCCGGCGCGTGCTTGAGGCGGGCGGCGACCTCCTCGGCCGAGGCGATCTGGCGCGCATCGAAGCGGCCCGGGTAAGGCGGCAGCGCCGTCACCTGCGGCAGCGCGGTGGTCAGCGGCAGGCCGGCAGCCTGCCATGCCGCCAGCCCGCCATCGAGCACCGCCACGCGGGCATGCCCGATCAGGCGCAGCAGCCACCACAGGCGCGCCGCGGCCATGCTGCCATCGGCGGCGTCGTAGACCACCACCTGCGTGTCCGGGCCTATCCCCCATTGCCCCAACCGGGCAGCGAACACATCGCTGTCCGGCAGCGGGTGGCGGCCATGGCCGGGCTTGCCCATGTCGGCCAGATCGCCGTTGAGATCGGCATGCAGCGCGCCTTCGATATGGCCCTGTGCGTAGGCCCGCGCCCCGGTATCGGGGTCGGCCAGCGCAAAACGCGCATCGACCACCCGCAGCGCGGTGCTGGCCACGGCCCGCGCATCCAGCACGCGCGCATCGCCCTGCCCCAGGGCAGCGGCCAGGGCCGGCACATCGATCACGGTGGTCCAGGCGGAGGGGGCGGTGGTCATTGAATCTGCTCCAGGCGGCGTCGCAGGTTGTAGAGGATGGCAGCGGTGGCGCCCCAGATGCGTTGTCCGGGCCAGCCGTATTCCAGCACATGGCGGATGCGGCCGCGGTGTTCGATTTCGATCTGGTGCAGGTTGCCCGGGTCCATCAGATAGGCCAGCGGCACTTCGAAGACTTCGGCCACCTCCTCCGGCTGCGGCACCGGCACAAAACGCGGGTCGATCACCGCCACCACCGGCATCACCCGATAGCCGGTGATGGTCACGAACGGATCCAGGTAGCCCAGCACCTGCACCTGGCTGGCCGGCAGCGCGATTTCTTCCTCGCTTTCGCGCAATGCCGCGGCCACCGCATCGCGGTCGTCCGGCTCGGTGCGCCCGCCGGGAAAACCGACCTGGCCGCCATGCTGGCGCAGGGTTTCGGTGCGCCGGGTCAGGATCACCTGGGCGCCGTCGGCACGCGGCACGATCCCGGCCAGTACCGCCGCCTCCACCGGTGGGCCCGGCGGCAGCAGGTCGATCAGTTCACTGCGGTTCCAGCCATCGCCGGTTGGCGGCGCGTCCAGCGGGTGCAGCGCGCGCAGCAGGCGCTCATGTTCGGCCAGTGACCCACGCAGCGACTGCCGCAGCTGCTCGCGCAGCGGCAGGGTCTGTTGCATGAAGTGGTGCTGCTGGTGTCGGCTCATGCTCGGCCAGCGGGCGATTTCATCCACGCTGCGCAGGCAGCCCCCGCAGTACCCGGCGCGGTCCAGCGCGCAGATGCCGATGCAGGGAGTGGGTATGGCATGGGGGGGATGTTCCGTGGATTTCACCGCACAACAGTAGCGCGATTGGGCCGCGGTTTGTGCAGGATCCTGTCCGGCGACGCGATACCCGGGCATGGCTTGGGGCCGCCGGTTTCGTTTTGTCCGAGCGTGGCCCGGACCTACCGCTTTCGTTTGTCCAGGCGTGGCCCGGATTACCGGTTGCGCCAAACAAAAACGCGCCGGTAGAAACTACCGGCGCGTCGTTGCAATCTGATTTATTACTTGACGCTGATCAGCTTGATTTCAAACTGGACCGCAACGTTCGGCGGGAACGGCGTGCGCGGGTCGGCGCCATAAGCCTGTTCCGGCGGCAGCGTCACTTCCCACTTCGAACCGGCCGGCATCTGCAGCAGCACTTCGCGCATGGCCTTCATTTCGACTTCGCTGACCTTGATCGACGGGATCTGCTGCGCCGGGCGGGCTTCGGCCGGACGGGTGCCGTACGGGTACGGGCCGGCCACTTCCAGCTGCACGGTGCTGGCCTGGGTCGGCTTGGCGCCCTTGCCCGCTTCGACCACGCGGTACTGCACGCCGCTCGGCAGCGCCTGCACGCCGGCCTTGGCCTTGTTGGTGGCCAGGAACTGGGTGCTCTTGGTCTTGTTCTCGGCAGCGGCCTTGTCGTATTCGGCCTTGGCGGCCTGCGCACGACCCTGCTCGCGCTTCTGGAAGGCTTCGACGGCCGGCTTCAACTGGTCAGCCGTGATCGCCGGCTGCTTCTTGGCGTAGGCATCCTGCAGGCCCTTGACCACCGAGTTGATGTCCAGCTGCTCGCCGCGTGCGGTGAGTTCAGCCAGGTTGTTGCCGTAGTCGTAACCGAAGTAATAGCTCAGCTTGCCCTTTTCGGACGAGGTGTCCTGGGCGAAGGCATTGCCCGTCAGGGCCAGGGCCGCGACGGCGACCGCGATAGAACGCAACTTCATCAAACATTTCTCCAGGGGTGGTAACTCAGGACGCGTTGGGCCGCCCTGAGGCGACGGGTTAGGATAGCCGCCGCAACGTGGATCCGCCACTAACGACGCAGGCTATGACCTGACTTCGTTTCAAGAGTTCAACATCACTTTTTTTTAACCTTATTCAGGAGCCCCGCCGTGGCCGACGCCCCCCTCGCCCCCGCCCCGATCCTGGTCGGGGATGACGCTGCCATCCGCACCATCACCGTAAACCGCCCCGACAAGCTCAACGCGCTCGACCGGGCCACCCTGGAAGCGCTGGATGCGGCCTTTGCCGAGGCTGCGGCCGACCCGCAGGTGCGCGTGGTGGTGCTGACCGGGGCCGGCCCGAAGGCCTTCGTGGCCGGCGCCGATATCGCCGAAATGAACGGATTGAGCGCGGTTCAGGGACGTGATTTCTCGTTGCTCGGCCAAACCTTGATGCGCCGCATCGAGCGCATGCCCAAGCCGGTGGTCGCCCGGATCAATGGATTTGCGCTGGGCGGTGGGCTGGAGCTGGCCATGGCCTGCCACCTGCGCATCGCCGCCGACAGCGCCAGGGTCGGCCAGCCGGAGGTCAATCTGGGCCTGATCCCCGGTTTCGGCGGCAGCCAGCGGCTGCTGCGCCTGTGCGGCCGCGCCGCCGCGCTGGAACTGTGCCTGCTGGGCGCCCCGATCAGCGCCCAGCGCGCCCTGCAGCTGGGTATCGTCAATGAGGTGGTCGGCGCCGACGCGCTGGATGCGCGCGTGGCCGACCTGGCCGCGCAACTGGCCCGCGCCGCGCCGCTGGCCCTGCGCGGCATTCTCGATGCGATCCATGTCGGCGGGGAATGCGCGCTGGGCGAGGGCCTGGAATATGAAAGTGCCCAGTTCGGCCTGATGTTCGCCACCGAGGACATGCGCGAAGGCACCGCCGCCTTCCTGGCACGGCGTCCGCCGGTCTTCCAGAACCGCTGAACCATGCCCGATACCCACACCGCCCTGCCGGCACGGCTGTTGCTGCTGGTCCTGGACGACGACCTGGACGCCGCCCTGGCGGCCGGGCTGATGGACTACGTGCCCGGCCCCGGCGACGCCGCCCTGCTGCCGGGCCACCCGGAACTGCCGGCCCGGCTGTTGCAGGCCCAGCAGCAGTTGCAGCGCGCCTGGGCGGCGCGCGCGCGCCACCAGCAGCGCGCGCAGCGGCTTGCCCGCCGCGCCGCCGAGCGTGACGCGCGCCGTGCCCCGCCCGCCCCCACCCCCGAACTGAAACCGACCTTGCCACCCGCGGCCGCGGCGATCCTCGCCCGCGCCCGGGCCAAGGCTGCAGGAAAACCGCCCCGATGAGCACCGCTGCAAAGAACGCCACCCCCAGGCCCGCCCCGCGCAGCGCGCGCATGCCCAAGGCCGACGTGGTCGAGATGTTCACCCGCCTGCGCGAACTCAACCCGCACCCGAAGACCGAACTGGAGTACAGCTCGCCGTTCGAACTGCTGGTGGCGGTCACCCTGTCCGCGCAGGCCACCGACGTCGGCGTCAACAAGGCCACGCGCAAGCTGTTCCCGGTGGCCAACACCCCGCAGGCGATCCTGGCCCTGGGCGAGGAAGGCCTGAAGAAATACATCGCCACCATCGGCCTGTACAACGCCAAGGCCAAGAACGTGATCGCCGCCTGCGCCATGCTGGTGCAGCTCCACGGCGGCCAGGTCCCGCGCGATCGTGCCGCCCTCGAAGCCCTGCCCGGGGTCGGCCGCAAGACCGCCAACGTAGTGCTCAACACCGCCTTCGGCGAGCCGGTGATGGCGGTGGACACCCACATCTTCCGCGTCGCCAACCGCACCGGGCTGGCACCGGGCAAGGACGTACGGGCGGTGGAGGACCTGCTGGTCAAGGTCATCCCCGCGCAGTTCCTGCTCGATGCCCACCACTGGCTGATCCTGCACGGCCGTTATGTGTGCAAGGCGCGCAAGCCGGACTGCCCGCAATGCGTGATCCGCGACCTGTGCCGGTACAAGCAGAAGACCGCCGCCTGAATCGCGGCGGCGACTGCCATCTGCACGCAACCGGGCGGTCATCTGCGACAGGCATCAATGGCACCCCCTGACGGCCCTAGGGGTGGCCGGGGCGACGGTTTGTCCGAAACTGTCATATTTACGCAATCTTCACTACTTAGCCTGCGCAGCAACTTCCCACCTGCCTGCAAGGCTGACTCTCCATGAAACTGCATCGCCAACTTCTCACTGCGGCCGTGGCGGCTGCGCTGTTCGTTCCGGCCGCTCACGCAGAAGTGGCCATCGATGTGATCGGCGGTTCGGAGATCACCTTCGAAGGCCTGGTCCAGGCCGACGGCAACTGGTTCGACAACGATCTGACCGACCTCAACGGTGGCGATGCCGCCAACGGCAAGAACAGCGAATTCGAACTGCGCCGCGCCGAGCTGGTGCTCAAGGGCAAGGGCCCGGGCAACATCGAGTGGGTGGTCGGCTACGACGCCAAGGCCGACAAGTTCCTGGACACCAACCTGAAGTACAAGCTGGCCGGCAACGCCAACCACTTCGTGCAGTTCGGCCAGTTCAAGCAGCCCAACAGCCTGGAAGAACTGTCCAGCACCAAGAACAACGACTTCATCTCCAAGGCCACGGTCACCAATACCTATGCCGTGGCCCGCCGCCTCGGCGCGGCCTACAGCGTCGGCGATGCGAACTGGTCGGTCACCGCCAGCGCCTTCGGCCGCGAGCTGACCCGCAACCTGGCCCACGGCAGCGGCTACGGCGCGCGCGGCACCTGGGCGCCGATCAACGACAAGGGCCAGGTGCTGCATTTCGGCCTGAGCTATGTCGACTACGACACCGATGCGGACACCCTGCGCGTGCGCGCCCGTCCCAACGCCGACCTGGCCACCGCGCGCCTGGTCGACAGCGGCAACCTGGTCGACACCGACCGGGTCAGCACGATCGGTGCCGAAGCGATGTACATCGGCGGCCCGTTCAAGGCCCAGGCCGAGTACTACACCAGCAAGGCCAAGCGTTACACCCGCGACAACTACACCAGCGACGGCTACTACGTCAGCGGCCTGTGGAACATCACCGGCGAAACCTGGGGCTACAAGGGCGGCACCCCGACCACCGGCCTGCCGGACGAGCCGGGCCGCGGCATGTGGCAGCTGGGCGCGCGTTACGACCACATGGACCTCAACGACGGCAACGTCAACGCCAACCCGGTTGCCGGTCGCCCGCCGATCGTCGATGGCGTGCTCGGCGGCAAGATGGACATCTGGACGGTGGGCGTGAACTACTACTGGCGCTCCAACACCAAGTTCGCCCTGAACTACGTGATGGTGGACAGCAAGAAGTACAGCTCCAGCGCGCGCACCTTCGTCAACGACGACCCGAACATCCTCGAAGCGCGCCTGCAGTTCTTCTGGTAAGCGGCGGTTCCAGGCACGTATTGCCTGGGGCGCACAGCAAAGGCACGGCTTCGGCCGTGCCTTTTCGTTTTGCGCCCAGCACCTGGATGCAGCGCAGCACGGACTGACCGGAACGCTGGATATGGTGCTATTTATCGATTGCCAACGGTGGATTCATGGCCGCGATCAACGCGCAGGCCGACCATATGCACCGGTTATTCTGTACGGCCCCGATCCCGGAACGATGCCATGCGCGCTGCGCTGTTGAACCTGCTGCTGCCGGCCTTGTGCGCGCTGGCCCCGCTGGCGCACGCGCAGGACTGCGCCGGGCCCATCGCCGCGCTGGCCGAACGCGCCTATGCGCAGCGGCCCGGCACTGCCCTGCCCGACCGCGCCGGCTGGGTGCGTGAGCCGCTGGAAGGCGCCTGCCGGGCCTGGCCGGCGCGCCCGGAGCTGACCCTGCTGGCCGTTCCGGTGTGGCGCCAGGGCGCCGAGCCGGACCTGCGCGACGGCGACCTGGAGGTGATGGTGCTGGATACCGCCAGCGCGCGCCCGCAGGCCTGGCTGCGGGTGCCCCATGCGCTGGACAGCGATGCAATCCGGGTCACCGGCCTGCAGCTGGATACGGCCGCCTATCAGCTCGATGCCGCCACCCGCGCCTTCGGCGTGCGGGTGGATCGCAGTGGTTCATCCATGCCCAACCCCTTCGGCGAAACCAGTCTGCGCCTGTTCGTGTACCAGCCCGGTGCGCTGCGCGCGGTATCCGCGCCGCTGGTGGTGGAGCGGATGAACGGGGAATGGGATACGCGCTGCGCCGGGGACTTCGTCCAGATCGAACGCAGCGTGGCGATCGGGCCGGCACGGGCCGGCGGCTATGCCGATCTGGTGGTGCGGCAGCGCGGCACCCAGCGCAGCAGTCGCGACGTGGACGGCCAATGCGAGGAGACCACCACGCCCACGGCCACGGTCCGCTACGTGCTGCGCCATGACGGCCGCCGCTATCCGGTGCCGGCGGCACTGGCGCCGTTGTAACGTCGGGCAGCGCAATCCAGGCGCGGCGGGTCACCGGGGCGTGGCGAGGCGCCCTTCCAATGCGGGTTTGATTGTTACCAAAGCGCGGCCAGTCCACCCTGTCACGCATGCGTCACATGACAGACGTCGCACTGTCATCGAACCGTTATGGAATGAGCGCCGGGCGGGAAACCCCGCACCGTCATCCATCCCAGGAGCCACCCCGTGATCCACGCCTTCAAGTCGCGCGCCGCCGTTGCCGTCCTCGCCGCGTCGTCCGTGTTCGCCGCCAACGCCGCCGATGTGACCGGCGCGGGCGCCTCGTTCATCTACCCGGTCATGTCCAAGTGGTCGGCCGACTACAGCACCGCCACCGGCAAGAAGGTCAACTACCAGTCGATCGGCTCCGGCGGCGGCATCGCCCAGATCAAGGCGGCCACCGTCGACTTCGGCTCCTCCGATGCGCCGCTCAAGCCCGAAGAACTGGCGGCCGCCGGCCTGGCCCAGTTCCCGTCGGTGATTGGCGGCGTGGTCCCGGTGATCAACGTGGCCGGCATCGCGCCGGGTGCGCTGAAGCTGGATGGCCCGACCCTGGCCAACGTCTTCCTGGGCAAGATCAAGACCTGGAACGACCCGGCGATCGCCGCGCTGAACCCGGGCGTCAAGCTGCCCGACGGCAAGATCACCGTCGTGCACCGCTCCGATGGTTCGGGCACCACCTTCAACTTCGTCAACTACCTGTCCAAGGTCAACCCGGAGTGGAAGAGCAAGGTCGGCGAAGGCACCTCGGTGCAGTGGCCGGTCGGCATCGGTGGCAAGGGCAATGAAGGCGTTGCCGCCTACGTGAAGCAGATCAAGGGCGGCATCGGCTATGTCGAACTGTCCTACGCGCTGCAGAACAAGATGTCCTACGCCGCGATGAAGAACGCCGCGGGCAAGATCGTGCTGCCCAGCGACACCTCCTTCGCCGCCGCGGCGGCCAGCGCCGACTGGGCCAGCGCCAAGGACTTCTACCTGGTCATGACCAACGCCCCGGGCGCCGAAGCCTGGCCGATCACCGCCACCAACTTCATCCTGGTCCGCAAGCAGCCCAAGAACGTGGCCAACGCCAAGGCCACCCAGGAGTTCTTCCGCTGGGTCTACAAGAGCGGCGATGCCCAGGCCAAGCAGCTGGACTACGTGCCGCTGCCGGACACCCTGGTCAAGCAGATCGAAACCTACTGGACCCAGAACCTGAAATATTGATCGGCCGTCACCACCAACGGTGGTGGCCCACCGGCAACGGCGTCACGACCATCGTAGTGACCCAGCGGTAGGTACCGACCGTTGGTCGGTACCGGCAACAGGCAATGGCGGCGGCAGGACCTCTCTCCCCTGCCGCCGCCGGGGCGCGGATCGCAAGATCCGCGCCTTCTGTTTTGGCCACCGCGCCACCCCCGAGCCCCGCCCTGCGGGGCTTTTGCGTGCTGCCGGTCACGCCGTCATACGGCTGTAACAAAAACATCATTTCATAGTCGCGTCGCCGGAAAGACCGGCCCCTACCCCGCTACGGAGTGACGCATGAAACTGCACACGGCTGGCTTGACCGCCCTTTCCCTGGCCATCGCGCTGGGTCTTTCCGCCTGCAAGCCGGGCGCCGAAGGCCAGGCCACCGCGCCGGCCGCCGATGCCCCCGCTGCCGCCCCGGCCGCTGGCGACCGCCTGACCGCCGAGATCTCCGGCGCCGGCGCTTCCTTCATCTTCCCGCTGGTCTCCAAGTGGTCGGCCGACTACAACACCGCCACCGGCGCGAAGATCAACTACCAGTCGATCGGTTCCGGTGGCGGCATCGCCCAGATCAAGGCCGGCACCGTCGATTTCGGTTCCTCGGACAAGCCGCTGAGCAGCGAAGAGCTGGCCCAGGCCGGCCTGGGCCAGTTCCCGTCGGCGATCGGCGGCGTGGTCCCGGTGGTCAACATCGAGGGCCTGGAAGCGGGCAAGCTGCGCCTGAGCGGCGCGCTGCTGGCCGATATCTTCCTGGGCAAGGTCAAGACCTGGAACGACCCGGCGATCGTGGCCGCCAACCCCGGCGTCAAGCTGCCCGACGGCAAGATCACCCTGGTCCACCGTTCGGACGGCTCGGGCACCACCTTCAACTTCTCCAACTACCTGTCCAAGGTCAGCCCGGACTGGAAGGCCAAGGTCGGCGAAGGCACCTCGGTGCAGTGGCCCGACGGCGTCGGTGGCAAGGGCAACGAAGGCGTGGCCTCGTACGTGAAGCAGATCAAGGGCTCCATCGGCTACGTCGAACTGGCCTACGCGCTGCAGAACGGCATGCCGTATGCGGCCATGCAGAACGCCGCCGGCAACTGGGTGCAGCCCACCGCCGAGACCTTCGCCGCCGCCGCGGCCAGCGCCGACTGGACCAGCGCCAAGGACTTCAACCTGGTCATCACCAATGCCCCGGGCGACCAGGCATGGCCGATCACCGCCACCAATTTCATGCTGATGCACAAGCAGCCCAAGGATGCCCAGCGCAGCAAGGACACCCTGGCCTTCTTCAAGTGGGCCTTCGAAAAGGGCCAGCCGCAGGCCAACGAACTGCACTACGTGCCGCTGCCGGCGCCGCTGGTGACCCAGATCGAAGCCTACTGGGCCGCCGAGTTCAAGTGATTCATAGCGGACCCGCGCACTGCGCGGGTCCGCTGCTTCGCCCCGTGACACCGTTCTGCCAGGCATGGCCTGGCACTACCTCACCTAATCTTGGGCCCCTGCCTTTCCCATGAATGCCATCGCCCAGCCTGTACCCGCACCGTCCACGCGCGACCTGCGTGACGCCCGCAACGACCGACTGTTCCGCTGGGTGCTGATCGCCACCGTGTTCCTGGTGCTGATCGCCCTGGCCTGCGCCGCGCTCTCGATGCTGTGGGGCGGCCGCCATGCCCTGCAGGAGCAGGGTCTGAGCTTCTTCTACTCCTCCGAATGGAATCCGGTGGAAAACAAGTTCGGTGCGCTGGCGCCGATCTACGGCACCCTGGTCACCGCGCTGATCGCGATGGTCATCGCCGTGCCGGTCAGCTTCGGCATCGCCTTCTTCCTGACCGAAGTGGCACCGCGCTGGCTGCGTGGCCCGGTCGGTACCGCGATCGAACTGCTGGCCGGCATTCCCTCGATCATCTACGGCATGTGGGGCCTGTTCGTGCTGGTGCCGGTGATGACCGAATACATCACCCCGTTCCTCAACGACCACCTGGGCACCCTGCCGGTCATCGGCGTGTTGTTCCAGGGCCCGCCGCTGGGCATCGGCGTGCTTACCGCCGGCTTCGTGCTGGCGATCATGGTGATCCCGTTCATTTCCTCGGTGATGCGCGAAGTGTTCCTGACCGTGCCGACCCGCCTGAAGGAATCGGCCTACGCGCTGGGCTCGACCAAGTGGGAAGTAAGCTGGGACATCGTGCTGCCCTATACCCGCTCGGCGGTGATCGGCGGCATCTTCCTCGGCCTGGGCCGCGCCCTGGGCGAAACCATGGCGGTGGCCTTCGTGATCGGCAACAGCGTGCGCCTGTCGCCGTCGCTGCTGGAACCGGGCACCACCATCGCCGCGCTGATCGCCAACGACTTCGGCGAGGCTACCGAAACCTACCGCTCGGCGCTGCTGCTGCTCGGCTTCGTGCTGTTCATCGTGACCTTCGTGGTGCTGGCGATCGCCCGCCTGATGCTGATGCGCCTGGCCCGCAAGGAGGGCAACTGATGTCCACCGCCAACGCCCAACCACTGTACCTGCGCCGCCGCATCGTCAACGTGGTGGCCCTGGGGCTGTCCTGTCTGACCGCGCTGTTCGGCCTGTTCTTCCTGGGCTGGATCCTGCTCACGCTGGCCTCCAAGGGGCTGGCCGGCATCAACCTGGACCTGTTCACCCAGATGACCCCGCCACCGATGCAGGACGGCGGCCTGGCCAACGCCTTCTTCGGCAGCGCGGTGATGTGCGGCCTGGCCATCGCCATCGGTACACCGCTGGGGGTGCTGGCCGGCACCTGGCTGGCCGAGTACGGCAATTTCCGCAAGGCCGGCACGGTGGTCCGCTTCGTCAACGACATCCTGCTCTCGGCACCGTCGATCGTGCTGGGCCTGTTCGTCTACACCCTGTATGTGATGCAGACCGGCGGGCAGTTCTCGGCGTTCGCCGGCGCCCTGTCGCTGGCCTTCATCGTGCTGCCGGTGGTGGTGCGCACCACCGACGAGATGCTGCGCCTGGTGCCTTCGCAGATGCGTGAAGCGGCGCTGTCGCTGGGCATCCCACAGTGGAAGGTGACCGTACAGGTGCTGTACCGCAGCGCGGCTGCCGGCATCGTCACCGGCATCCTGCTGGCGCTGGCGCGCATCTCCGGCGAAACCGCCCCGCTGCTGTTCACCGCCTTCGGCAACCAGTACTGGAACAGCAATGTATTCCAGCCGATGGCCTCGGTGCCGGTGGTGATGAACCAGTTCGCCGGCAGCCCGTACGAATCCTGGCAGACGCTGGCCTGGGCCGGCGCGCTGGTGCTGACCGTGTTCGTGCTGCTGGTCAGCCTCTCCGCGCGCGGCATCCTGCTGCGCAACCGTATCTCCCATGACTGACCTTTCCGCGGACATCGCCATGAACGATCTTTCCAATGCCGTGCCGATGCAGCGCATCGTGGTCCCGGCCTCGCATGAGAGCCTGCACACCCCCGCGCCGATCAAGCTGGCCGCGCGCGGGCTGGACTTCTACTACGACAAATTCCACGCACTGAAGAACATCGCGCTGGAAATCCCCGAAAAGCGCGTCACCGCGCTGATCGGGCCGTCCGGCTGCGGCAAGTCCACCCTGCTGCGCATCTTCAACCGCATCTACGCGCTGTACCCCAAGCTGGAAGCGCGCGGTGAAGTACTGCTGGACGGCGAGAACATCCTCTCGCCGAAGTACCCGATGAACCGCCTGCGCAGCAAGGTGGGCATGGTGTTCCAGAAGCCGGTGCCGTTCCCGATGACCATCTTCGAGAACGTCGCCTACGGCATCCGCCACCACGAAAAGCTGTCCAAGGCCGAGATGACCGACCGGGTCGAGCAGGCGCTGCGCCAGGGCGCGTTGTGGGACGAGGTCAAGGACAAGCTCAACCAGAGCGCGCTGGGCCTGTCCGGCGGCCAGCAGCAGCGTCTGTGCATCGCCCGCGCCGTTGCCCTGCGCCCGGACGTGCTGCTGCTGGACGAACCGACCTCGGCACTGGACCCGATTTCCACCAGCCGCATCGAGCAGCTGGTCGAAGAGCTCAAGCACGACTACACCATCGTGATCGTCACCCACAACATGCAGCAGGCCGCGCGCGTGTCCGACTACACCGCCTTCATGTACCTGGGCGACCTGATCGAACACGACCGCACCGAAGTGATCTTCTCCCAGCCCAACAAGCAGCAGACCGAAGACTACATCACCGGCCGGTTCGGCTGATCCAGGCCGGCCTGCGCGGCGCAACAGCCGGGCGGTGATGGCCGGGCTGGACCACCCGCAGCGAGGCCGATGGCATCGCAGGCGCTCGAACCTCCGCGTTGTTCCCACCGCAGTTCAAACGATTCAGCGAGAACACCATGAATATTCCCAACGACCACATCGTCAAAAGCTACGACGAAGAACAGCAGCGGCTGGTGGCCGAAATCGTGCGGATGGGCGAGATGGCCGTCGCCCAGCTCGAAGCATCGATGGACGTCATCGAGAAGCGCGACGAGAACGCCGCCCAGCGCATCATCGCCAACGATGAAGCCATCGACAGCCTGGAACAGCAGATCAGCCACGATGTCATGCGCCTGGCGCTGCGTGGCCCGATGGCGCGCGACCTGCGCGAAATCCTGGCCGGGCTGCGCATTCCGGCCGACATCGAACGCATCGGCGACTACGCGGCCAACGTGGCCAAACGGTCAATCGCGCTGAACAAGGTTCCGCCGCTGCCGCAGATCCAGGGCCTGCGTTCGCTGGGCCGGCTGGCCGCCCAGCAGGTGCGCCGTGCCATCGACGCCTACCGCGACAACGATGCCGCCGCCGCGCTGGCACTGCGCGACGACGATGCCCGGCTGGATGCGCAGTACACCGCGCTGTTCCGCGAGCTGCTCACCTACATGATGGAAGACCCGCGCAACATCACCCCGTGCACCCATCTGCTGTTCATGGCCAAGAACCTGGAGCGGGTCGGCGACCACGCCACCAACATCGCCGAGAACGTCTGGTTCCTGGTGCATGGCGAACAGGCGCTGCCGCCGCGCGAGAAGCGCGACGAAACCAGCAGCGAACAGCTGTAAGCCACCCGCCGGGCACTGCTGGATGCTCAAGGCCGATACCGAGGTATCGGCCTTTCTTTGGTTCTTCGCCTATGTGCGGGACTACAGCCGGCCATTGTCCGGATGCATTGGCATTGGCATTGGCATTGCTGTTTCCGCTTCGCGGACAACCTCAAAAGCGTTTCGTGCCCCTGCGGGGCGCGAGTCACTTTCTGATGGCGCACATCCCTGTGCGCCCCCCTACGGGCCAGCTACGCTGTTCCACGCCGCTCCTGCTCGTGCAAGAAAGTAACCAAAGAACACGCCCCCGTCCGCTCGCCGTCGGGCTACGCCCGCCGGTGCCCTGCGCTTCTCGCGTCGGCAAGGGACGGTGCGGAACTCGCTGCGCTCGCGCCCCCAGACCAGCGGGCGCCGGTCGCTCCAACGCGTCGCCACGCGCCCATGTGTTGCCGCACATCCCTCAGCACGCTTCATGCTTGGCCCGCGCCTCTTCGCCCCCGCTGCCGCTGCGATGCTCGGCTCGCTCCAAGGGGGAGGTAGATCAAGATCAAAATCACGGGCAACAGCAACAGCTGCCCGACCACGGTCTGAGGTTGCTCCAGCTCCTGGCAACCCCATCACAGGTAGGTCCGACCCATGGTCGGACACGCATCGTCTCGGCATCACGCTGTTCGAGCGTGACTCGGACCTACGCTTTTCCATGCGTGCCAGCCATGTGTGAAGGGTTGGCGTGGGTGGGTTGGCGGGACTGTCGAAAACATGGATGTTTTCGCCAAGCCCCCAAGGATGGGTTCACGGCGTGTCCCGCCAACCCACCCGCGCCAGCCCAATCAGCGCATACGTCGGTCATTGCCTTTGATCTGAGGCTTTAGCGCGCAACTTACTCCCCCGCAAATCGGTGAAGAACCTTTTTTGGGCCTTCGCCGATTTGCAAGGGAGGCCAGCTACGGTGAAGCGCCATGGTCCGGATATGCGCTGATTGGGTGGGGCGTGGGGGCTCCCGAGACCCTCAGCGCCATGGATGGCGCTGCGGAGCCTAAGGGGGTGAAGGCGCGACGCAAACGGCCCGCCGGACGCAATCGGCCCGGTGGCACTGAATCGCAGCTGTCTCTGTCCGTCACCCCGCGCATCCTCCGCGCCCCCTGCCCGCTCTTATCCTGTGACCACGCCCGACAGGATCCCGGAGCACCCGATGCAGACCCTCTGCCAGCACGAACTTGACGCCGCCCACCGCGGCGACCGCGACGCGCTGGAACGCGTGCTGCGGCATTCGCGCCAGCACCTGCGCCGCTATGCCGAATACCACTGCGTGATCAACGATGTCGAAGACGCGGTGCAGGAAAGCCTGATCACCGTGTCGCGACGGCTGGCCGACCTGCGCCTGCTGGAATGCTTCACCTCCTGGGCGTTCCGCATCGTCAAGCGCGAGTGCAACCGGCTCAAGCGCGCCCGCTGCCACTGGCGGCACGAGGAGCTGCGTGAAGAGATCCTGCCGGCGGCCCAGCGCGAGGACCTGGACCTGCGCCGCGACTGCGCGGCCGCGCTGGAGTCGCTGCCGGCCCACTACCGCGAGGTGATCCTGCTGCGCGACCTGGAAGGCCAGTCGATCGCCGAAATGGCGCAGCAGCTGTCCACCACCCCCGAAACCATCAAGGCCAGGCTGCACCGCGCCCGTGTCATGGCACGCGAATACCTCGCCTGATGTTCCCCGCATGCCCGGCATTCGGGCATGCTCCGCTGGCACGATCCCTGGCCCACGGGCCTTTCCAAGGAGTTTCTGCATGAACAAGACCAACAAGCGCGTTTCCCTGCTGACCTGTGCCGCCCTGGCCGGCGGCCTGGGCATGGCCGGCACCGCCTCGGCGCTGTCGATGACCGATCTGGTGCAGGGCTATGCCCTGGCCGCGCAGGCCGCCCCCAAGACCGAGGCCAAGGCCGCCGAAGGCAAGTGCGGTGAAGGCAAGTGCGGCGCCGAAAAGGCCAAGGCCGGCGACACGAAGGGCGCCGAAGGCAAGTGCGGCGAAGGCAAGTGCGGTGCCGACAAGGACAAGGCCAAGACCAAGGCCGGCGACAAGAAGGGCGCCGAGGGCAAGTGCGGCGAAGGCAAGTGCGGTGCCAAGCACTGACCCGGGCGGCCGCGTGAGCGCCCCACCGCCGCTGCCTGCGGCGGCGGTGGGGCTTGGCCTGCGCCGTGCCCTGCTCGACGATCTGGAGGCCGCGCCGGCCGGCGATTTCGACTTCCTCGAATGCGCGCCGGAAAACTGGATCGGGCTGGGCGGGGCATGGGGCGAGCGGCTGCATGCATTGTCCGCACGGTATCCGCTCAGCTGCCACGGGCTGTCGCTGTCGCTGGGCGGCAGCGCCCCGCTGGACCTGGCCTTCATCGACCAGGTCGGCCGCTTCCTGCAGCAGCACCAGGTGCGGCTGTACAGCGAACACCTGAGCTACTGCAGCGACGACGGGCATCTGTACGACCTGCTGCCGCTGCCGTTCACCGACGAAGCGGTGCACCACACCGCCACCCGCATCGCCCAGGTGCAGGACCGGCTGGGGCGGCGCATCGCGGTGGAGAACGTGTCCACCTACCTGACCCCGCACCAGGCCATGAGCGAGCTGGACTTCACCTGCGCGGTGCTGGCCGAGGCCGACTGCGACCTGCTGCTGGACGTCAACAATGTCTACGTCAATGCCATCAACCACGGCTACGATCCGCAGGCTTTCATCGACGGCCTGCCGGCCGGCCGGGTCGTGTGCATGCACGTGGCCGGCCATTACGATGAGGCCGACGACCTGAAGATCGACACCCATGGCAGCCCGGTGATCGACCCGGTATGGGCGCTGCTGCGCCGCGCCTGCGCCCGCTTCGGCCCGCGCCCGACCCTGCTCGAACGCGACTTCAATTTCCCGCCCTATGCCGAACTGTGCCAGGAACTGCAGCAGGCCCGGCGCATTGTCGATGCCGCTGCGCGCGGCCAGGCGGCGGCATGAGCACGGCCCTGCAGCAGCAACAATGGGCGCTGACCCGGCATCTGCGCGATCCGCAGCACCAGCCGGCACCGCCCGGGTTGGAGCAGCGCCGCCTGCAGGTCTACCGCGAGCTGCTGTTCAACAACCTGCAGGCCCTGCTGGCCGCCACCTTCCCGGTGCTGCTGCAGGTGCTGGACCAGGACGAGTGGGACGCGCTGTGCCGGCGCTATTTCGTCCAATACCGCTGCGCCAGCCCACTGTTCACCGAGGTGGCCGGCGAATTCGTGCAGTGGCTGCAGGACCTGGACGGACTGCCGCGGCCGTTCCTGGCCGAGCTGGCGCACTACGAATGGGTGGAACAGGCCCTGCAGGGCCTGGATGCCCCCGCATTGGCCGCCCCCGCGCCCGGCGGCGATCCGTGGCGCGATACGCTGCAGCGCTCGCCGTTGGCCTGGCCGCTGGCCTACCGCTGGCCGGTGCAGCAACTGGGCCGCCAGTACCAGCCCGACAGCGCTCCGGCACAGCCGACCTTCCTGCTGGCACGGCGCGAACCGGGAGGCCACGTGGTGTTTTCCCAACTCAGCGCATTGGCCTGGCAACTGCTGGAACAGTTCGAGGAAATGCCGCCGTGCAGCGGCCACGGGCACCTGCAGCGGCTGGCCGAGCAGAACCAGCTGGACCCGCCCGCGCTGGAAGCCCCCGGCCGGGCATTGCTGGCGCAGCTGCTGGACGCTGGCGTGATTGGACCGGTTTCACCGACTGCGGCCTGAACCGGCAACCGCACCGGCGCATCCATCGGCGCCCGCGCCGGCTCTTGTCAGCACACTCCATCCGACGGTGACTCCGATGACCTTGCTGCATACCGCTGTTCCCGCCGTGCGCACCCGCCTGGACGGGCTCGGCCAGTGGCTGGCGCCACTGGGCCTGCGCCTGCTGCTGGCCTGGGAGTTCTTTGAATCGGGCCTGGAAAAATGGCGCGGCGAGAACTGGTTCGGCAGCATCCAGGACACCTTCCCGCTGCCGCTGCGTTGGTTGTCGGCCGAGGTCAACTGGCAGGCGGCCACCTGGCTGGAACTGGTGGGCGCGGTCTGCCTGCTGCTGGGCGTGGCCACCCGGGCCAGCGCGGCGATGCTGATCGGCGTGACCGTGGTGGCCACCGCCGCCGTGCATTGGCCGGCGGACTGGGCGTCGCTGGCCGGCCTGGCCGAAGGCTATGCGATCACCGACAGCGGCCAGGGCAACTTCAAGCTGCCGCTGCTGTTCATCGCGATGCTGCTGCCGTTGCTGTTCCACGGCGCCGGCCGCTGCAGCGTGGACGCGCTGTTGGCCGGACGCCGGCAGGCGCACGGCGAGCGCAGCGATCCGCTCGGCTGGGGCCTGCTGGGCCTGTTGGCGGCCGGGCCGGTGAGCTGGCTCCTGCCCGGCGCCGGGCTGGCCCTGCTGCTGCTCGGTGCGGCCCTGCTGGCCTGGGCCTGGCGCAGCGCACGCCACGCCGTGTAACCGGGCCGGGCGGGCCGCTCTGCTAAACTGCAGCGATGACTGAACCCCTCCCCCTGTCCGCCGGCATCCCGGCGGACGCCGCAGACGTGCCCTCTGCCGCCCAACGCCTGATGGCGACCCGCTTCCGCGGCTTCCTGCCGGTCGTTGTCGACGTGGAGACCGGTGGCTTCGACTGCAACCGCAACGCGCTGCTGGAAATCGCCGCGGTGCCGATCGAAATGGACGACAACGGCCTGCTCTACCCGGGCAAGACCACCAGTGCCCATGTGATCCCGGCCGAAGGCCTGGAGATCGACCCGAAGTCGCTGGAGATCACCGGCATCATCCTGGACCATCCGTTCCGTCTGGCCAAGGCCGAGAAGGACGCGCTGGACCACATCTTCGCGCCGGTGCGCGCGGCGGTGAAGAAGTACGGTTGCCAGCGCGCGATCCTGGTCGGCCACAACGCGCACTTCGACCTGGGATTCGTCAACGCCGCGGTCAACCGCGTCGGCCACAAACGCAACCCGTTCCATCCGTTCAGCGTGTTCGACACGGTCACCATGGCCGGCATCGCCTATGGCCAGACCGTGCTGGCACGCGCAGCGGCGGCCGCCGGCCTGGGCTGGGACGCGGACGAGGCGCACAGCGCGGTGTATGACACCGAGCAGACCGCCAAGCTGTTCTGCACCATCGCAAACGCATGGCCGCGGTAGGCACTTCGCCCCTACCGCCCCACATTTTGCTGCGCAAAACGCGGGCCCCGGCGCCTTACTTCCACATCCCCTGCGCCTGTCGGCGCGCCCCCCCTTGACTCAAGGGGGGCTCCTGCTCGGCTAGATCCCTCGCGCCGCATGCCACATCGTCGGCCACGGTGAACGCTCTTCGGTCCCCTGGCAGCCCTGCGCAGCCAGATTGATTGAACCCGTCGGGTTCAACCAATGCTGGTCCTGTCGCGGCCGTCGCTCTTGGCCCGGTACAGCGCCCGGTCGGCACGCTGGTAGAGCAGCATCGGGGTGCGGTCGTCGGCATCCAGTTCGACCAGGCCGGCGCTGAAGGTGACCTTCAGGCCCGGCACGCCGGCCCAGTCGGGGTGGTCGTGGAACAGGCCGCGCAGCCGCGCACAGACCTGCGCGGCCTCGTCCAGGCGGGTGTCGTTGAGCAGCAGGGTGAACTCTTCGCCGCCGGTGCGCGCCGGCATGTCCGAATCGCGGCACGCCGAGGCGATCACCCGTGCCACTTCGATCAGCACCACATCGCCGACGCTGTGGCTGTGGCAGTCGTTGACTTCTTTGAAGTGGTCGATGTCCAGCACCACCAGGCACAGCGGGTGGCCGCTGCGCTGGGAGCGGGCGAAATCGCGCGCCAGCGTTTCATCGAACGCGCGCCGGTTGGGTAACCCGGTCAAGGCATCCTCGCGCGCCTGCCGTTCGAACTGTTCGGCCTGCACCGCCAGGCGATCGGCCAGTTCGGTCTTTTCCTGGTTCAACGCCTGCAGGTTCACCGTCTGCGCCTGCAGGTCGCGGGTGGCCGCATCCACCAGCCGCGCCAGGCGGATGTTGCTGGCCTTGTAGCGATTGATCAGATAGCGGTACAGCGCGATCAGCCCGGCCAGCAACAACAGTGCCGCCACCGCCTGTACGCTGCGGCGCTGCCACAGGAACGGTTCGACGGTGAAGGACCACACCGCTTCGCTGCCGCTCCAGGTACCGCCGGGGTGCGCGGCCGAGACATGCAGGGTGTAGTCGCCCGGCGGCAGCCCGATGAACTCCACGCTGCGCTGCTGGCCGCGCTCGATCCAGCCCCGGTCCAGCCCGGCCAGCCGGGTGCGGTAGCGGATCCGCTCGGACATCAGATAGCTCAGGCCCACGTAGCTGACACTGAGCCGGCGCCCGCCGGGGATGGTGTTGTGGTTGCTGCCCTGCCAGTGCAGCGGCTTGCCGTCCACCTGCACGCTCTCGATCACCGCCGGCGGCGCCAGGCGCTCACGGAAGCGTTGCAGGCGCAGCGGGTCGACCGTGCTCAGGCCACCGGCGGTGACCACCCAGAAGGTACCGTCGTGGCGCAGGATCGCCGACGGCCCGGAACTGCCGTTGGCCTGCGAATTGGCCATGCCGTCGATTTCGTTGTAATGCTCCACTTCCACCCGCGCCCGGCGGCCATCGGCCACCTGGTCGAGCATGGCCATGTCGGTGCGCAGCACGCCGCGGTTGCTGCTGATCCAGACATTGCCGACCCGGTCGGGCACCAGCTGGAACACCGTATCCACCGGCATGCCCTGCTCCAGCCCGACCCGCGCCAGCCGGCCTTCCTCCCAGCGGTACAGGCCGCGGTCGCTGCTGACCCACATCGCATCGCCGATCTGCTGGAAGCCGAAGACACTGCGCCCGCCGCCGAGCGGGGCCAGGTCGATGGCCTGCACCCGGTCGCCGCGCAGCACCCGGATGCCTTCGATGGTGCCGATCCACAGCGCGCCCTCGGCGTCATGCGCCAGCGCGGTGATCAGCCCCCCGGGCATGCCGGCAATGGCCGGCACTTCCACCCCGTGGGCATCGATGCGGACCACGCCCTTCTGGGTGCCGGCCCAGACCGCGCCCTGGCGGTCCACGCTCATCGCGCGGATGTTGCCCCCGGGCAGGCCGTCGGACGTATCGTAGCGGCGCAGGGTGCGCCCATCCGGGGCCAGGCGGAAGATGCCGTCGCCAAAGGTGCCCACCCACATGTCGTCCTGGTGGTCCTGGGCCAGGCTCAGCACCGAGGGCGCCTTGCCGCCGCTGTTGCGCAGGACAACCGGGGTGAAGCGGCCGTCGGCGCCGCGCCGGTCCAGTCCGCTGGCACTGCCGATCCACAGCTGCCGCTGCTGGTCCTCGAACACGGTGCGGATGTAATCGCCGCTGAGGCCGTCGCGCTCGGTGTAGCTGCTGAACAGCGTTTCGCGCAGCCGGTACAGGCCGCCGTTGGCGCCGGCCCAGATGCTGCCCTCGGCATCCTCGCGCAGGCTGACCACGCGCCCGCCGGGCAGCGACAGCCCGGCCGGCAGCCGTTCCAGCCCGTGCCGCGACAGGCGCAGCAGGCCCTGGTTCTCGGTACCCAGCCACAGGTCGCCATGCCGGTCCTGCAGCATCGCGGTGATGTGCATCACCCCGGGCAGGCGGTGCTGCAGTTGCGGCACGCCATCGACCATGCGGTAGATGCGCTCGCCGGCGACGATCCACACCACCCCATCCGGGGCACGATACGGCCACACCAGGCCGCGGCCCAGGCCAAAGCTTTCCGGGGCGCGGCGCAGCACGCCATCGTTGTCGCGCAGCACCAAGCCATCCAGGGTGCCGACCCAGACCCGGTCCTGCGCATCGACCACCAGCTTGGTGAAACTCATCGCCATCGGTACGTCGGCCGGCGGCGGCAGGTAGGTGAAACGACCGTCCACGTCCAGGCTGCCGATGCCCTTGCCTTCATACAACAGCCACAGCCGGCCGTGGCTGTCCATCTGCATGGCCTGGATCAGCACCTGCGGATTGTCCGGCTGGTGCCCGAACACCTTCCACACCCCATCCGGCCCGCGCCGGGTCACATTGCCGCGCGAATCGCTGATCCACAACGCGCCGTCGCGGTCCACCAGCAGCGCGCCCACGCCGTTGTCGCGCAGGCCCGGCCGGGTACCGCGGTCGTAGACGGTGAAATCCAGCCCGTTGTAGCGCACCAGCCCTTCCCAGGTGGCAAACCACAGGTGGCCTTCCGGGGTCTGGGCGATGTCGCGCAGCGAGTTGTGCGGCAGGCCATTGCGCGAGGTCCACACGTCGATGGCGTAGTCGCGCAGCGGCGGCGGGCCGTCGTGGGCCCAGACCGGCCACGGCAGCGCGCACAGCAGGCACGCCCACAGCCACAGCGCGCCAAGGCGCTGGATGCTGTACCGCGCTGCCGGCCGCCACCGGATGCCGCGCCCCCCAGGACTCATCCGTCCGGACCTGCCGCAGAAGGCACGCGGCAGCGCGCGATGGGCGGCGCGGCAGCAGGGGGGCGGGCGACGAACAGGGGCGAGCTCATGCAGAAAAAAGCTGGCGAAGTTGCCCATAGTAGGCAAATCCGCATGCGCTGTGTCGTGAAAACTCAGCCCGGGCGGCTGCCCGGCGCGCGCAACGTGGCCGGCCAGCGCACCACCGCTTCCAGCCCGCCCAGCGGATGGTTGCGCAGCTGCAGCCGCGCCCCATCCTTCTCGGCCAGGGCGCGGGCGATGGTCAGCCCCAGTCCGGCGCCGCCGGTATCGCGCGAACGCGAACCCTCCAGCCGCACGAACGGATCGAACACCGCCTCCAGCTCGTCCTCGGCCAGCCCCGGCCCCTTGTCGCGGATGCGCACCACCACCTCCTCGGCGGTCTGGTCCACGCTGACCCGCGCCGCGCGGCCATAGCTGACCGCATTGTCGACCAGATTGGAGAACAGGCGGTGCATGGCCAGCGGGCGCAGCATCAGCACCGCCCCGCTGGGCTGGTCGAAGCGTACGTCGGCGCCGGCTTCGGCGGCATCTTCGACGATGCTCTCCAACAACGAATCCAGGTCCAGCGCGGCGCGCTGTTCGGCGCTCTCGGCGCTGCGAGCCAGTTCCAGGCCCTCGCGGATCAGCGCCTGCATCGCGCCCAGGTCGCCGACCAGGCGCTCGCGCAGGGCTTCGTCGGCGACGTTTTCCAGGCGCAGGCGCAGCCGGGTCACCGGGGTCTGCAGGTCGTGGGTGATCGCCGCCAGCATCTGGGTGCGTTCGCCCAGGTGCCGCTGCAGGCGCTTCTGCATGGCATTGAACGCTTCGGCGGCGCGCTGCACTTCCAGCGGGCCGGTCACCGGCATCGGCGCGCCCTGCAGGTCATCGCCCAGCGCGGCGGCGGCCGCGGCCAGCCGCTGCAGCGGCGCGCTGGCCATGCGCGCCACCACATAGGCCAGCACCGCGATGGCCAGCACCAGCAGGGTCAGGAACAGCGGGTCCACCGCCAGCACGCCGTTGTGCGCCACCGCCGGCGAATCCAGCGCCAGCTGCAGCGCGGTGCCGTCGCTGAGCTGCACGCTGACCATGCGGCACTTGGGCGGGATGAAGGCCGGGTCGCGCTCGCGCGGCGGGCCGTTGCGCGGTTTGTCGCGGTGCGGGAACTCGGGCAACCGCGGCAGGCAGGAACGGAACGAGGTGAAAGCCACCCTGCTGCGCGCCACCGGGCCGGGACGGTCGTCCAGGACTTCCATCAAGGCCAGGTCGGCGCGGCCCACGCGGGCGCCTTCGGGCAGCCGGCGCACGCTGGGGCCGCCGCTGTCGAGCAGGCGCTCGCGCAGTTCCGGGTTGCCGTCGAGCATGTTGACGAACCCTTGCAGGCGGTCGGCGATGCGGTTGAGGTTCTGCCGTTCGAACTCCTGCTGGCGCTTGGCGCTGGCCAGCATGGTCGCGCCGATCGCCGCCACGCTCATGCCCAGCAGCAGGATCACGAACAGCCGCCCCACCATCGAGGCGAAGAACCGCTGCAGCCGCTTCATTCCAGGGTCACCGCGGTGGCCAGCACATAGCCTTCGTTGCGCACGGTCTTGATCAGGCCGTCGCTGCCGCCGTCGTCGGCCAGCTTGTTGCGCAGCCGGCTGACCTGCAGGTCGATGGCGCGGTCCTGCGATTCATAGCTGCGGCCGCTGCTCAGCGCCACCAGCTGTTCGCGCGAGAGCACCTTGTTGGCGTGCCCGACGAACACCCGCAGCAGCCGGAACTCGGCGCCGGACAACACCACCACGCGGCCATCGGGATCGAGCAGGTGGCGGTGTTCCAGGTCGAAGATCCAGTGCGAGAAGCGCGCCCGGCGGATCGCCAGCGGTTCCAGGTTGGCCGGCAGCGCCTCGGTCCGGCGCAGCACGTTGCGGATCCGCGCCAGCAGTTCGCGTGGCTCGAACGGCTTGCCCAGGTAATCGTCGGCGCCCATTTCCAGGCCCAGCACGCGGTCGATCGGCTCGCTGCGCGCGGTCAGCATGATCACCGGCGTGCTTGAGCGCGCGCGCAGGTCGCGGCACAGGGTCAGGCCATCTTCGCGCGGCAGGTTGAGGTCGAGCACGATCAGGTCCACATGTTCGCGCTCCAGCAGCTGGCGCATGCCGGTGCCGTCGCTGGCGGTGCTGACCTGGTAACCGGCGCGGCCGAGTTGTTCGGCCAGCAGCTGGCGGATGTCATGGTCGTCGTCGACGATCAGCAATCGATGCATCGGGGTGTTGGTCTCCATGCGGTGATGATCCCTTGTCCGGACCTGAACCGCATCCTCTGGTTTGCGTACGCATGTTTCAGAATCAGCGCCGGATACGTGGTGAAACGTGGTGCAGTGCACAGGGTTACAACTTGATACAGAGCAAGCGTTGAGTGACTAGCCGGCGGTCTTCACAATGCTGACAACGCCGTACCCGCGGCCCGCCGAGTAGACGATCATCGTGAAGCCCCGCCTGCCTACCACCCGCCGCGGCCGTGTGCTGCTGTTGATCGCCGTGTTCGTGGTGCTGGCCGCGATTGTCGCATGGTCCCTGCGCAAGCCGGCCGCCCCGGCCCTGGCCACCAGCCCGGTCAGCCGCGGCGACATCGCCCAGACCGTGGAGGCCACCGGGGTGATCGACGCCTACAAACTGGTCAGCGTGGGCGCGCAGGCCTCCGGCCAGGTCAAGTCGCTGAAGGTGCAGCTGGGCGATACCGTCAAGGAAGGCGACCTGATCGCCGAGATCGATGCCACCACCCAGCGCAACCAGGTGCTCAACGCCGAGGCCGCGCTGGACAACATCCGCGCCCAGCGCGCGGTGCAGCAGGCCAGTCTGCGCGAGGCCGAACTGGAATTCGCCCGCCAGCAGCAGATGCTGGCCGCCGAGGCCACCTCACGCGCGGAGTACGACGCCGCCGATGCCAGGTTGAAGACCGCCCGCGCCCAGATCCAGTCCTATGAAGCGCAGATCAAGGGCCGCCAGACCGAACTGGACACCGCCCGCGCCAACCTGGCCTATACCCGCATCACCGCGCCGATGGACGGCACCGTGGTGGCGGTGGTGACCGAGGAAGGCCGCACCGTCAACGCCAACCAGACCGCCCCGACCATCGTGATGCTGGCGCGGCTGGACCTGGTCACGGTCAACGCCGAAGTCTCCGAAGCGGACGTCAGCAAGATCAGGGCCGGCATGCCGGTGTACTTCACCACCCTGGGCGACCCGGACCGCAAATATCACGCCACCCTGCGCCAGATCAATCCGGCGCCGGCGTCGATCACCAAGAAGGACTCCAGCTCCGACGATTCCAGCAGCACCACCGCGATCTACTACAACGCGCTGTTCGATGTGGAAAACCCCGACGGCAGCCTGCGCATCGACATGACCGCCCAGGTCTCGGTGCTGCTCAGGCAGGCCAAGGGCGTGCTGACCATCCCGGCGGTGGCGCTGGGGCCCAGGACCGGAGATGGCCGGTACATGGTGCGGGTGGCCGACAAGGACGGCATGCCGGTGCCGCGCAAGGTGAAGGTGGGGATCAACAACGGCGCCAGCGCCGAGGTGCTCGACGGCTTGCAGGAGGGCGACAAGGTGGTGGTCGGCGAGGGCGGCGCGGCAACCACGACCGGTGGCGGCCGCGGCGGTACGCAGATCCGCATGGGCGGCGCGGGCATGGCGACGCGTCGATGAACCCGACCTCGCCCTCCGCAGGCGCGCCGCTGCTGCGATTGCGCGACCTGCGCCGCGAATTCCCGGCCGGCGAGGACACCATCGCGGTGCTGCGCGATATCAACCTGGACATCGCCGCCGGCGAGATCGTGGCCATCGTCGGCCAGTCCGGGTCGGGCAAGTCGACCCTGATGAACATCCTCGGCTGCCTGGACCGGCCCACCCGCGGCAGTTACCAGGTCGCCGGCCGCGAGACCGGCAGCATGCTGCCCGACCAGCTGGCCGAGCTGCGCCGCGAGCATTTCGGCTTCATCTTCCAGCGTTACCACCTGCTTGGCGACCTGGACGCGCGCGGCAACGTGGAAGTGCCGGCGGTCTACGCCGGCAGCCCCGGGCCGGTGCGCAGCGCGCGCGCGACGCAGCTGCTGCAGCGGCTGGGCCTGGGCGACCGCCTGCAGCACAAGCCCGGCCAGCTCTCCGGTGGCCAGCAGCAGCGCGTGTCGATCGCCCGTGCACTGATGAACGGTGGCGAAGTGATCCTGGCCGACGAGCCCACCGGCGCGCTGGATACCAAGTCCGGCGAAGAGGTGATGGGCATCCTCGGCGAGCTGCATGCCGAAGGCCACACCATCATCATCGTCACCCACGACATGTCCGTGGCCAGCCACGCCCAGCGCATCATCGAAATCCGCGACGGGGAGATCATCGCCGACCGCGCCAACCCCGATGCACCGCACTACCGCGCCCAGCGCCAGCCCAGCGTGGCCGCCGGCAAGGGCCACAGTTGGCGGGCCGCGCGCGACCGCTTCACCGAAGCGTTCCGGATGGCGCTGCTGGCGATGAACGCACACCGCCTGCGCACCTTCCTGACCATGCTCGGCATCATCATCGGCATCGCCTCGGTGGTGTCGGTGGTGGCGATGGGCAACGGATCCCAGCAGCAGATCCTGCAGAACATCAGCGCGCTGGGCACCAACACCATCGATGTGTATCCCGGCCGGGGCTTCGGCGACATGCGCTCGGCCCGCGTGCAGACGCTCAAGGCCAGCGACGCCGATGCGTTGGGCCGGCAGAGCTATGTGGACAGCGCCACCCCCAGCGTGTCCTCCTCGGTGACCGCCCGCTACCGCAACCAGTCGGCCACCGCCCAGGTCAGCGGCGTGGGCGAGCAGTTCTTCCGGGTCAAGGGCGTTACCCTCAGCGCCGGCAGCTTCTTCGACCGCGACGCGGTCAAGGGCCTGGCCCAGGTGGCGGTGATCGATGAGAACACCCGCAGCCAGTTCTTCCCCAACGGCGACAACCCGATCGGCCAGGTGATCCTGCTCGGCAACGTGCCGCTGCGGGTGATCGGCGTCGCGCAGCGGCAGAGCTTTGGTTTCGGTGGCAGCACCAACCTGAGCGTGTGGGTGCCCTACACCACGGTGATGTCGCGCATGCTCGGCCAGAGCCACGTGTCCAGCATCACCGTGCGGGTGGACGACCACACGCCGATGGACGCCGCCCAGGCGGCGATTTCCAGGCTGCTGGTCATGCGCCACGGCAGCGAGGACTTCTTCCTCAGCAACAGTGCCGAGATCCGCCAGACCATCGAGCAGACCACGCGCACCATGACCCTGCTGATCAGTGCGATCGCCGCGATCGCCCTGCTGGTCGGCGGCATCGGGGTGATGAACATCATGCTGGTGTCGGTGACCGAACGTACCCGCGAGATCGGCGTGCGCATGGCCGTCGGCGCGCGCCAGAGCGACATCCGCCAGCAGTTCCTGATCGAAGCGGTGCTGGTCTGCCTGCTCGGTGGTTTGCTCGGCGTGGGCCTGTCGCTGGTGGTGGGCTGGCTGTTCGGCAAGTTCGCGCCCGACTTCACCCTGCTGTTCTCCACCGCCTCGATCGTGGCGGCCTTCGCCTGCTCCAGCCTGATCGGCGTGGCGTTCGGCTTTCTTCCGGCACGCAACGCCGCCCAACTTGATCCCGTGGAGGCGCTGGCGCGCGAATGATGAACCGTATGTCCCCGATCACCCGTTTGCTCCTGCAGGCCCGTCCCCTGGCCCTGGCCTGCACCACCGCCCTGGCCCTGTCGGCCTGCGTCAGCGCCGGCGGTTACGCGGTGGATGCACCGGCCGTGCCGGCCAGCTACGGCCGTGGCGATGCGGCGCGCAATGTCCCCACCGACGCCGTGGACACCCTGCCGCATGCCGGCGCCGCCGACGTGCGCGACGACCGCTGGTGGACCCGGTTCGGCGACCCCGGCCTGGACCGGGTCATCGACCGTGCACTGGCCGCCAACACCGACTTGGCCTCGGCAGGCCTGGCCGTGCAGCGCGCGCGCCTGCAGGCCGGGCTGGCCGGCAACGCGCTGTGGCCGCAGCCCTCCGGCAGCGTCGGCGGCGGTGCCAGCCGCCCGCTCGATCACGGCGCGGACTGGAACCGCAACAGTTCGGCCGGCGTATCGCTGCAGTGGGAAATCGACCTGTGGGGCCGGCTGCGCACCCAGCGCGACATCGCCGGCTGGGAAGCCCTGGCACGCACCGAAGACCTGCAGAACACCGCATTGCTGGTGATCGGCGATGTCGCCACGCAGTACTGGACGCTGGCCTTCCTCAACCAGTCCATCGCCGCCGGGCAAGCCAACCTGGACCGCCTGCAGCGCACCCGGCAGCTGGTGCAGGCGCGCTTCGATGCCGGCGCGGTATCGCGGCTGGACGTGCGCCAGGCCACGCAGAGCCTGGAGGCGCAGCGGGCAGCGCAGAGTGCGCTGGAACAGCAGCGCGTGGCCAGCCGCAACGCGCTGACCGTATTGCTGGACGGGGTGCCGCTGGCGCTGGCCGACGAACCCCAACAGTTGCGCGGCAATGCCCCGCCGGCGATCGCCGAAGGCCTGCCGGCCGACCTGCTCGGGCGTCGCCCGGACCTGCGCGCGGCCGAACTGCGGTTGCGCAACAGCCTCAAGAGCATCCAGGTCACCGCGCGCCAGTATTACCCGGCACTGAGCCTGACCGGAGGCGTCGGCACCGGCGCCACATCGCTGTCGGAGGTGCTGAAGAACCCGGTCGCCACGCTGGGGGCCGGGTTGTCGCTGCCGTTCCTCAACATCGCCCAGGCCCGGTTGAACACCCGCCTGGCCGGCACCGATTACCAGATCGCCGCCAACGACTTCCGCCGCACGTTGTACACCGCGCTGTCGGAAGTGGACAACGCGCTGTCGGCGCGCACCCAGTTCATCGCCCAGGTGGCGGCCTCGCAGGCGTCCTATGAGCAGGCGGTGGAGATCGAACGGATGTACGAAGTGCGCTACCGGGTCGGCGCCACCGACCTGCGCACCTGGCTGGAAGCGCAGCAGACCCGCCGCGACGCCGAACTGGCGCTGGCGTCGGTGAAACAGAGGCAGCTGATCAACGATGTGACGTTGTTCAAGGCGTTGGGGGGGAACGCGGGCTGATCTCGCTCCCGACGCAGGTAGAGCCACGCCATGCGTGGCTGCTTCTGGATCTCCGGCGCCGCTCAGCCACGCGTGGCGTGGCTCTACCCCGGGCCTGTGCGCGGCTTACAGCCCGCGCTGACGCACCGCTTCAAACAAGCTCACGCCGGTGGCGACCGAGACGTTCAGGCTCTCGATATCGCCCGGCATCGGAATCTTGACCAGGCCGTCGCAGTTTTCGCGGGTCAGCCGGCGCAGGCCGTCGGCTTCGCCACCCAGCACCAGCGCCACGTTGCCCTTCAGGTCGATCGCATACAGCGATTCGGTCGCTTCGCCGGCCAGGCCGTAGATCCACACGCCCAGCTTCTGCAGGTCCTTCAGGCAGCGCGACAGGTTGGTCACCGCCACCACCGGAATCCGGTCGGCCGCACCGGCCGAGGTCTTGCGCACGGTGGCGTTCACCGTGGCCGACTTGTCCTTGGGAATGATCACCGCCGTGGCCCCGGCCGCGGCCGCGCTGCGCAGGCAGGCACCGAGGTTGTGCGGATCCTGCACTTCGTCCAGGACCAGCAGCAGGGCCTTGCCTTCGGCGGCCTCGACCAGGCCTTCCAGTTCATTCTCGCTGTAGGTGCGCGCGGCCTGGTAGCGCGCAGCCACGCCTTGGTGCCGCACCGAACCGCCCACGCCGTCCAGCGCCTGGGTGTTCACCTTGCGCACGTCGATGCCCTTGCGCCGCGCCTGCTCCTCGATCTCGGTCAGACGCGGATTCTTGGCGCCGGCCTCGATCAGGACCTCGCGGACGTTCTCGGCATCGTTCTCGATCGAAGAGGCGACGGCGTTGACGCCGACGATCCACTGGCTTTGCTTGCTCATTGCGGGGGCACGACCGGTACAGGGGGTGGTAATGGTAGAGCATCAAGGCCCGCCCCGCCCCGCCGGGCGTTCACGCCCTGCCCTGCAGCACTGCCAGCGGCAGGATCGGGCCTGGTCCACGGCCATTGCCACGCCCGGCAACCCATTGCCCCGGCAGCGGCCGATACCGGTAGGGTCGGATCCCAATCGACTGCTGTTGCCGCTGCCGCGCCCGGTAACGCATTGTCCCGGCCGAAGACGGCCTTGCATTGCAGCGGCTGCAGCAACCCGCAGCGTCGACCAGGGCCATGCCCCATCGCACCGATCACCGTCCACGGCAGTCGACCGGGGGCGACCCTAGCGGGGCGGCCAGTGTTCGGTGTCGTGGTCGGGGTGCTGGTACGACACCAGGCCCTGCAGCAAGGCCATCTCCGGGTCGTCGGCGTCGTCGATTACCTGCAATGCGCCCAAGGCGTCGACGAACGGCAGTTTGGTCCGGGTGCCGTACTGCACGGTGGGCGGCAGGCGCACCGGTTGATCGAAGGCACCGGCCGCCACCGCCATCCCGTCGGGCGCCTCATAGGTCAACGGGGTGCCGCAGTCGGCGCAGAAACCGCGTTGGACCAAGTTGGAGGAGGCGAACCGACGCGGCTGGCCGCGGGTCCAGGTGAATTCAACCTGGCGCACCGAGACCAGGGGCGCGTAATAGGCGCCGAAGGCCTTCTGGCACATCCGGCAATGGCAGATCGAGCAGTCGGTGAGTTCGCCGCGGACGTGGAAACGCACCGCGCCGCATTGGCAACCGCCGCTGTATTCGGGGATGAGGCTCATGTGTCGGTCCTCACGTGGAGTACCGACCAACGGTCGGTACCTACCGAAGGAAGGCGGCCTGCGGCCGCCCGCGATCAATATTTCTGCTTCTGGCGCTTGGCCGGCTGGCCGCGCGGCGGCAGTTCGACCTCACCGTCGTCCTTTTCTTCGACCAGGCGGAAGTCGATCTTGCGCTCTTCCATGCTGGCCTTGAGCACCAGGATGCGCACCCGGTCGCCCAGCCGGTAGGCCTTGCCACGGCGTTCGCCGCTGAGCGTCTTGCGGGTCGCATCGAACTGGTAATAGTCGTGCGGCAGCTGGGTCACATGGACCAGGCCGTTGACCTTGGACTCGTCCAGCTCGACGAACAGGCCGAAGCTGGTCACCCCGCTGATCACGCCATCGAACTGGCCGCCGACGTGCTTTTCCATCCATGCCGCGCGGTACCGCTCGTCGACCTCGCGCTCGGCCTCGTCGGCACGGCGCTCGCGCTCGGAGCACTGCAGCGCCAGCGCGGCCATCTCACGCGGTGAATAGGTGAACTTGTCCACGGCCGCGCCACTGAGCGCATGCTTGATCGCACGGTGCACCAGCAGGTCCGGGTAGCGGCGGATCGGCGAGGTGAAATGCGCATACGCATCCAGCGACAGGCCGAAGTGACCCTGGTTGTCCGGCGAATACACCGCCAGGCTCTGGCTGCGCAGCAGCACCGATTCCAGCAGCGCCGCGTCGGGGCGCTCGCGCACCTTCTTGAGCAGCTTGGTGTAATCGCCCGGCTGCACCTTGGACCACGGCGGCAGGCTCAGCTTGAATTCCTTGAGGAACTCCAGCAGGTCGTCGTACTTGGCTTCCGGCGGCTTGGCGTGGTCGCGGAACGGCGCCGGCACCTGCTTGTGCAGCAGGTACCGGGCAGCCTGCACGTTGGCGGCGATCATGCATTCCTCGATCAGCTTGTGCGCATCGTTGCGCACCAGCATGCCGGCCTGGGTGACCTCGCCGGTGTTGTCCAGCACGAAGCGCACTTCGGAGGATTCAAATTCGATCGCACCGCGCCGGGTGCGCGCCTTGGCCAGTACCTTGTACAGCTGGTGCAGGCGCTCGACCTGGGGCAGCACCGCGGCGATCTGGTTGCGCACGGCCACGTCGTTCTCGCCCACCGCCTGCCAGACCTGGGTATAGGTCAGGCGCGCGTGCGAGTTCATCACCGCTTCGTAGAAGCGCGAGTGGATCACCTCGCCATCGCGGTTGACCTGCATGTCGCAGACAAAGCACATGCGGTCGACCTTGGGCATCAGCGAGCAGATGCCGTTGGACAGGGTCTCCGGCAGCATCGGCACCACAAAGCCCGGGAAGTACACCGAGGTGGCGCGCTTCTGCGCTTCATCGTCCAGCGGGGTGCCCGGACGCACGTAGTTGGACACGTCGGCGATGGCCACCACCAGGCGGAAGCCTTCGGCGTTGGGTTCGCAGTAGACCGCGTCGTCGAAGTCCTTGGCATCCTCGCCATCGATGGTGACCAGCGGCGTGCTGCGCAGGTCGACGCGGCCGCCGATCATGTCCGGCTCGACCACCAGCGGCACCGCCGAGGCTTCGTTGAGCACCTCCTGCGGGAACTCGAACGGCAGCTCATGGCCATGGATGGCGGTTTCCACGATCAGCGAGGCGGTCAGCTTGTCGCCGAGCACCGCGATGATGCGGCCGATCGGCGGACGCCGGGTATCGGGGGCCTGGGTCAGCTCGCAGACCACCAGCTGGCCGTCGCGGGCATCGCCGGTCTGGTCCGGCGGGATCTGCACGTTGCGCTGCACGCGCTTGTCGTCGGGCACCACGTAGTTGATGCCGAACTCGACGCTGAAACGGCCGATCAGGCGGGTCATGCCGCGTTCGAGCACGCGCGCGATGCTGCCTTCGCGGCGGCCGCGGCGGTCGATGCCGGTGACGTTGGCCAGCACCCGGTCGCCGTGCATCACCTTGCGCATTTCATACGGCGGCAGGAACAGGTCGTCGCCGCCTTCCACCGGGCGCAGGAAGCCGAAGCCTTCCGGGTTGGCGATGACCACGCCGGTGATCAGGTTGGTCGCCTGCACCGGGGCGAAGCCGCCGCGGCGGTTCTGCACCAGCTGGCCGTCGCGCACCATCGCGCCCAGGCGCTTGCCCAGCGCATCGGCGCGGTCGGGTTCGGTCAGGCCCAGGTGGACGCCGATTTCCTCGGCGGTCTGCGGGCCGTCGCAACGCTCCAGCAACTGCAGGATGGCCTCGCGGCTGGCGATCGGCTGCGCGTAACGTTCAGCTTCGCGGGCGGCATGCGGATCGATCAGTTCGCCATCGGCCAGCGTCGGATGCGGGCGGCGGCGGGTCGGGACGGGGGCAGCGGCGTCCGGCCTGGGGCCGGATCGCTTGCCGCCACGCGGTGCGACGGGTTGGGTCATGGATTCGGGCATCCAGGGCGGCAGCTTGCCAGGCTTGGCAGCAGCGCGGGGCTTGCCCGACGGACCGGCTGCCTGGGGCGCCGGGGACTTGGGGGCTTTCGCGCCCCGGGTCGGTTTCTTTGTTTTCATCGACCCCCATGGTAACCGCTGAAGGTGTGCAGAGTGGGTCAGCGCGCGTGCACATGCAGGTTTGTGAAAATTTTTCGGAAAAGCGTTGACAAGTGCCCGGCACATGCCCAGAATCCCCCTCCTGAGTCGCCCAGGTGGCGGAATTGGTAGACGCACTAGCTTCAGGTGCTAGCGGGGGCAACTTCGTGGAGGTTCGAGTCCTCTCCTGGGCACCACGACTCGGTAAATGATCAAACCCGCGCAAGCGGGTTTTTTCGTTTCCGGCGCGGCCGCACGGCTAGGCATCCGGATCGTAGTAGCAACGCGCCAGCCCCGCCCGGCCCGGGAAGTACTTGAACCAGGGCCGCGCCGCCTCGACCACCGCCACCACCGCGTCGTGCGCCATCAGGCGCTGCAGGTACGCCGCCAGCGCCGCATGCGCGTCGGGCAGCGCCACATAGGTCACCGCGTAGAACAACGCCGGCGCGGCGGCGCAATCGGCCAGGCTGAACCCATCACCGGCCAACCAGCGCCGCCCCTCCAGCCGCTGGTCCAGCAGCGCATAGCTTTTCAGCAATGTCGCGCGCGCGGCGTCGGCCGCTTCGGGCGGCGCGTCGGGCTGCAGCAGCGCTGCGGTCAGCGCCTGCATTGGCGTCATCACGTACAGGTCCGAAAACCGGTCCCAGAACCGCACCTCCAGCGCCTGCGCCGGATCTTGGGGAATCAACCGCGCCTCCCCGTGGGCGTGGTGCAGCTGCAGGTACTCGATGATGATGCTGGTCTCGGCGACCGGCCGGCCCTGATCCACCAGCAGCGGCATCTTACCGACCGGCCACAGCGCCAGGAAGGCCGCGCGTTGCGCAGGATCGCCCAGGTCCAGGAGCTGCTCGTCCAGCGCCACGCCCAGCACGCGGGCGGCGATCAACACCTTGTGGCAACACGAAGACAGCGGGTGGAAGTGCAGGATCGGAAGGGCCATGCGAACGCCTTGCTGCGAGGTCCAGGGAGTATTCTCAGCCGGCGCCGGCCCGGTCAAGGGCCACCGCCTGCGGTCGATGCCGCTGCCCGGCAGCCGATTGTTTCACCCTGCGTTGACAGCCCTCGCATGCTTCCGCATAATTCTCCTCCTGAGTCGCCCAGGTGGCGGAATTGGTAGACGCACTAGCTTCAGGTGCTAGCGGGGGCAACTTCGTGGAGGTTCGAGTCCTCTCCTGGGCACCACGACTCGGTAAATGATCAAACCCGCGCAAGCGGGTTTTTTCGTTTCTGCGGTTCCCTGCCATGCACCTGGCAGGGCGCACGATTCACGCGACAGGGAGAGCGATGCCGCGGCAGCGCGCGAACATCGAAATTTCCCGCGACATCGTGTTGACACATTCCTGGTTCTCCCGCAGAATTCGTCTCCTGAGTCGCCCAGGTGGCGGAATTGGTAGACGCACTAGCTTCAGGTGCTAGCGGGGGCAACTTCGTGGAGGTTCGAGTCCTCTCCTGGGCACCACGACTCAGCAAATGATCAAACCCGCGCAAGCGGGTTTTTTCATGTCTGGGGTTTGGGATTTTTCTTTTTAGAAGCCAGAACCAGAGCGTTGCTTCTGCGCCTGCGACGGGCTGGTCGGGGGTGTGTGGGTTCGCGGGACACGCCGTGAATCCATCCCTGGAGGCTCGTGAGCGCCATCCATGGCGCCCAACGGTCCCGCGAACCCACACCCCCCCGCCCCAGACAGTGGGCCGGTGACCATGGAACAGCAACGCAACCCGGTGCCGCCAGGGGCTGGGCCGGGCCGCGGAGCGGGACTTGCGGCGTGTCCTGCATGGAGCTGCCCGTCCTCCTCCCACAGGGAAAGGCAAGACGCTGCTCTTCACCATGGAGGTATGAGGAGCCGGCCAGCGGCCGGCACTACCGTGCGTGGCGCCAACGAAAAACCCGCCTTTCGGCGGGTTTTTCGCTTCAGCTCAACACCGCCTCAATGCCCACCGGCCGAAGCCGCACCCGCCCCCGCACCGAACGGCGGCTTGGCCAGCCACAGGAAGGTGATGATGGCCAGGAAGATCCAGCCCAACAGGAAGAAGATGTCGTTGAAACCCATCTGCGAGGCCTGGTGGTTGATCATGTTGTTCAGCGCCGCCGCCCCATGCTGCAGGTCGCCCTGCCCCATCGCGGCCACCTGGTCCTGCATCCCCGGGGTGTAGCCGGAAATGTGTTCGGTTAGGTGCGCGTGGTGTTCCTGGCTGCGCCGTGCCCACAGCCAGGTGGTCAGCGACGCCGCGAAGCTGCCGCCCAGGGTGCGCAGGAACGTGGCCAGGCCCGAACCGGCCGCGATCTCGCGCCCGTCCAGGTCCGACAGCAGGATCTGCAGCACCGGCATGAAGAACAATGCCACGCCGATGCCCATGATCAGCTGGATGCCGGCCACGTGGCCGAAGTTCACCTGCAGGTTGAAACCCGAGCGCAGGAAGCTGGTGAAGGACAGGAACACGAAGGCGATGGTGGCCAGCATGCGCATGTCGAAGCGCGAGGCATACTTGCCCACGAACGGGGTCATGATCACCGGCAATACGCCGATCGGCGCGGTGGCCAGGCCGGCCCAGATCGCGGTATAGCCCATGTCGCGCTGCAGCCACTGCGGAATCAGCAGGGCCACGGCGAAGAACGCTGCATAGGCCACCACCATCGCCAGCGTACCGGCGCGGAAATTGCGGTGGCGGAACAGCCGCAGGTCCACGATCGGATCCTTGTCGGTCAGCTCCCAGATCAGGAACACCGCCAGCGCCACCACCGACACGCAGGCCAGCACCACGATCTTGGCCGAACTGAACCAGTCTTCGTCGTTGCCCAGGTCCAGCACCAGCTGCAGCGCGCCCACGCCGATCACCAGGGTGATCAGGCCGACGTAGTCCATCTTCGGCTTTTCGATATGCTCCGGGCGGCCCTTGAGCTGGTTGCCCACCACCAGCGCGGCGAAGATGCCCAGCGGCACGTTGATCAGGAAGATCCATTCCCAACTGTAGTTGTCGGTGATCCACCCGCCCAGGATCGGGCCGGCGATCGGCGCCACCACGGTGATCATCGCCAGCAGCGCCAGCGCCTGCCCGCGTTTCTCGCGCGGGTACAGCGACACCAGCAGGCTCTGGGTGATCGGGTACATCGGCCCGGCCACGAACCCCTGGATCGCGCGCGATACCACCAGCATGCCCATGCTCTGCGCCAGCCCGCACAGCAGCGAGGCCATGGTGAAGGCCAGCGTGGCCCACACGAACAGCTTGGTCTCGCCGAAGCGGCGGCTGAGGTAGCCGGTCAGCGGCAGCGCGATGGCCGTGCTGACCGCAAACGAGGTGATGACCCAGGTGGCCTGCTGCGAACTGGCGCCGAGGTTGCCGGCGATGGTGGGCAGCGACACGTTGGCGATGGTGGTGTCGAGCACCTGCATGAACGAGGCCATCGCAAGGCCGGCGGTGCACAGGGCGACATTGGCCGGCGTGAAGCCGACCGCCGAACCTGGCGCGCCCGGTGTGCCGGGCGCGGCGGGAGCTTGTGCGGACATGGTGGCCTCAGCTCGCCTTGGCCTGCTGCGGCAGGTTGCCCTGGATGATTTTGTGGATCACATCGTCGGCGCTGTGCAGCTGCTTGGCATAGACATCGGTGTCGAACACCTGGCCCTTGGCGGTTTCGGTCGGCAGCACGGTGCCCTTCTGGTCGCGCAGGCTGACTTCAGCCTTGATCGACAGGCCGATGCGCAGCGGATGTTCGGCCAGCTGCTTGGCATCGATGGCGATGCGCACCGGAACGCGCTGCACGATCTTGATCCAGTTGCCGCTGGCGTTCTGCGCCGGCAGCAGCGAGAACGCCGAGCCGGTGCCCAGCCCCAGGCTGTCGATGCGGCCCTTGTAGGTGACATCGCCACCGTACAGGTCCGAGCGCAGCTCCACTTCCTGGCCCAGGCGCATGTGGCGCAGCTGGGTTTCCTTGAAGTTGGCTTCCACCCACATCTGTTCGGTCGGCACCACCGCCATCAGCGCATTGCCCGGCTGCACGCGCTGGCCCACCTGCACCGAACGACGGGCCACATACCCGGCCACCGGCGCGACGATGCCCGCGCGGGCGTTGTTGAGGTAGGCCTGGCGCAGCTGCGCAGCGGCGGCCTGCACGTCCGGCTGGGTGGCGATCACGGTGTCATCGACCAGCGCGTTGTTGCGCTCGAAGGTTTCGCGCGACCCGGCCACGGCTGCTTCGGCGGCGGCCAGTTCGTCACGGGCGTGGGCCAGTTCTTCGTTGGAGATCGCGCCGGTGGCGGCCAGCCCCTTGCGCCGGTTGAAATCCTCACGCACGCGCTTGAGGGTGACCTGGCGCGCGTTCAATTCGGCCTGGGCACCTTCCACGCTGCGGTACAGGCCGCGGGTCTGGCGCACGGTCTTGGCCAGGTTGGCTTCGGCCTGCTGCAGGGCCACTTCGGTGTCGGCCGGGTCCAGCTGCACCAGCAGCTGGCCGCGCGCCACGCGCATGCCGTCATCGGCGTTGATCGACACCACGGTACCGCTCACCAGCGGGGTGATCTGTACCTGGTTGCCCTGCACATAGGCATCGTCGGTTTCTTCGAACCAGCGGCCGAACATGAAGTACCACAGGGCCAGCGCGGCCAGCAGCAGCACCACGATGACCAACAGGCCGCGCAGCAGCTTGCCGCGACGGGAGGGAGCTGCCGGGGCGGCAGCGGGAGCGGATGTCTGGCTCATGGAAGGCGTCTCAGGAATGCGTGGAATCAGGGGCGGTGGCGCGCGTGGCGGTATCGCCGGACGGGGTGAAACCACCGCCCAGCGACTGGCTCAGCCGCACCGAAACAAGGATCTGCCGGGACTGCAGGTCGGCCAGCCGCTGCTGCGACGCCAGCAGCTGCTCTTCGACCGCCAGGACCTCCAGGTAGCTGCCGATCCCGGCGCGGTACCGCTGCCCGGCCAGGTCGTGCGCGGCGCGGGCGGTGTCCAGCGCCTGTTGCTGGGCGGCGGCCTGGCTGGCCAGCGAACGCACGGCGTTGACCTGGTCGGCCACATCGCGCAGCGCGTTGAGCACCGACTGGTTGTAGTCGGCCACGGCCAGGTCGTACTGCGCGTCGGTCTTGTCCAGGTTGGCGCGCAGGCGGCCGCCGTCGAAGATCGGCAGGCTCAGTGCCGGGCCGAGGAAGGCGAAGGTGGAACCGCTCTTGAGCAGCTGGTCCACTTCACTGGACACCACCCCGCCCAGCGCGGTCAGGTTGAGGCTGGGGTAGAACTGCGCCTTGGCCGCGTGGATCTGGCGGTTGGCCGCCTCCACCCGCCAGCGCGCGGCCACGATGTCCGGACGGCGGCCGAGCAGTTCGCTGGGCAGCACGCCGGGCAACTGCAGGGCCAGCGGGTTGAGCGGTCGCGGGCGTTCGATCTGCAGGCCGCGGTCCGGGCCCTGCCCGACCAGCGCGGCCAGCGCCGTGCGGGCCTCGTCGATCTGCTGCTGGGCGGCCTGTTGCTGCTGCTGCGCGGCGGGAATGCGCGCTTCGGCCTGGCGGGTCTGCAGGTCGCTGTCGATCCCGGCACGGCGGCGCTGGGCGGTCAGCTCCAGGGTCTTCTGCGCGCGCGCCAGTTCTTCGCCGGCCACATCGTGCAGCGCCCAGGCATAGCCCAGTTGCGCGTAGGCCTCGGCGATGGCCGCCGACAGGTTCAGGCGCGCGGCCTGGGCGTCCACTTCGGCGGCATGGCCGCTGTCCACGGCCGCTTCCCAGGCGGCACGCTTGCCGCCCCACAGATCGATGCCGTAGCTGAAGCTCAGGTAGGCCTGGCCGCTGCCGGCATAGCTGCCGCCAAGCTCGTCGCCGACCATCGATTCGGGCAGGCGCACCCCCGTATAGCCACCGGAAGCGGACACGCTGGGCAGGCGCTCGGCATGGGCGGTGCCGATCTGCGCGCGGGCCTGGCGCAGGCGCGCATCGGCTGCGTCCAGGCTCGGGTTGCGCTGCAGGCCTTCGGCGATCAACGCGTCCAGCTGTGGGTCGCCCAGCGCGCGCCACCAGTCGGTGGCCGGCCAGCCGGGCTGGCTCAGGCCATCGGCGGCCAGGGTGCGCTGGGTCTGCAGGCGGTCGACATCGAGCAACCGGCCGCTGGGCTCGAGCCCGCCGCTGCTGGCACAGGCGGCCAGGGCCAACGCCAGCGCGGAGACCAGCAGCGGGCGTAACGAAGTAATGCGATCGGGGAAGGTGGTCATGGCGTAATCAGGGAGTCGCGTACACGGGTCATGAGGGAAAGCAGCTGCGCGCGCTCGTCGGTGGACAAATCGCGCATGGCGTCGTTCATCGTCTGGTCGCCGCGCTGCTTCAGCCGGGCCCACAACTGGCGGCCCTCGTCGGTCAGCACGATCTGCAGTGCCCGCCGGTCCTGGGCATGTGGCTCGCGCCGCACACAGCCCATCGCTTCGAGCTTGTCCAGCAGCCGGGTCACCGCGCTGGGCACCTGGTCCAGGGCCTGGGCCAACTCGTTGGCGGTGCACGGGGCCTTGGCCGAGAGCACCTTCAAACCGAGGTAGTGGGTGAAACCAATGCCGAGGTTTTCCTCGGCCATCGTCGTGTCGAGCTGACGGACCAGGCCGTCGCGCACCTGGCGCAACAGCAGACCGAAGCTGGGAGGCGTGGTTTCAGGACAGATCATCATGGGGCGGCACTTTACTTCCAAAAAATATATTTCTCAATGGAAATATTAAATCTGGAACAAAATGCTGTGTTGCAGCAAGCAGAACAATGCAGGGGCGCCCACCTTAATGGTCTGTTCCAGTGGCCCGGTATTACAATCTGGACAATGAATAACGTTTTCAGGCCAGAACAGGCCGTTGCCCTCCCGCCCGCCCAGGTGCGGCATGACGTGCTGGACTGGCTCGAACGCGACGATGGCCAGGCCGTGCTCGGTTTCCAGATCGAGAGCGCGCGCGGGCTGGACCGGGAAATCGACTGGCACCAACATCGCCGCGCCCAGCTGATCAGCGTCGAGGCCGGCCTGCTGAACATCCGTACCCGCCACGGCAACTGGTCGCTGCCGCCGGGCTGCGCCGGCTGGATGCCGCCCGGCGAGCCCCACACCGTGGGCATTTCCGGGCCGTTGCGGGGCTGGGGCCTGATCGTCACCGCAGCGGCCGCCCACGACCTGCCCGAGCAACCGTGCGTGGTGGCCATCTCCGACCTGCTGCAGGCCCTGGCGGCGCGGGTAACGCGCTGGGTGCCCGGCGCCGGCACCGACCTGCGCCAGCAGCACATGATCGAGGTGCTGCTCGACGAGATCCGCAACGCCCCCCGCCAGCGCATGCACCTGCCGATGCCGCAGGACCGGCGCCTGCTGCGGATCGCCTCGCAGCTGATCGCCGCGCCGGCCGACGGCCGCAGCCTGGAACAATGGGCGCACTGGGCCGGGCTGTCGCCGCGTACACTGACCCGGCACTTCCGCGACGAAACCACGCTCAGCTTCGCCCAGTGGCGCCAGCAGGCCCGTCTGGCCGAAGGCCTGCGCCGGTTGTCGGACGGCCGCAGCGTGTCCGACATCGCCCACGAACTGGGGTTCAGCAGCCCCAGCGCCTTCGTCACCGTGTTCCGCCGCCACTTCGGCTGCCCTCCGGGGCGCTACCTGGCACGCAGCGGACACCCCCTGAATCCATCACGCGGCTTGGCATCCCCGGCCGCATCCGGATAATCGACCGCTGCGAGGGCGACAGCCGTCGCCGTCCCTTGCCACAGGTAACAATCCCGCATGACCGATCTTGCCCGCCCCGCCTTCCACGGCTTTGAACAGCTGCCCCTGCGCGAGTACGCCGAACGGGCGTACCTGGACTATTCGATGTACGTGGTGCTCGATCGCGCACTGCCGTTCATCGGCGACGGCCTCAAGCCGGTGCAGCGCCGCATCATCTATGCGATGAGCGAGCTGGGCCTCAATGCCGCCTCCAAGCCGAAGAAGTCCGCGCGCACCGTGGGCGATGTGATCGGCAAGTACCACCCGCACGGCGACAGCGCGTGCTACGAGGCGCTGGTGCTGATGGCCCAGCCGTTCTCCTACCGCTATCCGCTGATCGAAGGCCAGGGCAACTTCGGTTCCACCGACGATCCCAAGTCGTTCGCGGCGATGCGTTACACCGAATCCAAGCTGACCCCGATCGCCGAAGTGCTGCTGGGCGAGATCAACCAGGGCACCACCGACTGGACCCCGAACTTCGACGGCACCCTGGAAGAACCGACCTGGATGCCGGCGCGCCTGCCGCACCTGCTGCTCAACGGCACCACCGGCATCGCGGTGGGCATGGCCACCGATGTGCCGCCGCACAACCTCAACGAGATCGTCAGCGCGCTGCTGCACCTGCTGGACGACCCCGACGCGAGCATCGCCGCGCTGTGCGAACACGTGAAGGGCCCCGACTACCCCAGCCACGCCGAGATCATCACCCCGATCGCCGACCTGCGCACCATGTACGAGACCGGCTACGGCAGCGTTCGCGCGCGTTCGACGTTCTTCAAGGAACACGCCAACATCGTGGTCAACGCGCTGCCGTTCCAGGTATCGCCGTCGAAGGTGATCGAGCAGATCGCCGCGCAGATGCGGGCCAAGAAGCTGCCGTGGCTGGAAGACATCCGCGATGAATCCGACCACGCCAACCCGGTGCGGGTGGTGCTGGTGCCGCGCTCCAACCGCGTCGATGCCGACCAGCTGATGGGCCACCTGTTCGCCACCACCGACCTGGAGCGCAGCTACCGGGTCAACCTCAACGTGATCGGGCTGGACGGGCGTCCGCAGGTGAAGAACCTGAAGATGCTGCTCAGCGAATGGCTGCAGTTCCGCGCCACCACCGTCACCCGCCGCCTCAACCACCGCCTGCAGAAGGTCGAGCGCCGCCTGCACATGTTGGACGGCCTGCTGGTGGCCTTCCTCAACCTGGATGAAGTGATCCGCATCATCCGCACCGAGGATGAAGCCAAGCCGGCGTTGATCGCGCGTTTCGCGCTGAGCGAGGACCAGGCCGAGTACATCCTGGAAACCAAGCTCAAGCAGCTGGCCCGCCTGGAGGAAATGAAGATCCGTGGCGAGCAGGACGAACTGGCCAGGGAGCGCGACAAGATCCTGGCGATCCTGGACAGCAAGGCCAAGCTGAAGAAGCTGATCCGCGACGAGCTCACCGCCGATGCCAAGAAGTTCGGCGACGCGCGCCGCTCGCCACTGGTGCAGCGCGGTGCGGCCCAGGCGATCGACGAAACCGAACTGGTACCCAGCGAGCCGATGACCGTGGTGCTGTCGGAAAAGGGCTGGATCCGTGCGGCCAAGGGCCACGACATGGACCCCTCCACCCTGTCCTACCGCGATGGCGATGCCCTGCTGGGTTCGGTGCGCGCACGCAGTACCCAGCAGGTGGCGTTCCTGGACAGCGAGGGCCGCGCCTATTCGACCCTGATCCACACCCTGCCCTCGGCGCGCGGCAACGGCGAACCGCTGACCGGCCGCTTCTCGCCGGCGCCGGGCAGCCAGTTCATCACCCTGGCCAGTGGCGAGAACACCACCCGCTTCGTGCTGGCCTCCACCCACGGCTATGGCTTTGTGACCCGCTTCGAGAACCTGACCGGGCGCAACAAGGCCGGCAAGGCGATGCTCAACCTGACCTCCGGGTCCAAGGTGCTGACCCCGGCGGTGGTCGTCAATCCGGATACCGACCGCATCGTGGCGGTGACCAGCTCGGGCAACCTGCTGGCGATCGCAGCCAGCGACCTGCCGGAACTGGACAAGGGCAAGGGCAACAAGATCATCGACATCCCCAAGGCCAAGCTCGCCACCGAGCGCGTGGTGGCGGTGGTCTCGGTGTCGCCGGGCAACACCCTGCTGGTCCGCAGCGGGGCGCGCACCATGAACCTGTCGTTCAAGGACCTGGACACCTACCTGGGCACGCGCGCCACCCGTGGCCATCTGCTGCCGCGCGGCTGGCAGAAGGTGGAAGGCTTGGCGGTGGAATAGCGGTCCAGCGTCGACGTGGATCGAAACGGCCGGGGAAACCTGGCCGTTTTTTGTTCTTCTCCCAACGAAGGGAGCGCCTCTGGTGCATGTTGGATCTGGCTATGCCTCCGCTCGGGCCTCCCGTGAGCGTGAGGGGCCCCGTAGCGACCGGCAGGCCCCCCCGGCAAATGTCCCCCGGCCGCCGCCTGACGGCGACGGCCTCCTCCTTGATTTTGCCCAGGAGCCTGCCGGCCGCTACGGGGCTCGGCTCGCGGTACGCAGGCCGAAAACCAGGCTCTCCTTGCTGCCGTTGATGGTTCTCACGTAGGCCGCTCCTGACCAGCTAGGAGCGCGCTTCATGCTTGCCACGCGGATGGGAGAAGAACCTTCTATTCCTGTCAATCCCAGCTAGCAGGCGAACCAAGCTGTCTTTACATGCTGGCAGGACGTTTCGCGTCCCCGACATAGCCAAATTTAGAAGTGCGAGGCCTCAACCTCGACAAGTCATCTGAAGATGAAGGGTTTAACCATTGAACTGTAAGCCGACCCACCCTCTAGACCACACTTAATCAAATGCTATGTCTGCTTTGTAATTCTCTGAACTTCCGAAAGGATCTTCAGGAGCTTCTCAGCCCCATCAAATTCACCTATTTTATCTCGCGCGACATCAGCCTTGCCCTGCGCCCTAAGCGGATTCGTATGAATCTCCGCCAGAACCGTCCTGATGTAGTGCGAATGATCGCTCTCAGAATCATTATCCCTAGACATCTGCCCAGAGAATCCGACAATGGATTTCGACAGCACACTTTTGTATGCGTACTCTTCTGAAATGTTCGCCAGCTTTACGTACTGATGGGCGCAGAACCAAGCACCCGCAATAAGAATAGGAATTAAAGAAACTCGACCCGCCACCACTGCAATTGTCACACTGGTATCCCATGTGATCCAGATGCCAAGCGCAACTGCCAAGACGACCAGCACCCCGGCCACGATTATCCAGATCTTTCGTTGCGAGTCACTCTTCGTTTCATTGTACCGCTCGCTAAAAGCAGCACTGAGGCCTTCGGCAGTCTTGTAAGACAGTGCTGTTCTAGCCGACTCAATAATTCCGCGAGCATCCTCCTCAATTGCGCTCATCGCAGCTCGATGCTTCGTTAGCTCTTCCGTAAAAGCATCGGTCTTCACCTGCTGGTCAAGAAGCTGTGACTCTCTAACCGATACTTTTTTCAAGAACTCGTCTATCAGCTCTTTGTTCGAATTCGCACTGGCCTGAGACTCTTCCGCTGCGCTAGACGCCAACGATGCTGCCTCCTTGAACTGAGTAATCTCAGCTTCGCTGGCCGAAGCAGAGGACAAAACATCACCCAAAGATGTGCTCGCCGCGTCAATGTCATTCAACCGCGCCCCACACTCGTCGAGCTTGACGGAGACGGCCGAGGACAATTCGAGCAATCTTGCCTGCTCATCGGCGATTTTCCTTCGCTCATCTTTGATGGCTGCAACCTGCAAGTGGAGAGCTTCCACTGCCACCTCAAGTTGCTCTCTGGTTTCTGGAGAGCCACGAAGGTGGAAAGGCCTTAGAGTTACCTTCAGTTCTTGGAGCACTACAGCAGCAGCCGACAGTTGCTGTTCATGCAATGAAGATCTCAGCACATTCAGATTAGCCGCAATCGACCGCCTTTCTGTCATTGTCAAAAGCTTCAAGAGTCGCCCAGGCTTTTCGATCTGCCCGCGAATGTCAGTGACCAGAGCCCTGGATCCAACAACCAGAGACTTCGCAGTGAACTCGTGCTCCTCTCCGAATTTCTGTCCTTTGAACTTGGAGAGATCAACTGACTCTAGGACCTCTTCGAAGCCTGCCAAAGTGCCTTTGATGTCCTCGATGGTTTGCGCCTGCATGCCCCCCCCTCCCTGTATTTGACCCAGCGAGACTCTCAAAAGCTCGCGAGTTGGTCAACGGAGCCGATTTCCATATCAATTGAGAATGCCCTATATGGCGTGAAACCAAAGAGCTGTCCTATCCAGAAAAACGAAAAAGCCGGGGATTTCCCGGCTTTTCCCTCGACCGCTGGCTGGCACAAGCTGGCGGGCGGACGGGGGTTCAGCAGCTGGCTGGCGAAGGCTGGCTGGCGCGCGGAACCCGATGCCGCACTCAATGCGCGGCCGTGCCCTTCGCATCCATCTTGCTGGTCTGGTACAGCGCCAGCCCGATCCGCTTGATCAGGCCCAGCTGCTGTTCCAGCCACCAGGCATGGTCTTCTTCGGTGTCCTTCAACTGCACCAGCAGCATGTCGCGGCTGACATAGTCCTGGTGCTGTTCGCACAGTTTCATGCCGGCGGCCAGGTTGTGGCGCACGCTGTATTCGGTATCCAGGTCCTTCTGCAGCATCTCTTCCACGGTCTTGCCGGGCTCGAAGGCATGCGGGCGCATGTCCGGGTCGCCACCCAGGAACAGGATGCGGCGCAGCAGCGCATCGGCGTGCTGGGTCTCTTCTTCCATTTCGTGGTTGAGGCGCTCATAGAGCGCGAACAGACCCTGGTCTTCGTAGCGGCGCGAATGGATGAAGTACTGGTCGCGCGCGGCCAACTCGCCGCGCAGCAGTTCCTTCAGGCAGGCGATGACGTCCGGGTTGCCTTTCATGGGGGTGCTCCTGATGAATCGATGGGCGCCATGGTGCCCCATCCGAAATTCCAATGATCTAATCGGAATCAGTTGCAGTTGCGCTTGGCTCGGTATCCACATGTCCTTCACATCCGCGCCGCTGGCCCGTGGGCACCGCACCTGTACCGGGCGGGATGCAGGGCTTCGGTGATGGCCCTGCGTTTCCCTGCCGATCAGCGTTATCGGCAGTCGTTCGGGAACCGACCCTACCGGCGGTGCCTGCAGGTCGCGTTGCCGATCATCCCGGTTGACAGTCGTTTGCGAGCCAGCCCTGCCGCGAGTTTCCGTTGCGCCCGGCCGCCCAACGCCGGGCGCAGGTCGGCTACCGGCGCTTCCACCGCTCCATTCCGTTCAACAGCGGCCCGGTCATCGCGGTGGTCACCAGCGCCATGATCACCAGCACCGCGAACAGGCGGTCGCCCAGGAAGCCCAGCTCGTAGCCCAGGTTGAGCACGATCAACTCCATCAACCCGCGCGTATTCATCAGCGCGCCCAGCTTCCATGCTTCCGCGCTGCCCATTCCGGCACTGCGCGCCGCGCTCCAGGTTCCCAGCAGCTTGCCCAGGGTGGCCACTGCAATCACCACCACGCACAACAGCGCATCGCTGGCCTGCAGCGCATCGGCGCGAAGGCGCAATCCGGTCATCGCGAAGAACAGCGGCAGCAGCAGGGTCACCGCGAACGGCTCGACCCTGCTGGCCACCGTATGCCGCAACGTCGCATTGCCCGACACCGCCACGCCGGCGGCAAACGCACCGAACAAGGCATGGATGCCCAGCATCTCGGTCACCAGCGCACAGCCCAGCGCCATCAGCAGCATGATCAGCAACCAGCGGCCTTCCTGCCCGGCCGCGATCACCCGCCGCGAAAACCACGGCCGTACCAGGCCCAGCATCAGCGCAACGAAGGCGACCACGCAGACCAGGTTGATCGTCGCCGGTACCCAGCCCTGCGCCTGCGCGGCAGCCACGATCAATGCCAGCAGGCACCAGGCCGTGGCATCGCCCAAGGCCGCACAGGCGATCGCGGTCTGGCCCAGCGGCGTGCCGGTCATACCGCGGTCGGCCAGGATGCGCAGCAGTACCGGGAAGGCGGTGATGCTCAATGAAATGCCCACGAACAGCGCAAAGCCGGTGAACCCCACCCCGCTGGGCGCATGCGCGCCGTACAGCCAGATCGCCAGCGCCACACCGAGCACGAACGGCACCGCGATGCCGGCATGGCTGACCACGAACGCGAAACGGCGACGCCCGCGCAAGCCGCCCAGGTCCAGTTCGGCACCGGCGACCAGCAGGAACATCAGCACCCCCAGCTGGCTGAGCAGGCCCAGCGACCCCAGCGAAGCGGCCGGAAACAGCGTGCCGTGCACCTGCGGCAACAGCGCGCCCAGCACCAGTGGGCCCATCATCAGGCCGGCGGCCATCTCACCGATCACACCCGGTTGGCCCAGACGCCGGAACAGCCAGCCGGCGGCCTTGGCCACCAGCAGCAGGACCAGCAACTGCATCAGGAACAGGCCCAGCGGCGCATGCAGGTGCGCGGCCCAGTCCGCCCCCAGCGACGATTCGGCGCGCGCCACCTGGGTGGCCGCGCTGGGGCCGGCGTAGCGCGCCAGGCCCAGGCCCACCAGCAACGGCACCGCCACCCAGCCCAGGTAGCGCCATGCCAGCCCGCTGCGGCGCATGCCGCCGGTGGTTCCTGCTTCCATTACCGATCCCCATCGATTGACGGAGCGATTCTACGGGCTGGCGGCATTCCCGCCAGTGGCGCGGTGCCGTTGCACCGCGCCACCGCCGCCAGGCTCAGGCCAGGGCCTGTTCGTGCACCCCCGCCACCGCACGGCCGGACGGGTCGGCCATCGCCGCGAAGCTGGCATCCCAGGCGATCGCCGCCGGCGAGGAGCAGGCGATCGACTTGCCGCCCGGCACCGTTTCGGCCGCCGCCTGGGTCGGGAAGTACTGCTCGAACACATGGCGGTAGTAATACGCTTCCTTGGTCTGCGGCGGGTTGTGCACGAAACGCTTGTCGGCCGCGGCCATCACCCGGTCGCTGATCTGTTGTTCGGCGTGCGCCTTGAGCCCGTCGATCCAGCCGTAGCCGACGCCATCGCTGAACTGCTCCTTCTGCCGCCACAGGATCGACTCGGGCAGATAGCCTTCAAAGGCTTCGCGCAGCACCGCCTTCTCGATCCGGCGTGCGCCGTCGCCGCCCTGCCCGACCATCTTGTGCCGGGCGTCGATGCGCATGGCCACGTCGAGGAACTCACGGTCCAGGAACGGCACGCGCGGCTCCACGCCCCAGGCCATCATCGACTTGTTGGCGCGCAGGCAGTCGTAGTTGTTGAGCGCATCGAGCTTGCGCACCAGTTCGTCGTGGAATTCGCGCGCGTTGGGCGCCTTGTGGAAGTACAGGTAGCCGCCGAAGATCTCGTCGCTGCCCTCGCCGGACAGCACCATCTTCACCCCCATCGCCTTGATCCGGCGTGCCAGCAGGAACATCGGGGTGGACGCGCGGATGGTGGTGACATCGTAGGTCTCCACGTGGCGGATCACTTCCGGCAACGCATCCAGGCCTTCCTCGAAGGTGTACTCGAAGCCGTGGTGGACCGTGCCCAGGGCCTGCGCGGCGATTTCCGCGGCGGCCAGGTCGGGCGAACCCTTCAACCCGATCGCGAAGGAATGCAGGCGCGGCCACCAGGCCTCGCTCTGGTCCCCGTCCTCGATGCGGTGGCGTGCATAGCGCGCAGCCACGGCGGCCACCAGCGAGGAATCCAGGCCGCCGGACAACAGCACCCCATACGGCACGTCGGTCATCAGCTGGCGGTGCACGGCGCGTTCGAATGCCTCGCGCAGCGCGGCACGGTCGGCTTCCACGCCTTCGACCGCGTCGTAGTCGCGCCACGGGCGCTGGTAGTAGCGGGTCAGGGTGCCGGTGGCGCTGTCGTACCAATGGCCCGGCGGGAACTGGGCGGCGTCGGCGCAGATGTCCACCAGCGACTTCAGTTCGGAGGCCACCACCAGCCGGCCGGCGCTGTCATGGCCCCAGTACAGCGGCACCACCCCGATCGGGTCGCGGGCGATCAGCACCCGCTGGGCGTCGCGGTCCCACAGCGCGAAGGCGAAGATGCCGTTGAGGCGGTTCAACCACGAGGCCGGCGCATCTTCACGGTGCAGCGCGTTGATCACCTCGCAGTCCGAACCGGTCTGGAACGCATAAGGCTGGGCCAGTTCGGCCTTCAGTTCGCGGTGGTTGTAGATCTCGCCGTTGACCGCCAGCGCCAGCTGGCCGTCCTCGGACAGCAACGGCTGCGAGCCGCCGGCCGGGTCGACGATGGCCAGCCGTTCGTGGACCAGGATGGCGCCGGCATCGGCATACACCCCGCTCCAGTCCGGGCCACGGTGGCGCTGGCGCTGCGACAGGTCCAGCGCGTGGCGGCGCAGGGCCGGGAGGTCATCGCCTGCCTGCAGGCCGAAAATACCGAAGATCGAACACATGGGAACAACTCCTGATGATGGGGGATACACGTAGTGCATGCGTTCGAGCGGCCACAAAAAAACCCGCATCGGCCGATGCGGGTTTTCTGGGGTCCGGGCGTGTCGCTTGTACTAGCCCTGGTCGCAGTCCCGCATCGGCCGCGCACGATTGTTCGCGCGCAGATTATTGCGGTTGGTATTGGTGACGGCGGTGGCCGGGAGCGAGGACATGCACCGACCGTACCCGGCTTTGGGACGCCGTGCAACTGTTGCGATGGCAACCGATTCAGTGGGCGCGCTGGCAGCGGCGCGGATAATGGCCGTCCCCACTGCAGGACGCCATGGATGCCCCCTTTCTCCCTCCGCCCCTTGCTGCCGGCGCTGATGCTGCTGGCCCTGGCCGGCTGCGCCAGCGCCCCGCGGCGGCCGGTCAGCGACAGCGAACGCCAGGCACTGGCCGCTGCCGCCGATGGCAGTTTCGATTCGGCCATGCGCGTGGCCAGGATGTACCAGGGCTGGAACGACGTACGTGCGCTGGACTGGTACGCCCGCGCGGCGGCCACCACGCCGCGTACGTTCCGCCACACCGGCGCCGAGGAACAGCTCGGCACCATCCTCGAACGCGGCCGGCTGGACAGCGCCGACACCCCGCAGAAACCCGAGGCGGTGGTGCTCAAGCCTTCTGCGCGCAAGGCCTTCCACTGGTACCAGCGCGCGGCCTACCACGGCTCGCCGTATGCGATGGACGACCTGGAAAAATGGTACGAGCGCCGCGGCGACCTGGACGGCGCGCTGCGCTGGCGGCTGCGTTCGGCGGTGTACATGCGCGAGCTGTACAAGCTGCAGCCCCTGCGCGTGGCCACCAGCGGTTCGGCCAAACATGGCAGCCCGATCCAGGCCGGGCCGGCACCGAACCCGCTGGTCGCACGCATCCAGCGCCGCGCGCAACGCGGCAATGCCGAAGCCCAGGTCGACCTGGGCACGCTGTACGAAGCCGGCATCGGCGTGGTGCAGGACAAGGCCGAAGCGCTGCGCTGGTATGAGCGCGCCGGCGCGCAGGGCAATGTATACGGCCAGTACCTTGCCGGGCTGGCCCTGGGCCGTGGCGGCGATGGACTGGACAAGGACGTGGACGCGGCCGCGGCCTGGTTCGCCAAGGCCCAGGCGCAGGACTTCTACATGGCCGAGGAGTCCTACTGGCGGCGGGCGATCGCCCCGCCGTTCTGGACATTCGAATGACAACGCGACACTGAAGCCGGTAGTGCCGGCCGTTGGCCGGCTGCTCCTGGCTCGGGGCAATCAGCGGAGCCGGCCAGCGGCCGGCACTACCCTGCTCTGGCTGCGCTGTACACACATCGCCCACGTCGACAAGCCTGCATCGGCGCCGGGATCTGGCCCAGAATGGCGGCATGAACAGCGCTACTTTCCGTGACCAGCCCATCCCCCGCGAGCGCATGCAGGCGATCATCGCCGCGCACCCGCGCGCGGCCGTATTCGAGGGCTGCAGCTTCGATGGTGGCGACTACTCGCGGCTGGACATGGACGGTTTCCAGTTCAACCAGTGCTCGGCGGCCGGGGCCAGCTGGCTGGCCGCCTCGCTGGAGGAAAGCCGGTGGGTCAAATGCCGCGGCGGCCAATGCGATTTCAGTTCCGCGCTGCTGGGCGATGCCCGTTTCTCGCATTGCGATCTGAACAACAGTCACTGGCGCCGCGCCACGCTGTCTTCGGTGCAGTTCCACGACTGCAAGCTCACCGGCGCCCATCTGCAGGAAGTCACCGGCTGGGCGCTGGAGTTCCGCGATTGCCTGCTGGTCAGCGCCGATCTGCGCGGGCTGTCGTTCCGCAAGGCGCAGCTGGAGGGCCTGGATTTTTCCGAGGCCGAACTGTCCGGCTGCGACTTCCGCGATGCGGTGTTCAACGGTGGCAGCCTGCGCAATGCGCAGACCCGGCTGACCCGTTTCGAAGGGGCCGACCTGCGCGGCACCGATATCAGCGGGCTCAACGTGATGGATGCCAAGCTGTTCAGGAAGGCGGTGATTTCGCAGCGACAGGCCGCCGCCGCATTGGCCGCGTTCGGGTTGATCGTGGCGTAACGGCAAACCGACCAACGGTCGGTTCCTACCTGACATGGCAGGTGCCGACCGTTGGTCGGCGCAGCACGCCCCTCCGGTAGTGCCGGCCGCTGGCCGGCTCCTCCTTCGGTCTGGCAATCACGAGAGCCGGCCAGCGGCCGGCACTACCGCAATCGAACGACGGTTAGCTCCATCCCTGGATTCAGGCCAAGAGCCGCTCGATCAAGCGCTGATACAGCGCCGGCAAGGCTTCCAGATCCGCCACCCGGACGTTCTCGTCGACCTGGTGGATGCTCGCATTGACCGGCCCCACTTCAATGCACTGCGCGCCCAACGGGGCGATGAAGCGGGCATCGGAGGTACCACCACCGGTGCTTTCCTCCGGCGGCGCGCCGGCAAACTCACCCAGCACCTCGCGCGCCACCTGGCGCAACCTGCCTTCCGGGGTATGGAACGGCTCGCCGCTGCGATGCCACCGCAGCGTGTAGTCCAGCGCGTGCCGGTCCAGCAGCGCGGCGATCTCCTGCTCCAGCGCCGGGGCATTCCAGTGTGGGTTGTAGCGCAGGTTGAACAGCACCTGCAGCTGGCCGGGGATCACATTGTTGGCACCGGTTCCGGCGTGGATGTTGGAAATCTGCAGGCTGGTCGGCGGGAAGCTCTCGAAGCCATCGTCCCACTGCCGCGCGGTCAGTTCGGCCAGCGCCGCAGCGGCCAGGTGGATGGGGTTGCGCGCCTTGTCCGGATAGGCGACGTGCCCCTGTACGCCGGTCACCGTCAAGGTCGCCGACAGGCTGCCGCGACGGCCGACGCGCAGCAGGTCGCCGAGCACGGCAGTGGAGGACGGTTCGCCGGTGATGCACCAGTCGATCGCCTGCCCGCGTTCGCGGAAGATATCGGCCACCCGGCGCACGCCGTCGATGGCGTCGCCTTCCTCGTCGCTGGTCAGCAGCACCGCCAGGGTGCCCCGATGCCCGGGATGGGCGGCGACGAACTGTTCGGCCGCCACCACGAACGCGGCCACGCTGCCCTTCATGTCCGCCGCGCCGCGCCCGTACAGCACGCCGTCACGGATCTGCGGATCGAACGGGGCGCTGGTCCAGGCCGAGATCGGCCCGGTCGGCACCACGTCGGTATGTCCGAGCAGCACCAGTACCGGCCCGCCCTGCCCGTGGGTCGCCCACAGGTTGTCGACCTCGCCCAGGCGAAGGTGTTCGCAGTGGAAGCCCGCGCGCTCGAGGCGGCCAGCCAGCAGTGCCTGGCAGCCGGCGTCCTCGGGGGTGACCGAGGCGCGCGCGATCAGCTCGCAGGTCAAGCCGACGACATCGCTCACGCGCCCACTCCGAACCGCTGCTTGAAGCCGTTGTCCGAGAAACCCTGGGTCATCGCGCCATCGGCGCTGACCACCACCGGGCGCTTGATCAGTTGCGGGTACTCGCGCAGCAGCAGCTTCCACTCCGCGTCCGAATCGGCCGCCTTGCGGTTGTCCGGCAGCTGCCGCCAGGTGGTGGAGGACTTGTTGATCAACGCGGCAAAGCCACCGGCCTGGGCGGCCCAGTCGACCAGGGTCTCCGGCGTGGGCTTGTGGTCGCGATAGTCGACGAAGGTATAGGCCACCTGGAAGCGGTCCAGCCACTTGACGGCCTTTTTGCAGGTATCGCAGTTCTTCAATCCGTAGACGGTCGTGGTCATCGCAGCACTCAGTCGGCCAGGCCGCGCAGCAGGTCGTTGACGCTGGTCTTGCTGCGGGTCTTGGCGTCGACCTGCTTGACGATTACCGCGCAGTAAAGCGAGTGCGAGCCGTCCTTGGACGGCAGCTGGCCGGACACCACCACGCTGTAGGGTGGCACCGAGCCGTAGCTGACCTCGCCGGTGGCGCGGTTGTACACGCGGGTGCTCTGGCCGAGGAACACACCCATGCCGATCACGCTGTGGTGGCCGACCACGAAGCCTTCCACCACCTCCGAACGGGCGCCGATGAAGCAATGGTCTTCGATGATGGTCGGGCTGGCCTGCAGCGGCTCGAGCACGCCGCCGATGCCGGCGCCGCCGGACAGGTGGCAATGCTTGCCGATCTGCGCGCACGAACCCACCGTGGCCCAGGTGTCGACCATGGTGCCTTCGCCGACGTAGGCGCCGATGTTGGTGAAGCTGGGCATCAGCACCACGTCCTTGCCGAAGTAGCTGCCGCGGCGCGCGATCGCACCGGGCACCACGCGCACGCCGGCGCGGCGGAACTTGGCTTCATCGAAGCCGGCAAAGCGCGATTCGACCTTGTCCCAGAACGGCGCCGGGCGCGCATCGACCACGGCCATGTCGTTGACCCGGAAGTACAGCAACACGGCCTTCTTCAACCATTCGTTGACCTTCCAGCCGCCGTGCCCATCCGGCTCGGCGACGCGGAATTCACCGGTTTCCAGGCCGTCGATGACGCGCCCGACCAGCGGCTTGGTCGAGCCTTCCAGTTCGTGCAGGGTCAGCATCGCCCGGCGCTCGAACGCGCTTTCGATGCCGAACTTCAGTTCCTCCACGCCCGGGCTGGCCGGCTTGCGCAGCGATTTGCGCGCGATGGTGGCATCGCGGCTGGCGCTGCGCCTGGCGGCAGCCTCGGCCGGCGTGGCGAGCGGCTTGGCAGCGGCCGTCTTCTTCGGCGCCGCCTTTTTCGCGGCGGCCTTCTTCACCGCAACCGGCCTGGTGGCGGGCGCGGCCTTGGCAGCGGCGGTCTTTTTGGCCGGCGCGGGCTTGGCGGCGGTCTTCTTGGCGGGCTTGGTAGCCATCAGTGGGGGTCTCCGGCGTTTCGATCAGGGTCCAGGCAGGCCAGCATTGCATCGTGCAGTTGCTGCCTGGCGGATTCGGCAAGGGGGTGGTCGTGCTCATCGCTGATCACGAACATGTCTTCGGCGCGTTCGCCGAACGTTGCGATGCGTGCGTCGTGCACGCGCAGGCGCTGGTTGCGCAGCACGAACGCCACGTCGGCCAGCAGGCCGGGGCGGTCGGGCGCGATCAGGCTGAAACGGGTGCCCTGGCTGCCGCCGTCGCTGGCCTCGCGGAACTCGATGCGCGGGGCGAAGCGGAAATGCCGCAGCTGGCGCGGGATCACCCGGCGCGACGGGCGCAGCCGGGTCAGGTCGCCGGCCAGCGCCTCGCGCAGCGCGGCCTGCAGGCGCAGCGCGTCGCCGTCGGCAAAGCTGTCGGCCGGGGTGACTTCGAAGGTATCGAAGATGGTGTCGGCCGGGCCGTCCAGAACCCGCGCGCGATGGATGCCGTAGCCCTTGCGATCCAGGGTCATCACGATCGCGGCGAACAGGCCGTCGCGGTCGGGGGAATGCACGAAGACTTCCAGCGCATCGTCGTCGGCGGTGATCCGGCGCACCTTGACCAGGGTCTGGCCCTGCCTGAGCGGCACCAGCGCGGCGGCCTGCCAGGCCAGTTGCTCCGGGCGCAGGCGGATGAAGCTCTCATCGGGCATCACCGCGAACTGGCGTTCGATGGTGGCATCGTCGTAGCCGCGCTCGCGCACCAGCGCGCGCACCGATTCGCGCGCCTCGGCCACGCGTTCGGCCGCGGGCATCTGGTTCTCCAGGCCCTCGCGCAGCGCGCGCCGCGCGGCGAAGTACAGGTCGGCCAGCAGCCGGTCCTTCCAGGCGTTCCACAGTTTCGGGCTGGTCCCGGCGATGTCGGCGCAGGTCAGCAGGTACAGGTAGTCCAGGCGGTCGCGGCTGGCCACCAGGGTGGCAAAACGGTGGATCACCTCCGGGTCGGAGATGTCCTGCTTCTGCGCGGTCACCGACATGCGCAGGTGCTGTTCGACCAGCCACGCCACCAGTTCGGTGTCCGAACCGCTCAGCGCATGCGCCTGGCAGAAGGCGCGCGCATCCACCGCGCCCAGTTCGGAATGGTCGCCGCCGCGGCCCTTGGCGATATCGTGGAACAGCCCGGCCAGCAGCAGCAGCTCGGGCTTGCGCAGGCGCGGCCATACTTCGTGGGCAATCGAGAAACGCTCGTCGGCGCGGCTGCTGGCGAACAGGCCGATGTTGCGCAACACCATCAGGGTGTGCTGGTCGACGGTGTAGACATGGAACAGGTCGAACTGCATGCGCCCGGACACCTGCGCGAACGCGGGGATCCACTGGCCAAGCACGCCCAGCCGCGCCATCCGGCCCAGCGTATCGACCGCCCGCGGGCTGCGCAGCAGCGTCATGAACTGCTCGCGCGCGGCCACGCTGGCCTCGGTATAGGGCGGCAGGCCGGCCAGGGCTTCGGCCAGCGCGCGCGCGGTCAGCGAATGCAGGCCGCGTACATCGGGGTTGTAGGCCCAGCTGGAGAACAGCGCGAACACCTGCTCGATGTCGCCCTGTGGCCACGCGGCATCATTGGCGGCCAGGTAGCCGCGGCGCAGCGAGAAACCGACGCTGACCGGCTGCGGCACCGCTTCGCCGTCGAACTGTTCCTCGAAGCGTTGCAGCAGGCGGTCGCTGATCCGCCGCACCACGGTGGCGCTGCGGTAGAAGCCCTGCATCATCTTTTCCACGCCCAGGCTTTCCGGGTCGTCGGCAAAGCCCAGCCGCGCGGCCAGGGTCTTCTGGTAATCAAAGCGCAGGCGTTCTTCGGGGCGGTTGGCGACCAGATGCAGGCCAAAGCGCAACCGCGCCAGCGCGCAGCGTTCGCGCTTGAGCGCGGCCGCTTCGTCCGGGCCCAGGTGGCCCAACCCGACCAGGGCTTCAAGGTCGCGCACGCCGAAGGCGCGCAACGCCATCCAGCCCAGGGTGTTGAGGTCGCGCAGGCCGCCGGGGCCGTCCTTGATGTCCGGCTCCAGGTTGTCGGCGGTGTCGCCGAACCGCTGGTGGCGGGCCAGCAGTTCCTCGCGCTTGGCCAGGAAGAACTCGCGCGGCGGCCACAGGCCGGCCACGTTCACTGCCGCCTTCAAGGCCTGGCGCGCAGCCTCGTCGGCCAGCACCGGGCGCGATTCGATCAGCGCGGTGAGCACGGTCTGGTCGGCGCTGGCCTGGCTGCACTCCTCGGCCGAACGCACCGCATGGCTGACCGGCAGCCCACAGTCCCAGAGCAGCGCGAACAGCCGCGCCAGCTGCGCTTCGTGCAGGCGCTGCTGCCCGGGCGGGCCCAGCACCAGCAGGTCGATGTCCGAGCGCGGGAACAGCTCGCCGCGCCCATAGCCGCCCACCGCAAACAGCGCCAGGCCGCTGGCGGCCGGCAGGCAACGCTGCCAGGCCAGCCGGATCAGATGGTCGGCCGCGCGTGCGCGCAATGCCAGCAGGCGTTCGATGTTGTCGCCCTGGTCGAAGCGGCGGTACAGGCGCGCATCGGTCTGTTGCAGCGATTGCCGCGCCAGCGCCGCCCAGTCGGGGTCGGCAACCGCATCGGCCGGCGCGTCCAGCATCGGGCTCGCCGGCAGCATGTTCAGACCTGCGATTCGCCGGGCGACAGGGTCAGCACGTCCACGCCGGTCTCGGTGACCGCGATCATGTGCTCCCATTGCGCCGACAGCTTGCGGTCCTTGGTCACCACGGTCCAGCCATCGGGCAGCACCTTGTTGTAGCGGGTGCCCTCGTTGATCATCGGCTCGATGGTGAAGGTCATGCCCGGCTGCAGCACCAGGCCCTGGCCTGGGCGGCCGTAATGCACCACCTGCGGTTCGTCGTGGTAGACCTTGCCGATGCCATGGCCGCAGTACTCGCGCACCACGCTGAAGCGTTCGCCCTCGGCGTAGCTCTGGATCGCATGGCCGATGTCGCCCAGCGTGGCGCCCGGCCTGACCGCGCGGATGCCGCGCCACATCGCCTCATAGGTCGCCTCGACCAGGCGCTTGGCCATCACCGAGGGCGTACCGACGTAGTACATGCGGCTGGTATCGCCGTGCCAGCCATCCTTGATCACGGTGACATCGATGTTGACGATGTCACCGTCCTTGAGGACCTTGGCTTCGCTGGGGATGCCATGGCAGATCACGTTGTTGACCGACGTGCATACCGTCTTGGGGAAGCCACGGTAGCCGACGTTGGCCGGCGTGGCCTTCTGCACGTTGATGATGTGGTCGTGGCAGATGCGGTCCAGCTCTTCGGTGGTCACGCCCGGTTTTACATGCGGGGTGACCACGTCGAGCACTTCGCTGGCCAGGCGGCCGGCGATGCGCATCAGTTCGATTTCCTCGGGGGTTTTAAGATTCACGCTCATGGCACCCATTATCGCCGATCCGGAGCCAGTCTGAACGGGCACGGGCGGAATGCTGACAGCGCAGGGGTCGGGGCGGGGGCGCCCGACGGCGGGCCTTGCGGGGTGGACCGGCGCGGCACCGCTGCGTAAACCGCCAGGAAACGGCCAGCCCCCTCACGCGCCCCCGACAGCGGCGGCCCTATAAGCAGAGGTAAGTGCGGCCCGGCGCCCGCCCCGCAGCACCGCGGTATCGACTTGTTCATCCAGGACTCAGTCCAAGGAGCATGCCCGTGCGATCCCTGCATCCCCTGCTGTTCAGCCTCGGCCTGCTGGCCACGGCCGCCCCGGCCCTGGCCGCCGACACCACCACCTTCAACGTCAGGATCATCATCACCAAGGCCTGCACGATCACCGCGGCCGCGGCCACCGACGTGGATTTCGGCTCGGCGCTGTCCACCGCCACCACGCCTACCACCGCCCAGGGCACGATCACCGCCCAGTGCTCGGCGCTGACCCCCTACACCATCGCGCTCAATGCCGGCGCCAACGCGGGCACCGCCAACGACGTGACCACGCGACGCATGCAGAACACCGACGTCGCGGTGACCACCAACAATTTCATCGGCTACCAGCTGTACCAGGATGTGGGGCACAACACCGTCTGGGGCGCCACTACCGGCACCGACACCGTGGCCGGGATCGGCACGGGCCTGGCCGTGCCCTACAACGTCTATGGACAGATCGCCAATCTCAGCGTGAACAACGCGGCTACCGGCAACTACCAGGACACCGTCACCGCCACCATCTCCTATTGAGGGGCCGCCATGCTCGTCTTCGCACGGGTGCGCCGCGCGCGCGCCAGGCGGCAGTGGCATGCGCCTGCCCTGGCCTGGTTGCTGGGCATGGCCGGCGGCACGCAGGCAGCCAGCCTGCAGGTAGCCCCGACCTCCCTGCAGCTGACACCCCGGCAGAACGCCGATGCGCTGTGGATCAGCAACAGCGGCACCGCGCCGGTCAGCGTGCAGGCCCGGGTCTACCGCTGGACCCAGCGCGACGGCCGCGACAGCCTGGAACCCACCACCGACCTGACGGTCAGCCCGCCGATGCAATCGCTGGCAGCCGGCCAGCAGCAGCTGCTCCGGGTGGTGCGCGCGCAGCCGGAGGCCCCGGCCATGCAGCTGTCCTACCGGGTAATCGTGGACGAAGTGCCTACCCTGGACCCGGAGCGGCGCGGCATGCAGTTCGTACTGCGCTACTCGCTGCCAGTATTCGTGCAGCCCGCCGGCGGGCAGCCGCTCCGCCATGACCTGCAGGCCGGCGTGACCGCGCAGGCCGACGGCAGCCTTGTACTGGAGGTACACAACCGCGGCAACAGCTATGCCCAGCTCGCCGACCTGGCGGTAGGCCCGTCGGAGCGCCCGCAGGTGTTCCAGCCCGGGCTGGTCGGCTACGTGCTCAGCGGGCAGAGCATGCGCTGGCCGCTGAAGATCGACCCGGCGCGGATGGCCGGCGCCACCCTTTGGGCAAAGATCAATGGCGAGTCGGAACCGACGCCGCTGTCCCCCACGCCACCGGCTCGCTGAGGCCTGCATGCAGATGGCGCTGGCCGCTGGCGGGCTTTCGGGGGGCATGCTGACGGCGGGGGTCGCCACGGCGGCGACGCCAGCGGCCGCGGGCGCGGCCGACCTGGGCGTGCTGGAGCCGTCCAGCGAGGCGATGCTGCCACCGCCGACGCCACTGACCGCGCCGCAGACCCTGTACCTGGAGGTCACCCTCAACCAGGCCCCGCGTGGACTGCTGCCTTTCACATTGTCCGGCGGTCGGCTGCTGGCATCGGCCGCCACCCTGCGCCAGCTGGGCTTCGCCGCGCGCGGCGAGGCGCCGGTCGCGCTGGACCAGCTCAGCGGGGTAGTGGTGCGCTACGACGCGGCGATGCAGACGCTGGCGCTGGAGGTGCCCCTTGGCCAGCTCAGCTTGCCGACCACGCAGATCGGCCGGCCCGTCGAGGCCGCCCCTGTCGCCAGCGCCTCGCCGGGCGCGCTGCTCAACTACGACCTGTACGCCAGCCACAACCAGTCCCTGGGCAACCTGGCCCTGACCACCGAATGGCGGCTGTTCGGGCTGGGCCGCGGGGTGCTGGAAAGCAGCCAGCTGCTGCGCAGCTACCAGGGAGGCGCCGAAGGCGACTGGCACGGCGAAAGCGTGCGGCTGGACAGCCGCTGGCAACTGGATCTCCCCGACAGCGCGGTGACCCTGACCGTTGGCGATTTCTTCAGCGGCTTCGTCGACTGGAGCCGGCCGGTGCGCATGGGCGGCATCCAGGTCGGCCGCAACTACGGCCTGCAGCCATACCGCGTGCTGACCCCCACCCCCAGCTTCCTGGGCGAAGCGGTGGTGCCGTCCAACGTCGAGCTGTATGTGGACGGCCTGCGCCAGTACAACGGCGAGGTGCCGGTGGGCCCGTTCCAGCTGGCCGCACAGCCGGGCATCAACGGCACCGGCAACGCGCAGGTGGTGATCACCGACGCCTACGGTCGCATGCGCACCCTGGATTTCGCCTTCTACGGCACCCGGCAGCTGTTGGCCAAGGGCTTGTCGGACTGGTCGCTGGGCGTGGGCCGGATGCGCCGCGGGTACGGCATCCGCTCGTTCGCCTACGAAACGCCGACGATCGCCAGCGGCACCTGGCGCTACGGGGCCAGCAACCGCTTCACCGCCGAACTGCACGCCGAAGCCGGCGGCGGGGTCGGCAACGTCGGCGCCGGCGGCTGGTGGCTGCTGGGCCAGGCCGGGGTGGTCAATGCGTCCTACGCGCGCAGCCGCCTGCACAACCTGGACGGGGGCCAATGGGCGCTGGGCTACAGCTGGAACAACCGTCGCGTCAACGTCAACGCCTCCACCCGGCGCACCCACGGCCACTACCGCGACCTGGGCGCCCTGCAGAACGCATTGGCTCCCGATGTCACCGACCAGCTGACCGTGGGGGTGGACCTGCAGCGGGCCGGGTCGTTCAGCGCCAGCTACCTGCGGCTGTCCTACCCCGATGGCGAAGACAACCGCTACGCCAGCCTGTTCTGGAACAAGCGCTTTTCCGACCGTGTCTCCTCGTACCTGTCATTCAACCAGAACCTGTCACGGCGCGAGGACCGCAGCATCTACCTGTCGGTGTCGATCAGCCTGGGCAGCACCCGCCAGGCCGGCGTATCGGCGCAGCGCAACGGCGACCGCAACCTGTATGCGGTGGACCTGTCCCAGCCGGTGCCCGGCGATGGCAGCCAGGGCGGTTACGGCTGGCGCCTGCAGGCACGCGACGGTGATGGCGGCGCCGGCGGGCTGGCCGAAGTGGGCTGGTTGAACCGGGTCGGCCGCTATTCGCTGGGGCTGGCACGCCAGGGCGATGCCAGCTTCGGTTATGCCAATGCCGGTGGCAGCCTGGTGTGGATGGACGGGCATTTGTTCGCCGCGCGCGAGGTTCCCGATGCCTTCGCCGTGGTATCCACCGACGGATTTGCCGGCATCCCGGTGCGGCTGGAAAACCGCCCGATCGGCGTCACCGACCGCAACGGCCTGCTGCTGGTCACCCCGCTGCAGTCCTGGCAGCGCAACCGGCTGTCGATCGACACCCTGGACCTGCCCGCGAACATGCGCGCCGAGCGCGTGGATGCCTGGGTGACGCCGCGCCAGAACGCCGGAACGGGGGTCAGCTTCGGGCTGCGCCGCACGCGCGCGCTGACCGTGGTACTGCACGATGCGGCCGACCGACCGCTGGCGCCGGGCAGCCAGGTGCGCCTGCCCGATGGCCGGGCCGCCACGGTGGGCTATGACGGTGAAACCTACCTGGAAGACGTACCGGCGCAGACCCGGCTGCAGGTGGACACCCCGCAAGGCCGCTGCAGCGTCGTCCTGAGCATGCGCCGCGCCGACGACACCCGGGCCGGCCCGTTGCGCTGCCGGCGCCGGACCGCGCCATGAGCATGCGCCGCCTGCTCCTGCTGTGCCTGGTGCTGGCCGGCCTGCCCGGCAGCCCGGCCGCGCGCGCGGAGACCACCTGCACCGCACTGGCGCCCACCGCCCTGCCGTTCGGCACGATCACCAACGGCGCGGCCGGCGCGACCGATGCGAACTTCAGCATCACCATCAATTGCAGTACCTTCGCACTGAGCCTGGTGGCCACCGCGTCGGTACGCATGTGCATCGGCCTGGGCCCGGGCAGCACCGGCGCCACCCTGCTGCCCAACCGCAGCATGGCGATCAATGCGACCCCACCGCTGGGCAGCGGCGACACCCTGGCCTACCAGCTGTACAGCGATGCGTCGCGCACCACGATCTGGGGCCAGGTTCCCGGCGGGTCGCCGGCCGCGGCCGCGCTCGACCTCACCTACGCAGTACCGCTGGTTGGCGGCAGCGGCACCACCAGCATCACCCTGTACGGGCGCGTCCCGGCCGGGCAGACGCTGTCGGCCGGCACCTTTTCCAGCGTCTTCTCGGCCGCCAACGTGACCCTGCAGTACGCCTACAACGAACGCCTGCTGCTGGCCGCGCCGATGCCGGCCGCCTGCAACACGCTCAGCGGCGTGACCGGCAACAAGACCGCCAGCAATGCCTTCACCTTCACTACCAGCGCCACCGTGCTGCCCCAGTGCAGCACCTATGTCACCACCGACATGGATTTCGGCAGCAACGCCGGCGCGGTGGCCAGCAACATCGACCAGACCTCGACGATCCGCCTGACCTGCATCAACCGCACCGCCTACACGATCGGGCTGGACAACGGCCAGAACGCGCTCGGCAACGTGCGGCGCATGCGCATGACACCGCCCGGCGGCGGGGCCAGCCATTACCTCCCCTATGAGCTGTACCGCGACACCGCGCGCAGCCTGCGCTGGGGCAACACGATCAACACCGACACCGTCGCAGGCACCGGCAGCGGCGCGGCGCAGACCCTGACGGTGTTCGGGCGCACCCCGCCCACCACCGGCGCGATCCCGGCACAGGGCAGCTACAGCGATGTGATCCAGGTGAACATCACCTACTAGGCGCCCACGGCCGGGCAGCGGCGCCACTCAAGCACCGCCGGGGCGCGCCGATAACGGCCTGTACCTCCTGCCGCCGAACCGGATGAACCGTTGCCTGACCCGCGCCCTGCTGGCCGCGACCCTGCTGCCGTGCCTGACCGCCACCGCGACGCCCGGCGCGCCGCTGCGGATCAACCTGCGCGTGGTCGAAGGCTGCCGACTCGACCGCGCCCCGCGCGCAGGCGTATGCGCGGTGGCGCACCAGCGCAGCGATGCCCAGGCACCACCCCCGCCCCAGGTGCAGGCACTGACGCCCCCACCGCTCCCCACGGGCGGCACGGTCGAGGAGCGGCGATGGCTCACCATCACGTTCTGACCGGCGGCCGCGCGCTGCTGCTGGCCCTGCTGGCCTGCGCACCGGCGGTGCGCGCGCTGGAAGTCTCGCCGCTGCAGCTGCGGATCACGGCCGACACGGCGCAGGGCGAACTGTGGCTGCACAACCCCGACGACCGCGCGTGGGCCGGCCAGGCCCGGCTGTACCGCTGGGAGCAGACCGAGGACAGCGAGGTACTGGTAGCGGCCGACGACCTGGCGGTCAGCCCGGCAGACCTGCACATCGCAGCGAGGGCCGGCCAGCGCCTGCGCGTGGTGCGCCTGGGCCCGGCCCCGGTCGACCACGAGCGCGGCTACCGACTGGTCCTGCAGGCCGGCGCGGACAGCCCGGCGCTGCGGATCTCGCTGCCGGTGTTCCTGGCCCCGGCCGTGGAGCCGCCCGCCGCACCGGCCCTGACCGCGCAGGTACAGGCCGACGCCGCAGGCCAGGCCACCCTGCTGCTGCATAATGCCGGCGCGCGGCACGCCCGCCTGGCCGACCTGGTGTTTGTCGATGCCACGGGCCGGCGCCACCCGCTGGCGCCAGGCCTGGCCGGCTACGTGCTGGCGCACCGATTCCGGCGCTGGTCCCTCCCGGGCCCGGCGCAGGCTTATGCCGGCGGGGAATTCCGCGCCCGCCGGGGCGATGCGGCCGAAGCCACCCTGGCCGCCCCAGGCCCCGGGATTGCACCGGCGCCGGGCACCGGGCTATAATCGACCGGATCTCATGCCTCATTCGATGCAGGAAACCGTCAACACCGGACGTCACCGGTGAATCCACACCTGCCGCCCATATCCGTGCCGGGGTGCTCCGCAAGGAGTTCGGTCACGGAAGCGACAGGGAAGCCAAACCCCGGAACCACCCGCCTTGCGGCGGACCGCCCATCTATTACCCGTGGCGGCCGGTTCCCTATCAGGAGTTACTGCAATGCCCCAGGTCACCATGCGTCAGATGCTGGAAGCCGGCGTCCATTTCGGCCACCAGACCCGTTACTGGAACCCCAAGATGGGCCAGTACATCTTCGGCGCCCGCGGCAAGATCCACATCATCAACCTGGAAAAGACCGTTCCGCTCTTCAATGACGCGATGAACTTCATTTCCAGCGTTGCGCAGAAGCGCGGCACCATCCTGTTCCTGGGCACCAAGCGCAGCGCCCGCGAATCGATCCGCGAAGAAGCCGAGCGTTGCGGCATGCCCTTCATGAACCAGCGTTGGCTGGGCGGCACCCTGACCAACTTCCGTACCGTCAAGCAGTCCGTTGCCCGCCTGAAGGAACTGGAAGCCGGCGAAAGCGACGGCACCTTCGAGAAGCTGGTCAAGCACGAAGTGCTGGGCCTGCGTCGCGAGCGCGACAAGCTGGAAGCCTCGCTGGGCGGCATCAAGGACATGAACCGCCTGCCGGACGCGATCTTCGTGATCGATATCGGCCATGAAGACATCGCCATCAAGGAAGCCAAGAAGCTCGGCATCCCGGTGATCGCCGTGGTCGATACCAACTACAACCCGGAACTGGTCGATTACGCGATCCCGGGCAACGACGACGCCATCCGCGCTGTGCAGCTGTACGCCCGCGCCGCTGCCGACGCCGTGCTGGAAGGCAAGGCCGCCGCACCGCACGCCGCCACCGTCCGTGAAGAAGAGTTCGCCGACGCGCCGGCCACCGAAGAAGCCAAGCCGGCCCGCCGCGCTCCGGCCAAGAAGGCCGCTGCTGCTCCGGCCGCTGCTGCTCCGGCCGCTGCTGCCCCGGCTGCTGCCGACGCCGCTCCGGCTGCCGACGCCGCTGGCGAAGCCCAGGCCTGATCCAGGCCCGCGGTGGGCGCCAGGCGCCCACCGCTCCTGCCCGCTGCCGATGGCGCGAGGACAGGACACTGTCACACGGGCCGGCCACCATGCCGGCCCAACCCCTTTCTTTCGTGAGGAAATCCCGTGGAAATCACTGCTTCCCTGGTCAAGGAACTGCGCGAGCGCACTGGCGCCGGCATGATGGAGTGCAAGAAGGCACTCGTCGAAAACGGCGGCAACATCGACGCCTCGGCCGAATGGCTGCGCAAGTCCGGCCTGGCCAAGGCCGACAAGAAGGCTGACCGCGTGGCTGCCGAAGGCATCATCGTGGCGGCCCAGGACGGCGGCAAGGCCGTGCTGGTCGAAGTCAATTCGGAAACCGACTTCGTCGCCAAGGACAGCAACTTCCTGGACTTCACCAAGGCCGTCGCCGCGGTGGCCCTGAGCTCGGGCGCTGCCGACATCGACGCGCTGAAGGCAGCCAAGCTGCCGTCCGGTGAGTCGGTCGAAGAATCCCGCGCTGCGGTGATCGCCAAGGTCGGCGAGAAGGTCGACGTGCGTCGCATCGTGCGCCTGGAATCGACCAACAACGTCGCGGCCTACGTGCACGGCGGCCGCATCGGCGTGCTGGTCGAGCTGGCCGGCGGCAACGAAGAGCTGGCCCGTGGCCTGGCCATGCACGTGGCTGCGATGAACCCGCCGCACAACAAGGCCGCCGACGTGCCGGCCGAGTTCGTTGCCAAGGAAAAGGAAATCGAGCTGGCCAAGATGTCCGACAAGGAAAAGGCCAAGCCGGCCGACATCCTTGAGAAGATCATCAGCGGCAAGATCGCCAAGATCGTCAACGAAGTGACCCTGTACGGCCAGCCGTACGTGCTGGACACCAACCAGTCGGTCGAGCAGGTGCTCAAGGCTGCCGGCGCCGAAGTGATCGGCTTCCAGCGCCTGGCCGTCGGCGAAGGCATCGAGAAGGTGGTGGAAGACTACGCCGCCGAAGTGATGAAGCAGGCCGGTCTGGCCTGATGCATCCAGCCAGTGCTTCGGCGCTGGCGCGATGACGAAAAAACCCGGCTTCGGCCGGGTTTTTTTGTGTGTGGTCTTTTAATGCCTTTTGCGAAGAGCGGCGCCTTGATCTTCCGCGCGTGAGGAGGACGCGACGTCCGAGCATGGCTCGGACCTACCGCTGTTTCTCTGCGCACCGGCAATGTGTGGAGGGTTGGCGTGGGTGGGTTGGCGGGACTGTCGAAAACATGGGTCCGGCGTATACGCCGGACGGGTTGGGCAGGACGCCCAACCCCGGCCTTGCCGCATGCGCAGGAAAGCGCATGCGAGCAAGTTTTCGCCAAGCCCCCACGGATGGGTTTACGGCGTGTCCCGCAAACCCACCCGCGCCAACCCAAGCCAGACTGCAGTGACTTACCGCCGTTGCCGTTGCCGTTGCCGTTGCTACCGCAACCGCACAACCGACCAACGGTCGGTTGCCACCCGCCTCAGCCCTTGGACTGGAAGCTCACTTCCTCGTACGGCTGCACCACCACCCAGCCTTCGCCGGCGAACTTCATCTGCAGGGTCTCGCCCGACCCACGGCCAACCAGCGTGCCCAGCGAAATGTCGGCCACGATCTCCGGCACCAGCGAACCGGACCAGGCCACCGTCGCGTTCGGGTCGGTGAACACCGGCCCGCCCTGGGCGGTCACCGGCAGCGTCATCGGCTCGTAGTGCGAGGTGATCGCCACGATCCCGCTGCCGCTGAGCTTGATGTTGAACAGCCCGCCGGACAGCATCCCGGCCACCTTCTTCATCATCGTGATCTTCGACTCGATACCCTGCTCGAAAGCCAGCACATCGTTGCCGTTGACGAAGATCGACTCGCCCGCCAGCCGCAGCAGCGTGACCTGCTTGCCGGCATCGGCCAGGTAGACCCGGCCCTGGCCCTCGGCCTTCATCAGCTGCAGCCCCTCGCCGCTGACCATCTTCTTCAGCAGCGTACCCAGCCCCTGCTCGAGCAGGCCCTGACGGGTGAACTTGACCCCACCCTTGCGCGCCACCATCGACCCGGCCTTGGCCCAGATCATCCCATCAACGCGCACCTCGAGCATATGCAGGCTTTCCAGCTCGAACGCATCGGCACTGACATCCTTTTCCTGGGTAGTGGACAGGAATTCCTGGAGCGACTTCACGGCCATGGGGTACAGCTTCCTTGTTGAGAGAGCGCGCATGGTAGCGCCCGGCGCCATTCCGCGCAGCCGTGGCCTGCCGCCATCGGCGCTCCGGGGCATACCCGACAGCGGCCCATTCCCCCCATCGCCCGGCGGATGTGCTACCAAAGACCCTGGCCGCGCCATCCCCGTCACCGCCCGGCCGTTTTGCCTTGCGTGGCGCAAGGCGCCCGACCGCCCACGCAACGACCGTGTCGAGCGCAAGCCCCCACACTCAAATCTGTGACGCACTCCATGTATTCTTGCCACAACACACCAATAGCCCCGCCATGCCTCCCGAGCTGACAGCCGCCCTGGCGCTCTGCCGCAACCTGCCCTCGCCGCCCGGTATTGCCCTGCGCATCATCGAACTGGCCCAGGATCCGGAAGCGGACATCACCACCGCCGCCGACATCATCGCCATCGACATGGCCTTGAGCGCGCGCATGCTGCGCATCGCCAATTCGCCGCTGTATGCCAGCCGCCGCCGGATCGAGAACCTCGGCCAGGCGCTGACCATGCTCGGCCTCAACGCCACCGTCAGCCTCGCGCTGGGCTTCACCGTCGCCCAGGACCTGACCGGCGCCGGTGCCGGCCAGGACCTGCGCGAACGCGCCTGGCGGCGCAGCATCCTCAGCGCCCTGGCCGCCAGCCTGCTCGGCCAGGCCCGCGGCCTGCGCAAGGCCGAAGAACTGATGCTGGCCGGCCTGCTGCAGGACATCGGCGTGCTGGTGCTGGCCCAGTCGCAGCCCGAGCAGTACCTGCCGCTGCTGCGCCAGGCCCGGGACAACGAGGCGCTGGTGGCGCTGGAACGCGAGCACCTGCAGTGCAGCCATGCCGAGGTCGGCGCGTGGATGGCCGAACAGTGGGACCTGCCGCGCTACCTGGTGGATGCCATCGCCCGCAGCGAAACGCCGGCCCAGGCCGAAGACACCTTCCAGACCTGCGTGGCCCTGTCCGGCGCGGTGGCCGACATCTGGCTGGCGGCCGATGCCGATGCCGCGCGCGAACACGCCCTGCAGCAGGTCAATGAAACCCTGCAGCTGGACAGCGCCCAGTTCGACCAGGTGCTGGCCCGCATCGGCGAAGCCCTGCCCGATATCAGCGCCCTGTTCGAGACCACCGTGCTCGCCCCGGCCCGCGTCCAGGAGCTGATCGACCACGCCCAGGAGCTGGCCACCCTGCGCAACCTGCGCGAACTGCAGGATGCCGCCCTGGCCCGCCAGCGCGCCGACGAGTTCGAAGCACGCGCCAACCGCCTGGCCGAACAGGCCCACCGCGACGCCCTCACCGGCGTGCTCAACCGGCGCCAGCTCGAAGCGGTGCTGGAACAGGAATTCGTGCGCGCCACCCGCCACGGCTGGCCGCTGTCGGTGGCCTTCATCGACCTGGACGATTTCAAGAAGATCAACGACGCCCACGGCCACCTGATGGGCGATGAGGTGCTGCGCATGTTCGCCAGCAAGCTGCAGGAGCAGCTGCGCACCAGCGACACGGTGGCCCGCTTCGGCGGCGAGGAGTTCATCGCCCTGCTGCCCAATACCACCGAACCGGTGGCGCTGGAAGTGGTACGCCGGGTGCTGGCCACCATCGTCGCCACCCCGATGGCCGAACTGGCCGAAGGCCCGCTGTTTGTGACCTTCTCGGCCGGCGTGGCCACCCAGGGCGGCTATGAACGTTTCGCCGATGTCCAGGACCTGCTCAAGGCCGCCGACGATGTGCTGTACCGCTCCAAGAACCTGGGTCGCAACCGGGTGATCGCCCGTTCGCCGGGAACCGCCCCGGCCTGAACGGCGGCCCCGGCCGGCGCGCGTCGCCATGCCGCATCGCAGCAAAATAAAGCTGCCGTGCGGCCCGGCTTCCAGTAGAATTTGCGCGTTTTCCACGCATCCAGAGGTCACCATGTCCAATCTCGCCTATCGCCGCATTCTTCTGAAGGTTTCCGGGGAGGCGTTGATGGGAGACGAGGACTACGGCATCGACCCCAAGGTCATCAACCGCCTGGCGCGTGAGGTGATCGAAGCCCAGCAGGCCGGCGCGGAAGTGGCGCTGGTGATCGGCGGCGGCAACATCTTCCGCGGCGCCGGCCTGGCCGCCGGCGGCATGGACCGGGTCACCGGCGACCAGATGGGCATGCTGGCCACCGTGATCAACGCCCTGGCCATGCAGGACGCGCTGGAAAAGCTCGGCGCCAAGGCACGGGTGATGAGCGCGATCAAGATCAACGACGTGTGCGAGGACTACATCCGCCGCCGCGCCATCCGGCACCTGGAAAAAGGCCGCCTGGTGATCTTCGCCGCCGGCGTCGGCAGCCCGTTCTTCACCACCGATTCGGGCGCGGCGCTGCGTGCGATCGAGATCGGCGCGGACCTGCTGCTGAAGGCCACCAAGGTCGATGGCGTGTACGACAAGGACCCCAACAAGTACAGCGACGCGGTCCGTTTCGACAGCCTGACCTATGACGAGGTGATCCGCCGCGGCCTGGAAGTGATGGACACCGCCGCCTTCGCCCTGGCCCGCGACAGCGACCTGCCGCTGCGCGTGTTCGACATGGGCCAGCCGGGCGAACTGCTGAAGATCCTGCACGGCGAGAACATCGGCACCCTGGTCCGCGGTCGCGACCAGGCTGCCTGAACCGAAGCTCATCCACGACCGCAGCAGCCACCACCGCTGATCGGGGGCACAGCCCCCTGAGTCAGGGGGCAACCGCGAAGCGGTGGGGGTTTGGGAGGGGGTAAAAGGGGCCCGCAGTTGCACCGCAACCGTGGGTGCGACAGCGCGAATGCGATGCCGCCGCCCCGTATTCGCCTATAATCGCCCGATTCCCAGTGACATCCAGGATTCGGGCGATGCTCAACGATATCAAGCAGGACGCGCAGACGCGCATGGCAAAGAGCATCGATGCTCTGAAGCACACCCTGACCTCCATCCGCACCGGCCGCGCCTCGCCGGCGCTGCTGGACCGGATCACGGTCAAGGCCTACGGCACCGACACGCCCCTGAACCAGGTCGCCTCGATCAGCGTGTCCGAAGGCCACTCGCTGGTCATCACCCTGTTCGACAAGGGCATGATCAAGGACGTCGAAAAGGCCATCTACGCCTCCGACCTCGGCCTGACCCCGAACGTGGCCGGTACCGTGATCCGCCTGAACCTGCCGCCGCCGACCGAAGAGCGCCGCAGGGAGCTGGGCAAGCAGGTGCAGAAGGAAGGCGAAGGCGCCAAGATCGCCATCCGCAACATCCGCCAGGACGCCAACAAGGCCATCGCCACCCTGCTCAAGGACAAGGCGATCAGCGAAGACGACAAGAAGCGCGGCGAAGACGACATCCAGAAGCTCACCGACAAGTCCATCAAGGACGTCGAGAGTGTGGTTGCCGAAAAGGAAAAGGAACTGATGGCGGTCTGAGCCCATGACCCAGGCCCCGACCACCGGTTCCACCGCGCCGATTCCGCGCCACGTCGCCATCATCATGGATGGCAACGGGCGTTGGGCGCAGAAGCGTCGTCGCCCGCGCGTGATCGGCCACCGTGCCGGCGCGCGCGCGGTCAACCGCACCATCGATTTCTGCCTGGAACGCGGCGTCGCCGCGTTGACCCTGTTCGCCTTCTCCAGTGAAAACTGGGGGCGGCCGAGCGAGGAAGTCGACGCGCTGATGAAGCTGTTCCTCAATGCGCTCGACCGCGAAGTGGACGAACTGCACCGCCGTGGCGTGCGCGTGCGCTTCATCGGCGAGCGCGAGCGTTTCGGCGCCGGGCTGGTCAGCCGCATGCAGCTGGCCGAACAGCGCACCGCCGACAACCGCGCCATGACCCTGAACATCGCCGCCAGCTACGGCGGCCGCCAGGACATCGCCCGCGCCGCGCGCGACCTGGCCATCGAGGTCGCCGCCGGTCGGCTGCTCCCCGAGCAGATCGACGAAGCGATGCTCGGCAGCCGGGTCGCACTGGCCGACCTGCCGCCACCGGATCTGTTCATCCGTACCGGTGGCGACACCCGCATCAGCAATTTCCTGCTGTGGCAGCTGGCCTATACCGAACTGTGGTTCACCGACGTGCTGTGGCCCGAGTTCGATGCCGACGTCCTGCAGCAGGCGCTGGACGCCTATGCCGCCCGTGAACGCCGTTTCGGCCTGACCAGTGCCCAGATCGCCGCCTTGGCCACCGAGACCTCTTCCCCATGACCAAGACCCGAGTCATCGCCGCGCTGATCATGGCGCCGGTTGCCATCCTGGCGATCCTGCTGCTGCCCACCCAGTGGCTGGCCGCCGCCGCCGCCGCCGTGTTCCTGATCGGCCTGTGGGAGTGGCTGAAGCTGGCCGACGTCGAGGACACCCTGGCCCGCACCGTCCTGCTGGTGCTGAACCTGGTGCTGATGGTGCTGATGGTGTGGGCCGACGCCGGCACCCTGGTGCTGTACCAGATCGCCGCCCTGGTCGGCATCGGCTGGTGGTTGCTGGCCCTGCTGTGGCTGCGCTTCTTCACCTTCGGCGCCAGCCCGAGCAGCCCGGCGCGCACGCTCAAGCTGCTCGCCGGCACCCTGGCGATCGTGCCGGCCTGGGCCTCGCTGGTGCTGATCCATGCCAGCGGCGACAACGGCCACCTGTGGCTGCTGACCGCCCTGGCGGTGGTCTGGGCCGCCGATTCTGGCGCCTATTTCGCTGGCCGCACCTTCGGGCGGACTAAGCTGGCCCCGCGCATCAGCCCCAACAAGACCTGGGAAGGCCTCGGCGGCGGCATGCTGGCCGGCCTGCTGGTGGCGCTGGGCTTTGGCTGGATGGCCGGGGTCGACACCGCGCAACTCCCCGGGCTGGTGATCACCGCGGTGGTCACCGTGTTCGCCTCGGTGCTAGGCGACCTGTACGAGAGCCTGATTAAGCGCCATGCCGGTGCCAAGGATTCGGGCCACATCATCCCCGGCCACGGCGGCGTGCTCGATCGCATCGACGGCGTGCTTGCCGCCCTGCCGGTGTTCGCGCTGGGCAAGGAAATCTTCGGGTTCTGAGCCATGCATAGCCTTTCTGCTCCCCGCCAGGTGGCCGTGTTCGGCGCCACCGGCTCGGTCGGCGCCTCGGCGCTGGACGTGATCGCCCGCCACCCGGACCGCTATCGGGTCAGCGTGCTGGCGGCCGGCCGCCAGGTGCAGGCCCTGGTGGCGCTGTGCCTGGCCCATCGCCCCGCCCATGCGGTGATCGCCGACCCGGCCCTGTATGGCGCGCTGCGCGATGGCCTGCGCGAGGCCGGGCTGGACACCCAGCCGCATGCCGGCGCGACGGCCCTGGACGAACTGGCCGCCAGTGCCGCCTGCGACACCCTGGTGGCGGCGATCGTCGGCGCCGCCGGGCTGTCCTCGACCCTGGCCGCGGCCGCCGCCGGCAAGCGCATCCTGCTGGCCAACAAGGAATCGCTGGTGCTGGCCGGGGAACTGTTGATGCGCCAGGCCACCCTGGGCGGCGCCGAGATCATCCCGATCGACAGCGAGCACAGCGCGATCTTCCAGTGCCTGCGCTCGCGCGATGCCAGCTTCGACGGTGCCGGCGTGCGCCGGATCCTGCTCACCGCCTCCGGCGGCCCGTTCCGCGGGCGCAGTCGCGCGCAGCTGGAACAGGTCACCCCGGCCCAGGCCGTGGCCCACCCCAAATGGTCGATGGGGCCGAAGATCTCGGTCGATTCGGCGACGTTGATGAACAAGGGGCTGGAAGTCATCGAAGCCCACCACCTGTTCGGCCTGCCCGGCGAACGCATCGAGGTGCTGGTCCACCCGCAGAGCCTGGTGCACTCGCTGGTCGAGTTCGTCGACGGCTCCACCCTGGCCCAGCTGGGCCTGCCGGACATGCGCACCACCCTGGCCGTTGGCCTGGGCTGGCCGCAGCGGATCGACGCCGGCGTGGCCGGGCTGGACCTGCTGGCCCAGGGCCGGCTGGATTTCGAGGCCCCCGACAGCGATGCGTTCCCGTGCCTGGGCCTGGCCTGGCAGGCGATGGCCGCCGGCGGCACCGCCCCGGCCATCCTCAACGCGGCCAATGAAGTGGCCGTTTCAGCCTTTCTTCAGGGACAGATCGCTTTCCTTGCCATTCCGGCGCTGGTGGCTAACGCTCTGTCAACACTGTCGGTGGACTCCGCCGATACACTGGAGGCCCTGCTGACTGCCGATCAGCGCGCCCGCCAGCTCACCCAAGACGCCATCGACCACGCCTGAATGCCCCACGCCCTTTCCTACCGCACCGCCCCCCATGGCTGATTTCTTCGGTTCCGTGTGGTGGATGATCGTCAGCCTCGGCCTGTTGGTGACCTTCCACGAGTTCGGTCATTACTGGGTGGCGCGCCGTTGTGGGATCAAGGTGCTGCGCTTCTCGGTCGGCTTCGGCCGCCCGCTGTGGATGCGCCGCAACCGCGACGGCACCGAATTTGCGATCGCCGCCATTCCGCTGGGCGGTTACGTGAAGATGCTCGACGAGCGCGAGGTCGACGTGCCGGCCGCCGAGCGCCACCAGGCGTTCAACCACAAGACCGTCTGGCAGCGCATCGCCGTGGTCGGCGCCGGCCCGGCCGCCAACCTGCTGCTGTGCATTGCGCTGCTGTGGGCGATGTTCGTGCTGGGCAAACAGGATTACTCGGCCACCATCGGCCGCACCACCGGCATGGCCCAGGCCGCCGGGCTGCAGGCCGGCGACCGCGTGCTGGCCGTGGACGGGCGCCGGGTGGCCACCGCCGCCCAGGCCAGCATGGCGCTGACCACCGCGGCGATGGACGGCCACGACGCCCGGCTGGAGGTGCTCGACAGCCTCGACCAGGCCCGCACCCGCTCCCTGCCGCTGTCGCAGCTGCCGGCCGGCTTCGATGAACGCCGGGTCACCCCGCTGGCCGGCCTGGCCTGGCAGTTCTGGCTGCAGCCGGCCGAAGTGGACACGATCCAGCCCGGTGCGGCCGCCCAGGGCGTGCTGCTGCCCGGCGACCTGATCGTGGCCGTGGACGGCCAGCGCATCGACGGCGCTGACCAGGTCGCCACACAGATCCAGGCCCTGGGCCAGCGCGGCGGGCCGGGCATGGTCGAGGTATTGCGCGCCGGCGAGCGCCTGGCGCTGGAAATCACCCCCCACCAGGGCCGCGATGGCCGCGGCCAGCCAACCTGGCAGATCGGGGTGGGCTTTCCCGAGCAGCATGCGCCGGCCTACGATACCCAGCTCAAGTTCGGCCCGCTGGCGGCGATTCCGGCCGCGCTGGGCGAAACGGCCCGGATGGCGGGCGATTCGCTGGGCATGATGCGCCGCATCGTGACCGGCAATGCCTCGCTGCAGAACATTTCCGGCCCGGTCACCATCGCCAGGGTGGCCAATATCTCGGCCAAGCGCGGCCTGGACTGGTTCCTGTATTTCCTGGCCCTGCTGTCGCTGAGCCTGTGCATCATCAACCTGTTGCCCATCCCCATCTTGGACGGCGGGCACCTGCTGTATTACCTTATCGAGTTGGTCAAGGGCAGCCCGCTGAGCGAGCGTGCCATGGCTGCCGGGCAGTACGTGGGCCTGGCGCTGCTGGCCGGGCTGATGGGATTGGCGTTCTACAACGACATCCTCGGCCTGGTCCCGCGATGAACTTTTTCCCTTTTGTCGTCGTCATACACGCCGGCATCCCGCTCAAATGCAATCGACTCCAACCGGACGTGACATGACGCGACTCCCCAATCGCCGCCTGCTGGCCCTCGCACTCGCCGCCGGTTTCGGCGCGCCCGCCCTGGCGCAGGCAGCCGAGCCCTTCACCGTCAGCGACATCCGCGTGGATGGTCTGCAGCGCATCACCTCCGGTACCGTGTTCACCTACCTGCCGGTGGAACGTGGCGATACCCTGACCGACAACAAGGTCGGCGAGAGCATCCGCGCCCTGTACAAGACCGGGTTTTTCGAGGACGTGCAGCTGGACCGCCAGGGCAACATCCTGGTGGTCACGGTCAAGGAGCGCCCGGCGATCAACAAGTTGACCGTCACCGGCAACAAGGACATCAAGAGCGACCAGCTGCTCAAGGGCCTGAGCGACATCGGCCTGACCGAGGGCGGTACCTTCGACCGCCTGAGCCTGGACCGGGTCACCCAGGAACTGCGCCGCCAGTACAACGACCGTGGCAAATACAACGTCGAGATCACCCCGACCGTGAGCCCGCTGGACCGCAACCGGGTGGACATCGCCATTGCGATCAAGGAAGGCAAGGCCGCCAAGATCCAGCACGTGAACCTGGTGGGCACCGAGAAGTTCGCCTCCGAGGACATCCTGGAAACCTGGGAATCCAAGGAGCACAACTGGGCCTCGTGGTACCGCCGCGATGACCAGTACTCCAAGGAAAAGCTGTCCGGCGACCTGGAAAAGCTCAACGCCTGGTACCTGGACCGCGGCTATGTCGACTTCAGCATCGATTCCACCCAGGTCTCGATCAGCCCGGACAAGCGCGACATGTTCCTCACCGCCGGCGTGACCGAGGGTGAGCAGTACAAGATTTCCGAGATCAAGGTCACCGGCGACACCATCCTGCCGCAGGCCGATGTCGAGCGCATGGTGATCCAGAAGTCCGGCGACACCTTCTCGCGTGCGCTGCTGGAATTCAGCTCGGACGCCATCACCAATTCGCTGTCCAACATCGGCTACGCCTTCGCCAAGGTCAACCCGATCCCGACCAGCAACCGCGCCGACCGCACCGTGGCGATCAACATGCAGGTCGTGCCGGGCCCGCGCGTGCAGGTGCGCCGCATCACCTTCCGCGGCAATACCCGCACCTCCGACGAAGTGTTGCGTCGTGAAATGCGCCAGTTCGAGAACAGCTGGTACTCGCAGGCAGCGATCGACCGTTCCAAGATCCGCCTGCAGCGCCTGGGCTATTTCGAATCGGTCGACGTGGAAACCCCGGCGGTCAGCGGCAGCAACGACCAAGTCGACGTGGTCTACAACGTCAAGGAAACCACCTCGGGCAGCTTCGTGTTCGGCCTGGGCTATTCGCAGTCCTACGGCATGACCACCTCGGTGCAGCTGTCGCAGAACAACTTCCTCGGCGGCGGCAACCGCGTGTCGGTCGAAGCCTCGCGCAGCAGCTACCTGCAGCGTTACGGCTTCTCCTACACCAACCCCTACTTCACCGATGACGGCGTCTCGCTGGGCTACAACCTGTCCTGGCGCGAACTGGACTACTCCGACTTCAACACCGCCCAGTACAACAGCACCAACGGTGCCGCGCAGGTGGTGTTCGGCGTGCCGATCACCGAGAACGACACCGTCTCGCTGATGGTGGGCATCGACAGCAACCAGATCACCACCTACGCAGGCTCCACCCCGCAGGCGATCATCGACTACATCAACGCGATCGGTCAGCGCACCTTCCACTCCTGGCGCACCGAGCTGGGCTGGGCGCGCGACACCCGCAACGACTACTTCATGCCCACCCGCGGCATGTACCAGCGCGTGGGCCTGGAAACCACCCTGCCCGGTTCGACGGTGGAGTACTACAAGCTCAACTACCAGGTCTCCAAGTACTGGCCGATCATCCCGCAGCTGGTCATCAACACCCGCGCCGAAATCGGCTACGGCGACAGCTACGGCAACGACACCTCGCGCGTGATCACCAACGCCGACGGCACCACCCGCACGGTGACCGCCTCGGGCCTGCCGTTCTTCGAGAACTTCTACGCCGGCGGCACCAACTCGGTGCGCGGCTTCGAGGACAACACCCTCGGCCCGCGTTCGGAAGCCACCGCCAGCTACTACCGCGGCCAGCCGCTGGGTGGTTCGCTGAAGACCGTCGGTTCGGTCGAAGCCTACTTCCCGCGCCTGTTCGACAGCCCGTCGGCCCGCGTCTCGGCGTTCTTCGACGTCGGCAACGTGTACACCGGCATCGACAACTTCAAGGCCAACGAACTGCGCGCCTCGGCCGGTGTCGCCCTGCTGTGGCGCGCCCCGGTCGGCCCGATCTCGATCAGCTATGCCTTCCCGTTGAAGAAGGAAGATGGCGATGAGATCGAGCGCCTGCAATTTACGTTTGGCGGCCAGTTCTGACCGCCAAACGTAACCCAAGGTTTGCGTAGCAAACCTTGGGCCCCGCCCTGCTTCCTATCCCCCGCGCCTGTCGGCGCAGCCCCCTTAACAAAGGGGGCTTCTCCACCAGACGCATTACGAGACGCCGGGCTTTGCCCGGCGTTTTCGTTTGAGATGCCCGGTAGTGCCGGCCGCTGGCCGGCTCCAGGCCACGCCTGGCATCCGTGCCGACCAACGGTCGGCACCTACCGCTGCGTGGGCTCGCGTTTCCTTGAGGAGCCGGCCAGCGGCCGGCACTACCTGTCCGCGCTCGCGACCAACCCTGCCGGGTCATGGCGGGCAGCCCCCCACCCCGCATGACCGAACCTGCGCCACACGGTAAACTTCCGCCGTGAATACTCCTACCTACACCGCCCAGCAACTCGCCGAGCAGTTTGGCCTGCAGGTCCATGGCGATGGCGGCACCGCCATCCATGGCGTGGCCACCCTTGCCCATGCCGGCCCCGGCCAGCTCACCTTCCTGGCCAACCCGCGCTACCGTGCCCAGCTCACCGACAGCCAGGCCGGCATCGTGGTGCTGCGCGCCGAGGACGCCGATGCCGCGCCCGGCACCGCGTTGATCGCCAAGGATCCCTACACCACCTTCGCCAAGATCGGCGCCCTGTTCGACATCGCCCCAGCCCGCCCGCCCGGCATCCACCCCAGTGCGGTCATCGATCCCAGCGCCCAGGTCGCCGCCAGCGCCCATATCGGCCCGTTCGTCAGCATCGGCGCCGGCAGCGTCGTCGGCGAAAGCTGCATCATCGGCGCCGGCAGCATCATCGGCGAGAACTGCCGCCTGGATGCCGGCTGCGAACTGATCGCCCGGGTCACCCTGGTCACCCGGGTCACGCTCGGCAAGCGCGTGCGCATCCACCCCGGCGCGGTGCTCGGCGCCGACGGCTTCGGCCTGGCCATGGATGCCGGCAAATGGATCAAGGTGCCCCAGCTGGGCGGCGTACGCATCGGCGACGACTGCGAAATCGGCGCCAATACCTGCGTCGACCGCGGCGCGCTGGAAGACACCATCCTCGCCGAGGACGTCCGCCTGGACAACCTGGTGCAGATCGCCCACAACGTCCAGATCGGCGCCCATTCGGCCATCGCCGGCTGCACCGGCATCGCCGGCAGCGCCAAGATCGGCCGCTATTGCCTGCTCGGCGGGCATGTCGGCGTGGTCGGCCACCTGGAAATCTGCGACAAGGTCGTGATCACCGGCAAATCGGTGGTGCGCAACTCCATCCACGAGCCGGGTGAATATTCCTCCGGCACCCCATTGACCGACAACCGCACGTGGCGCAAGAACGCCGCGCGCTTCAAGCAGCTGGACGCGCTCGCACGCCGCGTCCTGGCCGCTGGCAAGGAGAAAGAATGAACGACACGCTGCAGCTCCCGATCGATATCTGCCAGATCCAGGAGTTGATCCCCCACCGCTATCCGTTCCTGCTGGTCGACCGCGTCGTCGAACTGGACGTGGCCACCAAGCAGATCGTGTGCCAGAAGAACGTCAGCTACAACGAACCCTATTTCCAGGGCCATTTCCCCGGCCGCCCGATCATGCCCGGCGTGCTGATCATCGAAGCCCTGGCGCAGGCCGGCGGGGTGATGACCCAGCTCACCCTCGGCCGCGATGCGCAGTCCAAGCTGTTCTACATGGTCAAGGTGGAAAACGCCCGCTTCAACAAGCAGGTGGTTCCCGGCGACGTGCTGATGCTGCACGTGCAGATGAAGCGCCTGATCCGCAACATGGGCTGGTACTACGGCGAAGCCAAGGTCAACGGCGAAGTGGTGGCCAGCGCGGAAGTCATGTGCGCCGGTGCCAAGGGTTGAGCCACCACGGAGGCAGCAATGACTGACAACACACCCCGCATCCATCCCAGCGCCGTGGTCGACCCGGCTGCACGCCTGGCCGACGACGTCCAGGTCGGCGCCTTCACCCTGATCGGCGCCGACGTGGAGATCGGGGCCGGCACCGTGGTCGGTCCGCACTGCTCGATCCATGGCCCGACCCGGATCGGCCGCAACAACCGCATCATCGGCCACGCCGCGATCGGCGGCGAGCCGCAGGACAAGAAGTACCAGGGCGAGCGCACCGCGCTGGTGATCGGCGATGACAATGTGTTCCGCGAGTTCGTCACCATCAACCGCGGCACTGCCGGTGGCGGTGGCATCACCACGGTCGGCAACGGCAACTGGATGCTGGCCTACACCCATGTCGCGCACGACTGCCACGTCGGCGACCACTGCGTGTTCTCCAACAACACCACCCTGGCCGGCCACGTCAGCGTCGGCGACTACGTGATCATCAGCGGCTTCGCCGGTGCCCACCAGTTCTGCCGGATCGGCGCGCACGCCTTCCTCGGCATGGGCGCGTTGACCAATGGCGACGTCCCGCCGTTCACCATGGTCGGCAGCGATTCGCTGGGGCGCCCGCGCGGCATCAACAGCGAAGGCCTCAAGCGCCGCGGTTTCGACGCCGAACGCATCGCCAACATCAAGCGCGCCTACCGCACGCTGTACGTGGCCGGGCTGCCGCTGGCCGAAGCCAAGCTGCAGCTGGCCGAACAGGCCGCGCACAGTGCCGACGTCAAGGACCTGCTGGACTTCATCGAGCACGCCGAAAGGCCGTTGCTGCGATGACTTCCACAGGCGGGCAGCGCGCAACCGGCAGCAGCGCCGAGATCATCCAGCTCGCGGCGGTCGCCACCGCCGTCGGGCAGGTGACCCTGGCCCATGCCTCGGACCGGCCGGTGCGGATCGCCCTGGTCGCCGGTGAAGCTTCCGGCGACCTGCTCGGGGCCGGCCTGGTGCGCGAGCTGAAGGCACGCTTCCCGCATGCCGAGTTCGCCGGCATCGGTGGCGATGCGATGCGCAGCGCCGGCTGCCAGACCTGGTTCGACGCCAGCGAGCTGGCGGTGATGGGCCTGACCGAAATCCTGCGCCACCTGCCGCGGCTGCTGAAGCTGCGCGGCCAGTTCCGTACGCGGGCGCTGGAATGGCAGCCGGATGTGTTCATCGGCATCGACGCCCCCGATTTCAACCTGGGCGTGGAACGCTGGCTGAAACAGCGCGGCGTCACCACGGTGCACTATGTCAGCCCGTCGGTCTGGGCCTGGCGCGAGAAGCGCGCCGAGAAGATCGGCGCCAGCGCCGACCTGGTGCTGTGCCTGTTCCCGATGGAGCCGCCGATCTACGCCAAGCACGGCATCGATGCGCGCTTTGTCGGCCACCCGATGGCCGACGATATTCCGCTGCACAGCGACCGCGAGCAGGCGCGGGTGGCGCTGGGGCTGCCATCCAACGCCAAGGTGCTGGCGGTGCTGCCGGGCAGCCGGCTGGGCGAGATCGGCAAGCTGGGCGAGGCCTTCTTCGAGGCCGCCTGGCAGGTCTCCGAGCGCATTCCGGGCCTGCACGTGGTGGTTCCGGCCGCCAACCCGGCCTGCCGCCGGCTGATCGGCGAACAGCTGTCGCGTTCGGCGCTGCCGGTGGCCTATTCGCACCTGCTCGATGGCGATGCCCGCAACGCGATGATCGCCGCCGACGTAGTGGTGCTGGCCTCGGGCACGGCCACGCTGGAAACCATGCTGGTCAAGCGGCCGATGGTGGTGGGCTACCGGGTGGCCGAACTGACCTACCGCATCGTCAAGGCGCTGGGGCTGATCAAGGTGAACCGTTTCGCGCTGCCCAACATCCTGGCCGGCAAGGACTTGGCTCCGGAGCTGATCCAGCACGACTGCATTCCCGACAAGCTGGCCGCGGCGATCCTGCAATGGTTCGACCATCCCCAGCGCGTGGCCGACCTGCAGGGCACCTACCAGCAGCTGCACCTGCAGTTGCGCCAGGATGCGTCGGCACGGGCCGCCGATGCGGTGGCCGAACTGCTGGCGCGCCGTAGCTGCGGCGCCGAACCGGCATGAGCCGGCGCCACGCCGCGGCGGCCTCGCTGGCGCTGTTCGACGGCACGGCGCTGGCCACGGTGGCGCCACGCTACGTGGCCGGCGTGGATGAGGCCGGCCGCGGTCCGCTGGCCGGGCCGGTGGCGGTGGCGGCGGTGGTGTTCGACCCCGATCGCCCGCGCCTGAACGGGTTGGACGACTCCAAACAGCTGACCGCACTGCGCCGGGAGCAGTTGTTCGACCGCATCCTGGAGCGGGCGCTGGCCTTCCATGTGGTGATGGTGGAGGTGGGCGAGATCGATGCGCTCAACATCTACCAGGCCACGATGCTGGGCATGCGCCGTGCGGTGGAGGGCGTGGCGCACGTGGCGCAGTTCGCGCGCATCGACGGCAACGTGGTGCCCAAGGGCCTGCCCTGCCCAGCGCAGGCGCTGGTGGGCGGCGACGGGCTGGACCGGGCGATCATGGCCGCCTCGATCCTGGCCAAGGTCACCCGCGACCGTTTCATGCTGGCGCTGCACGCCCAGCACCCCGAGTACGGCTTCGACCAGCACAAGGGCTACGGCACCCCGGCGCACCTGGCCGCGCTGCGCACGCACGGCCCCTGCCCGCAGCACCGACGCAGTTTCGCCCCGGTTCGGGCGAGTGAGCTGGCTGTTTCTGGTTGAGTTTTTTTTGCGTTGGTTTTTTGTTTTTTAAAGCCTAAAGCCAAGGCCAATGCAGCGCATCTGCGCCCCCTCCCTGGATCGGGTAGCGGGTATGGGGTTGCAGGACACGCCGTAAATACGTCCTTGTAGGCTTGGCGAAACCTTGCTCGCATGCGCTGTCCTGCGCATCCGGCAAGACCGGGGCTGGGCGTCCTGCCCAACCCGTCCGGCGCATGCGCCGGACCCATGTTTTCGACAGTCCTGCAACCCCATACCCGCCACCCTCCGACAGTGTGCTGGTACGCAAAGGACGTCAAAATCAGGTTCCTGTTCTCGCTGGGCTGACATCCATTGAGATGTTGGATGTAGCTGCCGAGCATGCTCGGCACTCCTCCCCTCTCCCCCGCGGCGGCCACAACTCCTCCAACACCCGACAAACTTCGCCGGCCAGCCGTTGCCATTGCTTGCCCATGGGCGCCAGCCAACTGTGCGAGGGGTGGCGGGGACAGGGGGGCGGGACTGTCGAAAACATGGATGTTTTCGCCAAGCCTACACGGACGTATTTACGGCGTGTCCCGCCCCCCTGTCCCCGTCACCCCTATCCCGGCACCATCGGCCTACGCTCTTGCCAGCTGTAACTGTAGCCATCTACCCCCAAACCACCCCACCAACCTGAACCCCACCGCCCACACCGTCGCCCCCACCCGACCTGTCAAGCCTTGTTCGGTCAGGCCCGCGCCGCTACCCTGACCGGGCATCATATTGGCCCGGCATGTCCACTTCCCGTTTCGTACATCTCCACGTCCACACCGAGTTTTCGCTGGCGGATTCGACCATCCGTGTCCCGGCGAAGCCGGATCAGGCCGACCCGAAAAAGGCCAAGCAGGCCAACCTGCTCAGCCGCGCGGTTGAACTGAAGCTGCCCTCGCTGGCAGTGACCGACCTGAACAACCTGTTCGCCCTGGTCAAGTTCTACAAGGCCGCCGAAACCGTCGGCATCAAGCCCATCGCCGGCGCCGACATCATGATCGCCGAAGAGGGCATGACCCCTTGGCGCATGACCCTGCTGTGCCGCGACCGCGAGGGCTACCTCAGCCTGTCGCGCCTGCTTACCCGCGCCTGGATGGAAGGCCACCGCCCCGAAGGCGGCGTTGCCGTCCATCCGGACTGGCTCAAGGCCGGCTGCCACAACCTGTTTGCCCTGGCCGGACGCGACAGCCTGGCCGGGCGCCTGGCCGGTGAAGGCCGCCACGACCTGGCCGAACAGCAGCTTGCCGACTGGCAGCGCGTGTTTGGCGATGGCCTGCATCTGGAACTGACCCGCACCGGCCGCGACGGCGAAGAAGCCTTCAACCAGTTCGCCCTGCTCGCCGCCGGCCAACGTGGCCTGCCGGTGGTCGCCAGCAACGATGTGCGCTTCCTGCAGCCGGATGACTTCAACGCGCACGAAGCGCGCGTGTGCATTTCCTCCGGCCGCGTCCTGGACGACCCCAAGCGCCCGCGCGAGTACAGCGACCAGCAGTACCTCAAGTCCGCCGAAGACATGTGCGCGTTGTTTGCCGACATCCCCGACGCGATCGACAACACCATCGCGCTGGCCGAACGCTGCAACATCGAAATGCGCCTGGGCACCTACTTCCTGCCCAACTACCCGGTGCCCGCGGAGGAAACCCTCGACAGCTGGATCTGCAGCGAATCGCGCAAGGGCCTGGAAGCGCGCCTGGAAAAGAACCCGCTGGCCGAAGGCAAGACCCGCGAGGACTATTTCGAACGCCTCGAATTCGAACTGGCCACCATCATCAAGATGGGTTTCCCCGGCTACTTCCTGATCGTGGCCGACTTCATCCAGTGGGGGAAAAGCCAGGGCATCCCGATCGGCCCCGGCCGCGGTTCCGGCGCCGGCTCGCTGGTGGCCTGGGCGCTGCAGATCACCGACCTGGACCCGATCCCGTACAACCTGCTGTTCGAGCGGTTCCTCAACCCCGAACGCGTGTCGATGCCCGACTTCGACATCGACTTCTGCATGGACCGCCGCGACGAAGTCATCGACTACGTCGCGCGCAAGTACGGCCGCGACCGGGTCAGCCAGATCATCACCTACGGCACCATGGCCGCCAAGGCGGTGGTGCGCGACTCCGGGCGCGTGCTCGGCTTCCCGTACGGCCTGGTCGACGGCGTCTCCAAGCTGATCCCCAACATCCTGGGCATCTCGCTCAAGGACGCCATGGGCGAAGGCAAGGATGCGGAAATGGCCTCGCCGGAGCTGATCCAGCGTTACCAGAACGAAGACGACGTCCGCGACCTGATCGACCTGGCCCGCCAGCTCGAAGACCTCACCCGCAACGCCGGCAAGCATGCCGGCGGCGTGGTGATCGCGCCCGAACCGCTGGCCGAATTCTGCCCGCTGTTCGCCGAACATGACGAAGGCGGCCGCGGCCGCAACCCGGTCACCCAGTTCGACAAGAACGACGTCGAAGAAATCGGCCTGGTCAAGTTCGACTTCCTCGGCCTGCGCACGCTGACCATCATCGACTGGGCGGTAAAGGCGATCAACAAGCGCCACGCGCGCGCCGGCATCCCGCCGGTGGACATCACCGCGCTGCCGCTGGACGACGTGGTCACCTACAAGGACATCTTCGCCAACGGCAATACCGGCGCGGTGTTCCAGTTCGAATCCTCGGGCATGCGCCGCCTGCTCAAAGACGCGCGCCCTGACCGCTTCGAAGACCTGATCGCGCTGGTGTCGCTGTACCGACCCGGCCCGATGGACCTGATTCCGTCCTTCAACGCGCGAAAGCACGGCCAGGAAGAAATCATCTATCCCGATCCGCGCACCGAAGCGATCCTGAAAGACACCTACGGCATCATGGTGTACCAGGAGCAGGTGATGCAGATGGCGCAGATCGTCGGCGGCTACTCGCTGGGCGGCGCCGATCTGCTGCGCCGCGCGATGGGCAAGAAGGTGCCGGCCGAAATGGCCAAGCACCGCGAGATCTTCCGCGAAGGCGCGGCCAAGGACGGGGTCGGCGAGGCCAAGGCCGATGCGATCTTCGACCTGATGGAGAAGTTCGCCGGCTACGGCTTCAACAAGTCCCACGCCGCCGCCTACGCGCTGGTCAGCTACCAGACCGCCTGGCTCAAACGCCACTACCCGGCCGAGTTCATGGCCGCCACGCTGTCGTCTGACATGGACAACACCGACAAGGTGGTCGGCTTCCTGGCCGAGGTGCGCAACCTTGGCCTGACCGTGCAGCCGCCGCGGGTCAACGAATCGGCGTACATGTTCGAAGCCTCCAGCGCCGATACCATCGTGTATGGCCTGGGCGCGATCAAGGGCGTCGGCCAGGGCGCCTGCGAAGCGATCGTGGACGAACGCCTGCGCGGCGGCCGCTACGAATCGCTGCTGGATTTCTGCATGCGCGCCGAGTCGGGCAAGCTCAACCGGCGCACGCTCGAAGCGATGATCAACTGCGGGGCGATGGACGGGCTGGGCAAGAACCGCGCCTCGCTGATGCTGCAGCTGCCCGAAGTGCTCAAGGCCACCGACCAGATCACCCGCGAGAAGGCCGCCGGGCAGAACTCGCTGTTCGGCGCGCCCGACCCGGTCAGCACCGCGCTGCAGCTGGACCTGCCCGAAGCCAAGGAATGGGGCCTGGGCCAGCTGCTCGACGGCGAGCGCGAAACCCTGGGCTTCTACCTCAGCGGCCATCCGTTCGATCCCTACGCCGAGGACGTCAAGGAACTGGTCGGCACCGACCTGGGCATGCTGGAACGGTTGATTCCGCCGGCGCGCCCGGGCAAGGACGGCGAGAAGCGCGCCTGGCGCCAGGAAACCCCGGTGATCCTGGCCGGGCTGGTGGTCGGCGTGCGCCGCAAGGGCGAAAGCCAGGTGTTCATGCAGCTGGAAGACAGCAGGGGCCGGGTCGAATGCAGCGCCTTCACCGATGGCCTGGCCGAGTTCGGCCACCTGATGACCAAGGACCGCATCCTGATCGTCAAGGGCGGCCTGCGCGAAGACGAGTTCAACGGCGGCTATGCGCTGCGCATCCGCCAGTGCTGGGACTACAACGAAGTCTGCGCCAACTACGCCACCCGCCTGTCGCTGCGCCTGGACCTGCGCCAGGGGGGCAGTGAAGCCGTATGGTCGCGCATCAACGCGCTGCTGGACCGCCACCGTCCCGGCCGCACACCGCTGCGGCTGGACCTGTTGCTCGGCTCCGAACACGGGCCGGTGGCCGGCATGCTCGACGTGGCCGGCGACACCGCCGTGCGCGTGGACAGCCACCTGGTCGACGCCCTGCGCGCCGACCCTGCCGTACGCACGCTGAAGGTGCGCTACAGCCCGCCGTGGTCGAACTGACCGCCTTCCTCCGCTACACAGGTAATTGTTTTGATCAAGCGTTTGACCGTGCTGCTGTTGGCAGCCGTAGCCGTCACCGGCTGTTCCAGCCCCGCCCAGACCTTCGAGATCGACAACCCGACCGACGCACCGCTGATCGTGCGCGTGGACGGCAACGAACTGCCGATCGCCGCGCACGCCTCGCGCCCGGTCAAGCTGCAGCCCGGTGAACACCACCTGCGCACCCCGGCACTGGGCGATGTGCGTTTCATCGTCTACGCACGTGGCAAGGGCGGCCTGATCAACCCGACCCTGGGCGAGTACGTGATCGCCAGCACGATCTACGTCACCGACCCGGACCAGCTCCAGCACTTCGGCACGCCCAGGCACCGGATCGACCTCGGCGGGGTAAGCTTCGAGGGCCCCTACCGCAAGACCCACGCCCTGTTCATCGACCGGGCCTGGACATTCGGCGTGCGCGAGTCCTTCCCTGACCAGCAGACCGTGGCCCACGTCGATGACAGCGGCGGCCGGATCGACAGCAAGATCTTCACCGCCCCCGATTTCATCGATTACCTGGAAAGCAGCACCGGCCAGCGCGGCGCCTACCGCCGCCAGCAGCCGGCCGGCTACCGGGCCCCGGTCCACGCGCTGCAGGCGGCCCCGGCCGGCCTGCCGGCGCTGGATCCGGCCTTCGAGGCGCATGCCGGCCCGTTGCGCCAGCTGTATGCGCGCTATCTGCGCGCCACCACCGCCGATGCCCAGCTGCAGCTGCAGCAGGAAGATTTCCAGGCGCAGATGGCCTTCACCGCGGCCACCGCCGCGCTGGGCGCCACCCTGCCGGCGGCGGCCAACGAGGGCTACAACACCTTCGTGCGCACCCACAGCGAGCTGATGGGCAGCGCTGCCCTGGTCGTGCCCTGAGCCGACTGGCGCGCCTGGCCGCGCTGCGCTACCGTCGACTTCCAGACGACAGCGTACGGGGCTTTTCGGCGCATTCGGCTACACTTTCCCCCTTCTCTTCACGACGGTTTCCGATGAATCCGAACTACCTCGACTTCGAGCAACCCATCGCTGATCTGGAGGCCAAGATCCAGGAACTGCGCAGTGCCAGCGCCGGTCCGGCGGTCAATGTCGAGGCCGAGGTGCGTACCCTGCAGGACAAGCTGCGCGTGCGTACCGCGCAGATCTTCCGCAACCTGTCCTCCTGGCAGGTGCTGCAGCTGGCCCGCCACCCCTCGCGCCCGTACACCGCCGACTACATCCGCATCTTCTGCGATGAGTTCCAGGAACTGGCCGGCGACCGCGCCTTTGCCGACGACAAGGCGATCATCGGCGGCCTGGCCCGCATCGGCGGCCGCCCGGTCATGCTGATCGGGCACCAGAAGGGCCGCGATACCAAGGAAAAAATCAAGCGCAACTTCGGCATGCCCAAGCCGGAGGGCTACCGCAAGGCGCTGCGCCTGATGAAGATGGCCGAGCGCTTCGGCCTGCCGGTGTTGACCCTGATCGACACCGCCGGCGCCTGGCCGGGCATCGACGCCGAATCGCGCGGCCAGTCCGAGGCGATCGCGCGCAACCTGATGGAAATGGCCGAACTGAAGGTGCCGGTGATCTGCACGGTGATCGGTGAAGGCGGCTCCGGCGGCGCGCTGGCGCTGGGCGTGGGCGACCGTACCGTGATGCTGGAATACAGCGTGTATTCCACCATCAGCCCGGAAGGCTGCGCCTCGATCCTGTGGAAGGATGCCGGCAAGGCCAAGGACGCGGCCGAACAGCTGGGCCTGACCGCCCCGCGCCTGAAGGGCCTGGGCCTGGTCGACAAGGTGGTGCGCGAGCCCACCGGCGGCGCGCACCGCAACCCGGGGCAGATGGCCAAGCGCCTCAAGGCGGTACTGCTCAACGAGCTGGACGCACTGGAAAAGCTGTCCACCGACGAGCTGCTGCAGAAGCGTTACCAGCGCCTGCGCAGCTACGGCGCGTACGAAGCGGCCTGATCGATCGGGGCGCGATGGAAACGCGGTAGTGCCGGCCGCTGGCCGGCTCCCGATAATGCCGGATTCACCGCGTAATGCCGGCTGGCCGGCCGCGCCGCAATGGCAAGGGCATCAACAGCCGGGCAGAGCCCGGCGCTACGGTGATGCCGGGACGAAACGCGTCCGACCACGGGTCGGACCTACCCGCTCAGAACGGCTTGGCCAGCACCAGCCACACCACCCCGATGAACAGCACCAGCGGCAGTTCGTTGAACCAGCGCAGCGCGCGCGAGGACGGCAGCTGCCGGCCGCGTACGCTGCCCTTCAACAAGCGCCCGGTCCAGCTGTAATACACCAGCAGCAGCACCACCAGGCCCAGCTTGGCATGCAACCAGCCGGCCGCGCCGGACGCGACCATGGTCGGGAAATCGGGGATGACCTTGTAGCCCAGCCACAGCACCAGGCCCAGGATCAGCGCGAAGCCGAACATCATGTGGCCGAACTTGTACAGGCGCAGGCCCATCAGCTGCAGCCGCTCGGTCACCGGCAGCTGGCCGGCGGTCTCGCTGAGGTTGACCAGGATCCGCGGCAGGTAGAACACCGCCGCCATCCATGCCACCACGAACAGCAGGTGGAAGGTTTTTACCCAGTAGTAGGACTGCATGTGCTTGCTCCGGCGGCTGGCGTGGATGTCGTTCATTCTGGCCGATTCGCCCGCACAGCGCATGCGCGACGGTTTGACGCAGTACGATGGCGGCCGCTTTCCCTCCTACCCGGCGCCTCCATGACCAAGACCTACGACCAGGCCTACTTCCAGCGCTGGTACCAGCCCGACCAGACCGGCGGCGCGGCGCGCCTGGCGCGCAAAGTCGCGCTGGCCGTGGCCAGCGCCGAGTACTACCTGGAGCGGCCGATCCGCAGCGTGCTCGACATCGGCTGCGGCGAAGGCGCCTGGCGCGCGCCGCTGCTCAAGCTGCGCCCGCGCGTGCAGTACCTCGGCTTTGACAGCAGCGACTACGCCGTGCACCGCTATGGCCGCAGCCGCAACCTGCACCCGGCCCGGGTCGGCGACTTCGCCTGGCTGCGCCCGTGCGCGCCGGTGGACCTGCTGGTGTGTTCGGATGTGATGCACTACGTGCCCAGCCGCGAGCTGCGGCCGGCACTGGAGGGCTTTGCCGAACTCACCGCCGGGGTGGCCTTCCTGGAAGCCTTCGCGACCGAGGACGACTTCGATGGCGACCACGAGGGCTTCCAGCCGCGTCCGGCGCGCTGGTACCGCAACCAGCTCAAGGCGGTCGGCTTCACCGCGCTGGGCTCGCACTGCTGGCTGGCCCCGGCCCTGGCCGGCCAGGCGGCCGCGCTGGAACGCGCCGACCGCTGATTCTCACCCGAGATGAGACGCCACCCGGCTTAACGCGCCCCGCCCCGGGGTGCGCTATGCTGCGCGGCAACATAAGACCATACATATTCGGACGCCATGCTCTATCAGCTGCATGAGTTGACCCGCAACCTGCTCGCCCCGTGGGTGCACCAGGCCCAGGCCAATGCGAAGTTCTTCGCCAACCAGGGCCACTGGTGGTCGCAGATGCCGGGCGCGGACCGTCTGTCGGCGGTGAACGAGCTGTTCCACCGCATCGGCAAGGATTACGAGAAGCCCGAGTGGGGCATCAACGAAATCGACGTCGATGGCGAACGCGTGCCGATCGTGGTCCACGAAGAAATCAGCAAGCCGTTCTGCAAGCTGCTGCGCTTCAAGCGCCACAGCAACGAAGCCGAACAGCTGCACACCATGCTCAACCAGCCGTTCGTGCTGGTGGTGGCGCCGTTGTCGGGCCACCACGCCACCCTGCTGCGCGATACCGTGCGCACCCTGCTGCGCGACCATCGCGTGTACGTCACCGACTGGGTGGACGCGCGCATGGTGCCCGGCAGCGACGGCGAGTTCGGGCTGGACGATTACATCGCCTACGTGCAGGAGTTCATCGGCCACCTCGGTGCCGAAAAGCTGCACGTGGTGAGCGTGTGCCAGCCGACCGTGCCGGTGCTGGCCGCCGTCTCGCTGATGGCCAGCCGCGGTGAAACCACGCCACGCACGCTGGTGATGATGGGCGGCCCGATCGATGCGCGCTGCAGCCCCACCGCGGTCAACAACCTGGCCACGCAGAACCCGTTGTCGTGGTTCGAGAACAACCTCATCCACACCGTCCCGGCCACCTACCCCGGTGCCGGCCGGCGCGTCTACCCCGGCTTCCTGCAGCACGCCGGCTTCCTGTCGATGAACCCCAGCCGGCATTTCAGCTCGCACTGGGATTTCTATGCCGACCTGGTCAAGGGCGACATGGAAGACGCCGACGCGCACCGGCAGTTCTACGATGAATACAACGCGGTGCTGGACATGCCGGCCAAGTACTACCTGGACACCATCGAGGTGGTGTTCCAGCAGTTCCTGCTGCCGCGCGGGGAATGGTATGTGCACGGCGAGCGGGTCGACCCCGGCGCGATCACCGGCACCGCCCTGCTGAGCATCGAAGGCGAGCTGGACGATATCGCCGGGCTGGGCCAGACCGAAGCGGCGCAGCAGCTGTGCACCGGGATCCCGGCCGAACACCGCGAGCATTTCATCGTCGAGGGCGCCGGCCACTATGGCATCTTCAGCGGCCGCCGCTGGCGCGAAACGGTGTACCCGAAGGTGCGTGATTTCTTCGCCGCCCATGCGCAGAGCACCGCGGCCAAACCGAAGAAAGCGGCCAAGATCGCCAGCAACGTCACCCCGTTGCGCCGCAAGGCGGGGTAACGCCATCGCATGCGCGCTGTCGCTCCCACGATGCGCTGCGCGCATCGCGGGCCCCCGCCGCACCCTTCACCCAATCCCCCACCGCTGCGCGGCCGCCCCCTGACTCAGGAGGCACAGCTCGGCCCGGTTGTCGGTAGTGCCGGCCAGCGGCCGGCACTACCTGTTTTCGCATACCGACCAACGGTCGGTATCTACAGCCGCACCAGCAGGTGCTTTGCGATCATCCCGTGCAGGCGGCCGATGCCGCGGGCCAGGTGCAGGGTGGCGAACAGCAGCAGCACACCGGCCAGCGCCAGCAACGGCGTGGCCCACAGCGACAGCACCTGGTCGCCGTTGAGGTAGATGCCCGACACCTCGCCGGTGAACAGAACCGCCACCGGCGCCCAGATGAAGGCCAGCGACAGCGACAGCAGCGTGGTGGCGATGGTGAAGTACACGATGCCCAGCGGCAGCATCAGCACGAAGTACAGCAGGGTCAGCCAGGTGCGGCCATCGGTGAACATGTCCCCGATCCGCTGCAGCCAACTGCGGCTGCGGTCGGCATAGGTCGGCCGGCGCGGCATGCGCTCGCCCAGCAGGGCTTCCACCAGCCGGCCTTCCAGCAGCGCCAGGCCGCGCACCGAGCCGAAGAACAGCACGGCGACCGGGATACCGATGATCAGGATCATCAGGCCCAGCGACAACGACAGGCCGGTGACCACCCAGGTGAAGAAGAACGTGCCGGTGGCCAGCGACAGCAGCATGTAGAACAGCGCGCCATAGGTGCGCGCCTCCAGCGCCACGCCGAAGAAGCGGGCCAAGACCGGGCGCGGTCTGGGCGCGGCCTGGGCCTGTGCCGGCGCGGCGGCGGCAACACCGGGGGCAACGTGGCGCTGCGGCGCGGCACCGGGCGTGCGCAGCGCGCGGTTCACCGTGATCTCGGTTTCGCGGTAGATCTCGGCCACTTCGTCGGGCGCACCGTAGCTGCCGGCCACCCCGGCAATCACCTCGGCTTCGCTGCGACCGGGCTGGGCGGCCAGTTCCGCACGCAGGTATTCCTCGGCGTCGTACAGGGCGTCCTGCACCATCGCCGGATCGGCGTCGTGCAGGGCCGCGCGCAGCTGCGCCAGGTACTCGGGAATGGTGGTCGGCAAGGCCCGACCGGCCGCGGACGCGATGTTCATTCAATTACCCCTTGCAGAACGGAATCGACGGAATCACGGGTGGCGCGCCAGGCGGCAGTCCACTGCCTGAGCACCTCATGGCCCGTGTCATTGATGCGGTAGTAACGTCGCGGCGGACCGGCCATCGACGGTTCGACATGGCTCTCCAGCAACCCGGCCCCCTCCAGGTTGCGCAGCACCGGGTACAGCGCGCTCTGCTTGCCGCTCAGCACGCCCTCGCCAACCCGCTCCAGCTCCTTGGCGATCAGGTACCCGTACAGCGGCTCGCCGGCCCTGGCCAACACCGCCAGCAAGGCCAGCGACACAGTGCCGGAGCTGAGTTCTTTCTGGAACTTCTTCAGATGGGCTTCGAGGTCGCTCATCGCGTTCTCCAACTAGCGTGGAGTCAACACTAGTGTGAAGTAAGCTATAGCGAACGTGCCGTTAGTCACCCTGCCGCAGGGCATGGCCCGCTGGCGGTGGCTGGCACGATGCGGGCACAATCGGTCGATACCTTCCTGAACGGGTCTGCCATGTCGCCATCTCGTCCCGCCCTGCTCGCCCTCGCCCTGGCCTGCCTGCTGCCCTCCCTGGCCAACGCGGCCACGCCCTACCGCAGCCCGCAGCAGATCCTGGACGCCTCGCCGGCCAGCGACTGGCGCACGCCGGACCCGGCCAACCTGTTGTATCTGAACCTGGACGGTGGGCGGGTCACCATCGAGCTGGCGCCGGCGTTCGCGCCGCGCCACGTGGCCAACATCAAGACGCTGGCTGGCGAACATTTCTGGGACGGGGAGAGCATCTACCGGGCGCAGGACAACTTCGTGGTGCAGTTCGGCGATGCCGATGCCGACGATGCAGCCAAGGCCAAACCGCTGGGCAGTGCCCAGCGCAAGCTGCCGGCCGAGTTCGAGCGCGACAGCAAGGGGCTGAAGATCAGCCTGCTGCCCGACCGCGATGGCTGGGCCGACCAGACCGGGTTCGTCGACGGCTTCCCGGTCGGGCAGGACCGACAGGCCGGCAAGGCCTGGCTGGCGCATTGCTACGGCATGCTCGGCGCCGGCCGCAACAACGAGGAAGACAGCAGCATCGGCGCCGAGCTGTATGTGGTCACCGGGCAGTCGCCGCGCCAGCTGGACCGCAACATCACCGTGGTCGGCCGGGTGCTGCAGGGCATGGAACTGTTGAGTGCGCTGCCGCGCGGGCCGGCCCCGATGGGTTTCTACGCCGATGCCGCGCAGCGCACGCCGATCCGCTCGATCCAGCGTGCCAGCGATGTGCCAGCCAGCGAGCGGCCGCCGCTACAGGTGCTGCGCACCGATTCGAAGACCTTCGCCGATACGGTGGAAGCGCGCCGCAACCGCGTCGACGATTTCTACAAGCGCCCGGCCGGGCATATCGACCTGTGCAATATTCCGGTGCCGGTACGGTGAGAGGTTTGGCGCGGGTTGAGCGCCTCCATCCAACGATGGGATGAGGCTGCCCCCTTGGAGTACAAGGGGGCGCGCCGAGAGGCGCGGGGATGCGGGTGATGGTAAGCGGGGCCCGCGGTTTGCGAAGCAAATCGTGGGGCGTAGCCACGCATGCGGCTATCGCTGCGACGCCGCTACGCTGCCCAGGATCAAGGCGCCGGCCACAAGCATCGGCCCGGTCACCGGTTCGCCCAGGAACAGCCAGGCAAACAGCGCGCCGAACATCGGCACCAGATAGGTGACGGTGGAGGCGCGGGCCGGGCCGACGCGGGCGATCAGGCGGTAGAACATCAGGAACGCCAGCCCGGTGCAGATCACGCCCAGGGCGATCGCGCAGATCCACGACAGCGTCGGGATCGGTGCGCTCGGCCAGTGGGTGAGTGCCATCGGCAGCAGGACCAGGGCCGCGCAGCCCAGGGTGGCGCCGGCCGACGCCGCCGGCGGCAGCCCGGTCATATGGCGCTTGACCAGGTTCACCCCCAGTCCGTACAGCAAGGCCGCCATGGCACCGGCGATGACCGCCGTGCCGATGCTCAGGCCCGACACCTTGGCAGTGGCCAGCACCACCACGCCGGCAAAGCCGACCAGCAGGGCGATGGCGCGGCGCATGCCGATCTTCTCACCGAAGAACAGGAAGGCCATCAGCGCGGCAAACAGCACCGTCATCGCATTGCAGATCGCACCGATCGCCGCCGGTGCGCGCTGCGCCGCCCAGGCGAACAGCACGAACGGAATGGCCGAATTGATGATGCCGATCGGCGCCAGCCACAGCCAGCGCCGCGCCGGGAACTGCGCGCGGGCCTGCCACAGGAACGGCAGCAGCACCAACGCGCCCAGCAGCAGCCGTATTTCCACCAGCGCATACGGGCCGAACGCGGGCACGGCCACGCGCATGAACAGGAACGAGCAGCCCCAGATCGCGCCGAGCACGGTCAGCTCCAACGGGGTGCGCCAATCGCGCTCGACCAGCGCGCCGGCCAGTGGCGCCCCGCTCATGACTGCCCCCCGGACAAGCGGCAGATGCGTGGCTGGAGGGCATGGGCGGACGGCAACATGGGAAAGCTCCGGGGGACAGGGACACAGCATCCGCCTACCGATGCGGCCCCACAAGCGCGTAGTATCCGGGCAAGCCACAAATATGATTTTTGTCTTGCCTATGATTCTGCGCCCTGCCCTGCTGCCCGCGCTGGGGGTGTTCGCGGTCGCCGCGCGCCACCAGAATTTCGCCCACGCCGCCGAGGAGTTGCACCTAACCGCCAGTGCGGTCAGCCACCATGTGCGCAAGCTGGAGAACCTGCTGGGCACGATGCTGTTCCAGCGCCACGCGCGCGGGGTGCGGCTGACCGCCGAAGGCCGCCAGTTGGCCGATGCGGCCGCCGCAGCGCTGAGCGATCTCAACGCGGTGGCCGGCAACCTGCACCCGCAGGCCGATATCGTGCCCCTGCGGATCACCACCATCCGTTCGCTGTCGTATTGCTGGCTGGTGCCGCGGCTGGCGCGTTTCACCAGCGCGCACCCGCAGGTCCGCATCGAACTGCAGACCAGCACCGAGCTGGTGCGCTTCGACGAGAACGGGCCGGAGCTGGGCATCCGTTATGGCCTGGGGCAATGGCCGGGGCTGCGCGCCCATCCGCTGATGGACGACGAGCTGTGCCCGGTGGCGTCCCCGGCACTACCCGGCGTGGCCGCGCTGCGCGAACCGGCGCAGATCGCCACGCTGCCGCTGATCAGCGACATGTCACCGCAGGGCTGGCGCGACTGGTTCCGCGCCGCCGGGGTGCGCAGCCTGGAACTGCCGTCGCTGCATTCCTTCAGCGACAGCACCGATGCGATGCGCGCGGCCGTGTACGGGATCGGCGCGGTACTGGCGCGCAAGCACATCGCCCAGCCCTACCTGCAACGCTATGAGCTGGTGCGCCTGCCCGGGCCGGCGCTGAAGTCCCGCTACAGCTACTACGTGGTGCACGCCGAGCACCGTCCGCTCAGCCCGACCGCGCTGGCCTTCATGGACTGGCTCAAGCGCGAGGCGCTGGACGAGCGCACGCCGATCCCGGCACTGCCGGAGGAACTGCTGGGCCGGTGAACGGGATCCGTCGCGTGTTCGTCACCCGCCGTTGTCCGGGCACTGGCTAGGCTGAAGCTTCCTTCCCCACAGGGCGCATGCCATGGCCATGTTGCGACTCCGAATCACCGGCAGCGAAGACGATGCGCGTGCCATCACCGACCTGCTGCAAGGCATCGAGGGCATCGAGCACATCGAGGAAACCGATGACCTGATGCCGCACATGGACGACGACGACTCCAGTTCGGCCGGCCTGTCCGACGACATCGGCCCGGGCATCCACGAACTGGAAGTGGAAGTGGGCAACGCCCATACCGCCCAGCGCGTGCGCGATGCGGTGCAGGAACTGGCGCTGGAGCTGGATGTGTTCGTCGAGTACGAGCACGACGAAGGCTGACCGTTGCGCGGTGCCGGCAGACCCGGCACCGCGCAACGGGCTCAATCGCGCTGCGCGGCCCGCGCGCGCCGGCGGCGGCGCAGCTTCAGTGCGATCCAGACCACCGCGGCCAGCACCACCACCGCCGGCAGCAGCGCCGACACCGCGCGGATCAGGAAGGCCACGCTGGACGACAGGATCCCGCCGGAATCGCGCAGGGCCTCGCCAATTTCGCTGCGGCTGCGCTGCCCGCTGGAGGTCTCGAACTGCAGCGTCAGCAGCTGGGTATCGATGCGCCGGCGCTGCTGGGCAGCATCGCGGGTGGCCTGCTCGACCCCTGCTTCGATTTCCGACAACCGCTGGGTGATGGTCAGCAGGTCGGCCACGGCCAAGCCGCCGCGGTCCTGGTAGGCCAGCAACCGCTCGTGCTCCTTCTGCAGGCGCGCCTTGGTCAATGCGGTGTCGGCCACCTGCTGGGCCAGGTCTTCGGCCTGGGTATTGCGCGAAGCCAGTTCGCCGCCCTGCCCGGCCAGGCCGATCAGCGGCTCCACGCCCTTGGGTGCGATCCGCACCCGGATCGAGCCGCTGGGGTACTCGCCGCCCTCCTGGCTGACCTGCAGCACGGCGCAGTCGCCAAAGCGGCTGGACTGGCAGGCATCGGCCAACTGCTTGACGCGCCCGGCGATTTTTCCCGCGTCAACCCGAATCCGCACATCGTGCTCATAGGCCAGCGCCGCCCCTTCCGGCGACGCCACCGCGCCGGCGGCATCGGCCGCCGCTTCTCCGGCGCCCTCGTGCTTGCTGCAACCGGCCAGTACCAGGACCAGCGTCCCTGCCAGGGCGGCGCCCAGGCGCCATGTCGTCCTTGTCATTACCGGCTTGCTCCGTCGTAGTGGGTGATATTCAACCCGCCCAGGTCCAGCCCGGGCAGGCAACGTACATTGACCGCCACCATCGCCTGGCCGCTGCGCGGGTCCACGCCCTCGCTGAACGGGGCAGTGCCGCAGCTGCGGCAATAGTGGTGTTCCAGGTGGTGCTGGTTGAACTGGTAGGTGGCCAGGTCGGCCGGGTCGGTCTGCAGCTGCAGTGCCGCGCGCGGGGCGAACCACAGCAGGCCGCCGCGCCGGCGGCACAACGAACAGTTGCAGTCGATCACCTCGGCGATCGGGTCGGTGGCCTCGACCACGAACGCAATCTGCCCGCAATGGCAGCTTCCTTCGTACTGCATGGCGCACCCTCCGGCTGGAAAGCGCCATGGTAATCCAATGGCACGGGCGCCAGCGGCCCGGCCGGCCTATGCTCGGGGATTGACCACTGCACAGGATCGCCGATGCGCCAGCATCTCCTCGCCCTCGCCCTGATCGCCGCCCTGGGCGGTTGCCAGCCGGCCGACGCCCCGTCCGCCACCGGCACTCCGGCCGCGGCCACTGCCGGCGATGCCGCGGTGGACGCCGCCTTCGCCGACCTGTCCAAGCGCGCCCTGGACACCTGGATGCAGCTGTCGCCGATCAGCGCCACCCAGATCGGCGACCACCGCTACGACAGCGAGATCGACGACCTCAGCGCCGCCGGCCAGCAGAAGGTACTGGCCGCCTACAAGGGTCTGGTCGCCGACCTGGACCGCATCGATGTAAGCAAGCTCTCGCGCGAAAACCAGGTGGACGCGGCGATCCTGCGCAACCAGCTGCAGTCGGAGATCTGGAGCGCCGAGGTACTGCAGGCATCGCGCTGGGATCCGCAGATCTACAACGGCCTGGCCGGCAGTGCCCTGTATGGCCTGATGGCACGTGAGTTCGCGCCGCTGCCCGAGCGCCTGAAGGCAGCCACCGCGCGCATGGAGAAGCTGCCGCAGATCTTCGCCCAGGCCCGCGCCAACCTGGATCCGGCGCGCGTGCCGAAGATCCACGCCGAGACCGTGGCCAAGCAGAACCGCGGCATCCTCAGCATCGTCGATACCTTCATCACCCCGCACATCGGTGAACTGCCGGCCGAAGATGGCAAGCGCCTGCAGGCGGCAATCGACGGGCTGAAGAAGGCGGTCGACGAACAGCAGACCTGGCTGGACAAGACCCTGGTGCCCAACGCCAAGGGCGATTTCCGCATTGGTGCCGAGCTGTACGACCAGAAGCTGAAGTTCGCGCTGAACTCCTCGCTGTCGCGCGCCCAGATCGGCGAACGCGCACGGGCCGAGCTCAAGCGCGTGCGCCAGGACATGTACGGCATCGCCCAGACCGTGCTGAAGGACAAGCCCGGCGCCCCGGCGCTGCCGGCCAACCCCAGCGACGCCCAGCAGCAGGCGGCGATCGAAGCGGCGCTGGAACTGGCCTATGCCGACAAGCCCGCCCGCGACAAGGTGGTCGATGACGCCAAGGCGGCGCTGGCCCAGTCCACCGAGTTCGTGCGCAAGCACGACCTGATGACCCTGCCCGATTCGCCGGTGGACATCATCCTGATGCCCGAATTCCAGCGCGGCGTGGCCGTGGCCTACTGCGATTCGCCGGGCCCGCTGGACAAGAACCTGAAGACCTTCTACGCGGTCTCGCCGATTCCCGACGACTGGAGCGACAAGCAGGTCGATTCGTTCCTGCGCGAATACAACAGCCGCATGATCCACCTGCTGAGCATCCACGAAGGCACCCCGGGCCACTACCTGGAAGGCTGGCATTCGGGCAAGTTCCCCTCCACGCTGCGCGCGGTGCTGCGTTCGGGCCTGTTCGCCGAGGGTTGGGCGGTCTACACCGAGCGGATGATGCAGGAGCAGGGCTACCTGGACAACGATCCGCTGTTCCATCTGGTGCAGTTGAAGTTCTACCTGCGCACCATCTCCAACGCGATCCTGGACCAGGGCGTGCACGTGGACAACTGGACACGTGAGCAGGCCATGCAGCTGATGACCCACGATGCGTTCCAGCAGGAAAGCGAAGCCTCGGGCAAATGGGTGCGCGCGCAGCTGACCTCGGCGCAGCTGCCGACCTACTTCGTCGGCGCGCAGGAGCACTTCGACACGCGCAAGGCCGTGCAGGACAAGCAGGGCGCCAAGTTCAACCTGAAGGCCTACCACGACCAGATGCTGTCCTACGGCGCCCCGCCGGTGCGTTTCGCGCGCCAGCTGATGCTGGACCAGCCGATCGAGTAAGCCGTGCCGCCGGGCGATGCCCGTCGTGCACGTATGGACAGGCGAACGGCCCGGTGAGAACCGGGCCGTTTTTCTTTGGTCTTCGCCGATCTGCGGGGAGACCAGCTGCAAACTACAGCCTCAGATCAAAAGCGGTGACGCACGTACTCGCTGGTTGGGCTGGCGCGGGTGGGTTGGTGGGACACGCCGTGAACCCCGCTCCGCGGTCCGGCCCAGCCGCCAGCGGCTAGGCGTTCGGGCGAATGTGAGGCAGTGCCTCGCAAGCAATCCGCCCTCACCCTTGGGGGCTTGGCGAAAACATGGATGTTTTCTACGAGCCTACAGGGATGTATTCACGGCGTGTCCCGCATACCCGCACCCGCCAGCCAAGCCGCCGGGACCGGAACAACAACAGGCATTGGCTTCCTGGCTTCTACGCCCTGGTCACGCGTCGGCCGCCACGAACCCGCCGGTCTGGCGCGCCCACAAGCGCGCATACAGGCCATTGGCCGCAATCAGCTGCGCATGCGTGCCGGTTTCCACGATCCGGCCTTCGTCCATCACCACCAGCCGGTCCATGCGCGCGATGGTCGACAAACGGTGCGCGGTCGCGATCACCGTCTTGCCGGCCATCAGCTCGTCCAGGTTGTCCTGGATGGCCGCCTCCACTTCCGAATCCAGTGCCGAGGTCGCTTCGTCCAGCACCAGGATCGGCGCGTCCTTGAGCAGTACCCGGGCAATGGCGATGCGCTGGCGCTGGCCGCCGGACAACTTCACCCCGCGTTCGCCCACGTGGGCGTCATAGCCCTGCCGCCCTTCGCCATCGCGCAGCGTGTCGATGAAGGCCGACGCGCGCGCCTTGGCCACCGCCGCGCGCAGCTGTTCCTCGGTCGCATCCGGACGCCCGTACAACAGGTTGTCGCGGATCGACCGGTGCAGCAGCGAGGTGTCCTGGGTGACCACCCCGATCTGCCCGCGCAGACTCTCCTGGGTGACCCCGGCGATATCCTGGCCATCGATGCGGATCTGCCCGCTTTCCAGGTCGTACAGCCGCAACAGCACGTTGACCAGGGTCGACTTGCCCGCACCGGAGGGCCCGACCAGGCCGATCTTCTCGCCCGGCGCCACCACCAGGTCGAGCCCGGCGATCACGCCGCCGGCCTTGCCGTAATGGAAATGGATGTGGTCGAAATGCACGGCGCCCCGGCTGACCTGCAAGGGCACGGCATCGGCACGGTCCTGCACGGTCAGCGGCTGCGAGATGGTGGTGATGCCGTCCTGCACCGTACCGATATCCTCGAAGATGCCGTTGATGGTCCACATGATCCAGCCGGACATGTTGTGGATGCGGATCACCAGGCCGGTGGCCAGGGTGATCGCGCCCACCGTGATATGCCCACCGTTCCACAGCCACAGCGCCAGCGCGCAGGTGCCCACGATCAGGAAACCGTTGACGACGGCGATGGTCACTTCCAGCCCGGTGGTGACCCGGGTCTGGCCGCGGTGCTTGGTTGCCAGTTCCCCGATCGCTTCGGCCACGTAGGCCTGCTCGCGCCCGCCATGGGCGAACAGCTTCAGCGTGGGCACGTTGGTGTAGCCATCCACGATGCGGCCCATCGCCTTGGAACGCGCCTCCGAGGCAAGCCACGCCCGCTGCTTGGCGCGCGGTACGAAGTACCACATGATCACCACGTAGCTGCCCATCCACAGGGCCAGCGGAATCATCAGCCGCCAGTCGGCCTGTGCGAACAGGTACAGCGCAGTGCCGGTGTAGACCAGGATGTACCAGACCGAATCGACCATCTGCACCGCCGATTCGCGCAGCGAGGTGCCGGTCTGCATCACCCGGTTGGCCATGCTGCCGGCGAAGTCGTTCTGGAAGAAGCTCAGGCTCTGCCGCACCACGTAGTTGTGCATCAGCCAGCGCGAGCGGTTGCTCAACCCCGGCACGATCGCCTGGTTGACCAGCAGGCTGTGCAGCGATACCAGCAGTGGCCGTGCGATCAGGGTGATGCCGGCCATCCACATCAGCGTGTTGGCATGCCGTGCAAAGAAGCCGCTGCCGGGCTGCTCGGCGACCATGTCCACGATGCGGCCAAGGAAATCGAACATCGCCACTTCGACCAGTGCCAGCAGCAGGCCGGCGATCAAGGTGGCCAGCAGCACCGGCCAGACCGGGCGCAGGTAATGGATATAGAACGGCACCACCTTGCGGGGTGGCATGCGCGCATCGATCGGCGGGAACACCGGAATAATCGATTCGAACCAGCGGAACATCGCAGTGCACCGAAAACAAAACAGGCCGCGATTATCCCACCGCGGCCTGCCTTTTGTTTTCACCTGCGCAACACGCCGCGCGTGCGGTTCAGCCCTTGTCCGCAGCGGCCACCGGCACCAGCAGCAGGTCCTGGAAATCGAAGCTGAAATCGGTCAGCGCCGAAATCGCCTGCATGCGCACTTCCCGCACCTTGCCGTCCGGGTCGAGGTTGAAATTCACGAAGGCATCGGCATTGAGCGAACGATCATCCCAGCGCACCAGGAAGGTATCGTGTTGCCAATGCTCCAGCGTGCCGATCAACTGCGCGGTCTTGCCGAAGCGCAGGCGCAGCTTGCCGCCCTCCTGTTCGATGAACACATCGCCGTACCACGCGTCGCGATAACCACCGGCATAGCGTGCCAGCGGCAGCGACGGCTTGGATTTCGCATCGCGCGCGGCCTGGTGCCTGGCCCAGCCCTCGTCCGCCTTTTCCTGCGACTTGGCGACGGCGGCCGCATACGCAGCGACCCAATCGGTGGCCGGTGCCTGCAGGTAGGCATCGAGCACGTCCATGGTGATCGCATTGAAGGCCGCGCCCACTTCCTGGTTGGTCAACACCACGATGCCCAGCTTGTGCTCCGGCACCAGGGTCACGCGCGAAACCATCCCCGGCCAGCCGCCGGTATGCCAGACCAGTTTCTGGCCACGGTAGTCGCTGAGGCTCCAGCCTTCGCCATAGCCGGCGAAGTTCGGCCGCGCCGCGGCCAGCTGCGGCACGCTCGGCTCGGGCACGACCTGCGGCGTGATCATCTGCCACATCGCCTGCTGGGTCTTTGCGGTGAACAGCGGCTGCCCGTTCTCCAGCGTGCCCTGGGCCAGCTGCACGTTCATCCAGCGCGCCATGTCGTGGACGCTGGAATAGATGCCGCCGGCGCCGGCATTGTTGGACCAGGTCAGCGGCGCGACGGTACGCAGCTGGCTGAAATCGTACTTGGCGTGACCGACCGCGGCGTTGTCGCCGGGCTGCAGATGGTCGGCGTTGTAGCGGGTGCCGCGCATCCCGACCGGCGTGAAGATGTGCTGCTGCAGGAAGTCCGCATAGGTCTGCCCGGACACCTGCTCGATCACCTGCTGGGCGACCGCGTAGAGAATGTTGTCGTAGGCATAGCGATCACGGAAACCGGCTTTCAGCGGCACGTTGCCCAGACGCTGCACCACCTCTTTGTTGCTGTAGGAGGTGGTCGGCCAGAACAGCAGGTCGCCCGCACCCAGGCTCAGGCCACTACGATGCGAGAGCAGGTCGCGGATGCGCATCTCGCCGGTGACATACGGATCGGACATGCGGAAGCCGGGCAGGTGCTCGATCACCCGATCGTCCATCTTCAGCTTGCCCTGCTCGGCCAGCAGGTTCAGCGCGGTGGCGGTGAACGCCTTGGTATTGGAGGCGATCGCAAACAGGGTGTCGGCCTGCACCGGCGCCGGCTTGCCCAGTTCGCGCACGCCGTAGCCACGCTCGAACACCACCTGGCCATCCTTCACCACCGCCACTGCGATGCCAGGCACGTCGAACTGGCTGCGCACGCGCTCCACGGTGGCGTCCAGGCGCTGCAGTGGCGCCGGTGCCGACGCCGACGCAAGGGGTGCGCATGCCAGCAGCACGAGGCCTCCGATCCAGGATGTGTTCAAACAGTGTCTCCTTTGCATGTCACGGGGGCGTGGACACCGTCAGGTCGCCGGCGCCGGGTTTCGCATGATGGTAACGCCGCGACGTTCAGGCTCGCCTGTGCCAGAAGCCAGTCCGTCCGGGAACACCGCGCATGACCGCCACCGCCATCAACCTAGCGCCCCGCATGGGGCAACGCCCCCGCGCAGCACGCCAGGCCGGCGCATGAGCGCAGCGCCCGGGCAGATCCGCGCCGGCATCGGTGGCTGGGTGTTTCCGGCCTGGCGCGGCGGCGCGTTCTACCCACCCGGGCTGGCCCAGCGCGAAGAACTGGCGTATGCCAGCGCGCGGCTCGGCTGCATCGAGATCAACAGCACGTTCTACCGTGCACAGACGCCGGCGGTGTATGCGCAATGGCGCGCGCAGACCCCGCCCGGTTTCCTTTTTTCGGCCAAGGCGCCGCGCACCATCACCCAATCCCACGACCTGTCCAGGGTGGGTGCCCGGGTGGAGGACTTCATCGGCGGCATCGTCGCGCTGGGCGATCGGCTGGGCCCGCTGGTGTGGCAGTTCGCCGAGCGCCATCCGGCGATGGCGCAGGAGTTCGATCGGTTCCTGCAGGGGCTGCCGCGCCAGGCCGACGGCCAACGGCTACGGCATGCACTGGAGGTCCGCAACCCGGCGGCATGGACGCCGGAACTGCTGGCGGTGGCCCGCGCGCACCATGTGGCGCTGGTGTTCAGCGGTTCTGCCGACTACCCCAGTTTCGCCGATCCCACCGCCGATTTCGTCTATGCGCGCCTGATGCAGGCGCGCGCCACGCTGCGCGCCGGGTATCCCGAGCGTGCGCTGGAGCAATGGTGCCTGCGCGCGATGCGCTGGGCGCGCGGGGACGACAACCCGGACCTGCCGCATCTGATGCCCGAAGCGCCGGCCAGCGGACCGCGCCAGGTGTATGTGCTGTTCATCGGCGCGGCCAAACAGCGCAACCCGGCTGCGGCGCTGGCACTGCGCGAGCAGTTGCAGCGGCTCGGTGCAGCGTAGCGCCGAGGGGTGGTCGGCTACCGTTCCGCACATCCCGCCAGACCCGTACCGACCAACGGTCGGTACCTACCGTGCCGGCGACCGGTTGCCCAGGCGCGCATCGATCCGCCACAGCAGCGCGCCCAGCGCCACGAACGCCAATGCCACCACGGCGGCATTGCGCGCCACCGTGGCCATCCCGAGCTGCACCAGGTCCAGGAACGGGTACGGGTACTGCCCGCTCCAGCGCCCGACCAGCAGTGCCCAGCCCAGGTAGGCCGTCGGGAACAGCAGCGCCCATCCCAGCTGGCGCCAGCACAGGTGGCCATGCGGCCCGGCCAGCCAGCCCAGCAGGTACAGCGCCGGCACCGCGTAGTGCAGGCCGGTGTCGGCCCACCATTGCGCGCCCTGCGGTTGCCACAGGGTGCGCAGGATCAGCACATAGATCAGCCCGGTGATGCCGATGTACAGCGCCACCGCCGCACTCGGCGCGGGCGCGGCCATGCCGTGGCGGCGGCCGCGCAGGCGCGCCAGGCAGACCGCGGCCACCGCGATGTTGCTCAGGATGGTGAAGTAACCCAGCAACTGCAGCGTGGCCAGGCCGTTGCCGCGGCTGGCGCCCACGCTCTGCAGCAGCAGCGCGTACTGCAGCCCGAGCGCGGCCAGCGCGACCAGGCCGGTCAGCGCGGCCCAGGCGCGCGCGCCGGCCGAAGGCGGCGGGACGGCGGCAGCGGGGTGGATGCGGGCAGGTTCCATCGGCGCAGCATGCCATGGCCTGCGCCGCCGCGACATGACCGTTTCACCCGGCCAGCCGGTGCCGCACAATACCCCGATGCCGATCTCCGACACCCGCAAGGCCCTGCTGCAAATCCACTTCTGCGTCCTGCTGTGGGGCGTCACCGCCATCCTCGGCAAGCTGATCACCCTGCCCGCACTGCCCCTGGTGTGGTGGCGCATGCTGCTGGTGGTGGCGATGCTGGCCCTGCTGCCGCGGGTCTGGCGCGGGCTGCGCCAGTTGTCGCCGGCGCTGTTCGCCGGTTACTGCGGGGTCGGTGCGCTGGTGGCGCTGCACTGGCTGACCTTCTACGGCGCGGTCAAACTGGCCAATGCCTCGGTGGCGGCCACCTGCATCGCGCTGGCGCCGGTGTTCACCGCGGTGATCGAACCGTGGGTGGCCAAGCGCCCCTTCCAGCTGCGCGAGCTGGCCTTCGGCATCGCGGTGCTGCCCGGGGTGGCGCTGGTGGTCGGTGGGGTGCCGCACGGCATGCGCCTGGGGGTGCTGATCGGGGCGTTGTCGGCGCTGCTGGTGGCGGTGTTCGGCTCGCTCAACAAGCGCCTGGTCAGCCATGCCGACCCGCTGACGGTGACCGCCCTGGAACTGGGCGCCGGCACCGTCACCTTGACCCTGCTCGCCCCGGCCCTGCCGTTGCTGCTGCCGGCCCTGGCCAGCCCGCTGTGGGTGGTGCCCAGCCTGCATGATGGCCTGTTGCTGCTGGGCCTGGCCGGGGTCTGCACGCTGCTGCCGTTTGCCCTGGCGCTGGTGGCGCTGCGCCACCTCAGCGCCTATACGGTGCAGCTGGTGACCAACCTGGAACCGGTCTACGCGATCGTGCTGGCGATGGTCCTGCTCAGCGAGCAGCGCGAACTGACCCCGCTGTTCTATGCCGGCGTGGCCATCATCATCGGCGCGGTGTTCCTGCACCCGCTGTTGAACCGCCGCAAGCCGGTCGAGCATGCCGAGATCCTGGCCACCGCCGAGGCGCGCAACATCGTCGATTGAAGGGCGTGCGCCGCACCGACCAACGGTCGGCAGCTACCGCGTGGGCCAGTGCCAGGCCGGCGCATCCAGCAGGCCCTGTCCCTCTACGCAGGTGCGGCCGAACGCCTTGTGCAGGCCGATCGTATGGCAGGCTGGATCCTCCTGCAGCGCGGCGATCAGGCGACTGGCATGCGACACCACCCACAGCTGGCTGCGTGCACTGGCGGCAATGATCAATCGCGCCAAGGCCGGCAGCAGGTCCGGGTGCAGGCTGGTTTCCGGTTCGTTGAGCACCAGCAGCGGCGGCGGTCGCGGGGTATGCAGGGCGGCCACCAGCAGCAGGTAGCGCAGCGTACCGTCGGACAGTTCGGTGGCCGCCAGCGGGCGCAGCAGACCGGGTTGCCGGAAGCTCAGCGACAGCCGTCCGTCATGGGCATCGATGGCCACCTGCGCGCCGGGAAACGCATCGTCCACGGACCGGGCCAGCGCCGGCGCATCGCCGATTTCCAGGATGGTCTGCCAGGCCGCGGCCAGGTCGTGGCCGTCATGGCCGAGCACCGGGGTGCGGATCGCCAGCGTCGGCTGCCGCGCCGGGGCCGCGCTGTCGGTGCGGAAATGGTCGTGGAAGCGCCAGCGCCGGATGTACTCGCGCAGCTGCATCACCTCGGGCATGCGCTGGGGGTCAGCCAGTTGCGAGAACAGGCTGTCGAACCCGGACAACGGTTCGTCCAGGGCTTCCCAGCTGCGCCCGGCGCGCCGCCGCACGCGCGCGCCACGGCGTTCGACCAGCAGGTTGGCAGTGCGCAGGAACGGGCCGGCCCAGATGCATTCGGCCTTGATCTGCGGCTCCAGGTCGAACATCGACTGGCTCGGCACCGGCAGGCCGAGGTCGATCGCATAGCCGAACGCCTCGGCGGCAAACCCCAGCCGCAGCGACACCGGCTGGGTCCGGGCCGTGCCCTGCAACGGCATCTCGCCATCGCGCACGCGCCGGTCCAGCTGTTCCGGGCCGGCCCACAATGCCGAGGCCAGCCCGCCTTCGCGCGCCAGCGCCGCCGCCACGCCCCCCTGCGCGGTTTCGGCCAGCAGGCGCAGCGCGCGGTACAGGCTGGATTTGCCGCTGCCGTTGTCGCCGGTGACCAGGTTCAGGCGATCCATCGGCACCACCAGACCCTGCAGGGATCGGTAGTTGGCCACGGCCAGGGTCTGCAACATGCGCGGGAACTCCATACTGAAGAGCCGGCAGTGTGCCCGGCACCGGTCGCAGCGCCTGCGACCGGCTCCGTCGGCGCGTACCACCCGGCTGCCGCCATCGCGCTTGGCAAGCTGATGTGCCCGCGCCGTCTATCGGCAGCGCCGGATCAGCGCATGATGCCGGCCATCACCATTCCTGTTGCTGGGGCAGCAGCCCCTTCAACTCGGCATCGGTGAGGTTGCGCCACTGGCCAGGCTTGAGCGCGCCGATCTTGATGTTGTCGATGCGTACCCGGCGCAGTTGGGTGACCCGGTAGCCGAACGCGGCAGCCATCAACCGGATCTGCCGGTTCAGGCCCTGCTGCAGGATCACCCGGAAGCCGAACTTGGCCAGCCGGCTGGTCCGGCACGGCAGCGTGGTTTCATCGCGGATGCGCACGCCGCGGGCCATGCCGCGCAGGAATTCGTCGGTGACCTGCTTGTTGACCGCCACCATGTATTCCTTCTGGTGGCCGTTCTCGGCGCGCAGGATCTGGTTGACGATGTTGCCGTTGCTGGTCAGCAGGATCAGGCCTTCGGAATCCTTGTCCAGGCGGCCGATCGGGAAGATCCGCTGTTCGTGGCCGACGAACTCCACGATGTTGCCCTTGACCGAGCTTTCGGTGGTGCAGGTGATGCCCACCGGCTTGTTCAGCGCGATATAGACATGCTTGCGGCCGCCGGCCTTCTTCGCCTCGCGCGCGCGCAGCGGCTGGCCGTCGACCAGCACCACGTCGTCCGGCCCGACCACCGCGCCGGTACCGGCGGGATGGCCATTGACGGTGACGCGACGCTCGCCGATCAGGCGGTCGGCTTCGCGGCGGGAACAGAAGCCGGTTTCGGCGATGAACTTGTTGAGTCGGGTTGTCATCGGGCCATTATCCGGCAAACACGGGCCGTACAGGGCAACGGCGTGGCGTTGCCGGCCGCGTCAGACCATCAGCGGGTCGCTGGCCGCGGCCGGCTGTTCAGCGTCGTAGACCTGGTTGCGGCCGGCGCGCTTGGCGCAGTACATGGCGTGGTCGGCGCGGCGCAGCAGCGCCGGCAGGTCGTCGGCCGGCCCGCGCAGCACCGCCAGGCCGATGCTGGCCGACACGTCCAGGCCCGGAATGGCCAACGCCTGCCTCACCGCCACCACCTGCTGGCGCACGCTTTCCAGCCGGGCCAGGGCGGTAAGGCGGTTGGTGCCGGGCAGCAGCACCAGGAACTCTTCCCCGCCCATGCGGATCACATCATCGTGGTTGCGTACCGCCCCGCGCAGGCCGCGCGCCACCGCCACCAGCACCTGGTCGCCGACGTCATGGCCGAACTGGTCGTTGATGTCCTTGAACAGGTCGATGTCCAGAAAGCCGATCGCCAGCGGCTGCTGCTCCTGCCGGGCCCGCTGCAGGTACTCGGCCAGCAGGCGCAGCCCGGCGCGGCGGTTGGGCAGGCCGGTCAGCGCGTCGGTGTCGGCCAGCTGGCGCATCTCGTCGCGCTGTTGGCGCAGCCGGCCCAGGCGCAGGTTCAGCGCATAGGCGGACATCATCAGGAACCAGGTGGCCGACAGCTGCAGCGCCTCGATCCGGTAGGCCACCACCCACTGCGCGTGCAGCGCATCGGCGATGATCATCACCCACCACGGCGCCAGCGCACTCAGCCCGGCCAGTGCATAACGGTCGCGCCGCAGCAGTGCCCACAGGCCCACGCCCAGGCATACCGCGCAGCCGGCCAGGTACAGCGTCTCCAGCGCCGCCGCCCACCAGCCCAGGGCGGCCAGGCCCATCCACGGCACGCACAGGCCGACCGCGATCAGCCCCCACAGCGCGCCCTGCTGGGCCCCGCGCGACCCTGGCCAGAGCCGGTCGCCGCCGTTGAGCCGCCACAGGATCGGCAACAGCAGCGCTTCGGTGAACGCGGTCAGCGCCACCAGCCACCACGAGGCGCGGTCGTCCACCGGCAGCCACGGCTCGGGGTAGCCGCTCAGGCCGCCCAGCACCGCCTGCCACAGCACGAACACCAGGCAGACCGCGACGAAGACCAGGAAGGAACGGTCCTTGGCGGTGACGTAGCCGATCAGCGCCGACAGCGCCAGCGCGATCGCCACGGCGATGCAGGCCGCGCGCACCAGCAGCCGCGCGGTGTCGTTCTGCTGCACCGGGCTGGGCCCGCCCAGCTGCACGGTGGGAATCCAGCGCGGTTTGAGCGGGGCGGCCCAGGCCACCACGATCGGTTCGTGCCCGCCGGCCGGCGGCACCACCACCATGCCGATCCCGGCGCGGAAGCGCGAATCGCGGGTGCGCGCGTCGTGCATGCTGCCGCAGATCTCGCGGTCGCCGTGGCTGATGCGCACTTCCCCGGCCAGCACGCCGAACACATCCACCGCCTGCGGCTCGCCCGACCAGCCATCGGCAGGCGCCGGCACCGCCAGCACCTGCTGGTGGCGCGCCAGCACATCGGCACTGCAGGCGCGCTGCGGCGTGCGCTCGGCGGTAGCCGCGCCCAGCAGCAGCACGTCATGCCCGACCCGGGCCGGGTCCAGCGCTGCCGCCGACGCCTGCCAGACACCGGGCCACAGCAACAGCCATGCCAGCAGCCAGCACACTGCGCCTTTCCCACCGAACCTGCCGTGCCCGTACCTCACGCCCTGCCCCGCCCGTTCCGTCGTGCCCACGCACAGCGCGTGCCGCCCCTGGCCGGGATTATCGCAAGATCCCGGCACTTTCACGCTGGACGGTACGCATCCGCATCCGCCGGCGTGCGAACGCTACGGCGACTGCTTGGCCGCGATCATGGCAGGCCTGGGCGGCCATCGGATGACACGCCGCTGCGCAGCGGGCGCAATGCCGGCTGGGTCATCCGCTCCAGGGCCATCGGGCGTTCGATCGCATAACCCTGCAACCCGTCCACGCCCAGCTGCTGCAGCTGGGCGGCCACCTCCAGCGATTCCACCCATTCGGCCACCACGGTCATATGCAGTTCGCGGCCGATCTCGGTGATCGCCCGCACCGCCGCGCGGCTGACCGGATCGATGTCCATATCGCGCACGAACACCCCGTCGATCTTGAGCATGTCCGCCGGCAGCTGGCGCAGGTAGCTGAACGAGGACAGCCCCGACCCGAAGTCGTCCAGCGCCACCCGGCAGCCGCGCGCCTTGACCCCTTCGATGAAGTTGCGGGCCTGGGCCAGGCTGCTGATCGCGGCGGTTTCGGTGATCTCAAAGCACAACTTGCGGGCCAGCCCGCGGTTGCGTTCGAGCAGGTCGCAGACGAAGGCCAGGAAGCTGGGCTCGGCGATCGATTGCGCCGACACGTTGACATTGCACAGGCCCAGCACCTGCACGTGCGCCGGGCACACCTGCAGGTGCCGGAACAGCAGCGACAGCACGTGCCGGTCCAGCGCCATGCCCATCCCATAGCGCTCCACCGCCGGCATGAACGCGCCCGGCCCCTGCAGTACCCCATCGACGCCGCGCATGCGCACCAGCACTTCATAGTGCAGGAAACCCGGGTCGCCGACCCGCTCGATGCGCTGGGCATACAGCAGCATGCGGTTGTCGGCGATCGCGCTGGACACCTGGGCCAGGCGGTCGGCCTCCAGCCGGCGTTCGTCCAGTGCCAGGCGGCTCTCGTTGAAGCAGTGCACGCGGTTGCGCCCGGCCTCCTTGGCCGCATAGCAGGCACTGTCGGCGGCGCTCATCAACCAGTTGACGTCCGCCGCCTCGTCGGTGACTTCCACCACCCCGATGCTGCAGCTCACCCGCGGGCTGCCTTCGGCATGCAGGAAACCGGCCTGGCCGAGGCTGCGCACGATCCGCTGCAGCGCCTGTTTGGCCTCGTCCTGGCCGACATTGGCCAGCAACAACGCGAACTCGTCGCCGCCCAGCCGGCCGACCCAGTCGCCATCGCGCACCGCGCCGACCAGGTAGTCGGCCATCCTGCGCAGCAACTGGTCGCCGGCCGCGTGGCCCAGGCCATCGTTGACCAGCTTGAAGTAATCCAGGTTGATGTAGCACAGGCTGTGCACGCCACCGTGGGCACGCACGTCCAGCAGCGCCAGCTCGATCAGGCGCTCGATCTCGCGCCGGTTGATCAGGCCGGTGAGCGGGTCGTGGCTGGCGTGGTGCTGCACCTCGCGGGCCAGCGCATGGTTCTGCGAGACATCTTCGATGATCGCAAATACCATCGGCGCATGCCCGGGCATCGCCACCAGGGTGCCGCTCCAGCGCCCCCACAACAGCCCGCCGTTGGCGCAGCGGAAGCGCAGTTCGGCCGGGCGCAGCTGGCGCGGCCAGTCGATCCGGCCGTGGTCGTCGAACACCAGCTCACCCTCGGCCAGCAGGTCCGGCAGGGCCAGCCCGAGCAGGGTTTCGCGGCGGTAGCCGAGGATATCGGCGATGGCCTGGTTGGCTTCAACGATGCCGCCGTCGGCATCCAGCTTGAGCATGCCCACCGTGGCCAGGTAGAACGCGGCGCGGAAGCGGCTTTCCTTCTCCAGCAAGTCGTGGCGTACCCGCCGCGCCAGCAGCACCGCCACCACGGTGATCAGCAGCACCGACAACCCGCCCACCACCAGCGTGGTGATCCGCACGATCCCTGCGGTGCGCCGCAGCGACATCGAGAACGCCTTGGCCTGGCCCTGCAGGTCGCGGTCCAGGGCCTGCAACCGGTCCTGCAGCATCGCCCGGGTCGCCGGGTCCACCTGCGGCCGTGCGTGCAGGGCCTGCGCGGCGCCGGCCAGGCCGACCAGTTGCAGCAGTGGCGCATCGGTCTGCCGCCACAGGTGCACCGCATCCTTGAAATAGGCCAGGTGGCCCAGATAGCGGAACGACACGATCAAGCGGTTGACGTCGCCCGGCGCATTCTCGCCAGCCAGGAAGCCGCGCCGTGCGCGCGCCAGGTCGGTGTCGGGCTGTTCCAGCGCACGCCGCGCGTCCAGGTCGCCCAACGGCACCGCCAGCGCCTGGCGCGCTTCGGCCAGGTCGCGCGGATGGCCGTGGTCGAGGTAGCGGCTGAGTGCGAAGCTGGCCTGCTGCTGGCTGCGCGACCAATGGCTCTGGCCGACGATCCAGGCCGTCGAGGCCGCCTGCAGTTCCTGGATCAGCGCGGAAATGCCGACCAGCCCGATCGCCACGCCGGTCAGCAGCGCAAAGCGCAGGGTCAACCCCCGCATCGGATACGGCACTCCCCTTGCACCAACGTCCCTGCCAGTTGCCAGCATCGCCGATCCCCCCCGGTGGCCTGTTGTACCAGTTCCATTGCCGCGTGGTCCAACCGGCAGGCTAGGGGCAGCCATGTTGAGATGGCGCGAAACCGCCTGGGCGCAGGCCCTGTCCCCTGAAACAACAACGCCAGCCCGAAGGCTGGCGTTGTGTCGATCACCGTGGGGCGATCAGAAGTTGCGCGGGCCACGCGGCTTGAAGCCATCACGGCGCGGCGGGCGGTCGTTGCCGCCGGGACCGCCCGGGCCACGCGGCTTGCCGCCCTGGCCGAACTTCGGCTTGAACGGCGGGCGCGCCGACGGGGTCAGGTCTTCGCCCGGCTCTACCTTGCGCATCTGAAGCTGCTGGCCCGAGACCCACACCTTCTTCAGGTGGGTCAGCAGGTCCTGCGGCATCTCCGCCGGCAGGTCCAGCACCGAGAAGTCGTCGTGGATGTCGATGCGGCCGATGAAGCGGCTTTCCAGGCCGGCTTCGTTGGCGATCGCGCCGACGATGTTGCCCGGCTTGACGCCGTGCACATGGCCCACTTCGATGCGGAAGGTTTCCATGCCCGGCTCGGCGGCACCACGCGGGGCGATGTCACGGCGCGGCGCGCGCTCGAAGCCGCCCTCGCTGTTGCCGAAATCGCCTTCCGGACGCGGCGGGCGCGGACCACGCTCGTCTTCACGACGCGGGCCACGCTCGAAGCGCGGTTCGAAACGGGCCGGGCGCTCGCCACGGTCGTTGCTGCGCTCGTTGCGCTGGTGCGGGGCACGCTCTTCGCGCGCACCACGGACCGGCGGGGTCAGCAGGAACGGCGAATCGCCCTGCAGCAGCTTGGCCAACGCGGCGGCGATGTCGATCGCCGGCACGTTCTTCTCGCCTTCCAGCCGCTGCAGCAGGTCGCGGTAGAACTCAGTGCCGCCGGCATCGAGCGTGTCGCTGATGCGGCTCATGAACTTGGTGATGCGGGTGTCGTTGACCGCGTCCACGCTCGGCAGCTGCATCTCTTCGATCGGCTGGCGGGTGGCGCGCTCGATCGCACGCAGCATGCCCTTTTCGCGCGGGGTGGCGAACAGGATCGCGTCACCGGTGCGGCCGGCACGGCCGGTACGGCCGATGCGGTGCACGTAGCTTTCGGTGTCGTACGGGATGTCGTAGTTCAGCACGTGGCTGATCCGCTCCACGTCCAGGCCGCGCGCGGCCACGTCGGTGGCCACCAGGATATCCAGCTTGCCTTCCTTGAGCATGCCGATGGTGCGCTCGCGCTGGGCCTGCTGCATGTCGCCGTTGATCGCCGCAGCGGCCAGGCCGCGGGCCTGCAGCTTCTCGGCCAGTTCTTCGGTAGCGGCCTTGGTGCGCGAGAAGATGATCATCGCGTCGAAGGGTTCCACTTCCAGGATGCGGGTCAGCGCATCGAGCTTGTGCATTCCGCTCACCCACCAATAGCGCTGGCGGATGTTGGCCGAGGTGGTGGTCTTGGTCACGATGGTGACTTCGGCCGGGTTCTTCAGGTAGGTCTGGGCGATGCGGCGGATCTGCGAGGGCATGGTGGCCGAGAACAGGGCGACCTGACGGGTCTCCGGCAGCTTCTTGAGCACCGCTTCGACGTCGTCGATGAAGCCCATGCGCAGCATTTCATCGGCTTCGTCAAGCACCAGGGTCTTCAGCTCGGACAGGTCCAGGGTGCCGCGGTTGAGGTGGTCGATCACCCGGCCCGGGGTACCTACCACCACATGCACGCCACGGCGCAGTGCCGACAGCTGCTGGCCGTAGGGCTGGCCGCCGTAGACCGGCAGCACGCGGAAACCGGGGATGCCCGAGGAATAGGTCTGGAACGCCTCGGCGACCTGGATGGCCAGTTCGCGGGTGGGTGCCAGCACCAGCACCTGCGGCTTGGCCTGGTTGAAATCGAGGTTGGACAGCACCGGCAGCGCGAAGGCGGCGGTCTTGCCGGTACCGGTCTGCGCCTGGCCGAGCACGTCGCGGCCTTCCAGCATCGCCGGAATGGTGGCGGCCTGGATCGGCGAGGGGGTTTCATAGCCGACGGTGGCGACCGCCTGCATCACAGCGTCGGACAGGCCGAGATCTGCGAACAGCAGCGGCGCGGGGGATTCTTGGGACATGGGGAACTCCAAAGCACTGCCGTTTGCGTGGCAGTGGGATAAAAAAGGGGATGGTCCGCGCTTTGGGCGCCCTTTCTTATCGCGTGCCCTGGCGCTGCTCGGTCGGAGGAGTACTGACTCGCTCAGGGGGCGATGATACCGCATCGTTCCTGAACAACGTGTACAGATTCCAGCGTGGATGCCGTTCTGCCGCGTGCTGGCGCACAATACGCGCCCTTTCCCGGCCCGGCCCAGCGCCCGCGCCCCTTCCCAGGATACCCGCTCCATGCAGACCCTCGAATTTGAACTGGAGCGCGACTACGTCGAGCTCAAGCAGCTGCTCAAGCTGGCCGACCTGGTCACCAGCGGCGGCGAAGCCAAGACCGTGATCGGCGATGGCCAGGTGCTGGTCGATGGCGCGGTGGAACTGCGCAAGGCCTGCAAGATCCGCGCCGGCCAGCAGGTACAGTTCGGCGACACCACCATCCACATCCTGGCCGACAGCTCGGTGCCCTGAGCCGCCCTGGTTGATCAGGACCGCGCGGTCAGCTGCGCGGCGATCAGCTGGCGGAACGGGGCCACCCCGTGGGCCAGCCGCAGCCCGGCCCGGCGCAGCAGGCGTGCCGGCAGACGGTCATCGGTATACAGCGTGGCGATCGCATTGGTGGCCTCGTACAGCGGTCGTGAGGCCAGCCGATGCGCGCGCTCGTAGGCCACCAACCCGGCCGGGGCGGCGATGTCCCGGCCGCGCCGCTGCGCCGCGCGCAGGGTTCGCGCCAGCCGGTCCTGGCTGAGCAGGCCCAGGTTGAAGCCGTGCGCGGTGACCGGATGCATGCCCACCGCGGCATCACCGATCAGGGCACAGCGATCGCCGGCGAACGCATTGGCATACACCCCCACCAGCGGATAGGCCACCGGCCGCGCCACCGGCTGCATCGCGCCCAGCCGATGCTCGAACAGCGCGCTGATGCTGCGCCCGAAGCTGGCCTGGTCCTGCCCCATCAAGGCCTCGATCCGGCGCGGCGGCAGGGTGATCACCGCCGAGGCCTGGTCGCCATTGAGCGGCAGCAGCGCCAGGGTGCGGCCGTAGCCGAACCACTCCCACGCGGTGTGCTGGTGCGGCACATCGATCTGCATCCGGCAGACCAGCATCGACTTGCCGAAGTCGCGCAGCCGCGCACCGATGCCGAGCAGGCGCCGGGTCGAGGAGAACCGGCTGTCGGCGGCCACCACCAGCGAGGCAGCGAGCTGGCGGCCGTCGCTGAGGGTCACCACGCTGCGCTGCGGCCCCGGGCTGACCTGCTGCACGCTGCACCGGTCCAGCAGTTCCAGCCCCGGCTGGCCCTGCACGCTGTCCCAGGCCGCGCGCCGGATCAGATGGTTGGGCACCAGCCAGCCCAGGTCCTGGGCATCGCGCTGGTGCGCGGCGAAGGTCAATGCGAACGGCGAGCCGCCGTCCATCACCTTGGCATCGCGCAACGCGGAAATCTGCGCCGGATCCAGCCGGTCCCAGATGCCCAGCCGCTGCAGGATCTGCCGCGAGGCATGGGTCAGCGCGATTTCGCGGCCATCGAAGGCCGCTTCGGCCAGCGCCGCGCGCGGCTGCTGCTCGACCAGGGCCACCTGCAGGCCACTGCCGGCCAGCGACCGTGCAAAGCACAGCCCGGCGGGGCCGGCCCCGGCCACCACCACATCCACCGACGGCAGGCCGTTGCCGCCCTGCGTGCTGCTGTCTGCCATGTCCGTCCCTGCCCTTGCCTGATCTACGCCGAGCTTAGCGCCGCCACCCGGCCACCGGCCTTGATCTGGATCAGCGGCGTCGGCCGCGGTTCACCACCGCGTTACAGTAGCGCCCACAGCAGCAGCACGATGCCGACCAGCGAGGCCAGCCACACCAGGCTGCGCAGGTACGGCACGCCGGCCGCATACAGCGGCAGGTAGACCACCCGCGCCCAGAAGTACAGTTGCGCGGCCAGCGCGGTCAGCCCGTCCTGGCGCTGGGTCAGCACCACCGCCAGCACCGCCGCGGCGAAGAACGGAAAGGTTTCCATGAAATTGGACTGGGCCCGCTGCAGGCGCCCGGTCAGCGGCCGCACCGGCGGGTTCTGGCCATCGCGGGCCGACGCATTCCAGTGCAGCCCGCGTTCGCGGGTGACGGCGGTGGAAGCGGCAAACAGGTGCACGATGCCCAGCAGCATCGACCACACCAGCATCTGGATCTCGATTGTCATGGCGTGCTCCTGCCGCAGGCGGCATCGGATTCAGGGGGTTGCGGCGCGCACGCTGTAACCGGCCAGGCGCCAGACCCGGTCTTCGTCGAGCCGGAAGGACACCAGCTCGCGCACCGGCTGGGCGCTGTTGGCAAAGCGGGTGGGGAAACTGACATTGATGTACAGCCCTTCGGGCACCGTCGCACCGGGCGCGTACTTGACCCGGGTCACCACCGGCTGGCCACGTGCGGCCAGGGCGCCCAGGCGCTTGCGGTCGGCGCCGAGCTGGGCGACGAAGGCCTGCTCGGTCACCGTCTTGCGCGCCACGGCCGAGGCACCCTTCCACGCCTCGGCGGCGCGGTTGGTATCCACCAGTTGCGCCACCTGCAAGGCCGCCGCGGTCAGCTCGGCATCCTGCTTGTGCAGCTGCGCCTGCTGCGCCGGGGTCAGCGCCGGGCGCGCCGGTGCGGCCACGGGTGCGGCCGCCGGTGCAGGACGGGCCGGTGCGGGGGCCGGGGTGGCCGGCGGCGGCGGAGTCTGCGCCAGGGCAACGGCCGGCAGCAGGAACGACAACAGCAGCACACTACGCATCAGGACATCCCGGGCTGGAAAACACTGCCGGGGAGTCTACGACGAAGCGCCGTGAGCGGCCCGTCAGTTGCGTTCCGCGGTTTCCACCGGCGGCTGGCCGGCGTCGCTGGCGGTACGCTCGGCGGCAGCCGCGCTGCCCGGCGCCTGGCTGGCCGGCAGCAGCGTGGACACATCGATTTCCGACAGCGGGCTTTCATCCGGGCAGGTCGCATCGGGGAAACCGAAACGCTGCTTGAGCCCCTGCCCGCAGCCGTTGACCGCTTCCAGTTCGCTGCCTTCGCGCTTGCACTCCTGGTCGAAGGCGATCAGGAAGGCGTCCTTGCGGCGGACGAAATCGTCGCCGCACTTGCGCATCTGCTTGATCCGCTCCAGGTCGTCCTGCACCGCGTTGGTGCCGTCCAGGCCGAACTGGCGCAGTTCTTCGCTGCTCAGCAGGCGCAGGCTGCGGTTGGGCACGGTCATCATCAGGTCGGCCACGCCCACCGCCACGCCGTTGCGCTGCAGGTAGTCCTTGACGTTGTCGTAGACCTCATGGAGTTCGCGGTTGAGTTCAGCGCGCGAGGTGGCCTTGGAACTGATCCGCATCATCCGGTGGATGCCGACCTTGCCGGCCACCAGGCGGTTGTCGCCGGCGGCCAGCACGAACACGCAGGCGCTGTGGCAGACCGAACCTTCGCGGATCCAGATGGTCCAGTTGGATTCGCCGATGCGGTCACCGGCCACGATCGCCGCCTCGACCTGGCCACCGCTGGAATCCAGGTCCAGGATGCGCTTGGAGATGCGCTGCGCGTCGGCCACCATCGCCAGCCGCGCGACCAGTTCGGAGAAGCCCGGATTGATCTTGCCCACATAACGCACCCGCACCAGGCCACGTTCGGCGCACGGCGCCAGCGCGGCATCGATGCTGCCGCGGTCCAGGGCTTCCAGCGCCACGCCATCGCCGGCCGCGGCGGCGTAATCGGTATCGCAGCTGACCCAGGCCTTGCCGTTTTCCAGCGCGGCCTGCGGCCAGCCCAGGTCGCCGCGCCTGGGCGGCGGCGGCACCACCGGCGGGGCATCGGCGGCGTTGATCGACACCATGTGATCGCCATCGGCGGTCTGCGCCCGCACCGCCTTGTCGGCGGCGGTGACATTGCCCGGATTCTCCAGCTGGCTGCAACCGGCCAGACCCAGGCACAACAACGGCAACCACCACGACTTGAGCAACATGAACGACCCGGTATCCGTACGGAGGAACGCGCGCAGCGGCACGTGGACGCCCAGTCTAGTGCGCGCGGCCGCGATCGCGGCAACCTGCCCTGAACCTACGGCCGGGGCGGCCTGGCATTGCTGTCCGAAAGCGGCGAGCCCGGCCATCCCCGAGCGCATAGACTGGCACCCATGGACACCGCCCTGCCCCTGGACTACGCCGCCTGCGAAAGCGCCCGCCTTGCCCGCGATGCGCGCTTTGACGGGGTGTTCTTCACCGCCGTGCGCAGCACCGGCATCTACTGCCGCCCGGTCTGCCCGGCACCGGCGCCGAAGCCGCGCAATGTCGACTACTACCCCACCGCCGCCGCCGCGGCCGCGGCCGCAGCCGGCTTCCGCCCCTGCCTGCGCTGCCGCCCCGAACTGGCCCCGGAGGCACAGGACGCGCTCAGCAATGAAACCCTGCAGCGCGCGCTGGCGTTGATCCACGATGGCTACCTGCAGGACGCGGCGGTCGGCGCGCTGGCCACGCGGGTGGGGCTGAGTGCGCGCCAGCTGCAACGCCTGTTCGTGGCCCGGCTGGGCGCCGCCCCGGCACAGATCCACGCCACCCGCCGCCTGCTGCTGGCCAAGCAGTTGCTGACCGAAACCGCGCTGCCGGTCACCGACGTGGCCATGGCCGCCGGCTACAACAGCCTGCGCCGCTTCAACGCCGCCTTCGCCGAGGGCTGCGGCATGCCGCCGACGGCGATCAGGCGCCAGCGCGGCCACCTCGATGCCGGCGCGCTGACCCTGCGCCTGGGGTACCGGCCACCGCTGGATTTCGCCGCGATGCTGGGCTTCCTGCGCCGCCGCGCCATCCCCGGCATCGAACAGATCGACGCGCACAGCTACCAGCGCGTGATCGGCCCGGCCGAGCGCCCCAGCGTGATCCGGGTCAGCGCCGACCCCAGGCGCCCGGAACTGCTGCTGCAACTGGGCCAGGTCGATCCGCGCGCGATTCCCGGCATCGTGCGCCGGGTGCGCCGCATCTTCGACCTGGATGCCGACCTGCGCATCGTGCATGCCACGCTGGGCAAGGAACCACTGCTGGCGCGCGGCATCGCCGCCCGCCCCGGGCTGCGCGTACCCGGCGGCTGGGACGGCTTTGAAGTGGCGGTACGGGCCGTGCTGGGCCAGCAGGTCAGCGTGGCCGCGGCCGCCACCCTGGCCCGGCGCGTGGTGGATCGTTTCGGCGCCGTGCTGGCCGGCATGCCCGAGGGCCTGGACCGCCAGTTCCCGGCGCCGCAGGTGCTGGCCGAGGCACCGCTGGAAACCATCGGGCTGCCACGGACACGTGCGGCCACCGTGCGCGCGGTGGCCGCCGCCGTGGCCGAGGGCCGGCTGGATTTCGGCGCCGGGCAACGGCTGGACAGTTTCGTTGAACGTTGCATCGCGCTGCCCGGGATCGGCCCGTGGACGGCGCAGTACATCGCGCTGCGCGCCCTGGCGCTGCCCGATGCCTTCCCGGCCGGCGACCTGGTATTGCAGCAGGTGCTGGGCGGCGACAGCCGGTTGAGCGAACGCGCCACCGAGGCACGCTCGCAAGCCTGGCGACCGTGGCGCGCCTATGCCGTGCTGCACCTGTGGCACCTGGCCACGCCCTCTTCCGGAGCATCCACATGACCCTGTTCTACGACACTTTCGACAGCCCGATCGGGGCACTGACCGTGGCCGGCGACGGCCAGGGCATCCACCACGTCCTGTTCGAGAACAACCGCTACGACGCCAAGGGCCGTGCGCACTGGCAGCACGACCCACACGCGCTGCGCGAGGCACGCACGCAATTGCTGCAGTACCTGCGCGGCGAGCGCCAGCGTTTCGACCTGCCGCTGGCACCGCACGGCACCGCGTTCCAGCTGCGGGTATGGAAGGCGCTGGCGGATATCCCGTTCGGCCAGACCTGGAGTTATGTGGACCTGGCCCGCCACATCGGCCACCCCACCGCCAGCCGCGCGGTGGGCGCGGCGAACGGGCGCAATCCGCTGCCGATCGTGCTGCCCTGCCATCGGGTGATCGGCAGCAATGGTGCGCTCACCGGTTTCGGCGGCGGGCTGCCGACCAAGGCGGCGCTGTTGCAGCTGGAAGCGCAGCGCGATTCGCTGTTCGCCTAGCGTTCGCTGTTGTTCTTTTCCTGGCTTGGCGGGAAGCCGGCCAGCGGCCGGCACTACCGATGCGGCGGGAGTCACCGCCGCCGACTGAAAATCGATAGTGCCGGCGGCGTCCCGTCATGGGTTGTCTTCGCCGCGTCACCGCCTGCCCCTATCATGGCGCGATGATTTCCATCCGCCTTCCACTGGCGCTTGCCGCCGCCCTCGCCCTGGCCGGCTGTGCCACGGCGCCGTCCACGCCGCCCACGCCTGCCGCCGCCGCGGCTGGTACTGCGGTTGCCGCCGCCCCGCCCAAGCTGCTGCTGGTGTCCATCGACGGCCTGCGCGCGGACATGCTCGACCGCGGCATCAGTCCGAACCTGTCGCGCCTCATCCACGACGGGGTGCGTGCGCAATGGATGACGCCGTCGTATCCCTCGCTGACCTTCCCCAACCACTACACCCTGGTCACCGGGCTGCGCCCCAACCACCACGGCATCATCCACAACAGCATGCACGAAGACATGCTGGGCACCTTCAAGCTGAGCCTGCGCGATGCCGTCACCGACCCGCGCTGGTGGGGCGGCGAACCCATCTGGGTGGGCGCCGAAAAGGCCGGCATACGCACCGCCACCTGGTCCTGGCCCGGCAGCGAAGCGGCCATCCAGGGCGTGCGCCCCAGCCAGTGGCGCGTGTTCGATACCCGCGTGCCGTTGCCCGAGCGCGTCGACCAGGTGCTGGCCTGGATCGGCCAGACCGACGCCAACGCACCGCGGCTGGTCACGCTGTACATGGAACAGGTCGACCATGCCGGCCATGAAAGCGGCCCGGAATCGCCGCAGTACGCGGCCGCCATCGCCGAGGTCGACCGTTCCATTGGCCGCCTGCTCGACGGGCTGCAGGCGCGCGGGCTCGATGCCGGCACCAATCTCATCGTGGTCTCCGACCACGGCCTGGCCGGCGTTCCCGCCGGCCAGGTGATCGCCACCGAGGACATGGTTTCGCCGGACATCGCGCGGCTGGTCTCGGAGGGCCAGTCGGTTGGCTTCGCGCCGCTGCCGGGCAAGCAGCGCCAGGCCGAAAAGGCCCTCATCGGGGCACACGCGCACTACGACTGCTGGAAGCGCCAAGCGCTGCCGCCGCGCTGGCAATACGGGTCCAACCCGCGTATCCCGCCGATCGTGTGCCAGATGCATGAAGGCTGGGACGCGCTGACCGGCGAGCGCATCGCCAAGCGCGCCCCGGGCAACCGCGGCTCGCACGGCTACGACAATGCCCTGCCCTCGATGCGCGCGGTGTTCATCGCGCGCGGGCCCTCGTTCCAGCAGGGCCAGACCCTGCCCGGTTTCGACAACGTGGATGTCTACCCGTTGCTGACCCACCTGCTCGGCATCCCGGCCGCGCCCAACGACGGCAACCCGCAGACCTTGCTGCCCGCGCTGCGCTGACCGCAGAGGATGACCGACGGCCCGGCCAGGTTCGTTCTGCGCTGAAAGCCAAAAAAAAAGATTCTTCGCCTATTTCCGGGGCTACAGCCCGTCAAATGCTGTGGCATTGCGGGGGGCATGCCACCGAGTAGGGCCGGCCGTTGTCCGGTTGTTGCCGCTGCTGTTGCCGCTTCGCGGATAACTTCAAAAGCGTTTCGTGCCCCTGCGGGGCGCGAGTCACTTTCTTGCTCGTGCAAGAAAGTAACCAAAGAACACGCCCCCGTCCGCTCGCCGGCGGGCTTTGCCCGCCGGTGCCCTGCGCTTCTCGCGTCATCGGGGGACGGCGCGGAACTCGCTGCGCTCAGACACCCGCGCCTCTTCGCCCCCGCTGCCGCTGCGATGCTCGACTCGCTCCAAGGGGGAGGTAGATCAAGATCAAAATCACAGACAACAGCAACAGCTGTCCGACCACGGTCTGAGGTTGCTCCAGCTCCTGGCAACCCCATCACAGATAGGTCCGACTCATGGTCGGACACGCATCGTCTCGGCATCACGCTGTCCAAACGTGGCTCGGACCTACGCTTTCCCGTGCGTGCCAGCCATGTGTGAAGGGTTGGCGTGGGTGGGTTGGCGGGACTGTCGAAAACATGGATGTTTTCGCCAAGCCCCCACGGATGGGTTCACGGCGTGTCCCGCCAGCCCACCCACGCCAGCCCAATCAGCACATACGTCGGCTACTGTCTTTGATTTGAGGCTGCCATTCGCAGCTGACTTTCCGTAGATCGGCGAACAACCAAAAAAAACGCGGCGCAAGCGCCGCGTTTTCTCAGACCCGCCAGGTGGGATCAACCGGCCTTGGCGACAGCCTTCTTGGCAACGGCCTTCTTGGCCGGTGCCTTGGCAACGGTCTTCTTGGCGACCGGCGCAGCTGCACCCACGGCCACCTTGCTCACCACGTGCGAGCGCGAATTGCCGTAGCTTGCGTTGAAACGCTTGCCCTTGGCGGTCTTGCGGTCACCCTTACCCATGTCAACTCCTTAGTCTGAATACTGCGAAATCTGATACCCGTTACTGACACGGGTTCGGCGGGGCCGCCCTCTCAGGCGCCCCCGCGCACGATCGGAAAGCCTACCACACGCACTCAGTGCGCACAGCTGGCGTCATGGACGTGGCCGTGGTTCAAACGCAGGTTGACCAGGTGGGCCACGCCCACCAGCACGCCACCAACGGTCATCACCACCGCGTGCGGCACCGGTGCATGGTGCAGCGGCCCGTACAGCAGGCCCGCCCACAGCGCGGTCAGGCCCGGCACCAGGAACCCCAGCGCGCGCAGCGCACCGTGCCGGCGGTAGCCCCAGACCAGGCTGAACAGCCCAAGCAGGGTCACGAAGCTGACCAGGGCCAGCTCCACCCCGTCGCCGAGCCAGACCGACAGGCCCAGCGACGGCGCGGCGGCCAGCAGGATCGGCAGCACCGCGCAGTGCACCGCGCACAGCAGCGAACCGGTGGCACCGAAGCGATCCAGCAGATGACGAACTCGAGCGAACAGGGGCATGACTTCCAGCAGGGTCGGCGAAGCGTTATGGAATAATATAACATCAATCCCGACGCGCACTCCCGTTCCCCGCTCCTGCCCCTGCAACGTCCTGTTCCATCCGCCCCGTGATGGGATTGCCGCGCCCCACCATTGATACAATGTAACAATTGACGACGGACCTTCTGCCCATGCGCTTTTCACCCTTCCTCAAGCCGCACGCTCTGTCCCTGGCGCTTGCCAGCGCCCTGTCCCCCGCGCTGGCGCTGGCCGCCGACGATGTCGGCCAACGTGACCATCACCTGTCCGAACTGTCCGCCGTGCAGGTCACCGCCTCGCCGCTGCAGGGCGACGCCGAATCGCTGGCGCGCCCGGTGGAGGTGCTGGCCGGCGAACGCCTGGACGAGCAGAAGGCCGGCACCCTGGGCGATACCGTGGCCAAGCTGCCCGGCGTGCAGAGCACCTTCTTCGGCCCCGGCGTGGGCCGCCCGATCATCCGCGGCCAGGAAGGCCCGCGCGTAGCGGTGCTGTCCAACGGCATGGGCAATATGGATGCTTCTACGGTCAGCGCTGACCATGCCACCAGCATCGAGCCGTTCCTGGCCGACCAGATCGAAGTGCTCAAGGGCCCGGCCACCCTGCTGTTCGGCAGCGGCGCGATCGGCGGCGCGGTCAACGTGGTCGACGGCCGCATCGCGCGCGAACTGCCCGACCGCCCGCTCAGCGGCCGCGCCGAACTGCGTGGCAATTCGGTCAACGATGAGCGCAGCGGCATGTTCCGGCTGGACGGGGTCAACGGCAACTGGGTGCTGCACGTGGACGGCCTGGTCCGCAACGGCGATGACTACCGCATCCCCGGCTATGCGGTGATCGACGGCCTGGAAGACCACAGCGGCCACGACCACGACGCAGACGACAGCGACGAACCGCGCCGCGGCCGCCTGGACAACAGTTCGGTGCGCACCCGCGCCGGTGGCGTCGGCGCCACCTGGCTGGGCGAAGGCGGCTACTTTGGCGCCTCGGCCAGCACCTACCGCACCAACTACGGCATTCCCAACGGCGCGCATGTGCACGCCGACGACCATGGTCATGACCATGACCACGCGCATGGCGATGAAGAGGAAGAAGGCGAAGAGCACGACGTGCGCATCGACATGGTGCAGAACCGCTTCGAGGCCAAGGGCGGTATCTACAACCCGGTCTCGTTCCTGAAGAACATCAACCTGCGCACCGCCTACACCGATTACGAGCACACCGAGCTGGAAGCGGGCGTACCGGCCACCCGCTTCACCAACCGCGGCATCGAAGGCCGCCTGGAAGCGGTGCAGCAGCAGCTCGGCGGCTGGGACGGCGCCTTCGGCCTGCAGTTCGGCAACAGCGATTTCGGCGCCAAGGGCGAGGAAGCCTTCGTACCCGATACCGGTACCCGCAACATCGGCCTGTTCGTGCTGCAGGAAAAGCAGTTCGGTCCGTTCAAGCTGGAACTGGGCGGCCGCCACGACCAGGTCAAGCTCGACCCGAGCGGCGATTACCGCGCGCGTAAATTCGATGCCACCAACCTGTCGGCGGCCGGCATCTGGAAGCTCAACGACGCGGTCGACCTGCGCTTTGGCGTGGACAGTTCCGAGCGCGCGCCGACCAATGAAGAGCTGTACGCGGCCGGTGCGCACATCGCCACCCGCTCGCTGGAAATCGGCGATGCCAACCTGAAGACCGAACGCGGCCAGCGCATCGAACTAGGCATCCATACCCACAGCGAACGCGTCGACTTCTCCGCCTCGATCTACCAGACCACCTTCAAGAACTTCATCTATCTGGCCGACACCGGCGTGGTCGAGGACCTGCCGGTACGCCTGTGGGCGCAGCAGGACGCGGTCTTCAAGGGCGCCGAGGCCGAAGCCCTGTTCCATCTGTTCGAAGGCACTGCCGGCGACTGGGACCTGCGCGTGTTCGGCGACTACGTCAAGACCGAACTGGACGGCAGCGGCAGCCGCAACGTCGACATCGCCGTGCCGCATGGCGACCACAACCACAACTACAGCGTGGAACTGGCCAACACCGGCTACCTGCCGCGCATCGCCCCGGCCCGTGTCGGCGCCGACCTGCGCTGGTCCCGGGATGGCTGGCGCGCCTCGGTCGGTGCGGTGCGCTACAGCCGCCAGAAGGACGTGGCCCAGAACGAAGACCCCAGCAAGGGCTACACCCTGGTCGACGCCCACCTGGCCTACCGCTGGGACCGCAGCGACAGCAACAGCTACGAGGTCTTCCTGGACGGCAACAACCTGACCAACCAGGAAGTGCGCCCGCATACCTCGCTGCTGCGCGACTACTCACCGCTGCCGGGCCGCGGCGTCGCCTTCGGCATCCGCGCGTTCTTCTGATCCGGCGGTCACCTCCGGGGCCGTCGCTTCAACCCTGAGGGGGCCGCAAGGCCCCCTTTTTCTTATTTTTCGCCGATTTTCGGGGAGTCAGCTGCGCGCTAAAGCCTCAGATCAAAGGCAATGACCGACGTATGCGCTGATTGGGCTGGCGCGGGTGGGTTGGCGGGACACGCCGTGAACCCATCCGTGGGGGCTTGGCGAAAACATCCATGTTTTCGACAGTCCCGCCAACCCACCCACGCCAACCCTTCATACATTGCTGGTACTCACAGAAAACAGCAGATCCGAGCTACGGTCAGACAGCCTGGCGTCCAAAGAATGCTGTCCGACCGCGGGTCGGAACTACCTGCGATGGTAGGGCAGCGAGTTCCGCACCGTCCCTTGCCGACGCGAGAATCGCAGGGAACCGGCGGGCGCAGCCCGACGGCGAGCGGATGGGGGCGTGTTCTTTGGTTACTTTCTTGCACGAGCACCAGCGCCGCAAGAGCGGCGCGGAACAGCGTAGCTGGCCCGTAGGGTGGCGCACACGGATGTGCGACATCAGAAAGTGACTCGCGCCCCGCAGGGGCACGAAACGCTTTTGAAGTTATCCGCGAAGCGGAAACAGCAACGCCAATGCATCCGGACAATGGCCGGCTGTAGTCCCGCACATAGGCGAAACCTTTTTTCATCCTCCGCCCAGCTTCCCCAATGCCGCTTTCCGATCCCTCCCGGCTTCGGCCGTCCCCGGCCTGACGCATTACGTGCATATGCACGTATGATGCACGCATCCCACCTGACTGCCGCCCATGGACCCGCTGACCGCCAGCCCCTGCACCTGCTTCCGCCTGCGCCGCGCCGCGCGCCGGCTCTCGCAGATCTACGACAGCCACCTCGCCCCTGCCGGCCTCAGCCTCAACGCCTACTCCATCCTGCGCCGCGCACCGCAACCGCGCCTGCTCGGCGACCTCGCCGATGCCCTCGGCATGGACCGCACCACCCTCACCCGCAACCTCAAACCCCTGCTCCAGGCCGGCTGGCTCGAACAACGCCGCGGCGATGATGCCCGCCAGCGCCTCATCGTCATCACCCCTGCCGGCAAAGCCTGCCTGCGCCGCGCGCGCCCGCTCTGGCAACACGCGCAGCGCGACGTCGAAGCCACCTTCGGCGCCGCCCCCACCGCACGCCTGAATGCCCTGCTGGACCAGCTCGACCAGTCCCTCCCACACGGAGCCCACGCATGAGCAGCACGCCGCAACACGCCCCCGGCATGCACTGGGGCCTGCTCATCGCCGCCTCGGCCATCCTCGCCATCACCATGGGCGTGCGCCAGACCTCCGGGCTGTACGTCGACCCCATCCACCGCGACACCGGCGTCAGCATCGTCGAGATCAGCTTCGCCCTGGCCATCGGCCAGTTCGTCTGGGGTGCCGTACAACCGGTTTTCGGCGCCGTGGCCGACCAGCGCGGCGCACTTCCGGTCCTGCTGTTCGGCGGCGTCCTGCTGGTCATCGGCCTGCTGCTGGCCCCCTACCTCACCAGCCCGCTCGGCCTGAGCTTCACGCTCGGCCTGCTCATGGCCGCCGGTGCCGGCGCCGGCAGCTTCTCGGTCCTGATCGGCGCCACCGCGCACCGCCTGCCGGTCGAAAAGCGCTCCCTCGCCGCCGGCCTGATCAACGCCGGCGGTTCGGTCGGCCAGTTCGTGTTCGCCCCCCTGGTGCAATGGATCATCGGCAGCGCCGGCTGGGCCCGTGCCATGTTCACCATGGCCGCGGTCACCCTGCTTTCCCTGCCACTGGCCTGGCCCCTGCGGCGACGCGCAGGCGACCATGCCCCCGGCACCCACCTCGCCGAAGATGGCGGCCTGCGCGCGCAGCTGCGCCTGGCCGTGCGCGACCGCAGCTACTGGTGCCTGCACCTGGGCTTTTTCACCTGCGGCCTGCACATCGCCTTCCTGGTCACCCACCTGCCCGGCGAAATCGCCCTGTGCGGTCTGTCGCCCACCGTCGCCTCCACCTCCATCGCCCTGATCGGCCTGTTCAACATCGCCGGCAGCCTGATCGTCGGCGCGCTCGGCCAGCGCTTCCGCATGAAGTACCTGCTGTTCTGGATGTACGCCAGCCGCGCGGTGATGATCGGCCTGTACCTGCTGGCCCCGCCCACCCCCACCACCTTCTACGTGTTCTCCGCCGCGCTCGGCTTCACCTGGCTGGCCACCGTGCCGCCCACTGCCGGCCTGATCGGCAAGCTGTTCGGCCCACGCTACCTGGGCACCCTGTTCGGCCTGACCCTGCTCTCGCACCAGCTGGGCGGCTTCTTCGGCGCCTGGCTGGGTGGCCTGGCCCTGGCCCACTCGGGCAGCTACCAGTGGATGTGGTACGCCGACATGGCCCTGGCGGCGCTGGCCGCACTGATCAACCTGCCGATCCGCGAGGCCCGCTACGGCAGCCATGGGGTTCCGGCCAGGCGCTGACTTCATCCGGCGTCGCTGTGCCCGGCCGGCGTCGACTACAGGCACCACGGCGCTTTCATTTCGGACACTTTTGTCCAAAAATGGGCCATGACCTCCCAACGTGCCGATGCGGCTGCCCGCCGCGCCCTGATCCTGGACGCCGCCGATGCGGTGTTCGGGCAACACGGGGTCACCGCCCCGCTGGACCTGGTGGTGGAGCGCGCCCAGGTCGGGCGCGCCACCCTGTACCGCAACTTCCCCGACCGCACCGCCCTGGTCGAGGCGCTGCTGCAACGCGCGGTGACGCGCATCGCCCGCCAGGTACAGGCCCTGGGCGAACGCGACGATGCCCTGTTCGAAGTGCTTGAAGGCATGGCCGCGCGCATCGTGCAGTCCCCGGCGCTGTCGGACTACTGGCGCGCGGTGGACCCCGACGATGCCTCGATCAAGGCTGCCCGGCAGACCATCCGTGACCTGCTCAAGGCCCCGATGCAGCGCGCGATCGACGCCGGCCTGTGCCGTGCGGACCTGCAGGTGACGGACATTTCACTGATCTCGGGCATGCTGGGAGCCGCATTGCGCGGCAAGTCGCGCGAAGAGCGGGCCAAGCTGGCCGCGCGCGCCCTGCAGTTGCTGCGCGGTGGATTGCAGGGACCGATCAACGCGGAGGGCTGATGGCGCAGTACCTCAAACCGATTCCGGACTGGGAAGAGCACGAAAAACCGACCCTGCCCGGCTCGGCGTCGATGCCGTGGCATCCGCCGCACCGGCGCCTGGCCTATGCGCTGGTGGCCTTGCTGGTGGGCATCACCGGCGGGCTGGGCAACGCCCTGGTCAGCGCCAATCTGCCGTTCCTGCAGGGCCAGCTCGGGCTCACCCCGGCGCAGGGCAGCTGGCTGGTGGCCGCCTATGCGATGGTCAATGTCACCGCCAACCTGCTGGCCTTCAAGTTCCGCCAGCAGTACGGCATCCGCCTGTTCGCCGAAATCGGGCTGGGCCTGTACGCGGTGCTGGCGGTGCTGCACCTGTTCGTGGGCAGCTTTGAGACCACGGTACTGATGCGCGCGGCCAGCGGCTTTGCCGGCGCGGCCTGCAGCACGCTGGGCACGCTGTACATGCTGCAGTCGCTGCCGCGCCGCTACACCGGCAACCTGCTGGTGATCGGGGTGGGCATCTCGCAGCTGGCGGTGCCGATCGCCTGGCTGGTTTCGCCGGGCCTGGTCGATACCGGCCAATGGCACAACCTGTACCTGTTCGAGGCCGGGCTGGCGCTGTGCGCGTTCGCCGCGGTGGTGGTGCTCAAGCTGCCGCCGGGCGTGCAGATCCAGGCGTTTGAACCGCTGGACTTCCTCACCTTCGCCCTGCTCGCCCCGGCGGTGGGCCTGCTGGTGGTGGTACTGGCCCAGGGCTATACCCGCTGGTGGCTGGACACGCCCTGGCTGGGCTGGGCGCTGGTGGCATCGATCACCCTGGCCACCGCCGGTTTCATCGTCGAGCACTACCGGCGCAATCCGCTGCTGCAGACCCGCTGGCTGGCCAGCCTGCCGGTGATCCACTTCATCATCGGCGCGTTCCTGATCCGGTTCCTGACCACCGAGCAGTCCTACGGCGTGGTCGGGCTGATGCGCACGTTGGGCATGGGCCCGGACCAGATGCGCCCGCTGTTTGCGGTGGTGCTGGCCGGCGTGGTCACCGGCATCGCCGCCGCGTCGCTGACCTTCGGCCCGAAGCGGCTGATCCCGCAGTTGCTGATGGCCATCGCGCTGCTCGGCAGCGCCGCCCTGCTCGACCAGAGCCGCACCAGCCTGGACCGCCCGCACGACTTCTTCGCCAGCCAGTTCCTGGCCTCGGTCGGTGCGGGCATGTTCATGGGCCCGCTGATCATGCTCGGCATCACCCAGGCGCTCAAACAGGGCGTGGACCACATGATCACCTTCCTGGTCACCCTGTCGATCACCCAGACCCTGGGCGGGCTGGCCGGGTCGGCGGTGCTGGGCACCTACCAGCTGCACCGCGAGCAGGTGTATTCCAGCGCGCTGGTCAGCCAGCTGGATCCGGCCGACGGTGTCGTGGCCCAGCGCCTGAAGCAGCAGCAACAGCTTTACGCGGGCCTGATCACCGATCCGGTCCAGCGCAGCGCGCAGGGTACCGCGCAGCTGGCCCTGGCCACCCGCCGCGAGGCCAACGTGCGCGCCTACAACGACGTGTTCTCGCTCAGCGGTACGGTGGCGCTGGCCTTCCTGGGCTGGCTGCTGCTGCTCTCGGTGCGCACCGCCGTACTCAAGCAATGGCGCAAGCGTCACCGGTCTTCTGTTCCCCTTGGCACAGCCGCGCCTTCCGGCGCGGCGCCCCGATGAGTCCCGACATGCCCACCTCCCCGCCGCGCGACGACAGCGCGCCAGAAAACGTCAACCCGCCACCGCCCACCGATGCCGCACCGGCAGCCGGCGCGGCCGCGGCGCCGTTCGCGCCGAAGTACCTCAAACCCAGCGGGCGCAGCGTGGCGATCATGATCGTGATCGCCCTGCTCGGCATCGCCCTGATCCTACGCGCCTGGTCGCTGTGGCCGTTCAACAGCAGCCAGGTCAGCACCGACAACGCGTATGTGCGTGGGCAGATCACCGTGCTCGCCCCGCAGGTCAACGGCTATGTCACCGAGGTGCTGGTCAGGGATTTCCAGCACGTCAAACAGGGCGATGCGCTGCTGCGCATCGACGACCGCATCTACCGCGAGAAAGTCGTCCAGGCCCAAGCCGACCTGGACAGCGCCAGGGCCGCGCTGGCCAATTCCGATCAGTCGCAGGCGCAGAACCGCGCACAGATCCAGGCCGCCCAGGCCAATCTCTCCGCCGGCCAGGCCGAACTGTCGCGCTCGCGTAGCGAACTCAAGCGCTACGAAGAACTCGCCGCGCAGCAGCTGGTGGCCCTCAACGACCGCGACAAATTCCGCACCACCACCCAATCGGCGCAGGCCAGCGTGCTGCAATCGCAGGCCCAGATCCGCATCGCCGAAGAAGCCCTCACTTCCACCCAGGTTGCCCGCAAAGGCCTGGAAGCCCGCGTCGAAACCGCCCAGGCCCAGCTGGAACTGGCCAGGATCGACCTGGCCAACACCGTCATCCATGCCCCGCGCGACGGCCAGGTGAGCGAAGCTTCGGTGCGCCTTGGCCAATACGTTACCGCCGGTTCGCAGCTGCTGTTCCTGGTGCCGGACACGCTGTGGGTGGTGGCCAACTTCAAGGAAGGCCAGACCTGGAAGATGCGCATCGGCCAGCCGGCCAGCTTCCGGGTGGATGCGTTCGACGGCGGCAAACTGCGCGGCCACATCGAACAGATCGCCCCGGCCACCGGCTCGGAATTCAGTGTGCTGCGCCCGGACAACGCCAGTGGCAATTTCACCAAGGTGGTACAGCGCCTGCCGATCCGCATTTCCATCGACCCCGACCAGCCGCTGGCCGGACGCCTGCGCCCGGGCATGTCGGTAGTGGTGAAGGTGGATACCGCTGCCGAGCCATCCGGCCGCAGTGAACCGGTTCCTGACGACGCAGCACGGTCGCGGTAGGGTCGCATCCCGATCGACTGCCGATGGCAGCGGGGACGCCGGTGGGGCATGACCTCTGTCCAGGCGGCTCCGGTCAACGTCATGCGCCAAAGCGCTGAACGACTATCCGGGCAGTCGTTTGGAAACCGACCCTACCGGCGCGGACGACCCGTTTCAGTCAACCCGCGCAGCGCGCGCACAACCCATGTACTTCCAAGGTCTGCGCCTGCGGCTGGAAACCCAGCTCCTTGGCGCGTTTTTCCAGCTGGCTCACGATCTCCTTGTCTTCCAGCTCCACCGCACTGTGGCAGCTGTTGCAGATCAGGAACGGTACCGAATGCTGCGCACTGCTGGGATGGTGGCAGGCCACGAACGCGTTGACCGATTCGAGCTTGTGCACAAAGCCATTGGCCATCAGGAAATCCAGTGCGCGGTACACCGTCGGCGGCGCATCGGCGCCGACGCCCTTGCCGCTGCGCACCCATTCCAGCAGTTCATAGGCCTTGACCGGCTTGCCGGCCTCGGCAATCAGGCGCAGCACGTTGGCGCGGATCGGCGTCAGCCGCAGCCCGCGCTCCGAGCACACGCGTTCGACCACCTTCACGAAGTCGGAGGCATCGTGAACGTGGTGGTGCGGGGCGGTACAAGCGGTTTTGGCAGGCATGCGCGGTCTCCTGTGGTCAGGCCGTCGGTACTTTAGTGAGTGCGACGTCGATGCGTTTCAAGGCCTCTTCACGCCCGGCCAGGAACACCGTCTGCGAAATGTCCGGGCTGACCTGGGTGCCGGTGATGGCCACGCGCAGCGGCTGGGCGACCTTGCCCATACCGATCTCCAGCGCCGTGGCGGTATCGTGCAGGGCCAGCGAGACGGCCTCGGCGGTCCAGTCGGCGACCCCGGCCAGCAGCTCGCGGGCCTTGCCCAGCGCCAGTTCCGCGCCCGGCTTGAAGTGTTTGGCCACCGCCGCCTCGTCGTACTCGGTCAGCGCCTGGTACCAGACCACGGCCTTCTCGGCCATTTCCTTCAGGGTCTGCACGCGGTCGCGCAGCGCCACCACCACGTCGGCCGGGGCCGGGCCGGCGGCCAGGTCCAGGCCCAGCTTGTTCAGCTGGTAGACCAGGTGCGGGGCGATGCTGGCCGGTTCGACGGTCTTCAGGAAGTGCTGGTTGACCCAGCCCAGCTTGGCCATGTCCAGCCGCGCCGCCTTGGAATTGCAGTTGGTCACATCGAACAGGTCGATCAGCTCCTGCCGCGTGAACAGTTCCTGGTCGCCATGCGACCAGCCCAGCCGGGCCAGGTAGCTCAGCAGCGCGTCGGGCAGGTAGCCGGCGTCCCGGTACTGCATCACATCGGCCGCGCCGGTGCGCTTGGACAGCTTGGCGCCCTGCTCGTCCAGGATCATCGGCATGTGCCCGAACTTCGGCACCGGCGCGCCGATGCCTTCATACAGGTTGATCTGGCGCGGGGTGTTGTTGATGTGGTCGTCGCCGCGGATGACCTCGCTGATGCGCATGTCCCAGTCGTCCACCACCACCGCGAAGTTGTAGGTGGGGAAGCCGTCCGGGCGGAAGATCACCATGTCGTCCAGCTCGCTGTTGGCGATCTCGATGCGGCCCTTGATCAGGTCGTCGAACACCACCGTGCCTTCCAGCGGGTTCTTGAAGCGGATCACCCGGTTCGGGTCGTCCCGATAGGGCAGCCCCAGCTCGCGCGCGGCGCCGTTGTAGCGCGGCTTTTCCTGCTTGGCCATCGCCGCTTCGCGCATGGCGTCGAGCTCTTCGCGGGTTTCGTAGGCGTAATAGGCCTTGCCGTCGGCGACCAGTTGCTGCGCCACTTCCAGGTAGCGGGCCACGCGCTGGGTCTGGTAGACCGGGCCTTCGTCGTAGCCCAGGCCCAGCCAGTCCATCGCCTCCAGGATCGCGTCGATCGCGCCCTGGGTACTGCGTTCGCGGTCGGTGTCCTCGATGCGCAGCACGAATTCGCCGCCACGGTGGCGGGCCTCCAGCCAGCAGTACAGCGCTGTGCGGGCGCCGCCGATGTGCAGGTAGCCGGTGGGACTGGGGGCGAAACGGGTGCGGCAGGTCATGGAAGGCTCGGGGAACGGGAATCCCCCGATTTTACCACCACCCCCGGGAGGGCACGGAGGAAGCGCACGCCTCCTCCGCTCGGCAGCCTCACGGCTGCGGCTGCGGCTCGGGCTTGCGCGGGAAGGCTTGCTCGCGCATGGCCGCATGGTAGGCGAAGGAGGCCACGATGGCGGCGGCCTGCTTCAGGTCTTCCGGTTCGGCGTGGTCCCAGGTATCGAGGTGGCTGTGGTGGACGTTGGTGAAGTAGTCCAACCGGTCCTGGATGAACTGGAAGCCCGGCAGGCCGATGCGGTCGAAGCTGATGTGGTCGGTGCTGCCGGTGTTGCGGGTGGCCACGGTGGTGGCACCGACGTCATGGAAGGGGGCCAGCCACGCCTGGAAGATCGGCACCGCGGCCATGTTCTCCTGCGCGTAGATGCCGCGGAAGCGGCCCGAGCCGTTGTCCATGTTGAAGTACACCTGGAACTTGCTGTAGTCGCGGGTCTTCTGCAGGGCACCGGTCGGCTCGCGCAACGAGGCCGGCAGCGCCTTCTGCGCCGCATCGGCAGGCACGGGGAAGCGACCGAAGTGGTTGGCCACATAGGCCTGCGAGCCGATCAGCCCTTGTTCTTCGCCACTCCACAGGGCCACCCGGATGGTCCGCTTCGGCTTGGCGCCAGCGGCCTTGAGGATGCGCATGGCCTCCATCATCACCGCCACGCCGGCGGCGTTGTCGGCTGCACCGGTGCCGCTGTGCCACGAATCCAGGTGCGCGCCGATCATCACCACCTCATCGGGCCGGCCGCTGCCACGGATCTCGGCCAAGGTGTTGTAGCCGGGCTGGTCGGCCTGGTCGGTGAAGCGCGCCACGACATCCACGCGCAGGCGCACGGGCTGCTTGGCCTCCAGTGCACGCGCCAGCGGATTGAAATGCTCGGCGATCATCGCCAGCTCGGGAATCCCGACCGATTCGCCTGCCTTGCGCGAGCCACCCCCGGCAACACGAATGATGCCGTTGTCCCAGCTGCTGATGCTGATCGAGGCCAGCGCACCTTCCTCGATGAAGAACGCGTTGACCCTGGCCGCCAGCGCCTGTTTCTCCTGGTACTCCTTGACCCGCTTGGCGCGGTCGGCCGCCACGTCCTTGTCCTTGGGCAGGGCGAATTCCTGCAGGCCTTCCAGCGACGTCGCATCATGCCGGTGCGAATCGGCGTCGGTGCCCCGCTTGTACTGGCGCGCCTGGCCCAGCAGCAGGATCTTGCCGCGCAGCTTGCCGCGGTACTTCTCGATGTCTTCCGGCGTCTTGATGTCCACCTGCACCAGGTCGCCCTCGACCGGACCGGGGGTACCCGGCGTCCATGCCTTGGGCAGCGCATGCAGCGGCTGCACGCGATCGCCCAGCATCTCCACGCTGGCCGAGGTGAATTCCCAGCCACGGCCGAATGCGTCGAAGGCCTCGTCGTGGACGTTGTCCAGCTTCCAGTCGTTGAACCTGCCGCGCGTCCATGCATTGGCCCGGGCCATCGCCGGCGAGTTGGTCAGGCGCGGCCCGATGCGTTCGGTGAGGTAACTGAAGGTGTCCATCACCTGCGACTGATGGAAGGCCTGTTGGCGGATCTTGCCCACCATCTCCAGGTCCACCGTTTCGCGCTGCTGCGCCGTTGCATTGCCACCCACCGCCAGCGCTACAGCCAGCACGCCCCACTTCAGCACATCGCACCCCTGCCTTCCGGCACTGCTCATCGAGCCGTCGAGTCTAGCCAGCGCCGGCACTGCGCCCCCGTCCCATCGGTCATGTACGCACCGTCGCGCTCAGCCGTTCCAGCCCAGCCACAGCTGGGCGTGCGTCGGCAACAGCAACAGCCAATGGCGACGGTCCACGCTGGTGCAGCCGAACACCGGGGCGTGCGCCGGCCAATCGGCCGGCAGGCCATCGATGCCGATCTCGGCCAGCGCCGCGCTGCCGGCCTTCCATGCCCGGTAGCGCGGCACCCGCCCGGCCACGGCGCCGCGGCCCTGGCGTGCGCCGGACAGCCAGTCCAGGCCCTGCCGCTGCACGCCCTCGCAACTGCGCCGGGCCAGCGTGAAGCGGACCAGGCCGGGGGCGATCCGCGCCCCCGGCAAGGCCGCCAGCACGCCACTGGCCTGCAGCAGCGCATCCACCTCCAGCAACGCGGGAATGCCCTGCCCCGCCCGTTGCCGCAATTTCTGTCGCCAGCCCATGTCGCCTCCTTACTTCAGGCTGGCGCCGAGTTCATACCAGTCGACCCGGCGGGTGATCCACATCGCCGTGGCCAGCACGCCGAACAGCAGCAGCGACCCCATCAGCAGTGCGTTGTTTTCCGAGATCAGCAGGCCGTACAGCGCCCCGTACAACACGGTCAACATGCCGGCAAAGCCCAGGCCACGCGCCCAGCTTTTCAATACCCCCGACAGGTACACCGCCTGCACCCCGATGCAGGCCAGCGCCGACAGCACGTAGGCCAGCCAGAACGGAATGTGCTCGGACAGGCTGAGCAGCAGCAGGAAGAAGATCGCCAGCGCCAGGCCCACCATCAGGTACTGCAGCGGGTGGATGCGCAGGCGCTTGATCAGCTCGAACAGGATGAAGCCGACGAAGGTGAGCAGGATGAACAGGATGCCGTACTTGCTGGCGCGGTCGGCCTGGGTATAGATGTCCACCGGATTGACCAGCTCGACACTGACCGTTTCCGGCTCGACATCCTTGCTGTCGCGCAGCTGCCGCTGTGCTTCGGAAGCCAGCGAGGACACCGCCCACTGCGCGTCGAAGCCCTGTTCGCCGACGCTGCGCTGGTTGGGCAGGAAGCTGCCGCCGAACAGCGGATGCGGCCATGGCGAACGGATCGCGATGCGGCTGTCATCGCCCACCGGCACCACCGCCAGCGAACGGGTGCCATCGAGCACCAGCTCCAGCGCCAGCGCACTGCCCTTGAGCATGCCGCCGCTGTCGTGCTCGAAGCCACGCAGTGGCACCTGCAGGCCCTTTCCGATGCCGCTCACCGCACCGACGCCCGGCTGCAGGGTCAGCGCTTGGCCATCGACCTGCAGCCTGGGCGAACCGACCAGTCCCCGCACATCGGCGATGCCGACCACCAGGTATGGCGTGCCGTACACGCGGCCGGGCTTGATCGGGTAGTCGTCGTCGGCGAACTCGGCGGTGACCTTGGCCTTCCAGCTGTATACCGGCACCCGGAACAGCCCGACCCGGCGCTCGTCGGGCTGCATCTGGCCGTCCACCAGCAGCTTGGACGGCATCTGCAGCCAGTAGCTGCTTTCGGTCTGGGTTTCCAGCTTCTTGTTGCCGGCCGCATCGACCACCTCGACCTGGCGGGTATCGGTCCACGGCACCACCCGCACCGGGCCGGTCAGGGTCTGCGCGCCGGCCCGGCTCTGCGATACGCGCAGGTAGGCCTCGTCACGGTAGGCCTCGCGCTCGTTGATCACGCCCTTGATCATCATCAGCGGGATCAGCAGCAACAGGATCAGCCCGCCGACGATGGCGAACCGCAACAGCATTTTCAGGGATTTCATGGCCCGTCCTCGGTTGGGAGGGGGCCAGCTTGGTGGCTGCCGGTGTGCGGGGTTTGTGCTGAGTTTGAAGTCTGTGTGAAGTGCCTGTGCCGGCGTGGCTCAGCGCCGGGCCGGCGCGGCCGGGCCGCGCCACGGCAGCCACAACGCGGCGATCGCGCCGCCGCCTTCGCGGTTGCGCAGCTGCACCCGGCCGCCATGCAGGCGCGCCACTTCCTGCACGAACGACAGCCCCAGCCCGGAACTGCGCAGGCCGGTGGCCGGGCGCGCCAGCGAATAGAAGCGTTCGAACACCCGTTCCAGCGCGTACTCGGGCACGCCACTGCCGCGGTCGGCCACCCGCAGCACCACGCCCTGCCCCTCGCGGGCGGCACTGAGCTGGATGCGGCCGGCCGGGCTGGAGAACGCCAGCGCGTTCTCCAGCAGGTTGTTCAAGGCCTGCCGCAACAGGTAGCCATCGCCCTGGATCACCAGCGCGTCGGGCGCTTCGACATCGATCTGCACCGCGGCGGCCTGCGCACGCATCGCCACCGCCGCCGCGGCGTGCTGCAGCAGCGGGCCCAGCTCGATCGGCTCGCGCTTCTGCAGCCAGCCATGCTGTTCCACCTCGGCCAGGGCCAGCAGTTTGTCGATGGTTTCGGTCAGGCGTTGCTCCTGGCCCTGGATGCTGCGCGCGAAGTGCACGCGGTCGGCATCGGGCAGCGGTTCCTGCAGCAGCTCGGCCGCGCCGCGGATCGCCGCCAGCGGGCTCTTCATTTCGTGGGTCAGCGACTGCACGTACTGTTCGACGTAGGCCTTGCCTTCCAGCTTGCGGCGCATGGTTTCCAGCGCCTGGCCGAGGTCGCCGATCTCATCGCGGCGCGGCTTGGGCGGCGGCACCGGTTGCCCGGCGCTGACCGCCTTGGCGTAGCGGTTGAGCCGGTTCACCCCGTGCATCAGCCAGCCGGTCATCAGCAGGCCGATCAGCGCCGACAGCCCGATCAACCACGCCCCGCGCTGCATGATGGCGCGCTGGCTGGCGGCGATGAACGGATCGATGCTGCGGTTGGGCTGGGCCAGGCTGAGCACGCCGATCAGCCGACGGCCATCGGCCGGGTCGTAGATCGGCGCGGCCACGTGCATCACCGAGTGGGTAGCATCGCCCGGGGTTTCCGGGCTGGAGCGCGCGCCGTACTCGCCGCGCAGGGTGCGGTAGACATCGTTCCAGCGCGAGTTGTCGCGGCCCACGCCCTGCCCGCGGGAGTCGTACAGCACGATGCCGCGGGCGTCGGTGATGGTGACCTGGTAGTCCAGGGTGCGCTTGGGGAATCGCCAGACCATCGCCTTGGGATCGCGGCGCTGCGCGCGGGCCAGATCGGCCACGAAGCGGCCGTTGCCGATGGTGCCGGCCTTGACGTCGCTGGCGGCCAGTTCGGCCAGGACGTTGGCCGCATCGACCAGGGTCGACTCCATCGCCTGGCGCACGCCGGGCTTGACCTCGTTGACGAAGATGCGCATCACGAAGAACGCGGCGATGCCCACGATCAGGAAGAACCCCAGGAACAGCTTCAGGCCAAGGCGCACCCTACACCTCCAGCGCGTAGCCCAGGCCGCGGTGGGTGCGGATCGGGTCGGGTTCGGCGCCGGCCGCACGCAGCTTGGCGCGCAGGGTTTTGACATGGGTATCGACGGTGCGGTCGGCGCTGTCGGCGGCGCTGTCCCAGCCGCGGTCCATCAACTGGGCGCGGCTGAGGATGGCGCCGGGGCGCTGCAGCAGCGCGGCCATCAGCGCGTACTCGTAGCGGGTCAGGTCCAGCGGGTGGTCGTCGAAGCGGATCCGGCGGCCCTCGCGGTCGATCGCAAAGCGGCCGTGCTGCTGCCAGCCGGCCGGTTCGGCCGCCGTACCGCTGCGGCGCAGGCGCGCGCGTATGCGCGCCACCAGCTCGCGCGGCGAGAACGGCTTGGCCATGTAGTCGTCGGCGCCCAGCTCCAGGCCCAGCACCCGATCGAACTCGTCGTTGCGCGCGGTCAGGAAGATCACCGGCACCTCGCTGAAGGTGCGCAGGCTGCGGCAGACCTCGAACCCGCTCATGTCCGGCAGGCCCACGTCCAGCACCACCACATCGAAGGGGTGCTGGCGCAGCGCTTCCAGGGCCTGTCCGCCGAGCAGGCAGTGCCGGGCACCGTAGCCCTCGCTGCGCAGGGCGTACAGCACGGTGTCGGCGATGGCGGTTTCGTCCTCGACCACCAGGACGTTGTGCAGGGGGCGGTTCATGCGCGCAGCATAGCCGCTGGGGCCGCCGCCCCGTACACTGCGCCGATGAATTACCACCACGCCTTCCATGCCGGCAACCATGCCGACGTGCTCAAGCACATCGTGCAGCTCGCCCTGCTCGACACGTTCAAGCGCAAGGACAGCCCGTTCTTCGTGCTGGACACCCACGGCGGCGCCGGCCGCTACCTGCTGGCCAGCGAGGAAAGCCGCAAGACGCTGGAAGCCGAGGATGGGGTGATGCGGCTGATGGCCCAGCCCACGCTGCCGGCGGTGATCGAGCGTTACCTCAAGGCGGTGCAGGCCGACAACCCGGTCGGGGCGATGATCAGCTACCCCGGCTCGCCGTTGCTGACCGCCCGGACCCTGCGCGAGCAGGACCGCATGGCGGTGTGCGAGCTGCAGGACGGCGAGGCCGCCGCGCTGAAGGCGCTGTTCGCCCACGACAGCCGGGTGGCGGTGCTGCACGCCGACGGTTATGCGCAGAACAAGGCGCTGCTGCCGCCGAAGGCCAACGGGGTCAAGATCGGCCGCGGCCTGGTGCTGATCGACCCGCCCTACGAGGGGCAGGATGCCGAGTACGTGCGCATCCTGGCCTCGGTGGGCGAAATCCTGGCGCGCTGGCCGCAGGCCAGCTTCGCGATCTGGTTCCCGATCAAGCAGCGCCGCACCGTCCTGCACTTCCTGCGCAAGGCCTGCGCGCTGCCGGTCAAGTCGGTGCTGACCGCCGAGCTGCTGGTGCGCCCGGACGATTCCCCGCTGCGCCTCAACGGCAGCGGCATGCTGCTGCTCAACCCGCCGTGGCAGTTCGACCAGACCCTGGCCCCGGCCATGCCGGCGCTGAAGCAGTACCTGGGCGAGGCCGGCGCCAGCACCCGCCTGCAGTGGCTCAAGCAGGCCGAATAACCCGCCCGGACACGGGCCGGCACCCCCGGCCCCCTTCCCTGAACGGCGTGAGCGTTCCGTTCACGGAACTGCCCCCCGGGGATGCGAGAATCCGAAGACCACCTAGGAATCACCGGTATGGCTACCCGTAACCGCATGCCGCCCTGGCACGAGATCTTCAAGGCACCCAGTGGCCATGAGCTGCTGATCCGCCCCATCCGTCCCGAAGACGGCGCGCCGCTCCACGCCGCGTTCAGCCTGTTCGGGCCGGAAGAAATCCGCGACCGTTTTCTGCAATCGGTGACCGAACTGTCGCCGGAAACCACCCAGCGCCTGACCCACCCCAATCCCAAGAGCGAAATCACCCTGGTCGCGGCCGAATCCCTGCCCGCCGGTGAAGCCGTGGTCGGGGCGGTGGCACGGGCCTCGATCATCCAGGGCACCCGCGAAGCCGAGTACGCCATCCTGGTCAGCCGCTTCCTGGTCGGCCAGGGCCTGGGCCGCCAGCTGATGCGCAAGCTGGTCAAATGGGCGCGCGGCAAATACCTGGACCGCCTGTACGGCGATGTGGCCGAACAGAACGAGCCGATGAAGCAGCTGGCCGCCTCGCTGGGCTTCAAGCCGGTGCCGCACCCGCAGGGCACACCCGGGCTGGTGCGCATGGTGCTCGAGCTCGATAGTTGAGGTAGTGCCGGCCGCTGGCCGGCTCCCGATGATGCTTCCCGATGTGCGTGGTTGCCGGCCAGCGGCCGGCACTACCGTCGTGCGGTGTACCTTTGCGTGGTTGCCGGCCGGCGAACCGCCATGTCGGTTCGCCGCCATCCGTACCGGCTGACACAGCCGCGACCGCACGGTCTGCTAAAATCGGCGGTCAATGTCACGTCCCTCCTCTCCCGTTCCGCCGCTGCCCCGTTCCGGCCAGCTCCGCGCCTGGTGGCGCGCTCCCGCATCGGCCACGGCGCTGGCGTGGTATGCCGCGCGTGCCGCCGAGGTACATGACGGGCCGCTGCTGGTCATCGCCCGCGACAACCATGGCGCCAACCAGATCGAAGCCGACCTGCGCACCCTGCTGGGCAGCGCATCGAGCCTGCCGGTGGTGGTGTTCCCGGATTGGGAAACCCTGCCCTACGACGCCTTCAGCCCGCACCCGGACATCATTTCCCAACGCCTGGCCGCGCTGCACCGCCTGCCCACGCTCGCCCGCGGCATCGTGGTGGTGCCGGTGCAGACCCTGCTGCAGCAACTGGCCCCGCTCAAGTACATCATCGGCGGCAGCTTCGACCTGAAGGTGGGCCAGCGCCTGGACCTGGACGCGGAAAAGCGCCGGCTGGAAGCGGCCGCCTACCGCAACGTGCCGCAGGTGATGGACCCGGGCGACTTCGCGGTGCGCGGCGGCCTGCTCGATGTCTTCCCGATGGGCGCCGATGCGCCGCTGCGGGTGGAACTGCTGGACCAGGACATCGACTCGATCCGCGCCTTCGACCCGGAGAGCCAGCGTTCGCTGGACAAGGTCGATGCGGTGCGCATGCTGCCCGGCCGCGAAGTGCCGCTGGACGAGCTGGCGGTAGCGCGGGTGCTGACCACCCTGCGCGAACGCTTCGACGTGGATACCCGGCGCAGCGCGCTGTACCAGGACCTCAAGGCCGGGTTGGCGCCGGCCGGCGTGGAGTACTACCTGCCGTTGTTCTTCGACCGCACCGCCACCCTGTTCGACTACCTGCAGCCCAACGTGCTGCCGCTGGTCGCCGCCGGCGTGGGCGAGGCCGCCGCGGCGTTCTGGGCGCAGACCCAGAACCGTTATGAACAACGCCGGCACGACCTCGAGCGCCCGCTGCTGACCCCGCAGGAGCTGTATCTCAGCCCCGAGGCGTTGAACAGCACGCTCAACGCGCTGCCGCGCATCGAGGTCTGGAACCCCGACCACCCGCGCATCGATCAGGCCCAGCCGCTGGGCGACCAGCCGTTGCCACCGCTGCCGGTGGCCGCCCGCGATGCCCCGGCCGGCGAAGCGCTGAAATCCTTCCTGGGCCATTACCCGGGCCGGGTACTGATCGCCGCCGATTCGCCCGGCCGCCGCGAGGCGCTGCTGGAAGTGCTGCTGGCCGCCGAGCTGAAACCGCCGGTGGTGGCCGACCTGCCGGCGTTCCTGGCCGACGCCAGGATCCGTTTTGCAATCACCGTGGCGCCGCTGGAAGACGGCTTCGCACTGGATGCCCCGCAGATCGCGGTGCTGACCGAGCGCCAGCTGTTCCCCGAGCGCGCCGGCACCACCCGCCGCAGCCGCCGGGTCGGGCGCGAACCCGAAGCGATCATCCGCGACCTGGGCGAGCTGACCGAAGGCGCGCCGATCGTCCATGAAGACCACGGCGTGGGCCGCTACCGCGGACTGATCGTGCTCGACGCCGGCGGCATGCCCGGCGAGTTCCTGGAAATCGAATATGCCAAGGGCGACCGCCTGTACGTACCGGTCGCCCAGCTGCACCTGATCAGCCGCTATTCCGGTGCCTCGGCCGAAACCGCGCCGCTGCACTCGCTCGGCGGCGAACAGTGGACCAAGGCCAAGCGCAAGGCGGCCGAGAAGGTCCGCGACGTGGCTGCCGAACTGCTGGAAATCCAGGCCCGCCGCCGTGCCCGCGCCGGCCTGGCGCTGCACGTGGACCGCGCCATGTACGAGCCGTTCGCGGCCGGCTTCCCGTTCGAGGAAACCCCCGACCAGCTTGCCGCGATCGATGCCACCCTGCGCGACCTGGCCAGCAGCCAGCCGATGGACCGGGTGGTCTGCGGCGACGTCGGCTTCGGCAAGACCGAAGTGGCCGTGCGCGCGGCCTTCGCCGCGGCCAGCGCCGGCAAGCAGGTGGCCGTGCTGGTGCCGACCACGCTGCTGGCCGAACAGCATTACCGCAACTTCCGCGACCGTTTCGCCGACTGGCCGCTGCGGGTGGAAGTGCTGTCGCGCTTCAAGAGCACCAAGGAGATCAAGGCCGAGCTGGAAAAGGTGGCCGCCGGTACCATCGATGTGATCATCGGCACCCACCGCCTGCTGCAGCCGGACGTGAAGTTCAAGGACCTGGGCCTGGTGGTGGTCGATGAGGAGCAGCGTTTCGGCGTGCGCCAGAAGGAAGCGCTCAAGGCGATGCGCGCCAACGTGCACCTGCTGACCCTGACCGCCACCCCCATCCCGCGCACCTTGAACATGGCCATGGCCGGGCTGCGCGACCTGTCGATCATCGCCACCCCGCCGCCGAACCGGCTGGCGGTGCAGACCTTCATCACCGCCTGGGACAACGCACTGCTGCGCGAGGCGTTCCAGCGCGAACTGGCCCGCGGCGGCCAGCTGTACTTCCTGCACAACGATGTGGAAAGCATCGGCCGCATGCAGCGCGACCTGGCCGAACTGGTGCCCGAAGCGCGCATCGGCATCGCCCACGGGCAGATGCCCGAGCGCGAGCTGGAACGGGTGATGCTGGACTTCCAGAAGCAGCGCTACAACGTGCTGCTGTCCACCACGATCATCGAATCGGGCATCGACATCCCCAACGCCAACACCATCATCATCAACCGCGCCGACCGCTTCGGCCTGGCCCAGCTGCACCAGCTGCGCGGCCGGGTCGGCCGCTCGCACCACCGCGCCTACGCCTACCTGGTGGTGCCGGACAAGCGCGCGATGACCGCCGACGCCGAAAAGCGGCTGGAGGCGATCGCCTCGATGGACGAACTTGGCGCCGGCTTCACCCTGGCCACCCACGACCTGGAAATCCGCGGCGCCGGCGAACTGCTCGGCGAGGACCAGAGCGGGCAGATGGCCGAGGTCGGCTTCAGCCTGTACACCGAACTGCTCGAACGCGCGGTGCGCAGCATCCGGCTGGGCAAGCTGCCCGACCTGGATGCCGGCGAAGAGACACGCGGTGCCGAGGTGGAACTGCACGTGCCGGCGTTGATCCCCGACGCTTACCTGCCCGACGTGCACACCCGCCTGACCCTGTACAAGCGCATCAGCAGCGCGCGCGACAACGAGGCGCTGCGCGAACTGCAGGTGGAGATGATCGACCGCTTCGGGCTGCTGCCCGACCCGGCCAAGCACCTGTTCGCCATCGCCGAGCTGAAGCTGCAGGCCAATGCGCTGGGCATCCGCAAGCTGGAACTGGGCGAGAACGGCGGGCGCATCGTGTTCGATGCCAAGCCGGACATCGACCCGATGGCGGTGATCCAACTGATCCAGAAGCAGCCCAAGCTGTACATCATGGAAGGACCGGACAAGCTGCGCATCCGCCATCCGCTACCGCTGCCGGAAGACCGTTTCAGCGCCGCCAAGGCGATGCTGCTGACCCTTTCCCCGCGCTGACCCATCCCCCGACACCCCCTGCTTCTGCGGGCCGGGGGGATTGTCCTGTTCCTATGCCCGCGACAAGGAGAGTTGCTTTGAAACGATTCCAAACCCTGCTGCTGGCCGCCGGCCTGGCCCTGCTCGGCGCCTGCAGCGGCGGCGGCAGTGGCATGTCCGCCAGCGAGTACCTGACCGAGAACGTGGCGCTGTGGAACGGTACGGCCACCACCGTGCAGCAGTGGACCATCGGCCCGCGTGGCGAGCAGCTGCAGAAGGCGCTGGGCGAAGGCAAGGGCCTGGCCACGTTCAAGTCCGGGCTGGAGGGCGCGCGCGCCGAGATGAAGCAGTACCTGGGCATGATCGACCAGATGCCGCCGGCCGAAGATGCCAAGGACGTGCACCAGAAGCTGCGCACCTACGTGCAGAGTTCGGATGAGATGTTCGGCATCCTGCTGGAAATCGCCGCGCTGCCGGAAGGCTACGACAAGGCGCAGATCATGCCGCTGGCCGAGAAGCTGCAGGCCGTGGGCAACCGTATCGACGGTGAAATGCAGGCCCTTGACGCGGCCCAGGGCGCGTACGCCAGCAAGCACGGCATCCAGCTGCAGCGGCATTGATTCCATGGTCCCCCGGACGCAGCCGGGGGACACCGGTGGGGTTGGCTCCATCGCACCGCCACACAAACGACGGGCGCACCGACCGAGGTAGGGTCGGATCCCGATCGACTGCCGGCCATCGTGCAACGTGCGACGAACGCATGACCGGTGAACGCAGCGAAGGTTTCTCCGGTCCAGGTCCATGCATCAAAGGGCGTTGCCCCGTCCACGGCAGTTGATTGGGATCCAACCCTACCTGCGCGTGCGCCGATACGCACCGGCCGCCCCGGTCGACGCCCCACAAAAAACCCGGCATGCGCCGGGTTTTTCGTTCCACTCAAGCGGCTGCGATCACCAGATCACGACCCGCTTGTCGTCGGCGCGCACCATCGCATCGCCGCTCTTGCACTCGAACGCCTTGGCAAAGGCCGGCATGTTCGACGGCGCCCCATTGGCGCGGAAGTTGGCCGGGGCGTGCGGGTCGGTGTTCAGGCGCACGCGCAGCTCGCTTTCGGTGAAGTTGCGGCGCCACACGGTGGCCCAGTTCATGAAGAACCGCTGGTCCTGGCTGTTGCCGTCCACCGCCACATTGGCCTTCGGATCTTCCTTCAGCGCCATCTGCAGCGCGTCGTAGGCCACGGTCAGGCCGCCCAGGTCGCCGATGTTCTCGCCCAGGGTCAGCTTGCCCTTCACCTTCACCCCCGGCAGCGATTCATAGCCGTCGAACTGCGCCACCAGCTGGTCGGTGCGGCCGGTGAAGGCCTTGCGGTCGCTGTCGGTCCACCAGTTGTCGAAGTTGCCGTTGGCGGCGAACTGGCTGCCCGAATCGTCGTAGCCGTGCATCATTTCATGGCCGATCACCGCACCGATGCCGCCGTAGTTCAGCGCCGGATCGGCCTTGGCATCGAAGAACGGCGCCTGCAGGATCGCCGCCGGGAACACGATTTCGTTCTTGGTCGCGTTGTAATAGGCATTGACCGTCTGCGGGGTCATGCCCCACTCGCTCTTGTCCACCGGCTTGCCGATCTTGTCCAGCATGAAGCGGTAGTTGAAGGCGCGGGCGGCCTGCATGTTGCCCAGGTAGCTGTCGGCGCTGGTCGCATAGCCGGACCAGTCGCGCCACTTGTCCGGGTAGCCGATCTTCGGGGTGAAGCTGGCCCACTTCTCCAGCGCCTTTTTGCGGGTGTCCTCGCTCATCCATTCCAGCTTCTCCAGGCGTGCCTTCAGCGCCACCGAGAGGTTCTCCACCAGGTGCTGCATCTGCACCTTGGACTCGGCCGGGAACACCGCGTTGACATACAGCTGGCCCAGGCCTTCACCGATCGCGCCGTTGACCGATTCCAGCACGCGCTTCCAGCGCGGCTGCATTTCCTTCTGGCCGCGCAGGGTGGTGCCGTAGAAGTCGAAGTTGGCCTTCTCGAAGGCGCTGCTCAGGTAAGGCGCTGCGTCATCGACGGTGTGGAAGCGCAGGTAAGCCTGCCAGGTGGCGGCCGGCACGTCGGCCAGCATCTTGTCCATCTCGGCGAAGAAGCCCGGCTGGGCCAGCGAGAACTTCTGCGCAGCCGGCACCTTCAGGGTATCGAACAGCGCGGTCCAGCTGAAGTTCGGGGTCAGCTTGTCCGCGTCGGCGGCGCTGAGCGGGTTGTAGCGCTTGGCCGGGTCGCGCAGTTCGATGCGCGACAGCGACGCCTTGGCCAGGCGGGTTTCGAAGTCCAGCACGGCCTTGGCCTGGGTCTTGGCCTGCGCGGCATCCACGCCGGACAGGGTCAGCGTCTGCGCGATGTAGGCAACATAGGCGTCGCGGATCTTGGCCTGTGCGTCGTCGAAGTAGTAGCCCTTCTCCGGCAGGCCCAGGCCGCCCTGGCCGACGTACGCGATGACGTTGGCCGAATCCTTGTAGTCGGCGTTGGCGAACAGCGAGAACAGCACGCCCTGGCCCTGCGCCTGGCTGTCGCGCAGGTACTGGGTGATGGCGGCGGTGTCGTTCAGCGCGGCGATCCTGTCCAGCTGCGGCTGCAGCGGGGTGATGCCGGCGGCCTCGATCTTGGCTTCATCCGAACCGGTGTTCCAGATGTCGGCGATCTTGGCTTCCACCGAGCCGGCCTTGGGCTTGCCGGCCGCGGCCTGCTGGACCAGCGCGTGCTGCACTTCCAGCGAGCGCTCGCGCAGGATCTCGAAGCTGCCCCAGGTGGTCTGGTCGTTCGGCACCGGGTTGGCCTTGAGCCACTTGCTGTTGACGAAGCCATTGAGGTCGGTACAGGCGGCGATCGCCGGATCCAGGTCGGCGCTGTCCAGCGAGATCAGCGCGGTCTTGAGCTGCGACGGGTCGAAGGCCGGCGTGGCCGCCTCCGCGGTCGCGGCAGGCGCGGTATCGGTCTTGCCACAGGACGCCAGCGAGGCGGCAATGGCGACGGTCAGGCCCAGCGGGACCAGCTTGGAAAACTTCATTCGACTCTCCGGCTACAGGTGGATGCATCACCCGGGTCACGGGCAATCGGGCAGCGTAGCGCGGGAGGTGGCGGGGCGGACCGGCCAAAGGTCACACTCGACTTTCGGCTAGAGCTTGGAACTCGGACCATACCCAAGATGTTGCGTGACCTTAAGGCCCTGATTGCGCTTCAATAGCGTTCAACTCAACTACTGAAAGCTCAGGGAGCAAAGCAAATGGACTTGGCCGACCCCAAAATCATCGCCCCAGCGGCAGCACTCGTCGGATCTCTTGTCGGCTCATTTGTCACAATGCGTATTTTCTGGTGGAAACGATCAGCAGAAATAGCAGATCGTATTTCGGATAAGATTCAGAAAAATGCGGACGCAGCAAGGGCAGAAAAAATACATGACTTTGACGCGTTCAGGCCATACGCAGACTCCTTGTTCGCGGCATCCAACAGCCTATTCTATCGCCTCAAAGAAATAATAGTTGACGAAGGCAGGGCAATCTATCTCGCTTCGACAGCCGCTCAATCCGACTACAACGTGTACAAGCGTTGGAGCACGATCTACAGAATGGCGACTGTGCTCGCGTGGGTTAGAGCATTTCGCAGAGAAAAGTCCTACCTTGATATTGCACTTAAAGATCCAAACCAAAAGATAGAAGATGCCATCAATTCGCTTGAAGCCAAGCTTGCCGATGGGCCACACATCGAAGACCATCGCACCAACGAACTTATCGCAGCCTTGATAATTAAGGCTACTAAACCGACATCACCATCCGAAAGAAGAACCCTCTCCGTGCGCGTAGAGAACACACTTCGATCTAAACTTGGACTATTAGGCGCAAAATCCGCCAACGAACTTGACGAAGACGAACAAAACAGCTTGATTAAAATGGTGGCAAATGACATATCAAGCTTCGGAGTTACCCATAATCCCGAACACATCCAACCACAAAAAAAGAAAGAAATAATTCGAATCCTCGGCATCAAAGAAGCCTGGATCTTTCGAGATTGGCAGCAAGCTATCGGTGACTTCATGATACGCCGAGCCCCAAACGGACCACGCCAGTACGACGTAATCGGGTATGGGGAATTCATGTTTTCTGCGAAGAAGGCGCTTGACGACCCTGAGGACAAAGATCACTGCTGGATTCGAAATCTCTACAATCTTTTCAATGACCTTCACCCCACTGAAGTTGATATCTTTGACGCGCGGCAGAATCAGATCCGCGCCACCTACTCCGCACTGGAACTCTTGATGTCCGCCATCAATGCTCAAAAAGAGTGCTACAGGAGTGCAGCCTCCACATAGTCTTTGACACCCCTGCTGGGCTGAACGAGGACTCTAGCTATCACGCACCTGAGCTGAGCCCCACCAACTCCGGGCAACGAGCAGGACTAGCACCCGAGGAGCTTCAACATCTTCTGCCGAACTCAGGCGACGATTTCATAAACCTGTTGGAACTTCCGCAAAAAGCCGGCTTTCGCCGGCCTTTCGTAGTTACCGGGCCTTACCCTGGTTCGCCACGGCCTCGGCGGCCTTGCGTGCCGCTTCCGGGTCGCCCAGGTAGCGGAACGACTGCACGGTGAGATCGTCGTTCAGCTCGAACAGCAGCGGGATGCCGGTCGGGATGTTGAGCTCCAGGATGGCTTCCTGCGAGATGCCGTTGAGGTACTTGTACAGCGCGCGCAGCGAATTGCCATGGGCGGTGACCAGCACGGTCTTGCCGTCCTTGAGCTGCGGGGCGATCGCATCGAACCAGTACGGCAACACGCGCTCCAGCGTGGTCGCCAGCGACTCGGTGCCCGGCAGCGCATTGCGGTCCAGCCCGGCGTAGCGGCGGTCGTGGATCGGATGGCCCGGGTCCTCGCGGTCCATCGCCGGCGGCGGGATGTCGTAGGAACGGCGCCAGATCTTGACCTGGTCCTCGCCGTGCTTGGCGGCCGTCTCGGCCTTGTCCAGGCCCTGCAGGCCGCCATAGTGGCGCTCGTTCAAGCGCCAGCTCTTGCTCACCGGCAGCCAGTCCTGGTCCAGCTCGGCCAGTGCGCCCTGCAGGGTGTGGATGGCACGCTTGAGCACCGAGGTGTGCGCCACATCGAACTGCAGCCCTTCCTCGCGCATCAGGCGGCCGGCGGCGGCGGCCTCGGCGCGCCCCTGTTCGGTCAGTTCCACGTCCACCCAACCGGTGAAGCGGTTGTCCAGGTTCCACTGGCTCTGGCCGTGGCGCAACAGTACGAGTTTCCGGGTCACTGCAGTATCTCCGACAGATGGCAAGGCAGGCCCGCATTGTAGCGGCAGCCCGCCCCGCCCGGCACGCCGGCGGCACCGGTCAGGGGTGCGGATGGCCGTGATGGCCCTGCGCATCGGGGCGCGAGCGGCGGCTGGTATCGGCGCTGGATGCCGCATGGGCATGCCCATCCGGACCGTGCGCATGGTCATGGTCATGGTCATGGTCATGCCCGGCATGGCCATGGCCGGCGCCGGCCGCGCCCGGGCCGCCCACGCTGCAGCTGTCGCCGCAATGGTCCGCCTCGATCTGCAGGGTCACATGGTCGATGTCGAAACCTTCGTGCAGGGCCGTGCCCAGCGTGCGCCGCAGTGCATCGGCGTCCACGCCGTCGGCCATCACCACATGGGCGGTCAGCGCCGGAGTGCTGGAGGCCAGCGCCCATACGTGCAGGTCGTGCACATCGACCACCCCCGGCAGCGCGCACAGTGCGCTGCGCACCGCATTGATGTCCATGCCCTTGGGCACGCCTTCCAGCAGCACGTTGATCGCCTCGCGCATCAGCACCCAGGTGCGCGGCAATACCCACAGGCCGATCAGCACCGCCAGGATCGGGTCGATCGGCTTCCAGCCGGTCCAGCGGATCAGCAGCGCGCCGATGATCACCGCCACCGAGCCGAGCATGTCGGCCCACACTTCCAGGTAGGCGCCCTTTACATTCAGGCTTTCGCCGCTGCCGGCCTGCAGCAGGCGCATCGAGACCAGGTTGATGCCCAGCCCGATTGCGGCGATCACCAGCATGCCGGTGGAGGCGATCTCCTGCGGCGCGCGGAAGCGCTGCACGGCTTCCCACAGAATGTAGCCGGCGACCACGAACAGCATGCCGCCGTTGATCATCGCGCCCAAGGCTTCCAGCCGCGCGTAGCCATAGGTGCGCTTGGCATCGGGCGGGCGCCGGCTCAACCGCACCGCGACCAGCGCGATCATCAGCGCCAGGGTGTCGGTGGCCATGTGCGCGGCATCGGACAGCAGCGCCAGGCTGTTGGTCCAGAACGCGCCGGCCACCTCCACCAGCAGGAAGGTGGTGGTCAGCCCCAGCGCCCACCACAACGGTTTTTCGTGGCGGATCTCGCTGGGCAGATGGTCGTGGTCGTGACCCATGAAAGCTCTCCTGGACAATGCCGGCAGGTTAAGCAGCGCCTCGCGCGGAGACTATTACACTTACCCCAGCGTTCAGTTTGCAACTCAATAACAACAGCGCCCGGCCGCTACCTCTCGACGGCCTGTGTGGCGGGAAGACAATCGTGCATAACGTTCCAAATCTTGATGATGCCAGCCAGGCGCTCGCGCTGGCCTGGGGCCAGACGCTGGCACAGACGCCGGCCGCTGCGGCGACACTGTTGGCGAGCCTGTCGGCGGAAAGCCCGCCCGAGCTGGCCCACCACTTCTACGATGTGCTGCTCGAAGACCCGCGCGCGGGCCGCTTCCTCTCGCACGACCAGGTGCGGCTGCGCCTGAAGCCGGCGATGCAGCGCTGGCTGCAGCAGATCCTCACCGCCACGCCGGACAGCATCAACGTGCTGGTCGCCGCGCAGCGCGTGATCGGTGACGTGCACGCGCGCGTGGGCATCCCGGTGGATCTGGTCGCCCGCGGCGCGCGCGTGCTCAAGCACCGCCTGTTCGACCGCATCATCGCGCAGGCCGAGGAAAGCGCCACCGCGTTCGCGGCGATCCACTGTCTCAGCGCATCGATGGATATCGCGTTGGAGGGCATGACGCTCGCCTATACCCACGCACGTGAGCGCTCCTCGCGCACCGACGCGGCGTATCGCCTGTTCTCGCTGGTGCAGAACGTCAGCACCGAGCGCGAACGGCAGCGTGCCCTGCTGCTGGACTGGGAAAACGCCCTGCTCTACGCGATGGCCAGCCAGAATGCCGAGGCGGAGCTCATCGGACTGGCGCAGTCCGAGTTCGGCCTGTGGTTCACCCACAAGGGCATTCCCAGTTTCGGCGAAAGCAGCGAGACCGGCCAGGTCGGTGCGTTGGTGGCCGCGGTCGATACGCAGCTTCAGGAAGCCTTGGCGCATGCCGATTTCGCGGCGCGCTTCGGCGCCCTGCAGGGCATCCGCGAGCGGCTGGCGCAGATCCGTACGTTGATGGGCATGTTGTTCGAGCGGATCGGCGAGCTCGATGCGGGCAGCGATGCGCTGACCAACCTGCTCAACCGCCGCTTCCTGCCGACCGTGCTGCGCCGCGAAATCGAACTGGCCAATTCCACGCAGACCCCGTTCTCGGTGCTGCTGCTTGATCTGGATCACTTCAAGGCGATCAACGATGCGCACGGCCACGACGGCGGTGATCGCGCCCTGCAGCACGTGGCCGCCCTGCTGGGCCAGCTCACCCGCGGCAGCGACTATCTGTTCCGCTATGGCGGCGAGGAGTTCGTGGTGGTGCTGGTGGCCGCCACCGACGTGCAGGCCGGGGTGATCGCCGAGAACCTGCGCAAGCACATCGCGCAGAGCCCGGTGCAGCTGGCCAGTGGCCAGACGCTGTCGCTGACCACCAGCATCGGCGTGGCGGCGCACGATGGCCATCCCGACTACGAGCGGCTGATGGCGCGTGCCGATGCGGCGATGTACCAGGCCAAGAAACACGGTCGCGACCGGGTGGTGCTGGCCAGCGACGACCTGTCCGATGCACCCGGGCGACAGGCCCTGCAACGCGGGTGATGCACCTGTTGCGGCATACCGGGCTGACCAATGGCGCATGCCCGGGGCGGCGCATGCGGCGTAGCATCGCCGCATTGCCGTCCGCCACAGGAACACCTCGATGTCGATCCGCCGCGCCCTGACCCGCCCTGCCGTACTGCTGCTCCAGTCGGCGCTGCTGATGACGCCGCTGCCGGGCAACGCGCGCGAGGTGGCCGCACCGGCCGAGCACGTCGATGCCGATGGCCCCTATGTGTTCCGCACCGCCACGGGTCTGGAAGCGGCCTGGGTATGCAAGGACCAGGTGATCCGCCGCACGCTGCCGGCGCGCGGCGAGGCCACGGTGATCGCGCCCGCATGCGGCTATCCGCACCCGCTGACCGTGCTGCCGCCGCGCACGGCGGAAATCGCCCGGTTCCCGGCCACGCCACGGATCGTCGCGCTGTCGGACATCCACGGCCAGTACGGCCTGCTGGTGAAGCTGCTGCGGGCGCACCACGTGATCGACAACGACGACCACTGGGCGCTGGGCGACGCAACGCTGGTGGTGGCCGGCGATGTATTCGACCGCGGCCCGCAGGTCACCGAGGCCTTCTGGCTGCTGTACAGCCTGCAGCAGCAGGCCGCGGCCGCCGGTGGTGCGGTGCACTTCGTGCTCGGCAACCACGAGACGATGGTGCTCTACAACGACCTGCGCTACGTCAACCCGAAGTACCTCAAAACCGCGCAGCTGCTTGGCCGCTCCTATCCGGCGCTGTATGGCCCCGATTCGACGATCGGCCAGTGGCTGCGCACCCGCCCGGTGCTGCTGCGCATCGGCGATACCCTGTTCCTGCACGGCGGCATCGCACCGGAGAACCTGGACCAGGTACGCGGCATGGACGCGACCAATGCCGGTTATCAAGCGGCGGTCGGCCTGCCCAAGGACCAGGTCAAGGCCGCGCCGGACACCGCCCGCCTGTTCGACGGCAAGACCAGCCCGATCTGGTACCGCGGCTACTTCGATGGCCGCATGGACACCGCCCAGGTAGAGGCGCTGCTCGAACAGCTGGACCTCGCCCGCATCGTGGTCGGCCACACCTCGATGCCGCATGTCAGCAGCTTCCACGGCAACCGCATCATCGCCATCGACAGCAGTATCAAGAAGGGAGAGAACGGCGAGCTGCTGTTCATCGAGAACGGCACGCTCAGCCGCGGCCTGCTGGATGGCTCGCGGGTGCCGCTGGCCGAAGGCCGGATCGGCGAAAGCGACTGAGCGGTCGTCGACGGCCGGGAACGGCGCATGGTTGGCAGGGGGACACCACCTCGCCTGTGACGGCATTGATCCGCCTCCATGACCACAGGGTTGCACCGCATGCGACATTTGTCGCACACTTGCGACACCTCGCCATACCGGAATCGCCATGTCTGCGTTGCCTACCCCCTCCAACGCCGAGCTGGAACTGCTCAAGGCGCTGTGGCGCCAAGGCGCCTGCAGCGCGCGGGAAGTGCACAACGGCGCCGTTGCCGCGCTGGACTGGTCCTATTCGTCCACCCGCAAGACGCTGGAGCGCATGGTCGACAAGGGTCTGGTCGAGGAAACCGTCGAGCATGGGTTGAACATGTACCGCGCGAAGGTGGGCAAGGTCGCCACGCTGGCCGCGCTCAGCACCGACTTCGCCCGCCGCGTGCTGGAGATCGATGGCGCGTTGCCGGCACAGGCGTTCGCCGACAGCCGCCTGCTCAGCGAGCAGGAACTGGAGCAGCTGGATGCGCTACTGCGCGCGCCAGCCAAGGACGGCCCGGCATGAGCCTGCCGACGCTGGGATTCTGGGTGGTGCACGCCGTCGGTGCGCTTGCCGGTGGCGGGGTGGCCTGGGCAGCAGGCCAGCGCATCCATCGGCGGTTGGGCCTCTCCCACGCCGCGTATGGCTACTGGATGGGGTTGTGGCTGTTGGCGGTGATGCCGGTGCTGCTCTCGGCGGCGTTGGCACTGTGGGCGCCGGCACCGCTCATTGCGTTGCCATCGGCCCTGACCCTGCCGTTGCCGGTCGCGCTGGACCTGGGCGATACCGGTGCGGCAGGCGCTGCACACGTTGCCTCTCCGTGGGTGCATCCGTCCACCGCCACGTTGCTGGGGGTGCTCTATGCCCTTGGTACCAGCGGTGCGCTGCTGCGCCTGCTGGTCAGCACGCGGCGCACCGGCCGGCTGTGCCGTGCGACCACGCCAATCGCAACGCAGGCATGGCCGGGCCCAGGCAGCCGTGCTTCAGCACGGCGTCTGATGGCCGCCGGCATCGCGTGCCGGGCCAGCGCGCTGCCGGTGAGCCCGTTCGCGGTGCGCTGGCCGCGGCCCTTGATTGTGCTCCCGGCCTCGGCACTGCAAGCGTTGGATGATCGTGCCCTGTGCCTGATCCTCGGCCATGAAGCCGCTCACCTGATGCGACGCGACCCACAGCGCGCCGGGTTGATGGCGGTACTCAACGCCCTGCTGTGGTTCAACCCGTTCCTGGCCCGGATCAGCGCACGCGTACAGTTGGCGACCGAGCTGCACTGTGACGCGCATGCGCTCGCCGAGGATGCCCAAGGCGGGCGCGAATTCGCCACCGCCTATGTACGCACGCTGCGGCTTTCCGCAGCGACCCATACGCCCTCCACCGCACTGACCCACCGCGATCTGGCCGGACATGAAGTCCGCATCCGCTACATGCTGCACGGCGACGCCGCGCGGCCGCTCTCGGGCTCACGGCGCGCGGTGTTGCTGGGGAGTGCGCTGCTCGCCGGCACCCTGCTGCTGGTCATGCAGGCTGGCACCGCGCAGCCCCTCCCCGGCTCCGTCGTCCCTGGCGCCGCCATGCGGGTATCGACGACGGACGCCACGCTGCCGCTCCGGCTCCCGCCGCCGAGCGACACCCGCATCGAGGTGCAGTTCCAGGCGCCCTTGGCATCACCGCGGATCACCGGTCATTTCGGCGACAGCGGCGGCATCCGGCAGCGCCCGCACCGCGGTACCGATTTCGGCGCGCGCACGGGCACGCCGGTACTGGCGCCTGCAGACGGCCGCGTCGTCGCCGCCACGACCGAATACCCGGACGGCCCCCAGTACGGCACGGTGGTGGTGATCGATCACGGTCAGGGGTGGCAGACGCTGTACGCCCACCTGCAGGGCGCCGATGTCGCGGTCGGCCAGCAGGTGCATGCCGGCGAACAGATCGCACGGGTCGGCAGCACCGGGCGCGTGACCGGCCCGCATCTGCATCTGGAAATGCTGCGCAACGGTGAACGCGTCGATCCGCAGGCGTACCTGCCATGACCCGCTAAGCCACTCTCGACCCACCGCCGCATTTCGTTTTCCTGACCACAGGAGGGGCGCGTGTTGCCCGGCGAAATGCGAACCAGGCCCTTCCACACGGATCGCCCATGACCCCTTCGTTCCGCATCGTCCTGGCCCTGGCCCCGCTATGCACCGCGTTCTCGAGCGTTGCGCAGTCACTGCCCGCGTCAGCGGCCCCGCCGACCACTGCGCTGGACACCGTGCAGGTGCAGGCGCAGGCCTACGACATCCGCCGCGATGACACCGCCACCCGGATCGTGGTCGGCAACGAGGCGCTGCGCCAGTACGGCGACCTCGGCCTGGTCGATGCGCTCAAACGCCTGCCCGGCATCACCGTCGGCACCGGCGTCCCCGGCCGCAACGGCGCGCTGTCGCTGCGCGGGTTGGGCGCGGGCTACACCCAGATCCTGCTCAATGGCCAGAAAGCGCCCACCGGCTTCGATCTGGACTCACTCACGCCGGAGATGGTCGAGCGGGTGGAGATCATCCGCGCGCCGACCGCCGACCAGCGCGGCGAAGCGATCGCCGGCTCGATCAACGTCGTGTTGGCCGCCGGTGCACGCACGGATGCCGACCAGCTGACGGTGGCCTGGGGCAACAGCAATGGCCGCAACACGCCCTCGGCCAGCTGGCAGCGCAACCGGCGCGCCGGCCATCGCAGCAGCGCGATCACGGCGACCGCATCGCGCCGTGAGTTCCTCGTTGAAGAAACCGGCACCGAACGTGCCTGGGACCCACAGGGGACGCCGACGGTATCGCGCGACACTACCCTGCGCGCGAGCGGGCATCGCGATGTGCTCTCGCTGGCGCCCAGCCTGGAAACCACGCTGGAGAACGGCGACACGCTTGCTTTGCAGGGGGTCGCCGATGCCAGCCGGTTCAATCGCATCACCGACATCGACTGGAGCACCGCGCGTGGCGAACCGCTGCGGAGCACCCGGTATCAACAACGCACGCGCATCGAGGTCGCCCAGGCCAATGGCAGTGCCACCTGGACGCGCGCCTTTGAACACGGCGGCACATTCACCACCAAGCTGCGCCTCGGCGGCAACCGCGAGCGCTATACCTACCGCGAGCAGGGTCAGGCACCGGAGGGGCAACAGAACCTGGACGACCACACCGATGCGCGGCTGAGCGTGCGCGACCTCAACAGCACCGGCAAATACACGCTGCCAACCCGCGGGCGTCATGCGCTGCAGCTCGGTTGGGAAGGCAGCGAGGACCGTCGTGACGAGTCGCGGGTGCAGCACCTGCTGCCGGTCGGCGGTGAAGCGGAGTGGTTCAGTGACCTGGCCTTCGACGCCCGCATCCGGCGGTTGGCGCTGTATGCCCAGGACGACATCACCCTCAGCAAGCGCTGGTCGGTCTATGCCGGGGCACGTTGGGAACAGATCGATACGCGTAGTGAGGGCAGCGGATTCAGCGGCATCCACCGGCGTGAGCAGGTACTGTCGCCGGTGCTGCAGTCGCTCTGGAGAATTCCCGGCACCACGAGCGATCAGCTGCGCATCGCGCTGACCCGCACCTACCGCTCGCCCACGCTGGCATCGCTGATCCCACGTCCCTACACCTCCACCAACAACCGCCCGCTCAATCCCGACGAACGCGGCAACCCGGCACTGCGCCCGGAGCTGGCGACCGGGCTGGACCTGTCCTACGAGACGTACGGCAAGCACGGTGCGCAGTTCAGTCTGGGCGGCTATGTCCGCCGGATCACGGATGTGATCCGCACCGAAACGCATCTGCAGGACGGGCGCTGGGTTGCCTCGCCGGTGAACGGCGGCACGGCGATGACCTGGGGGCTGGAGATGGATACCGCGTTGCGCCTGCCGCAGGTGATCGCCGGCGCGCCGGATGTGGCGCTACGCTTCAACGCGACCGCCAACGATTCGCGCGTGGACGATGTGCCCGGTCCGGACAACCGCCTGGATGAGCAGGTGCGCTTCAGCAGCACGCTGGGCGCGGACTATCAGATCCGCACGGGCTGGACGGTCGGCGGCAGTTACACCTACCGCACCGGCGGCTCGGTGCAGGTCAGTCCCGGGCAGTTCGAGATCAGCGCCTACGCACGCGAGCTGGACCTGTATGCACTGTGGTCGCTCCGCACAGGCAGCAAACTCCGGCTGAGCCTCAACAACGCGCTGCACCCGACGTTGAATACGGGGCAATGGCGGGTCAGCGAGGCAGGGACCGAGCAGCTGCGGCGGCAACGCAAGGCATCACCGCTGCTGCGCCTTCAGCTTGAACTTCCGCTCTGATCAGCCCGGCTGACGGCTGGCCTCGCCGACCGTCGGCAATGCACGCACGCGGCCCGGCCTGCTCGGGAACGCATGGCGCACGATCCGCCACATCACCTGGCCGAACTGCCGGGGCAGCGAGCCGGTGTTGTAGTGCTGGCCGTAACGCGCGCAGATCTCCTTCACCTCGACCGCGATGGCCGCGTAGCGGTTGGCCGGAATGTCCGGGAAGAAATGGTGTTCGATCTGGTGGCTGAGGTTGCCCGACATCAGGTTCATCAGCCTGCCGCCGGTCAGGTTGGACGAACCGCGCAGCTGGCGCAGGTACCAGTGGCCACGGCTTTCATCGCGCACGCAGTCCTTGGGGAAGGTTTCCGCGTCGGCGGTGAAGTGGCCGCAGAAGATGATCACGTAGGTCCACACGTTGCGGATCAGGTTGGCCACGATGTTGCCCAGCAGCACCGGCAGGAAGAACGGACCGGCCAGCGCCGGGAACAGCAGGTAGTCCTTGAACACCTGCCCGCCCATCTTGCGTCCGACCGGGCGGAACTGCGCGCGCAGCTGCTTGAAGGTCATCTTGCCGGCAAACACCCGGCCCAGGCGCAGGTCCTGGATGGCGATGCCCCATTCGAACAACAGCGCGAACACCACCGCCACCACCGGCTGGATCAGGTAGAACGGGCGCCAGCGCTGCTCGGGGAAGATCCGCAGCAGGCCGTAGCCGATGTCATCGTCCAGCCCGCGCACATTGGTGTAGGTGTGGTGGCGGAAGTTGTGGGTCTTGCGCCAGTTGTCGGCGGTGCCGGCGATGTCCCACTCGTAGGTGCTGCCCTGCAGCTGTGGGTCGCCCATGAAGTCGTACTGGCCATGGATGACGTTGTGCGCCAGCTCCATGTTCTCCAGGATCTTGGACAGCGCCAGCAGCACCACGCCGGCAATCCACGCCGGCACCAGCACGCTGTGCACGAATGCGCCCAGGAACAGCAGCGCGCGCCCGGCCACGCCGGTCCAGCGCACCCCCGCCACTACGCGGCGGATGTAACGCGCGTCGGCCGCGCCCAGGGTGGCCAGCTGGCGCGCACGCAGCGCATCGAGTTCATCGCCGAAGGACTGCAGGTCGGCGGCCGAGAGCGCGCGGTTTTGCACGGAAGACATCGTCAGAGCTCCAGGATCAGGTCGGTGCTGGCGCTGTTGACGCACAGCTTCACTTGCGTGGCCGGTTCATCGGCGTACTCGCCGGTCAGGATGTGGCGGGTGACCCCGGAGGCCTTGCCGCACACGCAGGTATTGCAGATGCCCATGCGGCAGCCGCTGGCCGGGCGCAGGCCTTCGGCCTCCAGCGCCTGCAGCAGCGAGGTGCCGCGCGGCAGGGCCAGGGTGCGGCCGCTGCGGCGCAGCTGTACCTGTACGGTGCCGGTTTCCGCATCGGGCAGCACCGGCGGGGTGAAGGCTTCGGACTGCAGCGCGGCCACCTGGCCATGCAGGCGCGCGCGCGCAGCATCGACGAAGCCACCGGGGCCGCAGACCAGCACCTGCGCAGTGGCCAGGTCGCCCAGCGCGTCGAAGGCGAAGGCATCCACGCGCGGCGACGGGGAAGACAGGTCGCGGGTCAATGCCAACTGCACGCGCAGGTTCGGATGGCGCGCCGACAGCGCCGCCAGTTCGTCGGCAAAGCACAGTTCCTCGCGACGCCGCGCCCAGTACACCAGGTCCACCTGCCCCGGCATGCCGGCCGCGTCGAGCTGGCGCAGCAGCGCGCGCATCGGGGTGATCCCGCTGCCGGCGGCCAGCAGCAGCAGGCGCTGCCCGGCGCTGGGGGCAAGGGTCATGTCACCGAACGCCTGGCCCAGTTCGAAGCTGTCGCCGACCACGGCGCGATGCGCCAGCTGCTGGCTGACCTTGCCGCCTTCGATGGCCTTGACCGTGATCGCCAGCGTGCCATCGGCCAGCCGGGTGGGGCTGTAACTGCGCGACAGGCGGCGGCCATCCACGTCCACCCCGAGGGTGACGTGCTGGCCGGGCTGCAGGCCACGGAAGTGCCGGTTCGGGCGCAGTACCAGGGTGACCGCGTCGGCGCTGGCCGGCTCGCGGGCAACCAGCCGTGCGCGGGGGCGGCGCAGGGTCCACAGCGGATGCAGCCGCCCGGCCCAGAAGTCGAACAGCTCCTCGGACACCCAGTGACGGGGCGAGATCGGGTTGCGGCGGCGGGCCGGCGGGCGGGGTTTGGCGCTCATGGAACCACTATACGCACGCACATACAGACGTGTATACATTTGTATATTGAATGGACGGGCTATGATTCAGGGACTTGACCACCCTGCCCCTGATGACCTCCCCAGACCTGCCCCTGTCCGCCGCCGACGATGCCCATCCGGCGCGCAAAGCCTCGATCTCGCGCGACGACCTGCTGGCCGCCGCGCTGGCCCTGATCGGCCCGCACCGCAGCGTGTCCACGCTGAGCCTGCGCGAGGTGGCGCGCGAGGCCGGGATCGCCCCGAATTCGTTCTATCGCCAGTTCCGCGACATGGACGAACTGACCGTGGCGCTGATCGACCTGGCCGGGCGTTCGCTGCGCACCATCATCGGCGAGGCGCGCCAGCGCGCGGCCTCCTCCGAGCGCAGCGTGATCCGGCTGTCGGTGGAGACCTTCTTCGAGCAGCTGCGCGCCGACCACAAGCTGCTGCACGTGCTGCTGCGCGAAGGCAGCGCCGGCTCGGACGCGTTCAAGCAGGCCGTCGACCGCGAACTGAACTACTTCGAAGACGAACTGCGCCTGGACCTGATCCGGCTGGCCGCCGCCGATGGCGGCGCGGTGCTGCACGAACCGGCACTGGCCTCCAAGGCGATCACCCGGCTGGTGTTCGCGATGGGCGCCACCGCCGTGGACCAGCCGCAGGAAAAGGACGCCGAACTGATCGAGCAGCTGTCGCAGATGCTGCGGATGATCATCACCGGCGCCCGCACCATCGCCGGGAATCCACCGACGCGCTGAACTGCAGCGACGAAGCTCTCGTATACGCAACAACGCCGGCCTGTGGCCGGCGTTGCAGGATTGCCTGCAGCGGTGCGGTGCACCGCGGGTGGCTCAGCGGTAGACGCGCTCGCAGCGGCGTTCCACCACCCGGTCACCGCTCTTCTGCTGATGGTTGCCCTGCACATTGCGGCCTACCGCACCGCCGGCTACCGCGCCGGCCACCGTGGCCAGCTTCTTGCCGTTGCCACCGCCGACCTGGTTGCCGATCAGGCCACCGACCACCGCACCGGTGGCGGTACCGGTGATGCGGTTGGGATCGCGGCTGTTGCGCTGCACTTCCACGTTCTTGCACACCACCTTGCTGCCGTCGTTGAAACGGCGGCCTTCGTCCCGCGGTCCGTAGCTCTGCGCCACCGCGCCGAACGAGGCGGCCAGCAGCGCGCCCATGCACAACATGCGTTGGGTCGGTTTCATGGTGTTCTCCTTACAACTTGCAGGACAGGGGTGGAGTGTCCGCCCATGCGGTGCAATGGGCAGTGAAATCCTGTCCATGCCACGTCAACGCGCGCATTGCGTTCAGGTGGCGGACACGCTGCGGATCGGCTCCCTGCCCTGCGTTACCGGGCGTGGAGCTGCCGACGGTGCGGTACAACGGCAAGGCAAAGGCCCCGCAGTGCGGGGCCTTCTGCTGTCCTGCGGCGGCACCCGGGGGTCATTCGCCCCCAACAGGCTCCAGCAGCGCGGCGACTGCGGCGGTGTCCTGGTCGAACACCGGCGCGGCGAACGGTTCCGGGCCGGGCGTGCGGCCGAATACGATCGGGCGGGTGATGCCGCGGTAGCTGCCCAGCAGCGGATGCGGCAACGCGGCGATCATGTCCTCGGCCAGTACCTGCGGGTGGTCGAACATGTCCTCGATCTGGCGCGCCGCCGCGCACGGCACCTCCTCGCCGAACAGGGCCTCCCAGGCCAGCGCGCTGCGCGTGGCCAGCGCCGCATGCAGCAGCGGCAGCAATGCCTCGGCATGCGTGGCGCGCTTGCGCACCGTGTCGTAGCGCGGGTCGTCGGCCAGCTCCGGCAGGCCGATCCTGGCGCACAGCGCCTGCCAGAAGCGCGGCGTATTGGCCGAAACGTACAGATGCCCCTCGGCGGTGGGATGGATGCCGGTGACGCCGCCCGAACGCATGTCGCGGCCGACCGCCGCCGGCTCGCCTTCGGCCCAGATCATCCGCGCCGATTGCATGGTCAATGCACTGCGCAGCAGCGACACCCCGACCAGTTGGCCCTCGCCACTACGCTCGCGCTCGTACAGCGCCGATGAGACCCCGGCCGCCACCAGCGCGGCGGCGTAGTAATCGACCACCGAGCCATACAGGATTTCCGGGGCGCCGCCGGCCTTGCCCTGCATCGTGCACATGCCGGTCATGGTCTGCAGCACCTGGTCGTAGCCGGCCTTGTCCTTCATTGGCCCCTGCTCGCCATAGCCGGTGACCGAGCAGTACACCAAGCGCGGGTTGAGCTTGTGCAGGCTCTCGAAATCGATGCCCAGCCGGGCCGGCACGCTGGGCCGGAAGTTGTGCACCAGCACGTCGGCCTCGCGCACCAGGCGCATCAGCACCGCACGCTGGTCGGGCTGTTTCAGGTCCAGCACCACACCCCGCTTGGAACGGTTCACACCAAGGAACGCGCGGCTCTCGGCCTCCAGCGTGGACGGATAGCGGCGCAGGTTGTCGCCGACCGGCGGTTCGACCTTGATCACCTCCGCGCCCTGGTCGGCCAGCAGCGTGCAGCCATAGGGCCCGGCGATATAGGCGCTCAGGTCCAGCACGCGGATGCCGCTCAACGGCCCGCTGGCGCCCTCCCGCTGGGCGATGGCAAAGGGAGAACTGCGGTTGCTTCCGGTCATGGTCAATGCACTCGATACCTTGAAGGAAGTTTCCTCCTGGGCAGCGGGAAGAAACAAATCGCGTGGGTATGTTCTGGGTGGACAAAAAACACGCTGCGCGGCCGGCGGCCCGCCGACCGCCACCATCGGGTCAGTCGGTGGGTGCCAGCGACAGCCAGCTCAGCCGCCAGCTGCCGTGCCCGCGGCCGCCGCAGCGGTAGTAGGGCTCCCAGCGCAGCGGCGCGCGCTCGTCCAGCAGCAGGGTGATCGGTGCGCCGTCGCCGGTGTCCTCGCCTACCTGCAGCCATTGCGCTGGCGGTGCTGCGGGCAGGCGCAGGGTTTCGTCGGTCTTGTAGCCATCGACCAGGCCGGTGGCGTATACCAGCGGCCCATGGCTGAGCCCCACGTACTCCCAGCGCAGCACTTCCTGCGCCACCGGCGAACCGTCCGGCGCACGCGATTCCTGCACGTTGATATTGGCGGCATGGTGCAGCCGCGGCTGCATCGGCAGGCGCAGCTCGATGCAGTCGCCAGCCTGCCAGCGGCGCTGCAGCTGCACGAAGCCGTCGCTGCCGACCTCCACCGCCTGCGGCCGTCCGTTGACCGCGATGGCGGCGTTGTCGGCCCAGCCCGGGATGCGTACGCCGATGCTGAAGGCCGCGGTGACTTCCGGTTGCACGGTGATCACCACCGTGCCCTCGAACGGGTAGCGGGTTGCCTGCTGCAGGCACACCCGGCCGGCCTGCGCATGGGCCATGGTGGCCTGGCCGGGCCCGTACAGGTTCACCCGCAGCCCGCCATCGGCGGCAACGCCGTAGGCCACCTGCGGCAGCTCCTCCACCGCCATCGCGCCGCTGGATTTGCAGCAGCGCCAGTAGGTGGTATGGATGCGCCGGCCGTTGGGATAGGTGTAATAACACCAGTCCTCGCCATTGGGCGCCATCGCCGCCAGCAGGTCGTTGTAGGCGGTGCGCTCCAGTTCGTCGGCATAGCGCGCATGGCCGGTGATGGCCAGCAGTTCACGGTTGAGCTGCATCCAGGCCAGCACCGAGCAGGTTTCCACATAGGCCTGCGGGAAGAACGTGCGTGGCGCGTTGAACACCTCGCGCGAACGGTGCGCCACCCCGCCCCACGGGCCGCCGCCCAGGGTGAGGTGCTGCTCGCGGATGTTCTGCCACAGGTTGTCCACCGCAGTCCGGTAGGCGGGGTTGCCGGTGGCCTTGTGCAGCTTGGCCAGCCCGACCAGGTTCCAGCTCAGCTGGTAGGCCTTGCCGGTGGCGATGAACGCGGCATCCTCGCCCGCCAGCGCCTTGTCGAGCAGGGCCAGGCGCGGATTGGCGTTGGCCTGCTGCAGGATGCGCTCGGCCAGGGCCAGATAGCGCGGCTCACCGGTGACCAGATACAGATCGGCGGCCGGGTCCAGCAACACCGTGGCCGACATGCCGTGGTGGTTGCCCAGTGTGGTGATGTCGATGCCCGACTCCAGCGCCTGCCAGCACAGATCGGCGATCCGGCAGGCGGCCTGCAGGTAGGCTGCATCGCCCAGCGCGCGCCAGGTTTCCAGCAGACCCAGGATCAGGTAGCTGTGGGTCCAGATATCCCAGGTGCGCAGCGCCGGCTCGCCGTTCCAGCTTTCCGGCTTGGGCGGCTGCGGCACGGTGAAGCGGCGTTCGGCCGCGTAATTGCCCAGGTAGCCGTCCGGGTCCTGCTGGCTGACCAGCCAGTCGGCCACCCGGCGCAGGGCCGCCTGCAACTGCGGTTGCCCGCCCTGCGCCACCGCACGCGCGGTGGCCGACAGCCACTTGCCGGCATGTTCGCCGTACCAGTCGCCTTCGTGGTTCTGCTGTTTGTGCGCCTGGCCGAAGATGCTGATCGGTGCGCTGTGCTCATCGACGATGAAGGTACTCAGGCGTCCGGCCCGGTTGGCCGCCAGGGCCTGGCCGAGCAGCCCGTCCAGGGTTACCTGCTGCGGTGCGACCAGGGTCATGCCACGTGCGCTGGCGTGTACAGGCGTCATGCCGCATCCACCACGCAGCGGAAGCCCACCGTGCCGGAACGGTCCTTGGACGGCCCCATCAACAGGTACTTGCCGTGCTGGTCCAGCCGGTACGCCTGCGGGAAATACCAGTGCGAGGTCTGCGGCTGGTAGCGGCTGCCGCCGCGCAGCACCGCCGCACGGGTGTGCGCATCGCTGAATTCGTCGGTCCACTGCCACACATTGCCGACCAGATCCTCCACCCCGAACGGGCTGGCGCCGCGTGGGTGCGCATCGACGTCGGCCGGCGGGGTGAGCCGGCGGCCGCGGTTGACCCGTGGCACGCGTGCGGCGTCCCAGTCGTTGCCCCACGGATAGTGGCGTTCGTCGGTGCCCTGGGCGGCGTACTGCCATTCCCAGGCATGCGGCAGCCGCTTGCCGGCCCAGGCGGCATAGGCGCGGGCGTCTTCGATCGAAACCCAGGTCACCGGTTTGTTGTCCCAACCGGCGCGTGGTGCGCCGTCCTTCCAGTCGGCCAGGAAGTTGTGGTCGTCGGCCGGCCGGTAGCCGCTGGCATCGAGGAAGCGCTTGAACGCGGCATTGGTGACCGGATGACGGTCGATATGGAAGGCCGGCACCTGCATGCGGTGGCGGTGATGGCGGCGCGCGCAGTCTTCCCACGGGTACTGCACATCCAGCCCGGCCCAGGTGAAGCCCTCGATCTCGATGCCACCGACCTGGAACAGGAACTGGCCGGCCGGAATCGCCACCATGCCGGTCGGGGCATCGGCCTGCGGCGCGGTGCGCGCGATCTCCAGCAGTTGCTGTGGCGCGGCCTTCCACGCAGCCGGGTAACTGTTGAGCGGTTGCCGGGCAGCGGCTGCGGTAGCGGCCAGGAACGCCTCCAGGCCCTCGACCACGCTGCCGGCGGCCACGCTCAGGACCGCGCCGAAACCGCGCGCTTCCATCGGCAGCGCCAGGTAGGCGCGGCCGTCGATGAGCTGCGGGGCCAGCGCGCGGCCATGCCACACGTCGTAGTAGCGCGTGCCATCGACATGCGCCAACGCGATCTGCTCGCCGTCCACCGCGTATTCGTTGCGGTTGATCAGGGTGTGCAGGGTCACGCCCTCGCCGGGGAAGCGGCTGGCGAAGATGCCGCCCTGCAGGCACACCTGGTACGGCTCCCAGTCCATCGACACCACCAGCTGCGGGAACTGGCGGTACAGGGTGGCGATCCGGCGCAGGGCCTCGCCGTCGCGCGGGGTGAACTGGTTCCACACGCCCCAGATGTTCTCCCAGGCGTTGTAGCCGATACCGTTGAAGAAGCAGTACTGCAGGTCGTGGTTGCGGTTGCGGCCCCAGCGGTTCTCGTAGTTGACCATGTGGCGCGGTTCCAGCCACTTCCACTTGGACACCGGCGGCACCGGCCCGTCGGGCGCCTTCTTGCCCCAGCTCTGTACGTTCCAGATCAGCTGTTCTTCGGCGCTGATGGTGGATTCGGGCTGCACCACCACCGGGTTGCCGCGCGCGTCGCAGGCGTCGAAGAAGGCGCGCGGCACGCCGTTGAAGGTATCGCCGTTGATGCCGTCGGCACCGACGGCCTTGACGATCTCGGCCAGCCCGTCCCAATGGGTCACGCCCGGGTCGCGGGTGCCGTGATCCCACGGTTTGGCCGGCAGGAACACCTTGACGCCACGCTTCTGGAACGCCTGCACCGCCGCCTTCAGGCCATCCAGGCCGCCGGGCATGTCATGGGCCAGGTCGAACTGGTTGCGGTCGTCGATGCCGATGTTGGGGTAGATGTACCAGATCAGCACCGAATCGATCCCGCCGAAGCGTTCGGTCAGATCATCCAGGTAGCGGTCGACGGTGTACTGGCCGCTGGCCACGTCGAAGAAGTAGCGGTCCTCGACCATCATCTGCGCATGCACGAAGTTGCGCTGCGCCCACTGCAGTTCCGGGCGGCGATAGTTGACGTCGGTGTAGCCGATGCGGACCAGGTGCTCGCGGCGCCAGTCCTTGAGCTCGTCCAGCCAGTCGGCGGCGCTGGCATTGGCATCGATCATCCAGCTGCCGATGTCGGCAAACGGCCAGGCCGGCGGCTTGCCCGGGGTGGGCAGGTAGCGGCCGGTGGTCACATGCGAGAACTTGTACTCGGTACCGATCGCCTCGCGCCCGTAATCGGCTGCGTCGTTGTCGTAGTCGGGGGTCTGGTACGGGGTGGTCATGGGCAAGGCATCCAGCAGGAAACAGAGGGGAGGCGATTCACCGGGCGCACCACGCCGCCAGCGCGGCATGGGCGTCGGCACCGGGAACACGCGCCGGGTCCGACAGCAGTGTGTCCACTTCGGCGCGGGTGGGAATGCTCGACTGCGCGCCGAGCCGGGTGCAGGCCAGCGCCGAGGCGGCGGTGGCCGCCAGCAGGGCCTGCGCCATCGATTGGCCGCCGGCCAGTGCGGCCACCAGCGCGCCGCAGAAGGTGTCGCCGGCGGCGGTGGTATCCAGCGGCGCGATCCGGAACGCCGGCTGCAGCACGATCTGCCCGTCCACGCGGGCCAGGCAGCCGCGCGCGCCCAGGGTCACGATCACGCACGGCACCGCCAACCGCGCCAGGCCGCTGGCCAGGTCCGGCGGGTTGCCGGCCACCACGTCCAGTTCGCCTTCATTGACGATCAGCACATCCAGCGCCTCCAGCAGCGCCGCCGGCAATCCCTGCGCCGGCGCGGCATTGAGCGCGACCTTGAGCCCGGCGGCGCGGGCGCTGCGCGCGTAGGCGGTCACCGTGTCCAGCGGGGTTTCCAGCTGCAGCAGCAACCAGTCGACGCCGTCCAGCGGCGGCAGGTGGTCCGCGCGCAGGCATCCATTGGCGCCGGGCGCGACGGTGATCGCGTTCTCGGCCGTGTCGGCCAGGCAGATGAAGGCGGTACCGGTCGGCAGCACCGGCTCGCGCACGATCGACAGGGCCACGCCGGCCGCACGCAACGAGGCTTCAATCGGCGTGGCGAAGTCGTCCTCGCCCAGCGCCAGCAGCATCTGCGTGGCCGCACCGCCGGCGCGGGCGCACGCCACCGCCTGGTTGGCGCCCTTGCCACCGGGGAAGGTGCTGAAACCGTGCCCCAGCACGGTTTCACCCGGCGCCGGGACATGCGCGGCGCGCACCACGAAATCGAGATTGGCCGAGCCGGCAACAAGGACGGTGGCCGCTGCAGCAACGCTCATGGGTCCAGCGCCTGGTCAACGCGGTTGTAGAAGGCCGTCCCGATGCGCGGCAGGTCATCGTTGCCCCCGGGCAGGTGCTGCAGCATCAGTATCGCCACCCGCCCGCGCGCCGGGTCGATCGCGTAGTAGGTGGACGCCGCGCCCGACCAGCCGAACGCGCCCACCGAGGCAGTCCGCCCCTTCATGGCCGGATCCAGCAGCACCGCACCGCCCAGGCCGAAGCCCTCGGCATCGCTGAACTCGGTCACCGGCCTGGGCAAGGCGGTGTGCACCAGCTGGTTCTGCATCATCGACGCCACCGTCGCCGGGCGCAGCAGCTGCCGCTGGCCATAGCGGCCGCCATCGAGCAGCATCTGCGCGAACCGGCCGTAGTCCGCGGCGGTGGCGTACAGGCCACCGGCACCGCTGGAGTAAGGCCGCAACGCCACGCCGGGCTGGCGCGCATGCGCTTCATCGGCCAGCACCAGGTCGCCGTGTCCGCCCATCGTGGTCAGCTCGACCACCCGCGCGCGTTCGGCGGCCGGCACCACAAAGCCGGTGTCGCGCATGTCCAGCGGGTCGAAGAGGCGCTGTTGCAGGAACTGCTCGAAGGGTTGCCCGCCCACCACTTCCACCAGCCGCGACAACACCTCGATCGACGTGCTGTCGTAGCGGAAGCGCGTGCCGGGCTCGCTCGCCAGCGGCACCCTGGCCAGGCGCGCGGTGTAGTCGGCCAGGCTGTGCGCCTGCTGCAGGTGCTGCTGCTCCAGCAGCAGCGTCACTGCCTCAAAGCCCTCCCCGCCCGCGGCAAAGCCGGCGGTGTGGGTGAGCAGATGGCGCACGGTGAGGGGGTTGCTGGCCGGGCGCAGCTGCGGCGCGGTGGCGCTGCCGCCGGCGAACACCTGCAACCGGGAAAACTCGGGGAGATGACGCGCCACCGGATCGTCCAGACCCAGTTTGCCCTCCTCCACCAGCATCAGCGCGGCCACCGAAGCGACCGTCTTGGTCATCGAGTAGATGCGGAAAATGCTGTCGCGCTGCATCGGCCGGTCGTGCGCCAGATCCTGCCAGCCGTAGGCGGCGTCGTGCACGACCCTGCCGTGGTCGATCACCAGCGCGACCGCACCGGTATAGCCCTGGCCGCCGGTGGCCTCATCCAGCAAGGCATCCACCGCAGGCAGCCGGGGCGGCGCGACCGGGGCGGGCAGCGCCGCCATGGCATGGCCGATGGCCAGCAGCAACAAGGCGAGCACGGCTAGGCGTGCTCGGGGGCGGCAATGACGGGCGTGGGCCCGTCCATGCGATGGCCTGTACATCCGCTCTCCTGCTGTCGGCGGCGGTATCGTCGCGACAGGGTAAGGCAAGAAAAGCGCAACGACGCTGCAGGGTGGCTGCAGCGCCGTTGCACGGTGACGATCAGAACGTGAAGGTGTGGGTCAGCGACACCATGCGGCCACGGCCGGAGAAGTAGTTCTGCCAGCCCGGCAGCTGCGACCAGGTGAGCACGTACTGCTTGTCCAGCAGGTTCTCGATGCCCAGCGACAGCTTGCCGTAGCGGCCGGTGTCGTAGTTCACGCTCAGGTCCCACAGCGCGTAGCCGTAGGTGTTTTCTTCGTTGAGGTAGACCGCGCCGTTGGACGGATTGACGAAGGTTTCGCGCAGGTCGCGGCTGAAGGTACGGCTCACGCCCAGGGTGGCATCGAGCTTGTCGTTGGGGGTCCAGGTCAGCGAGGCGTTGACCTTGTCCGGGGAGATGTCGAGGATGCCCATCTCCTTGTTCAGGCCCGAGCCGTCGTAGTACTGGGTCTTGCCGCGGATCCGCGAGTACAGCAGCGTGGCCTTCCACTGGTCGTTGAAGGTCCAGGCGCTGTTCATTTCAACGCCTTCGATCCGGGTCGGCGCGCGGGTGAGGATGAAGTCCTCGGTCACCTTGTCCACGGTCAGCGAGGAGCCGAACTCGGAAGTGGAGCGGTAAGCGGAGATCCCGACCTGCGCCTGCGCGCCACGCCAGTTGAAGCCCACTTCCCGGTTCTTGGTGATCAGCGGCTGCAGGTCGGCGATGCACGCCACCGCCTTGCACGGGCTGCTGGCCTGGATGTTGCGCAGCGGGATGCCGACGTTGGCGATGCCGAAGCCTTCCGAATAGGACGCAAACACCGACCACGCATCGCTGATCCGCCAGATCGCGCCGAAGTTGGGCAGGTTGGCCTTGTAGTCCAGCTTGCCGCCCTGCACCGGGGTGAAGTCGCGGTAGGCGGTGGTGGTGTAGCTGTCAATCTCCAGCTGCCCGTCTTCGCGGCGGATGCCGGCGTCCAGCGTCACCGGGCCGATGTCCCAGCTCAGCTGCGCATACGGGGCCACGCTGGTGTACTTCATCGGCGGCACCCAGACCCGGTTGGTCAGCGCCAGGCGCTGTTCGGCGGTGTCTTCGACCAGGTCCAGGCCGGTGCGCAGGCGCAGGCCTTCCACCGTGAACAGGTCGCCGTAGGCGTAGGCCACGCGCAGGCCCTTCTTCTCGGACTTGATTTCCGACTGGTCCCAGATCCGCTCCGCTTCCGGCGGGGCCGGCTTGACCAGCTGGCGGTCGGCGCCGTTCTCGGGCACATAGCGCATGGCCTGCTGCGCCCAGTAGGCATCCACGCTCAGATCGCCGCCGAAGAAATCGGCGTTGGTGTACTTGGCGGCGAACTGTTCGAAATCGTTGAACTCGGCCAGCGCGCCGGCGATGGAGCCCTTCTCGGCGGTATTGGTGCTGGGCACCGGGCAGTCGACGGGGTTGTAGCGGCAGCCTTCGACCGGAATGTAGTTGTGCTTGCCGCCGATGTGGAAGTTGCTGTAGCTGGCCTGGATGCGCTGCATCTGGCCTTCGCCGAAGGTGTAGCCGCCCTTCAGGAACAGGTTCTTGCTGTACGAATCGGACAGCGAGCCGGAGGTGTTCAGCCCGACCCGGCGGCCGTCGCCGTCATAGGCGATGCCGCGGTCGATGTAGGCGCCGCTGATCAGGAAGTCGGCCGCATCGCCCTTGTAGGTGTGGGTGACGCCGACCTTGGACTGCCCGCTGTTGTCCTTGAACTGGGTGCCGTAGCGGGTGCTGATGGTGGTCTGGTGGCCGTCCACTTCCGGGTTCTTGGACAGGTAATTGATGACGCCGCCGGCACCGCCGATGCCCTCGGCGGCCGAGGGGCCGTTGATCACTTCGATGCGGCCGATCACGCCCATGTCGGTGAAGGTGCCATTGCGGCTGCCTTCGCGCAGCGGCGAGCCCTGCGGCACGCCGTCGAACAGGCGCAGCGCGACGCGGCCACGCAGCGTTTCGCCGCTGTTGCTCATCGCCTGGGAGGATTCGGAGTAGCCCGGCACCATGCGCGCCAGCACTGCGGTGGCGTCTTCGGTCAGGTTCAGGGTGCGCTGCACCTGCTCCTGGTTCACCACGGTCACCGCGCCGGGTACCTTCTCGATCGAGATCGGGGTACGGCTGCCGGTCACGATCACCTGGTCCAGATCGGTGGGCGTGGCGCTCTGCGCCATGGCGGGGCCGACGACACAGGCCAACAGTGCAGTGCTGATGGCCGCGGAAAGTGGCTTGATCATTGGTTTCTCCCCCCCGATAAGGAAATGCGGGACAGCCGGCCGGGGAGCCGTCGCCACCGATGACGCACGTGGGCTTTCGCCCTTCAGCCGGCCGACGCGGAGTCCCTGCGGGTATCCACGTTCTGTCCGGCAACGAGGCGAGAGCCTAGGTGCGGCTCTGCGGCGATGGAACTGCGATTGGCTATGTTCAAAGCCTAGCTTTTGTTTCGCCTGGCCCTGCACAAGGCGCGAAAACCCGTGGTATCAGCGTTGCGGCTCGGTCAACGCCACCCGCGCCTCTTCCAGCAGCACGTTCACCAACCGGATGCGGACCGACGAACGCGACCAGACCAGGCCGATCCGACGCGGTTCGCTGCACTGCGGCAAGGGAATGCGCACGACGTTCAAGCCTTCCGGCCACGGCTTGGCCCAGTCGGGAACCAGCGACACGCCCAGGCCACGGTCGACCATCACCGCGATCGCATTGAGTGCATTGAGCTCGAAACGTTCGCGCGGGACGATCCCGGCCTGGCGCAGGTAGTCGTCGGCCAGCCGCCCGCCCCACTCATGGCGGTCGTAGCGGATCAACGGCTGCTCGCGCAGCAGCTCGTGCGGGTCGCGGCTGCCCAGGTGGGCCGGGGCCAGCACTACCAGTGGCTCTTCGCGCAGCTGCTGCCACTGGCAGGTCTTGGGCAGGGCGAACGGCGCCTGCAGCACCATCGCCGCGTCCAGGTCGCCGGCTTCCACCGCACGGTACAGATCGGCCGAATAGCCCGGTTTGATGAAGACATTGATCTGCGGAAAGGTGGCCACCATCCGCGACAGAATGTCCGGCAACAGCCCAGCCAGTGCCGTGGGGCAGGCGCCCAGCCGCAGTTCGCCGGCGATGCCGTTCTCGTTGGCCACACTGCGCAGATCGGCCACCTGGCGCAGCAGGTCGCGGGCCCGCTGCAGGATGCGTGCGCCATCCTCGGTGACGCTCACCGTGCGCCCGGCCCGGGCGATCAACGGCGCGCCCAGCTCGCGTTCCAGCGTGCGGATCTGCTGGGCGACCGCGGCCGGGGTGATATGCAGCGAACGGGCAGCGGCGGCCATCGAGCCGCGCTCCACCACGGTGACGAACGTACTCAGGAACTGGGTTTCCACGGTTTACCTCTCAGTGCGCCAGCACGCTACACCAGCGGCGGGCGTAATGCGATTGGACCAATGGCCCGCGCGCGCAAGCCCGCCGTGTGTCGTTTATGGCGCTGCCGCTTCGGCCGCAGTGTCGCTGTAGATGGTCAGGCCCTTCAGCGACTGCTTGGGCGCCGGGAAGAACAGGCTGGCGACATAGCCGATCACGATGCACAGCAGGATCGAGATGGCCAGGTAGAAATACGGGTGCACCAGGTCCATGCTCCAGCAGACCAGGGTGATCACCACCGAACCGGCCACCCCGATCGCCACGCCCGGTGCGTTGGCCCGCCGGGTGAACATGCCCAGCGTATAGGCCCCGGCAAAGCCGCCGCCGAGCAGGCCGGCCAGTTCGATGGAGACATCGAACAGCGAGTGGATGTCGTAGCGGCTCATCACCAGCGCGATACCGATACCGACCAGCCCCACCCCCACGCCGGCCCATTCGGCGATGCGCACGGCGGTCTTTTCATTCGGGTCCTTAACCAGCTTCTGGTAGAAATCCACCGAAACCAGCGTGGAAATCGAGTTGATGATGCTCGACAGGGTCGACATCGCCGCGGCGAAGATGCCGGCGATGATCAGCCCGGTCACCCCGGCCGGCAGTTCGGCGGCGATGAACAGCGGGAAGGTGGCATCGATCGGCAGCAGCGGATTCAACCGCTCCGGGTTGTTGCGGTAGTACATCCACAGCGCGGTGCCGATCCCGTAGAACACGAAGCCGCCGGGGATCATGATCGCCGCGAAGGTCCAGATCGAGCGCCCGGCCTCCTTGTCCGAACGCGTGGACAGCGCCCGCTGCATCAGCACCTGGTCCTTGGGGAAGGTCAGTACCACGTCGAACACCACCAGGAAAATGAAGCCCCACACGGTGGCCTTGGTCAGGTCGAAACTGAAGTCGAACAGCCGGGTCTTGTCTTCGGCGGCGGCGGCATTGAGCAGCTGCGGCAGGTCGCCGCCGGTCTGCATGAAGATGAAGCCGATCGCGAACAACGCACCGCCGAACATCACCACCACCTGCACCACGTCGGTCCAGATCACCGCCTTGGAACCGCCCAGGGTGGAGTAGATGATGGTGAACACGCCCATCAGCATGATCGACCAGATCACATCGACCCCGGTGATGGTGGAGATCGCCAGCGCCGGCAGGAACAGGATCACGCTCATGCGGCTGCCCAGCTGCATCAGGATGCACAGCGCGCTGGACAGCATGCGGATGGCCGGATGGAAGCGGGTTTCCAGGTAGGAGAACACGCTCATCAGGTCCAGCCGGCGCAGCAGCGGCACGATCCAGACCGCCACGAACATCAGGCCCATCACCGCGATCAGGTTGTTGGTCAGGTACTGCCAGTTGGTGTCGAAGGCCTTGGCCGGGATGGCGATGAAGCTGATCGAACTGGTGTTGGTGGCATACAGGCTGATGCCTGCCGCCCAGAACGGAATCGAACGCCCGCCGACGAAGAAGTCGGCGGTGCTGACGTTCTGGTCGCGCAGGTAGAAGTAAAAGCCCATGCCGAGCATGGCCAGCAGGTAGATGCCGATCACCGTCCAGTCCAGCCAGCGCAGCAGGTGCTTGCCACCCTGCATCTCCGCATACTGGAGCTGGCTCCCCTTGCTGCCGGCCGTGGCCCAGGCCAGCCCGTTGCCCCAGGCCGTGACGGCCTGCGGCGCCACCACCGGCGCCACGTCCAGCGTGGTCCAGGCATCGGTGATGGTATGGAAGGTACGCGCCTGGATGCGGCCATCGGCCGCCTTGACCAGCATCAGCAGGTGGGCCTGGCCCAGCGCGCGCACCGACCCGGCCACGATCGTGCCCTGCGGCGATGCCATCTGCTGCCAGCTGGCATCGACGTTGCGGCGCCACAGCTGGTCGCTTTGCCCGGCCACGCCCATACCGACATACAGCGCCCCCTTCTGCGCCTGCAGCGCGCTGGGCACGCCCGGCTGCGGCAGGTTTTCCAGCGGCTGCCAGGCGGCGCTGTCGGCGGCCGCCGTACGGCGGTACAGCCGGGTGCTGCCGGCCGCGTCGTTGCCCACCAGGTACAGTGCGTCGCCGAGGCCGGCGGCCTGGGCATGCGCCAGCGGCTGCGGCAGGGCCAGCGCCTGACCGAACGCCAGCGCACCGTTGCGCAGCGTCAGCGGCTGCAGGGTGGTGCTGAACGCATCGGCGCCCTGGAGCAGATAGGTGCGACCGGCGGCGCTGGCACTGCCCTTGAGCGCGTCGACCTGCGCTGCCACCGCTGGCAGCGCCTCCCATGCCTTGTAGTCCGCACCCAGCACCCAGGCGCCGTCCTGGCCGAGCGCCACGACACGCCCGTCCACATGGAACAGGCCACCGGCGGCAACCTGCGCCGGCAGCGCCGGCAGACTACCGGCGGCCACCGTGGTCAGGCTCTCGGCCGCCACCGCACCGCTGCCGGTAAGCAGCACTGCGGCAGCCAGCAGCCGCACGCTGCGCGTGCAGCGCCGCAACACGGTGGAGAGGAACGCGAACGGTGCAGGCTTGAGCATGGGTTCACCCGGAAAGAGCGCAGCAGAGCCGATGCCAGCCAGCGCGCAGGTAAGAGACAGTGGTCGATGCATCCCGAACGCGCAATCAGGCGGTCGGGGTGGATGAGGCGGCGAGCAGGGCTTCGGCGCGGCGCAGGTACGGCAGGTCAATCATCCGGCCCTCGAACAGGAACGCACCATGGCCATGTCCGGCCGCGTTCCCGGCGGCGGCGACGATCCGCCGCGCTTCGTCCAGCAGTGCCGGGGCGATGCCGAAGGTGGCATTGGCCAGGCCGACCTGGCGCGGGTGGATGCAGCTCTTGCCGATGAAGCCCAACTGCTGGGCCATCTGCGCCTCGGCCAGGAAGCCGTCGCTGTCGGCCACGTCGGGGAACGCGCCGTCATAGGCAAACACATCGGCCTCGGCCGCCGCCAGGCGCAGCGCGAACAAGGTGGCATGCACGTTGCCCAACCCGCGGTGGATGCCGTTGGGCGCGAACAGGTCGCCCAGGCCCAGTTGCAGCCCGGCCACGCGCGGGTGCGCGGCGGCCAGCTCGGCGGCGCAGCGCAGCCCGCGCGGGGTTTCGATAGTGACCAGCAGGCCGATCGGGCGGTCCACGCCGTTGTCGCGCTCGGCCCGCTCCAGAGCGGCGATGGCGGCCAGCAGCTGGGCGACCGAGTCGATCTTGGGAAGATTGAGCAGGCCCACCCCGGGTAGGGCCACGGTGCCCAGGTCGGCGGCGAAGTGCGCGCTGTCGGTGGCATTGGTGCGCACGATCAGCAGCTTGCCGCCGGCCTGGGTCTGCGGCCGCTGCACGAACCCGGCGACCTGGGCGCGGGCCTGGGCCTTGCCGGCCTCGGGTACCGAATCTTCCAGGTCGAAGGACAGCGCATCGGCCTGGCTGGCCAGGGCCTTGTCGAACAGGTCCGGCCGGGCGCCGGGGACGAATAACTTGCTACGCATGGTTTTCCCTCATCACCTGCGCAGTCTGCAGAATTGGAAAGCCTTTAAAAGTGCGGTCCCGGACATTCATTGGATAGCATTTGTTTCGACCGACACGGTCCGCTGCACCGCACCACGAGCTGGTGGACACCGAACCCCGCTGCGCTGCCCACACAATCGCCGAGATTCCCGCACCAACCTGGTGGCTGCTGCTTGCCCTTCCGGGGGAGGCCAACCGCCTGCGAACGCGGACGCGCCCGGCGCGATGGCGGCCGCGTATCGCGGACACCCCAAGGAAGTTTCGGTCGAGCAGCGTGTTCGGGACAGCGTCGCTGTCGCATCCGGGTAGCCGCCGTGCAGCGGCCGGCGGTCTGCACCACGGCCGCCATGCCCTCGACCGGCTCCAGCACGGAGGTTCCTGCACGCCGCCGATTCCAGAATGTCTGGCACGGAGCGTCAATAGAATGACGGAGTACTGCGACCGCGCCTGTTTTGATGCCACAACCAAGGCGCACCCAATTAATATTTGTAAATTCACTCCCGCCATCACAGATCCAGACAACCACTCCCGGTTCTCCAGGAAATACCGCCTTAATAGCCGGACCAGCAGATGTAAATCCAGAAATACCCGCCTATGATCCGGCGACATAATCTGGAAAGGCAATGCACTTTCTCCTGAATGTTTCACCCCGGCATCACCCACGTCGGCGCAGGCCTGCCAGGCCAGCATGGCATCGAGCCTGCACCGATCCTTCCAGATGTCATGGAAAACCCACAGCACGGCAGCCGCATTGCGGCTGCATTTGGAGCCCGCAATGCATGAAGCAGCGCAGCACCACTGCAAGTTGGTGTCGGACCAGACGTGGTCCCTGAGTACGTTCATGGAGTTCTATGAGCGCGTCCTGGGGCCCAGGCTGTTCAAACCCTACGGAGCGCTGCTGGTCCAGGAGATCCGACGGGACATCCGTGCCCAAGCGCCTCCCACCAGCATTCTTGAGGTCGCCTGCGGCACGGGCCGCATCACCACCCATCTTTACGACGATCTGGCCCGGCCACTGGGCATACAACTGGTCGCCTCGGACCTGTCCAGGATCGCCATCGACGTGGCCAGGACGGCGGTCAGCGATGAACTCCGACGCGACGTGGCCTTCCATGCGGACGTGGACATGGCCGACATGCCGTTCGCCGACGACAGCTTCGACATCATTGTCTGCGGCTTCGGCCTGATGTTCCCACCGGACAAATCGCGGGTAGCCCGCGAGTTCAAGCGGGTATTGCGCCCGGGCGGGAAAATCTACGGCACCGTCTTCCATTACAACCAGTTATTCGACCTGGCCCACCGTCAATCACAGAAACACTTCGGCACGCCCTCGGCAATCATGGACGCGGCCCTGAGCCTCAGCGACCCCACGCCCATTACCCAGGCCTTCGCCCTGGAGGGACTCTGCCGGGGCGTGGACGAGGTGACCACCTCCTGCCCCCTGTCGTTCCACCTGGATGACGCGGACACCCGCGAGTTCCTGTTCAACGCGTGCATCCTTCTGGAAGAGTTCAACCAGTGCGACAGCGCCACTCGGGAGCGCTACCTGAACGTCATGCTGCAGGAATTCAATGAGCTGGTTCCCGACCGCCACTACCAAGTCAAGGCCTGGCTGGTGCGCGGACAGGTTGACCAGGCGTGCAAGGCATCGGTTGCGCCGGGCCCGCCGCCCGATTTTTCCGAACTGCTCGCCTTCTGCCAACTGGCACCGGACCTTGTCGAGGATCGTGCCCACCGACCGCGCCTGCTGGACGATGCCCAGCTGCTGCGGCCGTACCAGGCGATGAAGGCAACGTTCCTGGCCGAGCACCCCGAGTACCCCGATGCCCAGGTCGAAGCGCTGCGGGCGCACGATTTCTCGCGTCTGGATGCCCAGCAAGCGGTCTACCTGGATCACGTCGGCGGCACGCTCGCACCGGAGAGCCTGATCGAGGAAGACCACCGCGTGCTCAAGAGCACCATCCTCGGCAATCCGCACAGCGGCTCGAAGTCTTCCGACCAGGCCTATGAAAAAGCCCGCGCGGAGATATACCGGCACTTCCGCTGCGCACCGGACGAGTACGAAATCCTGTTCACCCCCAACGCCAGCGGCGCCATTCGGCTGGTGGCCGAGTCCTTCCCCTTCGAAAGTGGCTCGGAGGTCCTGCTCACCAAGGACAACCACACCTCGGTCCACGGGCTACGCGAATACGCCAGGGCCAAGGGCGCCTCGGTGCGGTATGTCCCGCTGGACAAGCAGCTGCGTATTCTCGACAGCGCGATGCAGCGTTCGCTGGAGAACCTGGTCCCGGGGCATCCGCATCTGCTGGCCTACCCCGCGCAGTCCAATGCCACCGGCGCCCGGCACGATCTGCGCTGGGTGCAGGTCGCGCAGGAACGCGGCGCGATGGTGCTGTGCGACGCCGCAGCGTTCGTGCCCCAGTCCCGGCTGGACTGCACGCTGCATCAACCGGACTTCATCGCGATCTCCTTCTACAAGATGTTCGGCTATCCGACCGGGGCCGGCTGCCTGATCGCCAGGCGGTCATCGCTTGCCCGGCTGACGCCGCCGTCCTTCGCTGGTGGCTCGGTGTGCTACTACTCCGGCCCCTGGTCCCCCACCGACCGGCTGCTGCACCGCGATGACGGCAAGCGGTTCGAAATCGGCACGCCCAACTACGCCTCCTTCCATGCCATCGCCGAGGGATTCCAGTTCCTTTCCCGGCTTGGGGTTGAACAGCTCGGTGCCCGGTCCACGGCGCTGGCCAGGTGGCTGGAGGCGCGACTGCTTGAACTGAGGCACCAGATCAAGAGCCAAACCCCGATCTGCCGCATCTACGGGCCACCGGCCGAGCACAAGGGCGCGACCATCATGCTGAACTTCTTCGACTGCTATAACGCCGTCTTCCCGCATGCCCAGATCAAGCGGATGGCCGAAACCTTCGGCATCACGGTCCGCAACGGCTGCTTCTGCAACCTGGGCGCCGTGCAGCAGGCCACCTATACCACCGCCGGTGCCGAGCACTGCGAACTGGACAAGACCGAGAAGATCCTCGACTGCAAGACCTTCGATGACAAAATCCTCAACAAGGGCAACTGCGGCGCCATCCGTGTTTCGTTCGGGCTTGGCTCAAACTTCCGCGACGCCTACCGCTTCTACCTGTTCGCCAAGGGCCTGCTAAACGTCGAGGCTGCCCGACTGGAGGACACCGTCTCCGACGCAACGGTGAATTGAGCGTGGCAGGGTTCTACCCCGATATCACGGACGGTTGTAAAAGAGCTGCAACCTTCTGATCTTGCCTGGCGCCCCTTCGCCGCATCCTTGGATTGTGGCGTCGCTCGATGCAGTCAAACACATCCGCTCGTGCTGCATCCAGTGCGGTACAGCTCGTTCGGTAGATCCGCTCCCGCTTGAGCAGGCAACGCCGCCAGCTCGCCTCGACCCCGGATCGGCCCGCCCCCGCAAGGCGGCCCCATACGCCATTGGGTCAGAGGGAAGACAGAAACGGAAAGCATGACCATGCGCGAGCGTTCGATGAGCAGGGCAAGCCGGACAACCGCTCAAACAATTCTCGTCCATTTGGTTCCATCGAACGACATAAGATCGAACGCACCATTCGACCACATGACGTCGCTGGCGGCGCTCAACTGATAACAGGAGGCTGGACGATCATCGCCGAAGTTCACAGGCTCCAATTGCGATTGTTTCAGCCGATAGACATTCGACATGGTGGAGACGTAAAGAGCATCGACAAACCACTCCAAATCCCAGATATCATCGGAGACCGTCGTTTGATCGATGACGCTCCACGCATCCTTGCGCCCTTGCAGCAGTACCCCGCGGTGGCCCGCTATGTACACCGTTCCGTCAGGTGCGCACTTGACCGATGTGAGCGTCACCGATGTCGGCGATTGGCAAGACTGCCAATGATGCCCATCGAACAGCCATATCGCGCCATCCCGGCCAACGGCATAGATCTCCGTATTTGAGAAGCCGTGAATCGCCTGCGCATCGAACGTTTCCGGCAAGCCATCATCGATCCGTATCCAACGTTTGGGGCCGTCAAAGCGGTACACCATCCCCCTTAGGCCGACCGCAAAGGCTTGTCCGTTGATCGCCGCCACGCCGCGGATACCGCCCATTCTCGGCTCTTGGGGCGCAGGCGTGCTGTCGTCGAATATGTCACCGGTACTTGTACCGCTTGCCATGATGGCCGAGTAATGGCCGGCGCCCGATAGCGCAATGAGTCCCAGCTCAGGCCGGGAAACCATGGCCAACGAATGGGCGTCATAGTTGGCCTCGCCCCTGATGAAAGTGCCGTCCTTGTATTTGAACGTAATGGCGTGTGGAATCTCGTCGGCTTCTTTGCCGGGGTCTGCGGCATAGATATACCCAAGGCCCGGCAAACGCACTACCGCCGTGCGCATGATGAGGCCATTCAACGGTCTGTCAGGCATGGGGAACTTCCTTGAAAATAGATCTCATAGGGTCGTCGTATCCGAGACTTCTGGCGCGCGCCCAACCGCGCCAGACGGATTTGATCCGCTGGGCCACTATCCATCTGTCGATGAACCGGGCGTACGATCCGCTCACCCTGGCTCCCGTTCGGCAAATGATACATAAGCCGGGCCAGGGCCACGGCTGACAGTGTCTTCAGCGCAACGCTCACTGCTTTCCAATGCACTGATCTGGGCTATCGAGCAACCGCTTGCGTTTTTTGTCGTTCGTGAACATGTGCCTGCTGATGATGCTGCGCAGGAACGTGGCGGAAGCACTCTGGCTGTCGGTTGCCTACCACGCCGCCATCAATGCCCCCGGCGGCATCCCTGCTGCTCAGGCAGAACGACTGGGCACCCCGGTACCGCAACGGCACTGCCGCGGGGTACGGTCACCGCCGCCCTCCCCTACAATGGTCCACCAGGCAGCCCTCCGGCCTGCCCCCGACCTTGATGGACCCCGCGTGACCGAGAAGCAGCCCGAACACACCCCCCTGATGAAGCAGTTCTTCGCCGCCAAGTCCGGCTACCCGGACCTGCTGCTGTTCTTCCGGATGGGCGATTTCTACGAGCTGTTCTACGACGACGCGCGCAAGGCGGCGCGGTTGCTGGACATCACCCTGACCCAGCGCGGCAGCTCCGGCGGCGCGCCGATCCCGATGGCCGGGGTGCCGGTGCATGCCTACGAAGGCTACCTGGCGCGGCTGGTGGCCCTGGGCGAATCGGTGGCCATCTGCGAGCAGATCGGCGATCCGGCGCTGGCCAAGGGCCTGGTCGAGCGCAAGGTGGTGCGCATCGTCACCCCCGGCACGGTCACCGACGAGGCGCTGCTGGACGAGCGCCGCGACACCCTGCTGATGGCGCTGTCGCGCGGCAAGCACGGCTACGGGCTGGCCTGGGCCGACCTGGCCGGCGGCCGCTTCCTGGTCAACGAGGTCGATTCCGACGACGCGCTGGAAGCCGAGCTGGCCCGGCTGGAACCGGCCGAACTGCTGGTCCCCGACGAAGACAACTGGCCGGACTTCCTCAGGCAGCGCAGCGGTATCCGCCGCCGCGCGCCGTGGCTGTTCGACGCCGACAGCGGCCGCCGCCAGCTGCTGGCCTTCTTCAAGCTGCACGACCTGAGCGGCTTCGGCATCGACGACAAGCCGCGCGCCACCGCCGCGGCCGGCGCGCTGCTGGGCTATGTCGAGGAAACCCAGAAGCAGCGGCTGCCGCACCTGACCGCGATCGCCACCGAAACGGCGAGCGAGGCGATCGCGATGAACGCGGCCACGCGCCGGCACCTGGAACTGGATACGCGGGTTGATGGCGACACCCGCAACACCTTGCTGGGCGTGCTCGACACCACGGTCACGCCGATGGGCGGGCGCCTGCTGCGGCGCTGGCTGCACCGCCCGCTGCGGCTGCGCGAGGTGCTGGTGCAGCGCCATGACGCGGTGGCCACGCTGATCGACCGCGGCGCCGACGGCGACGTGCGCGAGGCATTCCGGGCGCTGGGCGACCTGGAACGGATCCTCACCCGGGTGGCGCTGCGCTCGGCGCGGCCGCGCGATTTCTCCACGCTGCGCGATGGCCTGGGCCTGCTGCCGGACGTGCGGGCCGTGCTGGCGCCACTGGATTCGCCGCGGCTGGTGGCCCTGCATGACGCACTGGGTTCTCATGACGAATGCGCGCACCTGCTGGCTTCGGCGATCGCCACTGCGCCGCCGATGAAACTCAGCGACGGCGGCGTGATCGCCGAAGGCTTTGACGCCGAGCTGGACGAACTGCGCCGGCTGTCCACCCATGCCGACCAGTTCCTGATCGACCTGGAACAGCGCGAGCGCGCCAGCAGCGGCATCGCCACGCTGAAGGTCGGCTACAACCGCGTGCACGGCTATTACATCGAAATCAGCAAGGGCCAGGCCGACAAGGCCCCGGTGCATTACACCCGGCGCCAGACCCTGACCAATGCCGAGCGTTACATCACCGAAGAACTGAAGGCATTCGAGGACAAGGTGCTGTCGGCGCGCGAACGCTCGCTGTCGCGCGAGAAGCTGTTGTACGAACAGCTGCTGGACACCCTGGCCGACCGGCTGGAACCGCTCAAGCAGTGCGCGGCCGCCTTGAGCGAACTGGACGTGCTGGCCGGTTTCGCCGAACGCGCGCAGGCGCTGGACTGGGCCCGCCCGGAGCTGGAAACCGCACCCTGCCTGCGCATCGAGCGCGGCCGCCACCCGGTGGTGGAAGCGGTGCGCGAACAGCCCTTCGAGCCCAACGACCTGGACCTGCATCCGGACCGCCGCATGCTGGTGATCACCGGCCCGAACATGGGCGGCAAGTCCACCTACATGCGCCAGAACGCGCTGATCGTACTGCTGGCGCATATCGGCAGCTTCGTGCCGGCCAGCCGCGCGGTGATCGGCCCGATCGACCGCATCCTGACCCGCATCGGCGCCGGCGACGACCTGGCCCGCGGGCAGTCCACCTTCATGGTCGAAATGGCCGAGACCAGCTACATCCTGCACCACGCCAGCGCGCACTCGCTGGTGCTGATGGACGAGATCGGCCGTGGCACCTCGACTTACGACGGCCTAGCCCTTGCCGATGCGGTGGCGCGCCACCTGGCCTACCAGAACCGCTGCTACACGCTGTTTGCCACCCACTACTTCGAGCTGACCGCGCTGGCCGACGAGCAGCATGAAGGCGGCGCCAGCGGCATCGCCAACGTGCACCTGGACGCGGTGGAACATGGCGATGCGCTGGTGTTCATGCACGCGGTCAAGGATGGCCCGGCCAACCGCAGCTTCGGCCTGCAGGTGGCCGCACTGGCCGGCCTGCCCAAGTCCACGGTGGCCCAGGCACGCCGCCGGCTGGCCGAGCTGGAGCAGCGCGGTGGCGAAAGCCATGCCGCCGCGGTGGCGCCGCAGGCCCTGGATGCGCCGCAGCAGTTCGGGCTGTTCACTGCGCCCAACACCGCTGCGCAGGACGCGCTGGCGGCGATCGACCCCGACGAGCTGACCCCCAAGCAGGCGCTGGAAGCCCTGTACCGGTTGAAGGCGCTGATCTGAGGGCACGGTCACGACCAACGGTCGTGACCTACCGCAAGGTAGCGCCCGACCGTTGACCCACCGCGCGGTAACGCCCGACGGTTGGCCTACCGCGCGGTAGCGCCCGACCGTTGGTCGGGCGAGCCAGGTAGTGCCGGCCGCTGGCCGGCTCCCCACACAGCCCGATCAACACGCAGCCGGCCAACGGCCGGCACTACCTCCACGGCCAGGCCGCCTGGTGCACCTAGGCGACAGCACACCGCCACGCCGGCGCGTGAAGCCTTCGCATTCCCGTAGTGCACGCGGCGTTATGCTCGGCTGGTTACCCACCCTCTGACCGGAGTCCACCGTGAACACCGAATCGCTTGCAGCCTCCCTCTTCCAGCAGCTGCAGCAGGGCCAGGGCCTGCAGCAGGTTTCCCAGCAGTTGGGCATCGACCAGAACCAGGCCAGCAGCGCAATCGGGGCGGCCCTGCCGCTGTTGATGGGCGCGATGGGCCGCAACGCGCAGCAACCGCAGGGCGCCGAGGCCCTGCTGGGTGCGCTGCAGCGCGACCATGCCGGCAGCGCCGGCGGCGGCGGCTTCGATCTGGGCGGGCTGCTGGGCAGCGTGCTCGGTGGCGGCGGCGGCAACGCCACCAACGGTGCCGGCATCCTCGGCCATGTGTTCGGCGGCAACAGCGACCGCGCCGCGCAGGGCCTGAGCCAGGCCACCGGGCTGGACAGCGGCAAGACCGGCCAGCTGTTGGCCATCCTCGCCCCGATCGTGATGTCCTACCTGGCCCAACGCTTCGCCAACGGCGGCAACCCGGCCCAGCTCAGCCAGGCCCTGGGCCAGGAGGCGCAGGCCGCACAGGGCCAGAACGGCGGCCTGCTGGCCTCGGTGCTGGACCAGGACGGCGACGGCCAGCTGGGCATCGGCGACCTGCTCAAGCTCGGCGGCGGCCTGTTCGGCGGCAAGCGTTGAACGCTGCCGGCACTATCAAATAGGCAACGGCTATTGCTTTGGTTGATTCATTCGAATTTACCAACTGAACCGTCTTGCTTAACGTGTCCGCATGCCTTCACGGCACGCCCCGGGCCCCCGCCCGGGGCCATGCAGCGGTGCGCTCCTCCGGGGCCACCTGCCCACGCGATGCCATCGGCCCCGGCTGCAGGTGGTTTCCACGTTCGCCAGTACACAGGTAGATACCCATGAAAAGCGAAGCCAAGTGCCCGTTCAACCATGCCCTGGTCGGCCAGGCCACCACCAACCGCGACTGGTGGCCCAACCAGTTGCGCGTGGACCTGCTCAACCAGCATTCCAGCCGCTCCAATCCGCTGGATGACCGCTTCGATTACGCCGCCGCCTTCAAGGGCCTGGACTACGCCGCGCTGAAGGCCGACCTGAAGGCGCTGATGACCGATTCGCAGGACTGGTGGCCGGCCGATTTCGGCCACTACGGCGGCCTGTTCGTGCGCATGGCCTGGCACAGCGCCGGCACCTACCGCATCGGCGATGGCCGCGGCGGCGGCGGTCGTGGCCAACAGCGTTTTGCCCCGCTCAACAGCTGGCCGGACAACGTCAGCCTGGACAAGGCGCGGCGCCTGCTGTGGCCGATCAAGCAGAAATACGGCCAGGCCATTTCCTGGGCCGACCTGCTGATCCTCACCGGCAACGTCGCGCTGGAATCGATGGGCTTCAAGACCCTGGGCTTCGCCGGTGGCCGCCCCGATACCTGGGAACCGGACCAGGACGTGTACTGGGGCCGCGAGACCACCTGGCTGGGCGGCGATGTGCGCTACGCGCACGGCGACCCTGGCGTCGAAAAGGCCGGCGGCGTGCTGGTCTCCGATGACGACGCCGACGGCGATACCCACTCGCGCAGCCTGGAAAACCCGCTGGCCGCGGTGCAGATGGGCCTGATCTACGTCAACCCCGAAGGCCCGGACGGCAACCCCGATCCGCTCAAGGCGGCCTTCGACATCCGCGACACGTTCGGCCGCATGGCCATGGACGATGAGGAAACCGTCGCGCTGATCGCCGGCGGCCACAGCTTCGGCAAGACCCACGGTGCCGGCCCGGCCGACAACGTCGGCCCCGAACCGGAAGCGACCGGGCTGGAAAGCCAGGGCCTGGGCTGGTCCAACGCATTCGGCAGCGGCAAGGGCGGCGACACCATCACCAGCGGCCTGGAAGTGACCTGGACGCGCACCCCGGCGCAATGGAGCCATGATTTCTTCGAGATCCTGTTCGGCCACGAGTGGGAACTGACCAAGAGCCCGGCCGGTGCGCACCAGTGGGTGGCCAAGGACAGCGAAGCGATCATCCCCGATGCGCATGATCCGTCCAGAAAGCACCGCCCGACCATGCTCACCACCGACCTGTCGCTGCGCGTGGACCCGGCCTACGAGAAGATCTCGCGCCGCTTCCTGGCCGACCCGCAGGCCTTCGCCGACGCCTTCGCCCGCGCCTGGTTCAAGCTGACCCACCGCGACATGGGCCCGCGCGCCCGCTACCTGGGCCCGGAGATTCCGGCCGAGGAATTCATCTGGCAGGATCCGCTGCCGGCCGCCGCGCAGGCACCGATCGATGCGCAGGATATCGCCGCGCTCAAGCAGCAGATCGCCGCCAGCGGCCTGAGCGTGGCCGAGCTGGTGTCCACCGCGTGGGCGTCGGCCTCGACCTTCCGCGGCTCGGACAAGCGCGGCGGTGCCAACGGGGCGCGTATCCGCCTGGCGCCGCAGAAGGACTGGGCGGTCAACCAGCCGCAGCAGCTGGCCAGGGTGCTGGCCGCGCTGGAGAAGATCCAGGCCGCGTTCAACGGCGCCGGCGGCCGCCAGGTATCGCTGGCCGACCTGATCGTACTGGCCGGCAATGTCGGCGTGGAGCAGGCCACCAGGGCCGGCGGCCACAGCGTCGAAGTGCCGTTCCATCCCGGCCGCACCGATGCCAGCCAGGCGCAGACCGACGTGGAATCCTTCGCGGTGCTGGAGCCCTATGCCGATGGCTTCCGCAACTACCTCAAGGGCCGCTACAGCGTGCCGGCCGAAGTGCTGCTGGTGGACAAGGCGCAGCTGCTGACCCTGACCGCACCGGAGATGACCGTGCTGGTCGGCGGCCTGCGCGTGCTGGGCGCCAATACCGACGGCAACGCGCAGGGCGTGCTGACCGACCGGGTGGGTACGTTGAGCAACGACTTCTTCGTCAACCTGCTGGACATGCGCACGCAGTGGAAGGCCACCGGCGACGGCTATGAAAGCAGCGGTGCCAAGGCGTGGACCGGCAGCCGCGCCGACCTGGTGTTCGGCTCCAACTCGGTGCTGCGCGCCCTGGCCGAGGTGTACGCCAGCGCCGATGGCGGGAAGAAGTTCGTACAGGACTTCGTGGCCGCCTGGGCACGGGTGATGGAACTGGACCGCTACGACCTGCGTTGAGGCGACGTCGCAGGCAGAAACAAAGACCGGGCCCATGGGCCCGGTCTTTTCATGTGCGCCGCATGCAGATCACAACGCATCCAGATCCCCCAGCGCCCGGATCAACCGCCGCGCGCGTTTGTCCGGCTTGTGCTCCGGCGCCTGGTAACCGTTCCTGGCCGCCGCGCGTTGCGCGCGCAGCTCGGCGCGCCGCGCACGCGAGGCCTCGCTTTCCTGGTACAGCTGCTGCGCCACCGGCGCCGGCCCGCGCAGTTCGCTCAGCGCGCTCACCTGCACTTCCCAGGTTTCATCGCCGCGGCTGATCTGCAGCAGCTCGCCCACGCGGATCGCGCGCGAGGATTTGGGGCGGTGCCCGGCCACATCGACCTTGCCGGTTTCCACGGCCTGCTTGGCCAGGCTGCGGGTCTTGAAAAAGCGTGCGGCCCACAGCCACACGTCCAGCCGCATCGCGGCCACGGATGTTGCTTCAGTCATGCTGCTTGCCCAGCTCCACGGCATTGGCCGGTTGTTTGTTCAGGGGTTGCGCCGCGTCCGGGTTGCCGCGGCAGCCGGTGCCGCCGATCAACACCGGCACGGCGGCGTCCAGATCGCGGCGCTGGCTGCCGACCTGGCATTCGGGTCGGTCCATCGGCCGCACCTGGGCATCACCCAGGCGGCCGTTACTCGAACATGCGGCCAGCGTGGCGGCAATCAAGAGCACCGCCAGCGCGGGCGTGATCGGCGAAACCGGGTTTACCGGGAGCCGGCCGGCGGCCGACACTACCGTGGTTCGGATTGCCTGGAGCCGGCCAGCGGCCGGCACTACGGTGCGCATCGCGATATCCCACTGACGGGCGTGATGCTAGTGTGCCCCTCCCCGGATCCGATCTCCACCGCCAATGGCCAAAGCGCCGCTTGACCTGACCACCGGCCCGATCGGGCGCAACCTGTTCCTGTTCGCGCTGCCGATCCTGGCCGGCAACATCGCCCAGTCGCTGAACGGGTCGGTCAACGCGATCTGGGTCGGGCGCTTCCTCGGCGAGGCGGCGCTGACCGCCACCGCGAACGCCAACAACATCATGTTCTTCCTGATCGGCTCGGTGTTCGGCATCGGCATGGCCGCCAGCATCCTGATCGGCCAGGCGATGGGCGCGCGCGACCTGCCGCAGGCACGCCGGGTGATGGGTACCAGCGCCACCTTCTTCATCGGCCTGTCGGTGGTGATCGCCATCGCCGGCTGGTGGCTGTCGCACCCGCTGCTGGCCGCCATGGGCACCCCGGCGCAATCACTGCCGCTGGCCGAAGCGTACCTGCGCATCATCTTCCTGGCCATGCCCACCCTGTACGCGTTCGCCTTCCTGAGCTCGGCGCTGCGCGGGGTCGGCGACTCGCGTACCCCGTTCCGCTTCCTGCTGCTGTCGGTGCTGCTGGACATCGTGTTCAACCCGCTGCTGATCTTCGGCCTGGGGCCGTTCCCGCAGCTGGGCATCGCCGGCGCGGCCTGGGCCACGCTGATCGCGCAGACGCTGTCGCTGATCGGCCTGCTCTGGTACATGCGCAACAAACGGCACGTGCTGTGGCTGGGGCGCAAGGACATGGCGCTGTTCAAGATCGACCTGCAGATCCTGCGCGCGCTGGTGGTCAAGGGCGTGCCGATGGGCCTGCAGATGGTGCTGATTTCGCTGTCGATGATCTTGATGATGAGCATGGTCAACAGCTACGGCACCGACACCGCCGCGGCCTACGGCGCCTCGCTGCAGCTGTGGACCTATGTGCAGATGCCGGCGATGGCGATCGGCGCGGCGTGTTCGTCGATGGCCGCGCAGAACGTCGGCGCCGGCAACTGGGACCGCGTGCGCGGCACCGCGCGCAGCGGGGTGTTGTACAACTTCCTGCTGACCGGCGTGCTGATCCTGCCGCTGATCCTGCTCGACCGCTATTCGCTGGCGTTGTTCCTGCCCCAGGCTAGCCAATCGCTGGAAGTGGCGCGCCACCTGAACCACATCGCGGTGTGGTCGTTCCTGTTCTTCGGCGTCAACTTCGTGATCTCCGGGGTGGTGCGCTCCACCGGGGCGGTGATCGCCCCGCTGCTGATCCTGGCGGTGTCGCTGTGGGGCATCCGGGTGCCGTTCGCCGAACTGCTGCAGGACCGCCTGGGCGCCGATGCGGTGTGGTGGAGTTTCCCGGTCAGTTCGTTCTGCGCGATGCTGCTGTCGCTGGCGTATTACCGCTGGGGCGGCTGGCGCAAGGCGCGCATGCTGCCCAGCCACCGCGAAGAACTGGCCGCGCCGGCCGAAGTACCGTCGGTACCGCCCTCGCCGGTGGCCGACCCCGACCCGCGCCCGTAGGTACCCACCGTTGGTGGGTACGAAGGTTCACCGTTGGTGGGTACGATGGTTCACCGTTGGTGGGTGCGGGCCCGCCGCGGCGATGAGCACCGAACCCGGTGGTAGATCCACGCCATGCGTGGATGCCTTCCGTTCCGGCGCCATGAAACCCTGCCGCATCCACGCATGGCGTGGATCCAACGGCCGTGCGCGCCACGCCCGGTACCCGTAAACGCAGAACGGCCACCCGAAGGTGGCCGTTCTGGTACCGCGACAACCGAAGTCGTCGGCGGGAATTACTGGGCCTTGGCGGCCAGGCGGGCAGCCTTGGCCTGCGCAGCGGCAGCCAGATCTTCCTTGATGCGGGCAGCCTTGCCTTCCAGGCCACGCAGGTAGTACAGCTTGCCGGCGCGGACCTTGCCGCGGCGCTTCACTTCGACCGAGTCGATGATGGCGCTGTGGGTCTGGAAGACGCGCTCGACGCCGTAGCCGTGCGAGATCTTGCGCACGGTGAAGGCCGAGTTCAGGCCGGCGTTCTTGGTGCCGATCACGACGCCTTCGTAAGCCTGCACGCGCTCACGGTTGCCTTCCTTCACCTTCACGTTGACGACGATGGTGTCACCCTGGCTGAACTTCGGCAGCTCACGGGTAATCTGGGCGGATTCGAAGTCCGAAAGAATGGTTTTGTTCAGCTTGCTCATGGGTGCACCGATAGTGTTCGGGTGGTCGTGTCGTTCGACAACGTGGGCTCATGCAGTCACCGGACTGTGCTGCACGTTTTTTGTAGGGTTTCCACCAGCAAGCCACAGGCCTGATGGGAATCGCCAATGATAACCGAAGATCCCGGCCCCGCGCTAGGGGGTGGGTTCCTCGGGCGGCGCCTGCCGGGCCTGCTCAAGCAGGATCCGGTCGGCCTTGGACAACCCGGCCTCGTCGAGCAGGTCCGGGCGCCGCAGCCAGGTCCGCAGCAGCGACTGCTGGCGGCGCCAGCGCGCGATCGCGGCATGGTTGCCCGAGCGCAGCACGTCCGGGACGGTGCCCCATTCATGCTGGGCCGGATGGCTGAAATGCGGGCAGTCCAGCAGCCCCTGCGGGCCCTCGAAACTGTCCTGGGCGGCCGATTCGGCATCGCCGAGGGCCCCTTCCTGCAGACGGGTCACTGCGTCGACGATCACCGCCGCGCCCAGCTCACCGCCGGACAGGACGTAATCGCCGATCGAGATTTCCTCGGTCACCTCGGCCTCCAGGAACCGCTCGTCGATGCCTTCATAACGGCCGCAGAGCAGGATCATGCGCGGCAATGCCGCCAGTTCCCGCACCTTGGCCTGGGTCAGCGGCCGGCCCTGGGGGCTGAGGTAGATCACCGGCGCCGGCGCCGGGTCGGCCGCCCTGGCCGCGGCCAGGCAGGCGCGCAGCGGCTCGATCAGCATGACCATGCCGGGGCCGCCGCCGAACGGACGGTCGTCCACCCGGCGGTAATTGCCCTCGGCGTAGTCACGCGGATTCCAGCCGTGCAGATCGAGCAGGCCGCGTTCGGCGGCACGGCCGACCACGCCCAGCGCGGCCGACTGCGCCATGAACTCCGGGAACAAGGTGATGACGTCGATACGCACCCGGCTTAAAACTCCGGATCCCAGTCGACCACGATCAGGTTGGCCTCGAAATCCACCGACACCACGAAATCGGGCTGCACGAACGGAATCATCCGCTCACGGTCGCCGTGCACCACCAGCACGTCGTTGGAGCCGGTCGAGAACAGGTGCGAAGCCCGCCCCAGTTCGACGCCATCGACGGTACGTACCTGCAGGCCTTCCAGGTCGACCCAGTAGTACTCGTCGGCCTTCGGCGGCGGCAACGCGCTGCGTGCCACATAGACTTCGGTGCCGTACATCGACTCGACCACGTCGCGGTCGGTGATATCGGGAAACACCGCCACCAGGTGCTTGCCGGCCTGTCGGCCGCGCGCGCCGGTGAGGGTGCTCTCCTGGCCGGCGGGGGTACGCAGGATCCAGGGCTGGTATTGGAAAATGGCGGTACGCGGCTCGGTCCAGGACTCGAGCTTGATCTCGCCTCGCACACCAAAAGCGCCGACAATCCTGCCCAGCAGGATCCGGCGCTCGGTATCTTTCATCTGTATAGGCCGAATGGGCCGCGGCAGGCGCGGCCCGTCAGGATCAGGCCGCCGAGGCCTGGGCCTTGGTCGCTTCCTTGTACAGGTTGCGAACCTTGTCGGTCATCTGGGCGCCGTTGGCAACCCACTTGTCCACCAGCGGCAGGTCCAGCACGATGCGCGATTCGGCACCCTGGGCAACCGGGTTGTAGTAACCCACGCGCTCGATGTTGCGGCCATCACGGGCGCTGCGCGAGTCGGTCACGATGATGTGGTAGAACGGACGCTTCTTGGCGCCGCCGCGGGTCAGTCGAATCTTGACCATGGTGTAAATCCTCTATTGCCCAGTCGCCAGGATGGCGCGGTAAGCCGGCGATTATAGCGGCGCCCCGCGGCCATTCCAAGCCTCTGCCGGCAGCTGAAGCTGAACAGGGCCTACCCTGCCCCGGCAGCCTTGCCGATCGGCTGCCACAGCGCCGTCTCCAGGATGCCCCTGGCCCGCTGGCAGAATGCCTCCGACTCGGGAAACAGCACCGCATCGATCGCCGCGATCGGCCAGACCCCGGCCGAGTTGCAGGCGACGGCACCATCGAAGTCGCCCAGTTCGGACAGGGCCACCGCACGCACCTGCTGCCCTTGCTGTGCAAAGCCGGCCTGCAACAGACGCTCCTGGGTGCCGCGCAGTGCCGGGGCCTGCGGCCATATGATCTGCCGGCCCTGCTGGAAGGCGATGTTCCAGGTAGTGCCTTCGCTGACTTGGCCGCCATCGGTAGTGAACAGCGCATCGTCGAACCCGTCCTGGAGCGCACGCCGGCGCTGGGCGAACAGGGGAAAGGTGCCGACATGCTTGAGGTGCGGCAGTTCCCGCTGGTACACCACCGTGCGCAGGCGCCGCGCGTCGGCCGGCATGTGCACCGGCGCGGCCACCGCCACCAGTACATCCACCTCGACCGCCTGCAGCGGCTGGCGGAAATCGAACCGGCGCGAGAACACCGTCACCCGCAGCGAGGCATCGGCCACGCCCTCGGCCTGCAGGGCCTGGGCCATCCAGGCCCGCACCCGGGCCGGGTCCAGTGCGGCACCGAACAACTCGGTGGTGCCCTGCTGCAGGCGCTGCAGGTGCAGGTCCAGGCCCTGCACGGCAGCGCCGCGCACCTGCAGCGAGGTGAAATGACCGTAGTTGGTCAGCGCCCCGGCCAGGTCGTCGGTACCGGCCGGGTGGCCGTTGCAGTACAGGCTCATCCCAGCAGCGCCCGGGCGTCGGACCACATCTGCGCCAGCACTTCGGCGGCCGGGCGGGCCGGCGCCATCCACGCCGACTGCCCGGCCCAGGCCTGCATCGCCTCGATCCGGTGCTGGCCATTGGCCTGCGCCCGCATCGGCGCGGTCAGCCCGCGCTGTACCGGGTACGGGCGCGGCGGCGGCGCATCGGCCTGCGCGGCGGCACGCACATAGGCGGTGGCCAGGCCGCGGCCGAGCCGGCCACTGAAGGCGCGGGTCGGCCAGGTGTCTTCGGGTTCGGCCGCGGCCAGCGCCTGCGACCAGGCCGGGTCGATCGCGCATTCGGGCGTACGCAGGAACGCGGTACCCACCTGCACCGCGCTGGCCCCCAGCAGCAGCGCCGCCGCGATGCCGCGGCCATCGGCGATGCCGCCGGCGGCGATCAGCGGAATCCGCAACTGGTCGGCCAGCCGCGGCAGCAGCGCGAACAGCCCCACCAGCTGCCGCTCGGCCGCGTCCGGGTCGAACGCACCACGGTGGCCGCCGGCCTCGAAGCCCTGCGCCACCACTGCATCGGCACCGGCGGCCTGCGCGGCCAGGGCTTCGGACAAGGTCGTGGCACAGGCGAACCAGGCGATGCCGGCCTGCTGCAGGCGATGCACCTGGGCGGCGGTAAACACCCCCATGATGGTCGAGGCCACCGCCGGGCGCGCGGCGATCAGCGCATCGAACTGCGCATCGAAATCGGCCGGGCCGGCATCGCCGGCACTGGCCGGCACCGCCGGGCCCCACTGGGCGAGGAACGCGCGCGTGGCGGCCTCACCTGCCGCATCGCGGCGCGGCGGCGGATCGGGAATCCACACATTGACCTGGGCCGGCCCGGGCGACTGCGCGCGGAAGCCCTCCATCCACGCCACGATGTCCTGCGGCTGGGACAGCACCGCGCCCATCGCGCCCATGCTGCCGGCATTGGCCAGCGCCACCGACAACGGCAGCGGGCAGGCACCGGCCATCGGTGCCAGCAGGACCGGGGCCTGCAAAGCAAAACGCCGACAGAAACCGTCGGCGCGCTCAAGGATCGAAGAACGGCTCACGCGCGGCGCACCCGTGGAAGGAGACGGTGCCAGCATACGCCGCACCGCCCTGCCCCGGCAGCCACGCCGGCCGGACTCAGCGTGCCGACACCGCGTAGGTGCGGACCAGCTGGCTGTCCACGTTGAAGGTGAAGGTCACATAGCGCGCGTCGTCGGCGGCAAAGTCTTCCTCGACCACCGCACGGCCGATCTCGGTGCCCTGCCCATCCAGGGCGCGGGCCACCAGCTTGCCCTTGAACGGCTTGTCGGCCACCACATACACCGCCGCATCCTTGGAACCCATGCCACGGCTCTTGCCCTGGGTCACGGTCAGGCCGCGTGCCGCCAGCGCCGGGTCGATCTGCAGGGTCACGCTCATGCGCTTGTCCACGCCCTCGCCCAGCCCGGCGACGAAATCGGCGGCGGTGCCGCTGATCGCGCTGCCGGCCTTCTGCGACATCGAGGTGTCGTCCTTGCAGCCGGCCAGTGCGAGGACCAGCGCCATCATCACGATAGACTTTTTCACAGACATTCCTTTGAAGTATCAAGGCCGCCAGTGAACCACTGGACGGAGGGTGCAACAAGAGGCAGGCACCGCCCCCGGGTGACGCTTGCAGCTGCCTGCGGCCAAGGCCTCAGCGGAACGGCATGCCGCCGCGGCCGCCCATGGCCCCCATCATGCCCTTCATGCTGCGCATCATGCCCTTCATGCCGCCGCCGGCCATCTTGCTCATCATCTTTTCCATCTGCTGGTACTGCTTCATCAGCTTGTTGACGTCGGCCGGGGTCAGCCCGGAACCGCGCGCGATGCGGGCGCGGCGCGAGCCGTTGAGCAGGCCCGGGTTGCGGCGTTCCTTCTTGGTCATCGAGTTGATGATGGCGATCATGCGCGGCACTTCCTTGCCCTGGCTGACCTGCTGCTTGAGGTGCTCGGGAATGTTGCCCAGGCCCGGCAGCTTGTCCATCAAGCCGCCGATGCCGCCCATGTTCTGCATCTGCTCGAGCTGGTCGCGCATGTCGTTCAGATCGAACTTCTTGCCCTTGGCGACCTTCTCGGCCAGCTTCTGGGCCTTGTCCTTGTCGACCTGCTGCTCGACCTGCTCCACCAGCGACAGCACATCGCCCATGTCCAGGATGCGGCTGGCGATACGGTCGGGGTGGAATACGTCCAGGCCATCCGGCTTTTCGCTCACACCGACGAACTTGATCGGCTTGCCGGTGATGTAGCGCACGCTCAGCGCGGCACCGCCGCGGGCGTCGCCGTCGGTCTTGGTCAGCACCACGCCGGTCAGCGGCAGCGCATCGCCGAACGCCTTGGCGGTGTTGGCCGCGTCCTGGCCGGTCATGGCATCGACCACGAACAGGGTTTCGGCCGGGTTGACCGCCGCGTGCAGGGCCTTGATCTCGGCCATCATCGCGTCATCGATGGCCAGGCGGCCAGCGGTATCGACAATCAGCACGTCGACGAACGACTTGCGCGCATCGTCGATCGCCGCGCGCACGATCGCTTCGGGCTTCTGGTCGGCGCTGGACGGGAAGAACAGCACCCCGACCTGGTCGGCCAGGGTCTGCAGCTGCTCGATCGCGGCCGGACGGTAGACGTCGGCCGAGACCACCATCACCTTCTTCTTGCGCTTTTCCTTCAGGTGCTTGGCCAGCTTGCCGACCGTGGTGGTCTTGCCCGCACCCTGCAGGCCGGCCATCAGGATGATCGCCGGGGCCGGCACATTGAGATTCAGGTCCGAGGCGGCCGAGCCCATCACGGCGGTGAGTTCGTCGCGCACGACCTTGATCAGCGCCTGGCCCGGGGTCAGCGACTTGAGCACTTCCTGGCCGACCGCACGCACCTTGATGCGCTCGACCAGGGCCTGCACGACCGGCAGGGCGACGTCGGCTTCGAGCAGCGCGATGCGGACTTCGCGGGTGGCCTCGCGGATGTTTTCCTCGGTGAGGCGACCGCGGCCGCGCAGCCGCTCGATGGTGCCGGAGAGGCGCTGGGTCAGGGACTCGAACATGGAGGCAACCTGTTCAGAACGAAAGACAGAGAGACGCACAGTATAGCCGGTCCACCAAGCGCCCCGGACCGCGCCAGCGGCCGGTGGCCGCAGCCATCGCCAGTACCCCGGGGGTATGCGAAACTTCCACGATGACAATCGTTCTCATCGCGACCCTGCTGTACCTGACCGCCACCGGCCTGCTGGTGCGCGCGGTCAGCCGTGATGACGCGGCCCGGTCCCCGGCATGGTTGTGGCCGGCGCTGCCGGCGATGCTGCTGCACGGCGGTTACCACGTGCTGGTGGCGATGCGCACCAGCGGCGGGCCGGACATGCACTTTTTCGCGGCGCTGTCGCTGGTCGGGCTGGGCATGGCCTGGCTGACCTCGCTGGTGGCCGCGCGCGGGCGCATGGCCGCCCTGGGCGTGCTGGTGTTCCCGATGGCCGCCGCGGTGCTGTGCATCTACCACGGCTACGGGCACGCGCCGAGCAAGCCGCTGGGTTGGCAACTGGCCACCCACGCCTGGATGGCGCTGCTGGCCTACGCCACGCTCAGCGTGGCCGCGCTGCTGGCGATCATGCTGTGGCTGCAGGAACGCGCCCTGCGCCGGCGCGACTTCCGCCCCTGGCTGCGCGCCCTGCCGCCGCTGGCGGACCTGGAAGCGCTGCTGTTCCGGGTGATCGCGGTCGGCTTTGCCCTGCTCACCCTGACCCTGGTCACCGGCGTGCTGTTCGTCGATGACCTGCTGGCGCAGAAGCTGGTGCACAAGACCGTGCTGAGCGTCCTGTCCTGGATCGTATTCGGCACCCTGCTGATCGGCCGCCGCCGCTACGGCTGGCGCGGGGCCAAGGCGGTGCACTGGACGCTGACTGCGATGGCGCTGCTGCTGCTGGCGTTCTTCGGCAGCCAGTTCGCGATTGAACTGGTGTTCAATCGCCGCTGATGCCGGCTGGGCAGAACCCGGCGCTACGGCGGGCCGCGCGCGCGGCCCGCCGCGTCATTACAGACCGTAACGTTCGACCGCATCCAGGTGGCGTTGCCGGTCCTGGTCGCACGCCTCGGCCAGGCGCAGCCAGCACATCGGATGCGCCCAGCCGGCGGTGGCATCGCTGAGGAAGCGGTGCAACGCGAGCGGCGGCTGGTCCTGCGGCTGGGCGACGGTGAACAGCACGCCGGGCAGTTGCCCGCCGTCGGTACCCGGGTCGGTCAGCAGGTAATCTTCCCGGCTGTGCTTCCAGAGCTTCCAGCCACGGGCCTCCACCGCCTCGCTGAACGCCGCCCAGGCCTGTTCGCCCGGGTCCACGCCATCGATCAGCCAGCTGGTGGCATAGCCGCCGCTTTCCAGCCGGTGCACTTCGGCGTAGGTCGGCATGAAGTGCTCGCGCTCGGCCTCGTCGTCGGGCAAGGGGTGGACCAGTTCAGCGTCGAACACCACCCAGTCATCCACCCGCTGCAGGCGGTTGGCCGGCGCATTTTCGATGATGCGCGCGGTGACCGGGCCGGTGCGGCGGGCGTAGTACTCGATCGGCTCGCCGGCATCCATGCAGCGGATGATGACCCAGCCGAAGTTCTCTTCCACCGGCCCGTCCACGCTCTCCAGCTGCATGTCGATGGCCGCGGCCGAATGCCGCACCGCCGCCCAGTCGCGCGCGGCGCTGGCGGCGGTCATGTGGTCCCAGTGCGCGCTGCGCGGCTCCTCCAGGACTTCGGTGAGGTGGCGGTACTGCTGCTGCGCATCGCCGAAACGCTTGGCCGACATGTACCCGGCTGCCAGCATGCCGCGCGCGCCATGCGACCCCGGCGACAGCGCCAGCAGCGCGGTGACCGCCTGCTCCAGCGCGGCCCAGTCCGACAACCGGTTGGCCATCTGCGCCTGGCACCACAGCGCGAACACCGGCACGGCGGCCTGGTAGTGCAGGGCCAGCCGGGCCAGGCCGGCTTCATCGCCGCGCTGGGTCAGCAGGCGCATCAGGGTATAGGCCGGCTGCGCATCCTCGTGCGGGTGCCGCTGCACGAATGCCCACAGCAGCGCGGTGGCATCGTCATCGGCGCCGCAGGCACTGAGCGCCGAGGCGGCCACATCGACCAGCGCGGCATCGTCGGGCCGCTCGGCCACGCCCTGCAGCAGCCATTGCGCCTCGCGCTCGGGATCACGCGCCTGCTCGGCGTCGGCCTGCGCCGACAGCCAGTCCAGCAACGCCGCCGCCGGCACCGGCAACGCGGCCTGCGCTGGCGCGGCGTCGATGCGCGCGGCCATGTCGGCCACCTGCGCGGCCGCACCGCGGTCCTGGCGCAACTGGCCCAGATGCTGGCGGGCCACGGCCAGGTGCCGGCGCGCCATCCAGACGGCCTGGCGCTGCAACGCCATCTCCACGCACAGGCCGGCGATCTCGATCACCACGCGGTGCGCGCCGACCTCGGAGAAATGCGCCAGCGTGGCATTGAGGCGGCTGCCCAGGTCCCAGGTATTGCGCTCGGGCACCGCGCGCACCAGCAAGGCCACCGCCTGCGCCCACAACCGCCGGTAGTTGGGCGACAACTGGCCGAACGGCACCATCGAGGCCATCGCCTCCTCGTCGCGGCCCAGCTGGGCCAGCGCCCAGGCCTTGGACAGCCTGCGCGGCACCGTGCAGTTGGCCGGCTCGTAATCGCCTTCGGCCGCCACTTCGGCCTCGCGCTGTTCGATCAGCGCCAATGCCTCGGCGGCGCGGCCGCTGGCCAACAGGATCTTGATGCGCATTTCCGGGAAGCTGTCACAGACCTTGCCGCCATGCGCCAGTACGGTGCCGGCCTGCGCATCCAGGTAGGCCAGCGCCTCATCGCTGCGCCCGTCGTCAAGCAGCGCGTCGGCCTTCTCGCAGCTCAGGCACTGGAAGCATGCCCAGCTCGGATCGACCCGTGCCAGTGTTTCCTCGCACACTTCCATCCGCTCGGGCACCCAACCCGGCCCGTCGATGTTGCCATAGCACGCGGCCAGATCCTGGGTGACGCAGATCGACTGCGGGCAGTCGACGGCGTCGGCGCGGTGCGCACGCTCGAACAAGGCCACCACATCGCCCAGCGCCGCCTCGCCTTCCTGGCGGTTGCCGACCCGGTTGCGCATTTCCCAGTGGCCAACGAATACCTCCAGCCAGGGGTTGTCCAGCGTCCTGCCCAGCGCACGTGCTTCCGGCAGCAGCGCATCGACGCGATCGGAGCGCAGTTCACAGACTTCATCGGTGAGCTGGGTCAGCAGCTGCGCACTCTGCCGCTGCCCAGCCTGGCCAAGGTCATCCTGCAGTTTTTCCACCCAATTCCAGATATCCATACGGTTGTATCGTCCTGTTGCAAAAAAAAGAGTCAGCGCGGCGCCTGCAGCATCTGCTGCAGGGCCACGCCGATATCGCCGAAGGCGCCGTTGAGATCGCTGCCGCCGGTACCGGCGTCCTGCGCGCGGCCCTGCGCACCGATGATGATCTTCAGCGAGCGCAGCAGGCGCGCGGCGGCCTCGGCCCGGGGATTGCCGCTGCGCAGCGCGTCCAGCAGCGCCTGCACCGCAGGGTTGTCCAGATTGAGGTACAGGCGCGACACCTGGCGGGGAGCGATGCGCGCGGTGAACTGGCGCGCCAGCCGCAGCGCGGCCATCGAAACGCGCTTGTCGTTTTCATCGTCTTCCAGCCGGCGCTTGAGTTCGGCTTCGCGGTCGGGCACCACCACCACCGGCAGTTCGGCCGGGCTGAAATGCGCCGGCAACAGCTGTTCGCCATCGCCCAGATGCCGTTCCAGCCAGGCCAGGTCCGCTTCGGGCAGGCTGCCGGGTTTGAACAACGCACGATTGCCCTGCTCGGTGCCCAGCTCGACCAGGCGCATGCCCTTGGCCTGCGCCCAGCGGCGCAGGAACGGCACCACCGCATAGCGGTTGCCGTGCGCCACCGGCACGCCCATCGCCCGGAACAGCATTTCCTCAAAGCCGCCGCCGTTGTCCAGGATCACATGCACCGCGCCGCGCGCCGGCAACGCACTGGCCTTCATCTCGCCCTGCGAGGTCGGCACGCGCACGTGCTCCATCAGCAGCTGGAACAGCCGTTCGTCGCACAGCGCCGCGCCCAGCAGGGCTTCGTTGTGGCGGGCCAGCACCCGGCGCCAGGCTTCGGGCTGCTGCCGTGCCACCTCGGCCAGGCCCTCGATCAGGGCTTCGGCCAACGCATGCTGGACGGCGGCATAGCCCTGGTCCCGTTGCAGGTCTTCGCGGCTGGCCGTGGGGGTCAGGCGGCTGGATTCGATCACCCCGCCGATGAACCCGGCCCAGGGCGGCAGCAGGTCGCGGGCATCGTCGTCGAGCAGCATGCCGCGCACGAACACCGACAGGTTGCGATTGTCGCTGCTGCCGTAGGTGGCGCCATCCTGCACCCACAGCAGGCCCACCGCGTCGCTGCCCGGCGCGGCACGCACCGGTACCGCGCACAGCGGCTCGAAATGACGCTCAAAGCGTGCGGCGAACTCCAGCGCACGGCGCTGCGCCTGCAGCGGGTGCAGCGCCACGCCATCGCGCGGCCGCCACGGCGGCGGCTCGGGGTTGATCGCCTGCGCATCGAGGCCGATGAAGATCGGTTCGCCCAGCAGCGCGCAGTAACGGCCGAGGATGTCGCGCAGGTGCGCTTCCTGGGCCAGGTGCTGGAAATCGGGGTGCAGCTCCAGCAGCACCTCGGTGCCCACCGCACGCGCCGGCATCGGCGATACGGTGTACTGCTCGGCATTGCTGGAAACATAGCAATGCCCCAGCGTCGGGCTCTGGTAGGAGGTGGTGCGCACGGTGACCCGCCGGGCCAGTACGAACGCCGACAGGAAGCCCAGGCCGAACATGCCGATCAGGCCGTCCTCGTCGGCACCGGCCTGGCGCAGGCCGCGGGTGTAGCCCACGCCCACGGTAGCCAGGTAATCGTGGATTTCCTGCTGGGTCAGGCCGGCGCCGGAATCGATGATGCGCACGATGCCGTTGCCGGCATCGCCGTGCACTTCGATGCGCGCCGGTTCGACCCAGCCGGGCTGTTCGAGGCGGCGGCGAACCAGCGAGTCGTGTGCGTTCTGCACCAGTTCGCGCAGCGCCACCACCGGGGTCGAATACAGATGCTTGCCCAGCACCGTCATCAATCCATTGAGATCGACGCCGGCGCGCCGGATTTCACTGGCGCCGGTGGCTTCGGGAATCGTGTCTTGCATGTACTGGCTTTCTCTGGGATGCGTGCCCGGGCATCGGACGGGGCGGGGGCGAAGGAACCGCCGGAAAAACTAGCACAGCGGCGCCCTCATCCGCCTGCATCGGTAACCGTCGCCAATGGCCTTGCCCCCCCCCCCCCCCCCGGCCCGTGCCGCCAATCGTTGCCGGCACGGCGTGGCGCGGCCTGAGGGCATCGCCATGCCGATGAACTACAGCTGTGCGCAGCGCATGACCGGCGCGGCGACGGGATCGGCACGCCGGGCTGCGCCCGGCGCTAGGCCGCTTCGATCGCCTCGGACAGCCGCTCCACCGCAATCACCTCCATGCCCTTCACGCTGCCGCCCTTGGGCGCATTGGCCCTGGGCACGATCGCGCGCTTGAAGCCATGGGTGGCCGCTTCGCGCAGGCGGTCTTCGCCATTGGGCACCGGGCGGATCTCGCCGGACAGGCCGACCTCGCCGAAGGCGATGGTCTTCTCGGCCAGCGGCCGGTCCTGCAGCGAGGACAGCACCGCCAGCAGCACCGGCAGGTCCACCGCGGTTTCCTGCACGCGGATACCGCCGACCACGTTGACGAACACGTCCTGGTCGCCGGTCAGCACCCCGCCGTGGCGGTGCAGCACCGCCAGCAGCATCGCCAGCCGGTTCTGCTCCAGGCCCACCGCCACCCGGCGCGGGTTGGACAGCGGCGAGGTATCCACCAGTGCCTGCACTTCCACCAGCAGCGGACGGGTACCTTCGCGGGTAACCATCACGCAGCTTCCCGGTTGCTGGGTGCTGCCACCGGACAGGAAGATCGCCGACGGGTTGGAGACCTCCTTGAGGCCCTTTTCGCCCATCGCGAACACGCCCAGCTCGTTGACCGCGCCGAAGCGGTTCTTGAACGCGCGCAGCAGGCGGAAGCGGCTGCCGCTCTCGCCCTCGAAATACAGCACCGCATCGACCATATGCTCCAGCACGCGCGGGCCGGCGATGCCGCCTTCCTTGGTCACATGCCCGACCAGGAACACGGCGGTGCCGGTTTCCTTGGCAAAGCGCACCAGCCGCGCCGCGCTCTCGCGCACCTGGCTGACCGAGCCGGGCGCGGCGGTCAGCGATTCGGTCCACAGGGTCTGGATCGAGTCGGCCACGATCAGCTTCGGCCGGGCCACGCTGGCATGCTGCAGGATCGCCTCGACCTGGGTTTCGGCCAGCGCATTGACGTTGTCCAGCGGCAGGTCCAGCCGCACCGCACGCCCCGCCACCTGCGACAGCGATTCCTCACCGGTGATGTACAGCACCGGCAGGGTCGCGGCCATCCTGGCCACCGCCTGCAGCAATAGAGTGGACTTGCCGATGCCCGGGTCGCCGCCCACCAGCACCACCGCGCCCTCGACCATGCCGCCGCCGAGCACCCGGTCGAACTCGCCGATACCGGTGCTGACCCGCAGGTGGTCGGTCTGCTGCACATCCTTGAGCGCCATGATCTTCGGCGCATCCACCTTGCCGGCCCAGCCGGAGCGGCGCGACGCCGGCGAGGCCTTGCCGGCGGTCGCGCTTTCCAGGGTGATCTCGCTGAGCACGTTCCACACACCGCATTCGGTGCACTGGCCCTGCCACTTGCTGTACTCGGCGCCGCATTCGCTGCAGACGTAGGCGGTGAGCCTCTTGGCCATGTCCAGTTCCACTTCATCAATTGTCCGGCAGGATAGCCGAGCGGCGTCGCAACAACCGAGACCGGGTGCGATCCATGCTCAAGATCGGCGGCCCGCCGCCGATACCGGGGCGGGCCGCTGCGTCCCTCCCCCACTTCCCCCAGGCTACCCCCATGACCGGCACCTACAGCCAGAGTCTTGTCGCGTTCTCGCTGCTGGTCGCCGTCCTGGCCTCGTACACCGCGCTGGACATGGCCGGGCGCCTGGCCAGCACCCAGGGCCGGGTGGCCCGCTGGTGGCTGGCCGGCGGCGCCGGCGCGATGGGCCTGGGCATCTGGTCGATGCACTTCATCGGCATGCTCGCCTTCCACCTGCCGATCCCGATCGGCTACGACCTGGCCATCACCCTGTATTCGCTGGCGGTGTCGGTGGGCGCCTCGGCGTATGCGCTGTGGCTGGTCGCGCGCGCGCAGCTGCCGTGGTCGCGGCTGGTCGCCGGCGCGGTGCTGATGGGGCTGGGCATCGCGGCCATGCATTACCTGGGCATGGCGGCCCTGCGCATGCAGCCGGGCATCGATTACGACCCGCTGTGGTTCGCGCTGTCGCTGCTGATCGCCATCTTCGCCGCCGGCGCGGCGCTGTGGATCGCCTTCCGCCTGCGCCTGGAGCAACGCCGCCCGTACCTGCTGCGCGGGCTGGCGGCGGTGCTGATGGGCCTGGCGATCGTGGGCATGCACTACACCGGCATGGCCGCCGCGCGCTTCCCGGAAGGCAGCATCTGCGGGGCCGCGCTCGGCCAAGGCATCGACAGCAAATGGCTGGCGGTGCTGGTCATCGTCACCACCCTGGCCACCCTGGGCATCGCCCTGATCGCCTCGGTGTTCGACCGCCAGATGCGCACCCGCACCGGCCTGCTGGCCGACTCGCTGGCCTACGCCAACGAGAAACTGCTGCAGGCGGCCCTGCACGACCCGCTCACCCAGCTGCCCAACCGCATGCTGCTGCAGGACCGGATCGAGCAGGCGATCGAGAAGGCCAGGCGCGGCCAGTCCACTTTCGCGGTGATGTTCTGCGACCTGGATGGATTCAAGGCCATCAACGATGCCTACGGCCACCAGCTGGGCGACAAGCTGCTGATCCAGGTGAGCGAACGGGTCGGCACGCTGCTGCGCAGCCACGACACCTTCGCGCGGCTGGGCGGCGACGAGTTCGTGATCGTGTTCCAGGTGGACGACCTCGACGATGCCGCCGTGGTGGCCGAGCGCATCATCGCCAGCCTGGCCGAGCCGTTCCTGATCGACGCGCTGGAGTTGCAGATCAGCGCCAGCCTGGGCATCGCGCTGTACCCGGCCGATGCCACCAGCGAACGCGACCTGATGGCGCACGCCGACGCGGCGATGTACCACACCAAGAAAGCCGGCCGGAACGGCTATACCTTCTTCACCGAATCGATGCACGTCAGCGCCAACCGCCAGCTCAAGCTGCTGCAGGAACTGCGCCGGGCGCTGACCCGAGACGAGCTGGTGCTGCACTACCAGCCCAAGTTCCCGGCCACCGGCCAGCCGTTGATCGGCGCCGAGGCGCTGGTGCGCTGGCAGCACCCCGAGCTGGGCCTGCTGACCCCGGACACCTTCATCCCGCTGGCCGAACGCAGCGGCCTGATCCTGCCGCTGGGCGACTGGGTGCTGGACCGCGCCTGCGCGCAGCTGCGCCAATGGCACGATGCCGGGCATGCCGAGTGGTCGATGGCGGTCAACCTGTCGCCGCTGCAGTTCGCCTCCAGCACGCTGCTGGACACGGTCAGGCGCACCCTGGAGCGGCACGCGCTGGCGCCGCGCTTCCTGACCCTGGAAGTAACCGAGACCACCGCGATGCGCGACGTCGAGGCCAGCCTGCTGATCCTGCAGGGGCTGACCGACATGGGCGTGCACATTTCCATCGACGATTTCGGCACCGGCTATTCCAGCCTGCTCTACCTCAAGCGGATGCCGGCCACCGAGCTGAAGATCGACCGCGCCTTCGTGCACGACCTGGAAGACAACGCCGAGGACGCGGCGATCGTGTCCTCGATCATCGCGCTCGGCCGCTCGCTGCAACTGCAGATCGTCGCCGAAGGCGTGGAAACCGACGGCCAGCGCCAGTACCTGAGCGACCTGGGGTGCGACCTGCTGCAGGGCTACCACCTGGGCCGGCCGGTGGCTGCCGAGGAATTCCTGCGGCTGGCGCAGGCGGCATAGGGCGCGGTTGGCGACAGTGGTGGCGACATGGCCGTTGAACGGAGCCGCTTTTTCGGTGGCCAGGACGCAATCTCGATGATGGTCGTGCGTGCAATGAACGCTGCAGGGCTATCGGCAGTCGCTTGGGAACCGACCCTATCGGGGCGCGCGCCCACCATCGGCAACGCCAACAAAAAGGCCGCCCGAAGGCGGCCTTTCCGTATGCAGCAACGTCCGAAGACGTCAGTGCATCATGTGCACGTTCATGTTGTGCATGACCCACAGCGAGCCGGCGACGATGATGCCGATCACCACCACGGTGAAGGCCGCCGCGCTGACGTTCCAGCGCTGTTCCGAGGAACGGTCCAGGTGCAGGAAGAACACCAGGTGCACCAGGATCTGCAGCACGGCGGCGACCACCACGATCACCCCGGTGGTGAAGCGCGGCAGGTCGCCGTGCATCACCGCCCAGAACGGGATGATGGTCAGCACCGCTGCCAGCAGGAAACCGATCAGGTACGACTTGACGCTGCCATGGCTTTCGCCGCCGGCACCGTGGCCGTGGTCATGTGCGTGATTGTCATGTGCGGACATTACATCGCTCCATTCAGATAGACGACCGAGAACACGCCGATCCAGATCAGATCCAGGAAGTGCCAGAACAGGCTCAGGCACGCCATGCGGGTCTTGTTGGTCTGGGTCAGGCCGTTCTGCTTGATCTGGATGAACATGATCAGCAGCCACAGCAGGCCGGCACTGACGTGCAGGCCGTGAGTGCCGACCAGCGCGAAGAACGCCGACAGGAACGCACTGTGGTCCGGGCCGAAGCCCTCATGCAGCAAGTGGTTGAACTCCCACACTTCCATGACCATGAAGCCGAAGCCCAGCAGCCAGGTCAGTCCCAGCCACAGGTACATCTGGCCGATCTTGTGCTTGTGCAGGGCGATCATGCCCAGGCCGAAGGTCAGCGAGGACACCAGCAGCAAGGTGGTTTCCCAGGCCACGAAGCTCAGGTCGAACAGGTCCTTCGGGCCGGGGCCGCCATCGGTGCCACCGGACAACACGATGTAGGTGGCAAACAGGCTGGCGAAGATGAGGCAGTCGCTCATCAGGTACACCCAGAAACCGAACACGGTGTTGCCGCCGGTGTCGTGGTGCTCGTGCTCGTCATGACCGTGGGCCGCCGCGTGCGCGGCGTGCCCAGGGTTCATGCTGTTGGGGATAGTGCTGCTCATGCCTTCAGCTCCGATTTCACCAGGCCCTGCGCCACCAGGTGGCGACGGTGCTCATTTTCGATCCGCTCCACTTCGGCGGCCGGCACGTAGTAATCCACGTCCTTGTCGAAGGTGCGCCAGATGAAGGTGCCGATCATGCCGATCATGCCGACGATGGCCAGCCACCAGATGTGCCAGATCATCGCAAAGCCGAACACCAGGCTGAAGGCGCCGATCACCACGCCGGTGCCGGTGTTGCGCGGCATGTGGATGTCGGTGTACTTGGCCGGGCGTTCCCACGCCTCGCCACGCTGCTTGCGCTCCCAGAAATCGTCCAGCTCGGTGACCTTGGGCAGCGCGCCGAAGTTGTAGAACGACGGCGGCGAAGAGGTTTCCCACTCCAGCGTGCGCGCATCCCACGGGTCGCCGGTCAGGTCGGCGGTCTTCTTGCGGTCGCGGATCGACACGGCGATCTGGATCACCTGGCACAGGATGCCGGCGCCGATGATGAACGCACCGAACATGGCGATCACCAGCAGCGGCTGGTACTCCAGGTTCGGGTAGCTCTGCATGCGGCGGGTCATGCCCATGAAGCCCAGAATGTACAGCGGCATGAAGGCCACGTAGAAGCCGATGAACCAGCACCAGAACGCGCGCTTGCCCCAGGTTTCGTTGAGGCGGAAACCGAACATCTTCGGCCACCAGTAGGTGATGCCGGCGAACATGCCGAACACCACGCCGCCGATGATGACGTTGTGGAAGTGGGCGATCAGGAACAGGCTGTTGTGCAGCACGAAGTCGATGGCCGGGATCGCCAGCATCACGCCGGTCATGCCGCCGATGGTGAAGGTGACCATGAAGCCGATCGTCCACAGCACCGGGGTGGTGAACTGCACGCGGCCGCGGAACATGGTGAACAGCCAGTTGAAGATCTTCACGCCGGTGGGAATGGAGATGATCATCGTCGTGATGCCGAAGAAGGCATTGACGTTGGCACCCGAGCCCATGGTGAAGAAGTGGTGCAGCCAGACCAGGAACGACAGCACGCCGATGCAGGCGGTGGCGTAGACCATGCCCTTGTAGCCGAACAGCGCCTTGCGCGAGAACGTGGCGATCACCTCGGAGAACACGCCGAAGGCCGGCAGCACCAGGATATAGACTTCCGGGTGGCCCCAGATCCAGATCAGGTTGATGTACAGCATGGCGTTGCCGCCACCGTCATTGGTGAAGAAGTGCGTGCCCAGGTAACGGTCCAGGGTCAGCAGCACCAGGGTGACGGTCAGCACCGGGAAGGCGGCGATGATCAGCACGTTGGTGACCAGCGCGGTCCAGGTGAACACCGGCATCTGCATCATCTTCATGCCGGGGGTGCGCATCTTCAGGATGGTGATGAAGAAGTTGATGCCGCTCAGCGTGGTACCCAGGCCCGCCACCTGCAGGCCCCAGATGTAGTAATCGACACCTACCCCTGGACTGTATTCCTTGCCCGACAACGGCGGGAAGGCCAGCCAGCCGGTCTGCGCGAACTCACCAACGCCCAGCGAGATCATCACCAGGCCCGCGCCGGCCACGAACAGCCAGAAGCTGAGCGAGTTGACGAACGGGAAGGCCACGTCGCGTGCGCCGATCTGCAGCGGCACCACCACGTTCATCAGGCCGGTAATCAGCGGCATCGCCACGAAGAAGATCATGATCACGCCGTGGGCGGTGAAGATCTGGTCGTAGTGGTGCGGCGGCAACACGCCCTCGTTGCCGCCGGCGGCCATCGCCTGCTGGACCCGCATCATGATCGCGTCGGCAAAGCCGCGCAGCAGCATGACGAAGGCCACGATCAGGTACATCGCGCCGATCTTCTTGTGGTCCACCGAGGTGAACCACTCCTTCCAGAGATAGCCCCACAGCTTGAACTTGGTGATCAGGGCCAGCACCAGCAGGCCGCCGATCCCCGCGCCGATCAGCGTGGTGATGATGATCGGGTCGTGCGGGATGTCGGCAAAGGTCAGTTTACCCAACAGATTCATGCTCATTCTCCCGAGCCTGCGTGACCGGCATGGCCGGCGGCGGCGTGCTCGTCTGCAGTGTGTGCGGCGTCCGCGGCAGCGGGCTGGTCGGTATGGACCGGCAGCTTGGCGGGTTCGTCAGGGGCACTGCCCTTGGCCGGCATGTCGTGGCCTTCGTGGCTTTCGCCCGCGGCGCCGTCATGCTGCATGGCCTTGTGGTCGTGCTTCATGCCGTAGTGCTGGTTGTCGCCCATGTGCTTGGCGATCACCCAGTCGAACAGGCCGGCTTCGGAGGTGCCGTAGTAGGTCACCGGATGCCAGTCGTGGTTCTTCTCGGCCACCAGCGCGGCGAACGCGGGCTTGTCCAGGGTGGTGCTGGTGGCGCGCACCTTGGCCAGCCATTCCTGGTACTGCGCATCGGTCACCGAGTGGGCGGTGAAATGCATTTTGCTGAAGCCCGCGCCACTGTAGTGCGAGGACATGCCCGGGAACTGGCCGGTCTCGTTGGCGATCAGGTGGAGCTTGGTCTCCATGGCCGTCATCGAGTAGATCATGCTGCCCAGGTGCGGGATGAAGAACGCATTCATCACCGAATCGGAGGTGATCTTGAAGTTCAGCGGGGTATCGACCGGGAAGGTGATCTCGTTGACCGTGGCGATCTTCTCTTCCGGATAGATGAACAACCACTTCCAGTCCAGCGAAATGGCCTCGATCACCACCGGCTTCTTGTCCGACACCAGCGGACGGTACGGGTCCAGCGCGTGCGAGGACCGCCAGGTCAGCACGGCCAGCACCAGCACGATCATGCACGGGATCGACCACACCACCACTTCGATCGCCGTGGAATGCGACCACTTCGGCTCGTAACGGGCCTTGGTGTTGGTCGCACGGTACTTCCAGGCGAAGGTCAGGGTCATGATGATGACCGGCACGACGACCAGCAGCATCAGCACCGTGGCGGTGATCAGCAACGTCTTCTCATCGTGGCCGATCTGGCCCTTGGGGTTGAGAATGGCCGAGTTGCAGCCCGTAAGGAACACGGACAGCGCAAACAGCAGGCCCGGACGCAAAAAGCGTCCCAGGGGGTTCAACGGAATCATCGGTCGATCCAATTGCGTAGGGAATGCCAGGTCACGCCCGCCCACCCCGGCCAACGCCGGGTGTGCCGGTCCAAAGGGACAGGCACAGGAGACGATCATGTCAGCCCTCTAATTTTAGGCCGTCACGCATCATTTAAGAAAGGCATTGACAATGATCCGGCGCAGGAAAGCCCCGGTTTTGGCTGCGACACGTTGTCGCAGTGCCCGCCAAGCCGCCACAATCGGCATGCTCCCCATCCATGTATAGACATGTAGGGGGCCGCAGCGTCCCGCGTCAGCCTGCCGCCACCCGGTTCGGGCAAGCCCGGCCAGCGGCAAAATCGTTCAGGTTGCCCAGCGTGATCGCCGAGATCTCCTGCAGCGCCTCCATCGTGAAGAAGCCCTGGTGCCCGGTGACCAGTACGTTGGGGAAGGTCATCAAGCGCTGGAACGCGTCATCATCGATGATCTCGCCCGACCGGTCCTGGAAGAACAGCGCGCTTTCCTGCTCGTACACATCGATGGCCAGGTGCCCCAGGTGGCGCGACTTCAGCGCCTGGATCACCGCCTGGGTATCCACCAGCCCACCGCGCGAGGTATTGACCAGCATCGCGCCGGGCTTCATCCGCGCCAGCGAGCCGGCATTGATCAGGTGATGGGTATCGGGCGTCAGCGGGCAGTGCAGCGAGACGATGTCGGCGCGCGCCAGCAGCACGTCCAGCGTCACGGACTCGCCGATGCCCTCGAACCCGGGCGCCGGGTACGGATCATGGCCGAGCACCGTGCAGCCCATGCCCTTGAAGATGCGCGCGGTAGCCAGGCCGATCTTGCCGGTGCCGACGATGCCGACGGTCCGGCCGTGCAGGGTGCGGCCAAGCAGCCCGTCGAGCATGAAGTTGCCTTCGCGCACCCGGTTGTAGGCCCGATGGGTGTGGCGGTTGAGGGTCATGACCAGCGCCAGCGTATGCTCGGCCACCGCCTCGGGCGAATACGCCGGCACCCGCGCCACGAACAGGTTCAGCTGCTCGGCCGCGGCAACATCGACATTATTGAAACCCGCGCAGCGCAGCAGCACCGCGCGTACGCCCAGGGCGTGCAGCGCGTGCAGCACCGGCGCATCCAGGCGGTCGTTGACGAACACGCAGACCGCCGTGCAGTCCTGCGCCAGCGCGGCGGTATGCACGTCCAGGGCCGCGTCGAAATACAGGAACTCCCACGCCCGCCCCGTGCCATCGCGCTGGTTGGCCTCATCGAGGAATCGACGGTCGTACGGGCGTGCGCTGAAGACGGCGACGTTCATGAGGGCTCCGCGGAAGGATCCGGTATGCGCCCCATCTTACTGGCGGGCGGTGCGGAGCCACGCCATACACCTGAGTCGCCGTACAGCCGTCCGCCACACTACGACCAACACTCGGAATGGGCATGCTGACCGGCTGCGCCGGCGGTTACCTGCGGCAGCTGTTGTTCTGTGCTGCGCGCCGAACGGGGTTGAACGCCTACGCGCGGCGCGCAGACGGTAAAAAAAAACAGCCCCGCCCAAGGCCGGGGCTTTTCGCTGAATCTGGGGCGGGAAACAGGAGTCGAACCTGTGGCCTACGCACTACGAACCCAGCCGGCTGACTCCGGCGAGCGATCCAAGCGCCAGCAGCTCAATGGATGCACCCCACTCCGGCCGACCGGACCGGCATGGACCGTTGCCACGGAACTGACCCGACTGATGGTAAGCGCCAACTAAGCCTAGGGTTGCGGACAACTCCACCCCAACAGTCGCCGCTGCGAACGAGGACGAGGACACGCCTTATCTATACGGACATTCCACCGCGGAAGTCCATACCGAGAAGCATCGCATTAGATAAGCGCGGTTGAAACACATCGAAAAGGTTATAAAACAACGACTTAACCCAACCCACGGAAGCGTTAAGTGCCTCATAAGCCAGACGGCACAAGACCTTAGCAGCGGCAACACAGGCTGCGCTATCCTTAGATTGTCAGGGCCATAGTTCGTGAACTTGCCAATCCCATAACTCCACCGCGCTCGGGGTGATTCGCCAAGATGAGCAAGTTGCGCCAACCGTCAAAATTAGACTGCGTTATACAAGGAGAGTTGAGTGGATCCGCTAACGGTAGCTACAAGCTTCGCGACCATTGTTGGGCTTCTCAGCAACTACAAGAACGAAAGCTCAGCAACGCAGCTTTCTGAGTTCATCGAATGGTTACGAGCTAAGCACCACGAGGATGTGGCGCAAGATATAGAGCGCAATAAGATGCTCGCAGTTCACCTTAAATCCCTACTTTCGCTAAACCACCAAGAACTCCTCCTTCGGCTTAATTCACTGGATGAGGTCCTGGCATCGGTCGCGTCCCACATACAGACATTTTCTGACCTAGCGACATCTGTGCGGCCCCACGGAGCCCTTTCTGCCCAGGCAATTTCGATTGTCAAACAGTTCGCTGATTCCGGCGCGAACGAACTATGGGAACGTAAGTCTATCAATTCGACCAGTTATCACTTTCTTAGCGGTGCAGGCCAGCTTGAGGTTCAAGAAACACGATTCATAGAAGACGATTTGACCACCCTGGTAGAGCTTGGAATTTTTCGACTTGATTACGGCAGCAAGGGGACTCGCAAGTTCATCATTACACGACAGGCTGTCCAGCTCGCAAATTCAGCCAATTAGCGCTCTTAAAGCGCAATAACGGTGCGCGCCAACATGGCAGGATGATTGCCCAAGGCGAGCCCAAGCCTAAACAATTGCAAGGACGATTCGCCAATGAGATTCAGGCAACCATCCGGAATTGATGCCGACGCCAAAGGCGCAGTATTTTTTGCACAGTGCCTTGACGAGCTGCTGTACGAATACACTCCGGCAACCTATAAGCCCAGAGTCATGAGCCCTAGCAGCCTCGGAGCCGAGGCCCTGTTAATAATCGGGCACATCGAAAGTGGATCCATGGACAGGAAACGACTCACATCCGTCCTTGAGGAACTGGCTGCAATAATTAAGTCAGACCCCGTGGCAAAACAATTACTTCCCTTTGAGCCAGGATTTTACCTATCCTTTAGCCCAGAAGAAAAGCTCTCTGACATCCGCGTACGGCTGTCGCTACTGATAAACGTACTTAAGGGATCTAGATACACCAACGAGTTACAGCATCAAATAATTAAGCTCTGCTCTTCTGACAAACAAAAGTCGGATATCCGTACCGCCGCTAAAAGCTGGGTATCCGCCATGCTTTCGCTTGGCTACAGCAAGGAACACATTGCCACTCAGTCCTCAGTGTTTTACGACGGATCCGCAGGACTGTCAGAGCCAGCCCACCTAGCCATCTTCTTCCACCCCTTTGATATGCGCCAACATAACTACGATGTGCTTTTCACGGCACCCAAGATAATTAAAGAAACAGAAGCATCAGCCCTGTATTTTAGAATTCACCTCCCCGACAACGAAGACGACAAAACCGCCATCGCTCAGGAGCAAGGGTTTTCTCCAAATGAGGATGACCTACTTGTTGCGGTTTGCGATGTGACCGCGAAGGACCCCTATACCGCAAAGAACGACGCAGAGAAGAGGCTGGAGCGGCTATCCGACATGTTCGCTCTCTTTCATCACAAGCGCAAAATTCACTGGCAACCCGGAGCACTATCCATTAATCACGAGGGGGTAGTCGTCAAAGTCAATGCCGCGACATCCGGAGCCAAGCGCTCTCGGGACAGCCTGCCAACAAAAGCTTCGCAGAAACTTGCAGAAGCAATGAATGGGCTCAGCTTCGCTGATCGTCAGTCCTTCGATCGCTTCATTAGCGTTGTAAGGCTGCATGGCTCGGCACAGGAGGCGACCAGCGCGGAGGCTCAACTCATAAACTTGTGGACTGGCATGGAAGTACTGGTGCCAAGGGCATCAGACTCAAAGCTTCGAGGGGTACTGAAACTCATCATGCCATTCCTCAACCACGGGTACTTTGATCGCCTCCTCTTCGCTTTAGCGGGCGACCTCTATCGGTGGAACCGGAAAGGCACTTCCGAGCTGCTGAAGCGCGTACAACAGCCGGACTGGAGACCGCATCAAAAGCTAGCCCTTGCACTACTTGGCGGACCGCACGAAGAAGTTCGAACCGATTTGTACAAGATGACGGAGGACTATGCCCTTCTTAAAAATCGCTGCTTTGAGATATCACATCTAATTTCTAAAAGAGAGCATATGAATGAGCGAATCATTGCTCACGAGAAGCGAATTACCTGGCAGATTGAAAGGATTTACCGCGCACGCAACTCGATAATTCATGATGGCAAGTCTCCAAGCCAGACGGACGCGCTAGTCGAGAACGCTCATGAATATCTCGACGGGTTTATTGAGAGGTTCATAAGCTTGTGCGCACGACACAAATATGCCAAGACTCTCGACGAGGCGATTGAGTTCCAGTCCAGATATCATCAAGCATGGAGAAAGCAACTTCGCTCCAATGAAGAAGTTACTTCCAACGACCTCCTGCAGGCCTGCGGTCTCGATGCGTCTTAACCGCATGCAGACAAAGCTCAATTATTGCTTCAACACCACACCCAATACACAGCGCCGTTTCAAGTACACTTAGCGTAGGCGACCTTTCGTCGACCTGACACACTCCTTCCGGAACGGCTGCTCCAGCAGCAAAGTTCGGAGCGCGGGGGAATGCGCGACGCTGATCCCCGCGCTTCCGAATGAACATGCCTGTTTGGCGCACCTTGACGGGGAAGCTTACGCCCCCATCCAAGCCAGTGATGCTTGAGAGTAGCGGATCTCAATCCCGAGTTAGAAATGGGGATGTGTCAAGCTTGGTACGTAAGATTGCAACCCACCTACTTCAATCGCTAATCGATCACCTCTAAGCTCAACTGCAGGTGACTGCTCGCCCAGTCTCGTTGTGCGGAGTGTCTTCATCCTTTGACTCCTAGAAGACTCGGCAACATAAGCGGCATTGAAGCCGGTTCATCAGACAGGCCCCGGGTGTCCCGTGCGGACACGCCCCATCCGCAACTAGCAGCATGGAAGACCAGCCAGCAATCCGTCTCGGAAGTCGAAGATCACCCAGTCCCTCGTCGAGAGGGCGCCCCGGCCCGAGCAGGGCAAGTCGCTCCTGTACGCCGACACCGAGATGAGGGGGTTCTACCTCATCATCACCGCCAACAAGCGCAGCTTCTACGTACAGTCCCTCGTCAACGGCCGGCAGGTCCGCACGAAGCTGGGCGACCACCCCGCGATGGACGCCAAGCAGGCCCGCGACGCCGCCCGGCAGACGCTGGTCGGCATGCGCGGCGGGGGCAACCCTAACGAGGAGCGACGCCGGGCGCGTTCGCGCGGTATCACCCTGCGCGAGGCGCTCGACCTCCACCCGGCGGCAAAGCCGCTGTCCCCGAGGACCCGGACACGGCACCGGCTACGTAGTGAGCCCGTGCGGTCGCCCGAAAATAATAAATGCAAGCTGAACACATGTTCGCCAACAGCGTGACTCCGTCATGCAGCTCTGGCAGCCTGTAACTGTCGTGACGGGGATCATCCTTGCACGTTGTGGGCCGAGAGGCTCGAGGGGCGAAAGCCCCACAGGCTCCTGCGGCGACGTCGGTCCGAGGTCGATGGTCCAAGGGTCGAGGGTCGTGGGATTCAGGTGGCGTCGGCAAGGTGCGACGCCAGTGGGCTACTGGAGGGCAAAAACTGACGCTTCCCCGTCTCAGGTGTCGTAAGGGGTGCAATTGGGCACCACACCGAGACAAGACCATGCGTAAGAAGAACGGTCGGAAGCACGACAGGCGTCAGCAGTTGATTGGCCGCTTTAAGGATTTTTTGAGGCAGCCTTGGTTCATGCGTTTGGTAATTGGCGTGATCTGGAAATTAATGGATCGCGATTTGTGATTTTCGGCCGACTACCAGCAAGCACGATACGACAAAATCAACACCCTCCCTTAGAACAGCTCAGACACTCCTTCGCTATCTGGAATAATCATGTTGAATAAAGCCCTAAGAATTGTCCGGGAAGTGCACCGGATGAAACAGGGCGAGTTAGCTGACGCACTAGGAATATCAAAGTCCTACTTGTCAGAACTTGAGCGAGGCGAAAAAAAGGTAAGCCTCGACGTATTAAATAAATACGCCAATACATTCGATGTACCCGCCTCTACCTTCCTCAGCTTCATGGAGGCACTAGAAGGAGAGTCGGATGTCCGCAGAAGTCGCGCCCGCAAGTTACTAAGCGTTCTCTCATGGACTATTGGAAATGACCGAGCCGAGAGCGAAGAAGGCCACGAAGGCAAAGAAGCGGACTGAGCGGTACCCCATCGCTTTGTCGCCCTTATATGGAATGAAGAGTCATACAAGCCTCGCGGAACTGTTGCACTGGGCTGGGACAACGGGGCAGCTGAGACAATTCTGCCGAAATCCAGAGAACTTTAGAAGGTATATTGACAGGTCGAAGCCTGGCAAGGAGCGAATGATTGAAGCTCCTGCGAAGCGCGCAAAAGAGTTCCAAGCTTACGTTCTTGAACTCCTGCGGCGAATCGAACTACCTGATTATCTTCATTCCGCTCGAGTCGGCCACTCATACCTCAGCAATTCGAGCGCACACGTTGAAGAGGACGGGTGCACGATAACGATGGACATCGACTCGTTCTATCAGTCTGCGTCAATTGATCGCATCACTCGTTTCTTTGAGCTTCGTTTGAAGCAGCCAAGAGACGTGGCGGAGACGCTTGCCAGCCTGCTGTGCTGCGACGGACATTTGGCGACAGGTAGTCCAGCTAGTCCACTCATATCCTTCTGGGCCTTTCGAGAAGCTTTCGACGCCATTGACGAGAGGGTTTGCCGCCGTGGGGGCGTCTTTACGCTCTACATCGATGACATGGGAATCACAGGAAAGGGGTTCGGACACACCGATATCAGCTGGATAACTCGCTTGCTGCGGCGATTTGGTCTAACGATCAAAGAAGAGAAGAATCGTGTTTTCCGAGCCACTGAAGCAAAGGTCATAACAGGACGAGCATGGCGGAATGGCATCAGTCGCGCGCCAAACAAGCAGCACCGCAAGATGCGTGCGGCGCAGGCGCAGTTCGAACTGAATCCCGGTGACCCCACGCTGAAAGCTCGTCTAGCCGGCCAGAAGCGACACCTCGCCCTGTTGGATGACGCACAGCGAGACCGGTATCGTGCGGAAGCCGCCGGGCTGACTAGTTCATCTAAAGGCAAGCTCTCGACCACGCGCCGCTAACGTCATCCCTCTTTTCCAGGATCACTCGCCCATCACCGAATACAAATTTTCGGAAGCCAGTGTATCCCCCGAACTCGCTTTTAATGTTGACTGCCCCGCAGGCGACAACGCCGAATTCATCGGTGTAGTTGGCGCGCACGTTCCGGAACTGCGCGGCCTCCGGGTCCTTCAGCTGGGTCTTTACTGCGCGCTCGGCCGCTATGATCGTCTCGGCGCCGAACCACTTCTCTTGCTGCGCCTTCTTCTCTGCAGCCGTCATGTTGGCGTCCGGCGTGGCTTCCGTCGCGCCTGATTTCTCGGCCTGCTTCTGTGGCAGCTTGGCCACTGCAGTAGGCGCGGCAGCAACTGCGGGCTCGCTGCGCGGAATGATCCTTGACCCGATCCAGGCAAGAACCAACAAGACGACCAGAAGAACCCCTATCCGCTTCATATGCATTCCTTTGTTGATTGATGAATAGTCTTTTTTGGACTATTCCAATCCGAACTTTAGCGTGTGATGACCATCAAGTCATCGCACGATGCCTCAATCAACTCACAACTCTGACTACCAGCTTTTACTAGCCGTTCTAAAAGCGGCTCGTAAGCGCGCGGGAGTGTCGCAGGTGGATTTGGCGAGCCGACTGGGAAACACACAGACTTTCGTCTCGAAATGCGAGCGCGGTGAGCGTCGCATTGACGCCGTGGAGCTGGTCGAGTTCGCCGAAGCACTGGGAATTGCACCGCAAAACCTACTTGCCGAGTACCTAGAGCTGCGCGGCGGCTCGTCTTCAGCGAAGGCGCGCAAAGGCAAGAAGTCGCACGGGAACTGAGCATTCGTGCTCAAACCGTGTTCGTGCGCATCCCTGAAAAGCACTTAGGCCGCCCGAAGGCAGCCTAAGTGCTTGATGTACATGGTGCCGGAAATAGGAATCGAACCTACGACCTACGCATTACGAATGCGCCGCTCTACCAACTGAGCTATTCCGGCTGAGCAGGCAATTCTACGGGGCGGCGGCCGGAATGGTCAATTGCGGGCCGGCCTGGCAGGGGGCGTCCGCCGCCAGCCAGGCCGGGCCGGAACGCCCCCTGTGGTCAGAACCGGTAGCCCAGGCCCAGCATCACCCCGTTTTGGTCCTGGCCGTCGCGGCGCTGCCCGACGTAGTCGAGCATGATCGACAGCCGTTCGCTGGCCCGGCTGGCCACGCCCACGTTCCAGGCCAGCACGCGCTCGCCCACCTGCTGGCTGGCCGCGCCGAACACCAGCTCCGGCGCGGCACTGAACGCGTTGCTGTACTGGGCCCGGGTGTCGCCCAGTTCCTTCTGCCAGACCACCCGGGCATGCGGGGTGATGCGCTCGCCATTGCGCCCGGCGAAGGTCTTGTACAGCTGCAGGCCGGCGCCGACGCGGATGCTCTCCAGGCTGTCGCTGCGGCCGGTGAGGGCGCCGGCGCCCTGCCCTTCATCGAAGCGGGTGGCCGAGGTGCGCGCATAGTCGACCACCGGCAGCAGCGGCTGGATCACCAGGCCATTGCCGGTGGTGAAGGTGAAGCCGTGCTCCAGCCGTGCCGATACCGCATCGTTGCTGTACTTGGCACGCAGCGGGCCGTCCAGGCCGTCCAGGCCGTCCAGGCCGTCCAGGCCGGCGATGCTGCGGCGGGTGTCGTGGCGCAGGTCGGTGTAACGCGCCGAGAACGACAGGAAGCCCCGCGCATAGCTGGCATCCAGGTAACCGCCCACGTCCAGCGCGCGTACGTCGCCGCTGAACTCGGTGCCGTCGCGGCCCTTGGTCGACATGTCCGCGGCGGCAACGCTGACGCCCAAGGTCACGCGATCATCGGCGATGCGGGTGTCGGCACCGAGCACGATGCCGCCCACGGTATGGGTCATGCCGGCAACGCCGTCACCGCCTTCGATCCGCCCCTGGCTGCCGAAGCCCCTGCCCCATACGCCGAGGTTGCGGCGACCGCTGTCGCCGCTGGCATCGGCCGCTTCGCCACTGGGCGCCACCAGGTGCATGGCCAGCTGGTTGAACAGGCTGGCATTGGCCATGCCCGGCTGCGCCGAGGCGGCCTGCGCGGCCTGCATGGCCAGGCCACCGGCATCGCCGCCGCTGCTGCGCAGCGAGAATTGATGCTGCTGCACCACGTTGCCGATGCTGCCCACCAGTGCGGTGTCGGCCAGGCGCAGGGTGGCGTGGGCGTCGCCGCGCAGGCTGCCGGCCTGCTGCTGGATGATGTCGCGGTCGGCGAACTGCAGCGCGCCCAGCAGCGGCCTGAGCGCGGCATTGTTGCCGTCGGCGGCACTGGCCAGCGCGCGGCCCAGGCCATCGCCTGCGGTGGCGCTGGTGAACAACCCGATCTGCTCGAAGCCGGGGTTGGCGGTCAGCCACAGGCCGTCGGCGGTCTGCTGCACGTTGAAGCTGAGCAGCGAGTTGTGGCGTGGGCGGAACACGTCGCCGTTGGCCAGGTTGGCGGTGTAGCCGGTATCGCCCAGCCGCACCACCTCCTGGAAGCCCTGCTGGTAGATCGGGCCCTGCACCAGGTCGCGGCGGTAGTCGGTGCCGTAGAAACCCTGCGCCACGTTCAACTCCAGGTAGGCGCCCTTGGCGATCACCAGCGCGCCGTCGTTCTGCCCGTCATCGAAGAAGCTGCCCACGCGCAGGCGGCCGCCGGCGCTGCCGCCGTTCTCGGTCACATCGAACAGCACCTTGCCGCCGGGCATGATGTTGACGTAGCCATGGGTGACCAGGTCGCCACCGCGCGGCATCAGGGTGCCGAACACGCGCAGGCGGTTGAAGCCGTCCTCGCGCCACGAGGGGCCGGTGCCGTTGGCCAGTGCGTCGAAATCCATGCCGGTGCCGGCCACATCGCCGTGGCCGACCAGCATGCCGGCGGCCATCACGCGCACTTCGGAGGCGCGCAGCGCGCCGCCTTCCAGGGCGATGGTGCCGTTGTCGACCAGCATGAAATCCGCGCCGGTGGTCGCTGCGGTGCGCCAGGTGGCGCCATTGGTTACGCGGATGACGCCCATCGCATCGTCCAGCGTGGAGGCGTCAAGGTCGCCCAGGCGCAGGCGCGACAGCAACAGGGCCTGGATGCCCGGGTCATTGAGATAGTCCTGCACCGAATCGGTGCCGATGTTCTGCGGGCCCTGGCCGGACAGGTTGTAGATGGCCTGGGCCACGGTCATGTAGGTGGAACCGGCGTTGGTGTTCCAGCGCGCGAAGTCGTCGTCGACCAAGGCCTGCAGCTGGCGCCCGGTGCGCAGGTAGGCCGGGTTGATGTCGCCGGTGACATTGGCGGCCACGTTCAAGGTGTCGCCGGGATCGCGGTAGCCGGCGGCGGTGACGATGTTGTTGCTGAAGATGTCCTGGCCGGGGAAGGTTTCGCGCTTGCTGCCGCTGCCGTCGGGATCGAAGCTGACCGGGGCGCCGGTGGCGCGTGCCGGGTCGGAGAACACCAGCAGGCCGTTGGGCTGGACTACTTCATACATGGCCTTGTGCAGCAGGCCGGCGTCCATGCCGCCGCCGTAGTTGCCGGCATAGATCTGGGTCATGCGCGCCGAGGGGGTATAGATCACCTTGCCGCCGCTGCTGGCGGCGTGGATCTGCACCGAGTCCACGATCGGCAGGTCGCCGCCCAGGTAACGCTCGACGCCGCCGGACTGCATGATCGAGCAGGAGGAGATGCAATGGCCGGACACGATGGTGTTCAATCCGGCGGTGCGGATCACGCCCTGCAGCCATTCGCCGGCGATCAACGCACCGCCGTTGGAGGTGCGCAGCACCACCTCGCGGATCGGGCGGCCTTCGGCCTGCGCCTTGGCCAGCAGTGCCGGCAGCGACATCACATCGGCATAGGTCACCCCGCCGCTGAGATATACCCGGTCACCGCGCACGTGGTAGTTCATCGCCGCTGCGTCACCGGCCGCACCGACCGCCAACACACCCAGTACGCCTGCCAGCGCCACGCTCAATACCGATTGTTTCATTGCGTCTCTCTCCAGATTGGTCCGTCCGCACAAGCCGGCGGACATCCGGGAAAACGACCAGTGGCCTCGATCACCCCCAGTCGGTGGCACCGAAAAATCTAAACTCATTCAGATTGGTCGGGATACGACTGATGGCCTTTCCCATCCTGTCAACCTCGCGTAATACTCGGGTGCCTGTCACTCGATGCCGCCCCAGGTCATGCAGTGTCTTCCCCGCCCCCCGTGATCCATCGCGTGTCCGAGCCGGTACCGCTGCCGGAGGCATTCGCCGTCTTCGTGCGCGATGAGCGCGAACCGCTGTGCGCATTTCTGCGCGCGCGTGGCGCCAGTGCCGAAGACGCCGAGGACATCGCCCAGGACTGCATGGAGCGCCTGATCCGCTACCGCGCGCACGGTACCGGCGAACTGCGCCTGCTGCTGTACCGGATCGCGCGCAACCGGCTGGCCGATCGCGGCCGGTCGCCGCCGGCGCGCATGCACCTGCCGCTGCTGGACGACCACGCCCCCGACACTCCCGCCGGCAGTACTCCCGGGCCGCTGCGCCAGGCCGAATCCGGGCAGATGCTGGCGCTGCTGCGGCAGGCCTTGTTCAAGTTGCCCGAGCGTTGCCGCCAGGTATACCTGCTCAACCGCGTCAGCGGCATGAGCTATACCCAGATCGCGCGCCACTGCGGAATCACCGCCAACACGGTGGAAAAACACATCGCCCGCGCCCTGCAGGGACTGCGCAAGGAACTGGGCCCCGACAGCTTCCGCAAGGACGGAGAGACGTGATGCGCGTTGCCGAGCACACCCCCGACGAACAGACCTTCCAGCGTGCGAGCGAATGGGTGGCGCGGCTGGAAGCAGCCGACTGCACCGGTGCCGAGCGCGATGCGTTCGAGGACTGGCTGGCCGAGCACCCCGACCACGTGCACGCCTGGGCGCAGGCCGAAACCCTGCACCAGCAGGCCGCGCTGCTGGCCGATGACGCCGGGCTTCGCGCCCAGGTGGCCCACCATGCCCACCCGGCCCGGCGGCGCTGGCTGCCGCGCCTGGCGATCGCCGCCGGGCTGTGCGTGGCGGTGATCGGCGGCGGCCTGTTCGCCATCGATGGCAACCCTGCCACCCACCACTACGCCAACGACAGCCGCGTGCCGCAGCAGCGCACGCTCGAAGACGGCAGCATCGCCACGCTGGATGCCGGCGCGGCGCTGGCTGCGCGGGTGGGCTGGCGCGGGCGGCGCATCGACCTGGAACGCGGCCGGGTGCAGCTGCAGGTCGCGCCGTCGGCCAAGACGTTGCGGGTGCATGCGGGCAACAGCACCCTGCGCGACATCGGTACCACCTTCCAGGTGGAACGGCGCGGCGACGGCCGGGTCGATGTGGCCTTGCTGGAAGGCGCGGTGGAGGTCACCAGCAGCGGCGCGCAGGCCAGCCGGTACCTGCTGCAGCCGGGGCAACAGGTGCAGGTGCTGCCCTCGGGCCGGATCCAGCCGGCGGCCGCCCTGTCGCGGCCGGCCGCCGAAGGCTGGCTGCACGGGCAACTGGTGTTCGACGGCGCGCCCCTGCAGGAAGTGGTGGAGCGCATGAACCGCTACAGCGCCACGCCGCTGGTGGTCAACGACCCGGCATTGGCATCGCTGGCGGTCAGCGGCACCTTCCGCGCCGGTGATGCGCAGCACCTGCTGCGGGCACTGGCGCTGGGCTGGTCGATCGCCGCACGGCAACGCGCGGACGGTGCAGTGGAACTGCACCGCCAGCCCTGAGCAGGCCGTCGATGCAGGTCACGCTCCGGCTGTGGCGATGGCTGCGCCTGGGTGCGCTCGGCATCGCCTTGTGCGCCGCGCTGCCGCCGCGCGCCGAAGCCGGCGGCACGCCGGCGCCGATCGGTTACCGGATCGAACGCGGCACACTGGCCACGGCACTGCAGCACTGGGCGCGCCAGAGCGGCCAGCTGCTGGTGTTCGATGCCGGCGAACTGGCCGGGCTGCAGACGGCCGGCCTCCATACCCGGCAGGCGCCGGCCGCCGCGCTGGATCAGTTGCTGGCCGGCCTGCCGGTCAAGGTGCAACAGACCGCCGATGGCGTGTTCGTGGTGCGCCGTACCGCACCTGCAGTTGCGGCGGCGGCCGCGCGTACGCCGGCCCGTGCGGCCACGCCTGCGGCACCGGGCAGCGCGCCGCAGGTGCAGCTGGCGCCGGTGCAGGTCACCGGCAGCCGCCTGCCACGCAGCTCGCTGCAGACCACCCTGCCGGTCACCCTGATCGAGCGCGATGAGATCCTGCGCAGCGGCTACGGCTCGTTGTTCGACCTGCTGCGCCACCTGCCCGGCATGACCGGGCATTCGCCGCTGTCCACCTCCGGCAGCGGCGATTCGCTGTACCTGCCGTCCGGTGCGGCGGCCACCACCAGCCTGGATGGCATGGGGCCGCGTGCGACCCTGTTCCTGGTCAACGGCAGGCGCCTGCCGCGCTATCCGATGGTGTCGTTGAACGACGGCGCGCTGACCGACCTGGGTGGCATCCCATTGAGTTTCGTCGAGCGCATCGAACTGGTCCGTGGCGGCGCCTCGGCGATCTATGGGGCCGATGCGATGTCCGGGGTGGTCAACATCATCCTGCGCGACCACGCCGACGGTGCCGAGGCGATGCTGCAGTCCGGGGTCAGCAGCCGCGGCGACGGCGACCAGCAGCGGCTGCAGCTGGCCGGCGGCGGCAGCCGCGCCAACGGCGACCGCTGGTTCGCCGGGCTGGACCTGCAGCGCGCCCAGCATGTGGGCGGCGACCGCCGCGCCTGGCATCGCGAACAGGACCGCTATCCGATCGGCCTGCTCAGCATCGATGGCGACTACCTGCCCGCCGCGCTGTGCCCGGCGCCCCTGCAGCGCGACGACGACGGCTGCTGGTATGACAGTGCGCGGCCCGGATCGCTGCAGCCGGCCGCCTCCACGCTGGCGGCATACGGCCGCTATCGGCGCGAACTCGGCCTGGGCCGATACGCGTATGCCGAAGCGCGCGCCAGTCGCAACCGGCAGCGTTTCGAACTGGGCGCCACCGCCGCCGCCCTGCACCTGGGCAATGGCCTGCTGATCAACCATGTCTTCCAGGAAGGCGGCATCGTGCGCCCGCGGGTGCAGGCCACCGATACCGACCTCACCGTCGGCGTCGGCCGCAACCAGCCCGGGCGCCGCTGGGAGGCTGGCGTGGGCCGGCAGCACAGCGAGGTGCTGCTGGTCACCGAAGGCGCGGTGCGTACCGAACAGTTGTTCGCCGCCACCCGCCAGGGCTTCGTGCCCGGCTTCACGCCGCTGCCGCCGCAGCAGGCCGCGCTGTTGTTTCCCCGCATCGGCAACCGCGGGCGCACCGAGCAATGGCAGGCCTGGTGGGGGCTGCAGCGCGACCTGATGGCGCTGCCCGGTGGCGCGGCGCAGTGGGCGGCCGGCATCGACCTGCGCCATGAAACCTGGACCGCGCAGCCCGATGCGCTGCTGGGCGAAGGCAAGCTGGCGCTGGGCCTGCCGCTGGAGCAGCGCCGGCTGTCGCGGCCGTCCAGTGCGGTGTACACCGAACTCGGCCTGCCGCTGGCAGCCACGCTGCGGCTGGATGTGGCCGCACGCTGGGACCGCGATGCCGGCGACAACGCGTTCTCGCCGCGTGCCGGCCTGCGCTGGAGCCCGTCGGCGCACTGGTCGTGGCTGCTGTCCAGCGGCCGCGGCTACCGTGCGCCCAGCCTGTTCGAACGGCGCCGGCCGCCGGCCGATGACGACGCGGTGGTGCTGCCGCCCTCCAGTGCGCTGCCGCCCTGCGCCCAGCCTTCCACGCAGGGCTGCGTACTGGACGTGGCGGTGGTGGAGAACCGCAATCTGAAACCAGAAACCACGCGCAGCCATGCGCTGGGCGTGACCTGGTCACCGGCCAGCGCGCTGTCGTTGTCGCTGACCCACACCCGGGTCGAGCTGCGCAACGAGATCCTGGCGCTGCGCCCGCAGGATGCGCAGTGGAACCGCCGGCTGTGGGCACTGGACGAGGCCGGGCACCTGCAGTCGCTGCGCCTGTCCTTCGACAATATCGGCCGCACCGTTTCGCGCAACTGGGTGCTGCGCGGCGACTACCGCCAGGCCACCGGCGCCGATGGCCAGTGGCAGCTGACGCTGGACGCACTGCGGCAGCAGGAACTGCGCCGCTTCCGCGCCCAGGGCGAAGCGGTCGACCTGCGCGGCCACGCCACCCCGCGCCATGCGGCCGTGTTCGGCACGCAGTGGCAGAACCCGCACTGGGATATCGCCGTGCGCGCCAACTACATCGGCCGCACCCGTGCCTGGCTGCCCGGCCAGGCCTGCCCGCCGCTGCAACGCGAACAGCAGCGCTGCAACAATCCCGACCGGCTGTACTGGAACCTGCACCTGGGCCGCCAGCTCGGGCCGCGGGTCGCGCTGGCGCTGGACGTGCACAACCTGTTCGATGCGCCGCCGGTCAACCACCTGGTCGGCAACGGCGGCCTGGCGCGGGGACGCGACGACCCGCTGGGGCGCTACTTCCTGCTGACCCTGCAGCTACGCTGACGCCGCCTGCCGGTGTGCACCGGCGCGCACGCGGCGCGCCAGCGGGCAGCACGACATTGATTGCTACCTCGCGCTCAGTGCGCCTTCCACAACTCGGCCAGCCGGTCCGGCTTGCCGGCGATGCGCTGCAGCGACGGGTACAGCAGGCCGCCGTGGTAATCCAGGCTGACCGTATCGATGCGGTCGAAGCTCTTCACCAGCAGGGTGATCGGCGCCTTGCCGGTTTTCGCCGCGGTGACCGCTTCCTTCAGGTCATCGCCCTTGAACACCCGGCCGTTGACCGCCAGCACGCTCATGCCCGGGGCGAGCCCGGCATTGAACGCCGGGCTGTCCCACACCACGTCGGTGAGCGCGCCGCCGGCGCTGACCGCCAGGCCCAGCGAGTACAGCAGGTTGGTGTTGTGGGCGCGGGTTTCCTGCGCCTTGAACGCTTCGTTGGGGGTGTCGGTGTAGACCAGCGTCCAGCCGGCCGCTTCCAGCCCGCCGGTCAGCGGGCCGTGCCCATCCAGCCGCGTGCGCAGGAAGCTGGCCCAGTCGTAGGCGGCGATGCCGTTCAAGGTGCCGACCACCTCGTCGAAGGTGTATGGATTGACGTTCCAGTCGCCGTCGTGGGTACCGAAGAACGCCCTGGCGAAATCGTCCAGGCTGCGCTTGTTGCCGGTCAGCGCGCGCAGCTTGCCTTCCACTTCCAGCCACAGCAGCTGGCCGCCGGAATAATAGTCCTCGCTCATCTGGTAGTTGCGGTAGGCCAGCGCGCGACGCTGGGCGATGGTCGGGTCGTTGGTGGTGTCCTGCAGGGTGCGCCAGGCCAGCCCGGGGCGGCCGCGGTCGTAGGTGGCCGCCACATTGGCCAGGGTGTCGCGGGCCTGCTGGACGCTCCACAGGCCCGAACGCGCGGCCAGCACCTGGCCCCAGAACTGGGTCTGGCCTTCGTATACCCACAGCAGGCTGTCGCCCATCGGCACGTTGAAATTGGGCGTGGCCAGGTCGGCGCCGCGCCGGTACTTGCCGTTCCAGGAATGGTTGAACTCGTGCGGCAGCAGGTCGCGGCCGAGCCAGCTCTTGTCCCAGTCGGTGAAGTAATCGGTGCCGGCGCTGTTCTCGCTGGAACGCTGGTGCTCCAGCCCGATCCCGCCGAGCTTGCTGGTCAGTGCCAGCAGGAATTCATAGCGGTCGAAATGGCGGGCGCCGTACAGTTTGTAGATCTGCCGTACCAGCGCGCGGTGCGCCTGCAGCTGTTCGGGCTTGGCCAGCAGCGATTTGGCATCGTCGGCAAAGACGTTCAGGTGCACCGGCACCCTGGCGCCCGGGTCCAGGTCGAACCGCTGGTAATGGCGCCCGGCGAACAGCGGCGAATCGACCAGATGGTCGTAGCTGATCGGCTTGAACAGCACCGTGTCGCCGTCGCGGCGTTCGGTGTCCAGCGCGGTCGCATAGGCCCAGCCCGGCGGCAGCATCACACTGGCCTGGGCCTGGATGTTGGCGGTGACCACCCCGGCCGGATACAGCGAGGTGGCATTCCACTGCAGGTTGAGCATGTCCGGGGTCATCACCACCCGGCCCTGGTTGCCGCCCTGCGGGGACAGGAACTGGAACTGCGCCACCACTTCGCTGGCGCCCTGCGGCACCTCCACGCTGAAGGCATACACATCGTAGGGATCGCGCGTCCACGCCAGCGGCGTGCCGTTGGCCGTGACCACCAGCCCGGCCAGCTTGTCGATCGGGCCACTGGGCGAATGCGCACCGGGCAGCCACTGCGGGTACAGCAGGGTCAGCCTGCCCGGCCTGGCCGGCACGGTGGCCTTGACCCTGAAGATGCGCCGGCCGATATCGCGCGCATCCACGTCGATGCGCAGCAGGCCCGGGAAGGCGACGTCCCGCGGCGGAGGCGTCTGCGCCTGCACGTTGGCGGCGCACAGTGCCAACAGCACCGACAGGAGGGTGGCACGCAGGGTCATCGGCAAGGCTCCAGCGGGGGGAGGCCTTCGATCGTAGTCCTGGCGTGCTGCCCTGCCCCATGGCCAAAGGTCATGACTACGCGATTGGTTGGATCCGGCAAAGCCTGTAATGACCAGGGCCCGCTTGCGCGGGCCCTGGTCGTTTGGGCGCATCCACCAACGGTGGGTACCTACCGCCGTACCGACCAACGGGCGGTACCCACGCAATGTCAGTCGACCAGGCGCAGCCGCAGTTCCTTGGGCAGTGCGAACACCATCGACTCCGGTTCACCGTCCAGTTCGCCGATGCCGCTGGCACCGAGTTCCTTCAGGCGTGCGATCACGCCGTCGACCAGCACCTGCGGCGCCGAAGCGCCGGCGGTCAGGCCGATGTGCTGCTTGCCGGCCACCCAGGCCGGGTCGATTTCGTCGGCGCCGTCGATCAGGTAGGACTCCACGCCTTCGCGCCGCGCCAGTTCGCTCAGGCGGTTGGAGTTGGAGCTGTTCGGCGAGCCCACCACCAGCACCAGGTCGCAGCGCTTGGCCAGGTCGCGTACCGCGTCCTGGCGGTTCTGGGTGGCGTAGCAGATATCGTCGTTCTTGGGCCCCTGCATGGCCGGGAAACGCGTACGCAGGGCCTCGATGATGCCGCGGGTGTCGTCCACCGACAGCGTGGTCTGGGTGGTGTAGGCGAAGTTTTCCGGCTGGTCGATGACCAGCGTGGCCACGTCCTGCACGTCCTCGACCAGGTAGATCTGGCCGGTGCCCTTCTCGCGATTCCACTGGCCCATGGTGCCTTCCACTTCCGGGTGGCCGGCGTGGCCGATCAGCACCACGTCGCGCCCGGCGCGGCAGTGCCGGGCCACTTCCAGGTGCACCTTGGTGACCAGCGGGCAGGTCGCATCGAACACCTTCAGCCCGCGCCGTTCGGCTTCTTGCCGCACCGCCTGGGACACGCCGTGGGCGCTGAAGATCACCGTGTTGTCATCGGGCACTTCGTCGAGTTCTTCGACGAAGATGGCGCCGCGGGCCTTGAGATCGTCGACCACGAAACGGTTGTGCACGACCTCATGGCGCACGTAGATCGGTGCGCCCAGGGTCTCGATCGCGCGCTTGACGATCTCGATCGCACGATCGACGCCGGCGCAGAAACCACGCGGATTGGCGAGCAACACATCCATCGGTCAGATACTCCGGCCGGCACGCGGCCGGTTGATTGCAGGAAACAGGAGGGAATTATCCCGCTTTTTTCTCGGCCTTGCCGTCGAACAGCCCGAACAGCGCGATGCCCACCGCGCCGACCACGATCGCCGAATCGGCGATGTTGAACGACGGCCAGGCATGGTCCCCGATATACCACTGGATGAAGTCGACCACATGGCCGTGCATCAGCCGGTCGATCACGTTGCCGATCGCCCCGCCGATCACCAGCGCGTAGGGCACCGCGCTGCGCCAGTGGCCGCGCGCGGTGCGCGACAGCCAGAATGCCATCAGGCCGCTGATGCCCACCGCCAGCGCGGTGAAGAACCACAGCTGCCAGCCACCGGCATCGCTCAGGAAACTGAACGCGGCGCCGGTGTTGTAGGTGCGGTACCAGTTCCAGAAGCCGTCGATGACCACCACCGGCTCGTACTCGGGCAGGCTGGACAGCACCCAGGCCTTGCTCCACTGGTCGGCGATGAGGATGGCCGCCGACAGCAGCAGCCAGATCAGCGCATTGGGACGCGGACGGACGGCGTTCATCAGAACCACCGCCGGTCTTCGCCGGCACCGTCGAGGTTGCTCACGCAACGCCCGCACAGCTCCGGATGGGCCGCCACCGCGCCGATGTCGGCACGGTAGTGCCAGCAGCGCACGCACTTCTGCTTTTCGGTCGGCTGGGCGCTGACGAACACTTCATCGGTGGTGGCCGCGCGCACCTGCACATCGCCGCTGATCAGCAGGAAGCGCAGCTCCTCGGCCAGCGGCTGCCAGCGCGCGGCGGTAGCGGCGTCGGCGGCGATGGTGATCTCCGCTTCCAACGCGGCACCGATGGCGCCGTTGGCGCGCATCGGCTCGAGCACCTTGGACACCTGCTCGCGCAGGGCCAGCAGCTGGTCGAAGTCGGCCGCGTTCAAGCCGGCATCGGCCGGCAGCGGGACCAGCCCGTCGTACCAGGTGGCCATCAGCACGTTGTCCTTGCGCGCGCCCGGCAGATAACCCCACAGCTCGTCGGCGGTGAAGCTCAGGATCGGCGCGATCCAGCGGGTGAACGCTTCGGCGATGTGGTACATCGCGCTCTGCGCCGAACGGCGGCCGCGCGAATCGGTCGGCATGGTGTACAGCCGGTCCTTGGTCACATCCAGGTACAGCGAGCCCAGGTCGACGCTGCAGAAGTTCAGCAGCAGCTGCACGATCTCGGCCATGTTGTAGCCGGTGTAGGCCGCCTTGATCTTCTCCTGCACCTCGAAGGCGCGATGCACGGTCCAGCGGTCCAGCGCGACCATGTCGGCCGGGGCCACCAGGTGCACGGCCGGGTCGAAGCCGTCCAGGTTGCCGAGCAGGAAGCGCGCGGTGTTGCGCAGGCGCCGGTAGGCGTCGGCGTTGCGCTTGAGGATTTCCTGCGACAGCGACATCTCGTTGCTGTAGTCGGCCGAGGCGATCCACAGGCGCAGGATGTCCGCGCCCAGGGTCTTCATGATGTCCTGCGGCTCGATGCCGTTGCCCAGCGACTTGGACATCTTGCGGCCCGTCTCGTCCACGGTGAAACCGTGGGTGAGGCACTGCTTGTACGGCGCATGCTTGTCGATCGCCACGCCGGTCAGCAGCGAGGACTGGAACCAGCCGCGGTGCTGGTCCGAGCCTTCCAGGTACAGGTCGGCGGGCTTGCCGAAGCCACGCGCCAGCAGCACGCCTTCATGGGTGACGCCCGAGTCGAACCAGACATCCAGGATGTCGGTGACCTTCTCGTACTGCGGCGCTTCATCGCCGAGCAACTCGGCGCTGTCCAGCGAGTACCAGACGTCGATGCCGCCCTGCTCCACGCGGTCGGCGACCTGCTGCATCAGCTCCACGGTGCGCGGGTGCGGCTCACCGGTTTCGCGGTGGGTGAACAGCGCGATCGGCACGCCCCAGGTGCGCTGGCGGCTGATGCACCAGTCCGGGCGGCCATCGACCATCGAGCCGATGCGCGCCTTGCCCCAGCTCGGGAACCAGCCGACGTTGTCGATCGCGGCCATCGCATCGCTGCGCAGGTTGGCCTTGTCCATCGAGATGAACCACTGCGGGGTGGCGCGGAACACCACCGGGGTCTTGTGGCGCCAGCAGTGCGGGTAGCTGTGCACGATCTCGACGAAGGCCAGCAGCGCACCGGAGGCGCGCAGCGCCTCGATGATCAGCGGCTGCGCCTTCCACAGGTGCACGCCGGCCAGCTCGACATCGCCGGCCGGCGGGGTCGAGGACAGGTACACACCGCGGCCGTCGACCGGGTTGATCTGGCCGGCGTTGTACTTGTCCATCAGCCCGTACTGCTGGCTGACCACGAAATCTTCCTGGCCGTGGCCCGGGGCGGTATGCACCGCGCCGGTGCCGTCTTCATCGGAGACGTGCGCACCATTGAGCAGCGGGATGTCGCGGGTGGGATAGAACGGATGGGCCAACAGCAGGTTTTCCAGCGCCGCGCCCGGCGCACGGCCGTGCACCACCAGCCCATCGACGCCGTACCGCTGCAGCGAACGTTCGGCCAGCGCGGCGGCCAGCACCAGCCAGCGGCGCTTGCCGTGGTGGGCCGGGCCTTCGGCCAGCACGTACTCGATGTCCGCGCCCAGCGACACCGCCAGCGAGGCCGGCAGGGTCCACGGGGTGGTGGTCCAGATCGGCACGGCCACCTCGACGTCGGCCGGCAGCGCCGCGCCGAAGCGCGCGGCCAGCTGCTGCGCATCGCGCGCCGCGTAGGCCACGTCGATCGCCGGGGAGGTCTTGTCCTGGTACTCGATCTCGGCCTCGGCCAGCGCCGAACCGCAATCGAAGCACCAATGCACCGGCTTGGCGCCACGCACGACATGGCCGTTGGCGAACACCTTGGACAGCGCGCGGATTTCATTGGCCTCGAAATCGAAGCTCAGCGTCTTGTACGGGTTGTCCCAGTCGCCGATCACGCCCAGGCGCTTGAAGTCGCGGCGCTGCAGCTCGATCTGCTCTTCGGCGAACTCGCGGCACTTCTGCCGGAACTGCGCGGCGTCGAGCTTGACCCCGACCTTGCCCCACTTCTTTTCGACCGCGATCTCGATCGGCAGGCCGTGACAATCCCAGCCCGGCACGTAGGGCGCGTCGAAGCCGGCCAGGTAGCGCGACTTGACGATGATGTCCTTGAGGATCTTGTTGACCGCATGGCCCAGGTGGATCTGGCCGTTGGCATAGGGCGGGCCGTCGTGCAGCACGAACAGCGGGCGGCCTTGCGCGTTGTCGCGCAGGCGGGCGTACAGGCCCTCGTCCTCCCAGCGCGACAGAATGCCCGGCTCGCGCTTGGGCAGGTCGCCACGCATCGGGAATTCGGTGGCCGGCAGATGAAGGGTGGCTTTGTAGTCCTGGCTCACGCAGTGGCTCGCAATCTGTGTTCGGAAAGGATGTGACGCGCCTGTTCGGCATCACGGTGCATCTGGTCGGTCAACGCGGCCAGGTCTTGGAACTTTTCTTCATCGCGCAATTTGGCGACGAACTCCACTTCGATGTGGCGGCCGTACAAGTCGCCCTGGAAATCGAACAAATGCGCTTCCAGCAGGGGCTCCACGCCCTCCACCGTCGGGCGCGTGCCGAAACTGGACACCGACGGCCACGGCTGGTCGAACACGCCATGCACCCAGGTGGCATAGATGCCCGACAACGCCGGGGTCTTGGGGAAGCGCAGGTTGGCCGTGGGGAAGCCCAGGGTACGGCCGAGCTGGCGGCCGCGCACGACCCTGCCGCTGATCGCATACGGGCGGCCGAGCAGGTCCGCGGCGTGGGCGAAATCGCCCTGGCGCAGCAGCTGGCGGATGCGGGTGCTGGAAATGCGCTCGCCGTGCAGGTCCACCGGCTCGATCTCGCCGGCGGCAAAGCCCAGCTGCGCGCCCATGGACTGCAGCAGGGCCAGGTCGCCGCGGCGGCGGTTGCCGAAGCAGAACTCCGGCCCGATCCAGACCTCGCGCGCGCCCAGCCGCTGCACCAGCAACTGCCGGACGAAGTCCTCGGCCTGCAGCGCGGCCATGCGCGCATCGAAGCGCAGCAGGCCGATTGCATCCACGCCCAACTCGCGCAGCATCGCCACCTTGTTGCGCGCCAGGGTCAACCGCGGCGGCGGCTCGCCCTGGGCGAAGTACTCGCGCGGCAGCGGTTCGAACGCGACCGCCACGGCGGCCACGCCCAGCGCGCGCGCGCGCGCCACCGCATGGCGCACCAGCGCACGATGGCCAAGATGCAGGCCGTCGAATGCGCCGATGCAGACCACGCTTCCGTGCGGGAACAGTTGCCCGCCTTCGATGCTTCTGAACAACCTGCTCATCAACTGGAATCTGGCCCACCCGGACCGATGCGCTGCAAGGGATAGCCATGAAGTATAGCCGGGGTGCCCACGGATCAATGCTCGCGCAGGTGGCGCGGGCGGAAACCCATCGCGACCAGGGCGACCAGGTAGGTCAGGCCGCCGCCGCCGACCAGCAGCGCGAGGTTGCCGATCCGCTGCCATTTGTCCATCCCGGTGAAGCCCGCCATCCCGTACAGCAGGCCCAGCAGCACGGCCACCATCGCCGCGCAGGCCACGCCGAGGCGGGCCGCATAGCCGCCCCAGCCCGGCCTGGGCTGGTACACCCCGGTCTTGCCCAGCCAGTACCACAGCAACCCCAGGTTCAGGTAACTGGACAGCGCGCTGGCAATGCCCAGCGCCAGGTGCAGGCCGGGCTGCTTGCCCAGCGCGGTCCACACGCCCTGGGCCTTGAGCGCCTCGGGCACCATCAGGTGGTACAGCACCGCCAGCAGGATGAAGTTGAACGCCATGTTGGCCACCAGCGCGATCAGGCCGGCGCGGACCGGGGTGCGGGTGTCCTGGCGGGCGTAGAACGCCGGCAGCACCACCTTGAGCAGCGCGAACGCCGGCAGGGCGAAGCTCAGGCCGTACACCGACAAGGCGGTCATGCGGGTATCGAACGCGCTGAACTGGCCGTGCTGGAACACCGTGGCGATCAGCGGCTCGGCCAGCAGCATCAGGCCGAGCATGGCCGGCACGGCGATCAGCAGGGTCGTGCGCAGCCCCCAGTCCAGCGCGCTGGAGAAGCCGGCCTTGTCGGTGCTGACGTGGTGGCGGGCCAGCGCCGGCAGGATCACCGTGCCCAGCGCCACCCCGAACACGCCCAGCGGCAGCTCCAGGAAGCGGTCGGCCAGCGACAGCCAGGACTGCGAGCCGTCGGTCAGCTTGGCGGCGATCACCGTGTCCAGCAGCAGGTTGATCTGGGCCACCGACGAGCCGAACAGGGTCGGCACCATCAGGGTCAGCACCTTGCGCACGCCCGGGTGGCGCCAGCCCCAGCGCGGCAGGGTGAGCAGGTTGATGCCTTTCAGCGAGGGCAGCTGGAACAGCAGCTGCAGCAGGCCGGCGGCCAGCACTGCCCAGCCCAGGGCCAGGATCTGTTTCTCCGGGGTGCCGCCCAGCCGTGGCGCCAGCCACAGCGCGCCGGCGATCATGCACAGGTTGAGGATAACCGGGGTCAGCGCCGGCATGGCGAATTTCTGGAAGCTGTTGAGCGCCCCGCCGGCCAGCGCGGTCAGCGAGACGAACAGCAGGAATGGGAAGGTCAGCCGGAACAGGTCCACCAGCAGGCCATGCTTGGCCGGGTCGGTGTCCACCCCGCTGGCGAACAGCGTGGCCAGCTGCGGGGCGAAGATCAGCGCCAGCGCGGTGACCAGCAGCAGCACCCCGCCCAGGGTGCCGGCCACCCGCGACATCAGCTCGCGCAGCTCGGCATGCGAACGGGTTTCCTTCACTTCCGTGAACACCGGCACGAAGGCGGTGGCGAACGAGCCCTCGGCGAACAGCCGGCGCAGGAAGTTGGGCACCCGGAAGGCGACCCAGAAGGCGTCGGTCACCGCATTGGTGCCGAAGGTGGTGGTGATGACCAGGTCGCGGACCAGCCCCAGCACCCGCGATATCATGGTCATGCTGCTGAACGACAGCAGCCCGCGCAACATCCTGGGTGAACTCACCGGTGTTCCCTCTTGACAATTGACTTGACGTACATTTTTCAAGCGATCATACTTTCCAGCTTGCTGTTCCCATTACACCGATTTTTCAGGAAACCACCACTGTGGCCAATATCAAGTCCGCCAAGAAGCGCGCCAAGCAGACCGTCGTGCGCAACGCGCGCAATACGGCTCAGCGTTCGATGCTGCGCACCGCTGTCAAGAAGGTGATCAAGGCTCTGGATGCCAATGACGCCGCCGGCGCCGAGGCAGCCTTTGCCGTCGCCCAGCCGATCCTCGACCGTTTCAGCTCGCGTGGTCTGATCCACAAGAACAAGGCCGCTCGCCACAAGAGCCGCCTGACCGCGCGCATCAAGGCCATCAAGGCCGCCTGATACGGCGAAGGGGTTGCCGGAAGCCTGGCTTTCGGCAGCACAGAAGAACCCGGCCCCGGCCGGGTTTTTTGTTGCGTTACATCCCTGTACGCAACCCTTCGGGCCATCGGCAAGCGATGTCAAAAACGGCTCCTGGCCGTTTTTTGTTGCGTTACATCCCTGTACGCAACCCTTCGGGCCATCGGCAAGCGATGTCAAAAACGGCTCCTGGCCGTTTTTTGTTGCGTTACATCCCTGTACGCAACCCTTCGGGCCATCGGCAAGCGATGTCAAAAACGGCTCCTGGCCGTTTTTTGCGTCTGCCGTTCCAGCCGCGACAGGAGTAGAGCCACGCCATGCGTGGCTGCGGCCCATTCCGGCATCGCGTACGCCCGGCGCCAGCCACGCATGGCGTGGCCCTACCCGGTCGTGGCCGCGCGCGCGCCGACCGATATGCGCCGATACGCCTGCTGGCGATGCACCACAGAAAAACCCGGCCGCAGCCGGGTTTCTCAGGGGCGCGCGGACGCGCTCAGTACGCATCGCGCGCTTGCGCCTCGTCTTCCTTCTGGCGGTCGAAGAAGGCCATGATGTTGGTCATGATCGGCCAGGTGCCTTCACGGCCCAGCGCCGAGACCAGGTACCACGGCTGGGTCCAGCCCAGCTCGGCGACGATCTTCTCGGCGGCAGCCTTGGCCTCGTCCTCGAACATCAGGTCGGCCTTGTTCAGTACCAGCCAGCGCGGCTTGTCCAGCAGTTCCGGGTCGTGCTTTTCCAGCTCGCGCTCGATCGCGCGGACCTGCTCGATCGGCGACACGCCCTCCACGCCGCCTTCCATCGGCGAGATGTCCACCAGGTGCAGCAGCAGGCGGGTGCGCTGCAGGTGGCGCAGGAACTGCGCGCCCAGGCCGGCACCGTCGGCCGCGCCCTCGATCAGGCCGGGAATGTCGGCGATCACGAAGCTGCGGTAATTTTCGACCCGGACCACGCCCAGGTTCGGGTACAGGGTGGTGAACGGGTAGTCGGCCACCTTCGGGGTCGCCGCAGACACGGCGCGGATCAGGGTGCTCTTGCCGGCATTGGGGAAGCCGAGCAGGCCGACGTCGGCCAGCAGCTTCAGCTCCAGCTTGAGCAGGCGCTCTTCACCCTCTTCGCCCGGCAGCGCCTGGCGCGGCGAGCGGTTGGTGGAGCTCTTGAAATGCATGTTGCCCAGGCCGCCGCGGCCGCCCTTGGCCACCAGCAGGCGGTCATCGTGCTGGGTCAGGTCGCCGATCACCTCATCGGTGGCCACGTTCATGACCACGGTGCCGACCGGCACGGTGATGACCAGGTCTTCGCCGCCCTTGCCGTAGGCCTGGCGGCCCATGCCGTTCTCGCCGCGCTGCGCCTTGAAGATGCGCTCATGGCGGAAATCGACCAGGGTGTTCAGGTTCGCATCGGCGCGGATCCACACGCTGCCGCCATTGCCGCCATCGCCACCGTCCGGGCCGCCCAGCGGAATGAACTTCTCGCGACGGAAACCGACGCAGCCGTTGCCGCCATTGCCGGCGGTGACCTGGATTTCTGCTTCGTCTACAAGTTTCATGATTCTGGATGCCAACTGGAGGCGATGGGCCATCGATGCGCCCGACCGCAGAGTCTAACGTCACCGGTACGATCCGGCGACGGTGGCGGGAACGATCCCCGCCGTAGGTGCTTGGATAAAAACAAAAACCCCGCCGAAGCGGGGCTTTCGTCAGCGGCCCCACGCCGAGGCGTGGGCGCCCGCGTATCGCGAAGATCAGGCTTCGGCGACGACGCTGACGGTACGACGCTTCTTCGGGCCCTTCACCGAGAACTCCACCTTGCCGTCGACCAGCGCGAACAGGGTGTGGTCACGGCCGAGGCCAACGCCGCTGCCCGGATGGAACTGGGTGCCGCGCTGACGCACGATGATGTTGCCGGCATCGATGGCCTGGCCACCGAAGATCTTGACGCCGAGGTACTTCGGGTTGGAGTCGCGACCGTTGCGCGATGAGCCTACGCCCTTCTTATGTGCCATGACTGGTCTCCTTGATTACTTGCTGCCACCGGCAATGCCGGTGATCTCGATTTCGGTGTAGTACTGACGGTGACCCTGGCGCTTCATGTGGTGCTTACGGCGACGGAACTTGATGATCCGGACCTTGTCAGCACGACCCTGGGACACGACCGTGGCGGTGACCGAAGCGCCGCTGACTGCGTCGCCGATCTTGATGCCATCGCTGTCGCCCAACATCAGGACGGTGTCAAACTTGATCTCGCTGCCGACTTCGACTTCGAGCTTTTCAACGCGGAGCTTTTCGCCCTGCGCCACGCGGTATTGCTTACCGCCGGTTACCAGTACTGCGTACATGACCAGACTTCCTCTGTAGTTATTGTGGTCTATGGACTGCCGCCATCGAGGGCAGACAGAAGCGGGATTTTAATGACTGGGGGTGGTCCGGGTCAAGTCACCCCCCGCCTTGCCCGGCCTGGGCCTGAATCCCGTTCAGGCACGGCCCCGGCCGGTCTCAGGCATTGAGACCCGGGGCTGGCAATGTGCGCGATTGCCCCCAAATCCCAAGCTCGGTAGGCTGACCGATTGCCGTCTCCGCTTGCCCCACCCGCTTGCCGGCCCTCCGGGCCAAAGCCTTACAACGGATCCCCCATGGCGATGGATTTCATCCGCATCCGCGGCGCGCGGACGCACAACCTCAAGAACATCGATCTCGACCTGCCCCGCGACAAGCTGATCGTGATCACCGGCCTGTCCGGCTCGGGCAAGTCTTCGCTGGCGTTCGACACCATCTACGCCGAAGGCCAGCGCCGCTACGTGGAATCGCTGTCGGCCTACGCCCGGCAGTTCCTGAGCGTGATGGAAAAGCCGGACCTGGACCATATCGAGGGCCTGTCCCCGGCGATCTCGATCGAGCAGAAATCGACCTCGCACAACCCGCGCTCGACCGTGGGCACCATCACCGAGATCTACGACTACCTGCGCCTGCTGTATGCCCGCGTCGGCAGCCCGCGCTGCCCCGACCACGGCTATCCGCTGGAAGCGCAGACGGTCAGCCAGATGGTCGACCACGTGCTCACCCTGGACGCCGAGCAGCGCTACATGCTGCTGGCCCCGATGATCCGCGAGCGCAAGGGCGAGCACGCCCAGGTCTTCGACCAGCTGCGCGCACAGGGCTATGTGCGCGTGCGCGTGGACGGCCAGCTGCATGAAATCGACGCGGTGCCGCCGCTGGCGCTGCGCCAGAAGCACACCATCGAGGCGGTGATCGACCGCTTCCGTCCGCGCGAGGACATCAAGCAGCGCCTGGCCGAGAGCTTTGAAACCGCGCTGAAGCTGGGCGACGGCATGGTCTCGGTGCAGTCCCTCGATGTGGAGGACGCGCCAGCCCACCTGTTCTCCTCCAAGTACAGCTGCCCGGTCTGCGACTACTCGCTGCCCGAGCTGGAACCGCGCCTGTTCTCGTTCAACTCGCCGGTCGGCGCCTGCCCGGGCTGCGATGGCCTGGGCATGGCCGAGTTCTTCGACCCCTCGCGGGTGGTGGTGCACCCGGAGCTGTCGCTCTCGGCCGGCGCGGTGCGCGGCTGGGACCGGCGCAACGCCTATTACTTCCAGCTGATCGCCTCGCTGGCCAAGCACTACAAGTTCGACACCGACGCCCCGTGGCAGAGCCTGCCCGAGGACGTGCGTCAGGCCGTGCTGTACGGCAGCGGCGAAGAGACGATCACCTTCACCTACTTCACCGAGGCCGGTGGGCGCACCCAGCGCAAGCACCGCTTCGAGGGCATCATTCCCAACCTGGAGCGCCGCTACAAGGAAACCGAATCCTCGGCGGTGCGCGAGGAGCTGGCCAAGTACATCAGCGAACGCGACTGCCCGCAGTGCCACGGCCAGCGCCTGAACAAGGCCGCGCGCAACGTGTTCGTGGCCGACCGCGCCCTGCCTGAACTGGTGGTGCTGCCGATCGATGAAGCGCTGAAGTTCTTCAGCAGCATGAGCCTGCCCGGCTGGCGCGGCGAGATCGCCGGCAAGATCGTCAAGGAGATCGGCGAGCGGCTGGGATTCCTGGTCGATGTGGGCCTGGACTACCTCACCCTGGAGCGCAAGGCCGACACCCTGTCCGGTGGCGAGGCCCAGCGCATCCGCCTGGCCAGCCAGATCGGCGCCGGCCTGGTCGGGGTGATGTACGTGCTCGACGAACCCTCGATCGGCCTGCACCAGCGCGACAACGAGCGCCTGCTCGGCACCCTCACCCGCCTGCGCGACCTGGGCAATACGGTGATCGTGGTCGAGCACGACGAAGACGCCATCCGGCTGGCCGACTACGTGCTGGACATCGGCCCGGGCGCGGGCGTGCACGGTGGCGAAATCGTCGGCCAGGGCACCCTGCAGGACATCCTGGACGCGCCGCGTTCGCTGACCGGCCAGTACCTGTCGGGCAAGCGCGCGATCGAAATCCCGGCCCGCCGGCACAAGCCCAACCCGAAGATGACCCTGCACCTGCGCGGCGCCAGTGGCAACAACCTCAAGGGCGTGGACCTGGACATTCCCTCGGGCCTGCTGACCTGCATCACCGGCGTGTCCGGCTCGGGCAAGTCGACCCTGATCAACGACACCCTGTTCTCGCTGGCCGCCAACGAGATCAACGGCTCCTCGCACCCGATCGCACCGTACAAGGAAGTGCAGGGACTGGACCTGTTCGACAAGGTGGTGGACATCGACCAGTCGCCGATCGGCCGCACTCCGCGCTCCAACCCGGCCACCTACACCGGCCTGTTCACCCCCTTGCGCGAGCTGTACGCCCAGGTGCCCGAAGCGCGCGCGCGCGGCTATTCGCCGGGCCGCTTCAGCTTCAACGTGCGCGGCGGCCGCTGCGAAGCCTGCCAGGGCGATGGCCTGATCAAGGTGGAAATGCATTTCCTGCCGGATGTGTACGTGCCCTGCGATGTCTGCCACGGCAAGCGCTACAACCGCGAGACGCTGGAGATCCTGTACAAGGGCTACAACATCAACGACGTGCTGCAGATGACCGTCGAAGATGCGCTGAAGCTGTTCGAGCCGGTGCCCTCCATTGCGCGCAAGCTGGAAACGCTGGTCGACGTGGGCCTGAGCTACATCAAGCTGGGCCAGAGCGCGACCACGCTGTCCGGCGGCGAGGCGCAGCGGGTGAAGCTGTCCAAGGAACTGTCGCGGCGCGATACCGGGCGTACCCTGTACATCCTGGATGAGCCCACCACCGGCCTGCACTTCCACGATATCGAGGCGCTGCTCGGCGTGCTGCACAAGCTGCGCGACGAAGGCAACACGGTGGTGGTGATCGAGCACAACCTGGATGTGATCAAGACCGCCGACTGGATCGTCGACCTCGGTCCGGAAGGCGGCCACCGTGGCGGCACCATCCTGGTCACCGGTACGCCCGAAGACGTGGCGGCCTGCCCGACCTCGTACACCGGCCAGTTCCTGGCCAAGATGCTGCCGTCCACCAACGCGCGCCCGGAACAACCGGCGGCCGTGGCCAACAAGCCCGACGCCCGGCCGCCGCGCAAGGCCAAGCCGGAGCCGAAGAAGGCCGTGCGCAAGACCGCCGCGACCAAAGCCCCCGCCAAGAGCAAGAAGAAGACCGCATGAGCAACGAGCACAAGATCCTCGCCCGCGTGCCGATCAGCGTGCGCTGGCGCGACATGGACAGCATGGGCCACGTCAACAACGCCAAGTACATTTCCTACCTGGAAGAAGCGCGCGTGCGCTGGATGCTGGGGGTAGAGGGCGTGTCGATGACCGACCGCATCGCGCCGGTGGTGGCCGCCACCAACGTCAACTACCGCCTGCCGATCGTATGGCCCAACGACATCGTGGTGGAGCTGTTCGTCGAACGCCTGGGCAACAGCAGCGTGACCATCGGCCACCGCATCGTGGACGAGAAGAACGACAGCACGCTGTATTCGGATGGCAACGTGGTGGTGGTGTGGATGGACACCCAGACCGGCAAGAGCGCACCGCTGCCCGAGGCGATCCGCAGCGCGTCGAGCTGAGGGTGATGCCGGCAAACGGCCGGCCACCCTATTTGTAGTCGAGCGTCATGAGGTTGCCGGCCAGCGGCCGGCATTACCGTTTACGTGCAAAGGAATGACATGTTTCACCAGACCGATGTCCGCACCCTGCTGCCGGGCATGCTGCCCTTCCCCACCGACGTATTCGTCGATGACCAGCCTTGGCTGGCCGCGCACCTGCTGCCGCTGCTCAGTATCGACCTGGGTGTACTGCGCCCCGAACTGGCCGGTACCGTGGCCACGATGCTGTGCCCGATCGAGCCCTATGAGGGCTGCATCGGTGATGAAACCACCGAACACCACAACGCGTTCACCGGCAGCAACTGGATCGCGTTCGAGCTGACCGGCGACAATCGCATGCGCTTCCTCGGCAACGCCGGTTACTTCATCGGCGACCAGGTGGACGACACCGATGCGGTGGAGCACATCGCGGAAATGCGCGAAAGTTACGCCAAGGCACACGCCTACTTCCAGGCCCACGGCCGCCTGGCCAGCTACTCGCGTTATGGCGATGGCGAACCGGGCGAGCAGGCCTATCTGGATACCCTGGGCGGGCAGATTTCCGGTGGCAACTGGACCGAAACCGCAGAGATCCCATCGGCGTTCGACATCGCGCTGGATCCTTCGATGTACGACCGCGACCGGCCTGACGATGCCGAAAACGTGCGCATCACCCGCGACGGCAAGCCGTTCTTCGCGGTGGCCGAAGTGGCCGGTTACAACTGGTGCGCCGCCGGCGCCGATGCCATCGTGATGCTGTACGAGCCGGACAGCCGCACCGTGTTGTTCTCCTACGACTGGACCTGACCGCGCAGCATGGTCCCCCGGCAGGGTCGGTTCCCAAACGACTGCCGATACCGCCCATCGCCGCGACGAACGCATCCTCCTTACTACCGAAGCAGACGCACCTCTCCGGCCAGGGTCATGCCCAGCACCGGCCGGGAAGCACCACGTGCAGTCGTCCGGGGAGCGACCCTACCGTGCCGGGCCATGCCCGGCTGTGTTCGCAACGAGCAACGGTCGTTGCCTACCGGTAGGGAACCCCGGTAGGCAACGACCGTTGGTCGGTACGCGAATTCATGGCGCCACCTTCCGCACCTGTAATACCCCATCCACCTTGCGCCCGTCTTCCAGGCTGAGCCGCAGCGGCAGCGCGGCGCCTTCCTTCACGGCCACCTCCGGCTGCATCAGCATCAGGTGCAGGCCACCCGGTTTGAGCTCGACCGTGGCGCCCGCCGCGATCGGCAACCGCTCCACTGCGCGCATCCGGCTGACCCCGCCGACCAGCGTGGTTTCGTGCAGCGAGACATCGCCGAACGCCTTGCTGCCGGCACCGACCACCACCACCGCACTGCGGCAGTCATTGCGGATCTGCCCGTAACCGGCCGCCATCGGCATGGCCCCCGGTGGCAGCCGTATCCAGCCGGCACGCAGGGTCACACACGCCGGCTCGGCCGCAGCGGCCGATGCTGCGAATGCACACAGCCCCAACAATACGCACACGAATGGTTTGGTTATCATCGCCTCAGTTTCCCGTCCGCAACGAGATCGCAGCATGACGACGCTTATCGAGGTGATCAACCATGGCCCCATCCGCGAACTGCGGCTGGCGCGCCCGCCGGTCAATGCACTGGATACCGAGCTGTGCCGTCACCTGATCCACGCGGTCAACCAGGCCATGACCGATGACGCGCACGGCATTGTGCTGTCGGGCAGCGAGCGCATCTTCAGTGCCGGCATGGACGTGCCGCACCTGCTCGGCCATGGCGAGGACAAGCACAAGCTGCTGGACAGCTGGCAGGCCTTCTTCGGCGCGGTGCGCACCCTGGCCGAGTGCCGGGTGCCGGTGGTGGCTGCGCTGACCGGGCACGCCCCGGCCGGTGGCTGCGTGCTGGCCCTGTGCTGCGACTACCGGATCATCGCCCGCAGCCCCGATGACGCCCATCCCACGGTGATCGGCCTGAATGAAGTGCAGGTCGGGCTGGTCGCGCCGGAAGGCATCCAGCGCCTGATGCGTCGCGTTGTCGGTCACCATCGGGCCACCACCCTGCTGGTCGGCGGCGAAATGGTGCCGGCCGAGCGTGCGCTGCAGATCGGGCTGGTCGACGAAGTGGTCGACGCCGATCAGGTCGTCGCCCGCGCCGTGGCCTGGCTGCAGGGTCTGCTGAAGCTGCCGCGCCAACCGATGCTGCTGACCCGCACCATCGCCCGCGCGGATCTGCATGAAGCGCTGCACGCCGACCTGATCCAGCTGGACCGCTTCGTCGAGGCCTGGTACGCCCCGGATGCCCAGCAGGCGCTGCACGGGCTGGTCGCCAGGCTGGGCAAGGGGTAAACGTCCCCGCATGCGCGCTGCCGCCCCACGGTTCGCTTCGCAAACCGCGGGCCCCTCTTACCACCACCCACACCCCCGCCGCTTCGCGGCAGCCCCCTGACTCAGGGGGCTTTCCCTTCCAACGCGCCCCGTATTCCCAGCCGTTGGCCGGCACTACCCTATAATTCGGGTCCATCCCCCCTGCCGGTTGCCTCCCTTGTCCGACACGCATGAACCCGTCGTCTCCGAGCTGATCGACCTGCTCACGCTCGAGCGCCTGGAAGACAACCTGTTCCGTGGCCAAAGCCGCGATATCGGCACCAAGTACGTGTTCGGTGGGCAAGTGTTGGGCCAGGCCCTGTCCGCCGCCCAGAAGACGGTCGAGAACGGTCGCCACGTGCACTCGCTGCATGCCTATTTCCTGCGCGCCGGCAATATCGACCACCCGATCGTCTACGACGTGGACCGCACCCGCGATGGCGGCAGCTTCTCGGTGCGCCGGGTCACCGCGATCCAGCACGGCAAGGTGATCTTCTTCTGCGCGGCCTCGTTCCAGCAGGCCGAAAGCGGGGCCGAGCACCAGCACAAGATGCCCGAGGTACCACAGCCGGAAGACATCGAGCCCAACCGCCCGGTACCGCCGGAAGTGCTGGAGCGGCTGCCGATCAAGGTGCAACGCTGGCTCTCGCGTGGCGGCCCGTTCGAGTTCCGCCATGTCTACCCGCGCGACGAACTCAACCCGCCCAAGCGCCCGCCCTACCACCAAGTCTGGCTGCGCCTGAACGAACGCGTCGGTGACGCGCCCGAGCTGCACCAGGCCTTGCTGGCCTATGCCTCGGACTTCCATCTGCTCGGCACCGCCACCTTCCCGCACGGCATCAGCTACTACCAGCCGCACGTGCAGATGGCCTCGCTCGACCACGCGATCTGGTTCCACCGCCCGTTCCGCGCCGACGACTGGCTGCTGTACTCGCTGGACAGCCCCAGCGCGCAGGACTCGCGTGGCCTGGCCCGCGGTCAGTTCTTCACCCGGCAGGGCGTGCTGGTGGCCAGCACCGCGCAGGAAGGCCTGATCCGCGTGGTTCCCGACAGTGCCGCAGCCGCCGCTGTGCCGGCCAAGGACTGACATGAGACAGATCTTCAACAGCCAGCGCGTGGAAACCGTGGAAGGCGTGGCCAAGCTGCTGCGCGATGCCGGCATCGAGGTGCGCATCACCAATGGCCGCTCGTACCACAGCAAGCGCGGCAGCCAGTTCAGCTATCTGGATACCAGCAAGGCCACTACCCACCCCACCCTGTGGGTGGTCCACGCCAATGACCAGCCACGCGCACGCGAAATCCTGCGCGAGGCGCGCCTGCTGGAAACCACCCGGCGCGACCACCCCACCGCCGAATTCGCCTTCCGCGAGCAGGCCGGCGAGATCGCCCCGCGCCGCAACTGGGCCTGGCGGATCCGCATCGGCCTGCTGCTGGTGATCGCCGCGGTGGCGATGGTGGTGGTGCTGCGCCACCGCAGTGCCCCGACCATGGCCCCGGCAGTGCAACCGGCCACCACCCCCGCCCCGGCGCAGGCAACGCCGCCGGAACAGGAAGAAGTCCGGGTACGCATCCAGCCGGCACAGAAGCCGTAACGTCGCGCAGCGAACGGCATGCCACAGGGGCCGGGCGCATGGGCATGGACCGCCCTGGTAGGGTCGGTTCCCAAACGACTGCCGATACCGCCCATCGGTGCAGCGAACGCATGACCTGCACCGAAGCAGACGCCCCTCTCCGGCCAGGGTCATGCCCGCCACCGGCCGGGAAGCACCACGTGCAGTCGTCCGGGGAGCGATCCTACCGAGCGTTGCCCGGTGGCCGTCGGTAGGGTCGGTTCCCAAACGACTGCCGATACCGCCCATCGGTGCAGCGAACGCATGATCTGCACCGAAGCAGACGCCCCTCTCCAGCCAAGGCCATGCCCGCCACCGGCCGGGAAGCACCACGTGCAGTCATCCGGGGAGCGCCCCTGCCAGTAGCCGCCAATCGGCATGGCGAATGCATGGCCTGCCGATCCACCCCGGCCCGGTCACATTCCGGCGCGGCCGCCGTCATACTCGGATCACCCCCGGGACGGACACCATGACGCTGCTGCTGAGCACCACCCTGGAACGCGAACTGCCGGCCGCCGCCAGCGGCTGCCAGCAGTCCTATGGCCGGATCGTACTGGCCTGCCAGAACACCGTGACCGCGATCGCGCTGGCGATCACCCGCGACGTGCAGGCCAGCGAGGACATCGCCCAGGAAGCCTTCATCAAGGCCTGGCAGCAGCTCAACCAGCTGCACAGCCCGTCCAGTTTCCTGCCCTGGCTGCGCCAGATCACCCGCAACCTGGCCCGCGACTGGCTGCGCGCCAACCACGGCCGGCCGCTGTCCGGCGAAGCGGCCGAGATCGCCATCAGCATGGCCGCCGACCCCGGCCCGAGCGCACCGGAGCATTGGCAGCGGGTGGAGGAAGAACTGGCCGCCGAAGAGATCATTTCCGCCTTGCCCGAAGACAGCCGCGAAACCCTTCTGCTGTACTACCGCGAAGGCCAGAGCTCGCAGCAGGTGGCCGACCTGCTGGGGCTGAGCGATGCGGCGGTGCGCAAGCGGCTGTCGCGTGCCCGGGCCAGCGTGCGCGAGGAGATGCTGCGCCGTTTCGGCGAATTAGCGCGCAGCAGTGCGCCCAGCGCCGCCTTCGCCACCACCGTGGCCTCCGTGCTGATGATCGCCGCACCGGGCACCGCCAGTGCCGCGATCCTGCTGGGCACCGGGCTGGGCACCGGCAAGCTCGGCCTGGGCGGCGCCACCCTGTCCGGCGGCACCGCCCTGGGTTCGCTTAGCGCCGCGCTCAGCCAGAATGCCGTGCCGGGGCAGTTGATGAGCCTGGGCGCGGTCATCGGTGGCCTGGCCGGCGGCATGCTCGGCAGTTACCTGGGCGGGCGCTACCTGTTGTCGTACGCCGAAAGCCCGGGCGAGCGTGAGCAGATCCGCCAGTTCGTGGTGCTCAGCAGCGTCACCGCGATGGCGATGTGCGTGTCGGTGCTGATGCTGAGCATGCTGCAGGCACCGGTGTGGATGCTGTTGGCCGCGATGGCGCTGGGCATGGGCGCGGTCAACTACCAGTGCCTGTTCCCGCTGCAGAAGGTGATGGCGCCGATGCTGGCGCGCGATGCGGCGCGGCATGGCCGGCGCGGGCCGAACTGGAAATACCAGCTGATGTATGGCCGCGCGGCGATCGTGCTGGTCACCCTGGGCGTGGCCGGCATGGTGCTGTACAGCCTGGTGCACAGCGGCCGGCTGTAAACCAGGCGGGCGCCGGTCGATGACCGGCGCCCGTGGCGTACTGCAATGAAGGCTTACTTTGCGGCCGGCGCCTTCGGCGGCATCGGCGGCCTGCCACCGTGGCGCTCGCCGCGCGCGCCGGCGAACGGGCCCTTGGCCGCATCGAACTCGGCCTTGCTGAGCTGGCCGTCCTTGTTGGTATCGGCAGCGGTGAACCAGGCATCACGGTGCTGCTGCGAACGCAGCTGGCGGTCGGCCTTGTCCAGGTAGCCGTCCTTGTTGACGTCCATCGCATCGAAACGCGCGGCCAGGCGCGGCTCGGCCTGGGCCTCTTCGCGGCTGATGCGGCCGTCCTTGTCGGTGTCCAGCCTGGCCATCCAATCGCCATGGCCGCCCGGGCCGCGGCCGTGGCGCTGGCCGTGCCAGCGCGGCAGTTCGTCGCGCGAGAGCTTGCCGTCCTTGTTGGTGTCCAGCGCATCGAACTGCGCGGCCAGGCGCGGCGCCTTGGCCACCTCGGAACGGTCGATGAAGCCATCGCCGTTGCTGTCGAGCTTGGCGCGGGCCGGCTTGTCGGCGGCGGCGGGGGTGTCGGCGGCCACCGCCAGGCCGGCGGCGCCGGTGGACAGCAGCAGGGCCAGCAGCAGAAGGGATTTGCGGTTGCGCATGGGTCGCTCCGGTAAAGGGGGAAATCGGCGTGCGGTGCATCGGCACCCACAGCGGTAACAACGCCCGGGTGCCGTCCGGGTTGACACCGGCCCCGGCCATGTTCATGTGGCAGACAGTCGCGCCGCCTGCGACACCCCGGCGCTATGCTGTGGGCATGGCGATACACGGCGACCGCGACGACGAGCTGCGACTGTTCCAGACCGGCGACCACCCCTGTGGCTACTGGCCGGACCGGGCCGCGCGCGACCTGGTGCTCGACCCCAGCGATACCCGCCTGGGCACGCTCTACCCGATGGCACTGAGCTGGGGCTTCCGCCGCTCCGGCGACCTGGTCTACCGCCCCCATTGCGCCAACTGCCACGCCTGCGTGTCGGTACGCGTCCCGGTGGCGCGCTTCGCCCCGGACCGCAGCCAGCGCCGCTGCCTGGCACGCAATGCCGACCTGGAAGTACGGATCGTGGCCGCCGAGCAGACCGAAGAACAGTTCGCGCTGTACCACCGCTACCTGACCCACCGCCACGCCCAGGGCGGCATGGACGAACATGGCCCGCACGAGTTCGACCAGTTCCTGATCGGGCAATGGTCGCAGGGCCGCTTCATGGAACTGCGCGCACCGGGCCGGGCCGGCCAGCGTGGCGAACTGCTGGGCGTGGCGGTGACCGACGTCACCGCGCAGGGCCTGTCGGCGGTGTACACCTTCTTCGACCCCGACCACGCGCCGCGCGGCCTGGGCACCTTCGCCATCCTGCAGCAGATCGCCTGGGCCCGGCGCGAGCAGCTGCCGCACCTGTACCTGGGGTACTGGATCCGCGACCATCGCAAGATGGACTACAAGCGCCGCTTCCGCCCGCTGGAGGCCTACGACGGCCGCCGCTGGCACGAATTCGACGACGACCTGGACGGCCGCTGACGCATCCCTGACACCGGCTTGGGTGCAGAATAGGCGCATGAAAGCCCATTCCCTGCTCCTCGCCCTGGCCCCGCTGTGCAGCGCCTGCGCCCAGACCCCCGCCAAGACCGCTGCCATGCCGGAAGCCCCTGCCGCGCCGCTGCGGATCGCCACCTACAACACCTCGCTGTACAGCGACGAGACCGGCGGCCTGATCGCCGAGCTGGAGGGCGACAGCGCGCACGCGCGCAAGATCGCCGCGGTGCTGCAGCAGGTCCGCCCGGACCTGGTGCTGCTCAACGAGTTCGACTACGACGATGCGCATCGCGCCGCCGACCTGTTCCAGCAGCGGTACCTGGAAACCGCCCAGCCCGGCGGTGGCGAACCGCTGCACTACGCCTACCGCTACCTGGCCCCGGTCAACACCGGCGTGCCGAGCGGGCTGGACCTGGACAACAACGGTGAAATCGGCGGCGACGGCCGCGCGCGCGGCAACGACGCCTGGGGCTACGGCCTGCACCCGGGCCAGTACGGCATGCTGGTCCTGTCGCGCTACCCGATCGATGCAGCGAAGGTGCGCAGCTTCCAGCTGCTGAAGTGGAGCGCGATGCCCGGCGCGTTGCGCCCGATCGACCCGCGCACCGGCAACCCGTTCCACACCGACCAGGTGTGGTCGCAGCTGCGGTTGTCGTCCAAGTCGCATTGGGACGTGCCGGTGGCCATGCCCGGCGGCGTGGTGCATGCGCTGGTTTCGCACCCGACCCCGCCGGTGTTCGACGGCCCGGAAAAGCGCAACGCGGCGCGCAACCACGACGAACTGCGGCTGTGGCGGGAATACCTGTCGGCCGGCGACAAGCCGTGGCTGTGCGATGACCGCGGCCACTGCGGCGGGCTGGCACAGGAGGCACGCTTCGTGATCCTGGGCGACCTCAACAACGATCCGGTCGACGGCGATGGCCGCCACGACGCCATCGTGGAGCTGATCGAGCACCCGCGCGTGCTGCGCTACCCCACTCCGCGCAGCGTGGGTGCCGAACAGACCAGCCTGGCCTACGCCGAAAAGGGCATCGTGCGACGCGGCGCGCCGTTCCATGCCACCGGCGATTTCGGCCCCAAGTCCGGCACCATGCGCCTGGATTACGTGCTGCCGTCAGTGGGTTTTGAATTCATCGGCAGCGGCGTGTTCTGGCCGGCCAACGAAAGCCCACAGGCGAAGATCGCCGATGGCAGCGACCATCACCTGGTGTGGGTGGACGTGCGTTGACAGCAGCGTACCGACCCACGGTCGGTACCTACCGCGGTAGGCGACGACCGTTGGTCGTCGCATGCTCGATCAGCGCAGCTCGATCCCGATCGCCTCGGCCGCTTCACGCGCGATCTTGCGCGCGGTGTCGATGTCCTCGCCACGCGCCAGGGTCACGCCCACCCGCCGATGGCCATGCACGCTGGGTTTGCCGAACAGGCGCAACGCCGAATCGGGGTGCACCAGCGCCCCGGCCACGTTGCTGAACAACGGCACGCCTTCGCCGTGGGCCAGCATCGCGCATGAGGCCGACGGGCCGTTCTGGCGGATCAACGGAATCGGCAGGCCGAGGATGGCGCGCGCGTGCAGGGCGAACTCGCTCAGTTCCTGCGAGGCCAGGGTAACCAGGCCGGTATCGTGCGGGCGCGGCGAGACTTCGCTGAACCACACCTGGTCGCCCTTCACGAACAGCTCCACGCCGAACAGCCCCCAGCCACCGAGGTCGTCGGTGATCGCCTGCGAGATTTCTTCGGCGCGGGCCAGCGCGCGCGGCGACATCGGTTGCGGCTGCCAGCTCTCGCGGTAGTCGCCGTCCTTCTGCCAATGCCCGATCGGCGCGCAGAACGAGGTGCCGGCGGCATGCCGCACGGTCAGCAGGGTGATCTCGTAGTCGAAGTCGATGAAGCCCTCGACGATGCAGCGGCCGGCGCCGGCACGGCCACCGGTCTGCGCATACTCCCAGGCCGGGCCGATCTCCGCTTCGCTGCGCAGGGTGCTCTGGCCCTTGCCCGAGGACGACATCACCGGCTTGACCACGCACGGCAGGCCGATCGCGGCCACCGCAGCGCGGTACTCCGCTTCGGTATCGACGAAACGGTACGGCGAGGTCGGCAGGCCCAGGGTCTCGGCAGCCAGCCGGCGGATGCCTTCACGGTCCATGGTCAGCCGCGCCGCGCGTGCGGTGGGCACCACGCGCAGGCCGGTTTCCTGTTCCAGCTGGACCAGGGTTTCGGTGTGGATCGCCTCGATCTCCGGCACCACCAGGTGCGGCCGCTCCTGCGCGATCAGCGCGCGCAGGGCCATCGCATCGAGCATGTCGATCACATGCGCGCGGTGCGCGACCTGCATCGCCGGGGCATCGGCGTAGCGGTCGGCGGCAATCACCTCCACGCCCAGCCGCTGCAGCTCGATGGCGACCTCTTTGCCCAGTTCGCCCGAGCCCAGCAGCAGGACGCGGGTGGCGGAGGGAGACAGCGGCGTGCCGAGCGTGGTCATGGCGGATCCGGGCAACAGGGGTGGGTGGGCATTTTAGGGCTTTGGGCGGGCTTTGGGCGGGGGCGGTACGGCCGCCGCTTCGGTAGGGGTGAACGTTGGCCGGGGCGGCGGGTGCGGGCGGGATGCGGGCTTCGGGGGCCGGCGCCGCGCTGGCGCGCGGTTTCCACGCATGGCGTGGATCTACCCTCATTGGTGCGTGCTTCGGCGCTGTTGCGGCCAGCCGGGTTCGGGGCCGGGTTGCTGCGGCGCGGCTTGAATGTTGATATCACTTTGATATCTTCGCCCACAACCACCCAAGGACGCCCGCCATGAAAGAAAAGCCCCTCCGCTCCCTGTCCGGCCTGCCCTTCCTGCTGCTGGTGCTGGTCCTGCTCGGGCTGGCGGCCTGGCTGTTCTTCGCCGGGGCCAGGGCCCTCCCCGCCTCCCCGCCGATGATGCTGGGCGGCGTGGCCCTGGCCGTGCTGGCCCTGCTCAGCCTGACCGGCCTGTACACCGTGCAGCCCAACCAGGTGGCCGTACTCAGCCTGTTCGGCAAGTACATGGGCACGGTCAAGGACAACGGCCTGCGCTGGAACAACCCGTTCTTCGCCAAGAAGACGGTCAGCCAGCGCGTGCGCAACTTCGAAAGCGGCAAGCTCAAGGTCAACGAACTGGACGGCAGCCCGATCGAGATCGCCGCGGTGATCGTCTGGCAGGTGGTGGACGCCTCCGAGGCGGTCTACAACGTGGACGACTACGAGAGCTTCGTGCACATCCAGTCCGAATCGGCGCTGCGTGCGATGGCCACCAGCTACCCCTACGACCAGCACGAGGACGGCCAGCTGTCGCTGCGCAGCCACGCCGCCGAAATCTCCCAGCACCTCAAGGACGAACTGGCCGAGCGCCTGGCCGATGCCGGTGTGCAGGTGATCGACGCGCGCATCAGCCACCTGGCCTATGCGCCGGAAATCGCCCAGGCGATGCTGCAGCGCCAGCAGGCCAATGCGGTGATCGCCGCGCGCACGCGGATCGTGGCCGGTGCGGTCGGGATGGTCGAAATGGCCCTGACCGAACTGCAGAAGAACGGCGTGGTGCAGCTGGACGAGGAGCGCAAGGCGCAGATGGTCAGCAACCTGCTCACCGTATTGTGCTCGGACCGCGGCACCCAGCCGGTGATCAACGCAGGCTCGTTGTACTGATCCCATGAGCGAGAAGAAAGCCTACCCGCTGCGCATCAACGCGCAGATCCTCGCGGCCGTGCAGCGCTGGGCCGACGACGAGCTGCGCAGCGGCAACGCGCAGATCGAGTATCTGCTGCGCGATGCGCTGCGCAAGGCCGGGCGCCTGCCCAAAGCCCCCCCAGGCAAGGAGAGCAAGCAATGAGCAAACGCTGGAGCTATCCGACCGTCGAGGTGAAGCCGTCCTGGACGGGGTTGAAGCCCGAAGACATGCAGACCGAACTCGATCGCCATGGCCAGCTCGGCTGGGAATTGGTGAACGTGCTGCAGACCCGGCCGATGGGCGTGGCAGTGCTGATCTTCAAGAAGGAGGCCTGAGATGGCCGTAGCAACCGCTGTCGAGCGCGACTTCGCGGTAGCCCCCGCCTCGATCTGGCGCCTGCTGTGGCTGTGGCTGTGGGTGCCGATGCTGGGCTGTGCGGCGCTGGTGGTGGCCACCACCCTGCAGTCGTCGCAGCGCACCGCGTACGAACTGGGCTTCACCCTGCCCTTCCTGCTGCTGGTCACGGCGGTGGTGAGCTGGGCCTACTTCCGCCGCCGCATCCGCCTGCAGGGCAACACGCTGGAGGTGGTGTCCACTTTCTACCGCAAACAGGTCGCGCTGGACGCCCTGCAGCTGGAGCAGGCGCGGGTGGTGGACCTGGCCGAACACGGCAGCCTCAAGCCGCTGGTCAAGACCAACGGCTATGCCGTGCCGGGCTTCCAGTCCGGGCATTTCCGCATGCGCGACCGGCGCAAGGCGTTCTGCCTGGTCACCGACCCCAGCCGGGTGCTGTACCTGCCGCTGCGCGACGGCAGCGCGCTGGTGATCAGCCCGGAACAGCCGCGCCAGCTGCTGGAGGCGCTGCAGGCGCTGGCCGCGTCCGGCCACAGCCACTAAGCTGCACCGATGCGCCGCGCCCCTGCCCTGTTGATCAACACCGCCGACATCGAGCTGTGGCCCGGCGGCCTGCTGCGTGCGCGCAGCAACGCCGACGCCCGTGCGCTCGCCCGGGCGCAATGGGTACTGCGGCGCAAGCGCGATGGGCGCTACCTGGCCGTGGCCACGGTCCACGACCTGCTGCCGCTGGTGCCGCGGCTGATGCGCGAGGACGGCATCGCAGCGGCGCTGGACGCGCTGGACCAGCAGACCACCGCGCACGGCCGTGGCGTGCCGGCCGAGGCCCTGCTGCCGCTCAGCGGCCTGCAGCAACGGTTGTTGCAGCTGGGTATCGATGCAGAGGCCTATGCAGGCGCGACCGGCCTGGCGCTGGAAGCAGAACCGGCGCAACTGCAGCTGGCCGGCTTCGACCGCTACCGCCGCCCGCTGTGGCTGCGCGCCGGCGCCGCCCGCGGCTGGCAGCGCCTGCGGCTGGCCGCCGCCGCCGACGGAGTGGCGCTGGATGCGATCTCCGGCTACCGCAGCCATGCCTACCAGCTGGGTATTTTCGAGCGCAAGCGCGCGCGTGGACTGGCCGTTGCCGACATCCTCACGGTCAATGCCGCGCCCGGCTACAGCGAACACCACAGCGGCTTTGCACTGGATATCGGCACGCCCGGCCAGCCACCGGCCGAAGAGAGCTTTGAGCACACCGCGGCGTTTGCGTGGCTGCAAGGCCATGCAGCGCGGCTCGGTTTCCAGTTGAGCTACCCTCGCGGCAACCCGCACGGCATCGTCTACGAACCCTGGCACTGGTGCTGGCAGCCCGCCGGCGACTGAGCCACTACCCAACAGGATCCACAATCATGGAAGATTCCAGTCCCTACCACGCCAGCAGCGCACCGGTCGCACCGTCCCCTGCCGAGCGGGTCAAGCTGCCCGCGGAGATTACCCGTCCGATCACGATCATGTGGATCTCGGCACTGGTTCTGGCAGCCATTTCACTGGCGAGCATGCTATTTACGCTGTTGCCGCTGCTGAAAAATCACAACCCATACGCGCCGTCGCTGCCAAGGATGGTGTTGGCCGCCGGACTGCTGCTGGACGTCGTCCTGTATCTAGGCGGCGCCTGGGGCGTACGCAGGCGCAGTCGGGCAGTGGCCTGCCTGCTGTTCGGTTACTACCTGCTCGGCCAGACGCTGATGCTCGTCACCGGCCAGCGCCCGGTGTCTGCCGGACTGTTCATGACGATCATCATGGTGTTCGTGATGATTCGGGGCACCATGGAAACATTCAGCGCCCACCGTTACATCGCACGGGCGCTGCATCAGCCGGCGCGCCCCCGACTGAGCGATGATCCAGCATTCGCACCGAAGCCGCCGGCGGCGGAGTGAGCTACATACCGTTCACTCCTGCGAGCGGTTGGTCTTCTCTTTGGCCGCCACGCTGAAATCGGCGATCCGCCACAGGTACAGGCTGGCATAGGTGCGGTAAGGGCCCCATTTCTCGCCGCGTGCCTGCAGTTCCTTCGGAGTGGGCATGACCTCGGCCTTGTCCACGCGCTGGGCGCCCTTGCGGATGCCCAGGTCGTCGATCGGCAGGATGTCCGGGCGGCCCAGGCGGAACATCAGCATCATTTCCACGGTCCAGCGGCCGATGCCGCGGATCGGCACCAGCGCGTCGATGATGGCGTCGTGCTCCATCACCGACATCCGGCGCAGGTCGGGGATCTCACCGGCCGCCTCGCGCCGGGCCAGGTCGCGCAGGGCCAGGGCCTTGTTGCCCGATACCCCGCAGCTGCGCAGCGTGGCATCGTCGATGCGGCCCAGGGTATCGGTGTGCAGGCGGTTGCTGCCGATCGCTGCTTCGACCCGGCCGACGATGGTCGAGGCGGCCTTGCCGCTGAGTTGCTGGAACAGGATGGCGCGGGCCAGCGCGTCGACCGGGTCGAACGATTTGCTCCAGCCCGGCGGCGCCTCGATCGGGCCCAGCCGCTTCATCCAGGTGCCCAGCCGGCGGTCGCGCCGGCCCAGCCAGTCGTGCGCCTGCTGCACATCGAACCCACGGCGGAAGCGCGGCATGTCAGCGCCGCAGTGCGTTCAGGCCGTACACCAGCCAACCGGCCATCAGCGCGGTGCCGCCAACCGGGGCCAGCCCGGTGCGCAGCTGCCACAGGGCACCGGCCACCAGGCTGCCGGAAAACAGCAAGGTGCCCAACAGCAGGACATACAGCGCCAGCTTGCCGACGCGGTTGTGCTGGCCGGGGCCGAGCACGGCCAGCGCCACGCCATGGCCGAACGCGTACAGCGCGGCGGTGTTGACGTGCGACTGCGCCAGCGGATCGGCGATGCCGTGCGAAGCGTACGCCGACAGGCCGACCGCGGCGGCGGCCAGCAGCGCGCCCAGGCAGGCCAGCAGGGAAGGTTTACGTGCGCGTCGTTCCAGGTGGAGCATGGTTGCATCCTTCGCGGACAGAGCCCCGCAGGCGGAGCGGCAGAAGTTCCAGCGCGAGCGTACTGCAACTGCGGCCGGCGCGCCTCCCCTCGTACGTGATCAACGGCCATCCGCCGGTCAGTCCGGGTAGCGCCGGAGTGGGTAGTGCCGGCCGCTGGCCGGCAACCTCATGAACCTACGGGCCAGGCCGAGCGCGGCGCTTGCTGATCATGGGTTCCTGGGGAGCCGGCCAGCGGCCGGCACTACCCTCCGCGCAATCGGCGAAGAACCAAAAAAAACGCGCCGCATAAGCGGCGCGTTTTCTGGTCCTGCGTTGCATCACTGCAACCGTCGGTTTACTTGACGGCCCAGTAGATGTCGTAGGTGCCTTCCGGAGTGAACGACTTGTCCACGCCGTCCTTCCAGGACTCGTACGGACGGTCGATCACTTCGTTGCCGTTGGTCACCGACCAGGCACGCAGCGCGTTGCGGGCGATGTCCAGGCCAGCCATGTGGCCGGTGTAGGCCGCATGCGCCGAACGGTGCGGGGCGACATGCACGTACTTGACCGGGGCGCCGGCATCGATCTTCACCGCCAGGGCCTCGGCCGAAGCCGCTTCTGCACCCTTCTTCTTGACCGGCTGGGCCACGTCGAAGGCGTACTTCTCGGCACCGAAATCGGTGGTGATGATGCGGAACGGACCGGCGGCTTCGAGGTTGTTGGCCTCCATCACGCGCTTGATCCACTCCTGGTTGTCCCGGATCGACTTGGTGATGGTCTCCTGGCCGCGATCGACGTTGCCGGCGGTCACCACCAACAGGTCTTCGGCCGGGACGTCCACGATGGCCAGATCGGTCAGCGGGGCTTCGGCGGTGCGGTAGTCGATGTTCGGCACGGTGGCCAGCATGTTGGCCAGGCGCGACAGACCCAGCTTCAGGTCGTCACCGATATGACGGCTGACGTACAGGCCCGCGTAACGGCCGAACAGGTTGAAGCCGTACTTGACGCTGTAGTCCTGGGTGATCTTGACGTTGCGGCCACCCTTGCCGGTCGGCTCGAGGGTGAAGCTGGTCTTCTTGTCGTGGCCCTTGGAGACGTCGTCGATGGCGACGGCCACCAGCTTGTTCTGCTCGGACGCGGTGATCTCCCAGCTACCCTGGCCCAGGGAACTGTCCTTGGAGGTGTAGTCCAGGCGGGCACCCACACCGGAGGCCGGGCCGGACAGCTTCAGTTCAACGGCAGGATCGCGCAGTACAAGCGGGTTCCAGTCCTTGAAGCGGCGCAGGCTGTTGACCGTGTCGAACACGATCGTCATCTTGCGGTTGGTCTCGATGCTTTCAGAAATATGGCGCTCGCCCGGCAGACATACGCCAATGATGACGAACAGGCCAGCCACGATCCCCAAGGCGATCAGGAACTCGATAATACGGGTCATTCAGGAGTCTCCGGGGCCGATCCCACGGCCGGGTTGATTGAAGCGAAGCGCCAATCCTAGCAGGCTTCGCGGGTATTGTTGATCAGGATTGGCGCACCGGTTTCCATGCCAGCAGCGGTTTTGCATAGACAAGGAGCGGAAAGATAGCGCATCACGCGTGTCAGCACGTAGCGGATGGGCAATATTTCTTTGCCGGATTCGGCCGCCGCGCCCTGCCTGCGCCGCACAACCCTTGCCGCACAAGGGTTCCGGCCATTATTCAGGATTCTCATCCGGACCACCGGCACGGCCTGCCCAGTGGCCTGGATGCGCATCACACCAGCTGCAGCTCGAACGCCTTCAACACCGCGCGGGTGCGGTCGCGCACGCCGAGCTTGGACAGGATGTTGGACACGTGGTTCTTGATCGTGCCCTCGGCCACGCCCAGCGAGTTGGCGATCTCCTTGTTGGAGAAGCCGCTGGCCATCAGGCGCAGGATTTCGGTCTCCCGGTCGGTCAGCGGGTCGGGCCGGTCCAGGCTGACGAACTCGTTGCGCATGTGCTCCAGCCCGGACAGCAGCCGCTGGGTCACCGCCGGCTGCACCAGCGAGCCGCCGTCGGCCACGGTGCGGATAGCGCCCACCAGCTGGTCCAGGGTCACGTCCTTGAGCAGGTAGCCCTTGGCGCCGGCCTTGAGCCCGGCCAGCACCAGCTGGTCGTCGTCGAAGGTGGTCAGGATGATGGTCGGCGGCAGCTGGCCCAGCCGCGACAGCATCTGCAGCGCCTCCAGCCCGGACATCACCGGCATGCGCATGTCCATCAGCACCACGTCCGGGCGGATCTGCGGGACCAGCTCCACTGCCTGGCGCCCATCGGCCGCTTCGGCCACCACTTCGATGCCATCATCGAGTGCCAGCAGCGAGCGGATTCCCTGCCGCACCAGGGTTTGGTCGTCGACCAGGCAGACGCGAATCATCAACGCACTCCTTTAGAGGGTGTCCAGCATCAGCACTGGCACGCCGGGAACCGAGGCGCGAAGGCGGAAGCCTTCTCCCCGGCGGGTTTCAATCTGCAACTGCCCACCACACTGGTACAGGCGCTCGCGCATGCCGCGCAGGCCGTTGCCGACCACGATACCGTCGGCGCCCATCCCGTCATCATGCGCCATGATCACCACTTCGCCCGGCGCCTGGCGCCGCACCTGGATCCACAGGTTGCGGGCGTTGGCGTGGCGCACCGCGTTGGTGATGATTTCCTGGGTGCAGCGCAGCAGCACATGGGCGCGCTCGGGGTCTTCCACGTTCAGCGGCTCTTCGATGTCCAGGTGGATATCCAGCGAGGGCACCTGCTCGGTCAGCGGGCGCAGCGCGGCGGCCAGGTCGATGGCGCCGCTGTCGCGCAGCTGGCTGACCGCCTCGCGCACGTCGGTAAGCAGCAGCTTGGCCAGGGTATGGGCCTGGTGCACGTGCTCCTGGGCCTGGCCCTCGGTGAGGTGGCCGGCCACCTCCAGGTTCAGGCTCAACGCGGTCAGGTGGTGGCCGAGCAGGTCGTGCAGCTCGCGCGAGATGCGGGTGCGCTCGTTGACCCGGGCGCTTTCGGCCAGCAGCACGCGGGTGGCGCGCAGTTCGGTGTTGAGCCGGCGCTGCTCTTCGCGCGCGTCGGTCTGCTGGCGGGCGACCAGGCTGGTCACGAAGATGAACATGGAGAAGCCGCCATACAACAGCGACTGCATCACCGCCTCGAACAGCGGCATGTTCAGGATCAGGTGGTAGACCGGCAGCACCGCCAGCTGGCTGAGCAACAGCCAGATCACCCCGCCGCGTACCTGCAGCATCCAGGGGATGACCCCGGCGGCGACCATCATCAGGATGCTGCCCAGGCCCGAGCCGCTCAGGTAGCTCACGCCCAGCGCCGAGGTGGTCAGCAGCAGCAGCACCACCCGGTCGTACCAGGCCGAATGGCCGCCATTGCGCAGGCCGCGGGTCAGCCAGAAGTAGCAGGCGCCGAACGCCAGATAGGCGGTGAACAGCCAGACCGCCCAGCTGTCCACGCCGTCGCCGCGGTGCCGCAGCAGCGATTCGTACTGCGAATACACCACGGGCAGGCCGACCATGACCCAGGTGAACAGGCCGGCCAGTCGCAGCACCCGGGTTTGACTGAGGTATCCCAACATGGGTGCATCTTAGGCTGAACCTGCGCCCCTGCACCCGGGCATAAGTCATGGCCCCCGGCTCCCCCCCCTGCCCGCCACCCATGCAATAATCGGACGCAGGGCCCCAAGGTGGGCCAACCGCGTTACCCCACGGAGTCACAATGTCGATTGTCATCCGCGACGTGCGCGAGCACGAGCTCGATTCCGTCCTGGCCCTGAACAACAACGCCGGCCTGGCCATCCTGCCACTGGATGCCGCCCGCCTGCGCCTGTTCTATGAAACCGCCGAGTATTTCCGCGTCGCCGAGCGCGACGGCAACCTGGCCGGCTTTTTGATCGGCTTCGGCAGCGATAGCCAGCACGACAGCAGCAACTTCGCCTGGTTCCAGCAGCAGCTGGACAGCAAATTCTTCTACATCGACCGCATCGTGGTCGCCAGCCGCCGTCGTGGCGGCGGCGTCGGCCGTGCGTTCTATGCCGATGCGCAAAGCTATGCCGAACTGCGCTACCCGCAGATGACCTGCGAGGTGTTCCTGGACCATGGCGCCGATGCGGCGCTGCTGTTCCATGGCAGCTTCGGCTTCCGCGAGGTCGGGCAGAACACCATGGCCCACGTCGACGTGCGCGCCAGCATGCTGCTCAAGGACCTGTGCAGTTACCAGTGGGTGCACGACACCTACGGCGACCAGTTGCCGGATGTGCCCTGGGTGGGCCATCGCCGCGAGCCACTGCGCGCGCATCGACCGACGGGGACCTGAGGTGGCGGCAAACATGGATTTTGAACAGGCCGGTGAACTGAAGATCGGCCAGGTCGGTATCGCCAACCTGCGCATCCGCACGCTGGACGTGGAGCGCCTGACCCGGGAAATGCACGACCGCGTGGCACGCGCGCCCAAGCTGTTCGGGCGGGCGGCGGTGATCCTGGATTTCGGCGGGCTCAGCCAGATGCCCGATGCGGCCACCGCCCAGGCGCTGCTGGACGGCCTGCGCAGTGCCGGCGTACTGCCGGTGGCGCTGGCCTATGGCACCACCGAAACCGAACGGCTGTCCCAGCAGCTCGGCCTGCCGCTGCTGGCCAAGTTCCGCGCCCAGTACGAGCGCGCCGACCTGGAAGCGGCGGCAGCGCCGCCACCGGCACCCTCCCCGGCGCCGGAACCGGCACGGCGCCCCCGCGCTGCCGCGCCGGCAGCGGCAGCGGTGCCGGCCACTGCGGCTGCGGCGCCCGCGCCGGGCCGCATGCAGACCAGCAACGTGCGCTCGGGGCAGCAGCTCTACGCGGAAAACTGCGATCTGACGGTGATGGCCACGGTCGGTGCCGGCGCCGAAGTGATCGCCGATGGCAGCATCCACATTTACGGTACGCTGCGGGGCCGCGCCCTGGCAGGTGCCCAAGGCAACACCACGGCGCGGATCTTCTGCCGTGATTTCCATGCTGAACTGGTCGCCATTGCCGGCCATTACAAGGTACTGGACGATGTTCCGGACAACCTGCGCGGCAAAGCCGTGCAGGTGTGGCTGGAGCAGGACCAGATCAAGATCGCGGCGCTGGACTGATCCAGCACCAGCACCCAAACAAGAAAATCAGGAGAAGTCCTTTGGCTGAAATCATCGTAGTCACTTCCGGCAAGGGCGGCGTCGGCAAGACCACCAGCAGCGCCAGCCTGGCCTGCGGGTTGGCGCGTCGTGGCAAGAAGGTCGCCGTGATCGACTTCGACGTCGGCCTGCGCAACCTGGACCTGATCATGGGCTGCGAGCGGCGCGTGGTGTACGACTTCGTCAATGTCGTGCACGGCGAGGCCACGCTCAAGCAGTCGCTGATCAAGGACAAGCGTTTCGACAATCTGTACGTGCTGGCCGCCTCGCAGACCCGCGACAAGGACGCACTGACCCAGGAGGGCGTGCGCAAGGTGCTGGACGACCTGGCGGCGGACGGTTTCGAGTACATCATCTGCGATTCGCCGGCCGGCATCGAAAAGGGTGCGTTCCTGGCGATGTACTACGCCGACCGCGCGGTGGTGGTGGTCAATCCGGAAGTGTCCTCGGTACGCGATTCGGACCGGATCATCGGCCTGCTGGATTCCAAGACGCACAAGGCCGAGTCGGGCAAGAACGTGCCCGCCTTCCTGCTGCTGACCCGCTACAGCCCGGTCCGGGTGGAAAGCGGCGAGATGCTGAGCATCACCGATGTGGAAGAGGTGCTGGGCCTGAAGGCCATTGGCGTGGTGCCCGAGTCGGGCGACGTGCTCAATGCGTCCAACAAGGGTGAACCGGTGATCCTGGACCCCGAATCGGCGGCGGGCCAGGCATACGAAGATGCGGTTGGCCGCATCCTTGGCGAAGAGCGTCCGATGCGCTTCACCACCGTGGAGAAGAAAGGCTTCTTCAGCAAGCTGTTCGGAGGGTAAGCATGGGACTGTTCGATTTCCTGAACCGAAAGAAGACCACTGCCGAAACGGCCAAGAACCGCCTGCAGATCATCATCGCGCAGGAACGCAGCCACCGCGGTGGGCCGGATTACCTGCCGCTGCTGCAGCGCGAATTGCTGGAAGTGATCAAGAAGTACGTCAACATCGATGCCGATGCGGTGCGGGTGGACCTGGTCAAGGACGGCGAGCACGATGTGCTCGATATTTCCGTCGCGTTGCCCGAAGGCCCGCAGCAGCCCTGAGCCATGTCGCCCCTTCCGGCGCGGAAGGGGCGGTTGAAGTGATGCCATGAACACCGAGGTTGCAACAGCCGATGGCCGGGTGACCTGCGTCGGCGATATCCAGTTCGAGGATGCCCTGGCCCTGCTGGCGGCGCATGATCTGCGCCTGCACCGGGTGGACGATGCTGCGCCGATTCCGGGCAGTTACTGGGGCGAACCGGAGGCGGGGATCATCGGCAGCGATGTGTACGTGCGCGACGACACGCCGGTGCATTCGATGCTGCACGAGGCCTGCCACCTGATCGTGCTGCCGCCGGAGCGGCGTGCGCTGGTGCACACCGACGCAACCGATTCGGTCCCCGAAGAAGACGCCACCTGCTACCTGCAGATCGTGCTGGCCGGGCAGTTGCCGGGCGTGGGCAGTGATCGGTTGATGGCCGACATGGATACGTGGGGGTATACGTATCGGCTGGGGTCGACGCGGGCGTGGTTTGAGCAGGATGCCGAAGATGCCAAAGCCTGGTTGATCGAACGCGGACTTCTTGGCGCGTAAAGCCGCGCGCGGTCAATGGCGATGGGCGATTGGTAGGGTCGGTCCCCAGACGACTGCCGATACCAATGATCGGCACGGTGACGCATTGCGCCTCGCCGAAGAAGCGCTGTTGATCGTGGCCATGCGCCACCAAACGTTGCACCATCGGCAGCGTTGGGTCTGCGCGTAGAGCGTCAGCTGCCTTGGTCCCACGTGTGGGCGAGGGAGGGGTAGGCCCTGGCCGGACACGCGTGAACCCGTCCATGGGGCTTATCGCAACATCCATGCTGCTCAAAGTCCGGCCAGGGCCTACCCCTCCCTCGCCCTGCCGACATTTTCCTCGACGGATAGAGGATCAAGAGCCCGTAAAAGCCGGTCCGCACCCCTGCTCGCATTGAATGATGATCTGCGGTTGGCGGTTGGCGATTGGTAGGGTCGGTCCCCAGACGACTGCCGATACCAATGATCGGCACGGTGACGCATTGCGCATCGCCGAAGAAGCGCTGTTGATCGTGGCCATGCGCCACCAAACGTTGCACCATCGGCAGCGTTGGGTCTGCGCGTAGAGCGCCAGCTGCCTTGATCCCACGTGTGGGCGAGGAAGGGCTAGGCCCTGGCCGGACACGCGTGAACCCATCCATGGGGCTTATCGCAGCATCCATGCTGCTCAAAGTCCGGCCAGGGCCTCCCCCTCCCTCGCCCTGCCGACATTTTCCTCAACGGATGGAAAATCAAGAGCGCCTGGAACCCGCCGCTGTGCGCCGGTAAAGATGACCCTGCACCCATCGCGGACTGCCGTTGATTTCCTTTCCGCCAACGCTGAACCGTCCGGGGCGCGGGGTGGGAGGGGGTAGCGGGGCTTTGAGCAGCATGGATGCTGCGATAAGCCCCATGGATGGGTTCACGTGTGCCCCGCTACCCCCTCCCACCCCGCGCCCCTGCGCGCAGAGAACTAAACAGCCAGCGCTTTTGCCCGCGAGACGTCAGGCCCCGGCCATGGCCCGCAACGTGATGCCGACGATGTAGGCCAAATACGTGCCGGTCGCATACCCCATCGTGCCCAGCAGCACCCCGACCGGGGCCAATGACGGGTGGAACGCCGCAGCCACCACCGGTGCCGAGGCCGGGCCGCCGATGTTGGACTGCGACCCGATCGCGAAATAGAAGAACGGCACCTTCAACACCATCGCCAATGCCAGCAACAGGCCGATGTGCACCGCGATCCAGATGATGCCCAGCAGGAACAGCCACGGACGGTCCAGCAGCGCCAGCAGGTCCATCTGCATGCCGATGCAGGCGATCAGGAAATACAGCAACAGCGAGCCCAGTTTCGACGCCCCCGCCCCTTCCAGGTTGCGTGCGCGGGTAAAGCTCAGGCCCAGGCCACAGGTGGTGGAAATCACCACTACCCACACGAACGGCGCATCCAGGCTGAACTGCGCCGCCCAGCTCACATGGCCCTTGAACCACGCCGAGACCGGCCCGGCAATCGCATGCGCCAGGCCCACCGTGCCGAAGGCCACCGCCACGATCAGCATCAGGTCGGTCAGGCTGGCCACCCGCTCATGCTCGCTGCGGAACTTCTCGATGCGCAGCTTCAGTTCATCGATCCCCGACGTATCGGCCCCGCTGCGCGCATCGATCTTCGCCGACTGCCCGGCCAGGAAGATCAGCGCAGCCATCCACACATAGCCCACGCCCACGTCGATCACCGCGAACTGGCCGAACGTGGTCGCGTTGACGTCGAACACCTCGCGCATCGCCAGCATGTTGGCGCCACCGCCGATCCAGCTGCCGGCCAGCGCGGCCATGCCCGCCCAGGTATCGCCGGCCACGGTGGCCGGGTGCAGCCACTTCATCAGCTGGAACGCCACCACCGCGCCCAGCATGATGCTGAAGGACGCGCCCAGGTACATCACGATCAGCTTCGGCCCCAGCCGCAGGATGCCCTTGATGTCCACTGCCAGGGTGAGCAGCACCAGCGCGGCCGGCAGCAGGATGTCGCGCGCCACCGGGTTGTACAGGCGCGTGTTCTGCCCGTCGATCAGCCCGACCGTGTTGTAGATGCCCGGGATCAGGTAGCACAGCAACAGCGCCGGCACGATGGCGTAGAAGCGTTTCCACGGGCCCTGCTGGCGCGAGGCGGTCCAGAACACCGCACCGAGGGTGGCGGCGATCAGGCCGAAGACGACGATGTCGTTCTGGATCAGGGGTGCTTTCACGGGTATGGAATGCCTGCGTAGTGCCGGCCGCTGGCCGGCAACCTCATGGATGTGGGACACGCGTTACAACCGCCAGCCACGCGCCGGCACCACCAATGTCAAAGCGCCGCCCCTGGGGGCGGCGCTTGAATCGGGCTTATTCGCCGATGTGCTGCTTCAGCCAGCCGTTGACGGTGTCATGCCACTGCACGCTGTTCTGCGGCTTGAGCACCCAATGGTTCTCGTCCGGGAAGTACAGGAACCTGGACTCGATGCCCTGGCGCTGGGCGGCAGTGAACGCGGCCAGCCCCTGTTCGACCGGGATGCGGAAATCCAGCTGGCCGTGGATGATCAGGATCGGCTTCTTCCAGTCGGCCACGTGGTTGACCGGGTTGAACTTCTCGTAGTTGGCCGCCTTCTGGTACGGCGTACCGCCCTGCTCCCACTCGGTGAACCACAACTCTTCGGTGGCATAACCCATCATGCGCTGGTCGAACACGCCGTCATGGTTGACCAGGCACTTCCACGGCTGGTTCCAGTTGCCGGCGATCCAGTTGACCATGAAGCCGCCGTAGCTGGCGCCCAGCGCGCAGGCCTTGTCGCCGTTGAGGAACGGGTACTGCTTCTGCGCGGCGGCCCAGCCCTTCTGCAGGTCTTCCAGCGGGCGGTCGCCCCAGTGCTGGCTGATCGCATCGGTGAACGCCTGGCCGTAGCCGGTGGAACCATGGAAGTCGATCATCACCACCGCATAGCCCTGGCCGGCATAGGTCTGCGGGTTCCAGCGGTAGCTCCAGCCGTTGCCGAAGCTGCCCTGCGGGCCGCCGTGGATCAGGAAGGCCACCGGGTAGGTCTTGCCTTCCTGGTAGTTGTACGGCTTGACCACATAGCCGTGCACGGTGTCGTTGTTCCAGCCCTTGAACTGGAACTGCTCGTAATCGCCGAAGGCCACGTCGGGCAGCATCTGCGCCGCGCTCGGGGTGATCTCGCGCGGGCTGCTGCCGTCGGCGCCGGCGACGATGACCTGGTCGCCGCTCTTCAGGCTGTTCTTCGTATAGGCCAGGGTGCTGCCGGCAAATACCGGCGAGCCGATGCTGCCGCCTTCGGCGACGACGGTGGCCTTGCCGGTGGCGATGTCGATGTTGAACAGGCGGTGCTCGCCCAGGTCGTCGGCGCCGGTGTAGAAACTCCTGCCGTCGTCGGCCAGCACGATTTCACCGGCCGAGCGGTCCCAGCCCGGCGCGATCTCGCGCGCCTTGCCGGTGGCCAGGTCCAGCGCCATCACCCCGAAGCGGTCGGCCTCGAAACCGGGGCGCTTCATCGCGCGGTAGTACAGGGTCTTACCGTCGGCGCTGAACACCGGGCCGGCATCCCAGGCCGGGTTGGACGCGGTCAGGTTGACCGGCGCCTGCTTGCCATCGGCATCCAGGCGGTACAGGTCGAAGTTGGTCGACCACGGCTCCTGCTTGCCGGCCACGCGGATGCTGGCCACCACGCTCCTGCCGTCCGGCGCCCAGGCGAAATCGTCGTTGCCGCCGAACGGCTTGGACGGCGCATCGCCGTCCAGGGTGGCGCTGATCGCCGAGGCACCCTTCACCGCGGCGGCCTTGGCCGCCGGCAGCGGGGCCACGAACAAGGTGTTGCGGCGGCCATCGTTCCAGGTATCCCAATGGCGCACGAACATGCTGTCGAACACCTCCCCGGTGTTCTTGCGCGCCTTGTGCGCGTCCAGCTTCTTGCTGGTGCAGGCCAGGTCCGAACCGCAGGCCTGGAACACGCCACTGCTGAAGGCCACCCGGTCGCCCTGCGGGGAGACCTGGAAGCTGTCCACATCGACCGGGAAATCGGTCAGCTGGCGCGGGTTGCCGCCACCGATCGGCAGCGCATACAGCTGCTGGCTGCCGCCCTTGGCGCTGAGGAAATACACCGTACCGCCATCGGCCGACAGCGCGGCCGAGTTGACGTTCCAGCCGGCCGGGGTGAGCGGCCTGGGCGGGGCGGCGTCGCGGGTGCGCAGGTTGCGGATGAACAAGCCGGTGCTGGCTTTGCCCTCGGCACCGACCACGCGCTTGGCGAACACCACGGTGCCGCCATCGGCGGTCAGCAACGGGGCCGAGACCCGATCCAGCGCGACCATGTCGCGCACATCCAGGCCACGCGTGGCGGCCAGCGACGGCAACGCAGTCAGCAGGCACAACGGCAGCAGGGCGTAACGAAGTTTCATCGGGTTCTCCGCGGGACGGCAAAGCGCCGATGGTAGGCCGATGGAGTTCTTTCAGCAAAGGCCACAGGTCATGCTGGGCTGGACGCAGGAAGAGCCCCCCTTGAGTCAAGGGGGGCGCGGCGACAGCCGCAGGGGATGTGGGTGATGGTGACCGGGGCCCACGCTTTGCGCAGCAATGCGTGGGGCTGTTGCGGAATACGCAGCAGCTACCCCCGCTTGCCGGTGCGGTAGATCAGCCAGCCCACCACGAACAGCACGGCCAGGCCGATCCAGTCGGCACCGGGCAGGGCGAACGGCAGGGCCAGCACGTCGGCACGGCCGCTGAGCACGATCGGCACCGCAATGGCGATACCCATCAGCGCCTCGCCGGTGATCAGGCCGGCGGCGAACAGCACGCCCGGCTTGTGCACGCGGTCGCGGCCTTCCTCGTCTTCGGCACGCACCTTGTGGAAACGCTCGACCAGGTAGGAAATCAGGCCGCCGAGGAAGATCGGCACCATCAGTTCCAGCGGCAGGTAGATGCCGATCGCCGCGGCCAGCACCGGCACGCGGAAGCGTGCGTTGCGCGACTTCAGCCAACCGTCCAGGGCGATGATCAGCGCACCGATGCCGGCACCGATGGCGATGAAGGTCCACGGCAGCTGCCCGCCGAACAGGCCCTTGGCCACCGATGCCATCAGGTTGGCCTGCGGTGCGGCCAGCGCGTTGGGATGGGCGGCGGTGGGGGCACCGATGCCGTAGGCGGTGGCCAGCAGGTTCAGCACCGGGGCCATGATCAGCGCGCACGAGAACGCGCCGATGCCCAGCATCAGCTGCTGTTTCCACGGCGTGGCACCGACGATGTAACCGGCCTTGAGGTCCTGCAGGTTGTCGCCACCGACCGCGGCGGCACAGCAGACCACCGCACCGATCATGATCGCGGCCACCGCGCCCAACGGCGCGCCACCGACGCCGACCGGGGTCAGCCCGCTCTTGCCCAGCAGCAGCACCAGCACCGCCGAGGCAAACAGGATGGTGGAGATGGTGATGCCCGACACCGGGTTGTTGGACGAACCGATCAGGCCGGCCAGATAGGCCGACACCGAGACGAACAGGAAGCCGGCGACGATCATGATCAGGGTCATCGGGATCGACACGTGCCACTGGCCGACGATGCCCTGGTACAGCGCCAGCAGCGGCAGGGTGAACACCACCAGCGCCACCAGCATCCACTTCATCGGCAGGTCGCGCTCGGTCTCGGCCACGGCCGGGCCGCCGCTCTTGCGCGCGGCGGCAAAGCCGCTCTTGACCCCGCTGAGCAGCGATTTGCGCAGCGAGATCAGGGTCCAGACGCCGCCGATCAGCATCGCGCCCACGCCCAGGTAGCGCATCTTGGCGCTCCAGATCGCAAAGGCCGCGTCGGTCGAGGACGCCGTGGCGATCGAAGCGGCCAGCGCCGGGTCGCTGTCCATGAAGAAGGCCTGGTACAGCGGAATGGCGATGTGCCAGGACAGGATCGAGCCGGACACCACCACGATGCCGACGTTGAGGCCGACGATGTAGCCCACGCCGAGCAGCGCCGGCGACAGGTTGGTGCCGATGAAGGCGGTGATCTTGGAACTGCCGATATAGGCCGACTGTGCCCAGGCATCGGGAATCAGGCGCATGCCGCTGGCCGCGGCCACCTTCACGAAGGCGCCGATCACCGCCGATACGGCGAGGATCTTCAGGCCCGGGCCGGGGTTTTCACCGGCCTTGAGCACTTCGGCGGCCGCCTTGCCTTCCGGGAAGGGCAGCGGGTCTTCGACGATCATCGAGCGCCGCAGCGGCACCGAGAACAGTACCCCGAGCAGGCCACCCAGGCCGGCGATGCCCAGCACCCACCAGTACTTGAAGTCCGGCCAGTAGCCCATGATCACCAGCGCGGGGATGGTGAAGATCACCCCGGCGGCGATCGACGAGCCGGCCGAGGCGCCGGTCTGGACGATGTTGTTTTCAAGGATGGTGCCACCGCCCAGCAGGCGCAGCACGCCCATGGAAATCACCGCGGCGGGAATGGCGGTGGCGATGGTCAGGCCTGCGAACAGACCCAGGTAGGCGTTGGCGGCGGACAGAATCACCGCCAGCACGATGGCAAGCACCACCGCGCGGAAGGTAAGCTGCTTGGGCGCAGCGTCGTTGTTCATGGAAGCCCCTGCTGGCAAAAAATCTGGTCCACGCTAGCGTTCATGTCCAGGCAAGTCCAGCGCTTGTGCCGGGGATTGGCCGGCAGCCCGGCACGGCGCCCGCGCGAACCATCAACCGCCGCAGTCGGCAAAGCCACGGCGGCAGCGGCCATCCCGCATTGTTATGTTATATCCTGTCATGCCAGACCTGGCAGCGCCCGTGGCCCCAGCCTCTCCCCGCCTGACCTCGATCGACCAACTGCGTGGCACGGTGATCGTGCTGATGCTGCTCGACCATGTGCGCGAGACCTTCTACCTGCACGCGCAGGTGGCCGACCCGATGGCCGTGGACCAGGTCGAACCGGCACTGTTCGTCAGCCGGCTGCTGGCCCACCTGTGCGCGCCGGTGTTCGTACTGCTCACCGGCCTGTCGGCCTGGCTGTACGGCAGCGGCCAGGCCCAGGGCCGGCGCGCGGCGGCGGCCTTCCTGCTCAAGCGCGGGCTGTTCCTGGTGGTGCTGGAAGTGCTGGTAGTGAATTTCGCCTGGACCCTGCAGTTCCCGCCCAGCGTGATCTACCTGCAGGTGATCTGGGCGATCGGGTTGAGCATGATCGCGCTGGCCGGGCTGCTGTGGCTGCCACGCGGGCTGCTGGCGCTGGTGGCGCTGCTGCTGATCGCCGGCCACAACCTGCTCGATGGCGTGCACGTGCAGGGCGATGGCGCGCTGGCGGTGCTGTGGAAGGTGCTGCACCAGCGCGACTGGATCGCCGTGGGCGGGGAGCTGCGGCTGCGCACCTCCTACCCGGTGCTGCCGTGGATCGGGGTGATCGCGCTGGGCTACGCGCTGGGGCCGTGGTTCGCGCGCGACGGTGATGCCGGGTTGCGCCGGCGGCGGCTGCTCTGGGCCGGTGCGGCGGGGCTGCTTGCCTTCGTGCTGCTGCGGGCGCTGAACGTGTATGGCGACGCGCCCTGGCAGGCGCTGGGCACGGCCGGCCAGACCGTGATGAGCGTTTTCAACGTCACCAAGTACCCGCCGTCGCTGCTGTTCGTGCTGCTCACCGTGGGCGTGGGGCTGTTGCTGCTGCGCCTGTACGAGCGCCCGGCGGTGGCACGGGCACTGGCACCGTTGGCCGACATCGGGGCGGCGCCGATGTTCTTCTACCTGCTGCATCTGTATGTGCTGAAGCTGCTGTATGTGCTGGCCGAAGCCCGCTGGGGGCAGACCCACGGCGCCTACTTCGGCGTGGACCACGTCGCCACGCTGTGGGCGATCACCGCCGTGCTGGCGCTGGCGTTGTACTGGCCGACCCGGGCGTTTGCGCGGTTGAAGGCGCGGCGGCGGGATATCGCGTGGTTGCGGTACCTGTGAGGCGAACGCTCCCGGCCAGCGGCCGGCATTAGCGGGGCGTGGCTCCTATAATTGCCGCCTCTTTGCCGTTGCCACTTCGATGACCGCAGCCGCCCTGCCCGCCTCGACCTCGACTGTCTCTGCCTCCGACGATTTCCTCGGCCACCCCAAGGGCGTCTACGTCTGCTTCTTCACCGAGATGTGGGAACGGTTCTCGTTCTACGGAATGAAGGCGCTGCTGTTGCTGTACCTGACCAAGTACCACCTGTTCGGCGACAAGGCCGGGCTGGACCTGCTCGGCGCCTACGGTGGCCTGGTCTACTGCATTCCGGTATTCGGCGGGCTGCTGGCCGACCGCTGGCTGGGCATGCGCAAGGCGGTGGTGTTCGGCGGCGTGCTGCTGGTGCTGGGCCACCTGGGCATGGCGTTCGAGGGTCATGCGGCTACCCGCATCGACGGCCAGGTCGTGCGCGACGACGCCGCGCTGGGCATCACCTACCTGTCGCTGGCGCTGATCATCATGGGCGTGGGTTTCCTCAAGCCCAACATCTCCACCATCGTCGGCAAGCTGTACCCGGAAAACGATCCGCGCCGCGATTCGGGCTTTTCGCTGTTCTATGCCGGCATCAACCTGGGCGCGCTGTTCGCCTCGCTGGTGTGCGGCTTCCTCGGTGAAGCCTACGGCTGGAAGTACGGTTTCGGCGCGGCCGGAATCGGCATGGTGATCGGCCTGGGCATGTTCCTGTGGGGGCAGAAATACCTGCAGGGCCACGCCGAACCGTCCGATGCGCCGGCGCTGCGCCAGCGCGTGCTGGGCATCGGCCGCGAGTGGCTGATCTATGCGGTGGCCGTGCTCGCGGTGATTCCGGTGGCCGCGCTGATGTGGGCCGCCGCCAACGGCGCGTTCGCGCTCGGCGGCGAGCTCAGCCTGGCGCTGATGCTGATGATCGTGGTGCTGGGCGCGGTGCTGCTGTGGTTTGCCTGGTTCACCGGCACCCGCTGCACGCCGGTGCAGCGCCAGCAGATGATCGCGCTGATGGCGTTGATCTTCATGGCGCTGGTGTTCTTCACCCTGTACGAGCAAACCTACGGTTCCTGGGTGACCTTCACCGACCGCCTGCTGACCAAGGACCTGGTGCCGGCGCTGGTGGTCCGTGGCGGCACTCCGCTGCCGTGGTCGATCGCCTCACTGCTGCTGGCACCGCTGGGTTTTGTGGCAGCCGCGCGTCTGTCCGAGCGCAGCCCCGCCTCCAGCGCGCCGCGCAACCTGTTCATCGCCATCGTCGCGCTGATGCTGGTGATGCTGATCCGCGACTGCCTGGTGATTCCGCAGACCGCCGGTTCGCTGACCTACCTGGGCGGCCTGTTCCTGGTGGTGCTGGCGCCGCTGTTCGCGATCCTGTGGGCGTGGCTGGACCGGCGCCGGCTGGACCCGTCCAAACCGCTTAAATCTTCGTTCGGGCTGGTCTTCGCCGCGCTGTCGTTCGTGCCGCTGGCGCTGGCCGCCCAGCAGGTCGGCGCGACCGGGCAGATGGCCAGCGTGTGGTGGCTGGTGCTGGCCTACCTGATCCTGGAAATCGGCGAGATGTGCCTGTCGCCGGTCGGCCTGTCGGCGGTCACCCAGCTGGCCGCGCCGCGCGTGGTCAGCCTGATGATGGGCACCTGGTTCCTGGCCACCGCGTTCTCCGAAACGCTGGCCGCGCTGTTCGGCAAGCTGGCCGCGATCGAGGTGCCCGAGGGCGGCACCCTCAACCTGAGCAGTGCCGCCGCCAGTTACGAACACCTGTTCTGGCTGCTGATGTGGATCGGCCTGGGCTGCGCGGCGGTCGCATTGGCCTGCGCGCCGCTGTTGAAGCGGATGATGCACGGAGTGCGGTAGGTCCGACCCATGGTCGGATGCATTGCGGTGCGGCGATGTCCGCGATGGCGTTGCCCGAGCATGGCCCGGGCCTACCGGGAGGTGGCACGACAACGGCACCTTGCGGTGCCGTTGTCGTTTCGCGCCTTGCCTGGCGCCTAGCGCTTGGCCGGCTCGGCCGCTGCTGCAGCAGCGGTGCTGCCGCCCAGGCTGCGCGACAGGAAGGCCAGCAGCTGGGTGTAGTACTCGCGGCGGTGCGGATCGGTATAGAAACCGTGGCCCTCGGTGGGGTAATACAGGGCCTCCACCGGTACCCCGGCCTTCTTCAAGGCCGCCTCCATGCGCCTGGTGTGCTGGATCGGCGCGCGCTCGTCCTCGCCACCGGCGGCCAGGAATACCGGCACCTTGATCTGCGCGGCCAGATTGACCGGCGATACCGCCGCCAGTGTCTTCGGGTCGCCGATCCATTCCTTCAGGTAGGTCTCGCCCGAGCCACGGCGCTGGATGTCGCCGGTGGTGAACATCATCGGCAGGTCGTACACGCCCACGTAGCCGGCCGCGCAGCGGTACAGCGCCGGTTCCCTGGCCGCGCCCATCAGGGCGGCGTAGCCGCCATAGCTGGCGCCATAGATGCAGACCTTGGCCGCATTGGCCACGCCCTGCCCGATCGCCCAGCGGGTGGCATCGGTCAGGTCATCCTGCATGGTGCCGCCCCACTGGCGGCCACCGGCATTGCGGTGCGCGCGGCCGTAGTTGCCCGAGCCGCGGTAGTTCACCTGCAGCACCGCATAACCGGCCGCAGCCAGCAATTGGGTCTCCACGTCGTACTTGCCATCGTCGAACGGACCGAACGGCCCGCCATGCGGCATCACCACCATCGGCAGGTTGCGGCCCTCGCCGCCGGCCGGCAGGGTCAGGAAGCCATGCAGCGGCAGCCCGTCGCGGGCCTTGAGCTGGAACGGCCGCACCGTGGCCGTGGTGCCCGGATCGATCCAGTCGCTGCGGCTGATCACGTGCTCGGCCTTGCGGGTGTCGGTGTTGTAGATGAAGAAGTCGCCGGGATTGCGCCCCGACCAGGTTTCCACCATCAACTGCCTGCCGTCGCGGGTGCTGGAGGTGACAAACACCGCATCGCCGCCGAATGCCGCTTCCAGGCTGCGGTACAGCCGGGCCTCGGGCGAGGTTTCGTCGAAGAACCGCGTGCGCGGGGTATCGCCCAGATACAGCGCACCGACCGGCACGGCGGTGCCCGGCTTGTAGATCACCCGGTACGCATCCACCAGCGGGTCGCGCAGGATCTGCCGGCGCTCATCGGTGGCCGGGTCCCAGCTCAGGATGGCGTCGGGGCCCTGCTCCATCTCGGTGTGCAGGTAGGCCAGGCGGCCATCGGCGGAGAACCCGATCGGCAGTTCGATGCGGTTGTTGTTGACCGCCTCGTCGTTGATCAGCTTCCAGGTATCGCCCGAGCCTTCGCGGTAATACAGCTTGTTGACGTTGTCGGTGCCGGCGCCATGGGCGAAGCGCACCTGGCCCTGGTGGTCGGTGACGAAATCGGCGCGCCGCACCGGTGAGCGGGCCACGGTCTGGCGGCGGCCGCTCTGCACGTCCAGGCGGTCGGCGCGGGTGAACGGATCGTCGCTGAACGGCCACACGCTGACCAGCACGTTGCGGTCGTCCTGCGGCAGGTCGTCGGCCAGGAACGCGGCAACGGCTTCGACTTTCTTGGGCTGGATCAGGGTGCCCGGCCCCTTGCTCTCCACCCGGTAACCGACCAGCAGCTCGCCGCGGCCGCCGTTGGCGTTGATCGCATACAGCTCACCGGTCGGGCGCGGTTCGTCCAGCGAGCCGAACTTCTCGGCCAGGCCGATCAGCACGCGCTCGGCGTTGACCCAGTCGAAGGAGCTGGCGTGATTGTTCCTGGGCGGCACGAACGAACCCACCACCTTGCCGTCCTCGCGGCGCAGGATCGCCAGCGCGGTACGGTCTTCCATCGGCACCGTGGCCGCGTAGTAGTCGCCGCCCGGCGAAATCTTGATATCGGCGAAGGTATCGCGCTTGAGATAGCGCTCCAGGTCCACCGCGCCGGCCTGGCCGACCAACATGCCCCACATTCCCGCTACGGCCAACGCCGCCCAACCTGACTTGCGCATCCCTTACCCCCTGTTTCCGGACATCGTGTCCGTGTCGGCGATTCTAGGGGGTGGGCCGGGCTGCGGACCAGCGGCAGGTCACAAAGAAGAATGGCACCGCGAACGGTGCCATTCAAAGGTATGCATCGATGGAGAGAGATCAATGCATGCCGCGGAACACCAGGGTCAGGGCCAGGATCGACAGGATCACCGCGATGGTGCCGTCGAGAATGCGCCAGGTCCTGGGCTTGGTGAACAACGGGGCCAGCAGGCGCGCGCCCAGGCCCTGCGCGGTCAGCCACAGGCAGCTGGCGGTGAACACCCCGGCGGCGAAGGCCATGCGCGCATTGCCGAAGTTTTCGGCGATGCCGCCGATGACCATCATGTCCAGCCAGAAATGCGGGTTGATCAGCGAGAAGCCGACCGCGGCGGTGAGCACCGCGCGGCGCGAGCTGGTATCGCCATCATCGACATTCATGCCACCGCCACCGGCCAGCGCGCGGCGCGCGGACTGCCAGGCGTACCAGGCCAGGAAGGCCACGCCGCCCCACAGCACCACCGTGGTCAGCCACGGCAGGGCCTGGGTCAGCGTGCGCAGGCCGGCCACGCTGGCGAAAATGAAGATGCCGTCGATCGCCGCGCAGGTGGCCACCACCGGCACGATGTGCTTGCGCAGGATGCCCTGGCGCAGGATGAAGGCGCTCTGCGCGCCGACCACCGCGAACAGGCCGATGCCGGTGGCCGCGCCACTGAGCCACGCGGCCAGACCCGGGCCGCCGGAGATGATCGAGAACATGGGGTACCGCCTTGTCTTGCTTGGGGAGCGGTGCCTCGCCAAGGCGTACAGCACCGGATGCGCGTATTGTCGCGCCGCAACATTAAAAAGTAGAGCTAAACTTACTTAACCATCTTTAGCAGGACTTAAGATCATGCGCATCGACCATGCCCAGCTGCGCGCCCTGGCCGCGGTGATCCGCGAAGGCAGCTTCGAGCGCGCCGCGCAATCGCTCAATGTCACCGCCTCGGCGGTATCGCAACGGATCAAGGCGCTGGAAGACCGGGTCGGCCGGCTGCTGGTCAAGCGCTCCTCGCCGGCGGTGGCCACCCACGAGGGCCAGGTGCTGGTGCAGCTGGCCGAACAGACCGCCCTGCTCGAGCACGACGCGCTGCACCGGATGGGCCTGGCCGACGAGGACCTGCCGCATGCCAGCATCCCGGTGGCGGTGAACCACGACAGCCTGGAAACCTGGTTCCCCGAGGCGGCGCTGAGCTTCGCCCGGCAGACCGGCACCACCCTGGACCTGCGCTCGGAAGACCAGGACCACACGGTGGCGCTGCTGCGCCAGGGCGCGGTGCTGGGCGCAGTGACCACCCTGGACGAGCCGGTGCAGGGCTGCCAGATCCATGCACTGGGCAGCATCCGCTATGCCGCCACCTGCACCCCGGCCTTCCAGGAGAAGTACTTCGCCAAGGGGGTCAACGCGCAGTCGCTGGCCCAGGCACCGGTGCTGGTGTTCAACCGCAAGGACGACCTGCAGGCCCGGTTTGCGCGGCGGCTGGCCGGCACCGACCTGCCGCTGACCGCACCGACCTGGTGGATTCCCTCCACCCGCGCCTTCGTCCAGGCCAACCTGGGCGGGCTGGGCTGGACCATGAACCCGCTGCCGCTGGTCAAGCGCCACCTGGAGGCCGGGCGCCTGGTCTACATGAAACAGCGCGCCTGGGAGGACGTGCCGCTGTACTGGCAGCACTGGAAGGGCGACGTGCAGACCATGGCCCTGCTGACCCGCGCGGTGCTGGCGGCATCGGCGACGCTGGTGCGCAGGAAGCGCTGACGCCCCGGCCGGGCAGCACCGGCTCTACACGGCGTGCTTACCCGGTCCGGGGCAGCATCGACCCATCCAGCCATGGGGACATCGATGGGAACCGATCCGGTCTACCTGCATATCCGCGTGGTGCTCAGCATCATCCTGGGCCTGAGCATCACCACCCTGCTGCGCGGACTGGCCTCGATCATCGAACACCCGCAGCGCCGTGGCTGGTCGTGGATCCACCTGTGCTGGGTGGTGTGGGCGCTGATCTCGGTGGTCAGTTTCTGGTGGTGGGAGTTCGGCCTGGGCGAGGTACGGCAGTGGACCTTCGAGCTGTATCTGTTCGTGATCGTCTACTGCGCCTGCTGGTTCATGCTGTGCGTGCTGCTGTTCCCCGACGACCTGCGCGAGTTCGGCAGCTACGAGAACTACCTGCTGCAGCGCCGCGGCGGTTTCTTCGGGATGCTGGCGCTGGTCACCCTGCTCGACCTGGGCGATACCGCGATCAAGGGCCACAGCCGCTGGCAGATGCTTGGCCAGGCCTACCTGGTGCATACCGCGATCATGCTGGTCATCGCCGGGCTGGGCATCGCCTGCCGGCGGCGCCGTGTGCAGCTGGGCCTGGCGCTGGCGGCGCTGGCCTACCAGTGCGGCTATTTCCTGGTCGAATATTTCACCCTGGCCGGCGACTGACCGGCGATCGGATGCTGCGTTGCACCAAATCAAGGGGCAAAGGCGATAAAATCGCCACCATCGGACGCCCGGCCGCTGCATCTTCACGCCTGCTCCCCATGGCGGCGGCATCCTGTTCACATCTCCCCCACCCGAGATCCCCATGAAAAAACTCGCCAAGGTCGTCCTCGGCCTGCTCGTGCTGCTGCTGTTGGCCGCAGCGGTGTTCCTGTACTGGCCGCTGCACCAGCGCTCGGTGCCGGCCGCCGGCAATGACAAACCCGTCGACGTGGTCCTGGTCGGTGGCGGCATCATGAGCATTACCCTTGCCACCTTCCTGCAGGAACTACAGCCGGACTGGAACATCCAGGTGTACGAACGCCTGGACGGGGTGGCGCTGGAAAGCTCGGACGGCTGGAACAACGCCGGCACCGGGCATTCGGCCTTCGCCGAGCTCAACTACACCCCCGAGCTGCCCGACGGCAGCATCGAGACCAAGCGCGCGGTCGGCATTGCCGAGCAGTTCGAGATCTCGCGCCAGTTCTGGTCGCACCAGGTCAAGGCCGGCCGCCTGAGCCAGCCCTCGGACTTCATCAACCCCACCCCGCACATGAGCTTTGTGTGGGGCGATGACAATATCGCCTACCTGCACAAGCGCCAGCAGGCCCTGGTCAAGAACCCGCTGTTCTACGGCATGCAGTACTCCGAGGACCCCGCGCAGATCCGCCAGTGGGCACCGCTGCTGATGGAAGGCCGCGACCCCGGGCAGAAGGTTGCCGCCACCTGGATGCCGCTGGGCACCGACGTCAACTTCGGGGTGATCACCCGCCAGCTGACCGCCGGCCTGCAGCGCAGCCCGAACTTCAGCCTGCACCTGGAGCATGAAGTCAGCGCGCTGCGCCAGAACGGCGACAAGAGCTGGAACGTCACCGTCAAGGACCTCAAGGCCAACACCGAATCCACGATCAAGTCGCGCTTTGTGTTCATCGGCGCCGGCGGCGCCGCGCTCAAGCTGCTGCAGCTGTCGGGCATTCCCGAATCGAAGAACTACGCCGGCTTCCCGGTCGGCGGCCAGTTCCTGGCGTTCCAGTCGCCGGCGATCGCCGGGCGCCATTCGGTCAAGGCCTACGGCATGGCGGAAACCGGTTCGCCGCCGATGTCGGTGCCGCACCTGGATGCGCGCAAGCTGGACGGCAAGCCGGTGGTGCTGTTCGGGCCGTTCGCGCTGTACAGCACCAAGTTCCTCAAGCATGGCTCGTGGTTCGACCTGTATTCCTCGGTCAACCACAACAACGTGGCCGGCATGCTCGATGTGGGCGCGGAGAACCTGGACCTGGTGAAGTACCTGATGGGCCAGGCGCGGCTGGATGACGCCGACCGCCAGGCCGAGCTGGTCAAGTACTTCCCCAACGCCAGGCGCGAGGACTGGAAGCTGGTCACCGCCGGCCAGCGCGTGCAGATCATCAAGCGCGACCCGGAAAAGGGCGCGGTGCTGCAGTTCGGCACCGAGATCGTGACCGACCAGGACCACACCCTGGCCGCGCTGCTGGGCGCCTCGCCGGGCGCGTCGACCTCGCCGCCGATCATGCTGGACCTGCTCAAGAAGGCCTTCCCCGAGCAGATGGCCGCCGGCTGGGAAACCCGCCTGCGGCAGATCGTGCCGTCTTACGGCCGCAAGCTCAACGACAGCCCGGCGCTGACCAACCAGATCCGTCGCCAGACCAGCCAGGCGCTGAACCTGCCGTACCTGGACGTACCCGAGCAGACCAGCCCGGCGGTGATGCTGACCGCGCCGGCGGCCCCCCCGCCGGCGCAGAAAAAGCGCAACGCCGACGAAGAACTGCAGGCGCTGTAAACCAGCCTGCGGCAGCCCCGGCTGCCCGCTGCAACCGATCCGGCCCCATTTGGGGCCGGATTTTTTTTGCGTCAGTGGCCATACCCCAGCGGCGGCAACCCGGCCGGGCGCGAGCTGCCGCCTGTTCTACGATTGTAAAGCGAGTGAGAACCATTTACATTTGCTCCCCGCTGCACCGACGGTGCGGGTGCCCGACGGTCTCAATGGACTGCCGCCGGCCCCGCTGCGCCTCCCGCCGCCGGTGACCGCCGCGCCGCTCCCGGCCGGTACCCGCATCCCCAGAAGGACCTGTGCCAGGCACCTCCCGTGCCTGGTCCGCCGTGCCCGCTGTCCTGCTGCCTCCCCTCCGACACCGATTCGAGACCTCCGCATGTCCTTCCGCGCTCCTTCGTCCCGTCCCTTCCGCCGTGCGCCACTGGGCCTGGCCCTGCTTGCGGCGCTGTCGCTCGCCCCGCCGCAGGCCCTGGCCGGCACCGCTGCCGATGCCGCCGGCAACGCCGACGCCAAGACCCTGGACAAGGTCAGCGTGGTCGGCGATCGGCCGGCGCCGTCCAGCACCACGCGGCTGCCGCTGACCCTGCAGGAAACCCCGCAATCGACCACTGCCATCGGCCTGCAACGGCTGCAGGACGAATCGTTGTTCAGCCTCAATGACGTGATGCGCAACGTCACCGGCGTCAGCGTGTCCTTCTACGATACCCAGCGCCCGCTGTACTACGCACGCGGCTTTGCGATCACCGATTTCCAGGTGGACGGCATCCCCACCTACAGCGGTTCGACCAACCAGGAATACGACACCGCCTTCTACGACCGCGTCGAAGTGATCCGCGGCGCCAACGGCCTGCTCAGCGGTGCCGGCGTGCCCTCGGCCACGGTCAACCTGCTGCGCAAGCGCCCGGGCAAGGCGTTCGATGCCTCGTTCTCGGTCAGCGCCGGCAGCTGGGATTACCGGCGCATGGAAGCGGACGTCACCGCGCCGCTCAGCGCCGATGGCCGTTTCCGCAGCCGCGTGGTGGCCGCCTATACCGACCGCGATTTCTATTACGACCGCTACAAGGAAAACAAGATGGCCGGCATGGCGGTGCTGGAAGGCGACCTCACCGACAGCACCACCGTCACCGTCGGCTACCAGACCCAGGACAACAACCCGGTGGGTTCGACCTGGGGCACGGTGCCGTTCTTCGACAGCCAGGGCAACTTCGCGCACCTGCCACGGTCGACCAACCTGGCGCCGAAGTGGAGCTACTGGCAGCGCGAAACCAGCACGGTGTTCGCCAACCTGGAGCAGCGCTTCGGCGAAAACTGGCTGCTGAAGGTCAACACCGCCTACACCCAAGGCAACGTGCAGAACATGCGCCTGTACGGCACCGGCAACCCCGACCCGGTGACCGGCGCGGGTATCTACCTGCGTGCCGCCGCCGGTGATTCGGAAGACACCCGCCGCAACGTCGATGCCTACCTGACCGGCACGTTCAACCTGTGGGGCCGGGAGCACGACGTGACCGTGGGCGCGCAGTGGGCGGACCTGGAAGGCACCACCAATACCGTGGCACTGAACTTCCCCGCCGACTGGGCCCGCTGCGGCACCGAGCGGTGCCACTACATCCCCGACATCCGGGCGTGGGATGGCGACATCTCCGAAGTGACCTACACCCGCACCGGCGCGCGCCGCGTGGCCCACACCACCCAGAGCGGCTTCTACCTGGCCACGCGCCTGCGTCTGGCCGATCCGCTGTCGCTGATCGCCGGTGCGCGCCTGAGCCGCTGGGAAACCCTGACCCGCACCTACAACGCCGTCGGCGCCTATACCGGTACCAGCGGCGGCTACAAGGTGAGCGACGAGGTCACCCCGTATGTGGGCCTGGTCTACGACATCACCCCGCAGCTGTCGGCGTACGCCAGCTATACCGAAATCTTCAACCCGCAGAACTACAAGGACCGCAACGAGAACCTGCTGGCGCCGGTGCAGGGTTCCAACCTGGAAGCAGGCATCAAGAGCCAGTGGCTCGACGGCCGCCTGACCGCCAACGCGGCCGTGTTCGAGGCCAAGCAGGACAACTACGCGGTGCGCGACATGAGCGTCCCGGACGGTTCGCTCAGCGATGGCAGCTCGGCCTACCTCGGCGTCAACGGCACCAAGGCGCGCGGCTGGGAAATGGACATCAACGGCGAGATCCTGCCGGGCTGGACGGTCAATGCCGGCTTCACCCACGTCAAGGTGACCCGCGCGGCCACCGACCTGCTGTATGCCAATCCGGCCGAAGACCTGCTGCAGATCAACACCCAGCTGCAGCTGCGCGGTGCGCTGCAGCGGCTGAGCGTGGGCGGTGGCGTGCAGTGGCAGAGCAAGGTGCGCGGCTACAACATCGCCACCCCGGCCGGCGGCACGGTGACGGTGAACCAGCCGGCGTATGCGCTGGTGCAGTTCAACGCCAACTACCGGATCAGCGACAACTGGACCGCCACGCTCAGCGTGCGCAACGCGCTGGACAAGACCTACTGGGCCAACCTGGACTACAACAACTACGGCGAACCGCGCTTTGTGGCGGCCAGCCTGCGCTGGAAGTTCTGACGGCGCGCAGCCAATACCGTGCTGCAACGGACCGGTCGCCTTCGGGCGACCGTTTTTTGTTCGGCAACCCGACATTACGGTAGTGCCGGCCGCTGGCCGGCTCCTCGGCAACCCAGCCATTGCAGGGAGCCGGCCAGCGGCCGGCACTACCGGGGGCGGGTCTCGCGCAATCCCCACAGTACCGGCAGCACCAGCACCGCCACCACCGCGATCATCGCACCGGGCGCCGCGGCCCAGCCGGTGTGGCGCACCAGCAGTTCGGCCAGCAGCGGCGTGGCGCCGCCGAAGAACGCGGTGGCCATGGTCACCCCAAGCGCCAGGCCACTGAGCCGGCCTTCGCCCGGAAACTGCTCGGCGGTGGCCGGTGCGGCCACCGCGCTTACCCCGCCGGCCAGACAGGCCAGCACCACGGCGGCGAGTCCGATCCGCAACGTCTGGCCGCCGGCCATCAGCGTGAACATGCTCAACGGCAGCAGCGCGCACAGCAGCGCCAAGCCGATCAGCACCGGTCGCCGCCCGACCCGGTCGGACAGCGCACCGGCCAGCGGCGTCACCACGATCACTGCCACCGCCGCCACGGCAGACAGCCACAATGCCTCCGATTCACCGACCTCGCCGGCCGAACCCAGGAACGCCGGCACATAGGTGATGCCCACGTAATAGGTGATCGAGCCCAGCGCGGAAATGGCGAAGGTGCGTGCCACCGCACCGCGATGGAAACGCCAGGTATCGCGGATCGGTGAGGTCGGCACCGTACCGGCGGCCTGCTGTCGCTCGAACTCCGGCGACTCGTGCATGGTCGAGCGCGCCAGCAGGATCGCACCGGCCAGCACCGCACCGACGAAGAACGGGATGCGCCAGCCCCAGCCATCCAGCTGCGCGGTGCTCAGCAGCGCCACGGTCAATGCCGACAATGCCACCGCCAGCAGCGCGCCGACCTCGCTGGCCGCCGAGGCCAGTGACGTCACCAACCCGCGCCGCCGGGTGGGCGCGGTTTCCAGCAGATAGGCCACCACTCCGGTGTATTCCCCTCCCACCGAAAATGCCATCACGCAGCGCAGCAGCAACAGCATCACGCCGGCGCTGGCGCCGATGCTGTCGAAGGTGGGCAGCAGCGCAGTGGCCAGCATCGCCACGGTCATCAGCAGCATCGAGGCCAGCAGCATGTAGCGCCGCCCGAAACGATCGCCGAGATGGCCAAAGCACAGCGCGCCCAGCGGACGCATCAGGTAGGACACCGCGAACCCGGCCAGCGTCGCCAGCAGCGCGTTCTGGCCACCGCCGAAGAACACCCGCGACAGCACCGTGGCCAGGTACAGGTACAAGGTGAAGTCGTACCACTCCACCACCGTGGACAGACCGGCGACGATCATCGAGCGGGTGCGCGGCGCCGTCGACGGCGCGCTCAAGGAAGGGTTCAACGACATCGGCAACCGCGCCTGCAATCCAGTGCCGCCGAGCCTACGACATCCGGGCCGGTATCGGGCTCACGCCGCCACTACATCAACCTTCGGCACCTGCGGCCTGGCGCGCATAGTGCAGCAGCCGACCGCGCCCCGGGGCATCGCCTTCGTCATCGAACAGCCCGTACGCCTCGTCCACCGCATAGCCCTGGGCGGCCATGGCGCGCGAGAACGCGCCCACGTTGCCGCGGCCGGGATCGGTGAGCAGCAGTTCGGCGCTGGGGCGCGCGTGGCGCTCCATCATCGTGGCGATCTGCAGGGCGTGGCCGCGCTCGTACAGCACGTCGCTGCCGATGATCAGATCGAAGCGGCCCAGTGACGCATCCGGCAACTCCCACGGCAGATCGCGGTAGTGAATGGCCGGCAGGTCGTTGAGGCCGGCGTTGTAGGCCAGGAACGATTCGGCCAGCGGATGGTGGTCGCTGGCCACCACGTCGGCGCCGCGCCTGGCCAGGACCAGGCTGGACAGGCCCAGGCCACAGCCCAGTTCAAGGATGCGCTTGCCGGCCACCTCGTAGGTGCTCATGGTCTCGGCCAGCACCCTGCCCGCCGGCCAGACCTGCCCGAACAGGCTCCACAAGGACGAATGGATACCGGCGCGGCGGGCGCGGCCGGTCGGGTCGGCGAACTGCTGCAGGTCGCTGAGCGCGCGGATGCGGAAGTCCTGGCCGGCGACCGGGATGGTGAGGATGCGGGTGGTATAGCCCGGCATGTGCGCTCCGTGGGACACGGGGAGTACCGCCTTCGCTGGGAAAGCAGGACTCGGAAAGTGGAGCGAAGCGGGCGGTCGTTGACAGACCGCGCAGGACGCGCGTAACGGCGTGGGACGGGCCCATCCTACAGGACCGCCAGCGCCGGCCTGTCACCGCCGGGCGATGGGCCCGTACTTCACCTGGCAGTTGGGGCAGAAGAACGTGCGGCGCCGGGTCCTGCCAGGGTAGGTCTTGGACACCGGGCCGCCGCAAACCGGACAGGTGCGCCGGGTGTGCACCTGCCAATGGCTGCGCAGTTCGAACGCCTGCTTCCATTCCAGGAAATCGAAGCTGTACTGGCGCGCCTGCGCGATCACCTTGCCCAGCACGCGCGGCGGAAGGTCGCCCACCTTCGATTCGGGGTGTACCCGGGTGCGGAACAGCACTTCGTTCTTGATGATGTTGCCCACCCCGGCAAAAATGTCCTGGTCCAGCAGCGCGTCGCATATCAACGCCTCGGGCTGCTGCTTGAGCCGGCGCCGCGCCAGCCGCGGATCCCATTCCGGCGCCAGCACGTCGCCACGCCAGTCGTAGGTTTCCTCCAGCGCGCCCTCGATGTACTTCAACGAAGCGGCATAGATGTTCAACTCGCCGTTGTCGAACTGCAGCGATACCCGCGGTGGCGACGGCTTGCGTTCGTCGATGCGGTAGCTGCCGAACATCAACAGGTGCACGCGCAGGCTGAAATCGCTGAACTGGACCAGGAAGTGCTTGCCCCAGCTGCGCAGCGCCACCACCCGCCGCCCCTCCATGCGGGCCAGGTCCAGGCGGCTGTTGCCCGGCGCGCGGCGCACGGTCTTGCCGCCGAACTTGGCCGCGGCCTGGCGCAGGATGACGATCGAAGGACCTTCAGGCATCGGACACCATGTCCTGGAGGCGCGCGGCGTTTGCCACGGCGAAGCCGTGCGCGGTGTTGTCGAAGATCACCCACGGCACCTGGCCGGGGGTGCGCCGGGCCGCCACCTGTGCCGCCAGCCCGGCCAGGGCGGCGTCGGGGTAGTCGCTGTAGTACATGCGCGGCGAACCATGCCATCGCCAGTAGTGCCACGTCTGCGCGCCGCCGGGCTGGCTGGCTGCTGGAAAACGCGCCGGATCCACCGCGGCCCGCGCGATGTCATACCGCTGCAGCAGGACGTCGGCCTGCGCGGTGAACCAGCTGGCGTGGCGCGGTTCGCAGACCACGGCCGCCTGGCTGCGCCGACGCAATGCGCCGAAGAAGCTGCTCGCGCGGCGCGCATCCAGGGCCAGCGAGGGCGGCAGCTGCAGCAGCAGGCCGCCCAGCTTGGCGCCAAGTCCGTCCACCTCGTCAAGGAAGCGGTCCAGCAGCGGGCCGGTACCCACCAGGCCGGCGTCGTGCGACACCGTGCGCGGCAGCTTCACCGAAAAACGAAACCCGGCCGGCACCGTGGCCGCCCAACGCTCGTAGGTCTTGCGCTGGTGCGGACGGTAGAACGAGGAGTTGATCTCCACCGCGCTGAACCGGGTGGCGTAACGCGCCAGCATGCTCCCGCCCGGGCCGAACAGGTGGGCATCACGGCGGGCGATGGACCATCCGGCGCATCCGATCCTGGGTGCGGTCGAGGTAGGCATGCCAGACATCGCTCAGCGCAGGATCTCGCCCTGGTCCTGGCCATCCCAATAGTGGATGCGGCCGGCGGTGACCCGGATGAGCACCAGCCCGGGCGTGTCCACGCCCTGCTCGAACCACCGCTCCAGATCCTTGACCCAATGCTGCGCCATGGTGGCCTTGTCGCCGATCAGCGTGGCCCTGCCCTGCACCGCCACGAACAGCGGCGGCTTGCCGAGCAGCGACTTGTTGCCGGTGAAGGTCAACCCGACCCTGGGGTCGCGCTGGATCTCGCGGACCATGTCGGTATCTTCGGTGGAGAAGAACCAGCTGTCGCCGTCGTAGTCGACGTCGCCGTTGTTGCTCATCGGGCGCGCCGCGATCTCGCCGCTGGCGGCGTGGGTCTGCAGCATGCTGAAGTCGATGTCGGCCATCTTCTTGGCCAGTTCGGGCAGGGTCAGGGTGGGCATGGCGCATCCGGTCGGGGAACAGGCTGCCAGCGTCGGCGAGCCGCGGTGACCGCGCCGTGGAGGCATGCTGGCATGGCCTTCACACGCCCGCCGGCATCGGCTGGCCCGGTCATCGGGCAGTCTGGATGAACACCGGGTTGGAATAGAACCACAGGTCCTGCCAGGGATCTTCGCCGCGCACGTCCGCCAGCGGCGTGGCCTCGGCGGTATTGCTGCCGCGCGCACGCACGAAGCCGCCCGCGGCCGGCACCGGCAGGTCCCACGACACGCTGCGCCAGGCGCCCTGCTGCTGCCAGTCGGCCGCGGTGAAGCGCCGGGTCTGCATCCGCACCCCACCGGCACCGTCGCCGCTGCCCACCAGCAGTTGCAGCTGCTGCAGCGGCGGCCGCTGGCCGGCCGCATTGGCGGTGGCAGGCTGGCGCACGCGCAGCTGCACCCGCATCATCGCTGCCGCCGGCAGCCGCAGGGTCTGGCCCATCGTCGCCGACGCGCCGCCGTCCACGGCCTGCACGCTCAGTTCCAATGCATCGATCAGATCCCCGGTAACCGCGAACATCCGGCCGTGGCGCAGTCCGTCCAGGATGTCCTCGGCCTGCGGGCGCGCCCATACGTAGGTCTTGCTGTACTGGCCCGGATCGAAATCACGCCCCCCATCGCGCAGGTTGACGTGCGAGTCGGAACTGGCGCTGATCCAGAACCGTCGCTGCTGCGCCAGCAGCGTGTCCCAGGCACCGCCGACCTGTGCGGTCATCTGGTCGAAGCCGCCCATGGTGGGTGCGCCGGCATTGCGGTACAGGCCGCGCTCATCGACGGTGGCCTGGTGGCCCGGTGCGCCTTCCATGCCGACCAGTACCTGCGGAGCGGCATCGTGCCAATCGCGCAACTCTTCGGGGGTAACCTCGCCCCACTGCCCCATCGCGCTGGCGGTACGCGCGGGGTGGTTGATGAACATCAGCGGCAACGGGGTCAGCGTGCGCAGGTGCGCCAATGCCGCCAGCATGTGCTGCCGGCTGTCGCGGCTGCCGTCCTCCAGCGGCTCGCCGCGGCTGTAGTCGCGCTCGGCGGTGACCAGCTGGTCGCGCTCGTGCGGGCCCGGGGCGATGATCAGGGAGGCATGTTCGCCGGCGGGCACGTCGAACTCCATGCCGTTGAACTGGATCAGCCCGGGCACATCGGCACGCGCCTGCAGCAGTGCCGGATAGGCGTGGTCGCCGGTGACCGCCGAATGGCCGGGGCCGCCGTGGTCGGTATGCACCATCCAGCGCAGGCCGAAGCGCTGTGCCTGCGCCGCGTTGCGGCTGCGCGTATACGGCGAGTCGCCGCCTCGGATCGGCGTGGGCGGGACGGTGCTGTGGTCCCAGTCCACGCTCCATTCGCTGTGCACGTGGTGGTCGCCGGCCAGCCACTGGCGGTCGTGGTCGGCATCGACGGCCAACACCGGGCCGGCCGCCAGCAGGGCAGCCAACAGAAACAAGTCACGCATGCTCGTATTCCTTGTGATGGCACGCCCCCGGCCCGGCTACCGGGCATGCCGGCGCCGGCCGGGGCGGTGGTCCAGGCGCTCAGAAATCCGCGCGCAGGCCCAGGCTGATCCGGCGCCCGGAGGCTTCGTACATGGTCGGGAACGACGGGTCCATGGTGTAGCCGCTGGTGATCTCGTCGGTCAGGTTGATGCCCTTCAGGCTGAGCTTGATGTTGTCGGTGATCCGGTAGCCGATCGACATATCCAGCTGGCCATAGGCATCGCGCCAGATCGGGTACATGTCATAGCCGATCGATTCGACGTAGTCGCCCTTGTGGTTGTACGACAGCCGCGCATCGAAGCGGCTGTTCTCGTAATAGGCGGTTAGGTTCCAGGTCTTCTCGGCCAGGCCCGGCATCGGCGTGCGGATGCCCAGCTTGGACTCGCCGGCCAGCGAACTGTCCAGCATGGTGTAGTTGGCGTTGATGCCGAAGCCTTCCAGCAGCGGGTGGAACATGCCCAGCGGCAGCTGGGCGACCAGCTCCACGCCGTCCACCTGGTAGGCGCCCTTGGCGTTGACCGGCTGGTACACGTCGAAGTCGTAGATGCCGTTGAGGCTGCCGTTGGCGTTGTACACCGCCACGTCCCTGACCACGCCGGTAAGCGAGTTGACCACCACCCCGTCGATGTTCTTGCGGAAGTACGAGGCCGCCAGCAGCCCACCGTTGTCCAGGTACTTTTCCAGGCCCACTTCCCACTGCTTGGCGTAGGTGGGCTTCAGGTCCGGATTGCCGTCGGTGAAGCGGAACGAGCTCCAGCTGGCGGTGCGCTTGTAGGCGATGTCGGTCAGCGCCGGGCGCATCAGCGTCTTGGAGGCGGCCGCGCGCAGCAGCAGGCCGTTGGCCAGTTCGGCGGTGGCGTTCATGCTGGGCAGCACGTTGCTGTAGCTGCCGTCCCGGGACACCGGGGTATCGGTATAGCCGGTACTGCCGTCGGGCCGCTGGATGGGGTGGTAGCCGAACGAGGTCACCGACGTGTCCACGTAGCGGGCACCAGCGTTGACGGTGACCGGCACCGCGCCGATATCGAAGGCGAAATCGGTCATGGCATACAGGCTGGCCACCTGCTCGTCGACCCGGTAGTACTGGCCCGGTTCGAACGGGGTATGGAAGCCGGGGTAGCGGAAGGCGCCGCGCGCATCGGCATTGGACATCTGCTGCCAGTTGCGGCCGTCGATGCTGTAGTCGCCACCGGGCACGATGTCGCCGATCCATTGCAGTGGGTTGTCGGCCAGGGTGCGCCTGTTCACCCAGGAACTGTCGCCGGCCCTGGGGCCGGTGATCTTCAGCTCGCCATACTGGCGCTGCTTGGACTTGTCGGTATAGCGCGCACCGAACTGCAGCCTGCGCAGTGCCGGCAGGAACGCCAGGTCCAGCAGCTTGGTGATGTTGACCTGGGCGGCGTACTTGTCGTCGACCACCTTCTCCAGCGTGGTTTCATAGGCCTCGAACAGGTACTTGTCCGGCGAGGCATACATGTCGAAGCTGCCGGACCTGGCGCTCTTGATGGTCTCCCCGCCCTGGTCGGTCCAGCGCGTGCGCGATGGCGCATAGGCCACATGCTTGAGGTTGGCGTAGTCCGAGCGCTTCTCGGCACCGGAGTACCCGGCCATCGCGTCGATGTACCAGCTCTCCCCCTTCCAGTCCAGGGCCGCGCTGTACTGGCTGTAATCGGTCTTGTTGATCCGCTGCTTGCTGAGGATCTCGTGCTGGGTCGCCGTATAGGAGACATCGCGCAGCACCACCATGCCGTACTCGGACAGGGTACTGGCGTCGTAGGCATGGATGGTGTCGAAGGTGCTGCGGCTGGAGGCGGAATAGGCGGCCGCGTCGTATTCGTCCTCGGTGGCGTCGTAACCGCCACGCATCGCATCGAAGCTGAGGCTGAAGGTGCTGCTGGGCTTGTACTGCAGCGAGGCGGTGGCGCCCCACTTGTCCTGCTCGTTGAGGTAGGCCCGGTCGCCAACCTTGTCCTGGAACACAACCAGGTCGGTCTCGGCGGCGTTCCTGCGGTTGCTGAAGGTGACCCCCGCATCGCGCGCCAGCACCGCGGCGGCCTGGCTGCCGCGGCTGCCGGCATCGGCGAGGAAGCGCGTGGCCGGGCGGAAGTTGATGCCCGAGTTGGCGTCGGTGCGGTTGGTGCGCTTGGCCTGCGAGTAGGAAACCAGCGCGCCCCAGTCGCCCCAGGTGTCGCTGGCCAGGAAGGCGAAGTGCGGATCGACCTTTTCGGAGATGCTGTTGTGCGCCGCTTCGGCCGACAGCACCAGCTTGCGCTCGTTATAGTCGAACGGACGGGCAGTGCTGATCTTCACCGCGCCGGCGATGCCACCTTCCTCATCGGCGGCGGTCGGCGATTTCTGCACCGTCACCTGCTGGATGATTTCCGAGGCGAACATGTCGAACTCCACGTCGCGGCCGCCACTGCCCGACGCGGTGGCCAGGTCGTTGATCGACACCAGGGTGTATTCCGACGGCAGTCCGCGCACGTTTACCTTGGTGCCCAGGCCCTTGCTGCGTTCGATGGTCACCCCTGGCATGCGCTGCAGGGCTTCGGCCAGGTTCTGCTCGGGGAAGTCGGCCACATCGGTGGCCACGATCGAATCGGAAAAGCCGATGTTGCTGCGCTTGAGGTCCACGGCCTGCTCCAGGCTGCGGCTGTAGCTGCCGGTAACCTGGATGGTCTCCAGGTGCTGCACGCCGCCGGCCGCGGCTTCGCCCTCCACCACGGCGACGCTGTCGCTGCCGGCCGCGGCCGGCAGCACGCCCGCTGCCGGGGCCGGCGCGCCGGGTTCTGCCTCGATGGTTACCGTGGTGGTATTGAGGTAGCGGAAGCGCAGGCCGGTACCGGCCAGCAGTTGGGTCAGCACCGCCTCGGCCGATAGCCCGGCCGGGACCGCCACCGTGCGCGGGTTGCCGGCCGCCTGTGCGCTGTAGACGAACTGCAGCCCGGTCTGGCGCGACAGCGCGTTGAGCGCGCTGTCCAGTGGCTGGGCGGCAATGGCCTGGCGGGCGACGCGGGCCGGTTCGGCCGCGGCGGTGGTAGCGGTGACCTGCAGGGCAAGGGCGATGGAAAGGAACAGGGTGCGACGCATCGTGGAGTCCAGTCTGGGAATGGCGGTGGGCGCGCAACGGGTTCGGTCGCGCATGCCATGACTACGACGGCGCAGGGCGCGGATCGGGCACCGCTGTTTCGATGAATTTTTTCTGACAGTGCCGCGGCGAACCGGCATCGCACCGACACGCCGCTGCAACACTTCGCTGTGTCGCCAAGCTCAGCGCGCGGCCGCACCGGCATCGCCGGCGGCGCGCAGGCGCACCGCGATGCCATCGCGGGTGTGGGTGGTGGCCAGGCTCGGCTGCTGGTCCAGGAACACGCGCAGCGAGTCCAGATCATCGGCGCGCAGGTTGCCGGTCAGGCGCAGCGCACCGGCCCCGGCGCTGACCTGCAGCCGTTGCCGGTTGATCCGGTTGAAGCGGTCGGCCACCTCGCGCAGCGGCTCGTCATGGAACACGATCCGGCCCTGCCACCATGCCAGCATGCTCGCCGGGTCTTCATGGGCGATGCGCACCTGCTGGTCGCGGTAGTCCACCTTCGCGCTTTGCCCGGCCACCAGGTCGGCCAGCATGCGGCCCTGGCCGGCCTCGCCGCGGACCTGCACACGCCCTTCGCTGACCCCGACCCGCAACTGCTCGCGCTGCAGCGACACATCGAAGGTGGTGCCGATATCGGTGACCTGCAGGCCGGCGGCATGTACCGTGAATCGGCGCCGGTCCGGTGCGACCGTGAAACTGGCCTGGCCACGCTCCAGTTCCACGCGCCGCCCGAACAGGCTGAAATGCGCCGACAGCGCGCTTTCCGCATTGAGATGCACCACGCTCTGGTCCGGCAGGGTGATCCGGCGCGGCGCGCCGTGTGCGGCGCTGTAGTGCAGCGTGGTCGGCCAGGCCAGCTGTACGGCCAGGCCGATGCTGACCAGCAATGCGGCGGCCGCAGCGATGCCGGGCAGGTGCCGCGGGCGCGGTGCGGCCGGCGCCGGCGCACTGCGCCGCACCGGCAGCGGCACCACGTTGTCGGTCGGCGCCGGCCGCGCCGGTGCCGCCAGCAAAGCGTCCAGGTCGATCGGCATCGCGCGCAGCGCATCGCCGAGCGCACCGGCCACGCGGCTGATGGCCAGGTATTCGCGCAGGTGGTCCGGGGAGGCCAGCATCCACTGCATGAAGGCGCGCTGCTGCGCCGGGCTCAACGCGCCCTCGCGCTGTAGCGCATGCCAGTGCGCGGCGGTGCCGGTCAGTGCGGCCGGATGCGGTACCGGCGTGTTCACCAGCTCTCCGCGCGGTCGGCCAGCCCACGCCGGCACACCGACAGGCCGCGCACCACGTGCTTTTTGACCATGTGCGCCGACACTCCCATACGCTCGGCGATCTGCTTGTAGCTCAGACCGTCGCGATACTGCATCACCAGCACCGCGCGGGTGTGTTCGGGCAGGCTGGCCAGCAAACGCTGCAGGTGCGCGCTGCGTTGTTCGCGTGCGGCCGCGTCCTCCACGCTTTCCTCGCCCGGCTGACCCTGGCTGAGCTGCTCCAGCGCCTCGATCGGCAACATCGACCAGCGCCGTCGCGCGGCCTGCTCGCGCGCCAGGTTCAACGCCACGGTGAACAGGTACGCCTCCGGGTTGGCGATCGCCTCGCCGCCACCGTCATGCGCGCGCAGCAGGCGCAGATAGGTCTCCTGGACCAGGTCCTCGGCCTCCTGCCGCGCGCCGCGCCGGGTGAAGAAGCCACGCAGCAGCGGCGCATGCTCAACGAACATGCGCGCAAGACGCCCTGTTACCTGCTCGGCCACTGCATTGCCCCGCCCCCGGAAGTGCGGCGCAAGGTATGTCGCGCAGATGACGCTGTGGTGACGGTGGTGGGCAGTGCAGACCGGCACGCCCGGAGCGGCTTGTGCTTGACAACACCCCATCGACAGGAACACCATTAATTAACGAATTAGTTAACTACCCGCATGGACCGTATCTTCGAAGCCCTCGCCTCCACCGCCCGCCGGCAGATCCTGGCCTATCTCAACGGTGGCGAGCTCAGTGCCGGCGAGCTGGGCGAACGCTTCGACTTCAGCAAGCCGGCGCTGTCCAGCCACCTGCGCATCCTCGAGGATGCCGGTCTGATCGAACGCGAGAAGCGCGGCCAGTTCGTGTATTTCCGCCAGGTACCGGACACGCTGACCAATACCCTGTTCGCATGGGCGGCCGAGGTCTGCCCGGTGGGTGGCCCGCTGCAGCGCGAAAGCCGTGCCCGCGCGCGGCGCAAGCCCAGCCCCTGAGCCCCCACAGCGCACGACAAGGACCGCGTCATGCTCGACACCACCCGCGTCAGCCGCTCCTTCCCCAGCATCAGCCTGCCCTCCCTCGGCGACGGCAGTCCGGTCGAAGTGACCCTGATCGCCCAGCTGGGGATCGGCGCCGGCGACCTGCTGCTGCGCGATGCCGGGGTCCGCCAGGCGGCGCATCCGCGCTACCTGGATGCGCTCGACGAACCATCGGCCCGGTTGGGCGGCATGCACCTGGCCCAGCAGGATGCCTCGTCGCTGTATTCGTTCTCGGTGGGCCCGCAGGGGCACCCATTCCACCGCCACGCCGGGGTCCGCATGTTTACCGCGATCGCCGGCAGCGGCGGCGCGCAACTGCGCTTTTCCACCGCATCGGACGCGCAGCTGCAGCGCGATCCGGCCGCGTTCGTGCAGGCGCTGCGCTGCGTCGACATCCCCCCGGACAGCCTGTTTACCGTGCGCTTTGGCAGTGCCACCTGGCACCAGTTCGTCTCGCGCCATCCCCGGCATCCGGCCCTGTTCGCGCTGTCCTGCCATGCCGATGAACGCGCTGGCGCGTTGACCGAGGCGCAGCGCGCGCGCGTGCTGGCCGATGCCGCCGACATCCCCGGCCTGACCGAGACCCTGCCGCCGGCGCTGCAGCAGCTGCTGGCGCAGACCGACCTCAACCGCCTGCCGGTGGTGAGCCTGTCGCTGCACGCACCGGCGCCGTCGTTGCTGGCGTTCCTGTGCGCGCGCAGCCGCAGCCTGGCCGGCCGGCTGCGCGCCGGGCTGGCACGGTGGCACGGCGTGCAGGGCCATGTCGGCCGCCGCGCCGCCGCGCATCCGGTGCATGCGCTGGCCCAGGCCCCGGCCGATTCACTGCTGCAGCAGGCGCTTGCCGGCGGCTTCGACCACCAGGATTACACCACCCTGTCGGTGCCGGCGCAGCGGGTCGGCTGCCGCTCGGCCCAGGCCGTGCTGGAGCGGGTACTGGAAGGCTTCATCCACAATCCGCCCGCCGGCGTGGCGCGGCTGATGGCAGTGCGCAACGTGCTGGTGGCGCCGTTGCGGCTGCGTACTTCGCCATTGGGATGCCCGGCATCGTCGCTGCTGTCCAGCGACGGCAAGGAGCGGTTCGCGCACCGCTTCCCGGTCCATGCCCAGGCCGTGGACGGCGCCGACCGCTGCGCCGAAGTGCTGCTGGGCGCCGATGACCGCCACCTGCGGTTCCGCTCCTGCGTGCGCGTGCAGCTGCACGACGACGGTTCGGCAGACGTGGCGCTGGGCATGCGGGTGCGCACCCTCAACCGCTTCGGCCGCTGCTACATGGCGCTGGTCGACCCGCTGCACCGCCACCATATCGCCCCGGCGATGCTGCGCATGGCAGTGGCGCACGCCCTGGCACCGGAGCTGGTACAGGCGACCGCGGCGCACGACCCGCTCACCGCCTGAACCACCAACGCCGGCCCCCGGCCCCGCGCTACGGGGCGCTGCGCAGGGTGATCAGGGTGATCTCCGACGGCACGCCGATGCGCGCGGCAAAGCCCGGCCACAGCCCGGCGCCGTTGCTGACATACAAGGTCATGCCGGCCACGTCGTAGCGGCCGGACACATAGCCGCCATTGGCACGCTTGACCAGCTGGTCCATGCCCAGGATATGGCCGCCATGGGTATGCCCGGACAACTGCAGCGCCACGCCCCTGGCCGCATTGGCGCGCGCCGTGCCGGGGCGGTGGTCGAGCAGGATCACCGGCGCGGCCGGATCGGCGCCGGCCAGTGCCGCGGCCAGGTCCGGCCGCGGCAACCCGTAGTTGGCCGCCGCCGGATCGGTGACCCCGGCAATGGTCAGCGCCGCGCCGCCGCGCCGCACCTGGGCGTGGCTGTTTTCCAGCACCTGCATGCCCAACGCGCGGAAAGCCCGCATCCAGGCGGCGTACTGGGCGTAGTACTCGTGGTTGCCGGTGATCGCGATCACCCCGTCACTGGCGCGCAGTTGGCGCAGCGGCGCGACATCCGGCGCACGCGCCGCCACGCTGCCGTCGATCAGGTCGCCGGTGATCACCACCAGGTCCGGCGACAGCGCATTGCTGTTGGCCACCACCTTGCCCACCCAGGCGCCGGTCAGCAGGTGGCTGGCGTGGATGTCGGTCAATTGCACGATGCGGTAACCATCGAAGGCGGTCGGCAGGCCCTTGATCGCGACCTCGATCTGCCGCGTCTGCGGTACCGCCATGCCCTGCCAGATGCCATAGGCCGACACCAGCAACGCCACGCCCATCGCCGCCGGCCGCAGCCACCCGGTACGCAGCGCGGCGGCCAGGCGCGGGCAGCGCAGCAGCCGCGCGCCCAGCAACACGGCATCCAGCAGCAACAGCAGCACCGCCCCCAGCAGCAGTGCCGTAAAGCCGGTGGCCAGCAGCGCGATGGCCGCCTTGGGAATCTCCGGCGAGGCCATCGTGCCGGCGAAGCGCGCCACGATCCAGTGGTGCAGCGCCAACGCCAGCACCAGCAGGCCCAACGGGCCACGCACCGACACCGGCACCCGCAACGGCCAGACCACACGCCACACCACGTACAGCGCAAGCAGCAAACCAACAACACTCAGCACAGGCAGATCCAGTTTCGATGGGGGAAAGCCGGCACGCCCGCCTCGCGGCGAACGTACAGCCCCTCATCTTTGCCCAATCCGCCCGCGCCTGCCACCGCAGTCCTGTCACATGACCGTGCGATCGACACCGCCGTCGCGTGGGCACCCCGCCGCTAGCGCGCGGGCGGGCAGCGCTCTTCCTTGCGACGCTCTTCTTTGCGGCGCTCTTCTTCACCGCGGCTTTCGTCGCTGTAGTTTTCTTCAGTACCGGCGCGCCGCGCGCCGCAGGCGACCGCCCGGCCCTGGCGGCGCGGTCGGCCACGTTCAGCGCCACCGCCGCGCGGATCAATGCCGTCAACGCCGCCGCATCGATCGCGTCACCTTCGTGCACGTCGATCGCGCGGCGGGTGGCACCGTCCAGGCTGGCGTTGAACAGCCCGGCCGGGTCGTCCAGTGCCGCGCCCTTGGCGAAGGTCATTTTCACCGCAGCCTTGTAGGTCTCACCGGTGCACACGATGCCGGCGTGCTCCCAGACCGGCACGCCACGCCACTTCACCGTCTCCACGATCCCGGGATGGGCCTGCCGGATGATCCGGCGCAGCTGCGCCAGGGTGGTGCCACGCCAATCGTCCAGGCTGGCGATCCTGGCGTCGATCAACTGCGCGGCCGACGGCTCGGTGGCCGCCGCCGCTGTGCTGTGACGGGATTTGTTGGGGGTGGTCGAGGTCATTGGTGTGTCCTGTCCAGGGGCATGGCGGCGCTGCATGCGGCGACCTACATCCGTTCGCCGGGCAGCCGGCTGGCCTGGCGCACCCAGGCACTGAACTGCGCCTCGTCCAGCGGCGCGTCCGGGCCCACGTGCAGATAGCGGGTGTCGCCACTGCGGGAGGGCTGCGGTGGTACCGGCTGCAGTGCGGTACCGCGGAAGAAGGCCACCTTGATGTAGCCGGTATAGCAATGCAGGCCCAGGAACCAGCCCTCATCACCTGCGCCATACAGCGGGCTGTTCCACTTCACCGCCTTGCGCAGGCCCGGCACCGCAGCGGTGATCAGCGCGTCCAGGCGTTGCCCGACGGCGCGCTTCCATCCCGGCATCGCCGCGATATAGGCCTGCACCGGGGCATCGCCGTAGCCCTTCGGGATCTGCGGATTACCACCGGCTAACAGCCGGGGCCCGACACCGTCGGTGGGCGGAGGGGCGGGGGATTTTGCCGTCATCGGCGGCCTTCCTGTCAGCGGTCCAGAACCGCCTTATAGACCCAGCCCGGCACGCCGACAACCTGCCCGGACCTGAACGGCCTGCCCCTGCCCGTGCACCGGCACTTGCAACCGGTACCGGCCACATCTATAAATGAGCAAGCACTCACTTACTCATTTTCCATGGCCCGCCCGCTCAGCGATCACAAACGCGATGCCATCCTTGCCGCCGCCGCCAAGCTGGTGGCCGCGCAGGGCATCGGCGCGTCCACCGCGCAGATCGCACGGGCGGCCAAGGTGGCCGAAGGTACGGTGTTTACCTACTTTCCGAGCAAGGACGCCCTGCTCAACGCGGTATTCGTGCAGCTGGAAACCCGGCTGGCCAATGCGCTGGCCACCGATTTCCCGACCGGGGCCAACGCCCACGACCTGCTGCAGCACGCCTGGAATGCGCTGATCGCCTGGGGCTCGAGCTACCCGGTGGACCGCATGGCGCTGCGCCAGCTCAAGGTGTCCGAGCGCATCAGCGAACACACCCGCAGCGAATGCGCCGGCCTGTTCGGCAGCATGCTGCACAGCCTGGAAACCGGCTTGGCAGACCACGTCGACGGCCAACGCCTGCCGTTCTACCTGGGCCGGGTGCTGATCAACCTGCTGGAAACCACCCTGGATGCCATGGCCGCCGAGCCCGAACACCGGCAGAGGCTGCAGCAGGCCGGTTTCGACCTGTTCTGGAAAGGCATCCAGCGTTGAACCGGTTTTTTCACCCCATGAATGAGTGCCTACGCGCTCAATATTCCAGCAGAGACACATGCGCGCCCTGCCCCTGATTGCCGCCGCCTTTTCCCTCACCGTACTCCTCGGGATGACCCTGACCGTGCCTATCGCCAACCATGCCAATTCGCCGCAGATGACCGCCGGCCAGTTCACCAACGCCGCTCCCAAGCCGAAGGAAACCGTGACCGGCACGCTCAAGCTGCTCTGGGAATTCCTGTTCGACCGCCCGGCCGGCACCACCCCGCCGCAACCGCCACCGGTACGCGCGGTCAGCGCCGCCGAGCTGGCCGACGCGCCCGAGCACAGCCTGTACCGGCTGGGGCATTCGACCCTGCTGGTGAAACTGCGCGGCCACTGGTGGCTGACCGACCCGGTGTTCTCCAAGCGCGCCTCGCCGGTGCAGTGGATGGGGCCCAAACGCTTCCACGCCCCGCCGATCGCCCTGCAGGACCTGCCGCCGATCCGTGGCGTGCTGCTCTCCCACGACCACTACGACCACCTGGACCGCGCCACCATCAAGCACCTGGCCACCCGCGCCGAGGTGTTCCTGACCCCACTGGGCGTGGGCGACCGCCTGATCGCCTGGGGCGTGCCGCGCGAGCGCGTGCGCCAGCTGGACTGGTGGCAGGAAACCGAGGTGGACGGCCTGCGCTTTGCCGCCACCCCGGCCCAGCATTTCTCCGGCCGCGGGCTGCGCGATGGCAACCGCACGCTGTGGGCGTCGTGGGTGATCATGGATGACGGCCTGCGCCTGTTCTTCAGCGGCGACACCGGCTACTTCGACGGCTTCAAGCGCATCGGCGAACGGTACGGCCCGTTCGATGTCACCTTCATCGAAACCGGCGCCTACGATGCCAAGTGGCCGTTCGTGCACATGCAGCCCGAACAGACCGTCCAGGCCCATCAGGACCTGCGCGGGCGCTGGTTGCTGCCGATCCACAACGGCACCTTCGACCTGGCCCTGCACCCGTGGGACGAGCCGTTCGAACGGGTCAGCGCCCTGGCCGCGCAGCGCGGCATCGCCCTGGCCACCCCGGGCATGGGCGAACGCCTGGACCTGGACGCACCGCAGCCGGGCACGCCGTGGTGGCGGCAGGTGAAGGCCGAGCAGCAGGCGCGCCGGATCACCCCGGTGGGCAGCGCGATGTAGGCGCGCTGCTCAGCCCAGGGCCAGCGCCACCATCAGCGCCGCGGCGATGCACCAGGTGATCGCCACGCACAGGCGCACCTGCTGCACGGTCAACGGCTCGCTGAACAGGTCGATCAGGTCGAACGTGAGCAGCGAGAACAATCCCTGCACGCGCTCGGCGCCGCCCAGGAAGACGATCCACAGGCACAGCAGCGAGAACAGCAGAAACAGGATCAGCATGGGTGCTCCCCGGTGGGCACGATGGATCGGCAGGCTGCGTCCACCCCGGAGGCAGCCGACCCGAGCATACGCAGTCCAGGCCGTCCCGTCATCGACGTCCGCGCGGCGCCATGCCCTTCGGGGGTGAGCGCGGCCAGGGTGCATCTGCTACCGTGCCGGCAGCTGCCCGATCGCCTCTGTAATGCCCCTGCCGACCCAACCTGCGTATTTCCTTCCGCTGACCCAGGCAGCGGTCTCCGCCTTCGTGGACCACGCGCAGATTCCGCCCACCGCGCTGGAACGGGCCGGGCTGTTCGCCGCCGCGCTGTGCCAGGGCCGGCCCCCGCACTGGGCCGCGTTGACCGGGCTGATCGACCAGGCCTGCGCGCTGCTGGCCGCCCGACCCGAGGCAGCCGCCGCGCAGTTCAGCGCACTGGCGCCCAGCATGCCGGCCGACCCGGACCACTGGCTGCAGGCCCTGGCCGCGCAAGGCGTGCTGCTGGGCCCGGAGGAGGTGGTGGCGCACTACTGCGCGGTGTCCGCCGATGCCTATCCGGTGGACCTGTTCCAGGCCGCCTGCCAGACCACGCTGGAACCGCACACCATCCGCTTCTACACCGACGCGGCCGTGCATGCCGACCCCGCGCAGGAACCGGCCGGCGACGCCCGGCCGGCCCCCGCCTACGTCGAGCGCACCCACCACTACACCGCCGAACAGGCGCGTGCGCTGCGCGCCATCGTGGCCAACGACGATGAACACATCGACCTGGATGCCTACGCCGGCGCCGGCAAGACCCACCTGATCCTGCAGTTGCTGGACAGCGCAACCCGGCGCTACACCTATATCGCGCCGCGCCCCAGCCAGGTGCAGGCGTTCCGGCGCCGGCTCAGCGGCGCGCTGCCGATCGAGATCCTGTCGCAGATCAGCTTTGCCAACCAGGTAGCCGGCAACGCGCACCGCCTCGGCCTGCTCGGCACGGCGTTCCGGCCGACCTTCCAGATCAGCAAGGCGTCCTTTGCCGATATCGCCCGCCGCATCGGCCTGCAGCCGATCGGCAACCAGCCCCCGGCCAGCGTCCTGCGCGTGGCCTTCGAGGGCATCGCCAGCTGGTGCCGCTCCTCGGATGAGCGCCTGCAGCCCCGCCACTTCGTGCGGGCGCTGCCGTGGGCGATGCTCGATGCGGCGCCGTACCTGGCCGCCGCCGAGCACGTATGGCGCTGCATGTTCGACCCGGTGCTGCAGAAATCCACCCTGCTCAGCCTCAACGTCGACCACCTCGGCAAATGGCTGGCCCAGCACCACGCGCCGATCCCCACCAGCTGGGGCACGCTACTGGTCGACGAAGGCCACGACATGAGCCCGGCCTGGAAGGCGCTGCTGTCCGGCTATGCCGGCGCGGTGATCAGCCTGGGCGACCCCAACCAGCGGCTGATCGGCCGTGCGCCGCGCTTTGCCACCGGCATGACCCTGGAGATCGCCCAGTCGGTGCGCCAGGGCCGCCGGGTCGAGCAGCTGGTCAACCAGACCGTGGCGCTGGATGCCACCGGCTTCATCCAGGCCCCGTTCGAAGGCTCGGCCGACCAGCCGACCCTGGTCCGCACCTATGCCGGCTGGGACGAGGTGCCGGGCAGCGGCGCGCGCGTTTACGGCAGCCCGTGGCGGCTGCTGGAAGAAGCGCAGCGATTGGCCGCGGCCGGGGCCAGCTTCGGCATTCATCCCGACAGCGTGTCCAGCCTCGGCCGCGAGGTGAACCGCGGCGAAGAGGCCTACCGCGAAATGACCTCGCACGGCGGCAGCAGCCAGCGCTGGGAAGCGTTGCTGGCCGAGTGCAACGACCAGGACATGCCGCAGATCCCGCGCATGTTCATGCGTGGCTACAACCGCGACCGTTTCGGCGAACTGGGCCAGCGCCTGGCCGACTACCACCAGGCGCCGCTGCAGCTGCTGCTGGTCGAGCACGCCAAGAACAGCGAATTTGCCCAGGTGGCGATGGCGATCTGCTGCTTCCGTACCGGCTTCGGCCGCGGCCATGGCCACAACCCGGTGCGCGCGGCCTATACCGCGATGACCCGCGGCACCGCGCAGCTGTGGCTGCCGGCCGGCGCATTGGAGGAACTGGAGCAGAGCATGGCGCGCTACCAGGCCCGGCGCGCCGAGCACCGGCGCAGCAAACTGGCCACGCCGGGCCGGCCGGCCAGGCGGTAGCGCCACGCCGTGCGTGGCGGCGGCGGGTCAGATCCAGCGCTGGTCCAGCAGTTCGCGCTTCACGTAGGCATAGAACACCGGCGCGGCCACCAGCCCCGGCAGGCCGAACGCCGCTTCCATCACCAGCATCGCCAGCAGCAGTTCCCACGCCCGCGCCTGGATCTCGCCGCCGACGATGCGTGCGTTGAGGAAATATTCCAGCTTGTGGATCACCACCAGGTACAGCAGCGCCACCACCGCCACATAGAACGACACCGACAGCGCCACGATGGTGATGATGGTGTTGGAGATGATGTTGCCCACCACCGGCAGCAGCCCGGCCAGGAAGGTGATCAGCACCAGCGTCTTGGACAACGGCAGGTGCACGTCGAACAGCGGCAGCACGCCCAGCAGGAAGATCGCGGTGAACAGCGTGTTGAGCAGGGAAATCTTCACCTGCGCGAACACCACCTGGCGGAACGCGGTGGCCAGGCGGCTGGTACGGCCGACCAGCTCCCGCGCCAGCGGCCCCATCTTCGGCAGCGGCAGCTCGTCGTACAGCGCGATCATCGCGCCCAGCACCATACCGATCAGCACCCGCACGCTGATCTGCACCACCGACGTGCCGGCGATACCCAGCTGCTGGCGATGGGTGGCGGCCCAGTCGTTCACCGCCGTGCGCAGCGCCTGCAGGTCTTCGGGGATGTACGGCTGCAACAACGCCGGTACCTGGTGACGGGACGAATTGAGGATGTCCATCAAGCGCATCAGCAGCGCATCGGGGCCGCCGGTTTCATTGCGGAAGAAGGATGCGATACCGATCGCGGCCAGGGTCAGCACACCAATGATCAGCGCCGACAGCACGATCACCGAGTAGGCCCGTGCGCGCCCGGGCGGCAGCTTGCCTTCCACCGTGGAGGCCAGCAGGTGGGTCAGGTGGAACACCAGCAGGCCCAACAGCAGCGTCACCACCAGGCCCAGCTTCAACGCCAGCCACATGCCCAGCAGCATCAACAACCAGGCCGCGATGCGGGCGACGGGCGGCTTGGGCGGCGCGGGAATCACTAGGGACATGGCGGTGCATCCTGGCAGGTGGCCCATGGTAGTGGATGCGGCCGGCCCGCAGCCGTCGCCGGCCAGGCACCGTTCAAACTGGAGAAAGGCCCGCCCGCCAGGCGCACCGACTCACCGGCCGCGGGCGCCCAGCCCCCGGCATGCGGCAAACAGATCCAGCCCCGGCTGGTACACGCGGCTTTGAACATCCAGCAGGCCCAGCATGGAGTGGTAGAAGTTGTCGTGGCTGTAACGGCCCTTGTCGGCATGCTGACGCAAACAGGACAGGTCAAGGCGGGCCGCCTGCGGCACGTGCCTGAGTGCGGTTTGGGCGCAGCGGGACTTAAAGCCAAAACCCGAAGCCAACACGCCGCACCCAAATCTCAGCCCATGCTCATGCCGCGCGCCTGCCCCTGCTGCTCGCGCTCATTCTGCAGTTGCTGCTCCAACTGCTGCGCCTGCTGCTGTTCCTGGCTGACCACCTCGAACCGCTGCAGCGATTCGTTCACCGGGGTCTGTGCAGCCTGCTCGGTGGGCATATGCGCACGTTGGTGCGCGGGGTTGTTCAGTTCGCCCTGCACCACAAAGATGTTGTGCGCTGCAGGCAGCTGCGGAGTGGCATTGCTCAGCACCACATGGTCCACCCGATCCAATCCATTGCCCTTGGCCAAGACCAGCAGGCTGGCCGTCATCCGCTCGCTGGTCGCATCGAAGTTGCGGCCGTGCTTGGCATCCAGCGCCGTCACCTGCTCGCGTATCTGCTGGTAGAGCGCGTGGTCGGGATGACCGGCCTGCATCGGCGTCATCACCACCGGCGGCGTGGCCTGCTGATCGAGCGCCGCCGGCGCCTGGACTACGGGTGCGGCCGGCGCGTTCTCGGTCGACTGAGCAGGCAACGCCTGATTGCGATGCTGATGATCTTCGATGGATGGGTGCTGCACGGCGTCGGGCTGCGCGTTCCCTGGCGAGGGCGGTGTGACCGGCTCGGGTGGGTGGAGCGCGGCAGGCTGCTGCGACGTGTCTTGATTCAGGGCACCTGCTATCTGGACTTCCCGCTTATGGTGCGCCGATGGCGTGGGTTGCAGGGAAGCCGGCTGACCAACATGCATGCCCTGTCGGGTCGAATCATGCATCGCCGCCGATGCCGGCTGCACCTCCGGTTCTGCCCGTGGCGCGTCGCGCTGGGTGAACGGCTGAATTTGTTCAGGGCGCGCTGGGTGAACGGCTGAATTTGTTCAGGGCGTTCCGGGGCGATCGGCGGCGAAGCAGCAATGGGCGCGGAAGCGGCTGCCATCGTCACTACATCAGGTGCAGGGTTTGCATCACGTTGTCGCTGTACATCGACCGCTGTTTGCGGCGCTCGGGTTTCTTCCATCTGCGGAGCGTGCACGTTGACTGCCGCCAAGGTCGCCACCCGCTGCGCCTCCTGGGCGGATACGCCGTGCCGGTTGGCTTCGCGCAGCGTCTGCTCATACGCGTCACGCTCGTCCGGCGACAACGCCGCGATGCGCAACTCGGGGGTATCGGGAATGGGGGCCTGCTCATGGCGGTGGGCTCGCACATCATTCAATGCCTGCCGCAGTGCTTCGCTGCTGGTGATGGCGACCTGGCGAGCTGCTCCATCCGGCCCGGTCTGGAAGTGGATGATCGGGCTATCAAAGCCACGCTTGTCCACCCCATCCGGCCGCAACTGCTGCATCGTCGGGCCAATAACGCCGTTGGCCTCCAGCGTCCGCTGCACCGCCAGCCCGATGGCTTGCTGGGTATCCGGGTTCACATTCAGATCGATGCCCGCACTCCGATAACGGTGCAGCAGCTCGTTCTTCTCGGCTTGGGCTGCCGTCGGCGCCGGCAAGGCCTGGATGTCTGCCAACGCCTGCTGCGAACGCTCCAGCGAAGGCTGGCGTATCAGGTTGGTCATCTCCAACTCCGTGGCCAGGTTGCCATGGGCCAACCCATCCCGGCTGGCCCATTCTCCTGCGTCATTGCGCCGGTAGACCTGGCCGTCCGAGCCCAGCACCACGTCGGGCTTGGCGCGCGCCGTCTCCACCGCTGCCGGCACGTCCACCCGGTAATCCTGCGCCCGTTGTGCGGCGTGGCTCTCCAGGTAAGCGGCGGCAATGGCTTCGCGACCGTTGCTGATATTGCCCTCGATGCGGGCCAGTGCTTCCTGGTTGAGCTGCCGGGCCCGCTCGGGCGTTGCGGTCTGGTTTTCGTAGCTGCCCCGGTCGTTCGCACCGGACACGCCGGTTTTGATCTGGCGTTCCCACGCCAAAGTATCGGGGTTGCGGTGCCAGTCCTGGTTGTCCAGCCCGCGCTGGTCACCGGGTTGGGCGGGGATCTTGAACGGGTCCTGCGGCGGTGGCACCTTGCCCAGCGCCAGCTCCACTGCTTTTGCGCTGGCCATGGCGCCCAGTTCCTGGGACTTCTGATAACTCGCCACCACATCTCGTTCGACGGGACTGCCGCGCCCATTGGACGTGCTATCGAAGGCGGTTTGGCGCTCCCAATTTCGGCCGTCGAACTTCCAGTCGACATCCGCCTTGTCGGTCTGGTGGTAGATGGCCCAGTTGTCGCGCAGGTCCGCGCCTTTCTCGAACGCCTTGCTCAGCAGCAGGGCATCGGCCGCCACTACGGCTGCCGGCAGGAACCCACTACCGCCCAGCGCCAAGGCGGTGGCGCCACCACCCACCCATCCGCCCGCGTTGCGGGCCAGCGCGTGGTTGACCTCCGACTGTGCGGCGGTGGTGTTGCCCTGCTCGAGCAGTTCGGCAGCGCGGCGTGCGGTCATGATGGCATCGGCGCCGGTGGTCAACAGGCCGCCTGTGCGGACCAGATTGCGGGCGGACGCTTCGCCCAGCAGCAGGTCCATGGACACCGCGCCCTGCTGGCTGGGAGGGACGCGGATCCGGTAGGCCGACTCCTCGCCCAGCACCAGCTCGACCCGACGAATGCCCGGCTCGGACATGACCACCCGACCATCGTGGTGGGCGTTGGCGATGGCCAAGGACAGCCCACTGCGCTGCAGCGGGATGTCCCCGCCACGGGTCATCGGCATGCTATCGACGTCGATCTTGTTGAGCATGGTGACGATGCGCGACTCGGTGTGCGCGATGGCACCCCAGCCGTGATCGATACCAGTGAAGCCTTTCAGTGCCTGGAGCTGATGGGCATGTGCCTCATAGTAGGCTGGGATGTTTTCGAAGAAATGCCGGACTCTCTGACTGGTCAGCGCGGGGGTTTGGCCGAACGGAGTATTGGTGTTCAAGTCGCCGTTGATCAGGCCGACCTTAACCGTGTCGCGTAACTGCTCGACGCGCTTGACCACCCGATCCATTGCTGCCAGGTCGCCCTCTATTGCAGCTTGACCATCCAATGTCTCTTGAAGCCTATCCAAGCGCTCCAACATTCCATCCTGATAGGCGCCAAGCGGACCGCCGCTATGCGGTGTAATTCCCAAGGCGTGTGCAAACTGCGGGTTGGCCGGAAGGAATAACCGATTCTCCGGGGCATGGATATCAAACTTTCCAGCCTGTTGCAGCTTGGCGAGCAACTCACTGTTCTTCAGCGTCTGTTGTTCAATGCCGTGGTGGTCTTGGAGGAGCGTACGGTAGTGGGGCATGGATCAGGTTCCTTCCTTGTCGCTGATGTTCTCGGCTCAGCAGTTCACAACGTCTTCAAACCAGAGCCCGTTGGTCGTCCTTGCGGTGACAATGCCCGCTGCCTCCACAGCGTCCTTGAACACTTGGTCACAGAAGACTCCCCCGTGGAACGGCAATCTGAAGACGTGTGCTGAGCCTAGTACGTCACGCTTGAAAGCTAGGCGCACATCGCCCGTAAGGCCGTAGTACTTGCCAGCCTCAAATTCATCACTGATCTCGATGTTGAGCTGGGATGCGGCCTCATCCAGAGCGTCCACCGTACGGATTACATCGCAGAGGAAGTAAGTTGGACCTTGGGAACCGTCGGCCAAGCGATAGTCAGCATTGGTGAAGACGAACGCATCAGGATCCACTGATTGCATCACCTGGCGGAGTCGCTCAGAGACCAGCCAGTAGCCACTCATCCCGCCTTCAAGGTCTTGGGGTGGCACGCCCTCATGCGGGTGGTAGACCAGGCGTGGGACTTCACGCAACGGCGGGAAACCCCCTGCCTTGGGCTGCAAGATCAGCCGCGGCGGCGTCAGCAGAACCTGCTCGTTCTCGAAGACCACCCCGTGACCTTTGCCACCACGACGGGCGTCCGGCCGCAACTTGAAGAACTCTCCGGGCTTGGGTTGGTTGGTCATTGTCAATTCCATGTGTTGGGTCTTGCCCATGTGGGGACAGGCTATGGATGCACGGACAGGTTAGCCCTACAGACTGATGGAAGGCCACTTCGCATTGCTCCGCATGGCACCGATCCATGCCGTGACGGGATCAAGGCGCGCTGCCCAGCGCCCGCGTACTCAGCAATATCAACTACCTAAAATAGTTGGCCCGTCCCTGGGGCTGCTCGTCAATCGACAGCTGAAAGGCCGAGACGGCCCTATGAGCTGGGCCAAAGCCGACATAAAGCGGCTCGCCTGACGCGTCCTGATTGCAAGAGGGGGTTCTAACGCTTGGGCTACCCAGCATGGCGGAGGTGTCCAGCTTCGTGCCCCTGTCCAGTCTGTTTGGCGCTGGGTGTCCAGTTGACTGGCGCTTCGTATATACCTGCCCAACAGCCGACCAATCGCTACGGCGCCAACCTGCAGTGGAGAACCAGGGGTGAAAGGCACGGCTGTCCAGTACCTGCTACGACCGCCAGAAGTACCTGGGCAGGAACGTCAGCGAGGAGATTCCGCTAGATGGCTTAAACTTGGTGGACGTCCAGCTCAGCCGGGAGATCAAGGCGTTCGGCGCGTACGTAGCGGGCATGGACGTCTTCCTCAGCGGCCCCAACCTGCTCAACGAAGACGCGCGGCCGCACAACTCCCCCTCAAGTACGTCGCCCCGCTGCCCGGCCGCGGCGCACCCTCTGCCGTCACCTGCCCCTCGGCGCGCCCGTCGAGCCCCGCAACATCAAACTGAAATCCAGCGTCTGCTGAAGCGGCACATCCACCCCTTCGATGATGGCGAGCAGCAGCTTGACCGCGCGGACACCGATCTCCCGCATGGGTTGCCGGATGGTCGTCAACGGGGGCGTGAGGTAACTGGACGAAGCCAGGTCGTCGAAGCCGACGATGGACAGGTCCTCCGGCACGCGGATGCCCAGATCCCGGCAGGCTGCCAGGACGCCCAGCGCCATCTGGTCGCTGAAGCAGAACACCGCGGTCGGCATCGGCGCGCGGGCCAACAGCGCCATGCCGGCCGCATGGCCGGATTCCACGGAAAAGTCGCCGGGCATCACGCCCAGGTGGCGCAGGCGGCCGCGCGCCCTGCCGGCGGCCCGGGTCCCTTCCAGGCGTTGCCGGTGCAGGGGATTGTCGGGCGGCCCGCCCACCACGGCGACCCGTTCGTGGCCCAGTCCATACAGGTGTTCCATCACCGCGCGCGCGGCGGCCGCGTTGTCGATGTGGACACTGGGAATTCCCAGCGCAGGGTCGAACTCGCATCCATTGACCACCGGCGCAGCGGCGCCCAACTGCTGGACGATCGCGCGCGCCGTGGGTGGAAGGCGATGCCCGAGCACGATCAGGCCGTCGGCCTCGTTGCGCCGGAGCATCTGCGCGTAGCGCTCCTCGCGGTCGGGTTGATGCTGGGTATCGCCCAGCAGGACGGCGTAGCCAACGGCCTGCGCGGCTTCCTCCGCGCCCTGCAGGATCTGGGCGAAGAACGGATTGGCGATGTCCGGGACGGTGACCAGGATCTTGCCGCTGCGCTGGGTCTTGAGCGTCCGCGCAACCGTGTTGGGCACATAGCCCAGCGCGGCGGCGGCCTGCTCGATGCGGGTACGCGTGGCCGGCAGGACTTTCTCCGGCCGGGAAAGCGCCCGCGACACCGTGCCGGCGGAGACGCCGACATGCTTTGCGATGTCGTAAATGGTTGCCATGGCGTTAGTTTTTCTTTCCGCTGTGCAGTGCACAACGGGTCCTGCAGAAGCCCCTGCTAGGATAATGCAATCGATTGCATCTAGGGCGAATCACCTTGAAGACGCTCAAGGGTCCAGCGCTGTTCCTGGCGCAGTTCATCGGCGACACACCTCCGTTCGATCGGCTAGACACGCTGGCCAAGTGGGCCGCGGGCCTGGGCTATTCTGGCTTACAAATACCGACCAGTGCGCCCCACCTGTTCGATCTGGCCGAGGCGGCCCGGAGCCAGGCCTACTGCGACGAGGTGGCCGGCATGCTGGCCGGACATGGCCTGCAGATCACCGAGCTGTCCACCCACCTGCAAGGGCAACTGGTCGCCGTCCACCCCGCCTATGACAGCCTGTTCGACGGATTCGCGCCGCCCGACAAGCGCGGCGATCCGGCCGCTCGCCAGGCCTGGGCGGTGGAGCAGCTGCTGCTGGCGGCCAAGGCCAGCCAGCGCCTGGGGTTGACGGCGCATGCCACGTTCTCCGGCGCGCTGGCCTGGCCCTACTTCTATCCCTGGCCGCAACGCCCGCCCGGGCTGGTGGAAGAAGCCTTCGCCGAACTCGGCCGCCGCTGGCGCCCCATCCTGGATGCCTTCGACGCCTGTGGCGTGGACCTGTGCTTTGAGATCCACCCGGGCGAGGACCTGCACGACGGCGCGACATTCGAGCGCTTCCTCGACGTGGTGGACCACCACCCCCGGGCCCGGATCCTGTACGACCCCAGCCACCTGCTGCTGCAGCAGATCGACTACCTGGGCTTCATCGACCGGTATCACGAGCGTATCGGCATCTTCCACGTCAAGGACGCCGAGTACCGCGCCAGTGCGCGCAGTGGGGTCTATGGCGGCTACCAGGACTGGATCGATCGTCCGGGGCGGTTCCGTTCGCTCGGCGATGGGCAGATCGACTTCAAGGCGATCTTCTCGAAGTTCGCACAGTACGACTTCCCCGGCTGGGCAGTCCTGGAGTGGGAGTGCTGCCTGAAGCACCCCGAAGACGGCGCCCGGGAGGGGGCCGCCTTCATCCGCGACCACATCATCCACGTGACCGAACGCGCCTTCGACGACTTTGCCGACAGCGGTACCGATCCTGGATCGCTGCGCCGCATGCTGGGGATCTGAGCCATCACTGCCTGGGAGGGCAAGCCATGACGCACACCATGTCGCGCTTGGGCGCGATGATGTTTCTGCAGTTCTTCATCTGGGGGGCATGGTTCGTCACCCTAGGCACGTACCTGGTGCAGGGCCCGCTCCAGGCCAGCGCGAGCCAGGTAGCGACGGCCTTCCTCAGCCAATCGATCGGTGCCATCGTCGCCCCCTTCCTGGTCGGCCTGATCGCCGATCGCTACTTCGCCGCGCAGCGCATCCTGGCGGTACTGCACCTGGCCGGCGCGGCACTGATGTGGCTGGCGTCCACGGCGACGGACTTCAGCACCTTCTCCGCTTATGTCATGGGGTACATGCTGCTGTTCATGCCGACGCTGGCGCTGGCCAACAGCGTGGCGATGCGGCACATGCAGTCCCCTGAAAAACAGTTCCCGCTGGTGCGGGTGGCCGGCAGCGTCGGCTGGATCGTGGCGGGTGTGCTGATCGGCTGGCTGGGCTGGGAACAGGCGCATCGGCTCGAGCTCACGTTCCAGATGGCGGCGATGGCATCGCTGGCGCTGGGCCTGTATGCATTCACGCTGCCGCACACCCCGCCGCTGGCGCAACAGCGCGACGCCGGGCTGGGGCAGATCCTGGGGCTGGATTCGCTGCGGCTGCTGAAGTCGCGCTCCTACCTGGTGTTCTTCCTGGCATCCATCGCCATCTGCATCCCGCTGTCGTTCTACTACAACTTCACCAATCCGTATCTCAACGACCTGGGCGTGCGCGGCGCGGCCGGCCTGCAATCGTTGGGGCAGGTCTCCGAAGTCCTGCTGATGCTGGCCATGCCGTTCCTGTTCGTGCGGCTGGGGGTCAAGACGATGCTGGCGGTGGGCATGGCCGCATGGGTAGTGCGCTACGCCATGTTCGCCTTTGGCGATGCGGGCGGCGGCTTCTCCCTGCTGGTGATCGGCATCGTGCTGCACGGCATCTGCTACGACTTCTTCTTCGTCACCGGCCAGATCTACACCGATGCGCATGCCGGCCCCGACGCGCGCAGCAGCGCGCAGGGGTTCATCACCCTGGCCACCTACGGCGTGGGCATGCTGATCGGCACGTTCCTGTCCGGCGCGGTGGTGGAGCACTACACCACCGCCGCGGGCCCGGACTGGCAACGGATCTGGCTGTTCCCGGCAGGCGTCGCGCTGGTCGTGCTGATCGCCTTCCTGTTGCTGTTCCGCGACCGGCCGGTGGTCGCGGCCGCGCCTTCCACGCCCTGAGGAACCCATCCGATGCGCAAACCAGGAATCGCCATCGTCGGTACGGGCATGATCGGCGCCGTGCATCGCCGCGCGGCATTGCTCGCCGGTGCCGAGGTGCGCGGCGTGGCCGCCTCTTCCCCGCAACGCGCACGCGAGGTGGCGCAGTCGTGGAATGTCCCGCGCGCCTATCGGGATATCGAGGAAGTGGTCGCCGATCCCCAGGTGCAGGTCGTGCACATCTGTACGCCCAATCACCTGCACCGCCCCATGGCGCAGGCCGCACTGGAAGCCGGCAAACATGTGATCTGCGAGAAACCGCTGGCGACGACCCTGGAAGACGCCGAGGCCCTGGCGGCATTGGCCGCCTCGACCGGGCTGGTCGCCACGGTGCCCTTCGTCTACCGCTACCACCCGGTGGTCCGCGAGGCACGCGCACGCATCGCGCAGGGCGAGCTGGGGCCGCTGCACCTGATCCACGGCAGCTATCTGCAGGACTGGCTGCTGGACCCGGCCAGCAACAACTGGCGCGTGGACCCGGCGCTGGGCGGCGCGTCGCGCGTGTTCGCCGACATTGGCTCGCACTGGTGTGACCTGGTGGAATGGGTCAGCGGCGAGCGTTTCGTCGACGTCAGCGCGGCGTTCGCCACCGTGATCGCCGAACGCAGCACCGACACCGGGCAGAGCTTCACCACAGCGGTGGCCGGTGGCGCGATGCAGGCGGTCGCGAGCGAGGACGTAGCAGCAGCGATGTTCAGGACCGGCGCGGGTACGCTGGCGTCATTGACGGTCAGCCAGGTGTCGGCCGGACGCCACAATCGCCTCTGGTTCGAGATCGATGGCGCCAAATCAAGCGTGGCATTCAACCAGGAAGACGCCGAGCGGCTGTGGATCGGCCTGCCCGACCAGCGCGAGGAGACCTTCGTGCGTGGCCCGGGGGCCGGCAGTGCCGAACAGCGCCGGCTGTCGGTCCTGCCGGCCGGGCACGCGCAGGGCTACGGCCATTGCTTCGAGGCGTTCGTCGCCGACACCTACCGCGCCATCGACGGCGAGCGGCCGCCGGGCCTGCCCACCTTCGAAGACGGACTGCGCTCGGCGCGGATCGTCGATCACGTCATCGCATCGGCCAGGACGCGCGCCTGGACCGCCATCGGTTGAACCCCGGGAGGATTTCCTGATGAACACCCCTGCTCGCAGAACGGCAACCCTCGCGCTGCTGCTGCTCGTTGCCCTGCCCGCCTTCGCACGCGAAGCTGCCATCCCGCAACAGCCCATCGCGGTGCAGATGTATACGCTGCGCAACGCGGGATCGCTCGACCAGCAGTTGAAGATCGTCCACGACGCGGGCGTAGGCGCGGTGGAAACCGTCGGCACCCAGAACGTCAGCGCCGTGGAACTGAAGCAGCTGCTGGACCGCTATTCGATCAGGGCGATTTCGTCCCACGTGCAGCTGACCGAGCTGCGCCGGGACCTGGACGGCGTGGTGGCCTTCAACCGGTCGATCGGCAACACCATGCTGGTGGTGCCTTACCTGGACGCGAAGGATCGGCCCACCGATGCCGCGGGCTGGACCGCGCTGGGCCAGGAACTGGGCCGGATCGCGAAACAGGTGCGGGCCAAGGGCATGCGCCTGGCCTACCACAACCACGACTTCGAACTGGTAGCCTTCAATGGCAGGACGGGCCTGGAACTGCTGTTCGCCGCGGCCGGCCCCGACCTGCAGAGCGAGCTGGACCTGGCTTGGGTCGCGCGTGCCGGCCTGGACCCGGCGGTGATGCTGGGTAAATTCCGCGGCCGCCTGTTCGCGGTACACGCCAAGGACAATGCCCCTACCGGCCAGGGCGAAGACGAGGGCGGCTTCGCCGCCGTCGGCCAGGGCGTGCTGGACTGGCGCACGATCCTGCCTGCCGCGGCAGCTGCCGGCGTGCAGTGGTACATCGTCGAGCACGACCAGCCACGCGATCCGGCCAAGGTCATCCAGACCGGCGCGGACTACCTGCGTGAACACCTGAACCCCCGTGCGCCCGCCAGTGCACCGCGATGAAGCGTGAAGGAGCCCACATGAAAACGATCCTGGCAATGGCCGTGGTTCTATGCGGCGCCACGTCTGCGACCACGGCATGGTCCAAGGACGACCCTGCTGCCGGTGCCAAGCTCTATACAACCCATTGCACGGCCTGCCATGGCGCGAACCGCGCCGGCATTCCCCCCACGTTCCCGGCGCTCACCGACGTCGCCAAGCGGCTGCAGCCGGCGCAGATCAAGGAGAAGATCAGCAAGGGCGGCGGCTTGATGCCCCCCTTCTCCCAGCTGTCGCCACAGGAGATCGACAATCTCGCCAGTTACCTGGCGAAATAGGATTCCACTACAGCTCGCGCACCCAGATGTTGCGGTAGCTGACCCTGGAATCATGCTCCTGCAGGTAGATCGGCGCGCACGCATGCGGCGCGTACGAAGGCGCGCCGATGTACTCGGTCCTGCCCGCCAGCACCGTGTCGTCCTGCACCAGCACGCCGTTGTGCAGCACGGTGATGCGCGCGGGCGAGATGAGCCCGCCGCCCTGCGAGAAGCGCGGCGCTTTCCAGAGGATGTCGTAGGCCTGCCACTGCCCCGGTGCACGCGAGGCGTTCACCAGCGGCAGGGCCTGCTTGTAGATCGAGGCCGCCTGGCCGTTGGCATAGGTGAGGTTGTTGTAGCTGTCGAGCACCTGCAGCTCGTACAGCTCCTGCAGGAAGATGCCGCTGTTGCCACGGTCCTGGCCCTCGAAACCCCGGGTTTCGAGCGGCGTACGCCACTCGACGTGCAGCTGGACGTCGCAGAAGCGCTGCCTGGTGCGGATGCCCTTGCTGCCCGGAACCACGGTCAGCGCGCCATCGGCAATGCGCCAGGGCACGCGTCCTCCCTGCTCCGACTCCCAGGCCGAGACATCCTTGCCATCGAACAGCACGATCGCATCGGAGGGCGCCCTGCCCGGCGGCGTGGCCACGGCGGCAGGCACGGGCGTCCACACCTCGGTCTTCGCTGGATCGCGCGCAGGGTCGGCCCCAGCCTGTGTGGACGCAGACGCCGTGGCCCACAGGCCGACCGCCAACAGAAGCGGGCTGGCCGTCACCTTGCGACCCATCAGCTGGTCCCCCAGGCAGGCGTGCCGGGAACATAGGCGAGGTCGCCGTCGTAGCGGCCCGGCACGGCAACGTACTGCAGCACTTCGGTCGCGCCGACCTTCGAGGTGAAGAAGCCGAAGATGGTCAGCTGCTTGATCATCGTGAAGTAGTGCGGCATCGCTTCTCCCTGCTCGGCGGTGCCGGTCTCGGTCACCTCGACCGCGTGCTTCCTGGCCCCTGCATCCAGCGCGCGCAGGAGTTCGGTGCGGGCCTGCGGCGCGAGTGAAACGAAGCGGCCGCCGGCGCGTTTGTCGATATCGGCCAGGCCGGCGCGGAACGTCGCCTGCTGCCGGGCGGTGTAGCAGTCGGTGACGAACTGCGCGATGAAAAGCCCTGCGCCCGCGTCTTTCGCTCCCGGCGTTTTCGTCCGCGGCAGGATGGTCTCGGCGATCTCGTCCAGCGTACCCACCTCGGCGTCGGAGAAGAGGGTCTTCGCCCCGGCGGCCGGCACCTGGCCATGGCCGCGCGCGGGCAGGCCGACCATGGCCGCGCCCGTGGCGACGACGATCATCTTCAGCAGTTCGCGGCGATCCATCACAGGTTCCCCGCTTTCAGTTCGCGCACGGCGTGGTCGGCGGCCCGTGCGGTCAGCGCCATGTAGGTGAGCGAGGGATTCACGCAGGCGCTGGAGGTCATGCAGGCACCGTCGGTCACATAGACGTTGGGCGCGTCCCATACCTGGTTGTGCTGGTTCAGCACGGAGTTTTTGCGGTCACGCCCCATGCGCGCGGTCCCCATTTCATGGATGCCCTTGCCCGGGGCATAGTCGTTGTCGTGCATCTCCACGTCCTTGACGCCGGCGGCCTCCAGCATCTCGGCGGCATCGGCGGCCATGTCCTTGCGCATGGCCAATTCGTTGGCGCGCATGGAAACGTCCATCGCCAACACCGGCAACCCCCATTTGTCCCTGCGGTCCGGATCCAGGCGGATCGTATTGTCGTGGTGCGGCAGCATCTCGCCGAAACCGGTCATGCCGATGCGCCAGTCGCCGGGTACGGTCAGCGCCTCCTTCAGGTCGGCACCGATGTTCAGCTCGGCGATCTCACGCGACCACCCGCTGCGGCTGGCGCCGCCCTGGTAACCGAATCCACGCATATAGCCGCGCTTCTCCTCGGCGACGTTGCGGAAACGCGGTATATAGAAGCCGCAGGGACGCCGGCCGAAGTAGTACTTGTCCTCATAGCCCTCGACCCGGCCGGAGGCACCGGCACCGAAATGGTGGTCCATCACGTTGTGCCCCAGCTCGCCGGACGAAGAGCCCAGCCCGCCTTCCCAGACATCGGTGGCCGAGTTCATCAACAGCCAGGTCGAGTTGAAGGACGATGCGTTGAGGAAGATGACCTTGGCCGTGTACTGGTAGGTCTGTCCAGTCTCGGCATCGATGACCTCCACGCCGCGCGCACGCTTGCGGTCCTTGTCGTAGAGCACTTCCTTGACGATCGAGAAGGGCCGCAGCGTCAGGTTGCCGGTCTTCATCGCTGCCGGCAGCGTCGCCGACTGGGTCGAGAAGTAGGCGCCGAAGGGGCAGCCCAGGATGCACTTGTTGCGGTACTGGCAGTTGACGCGGCCCTGCTCGGGCATGGGCTGGGTGATGTTGGCGGTGCGCGAGTGGATCAGGTGCCGCGTTCCACCAAAGGCCTTTTTGATCCGCGCGGCCACGTCCTTCTCGACGATGTTCAATGGGATCGGCGGCAGGAACTGGCCGTCGGGCAGCACATCCAGCCCTTCGCGCGTGCCGGCGATGCCGGCGAACTTCTCCACGTGGTCGTACCAGGGCGCGATGTCGGCGTAACGGATCGGCCAGTCAGTGGCGATGCCGTCCTTGAGGTTCGCCTGGAAATCCAGGTCCGACAGCCGATAGCTCTGCCGCCCCCACAACAGCGAGCGCCCGCCCACGTGATAGCCGCGGAACCAGTCGAATCGCTTGGTCTCGACGTAGGGCGACTCCTTTTCATCGGCCCACATTCCCTGCAGGTTCTCGACCAGGCCGTAGTCGCGCATCAACACCGGATAATCGGCCTTCATCGCCTGGGTTGGCCGGTTGCGATGCGGAAAATCCCACGTCTCCTTCATCGCGTTGACGTAGTCCTTGACGTGCTCGATGTTGCGTCCGCGTTCCAGCATCAGGACCTTGAGGCCCTTCTCGGTCAGTTCCTTTGCTGCCCAACCGCCACTGATTCCCGAGCCGACGACGATGGCGTCGTAGTGATTGTCTGCCATGGGTTCTACTTCACCTGGGTGGATATCGTTTCAGACGTCGCAAAGGCGTATCGCCTCGCGCAGCGAGCCGACGGGATCCGGCGCCGCAGGCATGAACTCCTGCGCCAGATAACCATCGAAACCGGTGTCGCCGATCGCGCGACAGATGGCGGGATAGTGGAGTTCCTGCTGGTCGCCGATCTCGTGCCGGCCAGGCACGCCTGCGGTGTGGTAATGCTTGAAGCAGGCGTGATGCCTGCCGATGGTGGCGATGATGTCGCCCTCCATGATCTGCATGTGGTAGATGTCGTACAGCAGGCCGAAATGCGCCGAGCCGATCCGCCGGCACAGCTCCACGCCCCATGCGGAGTGGTCGCACAGGTAGTCGGGATGATCGACCTTGGAGTTCAGCAGCTCCATCACCAGCACGACGCCACGCTTCTCGGCATGCCCGAGGATGCGCTTGAGGCCTGCTTCGGCATGGGCCATGCCTTCCTGCGGGTCCATGCCGTTGCGATTGCCGGAAAAACAGATGAGGTTGCGATAGCCGGCATCGGCCACCAGGTCGATATGCCGTGTATAGCGCTGCACCAGCTGATCGTGGAACTGGCGGCCGGCAAAGCCCTTGTCCAGGCCCATCTCCGCGCCGTTGCACATCGAGCTGTACACGCCATGGGCCTTCAGCGTGGGCCAATCGGCCGGGCCAACCAGATCGATGGCGGCAAAGCCAATGCCCTTCACCGTCTGGCAAAGCTGGGCGACCGACAGCTGCGGGAACGTCCAGCGGGCGACGGAGTGCTTCAGCTTGCCCTTGCGCGGCATGGCGGCGGCAAACGCCGGCAGCACGCCCGCAGCCCCCAGGCCAAGGCCCCCGGCGACCGCCATGCGCAGCGCCTCGCGCCGCGTGAGCCCCTGGCCCGGAGCCGGTCCGATCGAGTGGATAGGCATTCACTTTCCGGCCTCCCGACCGGTATCAAACGCAACCAATCACCGCAATGCAATCGATTGCACCATAGGGTACGGGATCGTTTTTTTGCAAGACGCAGTGCACGAAAACCCATGTTGCAGGGCACAACGCGCATCGCGCGGGTTGCCGCGTAACGGTGATGGACAGTCGGGAAGCGGCCGGAGGCGGGCTGCTGGATGGGCCGAGGGGGTGTGCAACACCCTCGCCACCGACGGCGCAGGCAAGCACCGGAGGGCGACCGTGCGATGAAGGCCGCTGTTGCCACGTTCAATGGCGCCTGCGCGGCTACCTCGGCAATGGCGCGTTGAATGGAAGAATCTTCGGGACAAAGAAAAGCCCCGTAAAACGGGGCTCTCCTTGAAACGTCCAGCACTTGCCGGCAAGTGTTGTTCAGAACGGAATATCGTCGTCGGCGAAATCGTCCATCGGCGGAGCCGACTGCGGGGCCTGCTGCTGCGGACGCTGCTGGCCGTAGCCGCCGCCCTGGCCGCCCTGGCGCTGACCACCGCCGCCAGCACCGCCGCCTTCACCACGGCCGCCCAGCATCTGCATTTCATCGGCAATGATGTCGGTGGAGTACTTCTCCACGCCGTCCTGGCCGGTGTACTTGTCGTAGCGCAGGCTGCCTTCGACGTAGACCGAGCTGCCCTTGCGCAGGTACTCGCCGGCGATCTCGCCGAGCTTGCCGAAGAACACCACGCGGTGCCATTCGGTGCGCTCCTGCTGGTTGCCGTCCTTGTCCTTGCGGACGCTGGTGGTGGCCAGGCTGATGCGGGTGATCGCCATACCGCCCTGGGTGTACTTCACGTCCGGGTCGTTGCCGAGGTTGCCGACCAGGATGACTTTATTGATGCCGCGCGCCATAGGGTTGCTCTTCCGTTGTCCGAGGGCAGGCCGCAGTGATACCACAGCCCCGGCCGGGGTGCAGGTACGCAGTGCCGCCCCTGGGAAATTGGGGGGATCCAGAATGCCCCATCTTATCATTGCCATCGCGCCCGGCTCGGTCGGAATTCCGGCCAAAAACGACCGGAATCGGCCTCACGCCTTGTGCGGCAAGGCCGGCCGGCGGTAGCGGCCGTGCCACAGCCGCCCCGGCCACGGCCTGGATGCGGCGGGCACCGCCGGGCCCGGCCAGGGACGGGCCGCGCATGGCATGATACGGGTCGTATCCCCGTCGTCCCCGGCAATGACCATCCGCGGCAAAGCCACTTCCCTGGATATCGCGCACCTGGCCGGGGTGTCGCAGCCGACCGTGTCGCGCGCGCTGCGCGGCAGCCCGATGGTCAACCCGGAAACCCGCGAGCGCATCCTGCGCATCGCCCGGGAGCTGAACTACAAGGTCGACAAGAACGCCTCCAGCCTGCGCCTGCGCAATGCCGGCACGCTGGCGCTGCTGTTCTTCGAGGACCCCACCAACGACGATTCGCTGATCAACCCGTTCTTCCACGCCATGCTGGGCGCGATCACCCGCGCCTGCGCGCTGCGCGGCTACGACCTGCTGGTGTCCTTCCAGCAGCTGTCCACCGACTGGCAGGCCGACTACGAGGACAGCAACAAGGCCGACGGCATCATCCTGCTCGGCTACGGCGACTACCACGAGTCGCGCCAGCGGCTGCAGCGGCTGGTCGAACAGGGCACCCACTTCGTGCGCTGGGGCGCGGCCCTGCCCGACCAGCCCGGGGTGTCGATCGGCAGCGACAATTTCCAGGGCGGCTTCGACATCACCGCCCACCTGCTCGACCAGGGCTGCCGGCGGATCGCCTTCCTCGGCCATGCCTCCAGCCACTACCCCGAGTTCGAAGAACGCTACCGCGGCCACGTGGCGGCGATGGCCGCGCGCGGGATCCGTGCCGACCCCGGCCTGCAGCACGATGCGATCACCACCGAACAGGATGGCTTCGACGCCTGCCAGGCGCTGCTGGCGCGTGGAGAGCAGATGGACGGGGTATTCGCGGCCAGCGACCTGATTGCCATCGGCGCGATGCGCGCCCTGCGCGAGCGCGGGTTGCGCATTCCGCAGGACGTGGCCCTGGCCGGTTTCGACGACATCCCGCTGGCCGCCTCGGTGTCGCCCACGCTCACCACCGTGCAGCAGGACACCAAACAGGCCGGACAGCTGCTGGTGGAAAAGCTGCTGGCGCTGATCAACGGCGAGGCGGTGGACAGCCAGACCATCGCCGTGCGGCAGGTACTGCGCGAGTCGTCGCGGCACCGCTGAGCCTTCGTGCGACGGATCGGCCGTCGGGCCACGCTCAGGCCACGCACGCCTCGTGTCCGTCGGCCAGCGCCTTGCGCACCGCCGCGCTGAACTCGTCGAGCAGGAATGGTTTGGCAATCATCGCCATCCCGGCCTCCAGGAACGCCGAGCGTTCCTGCGCCTTTTCGGCGTAGCCGGTCATGAACAGGATCGGCAGCACCGGGCGCGACTGCCGCGCGATCTCGGCCAGCTGGCGCCCGTTGAGCCCGGGCAGGCCCACGTCGGTGATCAACAGATCGATGACGCGCGGGGAGGCCAGCGGCGGAATGGCCGCATCGGCGTCGCCGACCACTTCGACCTGGTAGCCCAGGTCCTCCAGCACCACGGTGACCAGCATCCGCACCTGCTCGTCGTCTTCGACCACCAGGATGGACTGCCCTGCCCCCAGCGAGACCACGGCGGCCGCGGCCGGTTCGGCCGGCGTGGCCGGTGCCTGCGCCAACGGGATGTACAGCGATACCGTGGTGCCCTGCCCTGGCGCCGAATCGATGGCGATATGTCCGCCGGACTGCTGCATGAAACCGTACACCATGGACATGCCCAGGCCGGTGCCCTTGCCGATCGGCTTGGTGGTGAAGAACGGCTCGAACGCGCGCTCCACCACTTCCGGCGGCATGCCGGTGCCGGTGTCGGAGACGGCCACCACCGCATAGTGGCCGGCCGGAATGCTGGCATGCTCACCCTGCCCCATCTGCACCGCGCGGGTCCGCAGCACCAGCGCGCCGCCATGCGGCATCGCATCGCGCGCATTGATCGCCAGGTTCAACAGGGCGCTTTCGAACTGGTTGGCATCCAGCGTGGCGTGCAGCGGCGCGGCGGCGATCCGGGTATCGAGCCGTACCGTTTCGCCCAGGGTGGTGCGCAGCAGGTGCAGCACCGATCCGACCAGGGCATTGAGCTCGAGCGGCTTTGCATCCAGCGATTGCCGCCGGGCGAAGGCCAGCAGGCGCTGGGTCAGGCCGGCGGCACGCTGGCTGGAGGCGGTGGCGGTATCCAGGAAGCGGTGCAGGTCGTCGGTACGGCCCATTTCCAGCCGCATCCGCACGATGTCCAGCGCCGACAGGATGCCGGTCAGCATGTTGTTGAAATCGTGCGCGATGCCGCCGGTCAGTTGGCCGATGGCTTCCATCTTCTGCGCCTGGCGCAGGGCCGATTCGCTGGCTTCGCGCGCGGCCATCTGCGCTTCCACGCTCGGCCACCATCTCCTCCAGCTCCTGCGCATGCTGCCGGCTGCTTTCCAGGGCCAGTTTGGACACGGTGATGTCGGTAACGAAGACATGGAAGCCGTCGGCACTGCCATCGGCGAGCAGGCGCGGCGAATAGCGCACCTCCACGTCGCAGCGGCGGCCGTCGCGGCGCGGCCAGGTGGTCTCGAACACGGTTTCGTGCCCGGCCAGCGCACGGTCCATGGCCGGCATGCGCTGCTCCCACGCGTCGGCGCCGATCACCGCACTGACATGCTGGCCGATCACCTCGCCGACCGGCCGCTCGAACCAGGCTTCGTAGGCCTTGTTGGCGAACCGGTAATGCAGGCTGCGGTCGATGAAGGCGATCAGCACCGGCATGGCGTCGGCGATCAGCCGCAGCTCCGCCTCGCTGCGCACCAGGGCCACGCGGCTGTCGGCCAGCGCCTGCATCTGGTCGCGCACCAGGTACTGCTTCTGGCGCGCGCGCAACGCGCCCTGCACGGCGCTGAGCAGCGAGATGCTGCCCAGCGGGCGGTCCAGTTCCACCACGTTGAGCGAACGGGGCAGCAATCCGTCGGCCGGTGAACGGCGATGGGCGCGCGGGGAGCGCAGCAGGATGAAGGGCAGATCGGACCAGGCCGGCTGCGCGTTCAACGCCGCCAGCAGGGCCTCGGTGCCGCCGACAATGGCCTCTTCGGTGACCAGCGCGGCCCCGGCGCGTTCGTCGATGGCCGCGCCCAGTGCCGCCAGCTGCGGCGCGATCTGCGTGCTCAGCCCGGCGCTGTGCAGCACCGTGGCAATGCGGTCGGCATCGCGCCCGAACGGCGCGACGATGTGCACCACCCCTGTACTGCCGTGATCATCCGGCATGGGCCTGGCCCAGCAATGCCGTACTGTCGCCGACGAATTCGGGGGTGCCGGTGAGGATGCCCTTGAATTCCTTCAGTGGGCCGCTGAGCGACAGCCCGCGGCCGTTGATCTTGAGCTCGCGGATGGTGTCCTCGTGGGCGCCGCCGCGGTTCTTGATCACCGAGATCGCCTTGCGGATGCGTCCCTGCGCTTCGAAGAAGCGGAACAGGATGACCGCATCGGCGATGTAGGAAACGTTCAAGTTGCCGGTGGACATGCTGCCCACCAGCCCATGCTGCGGGTTGACCAGGAAGGTCACCACGCCCTGCTGGTTGAGGTAGGACAGCAGCTCATGCAGCTGCAGCATCAGCTGCTTTTCCTGCGGCATGGCCGCGACGTAGCCGTTGAGGCTGTCGATCATCAGCACGCTGCAACCGCCCTGCTCGACCGCCCTCTGGATGTTCCAGGAGAACTCGCCGGGCGAGATGTCGGCCGGGTCCATCTGGATGATCTCCAGCAGGCCCGACGCCAGGTGCTGGTGCAGGTCGATGTCCAGCGCCCTGGCGCGCGCCAGCAGCGTGCCCACGCGCTCGTCGAACTCGAAGATGCAGCACTTCTCGCCGCGCTCGCAGGCCGCCCAGATGTACTGCAGGGCCACGTTGGTCTTGCCGCTGCCGGCCGGGCCGGTGAGCAGGGTGCAGGTACCGCGCAGGGGGCCGCCGCCGAGCAGGTTGTCGATCTCGGCCACGCCGCTGCCAACGGGGGTGCCATGGAACTGCTCATGGTGCTGGTTGGCGATCAGGCGCGGAAACACCTCCAGCCCACCGCCACGGATCACCATGTCGTGGTAGCCGGCCACGAAGTCCACGCCGCGCAGCTTCTGCACCTGCAGCCGGCGCCGGGCCGGGCCGAAATCCAGGGTCAGCCGTTCCAGCGACAGCACCCCATGGCACAGGCTGTGCAGCTGGCCGTCGCGATCTTCGCTGGTGGAGGTCAGATCGTCGACCAGGAATACCGTGGCCGCCTTGGGCGCGAAGAACTGCTTCAGCGCCAGGATCTGGCGACGGTAGCGCAGTGAATCCTGCGCCAGCAGGCGCAGTTCGGACAGCGAGTCGAACACGATCCGCGACGGACCGATCCGGTCCACTTCGCCCAGGATCAGGTTGACCGTTTCATCCAGTTCCACCTCCCACGAATGCAGCACCGACTGCAGGCGGCCGTTGCCCAGCGCGTCCTCGGCCGAGCCCAGCTCGAACAGCTGCAGCCCGTCCAGCGACCAGCCGTGCGCGGTGGCGACCTCGCGCAACTCCTCGGCGGTCTCCGACAGCGTGATGTAGAGGCAGCGTTCGCCCCGGCGCAGGCCTTCGAGCAGGAACTGCAGCGACAAGGTGGTCTTGCCCGAACCAGGCGGCCCTTCCAGCAGGTACAACCGCCCTTGCGGGAAGCCGCCGCGGAGGATCTGGTCCAGGCCCTGGATACCAGTGGTGATGCGGGAAGTTTGTGTCTGCATAGGGCATAGGTTCGCCATTTTCGACGCGGCGAGTCTAGCAACGGGTCTTGTGTAGGCCTTGTGTGATCTGCGTTGCTGGCTGAAAGCACATTAAGCAACGTGTGGGCGGCGTAAAACCAGCCCGGCAGCGCAACCTAGGCGAAATCCTTGAGGATCTCGCCGATGCCGGCCGGCGAGAGTTCCAAGCCCAGCGTGGTGCCCGGGTTGACCACCACGCCATATCCGCCGGGCACGCGCTTGAGCACCTCGAGCATCGGCACGCGCAGCGTGTGCGGCGCCTGCTGGCTGTGGAAGCCCACCCGCGCCATGTCGGTGAACACCGCCACGTGCAGCACGCCCTGCTTGTCGAACAGCAGCGGGTCGAAGCCGCTGCCGTCGGGGGTGACCAGGCTGCCGGTCAGCAACACCACCTCGGCGGCCACGAAGGCCTTCATGAACAGCCCGATCGGCAGTTGCCCGTCCATGGCGGATTTGAGCAGGGTTTCGATCGGGTTCTGCGGGGCAAGCTCGGTCATGGGGCCAGGTGCGACGGTTGCGGGGGCGCCATTGTACCGGGGCGGTGTGGCGGAGCCCGCAACGCTGGCGCAACACCTAGCCACCAATGGTGGCGCGATGTACCCACCAACGGTGGGTACCTACCGGGCCAGGCGCCGGGTGCGCGCCTGCTGGTCGGCGACGGCACGCTGCAGCTCGGCCTGCAACTGCGGCTGGGCCACCGGGGCGTCCAGCAGGTACACCTTGACCCCGTGCGCGGGCACGGTCGCCTTGAGGCTGCCCGTTACCTGCCGGCTGCCACCGTCCAGCGCATCGCGCCAGCGGCCTGCCTGCAGGTAGCGGCGCACCTCCATCGTGCGCGCGGTGTCGCCCTTGTTGAGCAGCACCAGCGCGGTCTGGGTGGTATCGCCCTGCTGCAGCACGCGGAAGAACACAGCCTCATCGCCGTGCAGGCGCTCGTTGACCTGCAGGCCGCGCTGCAGCGCCGGGGTGGCCTGGCGCAGCCGGGCGATGCGCTGCAGCGGGGCGAAGATCGGGCTCTGCGGGGCCGCGTCGATGCGCGGCTGGCCGAAGTAGGCGCGGTTGCCGGCATGTTCGGCGCGGCTGCGCATGAAGCCGGTTTCCGAGCCGTAGTAGATCACCGGAATGCCGCGCGCGGTGAACAGCCAGTGGTGCGCGTCGATGAAGCCGTTGTCGCTGGCGTCCAGGCGGGCCATGTCGTGGTTGTCGTAGAAGCTCATCAGCTCGTACGGATTGGCGTACGGGCCACCGACCAGGTGCAGCGGTTCGGCCAGGGTTTCAAAGCCCTGCTGCGCCTTGCCGAACACCGAGGACAACGCGCCACGCAACGGGAAATCCAGCACGCTGACGTTGGCATTGGCCGGCCAGGTGTGTTCGGCGATCTTGCCGGCATCGTAGTCGAAGGCCTCGCCGAACATGAACATGCCCGGATGCGCGGCGCGGATGCGGCCGACGAATTCATGCCACCACGGGTGCGGCAGCCAACCGATGGTGTCGATGCGCAGCGCATCCACGCCCTGCGCGGTCCACTGCAGGTAGGCGCCGACCAGGTAATCCATCACCGCCGGATTGTGCGGATTGAAATCGGACAGCTCGGCCAGGTTGCCGTCGAAGATCGAGCCGTTCTTGCTGTCGACCGGGCCGATGTTGCTATAGAACGCGTGCAGCGGGTTGTGCGCCGGGTCCAGCTGCTGCGGCGGCAGGTTCTGGTGGTCGGCGACGAGCGTTCCGTGCTTGTCCAAGAGCTGCCCGAACTGCGGCTGGCGCGTTGGCATGGTCCACGCCGGCGAGCCGTGGTTGCCGACGATGTCCAGTACCACCTTCAGCCTGGCCGCGTGCAGGCCACGGGTGAGCCCGGCAAAGTCCAGGCCGGCGCTGGGCAGGTGCTCGTCGAGTTTGTAGAAGTTGATGCCCCAGTAGCCGTGGTAGCCGGTCTTGCCGCGGTCGGTCAGGGTGCTGCTGCAGCTGATCGGCTTGCTGCCGGTGAAGGCCTGGTCCGGGTTGTCCACGATCGGAGTGATCCACACCGCGCCGAAACCCAGGTTGGCGATGTAGTCGGCGTTGTCGAGCACGCCCTTGAAGTCGCCGCCGAGGTAGCCGATGTTGCCGTCGACCTTGTCCGGGCACGCCACCGGGATGTCGAAGGTGCGGTGCCTGCCGCCCTGGTCGCGGTGGTCGTTGTCCGGGTCGCCGTTGACGAAGCGGTCGGTGACCACGAAGTACACCGCCTCGCTGGCGAACGGTTCGCTGGTACCCACATACTCCGGGCGCGGCGCGGCGACGGCCTGGGCCGACAGCAGTGCGAACGACAGGCCCAGCGACAACCGGGAAGAACCACGCATCAGGCAAGCTCCTGTGAGGAAGGCACGTACAGCACGCACAGCCCGGCCAGCACCAGGCTGGCCCCGCCCAGGGCGAGCACGTGCATCGGATCGCCGCCCAGCCAGGTGCGCAGCATGAAGCCCAGCGCGCTGGCGGCGACCAGCTGCGGGATGACGATGAAGAAATTGAACAGGCCCATGTAGATACCCATCTTGGCCGCCGGCACGCTGTCGGACAGCATCGCGTAGGGCAGCGACAGGATCGAGGCCCAGGCGAAGCCCACCCCGACCATCGACAGCAGCAGCCACCTGGGGTCGTCGATGAACATCAGCGAGACCAGCCCGGCGCCGCCCAGCCACAGGTTGAGCAGGTGGCTCCAGCGCAGGCCGAACCGGCGCACCATCGGCGGGATCAGCAGCGCGGCCAGCGCGGCAAAGCCGTTGTAGGCGCCAAACAATACGCCCACCCAGTTGGCGCCCTCGTTGTAGGCGGCCGAGGCGGGGTCGGTGGAGCCGAAGTGGGTGCCGGCCACCGCGGCGGTGGTGTAGATCCACATCGCAAACAACGCGAACCACGAGAAGAACTGCACCCAGGCCAGCCGGCGCATGGTCTGCGGCATGCTGCGCAGGTCATCGACGATCTGCGCCAGCATATGCGTGCCCGGCACTACCCGCGCCAGGCCCAGCAGCACGCCATAGGCCGCACACAGCCCGGCCAGCACATACAGCATCTTGTCGCCGCGCTGCCAGGCGATGGCCGCGGCCAGTACCACCCCGACCAGCAGCCACAGGGCGCCCTGCGCCCACGCCGGCGGGCCGGCCACGCGCGCAGGCAGGTGCGCGGCGGGCGGCTGCGCATCGGCGAACCCGGCCAGTTCGGCCGGCGAATACTCACGCGTACGCAGCACCGTCCAGCAGATCGCGCCCAGCAGCACCACCGCACCGAAGTAGAACGCATAGCGCACGGTATCGGGCACCTGCCCTGCCCCGGCGGTGTTGGCCACGCCGAGGTGGGCCAGGATGAAGGGCAGGAAGCTGGCCACGATCGCGCCGATGCCGATGAAGAAGCTCTGCATCGCGTAGCCGGCCGGCCGCTGGCGCGGCGCCAGCTGGTCGCCGACAAAGGCGCGGAACGGCTCCATCGACACGTTGATCGAGGCATCCAGCACCCACAGCGTGCCGGCGGCGATCCACAGCGTCGGCGAGTTGGGCATCACCAGCAGCGCCAGGGTGGTGAGCACCGCGCCGGCCATGAAGTACGGACGGCGCCGGCCCCAGCGGGTCCAGGTGCGGTCGGACCAGTAGCCGATCACCGGCTGCACCAGCAGGCCGGTCAGCGGCGCGGCGATCCACAGCCCGGGCACTGCATCCATCGGCGCGCCCAGGGTTTCGAAGATGCGGCTGGCATTGGCGTTCTGCAGGGCGAACCCGAACTGGATGCCGAGGAAGCCGAAGCACATGTTCCAGATCTGCCAGAACGACAGCGCGGGCTTGGCCGGGCGGCTCATCGTGCATCCCCTGCGGCAGCGGCGATCGGCGCGATCAGCAGCGCGCTGACCTGGGCCTGGTTGAGCACGCCATCGCGGCCGCCCTTGCCGCCGTTGTAGGTGGCAAAGTGCGCCAGTGCGCTCATGTTGAAGCCTTCTTCCAGCGTAAAGCGACAGCGCCCGCCGGGCAGGTCGAATTCGGCGGCGGTGGAGTCCTGCGGGCCTACGCTGTGCGGCATCACCACGCTGGCGCGCAGCGCCGGCTGGCCCGGGCACTGCGCGACCAGTTGTTTCACCGCCACGGTGACGCCGGTGTTGATCGGGCCATTGGGATTGGCATAGCGCAGGCGGATGCGTACCCGGGTGGGGGCCGCGGCGGTCCAGGACCATTGCCTCGCGCCGGCCAGGCGCTGCTGCGGGCCGACGCAGGTGGTCGGGCTGTGCAGCGATTCCAGCGGGCCTTCGCGGCGGGTGACGCTGAGGCAGTGCCGGTGGCCGTCGTCGCCGAGGGTGAACGATGGCGCGGCGGTGACCTCGCGGCCGTCCAGCCACAGTGCGTGGTTGGCGGGAACGGCGATCGACCACGCCTTGCCGCGCCGGACCGGCTTGGGCGCGGTGGGCGTGGCGGGGGCGTAGGCAGCTGCAGAAGCAGAGGCAACCGAGCGTGGCTCGGCACTCCCCGGCGCCGGTGCGGCCACCAGCTGCACGGTGACGGTGTTGCCCCTGCGCGCGGTCTTGCCGGCCACCAGCAGCTGCCCGTCCAGTTTGCGCGGGCGCTTGAGCACGTAACGGGTTTTGCCGTCGTCCAGTTCGATAGTGCCGCGCTTGCCGAACAAGGCCGGCACCAGCGCGGTCGGCAGTTTCGGCACGACGCTGCCGTCGGTTTCCACGCCGAACACCCCTTCCAGCACCATCGACAGGTAGCCGGCCACCGACCACAGCTGGCGTGGCGAATTGACCACCGGGCCGCTCAATGCGCCCTCATCGACATGCACGGCAAGGCTGCGCATCTCGTAGTTTTCCATGTTGGAGCCGGCCAGCGCGCTGCCGCGCATCAGCGATTCGATCTCCCGCTGGATGCGGGCGGCATCGTCCAGCCGGCGCGCGGCGCGCAGCGAGTAGGCGCTCACGAACGGCCAGACCGCGCGGTTGTGGTAGATCGGCTGCCGCGCTTCCTGCGGCCACACCACCGGGCTGCCGCCCTCCACCGCCGGGTAACTGGCCAGCGCGCGGCGGGCGCGGTCGGCCGGGAACACGTCGGCCAGCACGCCCAGCGAGATCGCCAGCAGGTCGTACTTGGCATACGGCACCGGGTGCGCGGCCTCGCCGATGTAGCTCATGTACAGGCCGGCGTCCCCGCGCCAGAAGCGCGCATCGATCTGGATGGCCAGCGCGTCGGCCCAGCCGGCGTAGTCCGCCGCGCGGGCATCGCCGCGCTCGCGGGCCAGCCGCTCGGCCAGCCGCAACGCCTGGTAATGCAGCACGTTGGTGGACAGCGCGAAGGAATCGCCGATGAAGCGTACGTCCTTGGCCGTCCAGTCCGGGTAGGTCTGCTCGCGCCAGTCCAGGAACGAGGTCTCGCCCCGGTACAGGCCGATGCGGGGATCGAATACCGCCGCACGGTCCTGCGCCAGGGTGGCCTGCAAAGCCTGCCAGGTCTGCCCGGCGAACGCCGGGTCATCGAGCAGCGCGCGCGCGGCCAGGAACCACACCACCCGGTCGCTGCTGATCGGCCAGCTGCCGCCCGAGCCGGTGTCCTGGGCGACGAACAGCCCCGGGGTACGCCCGTCGCGGGCGGTGGACAGCTTGAACTGCAGCGATTGGCGGGTGCGTACCGGGTCCAGCCGCGCCAGCGCCAGGTCGGCGGCGAAACTCACATCGCGGGTCCACACATAGGGCCAGCGTTCGCCGGTCTGGAAGCAGTCGCAGGGCACCGGCCTGCCCTGGTTGAAGGCCGGGTCGCGGATCGCGTCCACGCGGTCGGCGTCCAGCTCCTGCTGGGCCAGCGCGAACAGCGCGTCGAACAGCACGCTGTCGGTGCGGCTGCGCATCGGCTGCGCGGCGATCTCCACCTCCTGCGCTGGCCCATGCAGGCGGTAGCCGCCATCGGCGGCAGCGACGGCGCGCGCGGTGCGGCCGTCGAAGCTCAGCTCGGCCGCCGTGGCGGCCCAGCTCGGCGCCAGCCCGAAGGCGGCGGTCAGGCAGATCATCTTCAGCATCGAAGCGGACGACCGGCTTGCGCCCGTCGGCCTCCCTCCCTCGTTGCACGCGTTGTGGTTACCCAGCCCCGTACCGGCCAACGGCCGGTACCGACCGGCGGGTGGTTGCACCGGTGCGGCGCTGCGCTCGCGGCCCCCTCCCAGGGTGCCTTGGCCCCATGGTAGACGGCAGGCCGCGGCGCGCGCCCCTTTGCATACGTATTCATCGCAATGCAGCCGAAGCGCCGGATCTGCGTGGCTATAGTCCAGCCATGTCCGGGCCGCCTTGGGAGGGGAAATGCCGACGACGCCGCAACATCTTCATGCGTGCAGCATGCGCCGTCGCCTGCCCTGGCTGGCGCTGTCGCTGCTGCTCGCCGCCGCCGGCGCCTGGGCCGAACCGCTCACCGTGGCCAGCGTGGAATCGCCCGGCAAGGTGCTGCGGGTGTCGCTGCAGCTGGATGGGGGCAACCCCAGCTACCGGGTCGAACGCCTGGGTGACACCGTGGTGGCCGAATCCAGGCTGGGCTTCCAGCTGCGCGACGGGCGCCTGGACCGCGACCTGGCCGTGCTCGGGCAGACCGCGCGCAGCGTCGATGAAACCTGGGAACAACCGTGGGGCGAACGCCGCTTCGTGCGCAACCACTACAACGAGGTGGTGGTGCAGCTGGGCGAACGCAGCGGCGCCGGGCGCCGCATCGACGTGGTGCTGCGCGTGTTCGACGATGGCCTGGGCCTGCGCTACCACTTCCCGCAGCAGCCGGGCATGGACGAGGCGATCATCGACGAGGAACTGACCGAATTTGCGATCGCGCCCGCCGCCACCGCGTGGTGGATTCCGGCCGGGGAAGCGATCCACTACGAATACCTGTACCGGCGCACGCCGCTGGACCAGGTACCGCTGGTGCACACCCCGATCACCCTGCGCAGCGGCGACGGGCTGCACGTGGCCATCCATGAAGCGGCGCTGGTCGACTACGCCGGCATGTGGCTGCGCCGCACCGACGGCCAGCGCCTGCGCGCGCAGCTGTCGCTGGCGGCCGAAGGCTGGAAGGTGCGCCGCAGCCTGCCCTTCGATACCCCTTGGCGTACCCTGCAGATCAGCGATCGCGCCGGCGGGCTGGTCGAATCGGACCTGATCCTCAATCTCAACGAACCCAATGCGCTGGGCGATGTGGGCTGGGTCAAACCGTCCAAGTACCTGGGCGTGTGGTGGTCGATGCACCTGGACCGGGAAAGCTGGGCCACCGGACCCAGGCATGCGGCCACCACCGCCAAGACCAGGAAGGTGATCGATTTTGCCGCCGCACACGGCTTCCGCGGGGTGCTGGTGGAGGGCTGGAACCCCGGCTGGGACGGCAACTGGGTGGGCAACGGTTACGACTTCGATTTCACCCGGCCCACCGCCGATTTCGACATCCAGGCGCTGTCGGCCTATGGCGCCAGGAAAGGTGTGCACCTGATCGGCCACCACGAAACCGGCTGCGCGATCGAACACTACGAAGACCAGCTCGACGCCGCGCTGGACCTGTATGCGCGGCTGGGCGTGGATGCGTTCAAGAGCGGCTACGTCTGCGATGACGGCCAGGTGGACCGGCGCAATCCGGCCGGCGGCGCATTGTGGCGCGAGTGGCACGACGGCCAGTTCATGGCCCGCCACCACCTGAAGGTAGTGCAGGAAGCCGCCAAACGGCACATCGCGGTCAACCCGCACGAGCCGATCAAGGACACCGGGCTGCGCCGCACCTACCCGAACTGGATCTCGCGCGAAGGTGCGCGAGGCATGGAATACAACGCCTGGGGCCAGCCGCCGAACCCGCCCGAGCACGAGGTCAACCTGGTGTTCACCCGGATGCTGGCCGGGCCGATGGACTACACCCCCGGCATCCTCAGCCTCAAGGGCCGTGGCGGCCAACCCATTCCCAGCACGCTGGCCCGCCAGCTGGCGCTGTACGTGGCCATCTACAGCCCGATCCAGATGGCCGCCGACCTGCCCGAACACTACCTGCAGCACCGCGAAGCGTTCCGCTTCATCAAGGATGTGGCGGTGGACTGGGACGACTCGCGCGTGCTCAACGGGGAAGTGGGCGACCATGTGACCCTCGTGCGCAAGGACCGCCACAGCCGCGACTGGTTCCTGGGCAGCATCACCGACGAGCACGGCCGGGTGCTGCCGGTATCGCTGGGTTTCCTGGAACCGGGCGTGCGCTACCGCGCCGAGATCTACCGCGATGGCGACGGCGCCGATTTCCGCAGCAACCCGTTCGCGTTCGTGCGTGAAACCCGCGAGGTGACCAGCGCCGATGCGCTCACCCTGGTGCTGGCACCCGGCGGTGGCCAGGCCATCCGTTTCGTTCCGCTGTAATTGCCCCGGCGCAATACAACGCACCGACCGTTAGCGCGTCTGGAGGAAAGCCCCCTGAGTCAGGGGGTGGTGCCGAAGGCACGGGGGTATGGGTGTTGGTGAGACAGGGGTCTGCGGTTCGCGAAGCGAATCGTGGAGCGGCAGCGCGAATGCGCCGACGCACCTGTAACCGCTTACAGCCGCTGAAACCCCATTGAATACGTATGCAGGATCCGTCGCACGGCGAATGCGCTGCCTACCATAGCCACGCAGTCAACGGCCACCGCGCCATGACGCTCCCGGTTCTCCGGGCAACCAAAAAAACGATTGGCAACATTGCCTGGGAGGGGAAAATGTTGAACCGCAAGCGCAGCGCGCTGAGTCTGGCGCTGGCCGTCGCCCTGACGCCGTTGATGGCGTCGGCGCAGACCGCCGAACCGAACACCACCACGCCGGCCGGCACCGCGGCCACCAACCTGGACACCGTGCAGGTCACCGGCATCCGTCGCGGCATCGAGAACGCCATTGCGATCAAGCAGGACGCCACCTCGGTGGTCGAAGTGATCTCGGCCGAGGACATCGGCAAGCTGCCCGATGTGAGCATCGCCGAATCGCTGGGCCGCCTGCCCGGCCTGGCCGCCCAGCGCGTGGCCGGGCGTGCCCAGGTGATCAGCGTGCGCGGCCTGTCGCCGGATTTCGCCACCACCCTGCTCAACGGGCGTGAGGTGGTCAGCACCGGCGACAACCGCAGCGTCGAGTTCGACCAGTACCCCTCGGAACTGGTCAACGGCGTGACCGTGTACAAGACCCCCGACGCCGCCCTGGTCGGCCAGGGCCTGTCGGGCACCATCGACATGCAGACCGTGCGCCCGCTGAGCTTTGCCGAGCGCGTGATCGCCATCAGCGGCCGCTACCAGAAGAGCTCGCTGGGCAAGGCCGCCAACGTCGATCCGTATGGCAACCGTTTCAGCGCCAGCTACATCGACCAGTTCTTCGACAACACCCTGGGCATCGCGGTCGGCTACGCGCACAGCGACATGCCGATCCAGGAAAACCAGGTGGGCCTGTACGAGCCTTGGACCACCGAGCATACCGACAACGGCGACCGCCCCGGGCTGGCCCCGGGCACGGTGTTCTCCGACGGCATCAAGGCGCTGCGCCGCACCGGCAACAACAAGCGCGACGGGGTGATGGCCACCGTGCAGTTCCGCCCGTCCAACGTGTGGACCAGCACCCTGGATGCGTTCCATACCGAAGCCGAGCAGATCGACACGGCCAACCAGTTCGAACTCAACCTGAGCAACTACAACGGCAACTACACCCCCGGCCTGCTGATCAGCAACCCGCAGGTGAACGCCGACGGCAGCTTCGCCGGCGGTGTGGCCAGCGGCGTGTACCCGCTGGTGCGCGGCATGTACAACACGCGCAAGGACAAGATCGACGCGTTCGGCTGGAACAACGAGTTCAACTTCGAGCGGGTCAAGGTCGTGGCCGACGTGAACTACTCCAAGGCCACCCGCGATGAGCTGAACCTGGAGAACAACCTGCAGCTGACCCCGATGCCGCAGCTGGATACGGTCGGCGTGGTGGTCAAGCCGAACGGCTTCTCGCAGATCCGCCCGGGCCTGGACTATTCCAACCCCGACGCGCTGTTCCTGACCAACACCATCTACGGCTCCGGCTACGGCAAGGTCCCGCAGGTCGAAGACCGCCTGAAGGGCGCCCGCCTGCAGGCCACCTTCGCCCTGCCCGAATCGCTGAAGTGGTTCGCCGACGTGGACGTGGGCGTGAACTACGCCGACCGCCGCAAGCAGAAGACCCAGCCTGAAGGCAGCATCCTGCTCGGCGCGCAGGGCGATGCCAACATCGCCGGCGACCTGCAGTACCGCCCGGTCAATCTCGGCTTTGCCGGGCTGGGTTACATCCCGGCCTGGAACGTGCCGGCCGCGGTGGACCGCTACATGGTGTTCGCGCCCACCGATGAGCTGTCCTACCTGGTGTCCAAGGCATGGACCGTACAGGAGAAGATCACCACCGCCTGGCTGCGCGCGAACATCAACACCGACATCGGCGCGGTGGGCGTGCGCGGCAATATCGGCGTGCAGATGCAGCACACCGACCAGAGTTCGCAGTCCAATTACTGGGATGGCTCGCAGCCGGCCGGCAGCAATGTGCGTCCGTTCAGCGGTGGCAGGACCTACAACGACTGGCTGCCCAGCATGAACCTGGTGTTCATGTTCCCGCACCAGCAGACGCTGCGTTTCGCCGCGGCCAAGCAGGTGGCACGGCCGCGGGTGGACCAGATGCGCTCGGCGCTGGAGTTCGGCGTGGACACGGCTACCGGCAAGCCGGGCGCCAGTGGCGGCAACCCGCTGCTGGATCCATGGCGTGCCACTGCGCTGGACCTGTCCTATGAGAAGTACTTCGGCGAAAAGGCCTATGTGGCCGCCGCGCTGTTCTACAAGCAGCTGAAGACCTACATCTACACCCAGTCCCAGGACAACTACGACTTCTCGCAGTTCGTCGCCGACTATGTGCCGCCGGTAGGTTCGCCGCCGGCAGTGACCACCGGCACCTTCACCGCCCCTGAAAACGGCAAGGGTGGTTCGCTGCGCGGCCTGGAGCTCACCGCGTCGTTCCCGCTGGACATGTTCACGCCGGCATTGCGCGGTTTCGGCGTACAGGCCAGCGCCACGTTCAACGACAGCGATGTCAGCATCCGCGATCCTGAAAGCGCCTCCTCGGTCGGTGATGGGCCGATCAGCCTGCCGGGCCTGTCCAAGCGCGTGTACAACCTCACCGCGTACTACGAGCGCAGCGGTTTCGAGGCACGGGTGAGCCAGCGCCGGCGGTCGGACTTCATCGGCGAGATCGGCAACTTCAACGGCAACCGCACGCTGCGCTATGTGGTGGGCGAGAACGTCACCGACGCGCAGATCAGCTACACCTTCGCCGACAGCAGCAGCCTGCACGGGTTGACCCTGCTGCTGCAGGGAAGCAACCTGACCAACGAGCCGTACCGCACCTACGCCGGCAGCAAGGACCGCCCGCTGGAGTACATGGAATGGGGCCGTACCTACATGCTGGGCGTGAACTACAAGTTCTGATCCAGCCAGGGTGGAAACCACGGAAACCCGCTGCGCGAGCAGCGGGTTTTTGCTTGCCCGGCATGCATGATCGACGAATTCCGGGTATCGCCAAGCGCGAAAAGGTTCTTCGCCAATTTTCGGGTAGGCGGCGAACTACAGACTCAGATCAAAGGCAATGACCGACATATACGCTGATTGGGTTGGCGCGGGCGGGTTGGCGGGACACGCCGTGAATCCGTCCATGGAGCAACTGTGTTGCCGGGGAGCTTCCCCGTGCCCGGCGCGCAGGCACGGTAGTGCCGGCCGCTGGCCGGCAGCCTTTTGAGGCCCTACGGGCGCGCGTCAGGCGGGGATCGATCCGCTTTGGGCGTCGCGCACGCGGGCGTTGAGGATCACCAGCATCTTCCGCATCACCGCCACGATGGCCACTTTGCCTTCCTTGCCGCGAGCTCGCAGCGACTGATAAAAGTCGCGCAATCGCGGTTCATGCCGCATGGCCGACATGCTGGCCATATAAAGCACCTGACGGATCTCGGCTCTGCCGCCATGGATGCTTCGTTTCCCACGTATCGTCCCGCTGTCGTGGGACATCGGCGCCACCCCAACCAGACTGGCGATGGCCTTGCCGCTGATCTTGCCCAGCTCGGGCAGATAACTGGCCAGTACCGCCTGCAGCCCTGGACCGACGCCTTTCATCGACTTCAGCACAGCCAGTTGAGGCTGCTGAGAGACCTGCTCGGCAATCTGCTTTCCCAGTCGTTCAACCAGCGTATGCAGGCGTGTGATATTGGTCTGCAGCAGCTGGCGCAATTCACGATTGCCCACCATTTCCTGTTGCTGCCGCGCGACGGTTAGCGCGTGCATCGCCTGTCGACGTGCGCACACGAATTCCCGCATCTTCTGCTGCCAAGGCTCCAGCGGCTGATAGGAAGGCAGTTTCACCAAGGCAGCCATCTGCGCCAATGCATAGGCGTCCAAACGGTCGGTCTTGGCCACCTGGCCAAGGCCTTGGGCCAGTTTTCGGGCCCGCAGGGCATTGGCCCGGACCACCGGATGACCTGCCTTGTGCAGGAAGTCCAGCACGGGCTGCTCGTAGCCGCCGGTGGCCTCCAGCACGATCTGGATCGCCGGGTGTTTCCTCAGCCAAGCGTCCAATTCAGCAAAGCCAGAGCGGGTATTGCTGACCCGCAGGGTCTCCCCGTCCGTCGTGCCAACATCAAGCTGGCGCTTGCTGACATCAATCCCGATCCCGTTCATCGCCCGACTCCGTATAGTCTGGAAGGGTCGAGAGCTCCCCCGCTTGCCCAGTCTTATCACTGCGAGTGTCAGCTCCAGCAACTGTTCGGGCGGATCAAGGGAGATTCCGGCGTGGGCGCCAAGCTCCATGACGATCGTCGAGATCCAGGCTTGCACGGCGGCCCACGCCGGCTCTCGACGCCTACGCTGCCAGATTCCGAACAGATAAGGCTTGGCGAAAACATCCATGTTTTCGACAGTCCCGCCAACCCACCCGCGCCAACCCTCCACACATGGCTGGCACGCATGGAAAAGCGTAGATCCGAGCCACGCTCGGACAGCGTGATGCCGGAACGAAGCGTGTCCGACCACGGGTCGGACCTACCTGCAATAGGTTGCCAGGAATTGGAGCAGCTGGACTGACCGCTGGTTGGACGCTGTTGCCGTTGCCGTTGCCGTTGCTGGTGATCCTGACCTTGATCTACCTCCCCCTTGGAGCGAGCCGAGCATCGCAGCGGCGGCAAGGGCGAAGAGGTGCGGGTGTCTGAGCGCAGCGAGTTCCGCACCGTCCCTTGCCGACGCGAGAAGCGCAGGGCACCGGCGGGCAACGCCCGACGGCGAGCGGACGGGGCGTGCTTTCTTTTGGTTACTTTTCTTTGCACGAGCAAAGAAAAGTGACTCGCGCCCCGGAGGGGCACGAAACGCTTTTGAAGTTATCCGCGAAGCGGAAACAGCAACCGCGCCCGGACAACGGTGGCATGTCCACCCAATGCCCCAGCACTTGACGGGTTGTAGCCCCGCACATCGGCGAAGAACCAAAAAAAGGGCGAGGCCATCGGCCCCGCCCACTCAATACCACCGGAAATCGTTTCAGCCCTGGCGCGCGCAGTACATTGATTGCGCCGGCAACACCAGCTCAGCACCCTCGGCGTGGCCCACGTCCGGGCCCGGCACGTGCAGCGCCTGCCAACTGCCTTCGGGCAAGGCCACGCGCACCTCGTCGGCGGACAGGTTAAACGCCAGCAGCAGCGTCTCCCCCGCATGCCGGCGCTGGAACATCAGCACCGGCTCGGCCGTGGCCAGGAATGCGATGTCGCCCACCAGCAGCGTCGGCACGGTCCGCCGCCAGCCCAGGAACCGGCGGAACGCGTTCAACACCGAGTGCGGATCGTGTTCCTGCACCGCCACCGCCGCGGCAACGTGCTCGGCCGGGATCGGCAACCATGGCTGGCCGGTGGTGAACCCGGCCAGCGGCGCGTCGATCCACGGCATCGGCGTGCGGCAGCCGTCGCGGCCCTTGAAGTTCGGCCAGAAGGTGATCCCGTACGGATCCTGCAGCGCCTCGAACGGCACCTCGGCCTCGCCCAGCCCCAGCTCTTCGCCCTGGTACAGGCAGATCGAACCACGCAGCGAGCACAGCAGCGCCACCAGCAGGCGCGCCAGCCGCGGTTGCGCCGGGTGCCCGCCCCAACGGGTCACCGCGCGCTCCACATCGTGGTTGGAGATCGCCCAGCACGGCCAGCCGTCGGCCATGGCCGCTTCCAGCCGCGACACCGTGTCGCGGATGTACCCGGCGCTGAAATCCTTCACCAGCAGCTCGAAGCTGTAGCCCATGTGCAACCGGCCCGGCGCGGTGTACTCGGCCGTGGTCGCCAGCGAATCCTCGGCCGAGATCTCGCCCAGGCTGACCGTTCCCGGATACTCGTCCAGCAGCCCGCGCAAGCGCTCGATGAAGCCGATGTTCTCCGGCTGGGTGTTGTTGTAGTAGTGGTACTGGTAGGCGTAGGGGTTGTCCGCGCTGAAACCGCGGCCCACCCGCTGGTCCAGCGGCTTGGCCGGGTTGTCGCGCAACTGCGCATCGTGGAAACAGAAGTTGATCGAATCCAGGCGGAAACCATCCACCCCACGGTCCAGCCAGAAACGCACATAGTCCAGCGTGGCCTCCTGCACCGCTGGATTGTGGAAATCCAGGTCCGGCTGGTCGGCCAGGAAATTGTGCAGGAAATACTGCTCGCGGCGCGGCTCCCACTGCCAGGCCACGCCACCGAAGATCGACATCCAGTTGTTGGGCGGCGTGCCGTCCTCGCGCGGATCGGCCCATACGTACCAGTCGGCCTTGGGGTTGGTGCGGTCCTGTCGGCTTTCGCGGAACCAGGCGTGGTCGATCGAGGTATGGCTGAACACCTGGTCGATCATCACCTTCAGACCCAGCGCATGCGCCCTGGCCAGCAGGCGGTCGAAATCGGCCAGGCTGCCGAACAGCGGGTCGACATCGCGGTGATCGGCGATGTCGTAGCCGAAATCGGCCATCGGCGATGTGAAGAACGGCGAGATCCAGATCGCGTCCACGCCCAGCGCAGCCACGTAGTCCAGGCGGTCGATGATGCCGGGCAGGTCGCCTACCCCGTCGCCATTGGCGTCGAGGAAACTGCGCGGGTAGATCTGGTAGATGACGGCACCACGCCACCATGGAGTCTGCGACATTCAGGGCCCCCTCCGGGCTTGCACGGCGCCTGCAAGGGCGCCACAACGTACCCGGCAAGCTTAGCGGGGCGCCTGCGGGGATGGCGCCGGGTGCATACGTATTCACCGCAGGCAGCTGTGCCGGCGGGGCGGCGGCGACCGGTGGCGGCATCCCGGCCATGGCCCGATCCGCCCGCCGGGCCGGCCCCGGGCCGGTAGGGCCAGCGCCGCCGCATCGCCTGGCGGGCGGAATACGACGGCACCGCCTATAATTCCCGCCAAGCCTGAAAGTCAGACCGCATGACCATCACCGAAGACACCCGCCCCGCGCTGGGCCTGCCCCAGATCCAGACGCTAGCCGCGCCCGACATGGCCGCCGTCGATGCGCTGATTCGCCGCCGTCTGTCCTCCGATGTCGTGCTGATCAACCAGATCGCCGACCACATCATCTCCGCCGGCGGCAAACGCCTGCGGCCGATGCTGGTCATGCTGGCCGGCCACGCGGTCGGCCAGGCCGGCCCGGAACACCACCAGCTGGCGGCAATCATCGAGTTCATCCATACCTCGACCCTGCTGCACGACGATGTGGTCGACGAATCCAGCCTGCGGCGCGGCCGCAGCACCGCCAATGCGTTGTGGGGCAATGCCCCCAGCGTGCTGGTCGGCGATTTCCTGTACTCGCGCAGTTTCCAGCTGATGGTCGAACTGGACCGCATGCCGGTGATGCGGATCCTGGCCGACACCACCAACCGCATCGCCGAGGGCGAAGTACTGCAGCTGTTGCACGTGCACAACCCCGATACCGACGAGGCGGCCTACCTGCGCGTGATCGAGCGCAAGACCGCGGTGCTGTTCGCCGCCGGCACCCGCCTGGGCGCACTGGCCAGCGGCGTGGACGAAGCTGCCCAGCAGGCCTTGTACGACTACGGCATGGCGCTGGGCTACGCCTTCCAGATCGCCGACGACGTGCTGGACTACTCGGCCAACGCCGAAGAGCTGGGCAAGAACCTGGGCGACGACCTGGCCGAAGGCAAGGCCACCCTGCCGCTGATCCACGCGATGGCGCACACCGATGCCGGCACCCGCGAGCGCCTGCGGCAGATCGTGCGCAACGGCGACGCCGAGGCCATGCCCGAAGTACTGGCCGCCATCCACGCCACCGGCGGGCTGGAATACAGCCGCGCCCGCGCGGTGGAATACGCCGATGCCGCCGAGCGCGCGCTTGACGGCCTGGCCGACAACGATGCGGTGGCCGCCCTGCGCGGGCTGGCCCGCTACGCGGTACAGCGCTCGCATTGACGGCAGGGCGTGCCGACCAACGGTCGGCACCTACCCGTATCCCGGTAGTGCCGGCCGCTGGCCGGCTCAACGCTTCTCGAACCGCTCCTCGAAGAACTCGTCCAGCGCCTTCCACGCGCGCTTGGCCGCGCGTTCGTTGTACAGGCAGCCCGGCGGACTGTTGGCGTCGCTTTCTGCAAAGCAGTGCACCGCGCCGCTGTAATTGGTGAACTCCCAATCAACCTTGGCCGCGTTCATTTCCTGCTCGAAGCCGGCGATGTCCTGCTTGCTCACGCCCTTGTCGTCGGCACCATTGAGCACCAGCACCGCCGGATGGCTGCCACCGGCCACGGCCGGCAACGGCGAGCCCAGCCCACCGTGCAGGCTGACCACGCCGGCCAGCGGCGCACCGGCGCGGGCCAGCTCCAGCACGGTGGTGCCACCGAAGCAGAACCCGACCGCACCGATCCGGCTGACATCCAGTGGCGCCTTGCCTGCCTGGGCCTTGAGCACCTCCACCGCCTTCAGCGCGCGTGCCCGCAGCACCGGGCGCTGGTTGCGCAGCGCGGTGGCCACCGGCCCGGCCTCGGCGTCGGTCTTCGGGCGCACGCCCTTGCCGTACATATCGGCCACCAGCACCACGTAGTCGTCGCCGGCCAGCTGCTTGGCCTTGGCGATCGCCGATTCGTTGACGCCCTTCCAGTTGGGCACCATCACCAGGCCCGGGCGCTTGTCGTTGTCGCCATCGTCGTAGACCAGCACCCCGCTGAAGGTGGTGCCGTCCAGCGTCCACTCCACCGGCTGGGTCTTCATCGCCGCCATTGCCGGCAGCGCCACCATGCCCAACAGCACGGCCGCACCCCACTGCCATCGCTTGTTCATGCACCTGCTCCTGCCCGAAAGAAGCCCGAGTGTATGCCCGCCGGCGTAGCGCCACCGCGACAGCCGCGGCACGGGCCACCGCGACCGTGTCAGGCGATCCCGATCCCCGGGATCGCGGTGATCGTGTCCGGGTCGAACCCGGCCAGTTCGGCGAAATGCCGGCCGCGGGCCACGTAGTCGCGGTACACCCCGTAGCTGGGCGCCCCCGGCGACAACAGCACCACCCCGCCCTGCCCGCCCAATGCGGCGCGGGCCAGTTGCATCGCCTGGCCCAGGTCGGCCGCCGCGTGCAGGCCGAACCGGCCGGCATCGGCCAGCGGCTGCAGCAGCGCATGGATGCGCGGGCCATTGGCGCCCATCGTGACGATTTCCACCGGCGGCGCATCGTGGGCCATGTGCTGCACGAAATCGTGCCAGTCCAGGCCGCGGTCATGGCCGCCGACCAGCAGCGCGATGCGCTGGCCGGCAAAACACTCCAGCGCGGCCAGGCTGGCATGCGGGGTGGTGCTGATCGAATCGTTGACGAAGGTCAGCCCGTCGCGCGTGCCGACCGCCTGCAGGCGGTTGGGCAACGGGCGGAAATCCTGCACCGCCGGGGCCAGCGCCACCGCGTCCAGGCCCAGCGCCTCGATCGCGGCCAGCACCGCGCACAGGTTGCCGCGGTTGTGCCGGCCCGGCAGGGGGGTATGCGCGGTATCGAACACCGCCCGCTCGCCGCGGTGGACCACCTCGCCGCGCATATACCAGCCCTGCGGCTGGTTGAACCAGATCACCGCGCTGCGCGGCAGCACCAGCCCGGCCAGGTGCGGGTCGGCGGCATTGAGCACGGCGATGCGCGGCGCAGCGTCGGTGACCAGGCGCAGTTTGTCTTCGATGTAGCGTGCTTGGCTGCCGTGCCAGTCCAGGTGTTCGGGAAACAGGTTGAGCACGATCGCCACCTGTGGGTGGGCGCCGCTGCGCGCCACCTCGCCGGTCTGGTAGCTGGACAGCTCCACCGCCCAGTACCGCGGCGCCGGCTGCGGATCCAGCACTTCCAGCAACGGCAGGCCGATGTTGCCGATCAGCCCGGTGCGCGCGCCCGAGGCACGCAGCAGGTGGGCCAGCAGGGCGGTGGTGGTGCTTTTGCCCTTGGTGCCGGTCACGCACACCGTGTCGCGCACCGTGCCGTCGGCATCGGCATGCTCGGCGAACCACAGCGCGCTGCCGCCGATGAACTGCGTGCCCGCCGCCGATGCGTGCAGCGCCGCCTCGCCATAGGGGCTGATGCCCGGCGACTTGATGACCACCTCGAAGCCGGCCAGCGCCTCGCCGGAGACATCGGTCCGCACGGTCAACGCCCCGCCGGTGTCCTCGCCGGCCGCGGCCGCTTCAGCTTCCGGGCAGAACAGGGTCAGTGCCAGCGACGGCAGCCGCTGCTGAAGGACGCGGTACGCTGCGCGCCCTTCGCGCCCCCATCCCCACAGCGCAACCCGCCTGCCCTCAAGCTGCGAAATTCGCACGCAGGCGCTCCCAGATCGCCGCCGGGATGCGGTGCTCGCCTTCCAGCGCCAGCAACGGCGTGATGGTCAGTTCAGCCGCGTCCAGCTGCGGCTGGATCTGCTCGGCGAAGCGCTTCACCAGCGCATCCTCGCTCCACTCCGGGCGGCCGGCCAGGGTGGCCATCGCCGCGCGCGATTCGCGGCCTTCGCCGACGCATTCGAACGGTTTGTGGTCCTGGAACTCCAGCAGCGCGTCAAAGCCGGCGGCCTGGTCGGCATCGTCGAGCAGGTTGCGGCCGAAGATGCCGACCAGGCGCGGCTTGGGCATGAACGGGGCCAGCGCCAGGAACACGAAGTGGCACTTCGGGCACACCCCGCACCAGCGGTTGACCGGGCGTTCGCCGAGGATGTGGAAGTTGCGGTTGCAGCTGGAGAAATGCGCGTCGTAGAAGTCGCTGCGGGCGAACTGGCGCGCCACCGCCAGCTCCGACAGCGGGCGCAGCAGCGAGTAGTAGTGCAGGTCGGCGGCGACATGCCGCTGCAGGTGCTCGCCGAACGCCTGTTCGAACGCCCAGCCCTTGGACCACTGGTGGTTGACCTCGCCGGTGCCGGGAATCTGGCTGCCATAGCTGGCCGAGCGCTCGTTGGAGAACACCACCTGGTCCACGCCCTGCAGCAGCGCGGCCAGCACCATGATCGCCGAATTGATCGCGGTGACCGGAATATGCCCGTTCCAGGCGCCCTGGCGGTTCAACTCGAACAGTTCCGGGGCCAGGCTGCGGCCGATGTTGAGGATAGGCAGGCCGGTGCGTTCGGCGCAGGCGCGGATCAGCTGCGAACCGCCGATCCAGGTCACCGTTTCGGCGATGCCCAGCCCGCGCAGGGCTTCGATGCTGACCAGCGAGTCCTTGCCGCCGCCAATGGCCACCAGCGCGTGTTCGCGCAGGCCCAGCGCCGGCGCGGCGAACGCCGGCGCGTCGGCCGGCAGGCGGAACCGCCCGCGCAGGTTCAGGCCGTTGCGGTAGGCGAACTCGCCCAGCCCGTTGAGGTACACCGTTTCCACCAGCGCGGCGGTGGCCGCATCGATGCTGTAGCTGTCGATGCGCACCTGGCCGGGCACGCCGGCCTTGTAATAGCTCACCCCGGCAATCAGGTGCAGCAGGCGCAACGCACGCTGCACCGCCTCGGCGCGGGTACCGTCCAGCGCGAACGGGGCGCCGGGAATGGTTACCGTCTCGGTCATTTCCGGGCCGTCGTCGAAGGCATAGACCAGCTGCGCCACGCCGGTATCGGCGGCGAAATCGCAGCGCACGAAGCGGAAAACGGCAACCTGGTGTTTATCGAAAGCAGTCATGGTGTATCCGGTTCACAGGGCGGCCGTGCGTTTGCACGGCGCCGCTTCAAGGTGGGGCGGCAGGTAGCGGTCAGCGCGCATCATCGATCACGTCCTCGCGCGGCAGCTCGCGCTGGTTGTAGGTGTTGGCCATGACATAGCCGTAGGCGCCGGCATCGGCGATCAGCATCACATCGTCCGGCGCGGTCGACACCGGCAGCTTGCGGCGCTTGCCGAACACATCGCTGGATTCGCAGATCGGGCCGACCACGTCGAACGCGGCCTCGGCATAACCGCCCAGCCGGCTGAGGTTCTCGATGTCGTGCCAGGCGTCGTACAGGGCCGGGCGCATCAACGTGTTCATGCCCGCATCCAGGCCGACCCGGCGCACGCCGTCCTTCTCCACCACCTGGGTGGCGCGGGCCAGCAGCACGCCCGATTCGGCCACCAGATAGCGGCCCGGTTCGATCGCCAGGCGGAACGCGGGGTGCACCGCCTTCACCTCGGCCAGGCCGGCGGCCCAGGCATCCAGGTCGAACGGCTCGTCGTCGGCGCTGTACGGAATCGGCAGGCCACCGCCGATGTCGATCGTTTCGATGCTGCCGATGCGGCGGGCGAAACCGGCCAGTTCATCGCACATCAGGCGCCAGTGCTGCGCCGTTTCCACGCCGCTGCCCAGGTGGGCATGCAGCCCGACCACGCGGGTGCCCAGCTCGCCGGCGATGCGCACGAACTCGTCCACGCGCGCGATCGGCAGGCCGAACTTGGAGTCCTTGCCGCCGGTGCGCACCTTGGCATGGTGGCCTTCGCCACGGCCCAGGTCCACGCGCAGCCACAGTTCGCGGTTGCGGAACAGGTCCGGCCAGCGCTGCAGGGCTTCGACGTTGTCCACGGTGACGGTCACCCCGAGTGCGAAGGCGGCATCGTATTCGGCATGCGGGGCGAAGCTGGGGGTGAACAGCACGCGCCTGGGCGACAGCGTCGGCAGCGTGTTGAACACGTGCTTGAGCTCGCCGTGGGAGACGCACTCCAGGCCGAAGCCTTCCTGCTCCAGCACCTCCAGGATGGCCGGGTGCGAGTTGGCCTTGATCGCGTAGTAGCGCTGGTCGATGGCCTTGATCGCGCCCAGCGCGCGGGCGCGGGCGCGCACCGTCGGCAGGTTGTACACATAGCGCGGGGTGCCGGCCTGGGCCAGCGCCAGCAGGTGCTCGCGCTGGCCCCGCCACCAGGCGGTTTCGCGCGGGCGCACGGTGCCGGCGATCTCGCGCCAGCGCGGGCCGAACACCTCGCCCTCTTCCACCGGCATCGCGCCGCTGTCGATCAGCTCGGCATGCAGGATCGGCAGCAGGCCATCGGCGTCGGCCTCGTCGATGACGAAGGTCAGGTTCAGATCGTTGGACGACTGCGAAATCATGTGCACGCGCTCGCGCCCGAACGTGGCCCACACGTCCGACAGCTTGTGCAGCAGCGAGCGCATGCCGCGCCCGACCAGGGTGATCGCCGCGCACGGCACGATGATCTTGACCTTGCAGATCTGCGACAGGTCGGCCGACAGCGCGGCCAGCACATCGGTGTTGACCAGGTTCTCGGACGGGTCCAGCGACACGGTCACGTTGGTTTCGGCCGAACCGATCAGGTCCACCGACAGCCCATGCTTCTTGAACAGCCCGAACACATCGGCCAGGAAGCCGACCTGCTGCCACATGCCGATGCCTTCCATGGACACCAGCACGATGCCGTTGCGGCGGCTGATCGCCTTCACCCCCGGCACCGGTGCTGCGTTGCCGTCGATGCTGGTGCCCGGCAGTTCGGGGCGCTCGGTGTCCAGGATCGCCATCGGTACGCCGGCGTCGCGGCACGGCTTGATCGAGCGCGGGTGCAGCACCTTGGCGCCGGTGGTGGCGATTTCCTGTGCTTCGTAATAGTCCAGCCGGGTCAGCAGGCGCGCATCGGGCACGTCGCGCGGATTGGCGCTGAACATGCCCGGCACGTCGGTCCAGATCTCCACCCGGCTGGCACCCAGCAGCGCACCGAAGTACGCCGCCGAGGTGTCCGAGCCGCCGCGCCCGAGGATGGCGGTACCGCCATCGGCGTGGCGGGAAATGAAGCCCTGGGTGATCAGCATGCGCGTGGGCTGGGCGCGGAAGCGCGCGGCCCAGTCGGCATCGGCGCGCCACTGGCAGTTCACCGACAGCCGCTGCGACCAGTCGCTCTGGTTGGGCTGCGGCGGCAGCGCGTCCAGCCACTGGCGCGCGTCCATCCAGCCGAAGTCCAGGCCGCTGGCGCGCAGGTAGGCCGCGCCCACCGTCGAGGACAGCAGTTCGCCCTGGCCCAGCACATCGGCCTGCCAGTCCAGCGGGCGGGCGGCCGCGCGCGGGTCGTCGAGCAGCCCGGCCAGCGTGGCCAGGCGCACATCCAGCGCAGCGGCATCCAGTTCCAGTTCGACCAGGAACGCGCGGTGGCGCGCCACCAGGGCCTCCACGCGGGCGCGGCTGTCGGCGGCGCCATCGGCGATCGCGGTCAGTTCATTGGTGACCCCCGACAGCGCCGACACCACCACCAGCACGCGCGCGCCGGTTTCTTCGGCGCGTTTTTTCGCCAGCTTCCCGATCGTGTCCCAGCGGTGACGACGCGACACGGAGGTGCCGCCGAACTTCAGTACGATCCAGCGATCGACAAGGGAGGAAGCTGACATGGAGGTAGACAGGGTTGGGTAGTGAGGGGGCTCGCCCGGCACGCCGGGCCGAACCCCCGATTCTATGCCAAGCCCGGCCCCTACAGGGCCGCTGCGCCGGCGACGGCGGCAAACCGCGCGGGAATGGCCGGCCGGTCTTGTTAAGCTGCCCGCCCGTTTGACCGGACCGCCCCGCCATGAGCCCTCGCCGTTTCCTGCAGTTGGATGTGTTCTCCCCCTACCCCGGCGCCGGCAACCCGCTGGCGGTGGTGCTCGACGCACAGGGCCTGGACGATGCGGCCATGCAGGCAATCGCACGCTGGACCCGGCTGCCGGAAACCACCTTTGTGTCGGCACCGCAGGTGCCCGGCGCCAGCTACCGCATCCGCATGTTCAGCCCGCAGAAGGAAGTGCCGTTCGCCGGCCATCCCAGCGTCGGCACCGCCCATGCGGTGCTGGAGGCCGGGCTGGCCGTGCCGGTGGACGGCGTGCTGGTGCAGGACGGCATCGCCGGCGCCCTGCCGCTGCGGGTGGACGGCGACGGTGCCGCGCGCACCATCGCCATCCGCACCCCGCGCGCGGCGGTGGCCGAGGTGAGCACCGCCGATGACCCGCGCCTGCGGGCCGCGCTGGCCGGCTGGGCGCTGGGCGCGCTGCCGCCGGCGCGCATGGACGGCGGACGCAGCTGGTGGGTGGTGGAACTGGCCGATGAGGCCACCCTGCGCGGCCTGCAGCCGGACTGGGATGCCATTGCCGCGCTGGCCGAAAGCACCGGCAGCATGGGCGTGTTCGCCTACGCCCGCAGCAGTGGCCAGCCCTGGGACCTGGCGGTGCGCGCGTTCGTCGGCAACGGCCGGCGCTTCGAGGATGCCGCCTCCGGGGCGGCCAACGCGGTACTGGCCGCCTGGCTGGACAGCCGTGGCGCATTGCCCGGGGGCGCCCGCGACTACGTGGTCAGCCAGGGCCGCGAAGTCGGCCACGATGCCCGCCTGAGCCTGCATATCGATGTCGCTGGCGATGTCTGGTCCGGCGGCCAGGTGCAGAGCGTCATCCGCGGCACGCTGGACTGGTAAGCGCGCACGCAAGGCCGCGCGAGGCGGCGCGTCAGCGCGCTGCCTCATACACCGGTTGGCCATCCACCCAGGTCGAACGCACCTGCAGGCTGGCCAACTGCTCCGGCGGCACGCGCAGCGGGTCGCGGTCGAGCACCACGAAATCCGCGCGCAGCCCCGGCTGCAGGCGGCCCACCCGGGCCTGGTCATGCCCGGCCCAGGCCGCGTCGGCGGTGAACCCGCGCAGCGCCTCGGCGGCCGTCAACCGCTGCTCCGGTTGCCAGCCGCGCGAGGGTTGGCCGGCGCGGTCCTGTCGCGTCACCGCCGCGTACAGGCCCAGCCGGGGGTCCACCTGCTCCACCGGAAAATCCGAGCCCAGCGCGATATGCGCACCGGCGGCGAGCATGCGCCGCCACGCATACGCGCCCAGGATGCGTTCGGACCCCAACCGGTCCTGCGCCCAGCCCATGTCCGACGTGGCATGGGTGGGCTGCATCGAGGCGATCACGCCGAGCTGGGCGAATCGCGGAATGTCTTCCAGCGCCACCACCTGGGCGTGTTCGATCCGCCAGCGGTGGTCGCCGCCGGCGCGCGCGCCCAGCACCCGCGCATAGGTATCCAGCGCGATGCGGTTGCCGCGGTCGCCGATGGCATGGGTGGCCACCTGCAGCCCGCAGCCATCGGCCTTGCGTACGGCGGTTTCAAAGTCTTCCGGCGAGGTCACCAGCAGCCCGCGGTTGTGCGGGTCATCGCTGTAGTCGGCCAGCAGCGCCGCGCCACGGCTGCCCAGCGCGCCGTCCATGAACAGCTTCACGCCGCGCATCTGCAGGCGCCCACCGGGATGCTGGTAGGCACCGTGCGTGCACAGATCGGCCAGCGCCTGGCCATTGCCATCGGCGTAGGCATCGATGCGCAGCGGCAGTCGGCCGGCATCGGCAAAGCGGCGCATCAAGGCCAGGTCCTGCCGCGATACGCCCATGTCATGCACGCCCGTGAGGCCCTGGCTGACCGCCTTGTCCAGCGCGCGGGCCAGCTGCTGTTCGCGCGCGGCGTCGCCGGGCGCGGGAATCGCGCGGCGCACCAGGTCCATGGCCGCGTCGATGAACACGCCGCTGGGCTGGCCGCGCGCATCGCGCACGATGCGCCCGCCGTCGGGCTGCCAGCGACCGGCCAGCGCGCGCTGCCCCGGCGTTCGCGCCAGCGCGCGCAAGGCAGCGGTGTTGCCCCAGCCGGCATGGCCATCGACGCGGCCCAGCCATACCGGGCGATCCGGGAACGCGGCGTCCAGGTCGGCAGCGGTCGGGAAGGTGGTCTCGGGCCAGTGGTTCTGGTCCCAGCCATTGCCCAGCAGCCAGCCCTGCGGGTTGTCGGCGGCGAACCGCTGCAGCCGCGCGACGATCTCGGCCTTGCTGGCCGCACCGGTCAGGTCGGCCTGCATCAGGGTTTCGCCCAGGAACATCAGATGCGCGTGCGCGTCGATCAGCCCGGGCACCACGGTGGCATCGCCCAGGTCGGTCAGCGCCGCCGCGGGGTACCGCGCCAGCAGCGCCGCGCGCGCGCCCACGGCCAGCACCTGCCCGCTGTCGCCGTCCCAGGCCAGGGCAGTCGCCGCGGGGGCTTCGGGAGTGCCGGTGTGGATGGTGGCCGCGGTCAGCAGGCGTACATCGGCCTGAGCCTGGTGGGCGCAGCACAGGGAAAACAGGACAGCCAGAAGGCGATGGCGCACGCATTACTCCCCGCAAACGGAACAGGGGCGACTATGCCGCCCCTGCGGGGATGACTCAATGTGCACCGCAACCACGCCGGACACGGTGCCGCCGGGCATCAGCCGCCAGCCAGCTCGGCTTCCATGCTGATCGGCACCGCGCTCAGCGCCTTGGACACTGGGCAGTTCTGCTTGGCGTCCTCGGCAATCGCACGGAACTGCGTGGCATCGATGTTCGGCACCACCGCCTTGACCTTCAGGGTGATCTGGGAGAGCTGCGGGCCGCCCTCCATCGACAGGTCCACCTTGGCCTCGGTGTCCAGCGAGGTCGGCACGAAACCGGCCTCGGTGAGCTTGGCCGACAGCGCCATGGTGAAGCAGCCGGCATGTGCGGCGGCGATCAGTTCCTCCGGGTTGGTGCCCTTTTCATCACCGAAGCGGCTGCTGAAGGCGTAGCGGGTCTTGTCCAGCAGGCCGCTCTGCGGCGTGCTCAATTGTCCCTTGCCTGTCTTGAGGTCACCTTCCCAGTGCGCGGTGGCATGACGCGAAATGCCCATCGATTGATCTCCTGCGGATGAATGGCAGGACCAGACTAGACGCTGGGGCGTTAGCACCGCGTCGGGTAACGCGGCCGGCCCGGCCCGACTTGCGCAGGACGCCCTCACGCCGCGCGGAAACTGCTGTTTTCAAGGAATTTTCTCCCGGATGGCTGCCATCCGGCGGCACCGGCATGCGGCCCCCACGGTCGCCGCCGGCCCTGTTTTCCGGGCATGTACTGATGCACTGCAGTAACCGGGAAGCGGGAAATCGCCAATATTTATGCGATTGCCTATTGGCGGCGCCGCATAGTTGCCCTACATTTCGCTTGCCGACGGGGTTCGGCGCGACCAAACCACCAACCGATCACGGAACAGGAAACCATGGCAAAGACCGCTAAGAAGGCTGCCCCGAAGAAGGCAGTAAAGAAAGTCGCTACCAAGGCAGCCGCCAAGCCGGCCGCTCCCAAGCCGATCAAGGACGTGCTGAGCAAGTCTGGTCTGGTTGCACACATCGTTGAAGCGTCCGGCGTTGTCGCCAAGGACGTGCGCGCCGTGCTCGCCTCGCTGGAAGGCGCCGTCGCCGCTTCGGTGCACAAGAAGGGCGCGGGCAGCTTCACCCTGCCGGGCCTGCTGAAGATCACCACCGTCAGCGTGCCGGCCAAGCCGAAGCGCAAGGGCATCAACCCGTTCACCAAGGAAGAGCAGTGGTTCGCCGCCAAGCCGGCCTCCACCAAGCTGAAGGTGCGTCCGCTCAAGAAGCTCAAGGACGCTGCGCTGTAACCAGCGCGCTTCCTGCAGCACCCGGACGGGACGGCGATGGCCGTCCCGTTCTTTTTTCTGGGGCGCGGCAGCGAAACACAGCGTTGCCCAGGCATCGCCGCGCGCCGGCCGGCCATGCAAACCACGCTGCGCCGGCCCTGCGCGCCGCGCACGGCGCGCGTGGAACGCACAAGGTGGAACACTGCGTACGACCGCGCCCGTCGTCGCCGCCGCCGCGCCGGCCTATGGTGGCCTTGTCCCCCACCGTGCAGACCGCCATGACCCGCGCATCGCAGCCCAGCGCCTCTCCGCCAGCCGCATCCCAGCGTTACCGCATTACCGTCACCCCGATCGAGAAGGACGGGCTGCAGTGCAGCGGGCGCTGCACGATAGAACTGGAGCACCGTGCGCAGCAGGACTGGATGCGGCTGCTAGAAGCGTCCCGCCGCCAGACCGGCCTGAGCGGCGACGAGCGCGCCGCGGCGATCGTGGCCACCCAGTTGCTGCACGACCTGGCCCGCCGCCACGCACAGGACCCTGCCCACCCGCTGAGCAGCCTGCAGCCGCAGCTGGATGAGGTGCTCGGCGCGCTCGACCGGATCCAGCACACGCCCTGACCCGGCGCCGGCCGCCGGCCGCCGGCCGCCGGCTACACTGCGCGCATCGCCGGGGAGAATCCGCCATGCGTTGTGCCGTGATCGTGTTGCCACTGCTGTTGCTGGGCGGGTGTTCGTGCCAGCGCCACGCCAATGACGATGGCGCCGCCGCCAGCGAACAGGCGGCGGCCGCGGCCGTCGCCGCGACACCAGACGGATCGGCCGCGCAGCCCCTGGCAGGCAATACCGTGTCGCCCCCCAGTGCGGTGGCCAGCGGCGCAGCCGACGAACCGACCGTCGTGCGCCAGTACTTCAATACCCTGATGACCGGCGACCGCGCCGCCGCCGATGCGTTCTGGAGCGGCGGGCGCACCTCGGCGCGCCCGGACGACATCGCCCTGCGCGAACTGCCCGGGCTGCTGGGGCTGCGCATGGAGGCCGACCCGCCGATCGCCCGCGACGATGCCCAGCCCTCGCGGCTGCGCGAAGTGCCGGTACGGATCCGCGCCCGCACCGCCGGGGGCACCCTGCGCTACCACGGCTGGTACCGCCTGCAGCCGCGCGCGGACGGCAGCGGCTGGGAGATCCATGGCGCCTCCCTGCAACCCACGCTGGACTGAGCCGGCCACGCGTCAAAGCTGGATTCAGCCGAAGGCGCTATCGTTGCAGTCTCTTTCCCCACGGCCTGTCGCCATGAACGCACGTCCGCTGCTATCCCGCCTTGCCGCCGCCACCCTGCTGATTGCCGTCGCGGTGGGCGCGCAGGCCGCCCCCAGCGTTTCCGGCCGCCAGCTGTCGGTGGGCGCCGGCGACGTCCAGCAGTACCTGGACGGCAGCTTCCCGCGCACCCAGGACGCGCTCGGCGGGTTGATCGAGATGACCATGAGCCATCCGCAGCTGACGCTTCCGCAGGGCAACCGCCTGGACCTGGGCTTCGACATCGCCATGGCCACCGCCGGCAGCAGCGCCGCGCCGCTAGGCAAGGTCAAGCTCAGCAGTGGCCTGCGTTACGACGCGCAGACCCAGGGCTTCCACCTGGACCAGCCCACCGTGGACGACTTCACCCCAGCCAACAACGGCGGCCGGCTGGATTCGCGCACGCGCAGCCTGCTCAACGCCTGGCTGACCGACTACGCGCGGCGCGAACCGATCTACAAGATCGACCCGGCCGTGGCCAGCGTGCTCGGCGCCCTGCAGGTGCAGTCGGCGCAGGTGGAGAACGGCAAGCTGGTGGTCACCTTCAACCAGGACCTGGGCCAGCTGATCCCGGCCGGCGTACTGGGCCGGTAGGCACCCACCGTTGGTGGGTGCGCCCTGCTCACCCCGCCAGCGCCTTGCCCACCGCGTCGGCAAAGGCGGGAATATCGTCCGGCTTGCGGCTGGTGATCAGCCCGCCATCGACGACCACCTCGGCATCGGTCCACTCGGCACCGGCATTGCCCAGGTCGGTTTTCAGCGACGGCCACGAGGTGACCCGTCGGCCCTTGGCCAGGCCCGACTCGACCAGCAGCCACGGGCCATGGCAGATCGCCGCCACCGGCTTGCCGGCCGCGCCGAAGGCCTTGATGAAATCAACCGCCTGCGCATCGATGCGCAGCTTGTCCGGATTGATCACCCCACCGGGCAGCACCAGCGCATCGTAGTCATCGGCCCTGGAACGTTTCAGCGGTTGATCGATGGCAACCTCGTCGCCCCAGTCCTTGTCCTTCCAGCCGCGGATGCGGCTGCTCTCGCCGGGCGCCACCACCGAGACCGTGGCGCCCCAGGATTCCAGCAGGCGCTTGGGCTCGAGCAGTTCGGACTGCTCGAAACCGTCGGTGGCCAGGATCGCGATGTGCTTGCCGTTGAGTGCATGTGCCATGGGAGGCTCCGTCGGAAAGGAGCCTCCACTGTGCATGCGCGCGCATTGGGCAGCGGTGACCGGAGCGTGTAGGAGGCGTCGGCGCCGCGGCCGGCGTTACCGCTTGGGCTGCAGCATCGTCCCGGTGCACTTTTTGGAACCGCAACGGCATTCCCACACTTTCTTCAGGCGCGCGGTGTGGCGCTCGGCCAGCACGATGCCGTAGTTGTAGGTCAGTTCCTCACCGGGCTGGATATCGCGGATCGCCTCGATGAACACCTTGTCCTCGCGCCGGTTGTCGCCCTCGGCTTCCTCGATCACCGCCTCGCAGTTGGGATCGCAGCTGTGGTTCAACCAGCGCGCATCGTTGCCCTTGTAGTTGGCATCGATCACGTAATCATCGTTGAGCGTGAACAGAAACGTATGCCCGCTCTCCACGTCGCCGGTATCGTCGGCATCCACGTCGGCGTGGCTGCGCAGCAGGCCTTTGTACTGGATCACCCGTTCGCCCTGCTTGAGCGGCGCCAGCGCGAACACGCCGTTGCCGTGGATGGCGGACTTGCGGGCTTGGATCTTCTTGGGCATCTGGCTGGCCGTTGCGATGGGAAGAGCCGATTCTCGCCTAATCCGGGTGATTGCCAAAGCCACGCCGCCACGCCGCCCTTCACCGCCGGCTTTCGGGCCGCTGAACGGGGTGGGTTGGATGCCCGGGCATAAAAGCGTACAATTTCAGTCCGCTTTATGGTCCCACCCTCCCCATGCTCCGCGTCACCAAGCTTACCGACTACGCCACCGTCGTACTGACCGTGCTCGCCGCCCGGCCGGGCGAGGTGCTCAGTGCGACTGAACTGGCCGAATTCGCCCGGCTGGAGCCACCCACGGTCAGCAAGCTGCTCAAGCCGCTGGCCCAGGCCGGCCTGGTTGAAGGCCTGCGTGGCGTGCGTGGCGGCTACCGGCTGACCCGTTCGGCCGGGCAGATCAGCCTGTTCGAGATCGTCGAAGCCATGGAAGGGCCGCTGGGCCTGACCGAGTGCAGCCACGACCACAGCCAGTGCGGCCGCGAACTGCAATGCGGTGCGCGCAGCAGCTGGCGGATGATCAACGACGTGGTGGCCGAAGCCCTGCGCGCGGTCAGCCTGGCGCAGATCCTGCCCCCCCTCCCCCTTGTCGACGCCCCCCGCCGCAGCATCGCGGCGGATGTCGTTTCCTGATCCACAGGCAGCCCCCATGGCCACCGATATCCTTGACACCGTCGCCGCCGGCGACACCCCCAATCGTGAGATCCATGAGCAGCTGGGCCGCAAGTACGCGGCCGGCTTCATCACCGAGATCGAATCGGACTCGTTGCCGCCCGGCCTGGACGAGGACACCATCCGTGCCCTGTCGGCCAAGAAGGAAGAGCCCGAGTGGATGACGCAATGGCGCCTGGACGCCTACCGTCATTTCCTGACCATGCCCATGCCGAACTGGGCCAAGCTGCAGATCGCCGCGATCGACCTGCAGGCGCTGAGCTACTACTCCGCGCCCAAGGGGCCCAAGTACGCCTCGCTGGACGACGTGCCCAAGGAACTGCTGGATACCTACGACAAGCTCGGCGTGCCGCTGCACGAACGCGCCCGGCTGGCCGGCGTGGCGGTCGATGCGGTGTTCGACTCGGTCTCGGTGGGCACCACCTTCCGCAAGGAACTGGCCGAAAAGGGCGTGATCTTTTGCTCGATGTCCGAGGCCATCAAGGAACACCCCGAACTGGTCAAGCAGTACCTGGGCAGCGTGGTGCCGGTGGGCGACAACTACTTCGCCGCGCTGAACTCGGCGGTGTTCTCCGATGGCAGCTTCGTGTTCATCCCCAGCGGCGTGCGCTGCCCGATGGAGCTGAGCACCTACTTCCGCATCAATGCCGGCCATACCGGCCAGTTCGAGCGCACCCTGATCATCTGCGAGGACAAGGCCTACGTGTCCTACCTGGAAGGCTGCACCGCGCCGATGCGCGATGAGAACCAGCTGCACGCCGCGGTGGTCGAGCTGGTCGCGCTGGACGATGCCGAGATCAAGTATTCCACGGTACAGAACTGGTACCCGGGCGATGAGAACGGCGTCGGCGGCATCTACAACTTCGTCACCAAGCGTGCCGAATGCCGTGGCGCGCGCAGCAAGGTCACCTGGACCCAGGTCGAGACCGGCTCGGCGATCACCTGGAAGTACCCGTCCTGCGTGCTGCTCGGCGACGACTCGGTGGGCGAGTTCCACTCGGTGGCGCTGACCCATCACCGCCAGCAGGCCGATACCGGCACCAAGATGATCCACATCGGCAAGCGCACCAAGAGCAAGATCGTCAGCAAGGGCATCAGCGCCGGCCGCGGCCAGAACACCTACCGCGGGCTGGTCAGGATCGACCGCAACGCCGATGGCGCGCGCAACTACACCCAGTGCGACTCGCTGCTGATCGGCAAGACCTCCGGCGCGCACACCTTCCCGTACATCGAGGTCAAGAACCCGAGCGCGACGGTGGAGCACGAAGCGACCACTTCCAAGATCTCCGACGACCAGATGTTCTATTGCCGCGCGCGCGGCATCGACCAGGAAAACGCGGTGTCGATGATCGTCGATGGCTTCTGCAAGCAGGTGTTCCGCGAACTGCCGATGGAGTTCGCGGTGGAAGCCAAGAAGCTGCTGGACGTCTCGCTGGAAGGCTCGGTCGGGTAACGCGCCGGGCGCGTTGCGCCTCATTTTTGCCTTCGTTTGACATTTTTGCCACGCATGGCGTGGCACTACCGGATTCGTATCATGCTGAAGATCGACAACCTCCACGCCCGCATCGGCGACAAGGAAATCCTCAAGGGCCTGTCGCTGGACGTCAAGCCCGGCCAGGTGCACGCCATCATGGGCCCCAACGGCGCCGGCAAGTCCACCCTGGGCAACGTGCTGGCCGGCCGCGAAGGCTATGACGTCAGCGAAGGCAGCGTGCAGTTCGAAAGCAGGGATCTGCTCGAGCTGGCCCCGGAAGAACGCGCCGCCGCCGGCCTGTTCCTGGCCTTCCAGTACCCGGTGGAAATCCCCGGGGTGAACAACACCTACTTCCTGCGCGCCGCGCTCAACGCCCAGCGCAAGGCGCGCGGCGAGGAAGAACTGGATTCGATGCAGTTCCTCAAGCTGGTCCGGCAGAAGCTGGCCGTGCTGCACCTGAAGGACGAACTGCTGCACCGTGGCGTCAACGAAGGCTTCTCCGGCGGCGAGAAGAAGCGCAACGAGATCTTCCAGCTGGCCGTGCTCGAACCGAAGCTGGCGATCCTGGATGAAACCGACTCCGGCCTGGATATCGATGCGCTCAAGAGCGTGGCCGATGGCGTCAACGCGCTGCGTTCGCCGGACCGCTCGTTCATCGTGATCACCCACTATCAGCGCCTGCTCGACTACATCAAGCCGGACGTGGTGCACGTGCTGGCCGACGGCAGGATCGTGCAGAGCGGCGGCCCGGAACTGGCCCTGGAACTGGAAGCCCACGGCTACCACTTCCTGAAGGACCGCGTGGTGCCGGAGGCAGCGGTCTGATGAGCGCCCTGCTCGATTCCCTCGCCAGCGGCTTTTGCGGCAGCGACGCACGTCGCGCCGAACTGGATGCCGCGCTGCAGGCCGGCCTGCCCGGCCCGCGCAGCGAAGCCTGGAAGTACACCTCGCTGCGCCAGCTGGAACGCCGCAGCTTCAGCCCCGCGCCGTTGGCTGCGGCCGATGTCGATCCCGCGCTGCTGGCCGACATCCCGTCGCCGCGCCTGGTGTTCGTCAACGGCCGCCCGTCCGAGGCGCTGAGCGATGTGTCCACGCTGCCGGCCGGCGTACAGTTGCAGCGCCTGTCCGCGGCACTGGCTGCCGGCGACGATGCGCTGCGCTTCCTCGGCCGTCGCTTCGAGCGCAGCGAAGAAGTGTTCGCCCGCCTCAATGCCGCGCTGGCCGATGAAGGCGCGCTGGTGCGCGTGGATGAGGACGTGCAGGTCGAACTGCCGCTGCAGCTGGTGTTCGTCAGCGTGGCCGGCGATGCCGACCTGGCCTGGCACCACCGCCACCTGATCGAACTGCGCCGCGGCGCCACGCTGGGCGTGGTCGAACACCACCTGCATGTCGGCGATGCCGCGCACCTGGGCAACACCCTGGTGCATGTGCACCTGGCCCAGGATGCGGTACTGTCGCACGCCCGCGTACAGGCCGATGGCGTGCGCGCCACCGCGCTGCTGCGCACCGACGCGGTGCTCGCCCGCAACGCGCAGTACCGTCGCGTCGACCTGGAGCTGGGCGCCGCGCTGAGCCGCCATGAGCTCAACGTGCGCCTGGAAGGCGACAACGCCCGGCTCACCGCCAACGGCGTGCTGCTTGGCAACGGCCGCCGCCATGTCGACACCCGCCTGGGCATCGAGCACATCGCGCGCGACACCGCCTCGCAGATGCTGTGGCGTGGCGTGGCCGCCCAGCGCAGCCGCGTGGTCTTCCACGGCGGCATCCACATCCGCGCAGGTGCCGACGGCACCGACGCCAACCTGTCCAACAAGAACCTGCTGCTGTCGGCCGACGCCGAAATCGATACCCAGCCCACCCTGGTAATCGACGCCGACGATGTGAAGGCCGCGCACGGCGCCACGGTCGGCCAGCTCGACGCCAATGCGCTGTTCTACCTGCGCTCGCGCGGCCTGCCCGCCGACCAGGCGCGCCAGCTGCTCAGCGCCGCGTTCTGCCGCGAGCCGTTGAATGTGCTGGACGCGCGCCTGACCGAACAGCTCAGCCGCCAGCTCGACCTGGCGCTGGCGCGGGCGGGCATGGCATGAACCTGTCCACCCCGCGCCCGCTGGCCGATACCGCCCAGGCCCCGGACTGGGGCCGGGTGCGGCTGGATTTCCCGCTGTTGATGCGCGAAGTGCATGGCAAGCCGCTGGTGTACTTCGACAACGCCAACACCGGGCAGAAGCCGGTGCAGGTGATCGGCGCGGTGGACGAGTTCTACCGCCGCTACAACGCCAACGTCAGCCGCGCGGTGCACGCATTGGGCACCGAGGCCACCGACGCCTACGAGGGCGCGCGCAACAAACTGGCGCGCTTCCTCAACGTGCGCCCGGGCGAACTGGTGCTGTGCAGCGGCACCACCTTCGCGCTCAACCTGGTGGCGTACTCGTGGGCGCTGCCCCGGCTGAAGGCCGGCGACGTCATCCTGGTCTCGCGCATGGAGCACCACGCCAACATCGTGCCGTGGCAGCTGGTGGCCCAGCGTACCGGTGCCACCATCCGCGTGGCCGAAATCACCTCCGACGGTGCGCTCGACCTGGACGCGCTGCGCAAGGCCATGACCGCCGAGGTCAAGCTGCTGGCCGTGGCCCACGTCTCCAACGTGCTGGGCACGGTCAACCCGGTCCGCGAGATCTGCCGCGAAGCGCGCAAGCGCGGCATCATCACCGTGGTCGACGGCTCGCAGGCAGTACCGCACCGCAAGGTCGACATTGCCGCGATCGGCTGCGATTTCTACGCCATCACCGGCCACAAGATGTGCGGCCCCACCGGCACCGGCGCGCTGTGGGCGCGCCGCGAGCACCTCGATGCCATGCCGCCGTTCCTCGGCGGCGGCGAGATGATCAAGGAAGTCAGCTTCGAAGGCACCGTGTTCAACGATGCCCCGCACAAGTTCGAGGCCGGCACCCCCAACATCGCCGGCTTCATCGGCCTGGGCGTAGCGGTGGACTACCTGGAATCGCTGGGGCTGGACCACGTGGAGAGCCACGAGGCCGAACTGCTGGCGCACTTCACCGAAGAACTGAACAAGATCGACGGCCTGCGCATCCTCGGCACCACCGCCGACAAGGCCGCCGTGGTTTCGTTCCTGATCGACGGCGCGCATTCGCACGACCTGGCCACCCTGCTCGACCTGGAAGGCGTCGCGGTGCGCTCGGGCCAGCACTGCGCCCACCCGCTGCTGCAGTACTACGGCGTGGCGGCCACCTGCCGGGCTTCGCTGGCGTTCTATAACACGCATGCGGAGATCGAGCGGTTCATTGTGGCGTTGAACAAGGTCCGCAAGCTGCTGGGCTGAGTTGCCGCAGCGTGACATGAGCCAATGGAACGCCGCGGGAGACCGCGGCGTTCTGCGTCAAGGCCGCGCCCGCCACCGCAGATAATCAATCGAATTATTAACTTCGATTCACCCCGATTACATCCATTCACCGTCTGCATAACCGCTACCCACCGGTGGCAGCGTGCGCGCCCACCGCCATCGACGCGGCAGGCAGCGGCACCAGTAACCATAGGGCACCGCGTCCGCCGTCAATTTGTCGCTTCCTGTCACACCAGGGCCGGCACGACCCAATGGACGAATACCGGCAAAAACCAGCAAATCAACAATCTGGTGCTGGCGCGTTCATTCAACCGGTAGACCACAGCCGCCAATAGACCGCCAAAGCTCCTGCATTCAGGCAGCAGCCCCCCCCCTCCCTGTCAGGGCGGGGGGCAGGAATACCGCCAATAAATTTAGGATAGCTACTACTGCAACGCTGATGTTGGCGTTATAATACGCTATCTCTGCCCAATCCGACACCATGCACTCACCGCCGGCCTTCATTAGGCAATCCATATTAATTTTGGACGACCACGAGATTGTTCAACATGGTCTCGCCCAGCGATTGTCGCTTGAAGACGATATGGAGGTTGTAGAGCTCTGCTCCAGCAGCCGCGACCTGCTGGATGCGCTGGCCCTGCGCGCGGCCGATATCGTGATCACCGATTTTGTGCTCGGCGCCCACGATGTCGATGGCATCAACCTGATCAAGGTCATCAAGGCGCGCTTCCCGCGTTGCAAACTGTTGGTGCTCACCGCCCAGTACACCCCGGCCACCGCCGCCCTGGTACTGCAGGCCGGTGCGCATGGATTCATCGGCAAGTCCCAGCCGCTGGACGGGGTGGTCAACGCGGTGCGCGCCGTGGCGCGCGGCCAGATCCACCTGACCCAGGACATGGCTGCGGAACTGGCCGAGTTCTCCGAATCCGGGCGGCGTACCGCCTGCGCCCCGCAACAACAGGCCCATGCCAACCCGCTGCTGGCCAGCGCGCTGCTGTCCCCGCGCGAACGCGAAGTGCTGCGTTGCTGCCTGGATGGCATGTCGGTGGCGCAGATCGCCAGCAAGTTCTCGCGCAGCAGCAACACCATCAGCACCCAGAAGCAGTCGGCCTTCCGCAAGATCGGCATCCGCAGCGACAACGAGCTGTTCAAGATGCGCGACCAGCTCGACCGGCAATGACCATCGCGCGGCCCCCTGCAGCAGCTGCCGACGATGCCAGCCGCGTCCTGCTGGTGGACGACCATCCCACCAGCCTGCTGGTGATGGAACTGCAGCTGCGCAGCCTGGGCCTGGCCCTCCACACCGCCGGCGATGGCGCCGCCGCGCTGGCGGTATTGCAGCAGTTCCCGGTGGACCTACTGCTGATCGACTGCAACATGCCCGGCATGAGCGGATACGACACCGCCGCGCATATCCGCGAGCAGGAACGCCAGCATGGCCGGCCGCACCTGCCGATCATCGCCATGTCGGTGGACCACCACCCGGCGCATACGCTGCGCTGCCTGCGCAGTGGCATGGACGGGGTCCTGCGCAAGCCCTTGTTGCTGGCCGACCTGCAGGCGCTGCTGGCCCTGTGGCTGCCGTCGACCGCGCCCGCCGCCGGCCGCCCGACCCGGCTATGGCCGGCCCCGCACATCGATCTGGGCACCCTGTTCGCCGAAACCCTGTGTGCCGATGTGGCTGCGCTGCGCGAGGCGGTGCGTTGCTGGGACCGCAGCCAGGCGCTGTACTGGAGCCATCGCCTGGTCGGCGCGGCGGCCATCGCCGACGCGGCAGCGATCGGCCAGCATGCCCTGCACGTGCAGGGCATGGTCAACGGCGACGACCGCAGCGGCGCCGACGCCGCCAGCGAGCGCGTGCAGGCAGCGCTGCGGCACTGGCTGCGCGCGTCCTGACCCAACGGCCGCCGCAGGGGCGGCCGCGGAACCGGACCGCGCGGCTTACCAGTGGTAGCGCAGCCCAAGCTGCCCACCCACGCCGCGGAATTGACGCTGGCCGGACTGCAGCGCGAACTCGCCCCAGCCGCTCAGGCGCGGGCCAAGCTGCAGCTGCGCGCCCAGCTTGGCCTCGACCTGGTCGCCACGCACATCGCCGGTCCAGATCTGCTCGTCGAAGCGCAGTGCATCGGTGGCATGGCTGTTGCGCAGCCAGTTCACGGTCAGGTACGGCTGTACCCAGGCATGCTGCTGCGCATGCGCGCCGGGCGTACCGCGCTGCCCGTACACGCGCACGCCGGTGCGCGTGGCCAGGCCACCGGCGCCCTGCACCGACACCACCGTACCGTTGCGCTCCAGGTGGCGCCCGGCGGTATACCGGGTGTAGGTCACCTGCAGCTGCGGTTCCACGTACAGCGTGGTGAACTGGCCCAACTGCAGCGGCAGCGCGTAGCCCAGTTCGACCGAGGCAGCACTGCTGCGCGCGTTGTAGCGTTCGTCTGCCAGTCCGATGCCCTCCACCTTGTGCCGGTAGCGCGCCCACTGCAGCCAGCTGTCCAGCTGCAGGCCACCTTGGTCCTGACTGGGCTCCAGCCAGCTGGCATAGATCCCCAGCGCCATGCCGTCCACACGGCCCTGGGCCTGGTAGCCGGTGGCGATCGACTCCGACTGGTTGCGGGCCTGGCCGTGGCCGAACATCACCCCGACCCGGGTGCTGTCGTTGCCATACAGGTCGGTGCCGGTCTGGCGCAGGGTACGCTGCGAACGCAGCTTCAGCTGCCCACCCTGCAGCCCGTAATTCTCCTGCTGCTGGCTGAAGCGGCCCCAGGCGCCGCGTTGCTCACTGCCCGGGTACGGCAGGCGCGCGCCGAGGCGATCGTGCAGGCCGAGCTGGAACATCGCCAGGGCCGCGGTCTGATTGGCCCAATAGGCACCCGGCTCCGGGCGCAGCACCGGATCGGGATCGGGCTTGGGATCCGGGTCGACCGACGGCAACGCCGAGCGCAGGTACCAATGTCCGTTGTCCGGGTCTTTTACCCCACCCTGGTGCAGGAAGTACTCGTGCACCCCACGCACCGCGCGGGTGCGCTGCACGAACTCGCCGTCGGAACGGCCATTGACGGTTACCACCTCAATGCCGTCGGCGCTGGTCGGGCCCACGCCGCCCACGTTGTTGACTACCACCCAGGTGCGGCCGGAGGTATCGCCTTCCACCAGCAGGCGATCCGACGGCGCCCCATCGCCTTCCAGTCGGCCGTTCAGCACCAGCATGCCGTTGTCGCTGTGGTAGTTGCCCTTGATGGTGAGCACGTTGAAACGTTCGCCATCTTCAGGCTCCTCGAACGCCAGCATGCCGCCTACAAGCACGAGGCTGCCGATCGTCGAATCGTCGGTGATGGTCCAGCGGCTGCCGTTGCTGATGCGCATGCCATCGACGATGTCGGTCGCGCCCTGCCAGTGCGAAAGACCGTCCAGCGCCACCTGCAGCCCGCTGTTGCCCGGGCTGGCGGTGCCATCGGCATGGACGATATCGCCCTGCGCCTGCACGCCGCTGTCCAGCTTGACGCCAACCGCCGCGCCCGACGGACCCTCCAGCACCAGCAACCGTCCGTCGCCGCCGAACAGCTGCGCACCGTCGCTGAAGTTCAGCTGCGAGGCCCCCGACACGCTGATCGCCCCATACTGTTCGCTGCCCAACGTGCCGCCGGCCATGTTGAAGGTACCGCCACCGATGCGCAGGCCCCAAGCCCGCTCGCCCTGTGCCAGCACCGCGCTGCTGGTCAGGTTGAACACGCTATCGTTTCCGGATACCACTAGCGCATGCCCTTGGGAGCCAATGGTTCGCACACTGCTGCCGGTGAGTTCGACCTGTGCGCCATTGCGTACCACCACGCCACTAGCATCGCTGCCGATGGTGCTGATGTTCAATGCATCGGCACGCAGCATCGCACCACCTGCTCGCTCACTGGTCACATATAGCCCATGCGAACCAACGCCAGCCGTGCTAATAGCGCCGCGACGCAGATCAACCTGACCATCGCGCACGTCCACCCCCGGCGCATAGTTCCCCAAGGTGCTGAACTGTATGTCCTGACCGCTCATTACACCATCGGATAGCAGCCATAGTGCCGCCGAATGGTCGCCCTCGGTGATGACCTCCACCCGTTGCAGACGCAGAGTGGGATCCCCGCGGTTGGCATTAATGCCCATCGAGCCGAAACCGCGGGTACGGATACGGGTATCGAACAACTCAGCCGCGCCACCCAGCATCGCCACCACGCCGTGGCTGTCATCGGCGCTGGTGCTGATCTCGCTGGCGACCAGGCGCAACACACTGCCGGCATTCTCCACGTAAACGCCGTGGCCAATGCCCGTTTTGTTGATCACCAAGTTGCGCGCGTCGATCAAACCGCCCCGGCTGGCATTCAACCCATCCGAGAAATCCCCGGTGACATCGATGCGCCCACCGTCAAGCGTAATCGCACTGCCCAAGCCCTCGGCGTACGCGCCATTGACCCCATTGCCGCTAGCACGAAGATTGACCGGACCGTCAGCGGTGATGGTGCCACCACGCAGCGCATAGAACACCGACTTATCCGGCCCGACCTGACCATCACTATCGTAGTCACCGCTGGACACACGCAGGTCGGTACCGTCGGCGACCACCTGGCCGGCGAACGCCGGCAGGCTTAGCGAGGCCAACAGGGCGGCACGTATGGCCGCGCCCAGTAGGCGGTGAGGAAAACGGGGGGTAGACAACATGGTGTAACTCCTGACAAGGCATTGTGAGGGTAGAGGTCCGCAAAGCACTGCGGTTACGGCAAAGAGGTTCGGGAGATGGTTGAGTCGCCTGGGTCGGCATCGGCAGGAATCGCATTCGGCGGTGGCGCTGTCGAGACCCTTGCTGACGCCGCGCCGACTGCAAACCAGATATCCTGACGACACACCGCCTGGTCGATCAGGTCAGGCGCCTGTTGGCGCTGCGCGCCGCGTGCGGGCAGTTCGTAGATAATCTGGCACTGCTGGTCGGTTTTTTTGCCCCAGCGCACAGTCAGTACGCCCTGCGCATCATTGCTGCGCACCTGCAGCCGGCTGCCCTGGCCCACGCTGCCGACGCTGTTGCCGGCCTGGTCGAACACGCTGGCGGCGAACGGCAGGGTGCGCCCATCGGCTTGGCGGGCCTTGATCAGCACCGCGCGGCCGCTGTCGGTGACGTACTCCAGCCGCACCACCGCACCGTGCCGCGGCGCGACCATGCGCGAGGTGGTCTTCAGTTCCACATCGGTGGACATCCCGCGCGGGTCCAGCTCCACCGTGTTGAATCGGTACGGCATCAGCGACGGCACAAGCGCATAGCCGCGTGCATCCACGCGCGCGCCATCGCCGCCACCGACCTTGGCGCCGGCCGCATCCGGGGCATGGATCAGGCCGATGGTCTCGCCCAGGCTTGGCGCCAGGGTCAGCCCGCCGGCATGCACGGCGATGCCGCCACTGAGATCCAGCGAGGTACTGCGGTAGTCATCACCCCGCGAGTAGCTGCCGCCGACGATCGCCTGCGGTGCCTTGTACTGCGCGCTGGCGCCGGCCGAGGATGCGCCGGGCCGGTGCGCGGCATTGAAACCGTACTGCAGTTGCCGGTCGGCACCGGCGGTGCCGTTGATGCCCAGGTTGATGCCCAGGTCCTGGTTGCGGTCGTGGCGCAGGGTGGAATGCAACTGCGGGGTGCGCTCGCTGCGGCCCAAGGGCAGGGTCATGGTCAGGCTGACCTCGTTGTCGCTGCGCTGGTCGGACAGCCGGGTGGAGCGTTGCGCGGCCAGGCTGTAACCCAGCTGGCGCCAGCTGTTGCTGTAGCCCAGCGAATAGCTCAGGGTGCGGCCGCCGCGGTTCCAGTAATCCTGGCTGGACGCGCTGGCGTACAGCGCCCCGCCCTGGCGGCCCAGGGTCTGGTTGACGGTGCCTTCCAGCCGGCTGCGGTAGCGGTCGATGCTGCGCGGCAGCTGGCCCTGTTCGAGCTCGGCGCGCAGACGCAGGGCCTGGTTGACATCCACGTAGCCCTGTGTGGAATAGCGGTAGGCGCCCACCGAGAAACTGGTTCCGGCCCCCGGCAGCTGCTTGCTGTAGCGCAGCTGCAGGCTCTGCCCGTCCATTGGGCCTTGCGGCAACGCCAGTCGGGACTGAGTCAGATCCAGCGACACCGCCCCGATCGGCGTGTTGAGCGCCGCACCGATCTGGCTGGCGGCGTAATGTTCGCTTTTGAGCGCACCGGCATAACCGGTCACCGCATTGCTCAGGCCGCGCTGCAGCTGTGCCTGCACCAGGTAGGGCCGGTAGCCGTACTGCACCGAGTCGACATGCCCGGCGCTGAGCGCATAGCGGCTGTAGCCAGGGCGTAGCAGCCGCGCGGTACCGGTGAACGGCACCACATACGAGGTTTCGCGGCCGTCGGCCTCGCGCACCACCACCTCCAGATCCCCGCCGTAACCGACTGCGTACAGGTCGTCGATCTCGAACGGGCCCGCCGCCACGGTCAGCTCGCGCAGCACCACGCCGCGTTGCTGCACCCGCACCAGCGCATTGGTCTGGGCCACCCCGCGCACCACCGGCGCGTAGCCCACCATCGACTGCGGCAGCATCCGGTCATCGGTGGCCAGTTCCAGCCCGCGCAGGCGCACGCTGCCGAACAGATCGCCGCGCGAGTACAACTGGCCGACCAGGAACTGCGATTGCAGGGCGACGATATCGCGCTGGGCGAAGGTGCTGCTGGCCTGGTACTGGCTGCCCTGGCCTTCGCTCCACGCCAGCGAGCCCTGGTGGCGCAGCAGCCAACCGCCGGCGTTCAGCCCGGCGCGCAGGCCGAGGTAACCGCGCGTGCTGGCAAGGCCCTGCACGCGGGTGTCGTAGAGGTTGGCGTTGTAATGCAGCAACGCGGCAGGCACGCCGCGGTCGAATTGCGCCGGCGACACGAAGTCGCGCGGGCGCCGCGCTAGGTACAGCTGCGGCACCTGCACCGCCAGCGCCTGCTCGGCCGGGTCGAAACGGGCGCTGGCGCCAGGCACCCACGCCTCGATGCTGCGGCACGCCTGATCATCGGCAACCGCTGCAGTGCCTGCGGCATCGGCATCGACACGCTCCAGGTCGACCCCGAAGCGGTCCAGCATCAGCCGGTCGACGCACAGCTGCGTGTCGTCCTGCCCGTCCGGCGCCTCGAAGCGCAGCGACTCCGGGCCCACCGACTGGCCGTTGACCTGCACCGATGCCGGATACACACCGGGCAGCACGACATTGCCCCGGTTGAAGCGCGACAGGTCGATCCTGGCACTGCCGGGAAACTGCCCCGAGCGGAACTCCACGCTGCGTGGAACCGGTGACGGATCGGCCAATGCCGTGCCCATCGTGAACGCCGATACCAGTGCAACAGCCAACCTATGGCGGTGGCGCCTGCAGTGTACACCTGCCTCTAGATCCGAATGAAAATACATGACTGGTCGATGGCCTATTGCCTGCGGGGCACGCGCCTGCGCACCAGCGGCGCCGACCCCGTGCGCCCGCGGACGAAAAAGAAATGGGCAGCCCACCCCCACAGGGGGGGGAAGGACCGCGCGTCAAGCACCTGCTACGGACAGAATCAGCGGTCATCCCCGAACGAAAGCGGCGCCACCGATTCGATCCTGTTGCCATAGTCGCCAATGGTCACGAACGCGACCTGCGCACCAGCGCCAGGGCGCCCGGTCAAATCGGGAAACTCGAACTGCTGCTGCGCATGCGGCGCCACCATGTTGGCGGCGACGTGCTGGCCGCGCTTGTAGGCGGTGCTGTGCGGCCCGTCGACGAGCTTCAGCGCCGCGAAGGAAACAAAATACGGAGTGGGGTTGCGCACCTGCACGATCGCGCCACGCTTGCCCTGCGCCGGATGCAGCGACCACTGCAGCTGCTGCGGCACCTTGTCGGCGGCCGGCACCAGCCCCTGCGGACGAAACAGCGTTTTCAACCGGGTGCGGTAGGCGAACTGCAGCAACTTCGGGCTATCGCCATTATCGGCTCCCGACGGCGGAATCTCCAAAACGTTCAACCAGAACAGGCTCTCGCGATCGCCCGGCAGCGGTTCGCCGGTATAGGACAGACGCAGCGCCTGCGCGCTGCCCGGGTCCATCCGGAATACCGGCGGGCTCACCACGAACGGCACCTCCACCGTGTCCGGCGATGAATCCTCCTGACCATCGTCCAGCCAGATCTGCAGCACACTGGGCTCATGCTCGGCCAGGTTGTTCAGCCGTACCGCCACCTCGCGCTCCTGCGCGGGATAGATCACCCGCGTCCCCGAAATCACCACCTTGGACTGCGCCGCGCCAACCACCAGCAGCAACGCCATCACTCCCATAGCACGCATCATCATCGCCATTGCCCATCGTTGCGGTAGTCCCTGGTGCGGGCCTGCACGTGGCAGGCCCGCAAGCCTGGCACCGGTTGCGGCGCCCTTTCAGCAGACCTCAGTCGTAGACAACCGAGAAGCCCACGGCCGATTCCACCGCACCCACGGTGGCAGCACCACCGTTGGCGTACATGCGCACGATCAACGGAATGCGCGCCTGGTTGTTGACGATCTCGTAGCCGGCCGAATCGTCGTTGGCGATATCGATCACCGAACCATCGATGTTGGTGAACTGAATCTGCACGTTACCGGCCGGCCCAGTGGTGGCCGTGTTGTTCAGACGACCGGTGGTGAAGTCGATGGCCGGGCTGGCCGGGTCGAACCGCACATAGGCGGTATCGCCATTGGTGCAGCCCACTTCACCCGGGGCACCGATGCTGATGGTCACCGCTTTGTCGCCAGCGGTTTGTCCCGCGGCGGCCAAACTGGCACGACTGATACCCAGCAAGTCAACATCCTTGACCACGGTACCACCACCCGGCGGCTCGCCTTCGATGGTGCAGGTAGTCGCAGTGACGGTACCGACAATGTTGATCACGCCGTCGTTGGCCGCGTGCGCTGGGTTCAGTGCGGCCATGCCCAGACCGGCAGCCAGCGCCGCCGAAATACCAAGATGCTTCATGTAGATTGACTCTCCATTGATGTAGTGCAACCGAAGGTTGCGCCCCTCGCGACCATCGCGACCGCCGGCACCGAATCGTTCATGCACCGGGGGATAGGGGGCAAACGATTATCTCGGCTCTGCTTTTCGGCGTATCTGGGGCGAGCCCCAAAACATCTGGCTGTTTTCCGAATTTCATTGAATGCTGCAATCACCAGGTCCACACCGGCCGCACAACGTCGTCCACCTGCCAGCGCACGATCGGCCCGAAGTAACGCGCGTCGAACGAGTTGCCATTGACGTCAGACATCAGCAGCAGTTCGTCATGACCCAGGCGGCGTTCGCCCAGCACCAGCACCGGCATCGGCCGGCCGGCGCCGTCGGCGCGCAATGGCCGGCTGTGCGGCAACAACCGACCGTTGACATGCACGCCACGCGCATCGATGGCCACCGTATCGCCGGCCGCGGCCATCACCCGCTTCAACAACGGCCGCACGCCCCCGGGGCAGCTGCCCGGGCGCAGGTAGCCGCGTTCGTTGGCCAGCGCGAACACCGGCCGCTCCAGCTCAGGACAGAACGAGGCGTAGCGGCCCGGCTCCGGCGCGTGGTGCTGCACCCAGTACACGCCATAGGCCAGGCTGGAACTGGTGTTCAGGCGTGCACCGGCTGCGCCCAGCAACGGCAGCACCGCCGCGGCCAGCAGCAGGCCCCCCACCACCTGCCGACGGCGGCGGCGATCGGCCAGCCAGCCCGACGGCGCACCGTTGCGGTCAGTCGTACTGCACATTGACCAATACCGTGCTGCGCGCCGGCCCGGACACCAGGTCGCCGGCGATGCGCTGGAAGCGTGCGCGGAAGCCATATTCACCACCGGCCGCCACCGCCGTCATCGCCAGCCCGCCGCCGGGCGGGATATCGCTGCCGGCGGCATTCTGCAGGCGCACCGCCACGCCACCGGCGCCGCCGGTCACCGCAAACAACTCCGGCCGGCCCACCGCTGCATCACCGGTAAAGGTGAAGCGGGCCTCGCTGAACTGGGTCAGGTCGCAGTCTTCGGACACCAGCGTGAAGTCCTTCCACGGGCCACCACCGTCGCCGCTGAAATCGCGCGGGGTGATCCGGCCCAGGTCGACGGTCTGATTCAACGAGGCGGTAGTGACCGAACAGGTGGCCAGGCGGAACGGGATGTTGTCGAACATGATCCGGCGCCCACGCAATGCATCGATGCGGGTCTCGGCCACTTCGACCGCGCCGCCGGCGCCAAGCACCCCACCGGTGAAATCGCCGGCGATGCGGTAGAAGCCCACATGCAGGGTACCGTCGTTGGTCAAAGTATAGCGCGCCGGGTTGTCGACATTGACCACGAACGGGAACGCGCGGCGGGTGCCGCCGGTCGGTTCCCATTCGAACTTGACGCCCACACCAGGCAAGGAAGTGCGATAGATGTCCGGCAGCTCGGACGGCACCAGACCAATGAAACGGCTGTCGACCACCGTCAGCCCCGAGCAGGTCGCCATCGCCCGACCGTCGCCAATGGCGGAGGCAGACTTGATCAATGCACCGACCGCCGCATTCTGTTTGATAGGAATGGCATCGCTGCCCTGGATCGGGAAGCTGACCAGGTTGTTTAAGACGCAGCTGGCGGCCTGCGCAGCGCCCGGCGCAAGGGCCAACGCGCCGGCCAGGAGCCCACCAAACACAGGAAATTGCAGTTTCATCATGGGGTTCTCATTGATTGCATGGGAAAGCGCCGCGCCAGGGCCGCCTGCTCATCCGGCCCGAGCCGGGGCCGACAGCCCGACGTCGTAAGTGGGGAAGTACTGATCCAGCCACCGCCCCCAGTGGGCGGCGCGGCGGATCAGCTGCGCGCGGTAGCGTTGGTTGTACTGCGGTGTGCGCGAGTGGTAGTTGGCCGCGCGCGTCCAGATATCGCCACGGTCGTCGCGCAGGTGGCCACGTAACCGCCAGGCGGCCAGCTCGTACGGATAGCAGCCGGCGACGGCCACATCGGCACTGCTGATGCCATACCGGGCCAGATCCTTGAGGTAGGCGGTATTGAACTGCATCGCGCCCACATCGAAGCTGCCGTTGCGGTTGCGCACCCACTGCCCGGGGCGGCCGCCTTCCTGTTCGGCCACCGCCAGCACGATATTGGCCGGGATGGCGTACTTGATCGCCGCGGCGATCGAGCAGATCACCCGCTCCTCATGCTGCGGCGGTAGATCAATGCCCATCCTTGTCTCCTGCGTGCGGTATATCCGGCGACGGCGACGCATCGTTGCCGTGCGACGGCGGCGCCGATGCGGCGTGCAGCGTGCTGCCGGCCGCCGCGGCAGATGAAGGTCGTGCCGGTGCCGTCGCCGGCTCCGCGGCTTCACTGCCGGCCGCAGCCGATGCGGGTGCAGAGGCCGGCGGCGTGGGCGCCGGCCGGGCCGCCGGCAGCACCGGCGCCTGCGCGGCGGATGGCGCGATCGACGATGCAGCGGGCGTTGCCACCGGCACTGCGCCGGCCTGCGGCAGGGCAGCGCCGTGGGTGGACACGGTATTGCCCGTCACCCTTGCATCCGGCATCGATGGAGCGGTTCCGGCCTGCCCAGCGGAGGAGGCAAAAACAGAGGTTGGCGGGAGCGGCGATAGCGGTGCCGTCCCACCGCTGGCAGCAGCGGCGGCCTCCACGCGCACCGGCATCACGGGCTGCCCGGGCGCAGACTGCACTGACGGCGGTACCTGCGCCCGCGTCGGCGGCAGCGGCGAGGGCTCGTCGCCTGCGGCCGGCCCTACCCCGCCCACGGACGGTACCCGCGGGGTTGCGGCCATCGGTGCGTCAACGCTGTGCATCGGTGGCTTGGCCGCAGCGGCGTCGGCGGCAACCGGCGTTGCCGCCGACAGCGGCGCGCCGGCACCGTCAGGGGCCGGGCCAGACATCGGCTCCGCTGCGGGCGCATGCGCAGAAAGTGTCGTCGACACCGGCACGACCTCCCGCTGCGGGCCATGCGTCGCAACGTACGCATCCACGCCTGGCAGCGGGCGTACAGTGCCCTCGGTCGACGGCGATTCCCGGTGCGGCGGCATGCCTTGCAACGGCGCCACCAGGCGCGCGTCGCCGGCGGCCGTACCCGGCACCTGCAGCGCGGGCGGCAGCCCGGGCGCCTGCGACGGGGCAGGCGGCGTGGTCTGCAACGTCGGAAGCGCGCGCGCCGTGTCGTTGTCCGTGCCGGGCAGCGGCACGCTTGCCGGCGCTACCGGGACAGCGCGCTCAGCCGCGGCAGTGGCGGCGACAGGTATCTGCGGCAGTTCCGGTGATGGCTGTGGCGGTGCGTCTGCGGCGACCTGCGGCGGCCGGTCGACGGCATTGGGCATGTGCTGCTGCAATGGCATGCTCTTGTCCGATGGCAGCGACGATGCCTGGGGCGTGTCGAGCGATGGCCGCTGTGGCGGCAGGACCGAGGTTTCCAGGTTCAGCTGTGTCGCCTGCCAGTCCGCCGTTGCCGCTGGCATGGCGGTGTGCCGTGCAGCGCGCAGCGCGTCATCACGATCCAGCGGCTGGGCGGACGGCTGGGCCAGCGGCGGCAACATGCTGCGATTCCGCTCGGCGACGGCCTCGACGTCGATGCCATCGAATGCGTTTGCAGCCGGTGCCAGCGCGGCGGCCAGCGGCGCATCGGGGGCAATCGCTTCGGCGCCGGGCGTCGGCGTGCCTGCGTCCGAGTCAGTAGCGGTGGCCGCATCGCGCAGTGGTGCTGCGGCCTGTTCGGCCGGCGCTGTCGCTCCCCCGCCCGCGGCAGCCGCGGCGGCGTTCGCCAGCAGATCGCGGCCACCGTCCGGACCACCGGCCGACTGCCCTGCCCGCCGCCCACCGGCCGGCGTGGCGGGCAGCGCGTCGACACCGCCCTGCGCCGATGGCGGCGCGGTCGCTCCTGCGCTGGTGGTATGGGATACCGCTCCGGCCGACACCGACGGGAACGCCGCAGCAGCGGCACCGGCACCCACCGCCGGCGCACTGCTCGGGCGCCCGGCGGCGGGCGTCGCCACCGGCGCACGCGCCACCTCGTGCGGTGCGGCGGTCGCGGCGAACACGCTGCCCACCGTGGTGCTGCCGTAGTCGTTGTTGTACAGCGTATGTGTGGACAGCACCGAGGCCGGCAGCGTCGCGCCAAGGTCGCTGGCGTGAGTGCCGTCGGCCGTGCTGGCGGCATGCACGGCATGGGGCGCCGGCGTAGCCGTGGCAGGGTCGCCGCGGTACGCCGCGTACAGCGCCTGGGCGCCATGGCCGGCGCGGTCGATGCCACTGGCAATCGCGGTGCCGCCCATCGCCAGCACCCGCCCGCTGAAACTGCCGCCATCATTGCCGCCGCCAAAGCGTGCCCCCAGCACGATGCCCGACACCAGCGCCGGAATGCGCACCAGCAGCGCCAGTAACACAATCGCGGCCACCAGCATGATCGCCAGGTTCGGCAGGGTGATCGCAACGACTACATCAGTGCTGTAATCGCGCAGGAAGATTTCGCCGGTGCCGGCCAGCAGCAGCATGGTGAAATAGGCCATACCCACCGCCAGCACGTGTTTGTAGTAGTTGACCGCCATCCCCGAGGTCCAGCGCGCTCCGCCGAAACCGAGCAGGAACAGGCCGCCAAAGGCCAGGATCCAGAACATCACCTGGATCACCATCATGCTCACCGCAGCCAGCGCCACCAGGACCAGAATCAGGGTGGCCAGCATCAGACCGACGATCTTGTCGGCATCGGTCCAGGAATGCTCACCGGACTGCCGGGCCACTTCAAAAAACACCTCATAGCCGCTGCGCAACAGTGCGGCCGGGCGCAAGCCAGGGCCGCCGCCGTCATTGGCCGCGCGCTCACCGAGGATCTTCATGCTGTCCAGGATGCTGTGGATCAATCCGTCCGGGCCGCCACCGCTGCTCAGCAGCCACCAGAAGATGCCGGTGAGCACCACAAAGCGCACCAGCTCGGCGAACAGCTCGCCAAAATCGGCGTGGCGGAACACCATCATCGCCATCGTCCAGGTCAGGCTAATGGTGGCCAGGGTCCAGAACAGCCAGTTCGCCGCCGTCTGTACCTCCAGCAGCCACAGCGCCAGAAGCTCGTCGAAGCGACGCAGCAGGTTGTCGACCGGATACGGATCGACCGCAGCATGGGCGATACCGGGGGCCAGCAACAGGGCCAGGCAGCACAGCGCGACGCAGCAGGGCAGGTGCTTGGCGGAGGGATCGAACCAGCTCATCAACGTCTCATTGTCCTGTCTATACAACGCGTGGCAGGGAAGCACACGCATGGACAGCGCCGGACCGCGAAGCGGTCCGACGCCGTTGTTACCCTTGATTTACCAGCGTCCAACCGCTTCGGCATTCAGGTCCGGAGCAGCCCGCAGGCGGCGTTCGGCCACCGCTTCGCGCGCGCTGCGTGCGGTGACTTCTTGCGCGCGCACCACCTGGGCATTCTGGTCGGCCAGCATCAGCGCGCGCATCTGCATCATCTCGGCGGTCTGCGCGGCGGCGATCTGGTTGGAGAACACCGCCTGCATGCGCGAGCCCATATTGGCGGTGGACGCCTCGGTCAATCCTCTCAATCGGTTGCTGTCATCGGCGAATGCTCGCGCCTGCTGATCAACGGCCTGGGCCTGCACGGCGTTGCTGTCCATCATCGACTTGAAGCGTTTGTTGTCGTGGTCGACCAGCCCATCCAATACCTGCCGCGAGTCGGCCATGTAGGCCTCGGCGCTGGCGTAGTCGCCGAACTTGCCGACGCCATAGTTCACCGGAATGGGAATGATGATTTCACCGGGATCACCGTTGCCGATGCAGTTCTGGTCACCGTCACTGACCCGCAAACCACCACCATCGCCGGTACCGATGTTGCAGTAGTAGTTGTTTTCCTTGTAAATATTGGCGATTTGTGTGTTGTGATTGGTCACATTCTCGTTATGAGTGTTGAACTCATCGTAATAGCTGATGACGTTGCTATTGTGCACTTCTACATTCTTGTTGTGCACTTCTACATTCTTGTTGTGCTCTTCGTTATTGATGTGATAGATGGTATCGCTACTCCCCATGTGGTTGAGACGATCAAGTACCAGATGCATTTTCAGTGCAGTGGCCACATTGGCCACCGAGTTCGTGGTATTCACGGCCAGATTGGCACCATCAAGGACCGGCATGACAGCCTGCGCCGGGCTGATCGAGGCTAGCGCCAGCGCGCTCGTCACAGACAAGGACAAGGACAAGGACAAACAACGGTGTTTCATCGCACACTCTCCTGAAAGATGCCCGGACGGGCAGGGATGGCCGATCGTCGCAACGATTGGCCCGACTGCAGGAAAATCCTGCGGCCAATGGGTCGGAAATTCAGTAGGTCATCGGCACATAGGGGCGATCGAAGTCCAGGTCTTTGACCACCATTACGTTGAAACGGAACCCTGGCCGAACTTCCAGCGTGGGCGCGATATTGAGGTTCTTCTGGAACAGCTGAACCAGCGCCTGGCCCAGGCTCTGCCCCAGTGCCTGGCTGATTGCGCCGCCTGCGGTGACACTGCCGTTCACGTCTTGGTTCCGATCTTTCTGGCTCAACTCCACCCCGGCAATCACACCTGACAGCAGCACCGCCTGGCCGAAGATGCGCAGGTAATGGTTGTTGACCTGGTCCTGCATGCCTGAATAGCCAGCGCCATCGGCGCCCGGCATGGCGCCGATATCCATCGCGCGCCCATCGGGGAACACCAGCCGCTGCCATGCAACCAGCACGCGCCGCTGCCCATAGGCCACCTCGCTGCTGTACGCCCCAACAAGGCGCGTGCCCTGCGGAATCACCCGGTGGCGGCCGGTGGCGGTGTCATAGACGTCCTGGCTGACCTGGCCGATGATCTGCCCGGGAAGGTCGGAATTGACGCCGGAGATCAGCACCGCCGGAATGACGAAGCCGGCGCGCAGGGTGAACGGAGTACGTGGCGCCTCGACCCGGCTGTCCAGCTGCCAGCGATCGCCCTGGCCGCTGGGAGCGAACTGGGCTAGGTCGTTCTTGCGCTGAGGTTGCTCGGCATCAGGTCCACTGAGCCGACGACGCAGATCTTCATACGATTCCGCAGGCAGATACGGCGATGGCCCACGACTGGCAGCGGATGCGTTCGAGCCTGCATCGCCACCGGTCGGCGCCTGCCCACCCTGCAACTGCTTGGCAGTGAGCACGCCGGTGCGCGCCGACAAGGCCTGCTGTACCTGCTGCAGCCGCAGCACGCGCAGCCGCTGCAGCTCCGGGTCCACGGTTTCGGCCTGCTCCGGCGGCATCGGCGGGCCCTCGTCATCGCCCAGCCGCGCGATCGGCACCACCAGCGGCGGTGGCGCACTGGCCGCCGGCGCGGCTTCGGGCACGATGCCATCGGCCTGGCTGCCGACCAGCTGCTGGGCCATCGACAACGCCGTCGGCGCGGCGCTGCTGACCATGGCCGGTGCCGACACCGCAGTGGCCGGGTCGGCCTCGCCACGGCCGCTGATCACCACCACCAGCACCAGTACGAACACCAGCCCGACCCCGCCGATCAGGTACAGCGGCAGGTTGTTGACCCGGCGCACACCGCTGCGCACGGCCGCCCCGGCCGCATCGCCCGGGGCATTGGATTGGGATTGCATCATCTATTCTCCGTGCGACCAGGCGCCGATCGGTGCCATCTGCGCGTTGCCGGCCCTATAGACGCGCGACAGCGTGCGTGGACCCACCCGCAGACTCAGCCGGTACACACCGGCATCCAGCGGTTCAAACACATAGTCCAGCGGCGCACCTTCACTGGCGGCCGCCGTGCCACGCGCGGTGGCCGCTTCCTCCACCGCATACCCCTCGCGGCGCAGGCGGTCGACCAGGGCCAGCCCGAACGCGTCGGTCGCCGGCCGCTGCAGCACCCAGCGGGTGGCCCCCGGCGGGTACCAGCCGGCCAAGCGGCCTACCGCGTCGGCGGCCACGCTGCCAAGCCCCGCAGGGGCGCTGGCCAGCACCGCCGCCGGCGTAGCCACACGCGGGGTGACCGCGCAGCCGCCCAGCACCATTGCCGCACCCAGTAGCGCCAGGCGCATGCTCAACTCCCCCGCCGCACGGTGATCTTGCGTTGGCCGCGGCCCACCCCGGTGACCAGGATGGCGTGGTCCAGCACCGCATCGACGATGTAGCGGTTGCCCTGCACGCGGTAGTTGACCAGTACGGTTTCATCGGCACCGCGCGGCGAGCCGTTGTCGCGGATCGACAGCAACGTCGGCGCCTCGGTCTGGGCCATCGCCTTGGGCATCTCGATGATGGTCTTGGTGCCATCGTTGTAGACGCGCAACGGCTTCCACGGCGCGCTGCCGTTGAGGGTGTAGTTGAAGTCCAGGTTGCCCAGGTATTCGCCGGTAGCAGGAATCGTGCGCGCCTGGCGCTCCTGGCTCTGCACCCGCTTGATCGCTTCCCAGCGCGCGGCCACTTCGTCGCCGTAGATGAAACCCACCCGCGGCAGGAACTCGGTGCGGTGCGAACGCAGGCCGATATGGTAGGTGCGGCGGTTGGTGGTCACCACCAGCGAGGTCTCCAGGCCCACGTCCAGCGGCTTGATGATCAGGTGCTGCAGCGCGCCCGGCCCGCCGCCGGTCAGCGCCGGTTCGACCAGCCAGCGCACCGCATCGCCCAGGTGCACCGAACTGACCACTTCGCCGGGCTGCAGTTCGACATCGCAGACCTGCATCACCGCACACACCACGGTGGGCTGGCCGGCACCGAACAGGAAACGGATCGCGCCGTCGGCCGCGGCCACCGGCTGCGCCCGGCTGGCCGGATTGGCCTGCCACTTGCGCGCCAACGCCACCGCGGCGCGGGCCTGGTCGGACAGCGGCGGCTCGGGGGCGTCCAACAGTTGCTGAAGGGCCGCCGGTTCGGCGGCGGCGATGGGGGCGGCCGGCGACAGGGCCAGCGCGACAAACAATGCAAGATATTTCATAGGGACTCTTTTCAGTTCTGCCTGGACCACGAGAAATCGGTGATGAAAATGCCCAGCGGGTTGTCGCGCAGCTGCTGTTCGCTGGCGTCGGAAGGCTGGTTGGCCACCTGCACGCTGACCAGTGCGCGCATCCGGGTCGGTGCGGCGGTGGGCTTGCCGCTGCGGTCGTGCACGGTTTCGATCCAGTCCACCTGCCAGGATGCGGCGCTCTGGGCCAGCACCGACTCGATCTGCACGCTCACCGTTTCGCTGGCCGCGCGCTTGAACGGGTTGACCGTGTCGGCGCCGTTGAGCCACTCATTGGTCTTGTGCGTGGCCGCATTGCCCGCCGCCAGCACCGCATAGGCGCGCAGGATCGCCTTGCGCTGCAGCGCGGTATCGGGGGTGACCGTGCGCAGGTCGCTGATGAAGGTGGCCAGAGTGGCGCGGATCACCCGCGGGTCGGCCGGGGTGGCACGGTCGGCCACGCCCACCGCCAGCGGCTGGCCCAGCTTGTCCACTTCCACTACGTAGGGCACAAACCGGGACTGGCTGCCGATATGCACCAGCCCGCCCACGCTGGCCAGCACGATCAGCAGCGCGATCAGGCCGACCAGCTGCCAGATCCGCCGCGAGGCGACCAGGGCGCCCACGTGTGCGTTCCAGGCGCGGCGCGAGGCCAGGTAGGGGTTGGCCGGCAGGTCGTCGGGCAACGGCGCGCCGGCGGTACCGGTTGCGGTCTGGTCTGTCATCGCGTGGTTCCATAGTCGTGAAGGCTGAAGCCCTTGATCCGGGCCCATTCGTGCACCCAGGCGTCGCCGTGGCGCTGGCGCAGGGCTTGGATGGTGGCGATCGATTCGCGGTCGCTGCTGCCGATGAAGGCCAGCGCCACCGGGCCGATCGCCAGGTCGTACAGGCGCCGGCCCAATTCGGACACGTAGTAATAATGGCGCTTGGGCACCGCCCCGGCGAGGATCTCGATCTGCCGGTCGTTCAAGCCCATGCGCCGGTACAGCGCCGACGCTTCCTCGTCGCGCGCATGCACGTTGGGCAGGAAGATCTTGGTCGCGGTCGATTCCAGGATCACATCGAGGATGCCGGAGTTGGCCGCATCGCTCAGGCTCTGGGTGGCCATCAGCACTAGGCAGTTGCTCTTGCGCAGCACCTTGAGCCACTCGCGGATCTTGGCCTGGAACACCGGGTGGCCCAGCATCAGCCAGGCCTCATCAAGGATGATCGCGGTGGGCTGGCCGTGCAACGAACGCTCGATGCGGCGGAACAGGTACAGCAGCACCGGCAGCGCGAAGCGCTCGCCCATGTTGAGCAGTTCCTCGATCTCGAACACGGTGAAGTCCGACAGCGCCAGTGCATCGTGCTCGGCATCGAGCAGGTGCCCCATCGCGCCGTCGCCGGTGTACTGCTCCAGCGCTTCGCGCACCGCGCGGTCCTGGATGGTCAGGCAGAAGTCGGACAAGGTGCAGGCCCCGCTGTCGTGCATGCTGGTCAACGCATTGCCGATCTCGTTGCGCTGCGCGGCACTGGTCTGCAGGCCATTGAGGGCCAGCACGGTGTCGACCCATTCCAGCGCCCAGGCGCGGTCGGCCTTGCTCTGCAGGAACTGCAGCGGGCAGAACGCCAGCCGCTCCTCGTCCACGCCGATGTTGTAATGGTGCCCACCGCAGGCCGCGGCCAGCGCGAACATCGACATGCCCTTGTCGAAGCAGTACAGCGACATGCCCGGGTAGCGGCGCAGCTGGGCGGCGATCAGGCCCAGGTGGGTCGACTTGCCGGCGCCGACCGGCCCGAAGATGAAGGTATGCCCCACGTCGCGCACATGCAGGTTGAGCCGGAACGGGGTGGCGCCCTGGGTCACGCAGCTCATCAGCGGCGGCGCGTTGTCCGGGTACATCGGGCACGGCGCGCGGTTCTCGCCTGGCCAGATGGTGCTGGTGGGCAGCAGGTCGGCCAGGTTCATGGTGTTGAGCAGCGGCCGCCGCACGTTCTCCACCCCATGCCCGGGCAGGCTGCCCAGGAACGCGTCCATGGTGTTGACGGTCTCGATGCGCGCCACGAAGCCCAGCGCGTTGACCACCTTTTCGACCTGGCGCGCGGACTGCTCCAGGCGCTGCCGGTCCTCGTCCATCAACACCACCACGCTGGTGTAATAGCCCTGCGCGACCAGGCCGCTGTTGACCTCGGCGATCGCCGCCTCGGCATCGGCCACCATCATCAACGCGTCCTGGTCGATGGTGCCGCTGTTGGTGTTGAAGATCTGGTCGAAGAAGCCGCGCACCTTCTGCCGCCACTTCTTGCGGTAGGCCTCCAGGTGCTTCACCGCCTCGTGCTGGTCCATGAAGATGAAACGGTTCGACCAGCGGTACTGGCATTGCAGCTCGGCCAGCGCACTGAGCATGCCCGGGCTGGATTCCAGCGGGAACCCCTCGATCGCCACCACCTGCACGAACTTGCGCCCGATCCGCGGCACCACCCCGGTCCACAGCTCCTGCCCGCCGATCAGCGCATCCAGGTAGATCGGCAGGTCCGGCAGCCGCACCGGCTGGTCGATGCCGGTCACGCAGTGCTGCAGCCAGCGCAGGAAATCGTCGTGGCTGATCCGCCGCCCCACCTCGTCGTTGCCGGGTACCGCCTTCAACCGGCGCAGCTGCACCGCTGCGGCCAGGCGCGATTCCAGCGAGCCGCATTCGCGGCGGAAATGCTCCAGCAGCCGCGCGGTGGTGCCCTTGTCGCCGCGCACCTTGTTGTCATCGTCGAACATCAGTTCAACGAACCGGCGTTGGGCCAACATCGGCGCGAAGTAGGTCACCGTCAGCACGAAGTAGCCCTCGTACATCACCCCCAGCCCTTCGAACAGCCGCCGGCGCTCTTCGTCGATGGCCGCGGTGACCGGGTCGGGGAAATGCGAGGCGCCGGCGGCGGTATAGCTGGGCGCCTGCTGGCGCACCGCGTCGACATGCACCATCCAGCCATTGCCCAGCCGCGACAACGCCTGGTTCAGCCGCAGCGACACCGCTTCGCGCTGCGCATCGGTACTGCTGGCTGCGTCATCGCCACGGTACAGCCAGGCCGCGCACAGCGCACCGCTCTTGCAGACGATGATGCCATCATCGACCACCGCCGCATGGTTGAGCAGGTCGGCCAGCCCGGCCGCACCGGCGCGATGGCGCGCCAGCCGGTCGGCGGCCTGCGCCTGCCGCGCCTGCGCGAACAGCCACACCAACAGCGCGCTGCCGACCACGGCCAGCGCCACGGTAACGATCACCATCATGCGTACTGCCTGGCCTGCGCGGGGGTATTGATCCGGAATGGGGTGGAGCGTGCGGCGTAGTACGCCTGGTAACGCCGGTTGCGCAGGTACACCTTGCGCAGGCGCGGGTCGGCCTTGGCCATCTGCCGCAGCAGGAACAGGGCGACAAACCACAACGCCACGCCAATTACCGCTGAAACCAGCGACTGCACGCTGAACACCAGCACCACCGACAGCAACCCGGACAGCATCACCAGCTCGCGGTCGCCACCCATGAACAGGCTGTCACGGTTGCCGGCCCGACGGATCGGCACACGTCGCAATGCCATGTCAGCACAGTCCCTGGCTGACCAGCGAGACAACAAGCGGGGTACCGGCATCGACAACGGCACCGGTGACGGCGAACAACTTCTCCAGCACGCCCACCGCGCTGACAATCAACCCGATCACGAGCACCACGAAGACGATGGAGCGCATGAAGCCACTCATGTCGCCGCCAAAGATCAACATCGCCCCCGCCGAAACAACGCCAATCACCGAAATTCCGAAGGCAACCGGCCCGGTGATCGATTTCATGAGCTTCTCCAGGCCATCCTCGTAAGGCAAACCAGCCCCACCGGTCCCACCAGCCAGAGCTGCACCAGGTACCGCAAGCAGGAGAAGCAACAGGAACATGGTCAACGTCATCCGATTGCGATCCGGAATCAGTCTTTTAACAGTAAACATCGACATCTCAACTCCTACAGGGTGTGTAATTGGTATTGGCCGTGCGCATAGCCCTGCACACGCACCAACTGGTTGATCCGGCGCCCATGCCCGCTGCGCTCGATATGCACGATCAGGTGCACGCAGTCGCCGATCAGCGGTTCGATCTGGCTGGGTGCGTCGGCGTGCATGCTGACCAGCATCGACAGCCGGCTCAGCCCGGCGATGGCGTTGTTGGCATGCAGGGTGGCCGCGCCCCCTTCATGGCCGGTGTTCCAGGCCATCAACAGGTCCAGCGCCTCCGGCCCGCGCACCTCGCCGACCAGGATGCGGTCCGGGCGCATGCGCAGCGAGGCGCGCAGCAGGCCGGTCATGCCCACCTGCGGGGTGGTGTGGTACTGCACGAAATTGGCCGCCGAACACTGGATCTCGCCGGTGTCTTCGATGATGAAGATGCGCTCGTCCGGGTCGCACACCACCATCTGCTGGATGATGGCGTTGACCAGCGTGGTCTTGCCCGAGCCGGTGCCGCCCACCACCAGGATGTTGCGGTGCGCGGCCACCGCCTCGGCGATCACCTCGCGCTGCAGCTGCGTCATCACCCCGCTGTCGACGTAGTCGTCCAGGTCCATCACTGCCACCGCCTTCTTGCGCAACGCGAAGGTCGGCGCGCTGACTACCGGCGGCAACTGCGCGGCAAAGCGCGAGCCATCCAGCGGGAATTCGGCTTCGATCATCGGCTGGTCGCGGGTGATTTCCAGGCCATGGAAACCGGCCACGGTCTTGATCACCGCTTCGGACTGCGACTGGCTCATCACCCCGATGCAGCGCATCGGTTCGCCCAGCCGCTCCTGCCACAGGCGGCCATCGGCATTGAGCATCACCTCGATGGTGCGCGGGTCGTTCAGCGCGCCCAGCAGGCACTCGCCGATATCGCGACGCAGCTTGCCCCTGGCACGCGATGCCATCGTCACCGTGTCGGCGAGCGAAGGCGTTACGGAATCAACGAGGCCGTGCATGAAGGTGGATCCTGGAAGACTGCGGGAATACGCGCTGGGCAACCTCGCCAGCAAGCCGATGCATCCTAGTGACCGCACCCGGCCGGGTCTCTAGACCGCCCCCGAAAGCGCATGGCGATTTTCCTAAGGCCACGCTCAGTGCCGGCGGGCAGCGCCCCGCTGCAGGCGTCAAGCGCGCGCACGGCCGCGATCGGCGATGGCGACCGGGCGTGGCGGCAATATCTATCCAGAACCCTTCGTGTACCAGTCCGCCGCGCGATGACGGCAGCCTGCGCGGCAGCACTGCAGCGTGCAGGCCGGCCCATCACACGGCCGACGTTGCGGGCTGGATCAGACCCCGGCGTCGAACAGCGCGAACAGCTCGAAATCGCTGTTGATATCCAGCTTGCGGAACGCACAGCGCTTCTGCGTGCTGATCGTATGCGCGCTGCGCTCCAGCTTGTGCGCGGTCTGGCTGACCGACAGGCCGGCCAGGCAACAGCGCAGCACATCGCGTTCGTGTTCGGTCAACCAGGGATGGTCCAGTACCGCCAGCGCGGCATTGACATCGGTGCGCCGGTAACGCGACAGGGACGCCGCGGGGTCGCGGGCGATCGGCGTGTGCCCGTTGGCCAGGGCACGGATGCCGGCCACGATCTCCGCATACGGCCGCAACCGGCTGATCACCCCGCCCGCGCCGGCGCGCATGACCATGTTCACCAGCCCCGGGCTGGCCGCATCGGTGAGGATCAGCAGCCGTTGCTGCGGGCGCTGCTCGCGCAACACGCGGATCAATGCGATGCCGTCCAGGCTGTCGGCGGCCAACGCGTAGTTGCTGACGATCACCTCACCCAGCGCATCCGGCGCAGCTTCCAGCAATGCGCCGACATCGGCGAAGCAGCGACCCACCTGCAGCCCCGGCTCCTGGCCGAGACGCCAGGCCAGCGCCTCCCGGTTCAACACCAGGTGGTCGAGCAGGGTCACGCCGATGCGTGCGCCGGTGCCGACGGGAGGGTTGGCCGACGGCTGTTCCGCGCCCGGGTGGAAGTGCGCATCGCAATGCTGCAATTGGTTCACCTGGCGACTCCGTGGGGACAGGGCGCGCACCATATCACGCCGCTTGAACACCCTCGGGGCCGTAACCGATACCCCGTGTCGCCCCCATCCAGACCGTCCGCGCAGGACCACGCAACCACCCCCAACGCCTCACTGGAAAGCCGGCCCGGCTTCGGATTCACCCTAGACACTTTCGCGCCAAATCTAAAGATCGCTGCCCGATGCTGCACCTAAAATTCTGCACCTAGGCTTGGCCTCGCCATCGGATGGCAGACAGCCCCCTTCCGCCACCCCGGCAGGCTTTTCGTACGGCGCCGCACAACGCGTCCGCTCCTTTTGGTCTCTGTTGCTGGCTGGCCCGTGTTCCAGGGCAACGGCCGCGGCGCACTGCCACATGAGTATCGATACCTGTTACCTATTGATTCGCTAACAACGATCACTTGGATGGCCAAATCCATCGGTCCGAGGACGCCCGCCCATGTACCCAGTCCCCTCGTACTCCCCCCCGCTCCCCCATCGCACCGACCCGATCCGGGTCGCCGTGCTCGACAACCACCCCACCCTGCTGCAACTGTTGGCCGAGCGACTGGCCGTGCAGCCCGGACTGACCTTGTGCGGCGCCTGGACGCACAGCGATGGCCTGCTCGCCGGCCTGGCCGACAACCCGGTCGACGTGGTGCTGATGGAATACAGCCTGGGCAACGACGACATCGACAGCAGCCCGTTGATCAGCCAGATCCGCCAACGCCACCCGCAGGTGCGCATCCTGGTGTTTTCGGCCCATGACAGTGCCCTGATCATCGCCGGCGCCCTGCAGGCCGGCGCCCACGGCTACCTGTGCAGGACCGCCGACTGGCCCACCCTGATCGACGCGATCGGGCATTTGACTACCGCGCAGCGCCGCCCTGCCCGAACACGGCCCACCTACCCGGACCCCGAGATGAGGCTCAGCCCGCGCGAGCGCGACGTACTGCGCCACAGCCTGGCCGGTGCCAGCGTTTCCACCCTGGCCAGGCTGCAGGGACTCAGCGAGAAAACCATCAGCACCCAGAAGCGCGCGGCCTACCGCAAGCTGGGCCTGCACGGCGACGCCGACCTGTTCCGGCTGGCCGATCTGGTGATGGCCCTGGTCGACGAAGCGCCCGCCACCTCACGCCCGCACGCGGCGTAGACGCCGCAGCGGCCGGAACCTGCGGGCAGGCAGGAGTGCGGCACAGGACGCCGCAGCGGCAACGCGCGGGCGGTTACGGCTCCGGCGAAGGCGATGCCGGCCACGGCGCATCCTGCGCACGGGCGATCTGCTCGACCAGCAGCAGGGTCGACGGATCGCCACTGCCATCATGCGAGCGCTTCGCCGCCGCCAGCGCCTCATCCAGATACGCTACATGCTGTTCCGCATCGGGCTCATCCTGCGCCTGCGCAAAGCGGCGCGCGGCATGGTGGTACAACTCCTGCGGATCGCCCAGCTTGCGCGCCCGCGCCCGCCAGTTCTCCACCGCCACCGCTTCGGCAGGGCTGGCCTCGTAATGCGCGATCAAGCGTTTGATCGCCGCCAGGTCATCGGTCTTCGCCACCACGATGACCGCCGCCTCTTCATCGGCAGACAGATAGGCAGAATCGGTGGGCGCGGCTTTCTGGCAGGCGAACAGGGCAGGCAACAACAGACACAGCAGCGAATACCGCTTCATCGATAAGGCACCAGTAGGCAGGAAGGAGTGGCAGTGCCACACGGCACTGCGCTACTGCCTCGATTGCCGGGTGATGCCATTGCAGCATCCGCCGTGTCTTACAGGCAGCCGAATCATCCTAGGCGCGCGTGAAGGCCGGCACCAACGCAGTGTTTCAATGAACTATCGTTGGTCGATTCATCGCGCCATGCCAAATGCGATGGATGTACGCATCTTTTCAATGGGTGTGGTGTGGTGGTGCCACCACTACGAAGCGCGCATCCCACAATAAAGCCATTGGCACTTTCGGCCGAGGTCGGCCCTTCCGCACGGGTAGGCAACGCTGCCGAAAGCGCCACTAGGTGAAGAGGTCTCGGCAAACCTACCTGGGGCGGACCTTGTGCCGTACGACCACGGCTACCAATGATGGCTTCATTCTGGGTAGAGCCTGCGGAAGCGGTCATATTTCCACGACTCCGGGGCAACACCGATAGACTAATTTTATCAAGCCAGCCCAGTACTTACTCCGCTTCCCGGAACACGACAATCTCCGCCCCCTCACCATCGCCATCTTCCGCCGCACACCAGTCAGAAAGGTGCCGATGCTCCCAGTGCGGAGAACTGTCCATTTCATCTGCGCATTCCATCAGGAACTTGGCAATCCTTCTTGCCGTCGCCGGCCCCAACTGCAGCGTGACCTCTTCGAGGTGAACCGGATATTCGTTAACAGCTTGCTTGCCGAACAATTTCACATTCATGTTGGACCTTCAGCTCTCCGTTCCAATAAGTTTTCCTCGCACAAGGGCTTGAGCATTTCACACGTCGCCCCCGGTTGCTCACCCCACTCTATGGCAACGGCATCCGACCACGGGTCGGATCTACCGCCGGCAACCGCAGAATCTCCCGCGTAGAGCCCGGCGCTACGCTTTCATTCCGCACCGAGGTGACCGGCAGGAACACCGCCCCCTCCCCGTGCCCGCCCGCCCCGCCTAGAATGTCGGCATGAGCACCCTAACCTTCCGCGCGGCCACTGCCGCCGACATCCCCGCCCTGATCACCCTTGTCACCTCGGCCTACCGCGGTGAAGCCAGCCGCGCCGGCTGGACCACCGAAGCGGACCTGCTGGACGGTGCGCGCATCGACGCGCAGGGCCTGCAGGCCGACCTGGCCCAGCCGCGCTCCAGCATCCTGCTGGCCGAGCGCGAGGGCCGGCTGCTGGCCTGCGCGCATGTGGCCGATGACCACGGCAAGGGCTATTTCGGCATGTTCTCGGTCGACCCCACCCTGCAGGGCGGCGGCATCGGCAAGCAGTTGATCGCCGCCGCCGAAGCCCACGCCGCGCGCGAATGGGGGGTGTCGGTGATGCAGATGACGGTGATCGACGTGCGCGAGGAGCTGATCGCCTTCTACGAGCGCCGCGGCTATGCCCGCACCGGCATCAAGAAGCCCTTCCCCTACGGCGACGCGCGGTTCGGCACGCCCAAGCGCGATGACCTGCGCTTTGAGATCCTGGAAAAGCCGCTGGCGGCCGGGGCATGAGCGCGACCTGGACCTTCGTCTGCGCCAGCGCCGAGTTGCTCCCCGGCGAGATGAAGAGCACCTTCGACGAGGTCACCGGCACCCCGATCGTGGTATTCAACCTGGACGGCGAGCTGTATGCGCTGGAAGACCAGTGCACCCATGAGGAGTTCGAGCTGTCCTCGGGCACCTTCGATACCGCCGAGGCCAGCATCGAGTGCGTGCTGCATGGCGCGCGCTTCGATATCCGCGATGGCCGCGCCCTGTGCGCGCCGGCCTATTCGCCGGTGGCCCGGTTCCCGGTCAAACGCGAACACGACGGGGTGTGGACCCGCGACGACCGCGACTGAACGCCATCGGGTAGCAACCGTCCGGCGTCGCGCCCGACTGGTTATGCGAATCATTATCGTTTCTGTTATCGTATTGCCTCCGATTGCCCGACCCTGCCCGTCTTCCGATGGCTTGCGAACGTGATGCCGCCGCTGCTGCACGACTGCCTGCGCTGCGCCTTGGCGTAGCTGCAGTGCTGTGCCTGCTCGGGCTGCTGTGCGGGGTATATCCGACCGGACTGACACGGCCGGCCGCGGCGGAATCGCCGATCACGGTGGCCGACCCGGGCCAGCGCAACGGGCTGCCGTTGCCGCCACTGCCCGAACCGGCCCTGCATGGCGCCAGCCGCGTCGAAACCGATCCCGATCCCAGCCGCAGCAGCCCCGGCGGCCCCCTGCCGGGCCGCCCCGAATACGTGGCACGGGCCGCTGCGCCGGCCGGCCATGCGTTGCCACCGGTGGGCCTGGTCTTCCGCCCCAAACCCCAGCGCCTGCCGCCCTCCCAGGCACCGCCCGCCCTGGCCTGAGCCTGCCGGCGCGCTGTCCATGCGCGCGCCGCGCGGCCCGCCTGCACGCCCGCTGCTGTTTTTTCGTTGATGCCCTCGTCCAGCGTGCATGGCCGCCTGCCATTGCGCGCCGGCCCTGCCTCCGTCTTTTTTCGTTTTCCAGGTCTTTCCACCATGATCAAGAGCCGCAAACACTCCTCCCCCGCACGCAGCGCCGCCAGCCTGGCCACGGCCAGCCTGGTCACCGGCCTGGGGCTGGCCGTCCTGCCGGGCGCGGTCCTGGCCCAATCCAGCCCGCAGACGCTGGACCAGGTGCATGTGCTGGGCGTGCGCGGCTACAAGGCCGACAAGGTCGCCTCGCCGAAATTCACCCAGTCGCTGCAGGACACCCCGCAGACCGTCCAGGTGATCACCAGCGACCTGTTCAGGCAGCAGGCCGCCACCACGCTGACCGAAGCACTGCGCAACAGCCCGGGCGTGGGCACTTTCTACGCCGGCGAGAACGGCAACAGCAACACCGGCGATGCCATTTTCATGCGCGGCTTCGATACCTCCAGCAGCATCTTCGTCGATGGCGTGCGCGACATCGGCTCGATCTCGCGCGATGTGTTCAATACCGAACAGGTGGAAGTAGCCAAGGGCCCGGCCGGTACCGACAACGGCCGCTCGGCACCGACCGGCGCGATCAACATGGTGAGCAAGCAGGCCAACCTGCACGATGCGGTATCGGCGACGGTATCGGCTGGCAGCGACAGCCAGAAGCGCGCCACCGCCGACTGGAACCAGGCACTGGGCGCCACCAGCGCGCTGCGCCTGAACGCCATGTGGCAGGACAGCGACCAGCCCGGCCGCGACCACGTCAACAATTCGCGCTGGGGCATCGCGCCGTCGCTGGCGTTCGGGCTGGGCACCAACACCCGCTACTTCCTCAACCTGCTGTACGTGGACCAGGACAACGTGCCCGACGGCGGCGTGCCGACCCTGGGCCTGCCGGGCTGGACCGCCCAGCCCACGCTGGAGCAGTTGACCGGCCACCCGGTCAACCCGGAGAACTTCTACGGCACCCGCGCCGACCATGACGATGTCACCGCGAAGATGGCCACGTTCCGCTTCGAGCACGATTTCAACGACGCCGTGCGCCTGACCAACACCGCGCGCTGGGGCCGCACCGAGCAGGATTACCTGCTGACCGCCTTCATGGGCACCGGCGCCCGTGGCGGCAACGGCGCGCCCACCGGCAACATCCGCTACGGCAACCCGGCCGACCTGGGCAGCTACACCCTGGCGCGCAGCCTGCCCACCTTCAAGGACCAGCAGAACACCATCCTTACCGACCAGCTCAACCTGCGCGCGGATTTCAGCACCGGGCGCATCGTGCACAACCTGAGCACCGGGCTGGAATTCACCCGCGAAGAACTGAAGAGCTTCGGCCAGGCCGCCACCGGCGGCACCACCTGGTCGCCGGCCAACCTGTATGCACCGGACTGGAACGCCACCGGCCTGACCTGGGCGCACAACGGCGCCGACAGCCACGGCAAGACCACCACCTCCTCGGTATACCTGTTCGACACGCTGCACCTGGGCGAAAGCTTCCTGCTGACCGCCGGCCTGCGCGCGGACCATTACAAGACCCAGTACCAGAGCGCGTCGGTGTGCGGCGGCCGCGGCCCGGCCTGCGGCAGCAACCCGGTCGGCACGGTGCTGCGCAATCCCTCGCTGGAACACTCGGACACCCTGCTCAACTGGAAGATCGGCGCGGTCTACAAGGTCGATGACATCGTCAGCCTGTACGCCAACTACGCCCTGTCCCAGCAGCCCCCCGGCGGCAGCAACTTCCAGCTGAGCGGTTCGGCCAGCAGCGCCGACAACCCCAGCCTGGACCCGCAGAAGGCCAAGACCGTCGAAGTGGGCACCAAGTGGAGCTTCCTGGACGACAACCTGGCCTTCAACGTGGCGCTGTTCAAGACCGAGGTGAGCAACGAGATCAACACCCAGGTGCTCGACGACGCCGGCAACCCGACCCAGACCGGCAAGAAATCGGTGCAGGGCATCGAGGTGTCCACGGTGGGCCGCATCACCGACAACTGGTCGGTATCGGCCGGCTACAGCCACCTGGATACCGAGGTGGAGGAAGGCGCCAACGTGGCCGCCGACGGTACCCGCAACCTGACCTACACCCCCGGCGACGCCTTCACCGGCTGGACCAGCTACAGCTTCCCGTTCGGCCTGACCGTGGGCGGCGGCGTGCGCTACGCCGGCCAGATGCACCGCGGCACCGATGGCGCGGTGGGCACCCCGGCGTTCACCAAGTCCTACACGGTCTACGACGCGGTGGCCTCCTATGAGATCAACCCGCACCTGGTGCTGCGCTTGAACGCCTACAACCTGTTCGACAAACAGTACGTGGCCGCGATCAACAAGAGCGGCTACCGTTACACCCCGGGCGCCCCGCGCTCGTTCCTGCTCAGCGCGGACATCCGCTTCTGATGCAGTGGCGGCGCGAGGGGCCATCCCCCCGCGCCGCACGAGGATCGCCCCATGTTGCTGCATGTTCCCGATGTACTCCATGCCGACCAGCTGGCCCTGCTGCAACGCAGCCTGGCTGCGGCCGACTGGACCGATGGCCGCGAAACCGTCGGTGCGCAGGGCGCGCAGGTCAAGCGCAACCAGCAGCTGCCCGACACCTCGCAGGTCAAGGCCGAGCTGGGCCGGGTAGTGCTGGCCGCACTGGAACGCCACCCGCTGTTCTTCGCAGCGGCATTGCCGCTGCGGATCCTGCCGCCACGCTTCAACCGCTACCAGGGTGGGGGCGAGTACGGCTTCCACGTCGATGGGGCGGTGATGATCACCACCGAGGACGGCCAGCGCACGCACCTGCGTTCGGATGTGTCGTGCACGCTGTTCCTGAGCCCGCCAGAGGACTACGACGGCGGCGAACTGGTGATCAGCGATACCTACGGCGAGCATGAGGTGAAGCTGCCGGCCGGCGACCTGATCGTGTACCCGTCCAGCAGCCTGCACCGCGTCAACCCGGTCACCCGCGGCGCGCGGCTGGCGTCGTTCTTCTGGGTGCAGAGCATGGTCCGCGACGACAGCGCGCGGCGCATGCTGCTGGAAATGGACACGGCGATCCAGGCCCTGCGGGGCGGCGGCGCCGACGCCGATGCGGTGCTGCAGCTGACCGGGGTGTACCACAACCTGCTGCGGCGCTGGAGCGAGGTGTAAGCGCAGCGCGCTGAGCCGTGGACGCAGCAACAGCGTCGGACCGAACACCTCACACAGTCGCAAATCATTCCCATTTGCGTTGGATAACCAATCTCACCTACAATCCCGCCGCGCCGGCTCCCCCTGGGCCACGCCCAGCAGAGGATTGTTCTTGCGCCATCCACACCGCCACCGCAGCTTCGCCCCCGCCATGCGCGGGCAGCGGCCGGCGTTGGCCGTCGTGCTGGCCTGGCTGGCGCTGCTGTCGATGCTGGTGGCCGGCCTGCCGGTGCTGGAGCTCACGCTGCCCGGCAGCACCGCGCTGGTGCTGCAGTTGCCGGTGGAAGAACGCCTGGCCGGCGGCGGTGAAGCCCCTTTGCAGGAAGAAACCCCGGCCAAGCCGCGCCGGACCGCCAGCGCGCGCCCCGCGCCGGCCACCCAGCCCCGGCCGCCGGCATTGCCGGAGGCACTGGATACGCTGATGGCCACGCTGCTGCCGTTGCCGCCGCAGACCGCCCCGGCGGTGGGCTCGGCCCCGGCCACGCCGTTGCCGGCGGCCCCCGGGCTGCGCGTACAGCGCGGCCAGGCCCCGCCGCAGGGCTGATCCCGACCGGCGCGTGAGCGCCCCGCGCCACGCCGGCTGAAGGTTTCCCCGCCCCCAAGGGCATCCCACTGCTTCCTGCACCGCTGCGGCCACCGGCCGCGGCGCCCGCGTCCGTCTTTCCTTTCCGAGGTTCCCCCCATGGCCCAGCGCCAGCGTGCCCGCCTGTCCGTTTCCCGCCACACCCTGTGCCTGGCCCTGCTCGGCGCCCTGAGCGGCCCGGCCCTGGCCAATGGCGCCGCCGCGCCGACCACGCTGGACAAGGTGGTGGTCACCGCCGCCGGCTTCGAGCAGAAGATCGCCGATGCCCCGGCCAGCATCAGCGTGATCAGCCGCGAGGAACTGAGCAGGCGGCCCTACACCAGCCTGGTCGATGCCTTGCGCGACGTCGAAGGCATCGACGTGGGCATGGAACCAACCGACAAGAACGGCCGCGCCACCATCTCCATGCGCGGTATGCCCTCCGATTACACCCTGGTGCTGATCGACGGCCGCCGCCAGAGCAATGCCGGCAACCTGTATCCGAACAATTTCGGTGGCAGCCAGTTCTCCTACATGCCGCCGCTGGATGCGATCGAGCGCATCGAAGTGGTGCGCGGGCCGATGTCCACCCTGTATGGCTCCGACGCGATGGGCGGGGTGATCAACATCATCACCCGCCGCAACCAGGCCGACTGGCATGGCTCGCTCACCCAGGGCTTCACCGTGCAGCAGGACGACCAGTTCGGCGATGCGCGCAGCACCGATCTCTACCTGAGCGGCCCGCTGGTCAAGGACCGGCTGGGCCTGTCGGTGCGCGGCAGCTACTACGACACCAAGGCGTCCAATCCGGAATGGGACGACCTGCCGTTGCCGGACGGCACGCTGTGGTCGCGCAGCATCGGCTTCGGTGGCGGCGGCAAGGCGGTGGCCAACACCAACTGGAACACCGGCCTGCGGCTGAATTTCACCGTCAACGACGACCACGAGTTGTGGCTGGACTACGACGTGTCGCGCCAGAAGTATGACAACAGCCAAGGCCAGACCGGCACCCTGGACAGCCTGGTCAGCCTGTGGCGGGTCGGCAGCGCGACCATCCCCAACCCGAACGGCAGCGGTACCGTCTCCCGCCGGGTGGTGCAGCCGCGGGTGGGCTATACCGCCTACCAGCGCTATGAACGCGACCAGCTGGCGCTGACCCACCAGGGCCGTTACGCGTTCGGCACCTGGCAGACCACGCTGACCCACATCACCAGCAACAACCTGGGCCGCTCGCTGCCGCTGACCCTGGACGAGCGCGCCAACCTGCAGACGCTGTGGAACGATGTCTGCCGCCGCACCGGCGCGGCGGCCAACTGCGCCGCCGGCGCGCGCAACGGGCTGGGCGCGCTCAACCCGGCCGAGATGACGCGGCTGCAGGCATTCCTGCCGCGCCCGCTGCGCACCATGGAACTGGAAGGCAACGTGCTGGACACGATGCTCGACCTGACCTTCGGCGCGCACAAGCTCACCGTTGGCGGCCAGTACAACGACACCGACATGGTCGATGGCGTGTTCGGCATGGACGGCGCCGGCTACAAGGACAACGTCAGGCAGCAGCACCGCATGTGGGCGCTGTTCGCCGAGGACAACTGGTCGCTGACCGACACCCTGACCGCCACCGTCGGCGTGCGCTACGACGACCACAACATCTTCGGCAGCCATGTCAGCCCGCGCGCCTACCTGGTGTGGAACGCCAACGACGCGTGGACCCTCAAGGGCGGTGTCAGCACCGGCTACAAGACCCCGCGCCCGGACCAGCTGTTCCCCGGCATCGTCGGTTTCGGCGGCCAGGGCGTGATCCCGCTGGTCGGCTCGCCGAACCTGCAGCCGGAAACCAGCACCAACTACGAAGTCGCCGCGTACTACCAGGGCGACCGCTGGGGCTTCAACGTCACCGGCTTCCTCAACAAGTTCGACGACAAGATCGCCAGCGGCGGCACGTTCGCCAACTGCGAAGTGGCGCCCAACGACGGCAGCTACTGCGTGGACATCGGCCCGGGCTGGGCGGCGCTGGGCTATGGCACCTTCAGCCAGAGCGTGAACATCGACAAGGCCGAAACCCGTGGCGTGGAAGCGGCCGCGCAGGTGGACCTGCTGGACAACCTGCAACTGCGCGGCAACTACACCTGGACCCGCAGCGAACAGACCAGCGGCGCCGGCCGGGGCCTGCCGATCACCGGCAACCCGGCCAGGCACATGGCCAATGCCAGCCTGAACTGGCAGGTCAGCGAGGCAGTGAGCCTGTCGCTGATCGGCGAAGGCCGCTACGACCGCTACCGCGACACGCTGGTCGGCAACGTCGGCGGCGTCAGCACCTCGCAGACCCGCTACTACGAGGACTACACGATCTTCCACCTCGGCGGCAGCTGGGACATCAACACCTGGCTGACGGTCAACGCACGGGTCAACAACCTGTTCGACAAGGACTTCGTATCGCAGTCGTGCGCGCTGATCAGCGACAGCGAATACAGCTGCGTGGACGACTATTCGACCAAGGACCAGCGCCGCAGCTACTGGATTTCGCTGAACGCGAAATTCTGAAATTGGAGGTGCACTGCGGCGGAGGCAACAGCACGCCACGTCGCTGGTTCTGTGATTGGGGCGGCGGGATGGGATAGCTCTGACGGCAGATCAACCGCATGGAGGCACAAGCAGCCAAGCATGGCTCGGCTCTACCGGAAAGTTCCATTTCCCGGTAGCTACCGACCGATGGTCGGTGCGCCTGGTAGTGCCGAGCCATGCTCGGCACCTCCCCCCAAAAACCTCAAAGAGCCTGCTCTTCCGTGCGCACCAGCCAACCGTGCACGGTGCGGCGGGCATGGGTTCACGGGACTGTCGAAAACATGGGTCCGGCGCATGCGCCGGACGGGTTGGGCAGGACGCCCAACCCCGGCCTTGCCGGATGCGCAGGACAGCGCATGCGAGCAAGTTTTCGCCAAGCCCCCAAGGGTGAGGGCAGATTGCCTGCGAGGCGCTGCCTCGCATCCGTCCGAACGCACAGCCGCCGGCGGCTGGGCCGGGCCGCGGAGCGGGGTTTACGGCGTGTCCCGTGAACCCATGCCCGCCGTACCGCCCACGCAGCCCACGCAGCCCACAGTGCCGCTCTGCTTCGGCTTCGGCTTCGGCTTCGGCTTCGGCTTCAAGCGAAAGAGCAACAAATTGCGAACCATTCTCATCAATGGTGTAATCCGCATCCAGATCCCAATGCAGTGACCGTGGCTACTTCCTCCTCCAGCGTGCAGCAACAACAAAGCCGCGGCTTCTGGCTGCGCACCCTGCACCAGTGGCACTGGATCAGCTCGGCCGTATGCCTGATCGGCATGCTGTTGTTTGCCGCCACCGGCATCACCTTGAACCATGCCGCCAGGATCGAAGCCAAGCCCCAGGTGGTCAACCGCCAGCTGGAACTGCCGGCCGACCTGCTCGGCAAGCTCGGCGACCGCGCCGACGGCAACGCCCCGCTCCCGCGCGCCACCGCCCGCTGGCTGGACGAACAACTGGCCATCTCGATCGGCCGCCGCCCGGCCGAATGGTCCGAGGGCGAAATCTACCTGTCCCTGCCCAGCCCCGGCGGCGACGCCTGGCTGAGCATCGACCGCGACAGCGGCGCGGTGGAATACGAAGCCACCTCGCGCGGCTGGGTGTCCTACTTCAACGACCTGCACAAGGGCCGCAACGCCGGCCCCGCCTGGGGCTGGTTCCTGGACGTCTTCGCCGCCGCCTGCCTGGTGTTCTGCATCACCGGCCTGTTCCTGCTGCACCTGCATGCCCGCCAGCGTCGCATGACCTGGCCGCTGGTCGGCCTGGGCCTGCTGGTGCCGCTGCTGATCGCCCTGATCCTCATCCACTGACCGTCCCCTCCGGAGCCGCACCATGCGCGTCACCCTGACCATCGCCCTGAGCGGCCTGCTGGCCACCTCGCCGGCCTATGCCGCCACCCTGGACATCAACGTCGAGGTGCCCAAGCTCACCGTTGCCGAATACCACCGCCCCTACGTGGCCGTGTGGCTGGAAGGGGCCGACCAGAAGGTCGCCGCCAACCTGTCGGTGTGGTACCAGCAGACCGGCAACAGCGAAGGCCATGGCACCAAGTGGTTGCCCGACCTGCGCCAGTGGTGGCGCAAGAGCGGCCGCACCCTGGACGTGCCCGTGGACGGGGTGACCGGCCCGACCCGCCCGGCCGGCAAGCACGCGCTGTCGTTCAACGACAAACAGCCGTCACTGAAAGCCCTGGCCCCGGGCAACTACACTCTGGTGGTGGAAGCCGTGCGTGAAGTCGGCGGCCGCGAACTGCTCAAGATCCCCTTCACCTGGCCGGCGACCTCCGCACAGAGCGGCAAGGCGCAGGGCAGCACCGAACTGGGCCTGGTCACGCTGTCGGCCAAGCCCTGATGCTTTACTGCCCTGCCGGGCAGGTACCCACCGGGCCGTCGCCCTGCGACGGTGGCATGGCCCCCCGGCCATCCTCCCCCTCATCCCTACATGGAGTTTTTCGATGAAGCGCTCGCTTGTCCTAGCCGCCGCCCTGGCCGCCGCACTTCCGTTCTCCGCCCTGGCCCACAAGGCCTGGCTGCAGCCCTCGCAGACCGTGATCGCCGGCAACAGCCCGTGGATCACCGTCGATGCGGCGGTGTCCAACGACCTGTTCTACTTCAACCACGTGCCGCTGCGCCTGGACAGCCTGGTCATCACCGCCCCGGACGGCACCGTCGTGCAGCCGCAGAACGCAGCCACCGGCAAGTTCCGCAGCGTGTTCGACGTCGAACTGGCCCAGCAGGGCACCTACCGCCTGGCCTCGGTCAACAACGGCCTGTCGGCCAGCTGGGAAGAAGACGGCAAGCCCAAGCGCTGGCGCGGCACCCCGGCCACCTTCGCCAGCGAAGTGCCGAAGAAGGCCAAGAAGCTGCAGGTGGCCCAGTCGGTCGGCCGCATCGAAACCTTCGTCACCAACGGCACCCCGAACGACACCGCGCTCAAGCCGACCAAGCAGGGCATCGAAATGATCGCGCTGGGCCATCCCAACGACCTGGTCGCCGGTGAAGCCGCGCGCTTCCGCGTGCTGATCGACGGCAAGCCGCGCGCCGGGCTGGCCTTCGAGATCACTCGCGGTGGCACCCGTTACCGCAACGCCCAGGACGAGATCAAGGTCACCACCGACAAGAAGGGCGAGTTCTCGGTGACCTGGCCCGAAGCGGGCATGTACTGGCTGGAAACCGGCAGCGAAGACAAGAAGACCTCGCTCAAGCAGGCCAAGACCCGCCGCCTGAGCTACGTGGCCACGCTGGAAGTGCTGCCGCAGTAACCGCCGTTGGCGGTTGTTGCGCGCACCTTCCCGCTCCCCTCCGCGCCCCCTTGCACAGCAAGGGGGCGCCTACCAGACGCCTTCCGGCGCAGGGCGGCACGCCCGCCATGCCCACCCCATGAACGACGCAGATATCGACATCGCCAGCCTCGGTGGCCACACCATGGGCACCACCTGGCAGGTAAAACTGGCCGTGGCGCGCACCTGCGACCTGCACCCGCTGCATGCCGGCATCCAGGCCCGGCTCGACGCCATCGTGGCGCAGATGAGCACCTGGGAAGCCCATAGCGACATCTCCCGGTTCAACCGCGCAGCGGCGGGAACCACACACACACCGCCGGCGCTGTTTGCCCGCGTGCTCGACTGCGCCATCGACGTGGCCCGGCGCAGCGACGGCGCCTTCGATCCCACCGTCGGCCCGCTGGTGGCGCTGTGGGGCTTCGGCGCGCAGGCACAGGCCCGGCGCATCCCCGACCCATCCCTGCTCACCGCCACCCGCGCCCGCTGCGGCTGGCAGCGCCTGCACTGGCAGGCCGGCCAACTGCTGCAGCCCGGTGGCCTGGACCTGGACCTGTCGGCCATCGCCAAGGGCTTCGGCGTGGACCAGGCCAGCCAGTGGCTGCGCCAGCAGGGCGTGCCGGCCGCACTGGTGGAGGTAGGCGGCGAACTGCACGGCTACGGTCACAAGCCCGATGGCCAACCGTGGCGCGTGCTGGTGGACGCCGGCCCCGAAGAAGACGCCGGCACCGACCTGCCGGCACGCGTGCTGGCGCTGGACGACCTGGCCGTGGCCACCTCCGGCGACCGCTGGCACCATTTCGAGCAGGACGGCGCGCAGTTCAGCCATACCCTGGACCCGCGCACCGGCGCGCCGGTGAAGCGCGCCGCCGCGGCGGTCACCGTCGCCGCGCGCGATGCGATGCACGCCGACGCCTGGGCCACCGCGCTGACCGTGATGGGCCATGCGCAGGGCCTTGCCTTCGCCCAGGCCCATGGCCTGGCCGCACGCTTCGTCTGCCGCGGCGCGCACGGCATCGAAGAACACCTCAGCCCGGCCTTCGCGCGGCTGCTCGATGCGCCCCAGGCGCGGCCGGCATGAGCCGCCCCTCGCGCGCCGCCGTTGGCAACCTGCTGGTGATCACCCTGCTGGCGGTACTGGCCTGGCTGCTGCTGCGCCTGCACCTGCAGGAAAGCTGGTGGCAGGGCGCACCGCTGGCCGCGCGCTGGCGCTGGGCAGCCGGCAGCGTGGCCGGCTATGCCGCGCTGTGCGCCCTGATCTGGTGGCGCGGGCGCCCGCACGAAGATGCCATCGCCACCGGCGGACCCGCGCCGATCCTGCTGGTCTGGGCCAGCCAGACCGGGTTCGCCCGGCAGCTGTGCGAACGCAGCGCCGAGGCACTGCGCGCGGCCGGGTTGCCGGTGCGGCTGCGCGGCCTGCACCAGATCGATGCCGGCACGCTGCAGCAGGCCACCCGGGTGTTGTTCATCGCCAGCACCACCGGCGAAGGTGATGCGCCCGACCACGCGCTGCCATTCCTGCGCAACGTCATGCCGCAGGCGCTGGCCGTGCCGCAACTGCACTACGCCGTGCTGGCCCTGGGCGACCGCAGCTACGGGCATTTCTGCGCCTTCGGCCACCAGCTCGATGCGTGGTTGCGCCAGCACGGTGCGCATCCGTTGTTCGACACGGTCGAGGTGGACAACGCCGACCCGGCCGCGCTGCGCCATTGGCAGCAGCTGCTGGGCCAGCTTGGCGGCAGCGCCACCGACCTGCCCGACTGGAACCCGGCCGAGTACCAGCACTGGCAGTTGCGCAGCCGTGCGCTGCAGAACCCGGGCAGCCCGGGCGCGCCGACCTGGCAGGTGGCGCTGGTGCCGGCCGACGGCGTGCTGCCCGCGTGGCAGGCCGGCGACGTGGTGGAGATCGGCCCGCGGCACGCGCCGGCGGCGGTGGAGGCGTGGCTGGCCGAGGCCGGAATGGACGGCGCCCGGATGATCGACGGGCAGACCCTGCGTACCCATCTATCGCGCGCGCATCTGCCGGGCGCCGATGAGCTGCCCGCCGATGACGCGGCTGCGCTGGTGACCAGCCTGCGGCCGCTGCCGCACCGCGAGTACTCCATCGCCAGCATGCCCGTGGAAGGCCAGGTGCTGTTGCTGCTGCGCCGCCAGCTGCGCCCGGACGGCACGCCCGGGCTGGGCAGCGGCTGGCTGTGCGACCACGCCGAACTGGGCGGCCGCATCGACCTGCGCTTCCGCAGCAACCCGAATTTCCATGCCCCGGCGCATGACGCACCGTTGATCCTGATCGGCAACGGCACCGGCATTGCCGGGTTGCGCGCGCATCTGCGCGCCCGCATCGACGCCGGCGCGCGACGCAACTGGCTGTTGTTCGGCGAGCGCACCCAGGCCCACGATTTCTTCTTTGGCGATGAACTCAGCGTCTGGCATCAGGCCAGGGGCATCCAGCGCCTGGATACGGTGTTCAGCCGCGATGGCGGTGAACACCGCTACGTGCAGGACCGGCTGCAGGCGCGCCTGGACGAGCTGCGCCAGTGGGTACGCGACGGTGCCACCGTCCTGGTCTGCGGCAGCCTGCAGGGCATGGCCCCGGCGGTGGATGCAGTGATCGAACAGGCGCTGGGGCGCGAAGGCAAGGAAGCATTGATCGTCGCCGGACGGTATCGGCGCGACGTGTATTGAGCAACGGCCATCGCGCATCGCCGGTAGGGTCGGTTCCCGAACGACTGCCGGTGATGTGCATCGGCGCGGCGAACGCATGAACCGTGCCAGAGCCGCCTTCGATCGCAGGTCATGCCCTTACCGAACGTTGCGCAGCGTATCGGCAGTCGATCGGGATGCGACCCTACCAAAGCTCCAATGCACCGCACGCCGCCGGTAGGGTCGGTTCCCAAACGACTGCCGGTGACGGTGATCGGCGCGACGAACGCATGAACCGTGCCGGAGCCGCCTTCGATCGCAGGTCATGCCCTTACCGAACGTTGCGCAGCGTATCGGCAGTCGATCGGGATGCGACCCTACCAAAGCTCCAATGCACCGCACGCTTCGGTAGGGTCGGTTCCCAAACGACTGCCGGTGACGGTGACCGGCGCGACGGACGCATGAACCGTGCCGGAGTCGCCTTCGATCGCAGGTCATGCCCTTGCCGAACGTTGCGAAGCGTATCGGCAGTGGATCGGGATGCGACCCTACCGCTGCAACTGCGCTACGTCATCCAGCCATCGGTCCAGGCCCTGCAATGCGGCACGCAGGTCCGGCTCCGTACCCTCCTCATCGCACCAAGATGCGATCTCAAAATCCATCGAGAGGCTCTCGAACGTTCGGATCAATGCATATGGCATCGCATCCAACGCACGGCCATTTACCAGCAACGTGCTCGCCATCTCGGCGGGAGAGCAGTGCCCCTGCAGCAACGCCTGCCGTGCTTCCCTGATCCGGGTCAGCAGCCGTTGATTGGCGGTGTCGTCATGCAAGTGGAGGTTTCCCCGGTGAAATCCGGATCGCCAACAACTCCCCACCCCCATGCAACGCAAAACGCCGCCGCTCACCGGCGGCCAGCCACGCGGTATCGCCGGCTTCCAACGGCGGCAGGTCGGTGTCGCCGTCGAACTGCGCCTGTCCGGACAACAGGTGGATCGCCCAGGCGGTATCCGCTTCGGTGAAGAAGAACATGCTGCCCACCAGCGGCCGGTGCAGCAACTCGGCATCGATCGCATCGCGCCGCCACATCAGGTTGAAATCGTGGGTCACCCCGTCCACCAGCTCGCCAGCGACCTGCGCCTCACCGGCGAACCGCAGCCGGTCGTGCGGCGGCAACAGGGTGTGCAGCGCCCCGTCGCCAAAACGCAGGCGCAGGCCCTGCCCCTGCAGCAGCACCAGTTCACGCTCCACGCCGGGGAAGGAAGAGAACGCGGCATCCTGTTCGATCTCGGCGATCGACAGGCGTACCTGCCAGTCATCGTGGTCGGGCACCCGCAGGATTTCGCGGGTCCAGCCCAGGCCGTTACGCCAGCGTTCGCGGCGGTACTCGCCACGGTAAATCACGCGCGTGGCAGCGCTCAGGACGGTATCGGTCGACATGCCGCCATTGTGCCTCAGCCGGCGTTGCCGCCGCAGTCCGGGCCGAGCAGTTGCGAGCGGGCCAGCCAGTCCTTGTCGGGGTAGTAGGCGAACACCAGCGTGCCACCGCGCAGGCTGTCGATCAGCGGCCTGGCCACGGTCAGCCGCACCGCCGGGCAGCCCAGGCTGCGGCCCAGCCGACCCTGCAACCGGGCCATGGTCGGGTTCACGTAGGGCGCGCCGTGGATGACGATGGCGCGGTCGCGCGCATGGTCGTTGAAGCCCGGCTCCAGTCCTTCCAGGCGCAGCGAATAACCGTTGCCGCCCATGTAGGTTTCCCTGGCGGTGAACGCACCCAGGCTGGACATGAAGCTGCCGTCGCGGTTGGAAAAATGCTCGGTCTGGTTGCCGCCGCTGTTGCGGCCGTGCGCCACCCATTCCTCGAACAGCAGCTTCTGCCGGGCCAGGTCGAACACCCACATGCGCTGTTCGGTGGAGGGCCGCGAATAATCGATCACGCTCAACCGGGTCGGGTCGATGCCCAGCTCCGGCCGGCGCAGCGCACAGGCCATCGCCGTGGCCGCCAGCCGCAGCACCTTGCGGTCGGCCCCCGGCGCCGCGCGCGCCAGCATGTCGGCCAGCTGCGCCGGCGGCAGTGCGGCCGGCGCTGCCCATGCGCCGCCGGCCGAGGCGGCCAACGCCAGCCCGCACAGGGCCATCGAGGTTATCCGGGACACGCGCATGGACGGCATACCAACAGGAGCAATGCCTACAAGGTGGACCCGCCCGCGTCCGATTCCAACACCGGCTGCAGATTCTGTTCATCGGCCACCGGGCGTACCGCCGGCAGGCTGGTCACCAGCAGCGTGGTGCCCGGCACCAGCGCCTTGTACAACTGCTCGGCAAAGGCCGGCGGCAACGCCATCGGCAGGCTGGGGGTGGCCAGCAGGTCCGGGCTGGCATTGCCGGCGCTCTGGCCCAGCAGCGGATAGGCGGTCCACTTGTGCAGGCGCTGGTGCGCATCCAGCGGACTGGGCAGGTCCGAGTAGCCCTGCTGCATCACAAACAGCGTGGTGCCTTCGAACGCCGGCAGCGCCTTGGCTTCCAACCGCGACTCGCCGATCAGCACGCCATCGCGCAGCACGTACAGGCGCTGGTCGTGCAGGCTGACCAGGATGCCGACCTGGCCGCTGGGCGCGGCGGCATCGTTCCAATAGTGTTCCGGCGCACCGGTGGTTTCGGCCAGCGGCTTGCCGGTGCTGTTGACCGGGGCCAGGACCGCCGGGTAGGCCAGCGTCATCGGCGCGCTCTTGGCATCGGCCACCACCACCGTATCGCCCCGCTTGGTCTGGCCGAACAGTTTCTGCGCGAACGCCTGCGGCAGCCGCACGCAGCCATGCGAGGCCGGATGCCCGGGCAGGCTGCCGCCATGCAGGGCGATGCCGTCCCAGGTCAGCCGCTGCATGTAGGGCATCGGCGCGCTGTTGTAGAGGTTGGACTTGTGGTCCTTGTCCTTCTGCAGGATGGTGAACACGCCGGTGGGCGTTTCGTGCCCGGCCTTGCCCGAGCTGATCGTGCTCAGGCCGATGGCGATGCCATTGCGGTACACGTAGGCGCGCTGCTCATCCAGGCTGACCACCAGCACGATCGGCCCGGCCGGGGAAATCTCCGGGTGCCAGAGGAACTGCCCGGGCTTGAGGTCGGTCGGGCCGCGCGGGGCCTCGGTGGCGGTGCTGGCCGTCGGCGCACTGTTGGCGGCCGTGGCGGGGAGCATCCCGGTCGCCAGCAGCGTCCCGAGCGCCAGACTCAACAGCGTGCTGCGTACTGCCATGTCGTGCATCCATTCGAAGAGATCAAGCCACGCTACACCAAGTGCCTGCCTGCGTTCGCGAAAACCGCGCGCAGCCACGCATGGCGTGGCGCTGCCACCGACACCGACGATCCAACGGGTAGATCCACGCCATGCGTGGATGACGCCCTGCCGAAGGCTGGGATCTGCGCGCATGACGAACTGCCCTGTCCGTCGTTTCAGTCACCCCAAAAAGAAATTGCCCGGCCGCACCTCCTGTGCAGTACCGGGCAATCTTCACGTCCCTGTCGGCATCCCGCCTTCCCCCTGTGCGTCCTGCCCAGTTTGGGTGCCGGCCATGCTTCCTGCACTCGGCCGTATGTCCGTTCGCCATCGCAGCCCCATCCCGGGCCTGGATGCCACCATCCTGGTGGATCGGCGCCAATCCTTCCGCGCTGCATCCGTGCGTGCCGCTTCCCTGCGTGTGTCGGTGCCACCGCGCCTCCTGCGCGGCAGCCAGTGACCGGCTCCGTGCCTGTCCCCGACCTGTCCTGTCTGGTCACCGCCTTGGTACGGACGCTGGCACCACCCTCCTGGGGGGTTCCGCCGCAGGGGCCTTCATGGTCCCCACCGTCATCCGCCGTCGATTCCGTTCGACCGTTGCTGTCCCTATCCCCTTCACCCGTGCCAGGTCCTCGACCCGGAGGAAAGGTCCGTGTTGTCGCCGGTACGCTACGATCGCATCGGCCTTGTGGGGCCCCACGTTCGTCAATCCCTGCTGCAGCGTCGACGCATCTGCCGTATTGATGTCGATGCGGTCGGCCGCGTGTGCGGCGCCGATCAACAGCAGTCCCAGCGCAAGCGCCTTCCACGAAAACCAAGGCCCCACCTTGTTACTCCTTGTGGTTCTGGACCGGTACCCGCCGGCTATCCCGTCGGAGGCATCAGCGTCCCTCACCACATACACATAGCCTATCGTCCACAGCACCTTCACACAGCAGGCCAAATACCCGACGTGATGTAGGGAAATCCCTACCCCCGGCACCGGCGTAGAATGTGAGGACTTGCCAAAGCGATTGGAGTTTCAGATGGACAGCGCCAAACTCGGCCAATTCGTCAGTGAAAAGTGGGACAGCGAGATCGTCCCGCAGTTGGTCGATTACATCCGTATCCCGAACAAATCGCCGATGTTCGACGCCGATTGGGTCGCAAACGGCTATATGGAGCAGGCGGTCACCCTGATGGAAACCTGGGCCCGGGCCCAGAACCTGCCCGGTCTGACCGTGGAGGTGGTGCGCCTGGAAGGCCGCACGCCGCTGCTGCTGCTGGAAATCCCCGCCACTGGCGCCGAAACCGGCGACGACACCATCCTGCTCTACGGCCACCTGGACAAGCAGCCGGAAATGACCGGCTGGGACGACGACCTGGGCCCGTGGGTGCCGGTGCTGCGTGGCGACAAGCTGTATGGCCGCGGCGGCGCCGATGACGGCTACGCCATGTTCGGCTCGCTGGCCGCGGTGCTGGCGCTGCAGGAACAGGGCCTGCCGCACGCGCGCTGCGTGGTGCTGATCGAGGCCTGCGAGGAATCGGGCAGCTACGACCTGCCGGCCTATGTCGACCACCTGGCCGACCGCATCGGCAAGCCGTCGCTGGTGGTGTGCCTGGATTCGGGCTGCGCCAACTACGACCAGCTGTGGTGCACCACCTCGCTGCGCGGCCTGACCGGCGGCAATTTCTCGGTCAAGGTGCTCAACGAAGGCGTCCATTCCGGCGATGCCTCCGGCGTGGTGCCGTCCAGCTTCCGCCTGCTGCGCCAGCTGATCTCGCGCATCGAGGACGAGAACACCGGCCGCATCCTGATCGAGGGCATGAACGTGGACATCCCGGCCGAGCGCCTGGAACAGGCCAAGCGTGCCGCCGACGTGGTGGACACCGCGATCTTCGAGAAATTCCCGATGGTCGACGGCCTGGTGCCGATGAACGAGGACCTCACCGAGCTGGTGCTCAACCGCACCTGGCGCCCGGCGCTGTCGGTGACCGGCGTGGACGGCATGCCGCCGCTGGCCTCGGCCGGCAACGTGCTGCGCCCGCATACGGCGGTGAAGCTGTCGCTGCGCCTGCCGCCGACCGCTGACGGCAAGGCCTGCGGCGAGCTGCTCAAGGAAGCCCTGCTGCGCGACCCGCCCAATGGCGCCGAAGTGAAGCTGGACCTGGAAAAGGCCTCCAGTGGCTGGAACGCCCCGGCGATGGCGCCGTGGCTGACCCAGGCCATCGACGATGCCAGCCAGACCTTCTTCGGCAAGCCGGCGATGTACATGGGCGAAGGCGGCTCGATTCCGTTCATGGGCATGCTCGGCGAGAAGTTCCCCGGCGCGCAGTTCATGATCACCGGCGTGCTCGGCCCGCACTCCAACGCGCATGGCCCCAACGAGTTCCTGCACATCCCGATGGGCAAGAAGGTCACTTCCTGCGTGTCCAAGGTGATCAGCGAGCACTACGCGGCCAGCCTGCGTGGCGAAACCAGCGGCTCGCCGGTAGCCGCCGACAGCGGCACCCGCCACGGCGGCCACGGCTGCTGCTGAGCGCCGCGGCGTGACGGACGCAGCCCGGCCTTGCTAGGCTGCGTCCACGCCCCCCAACGACGCATTGGCATGAACGGACTGTTCGGCAGCACCAGCTGGCTCTACATCATCCTGGTCGGCTTTCTGGTCGGCCTGCTCGGGCGCTTCTTCATGCCCGGCAACAACCGCATGGGCTGCCTGCTGACCATCGTGCTGGGCATCGTCGGTGCCCTGCTGGCCGGCTGGTTCGGCCAGTACATGGGCTGGTATGCCGCCGGTGAACCGGCCGGCTTCCTCGGCGCGGTGCTCGGCGCGGTGGCGGTGCTGGCCCTGCTGCGGCTGGTCAGCGGCGCCGGCAAGGGCAAAGGCTGAGGCCGCGCCCTACCCCCCTTTTTTTTCATTCCCTGGCGCCACCCGGTGCCGCTTCGACGTACCCGTCCATGAACGATCCTGCTTCCGATCCCCTGCGCGCCCAACAGCGCCGGCAGTGGGCCAGCACCGCGCTGGCCGACCCGCACCTGGCCCTCGACCGCGCCTCGGTCGACGCCGGCTTCCGCAGCTATTGGCGCGCCACCAGCGCGCGCGGCAGCCACATCGTGATGGACTCGCCGCCCGGGCTGGAAGACGTGCGCCCGTGGCTGCGCATGCATGACCTGCTCGAACCCAACGGCGTGCGCGTGCCGCGCGTACTGCAGCGCGATGTCGAGCAGGGCTTCCTGCTGCTGGAAGACCTCGGTGGCCCGACCCTGGCCCGGTATATCGATGCTGCCAACGCCGATGCCTGGTTCGATGCGGCGTTCGCGCAGCTGATCCGGCTGCAGTCGATCGCCGTGCCCGAGGGCATGGGCAGCTTCGGCGAGGCGCTGCTGCAACGCGATGCCGGGCTGTTCGACGAATGGTTCCTGCAACGCCACCTGGGACTGCAGCTGGATGGCAGCGCGCTGGAACAGCTGCAAGGAGTGCACCGGCAGCTGATGGACAACGCGCTGCAGCAGCCGCAGGTATTGACCCACCGCGACTTCATGCCGCGCAACCTGATGCCGGTCGACGGCGGCCCGGCGGTACTGGATTTCCAGGACCTGGTACGTGGGCCGATCGCCTACGACCCGGTCAGCCTGTTCAAGGACGCGTTCCTGAGCTGGCCGCTGGAGAAGGTCGATGCCTGGCTGGCGCGCTACCACACCCAGGCGCTGGCCGCCGGCCTGCCGGTGCGGCCGTGGCCGCAGTTCCTGCGCGATGCCGATTGGATGGGCATCCAGCGCCACCTGAAGATCCTCGGCCTGTTCGTGCGGCTGCGCGATCGCGACGGCAAGGGCCATTACTTCGACGATGCACCGCGCTTCATCGGTTACCTGGAGGAAGTGCTGCCGCGCCATCCCACGCTGGCACCGTTGCAGGCGTTGCTGGAGCAGCGCATCAAGCCGGCAATGGCGCAGCTGGCCAGCCCGGTGCTGGCGCGCCCATGAAGGCATTGATCTTCTCGGCAGGCAAGGGCGAGCGCATGCGCCCGCTGACCCTGCACACGCCCAAGCCGCTGCTGGTGGCCGGCGGCAAGCCGCTGATCGCGTGGCATCTGCAGCGGTTGGCCGCGGCCGGTTTCAGCGAGGTAGTGATCAATACCTCGTGGTTGGGCGACCAGTTCGCCACCGCGCTGGGCGACGGCGCGCGCTGGGGCCTGCGCCTGCACTTCATCGACGAGGGCGGCACGCCGCTGGAAACCGGCGGCGGCATCCTCAACGCGCTGCCGGTGCTGGGCGATGCGCCGTTCCTGGTGATCAACGGCGATATCTGGACCGACCTGGATCTGGCCGCGCTGCCGCGCGCGCCGCATGGCGACGCGCACCTGGTGCTGGTCGACAACCCCGTGCAGCACCCGCGTGGGGATTTCATCCTGCACGACGATGGCCGGGTCAGCGACCAGGGCGATGCCGCACGGCTGACCTACGCCGGTATCGGGATCTACCGCCCCGCCATCATCGACGGTTGGCGCGAGGTGATCGGCGACACCCCCGGCGCCTCCGCCCACCCGCCGCAGTTCGGGCTGGCCCCGTTGCTGCGCCATGCCATGGCCCGCAGCCGGGTCAGCGGGCAACATCATCGCGGCCGCTGGACCGACGTGGGCACGCCGGAGCGGTTGGCCCGGTTGGACGCGGAACTGCAATCCCGGCGCGGGTAACGCACCGAACGGAGCATTCGGTGCATTGAGTCCTGGCAGGGTCGCATCCCGATCGACTGCCGCTACGCTGCGCAACGTTCGATAAGGGCATGACCTCCGATCGAAGGCGGCTCCGGCACGGGTCATGCGTTCGTCGCGTCGATCACCGTCACCGGCAGTCGTTTGGGAACCGATCCTACCGGCGACGTGCCAGCCCTCACAATCGGTGCGGGCCGTCTTCCAGTACCTGGCGCAGGAATGGCACGGTGATGCGGCGTTGCGCGGCCAGCGATTCGCGGTCCAGCCAGTCCAGCAGGCTGACCAGGCTGCCCAGTTCGCGGCCGGTGCGGGTCAGCAGCCATTCGATCGCCGCTTCGTCGATCGCCAGGCCCCGGCGCAGCGCGCGTTCGCGCAGCACCGCCGCGCGGCCTTCGTCATCCAGTGGCTGCAACTGCACGCGCACGCACTGCTGCAGGCGCGAGCGCAGGTCGGGCAGCGCCAGGCCCAGCTGGTCCGGCCCGTGCTGGGCGGTGTACAGCAGGGTGATGCCGGCACTGCGCGCGCGGTTGTGGAAATCGAACAGCGCCACCTCGTCCTCGCGCTGCCCGGCCACCGCGTCCAGCCCGTCCAGCGCGACCAGGTCGCGCCCTTCCAGCGACTCCAGCGCGGCGCGGGTACGCCCCACCACCGCCTTCAGCGGCAGGTAGGTGGGCTGCCGCCCGGCCTGTTCGGCCAGCGAACACATCGCCAGCGCCTGGTGGGTCTTGCCGGTGCCGGCGGCACCTTCCAGGTAGACCCAGTCGTGCGCGGCGCCCAGCGCGATCGCACGCAGCTGCGCCAGCGCACCGTCGGGGGCACCGATGAAGGTTTCCAGGCGCTCGTCCTGCGGGTAGCGCAGGGCGAGCGGCAGCTGCGGGACGACACTCACTGCGGGTCGGGTGCCTTCGGCAGGGTGTCGATAAGGGTCACCGGCTTGTCGCCGTACGAATCCAGCACGATCGACGAACGCTCGCCGGCATACAGGTCGCTCTGCCGGTAACGCTGGTGCGCATAGCGCAGCAGCACGTTGCTGACCGCCGCCACCGGCAGCGCCAGCAGCATGCCCAGGAAGCCGAACAGCTGGCCGCCGGCCATCACCGCGAAGATCACCGCCACCGGGTGCAGGCCGATCTTGTCGCCGACGATGCGCGGGGTCAGCACATAGCTTTCCAGCAGCTGGCCCACGGTGAATACGACGCCAACCAGGACCAGCAGCTTCAGGTCGAAACCCTGCGCCTGCACCAGCGCCGCACCGACCGCCATCACAACGCCGGTGGTGGCGCCCAGGTAGGGAATGAAGCTGATCAGCCCGGCCACCAGGCCGATCAACAGGCCCAGCTTCAGCCCGACCAGCGACAACCCGGCCGCGTAGACCACGCCCAGCGCGATCATCACCAGGAACTGGCCGCGGATGAACGCGCCCAGCACTTCATCCGATTCGCGGGCCAGCTTGGTGATGGTGCCGATGTGGTTGCGCGGGATCATCGAGGCCACCCGCTCCACCAGCTTGTCCCAGTCGCGCAGGAAGTAGAACGCCAGGATCGGCAGCAGCAGGATGTTGACCACCCAGGTCACCATCGCAAAGCCCGAACGCGAGACATAGCCGAAGAAGGTCTTGGCAAAGCCACCGGCCTGCTGCCAGTGGCTGCGCACCCACTCGATCAGCCGGTCCGGGTCCAGCCACTGCATGATCTCCAGCCCGGTCTTCTGCTCGAACCACGGGATGCCGGTCTGCATCAGCCACGTCTGCGCCTGCGGGATGGCCGCGATCAGGGTGGCGATCTGGCGCTCGATCATCGGCACCAGCACCAGCAGTGCGGCCACCAGGGTCAGGATCATCGCCACGAACACCAGCACCACGCCGGTGTTGCGCGAGCGGCCGGTCGCCTCGATCCGGTCGACCAGGGGGTCGCCCAGCCAGGCCAGCGCCAGGGCCAGCACGAACGGGGTCAGGATCGGGGCCAACAGCCAGACCACCCAGCCGATCGCCAGCGCCAGCAGCACGTACTTGACGCGGCGCAGGAACTGCGCGATTTCCGCTTCGGGGCTGAGGATCATCGCAGTCGGTACTCGTTGCTGGCCGGGCGCGGCGCGGTGGTGGTCGGGTCGCCATCATCGGGCACCGGCAACGGTGCCAACGGCACGATCACGCCGTTGTCGCCCAGCATGCGGTTCAGCCCGGCCAGGCCGGTGGTCATCTCCAGGGCCAGCTCCAGGCGGTTGCCGGAGGCGCGCAGCGGGGTGATGTTGCGCACCACCGGGCTCTCGCGCAGGCCGGCGGCCAGGCGCATGTAGTCCTCGGCGCTGTCCAGCCCGGTCACCGCGATGGTGTAGGTACCGGCCGCCCCGGTGGCCGCCCCGGCCTTGGCGTAGCGGCGCACCAGCGCATCGGCGGCACCGTCGGCGCCACCGGCCATGGCGCGGCGGGCGTCGCTGTCCTTGGTGGTCCACTTGTTCAGTTCCTTGCCACCGTCGACGAACACCCAGTCGGCCACCCAACCGCCGTTGGCCCGGTACAGCTTGCCGACCAGTTGCATCGGCGGGGCATAGCGCGACGAGGCACGGGCCACCGCGGCGGTGTCCTGGCGCCAGATCGCGCCGACCAGGGCCTGTTCGGCGGCACTGCCGGTGGGCAGGCCCAGTTTGTAGCCGCGCTCGACCGCACGGTTCAGCAACGGACGGGCCGCATTGGCCTGCTGGACGCTGACCAGGCGCGGGCCGGAGCCATCGTCGATGGCCAGCCAGGCCACCGGCTTGGGCCGCGGCTGCGGCCACAGCGGCAGGCCCAGGGCCGAGATCAGGCCGTCCACGTCATCCTGGCGGAAACGCGCCACCAGCATGGTGCGGAAGCTGGGCGCCCCGCTGGCCGAGGTGCTCTGGTCCTGCCGGTAGTCATAGCTGGCCACGTAGTCCTTGGCCCCGCGCAGGGCCTGGGCCACGCCGGGGCGGCCCATCACGCTGCGGTCGCCGGACAGCTTGGCCAGCACGTTGCCCAGCGCCCGGGCCAGGGCGCCGTTGCGGTCGCCGTCGGCCTGGCTGTTGACCGGCACTTCGGCCTCGTAGGCCCCGCTGGCAGTAGCCACATCGCCTTCGGTACGCAGGCCGCTCTGGGCCATCGTGGCCACCGGCAGGCATAGCGCGAGGAACATCATCATAAAGAGGCTGCGGCGCATCAGGACTTCCATTGAGCGTATCCGGGGGGAATTGTTGCCCGAATAGGGCCTGCGCGCCAACGTGGCCTGTTAAAATCCCGCTTTCACCCCAGCGCAGCGCCGACGCCCGTGACCAACTCCCCGTCCAACCCCTCTCCCCTGACCTACCGCGAGGCCGGTGTCGACATCGACGCGGGTAACGCGCTGGTCGAGCGCATCAAGCCGCTGGTCAAGCGCAGCTTCCGCCCTGAAGTGATGGGTGGCCTGGGGGGCTTTGGCGCGCTGTTCGACCTGTCCGGCAAGTACCGCGAGCCGGTGCTGGTGTCGGGCACCGACGGGGTGGGCACCAAGCTGAAGCTGGCACAACAGCTGGGGCGGCACGACACGATCGGCATCGACCTGGTGGCCATGTGCGTGAACGACGTGCTGGTGCAGGGCGCCGAACCGCTGTTCTTCCTGGATTACTTCGCCACCGGCAAGCTGGACATCGACACCGCCGCGGCGGTGGTCGGCGGCATCGCCAACGGCTGCGCCGAGGCCGGCTGCGCGCTGATCGGCGGGGAAACCGCGGAAATGCCCGACATGTACCCGCCCGGTGAGTACGACCTGGCCGGCTTCACCGTGGCCGGGGTCGAAAAGAGCGAACTCAAGGACGGCGCCAGCGTGGCCGCCGGCGACGTGCTGATCGGCATCGCCTCCTCCGGCCCGCACTCCAACGGTTACTCGCTGGTGCGCCGCATCTACGACCGCGCCGGCCGCCCGGCCGACCTCGAACTGGACGGCGGGGTCAAGCTTGTCGATGCGCTGATGGCCCCGACCCGCCTGTACGTCAAGCCGATTCTGGCACTGCTGAAAACCCACGGCGCGGCCATCCACGGCATGGCGCACATCACCGGCGGCGGCCTGACCGAGAACATCATCCGCGTGGTGCCCGATGGCCTGGGCCTGGACATCCAGGCCGATGCGTGGACCCTGCCGCCGGTCTTCCAGTGGCTGCAGAAGGAAGGCGTCGTGGCCGACAGCGAAATGTGGCGCACCTTCAACTGCGGCATCGGCTTTGTGCTGATCGTCGCCGCCGACCAGGTCCAGGCGGTGTCCGCCGCCGTGGCCGCACAGGGCCTGGAGCACTGGACCATCGGCGAGGTCACCGTCACCGACGGTGCCGAACGCGTCCGGATCGGTTGATCCATTCCATGGAGCCCCGCATGGATGCCCCCGCTCCGCCGCCGCTGCCGGCCTCGCCGGCCGCGCCCGTGCAACGTTACGACGACGATGCGCAGCTGCGCGTGCTGTCGATCCTGCACTATGTGCTGGGTGGGCTGACCGCGTTCTTCGCGCTGTTCCCGTTGATCTACGTGGCGCTGGGGGTGGCGATGATCGTCGGCGCGGTGCCCGGCGAGGGCACGGCGGCCGACCAGCTCACGCCGCAGGTGGTGGGCTGGGTGTTCGTGCTGATGGCGCTGCTGTTCATCGCGCTGGGCATGACCCTGGCCGGCTATCTGATCTATGCCGGGCGCTGCCTGGCCCAGCGCCGCCGCCACCTGCTGTGCATGGTGGTGGCCGGCATCGCCTGCGCCTGCATGCCGCTGGGCACCATCCTGGGGGTATTCACCCTGCTGGTGCTGTCGCGCAGTTCGGTACGCGAGCGTTTCCCGCCTGCGCGCCCGCCGGTCGGTGCCTGATGCGCCCGACCCTGCTGCGATGAACCGCCCCGCCCTGCCTGCGCCACCGATGAGCACCGCCAAGAAAGCCGCCTTCGCCACCGTCCTGGCCGTGTTCGCGGCCAGCTGGATCGATCCGCAGTGGCCGCTGGAACAGACCCTGCACAGCACCCTGACCGTGCTCGGGCTGGCCGCGTTGTGGTGGGTGGACCGCCGCTGGACGCTGGGCAGCGGCGCCTTCGCCGCGATCTGCGCCTTCATCGCCATCCACTGCATCGCCGCGCGCTGGCTGTACTCCAATGTCCCCTACGATGCCTGGTTGCAGGCGGCGCTGCACTGGTCGCCCAATGCTGCCTTCGGCTGGCAGCGCAACCACTTCGACCGGCTGATCCATTTCCTCTACGGCGTCTGCTTCACCCCGGCCCTGGTCCAGCTGGCGCGGCACGCCTGGCCGGCACTGCGCCTCGGCCAGGCCTTCAGCCTGGCGGTGATGATGGTGATGTGTTCCAGCCTGGTCTACGAATGGTTCGAGTGGGGCATCGCGCTGCTGCTGTCGCCCGAAGCGGCCGAGTCGTACAACGGCCAGCAGGGCGACCTGTGGGATGCGCATGCGGACATGCTGCTGGCCACCCTGGGCAGCGTGCTGGCGTGGCCGCTGGCGCGCCGGGAGCTGCGCCGATGAACGCGCCCAGCCGCATCGCGGTGCTGGCCTCCGGCCGCGGCAGCAACCTGCAGGCGATCCTGGCCGCGATCGCCGCCGGGCAGCTCGATGCCGAGGTGGTCGGCGTGCTGTCGGACAAACCCGAGGCCCCGGCCCTGCACAGCGTGCCCGCCGCGCGGCGCTGGGCCCGTGCGCCACGCGACTTCCCCGACCGCGACGCCTTCGATGCCGCACTGGGCGATGCGCTGGCCGGCTTCGCCCCGGACTGGATCGTCTGCGCCGGCTATATGCGCATCCTCGGCGCGGCCTTCGTGGCCCGCTTCGAGGGCCGCCTGGTCAATATCCATCCGTCGCTGCTGCCGCTGTACAAGGGCCTGCACACCCACGCCCGCGCGCTGGCCGCCGGCGATGCCGAGCATGGCGCCAGCGTGCACTTCGTGGTGCCCGAACTGGACGCCGGCACGGTGCTGGCCCAGGCGCGGGTGCCGATACTGCCCGGCGACACCCCCGAAACCCTGGCCCGGCGGGTGCTGACGGTGGAACACCCGCTGCTGATCGCCAGCCTGCAGTGGCTGGTGGCCGGCCGCGTGGCTGAACAGGATGGTCAGCTCCTGGTGGACGCTCACCCCCTGTTTAGTCCATTGCGCCTAGATTGCGCCGGTCAGCTGAACCGTTGACGGCCGCGCACACGCGCTGCTGACCCGGCCGCTGGCATCCTTCCCCCCTCGCCCCCCTGCCCGCATGAGTACTTCCTTGTTCAAGCCAGTACTGCTGATTGCATCCCTGCTGTGCACCGTGGCGGTCGTGCAGGCCCAGCAAGCGGCCGATCCGCCTCTGCCGCCGGCCCTGCCGGCGATGCAGTGGGAGGCGCCGCCGCTGGAGCCGTTCACCGCCACCTACCAGGCCCTGTACAAGGGCAAGGAAGCCGGCGATGCAGTCCTGCGCGTCACCCATACCGGCGGCGCGCAATGGCGGGTGGACATGCAGGTGATCGGCCGGCGCGGCTTTGCCAGCGTGCTGGGGCTGAACCTGGAACAGAGCACGGTGTTTGAAAAGCGTGGCGACAGCTACGTGCCGCTGAGCCAGGCGACGGTGCGCAAGGGCCTGTTCCTGGGCAAGAAGGTCACCGGCACCTACAACTGGCAGGCCGGCACCGCGCAGTGGCTGGGCGACCTGAAAAAGGAACGCACCCAGCCGATTCCGCTGCAGGCCGGCGACCAGAGCGCCCTGCTGATCAACCTGGCGATCATGCGCGATGCCCGCCCCGGCGGGCAGATGCGCTACCGCTACGTCGACGTCGGCCGGGTCCGCCAGCACGACTACCAGGCCGCGCCGGACACCGAGAACGTGCAGGTCGGCGAGCTCTCCTACAACGCGCTGCGGGTCCACCGGACCAACGGCGGCAATGACGAAACCATCCTCTGGATCGCCAACGGTGTCCCCACGCCGGTGCGCATCCTGCAACGCGAAGACGGCGAGGATCGGATTGATCTGCGCCTGATCGAATACCAAGGAGTCTGAGCATGAACCTGTTGAACCGCCCGCTGACGTGGGTCGCCGCCGCCGCTCTGAGCGTGGCCAGCCTGCCGGCCATGGCCCTGCAACCGTTCAAGGCCGACTACCAGGCCAGCTACATGGGCATGCAGGCCAACGGCACCATGACCCTGACCAGCGAAGGCGCCAACAAGTGGCGCTACAGCCTGAACGTGAAGAACCAATTGGCCGACCTCAGCCAGAACACCGTGTTCGAGGAAGCCAACGGCCGCCTGCGCCCGCTCACCAGCAACGACCGCTCGGTGCTGCTGGTGAAGAAGCGCAATGTGGATGCCACCTACAACTGGTCCAGCAACCAGGCCAGCTGGACCGGCGACATCAAGCCCGACCGCCGTGGCCCAGTGGCGTTGAAGGCCGGCGACATGGATGCGCTGTTGATCAACCTGGCGATCGCGCGCGACGTGGCCGCCGGCAAGCCGCTGAACTACCGCATGGTCGATGAGGGCCGGATCAAGCCGATGAGCTACAAGGTGGTCGGCCAGGAGAAGATCACCGTGGCGGGCAAGACCTACGATGCGACCAAGATTTCGCGCGTGGACGGCAACAAGGAACAGATCGCCTGGATCGTCAAGGAATTCCCGGTGCCGGCGCGCCTGCTGCAGCGCGAGGGCGGCAAGGATGCGCTGGACCTGACCATCAAGGGGATGAACTGAGTTCATCCCGGGTAGCGCCGGCCGTTGGCCGGCTGCGCGGCCCACGGTACCGACCAACGGTCGGCACCTACCGATGCCGCGACCCGATGGATAAAAAACGCCCGCATTCGCGGGCGTTTTTCATTCCTTCTTGGCGTCTTCGCCGAACACCGTCTTGCAGTCCACGCGGATCTGCTCGCGGTTGCCGCGCCAGTAGAAGGTGCGGCAATGCCGGTTGCCCTGCTGCTGGGTGTCCACGCCCACCGCATAGAACGCCTGCAGCACCTCGGTGCGGCTGACCGTGCCGTCGCCGTTCCAGTCCATGTCCTGCTGCTCGATGCCCTGGGTGATGGCGATGTCGGCATACCAGGCATAGCCCAGCCACGCCAGCACCACCAGTACCAGCGCCAGCAGCGCCTTGCGGCGCCGGGTGAACTTGCCGCGCAGGATCATGCGGCCACGCGCCGGATGGTCGCGCCCAGCGAGGACAGCTTCTCTTCGATGTTCTCGTAACCGCGGTCCAGGTGGTAGATGCGGTCGATGGTGGTGTCACCCTCGGCCATCAGGCCTGCCAGGATCAGCGAGGCCGACGCGCGCAGGTCGGTGGCCATCACCGGCGCCCCGCTCAGGTGTTCGGCACCCCGCACGATCGCGGTGTGGCCTTCCACCTGGATGTCCGCGCCCAGCCGCAGCAGCTCGTTGACGTGCATGAAACGGTTTTCGAAGATCGTTTCGTTGATCACGCCCACGCCGTCGGCCACGCAGTTGAGCGCCATGAACTGGGCCTGCATGTCGGTCGGGAAGGCCGGGTACGGCGCCGTGGTGAGGTTGACCGCGCGCGGGCGCTTGCCTTCCATGTCCAGGGTGATGCTGTGCTCGGTGGTCTCGATCTTCGCGCCGGCTTCAACCAGCTTGGCCAGCACCGCGTCCATGGTGCCGGGACGGGCACGGTTGACCGTGACCTTGCCGCCGGTCATCGCCGCGGCGACCAGGAAGGTGCCGGTTTCGATACGGTCCGGCAGCACTTCATGGCGGCCGCCGGACAGCTTTTCCACGCCCTCGATCACCAGCCGGGCGGTGCCCAGGCCTTCGATCTTCGCGCCGAGCGCGATCAGGCAGTGGGCCAGGTCGGTCACTTCCGGTTCCATCGCCGCGTTGTCCAGCACGGTGGTGCCTTCGGCGAGCACAGCGGCCATCAGCACGTTCTCGGTGCCGGTGACGCTGACCATGTCGAAGGTGAAGTGCGCCCCCTTCAGCCGGGTGGCCACATGCGCCTTGATGAAGCCGTTCTCCACGGTGATCTCCGCACCGAGGGCCTGCAGGCCCTTGATGTGCTGGTCGACCGGCCGCGAGCCGATCGCGCAGCCGCCGGGCAGCGACACTTCGGCCGCGCCGAAGCGGGCCAGCAGCGGGCCCAGCACCAGGATCGAGGCGCGCATGGTACGCACCAGTTCATACGGGGCCACGTGCTGGTTGACCGGGCGCGGGTCGACCACGATCGCGCTGCCGCGCGACAGCGTGCCCTGGTCGATGGTGACCTTGGCGCCCAGTTCGCTGAGCAGCTTCACCGTGGTGACCACGTCGTGCAGGTGCGGCACGTTGGTGATCTCCACCGGCGCATCGGCCAGCAGGGTGGCGCACAGGATGGGGAGGACGGCGTTCTTGGCGCCGGAAATGTTCACTTCACCGTGCAGCGGCTTGCCGCCGGTCACTACGATCTTGGCCATGGAGTCTGCGCAATAAGGGAAAAAAGGAGGGGGGTAGAAGCCGACCGTTGGTCGGCTTACCGATCGGTTTTGCTGGGCGGCTTACCGAACGGCTTCGTTGGTCGGCTTACCGATTGGCTTCGGCGGCGGTCACGGTCTTCAACGCCAGCGCGTGGATCGCCCCGCCCATCAGATCGCCCAGGGTCGCATAGACCATCCGGTGGCGCGCCAACGGCAGCTTGCCGGCAAAGGCGTCGCAGACCACGGTGGCCTCGAAATGCACGCCGTCCTCACCCTGCACGTCGGCGCGGGCGCCGGGCAGGCCGGATTCGATCAGATTGCGGATGGTCTGCGCGTCCAACGGGCTTTCCTAATAAAATGAGCGTCCATTCTACCCTTCCGCGTGGCGCCCGCATGGCTGTATCGCCCCTGCCCCCCTCTCCGGCCGACGCCGACGCCCTGGTCGCCAGCGGCCGCCGCGTGTTCCAGATCGAGGCCGACGCCCTGGCCGCCGTGGCCGACCGGCTGGGCGATGCGTTCAGCCAGGCCTGCCAGCGGATCCTGCGCGGCAAGGGCCGGGTGGTGGCTACCGGGATGGGCAAATCCGGGCACGTGGCGCGCAAGATCGCCGCCACCCTGGCCTCCACCGGCACCCCGGCCTTCTACGTGCACCCCGGCGAGGCCGGGCACGGCGACCTGGGCATGATCACCGAGGACGATGTGGTGCTGGCGCTGTCCTATTCGGGCGAGTCCGACGAGCTGCTGATGCTGCTGCCGGTACTCAAGCGCCAGGGCAACACCCTGATCGCCATGACCGGCCGGCCCCAGTCCAGCCTGGCCCTGGCCGCCGATGTGCACCTGGACGTCAGCGTGCCGGCCGAAGCCTGCCCGCTGGCGCTGGCCCCCACCTCCAGTACCACCGCCTCGCTGGCGATGGGCGATGCGCTGGCGGTGGCCCTGCTGGACGCGCGCGGCTTCACCGCCGACGACTTCGCCCGCTCGCACCCGGCCGGCAGCCTCGGCCGCCGGCTGCTGCTGCATATCACCGACGTGATGCACAGCGGCGACGAGCTGCCGCGGGTGGACGCCGGGGCCAGCCTCAGCGAGGCCCTGGTGGAAATGAGCCGCAAACGGCTGGGCATGACCGCGGTGGTCGACGCCGACAACCGCCTGATCGGCCTGTTCACCGACGGCGACCTGCGCCGCGCGCTGGACACCGCGCTGGACGTGCGCAGCGCGAAGATCGCCGAGGTGATGACCCGCAACCCGCGCACCATCGGCGCCGACCGGCTGGCCGCCGAGGCCGCGCAGCTGATGGAAACCCACAAAATCACCGGCCTGCTGGTGGTCGATGCCGACGGCCGGCTGGTCGGCGCACTCAACATTCATGACCTGTTGCGGGCCCGGGTGGTTTAAACCACAGTGGCCTTCCTCCATTCAGACAACCTGCGCCCCTGCTGATGCCCTATTCCCCGCTGCCCGGCTTCCCGTCCCACCTGCATGCCGCCGCCGGCCGTATCCGGCTGGCCTGCTTCGACGTGGACGGCACGCTCACCGATGGTCGGCTCTACTACGACCGTGACGGCAACGAGAGCAAGGCGTATTACGTGCAGGACGGACTTGGCCTGAAACTGCTGCAGCAGCACGGCATCCACCCGGTGCTGATCACCGCGCGCAACAGCCTGTCGGCGCAGAAGCGTGGCGCCGACCTGGGCATCGACACCCAGATCGCGGTCGGCGACAAGCTGGCCAGCGTGCGCGCGCTGTGCGACAGCCACGGCATCGGCCTGGACCAGGTCGCCTTCATGGGCGATGACCTGCCCGACCTGGCCCCGCTGTGCGCGGTCGGGCTGGCGGTGGCGCCGGCCAACGCGCATCCGTGGATCGCCGAGCGCGTGCACTGGCAGACCCGCAGCGATGGCGGCCGCGGCGCGGCCCGCGAGCTGTGCGACGTCCTGCTGGCCGCGCAGGGCCACGTGGACGCGGTGCTGGCGAGGTTTGGCGCATGAACTGGCGTACCGCCCTGGGAGGCCTGCTGCTGGTGGCCGCGCTGGTCAGCGGTTGGTCGCTGCTGCGCCACCGCGACAAGCCGGTCGCCGAAGCGACCGATGACGGCAGCAAGGACTACGTGCTGCACGACTTCCAGATCATCGCGCTGGACGAACAGGGCAAGGAATCCACCACCCTGCGCGCGCCGCTGCTGGAACGGGCGCGCAACGATGAAACCATGACCGTCACCACCCCGCTGTTCCTGCTGCCCGACCAGGACGGCAACCACTGGGAACTGCGCAGCGAGAAGGGCTGGGTCAGCGCCAAGGGCGACCTGCTCAAGCTGACCGGCAATGTCAGCGGCGACAGCCCGAAGGTGCCCAGCGTACCGCCGACCACCTTCCGCACCGACCACCTGGACGTCTACCCGAAGGAAAACCGGGCCAGGACCGATGCCCTGGTCAGCATGACCCGGCCGGGCATGACCCAGTCCGGGGTCGGGTTCGAGCTGGATTCCAAGAGCAAGACCTATCATTTCCTGAGCCAGTCCAAGGGCCGTTACACGCCCAGCCGCTGAACCACCGCCCTGGCGACGTCTCCGGACCGGCGCCGGCCCTGATCCACCTGGACCGGCGCCCGCCGGGCCTCGCCCCCAACCTTCGCAGGACAGACCCCCTTCATGAAGATCCTATTTGCAGCCGCCTGCGCGATCAGTCTTCTGGTTCCGGCCTTCGCCAGCGCCAAGTCCACCGACCGCAACCAGGACATGTCCATCGACGCCGGCGCCCAGTCCGGCACCCTGGTCGGCGACGGCAAGACCGTGCTGTCGCAGGGGGTGATCATCATCCAGGGCACGCTGGACCTGCGCTCGTCCGATGCGGAGATCTACATGAAGGACGGCGAGGCGGTGCGCGCGGTGTTCACCGGCAAGCAGGCCAAGCTCAAGCAGCAGCTCGACGACGGCAGCTGGATGGACGCCAGCGCCGACCGCATCGACTACGACATCAAGGCCGAAGTGCTGACCATGACCGGCAATTACCACGTCAAGAGCGCGCGCGGCACCAATACCGGCCAGAAGATGACCTACAACACCCGCACCGGCGAGATGAACAGCGGCGGCGACGGCTCGCGCGTGCGCACGGTGATTCCGCCCAAGAACAAGACCGCCGCCCCGGCCGCGGCCACCCCGGCGGCCAAGACCACCATCCCCACCGCCGGGAGCAAGAAGTAATGCTCGTCGCCAAGGGCCTGCGCAAGCGCTACAAGCAGCGCGAAGTGGTCAAGGATTTCGAACTGACCCTGGACGCCGGGGAAGTGGTCGGCCTGCTCGGCCCCAACGGCGCCGGCAAGACCACCTGCTTCTACATGATCGTCGGCCTGGTCGAGGCCGACGCCGGCAGCATCGTGCTGGACGGCAAGGACATCACCGCCGACCCGATGTACACCCGCGCCAAGCAGGGCGTGGGCTACCTGCCGCAGGAGCCGTCGGTGTTCCGCAAGCTGACCGTGGCCGACAACATCCGCCTGGTGCTGGAACTGCGCGAAGACCTGGACAAGGCCGGCCGCGAGAAGGAGCTGAATTCGCTGCTGGACGAACTGCAGATCGGCCACGTCGCCGAACAGCTCGGCGCCAGCCTGTCCGGCGGCGAACGCCGCCGCTGCGAGATCGCCCGTGCGCTGGCCGCCCGCCCGCGCCTGATCCTGCTCGATGAACCCTTCGCCGGCGTGGACCCGATCTCGGTCGGGGAGATCCAGCGCATCGTCACCCATCTCAAGCAGCGCGGCATCGGGGTGCTGATCACCGACCACAATGTGCGCGAAACCTTGGGAATCTGCGACCGCGCGTATATCCTCAACGAAGGCAGCGTACTGGCGCAGGGGGCGCCGGAGGCGATCCTGGCCAACGCCGATGTCCGCCGCGTCTACCTTGGGGATACCTTCAAGCTCTGACGCCGGGCCGCTGCGGCGCCTTCCCTTCGTTCGGCACAGGCATGAAAGCACGGCTGCAGACATCGCTGGGACAACAACTGGTCATGACGCCGCAGCTGCGTCAGGCCATCAAGCTGTTGCAGATGTCCAGCGCCGAGCTGGAGCTGGAAATCGCCGAGGCGGTGGAAACCAACCCGTTGCTGGACTGGGCCGAGAACGCCGAACCGGCCCTGGAGGCTGCGCCCGGCGACGACGCCCCGCCGCCGGCCCCGGTCGACACCCACGCCGATGGCGAGCACCAGATCGCCGCCAGCGACGACTGGGCGCCCGGCGAGGGCGACTGGAGCAGCGGCAACAGCGGCGGCTCGTTCGACGATGACGACAACGGCAGCGCCGCCGAGCGCGTGGCCGAGACCGAAAGCCTGGCCGACCACCTGCTGTGGCAGCTGCACCTGTCGCACCTGTCCGCGCGCGACCGCAGCATCGGCGCGGCGCTGATCGATGCGTTCGAGGACGACGGCTACCTGCGCGAGCCGTTGTCGACCATCGCTGAAACCCTGCTGCCGGCCATTCATGCCGATGAAGCCGAGATCCTCACGGTCCTGCACCAGATCCAGCGCTTCGACCCGATCGGGGTGGGCGCGCGCAGCCTGGGCGAATGCCTGCAGCTGCAGCTGGACGTACTGGACCCGGCCACCGCCGGGCTGGCGCTGGCCCGGAAGATCGCCGATGGCCCGCTGGAACGGCTGCCGCGCAGCGGCGTGGCCGGGCTGGCCCAGGAGCTGCGCGAGCCGCTGGCCGAGGTGGAAACCGCGGTCCAGCTGCTGCGCTCGCTGGACCCGCGCCCGGGCAGCCGGATCGGCGAGCTGGCCCACGACAGCTACGTGGTGCCCGACTGCGTGGTCTGGCGCCAGAACGGGGTGTGGCGCGCCGCGCTGGCCGGCCATGCCGGCCCCAAGGTGGTCATCCACCGCGGCTACGAACAGATGATCCGCCGCTGCGGCGACGCCGACGCCGGCTACCTGCGCGCCCACCTGCAGGAGGCGCGCTGGCTGCTCAAGGGCCTGGAGGCGCGCGGGGAGACCCTGCTGCGGGTGATGCGCAGCCTGCTGCAGCAACAGGCCGCGTTCCTGGAGTTCGGCGAACAGGCCCTGCGCCCGCTGACCCTGCGCGAGGTGGCCGCCGAGCTGGGCCTGCACGAATCGACCATTTCCCGGGCGATCGCGCGCAAATACGTGCGCACCCCGCGCGGCACCCTGGCGCTGCGCGCCTTCTTCGCCTCCGGGATCGACACCGACAGCGGCGGCGAAGCCTCCAGCACCGCCATCCAGGCCATGATCCGGCGCCTGATCGACGCGGAGAACCCGCGCAAGCCGCTTTCTGACGCCAAGCTGGCTGACCTGCTCAAGACCTCGGGAATACCGGTGGCGCGGCGCACCGTGGCGAAGTATCGTGAGGCCATGAACATTTCCGCCTCGCACGAAAGGGTACGAATCGTCTGACGCTCCACCGCGCCTGGCGGGAAGGTTCATTGGCACATCCGAACAAAGGAGATACCCGATGCGCATCGAGACGTTTGGCAAAGACGTGGAAGTCACCCCGGCCCTGCAGGAATACGTGGAAACCAAGCTGCAACGCTTGGGCAAGCACTTCGAACAGCACTGCGAAGTGCGCGTGACCCTGGGCCTGCGCAAGAACGAACACCACGTCGATGCCAGTGCCAACGTCCCCGGGCAGACCCTGCACGCCGAGGCGGGTGGCCAGACCATGTATGCGGCGATCGATATCCTGGCCGACAAGCTGGACCGGCTGGTGATCAAGCACAAGGAAAAAAAACAACAGCACGCGCCGCTGCCAGTGGGCGACAATGACGACTGACGTCCTCGCTCTGCCCTGACATGCCTTTGACTGATCTACTGGCGGCCGTGCGCACCCAGGTGCTGCCGGCCGCCGATCGCGACAGCGTGCTGCATGCTGCCGCCCGGCTGCTGGCCTGCCGTGAAGCCAATGCCGACCTGATCTACCAGAACCTGTGCCAGCGCGAGACGCTGGGCAGCACCGCGATCGGCCATGGCATCGCCATCCCGCACGGCCGCGCGCCATTGCTGGAGCGCCCGCGCGGGGCCCTGCTGCGGCTGGAAAGCCCGGTCGATTTCGGCGGCGACGAGCCGGTGGACCTGGTGTTCGCCATTGCCGTGCCGGCCCATTACACCCATCAACACCTGATGCTGCTGTCCGAACTGGCCGAGCTGTTCTCCGAACCGGCCATCCGCCAGGCGCTGCGCGAAGCGCGCGACGGCGACGCACTGCGCCAGGTGATCGAATTCCCCCCGCCGGCGAGTGCCGCATGAATACCAGCATCACCGCGCGCGAACTGTTCGAACAGCAGCGTGACCGCCTGAGCCTGCGCTGGGTGGCCGGGCAGAAGGGCGAGCGACGCGAACTGGAGGCCGGCAATACCGTGTCCCGGCGCCCCTCGCTGGCCGGCTACCTCAACGCGATCTACCCCAACAAGGTGCAGATCCTGGGCACCGAGGAACTGGCCTGGCTGGATTCGCTGGACTCGCGCCAGCGTTGGGAGACCATCGAGCGGATCATGCTCTCCCACCCGCTGGCGCTGGTGATCACCCGCAACCAGGCCTGCCCGGAAGACCTGCGCGCGGCCGCCGACGAATCGCAGACCCCGCTGTGGATCTCGCCCAAGCGCGGCCACGAACTGCTCAACCACCTGTCCTACCACCTGGCGCGCACGCTGGCGCCGCGGGTGATCCTGCATGGCGTGTTCATGGAGATCTACTCGATCGGGGTGCTGATCACCGGCGAAGCCGGCTCGGGCAAGAGCGAACTGGCGCTGGAACTGCTCAGCCGCGGCCACCGGCTGGTCGCCGACGACGCCCCCGAATTCACCCAGATCGCCCCGGACGTGCTCGACGGCACCTGCCCGGAACTGCTGCAGGACCTGCTGGAAGTGCGCGGGCTGGGCGTGCTGAACGTGCGCGAGATGTTCGGTGACACAGCGGTAAAGAAGAACAAGTACCTTCGGCTGATCGTCCACCTGACCAAACCGATGACCGAACCCACCCCGCATGGCTACGAGCGCCTGACCGGCGATTCGGGCACCCGCCACGTGCTGGACCTGGACGTGCCGCTGATCACCCTGCCGGTGATGCCCGGGCGCAACCTGGCGGTGTTGACCGAGGCGGCCACCCGGCTGCACATCCTGCGCACCAAGGGAATCGACCCCGCGGCGATGTTCATCGCCCGCCACAGCAACATGCTCGAACGCCGAACGCCATGAACACGCCCACGCCCGCCTCCGCCCCTGCCGCCGCCACCCTGATCATCGTCAGTGGCCTGTCCGGTTCCGGCAAGACGGTCGCGCTGAAGACCTTCGAAGACCTGGACTACTACTGCTCGGACAACCTGCCGATCGACCTGCTGCCGGACTTCGTGCGCAGCCTGCTCGGCGACCACGACCAGGCCGGGCCCCGGCGGCTGGCGGTGGGCATCGACATCCGCGCCCAGAGCGACCTGTCCCAGCTCTCGCACTGGCGCCAGGATGCCCAGGCCGCCGGCCTGGATGCGCAGCTGCTGTTCTTCGATGCCACCGATGAAACCCTGCTCAAACGCTATGCCGACACCCGTCGCCGGCATCCACTTAGCCAGCTGGGGCTGTCGCTGCCCGAGGCGATCGCGCGCGAACGCGAACTGACCGCACCGCTGCGCCGCGCCGCCGATGCGGTGATCGACACCACCACGCTCAACGTGCACCAGCTGCGCCGCAAGGTGGTGACCGAATTCGCGCTCAACCACGCCAACAAGCTGTCGCTGCTGTTCGAATCGTTCGCCTACAAGCGCGGCGTGCCGGCCGAAGCGGACTTCGTGTTCGACGCCCGGGTGCTGCCCAACCCGCACTGGGACCCGCAGCTGCGGCCGATGTCCGGGCGCGAGCGCGAGGTGCGCGAGTATCTGGATGCGCAGCCGGACGTGCAGCGTTATACCGGCCAGCTGATCGATTTCCTCGATACCTGGCTGCCGCGGCTGGGCAATGACACCCGCAGCTATGTGACCGTGGCCTTCGGCTGCACCGGCGGCAAGCACCGTTCGGTCTACCTGGCCGAACGCATGGCCCGGCACGCCCGCGAGCAGGGCTGGCCGGAAGTGGCCACCTTCCACCGCGAACTGGATTGACCGGTACGGCCGGCAACCGCGCACCCCGGTAGTGCCGGCCGCTGGCCGGCTCCCGAAGAATTCCGGGCTAAAGAGCGGCGCCTTGTTCCTCCCGGTGGGAGGAGGACGGGCATGGATTCCGGTGTGCGGCAGGTAAAGCAGGGAACTGTGCGCCTCAAGACGCTCGCTGATCATCCATCATGAATACGGGACACAGCGCCCCTCTTTTGCGGCTATCGCCAATTCACGTTGACCTGTTAACGTTTGGCAATGACCTGTGGCATTCTCCTGGTAACTCATCCTGGCGTCGGCACCTCCCTGCTGGAGGTGGCGACCCGGCTGCTGCGGCACCTGCCGCTGAAGACCGAAGCTTTCGAAGTACCGTTCGACGCAGACCTGGACGTCCTGCTGCCCCTCGCCTCGGCCGCCTTGCGCCGGGTGGATGGTGGCCAGGGCGTACTGATCCTGACCGACCTGTACGGCGCCAGCCCCAGCAATCTGGCCGGGCAACTGGCTCGTCTGGGCACCCCGGCACGCCGGGTTTCGGCGCTTAGCCTGCCGATGTTGTTGCGGGTGATGAATTATCCGGAACAGGGACTGGATCAACTGCCCGCCACCGCTGCGGCGGGCACTCGCAATGGAGCGATTGTCGACGATGCTTGAACGTGAACTCACCGTATCCAACCGCCTGGGCCTGCATGCCCGCGCCACTGCCAAACTGGTGCAGGAGCTGGCGCCTTTCCGCTGCAACGTGACCATGACCGCCCGGGGCCGGGAGATCAACGCCAAGAGCATCATGGGCGTGATGCTGCTGGCCGCCGGCCAGGGCACCCCGGTCACGGTGCGCATCGACGGCGAGGATGAAGCCGCCGCGATGGATGCGGTGGTCTCCCTGTTCGAACGGCGCTTCGACGAGGACAACTGAGCATGCCGGGGCCACCGTCTCGACCGGGCACCACCAGCGCCAGCCGGACCGCGTCCGGCGCGCTGCTGTTGGCCGGCCACGGTGCCTCGCGCGGCAATGCCCTGGGCCGGGCCCGGGTGCGCCTGCCGCACGCACTGGAAGTGGCCGAGCAACGCATCGCCCCGGCCAAGGTCGAGGCCGAACTGCAACGCCTGCACCAGGCCGTGGACGCCGCCCGGGCGGAAATGCACGACCTGCGCCAGCGCCTGCAGGGCGCGCTGAACCAGGAAGCGGGCGAGTTCCTGGACCTGCATGCGCTGCTGCTGGACGACCCGGAGCTGCTGTTCGGGCTGGATGAACTGATCCGCAGCGGCCCCTACAGCGCCGGCTATGCCCTGCGCGTGCAGCGCGACCGGCTGGCCAAGGTCTTCGATGGCATGGACGATGCCTATCTGAAGAGCCGCATGGACGACCTGGACCATGTGATCGGGCGCATCCATGCCTTCCTGCAGAAACGCCCACCGGACGTCAAAGGCCTGGCCGGCGAAATCCTGGTCTGCGACAACATCGCCCCCTCCGAACTGGCCCAGCTGCAGGCGCACGGCGTGGTCGGCATCGTCACCGTCGGCGGCAGCGCGCTGTCGCACAGCGCCATCCTGGCGCGCAGCCTGCACCTGCCACTGATCGTCAACGCCGCCCTGGTCCTGCAGAAGATCGCCGACGGCGACGTGCTGATCATCGACGGCGGCACCGGCAGCATCACCATCAACCCGCAGGCCGGCGACCTGCGCGATTACCGCAGCCGCCTGCGCGAACAGGCGCGCGAACAACGCGAACTGGGCCGGCTGCGCTCCAAGCCCAGCCGTACCCGCGACAACATCGACATCACCGTGCTGGCCAATGCCGAATCGCGCGAGGACGTCACCCAGGCCCATGCCCTGGGCGCGCACGGGCTGGGCCTGTACCGCACCGAATTCCTGTTCCTGCAGCGCAACGAGCTGCCCGACGAACAGGAGCAGTTCGAGACCTACCGCGATGCCGCGCTGGGCATGAGCGGCCGCCCGGTCACCATCCGCACCCTGGACCTGGGCGCGGACAAGGCCGACCGCACCGGGCTGACCCTGAGCAACGAGGAGAACCCGGCGCTGGGCCTGCGCGGGGTACGCCTGTCGCTGGCCCGGCCCAAGGTGGCCGACACCCAGCTGCGCGCGATCCTGCGCGCCTCGGCCTACGGCAAGCTGCGCATCCTGGTGCCGATGGTGAGCACCCGCGAGGAACTGCTGGCGGTGCGCCGGCGCCTGCACAAGCAGGCCGCGCTGCTGCGCGCCGAAGGCCATGAGGTGGCCGAGCACATTCCGTTCGGCGCGATGATCGAAGTGCCGGCCGCGGCGATCGCGCTGGAGAGCTTCATCGACCTGGTCGATTTCCTGTCGATCGGCACCAACGACCTGGTCCAGTACCTGCTGGCCGCCGACCGCAACAACGAAGCGGTCGGCGAGCTGTATTCGCCGCTGCACCCGGCGGTGGTGCGCCTGCTGGCGCACATCCTGCGCACCGGCCAGGCCTACGGCATCCCGGTGGCGGTGTGCGGGGAAATCGCCGGCGACCCGCTGATGACCCCGCTGCTGCTGGCGCTGGGCCTGACCGAGTTCAGCCTGCACCCGGGCACCCTGCTGGAAGTGCGCCGCGCGATCCGCGACAGCGACCTGTCCGTGCTGCAGGCCATGGCCCCCAAGCTGCTGCAGGCGCGCGACCGTCGCGGGATCGAACGCTGGATCGAAAAGGCCGGCCCGGCCACGTAGGTATCGACCGTTGGTCGATACGCGGCGTCACACGCGGCACGACCAACGGTCGCGCCCTACCCGATTGACACACAAGCACGCGATAATGACGCGCTGACCACCCCGCTTGCCGCATCCTGTCCGGGATAGCGGCCTTTTCTTTTCCCGCAGGAGCTGTGCATGGCCGAAGCCGTACGCCACGACAAGACGGCACGCCAGCTGCGGCTGTTGTCCGATGCACTGGACAGCGGGCGACTGGGACCGGTCCGTCGATTGGTCAACACCCTGGCGCCGGCCGAGATCGGCAACCTGCTCGAATCGCTGCCGCCGGGCAAGCGTGAGGTGGTGTGGGGCCTGGTCGACCCCGAAGACGATGGCGAGGTGCTGGTCCACGTCGGCGAGGAAGTGCGCGAAAGCCTGCTGGCCGACATGGACCCGGACGAAATCATCGCCGCGGTCGAAGACCTGGACATCGATGACCTGGCCGACCTTGTCGAGGACCTACCGGACACGGTCATCGACGAAGTGCTCAAGTCGATGGACCGCGAGAACCGCGAGCGGCTCGAGCAGGTGCTGTCCTACCCCGAGGACAGCGCCGGCCGCCTGATGAACCCGGACGTGGTGACCGTGCGCGCCGACGTCAACGTCGACGTGGTGCTGCGCTACCTGCGCCTGCGCGGCGAGCTGCCCGACCATACCGACCACCTGTTCGTGGTCAGCCGCCGCCACCAGTACCTGGGCCGGCTGTCGCTGGCCGCGCTGGTCACCCATGAAGACAACACCCCGATCAACCGGCTGATCGACGACGAACAACCGGCCATCGACGTGGGCGAAAACGCCGACGAAGTGGCCCGGCAGTTCTCCGATCATGACTGGGTGTCGGCCCCGGTGGTGGACGACAACAACATCCTGCTCGGCCGCATCACCATCGATGACGTGGTCGACATCATCCGTTCGCAGGCCGAGCACCAGGCCCTGGGCGCGGCCGGCCTGGACGAAGAGGAAGATCTGTTCTCGCCGATCCGGCGCGCCGTGCGTGGCCGGGTGGTGTGGCTGGGGATCAACCTGTGCACCGCGTTCCTGGCGGCCAGCGTGATCGGCCAGTTCGAACTGACCCTGCAGAAAGTGGTGGCCCTGGCGGTGCTGATGCCGATCGTGGCCGGCGTCGGCGGCAATGCCGCCGTGCAGGTGCTGACCCTGATGGTGCGTGGCATCGCGCTGGGCCAGGTCGGCCCGAGCAATGCACGCATCCTGCTGTGGAAGGAATCGCGGGTGGCACTGATCAACGGCACCCTGATCGGCACCGTGGTCGGCATCATCGCCTACCTGTGGTTCCACAGTTTCCTGCTGTCGCTGGTGATCACCCTGGCGCTGATCATCAACTTCTGCGCCGCCGCGCTGGCCGGGGTGCTGTTGCCGCTGATGCTCAAGCGCATGAACGTGGACCCGGCCGTGGCCGGTACCGTGGTGGTGACCGCGGTCACCGACGTGATGGGCTTCTTCAGCTTCCTGGGCCTGGCCACCCTGATCCTGCTGCACTGACCTTGAAACACTGACTGGAGCCGGACATGGCGCTGACCCTGGACAACTACTTCTCGCCCGGCTGGCGCGACCAGCTGCACACCTGCGCGGCCTGCGAATGGCAGGGCAGCGCGCGCCAGATGCCGATGGAACTGCACGAGGACGAGGCCCAGTTCGACTGCCCGCAGTGCGAAAACCCGATCCTGCTGGTGGTCCACCCCAGCCTGGCCCAGGTGCAGGCCGCCGCCGCCGACGGCCATCCCGAGGCGATCGACCAGCTGCAGATCCTGTCCGCCGCGCCGCGCCCGCACTGACGCACTGCAAGATGCCCACGGTGGGCCGAGCGTTTAGACTGAAAACGTTTCCAGTCGAGGCAAGGCCATGGCACCACCACGCGCGCGACCCCTGCTGTGGATACTGGCGGTGCTGATGCTGGCCGGCTGCACGCCGACCCGCGACGACGCCCCCGGGCATTTCGTCGGCCGCGCGCTCACCGTGGACGGCCACACCACGCACTACCAGGTGTTCGTGCCACGTGGCGCACGCACCCAGCGCGGCGCGCTGCCGGTGGTGCTGTTCCTGCATGGCTCGGGCGAGCGCGGCCGCGATGGCCTGCGCCAGATCCAGGCCGGGCTGGGGCCCTACCTGCGCGCCCAGGCACGCACCTTCCCGGCACTGGTGGTGTTGCCACAGGTACCCGAAGACGAAGAATGGTCCGGGCAGAACAACCGCCTGGCGTTGGCCGCACTGGACACCGCCATCGCCGAGTTCGGCGGCGACCCGCAGCGCCAGTACCTGACCGGCATGTCGATGGGCGGCTACGGCAGCTGGAACATCGCCCTGGATGCGCCACAGCGCTTCGCGGCGATCGTGCCGGTGTGCGGCGCGGTCCTGGCCCCGCGCGCCGTGCGCCCCACCCTGTTCGTGGAGGACGTCGCCCACGAAGCCGATCCGTACGCGGCCATCGCCCAACGCCTGCGCAACGTCCCGATCTGGATGTTCCATGGCGCGCTGGACGACGTAGTACCGCCGGAAGACGACCGCAAACTGCACGCCGCGTTCCAGCAGGCCGGCGCCCGCGACGTGCGTTATACCGAATACCCCACCGGCAACCACAATGCCTGGGATGCCACCTATGCCGATCCGGCGATGTGGGCGTGGTTGTGGGAGCAGCGGCGCTGACCGCGATCCCCGGTCGGTACCCACGTTGGTGGGTACTGCCAACTGCATGCATCAACCAACGATCGATGCCTGCCGCGATCCGGGGGTAGGTACCCACCGTTGGTGGGTACTGCCAACCACACGCATCGACCAACGGTCGATGTCTGCCGCGATCTCCGGTCGGTACCCACGTTGGTGGGTACTGCCAACTGCATGCATCGACCAATGGTCGATGCCTACCGCAATCCCGGGTAGGTACCCGCGTTGGTGGGTACTGCCAATCGCACGCATCAACCAACAGTCGATGCCTACCGCAATTTCCGGTAGGTACCCACCGTTGGTGGGTACTTCCAACCGCGCGCATCGGTCAGCGCTCGATGCCGACGGCAATCGGCCACGGCACCGTGCGGCATTCTCCGATTCCGTCCGCCCAGGGCCATCACCACACTGGACAGATGAACAGTCCACGTCTTCGATTGGGCCGACAGTCGATCACCGACCAGACCTACGTACTGACCATGGTCTGCCAGCACTGTCTCCGCTGGTTCGAAGATCCTCGGGCCGCACAGATCATGATGGCCCAATTCCCGCAGCTCGATACCCAAGACCTTTCCTGCTCGCTCGCATGGGTAGTGATGCCCGATCATATTCATTGGCTGCTGCAACTGCGCCAACAGCGCCTGGCGTACGTTGCCCAACGAATCAAATCCCGCAGCGCACTGTTGCTCAACCGCCTGCACGGCCGAACCGGGAAGCTCTGGCAATCTGGCTATCACGACCACGCCATCCGCTCGGACGAATCGCTGCGCCGACACGCCTTGTACATTCTCGGCAACCCAATCCGGGCCGGGTTGTCCGCGCAGATCGGCGACTACCCCTTCGCGTGGTGCCGGTGGCCCATGGATGATCGGTAGGTATTCACCGTTGGTGCGTACCGCCAACCACACGCATCGACCAACGGTCGATGCCTACCCCAATTCCCGGTAGGTACCCACCGTTGGTAGGTACCACCAACCGCACGTCCTGGCGCCTTACCCCAACAACGTCTCGAGCACCGCCATGCGCACCGCCACACCGTTGGCGACCTGGCGCAGTACCCACGACTGCGGGCCATCGGCTACTTCGTCGGTGACTTCCACGCCGCGGTTGATCGGGCCGGGGTGCAGCACGGCCGCGTCGGTGCCGGCGCGCTTGAGGCGTTTGGCATCCAGGCCGTACTGCTGGTGGTACTGCTCGATCGACGGCACCAGGCCTTCTTCCATGCGCTCGCGCTGCAGGCGCAGCATCATCAGCGCATCGGCGCCTTCGAGCATGGCGTCGAAATCCTGGCCGACGATGCAGCCCTTCAGCGTTTCATCGTCGGGCAGCAGCGACTGCGGGCCGCATACGCGGATTTCGCCCACGCCCAGCGTGCGCAGCGCGTGCAGATCGGTGCGGGCCACGCGCGAGTGCTTCACGTCGCCGACGATCAGCACCTTCATCTTCGAAAAATCGCTGCCCTTGGCCTGGCGCAGGGTCAACATGTCCAGCAGGCCCTGGGTGGGGTGCGAGCTGCGGCCGTCGCCGGCGTTGACCAGGGCGGTGCCCTCGCCCGCCGCGGCGGCCAGCGCGGCCACCGCGCCGTCATCGGGGTGGCGCACCACGAAGCCGCGCACGCCCATCGCTTCGAGGTTCTTCAAGGTGTCGCAGGCGGTCTCGCCCTTGCGCGTGGACGAGGTCGACGCGTCGAAGTTCAGCACGTCCGCGCCCAGCCGCTGCGCGGCCAGTTGGAACGAGCTGCGGGTACGCGTGGAGGGTTCGAAGAACAGCGTGCACACCGCCGAACCGCCCAGCACGTGGCGCTTGTTGCCGACCCGGCCGACCGCCGCGTCGCGGATCTGGCCGGCGCGGTCGAGCAGCTGCAACAGGGTTTCACGGGGCAACCCTTCCAGGGTCAGCAGGTGGCGCAGGCGTCCATCGGAATCGAGTTGCGAAGCGGTCATGGGCAGGGTCTGAGGGTCAGGAAACGGGAGTGGCGTCGTCGGGGCTGGACAGCCAGCGTTCGATGATCACCGCGGCGGCCACCGCATCCAGGGTGGCCGCGTCGCGGCGACGCTTGCGGCCCTGCGCGCGTTCGACCGCGAACCGGCGCGCCGCCTCGACCGAGCTGGAACGCTCGTCGACCAGCACCACCGGCAGTTTGAAACGTTCCCGCAGCTGGCGGGCAAAGCCCTGCGCGCGCTTGCGGTTGGGCTGGTCCAGGCCGTCCAGGGTGAGCGGGTCGCCGACCACTAGGCCATCGGGCCGCCATTCCTTGATCAGGCGCTCCACCGCGGCCCAGTCCGGACCGTTGCCATGCACGTCGACCACCGCGATCGCGCGCGCATGGGTGCCGAACGAGCTGCCGATCGCCACCCCGATCCGGCGCGAGCCGACATCGAAGCCGAGCACGGTGCCGTCGCGAGGGATGCCCGCCGGTGCGGCGGCGGCAGGCGCTGGCAGGGCCGACTCAGACATTGCCGCTGTAATCGGTCAGCCGGAACAGGTCGACCCCGATCCGCGACGCGGCGCCCTGCCAGCGTTGCTCCAGCGGGGTGCTGAACAGCAGGTCGGCATCGGCCGGCACGGTCAGCCAGCTGTTGTCGGACAGCTCGTTCTCCAGCTGGCCTTCGCTCCAACCGGCGCAGCCCAGGGTGACCAGCGCATTGCGCGGGCCCTCGCCACGGGCCATCGCTTCGAGGATGTCGCGCGAGGTGGTCAGGTAGACCCCCTCGCCCACGGCCAGGCTGGAATCCCAGCTGCGCGCGTCGTCATGGATGACAAAGCCGCGCTCGGGATGCACCGGGCCGCCGTTGAGCACCACCTGGCCACGCAGGCGGCTGTCGTCGGTGGGGATTTCCATCTGCGCCAGCACCTCGCCCAGGGTGTACTCGGAGGGCTGGTTGACCAGCACCCCCATCGCACCGTTGTCGTCGTGCTGGCAGATCAACGCCACGCTGCGCGCAAAGGTGGGATCGGTCAGCGACGGCAGCGCGACCAGCAGGTGATGGGCCAGGGAGGTGGAAAGCTCGGACATGGGGCCATTCTAACCGCTGGGGCCGGGACACGGGCGTGAGTGCTCGGCTAGCATGCGTGCTTCCCTGGACGGACCCGAGCGCATGCAGACCAGCCCCGTACTTCCCACCGCCACGCGCAGTGCCATCGTGCTGATCGCGCTGCTGCAGGGGCTGATGTTATATGCCGTGCAGGAGGCCGCCGACAGCGGGCTGTTCCACGATATCGGCAACCGACTGCGCTGGTACAGCTGGGTGCTCAGCGTGCCCACCGCGGTCGCGCTGACCCTGGTCACGCTGGGCGACCGCCGGCTGTGGCTGCATGCCGCATGGGCCTCGCTGCTGGTACTGGGCCTGGCCAGCTGGATCGGCTGGAACCTCGGCGGGCGCGCCACGGGCCTGCAGCAGGGCGTGCTGCTGGTTCCGTTCTCGGTCTGCATGGCTATCGCCGTGTTCGTCAGCCTGCCGTGGTGGCAGTTCCGGCTGCAGGAAGGGCATTGGCGCGCGCCGTATGCGGCGCTGTTCGAGCGTGCCTGGCAGAACGCGCTGACCCTGGCCCTGGCGGTGGCCTTCACCGGGCTGACCTGGCTGCTGCTGTGGCTGTGGGCAGCACTGTTCCAGCTGGTGGAGGTGCGCTTTTTCCGCGATCTGTTCCGCGAGGAGGCCTTCATCGCCCTGGCCACCGGTACCCTGTTCGGCTTCGGCGTGCTGATCGGGCGCACCCAGCACCGCGCGATCCAGATGATCCGCCACGTGCTGTTCGCGGTCGGCCGCGGCCTGCTGCCGCTGCTGGCCTTCATCGCGTTGATCTTCGTGCTCAGCCTGCCGTTCACCGGGCTGGACGCGCTGTGGCGGACCCGCTCGGCAGCCGGCCTGCTGCTGACCCTGTCGCTGCTGCTGGTGGTGTTCGTCAATGCGGTCTACCAGCACGACAGCGAGCGCCCGCCCTACCCCAATTGGCTGCGGCGGGTGGTGGAGGCCAGCCTGCTGGCGCTGCCGGTGTATGCCGGGCTGGCGCTGTATGCGATGGGGCTGCGCATCGACCAGTACGGCTGGACCCCGGAGCGATTCTGGGGCCTGCTGGTGGCACTGCTGGTGGCCGGCTATGCGCTGGGCTATGCCGCCGCGGTACTGCGCCCGCGCACGCGCTGGCTGCAGCGGATCGAACCGGTCAACCGCTGGATGTGCTGGACGGTGCTGGGCATGGCGTTGCTGGCCAACTCGCCGCTGCTGGACCCGATCCGGATCAGCGCAGCCAGCCAGGTCGCCCGACTGGTGGCCAAGGCGCCGGACATCAACGCCAGCGACGCCGACACCCTGCGCTTCGGGCTGGGCCGGCGCGGCGTGGACGCGCTGCGCACGCTGCAGCAGGACCCGCGTTTCAGCGCGGATCCGCGCGCGGCCAGCGTGCTCGCCGCCGCGCTGGCGCGGGAATCGCGCTGGGCCTCGGCCGGGGAGGCGCCGATCGACGATGGCCTGCGTGACCTGGCGGCGCTGCAGCGCCAGCTGCAGGTGGCCAAGGGCACGACGGCACCGGACCCGGGCTGGTGGCAGGCGCTGCTGGCCCGCGGCGTGGCCGCCGGCGGCTGCCTGGAGGCTGGCCAGGCCTGCCTGGCACAGCGCCGCGATCTGGACGGCGACGGCGTGGATGAAGTGCTGCTGTGCAACCTGCAGGACTACCGTGGCCCGTCCTGCCACCTGCATGCGCTGCGCGCCGGCGCCTGGACCGACGCCGGCAGCATCGACCTGGGCAGCTACGGCACCCAGGATGAGGTGAAGCGCGCCAATGCCGCGCTGCGCGACGGCCGCCTGCAGGTACACCCGCCGCACTGGCCGCGGTTGTCGCTGGACGGCGGCGGCATGCGCAACATCGAAGAGCCCGCCCCCAAGGAAACCCGCTGATGAGTGGCTATTGCCTGATCGCCCCCGGCCATCCCGTCCACGGCCATTACCACGACCACGAATACGGCTTCCCGCAGCGCGACGAACGCGAACTGTTCGAGCGCCTGCTGCTGGAAATCAACCAGGCCGGGCTGAGCTGGGAAACCATCCTGAAAAAGCGCGAGGGCTTCCGCGCCGCCTACGACGGCTTCGACGTGGACACCGTCGCCGCCTATGGCGAACGCGACATCGAGCGCCTGCTCAATGATGCCCGGATCATCCGCAACCGGCTCAAGGTGCACGCAGCGGTGCACAACGCGCAGGTGATCCAGCAGCTGCGGGCCAGCCACGGCAGCTTCGCGGCGTGGCTGGACGCGCACCACCCCCGGGACAAGGCCGGCTGGGTAAAGCTGTTCAAGAAGACCTTCCGCTTCACCGGCGGGGAGATCACCGGCGAGTTCCTGATGAGCCTGGGCTACCTGCCCGGCGCGCACAGCTCGGACTGCCCGGTATATGCGCGCCTGCAGAAACTGCGTACCCAGAACATACCAAGCTAAACGTAGCGGAGATAGGAGATAACAGCCCCCTGAGTCAGGGGGCGGCCGCGCAGCGGCGGGGGTATGGGTGGTGATAAGACGGGGCCCGCGGTTTGCGCAGCAAAGCGTGGGGCGTCAGCGCGCATGCGCTGGCGCGTACCCCCTGAGTCAGGGGGCGGCCGCGCAGCGGCAGGGGTGTGGGTGGTGGTAAGAAGGGGCCCGCGGTTTGCGTAGCAAAGCGTGGGGCGTCAGCGCGCACGCGCTGGCGCGTACCCACCAACGGTGGGTACCTACACGCCCATGTAACGGCCCGGGCGGTGGTTGAACATCAGCACCAGACTGAGCACCACCGCCCCGATCGCCGAGTACATCACCTGGGACGGGGACAGCACGAAGAACGCCACGCCCATCAGCAGCGTGTCGAAGGACATCTGCACCTTGCCGGCGCTCCAGCCGCGGGTGCGCTGCAGGTACACCGCCAGGATGCCGATGCCGCCCAGGCTGGCGCGGTGGCGGATGTAGAACAGGATGCCCAGCCCGGCCAGCGCGCCGCCGACCAGCGCCGAATACAGCGGGGCGATATGGGCAAAATCGGCCCACCGCGGCAACAGGTCGGTGAGCACGCCGCAGGCGGTGACCGCCGCGAAGGTCTTCAGGGTGAACTCCCAGCCCATGCGCCGCACCGCCACCCAGTAGAACGGCAGGTTGACCAGCACGAACACCAGCCCGAAGTTCCAGCCGAACGCGTAGTGGGCCAGGAACGCCAGCCCGGCCATGCCGCCGATCATCAACCCGCCCTTGGCGAAGATGGCCAGGCCCAGCGACGCCACCAGCGTGGCCAACACCATGCCCTGCACATCCTCGGCCACCGAGTGGCGCAGGGCCGTTGCGTCGGCGACGGTACCGGCACTGTCCGGCGGCGGGGTCAGCGGGCCGGCGGTGACCAGGTGGCCGTCGGCGTCGTCGCACGGCGCGGGGCCATGGGAATCAAGGGACATGGGGTGGGGGCTGTTGCGTGGGGAGCGGTATTAGACACGATTGGCGTGACCGTTGCAGTTGAATTGATTCAGCCGACGCGTCGGTCCAGGCGCCGGCCCGGCACGCCGCCCGGCCCTCAGCCGCCGCCGCCGCGCAGGTGATGGGCCACCAGTGCATTGGCATGGCCGTGGCCCAGCCCGTGCTCGGTCTTCAGGAAGGCCACCAGCTGCATGTGTTTCAGCCCGCCCTGGGCCACCAGCAGGGCCAGCCAGTGGCCGACCGGCTGCCCATAGGTTTTTTCGATGGAGGGGAAATAGGAGGCCGGGCCGGTGACCTTGGCGGTGTCGCTCATGATGGATTCCTCGGAATGGGGGCGCCCCGGCCAACCGCCGGGTCATGGAATACGACGCTGCAGCGGTCGCCGAATCGACACCCGCCGTTCATGCCCGCTGAACACCTCCCTGCCCAGCATGCAGGACGGGCCGGCCGCCGCGCCGGCACCGCCCTCCCGCCCCCCCACCAGGAAGCCACGTCATGCCGCATGTCACCACGCCCGACAACACGCAGATCTTCTACAAGGACTGGGGCAAGGGCCAGCCGATCGTGTTCCACCATGGCTGGCCGCTCAGTGCCGACGACTGGGACAGCCAGCTGCAGTTCTTCCTGCTGCAGGGCTACCGGGTGGTCGCCCATGACCGCCGTGGCCACGGCCGGTCTTCGCAGACCAGCGGCGGCCATGACATGGACACCTACGTGGCCGACGTGAACGCCCTGGTCGAGCACCTGGACCTGCGCGATGCGGTGCACATCGGCCATTCCACCGGCGGCGGCGAGGTGGCCCACTACGTGGCCCAGGCTACGCCCGGCCGGGTGGCCAAGGCGGTGCTGATCGGGGCGGTGCCGCCGGTCATGCTCAAGAGCGCGGGCAACCCGGGCGGCACGCCCAAGGAGGTGTTCGACGGTTTCCGCCAGCAGCTGCTGGCCGGGCGCGCCAGCTTCTACCGACAGGTGCCGATTCCGTTCTATGGCTTCAACCGCGACGGCGCCCCGCCGCAGCAGGGCATCGTCGACAACTGGTGGCGGCAGGGCATGATGGGCGCGATCAACGCCCACTACGACTGCATCAAGGCGTTCTCGGAAACCGACTTCACCGAGGACCTGAAGAAGATCGACGTGCCGGTGCTGGTCATGCACGGCGACGACGACCAGATCGTGCCGATCGCCGATTCGGCCGAGCTGTCGATCACGCTGCTCAGGCACGGTACGCTGAAGGTCTACAAGGGCTACCCGCACGGCATGTGCACCACCCATGCCGAGGTGATCAACCAGGATCTGCTGGCCTTCATCCGCAGCTGAGCCGCGTACCGACCGATGACCGGTACCTGCCCACGCAGGCGGGTACCGGCAGCGCGCGACCAGCGGGTAGACCTCCGGTGGCCCGGCCGTTTCCCGTCGCTGGAACTCGGCTCCATGCGGCCAGCATCACAGCCGGGTGCTAGCTCAACGCGCTCCCGGCAGCGGCACGGTGACCTCGCCCACCAGCACCAGCAGCAGGCCCAGCGCCAGCAGCGTGCCGCCGAACAACAGGATCAGGATATGCCAGACCGTCAGCCGGTCCAGGCGCGTGCTGTCGATGCGCTCGTCGCGGTGGTACTGGCGCAGCAGCGCATTGACCGGCAACAGCGGCACAACGCTGAACAGGGCGAGCAACGAGCCGGCGTTGTCGAGCCGGCCGGCCAGGTTCAACACGGCGAACACGATACCCAGCAGCGCCACCGGGAACGCCAGTTCGCGCCGGCGGCCACGGGTCATGTCATTGAGCCGGGCAAAGCAGGAGAACGACCACAGCAGGCAGAACAGCGCGCGCGCCCACGGCCACAGCGGCTCGCCGGTTTCGCGCTGGATCGCCTGCCAGTTGCGCCAGAACCAGTACAGCGTGTACAAGCCGAACGTGGCCAGCGACATCGCCACCAGCTTGAACGTAGACGGTGCGAAGAACATCGGCTTGTCGGTCGCCAGCGCCCGCGCGGCGCGCTGCTCATGCGGCAGCGGGGCGGACATCGGCAGGCCCGACGCCGGCAATTCCCGGCTCGGCGGGCGGTAGGGGTTGTGCACATCCATATGCGGGCTTACCAGGCAGGCAGTGGGTCGGCAGCAGCCGGTTCCGCGCCCGCGGTGCGGAGCGCGGCGCGACTATGCCAGAGAACAATGCCACCAGCCAAGCGACGCGCACCTGCAGGCGCGGCGCGCCGATGGCTGTCGGCACCGCCTCAGCGGATCTCGGAGATTTCCACCCCATCCAACCCCTGCGACAGCGTGCGCGCATCGCCGCCCTGGGACAGCTTGATGCGCAGGCGTACTTCGTTCTGCGAATCGGCGTAGCGCAGCGCGTCTTCGTAGCTGATCTCGCCGGCCTGGTACAGCTCGAACAGGCTCTGGTCGAAGGTGCGCATGCCCAGCTGCACCGACTCCTTCATCACTTCCTTGAGCTTGTGGATCTCGCCATCGCGGATGTAATCCTGCACCAGTGGGGTGCCGAGCATGATCTCCATGGCCACCTTGCGCGACTTGCCGTCCGGCGACGGCACCAGCTGCTGGGCCACCACGCCCTTGAGGTTCAGCGACAGATCCATCAGCAACTGGTTGCGGCGGTCTTCGGGGAAGAAGTTGATGATGCGGTCCATCGCCTGGTTGGCGTTGTTGGCATGCAGCGTACACAGCACCAGGTGGCCGGTTTCGGCAAACGCGATGGCGTGGTCCATGCCCTCGCGGGTGCGCACCTCGCCGATCATGATCACGTCCGGCGCCTGGCGCAGGGTGTTCTTCAGCGCCGCTTCCCAGCTGTCGGTGTCGATGCCCACTTCGCGCTGGGTGATGATGCAGCCTTCGTGCTTGTGCACGAATTCGATCGGGTCTTCGATGGTGATGATGTGCCCGGTCGAATTGTGGTTGCGGTAGCCGATCATCGCCGCCAGCGAAGTGGACTTGCCGGTACCGGTGGCGCCGACGAACAGGATGATGCCGCGCTTGGTCATGGCCAGCGTCTTGATGATCGGCGGCAGGTTGAGCTCTTCCACGGTGGGAATGCGCGTCTCGATCCGGCGCAGCACCATGCCGACCTGGTTGCGCTGGTAGAAGCAGCTCACGCGGAAGCGGCCCACACCGGACAGGCCGATGGCGAAATTGCATTCGTGGGTCTTTTCGAACTCTTCGCGCTGCGCCGGCGTCATCACGTTGAGCACCATGTCGCGGCTCTGCTGCGGCGTCAGCGGGGTCTGGGTGATCGGCGAAATCTTGCCGTTGACCTTGATCGCCGGCGGCATGCCCGCGGTGATGAACAGGTCCGACGCCTTCTGGTGCGCCATCAGTTTGAGGAACGAGGTGAAGTCGATGGTGGTGGTGCTCATCGCAGTGTGCTCCGAAGGTTTTCAGGAGCCGGCCAGCGGCCGGCACTACCACTATTCGAAAATCCGCTTGTCCTTGGCGTATTCGCGCGCCTGGTTGCGGGTGATCAGGCTGCGCTTGACCAGGTCCTGCAGGTGCTGGTCCAGGGTCATCATGCCCAGCTGCTGGCCGGTCTGGATCGCCGAGTACATCTGCGCCACCTTGTCCTCGCGGATCAGGTTGCGGATGGCCGGGGTGCCCACCATGATTTCCCACGCGGCGGTACGCCCGCCGCCGACCTTCTTCAGCAGCGCCTGCGAAATCACCGCGCGCAGCGACTCGGACAGCATCGAGCGCACCATCGGCTTTTCGCCGGCGGGGAACACGTCGATGATGCGGTCGATGGTCTTGGCCGCCGAACTGGTATGCAGCGTGCCGAACACCAGGTGGCCGGTTTCGGCGGCGGTCAGCGCCAGGCGGATGGTTTCCAGGTCGCGCAGTTCGCCGACCAGGATGATGTCCGGGTCTTCACGCAGTGCCGAACGCAGCGCCTCGTTGAAGCCATGCGTGTCGCGGTGCACTTCGCGCTGGTTGATCAGGCACTTCTGCGAGGTGTGCACGAATTCGATCGGATCCTCGACGGTGAGGATGTGGCCGTATTCGTTCTTGTTGATGTGGTCGATCATCGCCGCCAGCGTGGTCGACTTGCCCGAACCGGTCGGGCCGGTGACCAGGATCAGGCCCTGCGGCTGGTCGATCAGCTCGCGGAAGATCGGCGGCACCGCCAGGTCTTCCAGGGTGAGCACCTCGGAGGGAATGGTACGGAACACCGCACCGGCACCGCGGTTCTGGTTGAAGGCGTTGACACGGAAGCGCGCCAGCGACGGGATCTCGAACGAGAAATCGACCTCGAGGAACTCCTCGTAGTCGCGGCGCTGCTTGTCGGACATGATGTCGTAGACCAGCGCGTGGACCTGCTTGTGGTCCAGGGCTGGAATATTGATGCGGCGGACATCGCCGTCGACGCGGATCATCGGCGGCAGGCCGGCCGACAGATGTAGATCCGACGCTTTGTTCTTTACGGAAAACGCCAACAGTTCGGCGATATCCATGCGCTGCTACTCCCCATGACTGCTGCGACTGGAAGGTTCTTTCCCCGGCCGGCAGTATAGCGTTCCTGATCTGCCGGAATGCGCCCGTGTCCGCCCTGCCCCTGCCGACGATACTGCTGAACCTGCACAACGCGGCCACTGCCGCCGGGCGGCCAGACCCCCGCCTGCTGGCGGTTTCCAAGACCCAGCCGGCCGCCGCGGTGGCCGCACTGGCCGCGCAGGGCCAGCGCGCGTTCGGCGAGAACTATGTGCAGGAGGCGGTGGCCAAGATCGAGGCGCTGCGCGCACTGGGCCTGGAGTGGCACCTGATCGGCCACCTGCAGTCCAACAAGGCCGAGCTGGCCGCGCAGCAGTTCGACTGGGTGCAGAGCGTGGACCGGCCCAAGCTGGTGGCCGCGCTGGCCGCGCACCGCCCGGCCGCGCTCACCCCGCTGAACGTGCTGATCCAGGTCAACATCGACGATGAAGACAGCAAGCATGGCTGCCGCCCCGAAGCGGTACCGGCATTGGCCGCGGCGATCGCCGCGCAGCCGCGCCTGCAGCTGCGCGGGCTGATGGCCATTCCCGCGCCCTGGCCGGACCCGGCCCGCCGCCAGCAGGCGTTGGCGCGTATGTACGGATTGTTCCAGGCACTGGCCGTGGCCCACCCGCAGGTGGATACGCTGTCGATGGGCATGAGCGGCGACTACCCCGAGGCGATCGCCCAAGGTGCGACCATGGTCCGGATCGGCACCGCGCTGTTCGGCGCGCGCCCGCGCCCGGCCTGAGGCATCGGTTTTGAACCCCTGTTCCAAGGAGATTGCATGAGCACGTCCACGCTTACCTTCATCGGCGGCGGCAACATGGCCCGCAGCCTGATCGCCGGCCTGGTCCGCCAGGGCGTCGCGCCGGCGCACATCCACGTGGCCGAGCCGGTCACGGCCCTGCGCGAGCAGCTGACCGCCGACTTCGGGGTGAAGACCTATGCAGCGGCCACCGAAGCGGCCGCGCAGGGGGAGGTCTGGGTGCTCGCGGTGAAACCGCAGGTGCTGCGCGATGTCTGCGCCTCGCTCACTGCGTTGGCCCACAGCACGCAGCCGCTGGTGCTGTCGATTGCCGCCGGCATCACCAGCGCGCAGCTGGACCGCTGGCTGGGCGGCGATCAGGCGGTGGTGCGCGCGATGCCCAATACCCCCGCCCTGCTCGGCGCCGGCGTCACCGGCCTGTATGCCACCGCCGGGGTCAGCGCGGCGCAGCGCCAGCTGGCCGATACGGTGCTGGCCAGTGCCGGGCGCACGGTCTGGATCGACGATGAAGCGCGCATGGATGCGGTCACCGCCGTGTCCGGCAGCGGCCCGGCCTATGTATTCCTGCTGGCCGAAGCGATGGAGGCCGCCGCCCGCGACCAGGGGCTGCCGGCCGACGCCGCGCGCACCCTGGTGGTGCAGACCCTGCTCGGCGCCAGCCGCATGCTCGCCGAATCCGGCGAGGCCCCGGCCGAACTGCGGCGCCGGGTGACTTCCCCCAATGGCACCACCCAGGCCGCGATCGAGTCGTTCCAGGCCGATGACTTCGAGGCGATCGTGGCACGCGCGATCGAGGCGGCGACCCGGCGCGGCCAGGCCTTGTCGGCCGCCAACGACTGAGCGGCGCGGACCCGGGCGAGGCGGCCGCGACGCTGCCCGCGGGTAGGGTCGGTTCCCAAACGACTGCCGGTCATGCCGATCAGCACGGTGACGCAGGAACCCACACCGAAGCAGCACGGCGTCTGCGGCCAGGGTCATGCCCCATCGCGCTGACACCGGCCCACGGCAGTCGATCCGGATGCGACCCTACCAGCGGCACCCAGGCGCGCGTCAGCCCGCCATGCGCGCCAATAGGAACTCCACGAAACTGGACAGCTTCGGCCGCGGCCGACGGTCCGGCAGGTAGACCAGGTGCAACGGCCGCGGTTCGGGCAGGTAGGCTTCCAGCACCGGCTGCAGGCGGCCGGCGGCGATGTCCTCGGCCAGCAGCACCGCCGGCTGCAGGATCAGCCCGGCTCCGGCCAGCGCCGCCCGGCGCAGGCCGTCGCCGTCGTTGCACAGCAGCCGCGAGTGCTCCGACCAGTCCTGCGCGGGCTGCCCGCGCAGCCGCCAGCCATGGCCGCCGCGCCAGGCCAGGTGGGTCAGGCAATCGTGGCTGGCCAGGTCGGCCGGGTGCTGCGGGATACCCCTGCGCTGCAGGTAGGCCGGCGCCGCACAGATCCGCATCGCATACGGCGGCAACGGCCGCGCCACCCATTCGGCCGACCCGGGCTGGCCCATCCGCACCACCGCGTCGAACTGCTCTTCGATCAGGTCCACCCGGCGGTTGCTCAGGTCCAGTTCCACCGTTACCCGCGGATGGGCCGCCAGGTAGTCGGCCACCAGCGGCGCCAGCACGCAGCTGCCCCAGGTCACCGGCGCGCTGATCCGCAGCACGCCCTGCGGCTGCGCCTGCAGCCCGGCCACGCTGGCCTGCGCCTGCTGCACCTGGTCGAGCACCGCGCGGCAGCCGGCCAGGTAGTTGCGGCCGGCATCGGTCAGGCTCTGGCGGCGGGTGTTCCGCTGCAGCAGGCGCACGCCCAGGTGCGCCTCGAGCTGCTGCAGGTACTTGCCAACCATCACCGAGGACACCTGCAGCTGCTCGGCCGCGGCGTTGAGGCTGCCCCGATCGACCACCGCGACGAAGGCCTGCATGCAGCGCAACGTATCCATTGGAAACCACAGGTTAGGAATCTGCAAAGCATACGCCGGTTATCAAACCCCGGACAGGGGCGCAGACTGGCCTGAGTTTCCCTGGAGCGATACCCATGAAGATTCTGCTTGTCGGTGCCAGCGGCACCCTGGGCCAGGCCGTCGCCAGCACGCTGGGCGCCCACCATGAACTGATCCGCGCCGGCCGCCATGGTGGCGATGTACAGGTCGACCTGACCGACGACGCCAGCGTGCAGGATCTGTTCGCCAAGGTGGGCAAGGTCGATGCGGTGGTCGCCACCACCGGCCAGGTGCACTTCGGCCCGCTGGCCCAGATGCGGCCGGCCGATTTCAACCTCGGCCTGCAGGACAAACTGCTCGGCCAGGTGCGCCTGAGCCTGGCCGCCCAGCATCACCTGAACACCGGCGGTTCGATCACCCTGACCAGCGGCATCATCAGTGCCCAGCCAATCCGGGACGGCGCCAACGCGACGGCCGCCAACGCCGCGCTCGAAGGTTTCGTGCGTGCGGCCGCCTGCGAGTTGCTGCCGCGCGGACTGCGCATCAATGCCGTGAGCCCGAACGTGCTGGTCGAATCGATGGACGACTACGGCGCCTACTTCCCCGGGTTCGAACCGGTCACCGCCCAGCGTGCCTCGCTGGCCTACCAGCGCAGCGTGGAAGGCGTGCAGAGCGGGCAGGTGTTCAACGTGTGGTGAGGGACGAAGGTTCCCTTCTTCAAGAAATTCTATTCCACTGATTGCTCTGGAACCGGTATCCCTGCTCGCTCCAATATCTCAATGGTACGTCGAACAAACTGCAAGGGAAGGTCGGTGCTAGCGCCATACATATCCACGATACCAATCTCGACAACACACTCCACAAGAATTCCGAACTCAACCGCTTCCTTCTGGCCTAGCAGGCTCTCGATCTCGCCAGGAAGTGCATCACCCCGTCCACCCAACTGAAGTACTGCTCCGGCCGCCTCCCATTCAGACAGATCTTCTGAAGCGGATATGGACTTCAGGTGATCAATCAGTTCGACAACTGATGCACAACTGTGGATGCCCTTCGCAACGCAGTACTGGTACAGACAGGTGGCCCCAAAGACCTGCATATTCGCTGCCGAAGCATCCTCAAGCATGCGCGGAAGTTCACGCTTGTCCATAGTGGCCCTCCTTCACTGCAGGAGATGGGGGAATCGGCATTCTAGCCGGAACGTTGAATCACCAAGGCATTGGCGACAATCAGCGGCACTCCCGACCCCTGCCTAGCATTCACCAGCAGGCAGCACTGCACAAACTGGGCAGAATCACCACAAGCGCCACCCAATAGGTGAGCGCAGGAGGGACCAGGCACATCAAGCGAAGCTACGTTCGGGTGGTGAGGCACGAGTGCGTGGAGAGGCGTTGAAGATCACGGTGCCACATCGTCATCAGGACTCTCCCACCGCTGCGGCCCATCGCCGCGCTCACCCAGCGCATCGTCCGGGTTGGTCAGGCGGCAGCGTTTCAGCGACAGGCAACCGCAGCCGATGCAGTCGGTGAGCTGGTCGCGCAACAGCAGCAGCTGTTCGATGCGCTGGTCCAGCTCGCTGCGCCACAGCGCCGACATCCGCGCCCACTCGGCCTTGGTCGGGGTCTTGTTCTCCGGCAGCGCGGCGAACGCGCTGGCCACCGCCTCCAGCGGCATGCCGACCCGCTGCGCGACCCGGATCACCGCCAGCCGGCGCAGCACATCGCGGGCGAAACGGCGCTGGTTGCCGGCAGTGCGCAGGCTGCGGATCAACCCCTTGCGCTCATAGAAATGCAGCGCCGATATCGCCACGCCGCTACGCTTGGCCACTTCCCCCACACTCAGTTCCTGCGCGATCACGAGCTTGACCTCAACCATGGTTCAGGTGGCATCCTGCGTGAGGTCCCCGCGCACTGCAAGCACCCCGCTTCCGCTTTCCCTGGATTTCCGCATGTCTTCCGACGTCGCTGCACCTGTTTCCGTCCCCACCGATGCACCGCCGTCGATCCTGTCGCCGGCCTACCGCGCCACCACCGTCGGCATGGTCGCGCTGGTCTCGCTGCATGGCTTCGAGGCCCTGGCGGTGGCCGCGGCGATGCCCACCGTCGCCCATGAACTGGATGGCCTGCGCCTGTATGCGCTGGCGTTCGGCGGCACCCTGGCCACCAGCGTGATCGGCATGACCCTGGCCGGGCGCTGGAGCGACCAGCGCGGCCCGGCGCGGCCGTTGTGGCTGGGCCTGGCCTGTTTCATCGCCGGCCTGCTGGTGGCCGGGCTGGCCCAGCACATGCCGGTGCTGGTGCTGGGCCGGCTGATGCAGGGGCTGGGCGCTGGCGCGATCTCGGTGGCGCTGTACGTGCTGGTCGGCCGCACCTTTCCCGAACCGATGCGGCCACGGGTATTTGCCGCGTTCTCGGCCGGCTGGGTGGTGCCGTCGTTGGTCGGCCCGGGCATCAGCGGGCTGATCGTGCAGCACCTGGGCTGGCGCTGGGTGTTCCTGGCGGTGCCGCTGCTGGCCGTTCCGGCGGCGCTGCTGTTGCGTCCGGCGCTGCGCAACCTGGCCCCGGCCAATGCGGCGCCCGGCGACACCACGATGGTGCGCTGGGCGATCGGCGCGGCCGCCGCCGCGCTGCTGCTCTACATTGGCGGGCAGCAACACGGCTGGACGGCATTGGCCCTGCTGCTGCCGGCCGTGGCGTTGCTGGCGCTGTGCAGCTGGAGACTGCTGCCGGCCGGCACCCTGCGGCTGCGCCGTGGGCTGCCCAGCGTGATCGCGCTGCGCGGCATCGCCGCCTCGGCGTTCTTCGGCTGCGAAGCGTTCCTGCCGCTGCTGCTGCAGCGCGAACGTGGCCTGAGCCCGCTGCTGGCCGGGGTGGCGTTGAGCCTGGGCGCATTGGGCTGGTTCAGCGGTTCGTGGCTGCAGGGCCACCAGCAGCGCGGCTGGTCGCGGCGGCAGCTGCTGCAGGCCGGGGCGCTGCTGATGTGCGTGGGCATCGTCATCACCGCACTGGCCCTGCACCCCAGCGTGCCGCTGTGGCTGGCACTGGCCGGCTGGAGCCTGACCGGGCTGGGCATGGGCCTGGTCTACCCGAGCCTGTCGGTGCTCACCCTGTCGTTGTCGCCACCGGCCCAGCAGGGCGCCAATACCTCGGCGTTGCAGTTGAGCGAGGCACTGGGCGTGACCACCACGCTGGCGGTATCGGGCTCGTTGTTCGCGCTGTTCCTGCAGGGCAACGTGGTCGTGGGTTACCTGCTGACCTACGCGATCATGCTCTGGCCGTGGCCAGCGTGGTGGTGGCACGGCGGGTGTAGCGCCGAATCAAAGCAGCGGGGCAGCGCCCCGCTCTACGGTTTCGCCGCGCCCGTTGCAGGGTGCTGCGCATCGCCGACGTCCTTGAGGTCCTCGCGCAGGATGCGGCGGATTTCCAGCACCGCCTGCGGGGTTTCCTGCACGCTGTGCCCGGAGATGATCACCTTTTCCGACACCGCCCCGTCCAGGTGCGCGCTCCAGTACGGCACCAGCCCATCGTCGGACTGCGCCAACGGCACCTCCGGTTTGCGCTGGGCGATGATCGAGTGGTACTTCAGCCCGGGCATGATCGGCAACGCGCCGGCCGCCTTGACGAACGGGTCGCTGGCCTTGAGGTTGTCGATGCTGTTGGGGATCTGCAGCTTGGTCGGCTGCGCCGACTGCGCTTCGGCCTGCTGCAGGGTCTGGAACACGTCCTCGAACTTGCCCAGGATGGTGATCGGCAGCCGCACCAGGCGGCCGATCAGGCGGCCCAGCCGGTTGCCGGCGATGTCGGTGCCCTTGTGCGGGGCGGCAATGAAGATGGCCCGTTCCACGTTCGGTTCGGCGCTGAAATGCAGCAGCGGCCCCAGCTTGGCCTCCACCCGCTTCAACCGCTCGCCCTTGAGCTCATAGTTGGCCAGCAACTGGTCCCACAGCACATCGCCGGAGGAGGTCACCAGCAGGCGGGCGAGCACCCCGCCCATGCTGTGGCCGATGAACACCATGTTCTTCGACGCCGGGCTGCTGCCGGTCGGGTCGAAGTGCTTGAGCGTGTTGTTGAACGCTTCGTTGATCTCAAAGCGGTTCAACGCGATCGGCGCATTGGTCGGGTAGTAGACCTGCCACACCTGGAAGTGCCGGCGCAGCTCCGGGTCGCCCATGATCTCGTTGGCCACGTTGACCCAGGCCTCCGGGCTGCTGCCCAGCCCGTGCAGCATGAAGATGATGCGGCGGTTGGGATCCCACGGCTGCATCAGGTACATATGCGGCTCGGCGATGCCTTCGCTGAGCCCGAACAGGGTGCGCAGCGACTGGGTGGCAAAGCCCGACTGCGCCAGCCACATGCCGTAGGCGGCGGTGAAATTGCCGGCCAGCGGCACCTTCTCGCCATGCAGGTCGATGCGCTCGGTGGATTCGGGCGAATACACATCGAACAGCACCTGGGTGGTGTCCAGCACCTGCTGCAACGTGTCGCCCTTGAAACGCAGCAGCGCGGTGGCGTTGATCGCCGACATCTCGCTGTACTGCGGGATCTCGGCCTTGCTGCCGTCTGCGGCGGCGATCAGCTTGGGCGGGTCCATCACCACCACCAGCTCGGCACCGAAGCCGTCGCGCCGATAGGTGCTGCGCAGGCCGGCAAAGCTCACCGACGAGGCCGAGACCATGCTGGTGGGAATGCTGGGCATACGCAGTTCATCGAAATCCGAGGTCAGCGTCCAGCGCTCGCCGGCCACCGGCGCGTTGTAGTCCTCCCCGTCCAGCGCGCTCTCGCGGGCACGCTTGAACACCACCGCCGCGGTCTGTTCGGCGGCGTAGTTGTAGTAGTCGCGCACCTGGGTCTGGCGGTCTTCGAAGGCCCGTTCAGACGGGGTACGCCCACTGAAGAACAGGTAGGCATAGGCATAGCGCGCCGCTTCCAGCCACGCATCCAGCGCGGCATCGGACATCGGGTGCTTGTCGCGGTCCTTGGGCTTGGGGCTCAGGCCCAGTGCGGTCTTCACCCACAATTCCGACAGCGCCGACAGCCGCTGCTCTTCGGGCAGCACCTCGGTGTCTTCCAGGGTCTTCTGGCAGGTGGCCACATCCTTGGCGCACAGGTCTTCGTCCAGGCCGATGACGCTCAAGGTCTCCTGCGATGCTGCACTGAGCTTGCCCGAGGTGAGCACATCGCCGCGCTTGCTGGCCAGGTAGTCGGTGGGCGCCACCTGCTTCATGGTCACCATCGCACAACCGCTGGACAGCAGCAGCGACAAGGCCACCGCCAGCAGCGGCAGCATCCGGTGCCGAACGCCGGGATAGACAGCCATCATGGAACGCTTCCTTGCTCTGCGCCGGGCATGCCCCGGCGGATCAGTCGGGAGAAATCGGGATCGTCGCCTGCGGCGCGGGCGCGATCGGTGATGCGGCCACGTGCCTTGAGCGTGGCGAAGTTCACGTCCGGCACCAGCACGCCGAGGTCGCGCGCGTATTCGGCAAAGTAGCCGGACACCAGCAGGCGGTAGTCCAGCGGCAGGCCCGGCGCGATCTGTTTGGCCAGCGCGTAGACGATGGTGGTGCAGTTGCTGGTCAGCGTGTTGTAGAACGCCGGGGCGGCATCGAGCTTGCGCGCCTCGCCCAGGTAGGACACGAACAGGCCCTTGAGCTGCTCCCGGGTCATGCCCTGCAGGCGGTACAGGTACACATCTTCGCCGCGCACGTTGCTGCGCACGCGGACGATGTCGGTTTCCTCCGACGCCACCAGGGTCATCTCGAACTTGCGGAAGAACCCGCCCAGCGCCGAGAACGACTCGCCGCGCTCCTTGCGGATCTCCAGCGAGAACACCAGCTGGCGGCCGTCGGCGAAGCCGAACGAAACCAGGGTGTGGGCGATCATCGGCCCCATCCAGTAGGACATCACCAGGTCGGCCGAACGCAGCTGGTCCAAGTCGTACTGGCGGCGTACCCAGCGCACGTCATGGTCGTCTTCGCTGCGCCAGGTGAAATCGCGCACGTTGTCGAGCACCACGTGGCGGCCATCGAACTGCACCACCTTCAGCCGCTGGGCCACGTCATCGGCCCAGACCCGGTCCTGGCGCGGGGTCAGCAGCAGCCACCACACCCCGGTGGCGACCAGCGCGGCCGCATACAGCGCACCCGGCCAGCGCCCGGCGCGGGCACGCGCCACCGCCACCACCGCGGTCAGCGCAAAGCCGGCCCACAGCGCCATGGCCACGCCACGCAGCCAGCCCGGACCGGGCAACTGGTAGGCCAGCATGCCGGTGACCCACAACGCCGCCACCAGCATCAGCAGCGCCAGCCCCCATCGTCCTGCCTTCTTCACGCGTCGTTCCGTCGTTGGTCCGGGGCGCTAGTTAGCCATAACCGCGGCCGACGGAACATATTTGCCTGTTCAGCTTGGCCTGCCCCGGCCGGGCCGGCGGCCACGTCGCATCCGGCGCATCTGAGACTCATTTGCATTGACGTCCCGGCCTCCCGATAATCCGGCCCCTCCTTCTCCCGGATTCCCCCGCCATGTCCGTCCTGCCGCGCCGCTGCCCCACCCTGCTGCTGTTCAGCCTAGGGGTTCCCACCCTGCTGGCCTCCGCGCTTGCCCACGCCCAGGACGGCGGCACGGCACGTACGCTGGATGCCGTCAGCGTGGTCGCCGAGCGCGCCAGCACCGCAACCAAGACCGACACCCCGCTGACCCAGACCCCGCAGGCAATCAGCGTGGTCACCAGCGAGCTGTTCAGCGACCGCGGCGCGCACACCCTGCAGGAAACCCTGCGGTACAGCGCCGGCGTCACCGCCGATGCCTACGGCCTGGACACCCGCGGCGACGGCAGCACCCTGCGCGGCCTGGACCCGGTGCAGTACCTGGACGGCCTGCGCCGCAGCTATGGGTTCAATCCGATGGCGCGTACCGAGGTCTACGGCCTGGAGCGGGTGGAAGTGCTGCGCGGCCCGTCCTCGGTGCTGTACGGCGCCGGCGCCACCGGCGGCATCATCAATGCCATGACCAAGCGCCCGACCTTCACCGACATCGGCGGTGAAGTGGGCGTGCAGCTGGGCAACTTCGACCGCAAGCAGTTCCAGGCCGATGTCGGCGGTGCATTGAACGATGCCGGCACCGTGGCCGGGCGCGTGGTCGGCCTGGTCCGCAATGCCGGCATGCAGACCGATTTCATCGATGACGACCGCATCTACATCGCCCCGTCGATCAGCTGGCGCGGCGAACGCAGCAACCTGACCGTGCTGGCCAGCTACCAGCGCGACAAGACCGCCTCCAGCCAGCAGTTCCTGCCGGTGGTGGCCACCTTGAACGCCGCCGCCGGCCGCCCGCGGCTGGATCCGTCCACCTTCCTCGGCGACCGCGATTTCGACAAGCTCGATTCCCGCGTCTACAGCGTCACCGCGCTGTTCGACCACCGCTTCAGCGACAGCATCAGCCTGCGCTCGTCGGTGCGTTACCTGGACGGCAAGACCGAGTTCCGCGAACTGTACCCGGACACCTACAGCAATCCGCTGGACCCGTTCATCGACGCCGACAAGCGCGTGGTCAACCGCAATGCCTATGGCGTGCGTCCGGACGTGCGCGTGCTGACCAGCGACACCGCCTTCCAGTTCGACTTCGCCACCGGCGCCTTCGAGCACCTGCTGCTGGCCGGCGTGGACTACACCGACTACCGCGAGGAATCGGCCGGCCTGGATGCCACGCCCACGCCGATCGACATCTACGCCCCGGTCTCTACCGGCGTCACCATCAACGCCTGGAACCGCCTGCCCGACCAGCGCACCACCCAGCTGGGCGTGTACGTGCAGGACCAGATCCGCTGGGCCGACCGCGTTTCGCTGGTGCTGGGCGCGCGCCGCGACCACGCGCGCAGCAAGACCGAAGGCCTGCCCAGCCAGACCGACAATGCCACCACTTACCGCGCCGGCCTGATCGGCGAGATCGGGGCGGGCGTGTCACCGTACATCAGCTACAGCGAGTCGTTCCTGCCGGTCAACGGCCAGGACCTGTACGGCCGCGCGTTCAAGCCGATGCAGGGCCACCAGACCGAAGCCGGCGTGAAGTGGCAGCCGGCGCGCAACATGCTGGTCACCGCCGCGGTCTACCGCATCACCGAAACCAACCGCCAGACCAACGACCCGGACAACGTGCTCAACGTCATCCAGACCGGTGAAATCCAGTCCAAGGGCGTGGAACTGGAAGGCCAGTTCTCCTTTGCCAATGACTTCACCGTGACGGCGGCCTACGCCCGCAACAAGGCCGAAGTGACCCGCAGCAACTTCGCCATGGAAGTGGACCAGCGCCTCAACGACACCCCGCAGGAACTGTCCTCGCTGTGGATCGCCAAGGGCTTCCAGCTCGATGCCGATGCGCGCCTGCGCGTGGGCCTGGGCGGCCGCTACGTCGGCAATACCCAGTCGCTGGGCTATGGCGGTTTCATCCGCACCCCCAGCTACACCCTGGTCGATGGCCTGTTCGAGCTGCAGGTCACCGACTGGACCATGGCGCTGAACATCACCAACCTCACCGACAAGAAGTACTTCGCGCCGTGCCGCAACTTCGGCGACTGCTTCACCGGCAACCCGCGCACCGTCACCGGCACCATCAGCTACCGGTTCTGAATGCAGCAGGCATGCGCTGCCGCCCCAGCAGCGCCATGACCAGCAGCGCGCTGCCGGCGGTCACCCCCGCCAGGCCGCGCAGCAGCCACGCCAGCGCATCGCTGCTGGCGTGCTGCAGCGTCACCGTGGGCAGGCCCGGCAGCAAGGCCGAGGCCTGCGCCAGCGAGCCGGTGGCCAGGTAGGCCCCGGCCCGGGCCAGCGTGGCCCACGGCGCCGCGCTGTCCACCGCCAGCCGCTGCGCCACCAGGGCGGCCAGCAACGCGGTCACCGCGGCCAGCGCGATGCCTTCGCCGGCCACCCGCACCGTGCCGAAGATGCCGGCGGCCATGCCGGCCCGTTCGGCCGGCACCACGCTTACCGACAACCCGTCCATCAAGCCCCACGGCAGCGCCGCGCCGGCGCCGACCAGCAGCAATGCCGGCCACCACTGCGCCGGCTCGGCATGCAGCGCGCGCCTGGACAGCAGGTACAGGCCCAGCGCGCACAGCAGCAGGCCCAGCGCACACAAGCGTGCCGCCCCGACCCGGCGTGCCCAGCCGGCGGCGAGCAGCGGCAGCACCAGCATCGGCGCCGACAACGCCAACATCTGCATCCCCACCTGCAGCGAGGACTGCCCCTGCACACCGGACAGGTGCAGCGGCAGGATGACCAGCAGCACCACGTAGCCAAGGCAGGTGGCTACCGGTAACAGCTGCACGCCCAGGAATTGCCGCTGCGCGAACAGCGACAGTTGCAGCAGCGGATGCGGCAGACGGCGCTCGACCCAAACAAACACCGCCAGTAGTCCCAGCGTTGCGCCTGCCGCACCGACGACCACCGGCGCATGCAGGCCATGCTCGGCCAGCAACAGCAGCCCGGCGGTCAGTGCGGCCAGCATCAGGCTGAAGATGACCATGCCGGCTACGTCCAGCCGCGCGTGCAGGCCATGGCTTTCGTCCAGGTGCCGCCAGGCCACGGCCCACGCCGCCAGTGCCAGCACGCCACCACTGGCAAATACGCTGCGCCAGCCCAAGGCATCCAGCAGGACCCCGGCCAGCAACGGCCCCAGCGCAAGCCCGACCCCGAACATGGTCCCCATCAACGCAAACGCGCGCGTGCGCGCATGCCCCCCGAAGCGTTGCGCCAGCGCGGCGCTGCCCGAGGCCAGGGCAGCGGCGGCACCCACGCCCTGGGCGCCCCGCGCCAGGTCCAGCCACATCAGGTCCGAGGCCAGGCACACCGCCAGGGTGGCCAGCGCCACAACGGCGCAGCCGGCCAGGAACAGCCGTCGCCGCCCCCACCGGTCGGCCAGGCCGCCGGCGGCCAGCAGCAGGCTGCCGAAGCTGAGCATGAACGCATTGGTCACCCAGGCCAGCGCGCCTGGCGAACCGGGAAACCGGCCGGCCAAGGCCGGCACGGCCACCGCGCCGGCGGAAAAGGACAGCGGCAGCGCCAACGCCACCAGGCACACGGCCAGCAACCCCAGGCGCGGATCGCGGGAGGGGGAAAGGAAAAACGACGACATGGGAAGTTCCTGAAAGGCGGCCATTGAAGATAGGCATGCACCTATTCCCAATAAATACCCATGTATGCATTTGATTACGGCCACTTCTTCCGTAATCATCCAGTGATGGACTCCATCGCCGAACTGCTTGCCTTCGTCCGCACCGCCGAGACCTCCAGCTTCGTCGGCGCCGCCCGCAGCCTGGGCCTGTCGCCCTCTACCGTTGGCAAGCGCGTGGCCCGGCTGGAACAGGACCTGGGCGTGCGGCTGTTCCAGCGCACCACCCGGCGCGTGCGCCTGACCGAAGCCGGCGAACGGCTGCTGGAGCGCTGCCGGCGCGCGCTGGAGGAATTGTCCGAAGCACGCGCCGACCTGGCCCAGCGCCAACACTCGCCCAGCGGGCTGCTGCGGGTAGGCCTGCCCACCATCGGCTACCGCTTCCTGTTGCCTGTATTGCCGCTGTTCGCCCAGCGCTACCCGGACGTGCAGCTGGAACTGGACTTCAACGACCGCCTGGTCGATGTGGTCAGCGAAGGCCTGGACGTGGTGATCCGCAGCGGCGAGCTGGCCGATTCCAGCCTGATGGCGCGCCGGCTGGGGCCCTTCCATTTCCTGCTGTGCGCGGCCCCCGCACACCTGCGCACGCATGCGCCACCGGCCACGCTGGCGCAGCTGGGCACGCACCCGGCCGTGCGCTTCCGCTTTCCCACCACCGGCAAGCTGCAACCGTGGACGCTGCCCGGCCATGCCGGCGATGCGGGCGCGCCGCTGACCACGGTGATGACCTGCAACAACATGGAAGCCCTGCTGGCCGCGGCCATCGGCGGCATGGGGGTGGCCTGGATGCCGGATTTCCTCGCCGCCGAGGCACTGGCCGACGGCCGCCTGCAGGAACTGCTGCCCGACCACCCGCGCCAGCCCGGCCAGTTCTCGCTGCTGTGGCCGGGCAGCCGTCAGCCCGGCGCGCGCCTGCGGGTGTTCATCGATTTCATGGCCGAGCATCTGTTCAACGCAGCGCCACCGCCCACACCTTCCCGCCCGCGGCGCTGACCGCGCCGACCGCATCACGTACCATCGCCGGCACACTCGCCAGCCCTGCGCCAGCTCCCATGCAACGCACCACCCTCAAAGCCTGGTTCCTCGTGCACAAGTGGACCAGCCTGGTCTGCACCGTGTTCCTGCTGCTGTTGTGCCTGACCGGCCTGCCGCTGGTGTTCGGTGAGGAAATCGCCCACCTCAGCGAGCCCGAGGTGGCGGCCGCCCCGGCCGATGCCGTGCCGCGCGACCTGGATGCACAGGTGCGCACCGCCCTGGCGCAGTATCCCGGCGATGTGCCGTTGTTCGTCGGTTGGGATCCGGACGCGCCCACGGTCTACGTCAATACCGGCGCGCGCCCGGACACGCCGCCGCCACAGATGCACACCGCCCTGCTGCATGCAGTCAGTGGCGAAGTACTGCCCGCCGCGCAGTTCAACCAGGGCGTGATGTACTTCCTGTACCGCCTGCACACCGACCTGTTCCTGGGCCTGCCCGGCATGTTGTTCATGGGCGCCATGGGCCTGCTGTTCGCCGTGGCGATCGTGTCCGGGCTGGTGCTGTATGGGCCGTTCATGCGCAAGCAGCGCTTCGGCACGCTACGCACCGGGCGCAGCCGTCGCCTGGCCTGGCTGGACCTGCACAACGTGCTCGGCGTGGTCACCCTCGGCTGGGCGCTGGTGGTGGGCATCACCGGTGCGATCAACACCATCGCCAAACCGCTGGAGCAGGCCTGGCAGAGCGAGCAGTTGGGCGAGTTCGCCGCGCGCTATGCCGGCAAGCCGCGCCCGACCACGCTGGCCCCGCTGCAGGCGGCGGTGGCCACCGCGCGCCACGCCGCACCGGGCATGCGCCCGGCCTTCGTCAGTTTCCCCGGCACCGGCTACAGCGGCGATCACCACTATGGCGTGTTCATGCAGGGCAACACGCCGCTGACCGAGCGCCTGTACCGCCCGGTGCTGATCGACGCACAGACCGGCGCGCTCACCGCGCAACCGCAGCTGCCCGCCTACATGAGCGTGCTGCTGCTCAGCCAGCCGCTGCACTTCGGCGACTACGGCAAACTGCCGCTGAAGATCCTGTGGGCGCTGCTGGACCTGCTGACCATCGCGGTGCTGGTCACCGGCCTGTACCTGTGGTTCAAGCGGGGCAGCACCGAGGAACGCGTGAGCGAGATCGAACGCGCCGCGCGCACCGGAGCTGCGCCATGAGCACGCCCGGCCAACCACCGCGCAGCCCCTTCACCGCGCCGGCCTGGATCGCCGCGGCCAGCCTGCTCGGCCTGGTCAGCGCGTTGATCGGCGATGGCGTATTCGATGCAGTGTCGTGGGTGGTGTTCGCCGCACTGGTCGCCGTGGTGCTGCGCGTGTGGGTGAAGCGCACGCGCTGATACCACAATGGCCGCCTCGTACGTCGAGGCCGCTCCGGCATCGTCATGCCTTGCGCGGGCCCGGCAGTGGTTTGCGTCCCAGACGATAGGTTGTGTAGCCGACGGCAAGCCACAGCACCAGGTAGCCCAGAATCCAGAGACCTACCGGCAGTACATCGTGCAGACGGATCCGGGCCACTACCCGCCAGGTATCCAACGCCACGGTGCCCATGCCGATCAGCAGCGCAACGCCGCCCAGCAACGTTCCCAGCCACCGCACCCAGGCATGCCGGCGGAGCAGCAGCATGGGCAGAAGCACCAGCAGGGTGGCGGCGAGCAGCAGCAGCGTCATGCCGGTGAGCAAACCGGTGAAATCCGATGCCAATGCCGGCAGGGGCAAGCACGCAAGCGCGCCCGCGACTATGCGGCTCCAGCGCGTGGGCGTGCGTGGGAGGCGGGCGTGCATGGTCATCCTTGGAAAGGCCGACCCGGCGTCACAGCCGCGTCGGCGTCGGCTCCACCACCACCGCCGTGCCGTAGCACAGCACCTCGGTCAGGCCGGTCATCACATCGGTGGCGTCGTAGCGCATGGCGATGATCGCGTTGGCGCCAAGCATGCGCGCATGCTTGGCCATGTCGCGGTAAGTCTCCTCGCGGGCCTGCTCGCACAGTTCGGTGTAGATGGTGATGTTGCCGCCGAACAGGGTCTGCAGGCCGCCCACGAAGTTGCCCACGATCGAGCGCGAGCGCACGGTGATGCCGCGCACCACGCCCAGGCTGCGCACCACCCGGAAACCGGGCAGTTCCATCGCCGTGGTCACCATGGAATCATCGAGCCGGGTAACGGTACCCGCGCGCGGGCTGCTGTTGTAGGGGTCGGTCATTGCGGCCTCGGAGTGGATGGAATACAGGGATCGCATCGACCCGCAGCGCGGATCGGGCGGGGTTGATGTCGCGGCAGCGCGGTCAGGGATAGCGCACGCTGGAGTTGTCTTCGGCGCTGGGCAGATGCGATCGGGCGCGCCACAACACCCACGTGAACAGCAGCAGGCACAGCCACAGCACGGCGCAGCCCAGGATGATGCCGACCCTGGTCCCGGCGTCCGCGCCGTCTGCTTCGGGCCAGAATCGCCACGTGTCCACGCCTGCCACGTACGCACTGGTCAGCAGCGCGCCCAGCCCCAGCACCACCCCGATGGTTCTCACCGCGCGATAGCGGCGGAACAGCGCCAGTACCCCAAGCACCCCCACGGCCGCCACCAGCAACGGCAGGCCGAAGAACACGGTCAACATGCCCGGCGGATCGGACGCCAGCGCGGTGAGCGGCGCGCACAGCAGTGCCGGCAGCAACCCGCGCGAGGTTGGCAGGAAATCGTTGCGTTTCATCCGGTGCGCTCCGTGCAGGGGGACAACCTGCCGGCATCATCCCATACGTTCGCGCCGCGCCGGCCGGCCGGCCTCAGCGCGGGCGCTGGCGGCGCGCGTAGTCCACCAGGTCGCGGGGATAGACGCGATGGTCGATGGCGCTGTCGTCGATATCGTAGAGATACGCGATGGCCGCGGCCTCGAACGCCCAGTAGCCGACGAAGCGGCCATCGTCGTCCATATGGCTGTCGTGCCAGGGCGCGTGCTCGAAAGCGGCGTACCAGCGCTCGCAATAGGTGGCCAGCAGGGTGCTGGCCTCTTCCGGTGTATCGGCGTAGATGGCCTGGACCAGGGGCGTGCAGTAGTCGTGGAACCACTCGTCGACATCGTGCCGGTCCGGCAGCACGCGCATCAGCAGGTCTTCATACAACGTATCGCTGGCGACGAAGTTGGCCTGGTCCATCAAGGCGGCCACACGCGCCAGCAGGTCCGGACGCCCCAACAGGATGCACAGCGCGAACAGCTGCGTGCATTCCAGATACTCATCCGGCCAGTCATCGATCGCAAACGGCGCAATCAGCGGCTGCCGCTCGTACTGCGCCAGCATCTGCTGGCGATGCTCCACGTGCTCCACCAGTGCTTCCAGCAGCGGCGGCAGCGTCTCGATCGGGTGGCCGGCGGTGTAGGTGATGTACAGGTGCTCGGCGGCCAGCCGCTGGAACCAGCGCGCGCGCAGCGAGCGTTCTTCAGCGTCCGAGTCGGACTGGAAGCGGTGTTCCTGGAAAAAGGCGATCGTCGCCTGGCGGTCTTCCAGGAACTGCGCGTAGTGCCGGGCTTCGAGCGGGGCTTGGCGTGGTTGCATGGATCATCCTTGACCGGGCACCTGCGCGCTGGGTCGGCGGGGGGCGGACACAAAAAAGCCGACCCAGGGGCCGGCTTCTTCATGTTGCAGCGTGGTGGGCGGTACAAGGTTCGAACTTGTGACCCTTGCCGTGTGAAGGCAATGCTCTACCGCTGAGCTAACCGCCCGATGCTGCTGAGCCGCTCATTATAGGGCGGCAAATTTCCGCGTCAACGGGTCTGCGGCAATTTCTTCACATCGTGTGGGTCGGCTTGTCCGCGGTCAGGATGCCGGCCAGCAGGGTCTCGATCTTGTTGCGCACCGCCTCGCCCTCGGCGCCTTCGGCCAGCTGTACGCCGATGCCCGCCTGGCGGTTGCCCTGGGCCCCGGCCGGGGTCACCCAGATCACCTTGCCGGCCACCGGCAGGCGCTCGCTGGAGTCGGGCAGGGTCAGCAGCAGGAATACCTCATCGCCCAGGAAGTAACGCTTGGGCGTGGGTACGAAGATGCCGCCGTTCTTCACGAACGGCATGTACGCGCTGTACAGCGCGGACTTGTCCTTGACGGCCAGCGACAGGATGCCCTGGCGGGCGTTGGTGGCGCTCATGCGTTGTTTCCCCTTGCGTGCCGCTCGTTGACCCGGTTCCAGGCCAACAACAATTCCACCACCGCCAGGTCGGCGCGCACGGTGGTGCGCAGCAGATCGCGGGTACGGTTGGCGGCGTCGAACCAGGCTGCCAGCTTGTGCAATCGGTCCGGATCGGTCAAGCCACCGCCGGTGGCCTGGGCCAACGCCAGGTCGGCGGCATGCCGCAGGCGCAGCGCGGCGTGTTCATCGCCGCACCAGCGCTGGGCCAGTTCGACCGCCCCGGCGCGTCCGGCCACCAGTGCCTCCAGGTCGCTGGCGACCTGCCGGCGCAACGCCAGCCCGTCTTCACGCAGCCAGCTGTCGGCCAGCCCGGGATGGCCGCGCGCCGCGTCCAGGGCCTCGCGTGCGCTGGCCTCGCTGTGGCCCTGCGACTGCAGCCAGGCCAGGGCCTCCTCGCGTGGCGGCAATTTGAACTCCAGGCGCTGGCAGCGGCTGCGCACGGTCGCCGGCAGGCGCGCCGGGTCACTGCTGATCAGCCACAGGTAGCGGCCCGGCTGCGGCTCTTCCAGGGTCTTGAGCAGGGCGTTGCAGGCGGCGCGGTTGATCGCATCGGCCGGGTCGACCACCACCACCTGGGCGATGCCGTACTGCGGGGTCAGCGCCAGCTTCTGCGAGATCTCGCGGACCTGTTCGATCACGATCTCGGTGCGCAGCTTGTCGCCGGACTTGTTGGGGATGAACGAGATCAGCTGCAGGTCCGGATGGGTGCCGGCGGCGATCAGCTGGGCGCTGCGCCTGGCCGCGGCCGGCTCGCTGCGGCCCAGCACATGCGCGGCCAGGCGCAGGGCCACCGCGCGCTTGCCCAGCCCGGCCGGGCCGCAGATCAGCAGGCCATGGCCGAGCCGGCCGGCATCGAGCGCGGCCACGGTCTGGTCGTAGGCGCGCTGCTGCCAGGGCGAAAAGGTCTCAGTCATGTTCGGGCTCCTGGGCCAGCCATGCGTCCACCGCGGCCACCACCGACCGCGCCACGCCGGGCTGGTCCTGGCTGGCGTCGATCAGGCGGAAACGCTGCGGGTCTTCGCCGGCGCGCTGGCGGAACACCGCGCGCACCCGCTGGAAAAAGTCGTCCTGCTCGCTCTCGATCCGGTCCGGCCACAGATCACGGCCGTTGGCGCGGGCGCGGCCGGTGGCCACATCCACGTCCAGCAGCAGGGTCAGGCCGGGCAGCAGGCCCACCGCGCGGCGCTCCAGGTCGGCGATCCAGGCCGGGTCCAGGCCGCGCCCACCGCCCTGGTAGGCGTAGCTGGAATCGGTGAAGCGGTCGCTGATCACATAAGCGCCGCGGCGCAGCGCCGGCTGGATCGTCTGGCGCACATGCTGGGCACGCGCGGCGAACACCAGCAGCAGTTCGGCCTCGGCCGACAACGGCTCGTGGGCGATGTCGGCATCGGGCGTGAGCACCAGCGCGCGGATCCGTTCGGCCAGCGGGGTACCGCCGGGCTCACGGGTCAGCAGCACTTCGTGGCCGCGCGCCTGCAATGCATCGCGCAGGGCATTGATGGCGGTGGTCTTGCCGGCGCCCTCGCCGCCTTCCAGGCTGATCAGGCGCGGGTGGCGCAGCAGCGATGCGGTCATTGCCGCGCCGCCTGGCCGCGCTGCTGCAGGTAGCGGGCTACCGCGGCGTTGTGGTCGGTGTAATTGGCCGAGAACACGTGCGCGCCGCTGCCGTCGCCCACCGCTACGAAGTACAGCGCATCGCCGGCGGCCGGCTGCGCCGCCGCGTGCAGCGCGTCGCGGCCGGGCATGGCGATCGGGGTCGGGGTGAGGCCGGCACGGGTATAGGTGTTGTACGGGGTGTCGGTGGTCAGGTCGCGCTTGCGGATGTTGCCGTCGTAGCTGCTGCCGATGCCGTAGATCACGGTCGGATCAGTCTGCAGGCGCATGCCGATCTTCAGGCGGCGCGCGAACACGCCGGCGATCTGCGGGCGCTCGCTGGGCAGCGCGGTTTCCTTTTCGATGATCGAGGCCAGGGTCAGCAGTTCGTAGGGGGAATTGAGCGGCAGGTCGGCCGCGCGGCTGTCCCAGGCCAGGGCCAGTTCCTTTTCCATCGCCGCGTGCGCGCGCTTGAGCACGTCCAGGTCACTGTCGCCGCGCTGGTAGACGTAGGTCTCGGGCAGGAAGCGGCCTTCGGGATGTTGCCCGGGGAAACCCACGGCCTTCATCAGCGCCGCGTCGTCGAGCGCATCGGTGGTGTGCAGCAGCGGGTCGGCGCGCTTGAGCGCGGCACGCACCTGGCGGATGTTCCAGCCTTCGACGATGGTCAGGCGGTGCTGCAGCACGCGGCCCTGGCGCATGCGGGTGAGCAGCTGGCGCGGGGTCAGGGCCGGGTCCAGTGCGTACTCGCCCACCTTGAGCTTGCCGGCGGCGTCGAGCTGGCGCGCCAGCAGCTGCCACTGGGTGTCGCTGCCTTCGTCCACGCCGGCCGCGCGCAGCTTGCCCAGCACCGTGGACAGGCCGTCACCGGAGGCGATCACCACGCTGGGCTGGTCGGGGGTCAGCGGCGTGTCGGCAAAGCCGCTCTGGCTGTGCCAGAACCACGCACCGGCCGCGGCCAGCAGCGCCGCCGCCAGCAGCAGCACCGCCAGCACGGCCAGACATCCCCGTTTCGCACCCGCCATGGTCACCTCGAATGGATTTGATTTCACCGCCGCGCAGCATACCGCGCGGGTGCTGCACACCGCCAAATCGCCGTGGCCGGCCGCGTCGGTTCAGTCCTGCCGGCCCAGTGCGCGCAGCAGGCCGCGCGCCTTGGCGCGGGTTTCGTCCAGTTCGCGCACCGGGTCCGAATCGACCACGATCCCCGCACCGGTGCGGAACACCGCGGTGTCGGTGGTCACCTCGGCGGTGCGGATCAGGATGTTCAGGTCCAGGTCGCCGTCGCGGTTCAGCCAGCCGAACGCGCCGGTATAGGCGCCGCGCGCGGTCTGCTCCAGCTCGGCGATGATCTGCATGCAGCGCACCTTGGGGCAGCCGGTGATGGTGCCGCCGGGGAAGGTGGCCGCGATCACCTGGCCGGGCGTAACGCCCTGACGCAGGCGGCCACGCACGTTGCTGACGATGTGGTGCACGTGCGCATAGCTTTCCACGCTCATCAGCTCGTCCACCTCGACGCTGCCCGGCGTGCAGATCCGGCCCAGGTCGTTGCGCTCCAGGTCGATCAGCATCACGTGTTCGGCGCGCTCCTTGGGATGGCCGACCAGTTCCTGGATGCGCGCGGCATCGTCATCGCCGGCAAAGCGCGGGCGGGTGCCGGCGATCGGACGGGTCTGCACGTCATCGCCATGCACCGACACCAGCCGTTCCGGCGAGGAACTTACCACCGCCCTGCCCTGGGCCATGAACAGGCCGGCGAACGGCGCCGGGTTGGCCACCCGCAGCTGCGCGTACAGCGCCTGCGGCGACAGCGCCTGGGCGAACTGCGCCGACCAGCGCCGCGACAGGTTGACCTGGAACACATCGCCGGCGCGCAGGTAATCGATGACCCGGGCCACGCCGTCGGTGAAACGCGCCGGTGCATCGTCGGCCAGCTGCGCCGTTGCCTGCCAGGCCGGCAACGGTGCCTGCGTGGCGCTGGCGGCCAGGTCGGCCAGCAGCACCGGCAGCAGCGCGGCGTGTTCGGTTTCGCAGACGGCGTGGTACTGGCCGAGCACGCGGTCGTGCAGCACCGCGGCCGGGCAGCGCAGCGCCAGCGCCGACGGCAGGCCATCGGCGCGCGCCGGCAAGGCCAGCACGGTTTCGATCTGGCCGGCCAGTTCGTAGTCCAGCATCAGCGCCCAGCCGCCGCGGAACGGCAATGCCGGTTCTTCGCGCGGCTGCCGCAGTGCCGCCCAGTGCGCGTCCAGCACGTCCAGGAAGCGGCCGGCGTGGGCCTGGCCGTCGCCATCGCGGACCACGCCATCGGCGTGCAGCGCCAGCGACTGGCCGTTGCCCATCAGCAGCAGGTCCCAGCGGCCCTGCGCGGTGCCCGAGGCGGTGGATTCCATCAGCAGCGGGTAGCGCTGTGGGGCCAGGCGCTGCAGCGCGAGCAGGTCGGTGGTGGCGGGCAGCGGATGGGTCTGGAGCATGCAGGGACACCGGGAAGTCACGCGCTGGGCGCAGGGGGCCAGATACACCAAGGCCGCCATGATGGCGGCCCGGGTGGGGAGTACGGCAGCGGCGCGATCAGATCCGCTTGAACACCAGAGTACCGTTGGTGCCACCGAAGCCGAAGCCGTTGGACATCACCACGTCCACCTGCTGCTGGCGGGCGGTGTTGGGCACGTAATCCAGGTCGCAGCCTTCGCCGGGCTGGTGCAGGTTGATGGTCGGCGGAATCACGTTGTCGCGCAGCGCCAGCACCGAGAAGATCGCCTCCACCCCGCCGGCCGCGCCGAGCAGGTGGCCGGTCATCGACTTGGTCGAGCTGACCATCATCTTGTAGGCGTGCCCGCCAAAGGCGGCCTTCATCGCCATGGTCTCGCCGAGGTCGCCCAGCGGCGTGGAGGTGCCATGCGCGTTGAGGTAGCCGATCTGGTCCGGGTTCACCCCGGCGTCCTTCATCGCCATCACCATGCAGCGCGCGGCGCCTTCGCCGTTCTCGCTGGGCGCGGTCATGTGGTAAGCGTCGGAGCTGGCGCCGAAGCCGGCCAGTTCGCAATAGATCTTCGCGCCACGGGCCTTGGCGTGCTCGTACTCTTCCAGGATCAGGATGCCGGCACCGTCGCCCAGCACGAAGCCGTCGCGGTCCTTGTCCCACGGCCGCGAGGCCGCGCCCGGGTCATCGTTGCGGGTGCTCATCGCCTTCATCGCGCAGAAGCCGCCCAGGGCGGTCGGCGAGGAACCGCGCTCGGCACCACCGGCCACCATCACGTCCGCATCGCCGTACTGGATCATGCGCATGGCGGTGCCGATGGAGTGGTTGGAGGTGGCGCAGGCCGACACCGCCGAGAACGACGGACCCTTCAACCCGGTGATGATGCTCAGCTGGCCCGGCAGCATGTTGATGATGGTCTTGGGCACGTAGAAGGGCGAAATCTTCCTGCCCTCGTGGAAGTCGATGGTCTGCTCTTCGATACCAAGCAGGCCGCCGATCCCGGCGCCGACGATCGCGCCGATGCGCTCGGCATTGGCGTCGGTGATGTCCAATCCGGAATCGTGCAGCGCCATGAAGGCGGCACCGAGACCATAGTGGATGAACGGGTCCATCTTCTTGGCATCCTTGCCGCTGACCCGGAACGAGCCGAACTGGTCGTTGTCGGCGGTGATGTCGAAATCCTTGACCTCACCTGCGATCTTGGTGGTGAAACGGTCCAGGTAGGACTGCGAAACGTTGGTCAGCGCACCGATGCCGGAACGGCCTTCGGTGATGCCCTTCCAACTGGTGTCCAGATCATTGCCCAACGGCGAGACCATGCCCATGCCGGTAACGACGACGCGACGCTTCATTGCAGATTCTCCTGACCCGGGTGTTGCGGGTATGACGCGGTGTAACGCTCAAATGCACAGGGCCGCAAGCGCGGCCCCATGGGTTTGCCGCACGCGGTCGCGGCGTTGGCCACAACCGCGCGCCAGCCGCCTGACATCAAGCCTTGACGTGGGCGGTGACGTAGTCGATCGCAGCCTGGACGGTGCCGATTTTCTCGGCTTCTTCGTCCGGGATTTCGCACTCGAACTCTTCTTCCAGCGCCATCACCAGTTCAACGGTGTCCAGCGAGTCAGCGCCCAGGTCATCGACGAACGATGCGCTGTTGGTGACTTCTTCTTCCTTGACGCCAAGCTGTTCGACGACGATTTTCTTGACGCGTTCTTCGATGCTGCTCATTGGATATCGCTCCAGATGGAGTAGTGGTTCAAAAGTGACGCCATCCGGTGAGGGATGACCGTGGGATAGTGTAGTGGAAACCAGCGACGCCTTGCATCGTTGCAAAACATCATTCAGATCAACCACTTGCGGCGCAATCCATGCGCCACATGCTTACGGCATGTACATACCGCCGTTCACATGGAGGGTTTCGCCGGTGATGTAGCTGGCCGACGGGCCGGCCAGGAACGCCACCGCGTTGGCGATATCGGACGCTTCGCCCAGGCGCTCCAGGGCGATGGTCTTGACCAGGCCGGTGCGCTGTTCTTCGGGCAGGGCACGGGTCATGTCGGTGTCGATGAAGCCCGGCGCGACCACATTGACGGTGATCCCACGCGAGCCGATTTCCTTGGCCAGCGACTTGGAGAAGGCAATGATGCCGGCCTTGGCGGCGGCATAGTTGGCCTGGCCGGCATTGCCGGTGACGCCGATCACCGAGGCGATATTGATGATGCGGCCGCGGCGCGCCTTCATCATGCCGCGGATGACCGCCTTGGAGGTGCGGAACACGCTGGTCAGGTTGGTGTCCAGGATGGACTGCCAGTCCTCTTCCTTCATGCGCAGCAGCAGGTTGTCGCGGGTGATGCCGGCATTGTTGACCAGGATGGTGATCGCCCCGAACTCCTTGGCGATCCCATCCAGCACCGCTTCCAGCGCGGCGGCATCGGTCACGTTCAGCGCGCGGCCATGGCCGCCCACGGCCGCCAGGCGTTCGCCGATGGCGGCGGCACCGGCGTCGGTGGTGGCGGTGCCGATCACGGTCGCGCCCTGCGCGGCCAGTGCTTCGGCGATGGCGGCACCGATGCCACGGCTGGCGCCGGTCACCAGTGCGATTTCACCCTGAAGGGGCTTGCTCATCTGTAATTCCTCGAACGGGACGGGTCCGCACGCCGGCCCCAGGGCCATGCGCGTACGGAGTCGGTCGACAGGTCAGGCGGCCCAGGTCTCGCGGGCAGCCTGGAAATCGGCAGGCGTGGACAGTGTGCGCGCGTCCAGCGATTTGTCGATGCGCTTGATCAATCCGGTCAGCACCTTGCCCGGGCCGCATTCGGCCACGCCGGTAACGCCACGGGCGGCCAGGGCCTGCACGCAACCGGTCCACTGCACCGGCAGGTACAACTGCTGGACCAGGGCGCGGGCGATGGCTTCCACGCCGTCATGCACGCGGGCATCGACGTTCTGCACCACCGGCAGGGCCGGCGCGCGCCAGTCCAGGCCGGCCATGGTTTCGGCCAGACGGTTGGCGGCTTCGCGCATCAACGGGGTATGCGAGGGCACGCTGACGGCCAGCTTGACGGTCTTGCGCACGCCCCGCTCGGCCAGCAGCGCCAGCAGCGCCAGCGCACGGTCAACGGCCGCAGCGTCGCCACCGATCACGATCTGGCCGGGAGAATTGAAGTTGGCCGGCACCACCACCTGGCTGCCGGCAGCCTGCTCGCAGACCTCCTGGACCAGGGCGTCGTCGGCACCGAGCACGGCCGCCATGGCGCCAACGCCGGCCGGCGCGGCTTCCTGCATCAGCTGGCCGCGCAGGCGCACCAGGTGGGCGCCGTCGTGCAGGGTCAGCGCGCCGGCAGCCACCAGGGCGGTGTACTCGCCCAGGCTGTGCCCGGCCAGCACGCCCGGCTGGGCACCGCCCACCGCGTTCCAGACCCGCCACACGCCGATGCTGGCGGCCAGCAGGGCCGGCTGGGTGTATTCGGTGCGGTTGAGCATTTCCTCCGGGCCGCCCTGCGACAGCGCCCACAGGTCGACACCGGCGCCATCGGAGGCTTCACGGAAGGCATCACGGATCTGCGGGTGCAGCTCGGCCAGTTCGGCCAGCATGCCCAGCGACTGCGAACCCTGGCCGGGGAACACGAAAGCGAGATTGGAATCGGTCACGCGGTCATCCGCCTGCAAAAATCGAACGGCGAATGATAAGTCGGAACAGCGCCCTTCGTCTGTACTGCCGCGTATGTGTGTTGGGTTGGTGAAGGCCGTTTTGAAGCAAAAGCGTTGCCTGCACTTCGTCTGGGAGGGCTGGGGCCAGTGGGTTTGCGGGACACGCCGTGAATCCGTCCGTGGAGGCTCGTGAGCGCCATCCATGGCGCCCAACGGTCCCGCAAACCCACTGTCCCCAGCCCTTGCACAGAGGGTCGGCCGGCATGGGATAAGCAAAGGCGGGAGCAACGGCCTTCGTTGGGATGGGGGAGGTGCCGAGCATGGCTCGGCACTACCTACTTACCCACCCCGGGCAGGGCTGCACTTGGCTTGAACACAGCGAAAGCTGTGTGCCTTGGACCTTGACTACCCTTGCGCACCAGCCCTCCATGGGTGGGGCGGCGTGGGTGGGTTTGCGGGACTGTCGAAAACATGGATGTTTTCGCCAAGCCTTATCTGTTCGGAATCTGGCAGCGTAGGCGTCGAGAGCCGGCGTGGGCCGCCGTGCAAGCCTGGATCTCGACGATCGTCATGGAGCTTGGCGCCCACGCCGGAATCTCCCTTGATCCGCCCGAACAGTTGCTGGAGCTGACACTCGCAGTGATAAGACTGGGCAAGCGGGGGAGCTCTCGACCCTTCCAGACTATACGGAGTCGGGCGATGAACGGGATCGGGATTGATGTCAGCAAGCGCCAGCTTGATGTTGGCACGACGGACGGGGAGACCCTGCGGGTCAGCAATACCCGCTCTGGCTTTGCTGAATTGGACGCTTGGCTGAGGAAACACCCGGCGATCCAGATCGTGCTGGAGGCCACCGGCGGCTACGAGCAGCCCGTGCTGGACTTCCTGCACAAGGCAGGTCATCCGGTGGTCCGGGCCAATGCCCTGCGGGCCCGAAAACTGGCCCAAGGCCTTGGCCAGGTGGCCAAGACCGACCGTTTGGACGCCTATGCATTGGCGCAGATGGCTGCCTTGGTGAAACTGCCTTCCTATCAGCCGCTGGAGCCTTGGCAGCAGAAGATGCGGGAATTCGTGTGCGCACGTCGACAGGCGATGCACGCGCTAACCGTCGCGCGGCAGCAACAGGAAATGGTGGGCAATCGTGAATTGCGCCAGCTGCTGCAGACCAATATCACACGCCTGCATACGCTGGTTGAACGACTGGGAAAGCAGATTGCCGAGCAGGTCTCTCAGCAGCCTCAACTGGCTGTGCTGAAGTCGATGAAAGGCGTCGGTCCAGGGCTGCAGGCGGTACTGGCCAGTTATCTGCCCGAGCTGGGCAAGATCAGCGGCAAGGCCATCGCCAGTCTGGTTGGGGTGGCGCCGATGTCCCACGACAGCGGGACGATACGTGGGAAACGAAGCATCCATGGCGGCAGAGCCGAGATCCGTCAGGTGCTTTATATGGCCAGCATGTCGGCCATGCGGCATGAACCGCGATTGCGCGACTTTTATCAGTCGCTGCGAGCTCGCGGCAAGGAAGGCAAAGTGGCCATCGTGGCGGTGATGCGGAAGATGCTGGTGATCCTCAACGCCCGCGTGCGCGACGCCCAAAGCGGATCGATCCCCGCCTGACGCGCGCCCGTAGGGCCTCAAAAGGCTGCCGGCCAGCGGCCGGCACTACCGTGCCTGCGCGCCGGGCACGGGGAAGCTCCCCGGCAACACAGTTGCTCCAGGGATGGATTTACGGCGTGTCCCGCAAACCCACCCACGCCGACCCAAACACTGGGCGACAAGGCAACCGCGCTCTCGCTTCGGGCTCTGGCTTCAAGGCTTTGGCCCTGCGCTCCAAAGGCCCTGCCCGATCACACCAACAGCTGCAGGAGGTCCAGATCGCCGTCGCTGAAGAAATCGACGCAGATCACCGCCAGCATCAGCACGCCCAGCGTAGTGGCGCCATGCACCACCAGGATCGCGTGCGCCAGCGCGCGCGCCGACCGCCCCATCTTCAGACTGGCGCGGGCCAGGCCCCGCAGCCGCCCCGATACCGCATGGGCATGCGCCAGCACCGGCGCTTCCACCCCGTCCATCGCCTGCGCCATCAACGCCTGCAACCGCTGCGGGCGGTCCTCGTAATACTTGGCCACGCCGTAGCCGAACATCAGCCAATCGCGCGCCTGGGCCTGGGCCAAGTCCATCACCTCCAGGGGGTCTTCCTCGAAATCGATGAAACCCACCTGCCTGCCATCCCAGGTCAGATTGCGCGGCAACGGCTGACCGAAATAGGCACCCTTGCGGTGCGCCATGGCGATCGCCTGCATCGCTGCAGCCACCAGCCGGTCGCGCCCGGCCGCATCGGCCTGGCGCAGGCAGGTATTGAACGAATTGCCGTTGTCGCCCAGCACCAGCGCCGCATGCCCGCTGCCGATCACGTGGGGCACCTTCACCCCCTGTGCCGCCAGCTCGCCCAGACGGCGCGCCTCGATTTCCCTGGCCGCATCGCCGCCGCGGTGCGGCGGCGGGCGCAACGCATCCAGCTGGAAGCGGTGCGCGACGAAATTGAGCAGGCCCAGCGCAACCCTCCGGCTTCCTTCGCCGTATTGCTTCAGCCAGGCGCGCTGCCCCTCGATGACGATGGGCTCTACCATGACAGGTCTCCTGAAATGCTTACGGCCCCGAAGGGGGCCGTAATAAAAGCATCACGTTGTCGTAACGACGCTATCAATAACGCAGCAGCGCCGAACCCCACGTGAAGCCGCCACCGAAGGCTTCCAGCAGCAGCAACTGGCCACGCTCGACGCGGCCGGAACGGATCGCCACATCCAGCGCCATCGGCACCGATGCCGACGAGGTGTTGCCGTGCCGGTCCACCGTCACCACTACCTGCTCCATCGACATCTCCAACCGCTTGGCGGTGGCCTCGATGATGCGCAGGTTGGCCTGGTGCGGGATCAGCCAGTCCAGGTCGGACTTGGTCAGCCCATTGGCGTCCAGGGTTTCGTCCACGACCGAATCCAGCGCCTTGACGGCGTACTTGAACACGTCGTTGCCCTTCATCAGGATCGCGCCACGGGCGTTTTCGCCCTCGCCGAAACCGGCCGACACACCCACCGGATTCCACAGCAGCTCTTTCTTGCTGCCATCCGAATGCAGGTGGGTACTGAGGATGCCGGTGTCTTCGTCGGCCTTGAGCACGACCGCGCCGGCGCCATCGCCGAACAGCACGCAGGTGGTGCGCTCGGTCCAGTCGACGATACGGGTCAGGGTTTCCGCACCGATCACCAGCACATGCCGTGCATCGCCGGAACGGATGAATTTGTCGGCCACGCTCAACGCGAACACAAAGCCCGAACAGGCTGCGTTGACATCGAAGGCGGGGCAACCGCTCGCACCGAGCTTGGCCTGGATCAGGCACGCGGTGGACGGGAAGATCAGATCGGGGGTCGTGGTACCCACCACGATCATGTCCAGCTGCGAAGCGTCGATACCGGCCGCTTCCAGCGCACGCAGCGCGGCCTGATAGCCCAGGTCGCTGGTGGTTTCGCCTTCGGCTGCAATGTGCCGCTCGCGAATACCGGTGCGCGATTGAATCCACTCATCGCTGGTGTCGACCATTTTCTCCAGATCCTGGTTGGTCAACACTCTTTCGGGCAAATAGCTACCTGTGCCCGCGATCCTCGAGTAGATCCGCTTGCTCATTGCATGTCCTGTAGCACGGCCATCAACAGTGACAGCCGGGAAGAAAGGAGTAAAGGCCGCTGCCCGACCGGGCAGCGGCCTCCACGAATCAATCTTCTTCGACGGCCGAATTCGACTTGGTCGTGATCACCTTCTTGCCGCGGTAGAAACCGTCAGCGGTGATGTGGTGACGCAGATGCACTTCACCGGTGGTCGGATCGGTGGACAGCTGCTTGGCGCTCAGGGCGTCATGCGCACGGCGCATACCGCGGCGGGACGGGGTGACACGGGATTTCTGCACAGCCATGGGATTGCTCCAAACTCGGTTCGTTTTGCTTCGTCGTATCGTCGCGCAGGACGCCAGCGCCCAGCACAGTTTTCGCTTTCGCCGCAGCCGCCGACGACAATCCGGCTGCTATTGTTTTTTCAGTGCCGCCAACGCCGCGAACGGATTGGCCTTGCTGATTTCTTCTTCGGTCGGTGCCCAGTCCTGGTCCACTGCCTGGCCATCCGGAGACAGCGGCACCACGGGCACGGCCAGGACAAGTTCGTCCTCCACCAGTTCCAGTGGTCGCAGCATGCCGTCTTCGGGCACCAGCCACGGCTCGTACCCTTCCGGCAACGAGGATTCATCCTCCTCGCTGCGGATCAGGCCGAGCCGCTGCACCATCGAGACCGGCAACAGGAAGCGCTGCAGGCTGCGCTGACAGATCAGCGGCAACTCGGTGTCGATGGACAGTTCAACATAGGATACCCGCAGGATGTCGTCGTGGGCGAATTCCAGTGCATAGCTGCACCGGCCTTCGGTATCGGCAACAAGCCCTTGCAGGCGGGTCAATTGCGCTAGATCCACCTGGCCGTCGAAGCGCCTTCGCGCTGCGACCATCCGCCAAGCATCCAGCAATTCGGGCACGTTCGCGGACATAAGCCGCTGAATTTTAAGGACCGTCCGGGCTGCTGTCAAATGCTGCCGCAGTCAGCTTGCCGATCCCCGCCCGCAGGGCCCAGACTGCCGGCCTTCCGTGCCCGGTATTGTCGCATGACCCCGCTGCTGCTTGCCTCCACCTCCCGCTACCGCCGTGAACTGCTGGAGCGGCTCGGCCTGCCGCTGGACACCGCCCGCCCCGAGGTGGACGAGGCACCCGGCCCCGGCGAGGCCCCGCGGGCCGTGGCGGTGCGCCTGGCGCGGGCCAAGGCCCAGGCGGTGGCCCGCCTGCATCCCGGGCGCTGGGTGATCGGCTCGGACCAGGTCGCCGAGCTGAACGGCGCGCCACTGGGCAAGCCGGGCACCGTCGCCGGCGCCCACGCGCAGCTGGCGGCGATGTCCGGGCAGGTGGTCGACTTCCACACCGCGGTGAGCCTGGTCTGCGACGGTGAAGTGCTGGAAACCTGCGATCTCACCCGGGTCCACTTCCGCCCCCTGGAGCGCGCCGAGATCGAACGCTACGTGGCCGCCGAGCAGCCGCTGGACTGCGCCGGCAGCTTCAAATGCGAAGGCCTGGGGATCAGCCTGTTCGAGGCCATCGACAACCGCGATCCCACCGCCCTGATCGGGCTGCCGCTGATCGCACTGGGCCAGCTGCTGCGCCAGGCCGGCTACCGACTGCCCTGAACCCTGCCGCCGATGCGCTCAGCGCGCCGGCACCACCAGCGGCTGCTCCGGCCAGGATTCCACGCTGCCATCGCGGCCGTAGAGGTTCAGCCCCAGCCAATGCCGGCCCGGGGCCAGCGCAGCGGTGTCGATGCGCGCATCGAAGCCGACGTTGGGGTGCTGCGGGTCGGTGGAGATCGCCCAGAACCGGGTGATGTCGTAGCTGCGCCCATAGGCCGCCTCGGCCACCGGCCGGCCATCGACCAGCACCTCCACCCGCGCCAGCCCCACCCCGTCCTTGAACGCCCAGCCACGCACGTCGAGCATTCCCGCGGCGCGCGCATCGGGCAACGGGGTATCGATCCAGGCCATCGCCGGGGTCACGCACGGCCCCGACGCGCGCCCGGCCGGCAGCTTGAACAGCAGGAAACGCTGGTAACCATGGTCGTTGCTGACCACCCGCGGCGGCGGCAGCGGCCCCACCTGCGCGCATACCGCGTGGTAGCGCGCCAGCAGGTCGCGGTAACGCTGGTCGCTGGGCGAGAGCACCAGCAGCAGCGGTGCATCGCGCCGGCCGTCGTGCAGCAGGCCCCACAGGCCCAGCTGCGCGCTGCGCCCATGCTTGTCGTTGAGCGGGTGGCGCAGCACCTGGATGGACGGATCGCGCAGCTGGAAGCCCAGCTCGGCGCCCACCTTGAAGTTGCCGGCCAGCACCCGGCTGCCGGCCGGCATCGTCGCCAGTTCTTCGCGTACCGCCGTGGCCAACGGCTGCCAGCCGGCGAAATTGCGCGGGTAATACTTGTCCCCGGCCAGCTGCTCGCGCAGCGCCGGAGTGGAGGCCATCAGGTAGTAGCCGAACGCCAGCGCCAGCCCGGTCCCGGCCAGCCACCAACCGGTGCGGCGCAGCCAGCGCGGCCAGCCATTGAGTACCACCGGCACGGCCACCAGCAGCGCCAGATAGCCCGGCAACGGCCAGTGGAAACTGATCCGCTCCACGTCGGTGAAGAAGCCCAGCGCGAAGATCGCCACGGTCGATACCGCACCGACCAGGCCGAAATAGCGCCACTGCGCCCGCGCGCCACCGCCGGAACGGGTACCGGCCAGCGCCACCTTCCACATCGCCATGCACAGGATCGGGGTGACCAGCATCGGCTGGATCACCAGGAACCACAGCCCGCTCCACTGGAACGCCCAGGGATGGCGCTCGACCACCTGGAATTTCAGCCCGGCATCATGGTTGTCGGCGTTCCACGACAACAGCGGCAGCCACGCCAGCACCCCCACCGCCAGCGCCACCCAGACCCGCGGGTCGCGCAGCATGCGCCGCCCCTGCGGCAGCAGCAGCAACGCGATGAAACCGACCACGATCACGCCGATGAAACGGTAGTGGCTGAGCGCGCCGATCATCAGCCCCAGCGCCAGCTTCACCGCCGCGGCGGCATCGACGGTGCGCAGCAGGCGCGCCCCGGCGTCCAGGCACAGCACCGCGGCCAGCGCCATCGGTACATCCGGCACCGCCAGGATGCCCAGCGTGCCCGACAACGGCATCAGCAGGGTCAGGCTGCCGGCCTGCCAGCCGGTCACCGCGCCGAACCAGCGTGTGGCGATGCGCGACACCAGCCACGGCAGCGCCGCACCGATGGCCAGGAACGGCAGCCGCTGGGCCAGCACATGCGCCCCGCCGATCTCCACGCCCAGCCGCGACAACCAGGCGGTCAGCCCGGGCAGGTCCGAATAGGCCGCCGCCAGGTGCTGGCCTTCCTGCCAGTAGAACGCTTCGTCCACGAACAAGGGCAGACGCGCGGCAATCACCAGCTTGACGGCGGTGATCAGCGTCCACAACAGCAGGAAAATTGTGCGTGCGCGTTGTTCGCCCTGCATTGCTCTATAGAATCGAAGGAATCATCGACACGAGACGGACATGCAAACCTCGCCCCACGTGCCAGCCATGCTAACCGATGTAGTGCGACAGGCCCTCCGCAGCGCCCAGGACCAGGTCAACGGGCTGGTGCTGGGCAAGGCGCATGAAGTCCGCCTTGCGTTTGTCGCCCTGCTGTCCGGCGGCCATCTGCTGATCGAGGACCTGCCCGGGCTGGGCAAGACCACCCTGGCCCATGCCCTGGCCTCCAGCCTGGGCCTGAGCTTCCAGCGCGTGCAGTTCACCTCCGACCTGTTGCCGGCCGATGTACTGGGCGTCTCGGTCTATGACGCCGGCAGCCGCCAGTTCCAGTTCCATCCCGGCCCGGTGTTCACCCATGTGCTGCTGGCCGACGAGATCAACCGCGCGCCGCCACGCACACAGAGCGCCCTGCTCGAAGCGATGGCCGAACAACAGGTGACCCTGGACGGCACCACCCACCCGCTGCCCGATCCATTCTTCGTGATCGCCACCCAGAACCCGGTGGACCTGTCGGGCACCTTCCCGCTACCCGATTCGCAGCTGGACCGGTTCCTGCTGCGGCTGGCGCTGGGCTACCCCAATGCCGAATCCGAACGCGAACTGCTGCGCGGCACCGACCGCCGCCACCTGATCGCCCGGGCCACGCCGTGCCTGGACGATGCACAGGTGCGCGCCCTGCGCGACGCGGTGGGCCAGGTGCACGCCAGCGAAGCGTTGATCCATTACGTGCAGGCACTGCTGACCCGCAGCCGCCAGCACGCCGGCGTGCGCGTGGGCCTGTCGCCGCGCGCCGGGCTGGCGCTGCTGCGCGCGGCTAAGGCCCATGCGCTGCTGCTGGGCCGCGCGCATGTGGTGCCCGAAGACGTACAGACCCTGTTCGTCGCCGTCGCCGGCCACCGCCTGGTGCCCGAGGCCGAAGCCAGCACCGGCCCGGCGCTGGCCCGCGCGATCCTCCAGACCGTGCCGGTGGACTGATGGCACGCCGCGGCTGGGGAGCCCGCTGGCAGAAGCTGCAGCTGTTGGCGCGACCGCGCCAACCCGAACCCTTGCCGCGCCGGCTCGACCGGCGCCGCATCTATGTGCTGCCCACCCGCTTCGGCCTGTTCATGGCCGCGCTGCTGGCGGTGATGCTGCTGGGCGCACTGAACTACAACAACAATCCGGCCCTGTTGCTGGCCCTGCTGCTGGCCACCGTGGCGATCGCCAGCACCATCAGCGCGCACCTGCAGTTGTCGGCATTGCAGATCGATGCGGTGTCGGCCGAACCGGTCACCGCGGGCCAGCCGATGCGCCTGCGCATCAGCCTGTCGCGCGCCGATGCACGCCCCCGCCGCGGCCTGGAACTGCAGCACGAAGATGCTGTCGCGTTTGGCCATCTGGTCGACAGCGACCAGATCGAAGTGGACCTGCCGGTACCCACCGTGCGGCGCGGCTGGCGCGACCTGGCGCGGATCCGGATCTCCACCACCCAACCCCTGGGGCTGGTGCGGGCCTGGTCATGGGTGTGGCCCGACACGCCGCTGCTGGTCTACGCCGCGCCCGCCGCCCAGGCCCCACCGCTGCCGGAGAGCGGCGGCGATCCGCTGCACACCCGCGTCCATGCCAGCGGCGATGAACTGCACCAGCTACGCCCCTACCGCGCCGGCGACCCGCCGCGCAGCATCGCCTGGAAGCACTCGGCACGGCGCGACACGCTGCTGGTGCGCGACTACGAAAAACCGGTCGGGGTCGATGTGCTGCTGGACTGGCGGCAGTTGGCGCCGCTGCCCACCGAAACCCGCATCGCGCAGCTGGCGCGCTGGGTCGACCTGGCCGAACGCGACGGTCGCCGCTACACCCTGCAGCTGCCCGGGCAACCGGTGCTCGGCCCGGCCAACGGCAGCGCCCACCACCACCTGTGCCAACGCGCCCTGGCGCTGATGCCCCATGGCTGAACCGACCGCTCCCGAACTCAACGCCAGCGCGCGCGGCTGGACCCTGGCCAGTGCCGCCCTGGGTTTGTTGCCGCTGCTGCTGCAGCTGCCCGGGCAACTGGCCGGGATCATCGCGCTGGTTGCCGTACTGACCGCCCTGGCCGCGCGCCAGCGCGTGCTGGCCGCCCCGCTGCGGCTGCTGCTGGTGCTGGGCATGCTGGCGGCGATCTACTGGCAGATGGGCGCCCGCCCCGGCCGCGACACCGGCTGCGCGCTGCTGGCGGCAATGCTGGCGCTCAAGTCCAGCGAGCTGCGCAGCCTGCGCGATGCACGCAGCCTGCTCGGCTTTGCCCTGTTCGCCCCGTTCGCCGCGTTCCTGCTCGACCAGGGGCCGCTGACCATGGGCCTGGCGGTGCTGGCTGCGCTCAGCGCGCTGCTGGCGCTGCAGCGGCTGGCCCATGCCGAAGGCCAGGCCACCAGCCCGGGCCTGGGTGGCCAGCTGCGCGGCGTCGGCCGGCTGGTGGCGCTGGGCCTGCCGCTGGCGCTGGCCGGGTTCTGGCTGTTCCCGCGCCTGAGCGAACCGCTGTGGGGCATTCCCGAACGCGCGGTCGGCAAGCCGGGCCTGTCCGACCAGATGGAGCCGGGCCAGTGGCTGGACCTGATGGCCGACGACACCCCGGCCCTGCGCGTGCAGTTCTTCGGCGCGGTGCCGCCGGCCGAACAACGCTACTGGCGTGGCCCGGTGATGACCCACTTCGATGGACGGGTGTGGGAGCAGGAACGCAGCGGCCGGCAGCGGCCGCCGCCGGCGGTCCGCCGGGCCGGCCCGCAGTGGGACTACCAGATCGATTACGAATCCACCGACCGCCGCCAGCTGGTGGCCCTGGACCTGCCGCTGCAGGCCCCGCCCGGCAGCGAACTGGATGGCGACTACAGCCTGCGCAGCCGCGACAGCCTGACCGCGCTGACCCGCTGGCGCCTGCAGTCGGCCGCACCACTGGCCTATGCCGATGAGCTCGGGCCCCACCATCGGCAGCAGGCACTGCAGCTGCCGGCCGGGCTCAACCCGCGCACCGCGCAGCTGGCCCGGCAGTGGCGCCGCGAGGCCGGCGGCGACGATGCGGCGATCGTGGCCCGCGCCCTGGACTGGGTGCGCACCCGCTTCACCTACACCCTGAGCACCCCGCTGCCCGGCCGCGATGGCGTGGACGAGTTCCTGTTCGACCAGCAGGCCGGCTTCTGCCAGCACTTCAGCTCTTCCTTCGTGGTGCTGATGCGCAACGCCGGCATCCCCGCCCGGGTGGTGACCGGCTTTGCCGGCGGCAGCCGCAACCGCTACGGCGACTACTGGGTGGTGCGGCGCATGGACGCCCACGCCTGGGCCGAGGTGTGGCTGCCCGGACGCGGCTGGGTGCGCGTGGACCCGACCGCCGCGGTGGCCCCCGAGCGCATCCGCGACACCCTGGAAGACCGCCTGGGCGGCGCCGGGGCGACCACCCTGGAAGGTCGCTGGATGCAGCTGGGCCAGGCTGCCGACTGGCTGCGCCGCGGCTGGAACGACCTGGTGCTGTCCTTCGACGCCAACCGCCAGCAGCAGCTGCTGCGTCCGCTGGGCATCGACAAGCTCGAGCCGGCCCAGCTGATCCTGGTTTTCGTGCTCTTCGCACTGGCCGCGCTAGGCTGGATGGGCTGGCTGCTGGCCCGTGGCGAACGCGAGCGCGACCGGCTGCTGCGCGCCTGGCATCGGCTGGGCCGGCGCTACGTGCGGCTGGGCCTGGCCCGCGACAGCGCCGAGACCGCCGGCGACTGGGCCCAGCGGGTACACCGGCAACGCCCCGACCCGGCGTTGTTGTCACTCAGCCTCCGTTTCGTCCAGGCGCGCTACGCTGGCGCTGACGTCGACCTCACTTCATTATTGCGCGACCTGCGCAGGCATCGCCCGTCCTCCGGAGCATCCCCATGAAGATCCAGATTCTGCTTCCCCTCGCCGCCTCGCTCGCGCTGGCCGCCTGCGCGACCGCACCCAAACCGCTGCAAGGCCAGTTCAGCATGGTCAGCCCCCGCGACGCGGTACCCACCCAGCAGGTGGGCACGCCGGTGCGCTGGGGCGGCCGCGTCATCGAGACCAACCCGGGCCAGGGCCAGACCTGCTTCCAGATGATCTCGCGCCCGCTCAACGGCAGTGGCCGCCCGAGCACCACCTCGGCCGATGCCAGCGACGGCCGCTTCATCGCCTGCCGCGCCGGCTTCTACGACCCGGCCGTGTTCGAGCCCGGCCGCGATGTGACCTTCATCGGCAAGATCGCCGGGTACGAGAACACCCGCATCGGCGAATACGACTACCGCCTGCCCAAGCTGGAGGCCGACGTGATCTACCTGTGGCCCGAACAGCGCCAGGTCGATGTGATCCCGGCCTACCCGTACGGGCCGTGGGGTCCAGGCTGGGGCCCGGGCTGGGGCTACCGCGGCTGGGGTTGGTGGTAGGTACCGACCGTTGGTCGGTACGCGTTGAAAAACGCCGCCCGGTAGGTATGCGTAGATAAAAAAACGCCGCCCCAGGGCGGCGTTTTTCATGGGCGATCAAACCGCGCGCACCCTCACCCGTTCGGCGTGCCGAAATGCCCCAGCGGCGCACCGGCCAGCAGATGCAGGTGGATGTGGAACACGGTCTGCCCGGCATGCTCGCGGCAGTTCATCACGATGCGGTAGCCGTCCTGCGCAAACCCCTGGTCGCGCGCATACCCGGCCGCGGCCAGCGCCAGCTTGCCGATCAGGTGGGCCTGCGAAGGCTGCACATCGTCCAGGGTCGGGATGGCCTCGTTCTTGGGAATGAACAACACATGCACCGGCGCCTGCGGGGCGATGTCCTTGAAGCCCAGCACCTCCTCGTCCTCGTAGACGATGGTGGCGGGGATTTCGCGGCGGATGATCTTCCCGAACAGGGTGTCTTGGCTCATGGGGCACCAGTGTGGACGTTGGAATGGGAGAGTAGCGCGCGCCGGGTCATTCCTGGACTTCGGTACGCGTACCGAACGCATGGGACAGCGTGCCGCGGTCCACGTATTCCAGCTCGCCCCCCAGCGGCAGGCCCTGGGCCAGGCGGCTGGGGCGCACCTTGTGCGCGCGCGCCAGCTGCGCCAGGTAATGCGCGGTGGCCTCGCCCTCGACCGTGGCGCTGGTGGCGATGATCAGTTCCTGCACCTCGCCCTGCTGCAGCCGTGCGCCCAGCTGGTCCAGGCCCAGCTCGCGCGGGCCGATCCCGTCCAGCGGCGACAGCCGCCCCTGCAGCACGAAGTACACCCCGCGGAAGCCGGTGGCATGTTCGATCGCCAGGCGGTCGGCCGGCGACTCCACCGCGCACAACTGCTGGCGTTCGCGGCTGCCGTTGGCGCAGACCGCGCAGATCTCGCTCTCACTGAAATCGCGGCACTGCACGCAATGCCCGATCCGCTCGATCGCCTTGGCCAGCACCTCGGCCAGCTTCTGCCCGCCTTCGCGTTCGCGCTCGAGCACGTGGTAGGCCATGCGCTGGGCCGTCTTCTGGCCCACGCCCGGCAGCACGCGGAAAGCCTCGATCAGTTGTTCGAGCAGGGGCAGGCTCATGGCGGTGTGCTCATCTGGAAACAAACGCGCGAAGCCGGCATGGCTTCGCGTCGCGGTCGGCAGCCGGGCACCGGGCAGGCCCGGCGCGGGCGCGGGTTCAGAACGGCAGCTTCATGCCCGGCGGCAGCTGCATGCCGGCGGTGGCCGAGCCCATGCGGTTCTTCGACTCGGCATCGATCTTGTTGGAGGCGTCGTTGAACGCGGCCGCCACCAGGTCTTCGGTCATTTCCGCATCGCCGAGGATCGACGGATCAATGCGCACCTTGCGGCATTCCTTGGCGCCGGTCAGGGTCACGCTGACCATGCCGCCGCCGGCCGTGCCGGTGACTTCCAGCTTGGCGAGTTCTTCCTGGGCCTTCTGCAGGTTTTCCTGCATCTTCTGGGCCTGCTGCATCAGTTGGGCGATGTTGCCGCGCATGTCGTTCTACTCATCAAAGGGACGGATGGAATCGGCCACCACCCGGGCGCCGTGCTGCTGAATCAGCACCTGCACCTGCGGGTCGGCCATGAAGGCGGTTTCTGCCGCCTGTTGTCGCTCGCCACGCTGGCGGTCCGAACGCTGGTGCAGCGTTTCGGCCTCGGCGTCGCCGTGTTCGATCACGATGCGCGGCAGCTGGCCCAATGGCGCCGACAGCGCCTCGGCCAGGGCCGCCAGCGAACGGTCCGAACACAGGTATTCAAATCCGGGCGATACCGCCAGTTTCAAGACACCGTGCTGAAAACCGATGAACGCCGCATGCGCGGCCAGCTGCCGCGACGGGCCGCTGAGCTGGCTCTGGGCAACCAGTTCCAGCCAGGCCTCTGGCGTGGCCAAGGCGGCCGGCGCCTGTTCAGATGCGGCCGACGGGGCGATGGCAATGCCCTGCGGGCGCGCGGCCGGCGGGGCGGCGGCAACCGGCGCAGGCGCCGCAGCAACCGGGCGGGCCGGCGGGGCCTCCCACGGCGCCACCATGGCCGCGTCCGGGCTGGCCATTTCCGCCGCCAGGGCCTCGTCGCGGTCTTCGGCGCCATGCTGGTGCCACGGCGGCGAATCGTCGTCTGCCGTCGGCGTGGCCACCGGAGCCGGGGTGGGCTTGGCCACTTCGGCGATGTGGGCCGGCGGGGCAACCACCGGCGCAGCCACTGCGACCACGGGAGCCGCTGCAGCCGCCAGGGCGACCGCCGGGGCCGGAGCTGCCATCGCAGCCGGCGCAGCCACCACCGCAGGCGCGGCGGCCAGGCCGCTGCCCTGCGCAGGGGTGCCCGTGCCACTGTTCACCCCGGTGCCGGTGTCCGGATCGCGCGGCACCGGCGGCACGGCTGCGGCCGGACGGAATGCCAGCATGCGCAGCACGGCCATTTCAAAACCGGCGCGCGGGCTCGGTGCCAGGTACAGGTCGCGACGGCCGCCCAGGGCCATCTGGTACCACAGCTGCACCACTTCCGGGCGCAGGCGCTGGGCGAAGGCGGCCGCATCGATGCCCTCCCCGTCGCCCGGCGCGCCCGGCACCAGCTGCTGCACCTGGATCCGGTGCAGCGCCTCGGCCAGGGCTTCGAGCACCCCGCTCCAGTCCGGCGAGAACTCGGCCAATGCCGCCACCACCTGCAGCAGGCGCACCCCATCGCCGTCGGCCAGGGCCTCGAGCATGGCCGCCACCTGGGTGCGGTCGACCGTGCCCAGCATGGTGCGCACCACGTCCTCGCGCAGCGCACCGCCGGCATAGGCGATGGCCTGGTCGAGCAGCGACAGACCATCGCGCAGGCTGCCGTCGGCGGCCTTGGCCAGCTGCACGATCGCCGTCGGGTCCGACTCGATCTCCTCGGCGGCCAGGATCCGGGTCATCTGGCCCTGGATCTGCTCCTCGTCCAGCCGCTTCAGGTTGAACTGCAGGCAGCGCGAGAGCACCGTCACCGGCAACTTCTGCGGGTCGGTGGTGGCCAGCAGGAACTTCACGTGCTCCGGCGGCTCTTCCAGCGTCTTCAGCAGCGCATTGAACGCCGCCTTGGACAGCATGTGCACTTCGTCGATCAGGTAGACCTTGTACTTGCCACGCGAGGGCATGTACTGGGCGTTCTCGATCACCTCGCGCACGTCGTCCACGCCGGTATTGGACGCGGCATCGATCTCGAGCAGGTCGATGTAGCGCCCCGAATCGATATCCAGGCAGGCCGGGCACTGGCCGCACGGGTCGGCGCTGGTGCCCTGCTCGCAGTTCAGCGACTTGGCGAAGATACGCGCGATGGTGGTCTTGCCCACCCCGCGGGTACCGGTAAACAGGAATGCGTGGTGCACCCGGCCGCTGTCCAGCGCATTGCTGAGCGCGCGGACCACGTGTTCCTGGCCCACCAGCTCGGCAAAACGCTTCGGACGCCACTTGCGGGCAAGGACGAGATAGGACATCAGGCCACCGTCTTCATCGGGACGTCCATTGTGCCATGCCTGTCCAGCCCTCCAGGCCTCCCCCGCCCCTGCTCGCCTACCGCTTGTGCGATTGCCATTCCCCCGCTAGAATCTGCGCCCCTGCAGCGGGTTATCGCAGCAGGTCCGGAGAGGTGTCCGAGCGGTTGAAGGAGCACGCCTGGAAAGTGTGTAAGCGTCTAAACCGCGCTTCGGGGGTTCGAATCCCCCTCTCTCCGCCAGACAAACGCAAAAAGGCCGCCCAATGGGCGGCCTTTTTGCGTTTGTCTGGCGGAGAGAAGGTGTGCGAGAAGCCACGCGGGTTCGACGGATTCGCCAGGAGCGAATCCGGACAGCCGCATGGCTGGCCCTGGAGCGCACATGCGCGGAAGGGCTGGGTGCATGGATGCACCCAGCAATCCCCAATGACGCGGCCACCCTCCCTCCAGGCTCGACCAACCCGCTCTCCGCTTCAGTCCCAAGGCCCATGCGGCAGCACCCGGGCGCGTGGCGACGCGTTCATCACCACAGCACATCCAGTTCCACCAGGCGCGGCCCTGGAGCGCGCATGCGCGGAAGGGCTGGGTGCATGGATGCACCCAGCAATCCCAATGAAGTGGCCACCTGTCAACAGACTCGACCAACCGCTCGTAGAGCCACCCCATGGGTGGCTGCTTCCATGATTTCGCAGCCGGGCAGGGCACCGCTCTCCCCGCATTGCCCGCTTCACCCCGCCGCGCAGAACTTTCCCATCGCCCCCCTAACGCGAGAGGTTCTTGTCAGGAGAGGACCGCAGGAATGTCGCGATAGTCTCTTGCTGTAGGCCCTTTCAGACGATCCAATGCCTTCCCTCCCCTCAGGAAACCACCCAACGTGAATGGACGCCCCCACCTGATCGCGCTTGAGCATGACGATTACCACGCCGAGCACGTTGGACACACAGCCGACGGTCGTCAGTTCATCCTCACAACGCCTTTCAATCCAACGCGAGAGAACGATCCCGGCTGCGAGTTCGTGGCGCTGTACCTATTCGATCAAAAAGGGGGCTTGATCGAAGCAAAGATTGATAGCCTAGGACCACGAGACCTTATGGACGACACTGCTCGTCGAGCCCTCTACGACGCGAGGCTTGCGGAGCTTGGCAAAGTCGCCTTCCGACGGGTCGAAATCCAACCATTCGAGATACTCCGGTTCGAAACGGCCTTTGGCCTGATCGCCCGCGCCCCCGAAGAGGAGGACGATGTCTGGGCGGTAGAGATGCAGCCAGGCAACTACATGGCTTTTTTCGAGCCATGGGATAGCGGGATCTACGACACCTGAGGCCGCCACGGTGCACCAGCGGTGGACGCTGCCTCGGATCACGGCGGCCATGAGGTATCCGCGCCTACCCGCCGGGACCTCTCAATTCCACGTCAGCCACGCATGGCATGGCTCTACCTTCGAGATCTCAGCCCGCAGTTGAACGCCTCAGCTGCTCGACAGTTTCATCAACACCAAGCCACTCACGATCAACACCGCCGCGGCAATCCGCATCGCGCTGACCTGCTCGCCGAGCAAGGTGATGCCGATGACGAAGGCGCCGACCGCGCCGATGCCGGTCCAGATCGTATACGCGGTGCCCAGCGGCAGGGTGCGCATGGCCAGCGACAGCAGCCAGAAGCTGGCGATCATGGTGACCAGGGTGATGATCGAGGGGGTGAGCTTGCTGAAACCGTCGGATTGCTTCATCGCAAACGCCCAGACGATTTCCAGTACACCGGCTGCCAACAGATAGATCCAGGCCATGCGGCCCTCCTTGATGGGGGCCAGGCCGTCCTGGTCAGTGGTTCCCGAACCGGGGGAGGTCGTTCCTCCTGTGCGGTGTAGTTTAGCGCCCCGCCGCCGCAATGGCCGCCACCGGCGGCAGCGGGCTACACCGGATTCAGGCTGGGCGTCTGGCACTGCGTGCCGCGCATGCGCTAGAATGCGCGACTGCACTGCCGGGCCTGTTCCTGCGCTGCAGCCTCCGCCTGCGGTCGGCCGATCCACGATCGCCCTGCAGCCGGAACGTCTCTATGGTGGCCCCGTCGGCCCCTCGCGACGCTAGGTCGAAAATCCCGCCAGGGCCGGAAGGCAGCAACGGTATCGATCGACGCGGGCGCCGAGGTCAGCCGGCGGGGCCGCCACCTTTTTGGGCGCGGCACTTTCCACATGTTCCGCTCAGGCCGCTTCCGGCGTGCCCTGGTGGAACAGCATCCGCCATGTCTGCCCCTGCAGCCGCCACAGCGAACTGCGCAGCACCGCGCGTTGGCGCACGCCATCGACCACATACCAACTGCGGTACCGCACCTGGGCCAGGCCCGGTGCCAGCACGGTCACGCCGAATGCCTCCGATTCGATCCCGGCCCGGGCGCGTTCACCGGGCACCTGCGCCAGTGCCGCGGCACGGTCGAACACGCTGCCGGAACTGCCGATCTCACTGAAGTCGACGTCCAGCAACGCGGCCAGCTGCACCGCATCGGCGCGCACGGCCGGGTCGTGCAGCGCGCGCTCCAGGCCGACCAGATGGTCGAACAACGCCGGCGCCACGCCCTGCCCGGCCATGCGCTATGGCACCACCACGCAGGGCGCGGTGGGGGCGGCCAGCGGCACGCACTGCCCCGGCAAGGCCACGCGGTGGCCACGCTGGCGCAGGGCCTGCCCGTCGGCATGGCTGGCGTAGTGGTAGAGCATCATCCGCGCCTGCAGTCCGGCGCTGTATTCGCGCTCCAGGTCATCCACCCCGGTGTGCGACGGATTGCCATGCAGGCCGCAGTCGTGGGCGATCAGCTCGTTGTCGTCGGCGTAACGGGCCAGCATCTCCGGGATCGGCCGGGTATCGCCGCTCCAGGTCAGCGCGCCCTTCAGGCGCAGCCCGTAGGCGGTTTCGGGCCAGTGGTGGCGCACCGGGAACACTTCCAGGCGCACCCCGTCGTGCCAGAACGCATCGCCGACCACGATCAGCTGGAACGCATCCCAGAAGTTGGCGCCACCCTCGGCCAGCACATTGGGGTAGTCGGCCACGCGCCGGTGCAGCAGCGGCACTACCGTGGCCGGCACGTACAGGCGGATGCGCCCGCGCCGCTGCGGCGAAAAGTACGCATCGACGAACAGGCGCTCGAAGCCGGCCACATGGTCCAGGTGCACATGGGTGACGAACAGCGCCTGCGGCGCTTGGCCGTAATGGGCCTGGAAGGCGGTCAGGCCCTCGCCGCCACAATCGATGGTCAGCCAGGGCAGGCCGTCGCGCTCGATCACCGCCATCGGCGAACCCAGCTCCACGGCCGAGGCATTGCCGACCCCCATGAAACGCAGCGCCCACTCCATCAGTAGCCCCGGTTCCAGGCCAGGTCGTAGGCACGGCGCAGCCGTGCATAGTCTTTTTCCACGTCCTCAATACTGCGCTCGCCGCGCAGCTTGAGCAGCGAACGCAGCAGCCGCTTGAGGTTGCGCTCACGCCAGCGGGTGGCCGGAATGCGCTGCACGCCGCGGTCGAAGTCGATCAACCAGCCATGGCCGTTGGCATCGAACAGGATGTTGTGCGCGTTGAGGTCGGCATGGTCCAGCCCGGCGCGGTGGAAGCGCGCGATCAACCGGCCGGTCTCTTCCCAGGGGGCGCCACGGCCGGCTACCAGTGCGCGGTCGGCCAGCGAACGCACGCCTTCCAGGCGCTCCATCAGGATCGCGGCGCGGTAGCGCAGGCCATCGCGCATGTAGAACGCGGCGATCGGGCGCGGCACCGGCAGCTTCAGCGCGCGCAGCGCGCGCATCAGGCGGAATTCGGCAAAACTGCGGGTCCGGTCGGCGCCGCGCCACAGGTAGGCATCGCGGCTGAGCTTGGCCGCCATGCCGCCGCGCAGGTACTGGCGCAGCACGCTGGGGCCGAACGGCGCATCGACGAACCAGGCACCGCCCCGGCCACCCTCGCCCACCGGGCGGGCGCGCTCGGCCCAGTGGCCCGGCAGGAACAATTCCATCCCGGCTTGCCGCAGCCGCTCGCGGTCGAACAGAATGGCACCGAGCCCGCGTCCATCGCGGCACGGCGTCAGCACTTCATTGGCGTCGAATGCGACCATTCCTTCGAGTCTAACAACACCATGGCACCAACGTCCTCATCCTTGTGTCTTTTGCGGTTGTCGGCACTGGGCGATGTCACCCATGTGGTGCCGCTGGTGCGGACCCTGCAGCAGGCACGGCCGGGCATGCCACTGCACTGGATCATCGACAAGGCCGGGCACAAGCTGCTGGACGGGCTGCCCGGGGTGGTGTTCCACCCCTACGACAAGGCCACCGGGCTGGCCGGCATGCGCGCGCTGCGCGCCAGCCTGCCGCCGGGGCGGTTCGAGGCCCTGCTGCAGATGCAGGTGGCGCTGCGCGCCAACGTGTTGTCGGCGTTCGTGCCGGCCCGGCGCCGGATCGGCTACGACCGCGCCCGCTCGAAGGATCTTCACGGTCTTTTCATCAATGAGCGCATCCCCGACCGCCCCGGCATCCATGTGTTGGACGCGATCGGCAGCTTCTGCGAACCGCTGGGCCTGAAACAGACCGAGGTCAGCTGGGACCTGGCGGTGCCGGCGGCGGCGGTGGCCTGGGCGCAGGCGCAATGGGACGACGACGGTCGGCCGGTGCTGATGATCTCGCCGTGTTCCAGCCACGTGCGCCGCAACTGGTATGCCGACCGCTATGCCGCGGTGGCCAACCATGCCGTCTCGCGCGGCTGGCGGGTGGTGCTGTGCGGCGGCCGCAGCACGCTGGAGCGCGACATGAGCGATGCGATCCAGGCCCAGCTGACCACCCCGGCGCTGGACCTGGTCGGCAAGGACACCCTCAAGCAGCTGCCGGCCCTGCTGGCCCGCGCGGCCCTGGTAATGACCCCCGATTCGGGCCCGATGCACATCGCCAACGCGATGGGGGCCAAGGTGCTGGGCCTGCATGCGGCCAGCAACCCGCAGCGCAGCGGGCCGTATTCGGACACCCGCTACTGCGTGGACCGCTACGACAGCGCCGCGCGCCAGTTCCTCGGCAAGCCGGCCAGCGCGCTGAAATGGGGCACCAAGATCGAGTTCGACGATGTCATGCAGTTGATCACCGTCGAGGACGGCATTGCCGCGTTCGAACGCTACGTGGCCGATCACCGCGCCGGCTAGCCCGCGCAGCGGGACCGGCGCGGGGAGGCGCGGCGACATGCGCCGATGGCAGCCGTGGCGGTTCAGGCGCGGGCGTTGTAGTCCTTGTACGACTTCTCTTCCACGTAGGCCGAGCCCAGCACCAGGTTGATCTGCTTCTTGATGCGCGCGCGCTCGTCGTTCTGCAGGTAGACGCTGCGCGCCAGTTCCACGAACCGCGCATCGAAGGCCTGGGCCTTGTCCTGCAGGCGGATGTTGTCCTCGATGTCCCACAGGCGCTCGTTGACCGCCTTGAGCTCGGCGCGCAGGCCGGCGATGTCGCCGCCCCCGGCCGGATGGGCCATCCAGGTCTTCTCCAGCGCCGACAGTTCGGCATGGATGTTGGCCAGCTTGGCCGCATCGTCGATGCGCTCGGACTTGATCTGCAGGATCGAGATCTTGTCGAGCAGCTCGCCAAAGGACACGGGAACCAGGATTTCAGCGGTCATGGGGGGCATCCATTACGGGAGGCGGCCAGTTTAGCGGACAAGGCGTCGAACGCAGGTGGGTGGCACGTTCTCTGCCACTTCAACAGATGGCGTCGTTCGTAAAGCCAGCTGGAGGCACAAGCCCCTCTGTTGAGGGGCTGCCCCGACAGGGGCGGGGAGAGGCAGGCAAAGGGACCGGGCCCAAACGCTGCATCGCAGCGTTTGGGGCGGCGGCGCGATGCGCCGTCGCATCCCGCGCCAGATAAAAAGAAAAGGGCTGCCCAGCGGGCAGCCCTTTTCTTTTTATCTGGCGGAGAGGGGGGGATTCGAACCCCCGAGGCGCTATAAACGCCTGCCTGATTTCGAGTCAGGTACATTCAACCGCTCTGCCACCTCTCCAGATGGTCCCGGCGAACCGGGAGCCGAATGATACGGGCAGGACGCGCCGACGACAAGCCTCCACTTCGCCGGGGAAGTGAATTTCTTCTGTATGGATGCCTTGCCGGATGTCCGGCAGGCCGCGATCATGCCGTTATTCCCCGCAACACACCCTTGGCCCAGCCCCGCTCATGATCGAATTCGGACACCTGACCCACCCCGGCCTGCGCCGTGACCTCAACGAGGACACCTACTACGGCGACGGCGAACTGGCGTTGTGGCTGGTTGCCGACGGCATGGGCGGCCACGCCTGTGGCGAGGTGGCCAGCGCGCTGGCGCGCGAGACCATCGTGCGCGAGATCCGCCGGGGCGCCACGCTGGCCACGGCGATCCGGATTGCCGATGAAGAGATCATCCGTACCTCGCGGCGGCGCAACGACAGCCTGCCGATGGGCACCACCGTGGTCGCCGCGCGGGTCCAGGGCAACCGCTACGAAGTGGCCTGGGTCGGCGACAGCCGCGCCTATCTGTTCCGCGACGGCAAGCTGGCGCAGTTGAGCCAGGACCACAGCGTGGTGCAGGAAATGGTGGCCCAGGGCAACCTCACCGCCGAACAGGCGCGCGCCCACCCGCACCGCAACGTGGTGACCCAGGCCCTGGGCGTGACCGACCCGGCCCATCTGAACGTGGCCACCACCACCGGCGAACTGCGCCCGGGCATGCAACTGCTGCTGTGCAGCGATGGCCTCACCGAAGAAGTGGAGGACAACGGCATCGCCCGCACCCTGGCCTTCGACGATGCCAGCGCCCAGGAATGCGTGGACACCCTGGTCGCCGCCGCACTGGATGGCGGCGGGTCGGACAACATCACGGTGATCCTGGTCCGGTGTCATTGAGAACCGCGCGCCCCGACCAACGGTCGGGACCTACCGGCGATAACGGGGTAGATCACCACCGTTGGTGGTGATGCCGCGATGTCCGGGGTAGATCGCCACCGTTGATGGCGATGCCGCTACGCCACCGCTTCTTCGGCCGTGGGGCCATCCCAGATCGCGTGGCCGGCCTTCTTGCGCAGCTTGGCCAGGCGCGCGGCATGCGCTTCCAGTTCCGAGGCGGTGGCCACCACGCGCGGGCGCGGCAACAACCGCGAGGTGTCGAAGGCCTGCGCGTGCGCGGTGCCGGTCTGGGCCTCATCGCCTGAACCGAAGCCGATTTCCTCCTGGCCGGAGGTCAGCGCGATATACACATCGCCCAGGATCTGCGCATCGAGCAGGCCGCCGTGCAGCTGGCGGTGCGCGTTGTCCACGCCCAGCCGCCGGCACAGCGCGTCCAGCGAGTTGCGCTGGCCGGGGTAGCGCTCGCGCGCCATCTTCAGCGTATCCACCACCGTGCAGCGGTCGCCGATCTTGCCGTAGTGGTCGCCCAGCAGCGACAGCTCGTTGTCCAGGAAGCCGATATCGAAGGCGGCGTTGTGGATGATCAGCTCGGCGCCATCGATGAAGGCCAGGAACTCATCGGCGATCTGCGCGAACACCGGCTTGTCGGCCAGGAATTCCAAGGTCAGGCCGGTAACTTCCTGGGCGCCCTGTTCGAACTCGCAGTCCGGCTTGATGTACTGGTGGTAGTTGTTGCCGCTGGGCCGGCGCTTGAGCAGTTCCACGCAGCCGATTTCGACGATGCGGTTGCCCTTTCGCCACTCCAGGCCGGTGGTTTCGGTATCGAGGATGATCTGACGCATGGGCTCAGTGTACCGGTCCGGTGGCACGGATCCGGACCGCGGCGTCGCGGGCCAGCTGGTCCACCCGTTCGTTGTCCGGGTCGCCGGAATGGCCCTTCACCCAGCGCCAGTCGATGGTATGGGTCAGCGTGGCGGCGTGCAGGCGCTCCCACAGCTCGCGGTTCTTGACCGGGGCGCCGCCGGCGGTCTTCCAGTTCTTGCGGATCCAGCCCGGCAGCCACTCGGTCAGGCCCTGGCGCACGTACTGGGAATCGGTGAACAGCACGATGTTGCACGGTTCGGTCAGGGCTTCCAGGCCCGAGATGGCGGCCATCAGTTCCATCCGGTTGTTGGTGGTATGCGCTTCGCCGCCGCTCAGTTCGCGCTCCTGCGTCTTGTAGCGCAGCAGCGCCGCCCAGCCGCCCGGCCCGGGATTGCCGAGGCAGGAACCGTCGGTGTGGATCTCTATCGTCTTCATTGAATTCCAGATCAGGTCGCCACGGTGCCGGGCCAATGACGGACCGGCAGTGGCGTAGGTCCCGGCAGGGCCAGGGTGCGTTTTTCGGCGGAGAACAGGCAGGCCGCGCGCAGCGGTGCCAGGCTGCGCCGGCCCGGCGCGCGGTCGCGCCACATCGGGCCCAGGTAGCTGAGGTCGTCGCAGGCCAGGCCGGCCTGCTCCAGGGTGTGGCGCAGCCGCTGCGGGGTGCGCACCACCAGTCCGTGCTGGCGCCACTGGCGCCGGAACGGGCTGAACGGGTTGAGCGTGGACAGCCACAGCCGGCCGCCGGGCATCAGCACCCGCTCGCATTCGGCGATCAGCTGCTCGGCATCGCGCGCGGTGACATGCTGCAGGACGATGGCATTGATGCTCTCGCTGGGCAGCGGCAGCGGCAGCCCGCAGTGGGTATCGCCGGCGTAGCCGGCACCGTGCCGGTGCAGGCGCAGGCCGCGGCCGGGCAGCTCCGGGGCGGCGGCCCAGGCCGGGGTCGGGCCGATCCACAGCCACGGGGTGATCGGGTGCGCGGCCAGCAACAGCAGCAGGCGCTGCAACTCCAGCTGGCACAACGCTTGCGCCGGTTCAGTATCAAACCAGGATGCGACGGAAACTTGACGGGGGCTCGGCGCGGCGGGCATGGTCCAATTCTATGCGACTGACCGCCCTACCCGCATTCGCGGACAACTACATCTGGGCCCTGATCGCAGCCGACGGCGCGGCGATCGTGGTCGACCCCGGCGATGCCACCCCGGTTCTGGCTGCCGCAGCGCAGCAGGGATGGCGCCCGCAGACCGTATTGCTGACCCATCACCACGACGACCATATCGCTGGGGTGGCGGCACTGCAGGCCCGGTTTGCGGGGCTGCAGGTGTACGCACCGGCCGATCCGCGGATACCGCTGGCCACCCACCGGGTGGCTGAAGGTGAACGTATTCAGGCATTGGGGCTGGGGATCGACGTAGTATCCGTGCCCGGACACACCCGCTCGCACGTGGCGTTTCACACCGCTGAACATCTTTTCAGCGGCGACGCACTGTTCAGCCTGGGCTGTGGACGCATGTTCGAAGGTACGCCGTCCCAGCTTCTGGCATCCCTGCACAAGCTGGCGTCCCTGCCGCCGCACCTGCTGTTGTGCTGCGGGCACGAATACACCGTGTCAAATGCCGTCTTCGCGCGGCATGTCGACCCCACCAACGCTGCGTTGCTGCAGCGCCATGAGGAGGCCCTGGCCATGCGCCGCGATGAACGCCCCACGCTGCCGGTAACCCTGGCCAGCGAGCTGGACTGCAATCCGTTCCTGCGTACCCGTACACCCTCGATCCAGCAGGCCGTCAGTGCCCACCTGGGTCGCCCCGTCACCGATGAAGTCGATGTCGTCGCAGGTCTGCGCGGCTGGAAAGACGGATTCGGTACATGACCGGGCGATTGTTGCCGCTCGCGTTCGGCCTGGCGTTGAGCATGGCCGGTGGCGCGAGCGCCCAGTCGTTGAGCGTGGGGATGTCGCAGAACGTGGCCGGGCTGTCGCAGCTGCCGCTGGACCCGGCCGCCCTGCCCCCCGCCTCGGTACGCAACGGGCAGGAGATCTTCGCCAGCTTCCGCGCCGGCCTGGCCGAACCCACCTGCAATGCCGACGCCACCAGCCCGCGCTGGCAGAAGCAGTTCGCCCATGCGCCCTCGCGGCTGGCCAACCAGGACGATGATGCCCTGGTGCTGTTCGGCTATGTGGTCGAAGAGCTGCGCAAGTCGGACCTGCCCACCGAATTTGCGCTGATCCCGTTCGTGGAAAGCGGCTACCGGCCCAATGCGCGCAACGGCAGCGGCCCGGCCGGGTTGTGGCAGTTCATCGCCACCACCGCCCGGAACCACCGCGTGCAGATGACCGCCGGTTATGACGGTCGCCTGTCGGCGGTGGATTCCACCCAGGCGGCGGTGCGCTACCTCAAGACCCTGCACGGCATGTTCGGCGGCGACTGGCGCCTGGCCACGATGGCCTACAACGCCGGCGAGTACCGGATCCTGCAGTCGCTGCGCAAGGGCGGCATGAACGCGCAGAACGCGCGCCCGGCCGAACTGCCGGGGCTGTCGCCGATCACCTATGCCTACGTGGAGAAGCTGCACGCGCTGGCCTGCGTGCTGGAAAACGCCGAAACCTCGCCGACGGTGATGGCCTCGCTGGACCGCACCGTGCCGGTGCTGAAGGGCCACCCCCTGCCGGCCGGCACCAGCGTCCAGCAATGGGCCGCCCAGCGCGCCCTGGACCCGGCGCGGATCGCTCGGCTCAACCCGGCCCTGGCCAGCGGCAAGGGCCGCCCGGCCGGCCAGGTCACCGTGCTGGCCCCGGCCAGCCACGCCCCGGTCGATGCCAGCGTGATGCTGGCTGCGGCGGTGGATACCGCTGCGGCCAAGGCCGACAGCCCTGCGGTCAGCGCACCGGCGCCGCGCGTGGCGCGAACGGTGGCCAGCAGCGCCGATCGTCCGCGCAACCGCCGCCATACCGTGCGCGACGGCGAATCGCCGTGGACCATCGCCCGCCGTTACGGCATGCCGCTCAAGGCCCTGCTGTCGCTGAACGGGCTCACCGGCAGCAGCGTGCTCAAGCCCGGCGCGGTACTGCGGGTCGAGGACTGAGGCGAGCCCACGCCGGCCTTGGCTGGCGGCTGTGAACCTAAGCGATGCCCGGCACTGCCGGGCATCGTCATTTTCGGGTGGAGCTTGGCAGGCTGCCGTTGGAAGCAGGCTTCTTCGACCGGGGTCATGCCCTACCGCACTGATCGGCGTGGTCGGCAGTCGGCTGGGGCGCGACCCTACCAGGCACCCCTTCCCGCCGCGACGTCGGTGCGATGCTTCTCCGCCCCCCACAATGCACAAGGCCCGGCAATGCCGGGCCTTGTGCTGCCACTGCAACCGATCCGGTTACAGGTTGGCTTCTTCGGTCTGCACCTTGTAATGCTTGCGCATCGCGTCGATGTAGGCCTTGGCTGCGGCCATGCCGTCGATCTGGTCGAGCTGGTCGCGGAAGGCCTTCTGCTGTTCGGGCTGCACCTCGGCCAGATTGGCCGGGGTGACCTTGGTCACCGCATACACCAGGTAACGGCCCTGCACGACCACCTTGCCGTAGCTGGGCTTGCCTTCGGCCGGCAACGGCGCGCTGAACACGGCGCGGTTGATCTCCGGGGTCGGCACCGGCTGGGTGCGCGGCAGGCCCGGCAGCGGGCTGACCCGCAGCTTCTCGCCCACGGCCAGCGCCTGCAGGGTCTGCCCTGCCTTGAGCTTGGCCAGCAGCGCATCGGCCGCCTTTTCCGAGGCCAGGCGGGTGCGGTCGGCGCGGACGGCGGCGATCACCTGCTCACGGGCCTTGTCCAGCGGCAACGCCTGTTCCGGGCTGTGCTCGGTGACGCGGATCATCACGCTGTGGTTGGGCGTGATCTCGATCGGGTCGCTGACCGTACCGTCCTGGGTGAGCACGTCGGAGAACGCCGCACGCTGCACGGCCGGGTTGGCGGCGATGCCGCTGGCGGTGGCGCGGGTGAACGGCCCGGCGGTCTGCACCGGCAGGCCCAATTCCTTGGCCGGGCCTTCCAGCGAGGTCGGGTTCTTGTTGACCAGGTCGACCAGGCGGCCGCTGAGGTCGGCAAACACGCGCTCGTTGTCGGCCTTGAGCTGCTCGGCGGCCAACTGGTCGCGCACCGCTTCGAACGGACGGCCTTCGCCGCCCTTCAGCTCGCGCAGCAGCAGCACGTGGTAACCGAAATCGGTCTTGACCGGGCCGGTGACTTCGCCGGCCTTCATCGCAAACAGCGCGTCTTCGAACGGCTTGACCATCGCGCCGCGCTCCACCCAGCCCAGGTCGCCGCCGGCGTCCTTGGAACCGGGGTCTTCGGAGTTGGCCTTGGCCAGGGCGGCAAAATCGGCGCCCGGCTTCTTGGCCTCGGCGGCGATGCCGGCGGCCTTGGTTTCGGCGGCCTTGAGCTTGGCCGGGTCGCTGCCGTCGGCGGCGATCAGGATGTGCGAGGCCAGGCGCTGTTCGGGCGCGGCAAAGCGCGCCTTTTCGTCCTCATAGCGCTTGCGCAGCGTCGCCTCGTCGGCCGGGGTGGCCGCCGGCAGGTTGGCGCCGTTGATTTCCACATATTCCAGCGACACGGTTTCGGGCTGGCGGAAATCCTTGGTGTGGGCGTCGTACCACTGCTTGATCTGCGCGTCGGTGACCGCGGCGGTGTCGGCCGGCAGTTCCGGCAGTTCGGCCAGTTCGACGTCGCGGGTCTCGCCAAGCAGCTTGAGCAGGCGTTCGGTTTCGGCCTGGGTGGTGAAGCCCGAGCTCTGCAGCGCCGAAGGGATCACCGACTGCTGGATGCTCTCGCGCACCAGGGCCTCGAACTGGGTCGGGGTACGCGGCGGGTTGCCGCCAGCCAGGGTGAGGCGGTACTGGTTGTCGTTGAACTTGCCGTCCGGGCCGAGGAAGGCCGGGATCGCCGCGATGTACTCGCGCACGGCGTTGTCGCCGATCACGATGCCGGACTGCTCGCCGGCCAGGCGCACGACCTGCTCGTCGACCATCTGGTCGAGCACGGCCAGCTTGTTCTCGGTGCTTTCGAACTGGCGCGGATCGAAGGCTTCGCCCTGCTGCTGGCGCGCCTGCTGGCGGGCCTGCTCGAAGCGGACGCGGAAGTCCTGCGAGCTGATCTCATGATGCTGCCACAGGAACGACATCGGCCACCACGACGGCGCCGAGCGCCACCAGGTCGGCGGCGCGGCCACCTTGGCCACGTTCTGTGCGCCCACGCCACCAAGGTAGCTGGAGTCGATCACGAACAGGAACGGAATCATCAGCAGCCCCAGGATCACGGTAACGATCCAGCCTGAGGTCTTGTCGCGAAGTTTCTGCAGCATGGGAGGAATCACAAGGCCTGATTGGCGAGCCCGGCAGTGTAACCCGCTTCGCGGCCGGCACCAAAAGCGGCCCGGAACGAGGCAGGACAAGGATCTGCGCCATTGTCGCGGTCGGCCACCTGCGGCCCCGGCATGGCCGTGCCGCCGCCCATCGCGCATACTGGCCGGTCAAGCGGCGTGGCCCCGGTGCGGCCTGCTGCAATGCTCAAGGAGGACAGGGCCATGCGCATCCTGGTTACCGGTGCCTCCGGCTTCATCGGCGGCGCCCTGCTGCGGCGGCTGGCGGGCCTGCCCGGCGTGCAGGCGATGGGGGTGGCGCGGCGTGCGCTGGCCCTGCCGCACTACGCCCAGGTCGACCTGTCCGGGCCCTTCGAGCTGCCCTTCCGCCCCGACGTGGTGGTGCATGCCGCCGGCCGCGCAGCGCCGTGGGGCAGCCCGGCCCAGTACCAGCAGCAGAACGTGGAAACGACCCGGCAGGTGATCGCCTTCTGCCGCCGTGCCGGCCTGCCACGGTTGCTGCATCTGTCCAGCACGGCGGTGTTCTACCGTGAGGCGCACCAGCACGGCCTGCACGAGGACAGCCCGATCGCCCCCCCGTTCCTGAACGACTATGCGCGCAGCAAGGCCGCCGCCGAGGCGCTGGTGGCCGGCTACGAAGGACCGTCGTGCATCCTGCGCCCGCATGCGGTGTTCGGCCCCGGCGATACCGTGCTGATGCCGCGCCTGGCTGCGGCCGCGCGCCGCGGCGGCCTGCCGGTGCTGGTCAGCCGCGGTGGACCTGTGCAGGTCGACCTGATCCACATCGACACGCTGGTGGAGTACCTGCTGCGCGCCGCGCAGGCACCGCGGCTGGCCGCGGCCTACAACCTGACCAACGCACAGCCGATGGAACTGCAGGCATTGCTGCAGCGCCTGCTGTCGGGACTGGGGCTGCCGCAGCCCAGGCGGCGCGTGCCGACCGCCCTGGCACTGCGCGCGGCCGGTGCGCTGGAACTGGCCTGGCGCGCCCTGCGCCTGCGCGGCGAGCCGCCGGTGACCCGCTTCGGCGTGGCCGCCTTCGCGTTCTCGCGGACCTTCGACCCGCGCCGCATGCTGGCCGACCTCGGCCCGCCGCAGCAGGACCTGGAGGCCGGCATCGACCGCTTCATCCACTGGCAGCGTGCGCAATGGACGGCCTGAGCATCGCCAGCGCGCTGCTGGCCCTGGCCTACCTGCTGCTGCTCGGCCTGAAGGCCGCCGGCGCGGCCAGCGTGCTGCGCCGACAGCCGCCCCGCCGCCACCAGCAGACACCGTTCGACGGAACCGGCGTGGCCATCCTGCAGCCTATCCTCGGCGGCGACCCGTTGTTGCCGCAGGTCCTGCAGCACACCCTGCAGGCACTGCCGGGCGCGCACTTCCTGTGGCTGCTGGACCAGACCGACGCGCCCGGCCGGGCGACGGCCGAGGCGTTGTGCAGCGCCCACCGGCAGCACCACATCACCTGTCTGCTGCATCCGGCCGCGCCGCAGGGCATCAACCCGAAGACCTTCAAGCTGGATGCGGTGCTGCCGCGCGTGGAAGAACCGGTGTTGCTGGTGCTTGATGACGACGCACGGCTGTCGGCGCCGGCACTGGCGCAGATGGTGGACGAGCTGCGGCATGCCGACCTGGTCACCGCCCTGCCCTGCTACCGCGACGATGGTGCCGCAGGCGCCCGCCTGATGGCGCAGTTCGTCAACAACAATGCCGCGCCCACCTACCTGGGCCTGCTGCCCTGGCTGTCGCCGCTGTCGATCAACGGCATGTGCTACGCCATGCACACCGCGCGTCTTCGCGAGCTTGGCGGTTTCGCGCCGTTGCGGCACATGCTGGCCGACGATCTGGCCCTGGCCCGCGCCCTGCGCAGCCAGCACGCGCGCCTGCACCAGTCCACCGCCTGCGTGGAGGTGCAGACGCATGTGCCGACCCTGCCGCGTTACGTTCTGCAGATGCACCGCTGGATGCTGTTCGCGCTGCTGTTGCTGCGCGATGAGCGGCCGGCCCTGCGCGCGCTGATCGGCGTGCTGCACGGGCTGCCGCCGTTGCTGCTGTGGGGCCTGCTGGTGCTGGCGGTGCTGCCGCCATTCGGCTTGCCCGGCGTGGTCGCCGCGGCAGTGCTGGTGCTGCGCGCCGGCACGCTGGCCGCACTGCAGCGCCGGGCCAGTGGCCGCGCGCGCCATCGGCCGCTGGCCTCGTTGATCGCCGAGCTGCTGCAGCCGCTGCATCTGCTGCACGCGGCCTGCAGCCGCCGCATCCGCTGGCGCACCCACGTTTACCGCGTGCATGGCAATGACCAGTTCGATGAAGTCTGATGCCATGCCGGCCAGCACCACCGGCCTGCAGATCGCATTCCTGAGCGGCCAGAGCGACCCGGCGCGCTGCGCGCTCAGTCCGGCGCAACACGCCTTCGGTCAAGCCCTGCTGGCGCCCGGGCGGGCACTGCATCCCTGCAACTTTCCCTACGATGCGGGCACCCCGCCGTTCCGGCCGGCACCGCTGTTGTCGGCCAGCTGGCACAACACCCGGCACTACCTGCGCTCGCGCCATGCCGGATTCGCGCAGGCGCACCGTCCCGCGTTCGAGCAGTTGCTGCATGCCGCGCCGCACACCCTGCTGCTGGCCGGCAGCTGTGGCCTGGAACTGCTGGCCAACCTGGCGCTTCCCGAAGCACTGGCGCAGCGTCTGAGCGTGCTGGCCTATGGCCCGGTCGCGCGCCGCACCCCCGCTGCGGCCCGCCTGCTGGTGCTGGTCGGGCGCCAGGACTGGATTTCCCGGCTGGGCTGGCACGGCCCGCGTACCTGGGTGGACAGCGGCCACCTGCACTACCTGCAGCGGCCGCAGGTGCTGGCCCACGCCAGCGCCTTCGCCGCGGCCATCGAGCGCACCCACGCATGAAGATCGAACTGCTGGCCCCGCCCTACAGCGGCCACCTGCACCCGGTGCTGGCGATGGCCCGGCAGTTGCAGCCGCACCATGAGGTGACCGTGCTGAGCACGCCCGGTGCGCAGGCGGCGATCGGCGCCAGCGGACTGCACGGTGAGGTGCTGCTGTGCGCCGAGCAGGAAGCAGCCCTGTGGCAGATCGCCAATCCGCCCAGGCCGGTCAAGGCCAACCCGCTGCGCCTGCACGCCCAGTTGCGCCAGGCCCTGCGCCTGATGGAGCAGATGCGCGGCACGCTGCAGCAGCGCTGGGCCGATTCGCGGCCGGACCTGGCGATCGTGGATTTCACCTTGCCACCGGCCGGCCTGCTGGCCGCCGAGCTGGGCATCGCCTGGTGGACCAGCCTGCCCTCGCCGTGCGTGCTCGAATGCGCCGATGGCCCGCCCCCCTACCTGGGCGGGCTGTCGCCGGCGCGCAACCGCTGGCAGGCCCTGCAGCATGCCGCCGGGCGGCGGATGACGCGCCTGTTCAAGCGCGGCGTGCACGCCTGGCAGCGACCGTCAATGCGCCGCCTGGGGGTCGCATCGATCTATCGGCCCGATGGCAGCGAGCGGGTGTACTCGCCCGAGTGCATCCTCGCCCTGGGCGTACCGGAACTGGAATTCCCGCGGCGCTGGCCGGCGGCGCTGCAGTTCGTCGGCCCGATGCTGCACACCCCGCCAAGCGCGCATCCAGCACCGCCGTTCGTGCCCGGCGCACGCCATCTGCTGGTCACCGCCGGCACCCACCAGGACTGGGTCAAGCCACGCCTGGCCGAAGCGGCCGCGGCGCTGGCGCGCCTGCATCCGCAGTGGCAGGTGCACGTCAGCGACGGCCACCAGGACAGTGCGGTAGCGCCCATGCAGGCGCTGCCGAACCTGCATCGGCTGCCGTTCGTCGATTACGCCCGGCACCTGCCCGGCTATGACCTGGTGCTGCACCACGGCGGCGCCGGGGTGATGTACCACGCGCTGCGCGCGGGCGTGCCGGCCCTGGTGTTTGCGCTGGATTACGACCAATTCGACCATGCCGCGCGGCTGCAGGCGGCCGGCGCGGGGTTATGGCTGCGCGACCTGCAGGATCTGCCGGCGGTATTCGCCGCTGCCCTGCGCGGCGATGCGTTTCCCGGGCTGGCCACGCTGCAGGCGTCGGTACGGCAGCACATGGCCGCCGACGCGGTGCTGGCACGGGTGGAGGCGTTGGCCAGGTAGGCCCGGGGCCGGACCTGGACAATGCGATACCGCAATCGGCGCATCCAGCTGCCAGCCGGACCTGCTGCGTCACCTGGAGGACAAAAAAAAGCCCCTGGCTTTCACCAGGGGCTTCTCAAAGATTGGCGGAGCGGACGGGACTTGAACCCGCGACCTCCGGCGTGACAGGCCAGCATTCTAACCAGCTGAACTACCGCTCCGCACTTGAAACTTTGCAGGCGCTCATTCTATCCGAAGATATTCAGAAAACCTACCCCGATATGCTGCTTTTCGAGGATTTTTCATAACTGGCGGAGCGGACGGGACTTGAACCCGCGACCTCCGGCGTGACAGGCCAGCATTCTAACCAGCTGAACTACCGCTCCGCATTGAACCTTTGCTACTTTCCCCGGCAACCTGCGGTCGCTGGAGAAAACAAGGCCCCCGATCGCTCAGGGGCCTCGTTGAAACTGGCGGAGCGGACGGGACTTGAACCCGCGACCTCCGGCGTGACAGGCCAGCATTCTAACCAGCTGAACTACCGCTCCACATTTCAAACGTCTACTGGCGGTGCTGTGGTGGGTGCTGAGGGTTTCGAACCCCCGACCCTCTCCGTGTAAAGGAGACGCTCTACCGCTGAGCTAAGCACCCCAGCAAGCCGCTTAGTTTACGGCATCCTTCAGGGCTTTGCCAGCCTTGAACGACGGATTGTTCGATGCAGCGATCTTGATGGTGTCGCCGGTCTTCGGGTTGCGGCCGGTGCGGGCAGCGCGCGCGCGGACCTGGAACGTACCGAAGCCAACCAGCGTCACCGCGTCACCGCCCTTGAGGGCCTTGGTGACGGAAGCGATGACAGCATCGACGGCGCGGCTGGATTCGGCCTTGGTCAGGTCGGCAGCCTCGGCAACGGCGTCGATCAATTCGGTCTTGTTCATTCTCTACAGCTCCTTTGGCGGGGATTCCGCATGTTCGACAGTGAAGCATCCGACCCAGACGGCGACCGGATGCCAGTGAAGTTCTCGATTCGCCGAATTCAGCGAAATGCTGATGTGCGAGTGGTGCTTTTATACCAGTGCACCCCTACCCGCGCAAGCTGAAAAGCCAATAACGACGCGGGTTTCGGCGATTTCAACATGTCGCGTCAGTGCTTGACGCGCGTGGTGGAAGCTGTCTTGCCCTTGCCGCGCACTGTGACGCGCGCCCCATCCTTCCTGGCCTTCTTCGGTGTCAGCGGGGTCTCCAGGGCCAGGTCCAGCACCTCGTCGATCCACTTCACCGGGATGATCTTCAGGTCGCGGGTGACATTGGCCGGAATATCGGCCAGGTCCTTGCGGTTCTCCTCCGGGATGATCACCGTGGTGATCCCGCCACGCAGCGCGGCCAGCAGCTTCTCCTTGAGCCCACCAATGGCGGTGACGCGGCCACGCAGGGTGATCTCGCCGGTCATGGCCACTTCGGCGCGGATCGGCACCTTGGTCAGCGTGGACACCAGCGAGGTCACCATGGCAGCGCCGGCGCTGGGGCCATCCTTGGGGGTGGCGCCGTCGGGCACGTGCACGTGCACGTCGTGCTTCTGCAGGAACTCGTTGTCGATGCCCAGTCGCTCGGCGCGCGAACGCACCACCGACAGGGCGGCCGAGGCCGACTCCTTCATCACGTTGCCCAGCTGGCCGGTCAGGATCAGCTGGCCCTTGCCCGGCACCAGGGTCGATTCGATCTGCAGCAGATCGCCGCCGACCTCGGTCCAGGCCAGGCCGGTGACCAGGCCGATCTCGTTCTGCTCCTCGGCGCGGCCGAAGTCGACCCGGCGCACGCCCAGGTACTTGTCCAGGTTCTTGCCGTTGACCACCACCAGCGCCTTCTTCTTCGCGCCGGCCTTCTTGCCGGCCTTGGCCGGCTTGGCCGCCGCGACCGGGCCGGCCAGGGCGATCTCCTTGACCACCTTGCGGCAGATCTTGGCCACTTCGCGTTCCAGGTTGCGCACGCCCGATTCGCGGGTGTAGTAGCGCACGATGTCCTGGATGGCGTCGGCCTCGATCTCCAGCTCTTCCGGCTTCAGGCCATTGGCCTTGATCTGCTTGGGCACCAGGTAACGCATGGCGATGTTGAGCTTCTCATCCTCGGTATAGCCGGGGATGCGGATCACTTCCATGCGGTCCAGCAACGGGCCGGGGATGTTGAGCGAGTTGGAGGTGGCAACGAACATCACCTCCGACAGGTCCAGGTCCACTTCCAGGTAGTGGTCGTTGAAGGCGTTGTTCTGCTCGGGGTCGAGCACTTCCAGCAGCGCCGAGGACGGATCGCCACGGAAGTCCATCGACATCTTGTCAATCTCATCGAGCACGAACAGCGCGTTCTTGCTGCCCACCTTGTTGAGGTTCTGCACGATCCGGCCCGGCATCGAACCGACGTAGGTTCGCCGATGCCCGCGGATCTCGGCCTCGTCGCGCACGCCGCCCAGGCTCATCCGCACGAACTTGCGGTTGGTGGCCTTGGCGATCGACTGGCCCAGCGAGGTCTTGCCCACGCCGGGCGGGCCGACCAGGCACAGGATCGGGCCCTTCATCTGCTTGACCCGGGTCTGCACCGCCAGGTACTCCAGGATGCGGTCCTTGACCTTGTCCAGGCCGAAGTGGTCGGCGTCCAGGGTGTCCTGCGCGGCCTTGAGGTCCTTGCGCACCTTGGTGCGCTTCTTCCACGGCACGCCCAGCAGCCAGTCCAGGTAGTTGCGCACCACCGCCGCCTCGGCGGACATCGGCGACATCTGCTTGAGCTTGTTCAGTTCGGACTTGGCCTTGGCCTCCACCGGCTTGGGCATGCCCGCCTCGGCGATCTTGCGGGCCAGCTCGTCCAGCTCGCCCGGCGCATCGTCCAGGTCGCCCAGTTCCTTCTGGATCGCCTTCATCTGCTCGTTGAGGTAGTACTCGCGCTGGCTCTTTTCCATCTGCGACTTGACCCGGCCGCGGATGCGCTTTTCCATCTGCTGCACGTCGATCTCGCCGTCGACCAGGCCGACCAGCATTTCCAGCCGGTCGCCGATCTGCAGGGTTTCCAGCAGGCGCTGCTTGTCGGCCAGGCGCACGCTGATGTGCGCGGCGATGGTATCGGCCAGGCGCGCCGGCTCGTCGATGCCGGCCAGGGTCTGCAGCAGCTCCGGCGGCAGCTTGCGGTTGGTCTTGACGTACTGCTCGAACAGCGACATCAGCGAACGGGCGATCGCCTCGATCTCGCGCGGCTCGCGCGATTCGTCCGATTCGATTTCATTGGCCAGGCCATGCAGCGCGCCCTCGCGCTCGGTGACCTGGGTGACATTGACCCGCGACAGGCCTTCGACCAGCACCTTGATGGTGCCGTCGGGCAGCTTGAGCAGCTGCAGCACCTGGGCCAGCGTGCCGACCTGGTACAGGTCCACGGCAGTGGGGTCGTCGGTCTCGGCCGACTTCTGCGCCAGCAACAGGATGCGCTTGTCCGCCGCCATCGCCTGTTCCAGCGCGTGCATGGACTTGTCGCGGCCGACGAACAGCGGAATGACCATGTGCGGGAACACCACCACGTCACGCAGCGGCAGGACCGGCAGGTCGAGAGTCTCAGTTGGGGAACGGGCCATGTGGGCTCCAGTTGGAACAGTGGGGATGGCCTCCGGGCGGCCTCGCCCGGATACAAAAAAAGCCGATGGCCTCGTTATGGGGCCATCGGCTTCTAGATGCAAGCTGTTCTGAAAAACTTCTTTCAATTCAATTGCTTGAACTGATTATTCAGCGCCCGCCGCCTTCTGTTCAGGCGCCGGCGGCGTCTGGTAGATCAGGTACGGCTCGGACTTGTGTTCGATCACCGATTCGTCCACCACCACCTTGCTGACGTTCTCTGCCGAGGGCAGGTCGTACATGGTGTCCAGCAGGACCGATTCGACGATGGTACGCAGGCCACGGGCACCGGTCTTGCGCTTGAGCGCCTTGCGGGCAATGGCGGCCAGCGCGTCCGGGCGGAATTCCAGTTCCACGTGCTCCATCTCGAACAGCTTCTTGAACTGCTTGGTGATGGCGTTCTTGGGCTCGGTCAGGATCCGCACCAGGGCCGCCTCGTCCAGCTCCTCCAGGGTTGCCACCACCGGCAGGCGGCCGACGAACTCGGGAATCAGGCCGAACTTGATCAGGTCTTCGGGCTCCACTTCGGCCAGGATCTTGCCCACTTCCTGCTTGCGCTCGGAACTCTTGACCTTGGCGCCGAAGCCGATGCCGCCCGAATCGTTGGAACGCGCCTGGATCACCTTGTCCAGCCCGGCAAACGCGCCGCCGCAGATGAACAGGATGTTCTTGGTGTCCACCTGCAGGAATTCCTGCTGCGGGTGCTTGCGGCCGCCCTGCGGCGGGACGCTGGCCACAGTGCCTTCGATCAGCTTCAGCAGGGCCTGCTGGACGCCTTCGCCGGACACATCGCGGGTGATCGACGGGTTCTCGCTCTTGCGCGAGATCTTGTCGATTTCATCGATGTAGACGATGCCCTGCTGTGCCTTCTCGACGTCGTAATCGCACTTCTGCAGCAGCTTCTGGATGATGTTCTCCACGTCCTCGCCCACGTAACCGGCTTCGGTCAGCGTGGTGGCGTCGGCCATGGTGAACGGCACGTTGAGCAGGCGGGCCAGGGTTTCGGCCAGCAACGTCTTGCCCGAACCGGTCGGACCGACCAGCAGGATGTTGGACTTGGCCAGTTCGACTTCGTCGTTCTTCTGGCGGCTCTCGATGCGCTTGTAGTGGTTGTACACGGCCACCGCCAGCGTGCGCTTGGCCCGGTTCTGGCCAATCACGTACTGGTCCAGCACCTCGAGGATCTCGCGCGGCTTGGGCAGCGAACTGCGCGCCGACTGCGCCTTTTCCTCGAGTTCTTCACGGATGATGTCGTTGCACAGCTCCACGCACTCATCGCAGATGAACACGCTCGGGCCCGCAATCAGCTTGCGCACCTCATGCTGGCTCTTTCCGCAGAAGGAGCAGTAGAGGATCTTGCCGGTGTCCGTGGAACGACCTTGGCGGTCTTCGCTCATGCTTCGCTTACCCAGTTACCCCACCCGCTGAACGGGGGTTCGATTCGAGAATAACACAGGGTCGGAAGGACGCCAGTCCGGCCCGACCCCGCGGAAACAAGCCGGTTTGCCGGCCTGGCTGCATCATCACGCCGGGGTGATCGACTCTTCCGGACGGCGTTCCAGCACCTGGTCGACCAGGCCGTAGGCCACCGCATCGACCGCGCTCTTGAAGTTGTCGCGCTCGGTATCCCGGGCGATGGTCTCCAGCGACTGGCCGGTGTGCTTGGCCAGCACCTCGTTCAGGCGCGAACGCAGGGTGAGGATTTCACGGGCGTGGATGTCGATATCCGAGGCCTGGCCCTGGAAGCCACCCAGCGGCTGGTGGATCATCACCCGCGAGTTCGGCAGCGCATAGCGCTTGCCGGCCGCGCCCGATGCCAGCAGCAGCGCGCCCATCGAGGCGGCCTGGCCGACGCAGATGGTGCTCACGTCCGGCTTGATGTACTGCATCGTGTCGTAGATCGCCATGCCGGCGGTGACCACGCCACCGGGCGAGTTGATGTAGATGCTGATGTCCTTTTCCGGGTTGTCCGCTTCCAGGAACAGCAACTGGGCGACCACCACGTTGGCCATGTGATCGTCGATCGGGCCAACCAGGAAGATCAGACGCTCCTTCAACAGGCGCGAATAGATGTCATAGGCGCGCTCGCCGCGGCTGGTCTGTTCGACCACCATCGGAACCATGTTCAGGGCTGTGGTTCGGTTGTCCATTAGTGAGGCACCTATTTGGGGGGAAACGACCCCGCGCCGGGGCGCGGGGCGTAAAACGCGGGCCGCTTACTGGCGGATCGCGTCCTGGAACGACAGCGACTGCTCGGTGTGCTGGGCGCGCTCGGCGATCCAGTCGATCACCTGCTCTTCCATCACGCGGTTCTGCAGCCCACCCATCAGCTGGGGGTCATTGCGGTACATCTCAATGACCTGCTCGGGCTCTTCGTAGGTCGAGGCGATCAGGCGCATGGTTTCATTCAGGCGCTTGGGATCCAGGCGCAGGTCGTTCTTGCGGGCCACTTCACCGACCAGCAGGCCGACCAGTACGCGCTTGGCGGCGGCGTCCTTGAAGCCTTCGTGGGCATCGGCCGGGATCTCGCCCGGGTTGCGGCCGCTGCGGCGGATCTGGTCGACCTGCTGGGCCAGCATGGCGCGGGCTTCGTTCTCGACCAGGCGCGGCGGCAGTTCCACCGAGGCGTAGGCGGCGATCAGCTGCTCACCCACTTCACGGCGCAGGCGGTTCATCAGCGCGCCCTTCAGTTCGCGCTCCAGGTTGGCGCGGATGTCGGTGCGGAACTGCTCCACGTCGCCGCCCTTCACGCCGAAACTCTTGATGAACTCGGCATCCACTTCCGGCAGCACCGGTGCGGACACGTCGACCACCTTGACGGTGACCTTGGCCTGCTTGCCCGCCAGCGCCGGTACGCGCCAGTCGGCCGGGAACTCCACGTCCAGGGTCTTTTCTTCACCCTTGGCCAGGCCGACCAGGCCCTGTTCGATCTGCTCGAACATCATGCCCTGGCCAACGATCACGCTGCCCTTTTCGCTGCCTTCGGCCGGCAGGCGCTCATCGCCGACCAGGGAGAAGGTTTCCAGCGCGACCAGATCACCGTCCTGGGCGCCACGGGTCACCGGGCTCCAGCTGCGGCGCTGCTCGCGCAGGTTGGTGATCATCTGGTCGATGTCCGCGTCGTTGATCTCGGCGGTGTGGCGCACCACGGTCAGCTTGCTGACGTCGACATCGCCGAAGTCCGGGATCAGCTCGACGGTGGCCACGAAGGAGAACTCGCCCTCTTCGCCCTTGTCGATGCGCGGGGTGCCGGCAATGCGCAGCTCATGCTCGCGCAGGGCGGCATCGAAGGTCTCACGCAGCAGGCCGTCGACGGCCTCGCTGCGGACCTGCTGGCCGAAACGCTGTTCGATCACCTTGGCCGGGATCTTGCCCGGGCGGAAGCCCTTGATGCGCGCGGTGCGGGCGATTTCGCCCAGACGGCCACTGATGTGGGTCTGCAGGCGGTCTTCCGGCAGCGAGAAGGTCAGGCGGCGTTCCAGATTGCCGGTGGATTCGATCGAAGCTTGCATGTTGACTCCTGCCACCGGCGGCAACGCCCCCGGCACGAATGGTTGGATGAAACGGGTTTTGGGCGCGGCGTACTGGACGCGCATGCCCGCCGCAGCCCTGTAGTTTCGCCGATATCGGCCAGCGCCGCCAGCGCGGGACCGGGAGGGGCACGGCGACCCCTGCCCCAGCATGTGGCCGTCTCCCCCGGTTGCGGACGTGCCCATGGTCATGGTGCCGGCCAAAAAGCCGGGCACTGGTGCGAAAGGGGGGACTCGAACCCCCACGCCTTGCGGCACTGGAACCTAAATCCAGGGCGTCTACCAATTCCGCCACTTTCGCGGGCGTGCTGCCCAAGCGCACATTGTTGCAGGGTGCGGGGGAAAGCTAAAGGCATCTGACCGGGTTTGTGAATGCGCGAGCGGGGGAGGGGCCCTTCTCATCAGCACCCAGATCCCCGCGGCTTCGCCGCGCCCCCTTGACTCAAGGGGGCTCTTCTCCAGCCAGCAACCGGAACGTCGGGCAAGAAAAAAGCCGCCTGGCGGACCAGGCGGCTTCTGTCTTGGTGGGCTGTCAAGGATTCGAACCTTGGACCTATTGATTAAGAGTCAACTGCTCTACCAACTGAGCTAACAGCCCGAAAATCGGGAGGCGAATTATGCGGGGATCCTGCCCCTGAATGCAAGTGTTTTGTTTGAACAGGCGGCAACGAGGAGCTTGGTAGATCCGGGCCATGCCCGGATGCGGCCGGCGGGATCGCGCGAATGCCGGCATTGTCGATCAGGACCGCGCGATGCCAAATCTTGTCGGGCTTCGCCCGATATCCGAGCATGGCTCGGACCTACGGGGGCTCTTCTCCAGCCAGCAACCGGAACGTCGGGCAAGAAAAAAGCCGCCTGGCGGACCAGGCGGCTTCTGTCTTGGTGGGGTAGCTGCCGCGCATTCGCGCTGCAGCCCCACGTTTGGCTGCGCAAAACGCGGGCCCCTTCTCATCAGCACCCAGATCCCCGCGGCTTCGCCGCGCCCCCTTGACTCAAGGGGGCTCTTCTCCAGCCAGCAACCGGAACGTCGGGCAAGAAAAAAGCCGCCTGGCGGACCAGGCGGCTTCTGTCTTGGTGGGGCAGCTGCCGCGCATTCGCGCTGCAGCCCCACGTTTGGCTGCGCAAAACGCGGGCCCCTTCTCATCAGCACCCAGATCCCCGCGGCTTCGCCGCGCCCCCTTGACTCAAGGGGGCTCTTCTCCAGCCAGCAACCGGAACGTCGGGCAAGAAAAAAGCCGCCTGGCGGACCAGGCGGCTTCTGTCTTGGTGGGCTGTCAAGGATTCGAACCTTGGACCTATTGATTAAGAGTCAACTGCTCTACCAACTGAGCTAACAGCCCTGAAAACTCAGGCGCACATTGTAACCGCGATGCCGCCTTTTGCAACCCTGATTCACTTTCGATGAACCAGTTTTTGTCAGTGGGGTGGCTGAGGGGACTCGAACCCCCGACCACCGGAATCACAATCCGGAACTCTAACCAACTGAGCTACAGCCACCACTGAAACCTTTGCTTCCTGACGCATGCACCCGATGGTGCGCCCGACAGGAATCGAACCTGTAACCGCCGGCTTAGAAGGCCGGTGCTCTATCCAGTTGAGCTACGGGCGCCCTGGCTGGATTATCGCATTTCAATCCTGTTTTGCGCAGGCTTGGTCGGGGTAGAGGGATTCGAACCCCCGACATCCTGCTCCCAAAGCAGGCGCGCTACCAGACTGCGCTATACCCCGGTGGTAAGTCCCTCGAGGTTCCCCCCGAAAGAGTCGGCTATTGTGGGAATCTGCGCAGCATCTGTCAACGCTTATTTCACATTGTCGTACCTGCCACGGTCCGGTCCGGACGTATCGGCTATGCTCCACACAGCGGCCGGATGGCCGGACCCCTACCCCTTCAAGGAGATTGGCAATGCGCAGCGGCAATCCCGCACTTTCCGAGTCGACCTTCCTCGACCTGGCCAGCGGCTCGGTGGTGAGTTCGCCCGACCAGGTGATGACCATCAACGGTACCGTCAACAAGACCGGCGTACTGCTGTTGTTGACCGTACTGACCGCGGCGTTCGCCTGGAGCCAGGCCATCGATGCCAACGGCCTGCCCACCTCCAGCGCGATGCTGTACGCGATGGGCGGTGCGATCGGCGGACTGGTGCTGGCGCTGGTCACCGTGTTCAAGAAGGAGTGGTCGCCGGTCACCGCGCCGATGTACGCGCTGGTCGAAGGCCTGTTCCTGGGCGCCATCTCGGCGCTGTTCAATGCCAAGTTCCCCGGCATCGTGATGCAGGCGGTGATGCTCACCTTCGGCACCCTGTTTGTGATGCTGGCCACCTACCGCAGCGGCCTGATCAAGGTCACCGAGAACTTCAAGCTGGGCGTGGTCGCGGCCACCGGCGGCATTGCGCTGCTGTACCTGGCCTCGTTCGTGCTGGGCTTTTTCAACATCAACATCCCGATGATCCATGAAGGCGGCTGGCTGGGCATCGCCTTCAGCCTGTTTGTGGTGGTGGTGGCCGCGCTGAACCTGGTGCTGGACTTCGACTTCATCGAAACCGGTGCCGCCGCGCGCGCGCCGAAGTACATGGAGTGGTACGGCGCGTTCGGCCTGATGGTCACCCTGGTGTGGCTGTACATCGAATTCCTGCGCCTGCTGTCCAAGATCCAGCAACGCTGATCGCAGCAAGCGCAGCACCGCACAAAGGGCGCCTTCGGGCGTCCTTTTTCATGCGCGGCTACCCGGCCGCATCGACCTGCCCGGCGTAGTGCCCGGCCAGGTAGTCCACCAGCGCGCGCACCTTCGGCGCCAGTGCGCGCGCATGCGGGTACAGCGCGAAGTAGCGGCGCTGCCCGCCATGCCAGGCCGGGAGCACCCTGACCAGGCGGCCGCTGCGCAGGTCTTCCTGCACGGTCAGCGCAGTGAACAGGCTGATCCCCATGCCCGCCAGCGCGGCGGCATGCAGCGCCGGGGTGGCATCCACGCGCACGCGCTGCCCGACCTCGACGCTGGCCCGGGCCGCGCGCGGGCCCTGCAGTTGCCACGGTGCGGCGGCCCCGGCGGGGCTGAAGGCCAATAGCGCGTGCCGCTCCAGGTCGGCCGGCTGGCGTGGCAGACCGTGGCTGGCCACATAGGCCGGCGCGGCGACCAGAATGCGCAGGCAACACGCCAGTTCGCGCGCGACCAGTTGACTGTCCGGCAACGTCGGGGCGATACGCACCGCCAGGTCGAAACCACCGCCGACCACGTCGACCAGCTGGTCATCGGCCGAAAGGTCCACCGACACCTGCGGGTAGCGGGCGAGAAACCCCGGCAGCCAGTACGGCAACTCCTGGCTTGCCACCACCTGCGGCACGCTGATCCGCAACCGCCCGCTGGGCGCGGCCTGCCCGGCCCGGGCGCGGTCATCGGCCAGTTCCAGCCGCTCCAGCAGCGCCACCGACTCGCGGTAGTACTCGCGCCCGGCCTCGGTCAGCGACAGGCGCCGGCTGTTGCGGTCGAGCAGTCGCACCTGCAGGTGCTCTTCCAGTTGCCGCAACTGCCGCGACATCGCCGAATGGGTGGTCCCCTGCCGTTCGGCAGCTGCGGTGAAGCTGCCGGCCTCGACGATGGCGCGCAGCGCACGCAGGGAGGCGAAGTGGTCCATCGGCAGGCAGCTCCGGTAGGCGGGCCCGCCGGTTGCGGGCCCGGCCAGCTTATCAAGTGCCGTCGCCGGCCCGGCGCACCGGCAGGGCCAGGATCGCATCGGTGGCGAGGACTTCGCCGAAGGCATCCTCGACCTGTGCCAGCGATGCTTCATGCAGCGCGCGGTGGCCGATGCGCCCGCCACCGGCCAGGTCGAGGTCGCGGCTGGCGGTGGCGTCGGAGGCCACCAGCACCCGATAGCCGCGCGGGGCGGCGGCGCCATCGCGTGCGGCGCCAACCACGCAGGCGTGGGTCTGCAGGCCGGTGATGATCAACGTATCGATGCCGGCGTCTTTCAGCACCTTGTCCAGCACCGCGGCCGAGGCGCCAGCGAACACGCTCACGTTGTCCTTCTGGATCACGGTTTCGCCGCGACGCGGTTGCATGTCGCGATGGAAGGCGACGTTGACGCTGCCCTGCGCAAACAGCGGCGCGCCGGCCGGCAGCACATGCTGCACATGGATGATGCGGATACCGCGGGCATCGGCGAAGTCGACCACGCGCCGCGCCTGGCGCAACGCGGCCACGCCATCGGGAATGACCATGCGCCCGCCGGCAAAGCCGGGCGCCGCGTCGGCGGCGAAGTACTCGTTCTGGAAATCGATCACCAGCACGGCGGTCCTGGCCGCATCCAGTGCGGTGGTGGCCGGGGCACCGGCGAGCTGGCGGAGGGTGGGATGGGCCGGGTCGGCGGCCAGCTCCGGGCTGGCGGTGGCGGCCATGCCGATCAGGCTGGCCAGGGCAAGGGTGGAGAGATTCATGGAAGCGCACCTGCATCAGGGAAAGTGGACACAGGATGCGGTGCGGCGAGCGCACCAACCAGCCCTGTTTTCACACATCATCTGTGCATTTTTCGCACAGACACCCAGCCGATGCCGCAAACGCAACGGGGCGCCCGAAGGCGCCCCGTGTGCACTGGACCGTCGAGCAAGCGCTTACAGACGGCTGGCGATGGCCTGGGCAAAGCCCATGGTGTTGCCGGTGCCGCCCAGGTCGCCGGTCAGCGAATCCTTGGCTTCCAGCGTGGCCACGATCGCCTTGCGCAGGCGCTCGGCGTTCTGCGGCTGGCCGACATGGTCCAGCATCTGCGCCGCCGCCAGCAGCAGCGCGCACGGATTGGCCTTGCCCTGGCCGGCGATGTCCGGCGCGGTGCCGTGCACGGCTTCGAAGATCGCCGCATGCTCACCGATGTTGGCGCCCGGGGCCAGGCCCAGGCCGCCGACCAGACCGGCACACAGGTCGGAGATGATGTCGCCGAACAGGTTGGTGGTGACGATGATGTCGAACTGTTCCGGGCGCATCACCAGCTGCATGCAGCAGTTGTCGACGATCATTTCCTGGAACTCGATGTCCGGGTACTTGGCCGCCACTTCACGCGCCACGGCCAGGAACAGGCCCGAGGTCGACTTGATGATGTTGGCCTTGTGCACCGCGGTGACCTTCTTGCGGCCGGCGCTGCGGGCCAGCTCGAAGGCGTAGCGCACGATGCGCTCGGAGCCCTTGCGGGTGATGCGGGTACCGGAGAAGGCGGTCTCGCCGTCGGCCGACACTTCCTGGCCCTCGGCCAGGTAGGCGCCTTCGGTGTTCTCGCGCACGGTGATCAGGTCCACGCCGTCGCCGAAGCGCGACTTGGTGTTCGGGAAGGACACCGCCGGACGCACGTTGGCGTACAGGTCGAAATGACGGCGCAGGCTGACGTTGATCGAGGTGAAGCCGCCACCGACCGGGGTGGTCAGCGGGCTCTTCAACGCGACCTTGTTGCGTGCGATCGACTCCAGCGTGGAGGCCGGCATCAGGTCACCGTGCTTTTCCAGCGCGACCAGGCCGGCGTCGGCGTCTTCGTATTCAAAGCCGGTGTCCAGCTTGCCGAGCACGAACAGGGTAGCGTCCATGATCTCCGGGCCGATGCCGTCACCGCGGATGACCGTGATTTTCTGCGTCATTGATGTGTATTCCGAACCGAGGGGGAGCGCCGTCCGTTGAGGTACCCGGAGCGTGGGCGCAGGGGAAGTTTCATCGGCAATTATGCCTTACCCGCCCAAGGGACCCCAAATTGGCCATTGGTCGGGTAGCCACCGACCGTGGGTCGGTGGGCATTGTGGCGGCTCGGTGGGTAGTGGGGGCGGTGGGCGTGTCGCGGCGGCGATTGCCACCGGACATGAACAGAAGGCCGCCGGCCAAGGCCGGCGTTGCCGCTCAATGTTCGTGAACGGCCGGCGCGGCGGCACCACCTTCGAGCTGGTCGAGGAAATCGACCGCGCGACGCAGGTGCGGGATCACGATCGAGCCACCGACCACCAGGCCGACCGAGAAGGTCTCGAAGAACTCCTCGCGGGTCACCCCGGCGTCCTTGCACTGGGCCACGTGGTAGCTGATGCAGTCGTCGCAGCGCAGCACCATCGAGGCGACCAGGCCGAGCAGTTCCTTGGTCTTCACATCCAGCGCGCCGGCCTGGTAGGTCTGGGTGTCCAGCGCGAAGAAGCGCCGGACCACCTGGTTGGGCTCGCCCAGGATGCGCTGGTTCATGCGCTGGCGGAATTCGGTGAATTCGGCGATGCGGTCCTTGCTGCCGTCGTCGGCCGCGCTCATGCCGGGTCCTGCCCGGCCAGCAGCGGCTCCAGCTTGCCGGCGCGGTGCAGGGCCATCATGTCGTCGTAGCCGCCGACATGGACCTCGCCGACGAAGATCTGCGGCACGCTGGTGCGGCGGGTCTTGGCCATCATCTTGTCGCGCTCGACCGGATCCAGGTCGATCCGCACCTCGGTCCAGTCGCGGCCCTTGCTCTTCAGGAAGTTCTTGGCCGCCACGCAGTAGGGGCACACGGCGGTCGAATAAATGGTGATGGCGGGGGCGCCAGCCGGGTTGGAAACAGCATCTTGGCTCACGGGAAACTCCACAGCGGATCGACGGTCTGTATATGGTAGCCCTCCGCTGGATTTTCCATGCCATCACCGCAACACTGTGGATTAACCTTGGATTTGCACCGGGCCTGTCACGCTGGGGGCCCGCCCGCCCTGCCCCGCACCCCCAGGAGCCTTGTTTGCGCCCTCTGCTGCTCTCTGCCGCGTTGACCCTGGCCCTGGCCGCCCCGCTGGCCGCCGCCCAGGACAACAAGCTGCCGGACATCGGCTCGTCGGCCGGCGAACTGCTCACCCCGGCCCGCCAGGCCGAATACGGCGGGATGATGCTGCGCGAGCTGCGCAACTACGATTACCTGCTGGAAGACCCGCTGGTCGATGACTGGCTGCAGACCATGGGCGCCCGGCTCGGCTCCAACAGCGCCCAGCCACGCCAGAGCTACACCTTCTTCATGCTCAAGGACCGCCAGATCAATGCCTTCGCCACCCTGGGCGGCTACATCGGGGTCAATGCCGGGCTGGTGCTGACCGCCCAGCGCGAGGACGAGGTCGCCGCGGTGCTGTCCCATGAAATCGCCCACGTCACCCAGCAGCACGTGCTGCGCGGGGTGGAGCGTGCCCAGCGCGACCAGATCCCGATCCTGCTCGGCATGCTGGCGGCGGTCGTGGCCGCCCAGCAGGCCGGCGGCAACTCCTCCGGCGATGCCACCATGGCCGCGATCACCTCGGGCATGGGGCTGATGCAGCAGCGCCAGATCAACTACACCCGCAGCAACGAATCGGAGGCCGACCGCCTGGGCATCCGCACCCTGGCCCGCAGCGGCTACGACGTGGATGCCATGGCCGGGTTCTTCGAGCGCATGTCGGCCTCGATGCGCGGCAATTCCGGTGGCTACTCGGTACCGGACTTCCTGCAGACCCACCCGGTCAACACCACCCGCATCAGCGAGGCCAAGGCCCGTGCCGAGCAGATGAAGAAGGACACCGTACTGCTGACCACCGCCGTCCCCGGCGGCATCCGCCAGGAGCGGGTGGACCCGGCCGATCCGGCGCTGTCCGACCCGCTGGTCAAGCGCAACAATCCGATGCTGCCGGCCTCGATGCAGATCTCGATCAACGCCCTCGGCCGCGGTGGCAGCGGCCAGTTCGAGTGGGCGCGCGAGCGCCTGCGCGTGCTCAGCGCCGACACCCCCGGCGAGGTGGCCCAGGAGTACGAGAACCTGCAACGCACCCAGAAAGATGGCTTGAGCCAACCGCAGCAGTACGGCCTGGCGCTGGCCCGGCTGCGCAACAGCGGCGCCGCCCAGGCCCGCCGCGACCTGGCCGAACTGCAGCAGGCGCACCCGGACAACCTCTGGGTGGCCCTGGCGCTGGGCGAGGCCGAGTCGCGCTCGGGCCAGCCGGCCCAGGCCAACACGCGCTTTGAGACCCTGCTGCGGCAACACCCGGGCAGCCGCCCGGTGGCGCTGACCTATGCGGCCATCCTCAATGAACAGGGCGGCCGCGAGGCCGGCCAGCGTGCCCTGGCGATGCTGCGCCCGCTGCTGTCGCAAAGCGGCAATGACCCGGTGTTCCAGCTGCGTCTGGCCCGGGCCAGCGAACTGGCCGGCGATACCATCCGCGCCAGCGAAGCCTATGCCGAGGCGGCATTCCTGAATGGCCGCCCGGAACAGGCCCTGATGCAGCTGCAGGCGCTGAAGAAACAGCCGGCGCTGGACTATGTGGGCCGCGCGCGGGTGGATGCGCGCATCGAAAGCATCACCCCGACGGTACTGGAGATGCGCCGCCAGGGGATCTCCGACCCCGAGCTGGAGCGACGTTGAGTTATCCGTGGTGCCCGGCGCAGATGACCGCCGGATGGCAATCGCCGCCGATACCGGCCCGGGCCGTCACAAACATGTCATGAAACCGTAGTCTACTGGGGTCAATCCCGGTCTGATAAGCATTACGGTGGGCACGTGCAAAAACGCATCCTGATCGTCGACGATGAACCTGCGATCCGCGAAATGGTCGCCTTTGCCCTGCGCAAGGGCGATTACGACCCCATCCATGCCGGTGATGCGCGCGAGGCGCAGACGGCCATCGCCGACCGCGTCCCGGACCTGATCCTGCTCGACTGGATGCTCCCGGGCACCAGTGGCCTGGACCTGGCCCGGCGCTGGCGCAAGGAGGCCCTCACCCGCGAGGTGCCGATCATCATGTTGACCGCGCGCGGCGAAGAAAACGACCGCGTCGGCGGGCTGGAAGCCGGGGTGGACGATTACGTGGTCAAGCCGTTCTCCGCGCGCGAACTGCTGGCCCGCATCCGTGCGGTGATGCGCCGCGCCCGCGACGACGACGAAGACGGCAGCGTGGCGGTCGGTACGATCCGCATCGACGGCGCCGCGCATCGGGTGTTCGCCGGCGACCAGCCGGTGCCGATCGGTCCCACCGAATACCGCCTGCTGCACTTCTTCATGACCCACCCCGAACGCGTCTACACCCGCGCCCAGCTGCTCGACCATGTCTGGGGCGGCAGCGTGTACGTGGAAGAGCGCACCATCGATGTGCACATCCGGCGACTGCGCAAGACCCTGGAACCGTTCGCCGCCGAGAACATGGTGCAGACCGTGCGCGGCGCCGGCTACCGGTTCTCGACCTCGACCTGATCACCGCCACTCCTGCTATGGTCCGGCAGCGGGGCAACGCCCCGCCCTACCCCGGATCACGCCGGGGACCGCAACTTCCGCGAGACCGCAATGCCGCGCCACATCCGCTCTGCCTGGTTGAAGACACTGGCCACCCTCGCCCTGCTGCTGCTCGCCGCCGGCGTGCTGGGGCTGCTCACCGGCCATGTCTGGATGTGCATCGCGCTGGCCTCGATCGGCGCGCTGGCCTGGCACTACTGGCGGCTGCGCCGGGTGCTGCGCCGGCTGACCGCGCGGCACCGCTGGGACACCCGCGAAGGCACGGGGGTATGGAACGAACTGGACCGCCTGCTGTACCGCAACCAGCTGGAAATGCGCACGCGCAAACGGCGCCTGCTGGACATGCTGCGCAGCTACCGCGCCGCCGCGGCGGCGCTGCCCGACGCGGTGGTGGTGGTGGACCGCAACAGCCAGCGCGTGCAGTGGTTCAACGAAGCGGCCACTTCGCTGCTGGGCCTGCACCATCCCGGCGACCTGGGTGAGGCCCTGGTCGAACGCCTGCAACCGATGCCGCTGGCCCACTGGCTGGCCGGTGGGCGCAACGCCGAACCGATCCTGGACGTGGCCTCGCCGGTGGATGCGGCGATCCGGCTCAACCTGCGCCTGATTCCCTACTCGCCGGACTACTGGCTGCTGATCGCGCGCGATGTCAGCAAGCTGCTGCGGCTGGAACAGGTGCGCCGCGATTTCGTCGCCAACGTCTCCCATGAACTGCGTACGCCGCTGACCGTGGTGCACGGCTATCTGGACATGATGGAACCGGAGGATTTCCCCGGCACCGGCCCGATGCTGGAGGAAATGCGCAAGCAGTCCCAGCGCATGGCCCAGCTGGTCGAAGACCTGCTGACCCTGTCGCGGCTGGAATCGCAGGAACATACCGAGGAGGAGGCGGTGGCGATGGCGCCGATGCTGGCCACGCTGCGCCGCGAGGCCGAAGCGCACAGCCAGGGCCGCCACCAGATCAGCGTGATCGACAACGCCGGGGTGGACCTGCAGGGCTCCAACAAGGAACTGCACAGCGCCTTCTCCAACCTGGTCACCAATGCAGTGCGCTACACCCCGGCCGGCGGCCGCGTCGAGGTGGAACTGGCGCGCGAGGGCCAGGGCGTGGCGCTGCGCGTGCGCGACACCGGCTACGGCATTCCGGCCACCCACCTGCCGCGGCTGACCGAACGCTTCTACCGGGTGTCCAGCAGCCGGTCGCGCGAAAGCGGCGGCACCGGGCTGGGCCTGTCGATCGTCAAGCACATCCTGGGCCTGCACCATGCGCGCCTGGAGATCCAGAGCGAGGTCGGCAAGGGCAGTGTGTTCTCGTGCCACTTCGATGCCGACCACGTGCGCGTACGCACCGAAGCGGCCTCCCTTCCTTCTTCCGAAGACTTTTCCGCATGAGCAGCCTTGGCCCCCTTCCCGCCGTTGTGAATGCCGACAACGACCCGCTGCGCGATCCGGCGCTGTACATCAACCGCGAACTGTCGCAGCTGGATTTCAACTTCCGGGTGCTGGCCCAGGCCATGGACACCCAGGTGCCGCTGCTGGAGCGCCTGCGCTTCATGTGCATCTCCTGCACCAACCTGGACGAGTTCTTCGAAATCCGCGCCGCCGCGGTGCGCCACGCCCAGGAGTTCGGCCTGCCGCCGGCGCCGGACGGGATGACCCCGCAGGCCATCCTCAACTCCATCCACGACCGCGCCGCGCAGCTGGTGGACCAGCAGTACCGCTGCTGGAACGAAACCCTGCGCCCGGCACTGCACGAAGCCGGCATCGACGTGCTCGGCCGGCATTCGTGGAACCATCGGCAGAAACGCTGGCTGCGCGCGTACTTCCGCAACGAGATCATGCCGGTGCTGTCGCCGCTGGGCCTGGATCCCTCGCACCCGTTCCCGAAGATCCTCAACAAATCGCTGAACATCGTGGTGGTCCTCAAGGGCACCGATGCGTTCGGCCGCGCCGGCCACCTGGCCATCGTGCGCGCACCGCGTTCGCTGCCGCGCATCATCCAGCTGCCGGAAAAACTCGGCGGCGGGCAGACCTATGTGTTCCTGTCCTCGGTGTTGTCCACCTTCGTCGATGAACTGTTCCCGGGCATGGAAGTCCAGGGCGCCTACCAGTTCCGGGTCACCCGCAACTCCGAGCTGGTGGTGGACGAGGAAGAAGTGGAGAACCTGGCGCTGGCGCTGCGCGACGAGCTGGTCGACCGCGGCTACCGGCCGGCGGTGCGCCTGGAGATCGCGCAGGATTGCCCGCGCGACATCGTGCGCACCCTGCTGCAGAACTTCGGCCTGACCGAGAACGCGGTGTACCGCATCGACGGCCCGGTCAACCTCAACCGGGTGATCCAGCTGTACGACCTGCTGGCGCGCCCGGAACTGAAGTACCCCACGCTCAACCCGCGGGTGCTGCGCGACAGCGACGGCATCTTCGAGGTGGTCGCGCGCGGGGACGTGCTGCTGCACCATCCCTTCGATGCGTTCACCGCGGTGCTGGACCTGATCAAGCAGGCGGCGGTGGACCCCAACGCCCTGGCGATCAAGCAGACCCTGTACCGCACCGGCAAGGATTCGCAGATTGTCGATGCGCTGATCCTGGCCGCGCGCAACGGCAAGGACGTCACCGTGGTGGTCGAGCTGCGCGCGCGCTTCGACGAAGAAGCGAACCTGGGCCTGGCCGACCGCCTGCAGGAAGCCGGCGTGCAGGTGGTGTACGGCGTGGTGGGCTACAAGACCCACGCCAAGATGCTGCTGATCGTGCGCCGCGAAGGCCGCAAGCTGCGCCGCTACGTGCACCTGGGCACCGGCAACTACCACAGCGGCACCGCGCGCGCGTACACCGACCTGAGCCTGATCACCGCCGATGCGGACATCGGCAACGATGTGCACCTGCTGTTCCAGCAGTTGTCCGGGCTGGCCCCGCGCACCAAGCTCAAGCGCCTGCTGCAGTCCCCGTTCACCCTGCACCCGGGGCTGCTGCAGCGGATCGAGCGCGAAACCCGGCTGGCCGCCAGCGGCCGCCCGGGCCGGATCATCGCCAAGATGAACGCCCTCAACGAGCCGCAGATGATCCGTGCGCTGTATGCCGCCTCGCAGGCCGGCGTGCAGATCGACCTGATCGTGCGCGGCGCCTGCACCCTGCGCCCGGGCGTACCGGGAGTGTCGGACAACATCCGGGTGCGCTCGATCGTGGGGCGCTTCCTGGAGCACAGCCGGGTCTACTGGTTCGGCAACGATGGCGCCGCCGAACTGTTCTGCGCCAGCGCCGACTGGCTGGAGCGCAACCTGCTGCGCCGGGTGGAGACCTGTTTCCCGATCCTGGACCCGGAACTGGCGCGCAAGGTGTACCGCGACGTACTGCAGAACTACCTGGACGACAACCTCAACGCCTGGGAACTGCGCGCCAACGGCGAGTACGACAAGTGCACGCCGGGCCACGACGAGCCCCCGCATGCAGCGCAGATGACGTTGATGCAAGGCCTGTAGGTACCGACCGTTGGTCGGTACGTCTTTGCGTGCCGGCCAATGTCCCCCCGCGTGCCGACCAACGGTCGGCACCTACCGGGCCAGGAGCAACGGCCAGCCCCACCGCGACCTGCGCATCGGCCGCCGCCCCCCCCTCGATGCGACCGGTCGTCGCAGCCTGCCCCTGTGAAGGCCACGCGGTGACTTCGCGCCCCCGCCTTCGGCTAACATTCGCCCATGCCGCATACCTCCACGACTCCGCCTGCCCTGCGCGATGGCGACCTGCTCGCCGCCATCGACCTGGGTTCCAACAGCTTCCACATGGTCATCGCGCGCTACACGCTCGGGCAGCTGCGGGTGGTCGACCGCCTGCGCGAGACGGTGCGCATGGCCGATGGCCTGGACGGCAAGGGCGGCCTGTCCGCCGACGCGCGCCAGCGCGCGCTGGAATGCCTGGCCCGGTTCGGCCAGCGCATCCATGCGATCCCGCCGGTACGGGTACGTGCGCTGGCCACCAATACGGTGCGCCAGCTGCGCTCGCCGCAGGCGTTCCTGATGCCGGCCGAAACCGCGCTGGGCCATGCCATCGAAGTGGTCAGCGGACGTGAGGAGGCGCGCCTGATCTACCTCGGCGTGGCCCACGCGCAGCCGCCCAAGCCGGACCAGCGCCGCCTGGTGATCGACATCGGCGGCGGCTCCACCGAGTTCATCATCGGCCAGGGCATGCAGACCCTGGAGCGCGAAAGCCTGCAGGCCGGCTGCATCGCCAGCACCCGGCGTTTCTTCCCCGGCGGCAAGCTGAGCAAGAAGCGCTGGAAGGATGCGTTGACCGAGATCGGCGCGGAGTTCCAGCAGTTCGCCACCAAGTACCGCGCGCTGGGCTGGCACGAGGCGCTGGGCTCGTCGGGGACGCACAAGGCGATCAGCGAGATCTGCGCGACCATGAAGCTGAGCAAGGGCGCGATCACCGCCGAGGCGCTGCCGCAGCTGCGCGACGAACTGCTCAAGGCCAAGCGCATCGAGGACATCAACCTGCCCGGGCTGTCGGCCGACCGGCGCCCGATCATCGCCGGCGGCATTCTGGTGCTGGAGGCGGCGTTCCAGGCCCTGGGCCTTGAGAAGCTGCTGGTCAGCAAGGCGGCGATGCGCGAGGGCATCCTCTACGACATCCTCGGCCGTGCCAGCGAGAACGACCTGCGCGATGAATCGGTGGCCGCGCTGACCCAGCGCTACGGCATCGACACCGTCCAGGCCGAGCGCGTGGAACGCACCGCGATGCACCTGCTCGGCCAGGTCGAGGACAGCTGGGGCCTGGACCCGGACGATGCGCGCATGCTCGGCTGGGCCGCGCGCCTGCATGAGCTGGGGCTGATGATCGCCCACAGCGGTTACCACGTGCATGGCAGCTACGTGCTGGAGAACTCGGACATCGCCGGCTTCTCGCGGCAGGAACAGCAACTGCTGGCCGCGCTGGTCCGCAGCCACCGCCGCAACATTTCCAAGTCCGCCTTCGACGCCCTGCCCGAGCGCCTGCTGCTGCCGGCCCGGCGGATGACCGCCCTGCTGCGGCTGGCCGTGCTGCTCAACCGCACCCACGAAGACACCCCGATGCCGGCCCTGGACCTGACCGCCGACGACAGCCGGCTGTCGCTGATCCTGCCGCAGGCCTACATCGACGCCCGCCCGCTGCTGCGCGCCGACCTGATCGGCGAAACCGACGGCATGGCCGGGCTGGGGCTGCAGTTCCGCCCGTTCGTGGCCTGAGCAGACCGGCCTGCGCGGACTCCCGCGCAGGCCCGTACCGGATCGCCTGCGGTGCAGGCCTGCCCTGCCCCTGGCCCGCGCTGGGATCCTGCCATCGCGACCTCCCCACGGCCCCCACCGGCACGGCCTTGCCTCCGGCGGCAGCCGTGTGACTGATCCGTACGGTTGTGCGCCAAAACCGTACTGCATCGCAGCAATTTGATACATATCGACATAAACAGACATGAAGCCCGATTGACGGTCTCATGCCAAGCCATTGCTTTTGATCGTATTTTGTCTTTCAGGTTAGGGATTTGTGATAAATCCATCACGATGACTTTACAAACCCTTAACTACCGAGACTATGATCGGGTTACCGGCCTTCACATGGCCGGATTTTTTGGGATGGCGGGAACTTGGACCCGTCCACCCCTTTTTGATTGAGTTCCGAACGAGAGAGAGAGCCAAATGAATTCACGCACCAACGTGCTGGGGCAAGCCATCCGCATTGCCCTGGTCGCCGGCACCGCCGGTCTGGTCGCCGCACCGGCGATGGCACAGGACGCGCCGAACACCACCAACCTGGATCGCATCGAGATCACCGGTTCGCGCATCCGCCAGGTCGACGTGGAAACCGCCCAGCCGGTGCTGGCGCTGACCCGCATGGACATCGAACGCCAGGGCTTCAGCTCGGTGTCGGACATCCTGCAGAACGTCACCGCGATGGGCAGCCCGACGATCAGCCGTGCCAACGTGCTGACCGCCGGTGAAAATGCAGGCGGTACCTACGTCGACATGCGCGGCCTGGGTACCCAGCGCACGCTGGTGCTGGTCAACGGCAAGCGCCTGGGCATCAGCACCTCCGGCTACCAGGACCTGTCGGTCCTGCCGGTGTCGGCGATCGAGCGCATCGAGATCCTGAAGGACGGCGCCTCGGCCATCTATGGCTCCGATGCGATGGCCGGCGTGGTCAACATCATCACCCGCAGCAACGTCAACGGCGTGACCGCCAACGTCTACCACGGTCAGTACAGCGAAGGCGACGGCGCACGCGACCGCTTCGACGTGGTTGCCGGCTGGTCCAATGACCGCCTCTCGGCCACCTTCGCCGCCGAGCATTCGGAAGAAAAGGCCGTGTGGGCGCGTGACCGCGGTTTCAGCCAGTACAGCAACACCGACCGCCACCCGACCGAAGGCTGGACCACCACCAGCCAGTGGGGCCAGTTCACCGGCGTGAAGGGCCCGGGCTGCACCGTTGCGGCCGGCTGTGGCTACAACCTCAACCGCGGCAGCGACCCGACCAAGCCGGGCAACTACCACCTGACCAATCCGGCTGCGTTCACCGGCGACACCAGCAACACCAACGATCAGATGCACCTGAGCTATCCGATCAAGCGTGATTCGCTGTTCTTCTCCGGCCAGGCCGACATCACCGACAGCATCCGCTTCAAGACCGAGCTGGGCTACAACAAGCGTTCGTCGACCCGCGTCACCGCGGGTTACCCGCTGGCCTCCAGCTCGCTGGGCAAGACCGCTGCCGCCGGCAACATGGCCATCGACAGCTACTTCAACCCGTTCGGCAACAAGAACGGCTACGCCGCGCCGACCTCGGTGGCCTGGAACCGCCGTACCTGGGAACTGCCGCGTACCAGCACCAGCGAGCTGAAGACCTACCGCGCGGTGGCCTCGTTCGAAGGTTCCTTCGACCTGGGCGAGCGCTACTTCGATTGGGAAGTGGGCTACCAGTACAGCAAGAACGAGCTGACCCAGCACACCACCGGCAATCTGCACAAGCAGCGCGTCATCGATGCGGTCGGCCCGTCCTACCTCAACGCCGCCACCGGCAAGGTCGAGTGCGGCAGCGCAGCGGCACCGAAGGCCAACTGCATGGTCTGGAACCCGCTGGTCCCGTACGGCGTGCAGAACCCGTACGGCCTGGACGGCAACCAGGCCCTGCAGGACTGGCTGTTCCCGGAAGAGAACGCCACCGGCCAGACCTCGACCAAGAACTGGTTCGCCAACCTGAGCGGCAGCGCGTTCACCCTGCCGGCCGGTGACCTGGGCTTTGCCTTCGGCCTGGAAAACCGCGAAGAAAACGGCAAGTTCGTTCCCGATGCACTGGCCCAGACCGGCGCGACCACCAACCTGGCCGCAGGCCCGACCGGTGGCTCGTACAAGGTCAAGGAAGCGTATCTGGAAATCAACGTGCCGGTGCTGGCCGACCTGCCCGGTGCCAAGGAGCTGAGCTTCAGCGCCGCCACCCGCTATTCGGATTACAACACCTTCGGCGACACGCTCAACAGCAAGTTCGGCTTCAAGTGGAAGCCGCTGGACCAGCTGCTGGTACGTGGCACCTGGGCCGAAGGCTTCCGCGCCCCGACCATCAACGACCTGTTCGGTGGCGGCTCGGAAACCTTCGCCACCTTCACCGATCCGTGCGACAGCGTGTATGGCTCGGCCAAGTCCAACGCCGGCGTGAAGGCACGTTGCGCCGCCGACATCGCCAACGTCGATACCTTCCGCCAGCTGGACAGCACCAACAAGCCGACCTCCGGCTCCAGCGCCGCCACCCCGGTGCCGTTCACCTCCGGCTCCAACCCGAACCTGCTGCCGGAAACCTCGACCAGCAAGACGCTGGGCCTGGTGTGGAGCCCCACCTTCATCAGCAACCTCAACGTGTCGCTGGACTGGTGGAAGATCCGAATCGACAACACGATCGTGTCCGACAGCCCGAACCAGATCCTGATCGACTGCTACGAGCAGGGCATCCAGTCGCGTTGCGACCGCTTCACCCGTGACCCGGCCAACGGCATCGTCACCGGCCTGAAGTTCGGCAACCGCAATGCCGGTTTCGTCGAGACCGAAGGCTACGACCTGGACCTGAGCTACCGTCTGGATACCGACTACGGCAAGCTGAGCACCAACCTGTCCACCACCTACGTCAGCTCGAACATCTACCGTTCGTCCAACGACGCAGCCACCGTGCCGACCACCACCAACGGCATCGCCACCAACGCCGGCATCGGCTTCCGCGTGCGCTCCAACGCCACCGTGGGCTGGGACCTGGAGAACTTCGGCATCAGCTGGTCGGCGCGTTACTACTCCGGTGTCAAGGAGCAGTGCCTGAGCCTGCCGAACCATCCGGACGAGTGCTCCGATCCGAACGTGGCCGCGCCCTGGTACAAGGGCACGCGCAACTACAACGAACGTGGTTCGGTAACCTTCCACGACGTGCAGGCGCGTTACAAGCTGCCGTGGAACGCGACGGTCTCCATCGGCGCCAACAACGTGTTCAACCGCCTGGGCCCGGTGATGTACACCAAGCCGAACTCGGTGTACTCGTACTACGGTGCCTTCGACATCGGTCGCTTCGTGTACATGCAGTACAAGCAGAGCTTCTGATCGCTGCCAGGTAGTACCGCAACACACTGACCACGGCCCTTCGGGGCCGTGGTTTTTTTATGGCGGACACAAGCGGCAGGCCTGGGCCGGGGTCGGTCGCGCCGGGCTCGGCACGGCGACGTCCTGCACGGCGATATCCGACCACGGGCCGGGCGTACCCCGTCATGCCACGGTCATACCGGCGTCATGTCGGCTACATCGCACGCGCCCAGCATGCGCTGCATACCGGAGGCCCGCCATGCGCTATGCCATCGTCACCGAAACGTACCCCCCCGAGGTCAACGGCGTCGCCCTGACCGTGCAGGGGCTGGAACAGGGACTGCGCGCGGCCGGCCACCAGGTCGATCTGGTCCGGCCCCGCCAGGCCAGTGAAGCAGAACACGCCGACGACACCCTGCTGGTCGCCGGGGCCGGGTTGCCCCGCTACCCGGGCCTGCGCTTCGGCCTGCCCGCCCCCAAGCGGCTGGCGCGGCAATGGCAGCAGCAGCGCCCCGATGCCATCTATATCGCCACCGAAGGCCCGTTGGGCTGGTCGGCGCTGCGCACCGCGCGCCGGCTGGGCATCCCGGTGGCCACCGGCTTCCATACCCGCTTCGACGAATACCTGCCCGACTATGGCGTGGCCTGGCTGCAGGCGGCCGCGCTGCGCTGGATGCGGCGCTTCCATAACCAGGCCGACGCCACCCTGGTGCCCACCCTGGAATTGCAGCAGTTCCTCGGGCAACAGGGCTTCGACCGCGTGCGGCTGCTGGCCCGCGCGGTGGACAGCAGCCAGTTCGAACCATCGCGGCGCGACCCCGCCCTGCGCGAGGAATGGGGCATCGACGGCAACGGTTTTGCCGCCATCTATGTCGGCCGCATCGCCCCGGAGAAGAACCTCGCCCTGGCGGTGAAGGCGTTCCGCCGGCTGCAGCAGATCCGCCCCAAGGCGCGCTTCATCTGGGTCGGCGACGGCCCCTCGCGCGCCAAGCTCGCGCATGAAAACCCGGACTTCATCTTCTGCGGGGTACAGCGCGGCGACGCGCTGGCCCGCCATTTCGCCAGCGGCGACCTGTTCCTGTTCCCCAGCCGCAGCGAGACCTTCGGCAATGTCACCCTGGAAGCCATGGCCAGCGGCGTGGCCACTGTTGCCTTCGACTACGGCGCCGCGCGCGAATACCTGCGCACCGATGAAAACGGCATCGCGGTGAACGACGATGCCGAATTCCTCGCCGCCGCACTGCAGCTGGCCGGCGACGACGTGTTGCGCGCTCGCCTGGGCCGCAACGCGGCCACGGCCATGAAACGGCTGCATCCGCAGCGGGTGGTGGCCGAGTTCGATGCCTTGCTGTCCGAACTGGCGCACGCCCGGAGGCCGCATGCCGACCACGCCGCTTGAGGCCCTGCGCGGGCACGAAACCCGCTGGTGCCGCCGCGCCAACCACTACTGCCGGCGCCGACGGGTACGCCGCGCGTTTGCCGTGGTCAGCCGGCTCGGCGATGGCGTGTTCTGGTATGCGCTGATGGCCGCGCTGGTGCTGGTGGATGGTCTGGAGGGGCTGCAGGCCTCGCTGCACATGGCCGCCACCGGGCTGATGGCGCTGCTGCTGTACAAGGGCCTCAAACGCTGGACCCGGCGCCCGCGCCCATATGCGGCCGACCTGCGCATCCGCGCCTGGGTGGCGCCGCTGGATGAATTCAGTTTCCCCTCCGGGCACACCCTGCACGCGGTGTCGTTCACCATCGTCGCACTGGCCTACTACCCGTGGCTGGCACCGCTGCTGGTGCCGTTCACCGCCGCAGTGGGCCTGTCGCGGGTGGTACTGGGGCTGCACTACCCCAGCGACGTACTGGCCGCCACCGCGATCGGCACCGCGCTGGCCGGCGCCAGCCTGCGCTGGTTGCCGTTGCCGGTATAGGCCGCCGCCGACCAACGGTCGGCCGCTACCGGTAGGTACCGACCGTTGGTCGGTACGCATACGTGCCCCAGCCCCACGCTTTGCCAGGCAAAGCGCGGGCCCCGGCTCACCACCACCCCTATCCCCCGCGGCGGTACGCCGCGCCCCCTTGACTCAAGGGGGGCTCTCCACCAGAGAGTGATTGCATGGCATCCAGGCTCATCGCATCCCGCAGGGCGTCTGCCGTTTTACAATGGGCCCATGACCACGCTGTTCATTTCCGATCTGCATCTGGACCCGAGCCGTCCAGCCATCACCGAACTGTTCCTGGCGTTCCTGCGCGATGAAGCGGCGCAGGCCGAGGCGCTGTACATCCTCGGCGACCTGTTCGAGGCCTGGATCGGCGATGACACGCCCTCGCCGGCCGCCGATGCGGTGGCCGATGCGCTGCACGCGGTAGCCGATGCCGGGGTGCCGGTGTACTTCATCCGCGGCAACCGCGACTTCCTGGTCGGCAACGACTACGCGCGCCGCGCCGGGTTCCGCATCCTGCCCGACCCCAGCGTCATCGACCTGTATGGCCGCCCGGTGCTGCTGCAGCACGGCGACCTGCTGTGCACCGACGACGTGGCCTACCAGCAGTTCCGCGCGCAGACCCGCGACCCGGTATTCCAGGCGCAGTTCCTGTCGCAGCCGCTGGCCGCCCGCATCGCGTTTGCGCAGAAGGCACGCGATGCCAGCCAGGCGCGTCAGTCGGAAATGAAACAGGGCGACCGCGCCACCTTCGAAACCGTCACCGACGTGGCCCCGGCTGAAGTGGAGGCCACCTTCGCCCGCCACGGCGTGGACACCATGATCCACGGCCACACCCACCGCCCGGCGATCCATGCGCTGCAGGTCGGCGATCGCCCGTGTACCCGGATTGTCCTGGGCGACTGGTATGAACAAGGGTCGGTGCTGCGCGTAACCGCGCAGGGCTGGAGCCTGGACACGCTGGCGCGCTGAGCCGACAAAGGATCACGGATGATCGACCGTATACCAGCCCTGCTGCTGGCCGCGCTGCTTTCGCTGGGCGCGCCTGTGGCAGCCAGCGCCGCCGAAGCCACTACATCACCCCAGGTGGAACAGATCCGCCCCGACCCGCAGGCCCCGCAGGTCGGCAGCGGCCCGCACCGGTACCAGTTCGTGCTGCGCGATACGGTCAGCGCCGCACCGGCCGCGCTGCGGCCGTTCGCGCTGTCGCACACCGCGTTCGACCTGCCGTTCGTGGCCGCAGAGAAGGATGTCTACCAGGGCATCACCGATGCGCAGGGACGCACGCCCGTGTTCGCGTTCGAACAGGCGCCTCCCGCGCAGGGCTGGGTGCTGCTGGAGCGCTTCGGCAGCGGCCCCAATGGCGAACGCATGCGGCTGCAGGCCGGTGATGGCGAGGGCATCCGCGCGATGGCCTACGAGCTGGTGGTCTGTGGCAAAACCCCGCGCCTGTATCGCGGCGTGACCACGGCCGACGGCGACACCGCGTATGTGGCCACCAGCGCGATCGTGAACCTGTTGCTCTTCATCGACGCCGACAGCACCTCCGCCGGGGGCGACAAGAGCGCCAGTCGGATCGAGGCCGACGATGGCCAGACCGCGCTGCGGCGCTGCCGCCCCGACGCGGCAGATCCGACCTGACCCAAGGTGCCCTGCCCGCCACCGCAGCGTGCGGTGGCAGACAGGGCGTTGGCCAGGATCAGCGGAAGGCGGCCACCGTCGCCTTGGTGTTGACCAGCACGCGCTGGTTGTCGGCGCTGCTGGCAATGCCCATCGGCACGCCGTTGTAGTTGATGTTCGGGTTGGACCAGAAGTTCAGCCGCGGGCAGCCCGCCGCGCACGCATAGGCCATGATCGTGCGCCAGCGCGAACCGCTCGACGGCTCGTAGCGGTAGCCGTGACCATACGCGTACGGCGAGGTGCTCGGATCGGTGGCGATGTCGTGGCGCGCACTCTGCAGGTGGCCGATTTCATGGGCGAAGGAGTAGTAGCCGGTGGCGCAGTCCCAGTGCACCACTGCGAACGCGGTGGCGGCGCTGGAGCCGATGCTGGAGGCCAGCCCGCACGAGCTGGCGTTGTTGATCACCAGCACGCCCACATCGGCGCGGCTGTTGTTGCGGCTGGTGTGGATGCTGTCCATGATGCCGTCGCTGGTGCTGCGGAAGCGCGACAGGTCGGTGGAGAAGCTGCTCGACTCGGCATAGCTGGTGGTTTCATAGCCGGCCAGTTCCAGGGTGAGGCCGACGTTGCTGGCGACATAGCCCTGGTTGGACTCGGCCACCGCCAGTTGCACCAGCGACTGCATGTTGCCGCCATAGGCCGCCACCGCGCCGTTGGTGGCCACCACCAGCACCCGGATGGTCGCCGGCGTGCCCGAGGACGCACCCGCGATGCCGATGCGGTCGTTGCCCGGCATCGCCACCGTGGGCAGGCTGTTGTAGTCGCCGGGGTGGTCGGCCGGCATGCGCGACTCGTCCACTTCCACCAGCACGTGGCGGCCATCGCTGAGCGGGCGCAGCCGATACAGCTGGCCGTCCTTGCGGATCGAGCCGGTGATGGTATCGCCGGCACGTACCAGGATCACAGAATTGGCCGGATCATTGCCGGCCGTGCGGGCGTTCAACCTGGCATCGCGCGCCTGCAACTGGCCGTACCAGATGCTGCCACCGTCGGGCAGTGCCTGCACGCGTTGCTGCAGCGCCTGCACCGGGGTGCCGAGCAGTTCGAACTCCAGCGAACGCTGGCGGGCATCGACCGCCGCCGCATCCACCCGTACTTCCTGCACCGCAGCGGTGGAGGCGGCCGACAACAGCGCCTGCGCGGCGGGCTGGTCGACGGCGCCGGCACGGCTGAGCACCGTCACCGGCTGGAACAGCGGCGCGGCGCTGGCTGCGCCTGCGGCGGCCAGGCACAACGTGAACACACCTGCGGCCTTGCTCATCGATCTGGACATCGTGTCGTCTCTCTTTGAGTGGGAAAAAATGGTAGTGGTCGTTGTTGCAGCGCAGCCCCTGCGGGTCGGCCCGTCCATATGGCTCCACTTGATTGCGTGAATTCAATAGACCTTGCAAATCATTCTTTCCGAACTGTGACCGCCGACCGGGTGGTTCAGCGATGTCGCGTCCGTGTCGTTTTCGCGCTACCTTCGCGGCATCCACCGGGAATCAGCGCCATGGCAGGACAGCCCAATCCGGCAACCACCGCGACGCTGTCGCTGCAGGTCGGCCTGTTCTTCGACGGCACCCGCAACAATGCCGACAACCTGTTGCGTGCCTCGCGCCCGCCAGGCAGCACCACCCCGGCAGCGCGCCCGCCGGCACCGCTGGTCGCCGACGACGCCTCGCCGTACCAGAGCCGCCTGACCAGCAGTTACAGCAATGGCCTGACCAACATCGCGCGCCTGCATGCGCTGTACCCGGACAACCGGACGCACGCGCTGGCCGGCGATGCGCTGTCGCTGGCGATCTACGTCGAGGGCGCCGGCACCCGCAGCGGTGAAGAAGACGACCTGATGGGCCTGGCCTTCGGGATCGGGCGCACCGGCGTGCGTGCCAAGGCGCGGCGTGCATTGGACGAACGCCTGCCCGAGGCGCTGCGGGCACTGGCGCACGCGCACCCGGGCCGGACGCTGGGCCAGGTACGCCTGGACCTGTTCGGCTTCTCGCGCGGTGCCGCCTCGGCGCGCGATGCGCTCAACCGCCTCAACCACGCCGATGGGCCGGCCTGGCTGCGCGAACAGCTGCGCCGCACCGGCTGGCAGCTGGCCGGCGATGCCGCCGTGCCGCGGCGACCGGCGCGCTTTGTCGGCCTGTTCGACACGGTGGTGGCGATCAACCGCCAGCAGCGCGATCAATGGCCCGCGCTGGCCCTGCCTGCCGATGCGGCCGACAAGGTCCTGCAACTGGCCGCGCGCGACGAACACCGCTACCACTTCGCATTGACCACGGTGGCACCGGAGCACGAAGAAATCGCCCTGCCCGGCGTGCACGCCAATATCGGCGGCGGCTACGACCAGCGCATCGAGGGCCCGAAGCTGCTGACCCGGCCGCTGGGCCAGCGCATCGTCAAGCATGCGCTGGCCGACACCGCCGTGCCGCCGCTGTCGCTGCTGCGCGATACCCAGGTGTACCGGCAGGCGCAGGCGGCCTGCCGGCACTGGCAGGCGCAGCTCGGCCTGGGCGAGGAGGCGGTGTGGGTGGACGTGTGGCACCGCTGGCAATCCCAGCGCATTGCCGGCAGCCCCAGCGTGCTGCCGCAATGGGTGTTGTACGCGCACGCGGCCGTGGTGCTGCGCCGCCCGATCGATGGACGCTACCAGTGGGTGCCGCTGCGGCTGATGCAGCAGCGCGCGGCCGACGCCGGCGTGCACTGGAGCCGAGCGGTCGATGAGGTGCCCGAGCTGGCCCTGCCTGATGCGCTGCTGCCGATCGCCGCACGGCTGCTGACGGGCCAGCCGCTGGATGCGGCGCAGGAACTGACGCTGCGCCAAGGCTATGTCATGCAGTCGGCGCACTGGAATTTCGATGCGCTGGGCGATACCGCGCTGCTGTATGCCGCCGACGAAGCCACCCGCGAACTGCCCTACCGGCCCGGCCCCGGGCTGTTCTACATCAACCGCCCGACCGAGGATGGGCAGCGCGTGGTGTTGCCCAACCGCTAGGGTCGGTTCCCGAACGACTGCCGATGGCGATGATCGGCGCGACGAACGCATGGCCCGTACCGACGCCGACGCCGATGTTGGCTATGCCCTTACCGGGCGCGGCACGTCCACCGGCAGTCGATCCGGATGCGTCCCTACCTTGCCGGTCCGCTGGTGCGGCCGGCCTGTTCGATCAGGTTGGCGATTTCTTCTTCATCGAAGCCGGCCAGCAGGCGCGCTTCCAGGTTGAACGGCCCGTACAGGAAACCGCCGGCGTACTGGTTCAACAGCGCGATGAAACGCCCGCGCGGCTCCACCCCGGCGCGCTGGCAGTACCAGTGGTACCAGCGCGAGCCGGCGGCCACATGCGCCACTTCCTCGCGCAGGATGATCTCCAGCACATCGGCGGTGGCGTGGTCGTTGGCGCTGCGCAGCTTGGTGATCATGCCGGGGGTGACGTCCAGCCCGCGCGCTTCGAGCACGCGCGGCACCAGCGCCATCCGCGCCAGGCCGTCATGGGCGGTCTTCTCGCACATTTCCCACAGGCCGTTGTGCGCATCGAAATCGCCATAGTCGTAGCCCAGCGCCCGCAGCCGTGCGTGCAGCAAGGCGAAGTGCCGCGATTCATCATCGGCCACGCCGACCCAGTCGGCATGGAACGAGGCCGGCAGCCCCCGGAAGCGGTACACCGCATCCCAGGCCAGGTCGATCGCATTGAGTTCGATATGCGCGATGGCGTGGATGAACGCGGCGCGTCCTTCCACGCTGCCCAGCCCGCGCTTGGGCAGCTCGCGCGGGTGTACCAGGGTCGGCCTGGCCGGACGGCCCGGCATCCGGATCGGTGCCGGCGGCGGTGCGTCGGCGGCCGCCTTGAGCTGCCCACAGCGGAACTGCGCCGCATAGGCCTGGGTCAACGCAACCTTGTGCAGCGGATCGGTCGCGGCCAGGCAGTGCTGCGCGGCGCGCAGCAGGTCACCGGCCGCATCCAGCGGCAACTGCTGGTCCATGACGCCGGCCTCAGGCGCGGCGCTTGTGCTTGGCATCGTCCGAACGCAGTTGCTGGATGCGTTCGAAGTAACCCGGTTCGATACCGGTCGGGTAGACGCCGTTGAAGCACGACGAATCGAAGGCCTTCAGCTCCGGGTTGCCTTCGCGCACCGCCGCTTCCATGTCCTCGATGTCCTGGTAGATCAACCAGTCGCAGCCCAGGTGCTTCTCGATTTCCTCGATGCTGCGGTTGTGAGCGACCAGCTCCTCGGCCGCCGGCATGTCGATGCCGTAGATGTTGGGGTAACGCACCGGCGGCGCGGCGCTGGCCAGGTACACCTTGCGTGCGCCGGCATCGCGCGCCATCTGCACGATCTGCTGGCTGGTGGTGCCGCGCACGATCGAGTCGTCGACCAGCAGCACCACCCGGTTGCGGAATTCCAGGTGGATCGGGTTGAGCTTGCGGCGCACCGATTTCACCCGCTCGCCCTGCCCGGGCATGATGAAGGTACGGCCGATGTAGCGGTTCTTGATGAAACCTTCGCGGTATTTCACCCCGAGCGTATTGGAGATCTCCAGCGCGGCGTCGCGCGAAGTGTCCGGGATCGGGATGATGGTGTCGATGTCGTGGTCCGGGCGCAGGCGCAGGATCTTCTCGCCCAGCTTGATGCCCATGCGCATGCGCGCCTTGTGCACCGAGACGTTGTCGATCATCGAATCGGGGCGCGCGAAGTACACGTACTCGAAGATGCACGGGCTGTGTTCGGCAGGTTCGGCGCAGACCTCGGAGAACAGCTCGCCGCGCGCGGTGATCACCAGGGCTTCGCCGGGGCGCACGTCGCGCACGCGCTGGAAGCCGAGCACGTCCAGCGCGGCCGATTCGGAGGCCACGATGTACTCATCGCCTTCGGCATGGGCGCGCTTGCCCAGCACCAGCGGACGGATGCCGTGCGGATCGCGGAAGGCGACCAGGCCCAGGCCCAGCACCACGCTGATCACCGCATAGCCGCCCTTGACCCGGCGGTGCACGCCGGCCACCGCGCGGATCGCCGCTTCCGGGGTGAGCTGGCGCTGCGCGTCCAGCTCGTAGGCGAACACGTTCAACAGCACTTCGCTGTCCGAATCGGTATTGACGTTGCGGCGGTCCTGCTCGAATACCTGCTGGCGCAGGGCTTCGGTATTGATCAGGTTGCCGTTGTGGGCCAGCGCGATGCCGTAGGGCGAGTTGACGTAGAACGGCTGCGCCTCGTCCATGCCTTCCGAACCGGCGGTGGGGTAGCGCACGTGGGCGATGCCGACCCGGCCTTCCAGGGTGGACATCCGCTTGGCATCGAACACGTCGCGGACCAGGCCGTTGGCCTTCTGCACGCGCAGGCGGGTGCCATCGGCGGTGGCGATGCCGGCCGCATCCTGGCCACGATGCTGGAGGACGGTCAGGCCGTCATACAACTGCCCGGCGACGTTCTGGTTGCCGACGATTCCGACGATGCCACACATGGTGCGAACTCTCCGCTGGGCCGAGCCCATTTACTGTGAAGGTGGCCGTGCCTGGCCTGGGGAACCGTTCCGTGCCGGATCGGTGGGATCCGGGCGCACGAGCGCCGGATCGAAGGAAGTCGGGGAGCCTGGGTGGGACCCACGCGCCGATACATCGGCGGGGTCCACCACCTGTTGCGGGGTTTCATCCAGCGGTCGCGGCCATCCGCGCCCACCCAGCAGCCCGCCAAGCACCCCATTATCGCCTGTCAGCAGCGGCTTGCCCAACTCCGATCCAGACAGTTGCGACATGTTCACCTCCGGCAGCGCCATCGGCATGCCCTGCAGGCTGGGCAGCTGCGGCATGTCGGGCATGCGCGGCATCTTGGCCTGCATCCAGCCCACGCCGGGGCCGAGCATGGCGCGCAGGTTGGAATTGCGCCACGCCGCTTCGCGCGGCAACGGGGTATAGGAGGCGATCAGCAGCAGCAGGCAGCCGATCAGGCCGCCCCGGGCCAGGCCAAGCGCCCCGCCCAGCGCGCGGTCGGCGCCGTTCAGGCTGGTCGAGCGCACCGCCTGGCGGATCACCAGGCCGATGCCCCAGACCGAGACCATCACCGCCAGGAACACGGTCAGGTAGCCGGCGAGGAAATGCCCGGTGCCGGGCGCGGCCGGGGCCGACCACCAGCCGGCGGCGGACTTGCCCAGCATCAGTGCCGCCCAGCTGCCCAACAGCCAGGACAGGGTACTGATGACGATACTGACGAAGCCGCGCATCACCCCCAGCAGGGTCGAGATGCCGATCACCGCCAACAACACGAAATCGATCATGCGCTTCCTCCCGGGAGGAACGTTCCGGCCTCAAGGCACGGGCGCAGGGCCGGCATCAGGGATGTGGCCGGACCATGCCGGCCACGCCGACCTTCGACGCAACCTGGGCCTTGAGGTTCTCCGCCTCGGCCCGGTTGGCGACGGGACCGACGCGCACGCGGTTGAGCGTGCCCTTGTCGGTACGTACCTGCTCCACAAATGCGCTGAAACCGGCGGCGCGGACCTTGTCGCGCAGCGCGTTGGCTTCGGCGGCCTGGCCGAAGGCACCCAGCTGCACGGCAAAGCCGATGCTGCTGGCGGCCGGGGCAGCCGGGGTGGCCACCGCCGGGGCGGGCTTGGCCGGGGCCGGCTTGGGTTCGGGTTTGGGCGCGGCCGGCTTGGCCGCGGCAACCGGTTCGGGCGGCAGGGCTTCGGTGCGCACGGCCGCGCCGGCCGGTGCGGCGCTGGCAGCGCTGGCGGTATTGGCCGGGGTGGCGGTCGGGGCCGGGGTCGGGGTCGGCGCGCTGGCCACGGCGCTGTCGGCGCGCGCATCCAGGGTCACCACTTCGGCCTTGACGTCGCTGCGCACCTTGACCGCCTGCAGCCGCGCGGACTCGGCCTGGGCGCGGTCGGCATACGGCCCCACGCGTACCCGCCAGGCCTGGCGGCCGTTGATGGTGGCCGCTTCGCTGAAACCGGGCAGCTGCGCCTTGCGCAGATAGGCGATCACCGCATTGGCGTCGGCCTGGCTGGCATAGGCACCGAAGCTGACCGCGAAATTGCCGGCAGCCACCGCCGGCGAGCTGTCGGCCGTAGCCGGATCGGCCGCAGCGGCGCTGGTGTCCTGCAACGGCTGGGTGGTGGACGCACCGGCCTGCAGGCCGGTGGCACCGCCGGTGGGCGCCACCAGCGGCAGCTCACGGGTTTCGAACTGGCCATCGGCAGGCGCCGCCGGCGCGCTGATCGGCACATTGGCCACGCCGCTGTCCGGCGCAGGGCCTTTGACCAGCATGGGCAGGAAGATCACAGCCAAAGCCACCAGAACGATGGCACCAATCAGTCGCTGTTTCAGAGGAGTATCCACGGAAGGCAGGCAGGGCGGCGCGGCGGAATGCCACGGAGATTATACGGGTGTCGGCGTGAGTGGCGTCTGTTGCGGCTGAACGGCCGCCGCGTGCGTACGCAAGGTTCGGCTCAGGCCGGGCGCTTCAGCCAGTGCAGTGCCTGCGCGGCGGTGTGGAACGAGCCGAACACCAGCACCCGATCGCCCGGCCGGGCCTGGTCCATGGCCTGCTGCAGCGCCTGCGCCACCGTGGCATGGGTGGCCGCCTGCGCCGCGGCGGTGCCGCCCAGGCGCGCGCGAAGTTCCTGCGCGCTCTGCGCCCGCGCACCGTCCAGGCCGGCCAGGTGCCAGCCATCGACCTGCGCGTCCAGCGCCTGCACCACGCCGGCGGCGTCCTTGTCCTGCAACGCGGCGAACACCGCCACGGTCCGCCCGGCAACGCTGGCCGCCTTCAACGCGCTGGCCAGTTCAGCGGCGGCCTGCGGGTTGTGGCCGACATCGACCAGCACTTCCACCCCGTCGCGGTCGAACGCCTGCAGGCGGCCGTCGATGCGGGCCGCCGCCACCCCCTCGGCGAAGGCCGCGCGCGGCAGCGGCTTGTCCAGCGCGCGCAGCGCGGCAATGGCGGTGGCCGCGTTGCGCAGCTGGATCGGGCCACGCAGCGCCGGGGTTGGCAGCTCGATGCGGAAGCCGACATCGCGCCAGCACCAGTGCTGCGCATCCAGGCGGTCGGCGAAGAAGTCGCTGCCACCGCGGATCGCATTGGCGCCCACCAGGTAGGCGCGCGCCAGCACGCTGGACGGCGGGTCGGTCTCGCCCAGGATCACCGGCTTCCAGCCGCGGATGATGCCGGCCTTCTCCACCCCGATGGTTTCGCGGTCTTCGCCCAGCCACTCGCTGTGATCGATATCCACGGTGGTGATCACCGCCACGTCGGCATCGACGATGTTGACCGCATCCAGTCGCCCGCCCAGGCCCACTTCCAGCACCGCCAGGTCCAGCCCGGCCTGCGCGAACAGATGCAGTGCGGCCAGCGTGCCGTATTCGAAATAGGTCAGCGTGGTGCTGCCGCGCGCGTCTTCGATGGCATTGAAGGCACCGACCAGGGCGGCATCGGAGACCTCCTGGCCATCGATGCGCACCCGCTGGTTGTAGCGCAGCAGGTGCGGTGAGGTGTATGCCCCCACCTTCCAGCCGGCCGCGCGGGCGATCGCCTCGATGAAGGCGACCGTGGAGCCCTTGCCGTTGGTGCCGCCGACCACGATGGTGCGCTCGCCCGGCGCGCCCAGTCCCATCGCCTGCGCCACGCTGCGCACGCGCTCCAGCCCCATGTCGATGGTGGCCGGATGCTGCTGCTCGATATGCGCGAGCCAGTCGGTGAGGGTGTGCGGGCGGGCGGTGGTCATGGGCGTTGGATCGATGTGGCGGACGGCGGGATGGGGCGTACCCGGGTTACAGCGCGCGGTGCTTGGCTTCGCCGAAGAACGGGGTGTGGTGGGCGCAATCGTTCAGGCGCACCACTTCCAGTTGGTCCAGATCGGTGCCTTCGAGCAGGTTCAGCGTGGTCGGGGCCTGGCGGAAGGTCCACAGGCGCGACAACGGCAGGCCGAGGATGCGGCACAGGATCACCCGGTTGACCGCATCGTGGGCCACCACCAGCAACGTGTCGTGCTCACCCAGGCCTTCAGCGGCGCGGGCCAGGCCGCGCCAGCTGCGCTCCAGCACCAGGCGCAGCGATTCGCCACCGGGCATCAGCACGGTGTCCGGCTCGTCGCGCCATGCCTGCAGGCGCGAGGGATCCTTTTCGTGGATTTCACTGGCCAACAGGCCTTCCCACTCACCGTGGGCGATTTCCTGCAGGTCCGGCTCGGTCAGCAGCATCGCCGCGCGTTCGGTGCCCAGCGCCAACTGCGCGGTGAGCTGCGCGCGCGACAGCGGCGAAGCCACCGCACGGGTGATGTCCACCGACTTCAGGCGCTCCCCGAGGGCCTGGGCCTGCGCTTGTCCGATCGGCGACAACGGGATATCGATCTGGCCCTGGTAACGGCCTTCGGCATTCCACGGCGTTTCACCGTGGCGGGCAAGCAGGATGCGCATGCGTACTGGGAGTCCTTGGGGGAGGAAGGGCTGTCGCAATCGTTCACATGATGTGAATGAGCGAGGGGACACGCATGATACCCCGACCGGACCGGCCGGGTGCCTGCCACGGTGGTGCCGGCCGCAGGCAGCCCTGCACCGCCTGCATGCCGGCCAACGGTCGGCATCTACCCGGTGCCTGCCGGCAGGCACCGGCCATTGGCCGGTACGCGTGGCATGCCGGGGCCCAACGAACAACCCCGCGGCTTTCACCGCGGGGTTGGGGTCTTACTTCACCAGGTTCAGCTCTTTGAGCAGCTGCGGCGCCGGCGCCACTTCCTGCATGATCCACTGCATGTAGCGGCTGTCGACCGAAATCATGCGGGTCATCACCGGGTCGAACACCCAGTTGGAGCTGACCGATTCCCAGTTGCCATCGAAGGCCAGGCCCACCAGCTTGCCGTGCGCGTCCAGCACCGGCGAGCCGGAGTTGCCGCCGGTGATGTCCAGGTTGGACAGGAAGTTGACCGGCACCGAGCCGATCCGCTTGTCTTCCAGGCCGCCGTAGCGCTTGGCCTTGACCGCATCCAGCAGCGCCTTGGGCGAGTCGAACGGATCCACGCCGGTTTCCTTGGCGGCCACGCCTTCCAGAGTGGTGAACGGGGTGTAGTTCACGCCGTCCTTGCCATAGCCCATCACGTTGCCGAAGGTAATGCGCAGCGACAGGTTGGCATCGGGGTAGACGAAGCCGCCCTTGCTCTTCTTGTAGTCGGCCACGGCCTGCAGGTACAGCGGACGGGCGGTCAGCGATTCGCCTTCGCGGATCTTCTTCTGCTCTTCCTGCTTGAGCAGCGACGGCATCGCCGCCACGGCGTACTGGATGGCCGGATCGGTGCTGGCCTCGAAGGCGGCGCGGTCGGCCTTGAACCAGGCCAGGCGCTTGTCCAGGCTGCCCAGTTCGGTGCCGCCCAGCTTGGCCACCAGTCCCTTGACCGCAGCGGCATCACTGCCGGCCAGCCACGTGTTGAGCACTTCGTTGCTGCGCTGATCGGCCGGCAGGGCGACGTACTGGCCCAGCCAGTAGGTCTGCAGCTGCTGATCCATCTTCGCCACGTAGCGGCGATCCATCTGCTTCAGGCCGCCTTCGATGGTGGTCAGGTCGCGCTCCTGGAAGCCCGCTTCGCGCTCGGCATCCGGCTTGGCGCGCTCGATCGACAGGCGATACAGCGAAATGGCCGCACCCACCGCCGAGGTGCTGTTGAACTGGCTCACGAACAGGTCGCGCTCGCGCGTGGCCTTGCTGGTATCCAGGTGCTTGATCAGCTGCGCGTGCGCGGCCAGCGCCGGCTTGCCTGCCGCGCCCTGCTGCTTCAGCCAGGCCAGCACGGCGGCTTCTTCGGCCTTCTTCTGGCCGGCCGCGTCGATGCGCTTGAAGCCTTCCAGCTGGCCGACGTAGTTCTTGGCCACGTTGTTCATGCTGGCCGCGGTGGCGGCGTACTTCACCTTGATGTCGGCATCGGCCTTGCCGGCCTCGTCGATCATCTTCAGCACCGCGTTGTAGTGCTGGGCGATGGTCGGATAGGTCCAGCCCGCGGTTTCGTTGAACTCACCGGCCAGCGCATAGCGGTTGGTGCGGCCCGGGTAGCCGGCCACCATCACGAAGTCGTCGGCACCCAGCGGCTGGTCGGCGAACTTCAGGAAGTGCTTGGGCTGGTAGGGCACGTTGTCGGCCGCGAACGCCGCCGGCTTGCCGTCCTTGCCCACGTAGGCGCGGTAGAACGAGAAATCGCCGGTGTGGCGCGGCCACATCCAGTTGTCGACGTCACCGCCGAACTTGCCGACGCTGCCCGGGGGCGCATAGACCAGGCGCACGTCCTTGATTTCCATGTTGCGGAACAGGCGGTAGGTGTTGCCACCGGAGAAACTGAAGAGACGGCAGCGGAACCCGGCATCGGCTTCACACGCGGCGGTCTGGGCCTTGTCGAACGCCTCCAGCGCGCGGGTGCGGGCCAGCGGGTCCTTGCCGGCAGCGGCGATGGCGGCCTTGGCCTGCGCGGTCACGTCGGTGATCTGGTCGAGCACGAACACGCGCGCGTTCGGGCCGGCGCTCAGTTCGTCCTTCAGGTTCGGCGCATTGAAGCCGTCCTTGATCAGGTTCTTCTCGGCGGTCGAGTTCAGCTGGATCGCACCGTAGGCGCAATGGTGGTTGGTCACCACCAGCCCCTGCGGAGACACGAAGCTGGCCGTGCAGCCGCCCAGCGCCACCACCGCGCCCATCGGGTCGCCGGTGAGGTTGGAGATCTGCTCGGCGGACAGCTTCAGGCCGGCCTGCTTGAGCGGCCCGGCAATCTCCGGCAGCTGCTGCGGCACCCACATGCCCTCAGCGGCATGGGCGACCTGGACCAGCCCAAGGCTGGCGACGACGGAGAAAGCGAGCAGGTTCGAGCGCATTGAGCAGCCCCTGGTGAAAGAACCGCCGAGTGTAGCCCAGCCCCCTGCCCCGGCCCGAAGCCCGGAAGTCATGGGGGTTGCCCAGCCGGCACGTGCCAGCCGGGCAGAGCCCGGCTCTACGCCTCCCGCGGGCACGGACGGACAGCCGGCGGGAGGTCCCGGGCAGGCCGGGGCCGGGCCGCGGAGCGGGGTTTACGGCCTGTCCTGCACCGGCCTGCCCGGCACCTCGATCGCCAGAAGCAGGCGCCGCCGCTCCAAACCACCCGCGCTGCAACATGGGAAACCCGCCGACAGCCCTATAATCCGCCCTTTCCCCCAGATGAGTTCCACCCCGATGGCGCAGCAGACAATGAAGGCCCTGGTCAAACGTGAAGCCGCCAAGGGCATCTGGCTGGAAGAGGTTCCGGTACCCACCCCCGGCCCCAATGAAGTACTGATCAAGCTGGAAAAAACCGCCATCTGCGGTACTGACCTGCATATCTACCTGTGGGACGAGTGGAGCCAACGCACCATCAAGCCGGGCCTGACCATCGGCCACGAGTTCGTCGGCCGCATCGCGCAGATCGGGCCGGGCGTGACCGGCTATGAAATCGGCCAGCGCGTGTCGGCCGAAGGCCATATCGTCTGCGGCCATTGCCGCAACTGCCGTGGCGGCCGCCCGCACCTGTGCCCGAACACAGTGGGCATCGGCGTCAACGTCAACGGCGCGTTCGCCGAATACATGGTGATGCCGGCCAGCAACCTGTGGCCGATCCCCGACCAGATCCCGTCCGAGCTGGCCGCGTTCTTCGATCCCTACGGCAACGCCGCGCACTGCGCGCTGGAATTCAACGTGATCGGCGAAGACGTGCTGATCACCGGTGCCGGCCCGATCGGGATCATCGCTGCCGGCATCTGCAAGCACATCGGTGCGCGCAACGTGGTGGTCACCGACGTCAACGATTTCCGCCTGAAGCTGGCCGCCGACATGGGCGCCACCCGCGTGGTCAACGTGGCCAACACCTCGCTCAAGGACGTGATGAAGGACCTGCACATGGAGGGCTTCGACGTGGGCCTGGAAATGAGCGGCAACCCGCGCGCGTTCAACGACATGCTCGACTGCATGTACCACGGCGGCAAGATCGCGATGCTGGGCATCATGCCCAAGGGCGCCGGCTGCGACTGGGACAAGATCATCTTCAAGGGCCTGACCGTGCAGGGCATCTACGGCCGCAAGATGTACGAGACCTGGTACAAGATGACCCAACTGGTGCTGTCCGGCTTCCCGCTGGGCAAGGTGCTCACCCACCAGTTGCCGATCGATGATTTCCAGAAGGGCTTTGACCTGATGGAACAGGGCAAGGCCGGCAAGGTGGTGCTGAGCTGGAATTGATCCCCTGTGCCTTCGGCACAGAGGATCAATTGCTCATATCACCTTATCCCCGCGCCGCTGGCGCGCCCCCTTGAACAACAAGGGGGCTGTTCTCCAGCAAGGGTTCCGGTGTGAGGCCAGCATTGAAAAGGCGCCCAGTGGGCGCCTTTTCCAGTTCGTGGGATGCCGGCCGTGCGTGGAGCCGGCCAGCGGCCGGTACTACTGCCCTACCCCAACGGTGAAGACCACGCGGCTGTCGGCCAGCTTGCCGGAGTTGTCGCGGCCGTTGCCGTCGGTGCCGTAGTAGCCCAGGCCCAGGGTGACCATGCCGAAGCTGCGGTTCACGCCCACGTTCCAGTCGGTGTAATCCTTGGAAATGCCTTCTTCGAAGGTGCTGCGGCCGACGTTGGCGGTCAGGTTGAATTCCTGCGGCAGCGCCCACTCCCCGCCCACGGCGTAGTACCACGCATCGGTGCCCGAATTGAACACGTCGTTGGTGTAGGTCACCGTCAGGCTGTACTGCTTGGCGAAGGTGGTCTTGGTGATGAACTCGTTGTAGGCCAGCTCGCTGGAACCGGGATAGGTGTAGCGGTTGAACAGCAGGTCCAGGTTGACGTTTTCGTTGATGTCGAACGCGTAGCCGATCAGGTAATCGACTTCCGCATCCGGGCCACCCTCGCCGAAGTCCACGCCCGAGCCCCACACCCCGGCGTACAGGCCGACCGGCGAGGTATAGGTGAAGGCGGCCTGCACGGTCGGGTCCTCGGCGGTCTGCGAGACCCCGCGGAACACATAGTCCGACACGCCGGTGACGTTCCAGCTGAAGGGAGAGGCGGCCTCGTCCTGGGCACTGGCGGCGAACGGGGCAAGCAGGGCGGCGCAGAGCACAACGGCGGCGGTACAGCGCGAGGCGTGGTTCATGCGGGTCTCTCCGGGGCGGTGGGGTGGGCGGAACGTCGCGGTTTACACTTTTTTAACCTGATTGATATTGCGATGCAACAATCCCCTGTGTCCTGCCCGCCCCGGCCGCGCCCGCCAACCGGCCCGGCGACGGCCCCAGGAACGGCCGCGGCAGGTAAAATCGGTGGTTTCCGCGCTGATGACTGCCTGCCATGACCGATGCCACGACCGCCCCGCTGACCCGGCACTACGTTGAAGAACTGGAGGCGATCCGCGCCCAGGGCCTGTTCAAGGCCGAACGCATCATCACCAGCCCGCAGTCGGCGCAGATCACCCTGGACGACGGCCGCACGGTGCTGAACTTCTGCGCCAACAATTACCTGGGCCTGGCCGACCACCCCGACCTGATCCAGGCCGCCAAGGACGCGCTGGACAGCCACGGCTTCGGCATGGCCTCGGTGCGCTTCATCTGCGGCACCCAGGACCTGCACAAGCAGCTGGAAAAGCAGATCGCCGACTTCTTCGGCAAGCAGGACACCATCCTGTACGCAGCCTGCTTCGACGCCAACGGCGGCCTGTTCGAGCCGCTGCTGGGCGAGAACGACGCGATCATCTCCGATGCGCTCAACCATGCCTCCATCATCGACGGCGTGCGCCTGTGCAAGGCCAAGCGCTTCCGCTACGCCAACTGCGACATGGCCGACCTGGAAGCCCAGCTGCAGGCCGCTGATGCGGCCGGCTGCAGCACCAAGCTGATCACCACCGACGGCGTGTTCTCGATGGACGGCTTCATCGCCCCGCTGGATGAGATCACCGCGCTGGCGAAGAAGTACAACGCGCTGGTGCACATCGACGAATGCCATGCCACCGGCTTCCTGGGCGCCACCGGCCGCGGCTCGGCCGAGGTCAAGGGCGTGCTGGAGAAGATCGACATCATCACCGGTACCCTGGGCAAGGCCATGGGCGGCGCGCTCGGCGGCTTCACCTGCGCCAGCGCCGAAGTGGTCGAACTGCTGCGCCAGCGCTCGCGTCCGTACCTGTTCTCCAACTCACTGCCGCCGCACGTGGTGGCCGCCGGCATCAAGGCCTTCGAGATGCTGGCCGCCGCCGATGACCTGCGCAGCACCCTGGCGCAGAACACCGCCTACTTCCGCGAGAAGATGACCGCCGCCGGTTTCGACGTGAAGCCGGGCGTGCACCCGATCAGCCCGGTGATGCTGTACGACGCGCCGCTGGCGCAGAAGTTCGCCGAACGCCTGCTCGAAGAAGGCATCTACGCGATCGGTTTCTTCTTCCCGGTGGTGCCCAAGGGCCAGGCCCGCATCCGCACCCAGATCAGCGCCGCGCACACCCGCCAGCATCTGGACCGCGCCATCGATGCGTTCACCCGCATTGGCGTGGAGCTGGGCGTGATCAAGGGCTGAGGGAACGGCGGCGTCCGCCCGCCATCCCGATCCAGCGCCGGGCAATGCCCGGCGTTTTTTTATTTCTTCTTTTTCTTCTTGTCCTTGGCCGATTCCTTGCTGGCCACCACCACCGGCGCGGCGGCCGCCCGGTCCTGTCCATTGCCCTTGGCCACGCGGATGCCGTTGGCCTTCATCCAGGCGTCGAACTCGTCGGCGCTCATGCGCTTGTCGCCATCGCTCATCAGGAATCGATAGCTGCCGCGCCCGTCCAGCTCGGGGGTCTTCACTTCCACTACCTTGTCGGTCACCGGCGGGGTCCTGGACGCCTGTTTGTGGCCACCGCAGGCGGTCAGCAGCGCGGCCGGCAACAACAGGCAGGCGCCGCGGAACAGGGAACGGGTGAGGTTGGCATACATGGGGATACTCCCGGTAGTCAATGGAACGTGGGGTGCAAGGCCATCCTTTGCCCGGGTCGGTCGGCCTGCCCGGCGGGCAGACCACGAAGTCACGGTGCCGCCACGGCGCTATCGGCCGCGGCATACAACAGGTCCAGATCGGTTTGGCTCAGCGCGCGCCATTGGCCCTTGCCCAGCGTGCCCAGCGGCAGACCGCCGATGGCCACGCGCACCAGGCGCAGCACGTTGATGCCGAAGGCGGCCAGCAGGCGGCGGATGTGCCGGTTGCGCCCTTCCTCCAGCACTACTTCCAGCCAGGCGGTCTTGCCGCCACTGCGCAGCAGCACCGCGCGGCGCGCACGCAGGTGCTGGCCGTCGTCATCGATGCCGGTGCACAACGCCTGCAGCTGCGCGGCATCGGGAATGGCGTCGATCTGCACGTGGTAGGTCTTGTCCGGCCCGGTGGCCGGGTCGGTCAGGCGCGCAGCCCATTCGGGGTCGTTGCTGAACAACAGCAGGCCTTCGCTGGCCTTGTCCAGGCGCCCTACCGGCGCCAGCCAAGGCAGCCCGGCGCCATCCAGGCAGCGGTAGACGGTGTCGCGGCCCTGCTCGTCCTGGGCGGTGGTCAGCAGCCCGCGCGGCTTGTTGAGCATCAGGTGGATGCGCCGCGGCGCGTCCAGCGGCCGGCCGTCGACGCGCACCTGGTGGCGCCCCTCGACGATCGGGAATTCGGGGTTGTTGATGACCCGGCCATCGACCGTCACCCGGCCCTCGGCGACCCAGCGCGCGGCCTCGGTGCGCGAACACAACCCGGCCTTGGACAACACCCGGGCCAGGCCGTGGCGCGGGGCGCCATCGCCGGTGGTGGTACTTGCCGCTGCCGCACGCCGCTGCGGGCGGCGTGGTCGGGCGGCAGGCGCGGCAGGGGGCCGGCGTGAACTCATCGGGCTCCGCGCGCGGCGGCCTACTTCTTCTCGCCCGGCTTGGTCGCCGCCGGTGCTTCAGCGGCGGCAGGCGCAGCGGCCGGAACCGGACGCGCCTTGACCACGCGCACGCCGCGCGCCTTCATCCAGGCGTCGAATTCCTCGGCGGTCATGCGCTTGCCGTTCTGGCTCATGTCAAAGCGCCACGGCGTGTTGTCGAACTCGGTCGCCGGCTTGTAGGCGGCCGGATCGTTGGGTTTGATCGCCGGGGCGCCGGGCATCGCCTTGGCGATGTTCTGGCAGCCATCGATGCGCAGGCGCTGCAGCACGCGGTCCAGCGACTGCTGCTGATCGAAATTGGAGGTGAGCACACCGGCCGGCATGCCCAGCTGCACGTTGCGGATGTACAGCTCTTCGGCCACCGGCGCGATCGCGGTGGCCGGCAACGGCAGCGGCGCGGCGCTGATGGCGTGGGCCGAGCAATCCACGGCTGCGTAGGCGGTGGGAACCAGGGCCAGGCCAAGCGTGGCGGCCAGTGCAATACGCAGCATGGGATGCATCCAGGGATAGGGTGACGCGGCGAGTTTAACAGTGCCACAACGGCTTTCAAGATCCCACATTCAATGAATACGGCAACTTGTTGGATTTATTGTTGATTTTTAGTTGCCTAGCAGAGCCGAACCAAGGACCTTGGCGCCCACGGTGGATCCACGCAAGGCTCTTCCCCGATTGCGGGGTCAGCTGCGAACTGCAGACTCAGATCAAAGGCCGCTACCCACGTTTGCGCTGATTGGGCTGGCGCGGGTGGGTTGGCGGGACACGCCGTGAACCCCTCCCTGGGGGCTTGGCGAAAACATCCATGTTTTCGACAGTCCCGCCAACCCACCCGCGCCAACCCTTCTCACATGGCTGTCGCTCACAGAAGAGAAGGCAGGTCCGAGCCACGTTCGGGCAGCGCGGCACCAAGAGGCATTCCGGCCAGCGGCCGGCACTACTTGCCCCTACGACAATGTTTGGACGGCAGCCCCGGAGATGGGCGAAGAACCAAAAAAAAAGGGCCCGGCAATGCCGGGCCCTCTTCTGAGGCTGTACAACCAGAAGGATTAGTTCTGGACGTTCAGCTCGGTACGACGGTTCTTTGCACGACCTTCCGGGTTGTCCGAACCATCCGGGTTGGTGTTCGGCGCAATCGGACGGCTCTCGCCGTAGCCGATCGGGCCCACCAGACGCGAAGCGGACACGCCGTTCTTGGTCAGGTAGTCATACACGGTGGTGGCACGACGCTCGGACAGCTTCTGGTTGTAAGCGTCGGTACCCTTCGAGTCGGTGTGACCGGCAACTTCAACGCGCAGATCCGGGTAACGCTTCAGGATCTCGGTGGCTTCGCTCAGGATCGCAACAGCGTCCGGACGCAGGGTAGCCTTGTCGAAGTCGAAGTTCACGCCCTTCAGATCGATCGAGACCGGCACCGGGCAACCGTCCGGACCGATGGTCTGACCCGGCTGCGAATCCGGGCACTTGTCGTCGCAGTTGTTGACGCCGTCACCGTCGTCATCCAGGTCGGCGCAGCCCGGTGCAACCGGAGCCGGAGCAACGGTGGCAGCGGTCGGAGCCGGGCCCAGCGGGATCACGACGCCGACCGAAGCCAGCACGTCGCCGAACCAGCTTTCGTCCGGTGCAGCGACGCTCTGGTCGTCGAAGTCAGCGCGGTAGGCCACTTCGGCGCGGACAGCAACGCGCTTTTCGAAGGTGGTCTGCAGGCCGACGCCGACCTTGGCGGCGAGGTTGCCGTCCTTGCGGTCACGCGGGCCAGCTGCGTTGAAGACGGACTCTTCTTCCGACTTCTGGTAGCCCAGACCCATCAGCACGTACGGGTTCCAGCCACGGCCTTCGGAGATGAAGTGGCGACGCAGGTCGACCGAGACGCCGTACTGGCTCCAGTTCAGATCCTGGTTGGCATCGAAGTTCGGGTTCTGGTAGTTCAGCTCGCCGTCCAGCGACCAGTTGGGGCTGATGAACTTACCGAGGCCCAGGGTAACGAACGGAGCGTCGTTGGTCAGACGGTCGCTATCCTGGAAGTTGAAGCCGGCCGAACCGGTCAGGTACCAGCGGTCGTCAAAATCCTGCGCCGATGCAGCCTGGGCGAAAGCCAGACCGCCCAGCAGCGCGGCAGTAAGGATCTTCTTGTTCATTGAGTACAGCTCCTATTTCGGGGGTATGAAACCGGTAGAGGCATGGGCCAGCACCTGCGTCGTTTTCAGACTGCCGATTCAGCACGCCACCGCCGCGAACATTATGCTCAGGCGAGTGAAGGTGATGTTAACAGTCCCGTAACATGTGAAGACGACCGCCAGACCTCTACCCGGTCCAGCTGGTGGCACCCTATACAGGTTGATGAAATTCCGCAAGACCCAGCAATGACAAGGGTTTTGCCATTTCTCCCGGGTTTTCAGCGGTGCACTGCCGTATTCGGTGCCAATCGCCGCCCGGCATTTGATTCAGCGCAGAAACAGCTTTGTCAGCAGCCGTATGATGAAGCCCTCCCCTCCGCCGGAGCTGCCATGAAAGCCGTGGGACTGACGCACTACCTGCCGATCGACGACCCCGACAGCCTGCTCGACCTGGTCCTGCCCGAACCCGGTCCGCCAACCGGGGCGGACCTTCTGGTCCGCGTCCAGGCCATCTCGGTCAACCCGGTGGACACCAAGCTGCGGGCTCCGCGCGACCAGCAGGCGCAACCGCCGCGGATCCTTGGCTATGACGCGGCCGGCATCGTCGAAGCGGTGGGTCCGCAGGTCACTGCCTTCGCCCCCGGCGACGAGGTCTACTACGCCGGCGACGTCACCCGCCCCGGCTGCAACGCGCAATGGCAGCACGTGGACGCGCGGCTGGTCGGGCGCAAACCGGCCACCCTGGATTTCGCCGACGCCGCCGCCCTGCCGCTGACTACCCTGACCGCCTGGGAGCTGCTGTTCCAGCGCATGCCGCTGCAGTTCGACGATCGCCGCCATGCCGGGCAGACCCTGCTGGTGATCGGCGGCGCCGGCGGGGTGGGCTCGATCGCCATCCAGCTGGCCCGGCATGCCGGCTTCAGCGTGGTCGCCACCGCCTCGCGCGAGGCCTCGGCGCAGTGGTGCCGGCAGCTGGGCGCCGACCATGTCATCGACCACCGCCAACCGCTGCCGCCGCAGCTGCAGGCGCTGGGCATCAGCGAAGTGCAGGTGGCGCTGAACCTGGCCGACACCGACCACTACTGGGACGTGCTCGGCGAACTGCTGGCCCCGCAGGGCCACCTCGGGCTGATCGTCGAGCCCCGCGGCCCGCTGCGCATCGGCGATCCGTACAAGGCCAAGTGCATCGGCATCCACTGGGAATTCATGTTCGCCCGGGCGCGCTTCGGCACTGCCGACATGGTCGAGCAGCACCGCATCCTCAACCGCGCCGCCAGCCTGGTCGATGCCGGTGAACTGCGCAGCACCGCGCACACCCACCTGGGCCCGATCAACGCAGCCAACCTGCGCGAGGCCCACCGCCGGCTGGAAGCCGGCGGGGTGATCGGCAAGCTGGTGCTGTCCGGCTGGGAATGAGCCGGCGGGCGCGCCGTATCGGCCAACGGTCGATACCTGCCGCGGCGCTACCTGGCCGGCAAACCTACGCCCGGTCGGTACCTGGCCTGCAGGTACCGACCGCTGGTAGGTACCTGCGCCCGAGCACTCACGTAACCGGCGCCGATGTGTGGGCGTGGATTGGCGTCCATCTGTATCTGTCGGCATGTCGTGCCGCGCCCTACATTCAAGCGCCCTCCCGGTGACACCGTCATGCCCACCTCGCTGCCCCTGCGTCTGCTGCAACTGTTGCTTGGCCTGTTCCTGTACGGGATCGGCGCGGCGGTGATGATCCGCGCCGCGATCGGGGTGGCGCCGTGGGACGTGCTGTCGCAGGGCATCGCCCTGCACACGCCGTTGTCGTTCGGGGTGGCCACCAATGTGATCGGCGCGCTGGTGCTGCTGCTGTGGTGGCCGATCCGGCAGAAACCCGGGCTGGGCACGGTGCTCAACGTGATGCTGATCGGCCCCAGCGCGCAGCTGGGCCTGTGGGTGCTGCCGGAAGTGCACGGCCTGCTGCTGCAGGTGCCGATGTTCGTGTGCGGCCTGCTGCTGGTGGCGCTGGCCACCGGCCTGTATATCGGCGCACGCTTCGGCCCCGGCCCGCGCGACGGCCTGATGACCGGCCTGCATGCCCGCAGCGGCTGGCCGATCTGGATCGTGCGCAGCCTGATCGAAGGCAGCGTGCTGCTGGTCGGCTGGTGGCTGGGCGGCAACGTCGGCGTCGGCACCCTCGCCTTCGCGCTGCTGATCGGCCCGCTGTGCGGGGTCACCCTGCCCCTGTTCGGAATCGGCAAAGCCGCACCCGCAACCGCCACCCGGTAATGCCGGCCGCTGGCCGGCTCCTCCGGAACCCATCACCACCCAGGTAGTGCCGGCCGCTGGCCGGCTCCTCCGGAATCCATCACCACCTGGTAGTGCCGGCCGCTGGCCGGCTCTGCACATTGCCGGCGACACGAGGAGCCGGCCAGCGACCGGCACTACCGGGCGTAGCGACCAACGGTCGCTACCTACCGCAATCCATCTGGAGAAAGGAGCCCCCTGAGTCAGGGGGCGCGCCGCGAAGCGGCGGGGGTCTGGTGGCATGCCCCGGGGCCCGAGGTTTGCGCAGCAAACCTTGGGCAAGCGTGAAGCGTGCCGCGAAATGGTCCTTGCTGTCAGGACCATTTCGCGGCACGCTTCACGCTTCCGTACGCAAGCGTATCGACATGTCGCCAGCCGCCGAATCCACCGCCTATCCCCATCTGTTCACGCCGCTGGACCTGGGCTTCACCCAGCTGCGCAACCGCATCCTGATGGGCTCGATGCATACCGGGCTGGAAGACCGCGCCCGCGATTTCCCACGGCTGGCCGCCTATTTCGCCGAGCGCGCCGCCGGCGGGGTCGGGCTGATCGTCACCGGCGGTTTCGCGCCGAACGTGGTCGGCTGGCTCAAGCCGTTCGGCGGCAAGCTGTCCTGGCCCTGGGAAGTGCGCCCGCACCGCCAGCTGACCGCCGCGGTACACGACAACGGCGGCAAGATCTGCCTGCAGCTGCTGCACGCCGGCCGCTATGCCTACCACCCCCTGTCGGTGGCCCCGTCCAGACTGAAGGCACCGATCAACCCGTTCACCCCGCGCGCGCTGTCGGCCAGCGGCGTCGAACGGCATATCGCCGATTACGCGCGCAGCGCGCGGCTGGCGCGCGAAGCCGGCTATGACGGCGTCGAGGTGATGGGCTCGGAAGGTTATCTGATCAACGAATTCATCGCCCCGCGCAGCAACAAGCGCACCGATCGCTGGGGCGGCGACGCGGCCCAGCGGATGCGCTTTGCGGTGGAGATCGTGCGCCGCATCCGCGAGGCCTGCGGCCCGGATTACATCATCATCTACCGGCTGTCGCTGGTGGACCTGGTCGAGGACGGCAGCAACTGGGAGGAAATCGTGCAGCAGGCCAAGGCGATCGAAGCTGCCGGCGCCACGCTGATCAACTCCGGCATCGGCTGGCATGAAGCACGCATCCCCACCATCGCCACCTCGGTGCCACGCGCGGCCTTTGCCGGGGTCACCGCCAAGCTCAAGCCACACGTCCAGGTGCCGGTGATCGCCACCAACCGGATCAACATGCCCGACGTGGCCGAACGCATCCTGGCCGGCGGTGGCGCGGACATGGTGTCGCTGGCGCGGCCGCTGCTGGCCGACCCGGAGTGGGCCAACAAGGCGCGCGCCGGCCGCCCCGAAGCGATCAACACCTGCATCGCCTGCAACCAGGCCTGCCTGGACCATGTGTTCGAGAACAAGACCGCCAGCTGCCTGGTCAACCCGCGCGCCGTGCACGAGACCGAACTGGTCTACCGCCCGGCGACGCTGGCCAAGCGCGTGGCGGTGGTCGGTGCCGGCCCGGCCGGGCTGGCCTGCGCCACCGTCGCCGCGCAGCGCGGCCACCAGGTCACCCTGTTCGACGCCGGCAGCGAGATCGGCGGCCAGTTCAACGTGGCCAAGCGCATCCCCGGCAAGGAGGAGTTCCACGAGACCCTGCGCTACTTCGGCCACCTGCTGGCGCAGACCGGCGTGGAGGTGCGGCTGGACACGGTGGCCGACGTGGCCAGCCTGGCCGGGTTCGACGAGGTGGTGGTGGCCACCGGCATCACCCCCCGCCGGGTCGATTTCCCGGGTGCGGACCACGCCAAGGTGGTCAGCTACCTGGACGTGCTGCTGGGCCGGGTGCAGGTCGGCGACCAGGTCGCCATCATCGGCGCCGGCGGCATCGGCTTCGACGTAGGCGAGTTCCTGGTCCACGACGGCCCCTCGCCGTCGCTGGACCCGGCGCGCTGGATGGCCGAATGGGGCGTGGATGCCACCTTCGAAGGCCGTGGCGCACTGACCAGGGCGGCCCCGGAAGCACCCGCGCGCCAGGTCTGGCTGCTGCAGCGCAGCCCGGGCAAGCCCGGTGCCCGGCTGGGCAAGACCACCGGCTGGATCCACCGCGCCACGCTCAAGGCCAAGGGCGTGAAAATGCTGGGCGGGGTGGAGTACCTGGGCGTGGATGATGCCGGCCTGCGCATCCGCATCGACGGCCAGGAACAGACCCTGGCGGTCAGCCACGTGGTGGTCTGCGCCGGCCAGGAACCGCGCCGCGACCTGCACGCCGCGCTGCAGGCCGCCGGCATCAACGCGCACCTGATCGGCGGTGCCGACGTGGCCGCCGAGCTGGATGCCAAGCGCGCCATCCACCAGGGCAGCCACCTCGCCGCCAGATTCTGAAACAGGTCGATACCGACCTGAATACGGGCCGGGAACCGCGTTCCCGGCCCCGTCCCGAACCTGAATGTCAAGCCTTCAGATTCAGGATGCATTGGGAAATGGCCCCCTATCGTGCGCCAACTTTCCCGCTCACCACCCAGTTCGAGTGAGCGCGCGGACCCCATCTTCAGTTCGGGTCCGCCCACGGGCGGCCCCGATGGCCGCCTCCCCATGACGCCAAGTCGTACCCTCGCCCCGTCCGCATGATCGGATGGACAGCCAGGTGCGGCCCATACGGAGCAAGGAGATTTATGAAACTGGCCTGGATTCTCTGGCTGTCACAGTTGTTGCCGCAGCCTGCCGCCGATTCGTTGTGCCTGAGCACTACGGTCTACCTCGAAGCGCGTGACCAGACCCTGCGCGGCCAGCAAGCCGTCGCCGAGGTGGCCCTGCGCCGCCTGGACAGCGGGCTGTGGGGCGATTCGATGTGCAAGGTGGTCACCGCGCGCAAGCAGTTCGCCCCGACCATCGTCGCCCCCGGCACCCAGCTGGGCAATGCCGACGCCTGGCAGGAAGCGATGACCGTGGCCTTCGATGCCGAGCGCAACTGGGCCCTGCCGGCCGGCGAGCGCAAGGAAATCGTGCCCGGCGCCAGCCACTTCGCCGCGCTGGCCATCGCCAACCCGAGCTGGCGCAATGCCTACCAGGTGGCCACCATCGGCGACCACACCTTCTATCGCGTGCAGAAACTCAAGCCGCGCGCGTCGTAACGGTCTGTTACGGCCATACCGTTGAGGATGCGGGGCCCGCTCTGGAATAGTGGGCGGCTGGCCTTCCATCGATCCGCAACGGAGTTCCCATGAAGCTGTACAGCAAGCCCGGAGCCTGCTCCACCGCCGACCACATCGCCCTGCAGTGGACCGGCCAGCCGTTCGAGGTGGAACTGCTCGACAAGGACACCCTGAAGGCGCCGGCGTTCCTGGCGATCAACCCCGCCGGCTCGGTGCCGGCGGTGGTCGACGGCGATTTCACCCTGACCCAGAACGCGGCCATCATGGGCTACATCGCCGACACCTACCCGCAGGCCGGCCTGGCCGGTGACGGCAGTGCCCGCCAGCGTGCCGAAGCCACCCGTTGGCTGTCCTTCGTCAACTCGGACCTGCACCCGGCGTTCTCGCCGCTGTTCTCGCCAAGCAAGTTCATCGGCGATGCCAGCCAGCACGCCGCCATCCGCGCCGCCGCGCACGCCCGCCTGCGCGGGCTGTTCGAACGCGCCAATGCGCAGCTGGAAGGCCGCCAGTGGCTGGCCGGCTTCCGCAGCTTCGCCGACCCATACTTCTACATCACCCTGCGCTGGGCGGCCGGCGCCAAGGTCGACCTCGGCGGCCTGGACAACCTGGCCGCGTACCGGCAGCGCCTGGAAGCCGACCCGGGCGTACAGGCGGCGCTGCAGGCAGAAGGGCTCAGCTGAGCTGCCCGGCACCGCCCAGGCATATATAAGGACAACGCCCGGCATCGCCGGGCGTTGTGCGTTTCAACCCAGGGTGCGGATGACCTGGCCCTGGGCATCGCGCAGCTCGGTCGGTACAACCCGCACCCGCAGCCTGCCGCCGGGCAGCGGATACACGCCGCGCCGGGCGTGCAGATGGTCCAGCAGCGCGCGCAGACTGGCCGGCGCCAGCGTGCAGTGCGCCTGCTCCGGCCCGGCCTGCACCGCGTCTACCGCGCCCGCCTCGAAGCGCCAGGCGCGCTCGCGGTCCATCAGGATCAGCGTGCGCCCGTGGCCCAGGCGCAGCGGCAGCAGCTCCAGCAGCCCCGGCACCTGCCCGGCCCCCAGCACCAGCTCGACCACGTCCCCGTCCTGCTCCCAGCCCAGCGTCTCGACGAACAGGGTGCCGGTGGTGGAGCCCTCGCGGGCACTGCCGGCCTCCACCTGCGCGGCCAGTGCCGGATCATCCAGCAGGCAGCCGCGCCCCAGGTCGGTGATCCACAGCGGCATGGCCGGTTCCAGCACCGCCAGCACGCCCTGCGTGGACCAGCGCCGCACCGCGGCCATCTCCTGCTCGCCCAGACCCACCACCTGCAGGAAGCGCACCCGGCCGTTGGCGGTGTCGCGCGCGGGCAGCTGCGGGTCCTCGACCAGCGCCAGGTGGCACAGCACGGTGGCGGTATCCAGCGCGATCGGGCCGTTGGCATCCAGGTGATGGCCGGCCTCCAGCACGTTGCCGGTGCCGAACACATAGCGCGCCAGGTTCTGCAGCAGGTGCATCGGCCACACCGGCGGCGCGTCGTCGGCGCCCTGCCCCGGTGCGGCGGCCACGCGGAAGGTCAGCTCGAAGCCGTAGCCACTGTCGGCCGGGTCATCGCTCTGCTTGTCGTACAGCTCCGAAAAGCCGTAGCTGACGTAATGCCAGTGCGGGCGCGGCGACGTCGCCCAGTACACGCTGATGCCGTCCAGCGGATCCTGCCCGCCCAGCGTGTGGGAGACGGCGGTACCGAAGTGCTTCGGCGCCTGCCCCGGGTACAGCGCGCCCAACGCCGCATTGAGGGCATCCCAGCCCGGCGTGCCGGTATTGCTGCTCGGTGTGTTGTCCATCGGTGCGGTTCCTGGCCTGCGTAGGCGGGCAAGGTAACCCCGCCGGCCGGATCCGGCCAGCCGGCGTCGTACCCGCTCAGCCGGGCACGGCAACAGGCTGCGGCGGCGCTTGTACCGCCAACAGCGCATGGGTATCGCTGAGCCAGCGGCTGGCCAATGCCGGGCTCCGCGCCTTGGACACCGCCGCGGCCATGTCCGGCCACAGCTTCTCCAGTGCGCCGGCATCGGTGCAGCGCTCGATCTTCAACTGCAGGAAATAGCCTTTCAGGCCCAGGTGCCTGCGCACCGATTCACTCATCCAGTCGTACAGCTGCTTGTACAACTCCGGGTCCTGCTCGCGGCCGGCGGTCAGCGCGCGTGCCGCCGGCGGCGCCACCGCCCCGCCGACGACCTCGATCAGGCCCATCTGCGCCAACTGCGCCAACGCGTCGTCGGGCGCGCGCAGGCCCGGCAACAATGCAGTCAACGCATCGTCATCGCGCTGACCATCGACCATCAGCAGAATGGAGCGCAATGCCGGCGGCAGCCGCCGCGCGCGGTCTTCGATTTCCTGACGGCCAGCGGCCGTCTTGGCATGGATGTAGGCCATGTGTTCCCCCTGTCACCTGGTGCCTTGCCACACGCGGCAGCGGCACTTGGCCGTTGCATACGCGCCCCCTTGCGGCCGCAGCGGAAGCTCGCCCTGGCACGCGCCGTATCCCCCGGCGCGCCCCCGTATCCCCGCCCCCGGCCGCCTCGGCAGCTTACCCCGACACGGCCGGCCATCGATAATGCGCTGCAGCACGTGCGCGTGCCATGCTCAGCCGCCCACCTTGCCGGTCACCGAGTACAACGGTTCGAGCAGCCATTCGTACAAACGGCGACGCTCGCCCATGATGTCGGCCTCCAGCCGCATGCCGGGCCGCAGGGGCTCGGGATGCCCATAGGCGAGGACACTTTGCCGGTCCAGAGTAACCAACACCCGGTACACCGGCTCCCCCGACTCCGGCCGGGTGCCGCTGACCGGCACGGCGCTGCGCGACACTCGAACCACGGTTCCCTGATGGCTGCCAAACTTCTGGTAGGGGTAGGCGTGGTAGCGCAGCAGGACGCGGTCACCTGCCTTCACAAAGCCGATGGCGGCACTGGGTACCAGCAGTTGTGCGCGCAGGGTGGACCCGTCCGGCAACAAACTGAGGACCGGCTGCCCGGCCTGCACCATCTGCCCGGCTTCGACCAGACGGCTGGCAACCAGGCCACCGACCGGGGCACGCAGCAGCAGTTCACCATTGGCCTCCATCTGAACCGCTTCCTGGCCGAGCGCAGCCAGGTCGCGGTTGGACGTGGCCAGGGCGGCCCGCAACTGCTGCGGCACTTCAGCCTGCATCTGCTCCAGCTGTGCCAGGTTGCGGCGCAGGGAAGTCGCCTGCCGCTGCAGAGCTTGCTGGGCATTGAGCACGTCCAGCATCGACTGCTCCTGCTGATTGAGCTGGACCAGGCTGACATAGCGTTGATCAGCGACCTGGCGATAACGCTGAACGGTCTCGCGGCCGATCCGCACCTGCTCGCTACGCGTCTGGATTTCGCCTTCAATCTGGGTCAACTCCCGACGCAATGCATCACGTTGCAGTTGCAGGCCCTGCGCCTGGGCCTGCAACTGCATCGCCTGTGCGTCCTGCAGTTCATGGAGGCTGGCGATCCGCGCCTGCTGGCCTTCGCGCAGCACGTTCAGCGCATCGTCGCCCGCCGCAGTGACACGCGGCACGTTGATAAGCAGCAAGGCCGCCTGCCGTTGGACCTGGTCGCCTTCGTCCGCATGCAACATGGCGACAACGCCAGCGGAAGGCGCCATCACCGTCGACAGCCCCAGATCGGGCACCAGCTCCCCCGCCACCCGGGAGCGACGTGTGTACTCACCAAACAACAGAAATCCCAACACCACGGCCGCCGATACCACGCTGGCCATCGTCAATACCCACAGCCGCATTGGTTGTCCCAGTGAAATGTTCCCTAACCAGCTTCCACGCCTTGCCTCGAGCACCTCCCGACGAAACAACCCGTTCATCGCCCAGCCCCGTCCTGTGACGGTGCTGACGGACAAAACGCCTGCACGATCGCGCCCGCATGCATCACCAGCACACGGTCGGTGCTGGCGATCGTCTCAGGTCGATGCGCAATGATCACCCGTGTCAGGTCCAAGCGGCGCACGGCATCGTTGACCAGGCGTTCGCGCTCCACATCCAGGTGACTGGTCGCTTCGTCCAGAAACAGCAGCCGTGGCTGCCGATACAGCGCCCGCGCCAGGATAACCCGTTGCTTCTGGCCACCGGACAAGGTTGTGCCCATGTCGCCAATCAAGCTGTTGTACCCCATCGGCATCGCAGCGATGTCATCGTGCACCGCAGCCAGTCCGGCTGCCTCCCTAACGCGCGCCTCGTCCAGGCCCTCGTCTTCGAATGCGATGTTGTCACTGATGCTGCCAGCGAAAAGCTGGTCATCCTGCATCACCGCGCCAACGACACGCCGGTAGTGCTCGATACCGATCCTGGGCAGCGGCACGCCACCTATCCGTATCTGCCCCTCGGTCAACGGCAACAGTCCGAGCAAACACTTCACCAAAGTGGTCTTCCCGCAGCCGGAGGCGCCCACGATCGCGACCGATTCACCCGGTTCGATGGTCAAACTGCAGTTGCGCAGCACCCATGGCTCGCCGGGCGCATAGCGAAACCCGGCCCCGTCCATATCGATGCGAAGATTGGCCGGAACGCCCTCGCTCATCGCGTCGCCGTCCGTCAACTCGGGATCTGCCAGTACGATGTCGGCGAGGCGTTCGCCGTGCAGGCGCAGCATCCGGAACTCGATCCATTTGTCGATCAGACCACCAATGCGCAGCGCGAACTGATCCTTGTAGGCCAGATAGGCGATGAGCATGCCGACAGAGAACACGTTCTGCATCGCCAAGCCCGCGCCGATCCAGATCACCGCGATGCGCTCGCCACCGAAAATCAGCTGATTGGCGCTTCCAAAGGCAAGGCCGAAGCGCGCCAGCCATACATCCCGATTGATCGTCTCGCTCATCAGATTGTAGTAGCGCGAGCGCCGCACGGTCTCACGCCCCGCCACCTTGACCGACTGCATGCCGCGAATGGATTCCAGCAGATGGCTTTCTTGGTGGGCTGCAGCAACGAGCTGTCGCTCGGTGCGGTTGCGCAGCGCGCCAAAGGCGATGGCACGAGCGGCCAGATAGAGCCCCACCGCCAGCAGAGTGACCAGCGCCAGCTTCCAGCTGTAAAGCAGCATCATGCCCAAGGTAACGATCGCCATCAGCCCATCGATCAACGCCTCAACGAAAGTGGTGGTCAACGTGCGCTGGATGGCCTGCACGCTGCCCATACGCGACGTGATGTCACCCAAGTGTCGCTTCTCATAGAAATCCAGCGGCAGACGGATCAGGTGACTGAAGACGTTGCCCATCCACTGAAACCCCAACCGGCTGGACAGGTGGATGATGGCCCAACCACGCACCAGCCCGATTCCAACCTGCAGCAGCAGTGCCAAACCAAAGCCAAGACCAAGCACGGTCAGAAGATCGCGATCGGCCGCAATCAGTACGTGATCGACAATCCACTGCATGAGGAACGGCGCCAACAGCACGAAGACCTGAAGCGCCAGCGACAACAGTACGATCATGCCGAGCGCACGCCATAGGCCGCTCACCTTGCCAGTCAACTGCACAACCGAGATGACCGGTACTGCCGGGGAGGCACGCAACTCCGCAGTGGGACTGAGTTCCAGCGCAACACCGGTGAAATGCCGCGAGAACTCGCTCAACGGCAACGTGCGCTTGCCGAAGGCAGGATCAACAATGGTGACGCCACGTTTGCGCACGCCACTGAGCACCACGAAGTGATTGAGGTCCCAATGCAGGATGCACGGCAACTGCAGCTTCCCAAGGTCCTCCAGGTCCAGTCGCAACGGGCGGCACATGAATCCCATCTTGCTCGCGATATCAAGCAACTGGGAAAGCGTTGCACCCTTCAGGGAAAGCGGATGGGCCCGACGCATTCCGCGCAGGTCAATAGCACAGCCGTGATGGGTAGCGATCATGGCCAGACAGGCCAAGCCACATTCCGAGGCTTCCGACTGGAGGATAGCCTCCATCTACTTTCTCCCGTATTCCCCAGCAGCCGCGCACGCGTTTCATTTGCGCCACCGCTCATACAGCGGTCAACTCAGCAGGGCTGATGAAGCTGAAATTCAACAACCTGCATAAGCGCGTGAAAGGATCAGTGATCGACGTTCTTCATCCTTCTCGACACGCTGCGGGACACAAAGAGCGCGGTCAACGCACCAATACCGGTGACAAGACTGCGCACAAACATCCCCTCAACGAAGAATCCGCCGACGATAGTCGCAACCACACAGACAGCGAGTGCAGCATGCCTCCCCGTTGAAGCAAGGGGAGGTGGCACGGCCTCAGTCATCGCTGCGACAGTACACTGCCGACCGTGACGAGGCCGCCGATGGAAAAACCTACTCCGCCAACAGGCCTTCCAACAACAAACCCGACACCGACACCCGCTACGGCACCAACCCAGCCGCCAGCCAGGCCCGTGGAGATACTGCCTGCATAACCCGAACCGCTCACCTGGTCGATCTCATCTCTGGTCAACTGACGCATGTTGAACCTACTCGTTCGCCCCGGGAGTGGGTTGATAAAAATATAGTCACCCCCGGAGTCAATGCACAACTGTCAATTGCGACATGGGCGAACCCGATCCGGCATTAATTTGGATCGCCTGCGCCTCCACATCAATCGCACTGCAAATGTACGTGCAACGATCGACCCGTCAATCGCATACACAAGGACGAGGCCTGCATGAGCAAATAGATAGCCATGATCAAGAACAAGGCGACCATAGAAAATTACGAAGCGCTGATGCCACCCTTGTACCTTCACCCGACACTGTCCCAAGCATAGACAGCGAAGTGCCCACCGACCGCATGCATCTACGTTCGTCCATCGGGACTGCGGGAAGGCGAAACAACTCCACAATCAGAGCAGCGGCAGCCAATCATCCAGCGAAGATGTTGATGCTGGCCCATACGGGCACAGAGTGCAGCTTGACTGCGCCACAGGGGCGGCGAAGCAAGGCACTCGAGCTGAGATTTACACTAACTTCGGCAGCATCGACGTAGCGATGCAACCAAGTGACACCACAACCAATCCGCGACTAAAAAAACGTCTTTCTCTAGGTTTTTGAGATCCAATCCACAGGTGTGATGTGCGCCCTTTGTCTTTTTCAGAAAAATCCGGATTTCACGATGGACGGCGATTCCAATGTGGCGCTAGGCTCTAAGCGCGGACCAACCCGCGATGCAACGAGGATATGAACATGCGCGAGATGACTGAGCTGGAAACCATGCAAGTTGGCGGCGGCGGAATTTACACGGACAACAATCGTCTTCAGCTACGGGATATGGCGGCCAACGCGATCATAGGTGGCATGCTCGGCGGACCTGTCGGCTTTGCCGGCGGACTGGTCTTGGGCGCCATCACCGGTTACCGTCCAAATTGAATGTGGCACGCTAACTTTCCATGCAACGAGCACCGCTCAAAAGAGCGGTGCTCTCTTGCACAAGTACACCTAGAGAGCCGAACTTATGAGGCTTCCAGCTCCATTACTGGCCGGGTGGTTGCTTCGCAAGCTCGGCAGAATTTTCCCAACGAAGCATGTCCAGCCATCCTTCTCACTGAAGCTGCTGGCTAACACGCTCAGCTTCCTGCTGACCTGGGGACTGCTCTTCATCGTGTGGATGCTGATGGGCAGTGAACACTCACTGCCGTTCATCCTCGGTGGTGCCTTGGCGGGTTCACTGCTGTATGGCGTGCTGACTGCTGCGGTCAAAACCAAAAGCGACCAAGCCACGAACAACGACCCACCATCCCAGAGATGGCCCTGACCCTGCCCTGGGGGCTAAGCGGATGCAGGCTGTCGACCCGTACCCGTTACTGGCTCAGCGCGCGACGGATTTCATCCAGTGCCGCCGGGTCGTCCAGCGTGGACAGGTCGCCCGGGTCGCGTTCTTCGGCCAGGGCCTGCAGCGAGCGGCGCAGCAGCTTGCCCGAGCGGGTCTTGGGCAGGGCATTGACGATATGGATATGCGCCGGCCGTGCCAGCGCGCCCAGCGACTGGGTCACCCGCTGCATCATTTCGGTGATCACCGTGCCCGGATCGCCCTGCACTGCCTGGCGCAGGGTGACGAACACCAGCGGCACCTGGCCCTTGAGCTCGTCCTTGACCCCGATCACCGCCGCCTCGGCCACCAGCGGATGGCCGGCGATGCACTCTTCGATCTCGCGCGTGCCCAGGCGATGGCCGGCGACGTTGATCACATCGTCGGTGCGGCCGAGGATGAAGGTGTAACCGTCCTCGTCGCGGATCGCCCAGTCCAGCGAGCTGTACAGCAGCTCCTTGAAATGGCTGAAGTAGCTCTGGATGAAGCGGTCGTCGTCCCTCCACACCGTGCTCATGCAGCCCGGCGGCAGCGGCGGGGTCATCACCAGTACGCCCTTCTGCCCGGCCGCGACTTCCTCGCCGGTGTTCTCGTCGATCACCTTCATCCTGTAGCCAAGATTGGGGAAGCCCGGCGAGCCGAAGCGGACCGGTTTCATGTCCACGCCGGGCAGCAGGGTCAGCGCCGGCCAGCCGGTTTCGGTCTGCCAGTAGTTGTCGATGATCGGCTTGCCGAGCGCGTCGTTGATCCAGTGCGCGGTGGGTTCGTCCAGCGGTTCGCCGGCCAGGAACACGTACTTGAGCGCATCCAGGTCGTGGCGGGCGATGAAGTCGACATCGTGCTTCTTCAGCACGCGGATCGCGGTGGGCGAGGAAAACAGCGTGCGTACGTTGTACTGCTCGCACAGCGCCCACCAGATGCCCGGATCCGGGTTGGTCGGCAGCCCTTCATACAGCAGCGAGGTGCAGCCGCCGATCAGCGGGCCGTACACGTTGTAGGAATGCCCCACCGCCCAGCCGACGTCCGAGGTGGAGAACATCACCTGGCCGGGTTTGCAATCGAACACGGTCTGCATCGACTGCGCCATCGCCACCGCGTAGCCGCCGACATCGCGCTGCACGCCCTTGGGCTTGCCGGTGGTGCCGGAGGTGTAGAGCAGGTAGCTGGGCTCGCTGGATTCCAGCCACACCACCGGAACGTCCTGGTCGCCCACCTCGGCACGCAGGGTGGCGTAGTCGACGTCGCGGCCGGGCAGCTTCGGTTCGGCCGGGTCCAGCCCGCGCGAGACGATCAGCACATGCGGCGGCGGCGAAGCCGCTTCGGCGCAGGCGGCATCGACCATCGCCTTGTACGGAATCACCTTGCCACCGCGCTTGCCGGCGTCGGCGGCGATCAGCAGCTTGGGCTGCGCATCGTCGATGCGCAATGCCAGGTTGTGCGCGGCGAAACCGCCGAACACCACCGAGTGGATCGCGCCGATGCGCGCGCAGGCCAGCATGGCGAACACCGCTTCGGCCATGTTGGGCATGTAGATCACCACGCGGTCGCCGCGCTGCACATCCAGCCGCTGCAGCACGGCGGCAAAGGCGTTTACTTCGCGGTACAGCTGGCGGTAGGTGATTTCGCGGGTGACCCCGGTTTCGCTGGAGATGGCCACCAGCGCGAGCTGGTCCGCACGCTCGGCCAGGTGGCGGTCCACCGCGTTGTAACACAGGTTGGTTTCACCGCCGACGAACCAGCGCCGGAACGGCGGGTTGCTGTAGTCGAGGATCTGCTGCGGCGCCTTGTGCCAGTAAATGCGCTGGGCTTCCTCGCCCCAGAATGCCTCCGGTTCGTCGATCGATCGTTGGTACAGTTCTTCGTAGCGCATGACAGCCCTCCCAGACAGAGTCATGGGATCGAGCATAGTCCGATGACGGCGGACGAACTGTCCGACCTTGGTCGTACGGAGGGCACGCGCGTCCTGAATTGGACGCGGCTGCCGGTGAATCGAGCGCCGGGCCGCCATACCCTTTCCGGCGAATGTCCCCCGGCGTCGGCCGGGGGACATTTGCACAGGGGCCTGCCGGCCGCGGCGGGGCCCTCAACGCTCGCGATGAAGGTGATCGAAGAGCGAAAAAAAACGCCGGGCAAGCCCGGCGTCTTTCAATACGTACCGACCAACGGCCGGTACCTGCCCTTGCAGGAAATCAACCCAACAGGTGGGCCACGCCGGCGCGCTCTTCTTCCAGCTCGGCCAGGGTCTTGTCGATGTACTTCTGGCTGAAGTCGTCCACCGGCAGGTCCTTGACCAGGGTGTACTCACCGTTCTCGGTGGTCACCGCGAAGCCGAAGATCACCCCTTCCGGGATGCCGTAGGAACCATCGGACGGCACGCCCATGGTCACCCACTTGCCGTTGCTGCCCAGCACCCAGTCGCGCACGTGGTCGATGGCGGCATTGGCGGCCGAGGCAGCCGAGGACGAACCACGGGCTTCGATGATCGCCGCGCCGCGCTTGCCCACGGTCGGGATGAAGGTGCCGGCATTCCATTCCTGGTCGTTGATCGCATCGGCGATGGAGGCGCCATCGGCGGTGGCAAAACGGTAGTCCGGGTACATGGTCGGGCTGTGGTTGCCCCACACCACCAGCTTCTCGATGCCACCGACCGACTTGCCCAGCTTGGACGACAGCTGGCTCAGCGCACGGTTGTGGTCCAGGCGCAGCATGGCGGTGAAGTTGCGCGGGTTCAGGTCCGGCGCCGACTTCATGGCGATGTAGGCGTTGGTGTTGGCCGGGTTGCCGACCACCAGCACCTTCACGTTGCGGCTGGCAACCTTGTTCAGCGCCGCGCCCTGGGCGGTGAAGATCTTGGCGTTTTCCAGCAGCAGGTCCTTGCGCTCCATGCCCGGGCCGCGCGGACGCGCGCCGACCAGCAGGGCGATGTCGGCATCCTTGAAGGCCACTTCGGCGTCGTCGGTACCGACCATGCCGGCCAGCAGCGGGAAGGCGCAGTCTTCCAGTTCCATCATCACCCCGCGCAGCGCGGCCTGGGCCTTGTCGATGGGCAGCTCGAGCAGCTGCAGGATGACCGGCTGGTCCTTGCCGAGCATTTCGCCGGAGGCGATGCGGAACAGCAGGGCGTAGCCGATCTGGCCGGCGGCGCCGGTCACGGCAACACGAACAGGTGCTTTCATGGGGATTTCCTCTGCTAAGAAGCTAGGTAGCTGTGTGGGAGATGGCCGCGCGGGCGGGGACTGGCCTGGCGGGGCGGCCGGAACGCAGAAACGGCCCCCTTCACAGGGGGCCGTCGGGATCGGATCAGGCGCTGGGGATGAGCTTGTTCCACTCCGCCACGCGCTCGGCCTGGGCGGCCAGCACGGCGTCGGTGTCGCCCTCCAGGGTGATCGAGTGGATCACGTCGCCCTGCTTGACCGAATCGACGATGGCCTGGCCATCGAGCACCTGGCCGAACACGGTGTGCTTGCCGTCCAGCCAGTCGGTCTTGATGTGGGTGATGAAGAACTGGCTGCCGTTGGTGTTCGGGCCGGCATTGGCCATCGACAGCGAGCCGACCTGGTGCTTGACGCCGTTCTTCTCGTCTTCGAACTTGTAGCCCGGGCCGCCGGTGCCCTGGCCCTTGGGGCAGCCGCCCTGGATCATGAAGTCGGGGATCACGCGGTGGAAGACCAGGCCGTCATAGAAGCCGTGCTTGACCAGGTTGACGAAGTTGGCGACCGTCAGCGGGGCCTTGTCGGCGAACAGTTCGACCTTGATCGGGCCCTGGGTGGTGTCGAAAGTGGCGATGAGGGACATGCAAATCCTTGGGGTACGGGGGTTTGTCGTTAGCCCCATAGGATACACCCGAGGGGGTGCCGAGCGCCTTCAACCATGGGTGAATACCCACCTGGGCCGCGGAGCCCGGGGCAGCCGCGACATGGTGGGGATGGGGCCGGCAAGCGGGCCCCACGGTCTGCGCTCACCGGCCGGCCAGCATTACCTGAATGGGCACCGAGGGGACCCTGAAACGCAGTTCTCGCGATTGGCCGCGCAGGCCGTATAATGTTGGACTCATTTTTCCAAATCCGGCGCCGACTGGCCCCCTTTCGCATGTCTATCGAAAATCTTCGCAACATCGCCATCGTCGCCCACGTCGACCACGGTAAGACCACCCTCGTCGACCAGCTGCTCAAGCAGTCCGGCACCCTCTCCGAGCGCACCGTGCTCGCCGAGCGCGTGATGGACAGCAATGACCAGGAAAAGGAACGCGGCATCACCATCCTGGCCAAGAACACGGCCATCACCTGGGAAGACAAGAAGACCGGCGTCAAGAACCGGATCAACATCGTCGACACCCCCGGACACGCCGACTTCGGCGGCGAAGTGGAGCGCGTGCTGTCGATGGTCGACACCGTGCTGATCCTCGTCGATGCGATGGACGGCCCGATGCCGCAGACCCGCTTCGTGACCCAGAAGGCCTTCGCGATGGGCTTCAAGCCGATCGTGGTGGTCAACAAGGTCGACCGCCCCGGCTCGCGTCCGGATTGGGTGATCGACCAGGTCTTCGACCTGTTCGACAAGCTCGGCGCCACCAATGAGCAGCTCGACTTCCCGATCGTCTACGCCTCGGCCCTGAACGGCTATGCCGGCCTGGAAGACAGCGTGCGCGACGGCGACATGACCCCGCTGTACGAAGCGATCATGCAGCACGCGCCGAAGCCGGAAGTGGACCCGGACGGCCCGTTCCAGATGCGCATCAGCCAGCTGGACTACAACAACTTCGTGGGCGTGATCGGCATCGGCCGCGTGCAGCGCGGCACCCTGAAGAAGAACATGCAGGTCGCGGTGATCGACCGTGAAGGCAAGAAGCGCAACGGCAAGGTCGCCCAGGTGCTGGGCTTCCTGGGCCTGGAGCGCATCGAGCAGGACACCGCCGAAGCCGGCGACATCGTCGCCATCTCCGGTATTCCGGAACTGACCATCTCCGACACCCTGTGCCATCCGGATACCCCGGAAGCACTGCCGGCGCTGACCGTCGATGAGCCGACCATCTCGATGACCTTCCAGGTCAACAACTCGCCGTTCGCCGGCAACAAGGACCTGTCCGGTGGCAAGTTCCTGACCAGCCGCCAGATCAAGGACCGCCTGGACCGCGAGCAGGTCCACAACGTGGCCCTGAAGGTGGAACAGCTGGAAGACGCCGACAAGTTCCTGGTCTCCGGCCGTGGCGAACTGCATCTGTCGGTGCTGATCGAGAACATGCGTCGTGAAGGCTACGAGCTGGCCGTGTCGCGCCCGGAAGTGATCATCAAGCAGATCGACGGCCAGGCCATGGAGCCGATCGAGCAGCTGGTGGTGGACATCGAAGAACAGCACCAGGGCGGCGTGATGGAAAAGCTGGGCACCCGCAAGGGCCAGCTGAAGAACATGGAACCCGACGGCAAGGGCCGTGTGCGCCTGGAATACCAGATCCCGGCCCGTGGCCTGATCGGTTTCCAGAACGAGTTCAAGACCCTGACCCAGGGTTCGGGCCTGCTGTTCCACGTGTTCGACCATTACGGTCCGAAGGAACAGGGTTCGATCGCCAAGCGCCAGAACGGCGTGATGATCGCCAATGCCCCGGGTGCCACCCCGGCGTACTCGCTGGGCCCGCTGCAGGAACGCGGCAAGCTGTTCGCTGCCGAAGGCGACAACGTGTATGAAGGCCAGCTGGTCGGCATCCACTCCAAGGACAACGACCTGACCGTCAACGCGATCAAGACCAAGCCGCTGACCAACATGCGCGCCTCGGGCAAGGACGATGCGATCCAGCTGACCCCGGCGATCAAGTACTCGCTGGAGCAGGCCCTGGACTTCATCGAAGACGACGAGCTGGTCGAGATCACCCCGAAGGAAATCCGCCTGCGCAAGAAGGGCCTGACCGAAAGCGACCGCAAGAAGGCATCGCGCGGCGGCTGATCGGACCCATTGTCGTGATCGACAAGCCCTACAACCCGGATCCTCACAAGCATCCGGGGCTTCACCTGATCGCCTTGCTGGAAGCCAGCAAGGCGGTCCTGGCGCTGTTGGCTGCGACCGGGCTGGAAATGCTCGGCCCGCAGCCCCTGCGCGATGCGGTCAATGCCCTGATCCGGCGTTTCAGTCTGGACCCGGATCACGGCACCCTGCCCTCACTGCTCAACATGATCAGCCCCGATGCGGTGCATCTGGCGGCTGCTGCAATGGTCGCCTACGGCGTCCTGCACCTGTTCGAGGCCTGGGGCCTCTGGCGCGCCAAGGCCTGGGCCTCCTGGCTGGGCTGTGTCACCGCGGGCATCTACCTGCCGTTCGATATCTACGCCATCCTCCGTCACCCGGGCTGGGCCTCGTGGTCGGTGCTGGTGATCAATCTGATCGTGGTCGGCGTGCTCGCCCGCGATATCCGCAAGCGCCACGGCACGCCGCCCCACCCGGCCGGCTGAGTTGCCAAGCGTGGCACCGGCTGGTTAGCCTGAGCGCCGGTTTCCGGAACACCCCCATGCGCCTGTCGCTGACATCGCTGCTGCTCGCCGTCGCGCTGTGCGGCTGCGCGCCATCGCCTGCGCCGGTACAGGCCAGCGAAGCACCGGCAGCGGTGCCGATCGATATCCCCTTCGCCTATGCCGAGACCGACATCGCCGACCTGCAGGCGCAGATGGCCGCCGGCGCGCTGGACAGCGTCACCCTGACCGGCGCCTACCTGGACCGCATCGTGCGGCTGGACCGCGCCGGGCCACGCCTGAACGCGGTGATCGAACTCAATCCCGATGCCCTCAAGGACGCCGCCGCGCTGGATGCCGAGCGCCGCCGCGGCCAGCTGCGCGGCCCCCTGCACGGCATCCCGCTGCTGCTCAAGGACAACATCGGCGCGCGCCCGATGCGCAACAGCGCCGGCTCGCTGGCACTGGCCGGGTTCGGCCCGGATGATGCCTTCCTGGTCACCCGCCTGCGTGCGGCCGGGGCGCTGATCCTGGGCAAAACCAACCTCAGCGAATGGGCCAATTTCCGCTCCAGCCAGTCGATCTCCGGCTGGAGCGCCCGCGGCGGGCAGACCCGCAATCCGTACCGCCTCAGCCACAACCCCTGCGGTTCCAGCAGCGGCAGCGCGGTGGCGGTGTCGGCCAACCTGGCCGCCGCCGCGGTGGGCACCGAAACCGACGGCAGCATCGTCTGCCCGGCAGCGGTCAATGGCGTGGTCGGGCTCAAACCCACGGTCGGCCTGGTCAGCCGCGAAGGCATCATCCCGATCTCCTTCAGCCAGGACACCGCCGGCCCGATGGCGCGCAGCGTGGCCGATGCGGCGGCACTGCTGACCGCCATGGCCGGGCGCGACGACGCCGATCCGGCCACCGCCACCATGCCCGGGCGCGCGGTCTACGACTACACCTCCCGGCTCAACCCGGACGGCCTGCGCGGCGCCCGCATCGGCGTCCTGCACGGGCCGCTGGAGCAACAGCCGGGCATCGCCCCGGCGCTGCGGCACGCCATCGCCATCCTCACCGAGGCCGGCGCGGTAGTGGTTCCGGTGGAACTGCCGACCCAGGGCCAATGGCAGGATGCCGAACGGATCGTGCTGCTGCACGAGTTCAAGGCCGGCCTGCAACGCTACCTGGCCACCTACAACGCCCCGCTGCGCGATCTGGACCAGGTGATCGCCTGGAACCGCGCGCATGCCGGCAGGGAGCTGGCGCTGTTCGACCAGGACCTGATGGAAGCCGCCGCCGCCGTCGGTGGCCTGGGCACGCCGGAGTACATCGCCGCGCGCAGCCAGGCACGCCGGCTGGCCGGCCCGGAAGGCATCGATGCGGTGCTGCGGGCCCAGCACCTGGATGCGCTGATCGCCCCGACCACCGGGGTGGCCTGGCCGATCCGGGCCGGTGCCGGCGATGACTTTCCCGGCGGCAGTTACAGCGCCGCCGCGGTTGCCGGCTACCCCAGCCTGAGCGTGCCGATGGCACATGTGAACGGGCTGCCGCTGGGCCTGCTGTTCATGGGGCCCGCCTGGAGCGAACCGCGCCTGATCGAACTGGGCTACGCCTACGAACAGCGCACCCGCGCCCGCCGCCCGCCGCGTTTCAGGACCGACACCCTGCTGCCGCACGCCAGCCCACCCCGGTAGTGCCGGCCGCTGGCCGGCAACCTCATGATCTCGTCCAGGTACGCCGGGTTGCCGGCCAGCGGCCGGCACTACCGGACGCGGCCCGCATTAACTGTTGGCTGGTTCCGGCTGGATCGCCGAGGCGCCGTCCTCGGCACCGGGCGAACGCACGTCTTCAGCCGGTTGCGGCCCCGGCCGCCGCAGGCCGAGATCGGGCTGCTGCAGCAGCTCGGCACGGGTCCGCGGCAGCGCCTGGGGGTGCTCGCGCGCCAGGAAATCGAGCATCCGTTCGCGCACGATGCAGCGCAGGTCGAAGGCATCGCCGGAATTACGTGCACTGACCAGCAGCCGCACCTGCAGGGTGTGTTCGGTGGTCTCGGTGACCTGGGTCACGCAGACCCGTCCATCCCACAGCGCCTGATCCGCGCAGATCCGTTCCAGCTCGGCCCGGATCGCCGCGATCGGGGCCCGGTAGTCCAGCCACAGGAAGGCGGTGCCCAGCAGGTCTGCGCTGCGCCGGGTCCAGTTCTGGAACGGGTGTTCGATGAACCAGGTCAACGGCACCACCATGCGCCGTTCGTCCCAGATCCGCACCACCACGTAACTGCTGCCGATTTCCTCCACGCGGCCCCACTCGCCCTCGACGATCACCACATCGTCCAGCCGGATCGGCTGGGTCAAGGCGATCTGCAGGCCCGCGATCAGGTTGCCGAACACCGGCTTGGCCGCGATGCCCGCCACCAACCCGATGATGCCGGCCGAGGCCAGCAGTGCGGTCCCGATCTGGCGCACCATCGGGAAGGTCAGCAGGATCAGCGAGACGCCGACGAGGATGATCGCGCCCATCAGCACCCGGCTGAGTACGCGGGTCTGGGTCTGCACGCGGCGGGCGGCGAGGTTGTCTGCCACCTCCATCGGGTGCTCGCGCAGGATCGCCTGTTCGCCGGCAGCGACCGCGCGGACCAGCAGCCAGATCACGCAGGCGGTAAGGCCGATATGCAGCAGCCGCAACGACTGGTCCAGCCAGCGCCCCTGCAGCGGCGTGGCCTCCAGCGCAGGGATCAGCACCAGCAACGGCAGCGCGAACGCCAATGGCCGGCTGATCACCCGCGCGATCCGCGCGCGCCGGTAGTCACGGCCCTTGAGCCGCCGGGTCAGCGCCATCAGCAGCCACCAGCCGGTGAGCCCCACCGCCAGCGCAATGCCGATCGGCCACAGATACAGCGCCGCCTGCTGCCAATCCACCGTCACTGCACGCTCCTGCGTTGGTCTGCAAAGACCGCAGGATGCCAGCACCGCCATGACCGGCACGTCAGCCGGATGTAAGCCGCGCGTGGACGCGGTGCCGCCACGCCAGGCGCGGCGGCGGCCGGGCTTATGCCGCGTAGTGCTGCTGCTTGCGCACGATCGCCATGGCGATCTCCAGCGACTGGTCGTAGTTCAGGCGCGGGTCCACCGACGAACGGTAGGCACGCTCCAGGTCGCGCTCGGTCAGCTCACGGGCGCCGCCGGTGCATTCGGTCACATCCTCACCGGTCAGCTCCAGGTGCACGCCGCCCAGGCGGGTGCCGGCCGCGGCGTGCAGGTCGAAGGACATCTCCACCTCGCCGCGCACGTTGTCGAAGCGACGGGTCTTGTAACCGTTGCTGGTGCTCTCGGTGTTGCCGTGCATCGCATCGCACACCCACAGCACGCGGCGGCCGTCGCGCTTGACCGCATCCAGCAGCGGCGGCAGCTTGTCGGCGATCTGCGCCGCGCCCATGCGATGGATGAAACTCAGGCGGCCGGGTTCGTCGTCGGGGTTGAGCACGTCGATCAGGCGCAGCAGCTGGTCCGGCTGCACCGACGGACCGACCTTGATCGCGATCGGGTTGCGCACCCCACGCAGATACTCCACGTGCGCGCCCTCCAGCGCGGCGGTGCGCATGCCGATCCACGGGTAATGCGTGCTCAGGTTCAACCAGCCCTGCTGGCGCGGCACCTGGCGGGTCAGCGCCTGTTCGTAGGGCAGCAGCAGGGCTTCGTGGGAGGTGTAGAAATCGATCCGGTTGAGGTTGTGCACGCGCACCCCGGCCAGGGTCTCCATGAAGTGCACCGCATCGCCGATCGACGCCACCATCTTCTGGTAGTCGGCGGCCATCGGCGAATGCTGTACCCAGTCCAGGTTCCAGTACTCGGGGTGGTGCAGGTCGGCGAAGCCGCCGTCGATCAGGGCGCGCACGAAGTTCATGGTCATCGCCGAATGCGCATGGGCCTGCAGCATCCGGCGCGGATCGGGCTGGCGCGCGGCCTGGGTGAACTCCGGGGCATTGATCACATCGCCGCGGTAGCTGGGCAGGGTCACCCCGTCGCGGGTCTCGGTGTCGGCCGAGCGCGGCTTGGCGTACTGGCCGGCAAAGCGGCCCACCCGGATCACCGGCTTGTGCATGCCATGCACCATCACCAGGCTCATCTGCAGCAGCACCTTGAGCCGGTTGGAGATCGTGGTCGATTCGCAGTCGCTGAAGTTCTCGGCGCAGTCGCCGCCCTGCAGCAGGAACCGCTTGCCCTCCTGGGCATCGGCCAGCTGCTGCTTGAGCGACAGGATCTCCCAGGAGGTCACCAGCGGCGGCAGCCGCTTGAGCTCGTGCAGGGCCGCATCCAGTGCCAGCGGATCGGGGTAGGCCGGCATCTGCAGCGCGGGCTTGCCGCGCCAGCTGTCCGGCGACCAGGCGGCGTTGGCGGCGGTCACGGCGGGATCGGCTACGGGCGGGGCGGACGGGCTCATCACGGACTTCCGGGGGTGGGGACCGGCCATGGTCGCAGAGCGCGGCCGCGGCGCAAAGGGCCGGGGGCCGGCCGGCGCTGGCTGAACGGTGGAAAACGGCGCGTGCGATCGGCCACGAACGGCATGGTCGTCGGCCGCTGGCCAGGCGCATGATTTGTTAGGGAGTAACACTTGCCAGGCCGGCGTCCCTCTCTCCGTCCAGCCCTTGAGGCCCCCCCCATGAAGCCGTCCCTGCTTGCCAGCAGCATCGCGTTCGCCCTGGCCCTGGCCAGCCTGCCCGTTCTTGCCGCCGTGCCCGATGCCCCCACCCCGGCGGTGACCGATCTCGATGCGGTTACCGTCAGTGCCCGGCTCGACCAGGCCCGCAACGCCCTGTCGCCGGACATCGGCAGCAGCCAGTACCAGATCACCGCCGAGGACATCCAGAAGCAGCCGCTGGGCGCTTCGGCCCCGCTGAGCCAGGTACTGCTGCAGGCGCCCGGGGTGGTCCAGGACAGTTATGGCGGCGTGCATGTACGCGGCGACCACGCCAACCTGCAGTACCGCCTCAACGGCGTGCTGCTGCCCGAGTCGATCTCCGGCTTCGGCCAGACCCTGGATGCGCGCACCATCAAGAGCATCCGCCTGATGGACGGCGCGCTGCCGGCCCAGTTCGGCGAGCGCACCGCCGCGGTGGTCGACATCACCACCCGCAGCGGCGCCGAGCTGGGCAACGGAGGCAGTGCCGGCCTCACCACCGGCTCCTACGGCACGCTCAACCCGAACGCCTCCTGGTGGGGCAGCCAGGGCCGCTGGAGCTGGTTCCTCACCGGCAACTACAACCAGAACGCGGTCGGCCTGGAGAATCCCACCGCCGCACGCCGGCCCGACCATGACGATACCCACCAGGGCAAGGCGTTCGCCGACCTGACCTACCTGCTCAACGACAGCACCCGCTTGAGCCTGTTCGCCGGCTTTGCCAACAACCGCTTCCAGATTCCGACCAATCCGGGCCAGCCACCGCAGTTCGGCTACCTGGACACGGCCGGCTACGACTCGGCCCGGCTCGATGAGACCCAACGCGAGAACACCCGCTTCGGCATGCTGGTCCTGCAGGGCACGCTGGGCGACACCGCCTACCAGGTCTCGGCCGGGCAACGTTACAGCGACCTGGGGTTCAATCCGGACGTTGCCGGCGACCTGGTGTTCAACGGGGTGGCTTCGCAGGTGCAGCGCAGCAACCGCGCCACTACCGCGCAGGCCGATTTCTCCACCCCGCTGGGCGACAACCACACCCTGCGCTACGGCCTGTACAGCAACAACGAGCAGGCGCGCGCGGCCAGCACGGCCTGGGTGTTCCCGGTCGATGCCGACGGCAACCAGGCCGGCACCACCCCGGTCGTGATTCCCGACGCCAGCGCCTTCCATGCCAGCACCACGGCAGTGTATGTGCAGGACCAGTGGCGTATCGGCGAGGACTGGACGCTCAACTACGGCCTGCGCGGCGACCGTTTCAGGGCGTTCGGCGGCAGTGAAGGGCAGCTGAGCCCGCGCCTGGGCGTGGTCTGGAACGCCGGCGACAGCACCACCGTGCACGCCGGCTACTCGCGCTACTTCACCCCGCCGGCCAGCGAGCTGGTCGCCGGCAGCGACATCGCGCTGTACGACGGCACCAGCAACCAGCAGCCCGGCACGGGCAGCACCACGCCGCTGTCCGAGCGCAGCGACTATGTCGACGTGGGCGTGTCACAGCAGGTCGGCGAGCACCTGACCCTGGGCCTGGATGCCTACGACCGCAAGGTCGACCGCCTGCAGGACGAAGGCCAGTTCGGCGCGGCCTACATCTACTCCACCTTCAACTACCGCCGTGGCCACATCCACGGCGTGGAGTTCAGCGCCGACTACAGCAACGGCCCGCTCAGCGCCTACGTCAATGCGGCCTACAACAAGGCGATGGGCACGCAGGTACTCACCGGCCAGTACAACCTGGACCCGCAGGCACTGGCCTACGTGCAGGACAACTGGATCCACCTGGACCACGACCAGAAGCTGACCTCCTCGGGCGGTGTCAGCTACGCCTTTGCCGGGCACAACCGGATCGGGGCCAACTACGTGTTCGGCAGCGGCCTGCGCTCGGACGCCGACGGGGTGCCCAACGGCGGCGAACTGCCCGCCTACCTGCAGGTCAACCTCAGTGCCGGGCATGACTTCAATGCCGGCAGCGGCCACCCGCTGCATGCGCAGCTGGCGGTGATCAACGCGCTGGACCGCAGCTACCAGCTGCGCGATGGCGGCGGCATCGGCGTGTTCGCCCCGCAATGGGGCCCACGCCGCGGCGCCTACCTCAGCCTGCAGCAGGACTTCTGAGCAGCGGGCCCGCCGGCAACCGCCGGCGGGCCGGTCATTACTGGCGGGTACTGCGCTTGCGCAGGGCGGCGAACAACGCCCAACCGGCCAGCAGCGCGAACCAGACCAGGCTCCACATCGGCATGGTCAGGCCCAGGAACTGCCAATCGATGTTGCCGCAGTCGCCGGTACCGGTCAGCACGGTGCGGAACACCTCCAGCGGGCCCATGGTCTCGCTGAGGAAGGCCAGCGGCGGACCGCAGCTGGAGCCCATGTCCTTGGGCAGCAGCTGCACGTACACATGGCGGCCGGCGATGCCGATACCCACCGCAGCCGCGATGAAGGCCAGCACCCCATAGGTGCCCCGCCCCGCCCGCTCGCGCGGGCCATGCAGCGCCCCGATCAGGAACAGCAGCCCCAGCGCAGCGAAGGCCAGCCGCTGGAAGATGCACAACGGGCACGGTTCCAGGCCGATCTTCAGCTGCAGGAAGATCGCATAGCCGAGCAGCCCGGCGCAGATCAGGAACCCCAGCAGGAACTGGGCGCGGTAAGTCCAGCGCAATGGATTCATTGCCAACACTCGTGAAAGTCCAGGGGGCAAGATTAACAGGCCCTCACGGTGTTCAGGCTGCTGGCCAATGCCGTATGTCGGCCTGGCGGACCAGACAGTAGTTTCTGGTCATGTCGGTGATACGAGCTGGGGGAACGGCCTCCGCCGCATCCGACGCCGATGCTTGCCCTGCAGTTGCTGTTGCAGTTGCCGCCTCTACCTGAAGCATCGACCCACCACCCCGCCGACACACGTGCAGCCAAGCGCCCTTGGCGTCCAGCCTCTCCAGAAACGGAAAAACCCGGCACAAGGCCGGGTTCTTCACCGAATTACGGGCGGTGCTCGAAGATTACTCTTCGACGGCTTCAGCCACGGCAGCCGGACGGTCGACCAGCTCGACGTAGGCCATCGGCGCATTGTCGCCGGCGCGGAAACCGCACTTCAGCAGACGCAGGTAGCCGCCCGGACGGGTCGCGTAACGCGGGCCCAGGGTGGTGAACAGGTTGCCGACGGCTTCGTTGTCGCGCAGGCGGGCGAAGGCCAGACGACGGTTGGCAACCGAATCAACCTTGGCCAGGGTGATCAGCGGCTCGGCGACGCGGCGCAGTTCCTTGGCCTTGGGCAGGGTGGTCTTGATCAGTTCGTGCTTGAACAGCGACGCCGCCATGTTCTTGAACATCGCTTCGCGGTGGGCGCTGGTGCGGTTGAACTTGCGGCCGGACTTCATATGACGCATGGGAATGGTTCCTTGATTGAATATTGAATCGGTTGGGTATCGCTGTCGCCTTCCTGGCGTTGTTGCTTGGACTGCGGATGGTCCGTCGTCGGCCCTCCTGGCCGACCGTCACCGCAGGCTATGGGCCTGTCGATGCGAAATGTTGCCGGTGAAGCCCCCGCACCCGAAGGTGCGGGGTCAAGCATCTTGCGTAACGCTGGATCAGCCGAGCATGCCGTGCTGGGCGACACCGGCCGGCGGCCAGTTCTCCAGCTTCATGCCAAGCGAAAGGCCACGCTGTGCGAGGACTTCCTTGATCTCGGTCAGCGACTTCTTGCCGAGGTTCGGGGTCTTGAGCAGCTCCACTTCGGTCTTCTGGATCAGATCGCCGATGTAATAGATGCTCTCTGCCTTGAGGCAGTTGGCCGAACGCACGGTCAGTTCCAGGTCGTCGATCGGGCGCAGCAGCACCGGATCCACGCCGTTGTTGGCCGGCTTGGCCGCACCGCGGTCGCGGTGGGTGAAGTCACCGAACACCGACAGCTGATCGCTGAGGATGTCGGCGGCGGTGCGCACGGCTTCCTCGGCATCGATCGTGGCGTTGGTTTCGATGTCCAGCACCAGCTTGTCCAGATCGGTACGCTGTTCAACGCGGGCCGCTTCCACCGAATAGGCGACGCGACGGACCGGCGAGAACGACGCATCCAGGACCAGACGGCCGATGGCACGGGTTTCTTCATCAGGACGACGACGGGCAGCAGCAGGCTGGTAGCCGAAACCGCGCTCGACCTTCAGACGCATGTTGATCGCCACATCCTTGGTGAGATGGCAGATCACATGAGCCGGATTGAGGATCTCGGTGTTATGGTCGATCTTGATATCAGCAGCGGTCACGACACCCGGACCCTGCTTGGACAGCGACAGGGTTGCGTTGTCGCCGGTATGCATGCGGATGGCCACATCCTTCAGGTTGAGCAGGACTTCAAGTACGTCCTCCTGCAGACCTTCAAGTGTGGTGTACTCGTGCAGCACGCCGTCGATTTCCACTTCCGTGATGGCGAAGCCCGGGATGGACGACAGCAGCACGCGACGCAGGGCATTGCCCAGCGTATGCCCGTAACCACGCTCCAAGGGCTCGATAACGACCTTGGCGCGGGTATCGGTAAGGCGTTCGATCTGCGGACCACGAGGACGCAGAACCTGGTTGGCGGTAACCGTCATGTTGCGGGTTCTCCTAGTGAATCCCCGGCCGTCGCCGGGGATTCTCCAATGTGAATTACTTCGAATACAACTCGACGATCAGCGCTTCGTTGATATCCGCAGGCAGGTCCGAGCGATCCGGCACGGCCTTGAAGATGCCGGCGAACTTGCCGGAATCCACTTCAACCCACGACGGACGCAGGTCGTGCGTGGCAGACACGGTCAGGGCTTCCTGAACGCGCAACTGCTTGGCAGCCTTTTCGGACAGCGCCACGGCATCGCCAGCCTTGACCTGGTACGAAGCCAGGTTGACGGACTTGCCGTTGACGGTGACGCCGCGATGCGAGACCAGCTGACGAGCAGCCGGACGGGTCACAGCGAAGCCCATGCGATAGACGACGTTGTCCAGACGGGTTTCCAACAGCTGCAGCAGGTTCTCGCCGGTGTTGCCCTTCTTGGTCGAGGCCTTCTTGTAGTAGTTGCGGAACTGACGCTCCAGCAGGCCGTAGATACGCTTGACCTTCTGCTTTTCACGCAGCTGGGTGGCGTAGTCGGACAGCTTGCCCTTGCGGGCGGTGGCGCCGTGCTGGCCGGGCTTCTGCTCCAGCTTGCACTTGGAGTCCAGCGCGCGCGCCGGGCTCTTGAGGGAAAGGTCGGCGCCTTCGCGGCGGGCGAGCTTACAGGTAGGACCGATATAACGAGCCATTTCTTATCGCTCCTTTAGACGCGACGCTTCTTCGGCGGACGGCACCCGTTGTGCGGGATTGGCGTCACGTCGATGATGTTGGTGATCTTGTAGCCCACGTTGTTCAGCGAGCGCACGGCCGACTCACGACCCGGACCCGGGCCCTTGATGCGGACTTCCAGGGACTTGACGCCGTAGTCGAGCGCGGCACGGCCGGCCTTCTCGGCAGCCACCTGGGCAGCGAACGGGGTGGACTTACGCGAACCGCGGAAGCCAGCGCCACCGGACGTCGCCCACGACAGCGCATTGCCCTGACGGTCGGTGATGGTCACGATGGTGTTGTTGAAAGAAGCGTGGACGTGGGCGACGCCGTCAGTGACGACGCGCTTGATCTTCTTCTTGGTCTTAGCGACGGGCTTAGCCATTTCTTAGGTCCCTTACTTCCTGATCGCCTTGCGCGGGCCCTTGCGGGTGCGGGCGTTGGTACGGGTGCGCTGGCCACGAAGCGGCAGGCCGCGACGGTGACGCAGACCGCGGTAGCAGCCCAGATCCATCAGGCGCTTGATCGCGATACCGATTTCACGGCGCAGATCGCCTTCCACGATGTACTTGCCGACTTCGAGACGCAGACGCTCGATTTCCGGCTCCGACAGATCGCGGATCTTGGTGGTCGAGGTCACGCCTGCGGCGTCGCAGACCTTCTTCGAACGGGTACGGCCGATGCCGTAAATGCTTTGCAACCCGACCCAGACGTGCTTCTGGGCTGGCAGGTTGACGCCTGCAATACGCGCCATGACGCGGTTCTCCAGCTGAGTGATGGCCGACAGCGCACCAACGGCGCGCCAATCCGGCAGGATGGATCAAAAAGTGAACTAGCGATACTAACAAGGTTCCGGTCTACTTGGAAGCCCGTGAAACACAAGGTTTCACGAACCCGGCCCAGGGAGTGTGCCCAGGCTCCGGCGCCGGATCAGGTTGACCCCGGAGAAAAGGCGCTTTCGTGCCCTTTCCCGGAACCGCCCGCGCTACTCCCGCGCGGGACGACCCGATCTCACCCCCACCCGGAACCGCTGCGGGGGCCGCCCTTCGTTTGTGTGGCCAGGTCCGCGAAGCGGAGGACCATCACGTCAGGAAGACGAAAGTGTAACAGGCTTATCAGCCGCGGGCAAAACCGCCGCGATTGCCGCCCTTCAGGTTGGCCTTCTTCAACAGGCTCTCGTACTGGTGCGACATCAGGTGCGCCTGGATCTGGGCGATGAAGTCCATCACCACCACCACCACGATCAGCAGCGAGGTGCCGCCGAAGTAGAAGGACGCGCCCAGCTGGGTACGCATGATCTCAGGCAACAGGCACACGATCACCAGGTACAGCGAGCCGGCCGCGGTCAGGCGGGTCAGCACGGCATCCACGTAGTCGGCGGTGGCCTTGCCCGGACGGATGCCCGGGATCAGCGCACCCGACTTCTTCAGGTTGTCGGCGGTTTCCTGCGAGTTGAACACCAGCGCGGTATAGAAGAACGCGAAACCGGTGATCAACGCCGCGAACACGATCATGTGCAGCGGTTCGCCCGGGCCCAGCGCATTGGCCACCTTCTGCAGCCAGGTAGCCGAGCTGGCCTGGCCGGACCACATGGCCAGGGTGGTCGGGAACGCGAGGATCGACGAGGCGAAGATGGCCGGGATCACGCCCGCCATGTTCAGCTTCAGCGGCAGGAACGAGGTCTGGTTCATGTACGCGTTGCGGCCGCCCTGGCGGCGTGCGTAGTTGACCGTGATCCGGCGCTGGCCGCGTTCGACGAACACCACGAAATAGGTGAAGGCCAGCACCACCAGCACGATCAGCAGCAGCGCGATGAAGCTCATGTTGCCGTCGCGGTAGGCTTCCACGGTGTGGATGACCGCGCCCGGCAGCCCGGCGACGATGCCGGCGAAGATGATCAGCGACACGCCGTTGCCGATGCCACGCTCGGTGACCTGCTCGCCGACCCACATCAGGAAGATCGTACCGGCGGTCAACGCGATGATGGCGGTGAGCACGAAGCCCATGCCCGGCGCGTATACCACCGGCGCGCCACTGGGGGACAACTGGTTCTGCAGCGCCAGCGCGATGCTGCCGCCCTGCACCACCGCCAGCAACACGGCGCCGATGCGGGAATATTGGGTGATCTTGCGGCGGCCGGATTCACCTTCCTTCTGCATTGCCTTCAATGCCGGGAAGATGTGCACCGCCAGCTGCATCACGATGGATGCCGAAATGTACGGCATCACGTTCAGCGCGAAAATGCTGAAACGGTGCAGGGCGCCGCCCGAGAACATGTTGAACATGTCCACGATGCCGCCGCCCTGCGCCTGCATGAGCGCAAGCATGGCATCGGGATTGACGCCCGGCACCGGCACATAACAGCCAATGCGATAGACGATCAAAGCCCCGACAACAAACAGCAGTCGCTGGCGAAGTTCCGTGAACTTGCCGAGCCCGCCGCCGAGGTTACCAATGCCAGCTTGCGCCATGTCTTACTCCTGTACGCTGCCGCCGGCAGCTTCGATCACAGCCTTAGCACCGGCCGTTGCAGCAATGCCCTTCAGGACGAAAGCCTTGGTCAGCTCACCCTTCAGCACGATCTTGGCGCGCTTGGCGCTGCTCGGGACCAGCTTGGCAGCGCGCAGCGCGGCAAAGTCGATCTCGCCAGCTTCCAGGCGATCCAGATGGTAGGACAGCACTTCAGCGGTGTCCTTGGCGATCTTGGAACGGAAACCGACCTTCGGCAGACGACGCTGCATGGGGGTCTGGCCGCCTTCGAAGCCGGCCTTGATCTTGCCGCCACCCTTACGGGCGAACGAACCCTTGTGGCCGCGGCCGCAGGTCTTGCCCAGGCCCGAACCGATACCACGGCCGACGCGGGTGCGCTCTTTGCGCGCGCCCGGTGCCGGGCTCAATTCATTCAGATGCATGGTCATTGGATTATTCCTCAACCTTGACGAGGTAGTGGACCTTGTTGATCAGGCCGCGAACCTGCGGGCTGTCCTTCAGTTCACGCACATCGTTGAGCTTGTTCAGGCCCAAGGCACGCACCGACAGGCGGTGACGCGACTGGGTGCCACGCAGGCCACCGACGAGGCGGACCTTGACGGTCTTGACGGTGTCATTAGCCATGGTTGAGATCCTCCACCTTCTTGCCGCGCTTGGCCGCGATGCGGACCGGCGACTGCATTTCGGACAGGCCCTTCAGCGTGGCGCGAACCAGGTTGATCGGGTTGCGCGAACCGACGGCCTTGGCCAGCACGTTCTTGACGCCAACCGCTTCCAGCACGGCGCGCATGGCACCACCGGCGATCACACCGGTACCTTCCGAGGCCGGCATCATGAACACGCGGGCTGCGCCGTGGCCGGACTTCACCGGGTGCCACAGGGTGCCGTTGTTCAGATCGACGTCGGCCAGGTTCTTGCGGGCCTGCTCCATCGACTTCTGGATCGCGACCGGCACTTCACGCGCCTTGCCGTAGCCGAAACCGACCTTGCCTGCGCCGTCACCGACCACGGTCAGTGCGGTGAAGGTGAACTGACGACCACCCTTGACCGTCTTGCTGACGCGGTTGACCGCGACCAGCTTTTCGATCATGCCGTCGTCGACTTTCTCTTCGCGGTTACGGTCGCGATCGCGACCCCGCTGCTGACGTTCTTCTGCCATGTTGATTCCTTGATTGATTGAGTATGTACGGCTCGAGGCCGCTTATAGCTGTGGAATGGTGCGGTGGACCGATCGCCCCTGCAGAAGAAGGACGTCGTCCGGCGTAACCCACGCCGGCGGGCAGGCGGAAACGGGGCGATGCCCCGCTTCCTTGTCCCTTAGAACTGCAGGCCGCCTTCGCGGGCTGCATCGGCCAGCGCCTTGATGCGGCCATGGTAGCGGTAGCCCGAGCGGTCGAAAGCGACCTTCTCGATGCCCGCGGCCTTGGCGCGCTCGGCGACCAGCTTGCCCACCTTGGCGGCGGCGTCGCTGTTCTTGCCGTTCTTCAGGCCTTCCTTGACGTCGGCCTGGGTGGTGTTGGCAGCAGCCAGCACCTTGGAGCCATCGGCGGTGAAGACCTGGGCGTACAGGTGCTGACCGGTGCGCAGCACCGACAGACGCGGCACGCCGAGAACGCGGATGTGTGCACGGGTCGACTTGGCGCGACGCAGGCGGGCGATGTTCTTGTTGATGCTCATGATTTGAGTTCCTTGAAAGCTGAAGTAAAGCGGGCTTTTGCTTTGAGAAACCCGGCCGCTGACGGCCAGGCTTCCGTGGAAGTTCCCGCGCCTGATTAGGCCTTCTTGGCTTCCTTACGAATGATGACTTCGCCGGCGTACTTCACACCCTTGCCCTTGTAGGGCTCCGGCGGACGGAAGCCACGAATCTTGGCGGCAACTTCACCGACGCGCTGCTTGTCGTTGCCCTGGACCAGAACTTCGGTCTGGGTCGGGGTCGAGATGGTGATGCCTTCCGGCGCCACGAACACGACCGGGTGCGAGAAGCCCAGCGACAGGTTCAGGTCCTTGCCCTGCATGGCGGCACGGTAACCCACGCCGACCAGCTCGAGCTTGCGCTCGAAGCCTTCGGTCACGCCGTGGACCATGTTGGCCAGGATGGCGCGCACGGTGCCGGTGAGGGCGACCAGCGAAGCATCGTTGGCGGCCAGGCTGGCAACGCCGTTGTCAACGGTGATTTCGACACCGGCAACCTTGGCAAGCGACAGGGTGCCCTTGGGGCCCTTCACGCTCACGGATTCCGGCTGGATGGTCAGTTCAACGCCCTTGGGCAGGTTGATTGGCTTCTTGGCTACGCGGGACATAGTAGTTTCCTTCTCGCCTTAGGCCACGAAGCACAGGACTTCGCCGCCGACGCCCAACTGGCGCGCCTGCGCATCGGTCATGATGCCCTTGGAGGTGGAGATGATGGAGATGCCCAGGCCGTTGAGGACCTTCGGCAGCTCGGACTTGCCACGGTACTGGCGAAGGCCCGAACGCGAGAAACGCTTCAGGGTCTCGATGACCGGCTTGCCCTCGAAATACTTCAGCACGATTTCCAGCTCGGACTTGTTGTTCTCGAGCGGGGTCACGCGCAGATCGGTGATGTAACCCTCGTCCTTCAGGACCTGGGCGATTGCCACCTTGATCTTGGACGACGGTGCCTTCACCGTCTGTTTGCCAACCGCGGCCGCATTCTTGATGCGTACCAGCAGGTCGGCGATGGGATCAGTCATGCTCATAGTCGATACCTTTGAGTGCACCGATATCCGCTTTCGCGAAAATCTTGTGTCTTCCTGGGATGGGCCAGGGCCCCTGGAACGATGGTGGGCCGGCCAGCAGCCGGCGCCATACCCCGCCCTTGTGAAAAGGCAAGACGCGGGAGTATACGGCAAAAAGAGCCCGACTTGCGCCGGGCTCTCTTAATCGGGAAGAAACCTGAACAACCGGCCCCTTCCCCCTGCCCCGCGCCGTGAAGCGCGGGCCAGGTTGCGGGAGCGATCCCTTACCAGCTGGCCTTGCGCAGGCCCGGCACGTCGCCGCGCATGGTGGCTTCGCGCAGCTTGTTGCGGCCCAGGCCGAACTTGCTGTACACGCCACGCGGGCGGCCGGACAGTTCGCAGCGGTTGCGGTGGCGGCTCGGCGACGAATCGCGCGGCAGCTTCTGCAACTTGATGACGGCCTCGGCCTTTTCGTCGTACGAAGCGGTGGTGCTGGCGATGATCTTCTTCAGCGCGTCACGCTTGCCGGCGTACTTGACAGCGAGCTTGGCCCGCTTCAGGTCGCGGTTGACCATGGAGGTCTTTGCCATTTCGGTTTCCTCGACGTATCAGTTACGGAACGGGAACTTGAACGCTGCAAGCAGCGCCTTCGCTTCCGCATCGGTCTTGGCGGTGGTGGTGATGGCGATATCCATGCCGCGAATCGCGTCGACAGCGTCGAAGTCGATTTCCGGGAAGATGATCTGTTCCTTCACACCCATGTTGAAGTTGCCACGACCGTCGAAGGAGCGACCCGAGACACCACGGAAGTCGCGCACGCGCGGCAGCGAGATGTTGATCAGGCGATCCATGAACTCATACATCTTTTCACGACGCAGCGTGGTCTTGCAGCCGATCGGCCAACCATCGCGGATCTTGAACGATGCCACCGAGACGCGGGACTTGGTCACGATCGGCTTCTGACCGGAGACCTTGGCCATGTCGGCGACGGCATTTTCCAGAATCTTCTTGTTCGTGGCCGCTTCGCCGACACCCATGTTCAGGGTGACCTTGACCAGCTTCGGAACCTGCATCGGATTGGTGTAGCCGAACTGCTTCATCAGCGCCGGCACCACTTCTTCCTTGTAGAACTTTTCGAGACGGGTATTCATCAGCGCATCCTCAGGCGTCGAGCGCCTCACCGCTGGAGCGGAACACACGCAGTTTGCGTCCATCCTCCAGCACCTTGAAACCAACGCGTTCGCCCTTGCCCGAAGCCGGGTTCAGCACATTCACGTTGGAGATATGGATCGACGCTTCACGCTCGACCACGCCGCCGGCAACGCCTGCCTGCGGGTTCGGCTTGGTGTGGCGCTTGACGATGTTCACGTTGGCGACGATCACACGATCGCCGTCGACGCGGACGACTTCGCCCTGCTTGCCCTTGTCCTTGCCGGTGTTGACGACGACCTGGTCGCCCTTCTTGATACGGTTAGCCATGATTATCTCCTGTCGCTCACAGCACTTCGGGAGCGAGCGAGACGATCTTCATGAACTTCTCGGTACGAAGTTCACGCGTCACCGGTCCGAAGATGCGGGTGCCGATCGGCTCTTGCTTGTTATTGAGCAGGACCGCAGCGTTGGCGTCGAAACGGATCAGCGAACCGTCGGCGCGACGCACACCCTTGCGGGTACGCACCACGACGGCGTCGAACACTTCACCCTTCTTGACCTTGCCGCGCGGAATTGCATCCTTCACGGTGACCTTGATGATGTCACCAATGTGGGCGTAGCGACGCTTGGAGCCGCCCAGCACCTTGATGCACATCACTTCCTTGGCACCGGAATTGTCCGCGACCTCGAGGTAGCTCTGCATCTGGATCATGATTCAGATCTCCTTATTCAGCCGCACGCGTGATGACTTCCACCACGCGCCAGTTCTTGGTCTTGGACATCGGAGCAATTTCGGTCACGCGGACGACATCGCCTTCGTTGCAGGCGTTGTCGGCGTCGTGTGCGTGCAGCTTGGTCGAACGCTTGATGTACTTGCCGTACAGGGCGTGCTTGACCAGGCGCTCCACCAACACGGTGACCGTCTTGTCCATCTTGTTGCTGACGACACGGCCTTCGACCGTACGCAGCGTTTTGTTTTCAGTATTTTCGCTCATCGCGGCCATCCTTACTTGGTGCTGCCGAGCAGGGTCTTGACGCGAGCAATCTCGCGGCGAACCCGGCGGGTTTCGTGGGTCTTCGGCAGCTGGCCAGTGACCTGCTGCATACGGAGCGAGAACTGCTCCTTACGCAGGTCGATCAGGTGGCTCTTCAAGTCGTCAGCCGACTTTTCGCGAAGTTGTTTGATATCCATCAGAGCACCGTCCGGGTCACGAAAGTGGTGGTCACGGAGAGCTTGGCGGCTGCCAGGCGGAACGCCTCACGTGCCACGTCCTCTGCGACGCCTTCGATTTCATAGATCATGCGGCCGGGCTGGATCTGGGCTACCCAGTATTCCACGTTGCCCTTACCAGAACCCATTCGCACTTCGATGGGCTTCTTGGTGATCGGCTTGTCGGGGAACACTCGGATCCACATCTTGCCGCCGCGCTTGACGTAGCGGCTGATCGAGCGGCGGGCCGCTTCGATCTGACGCGCGGTCAGCTGACCATGAGCGGTTGCCTTGAGGCCGTATTCGCCAAAGCTGACGGCGTTGCCGCTCCAGCTCAGACCATCGTTACGGCCCTTGTGTACCTTGCGGTATTTGGTTCGCTTGGGTTGCAACATTGTCGTTACCTCGCTTCACGAGCCGGGCGCGACGGGCGGTCACCGCGGTCGCCGCGATCATGACGATCGTTGCGCGGGGAGTCGTCCTGCTTTTCCTGGCCAACCTGGGAGAAATCGAAGACTTCGCCCTTGTAGATCCAGACCTTGATGCCGATGATGCCGTAGGTCGTCTTGGCTTCAGCGAAACCATAGTCGATGTCGGCACGCAGCGTATGCAGCGGCACGCGGCCTTCGCGGTACCACTCCGAACGGGCGATTTCCGCGCCGTTCAAGCGGCCACCGACGTTGACCTTGATGCCCAGGGCACCGAGGCGCATCGCGTTGCCGACCGAACGCTTCATCGCGCGGCGGAACATGATGCGACGCTCAAGCTGCTGCGCGATGGACTCGGCAACCAGCTGGGCGTCCAGCTCGGGCTTGCGCACTTCGGTGACGTTGATGTGCGCCGGAACGCCCATCATTTCGCTCACTTCCTTGCGCAGCTTTTCGATGTCCTCGCCACGCTTGCCGATCACCACGCCCGGACGGGCGGTGTGGATCGTCACGCGAGCGGTCTTTGCCGGACGCTCGATCAGGATCTTGCTGATGCCGGCCTGCGCGAGCTTCTTGCGCAGCATTTCCCGCACCTTCAGGTCGGCCGCCAGATAACCAGCGAACTCGGCCTTGTTGGCGTACCACTTGGAGTTCCAGTCCTTGGAAATGCCGAGGCGGATACCAATCGGATGAACTTTATGACCCATGGTGTTTTCCTTTCCGCTTACTTGCCGGCGCCCACAACCACAGTGATGTGGCTGGTGCGCTTGAGGATGCGGGTGCCGCGGCCTTTCGCCCGCGCCATGAAACGCTTCAGGGTCGGACCTTCATCTACCATGATGGTCTGAACCTTCAGCTCGTCGACGTCGGCGCCCTGGTTGTTTTCGGCATTTGCGATAGCCGACTCCACCACCTTCTTGATCAGGTGGGCAGCCTTCTTATCCGAAAACTTCAGCAGGTTGACCGCACGCTCGGCCGGCAGGCCGCGCACCTGGTCTGCGACCAGGCGGGCTTTCTGCGCAGAGATGCGCGCGGAGCGCAGGATTGCTTTCGCTTCCATTGTCATCTCTCCTTACTTGCCCGACTTCTTGTCACCACCGTGACCCTTGAAGGTCCGGGTGATGGCAAATTCGCCGAGCTTGTGGCCGACCATGTTCTCGTTGACGAGCACCGGAACGTGGTTCTTGCCGTTATGAACGGCGATGGTGATGCCTACCATTTCCGGCAGGATCATCGAACGGCGCGACCAGGTCTTGATCGGCTTCTTGCTACCCGCAGCGGCCTCCACCTTCTTGACGAGGTGGTGATCGACGAACGGGCCCTTCTTGAGTGAACGTGCCATGGTCGATTAGCCCCTACGATCGCGGACGATGAATTGCTGGGTGCGCTTGTTCTTGCGCGTCTTGTAACCCTTGGTCGGAACACCCCACGGGGTGACCGGATGCGGATTACCCTGGCCGGCCTTCGCCTCACCACCACCGTGCGGATGGTCAACCGGGTTCATGGCAGCACCACGAACGGTCGGGCGGACACCACGCCAGCGCTTGGCGCCAGCCTTGCCCAGCTTTTCCAGGTTGTGTTCGTCGTTGCCGACTTCACCGATGGTGGCACGGCACTCGACCGGAACCTTACGCATTTCACCCGAGCGCAGGCGCAGGGTGGCGTAGATGCCTTCACGAGCGACGAGCTGCACGGCAGCGCCGGCGGCACGCGCGATCTGCGCACCCTTGCCCGGCTTCAGTTCGATGCCGTGGACAGTGGTACCGACCGGGATGTTGCGCAGCGGCAGGGTGTTGCCGGTCTTGATCGGCGCATCCGAACCCGCGATCACCTGGTCACCGGCCTTGAGGCCCTTCGGTGCGATGATGTAGCGGCGCTCGCCGTCGACGTAGCACAGCAGGGCGATATGGGCGGTGCGGTTCGGATCGTATTCGATGCGTTCCACGCGCGCCGGAATGCCTTCCTTGTTGCGCTTGAAGTCGATGACACGGTAGTGCTGCTTGTGGCCACCACCAACGTGACGGGTGGTGATGCGGCCGTGGTGGTTACGACCACCGGACTTGCTCTGCGGCTCCAGCAACGCTGCGTGCGGTGCGCCCTTGTGCAGATCGGGCGTAACCACGCGCACGGCCGAACGGCGGCCGGGGGAAGTGGGCTTGAATTTCATCAATGGCATGGGATGTACCTCAGGCCTTGGCCGTTACATCGATGGACTGGCCATCGGCGAGACGCACGTACGCCTTGCGCCAATCGCCGCGGCGGCCGGTGCGGTTACGGAAGGACTTGTTCTTGCCCTTCACGTTCAGCACGTTGACCGATTCGACCTTGACGTCGAACAGCTGCTCAACCGCGGCCTTTACATCGGCCTTGGTGGCTTCGTTCGAAACTTCGAAGACATACTGGTTGGAATGTTCCTGCAGGCGCGCGGTCTTTTCGGAGACTCGCGGAGCGCGCAGCACGCTGAAGACTTTTTCGTTGCTGCTCATGCCAGCCACTCCTCGACCTTCTTGACCGCGTCAGCGGTGATGACGACCGTGTCGGCACCGACCAGCGACACCGGGTCCAGACCCTGCACGTCACGCACTTCCACGTAGGGAATGTTGCGCGCCGACAGGTACAGGTGCTCGGAAGCGTCTTCGGTGACGATCAGCGGGCGCTTGCCCACTTCCAGGCCGGCCAGCTTGGCGATCAACGACTTGGTGTTGGTCGCTTCGACATCGAAGGACTCCACGATCGTCAAACGGCCCTGACGGTTCAGCTCGGACAGGATCGCGCACATGGCTGCACGGTACTGCTTGCGGTTGACCTTCTGCTCGAAGCTGCGCGGCTTGGCCGCGAAGGTGACACCACCGCCGACGAAGATCGGAGCCGTCAGTGCGCCATGACGCGCGCCGCCGCCCTTCTGCTTCTTCGACTTCTTGGTGGTACCAGCCACTTCAGAGCGAGTCTTCTGTGCCTTGGTGCCGGCGCGACCGGCGTTGCGGTAAGCAACGACGACCTGGTGAACCAGATCTTCGCTGAAATCGCGACCGAACACGGCATCGGAAACCGAGACCTTGTTGTTGCTACCCGTGATAACGAGTTCCATCGTCATCTCTCCTTATGCCTTGCTAGCCGGACGAACGATCACGTCACCACCCGCTGCGCCCGGAACGGCACCACGAATAGCGATCAGACCACGCTCGACATCGACCTTCACCACTTCAAGGCCCTGGGTGCTCTGCTGCACCGAACCCATGTGGCCGGACATCTTCTTACCCGGGAAAACGCGACCCGGGGTCTGGCGCTGGCCCAAGGAACCCGGCGCGCGATGCGACAGCGAGTTACCGTGGGTTGCATCGCCCATACGGAAGTTGTAGCGCTTGATGGTGCCCTGGAAGCCCTTACCCTTGGTGACACCCTGGACGTCGACCTTCTGGCCAACTTCAAAGATGTCCGCCTTGACTTCGCCGCCGACGGCGAAATCGCCGAGCTGGGCGTCTTCAACGCGGAATTCCCACAGGCCACGACCGGCTTCGACCTTCGCCTTGGCGAAGTGACCGGCTTCCGGCTTGTTGACCAGGGCAGCGCGACGCGCGCCGACGGTCACCTGCACGGCGCTGTAGCCGTCAGATTCGACGGTCTTGATCTGCGCGATGCGGTTCGGGGTTGCTTCAATCAGGGTCACCGGGATGGCCTGGCCATCTTCAGTGAAAACGCGGCTCATGCCAGCCTTGCGGCCCACGAAGCCCAACGAATATTTCTTCGTCATGGTCGTAGTCCTCAGGTCAGCTTGATCTGAACGTCGACGCCGGCAGCCAGTTCGAGCTTCATCAGCGCGTCCACGGTCTTGTCGTTGGGGTCGACGATATCGAGCACGCGCTTGTGCGTGCGGGTCTCGTACTGGTCACGCGCGTCCTTGTCGACGTGCGGGGAAACGAGAATGGTGTAACGCTCGATCTTGGTCGGCAGCGGGATCGGGCCACGCACTTGCGCGCCGGTCCGCTTTGCCGTTTCTACGATCTCGCTGGCCGAACGGTCGATCAAACGATGATCGAACGCCTTCAGCCGAATCCGGATCTTTTGGTCCGCCATGACGGTGGGTTCCTTCGTTAAAAGAGCGACGGACAAGGCCTCTGGGTTGCCTTGTCCCATGAATATCCTGAATGCGGACGCCGCACATTCCTGCGCGGCGACAAGATCTTTCCATAGACCTCAAAAATCGAGGCAGACCGGTCTCCCGATCTGCCCAGACAAAAAGTATAGCGCGCATACAACTTGGCAGTCAACAGGGGTCCTGTTGACAAAGCCTGAATGGCGCGACCCTTCCTGGTCTGGGGAACACGAGGAGCATCCTGCGCCTCTTTTCCCGTTTGGTTACGCCCCGATGCCCTACCCAGGCAACATCGGGGCGCAGATTCTAACAGATTACGCGATGATCTTGGAGACCACGCCGGCGCCGACGGTACGACCGCCTTCACGGATGGCGAAACGCAGGCCTTCGTCCATCGCGACCGGGTTGATCAGGGTGACAACCATCTTCACGTTGTCGCCCGGCATCACCATTTCCACACCTTCCGGCAGTTCGCAAGCGCCGGTGATGTCGGTGGTGCGGAAGTAGAACTGCGGACGGTAGCCCTTGAAGAACGGGGTGTGACGGCCGCCTTCATCCTTGGACAGTACGTACACTTCGGCATCGAAGGTGGTGTGCGGCTTGATCGAACCCGGCTTGGCCAGGACCTGGCCACGCTCGACGTCGTCACGCTTGGTGCCGCGCAGCAGCAGACCGGCGTTGTCGCCTGCCTGACCCTGGTCGAGCAGCTTGCGGAACATTTCCACGCCGGTGACGGTGGTCTTCTGGACCGGACGGATACCGACGATTTCGATTTCTTCGCCGACCTTGATCACGCCGCGCTCGATACGACCGGTCACCACGGTGCCGCGGCCGGAGATCGAGAACACGTCTTCCACCGGCATCAGGAACGGCTTGTCGATGTCGCGCTCCGGGGTCGGGATCCAGCTGTCGAGAGCTTCGACCAGCTTGATCACGGCCGGCACGCCGATTTCGCTCTGGTCGCCTTCCAGCGCCAGACGGGCCGAGCCCGAGATGATCGGGGTGTCGTCGCCCGGGAAGTCGTACTTGCTGAGCAGCTCGCGGACTTCCATTTCGACCAGTTCCAGCAGCTCGGCGTCGTCCACCATGTCGGCCTTGTTCAGGAACACGACGATGTACGGCACGCCGACCTGACGCGACAGCAGGATGTGCTCGCGGGTCTGCGGCATCGGGCCGTCAGCGGCCGAACAGACCAGGATCGCGCCGTCCATCTGCGCAGCACCGGTGATCATGTTCTTGACGTAGTCGGCATGGCCCGGGCAATCGACGTGGGCGTAATGACGGTTTTCGGATTCGTATTCGACGTGCGCGGTCGAGATCGTGATGCCACGCGCCTTCTCTTCCGGCGCGGCGTCGATCGCCGAGTAATCCTTGAATTCGCCACCGAAACGCTCGGCACCGATCTTGGTCAGTGCGGCGGTCAGCGTGGTCTTGCCATGATCGACGTGACCAATGGTGCCGACGTTGACGTGCGGCTTGGTGCGCTCGAACTTACCCTTTGCCATTGTTTTATACCTTGGATATCAGAAAGAAAGAGGTGAAGGCCTGAGCTTACGCTCAGGACTTCTTGATCACGGTTTCGGCGATGTTGTTCGGCGCCGGCTCGTAGTGGTCGAACTCCATCGTGAACGTCGCACGACCCTGGGTCTGCGAACGCAGCGAGGTGGCGTAACCGAACATTTCGCCCAGCGGGATCATCGCGTTGATGATGCTGGCCGAACCGTCACCGGTGGTGCTCGAACCCTGCAGCACGCCACGACGACGGCTGACGTCGCCCATCACGTCACCCTGGTAATCCTCCGGGGTCACGATCTCGACCTTCATGATCGGCTCCAGCAGGACCGGCTTGGCCTTCTGGAAGCCCTGCTTGAAGGCCATCGAGGACGCGAGCTTGAACGCCATTTCCGAGGAGTCGACGTCATGGTACGAGCCGAACACCAGCTTCACCTTGACATCCACGACCGGGAAGCCGGCCAGCGGACCGCTGGTGATGGTTTCGCGCAGGCCCTTTTCGATCGACGGAATGAATTCCTTCGGAATCACGCCACCGGTGATGTCGTTGATGAACAGGAAGTCATCCTTGATCGCAGCGGACAGCTTGGGATCGGCACGGTCTTCAGCGGTGATCGGCGACAGCTCGATCACGACGTGACCGTACTGACCCTTACCACCGGACTGCTTGGCGTGCTTGTAGTCCGACTTGACGTCGGCCATCTGGATGGTTTCGCGGTACGCCACCTGCGGCTTGCCGACGTTGGCTTCAACGTTGAACTCGCGCTTCATGCGATCAACGATGATGTCCAGGTGCAGCTCGCCCATGCCGGAGATGATGGTCTGGCCGGATTCTTCGTCGGTCTTGACGCGGAACGACGGATCTTCCTGGGCCAGACGACCCAGTGCCAGACCCATCTTTTCCTGGTCGGACTTGGTCTTCGGCTCGACAGCCATCGAGATGACCGGCTCCGGGAACACCATGCGCTCCAGGATGATCGGGTGGTCCTGCGAGCACAGGGTATCGCCGGTGGTGGTGTCCTTCAGGCCCACCGCCGCGGCGATGTCGCCGGCCAGCACTTCCTTGATTTCTTCGCGATCGTTGGAGTGCATCTGCAGGATGCGGCCGATGCGCTCCTTCTTGCCCTTCACCGAGTTCAGCAGCTGGTCGCCGGCATTCAGCGTGCCCGAGTAGACACGGAAGAAGGTCAGCGCGCCGACGAACGGGTCGGTGATGATCTTGAAGGCCAGCGCCGAGAACGGGGCCTTGTCGTCGGACTTGCGGCTCAGGGCGATGGTTTCATCGTCCACGTCGGTACCGGTCACGTCCGGCACGTCGATCGGCGACGGCAGCAGCTGCACCACGCCGTCCAGCATGGCCTGCACGCCCTTGTTCTTGAACGCCGAGCCGCAGTACATCGGCACGATGTCGGTGGCCAGGGTGCGCACGCGCAGGGCTTCGACGATCTCGGCCTCGGTCAGCTCTTCGCCGCCCAGGTACTTTTCCATCAGCTCTTCGCTGGCTTCAGCCGCCGCCTCGATCATGAAGGTGCGGGCCGCTTCGGCCTCCGCCTGCATGTCGGCCGGGATCTCCAGGTACTCGAACTTCATGCCCTGCGAGGCTTCATCCCAATGGATGGCCTTCATCTTGATCAGGTCGACCACGCCCTTGAAGTTTTCTTCGGCGCCGATCGGCAGCTGCATCGGCACGGCGGTGGCGCCCAGCTTGGCCTTCAACTGGCCAACGACCTTGGTGAAGTTGGCGCCGGTGCGGTCCATCTTGTTGACGAAGGCAATACGCGGCACTTTGTACCGGTTGGCCTGGCGCCACACGGTTTCCGACTGCGGCTGCACGCCACCGACGGCGCACAGCACGAACACCGCACCGTCGAGCACGCGCAGCGAACGCTCGACTTCGATGGTGAAGTCGACGTGCCCGGGGGTGTCGATGATGTTGAAGCGATGCTCCGGCAAGGACTTGTCCATGCCCTTCCAGAACGCGGTGGTGGCAGCGGACTGGATCGTGATGCCACGCTCCTGCTCCTGCTCCATCCAGTCCATGGTGGCAGCGCCATCATGCACTTCACCGATCTTGTGGCTCTTGCCGGTGTAGAACAGGATGCGCTCGGACGTGGTGGTCTTGCCGGCATCGATGTGAGCCATGATGCCGAAGTTGCGGTAACGCTCGATGGGAGTGTTGCGGGCCACGGGAGCCTCTCAATTTCTTGGAATTCGGATGGCCGAACGCCGCCTTTCGGCGGCCTTCGGATTGGCGCGACACCCCAGGTGCCGCGAAGCGGCACTAGATAGTGCCGCTGCGCCTGTTTTGCAAGGCCGTCAAACTCACCAGCGGTAGTGGGCGAATGCCTTGTTGGCTTCGGCCATACGGTGGGTTTCTTCGCGCTTCTTGATGGCGCCACCACGGTTTTCCGAGGCGTCCAGCAGTTCGGCAGCCAGCTTCTTCGGCATGGTGTTCTCACCACGCTTGCGCGCCGAGTCGATCAGCCAACGCATGGCCAGCGCCATCTTGCGCGACGAACGCACTTCGACCGGCACCTGGTAGGTGGCACCACCGACACGGCGGGACTTGACTTCGACCGACGGAGCCACGTTTTCCAGAGCCTTCTGAACCAGCTCGACGGTGTTCGGGTTCTTTTCGCCGATCACGTCCATGGCGCCGTAGACGATCTTTTCAGCGACCGACTTCTTGCCACTCAACATGACCATGTTGATGAAACGGGCGATGGTTTCACTTCCGTGCTTCGGATCCGGCAGGACTGCGCGCTGCGGCGTATTACCTTTACGAGACATTGTACTTTCCCTTAGCTCTTCGGACGCTTGGCGCCGTACTTGGAACGGCCCTGGCGACGCTTGGCAACGCCGGAGGCGTCCAGCGAGCCACGCACAGTGTGGTAACGCACACCCGGCAGATCCTTGACGCGGCCGCCACGGATCAGGACCACGGAGTGCTCCTGCAGGTTGTGGCCTTCGCCGCCGATATAGCTAATCACTTCTTCCTGGTTGGTCAGGCGAACCTTGGCAACCTTGCGAAGCGCCGAGTTCGGCTTCTTCGGAGTGGTGGTGTACACGCGCGTGCAGACGCCACGTCGCTGGGGGCACTTATCGAGGGCCGGGGAGGCACTCTTATAAGTGGTTGCCTGCCGCGGCTTGCGGACAAGCTGATTGATCGTCGCCATCAGTATGTTCTTCTGAGAGAGGCCAGTGAAAAAACCGGCCATGAATGCGGATTTGTGCGAGCAGGCGTAAAACCGGCCTGCTGAGACAGACGATTGTAGCAACCTGGCGAAAACGCAGTCAAATGCGCACACGCCAAGCCAGCCCTGATCCCGGGCCGTTACAGGGGAGCCTTCTCCATGCCCCCCGTTCAGGTTGTCAAAACCGGCCCCCTTTCGCGGACCGGCCGGCATCCTACCGCATCGGTGGCGATTACGCCACCGCTGGGTTCGGCCGGGCGCGGCCAATGGCCGTGCCCTGCCCCTTCCGATCCGCCCGACCAAGGGTCGGCCACTACCGGAAGATGGTCCGGCCCGAGGGCCGGACCGGTTTCATCACTCGTCCGCTGCCTGGTCGGCATCGGTGGCTTCGACCACCACGTCCGCAACCGGTGCAGCCAGGACCGGCGAACCGGACAGGGTCTGCATTTCCGACTCGGTCAGCCCGGAGGCGTTGCGGCGGCGGTTGGCGTGGTACGCCAGACCGGTACCGGCCGGGATCAGGCGGCCGACGATGACGTTTTCCTTCAGGCCGCGCAGGTTGTCCGAGGTGCCGCGGACGGCAGCTTCGGTCAGCACGCGGGTGGTTTCCTGGAACGATGCGGCCGAAATGAACGACTCGGTCGCCAGCGAGGCCTTGGTGATGCCCAGCAGGACCGGATCGAAACGGGCCGGCAGCTCGTTGCGGACCGCCAGGCGGGCATTTTCCTCGATGACGCGCTGGCGCTCGGCCTGCTCGCCATTCAGGAACTTGCTGCTGCCCTGGTCGGTGATCTCGACCTTGCGCAGCATCTGGCGGGTGATCACCTCGATGTGCTTGTCGTTGATCTTCACGCCCTGCAGGCGGTACACGTCCTGGATTTCCTTGACCAGGTAGGCTGCCAGCGGTTCGACGCCCAGCAGACGCAGGATGTCCTGCGGGCTCGGCTCGCCGTCCACGATGGTTTCGCCCTTGGTCACGTGCTCGCCTTCGAACACGATCACCTGACGGTACTTCGGGATCAGCTCTTCGTGTTCGGAACCATCGGTGTCCTTGATGATCAGGCGCTGCTTGCCCTTGGTGTCCTTGCCGAAGCTGATGATGCCCGAACGCTCGGCCAGGATCGCCGGATCCTTCGGCTTGCGCGCCTCGAACAGATCGGCAACGCGCGGCAGACCACCGGTGATGTCACGGGTCTTGGACGCTTCCTGCGGGATCTTGGCGACCACGTCGCCCACGCCGACGGCGGCGCCGTCCTGCAGGTTGACGATCGAGCGCGGCGGCAACAGGTACTGGGCCGGCAGGTCGGTGTTCGGGATGGTCAGGTCATTGCCCTTGGCATCGACGATGCGCACGATCGGGCGCAGCTCCTTGGCCTGCGAACCACGACGCTTCGGATCGGTGATCTCGCGCGAGGCGAGGCCGGTCAGTTCGTCGGTCTTCTCGATGACGGTGACGCCGTCGATGAAGTCGATGAAGCGGATGAAACCGGCCACTTCCGAAACGATCGGGTGGTTATGCGGGTCCCAGTTGGCCACGGTCTGGCCAGCCTTCACTGCATCGCCGTCCTTGGACGCGATCATCGAGCCGTACGGCAGCTTGTAACGCTCGCGCTCACGGCCGTGGGCATCGAGCACCGAGATTTCGCCCGAACGCGACACCGCAACCAGCGAGCCGTTGGCGTGCTCGACCGACTTGAGGTTGTTGAACTTCACCGAACCGGTGGTCTTCACCGTGATGTTGTCCACCGCAGCCGCACGCGATGCCGCACCACCGATGTGGAAGGTACGCATGGTCAGCTGGGTACCCGGCTCGCCGATCGACTGGGCGGCGATGACGCCGACCGCTTCACCGATGTTGACGATGTGGCCACGGGCCAGATCGCGGCCGTAGCAACGGCCGCAGACGCCGAACGCCGAGGCGCAGGAGATCGTCGAGCGCACCTTGATGCTCTGCACGCCGGCATCTTCCAGCTTGGCGACCCAGGCTTCGTCGAGCAGGGTGTTGCGGGTCACGATCGGATCTTCGTCGTTGCCCGGCAGGAACACGTCCTCGGCCACCACACGACCCAGCACGCGGTCCTTCAACGGCTCCACGACGTCGCCGCCTTCCACGATCGGAGTCATGGTCAGGCCTTCGGTGGTACCGCAATCCACCTCGGTGATCACCACATCCTGCGCCACGTCGACCAGACGACGGGTCAGGTAACCGGAGTTCGCCGTCTTCAGCGCGGTATCGGCCAGACCCTTACGGGCACCGTGGGTGGAGTTGAAGTACTCCTGCACGTTCAGGCCTTCGCGGAAGTTCGCCTTGATGGGCGTCTCGATGATCGAGCCATCCGGACGCGCCATCAGGCCGCGCATACCGGCCAGCTGGCGGATCTGCGCCTGGCTGCCTCGCGCACCGGAGTCGGCCATGATGTACAGGGAGTTCATCGACTTCTGGTCGATGGTCTCGCCCTTGGCATTGATGACCTTCTCGGTACCGATGGTGTCCATCATCGCCTTGGCGATGCGTTCATTGGTGCGCGACCAGATGTCGACCACCTTGTTGTAGCGTTCGCCGGCGGTGACCAGGCCCGACTGGTACTGCTCCTGGATTTCCAGCACTTCGGCTTCGGCCTCGGTGAGGATGCCCTTCTTCTCGTCCGGGATCAGCATGTCGTCGATACCGATCGACACGCCGGCGCGGGTTGCGTAGGCAAAGCCGGTATACATCAGCTTGTCGGCGAACACGACCGTGTCCTTCAAGCCCAGCTGACGGTAGCTGGAGTTGATCAGGCGGCTGATGTTCTTCTTGGTCAGCTCGGTGTTGGCCAGCGCGAACGGCAGGCCTTCCGGCAGGATTTCAGCCAGCAGGGCGCGACCGATCGTGGTGTCCACGATCGAGGTCTTGTTCTGCTTGTTGCCTTCCTCGTCGGTCACCACTTCGGTGATGCGGACCTTGACCCGTGCGTGCAGTTCGACCACGCGGTTGTCGTAGGCGCGCTTGACTTCGGAGATGTTGGCGAAGGCCATGCCCTCGCCCTTCTTGTTCTCCAGCGAGCGGGTCATGTAGTACAGACCCAGCACCACGTCCTGCGACGGCACGATGATCGGCTCGCCGTTGGCCGGCGACAGGATGTTGTTGGTGGACATCATCAGCGCACGCGCTTCCAGCTGGGCTTCCAGCGAGAGCGGCACGTGGACGGCCATCTGGTCACCGTCGAAGTCGGCGTTGAACGCGGTGCAGACCAGCGGATGCAGCTGGATGGCCTTGCCTTCGATCAGCACCGGCTCGAACGCCTGGATGCCCAGACGATGCAGGGTCGGCGCACGGTTCAGCATCACCGGATGTTCGCGGATGACCTCTTCCAGGATGTCCCAGACTTCGGCTTCTTCGCGCTCGACCAGCTTCTTGGCGGCCTTGATGGTGGTGGCCAGGCCACGACGCTGCAGCTTGGCGAACACGAACGGCTTGAACAGTTCCAGCGCCATCTTCTTCGGCAGGCCGCACTGGTGCAGGCGCAGGTACGGACCGACCACGATGACCGAACGGCCCGAGTAGTCCACGCGCTTGCCCAGCAGGTTCTGGCGGAAGCGGCCCTGCTTGCCCTTGATCATGTCGGCCAGCGACTTCAGCGGGCGCTTGTTGGTGCCGGTGATGGCACGGCCACGGCGGCCGTTGTCCAGCAGCGCATCGACCGATTCCTGCAGCATGCGCTTTTCATTGCGCACGATGATGTCCGGCGCGTTCAGCTCGAGCAGGCGGCGCAGGCGGTTGTTGCGGTTGATGACGCGGCGGTACAGGTCGTTCAGGTCCGAGGTCGCAAAGCGGCCACCGTCCAGCGGCACCAGCGGACGCAGGTCCGGCGGCAGCACCGGCAGCACGGTCATCACCATCCACTCCGGGCGGTTGCCCGACTCGAGGAAGGCTTCGACCAGCTTGATGCGCTTGGTCAGCCGCTTGAGCTTGGTTTCCGAACCGGTGCTGGCGATTTCTTCGCGCAGGCGGGTCATCTCCGACTGCAGGTCGATGGTGCGCAGCAGTTCGTACACGGCCTCGGCGCCCATGGCGGCGTCGAAGTCGTCGCCGTGCTCCTGGCGGGCCTGCAGGTACTGCTCTTCGGTCAGCAGCTGGCGGCGCTCCAGGGCGGTCAGGCCCGGCTCGGTCACCACGTAGGCTTCGAAGTACAGCACGCGCTCGATGTCGCGCAGGGTCATGTCCAGCATCAGGCCGATGCGCGACGGCAGCGACTTCAGGAACCAGATGTGCGCGACCGGCGAGGCCAGGTCGATGTGGCCCATGCGCTCGCGGCGCACCTTGGCCAGGGTCACTTCGGTGCCGCACTTTTCGCAGACCACGCCGCGGTGCTTCATGCGCTTGTACTTGCCACACAGGCACTCGTAGTCCTTGACCGGCCCGAAGATGGCGGCGCAGAACAGGCCGTCACGCTCCGGCTTGAAGGTACGGTAGTTGATGGTTTCCGGCTTCTTCACTTCGCCGAAGGACCACGAACGGATCAGGTCCGGCGAGGCCAGCGCGATCTTGATCGCGTCGAAGTCCAGCGTCTGGCGCTGCTGGTTGAAGAGGTTCAGCAAGTCTTTCATGGTGTTTCTCCGAAAGGAGGAAATCTCTTGTCGATGGAGCTGTCAGTCACATCCGGCGGCGCGGCTGCCGGGGCAGCCGCGCCTGCGCGATCAGTTGTCTTCCAGTTCCATGTTGATGGCCAGCGAGCGGATTTCCTTCACGAGAACGTTGAAGGATTCCGGCATGCCCGCGACCATCTCGTGCTCACCGTCGACGATGTTCTTGTACATCTGGTTGCGGCCCTGCACGTCATCGGACTTCACCGTCAGCATTTCCTGCAGGGTGTAGGCCGCGCCGTAGGCTTCCAGCGCCCAGACTTCCATTTCACCGAAGCGCTGGCCACCGAACTGCGCCTTGCCGCCCAGCGGCTGCTGGGTAACGAGCGAGTACGGGCCGGTCGAACGGGCGTGCATCTTGTCGTCGACCAGGTGGTTCAGCTTCAGGTAGTGCATGTAGCCGACGGTGGTGTGGCGATCGAATGCCTCACCGGTACGGCCGTCATACAGCTGGGTCTGGCCGCTCAGCGGCAGGTCGGCCAGGGCAAGCATGTGCTTGATCTCGGCTTCGGTGGCACCGTCGAACACCGGGGTGGCCATCGGCACGCCGTCGGTCAGGTTGCCGGCCAGGCGCAGCAGCTCCTCGTCGCTGAACTGGGTCAGGTCGACGTGGTTGGCGTGCTGGGTCTTGTCGTGGTTGTACACATCGTCGAGGAACTTGCGCAGGTCGCTGATCGCGGCCTGTGCCTCGAGCATGCCCTGGATCTTGCGGCCCAGGCCCTTGGCGGCCCAGCCCAGATGCACTTCCAGGATCTGGCCGATGTTCATACGCGACGGCACGCCCAGCGGGTTCAGCACGATGTCCACGGTCTCGCCCGAGGCCATGTACGGCATGTCCTCGACCGGCACCACGTTGGAGACCACACCCTTGTTGCCGTGGCGGCCTGCCATCTTGTCACCCGGCTGGATGCGACGCTTCACGGCCAGGAATACCTTGACCATCTTCAGCACGCCCGGGGCCAGATCGTCGCCCGCGGTGATCTTGCCGCGCTTGTCGGCGAAGCGACGCTCGAATTCCTTCTCGTGCGCCTGGATCTGCTTCTGCGCGCGCTCGATGGCTTCCGAAGCGTCGTCGTCCTTCATGCGCAGCACGAACCAGTCGGCCTTCTTCAGGCCGTCCAGGTAGGCGTCGGTAACGGTGTCGCCCTTCTTCAGGTTGGCACCGCCGTTGACCACCTTGCCCACGATCTGCGAACGCAGACGGGCGTAGATGGCGCCTTCCAGGATGCGGAACTGGTCGTCGAAGTCCTTCTTGACGCGCTTGATTTCAGACTCTTCGATCTGACGGGCGCGCTTGTCCTTCTCGATGCCGTCGCGGGTGAAGACCTGCACGTCGATGACGGTGCCGTCCATGCCCGGCGGCACGCGCAGCGAGCTGTCCTTCACGTCCGAGGCCTTCTCGCCGAAGATCGCGCGCAGCAGCTTCTCTTCCGGGGTCAGCTGGCTTTCGCCCTTCGGGGTGACCTTGCCGACCATGATGTCGCCGGCGCGCACTTCTGCACCGATGTACACCACGCCGCTCTCGTCCAGGCGGTTCAGCGCCTGCTCGGAAACGTTCGGGATGTCGGCCGAGATTTCCTCCGGCCCCAGCTTGGTGTCGCGCGCGACGCAGGTCAGTTCTTCGATGTGGATCGTGGTGTAGCGATCCTCTTCCACCACGCGCTCGGAGAGCAGGATGGAGTCTTCGAAGTTGTAGCCGTTCCACGGCATGAAGGCGATCAGCATGTTCTGGCCCAGGGCCAGTTCGCCGATGTCGGTGGACGGACCGTCGGCCAGCACGTCGCCACGCGCCACCACGTTGCCCACTTCCACCAGCGGACGCTGGTTGATGCAGGTGTTCTGGTTGGAGCGGGTGTACTTGATCAGGTTGTAGATATCCACGCCGGCGTCGGTGGCGTCGGTGATCTCCACTTCGTTGACCTTGACCACGATGCGGCCGGCGTCGATCTGCACGATCTCGCCGCCACGACGGGCGTTCACGGTCACGCCCGAGTCACGGGCCACGGCGCGTTCGATACCGGTGCCCACCAGCGGCTTCTGCGCACGCAGGGTCGGCACGGCCTGGCGCTGCATGTTGGCGCCCATCAGTGCACGGTTGGCGTCATCGTGCTCCAGGAACGGGACCAGCGCGGCAGCGATCGACACGGTCTGCATCGGCGAGACGTCCATGAAGTGGACTTCCGCCGGCGGCTTGAGCAGCGACTCACCCTGGTAACGGCACGGCACGAACTGCTCGGTGAGCATGCTCTTGGCGTCGGTCAGGGCATTGGCCTGGGCGATGACGTATTCGTTCTCTTCGATCGCCGACAGGAACTCGATCTCGTCGGAAACCTTGCCGTCGGCAACCTTGCGGTACGGGGTCTCGAGGAAACCGTACTGGTTGGTGCGGGCGTACACGGCCAGCGAGTTGATCAGGCCGATGTTCGGGCCTTCCGGGGTTTCGATGGTGCAGACGCGGCCGTAATGGGTCGGGTGCACGTCGCGCACTTCGAAGCCGGCGCGTTCGCGGGTCAGGCCGCCCGGGCCCAGGGCCGAGACACGACGCTTGTGCGTCACTTCCGACAGCGGGTTGTTCTGATCCATGAACTGGGACAGCTGCGAGGAGCCGAAGAACTCCTTGATGGCAGCGGCGACCGGCTTGGCGTTGATCAGCTCCTGCGGGGTCAGGCCTTCGGACTCGGCCATCGACAGGCGCTCCTTGACCGCGCGCTCGACGCGGACCAGGCCCACGCGGAACACGTTCTCGGCCATTTCGCCGACCGAACGCACGCGACGGTTGCCCAGGTGGTCGATGTCATCGACGACGCCGCGGCCGTTGCGGATCTCGGTCAGGACCTTGATCACTTCCAGGATGTCCGAGCTGTCGCCGTGCTCGGCGACCAGGCGCTTGGATTCTTCGTCGTTGCGCTCGCCGAAATACTTGCGGTCGTACAGCACCGCTTCGCCGGTGACTTCCTTGCGGCCGACACGACGGTTGAACTTCATCCGGCCGACCGTGGACAGGTCGTAACGCTCGAAGGTGAAGAACAGGTTGTGGAACAGGTTCTGCGCGGCATCCTTGGTCGGCGGCTCGCCCGGACGCATCATGCGGTAGATCTCGACCAGGGCTTCCAGCTGGGTCTTGGTCGGATCGATGCGCAGGGTGTTGGACAGGTACGGGCCACGATCCAGGTCGTTCACCCACAGGGTGCCCACGGCATCGACGCCGGCCTTGCGGAAGGCCTGCAGCTGTTCGTCGGTGATTTCGTCGTTGGCCTGGGCCAGCAGCTCACCGGTGTTGGCATCGACCACGTCGTGCGACAGGATGCGGCCGACGATGTAATCGTCCGGCACGGCCAGGGCGGCGATGCCCGAGGCTTCCAGCTGCTTGACGTGGCGCGCGGTGATGCGCTTGCCGGCTTCGACGATGACCTTGTCGCCGTCGGCCAGGTCGAAGTTCAGGGTTTCGCCGCGCAGACGCTCGGCAACCAGTTCCAGCTGCACACCTTCATCGGGGTTGATGTGGAAGGTGTTGATCTCGAAGAACTCGGCCAGCATCTCTTCGTTGCTGTAGCCCAGCGCACGCAGCAGGATCGACACCGGCAGCTTGCGGCGGCGATCGATACGGGTGAACAGCGCGTCCTTCGGGTCGAACTCGAAGTCCAGCCAGGAACCGCGGTACGGAATGATGCGGGCGCTGTACAGCAGCTTGCCCGAGCTGTGGGTCTTGCCACGGTCGTGGTCGAAGAACACGCCCGGCGAACGGTGCAGCTGCGAGACGATCACGCGCTCGGTACCGTTGACGATGAAGGTGCCGTTGTCGGTCATCAGCGGGATTTCGCCGAGGTAGACCTCCTGCTCCTTCACGTACTTGATGGCCTTGGTCGACGACTCGCGGTCGTAGATCACCAGGCGCACGGTCACGCGCAGCGGCGCGCCGTAGCTCATGCCGCGCTGACGGCACTCGCGCTCGTCGAACACCGGGTCGCCCAGCTTGTAGCCGACGTATTCCAGCGCGGCGTTGCCGCTGTAGCTGGCGATCGGGAACACCGACTTCAGGGCGGCGTGCAGGCCCAGATCACGGCGCTTGGCCGGATCGATGTTTTCCTGCAGGAATTCGCGATAGGAATCCACCTGGATGGCGAGCAGGAAAGGCACTTCGAGAATCGAGCGCTGCTTGCCGAAATCCTTGCGGATACGCTTCTTTTCGGTGAACGAATATGACGTCATGGGGTCTCACCTTGGCTGTGCGGGCCGCCGTACAGGCGCGACCCGAAGGGAACATGAAAATTGTCAGTTGGAAGTCGCTGGTATTGCCGGCACCAGCACGCCTTCTCCCGCTACTTCCAACTGCCAACTCGCCGGCGTACGGCCGGTAAGGTTGGCCGACCAACAGTCGGCTCTACGCGTCGGCCCGACCGCGCAACAACGACCAAAGGCCGGGGGCTTGCGCCCCCAGCCTTGGCTGCATCGCCGTGATTCGATGGCGAGGCAAGGAACTGCTTACTTGACTTCGACAGTCGCGCCAGCAGCTTCCAGGTCCTTCTTGAACTTGGCAGCGTCGTCCTTCGAAGCGGCTTCCTTGATCATGCCGCCGGCTTCGGCCAGGTCCTTCGCTTCCTTCAGGCCCAGGCCGGTGATGGCGCGGACAGCCTTGATGACTTCGACCTTCTTCTCGCCGGCCGACTTCAGGATGACGTCGAACTCGGTCTGCTCTTCCACGGCAGCGGCCGGGCCAGCAGCAGCGGCTGCGGCGACCGGGGCAGCGGCGGAGACGCCGAACTTCTCTTCGATGGCCTTGACCAGCTCCATCACTTCCATCAGGGACTTCTCGGCGATGGCGTCGACGATCTGTTCGTTGGTAAGGGACATTTTGATTACCTTTGGATAATTTTCTGGGTTGAGGTTCCGTCAGGAACCACGGAAACGTCGACTCAGGCGGTCTCGGCGACCGGCTCGGCAGCGTCAGCGGTTTCACCGCCACCCTGCTTGTCGGCCACGGCCTTGACGGCACGGGCAAACATCGTGGCCGGCTCGGCCAGGACGCGGGCCAGCATGGCCAGGGCCTGATCGCGGGTCGGCAGCGAGGCGAGCACATCGACGTGGCCAGCCGGGAACAGTTCCCCGCCGATGGCCACGACCTTTGCCTGCAGCTTGTCGTTGGTCTTGGCAAAATCCTTGATCAGGCGACCGGCTGCGCCGGGCTCCTCGAGCGAGAACGCGTACAGCAGCGGACCGACGAGTGCGTCTTTGGCGCATTCGTATTCGGTACCTTCCACTGCACGTGCCGCCAGCGTGTTCTTGACAACTTTCAAGAAAACGCCGGTTTCGCGTGCCTGCTTGCGCATCGCGGTCATCTGGGAGACCGTGGTGCCAGCGTATTCGGCTGCGATCAAGGAGTGGGCCTTGGCGGCGACGTCTGCCAGCTCGGCGACTACTTCTTGCTTCTGGGACAGATTGAGAGCCATTGCACTCCTCCAATTGAACTCCGCTTACGGCTCCTGCCGTGTGCGGTCCTGGGCGGCATCCGTCCTGGACGCCGGGAACATCGGGCTGATGTTCCAAGGGTGGGCCGTTCTAGACCTGGATGGCCAACCTGGGAGAACCCAGACGTGCGTAAACCAGAAAAACTCCAGAAGGGCACCATCTACGCAGGGTGATTCCCGAAGGGATCGATTAAGCGGTCGGTACTGCGCCGGCGGCGACTCCTTGCCAATGCGAGCATCCCTGCCCGTCGCCGGTATGTACTGACCGCGCCTGCGGTCTTTGACGGCTATCGTCACGGGGCGGACCCCGCTCGGATTGCCTTCAAATATCGCGGGTGCCGGACCTGGGCCCGGCACCCGCTTGAAACGATTACTTCAGGGTCAGCGACGACTGGTCGACGGTGACGCCCGGGCCCATCGTCGAGCTGACCGATACCTTCTGCAGGTAGGTGCCCTTGGAGGTAGCCGGCTTGGCCTTGATCAGGTCCATCAGCAGCGCCTGCAGGTTCAACTTCAGCGCGTCTTCGGCGAAGTCGGCCTTGCCGATGGTGCAATGGATGATGCCGGCCTTGTCGGTGCGGTAACGCACCTGGCCCGACTTGGCGTTCTTGACCGCTTCGCCCGGGTTGGCCGACACGGTGCCGACCTTCGGGTTCGGCATCAGGCCGCGCGGGCCGAGCACGGTGCCCAGCTTACCCACGACGCGCATGGCGTCCGGGGTGGCGATGACGACGTCGTAGTTCAGATCGCCGGCCTGCATCTTCTCGGCCAGGTCTTCCATGCCAACGGCTTCGGCGCCAGCGGCCAGGGCTTCGTCAGCCTTGGCACCGGCCGGTGCGAACACGGCAACGCGCACGCTCTTGCCGGTACCGGACGGCAGCACGGTGGAACCGCGCACCTGCTGGTCGGACTTCTTGGCGTCCACGCCCAGGCGCACCGCAACGTCGAAGGACTCGACGAACTTGGCCTTGGTAGCGGTCTTCAGGATCTTGATGGCGTCCTCGAAGGCATATGCCTTGCCCGGGACGACGGCGGCCTTGATGGCCTTCTCACGCTTGGTCTGTGCCATCTTCTTAACCCTCCACCACGAGGCCCATGGAACGGGCAGAACCGGCAATCGTGCGCACCGCGGCGTCCAGGTCGGCGGCCGTCAGGTCCGCTTCCTTGGTCTTGGCGATCTCTTCGAGCTGCTTGCGGGTGACCTTGCCCACCTTTTCGGTGTTCGGGCGCTTGGAGCCCGAGGCAATGCCTGCAGCCTTCTTGAGCAGCACGGCAGCCGGGGTGCTCTTGGTGATGAAGGTGAAGGTACGGTCCGAATAGGCCGTAATGATCACCGGCACCGGCAGACCCGGCTCCAGCTTCTGCGTGGCGGCATTGAAGGCCTTGCAGAATTCCATGATGTTCAGGCCGCGCTGACCCAGCGCAGGACCGACCGGCGGCGAGGGGTTGGCCTGACCGGCCTTCACCTGCAGCTTGATGTAACCGACAACTTTCTTTGCCATGAGTATGCTCTCCGGGTGCTAGCGCCTTGCGACTACAGGCTCCCCATCGGACCGGGAATCACGCGTCCCGGCATCGCGTTTTGAATTCACGCAGAAGGCCACCTCGCGGCGGCCCTTGCTTTTGCCAGCTTCCTGGCAGGAAGCCGCGCACTATATCAGGTTTTTTCTTCACATGCCTGTACGGGCACGTGAACGAGGCAAAGCCGGGCGCTGCCCGGCTGGACCCTGCATGGCCGGGCAGCGCCCGGCCCTGCTCAGACGGCCTTTTCGACCTGGCCGAACTCGAGCTCGACCGGGGTGGCACGACCGAAGATCAGCACCGAGACGCGCAGACGGCTCTTCTCGTAGTTGACTTCCTCGACCACGCCATTGAAGTCGTTGAACGGGCCTTCGGTGACACGGACCATCTGGCCCGGCTCGAACAGCACCTTCGGACGGGGCTTTTCCACGCCTTCCTGAACACGGTCCAGGATGGCGGCAGCCTCTTCGTCGCGGATCGGCAGCGGGCGATCGGCGGTACCGCCGATGAAGCCCATCACCTTGGAGGTGTCCTTGACCAGGTGCCAGCTTTCGTTGTCGATGCGCGGAATGCCGTTTTCTTCGTGGGTCTCGATCTGGACCAGCACGTAACCCGGGAAGAACTTGCGCTCGGAACGGCGCTTCTGGCCGGCGCGCATTTCGACCACTTCCTCGGTCGGGACCAGGACATCACCGAAGCGCTCCTGCATCTCGTCACGCACGATGCGATCGCGCAGAGCCTGCGCAACCGACTTTTCGAAGCCCGAATAGGCGTGAACGACGTACCAACGCTTCACAGGTTTCTCCTTATCGACCCAGGAACCACTGGGTCGCTTTCTGAATCACAAAGTCAAATCCGCCCAGCAGCAAGCTGAGGATGATCACGACAACGACCACCACCCAGGTCATGCGGATGGCTTCCTGGCGGGTCGGCCAGACTACCTTGCGCAGTTCGAAACGCGATTCGGAAAGGAATTCACGCGTGTCGCGACCTTTGCCGGTCAGCAGGAACACGCCGAGGCCGGCCACCAGGCCGACCACAACGGCCAGGCCGCGCAGCGGACCGGCCCATGCACTCTGGGACGCATGCTCGGGAGCACCAAACCAGAACCAAGCAAAAAGACCCGCCAGCACCAGGATCGTTGCGGCGGCGTACTTGACGATGTCACCTCCATGGGAGGCGTTGTCCTTGGAATGCTCGATCTTGCTATTCATCCGGCTCTGGCTACTGAGGCGGCATTGCCGCTGGAAGGGAGAAGTGGCACGCCAGGAGGGACTCGAACCCCCAACCTGCGGTTTTGGAGACCGCTGCTCTGCCAATTGAGCTACTGGCGTACAGAAAAAACTTGCCTTCCCTTAGACGGCGAAGGCGGACCGAGGTTCCCGGCCCGCCATTCGCGAGACCGGCAGCGCAATGCAACCGCCGGTATTGCAAAAACTTATTCGAGGATCTTCGAGACCACACCGGCGCCGACGGTACGACCGCCTTCACGGATGGCGAAACGCAGACCTTCATCCATCGCGACCGGGTTGATCAGGGTGACAACCATCTTCACGTTGTCGCCCGGCATCACCATTTCCACACCTTCCGGCAGTTCGCAAGCGCCGGTGATGTCGGTGGTACGGAAGTAGAACTGCGGACGGTAGCCCTTGAAGAACGGGGTGTGACGGCCGCCTTCGTCCTTGGACAGGACGTAGACTTCGGCGTCGAACTTGGTGTGCGGCTTGATCGAACCCGGCTTGGCCAGGACCTGCCCACGCTCGACGTCGTCACGCTTGGTGCCGCGCAGCAGCAGACCGGCGTTGTCGCCTGCCTGACCCTGGTCGAGCAGCTTGCGGAACATTTCCACGCCGGTGACGGTGGTCTTCTGGACCGGACGGATACCGACGATTTCGATTTCTTCGCCGACCTTGATCACGCCGCGCTCGATACGACCGGTCACCACGGTGCCACGGCCGGAGATCGAGAACACGTCTTCCACCGGCATCAGGAACGGCTTGTCGATGTCGCGTTCCGGGGTCGGGATCCAGCTGTCGAGCGCCTCGACCAGCTTGATCACGGCCGGCACGCCGATCTCGCTCTGGTCGCCTTCCAGCGCCAGACGGGCCGAGCCCGAGATGATCGGGGTGTCGTCGCCCGGGAAGTCGTACTTGCTGAGCAGCTCGCGGACTTCCATTTCGACCAGTTCCAGCAGCTCGGCGTCGTCCACCATGTCGGCCTTGTTCAGGAACACGACGATGTACGGCACGCCGACCTGACGCGACAGCAGGATGTGCTCGCGGGTCTGCGGCATCGGGCCGTCAGCGGCCGAACAGACCAGGATCGCGCCATCCATCTGCGCGGCACCGGTGATCATGTTCTTGACGTAGTCGGCATGGCCCGGGCAATCGACGTGGGCGTAATGGCGGGCGCTGGATTCGTATTCGACGTGTGCGGTCGAGATCGTGATGCCACGCGCCTTCTCTTCCGGCGCGGCATCGATCGCCGAGTAATCCTTGAACTCGCCACCAAAGCGCTCGGCACCGATCTTGGTCAGTGCGGCGGTCAGCGTGGTCTTGCCGTGGTCGACGTGACCGATGGTGCCGACGTTGACGTGCGGCTTGGTGCGCTCGAACTTACCCTTGGCCATGGCTGCTTATCTCGAATCGTCTGAAGTGTGGTGCACTAGATGGTGCTCACGAAAGGAATCGAACCTTCGACCTCCTCCTTACCAAGGAGGTGCTCTACCGACTGAGCTACGTGAGCGAGTTTTGAATTATGGCATGAATTTGAATATATTCAAACTCATTCAATGGAGCGGGAGACGGGGATCGAACCCGCACCATCAGCTTGGAAGGCTGAGGTTCTACCATTGAACTACTCCCGCATCGGAAGCCTTGCCACAATCTGAAACTGGTGGAGGGAGGTGGATTCGAACCACCGAAGGCGTAAGCCAGCAGATTTACAGTCTGCCCCCGTTGGCCGCTTGGGTATCCCTCCTTACCACCCTGTCCCGTCGTGCCGAAGCGTTTTCGGTCTGGGGTGGAAGAGCCGTGAATTTTGGGGGTGAACGCGGGTTCTGTCAACAGCCTTTTTGAAATATTTCACGTCGGCCGGCAATTGCCCCGCAGCGACGGGCTATTGGCCCGGCCGCGGCAGGGGTTCGTCGGCGAAGATCGCCAGATGCGGCACGCCATCGGCACCGATCCAGCCGCGATACATGCCCTGGGTGTTGAATGGCGTGGCCGCGCGGCCATCGGCGGACAGCACGATCGCTCCGCCATTGCCGCCCAGTGCCGGGATGCGCTCGTTGATCACCGCACGCCCGGCCTGTTCGGGGCCCTGCCGCAGGTACTGCATGCGCGCGCAGATATCGTAGGCAGCCGCGGTGCGGATGTAGAACTCGCCCCACCCGGTACCGGACACCGCGCAGCTGGCGTTGGCGTAGGTGCCCGCCCCGATGATCGGCGAATCCCCCACCCGCCCGTAGCGCTTGTTGGTCATGCCACCGGTGGAGGTGCCGGCGGCGAGGCGACCCTGCGCATCCAGCGCGACCGCGCCGACGGTGCCGAAGTGGCGTGCGGTCTCCAGGTCGGCGTGGGCCTGGCCGCCAGCCTCTTCCTTCAGCGCCTTCTGCAGCTGCTGCCAGCGTTTTTCGGTGCGGAAATAGCCCGGATCGACCAGCGCGATGCCCTGGCTGGCGGCGAAGCTCTCCGCACCCTGCCCCACCATCATCACGTGCGGCGAATGCTGCATCACCGCCTGCGCCAGCAGGATCGGATTGCGCACCCGCTGCACACCGGCCACCGCGCCGGCGGCCAGCGTGGAACCATCCATCAGCGAGGCATCCAGCTCGTTGCGGCCGTCATGGGTGAATACCGCGTCCTTGCCGGCATTGAAGCTGGGATCGTCCTCCAGCACGGTGATCGCCGTGGTCACTGCCTCCAGCGCCGGCCTGCCTTCCGCCAGTGCCTGGTGGCCCTTCAGCAGGGCCTGGCGCAGGGCGGCGCGCGCGGCCTTTTCCTCGGCCGCGGACAGATCCCCGCGCTCGACCCCGGCACCGCCATGGAGGACCAGCACCGGCCCTGCCGCCTGGGCCAGCGGGATGGACAGGCACAGCGACAGCAGCAACGCGGCGGATCGGGACATCGGCGGGCTCCAGCATGAACGGGCCCCCATCATGCCGCCAAAGGCAGGCACCGGCAGGTCAGGCTCTTCCCTGCCGGAGGCCCTCTCGCCAGGGAATGCGCGCCGGCGGCGGCCACGTACCGGCCCACGACGGGGGCCTAGCGTTGGGGATGGAATCGCTTTCAGGCCTTGCCAGAGAACCTGCCAGTGGTCAACCCCGTAAAAAAGGCGTTAAATGCGCGCCGACCATTCGCGAAAAGTGAATGGGGGACGGGCCTCCCCTGAGGCCGACTCTTTCTTCTTGAGAATTCTCATGCGTAAACAGGCGATGGCGTGGTCGATCCAGCTGGCGTTGATGGGTGTGGCCGCGGCAGCGGGCGCGCAAACCCCGGCAACGACAGGTGTGCAGCAGCTGGACACGGTCCAGGTCACCGGCTCGCGCATTCCGCGCGCCCAGGTCGAGGGGCCGGCCCCGGTCACGGTGATCACCGCCGAGCAGATCCAGGCCAGCGGCTTCACCAGCGTGCCCGACGTCCTGCGCTCGATGACCCAGAACGGCGGTGAGACCCAGAGCCAGCAGTCCGCCGGCGGCGCCGACTTCTCGCCCGGTGCTCAGCAGGTGGACCTGCGCGGGCTGGGCCCGAACCACACCCTGGTGCTGGTCAACGGCCGCCGCATCGCTGATTTTCCGATGCCGTTCCAGGGCCGCAGCAACTTCAGCGACGTGTCCAACATCCCGATCGGGATGATCGAGCGGATCGAAGTGCTGACCGGCAGCGCCTCGGCGATCTATGGCTCGGACGCGATCGCCGGGGTGGTCAACTTCATCCTCAAGAAGCGTGTTGATGGCACCACCGTCGATGTGCGCATGGGCACCACCAGCGAAGGCGGCGGCGAGTCGTTCAATGCCAGCATCGCCAGTGGCTTCGACGCCGGCCGCTTCAGTGCGGTGTACAGCCTGGAACTGCAGTCGCAGACGCCGCTGTGGGCCTACCAGCGCGGCCAGCAGGACTCCACCCAGGACGCGCCGACCGAAAGCGCCCGCGCCGCGCGGCGCGCCTACCTGCGCACCGACTACAACGACGACTACCTGGACCCGGGCCAGCAGAGCTGCGACGCGCTGGCCGACCAGAACCGCGGCAGCACCCGGTATGCCGAGCGCCCGCGCTATGGCTTCTACTGCGGCAGCGACAGCTCGATCGGCTATGGCACCATCCTGAGCAAGCGCCGCGGCGTGAACGGCTACGCCTCGCTGAACTACGCCTTCGACAACGGCGCCAGCTGGTTCGCCGACGTGCAGATGGGCTACCACGACATCGCGTTGATGCGCGATGTAACCCAGTGGGGGCGGATGGCCGCCGATGGCAATGAAGACGGCTATTTCTACAACCAGGCCACCGACCAGGTCGAGTTCTGGCAGCGCCAGTTCTCGCCGGAAGAAATGGGCGGGTTGCGCAACGGCATGATCCGCAGCACCCAGAAGACCTTCAGCGTCACCACCGGTTTCAAGGGCAGCCTGGACGCGAACTGGGACTACGAGGCCTCGTTGAGCCACTCGCAGTACCAATCCTCGATCCGCTGGCCGCAGATCGTCGCCTCCAGGGCCAACGCGCTGTTCCTGGGCGAGCAGCTGGGCGAGTACACCGATGACGACGACAACGTGTTCCCGGTCTTCAATGCCGACCCGGCGCGCCTGTACCGGCCGCTGAACCGCAGCGAGTACGATTCGATCGCCGCCAGGACGACCTATACCCCGAAATCGCGCACCGATACCGCCGCGCTGACCCTGACCAATGGCGAGCTGTTCGAGTTGCCCGGCGGCAAGGCCGGTTTCGCCGCCACCGCCGAGTTCGGCAACCAGTCCTACGCGCTCAATCCCGATCCGCTGGCGACCGGGTACTACTACTACAGCTGGAAGGATTCCAATGGCCACGGCAGCCGCAACCGCTGGGCCACCGCCGCCGAGCTGCGCCTGCCGCTGCACGACACCTTGAACGTGAGCGTAGCCGGACGTTACGACCAGTACCGCTATTCGGGCAACACCATCGGCAAGGCGACCTGGAGCGGCGGCATCGAATGGCGCCCGGTCGACACCCTGCTGGTGCGCGGCTCGTACGGCACCGCGTTCCGCGCGCCGGACCTGCACTACGTCTATGCCGGCCCCGGCAATGACGAGACCAGCGCCAACGACTATTACGCCTGCGCCGTGGATGGCGCCGAGGATTGCTCGGATTACGAGGAAAACCTGATCCGCACCCGCGAGGGCAACCGCAAGCTGGATCCGGAAACCAGCACCTCCTGGAGTGCCGGCCTGGTGTGGTCGCCGGCTATCGGGCTGGACCTGTCGGTGGACTGGTTCGACATCGACATGCGCGACCAGGTACAGGACATGGACGTGGGCACCATCCTGCGCGATGAGGCCGCCTGCCGCCTGGGCGGCGCCGACGCGGCCTCGCCGACCTGCACGGATGCGATCAGCCGGGTTACCCGCACCAGCGATGGCCGCCTCTATGGCGTGCATGTGAGCCCGATCAACATCGCGCGCGAGACCACGCGCGGCATCGACGTGGGCCTGCGCTACCGCCTGGGCACCGGGATCGGCGACTTCATCTTCAGTGGCAACCACACCTGGGTGAAGACGCACGATTTCCAGCAGTTCGAGGGCGACGTGGTGGAGGACAAGTTCGCGGTCAACAGCGGCTTCGACATTCCGCGCACCAAGACCAGCGCCAGCATCACCTGGGAGAACGCCGCCTGGTCGGCCACGCTGTACGGCTCGCGCCTGGGCAGGCTGCCGACCTACGACAGCTACGACCAGAGCTTTGATCCGGACAGCGGCGACAGCCCGTGGATCGGCGCCACCTACCGTTACAACGTGTCGCTGCAGTATCGCTTCGACGACCATGCACGGCTGTCGCTGTCGGTGGTCAACGTGGGCAACAAGATGCCGCCGAAGGACGTGACCTACACCGCCTACCCGTACTACGACGTGTCCTGGTTCGATACGGTGGGCCGGACGATCAACCTGCAGTACACGCACAAGTTTGGCGGTTCGGCGCTGTAAGCGCGGTTTCTGGACCTGCACAGGGCCCGCCGCATGGCGGGCTTTGTGCTTTCTGCGGTATGCGGGATGCGCTCAGCCCCCTGCCGATGTCAACCTGGTCCACGCCGCGCGTACGACAGCAATCACTTCCGGGTCGTGCTCAGGGTGCTGTTGGCACCACACATGATGGGCGTCAGCGGCGTAGGAGTAGGAGTAGTTCACCGGTTGAAAGGAGCCGGGATCCGCGCCGGCAAGCAGATGCTGGTTGTACCAGACGCGGGTGTCGTCCCTGCACCAGGGGCCGTCCACCTTGGCCGTCCCCGGCGCGCAGCGCCCCAGGGCAATGAACTCGCATCCGGTTGAAGGGCGGAACCATAGCTGCTGACGGTCCTGGAAAAAATTACACCCCAGGTCCACCAGCGAAGCAGGATCAACGCCAATGCAGACGTGGCCATGCCGGTACACAGCCTTTCGCCCACGAGCGATACCTGACTCTAGTATCTCGAAGCTGTCCGGGGATTCAGGAAGGGGCCGCATGTCGTGCCACACCCTGCTGCCATCGCTGTAGTAGCCGCCATACCTGGAAAGGCATTTGAAACGCGCCGGATCAACCTGATCGTAGTAGAGGTCATTGCCGTCGCGATCCGCAAGGTAGGCCTGATCGCCCACCACAACCGCATTCCCGACCACGCGGACACGCCCTTGCAGCTTGGCGATGCGTCGCTCCTGGTAGAACAGGTGGTTGCCATCCCCCCAGATCAGGCCGGCCACCCGACGGAAATGATAGGGGTCCGCGCCGTCGACCCGCCGGACAGCTGACAGCCCGTGGGAGCTGCGAAACACATACACATGCTGACCGTCGGTGGTGTATTCGTCGCCAAACCACAGGCGGCAGTCCGGCGTGGCCCTGCGCACGAAGGCGTTGCCACGCTTGTTGAAGCGCAGTACCAGTTTGCGGAAGTAGAGCGCCTTCTGATGGCGCCGCTGCTCGGGCATCCACGCAATCAGCTTGGCAAGCAGAGGATCCAGCTCCGCCATCGCAGTTGATGGCAGGGCGCGTACCTTGCCCAGCCTGCCCTTGCCGACGCGCCACGCGCCCTCCTCGTCCATGCCACCATACGGATACCGTCCCGCAGCCACGTAGCCTTTGGCCTCATCCCCGGCCAGCGAAGCCAAGCACCGGAACATATCCAGTTGCGGGGCCACGTCCTGCAGATTTCTGCCGTCGCTCAGAAAGAACAGCAGCACCTGCTGTTCGGGCAGGTACTGGCAAAGGAACAGTTCTTCCGGGTTGCAATCCGAGCTGTCGAGCATGTCCGCCAGGGCATCGAGTACCTGGCGCTCGTCCGGCAACGGCTGTTTGAGCCACTGCTCGAACAGTGCGGCGGGGACGTGGATCTGGGCGGCGATTGACAGAGGCTCGCTCACGGGTGCTCCGGGTAATAGTGGTTGCCAACGCACGAATCCATTGCGGTGGTTGGCGCGGTGGGAATTGTCCAGCTCTGCTGGCCCCCCAGCCATGCAACTAGTTGAAAAAGCAGAGCCATCCGCCACGGATATCCGGCAGCCAACGTAGGCCCGCAATGCGGGCGAGCTGGCCTTCCGCCTCTGACGGCGCGGCTCTCCAGCGCCTGACGGTTCATCAATCAGCGGCAAAAAGCACTGCATGCACGGTAGTGCCGGCCGCTGGCCGGCTCCTCGCACTGCTGGACGTACCCATCCATCTTTTCCACACTGCGCGTGGAAAGCCATGGGGGTTTGGTGTGGACAAGTGCATGCAAGCCATGCAGCGCAATGCTTTCCGGGCGTGGCGATATTTTGCCCAGCCGTGGGTCGCGGTTTTCCACACACACCGTGGAAAGCGATGGGGGTTTGCTGTGGACAACCTATGGTGAGCGATGCACTGCAACGGTCTTCAGTGGTGGTCATAAATTGACCACGCCGCTTGCGGACGGGTGCGTCGGGGTGCCGGCCAGCGGCCGGCACTACCGGACAGGGGTTTTCCACACGGTGCGTGGAGAGGCGTGGGGGTTTGCTGTGGACAAGTGAGGCGGAGACATACCAGGCAAGGGTTTCGATGCCTGGTCATTTTTTATCCAGCCTACTCCGGTGTGGAATGTGCGCGGCACAAACGCAAACGCCCCGCGCGAGGCGGGGTGTTCGGGCATCAACGCTCGATGCAATCAGACGTTGAAGCGGAAGTGCAGGATGTCGCCTTCCTGCACGCGGTATTCCTTGCCTTCCAGGCGCAGGCGCCCGGCTTCCTTGGCACCGGCTTCGCCCTTGTACTTGATGAAGTCGTCATAGGCGATGGTTTCAGCGCGGATGAAGCCCTTCTCGAAATCGGTGTGGATCACCGCGGCCGCCTGCGGGGCGGTGGCGCCCTTGCGCACGGTCCAGGCGCGGACTTCCTTCACTCCGGCGGTGAAATAGGTCTGCAGGCCCAGCAGCTGGTAGGCGGCATAGATCACCCGGTTCAAGCCCGGCTCGGACAGGCCCAGGTCGGCCAGGAAGGTGTCGCGGTCTTCGTCGTCGAGCTGGGACAGCTCTTCCTCGATTGCCGCCGACACCGGCACCACCTGCGCGCCTTCGGTGGCGGCGCGGGCGCGCACAGCGTCCAGGTGCGGGTTGTTCTCGAAGCCGTCTTCCAGCACGTTGGCGATGTACATCACCGGCTTGAGGGTGAGCAGGAACAGGTCGCGGACCAGCGCCTTCTCTTCCTCGTCCAGGCCGACCGAACGTCCGGCCTTGCCGTCGGCCAGCGCGGCCTGCAGCCTGGCCAGCACCGGCTTGCGTGCAGCCGCGTCCTTGTCGCCGCCCTTGGCGGCGCGCTCGGCGCGGTTCAACGCCTTCTCGACGCTGTCCAGGTCGGCCAGGGCCAGTTCGGTATCGATGGTGTCGATGTCCGACAGCGGGTCGACCTTGTTGTTGACGTGGATGACGTCGGCGTTCTCGAAGCAGCGCACTACGTGGGTGATCGCATCCACTTCGCGGATGTGGGCCAGGAACTTGTTGCCCAGGCCTTCACCGCTGGCCGCGCCGGCAACCAGGCCGGCGATGTCGACGAACTCGACAGCGGTCGGGATGACCTTCTGCGGGTTGATGATCGCCGCCAGCTCGTTCAGGCGCGGATCGGGCACCGGCACGATACCGACGTTCGGTTCGATCGTGCAGAACGGGAAGTTGGCCGCAGCGATGCCCGCCTTGGTCAGCGCATTGAACAGGGTCGACTTGCCGACGTTGGGCAGGCCGACGATGCCGCATTTGATACCCATCTTTGACAACCTCTGGGGTGAAAGTGATTGGAGAAGCAGCGGCGGCGGGGCTGCTTTTCCAATCAATCTCCGCATCCACCAACGGTGGGTGCCTATCGATCCTCTTCCGTGTCCACCAACGGTGGATACCTACCGTACCCACCAACCGATCATTTTCCGCCCACCCATCGTGGGTACCGTCGCGCCGGGTTATTTCGGGGTGTGCAACCGCTTCATCGCCTCGCTGAAATCGCCCTGCACTGCCAGCGGCAGGACGTCGATCGCATCGTCCACGGCGTGGCCGATCAGTACGTCGTCGTCCTTGTTGGCACGGCCCAGCACCCAACCCACCACGCGGTCCTTGTGACCGGGATGGCCGATGCCGATGCGCAGCCGATGGAACCTGCCATGCCCCAGCAGGGCAATGGTGTCGCGCAGGCCGTTCTGGCCGCCATGGCCACCGTCGAACTTGAGCCGTGCCACGCCGGGCGGCAGGTCCAGTTCGTCGTGCGCCAACAGGGTCTGTTCCGGTTCGATCTTCCAGAAACGCTGCGCGGCGGTGACCGACTTGCCGCTGAGGTTCATGAAGGTGGCCGGCTTGAGCAGCCATACCGGTTGCCCGGCAATGTCGACCTTGGCGGTCTGCCCGAACAGCTTGCTGTCCACGCTCCAGCGCGCGCCGGCCTGTTCGGCCAGGGCGTCAATGAAACGAAACCCGGCATTGTGCCGGGTCTGGGCGTGCTCGGGCCCGGGATTGCCCAGACCAACGATCAATCGCAATCCTGTCATCACTCTTCTTCGTCGGTACCGGCGCTGCGCCGGCACATACAGAAACGGCGCCTGCCCCGAGGGACAGGCGCCGCAAACACTTACTCGGCAGCCGCGGCTTCGTCGGCAACGTCTTCCTTGCCGTGCTTGGCGGTCACGATGGCGTCATCGTGGTCCTTGCCCTGGGCCAGGGCCGGGATCTCCACGCCCTTGGGCAGCTTGATGTCCGACAGGTAGATCACGTCGCCCGCCTTCAGCTCGCCCAGGTCGACGTCGATCGACTCCGGCAGGTCGCCCGGCAGGCACGACACGGTCACTTCCTTCAGTTCGTGGGTGACCACGACGTCGGCAGCCTTGCCGGCCGGCGAGGTGTCTTCGTTGATGAAGTGCAGCGGGACGTTGGCGGTCAGGGCCTCGTTCTCGTTCACGCGCAGGAAATCCAGGTGCAGGATCAGCTGCTTGAACGGGTGGCGCTGCATGTCACGCAGCAGCACCTTGGTGACCTGGCCGTCCAGGTTCAGGTCCAGGATGGACGAGTAGAACCACTCGTTCTGCTGGGCCAGCCAGATTTCGTTGTGGTTGAGCTGGATCACGCTCGGCTCGGCGTCGCCGCCGTAGACGATCGCCGGGATCTGGCCAGCACCACGCAGGCGGCGGCTCGCACCCTTGCCTTGCAGTTCGCGCTGGACGACCTTGATTTCATGACTCTTGGCCATTGCTGTTTACTACCTTCGTTGGTTGCCCCGCCCTGCGGCGAAGCGATGAGGGGAACCCCGCGACCAGAGTCCCCCGGGAAACCGCCTGCCGTTGCCGGCAGGCGGGAAAAATCAATCCACGTACAGCGAGCTGACCGACTCACCGAAGGCGATGCGGCGCATCGTCTCGGCCAGCATTTCCGCCACGCTGAGCTGGCGGATCTTGCTGCACACCCGCGCCTCTTCACGCAGCGGGATGGTGTCGGTCACCACCAGCTCATCGAGCTGGGAGTTGTTGATGTTGTCCACCGCCGGGCCCGAGAGCACGGCGTGGGTGCAGTACGCGGCGACCTTGAGGGCGCCACGCGCCTTCAGGGCTGCAGCGGCCGCACACAGGGTGCCGGCGGTATCGACGATGTCATCGACCATCACGCAGGTCTTGCCTTCGACGTCACCGATGATGTTCATCACGGTGGAGACGTTGGCGCGCGGGCGGCGCTTGTCGATGATCGCCAGATCGGCATCGTCCAGGCGCTTGGCGACGGCGCGCGCGCGCACCACACCACCCACGTCCGGGGACACCACGATCAGGTTTTCGGTGCCGTAGGCGCGCCAGATATCGGCGAGCAGCAGCGGCGAGGCGTACACATTGTCCACCGGCATGTCGAAGAAGCCCTGGATCTGATCGGCATGCAGATCCACCGTCAGTACCCGGTCAGCCCCGACAGCGCTGAACATCTTTGCAGCCACCTTGGCGGTGATCGGCACGCGCGAGGAGCGCATGCGGCGATCCTGGCGCGAGTAGCCGAAATACGGCACCACGGCGGTGACACTGTTGACCGAGGCGCGCTTGAGCGCATCGATCAGGACCAGCAGTTCCATCAGGTTCTCGGCGCTGGGCGCACAGGTCGGCTGGATGACGAAGACGTCCTGCTTGCGGACGTTTTCCTCGATCTCGACCTGCACCTCACCATCGGAGAAGCGCGACACCAATGCCTTGCCAGGCCGCACCCCCAGTTCCTTGCAGATGCTCTGCGCAAGGCGCTTGTTGGCGTTGCCGGAAAATACCAGCAGGTTGGGGTGTTCTTGCATCATGACGGTCTCGGGCGGGAGCGATTGGCGGAGAACTGGGCCGCCGGCACCCGGAGGTGTCTGCGGTGACAACACCGCGGCGTATGCACCGCGCCCGCGCAGACATGCGCATGGAGTCGCGGCAGATATCCGCTAGTGGCAGGGGCGGGAGGATTCGAACCTCCGAATGCCAGGATCAAAACCTGGTGCCTTGGGCCTCTTGGCGACGCCCCTGCATCAAAATCAATAACGCTCGAGTACATCAAGCAGTGGCGAGCACTCCACGCCCGCTGCCACCCATGCCCGCAGTTCCTTCGGCAACCCCGCCAGGCCCTGCTGTGCGGCAGTGCGCGTGGCGAACTCGACGAAGCAACCGCTTCCCGACCCGGTGAGTCGTGCCCGGCCGATACTGCTCAACGCTGCAAGCACCGCCTCGACGGCAGGCTCGCGGCGGCGCAGGACCGGCTCGAACGCATTCCCGAGCAAAGACCCGGAAGCGAAGTCCGCTATTTTCGCCTTTGGGGCGTCGCGCGTCAAATCGGGGCTGGCAAAAAGTGCGGCGGTGGGAACGTGCACGCCCGGATCGGCCAGCACGTACCAGGCCGGCGGCAGCGCCAGCGCGGTGAGCTGCTCGCCCACCCCCTCGGCCCAGGCACTGTGGCCACGCACGAACACCGGCACGTCCGCGCCCAGCTGCAGCCCCAGCGCGGCCAGCGCGTCCACGTCCAGGCCGGCGTTCCAGAGCCGGTTCAGGGCGACCAGCACGGTCGCCGCGTCGGACGACCCGCCGCCGAAACCGCCACCGGCGGGAATATTCTTTTCGACGCCGATATCGGCACCTTGGGCGATATTGGCTGCAACTTTCAGCAATACCGCAGCGCGCACGGCCAGGTCGTCGGCCTCGGCCACGCCGGCCACCGAGGCACCGTCACGGCGGATCTGGCCGTCCTGGCGCACCCGCAGGCGGATCGCATCGCCCCAGTCCAGCAGCCGGAACACGGTCTGCAACTGGTGGTAACCGTCGGCGCGGCGGCCGGTGATGTGCAGGAACAGATTCAACTTGGCCGGCGCCGGCCAGTGCGACCAGCCACCGTTCAGCTTCGGCGCGCTCATGGCCCGCCCAGCACCCAGCTGTCGACCACCAGGCGCACCTTGGCGTCGCCGTTGACCGCTTCGATCCGGCGCGGCAGCACCGGGCGGTCGCCTTCGGCCGGATACCAGTCCAGGTACTGGATCTCCCAGCCCATCTGCCGCACCCGGCGCGGACGGCCCTCGCCGTCGCGCTCGACCTGCTCGGCCGGCGCCGCATCGTCGGCCACCAGGCCACGCACCCAGGCCGGCAACTGGTTGACCGGGATATCCCAACCGGTGGCTTCCAGCAGCACCTGCTGGGCGTCCTCGCCTTCGCGCGGCCCGCCGTCCAGCCCCTCCAGGCGCCCGCCTTCATGGTGGCTGTCGCCGGTCAGCTTCCAGCTCTGGCGGGTGACCGGCGCGCTCAGTTCGACCACATACTGGCGCGACTGCTGCTGCCAGTCGATGCGGCCGTTGCCGCCGTTGCGGCCCTTGTTGATCGCCACCCGGCCCTGGAAGGACCACTGCGGCTGCGCCTGCAAGGCCGCCACGCGGGCGGCTTCGGCCTGCTGCGCGGCAGCCGACACCGCGCTCACCACCACCGGCGCCGCCGGCGCCTTGCGCTCGCCCAGCGATACGCAGGCCGACAACGACAGCGCCATGGCCAGCGCGCCGGCGGTTTTCAGGGACAACATGTTCATACGCCGAAGGTCTCGATCACGCGCTGCAGGGCGCGGTTTTCAGGGTCCAGCTTGCGCGCCTCGTCGAAGAAGCGGCGCGCCTCGTCCTTGCGCCCCAGTACCCACAGCACCTCGCCGACGTGGGCGGCGATCTCCGGATCCCTGGCCAGGGTCCAGGCGCGGCGCAGCTGCACCAGGGCTTCCTCGTTGCGGCCCAGGCGATACAGCACCCAGCCATAACTGTCGACGATGGCCGCGTTGTCCGGCTCGGCCACGCGCGCGCGGTCGATCAGCTCCAGGGCCTCCTGGTAACGCTGGGTGCGGTCGGCCAGGGTGTAACCCAGCGCATTGAGTGCGGCCACGTTCTCCGGTTCGGTAACCAGGATCTTGCGCAGGTCCGCCTCGGCGCGGGCGACGTCGTCGCGGCGCTCCCAGGCCAGTGCGCGCGCATACAGCAGCGCGTTCTCGTCCGGGTAGGCGGCCAGGCCCCGGGCCAGCGCATCCAGTTCGCCGGGCAGGTCGTTGCCGCGCTGGCGCAGCTCGGCCTCCAGCAGGTAGGCGTCGCGGCGGGCCTCGTCATCGACGCTGGCGTCGGACTGGATCGCATGCACCTCGGCGAACGCCTTGTCGGCACGGCCGGCCTCGTATTGCGCATTGGCCGCGCGCAGGCGCGCCTCGTCCAGCGCTTCGCCGCCGGGCACGCTGTGGTACCAGTCCACCGCCTCGGCCGGGCGCTTGAGGAATTCGGCGATCTTGCCCAGCAACAGCCGCTGCGCCGGGTCCGGCTTGGCTGCCTGTTTGGACAGCTCGGTGTACAGCGCCAGCAGCGCGGCCTCGTCCTTCTGCTTGGCCAGCAGCGAGGCACGCATGCCATAGGTCTGCACATCCTGTGGGCCCACCGCCAGCACGCGCGCGGCCGAGCGCGCATCGCCCATGGCGTCGTAGGCGATCGCCAACGCATTGCGCAGTTCCGGGTCCTGGCGGCTCTTGGGTTCGACCCCGCGCAGCAACGCCACCGCCTGTTCGGTCTTGCCGGCCTGGTTGAGCTGGCTGGCGTTCAACAGCGCTACCCGCGGCTCGTCGGGGAAGCGCTTGACCACCTCATCGACCATGCGCCGGGCCAGTTCGGGCCGATCCATGCGCATGGCCAGGCGGCCCAGCTCCTGCCAGACCTCCAACTGGTTGGGGATGGCATCGTCATCGACCAGCCCGCCCAGCACCTGCGCCGGCACCGCCGGGTCGCGCCCGCCGCCGATCAGCGCGGCGATGGCGAACTTCCAGCCGCGCGGGTCGGGGTCCTTGAGCAGGGTGGCCAGTTCGCTGCGGGCGGCCTTCACATCGTTCTGGCGCATGTCCAGTGCCGCCGCGCTGCTGCGCATGGCCAGCGAACGCGGCGCGCGCGCCTGCCACAGCGCCAGCGCGCGGGCCGCGCGCGGGTCGTCGTCGGCCAGCATGGCGATGCGGGTGGCGCGTTCGGCCAGCCCGGCGTCGTCGCTGCCGGCCTCGGCCGCCTCCAGGTACCAGCGCGCGGCATCGCCGAGCTTGCCGGCCTGCAAGGCGAATTCCCCGGCCATGACCGGGGTCAGCGGCGCGGTTGGGGCCACCTTTTCCTTGCCGGCCGGGGCTGCCGCCGGCGCGGCCAGGGCATTGGCGGTGAGCAAAGACAGCAGTAGAACGCTGGAGATGCGAATCAATGCGGGCATCGGGGGCTTCTGGCCTTAAAATGACGACTTGAATGGCCAGCAGCTTATCGCAAGCAACTGAACAATGACCCTGTGGGTGCTCGGACTGAATCACCAGACCGCGCCAGTGGAACTGCGCGAACGCGCCTCCTTTGGCGGCGACGCCCTGCCCCGGGCATTGGCGTCGCTGCGTGATACCCCGCAGGTGGCCGAAGCGGTGCTGCTGTCCACCTGCAACCGCACCGAGCTGTACGCGGTGGCCGAATCGGGCGACGCGCTGGCGCAGTGGCTGGAAAGCCATGCCGGCCAGCTGCACGGCTACCTGTACCGGCACGCCGACGCCGACGCGGTGCGCCACCTGTTCCGGGTGGCCACCGGGCTGGACTCGATGGTGCTGGGCGAGCCGCAGATCCTGGGCCAGGTCAAGGACGCCTGGGCGATCGCGCGCGACCACGGCCTGCTCGGCCAGCGCCTGGACCGGCTGTTCCAGCAGACCTTCTCGGTGGCCAAGCGGGCCCGCACCGATACCCGGGTGGGCGCCAACCCGGTGTCGGTGGCCTCCACCGCGGTGCGCCTGGCGCAGAACTCGTTCGCGCGGCTGGAAGATTCCACCGTGCTGCTGGTCGGCGCCGGCGAGACCATCGAACTGGCCGCGCGCCACCTGAGCGAAGGCAAGGTGCGGCGGCTGCTGATCGCCAACCGTACCCTCGCCCACGCCCAGGACCTGGCCAGCCGCCACGGCGGCGTGGCGCTGCCGCTGAGCGAACTGGAACGCCATCTGGGCGAGGCCGACGTGGTGTTCTCGGCCACCGCCGCACGGGAGCCGGTGATTGCCCGGGCGCATGTCGCCGCCGCACTGAAAGCGCGCAGGCACAAGCCGATGCTGCTGTTCGACCTGGCCGTGCCGCGCGATATCGAGGCCGGCGTGGGCGAGTTGCGCGACGCTTTCCTGTACACCGTGGACGATCTGGAACGGGCGGTCGAAGACAACCGCCGCAGCCGCCGCGAAGCGGCCGCCGAAGCCGAGGCGATCATCGAACTGCAGGTCGCCCGTTTCGTGGAGACCCTGCAGGCCAGCGCCCACCAGGCCCCGCTGCGGCAACTGCGCGCCTATGGCGAGGCGACCCGGGTGGAAATGCTGGACAAGGCGCGCCAACAACTGGCCCACGGCAAGCCGGCCGAGGAAGTGCTGGAACTGCTGGCCCATGGCCTGACCAACCGCCTGCTGCACCCGCCCACCGCCGCGCTGCGCGCGGCCGCGTTGAGCGGCGATACTGAACTGACCCGCGCCGCCGAGCGCCTGTTCCCGGCCAAGCCGGGTTATCAACATCCTCCTGTGAAGCACGATGACGCCGACCCTGCGCCGTAAGCTGGAAGCGCTGGCCGAACGCCGCGAAGAACTCGAACGCCTGCTGTCCGACCCGGACGTGGTCGGCGACAACGACCGCTTCCGCGCCTTGTCGCGCGAGTTCGCGCAATTGCAGCCGATCGCCGCCGCCCTGGCCGACGAGGCCCGGGCCAAGGCCGACCTGGCGGCGGCCGAAGCGATGCGCAGCGACCCGGACCTGCGCGAACTGGCCGAAGAGGAAATAGGCGCCGCCCAGCAGCGCCTGCAACAGCTGGACCACGACCTGGCCCTGCTGCTGGTGCCGCGCGACCCGCGCGACGACGGCAACCTGTTCCTGGAAGTGCGCGCCGGCACCGGCGGCGACGAGGCGGCGATCTTCGCCGGCGACCTGTTCCGCATGTATGCCCGCTATGCCGAACGCCAGGGCTGGAAGGTGGAAATCGAGTCCGACAGCCCCGGCGAACACGGCGGCTACAAGGAAGTGGTGGCGCGGGTGGTCGGCCGCGGCGCCTATTCCAGGCTGAAGTTCGAATCGGGCACCCACCGTGTGCAGCGCGTGCCGGCCACCGAATCGCAGGGCCGCATCCACACCTCGGCGGCCACCGTGGCGATCATTCCCGAAGCCGACGAAGTCGATGAGGTGGTGATCAACCCGGCCGACCTGCGCGTGGACACCTTCCGCTCTTCCGGCGCTGGCGGCCAGCACGTCAACAAGACCGAATCGGCCATCCGCATCACCCATGTCCCCACCGGGGTGGTGGTGGAATGCCAGACCGAGCGCAGCCAGCACGCCAACCGCGACAAGGCGATGAAGCGCCTGAAGGCGCAGCTGCTGGATGCCGAGCGCAGCCGGCAGGCGGCGGCCACCGCCGCCAGCCGCCGCCTGCAAGTGGGCAGTGGCGACCGCAGCCAGCGCATCCGCACCTACAGCTTCCCGCAGGGCCGCATCACCGACCATCGGGTCGAAGGCCTGACCCTGTACGACCTGCCCAACATCATCGCCGGTGAACTGGATGCGCTGGTCGAGCGCCTGATCCAGGAACACCAGGCCGACGAACTGGCGCAGTTGGCGGCAGGCAACTGAGCATGGAACCGGGCCGCCAGCAGCTGCGCCAGGCGGTGCAGCGCCAACCGGCCGACTTCATCGCCTGGGTGATGCTGGCCGATGCCGAACTGGAAGCCGGCGACGTACTGGCCGGCGAACAGGCAGCCACGCGCGCGCTGCAGCTGCGCCCGGCGCATCCCGAAGCCCTGGCCCGGCTGGGCCGGGCACGCTGGATGCAGGGCCGGCATGCCGAGGCCGCCAGCGTGCTGCGCCAGGCCGGCGCGCTCGCCCCGCAGCACCCGGGCATCGCGCTGTGGTTGGGCCACGCGCTGGAAGATGCCGGCCAGCCTGAGGCGGCCGCCGACGCCTACCGGCATGCCCACACATTGCTGCCCGGCGAGCCCTACATCACTGCCCAGCTGCTCAACTGGCAGCGCCGCCTGTGCGACTGGCGCGACCTGGAGCGGCTGTCGGCGCAGGTGCGGCAGGCCGTGGCGCAGGGCCAGGCACTGGTCGAACCGTTCGCGTTCCTGAGCGAGGACGGGACGGCCGCCGAACAATTGGCCTGCGCGCGGCAACGGGCGGTGGCGGTCGGCGCCGAAGTGCATCCGCTGCCTGCCGCCAGCGTGCGCGCCCGGGGCGTGCTGCGCGTGGGCTTTTTGTCCAACGGCTTCGGCGCGCACCCGACCGGGCTGCTGACCGTGGCCCTGTTCGAACAGCTGCGCGCGCTGGGCACGCTGGAACTGCATCTGTTCGCGCTCAACCCCGCCGACGGCAGCGATATCCGCCAGCGCCTGCAGGCGGCCGCGCATACCCTGCACGAGGTCGGCGCGCAGCCGCACCGGCGCATCGCCGAGACCATCCGCGCCGCCGGCATCGATGTGTTGTTCGACCTGCGTGGCTGGGGCGGTGGCGGTACCCCGCAGGTGCTGGCAATGCGCCCGGCCCCGGTGCAGGTCAACTGGCTGGCCTACCCGGGTACCTCCGGCGCGCCGTGGATCGACCACGTGCTGGCCGATGCCTTCGTCCTGCCCGACGCCCTGGCGGCGGCCTTCAGCGAAAACGTGCGGCGCCTGCCGCGCGCGTTCCAGCCCTCCGACACCACCCGCACGCTGCAGCCCGCTCCCACCCGCCAGGACTGCGGGCTGCCGGCGCAGGGCGTGGTGCTGTGCTGCTTCAACAACAGCTACAAGCTCAACCCGCGCAGCATGCAGCGCCTGATGGCGGTGCTGCACGGCGTGCCGGGCAGCGTGCTGTGGCTGCTGTCCGGGCCGGGCAATGCCGATGCGCGGCTGCGCAACGCCGCGCGCCAGGCGCAGCTGGACCCGGCGCGGCTGGTGTTCATGCCGCGCCTGCCGCACCCGCAGTACCTGGCCCGCTACGCACTGGCCGACCTGTTCCTGGATACCCACCCCTATAACGCCCACACCACCGCCTCCGACGCGCTGTGGGCCGGCTGCCCGGTGCTGACCTGCCCGGGGACCACCTTTGCCGCGCGCGTGGCCGGCAGCCTCAACCACCACCTGGGCCTGGCCCGGATGAACGTGGCCGACGACCGCGCCTTCGTCGCCACCGCCATCGCCCTGGGCAACGATCCGGCCGCGCTGCGGCAGCTGCGCGCCGAGCTGGCGCTGCGCCGCGCCGACAGCGGGCTGTTCGACATGGCCGGTTTCGCCAGGGATTTCAGCGTGGCCGTGCAGGACATGGCGCGCGAGCGCGGCTGGCAGGGCGCACACGCCCCCTGAGCCACCGCTGCGCTAGGCTCGGCATTCTCCCGTGGATGACCGAGGCACGCCGATGGGCAAGCTCAAGCGCAAGGACTACCAGGCCCTGCTGGAACCGATGCAACTGGAACTGGCGGCGATGGCACGCTGGGTACAGCTCACCGGGCAACGCGTACTGGTGTTGTTCGAAGGCCGCGACACCGCCGGCAAGGGCGGTGCGATCCAGGCCATCGCCGAGCACCTCAATCCGCGCCAGTGCAGGGTGGTGGCACTGCCCAAGCCGACCGAGCGCGAGAGCACCCAATGGTATTTCCAACGCTATGCCGCCCACCTGCCGGCCGCCGGCGAAATCGTGCTGATGGACCGCAGCTGGTACAACCGCGCCGGCGTTGAACAGGTGATGGGCTACTGCACGCAGGACGAGTACCACGCCTTTCTGGCGCAGGCGCCGGTGTTCGAGAAGCTGCTGGTCGACGACGGCATCGTGTTGTTCAAATACTGGCTCAGCGTGGACCAGGCGCAGCAGGAAAAGCGTTTCGCCGAACGCCACCTGGACCCGCTCAAGGGCTGGAAGCTGTCGCCGGTCGACCTGCAATCACGCAGCAAGTACAGCGCCTACACCCAGGCGCGCGAGGCGATGCTGCGCGCCACCCACCACGACACCGCGCCGTGGACGCTGGTCGATTTCAACGACCAGAAGCGCGGCCGGCTGGGGTTGATCCGCAACCTGCTCGACCGCCTGCCCGACACCCGCGTGGACGAACCGGTGCTGGCGCTGCCGCCACTGAAAGGCAAGCTGCACAAGGAGCATTTCGGCGTGTTGAAGCCGATCCAGGCCTTCGATACACCGTAGATCCACACCATGCGTGGATGCTCTCCGTGGCGGCGTCATGGCGCCTGCAATGTTGGTTTTCCACCGGGCGGCAGCGCCGTTCCGGTGGGTGGATCGGTGTCGGGCTGCGCACGGCATCCACGCATGGCGTGGATCTACCCGCGCGCCGGATTGCCGGTCATTGGCGGGCACGCCCGGCGCCGCTCAGCCTTGCTTGATCCGCGCCTCGATGTCGGCGGCGGTCACCGGCCCCAGGAACTGCTTGGCGACCTTGCCGTCCGGTGCGATCAGATAGGTCAACGGCAGGCCCCGCGGGATGGCGAAATCTTCCGGCGGGTTGTAGGTGTCCACGATCACGATCGGATAGGTCACCGGGCGCTTTTCCAGGAACGCCTTCATTTCGGCCGGCTCGATGTCCTCGTAGGCCAGCCCGACCACTTCGATCTCGCTGCGCATCGCATGCAGGGCCGACAGCTCCGGCATTTCCTTGCGGCACGGCGCGCACCAGGTGGCCCAGAAATTGACCACCACCCATTTGCCGCGGTGGGCGCCCAGGTCGTAACTGCTGCCATCCAGCGCCGGCAGCACCAGGCGCGGGCGCTCGGCGGTCTTGCGCTCGAGCGCGGCGGCGGTTTCATCGACCGGGGCTGCCGGTTCGGGCGCTTCGGCCACCGCCGCCGGCGGCGCGGCGGGAGCGGCGGGTTCGGGGGTGGCCGCCGGCTTGTTGCAGGCGGCCAGGGTCAGCAGGCCCAGGGCCATCAGCAGGGGCTTGGCACTCATCGTTTGTCTCCGAGGGTCGTATAGATATCGCTGACGCGTCGCTTGAGCAGCTCGCGCAGCGGCAGCCGCAACGCATCCAGCGCGGCCATCGAGGCATCGCCCAGGCTGTCGTCGCGGTACGGCAGGTAGGCTTCCTTGACCGGAATGCGCATCTGCGTGGTTTCGTACAGATCGGCCAGGGTGAGCTTGTCCAGATCGCGCGCCAGCAGCCAGTCCCCCCGCTCATCGCGGCGTACCACCCGGATCGCCTCCAGGTCGCACAGCATGGTCTGCAGCAGCGAGTCGGTCAGCATCGGCTCCAACCGCAGGATTTCGTCATCGTCCAGGCTGTGGCCCTCGCTGCGGGCCTGCTGGAAGCGCCCGATCAGGCGCAGCAGGCCATAGATTTCATAGCCGGTGGGCAGGCGCAGATCGGCCGGCTGGTAGCGGAACGCGGCGATCGACGAGGCCAGCGACGCACCCAGCAATACCGACACCCAGCACAGGTAGATCCACAGCAGCAGGATGGGTACGAACGCCACCGTGCCGTACAGCTTCTGGTAGGACTGGAAACTGCCCAGGTAGGCGCCCATGCCCCACTTCACCAGCTCCAGCATCACCGCCGCCAGGATCGCGCCGGGCACCGCATGCCGCCATTTGACCGTGTGGTGCGGCACTACCCGGTAGACCAGGGTGATGCACACGAACTCGATCAGGATCGGCGCCACGGTCAAGGACACGTCGGCCAGCCAGCGGCCCTCGCTGGTACCGAACAGCGGCAGCGCGAACACCCGGGCCGATACCGCCAGCGAGGCGGCGGCCAGCATCGCGCCCAGGGTCAGTACGGTCCAGTAGACCAGGAACCGGGTCAGCTGCGGCCGGCCCGAGCTGACCCGCCAGATCTGGTTGAAGGTCTGCTCGACGCTGTTGAGGGTGATCAGCAGCGACACCACCAGCGCGATGAAGCCGGCGGCGGTGAGCTGGCCGGCGCTGGCCGAGAACTGGCGCAGGTAGCCTTCGGCCGCACGCGCGGCATTGGGCACGAAGTTGGAGAACACATAGTCGCTGAGCTGGTCGCTCCAGCGGTCGAACACCGGGAACGCCGACAGCACCCCGAACACCACGATCGCCAGCGGCACCAGCGCGAACACGGTGGTATAGGCCAGCGACGCGGCCGCCTGGAACAGGCGGTCGTCCAGGAAGCGCCGCCACAGGAAGCGGCCGAAGCTGGCGGCCCGGGCGCGATCGCGCACGCGCTCCATCCACAGGTTGAGGGTGTCCAGAGGTTCCATCGGCGCAAGGGTACCTGATGAGGGAGTACGGATACGCATTGGCCCCTGCCGGCGCGCACCTTGAACGGCAAAGGGGCTGTTCCACCGCAGGGCGGGATGTCGCTGCAGCCCCCGCATACGGCCACGCACTCGCCCTCGGTGTGCGGCATCGCCATACTGGTGCCCGGACACGGTGAAGACGGAAGCGAGATGGCGGAAATCCTGGTGCTGTACTACAGCCGCGGCGGTTCGGTGGCCCGGCTTGCCCGCCAGATCGCGCGCGGCATCGGCGAGGTGCCGGGCATGAGCGCCCGGCTGCGCACGGTGCCGCCGGTGGCGGCGGTGACGCAGACCGCACGGCCGCCGGTACCCGACGACGGTGCGCCGTATGTGGAGATCAGCGACCTGGCCGACTGCGATGGCCTGATCCTGGGCAGCCCGACCCGCTTCGGCAACATGGCCGCGCCGGTCAAGCATTTCCTCGACGGGCTGGGCGCCGAATGGGTCAACGGCACCCTGGCCGGCAAGCCGGCGGCGGTGTTCACCTCCACCGCCTCGCTGCACGGCGGCCAGGAATCGACTCTGCTGTCGATGCAGGTGCCGCTGCTGCACCACGGCTGCCTGATCGTCGGCATTCCGTTCACCGAGCCGGCCCTGAGCCACACCACCACCGGCGGCACCCCGTATGGCGCCAGCCATGTGGCCGGCGCCGACGACAACCCGGTGCCCAGCGAGGACGAGGCGATCCTGGCCCGCGCGCTGGGCCGGCGCGTGGCCGATATCGCCCGGCGGCTGGCATGAGCGCGCGCGCGCACGACGCCCTGCTGGCGCTGCTGCTGGTGGCGCTGGCGGCGCTGTATGCGCTGTGGTTCGCCCATGACAAGCACTGGCTGGCCACCCAACTGGTGTTCACCACCCCGCCGCTGCTGCTGGCGGCCGGGGTGTGGTGGCGCCGTGGCAAGGCGGCGTTCTGGGCCGGGGTACTGGCGCTGTTCTGGTTCAGCCACGCGGTGATGAGCGCCTGGAGCCACCCGCAAAGCGCCGGCTGGGCCTGGGCCGAGCTGCTGCTGGCGCTGGCGGTGATCGGGGTGGCCAGCGGGCCGGGCCTGCGCCGCCGCTTCGGGAAGCGCTGAACCGGCGCGTCGCCGCGGCTGCGAGGCGGCGCTGGCGGTCGTATCATCTGCATCCCGGCGCGGGTTGCCCGCGCGGTTCTGACCGCTATCCAGGATGCCCGCAATGGAAGAACTACTGATCATCACCACCGGTGGCACGATCGACAAGATCTACTTCGACGACAAGTCGGACTACCAGATCGGCGATCCGCAGATCGGGATGATCCTGCGCGAGCTGGGCGTGACCTTCCGCTTCAACGTGATCCCGATCCTGCGCAAGGATTCGCTGCACATCACCGACGAGGACCGCGAGCTGATCCGCGCCACCATCGCCGCGCAGCCGACCCGCCACGTGCTGATCACCCACGGCACCGATTCGATGGTGCAGACCGGCAAGGTGCTCAAGTCGATCACCGACAAGACCATCGTGATGACCGGCGCGCTGAGCCCGGCCCGCTTCCGCGGCTCGGACGCCGAGTTCAACATCGGCTGCGCGATCGGTGCGGTGCAATCGCTGCCGACCGGCATCTACATCGCCATGAACGGCCGCATCTGGAACCCGGAGCACGTGCGCAAGAACGTGGCGGCGAACCGCTTCGAAGAAGCCTGATCCGAGGGGCGCCGTTTTTTACTGTTTGCTGGATTTTTTGTAAAAGCACAGCCAGCAAAAAACACAGCTCGAAGCAGCACTTTGCCCGCACCCTCGACAGTTGGCTGGTAGCCATACAAAGCAAAGCACTGCCAAGCGAACAGCGATGCCGCTCTTTCGTTGCGCCCCAGCACACTGTCAAAGGTCGGGTACGGGTGGGTTGGCGGGACCGTTGGGCGCCATGGATGGCGCTCACGAGCCTACACGGACGTACTTGCGGCGTGTCCCGCCAACCCACCCGTACCCGGCCAAGCCAGAGCAGGCACAAACGCGCGGCCGTTGATCTTGATCCAGCTTTGGCTTTGGCTTTGGCTTTGGCTTTCAGCTTCTAAAAAGAAAACAAACCCCCAAAAAAACGCCCCGGCCGAAGCCGGGGCGTGCCCAGTGGAGAGGGATCCGGGCTCAGTACTGCGCGGTCAGGGTGACCCCGGAGAAGGTCGAGTACGCCTTCACCCGCACGTACCAGGTACCGGCCGTCGGTGAAGTGACCGTGCAGGTCTCGTTGTTGCCGCTCAGGTACGGGCGGCAGTTGTAGGCGCTGTCGGTCGGGGCGCTGCCCGAGCGCAGGTACAGGTCGGCATCGCCGCTGCCGCCGGCGATGGTCACCTTGAGCTGCGAACTGCCCGCCGGCACGGCGACGGTGTAGGACAACGATGCACCGCTGGCCGCGCCCAGGCCGGTGACCGGCACGTTGTTCTGCAGGACCGTGCCGCCCGGGTTCGGGTTGGTCCCGCCCAGCGCTGCGGTGACCGCCGCATCGGCATCGACGATGCCCGCACCGCAGCCGCCGGAGCAGGCGCCCGGCAAGGCGCGCGCGGTGTTCTTGAGCAGCGTTTCGACCGCGGCCGGAGTGAGCGCGGTCGGCGCCACCGACTGCACCAGGGCAACGACACCGGCCACATGCGGCGCCGCCATCGAGGTGCCGTTGTAGGACGCATACGAGGCGCTGCCCGGCACCGTGGTGCCGCTGTTGAGCGTGGACAGGATCGCCTGGCCCGGGGCCGAGATGTCGATACCCGCGCCGTAGTTGGAGAAGCTGGCGCGGGCGCCGGCCGACGTGGTCGCCGCCACCGCGATCACGTTGGCGCAGTTGGCCGGCACCGACGAGGACACATTGGTGTTGCTGTTGCCGGCCGCCACCACCACCGTGGTGCCGCGCGAGACCGCGCCGTTGATCGCGTTCTGGTAGGTGGCCGAGCAGCTGCCGCCGCCGCCCAGCGACATGTTGATCACCTCGGCCGGGTTGGCATTGGCCGGCACCCCGCTCACCGTGCCACCGGAAGCCCACACGATCGCATCGGCGATGTCGGAGGTGTAGCCGCCGCACTTGCCCAGTACGCGTACCGGTACCACCTTGGCGTTGAAGGCGGTGCCGGCCACGCCGGTGCTGTTGTTGGTGACCGCCGCGACGGTGCCGGCCACGTGGGTACCGTGCCAGCTGGAGTTGGACGCCGGGATGCCCGAGCCGCACTCGTTGGCGCCGTACCAGTCGCCCTCGTCATTGGGGTTGTTGTCGCGGCCGCCACCGTCGCGCGCCATCGCCGCGTCGTTGATGAAGTCATAGCCGGGCAGGATGTTGGCATTGAGATCGGCATGGTTGGTGATGCCGGTATCGATCACCGCCACCACCACGCCGGTGCCGGTGGCCTTGTCCCAGGCCGGGCGCACGTTGATCGAGGCGTTGCTGGTGCCAAAGCCCCACTGCTCGGACAGCCGCGCGTCGTTGGGCACCAGGGTGGCGTGCATCAACTGATCCACTTCCACGTAGTCCACGTTCGGGTCCGCGGCCAACCGGCGCATCAGCAATTCGGACTCGGCCACGTCCAGGTCGCGGTCGGTGCGCAGCACGGTCGGGCCGATCGCCAGCTGGCGCAGCTTCTGCACGCCCAGCGCGCGCCCCTGCTGCGCCGGTACTGCCGTGGCGGCGGCCTTGAGCGAACTGGCCAGCGCGCTGGGGGTCAGCGGCACGCTGGGGGTTTCCTTGTACTTGACGATGAACTGCCGGTGCACCGGCGCAGACGCCAGGCCACTGAGCTGCACATCGCCGGCGTACGCCGGGGCCGCCAACAGCAGGGTGGAGAGTACGGAAGCGCCCAGCACAACCAATGCACGCTGACGCAAACGGGGTTGCGGATCATGAGACATCGGATTTCCCTTTCAGACAGTGGATGCCGCGATCGCGGCTGAAAATCCGGCCCCGATCCGGGGGCTGCTGAAGCGATGGCGCGGATCGGAACCGGTGGTTGGATCGGTTCCCCTGAAATCAAACCGCCCACACCGACGCTAGTGCTTCGGGTCGCAATCAACAACGTTTCAGCGGCACTTCAGCCAGGTGAAATGTCCGATCTGAGACTTTTCGGGTCGACGGTTTGTGAAAGTGAAGGAACTTCGCGCCTTTCGAATGGTCGCACCACGTCACTTGGTGTCCGTTTTGACCCCATTTGTCCTCAAAGTCAGGACAAGCCTTGCGCGCCGGGGCCTGCGCGCTGTTGCCACCGCTGGACAATGGCTTCGCCGGCATGAAAAAACCCGCCTGTTGCCAGGCGGGTTCGTGGTTCGACAACAGGGGCCTGCGACGCTCAGGCGTCCAGGCGCACCAGCCAACCGTGACGGTCGGGCAGGCGGCCGTACTGGATGTCGGTCAGTTCCTTGCGCAGCGACATGGTCACTTCGCCGGCCGGGGCGTTGATGTCGCCCACCGAGAAGCCCTCGCCCTTGAGCTGGCCGATCGGGGTGACCACCGCGGCGGTACCGCAGGCGAACACTTCGGCGATCTCGCCGGAGGCCACGCCCTGCTTCCACTCATCGATGGTGACCTTGCGCTCTTCGACCTTCATGCCGCGGTCGCGGGCCAGCTGCAGGATGCTCTCGCGGGTGATGCCCTCCAGGATGCTGCCCGACAGCTGCGGGGTCACCAGGGTGCCATCCTTGTAGACCAGGAACACGTTCATGCCGCCCAGTTCTTCCAGGTACTTGCCTTCCACCGGGTCCAGGAACAGCACCTGCGAGCAGCCCTGCGCCTGCGCCTTCTGCTGCGGCAGCAGCGAGGCGGCATAGTTGCCGCCGCACTTGGCCGCGCCGGTGCCGCCCTTGGCCGCCCGCGCGTATTCGGTGGACAGCCAGATCGACACCGGCGCCACACCCTTGGCAAAGTACGGGCCGGCGGGGCTTGCGATCACGTAGTAGCCGGCCTTGTGCGCGCCGCGCACGCCGAGGAAGGCTTCATCGCCGATCATGAAAGGACGGAAATACAGGCTGGATTCGTCGGCCGACGGCACCCAGCTGGCGTCCACGGCGATCAGCTGCCTGAGCGATTCGACGAAGATGTCCACCGGCAGTTCCGGCAGCGCCAGGCGCTGGGCCGAGCGCTGCAGGCGGCGGCCGTTGGCATCGGGGCGGAAGGTCCAGATCGAACCGTCGGCATGCCGGTAGGCCTTGATGCCCTCGAAGATTTCCTGGCCGTAATGCAGCACCGCCGCGGCCGGGTCCAGCTGCAGCGGGCCGTACGGGCGCACTACCGCATCGTGCCAACCGGTGTCCTTGTCCCAGCGCACTTCCACCATGTGGTCGGTGAAGTGCAGACCAAAACCGGGGGCGGCCAGGATGCGCTCACGCTCCTCGCTGCTGCGCGGCTGGGCGGAACGGGTGGTGTTGAAGCTCACGGAAGACTGGGACACCGGATATTTCCTGTTCTGGTTACGGGGAACACCATCACCACCGCGGCGCGGCAGCGGGCGGTTACAGCATGCCGGTTTCGAGCCGGGCGGCCTCGGACATCATATGGCGGCCCCACGGCGGATCGAACACCAGCTCGACGTCGGCTTCGGCCACCGTCGGAATCATTTCCAGCTTGCTGCGCACATCGTCGACCAGGATCTCGCCCATGCCGCAGCCGGGCGCGGTCAGGGTCATCTTGATCTCGACTTCGCGCTGGCCGTTGTCCAGGTGCTTGAGGTCCACTTCGTAGACCAGGCCCAGGTCGACGATGTTGAACGGGATCTCCGGGTCGAAGCAGGTGCGCAGCTGCTGCCACACCAGCTTCTCGACTTCCTCGTCGGAGGCATCGGCGGGCAGTTCCAGCGCCGGTGGCGGCTCTTTGCCGATGGCATCGCCGTCCTTGCCGGCGATGCGGAACAGATTGCCTTCGACAAACACGGTATAGCTGCCACCCAGGGCCTGGGTGATGTAGCCATAGCTGCCGGCCGGCAGGGTGACCGTTTCGCCCTGCGGGACCATGACGGCCTCGCAGTCGCGTTCGAAGTGGACGGGTTCGCTGCTACGGGAGTACATGTGGATCGATATGGGGGTCGCGGCCAATTCCCGCAAGGCGGCCATTTTAGCCCAGCCGCCGCCCACGCGCCGGTCGCCCCGCAAGCCGGTATCCTGTGGCCACTCACAGGAAGATTGCATGTCGCCCACGTCCGTGCCTGTCCACAGCCGCCATTGGCTCTGGCCCCCGATGTTGTTGCTTGGTGTCGTCACGGCCACGCTGGCCTGGTTGTTCATCGCCCTGCTCAGCGGCCGCCAGGCCGGCTGGATGGCGGTTCTGGCCGCGCTGGACATCGCCTTCATGCTGCGCCTGGGTACCTTCCGCGCCGGCCCGGGCCGGGTCGCACTGACCCTGGCGGCGACCGTGCTGGTGGCCGTGGCGGCCAACTGGGGCATCGCTTCGGCTTACCTGGGCGGGTCGATGGGACTCAATCCATGGGATTCTGCGTTGCGGATGGGCCCGTTCATGGCCTGGACCCTGGTCCAGCTGGCCAACGGCGCCGCCGAGCTGCTGTGGCTGGCGGTGGCGCTGGTGATCGGATGGTGGGTGGCACGGTGATCTGCGCCACGACCAACGGTCGTGGGCTACCGCCGGTAGGTCGCCACCGTTGGTGGTGACCGGCCATCGCCACGCCGGAGGCGGCCGGTAGGTCACGACTGTTGGTCGTGACCGTTGCGGCCGCTCCTCAATGCCCGCCGTCGAGCGCCTTCAATTCGCTGACCAGCGCGCTGGCCGCGCCGGCGCCATCGCCGTAGAGCATGCGCGCGTTGTCGGCGTAGAACAGCGCATTCTCGATCCCGGCAAAGCCGGTGCCCTTGCCGCGCTTGATCACCACCACGTTGCGCGCGTTGACCACGTCCAGGATCGGCATGCCGTAGATCGGGCTGGCCGGGTCGGTGCGTGCGACCGGGTTGACCACGTCGTTGGCGCCGATCACCAGCACCACGTCGGTGTTGGGGAACTCGGGGTTGATGTCGTCCATGTCGGCGATCAGGTCGTACGGCACGCCGGCTTCGGCCAGCAGCACGTTCATGTGCCCGGGCATGCGCCCGGCCACCGGGTGGATGGCGAACTTCACCTTGATGCCGCGCTCGATCAGCCGCTGCGCCAGTTCCCAGACCTTGTGCTGGGCCTGGGCCACGGCCATGCCGTAGCCGGGCACGATCACCACCCGCTCGGCGAAGGCCAGCATGGCCGCCACGTCGCTGGCTTCGATCGGCTTCTGCGCGCCACTGATTTCCTGCGCCACGCCACCACCGCCGAAGTTGGAGAACAGCACCCCGCTGATCGGCCGGTTCATCGCCTTGGCCATCAGCCGGGTCAGCAGGATGCCGGCCGCGCCGACCATCATGCCGGCGATGATCAAGGCCTCGTTGCCCAGCACATAGCCTTCGAAGGCCACCGCCAGGCCGGTGAAGGCGTTGTACAGCGAGATCACCACCGGCATGTCGGCGCCGCCGATCGGCAGCGTCATCAGCACGCCCAGCGCCAGCGCCACCACGAAGAAGCTGATGATCGCCACCGGGCTGAGGCTGATCGCCGCCCAGATGCCCAGCACCACCATCGCCAGCGCCACCAGCAGGTTGAACGCCTGCTGGCCGGGGAAGGTGACGCGCCGGTCCAGCCGCCCGTCCAGCTTGGCCCAGGCGATGATGGACCCCGACAGCGACACCGCGCCGATCGCCGAGCCGATGATCGCCAGCGCCAGCACCGTGGCCGATGGCTGGCGTGCGGCCAGGTCGGCCAGCGCCTGCGCGCTCCAGTGGCTGGTATCGCGGTTGGCCAGGAACGAGAAGCGCAGCAGTTCCACCGCGCCGATCGCCGCGGCCGAACCGCCGCCCATGCCGTTGTAGAGGGCCACCATCTGCGGCATGTCGGTGATCGCCACCCGCTTGGCCGACCACCAGGCCACCCCGGTCCCGATCGCCAGCGCGGCCAGGATCAGCGGGACATTGTGCAGCTCGGGCAGGAAGAAGGTGGCCACCGTGGCGATCAGCATGCCCAGGCCAGCCCAGCGGATGCCGCTGCGCGCGGTCATCGGCGAGGCCATGCGCTGCAGGCCGAGCAGGAACAGGGTGGCCGCGGCCAGGTAGCTGGCCTGCACCAGCCACTGCAGCAATTGCGCGCTGCTCACGTTCAAGGCGCCTTCTCCCCGCTGCCGCGCTTGGCGCTGGGCTTGAACATGTCCAGCATGCGCTCGGTGACCACATAGCCGCCGGCGGCGTTACCGGCGCCCAGCACCACCGCGATGAAGCCGATGATCTTCTCCAGCGGGGTCTGCGCGTGGCCCAGCACCACCATCGCCCCGATCAGCACGATGCCGTGGATGAAGTTGGAGCCGGACATCAGCGGGGTATGCAGGATCACCGGCACCCGTGAAATGATCACATGGCCGGCAATGGCGGCCAGCATGAAGATATACAACGCCACGAACCCATCGTTCATTGCAGTCTGTCTCCCAGGCGGTGATCCCGTCCCGCCCATCATAACCATCCGCTGAACCGTTCTGCAGGCCGGTCAACCGATGGCGCGCTGGCGCGTTGTCACCGTATCCCCCTGCGCGAGCGTTACCCTGTGCTGGTGAGCCCCTCACTGCCGCCCCCGCCCACCCCGGCCGATGCCACGCTGCCGGCGTCGCTGGACGCGTTCCTGGCCGGCATCGGCCCGCGCGCGTTCCGCTTCGCCGAAGCGGGCCTGCGCCAGCGCGACGACGCGCTGGATGCCGTACAGGACAGCATGTTGCGGATGCTGTCCTACCGCGACAAGCCGGCCGCCGACTGGGCGCCGCTGTTCTGGAGCATCCTGCGCCGACGGGTAGTGGACCTGCAGCGCCGCCGCGGCTTCCGCCTGCGCTTCTGGCGCAGCAGCGACGAGGCCGGCAGCGAGCATGACATCGACTGGGCCGACCGCGCGCCCGGCCCGGCGCAGGCCCACGAGCAGCGCCAGCAGTACGCCCAGCTGGTGGCGGCCCTGCGCCAACTACCGGCGCGCCAGCGCGAAGCGTTCACCCTGCGCGTGCTGCAGCAGCTGGACGGCGCCAGCACCGCCCAGGCCATGGGCTGCAGCGAAGGCGCGGTCAAGACCCATCTTTCACGCGCCCGGCAGGCGCTGCAGCAACACCTGGAGATCGAACTGTGAGCCGCCCCGTCGCCCCTCCCCTGCACGATGACGACGCCCTGCATGCCCTGCATGCGCAGGCCCTGCAGCAGTTGTCGCCGGCCACCCTGCTGCGGCTGCGCAGCGCCCGCCAGGCTGCCCCCGCCGCGCGCGGCCGCGCCCATGGCTGGTGGATGGCCACCGCCTGCTCGGCGGTGGCCGCACTGGCCCTGGGCTACAGCTTCACCGCCAATCCCCCCGCCAGGCCGGCCACGCCTGCGGTGGCGGCCACGGTGGATGACAGCAGCGACGTGCTCGACGAAAATCCCGACCTGTACGTGTGGCTGGGCACGACCGACCTGGCAATGGAGTGAACATGAAACCGCGACTGATCCTGGCGCTGGCCCTGCTGTCGGCAAGCGCGACCGGCTGGGCGCAGAGCGCCACGCTGCCCGACTGGGAGCGGCTCACCCCGCAGCAGCGCGAGGCACTGATCGCGCCGGTCCGCGACCGTTGGAACGATGCCGCCCCGCCGCAGCGCGAACGCATGCTGCAACATGGCCAACGCTGGCAGAGCATGACCCCCGAACAGCGCGAGCTGGCCCGGCGCGGCCGCCATCGTTTCGAGAACATGAGCCCGGAACAGCGCGAGCAGGCCCGCGCCCTGTTCGCGCAGATGCGCCAGTTGAGCCCGGCCCAGCGCGACGAACTGCGCGCGCGCTGGGAGAAGATGACCCCGGAGCAGCGCCAGGACTGGTTGAAAGCCAACCCGGTGAAGGATCTGCCGCCGCCGAAGCGGTGATGCCCCCAGCGTTGCAATGCTGCCGGGCTGTGCAGCCACCCATGGGGTGGCTCTACCGGGCGCGGGGTAGAGCCACCCCATGGGTGGCTGCCTGGATCAAGCGGCGGCCACCCAGCGGGTTTTCGCCAGCAGTTCGTCGTCCCAGTCGAAGCCGATCGCCCCGTCCTTGAGGAACAGCGCCACGAAGTTGTACAGGTTGCGCGCGTACATCTCGCTGGCGTGCACCGCACCCAGGCTGGCCAGGTTGAGCGGGCCATCGATGGTGACCCCGTTGAACTCGATGGTGCGGCCCGGCTCGGTGGCCTCGCAGTTGCCGCCGGTCTCGGCGGCCAGATCGACGATCACGCTGCCCGGCTTCATGCCCGCCACCATCGCGCTGCTGAGGATCCTGGGCGCCGGGCGCCCGGGCACGGCGGCGGTGCAGACCACCACATCGACCAGGCGCAGGTGCTCGCCGAGGCGGCGCTGCTGTTCGGCGCGCTCATCGTCGGTCAGAGGGCGCGCATAACCGCCCTCGCCGACCGCACTCACCCCCAGGTCGAGGAATTTACCGCCCAGCGATTCGATCTGCTCGCGGGTTTCCGGGCGCACATCGAAGCCTTCCACCTGCGCGCCCAGGCGGCGGGCGGTGGCGATGGCCTGCAGGCCGGCCACGCCGGCGCCCACCACCAGCACCCGCGAGGGGCGGATGGTGCCGGCGGCGGTGGTCAGCATCGGGAAGAAGCGTGGCGCCAGCTGCGCGGCGATCAGCATGGCCTTGTAGCCGGCCATGCCGGCCTGCGAACTGAGCACGTCCATCGACTGGGCACGGGTGGTACGCGGCAGGCGTTCCAGCGGGAAGGCCTGCAGCCCGCGCGACTGGATCAACCCGGCGCGGGTCGCATCGGCCTGCGGGTACAGCATGCCGACCAGGCTGGCACCGGACTTGAGCTGGCCCAGCCGCGCATGGTCCGGCGGTTGCACGCACAGCACGATGTCGGCCTGGGCCAGGCGCGTGTCGTCGGCCAGTTGCGCACCGACCTCCAAGTAGGCTGAATCGGGAAAACCGGCCGCCTGCCCGGCACCGGGTTCGAACCATGCCGTCGCGCCGAGCGCGGCCAGCTTGCGCGCCGTTTCCGGCGTCATCGCCACGCGCCGTTCCCCCGGCGCGTGTTCCTTTACCACCAGTACCTCGACAGCCATGCCCGTCCCCGCCGATCAGCCGATTGTGGGGGGATCGTAACCTACCGATTCGGTTTGGGCAGAAACCATGCCTGTGCCGGGTCAGTGGACGGTGGCGTTCTTGTTGTCCAGCCGGTCGATCACGCCCTGCATGGCGCTGTCGAAGGCGCCGTCGTCGATATGCGCGCGCAGGCGGCCCAACCGCACCATCACCGCCAGTTCTTCCGGCGAGGCCACGCAGAAGCGTACGCCGCGGCGGTTGACGAACAGCAGGCGCGAGGAAATCGGGCTGACCCAGGACAGCTTGCCGGCCTGGACCTTGCCGTCCTTGTCGACAAAATCCAGCCAGCTGCCGATCTCCAGGCCGCGGAAACGGTCGGCGTCGGCATTGTCGAAGTCGCTGACATCGACCTTGCTGCCCAGTTCCACCGCGGCGCTTTCCTGCGCCGGCGGGGCCGGCAGCACCACCTGCGGCAGTTCGGGCAGCGCGCGCTCCAGTTCCGGGCGCGATTCGGCGATCGCCTGCAGGGTATCGTGCAGCGCATCGATCGCCCCGGTGGCGGCGTCGGCATGCACCCCGACACTGGCAAACACCTTGCGCAGCCCCGGATGCCAGGCCTGCAGCCAGGGCTTGCCGACGATCTGCCGGCGCGCCTCGGCCACTTCCTCCAGCATGCCGTCGGCCAGCGCCAGGGCCTCGCCCACCGACGCACCGTCTTCGCCTTCGCGCAGCACGGTCAGGGTCAGATGGTGCTGCCAGGGCTGGCGCAGGAACTCGCCGATCGCCTGCGGCAGGGTCGCATCGGCGATCCGGCGGTCCAGTTCGGCCGCGGCCCGGACCCGCGCCATTTCCAGTTTTTCCTGGCCACGCTGGGTCTCGGCGGCTCGGCGCTCGGCGATTTCGATGCGGCGGCGGTGCTGGGCCAGGAAGTCGCGGAACTCTTCTTCCAGGGTCAGGAAGATCGCCAGGTTCTCGTTGAACTCGGCCACCAGGCGTTCGATGATTTCCTCGACCTTGCCCATCAGCACGCGCTCGGCCTGGCTTTCGCCGGTATTGCCTTCGCAGGCCTCGGCCAGCGAATTGAGCAGCTTGCGCGCCGGGTGGGTCTTCTGCACGAACATGCGGCGGTCGAGCATGGCCACCTTGACGAACGGCACCACCAGCCGGCCGATCAGTTCGCGCGAGCGCCCTTCCAGGTCGCGCTCATCGAGCATCACGTCAAACAGCATGCCGACCAGGTCGATCGCATCCTCGTCCTGCGGGTCCAGCCGCGCCTGGGCCGGGTCCACGCCCAGGCGGGTGGCGCCGGACAGCACTTCGCTCTTCAGGCGCTGGGCCAGCGATTCGCCGTCCTCGCCGATCGCCGCGCGCAGGGTCGCACTCGGGGTGGCCTGCAGCAGCGACAGCACCGACATCATCTCGCGCTGGCTGAGCGGGCGCTGCTGGCCGACCGCCACGCTGGCCGCCGAAGTTGCATCCTCGCGCACATGCCGGGTCTGCTGCAGCAACTCGTGCAGCGCCTCCAGCAACATGCCCTGGTTGCCCTGCAGCGCCTCGCCGGCGTCGCCGCCGTCCTGGCCGGCATGCGCGGACTGCATGCGCCCGCGGCTTTGCGCCCAGCGGTCGGCAAAGCGCCGTGCCCAGGCCGGTGCGGCGGCATCGTCGGCCGCGCTGGCGTGCGGCTCCGGGTCGAGCGCATCGACCAGTTCATCCAGCTCATGGCGCGGCGCCGGCGGGCGCGGTAGCGCACGGCGCGGCGCGGCCATCTGCGGCATCACCCCGGCCGCAGCCAGTTGTTCGTCCAGTTTTTCGTAGTGCTTGCCGATCGGTGCATGCAGGTCGCGCTCGCACAGCTTGATCAGCACCAGGCGCACTTCCGGGGCCAGTTCACAGCCGGCGAAGGCCTCATGGATGGCCACGCCCAGGTGCTCGGGGCTGATCGGGTTGCTGTCGGCGTTGAGCTCCAGGCTGCCGGCGATCAGGCCCAGGCGGCGATCCAGCCGCCCCAGCACCGCTTTCCAGTCGCGCAGCAGCACCGTGGCGAAATTGCGTACGGCCAGCCGGGATTCCAGCACATGCTCGGGCACCAGGCTCAGGCCGTCTTCGATGTGCCCGGCCAGGGTCGCCTCGGCCGACAGCGGCTGCCCCTGTTCCAGTGCCGCCCAGGCCTGGCCCAGGTGGCCGCCGAAGCCGGCCACGATCTCTTCGCGGCGGCGGCGCAGTTCACGCATGCCGTCCAGGAACAGCAGCTGCGACGCACCGGCAGTGCCGGCACGATCGAACAATACGTCGTCGAAACGGGCCAGCACGGTCGCGAACGACGCGGTCAATGCCGGCAGCACCGCCTCCCTGGCAAGCTTCAACAACGCCGGGTCACGACCCGGCAATCCCAATGGATTGGGCGTGGCGATCATGCGAAAAGGCTCCCCACCCTCGCAGGCACAGAATGCAGCATGGAAACAATGAACGCCGGTGCCCCCCAGGCACCAATGTCCGAATGGTAGGCCGGCCGGCCGGTCAGGGACAGTGAAACAGTCCGCACTTTGAACCTCATGGCCGGGTACCGGCAGGCCTTGTATCGTACGGCCAGCGCACACGGGAAGCGAGTACAGGCACGTGAAGGAATGCCGCTAATTAGGTGATGTTCATCACGGTTTGTCGCAAATCGTGCAGAGATCGCGAAAAGGCGCGTCACAAACTGCCGTAACCACGCCGCGCCTATACTTGGCCCTCCGTGAAACCGACCGAGAGACCATGCCCGATTCCCCCGCGCTGCACGCCCTGGACGCCCGCCGTTCGGTCCCCGCCCTGCAACTGGGCGAGCCCGGACCGGACCCGGCGGCCCTGCAGCGGATGCTGGCCGCGGCGGTGCGGGTGCCCGACCACGGCAAGCTGGTGCCGTTCCGTTTCCTGCGCATCGCCGGTGATGCCCGTCACAGTCTGGGGGCCTTCCTGGCCCGGCGCAGCCGCCAGCGCGACCCGCAGGCGTCCGACGCCCAGGTCGAGAAGGACCGGCTGCGCTTTTCACATGCACCGCTGATCATCACCGTCGTCGCCCGGCTCACCCCCAACCCCAAGGTACCCGAGCAGGAACAGCTGATGACCGCCGGCTGCGTCTGTTTCGCCCTGCTCCAGGCCGCCCAGGCACTGGGTTTCGGCGCGCAGTGGCTGACCGCCTGGATGGCCTTCGACCCGGCCGTGCACGCCCACCTGGGCCTGGCCGACAACGAGCGCATCGCCGGTTTCATCCATGTCGGCACGCCCAGGACCGCCGTGCCCGAGCGCGAGCGCCCGGATCCGGCCGCCCTGCTGCAGGACTGGGTGGGCTGAGATGTCCAGCCTGCCCGACGCCGGCGCGCCGCGCCCACCGCTGTACTTGGTCGATGCCAGCCTGTACGTGTTCCGCGCCTGGCATTCGATGCCCGACGAGTTCCAGGACCAGCAGGGCTGGCCGACCAACGCGGTGCACGGTTTCGCCCGCTTCCTGCTCGACCTGCTCGAACGCGAGCGCCCACGGCACATCGTGGTTGCCTTCGACGAGGCGCTGGACGGCTGCTTCCGGCACCGCCTGTATGCGGCCTACAAGGCCAACCGCGATCCGGCCCCGGACGCCCTGCGCCGCCAGTTCGCGCACTGCAAGGCCCTGTGCATGGCATTGGGGCTGGCGGTGCTGGCCCACCACCAATACGAGGCCGACGACCTGATCGGCAGCGCCCTGCATGCGCGCCGCGACGCCGGCATGCGCGGGGTGATCGTATCGGCCGACAAGGACCTGTCGCAGCTGCTGCTGGAGCATGACGAGCAGTGGGACTACGCGCGCAACCAGCGCTGGGGCATGGCCGGGGTCAAGGCGCGCCATGGCGTGCATGCCCACCAGATCGCCGACTACCTGGCCCTGTGCGGCGACGCGGTGGACAATATTCCCGGCGTGACCGGGGTGGGCGCCAAATCGGCGGCGGTGCTGCTGGCCCATTTCGGCAGCCTGGACATTCTTTACGCGCGCCTGGACGAAGTGCCGTTCCTGCGCCTGCGCGGGGCAGCACAGATGGCGGTGCGGCTGCGCGAACAGCGCGAGCATGCGCTGCTGTGGCGACAGCTGACCACCATTGCCCTGGATGCGCCGCTGGACGGCGCACCGGGCGATTTCAGCCGCATCAGCGCCGATCCGCAGATGCTGCAGGGATTGTGCGATGCGCTGCGGTTCGGGCCGTTGACCCGCCGCCGCCTGTTCAGCGCTGCCGGCCTGACCGATACCTCTTCCATTGCCAGCGAGTTCGCATGAACCCCAACACCCAAGCCCCCCAGGTCGTCTACGAAGGCAAATACCAGCGCATGGTGGTGCGCGGCACGTGGGAATACAGCGAGCGCACCCATCCGGGCGGGTTGGCCGCGATCATCATCGCGGTCACCCCCGAGGACAAGGTGCTGTTCGTCGAACAGTTCCGGGTGCCGGTGCAGGCGCCCACCATCGAGATGCCGGCCGGCCTGGTCGGCGACATCGATGCCGGTGAGTCGATCGAAGTCTCGGCGGTGCGCGAACTGGAAGAAGAAACCGGCTGGACCGCCGCGCATGCCGAGGTGCTGATGATCGGCCCGACCTCCTCCGGCGCCAGCAGCGAGAAGATCGCTTTCGTGCGCGCCACCGGCCTGCGCAGGATCGGCCCGGGCGGCGGCGATGCCAGCGAGGACATCACCGTGCACGAGGTCCCGCGCGCGCGCGCGGCGGCATGGCTGGTGGAGAAAATGGGCCAGGGCTATGAACTGGATGCCAAGCTGTGGGCCGGCCTGTGGATGATCGAACACCATCTGGACGGCACCCCGCGTGGCTGATTCGTCCGCCCGACCAGATGCCGCCACGGCCCTGCTCGGGCCGGCGGACCCGCCGCCGTTCACCGTGCACCAGGCGCAGGGCCGCTCACCGTTCCTGCTGATCGCCGACCATGCCGGGCAGCAGGTGCCGGCGTCACTGGCGGGCCTCGGCCTGCCGCAGGCAGAGCTGAACCGCCACATCGGCTGGGACATCGGTATCGCCGGGGTTACCGTGGAACTGGCACGCCTGCTGGATGCCTGGGCGATCACGCAGACGTACTCGCGGCTGGTGATCGACTGCAACCGGCCGTTGGCCTCGCCCACGCTGATGCCGACGGTCAGCGACCACACCCTCGTTCCTGGCAACCAGCATCTGTCGACGCTGCAGCGGCAACAGCGTATCGATGCGATCCACGCGCCCTACCATGCGCGCATCGATGCCGAACTGGAGGCCCGCCAGGCGCAGGCCCGGCCGACGCTGCTGGTGATGATGCACAGCTTCACCCCGGTGATGAATGATGCCGAGCGGCCCTGGCATGCCGGCGTGCTGTACCACCGCGACACGCGATTCGCGCATCGCCTGCTGGATGCGCTGCGCGATGAAGGCGACCTGGTGGTGGGCGACAACCAGCCCTACGCGGTCAGCAGCACCAGCGACTATGCCGTGCCGGTGCATGGCGAAGGCCGCGGGCTGCTGCATGTGGAATTGGAGATCCGCCAGGACCTGATTGCCGATGCCGCCGGGCAGTTGGCCTGGGCGCAGCGATTGGCGCGGGTATTCCAGCAGTTGGAAGCCAACCTCCTATAGAGCCGGGCTCTGCCCGACTACTTCATGTTCGGCCGCCTACACATCCCGACGTCGGCTTCGGATGCTTACACCGCTACGCACCAATCGGCAGTAGCCGCCTGCTTCTAAGAAGTTGCCTGACGTCATGATCCCCAAGCGGCGACAAGCGAGGGTACTTCATCTGATCGAAGACTGAGGCGGCGGTCTCTCTGTCGAAGATATCGATTTTCTTGCACAAGCCCTCCAGGCCGTACACGAAGTAGACATCGTCAAGATCCACTGGTACGTAGTTTTCCTGGCACCCAATAATTCTCCAATCGCTGCCCTCCTCCACTTTTTTATCAAAGAGCGAGTACGCATCGATCAATGTCGGGGAAAGCGTTGCTTTCGCGTCACCAAGGCTTGAAATGGCAGCGTCAGGAGCTGGCGAGAAGAAATCAAAGAACTCGGCAACATGACCGCCGAATATCTTTGAAACTATCCTGCCAAAAGCATATTTACCCTCGTCCAGCCTCAAGCAAAACAGGTCTCCCGGCCGAATATATCTCAGCATTGTCCTAGGCTTCTTGTTCCACCCCCATATCTTCAATTGACTCATCCAGCTCCACTCCCAACGCGACAAACGCAACGCGCATGTTGAAGTGTCGAATACCACGCTTCAATGCAAAAATTTGCATTGCACACCTGGTGTTGGCAAGGAGCGCGAGGTCACCCGTAGAGTTATCACTATTACTTGATCTGGCACGGCTCAACACGGTGTTGTTCGCGCGCCCCCTGTAGCGTCGCCGTCAGACAGGGAACATCCCCCCTGCGGCCGCAGCCACAGCGCCACGCCTACGCCCAGCAGCGCGAACAACGCCGCGCCGTACTGCGCATGGATCATGCCCTGCAGGGCCGCGTCACTGCTGGCACCCGCGCTGCCGCGCCCGGCGTTGGCCAGCATCACCAGCACCGCCAGGCCCAGCGCCCCGCCGATCTGCTGCGCGGTGGCGGCCATGCCCGAGGCCACGCCCTGCTGCGCGGCCGGCACGCCCTGCCCGGCCACGATCCACATCGCCGTCCAGGTCATGCCCTGGCCGATGCTCAACACCACGATGCCCGGCAGCAGCGCCCAGTAGGTGGCACCAAACGGCAGCGCCACCGCCACCGCGGCGATACCGACCGCGCCGGCGGCCATGCCGCGGGCCAGCACCTGGCGCGGCGACCGCCGCTGCAGCATGCGCTCGGTGATGCCGATGCCATAGGTGCACACCAGCGTCGGCGGCAGGAACGCCAGCCCGGCCTGCAGCGCGCTCCAGCCATAGCCATCCTGGAAGTACAGCGCCAGGAAGTAGTACTGCACGCCGAAGCTGCTCATGAACAGCAGGGTCAGCAGCATTGCCGCGCGCAGGCTGCGCAGGCGCAGCAGCGCGAACTGCATCAGCGGATCGCCGCTGCGCCGCTCGATCCGCACGAATGCGGCCAGCAGCGCGGCCGACAACACCAGGCAGCCCAGCGTGCGCGGCGCCAGCCAGCCCCACTCCGGGCCCTGTACCAGGGTGGTGACCAGCAGGCTGCCGCCGAGGGTGACGGTCAGGCAGCCGGCCAGGTCGAACGAGCGCCCGGTCTGCCGGGCCCGGTCGCGCGGCAGCCACCAGCCGCCCAGCACCGCGCACGCGCTGGCGAACGGCACGATCACCAGCAGCACCGAGGACCAGCCCAAGGTCTGGGTGAGCACGCCGCCCAGCAGCGTGCCCAGCGCCAGCCCGCCGGCACTGGCCATCGACCAGATCGCCAGCGCGCGGTTGCGCGGCGCGCCTTCGGCGTAGATCGTATTGATCAACGACAGCGTGGCCGGGAACAGCAGTGCCGCACCGATGCCCTGCACCGCACGCGCGGCGATCAGCAGCCCGGCGCTGTTGCTGAGCCCACCGACCAGCGAGGCCAGCGCGAACAGCGCCATGCCCAGCCGGTACACCCGGCGCCGGCCGAGCAGGTCGGCCGCGCGGCCGCCCAGCAACAGGCATCCGCCGAAGGCCACCGTGTAGCTGCTGACGATCCATTGCAGCTGCTGGGCATTGATGCGCAGCTGCGCGCCCATCTCGTGCAGGGCCACGAAGATGATGGTGGCGTCCAGCGCGATGATCAGCTGGGCCATGGCCAGCAAGGCCAGCGCCAGGCGCGGAAACGCCGGTACCGGTGCGCCGGCGGGGGTCAGGGGGGAGGTCATGCCGACTCGAGGGTACGTAAGAAGGTGGGCAGTCTCATTGATGCCGCTGCATAGATAAACCCGGATACTTCGATATCTGTCATGCATATCCGCATGAATCGGAGCACCGATGGACCTCAATGCCGTACGCATGCTGGTGCAGGTCGCTGAAGCGCGCAGCTTCACTGTCGCCGCCGGCCAGCTGGGGATCAGCCAATCCGGGCTGTCGCGGGCGATCGGGCGGCTGGAGAGCGCGCTCGGCGTGCGCCTGCTCCACCGCAACACCCGCAATGTCAGCCTGACCCCGGATGGGCGCCAGTTCGTCGAACACTGCGCGCCGCTGCTGAGCGGGCTGGACGATGCCGAACGGCGGTTGGGCGATCGGCCGTCCACCCCGTCGGGCGTGTTGAAGCTGACGGCGCCGTCGATGTTCGGGCGCAAGGTACTGGTGCCGTTGGCCGGGCAGTTGATGGCGGCCCATCCGCTGCTGCAGTTCGAGCTGGTGCTCAATGACCGGCTGGTCGACCTGGTCGAAGAAGGTTTCGATGCCGCGCTGCGCACCGGGCCGATCAGCGATGTACGCATGGTGGCGCGTCCGCTGCGGCCGTTGAACTGGGTCACGGTCGCCTCGCCGGCGTACATCGCGCGGCAGGGAGAACCGGCCAGCGTCGATGCACTGCACGGTCACGCCTGCCTGGCGGTGCGCAATCTGCGCAGCGGGCGGCTGGTGGATTGGCAGTTCCGCGAGGCCGACGGCCAGCTGCGCGAGTTCGCTCCACCAGCGCGGATGGTGTTCGACGGCGGTGATCCGCTGGTGGAAGGCGCGCTGGCCGGAATCGGCATCGTGCAGGTGATGGATTTCGCGGTGGCCGACGCGCTCGCCGATGGCCGGCTGCAGCGCGTGCTGCAGCCGTTCGAGGGCCGCAGCCGCGCGCTGTCGCTGGTCTACCCACCCTCGCGGCAGGCTTCGCCGAAGCTGAAGGTATTGGCCGACGCATTGCTGGCCGGGAACTGGTGACCGGGCGTTCGATGACCCGGTAGTGCCGGCCGCTGGCCGGCTGCGCTCCGGTCAGGGGCAGGGTTGTCTGCACGTGCGTTGCGTGCCCGTGCATGGCGTGGAGCCGGCCAGCGGCCGGCACTACCCGGGTGGCATCGCCTGTCGGTGCCCTTCCCCCGAGATGCCGATCACGACCAACGGTCGTGATCTACCGCGCGGTGCCACGGGCGGGAGGCATCGGCCGCGCCGTGGGGGACAACGCAGGGTAGCTGCCGACCGTTGGTCGGCAGGTCGGCATCAACCGGCGAAGCGATCGGTGGCGCGCACCAGCGCATCCACGTTTTCGGCTTCGAACGCCGAATGGCCCGAGGCCGGGCTGATTTCCAGCGTGGATGCCGGCCAGGCCTTGTGCAGTTCCCAGGCGCTCTGCAGCGGGCACACCACGTCGTAGCGGCCGTGCACGATCACCCCGGGAATGTCGGCGATGCGGTGCACGTCGCGCAGCAGCTGCTCTTCCACCTCGAAGAAGCCGCCGTTGACGAAGTAGTGGTTCTCGATGCGGGCAAACGCCAGCGCAAACTGCGGGTCCTGGTGGCTGTCGACGAAGTCCTCGTCCACGTGCAGGAAGCTGGTCGCCCCTTCCCACACGCTCCAGGCGCGGGCGGCGGCCAGCCGGGTGGCCTCGTCGTCGCTGGTCAGGCGCCGGTGGAAGGCCGAAATCAGGTCATGCCGCTCCACTTCGGGAATCGGCTTGAGGTAGTGCTCCCACGCATCCGGGAACAGGCGGTTGGCGCCTTCCTGGTAGAACCATTCCAGCTCCCAGCGGCGCAGCATGAAGATGCCGCGCAGCACCAGCTCGGTGACCCGGGCCGGATGGGCCTGCGCATAGGCCAGCGCCAGAGTGGAGCCCCAGCTGCCGCCGAACACCTGCCAACGGTCCAGCTGGAGGTGCGCGCGCAGTTTTTCGATGTCGGCCACCAGGTCCCAGGTGGTGTTGTCGACCAGGTCCGCATGCGGGGTGGAACGCCCGGCGCCACGCTGGTCGAACAGGATGATGCGGTACTTGGCCGGGTCGTGGAACTGGCGCATCTTCTCGCTGCAACCGCCACCGGGGCCGCCGTGCAGCATCACCACCGGTTTGCCGTCGGGGTTGCCGCATTGCTCGAAGTACAGCGTATGGCGGTCGTCGACCTTGAGCGTGCCGACGTCGTAGGGGGTGATGGCCGGATACAGCGTACGCATGGTGGGACTCCGTGGTTGGGGGCAGGCGCGGACGGGCGGATTCACCACTCGCGCGGGCTGATCAGTTCTTCGACATCCACATCGTAACCATAGCTGCGCGCGACCAGTTCGAAATCGGCGGCGATGTTCTCGCGCGCGGCGGTTTCCAGTTCGCTGTCCTGCGCTTCGAAGGCTTCACCGAGCACGTTGAATTCCAGCGTCGCCGCATGGGTCAATGCCAGCAGCGCGGCGCCATCGGCCGGGCGCTCGCGCTCGATGCGCGCACACAGGCGCAGCAGGATCTGCTGGCCCTGCCGGACCAGCGCCGGCGGGAAGTAGGCGTCGTCGAGCATGTCGGACAGGAACGCATGCGCCTGCAGTCGCGCATTGGAAACGGTCGGGCTGGTAGTGGGCATGGCGCATCCTTTCGAGTGGACCGCCATTCTACCCACGGCGTGTTTCAGCCAGGGTCAGGCGGCGCCGGGCAGACAGCCGCAGGTCACCCGTTCGCGCTGTTCCAGATCGCGCATGGTGCCGACCTGGGTAAAGCCGGCCTGCGCGAACAGCGCGCGGATCGCCGCGCCCTGGTCCCAGCCGTGTTCGATCAGCAGCCAGCCGCCGGGCAGCAGGTGCACCGACGCGCCGGCGACGATCCTGCCGATGTCATCGAGCCCATCGTGGCCGGAGGCCAGCGCGCCCGGCGGCTCATGGCGCAGGTCGCCCTGCTGCAGATGCGGATCGTCGCTGGCGATATACGGCGGATTGCTGGCGATCAGGTCAAAGCGCAGGCCCTGCAGCGGGTCGAACCACGACCCGTGGCGGAACTGGACATTGGCCAGCCCGTTGCGCTCGGCATTGCCGCGCGCCACCGCCAGCGCCGCCGCGCTGATATCGGTGGCGATCAACCGGGCCTGCGGGCGTTCGCTGGCCAGGGCCAGTGCGACTGCGCCGCTGCCGGTGCCCAGGTCGGCCACGGCCAGCGGCCGGTCGGCAGGCAGGCGGGCCAGGGACAACTCCACCAGCAGTTCGGTCTCCGGGCGCGGGATCAGCGTGGCCGGGCTGACCGCCAGGTCCAGGGTCCAGAAACCACGCCGCCCGAGCAGGTAGGCCACCGGTTCGCCGGCCACGCGCCGCGCCAGCAGGGCGGCAAAGGCCGACGCCTCGGCGTCGCCGACCGTATCGGTGGCGTGGGCGAACAACCAGCTGCGTTCACGGCCCAGTACCTGCAGCAGCAACAGTTCGGCTTCATGCCGGCCTTCCACGCCCGGCAGGGCGGCGGCGGCATCGGCAAGCAGCTGGCGGACCTCACGCGGGGCGGCAGTCATGGCGGTTCGGGCAGGACAGGGGCGCGCAGTGTAGTGCAGCAGGCTGGCCCGGTCCCCGGCAGAAACGGGGCGACTGCGACGGAACAGGCGGCTCGGCACCCGGTACCGCCATTGCTTTCACGCATTAAAGATCACATATCAATGTGTATGAACTATCGACTTTTGGACGTTTTCCGACCGACGCTGTGCGTTTGGTCCCGGTTCGGTTCAGGAAACCGCCGCTACGGATAAGCAGGGGCTATCACCGCGGCGCGCAGGACCGAGCTGCAATGTCATTGCGCTGCAAGGCTTTCGGGCGATATGGGCGAAGACGTTCATCCTTCGATCAGACCATTTTGATAGTCTGCATCTATCGCATAGATGCAATCAATGGATTGTTCTTATCGCAAAGGAGCCGCTAACCTGTCATGGCTGCTTCAACCCACCCCCTTTCACCAAGAGGAACAACGATGTCGCTCATCAATACGCAGATCAAGCCGTTCGAAGCCAACGCCTACCAGAACGGCGAGTTCATCAAGGTCTCCGACAGCACCCTGAAGGGCCAGTGGTCGGTGCTGATCTTCATGCCGGCCGCGTTCACCTTCAACTGCCCGACCGAGATCGAAGACGCCGCCGACCATTACGCCGAGTTCCAGAAGGCCGGTGCCGAGGTGTACATCGTCACCACCGATACCCACTTCTCGCACAAGGTGTGGCATGAGACCTCGCCGGCCGTCGGCAAGGCCCAGTTCCCGCTGGTCGGCGACCCGACCCACCAGCTGACCCGCGCCTTCGGCGTGCACATCGAAGAAGAAGGCCTGGCCCTGCGCGGCACCTTCATCGTCAATCCGGAAGGCGTGATCAAGACCCTGGAGATCCATTCCAACGAGATCGCCCGCGACGTCTCCGAAACCCTGCGCAAGCTCAAGGCTGCCCAGTTCACCGCCGCCAACCCGAACCAGGTGTGCCCGGCCAAGTGGAAGGAAGGCGAAAAGACCCTGACCCCGTCGCTGGACCTGGTCGGCAAGATCTAAACCGCTGCCCCATCCCCATTCCCGCCGGTCGGGAATGGGGGTGAACCGAAGCCCGTGCCACGCCCGCGCAGCGCCCTCCAGGGGCCTCGCGCGCGGATTTCGGTTCACCCCCATGTCGCGCAGATGCACCCTTGGGGTACGTCGACGCCACCCCCTTGCCTGAACCAAGGAGTTTTTCGATGTTGGATGCCAACCTCCAGTCCCAGCTGAAGACCTACCTGGAACGCGTCACCCGCCCGATCCAGATCACCGCGCACGTCGATGACGGTGCCAAGTCGCAGGAAATGCTGGAACTGCTCAACACCCTGGTCTCGCTGTCGGCGCAGATCGGCCTGGAGGTGCGCCGCGACAGCGCCGAGCGCACCCCGTCCTTCGCGCTGACCACGCCGGGCCAGGACATCCACCTGGCCTTCGCCGGCCTGCCGATGGGCCATGAGTTCACCTCGCTGGTACTGGCCCTGCTGCAGGTCGGCGGGCATCCGTCCAAGGCCACCGCCGAGCTGATCGAGCAGGTGCAGAACCTGGAAGGCGACTACAGGTTCGAAACCTATTTCTCGCTGTCCTGCCAGAACTGCCCGGACGTGGTGCAGGCGCTGAACCTGGCCGCAGTGCTCAACCCGCGCATCCAGCACGTGGCCATCGACGGCGGCCTGTTCCCGGCCGAAGTGGAGGCGCGCCAGATCATGTCGGTGCCCACCGTGTACCTCAACGGTGAGATGTTCGACCAGGGCCGCATGAGCCTGGAGCAGATCGTGGCCAAGCTCGATACCGGCAGCGCCAAGCGCGAAGCGGCGAAGATCGCCACCAAGGCCGCCTTCGACGTGCTGGTGGTCGGCGGTGGCCCGGCCGGCGCGGCCGCGGCGATCTATGCCGCGCGCAAGGGCATCCGCACCGGCGTGGCGGCCGAGCGTTTCGGTGGCCAGGTGCTGGACACCCTGGCGATCGAGAACTTCATCTCGGTCAAGCACACCGAAGGCCCGCAGTTGGCCACCGCGCTGGAACAGCATGTGCGCGAGTACGAGGTGGACATCATGAACCTGCAGCGCGCCACCGCGCTCAAGCCGGCCGGCGATGACGGGCTGGTCGAAATCGTGCTGGAGAACGGCGCGTCGCTGAAGTCGCGCACGGTGATCGTGTCCACCGGCGCACGCTGGCGGCAGATGAACGTGCCCGGCGAAGACCAGTACCGCAACAAGGGCGTGGCGTACTGCCCGCACTGCGATGGCCCGTTGTTCAAGGGCAAGCGCGTGGCGGTGGTTGGCGGCGGCAACTCCGGCGTCGAGGCGGCCATCGACCTGGCCGGCATCGTGACGCATGTGACCCTTCTGGAATTTGATGACAAACTGCGCGCCGACGAGGTTCTGCAAAAGAAACTGCGCAGCCTGGCCAACGTCACCATCATCACCAGCGCCCTGACCCAGGAGGTCCTCGGCGATGGCCAGAAGGTGAACGGCCTGGTCTACCAGGATCGCATCGGTGGCGATGCGCACCGGGTCGAGCTCGAAGGCATCTTCGTGCAGATCGGGTTGCTGCCCAATACCGAGTGGTTGAAGGATTCGGTGGCGCTGTCGCCGCGTGGCGAAGTGATCATCGATGACCGCGGCCAGACCAGCATCCCGGGCGTGTTCGCCGCAGGCGATTGCACTACCGTTCCGTACAAGCAGATCATCATTGCGATGGGCGCCGGTTCGACCGCCGCACTGAGTGCTTTTGATCACCTGATCCGTACATCCGTTCCCAAGAGCAGTGGTGCTGTCGCCGAAGCTGCCTGAAACGTCCGGGTCCCGGTTTTCCGGGACCCACCTGCTGGGTAAGCCACGCCGTCACCCGGTCCATTACCGCTGAGAGGTCAAAGGAAATGAACCTACGTGATCTGAAATACCTGGTGGCGCTGGCCGACCATCGCCACTTTGGCCGGGCGGCGGCGGCATGCTTCGTCAGCCAACCCACGCTGTCCACCCAGATCCGCAAGCTGGAGGACGAGCTGGGGTTGCCGCTGGTCGAGCGTGCACCACGCAAGGTGATGCTGACCCCGGCGGGGGTGGAAGCGGCAGCGCGCGCGCGCACCATCGTGGCCGAAGTGGAACAGATGAAGGAAGCGGCCCGACGCAGCCGCGACCCCGAAGCGGGCACCGTGCGGCTGGGCATCTTCCCCACCCTGGGGCCGTACCTGCTGCCGCATGTGATTCCCAACATCCGCGAACGCTTCCCGCAGCTGGAACTGCTGCTGGTCGAGGAAAAGAGCGACGAGCTGCTGGGACGGCTGCGCGAAGGCAGGCTGGATGCCGCGCTGCTGGCGCTGCCGCTGGACGATGACCAGCTGCACGCCGAGTTCCTGTTCGAGGAACCGTTCCTGCTGGCGGTGTCCGGCCAGCACCCGCTGGCCGAGCGCCAGCAGCTGGACGTGCAGGAACTGTCTTCGCAGAAGCTGCTGCTGCTCGAGGACGGGCATTGCCTGCGCGACCAGGCATTGGCGGTATGCCGCCTGTTCGGTGCCAATGAAAAATCCGAATTCCGCGCCACCAGCCTGGAAACCCTGCGCCAGATGGTCGCCGCCGACGTCGGCATCACCCTGTTGCCGACCCTGTCGGTGAAGCCGCCGGTGCCGCGCTCGGACAATATCCGGCTGCTGGACTTCAGCGGCGACAACCGCCCCAGCCGCCGCATCGCGATGGTCTGGCGCCGCAGTTCGGCGATGAACGGTTTCCTGGAGCAGCTGGCCCAGCAGTTCAAACGCCTGCCGCAGCGGCTGTTCACGCTGGAGAACAGCGATTTCGCCACCAACGCAGGCAACGCGCCGCGCCGCGCCAGCTGAGCGGCACGCTGAACCGGCCACATCGGCGCCGGCAGCAGGCGGGTCGCATCCGCCCTCGATAGGCAGCACAATAGAACCCAGGCGGCGCCAGCAGGCGCCGCCTTTTGCATGGGCCTTCAACAATCGCAAGGAGCTTCACAATGTCCACTTCCAGCGGACTGCCCCCTTCAATCATCGTTTCCAGCCATGACATGGATCGCCTGGATGCCATGCTCGAATCCCCCGCCGTCAGCCAGACCCCGGCCGCAGTGGCCTTGGCCCAGGAACTGAACCGGGCTACCGTTGTGCCGCCCGAGCAGATGCCCGAGGGCATCGTCATGATGCATTCGCGGGTGGAATGCGAAGATGAGCTGCAGAACGAAAAACACGTGCTGACGCTGGTCTACCCGCGCGAAGCCGATGTCGAACAGGGCAAGGTCTCCATCCTTGCGCCGGTGGGCACCGCCCTGCTGGGCCTGTCGGTTGGCCAAACCATGGAGTGGGACGCCCCGGGCGGCCGCAAGTTGCGCCTGCGCGTCACCGCGGTCCACAACCAGCCCCACGCCTGACCCTGCTGCCGCGCTTGAGCGCTGCGTCCACGTCCCGTACCAGGAGTTGCAATGAGCACCGTTTCGCCGTCCAAACTCACCCAGTTGCGTGACCTGTCCATCGTGGTGGCCGATACCGGCGACGTGGAGGCGATCAAACGCCTGCAGCCGGTGGATTGCACCACCAATCCGACCCTGGTGAAGAAGGCGCTGGACCTGCCGGTGTATGCCGACCTGATCGAACGCGAACTGGCCTGGGGCCGCGAGCAGCAGGGCGCGCGCGAGACCATCGTGGAGGCCGTGGCCGACCGCCTGACCGTCGGAGTAGGCACGCTGCTCAGCAGCCTGGTGCCGGGCCGGGTCTCCACCGAGGTGGATGCCGATCTGGCCCACGATACCGCCGCCACCGTGGCCAAGGCGCGGCAGTTCATCGCCATGTACGCCGCCGCCGGCGTGCCGCGCAGCAAGGTGCTGATCAAGATCGCCGCCACCTGGGAAGGCGTGGAAGCGGCGCGTCAGCTGCAGGCCGAGGGCATCGACTGCAACCTGACGCTGATCTTCAACCCGACCCAGGCGCTGGCCTGCAGCGAAGCGGGCGCGTTCCTGATCTCGCCGTTCGTCGGCCGCATCCTGGACTGGTACGTGGCCAACGGCCAGGCCCCGGCCAGCATCGATGAAGATCCGGGCGTGGTGTTCGTGCGTGGGGTCTATGCCGAATTCAAGCGCCGCGGTTCGCCGACGGTGGTGATGGGCGCCTCGTTCCGCTCGACCGCGCAGATCGAAGCCTTGGCCGGTTGCGACCGCCTGACCATTTCGCCGGACCTGCTGGAGAAGCTGGACGCCGAGCATGGCGAGCTGCCGCGCAGGCTGGTGGCCGTCGCGCCGGAAACCTTGCAGGCCACGCCGGTCGACGCGGCGCGTTTTGCCGCCGACCTGGCCGCCGACCCGATGGCCACCGAGAAGCTGGCCACCGGCATCGACGCCTTCGCCAAGGACCTGGATGCCCTGCGCCAGACCATCCGCACGCGGTTGTAAGCGCGCCGGTGGCTGGATGACAAAGGCCCCGCATTGCGGGGCCTTTTGCTTTGCAGCGGTGCGTGCGCGGTAACGGCATGGCCGTGTGCGACCGTCCTCTCCGTCCAGGGGGATGCCTACGTCGCGCTGATCGGCGGTATCGGCAGTCGATCCGGATGCGACCCTACCGGGGCGCACTGGTAGGGTCGGGTCCCAACCGACTGCCGGTGCGGTGTCCGCGCCCGGTAACGCATGGCAATGATCGACAGCGCTCTCCGGCAGAGGTCATTCCTTCGCCGCGCTGATCGGCGGTACCGGCAGTCGATCCGGATGCGACCCTACCTTTACGGGTCCGGCCCGATCAGGCGTCCACGCCGATCGGGCAACTTACCCCGGTGCCGCCGATGCCGCAGTAGCCGTTCGGGTTCTTGGCCAGGTACTGCTGGTGGTAATCCTCGGCGTAATAGTAGGTCGGTGCCGGAAACTCGATCTCGGTGGTGATCGTACCGTGGCCGGCCTCGGTCAGGCGCTGCTGGTAGGCCTGGCGGCTGGCCAGCGCGGCGGCGTACTGGGCCTGGTCGGTGGCATGGATCGCCGAACGGTACTGGGTACCGGTGTCGTTGCCCTGGCGCATGCCCTGGGTGGGGTCATGGTTTTCCCAGAACACCTGCAGGACCTGGGCCACGGAAATGATCGCCGGGTCGAACACCACCTCGACGATCTCGGTATGCCCGGTCATGCCCGAACAGACTTCGTCGTAGGTCGGGTTCGGGGTCGAGCCACCGGCGTACCCCACCGAGGTCGAATAGACCCCCGGCAGGGTCCAGAATTTGCGCTCGGCCCCCCAGAAACAGCCCATCGCCACGCGGATGCGCTGCAGGCCGGTGAAATCGCCCTGCAGCGGGTGGCCGTTGACGTAATGCTGGTTGTGCAGCGGCAGCGCCTGTTCACGGCCCGGCAACGCCTCGTCCGGGCGCGGCAGGCGCTGCTTGAACGCACCGATGCCCAACAGGCCCTTGGCAATTCCCAACATGGCGGTCTCCTAGGCCGGCAACAGGCCGGCGCTTTCGTCTCCGTCGAATATGGGGTCGTCCGGGGCGCCACCCAAGTCGAGTCCGGCCACGATGCCCTCTGCCTCCGGCCGGGCCAGGTCCGGCACGCAGACCCGCAACACCCCGAACAACGGCAGCTCGCCCATGCCCCCCAGCAGCGACTCGCCGAACACGAACGCCGGGATCCCGGCATCCTCCAGCGCATGCTTGACCAGGTGGGCATCGAACAGGTTGTCGGCCTGGTAGATCACGTGCATGGGTGGGCTCCAGCGGGGGTCGGCCCAGCATACCCCCGGGGGCTGAAGGCGTGCCGACCAACGGTCGGCACCTACCGCATTCTGTCTGGAGAAGGAGCCCCCTGAGTCAGGGGGCGGCGCCGAAGGCGCGGGGGTCTGGGAGACGGTGAAAAGGGGCCCGCGGTTTGCGCAGCAAAGCGTGGGGCGACAGCGCGAATGCGATGGCGCGTCCCCGACAGGCTAAACTGTTGGTCTTTCTACCTTTTAGACTGCGACCGCGCATCATGTCCGAGCCTACCGCCGCCCCCACCGACGCCCTTCCGGAAACCCATGAAAAGCGGGATTTCATCCGTCAGATCGTGCGCGAGGACCTGGCCAGCGGCAAGCATGCTGCGATCAAGACCCGCTTCCCGCCCGAGCCCAACGGCTACCTGCACATCGGCCATGCCAAGTCGATCTGCCTGAACTTCGGCATCGCCGGCGAGTTCAGCGGCGTGTGCAACCTGCGCTTCGACGATACCAACCCGGCCAGGGAAGATCCCGAGTACGTCGCGGCCATCCAGGACGACGTGCGCTGGCTGGGCTTTGAGTGGAACGAACTGCGCCATGCGTCGGACTACTTCGACGCCTACTACCTGGCCGCGCGCAAGCTGATCAGCGACGGCAAGGCCTATGTCTGCGACCTGTCGGCCGAGGAAGTGCGCGCCTACCGCGGCACCCTGACCGAGCCGGGCCGGCCCTCGCCGTACCGCGAACGCAGCGTCGAGGAAAACCTGGACCTGTTCGGCCGCATGCGCGCCGGCGAGTTCCCCGATGGCGCGCGCACCGTGCGCGCCAAGATCGACATGGCCAGCGGCAACATCAACCTGCGCGACCCGGCGCTGTACCGGATCAAGCACGTCGAGCACCAGAACACCGGCAATGCCTGGCCGATCTACCCGATGTACGACTTCGCCCATGCGCTGGGCGATGCGATCGAAGGCATCACCCACTCGCTGTGCACGCTGGAATTCGAAGACCACCGCCCGCTGTACGACTGGTGCGTGGACAACGTCGACTTCGCCCACGACGATGCGTTGACCGCGCCGCTGGTCGAACGCGGCCTGCCGCGCGAAGCGGCCAAGCCGCGCCAGATCGAGTTCTCGCGGTTGAACATCAACTACACGGTGATGAGCAAGCGCAAGCTGATGGCGCTGGTCACCGAACAGCTGGTGGACGGCTGGGAAGACCCGCGCATGCCGACCCTGCAGGGCCTGCGCCGGCGCGGCTACACCCCGGCGGCGATGCGCCTGTTCGCCGAGCGCGTGGGCATCAGCAAGCAGAATTCGGTGATCGATTTCAGCGTGCTCGAAGGCGCGCTGCGCGAAGACCTGGACAGTGCCGCGCCGCGCCGCATGGCGGTGATCGACCCGGTCAAGCTGGTGCTGACCAACCTGCCCGAGGGCCACGAAGAAACCCTGAGCTTCTCCAACCATCCCAAGGACGAGGCCTTCGGTACCCGTGCGGTGCCGTTCGCACGCGAACTGTGGATCGAGCGCGAGGACTTCGCCGAAGTGCCGCCGAAGGGCTTCAAGCGCCTGCTGCCGGGCGGCGAAGTACGCCTGCGCGGGGCCGGCATCATCCGCTGCGATGAAGTGATCAAGGACGCCGACGGCACCATCACCGAACTGCGCGGCTGGCTGGACCCCGAATCGCGTCCGGGCATGGAAGGGGCCAACCGCAAGGTCAAGGGCACCATCCACTGGGTCAGCGCGATGCATGGCGTGCCGGCGCAGATCCGCCTGTACGACCGTCTGTTCTCGGTGCCCAACCCGGACGACGAGTCCGACGGCAAGACCTACCGCGACTACCTCAACCCCGAATCGCGCCGCACCGTCACCGGCTATGTCGAGCCGGCCGCGGCCAGCGCCGCCCCGGAGCAGTCGTTCCAGTTCGAGCGCACCGGCTATTTTGTTGCCGACCGCCGCGATCACACCGCCGCCACGCCGGTGTTCAACCGCAGCGTGACCCTGCGCGATACCTGGTCGGCCTGAGCCGTCCGGGGTCCGCGCGGCCGTACCAGCATCCACGCCTGGCGTGGATCTACGGCTGCGCACCATTGAAGAGGTTACTGTCCCATGTTGTACGCGCAAGTCCACCTCACCCTGCCCGCCTGGATCCACGACCAGATCGATCTGGGCCGGGCCTACCCCGATGACGTCGCCAAGGTGGCGCTGGCGATCGAGCTGTCGCGCCTGAATGTCGAGGCGGAAACCGGCGGCCCGTTCGGCGCGGTGGTATTCGGCCCGGACCACCGCGTGATCGCCGCCGGCGTCAACCGCGTGGTGCCGCACAGCACCTCGCTGGCGCATGCCGAGAACATGGCCTACATGCTGGCCCAGCAGCGCCTGCAGACCCCGCGCCTGAACGATGTACTGCGCCCGATTACCCTGGCCACCTCCTCCCAGCCGTGCTGCCAGTGCTATGGCGCCACCATCTGGGCCGGCATCGACCGCCTGCTGATCGGGGCCAGTGCGCAGGACGTGGAAGAACTGACGCCGTTCGATGAAGGCCCGCTGCCGGCCGACTGGATCGGTGAACTCAACAAGCGTGGCATCGAGGTCGTGCGCGACATCGAGCGCGACGCAGCGCGCGCGGTACTGCGCCAGTACGGAGAGACCAACGGTGCCCATTATTGATCCCCGCGCCGCTGGCGGCGCGCGATGAGCGGCCTGCTGTGCCTGTGCCGGCAGGGCTTCGAGCCGGAACTGGCCGGCGAACTGTCCGAACGGGCGGCCTATGCCGGCATCGCCGGCTATGCCCGCACCCAGCGCAACGACGGCTATGTGCTGTTTGCCACCGAGGAAGGCGCCGCGCTGTCCAAGGCATTGCCGTGGCGCTCGCTGATTTTCGCCCGGCAGAAGATGGTGGTGCTGGCCGAGCTGCCCCAGCTCGATGCGGCCGACCGCATCACCCCGATCATGGCCGCCCTGCAGGGCCAGCAACGCTTCGGCGACATGTGGGTGGAACACCCCGATTCGGATGAAGGCAAGCCACTGGCCGGCCTGGCCCGCGCGTTCGGCAATGCGCTGCGCCCGGCGCTGCGCAAGGCCGGCCTGCTCACCGACAAGCCCAACACCGGGCTGCCGCGCCTGCATATCGTGTTCGTCGACGGCCGCCACGCCTTTGTCTGCGTGGCCGATACCCGCGACAGCGCGCCGTGGGCGCTGGGCATCCCGCGCCTGAAGCTGCTGCCCGACGCGCCTTCGCGCTCGGCGCTGAAGCTGGATGAAGCGCTGCTCACGCTGATGACACCGGAAGAACGCGAACTTCTGGTCAAGCCGGGCATGCGCGCGGCCGACCTGGGCGCCGCACCGGGCGGCTGGACCTGGGTGCTGACCCGCCAGCACGTCAGGGTGATCAGCGTGGACAACGGCCCGCTGCGCGAGCACGTGCTGGAGACCGGCCTGGTCGAGCACCTGCGCGCCGACGGTTTCCACTGGCAGCCGGAGACCCCGCTGGACTGGATGGTCTGCGACATGGTCGAACAGCCGCGCCGGGTTGCCGAGCGCATGGCCACCTGGTTCCGCGAGGGCTGGTGCAAGCATGCGATCTTCAATCTCAAGCTGCCGATGAAGAAGCGCTGGGACGAAACCCGGATGTGCCTGGACCTGTTCCAGGAACAGGCCGGCAAGCCGCTGGTGGTGCGCGCCAAGCAGCTGTACCACGACCGCGAGGAAATCACCGTGCTGGCTTCGCCGTTGCGGTGATGGCATACCGGGGCGTCGGCGCCGGGCGGTGCCCGGCCGACGCCTCGATCATGGCCGTGGTTGCGCGGCCAGCCGGGCATGGCCCGGCCCTACTCCACGTCATGCAAGGAGACGTCCATGCAACCTCGTCCCGCCCTGGTCCCGCTGCTGATCCTGCTGCCCTGGCTTGCCCTGGCCCAGGCCTACACGCCGCCGCCGGCGATCAGCCAACCGCTGCGCGAGGTGCCGGCCGGCGTGCGCACACAGTCGTTGTCCGAAGGCCGGGTGACCCACCAGGTCACGATGTCGGCACCGGCCGGCGAAGCGGCCGTGACCGTGCGCTCGGTACAGCCGGTGAGCGTGGTCGGCCAGTACCGGTTCGCGTTCGCGGCGCTGGACGGGGACGGCGACGGCTTCATCAGCCGGGCCGAGGCACAGGCCAACCCGGCCTTGGCCGATGAGTTCGGCGCGCTGGACGTGAAGCGGCGCGGGAAGCTGGATCGCAGCGACCTGGCCGGTTGGCTGGTGGATTGAACCGCGGGGTTGCATCCACGCATGGCGTGGATCTACGCCGAACCGACAAATCCACGCCATGGATGGAACCACCCGAAGCGGGTAGATCCACGCCATGCGTGGATGCACTTACACCCCGGCCGCGCGCTTCCAGAGCATCGATACCAGCGGCGGCAGCTTGCCGGCGCAGCCCAGCACGCGGCCACGGGCCAGGGTCAGGTGCATCTCGTCGTTGGAGAACACCGTGTTGATCGCATCGAAGCTGTAGGCGGCAATCGTGTTCTCGCTGCGCCGCTCGCGCGCCCAGCGTTGCAGGCGGTGCGCCGACATCCAGTCCTGGCGTCGCTGCTGCGCCTGCAGGACCAGCGCACGCAGCGCGGCCACATCGCGCAGGCCCAGGTTGACGCCCTGCCCGGCCAACGGGTGCACCACGTGCGCGGCATCGCCCAGCGCCAGCACGCGGCCGGCCACATACCCGGTCGCCAATTGCCGCCGCAGCGGGAAGGCCGCACGCGGGGAGGCCAGCGTCATCGCGCCCAGCCGCCCGCCAAAGGCGCTGGTCAGTTCGCGTCCGAACGCGGCCTCGTCCAGGGCCAGCACGCGCTCGGCCTGCGCATCGGGCAGGGTCCAGACGATCGAACTGCGGTGCGCGCCAACCGGCAGCACCGCCAGCGGACCGGTCACCAGGAAACGCTGCCAGGCGGTGGCTTCATTGTTCCGCTCGGTATCGACATAGGCGACCACGCCACGCTGGCCGTAATCCTGGCCGGTCACCTCCAGCCCGGCCAGGCGGCGCAGGGTGGAGTTGGCGCCATCGGCGGCGATCGCCAGCGAGGCGTCCAGCCTGCGCCCGTCCTCCAGCCGCAGGCGCACGCCGTCGGCGTCCTGCTCCAGCGCGTCCACCCGCGCCGGGCAGCACAGCTGCACGCCGGCCGCCGGCAATGCCGCCCACAGGCGGTCGACCAGCAGTTCGTTCTCCACGATCCAGCCCAGCTGCTCGCGGCCCAGCGTGTCGGCGTCGAAACGCAGCTCTTCGCCGCCGGCGGCGTCCCAGACCCGCATGCGCCGGTAGGCGCAGGCGCGCGCGGCGGTCACCGCCGGCCATACCCCCAGCGCGGCCAGCAGCTGGGCATTGTCCGGCGCGAACGCATAGACACGCAGGTCCGCTGCCTGCCGCTGCCAAGCCGGCGGCTCGCGGCCTTCGACCAGGGTCACCTCGAGCCCGGCCCCGGCCAGCGCCAGCGCGCAGGCCGCACCGACCACGCCGCCACCGACCACGATCACATCGCGCGCGCGCCGGCTCATGCGCCCGCTCCCCGGCACAGGTCCGGTACTTCGCCACGGAAACCCATCGCGCCGCCGACCAGCATCGACTGCAGCGGCGTGGCCTGCGCGGCCAGCAAGCCCAGGCTGCGCAACGGCCGCATCAGCGGCGCCGGGTTGCTGGTCAGCCGGGCCAGTCCGCCGGAGAAGGCGATGGTCTGCCGGCGGTCCTCCTCGCGGCGCGCCACATGCGCATGCAGCAGGGCATCGCTGCCCGGGTCATCGGCCGCCGCCACCAGTTCGGCCAGGGTCAGCGCATCGCGCAGGCCCAGGTTGAAGCCCTGTGCGCCGAGCGGGTGGATGGTCTGTGCGGCGTTGCCGAGCAGCACCGCGCGTTCGCCGACCAGCGCCCGGGCCAACACCTGGACCAGCGGGTAGGCACTGCGCGGGCCGCTGTCGAGCAACCGCCCGGCGCGCCAGCCGATCGCCGCCTGCAGCCGCTGCAGCCATGCTGCATCGTCCAGCGCCAGCACCGTATCGGCCTGGTCGCGGGCCACCCCGTGCACCGCGCCGTAGTGGCGGTCGCCGCGCGGCAGCAGCGCGGTCGGGCCGGTATCGGTGAAACGCTCATAGGCGGTGCCGTCCGGTGCGCGCGCACTGCGCACCCGCGCCACGAACAGGGTCTGCTGGAAATCGTGTTCGTCCACGCCGATGCCCAGCGCCTGCCGCACCGCACTGCCGGTGCCGTCGGCGCCGACCACCAGCCGCGCCAGCAGGCAACGCTCGCCATCGGCATCGGCGATGAACACCTGCCGGTAGCCATCGATGGTCGCGCCCAGCCGCACAAAGCGCGCCGGGCGGTTGCGGACCAGCCCGGACAGCCCGGACAGCCGGGTTTCCAGCGCATGGCCGAAATCGCGCGCCACCACCACCTGGCCGAACCACGGCCGCTGGTACTGCGCGGCGTCCATCTGCACGCGGCCGAAATCGCCGGCGCGGCTGACATGGATGCGGGTGATCGCACCGGGGGCCGTGCCCAGCAGCTGCATCACGCCCAACGCGGTCAAGGCGTTGACGGTGGCGGCGGCGAAGCTGAGGTTGCGCTGGTCGAACACCGCCGGCAGCGCGCCGGCCGCAGTGGCTTCCACCAGCCCGACCTTGCGCCCGGCCCGGTCCAGGGCGATGGCCAGGCTGGCACCGACCAGCCCACCGCCCACGATCACTACGTCATGTCGTTCACTCATGCCGGCAATGATAAGCGGTCGGCCGTTGCCGGCGCGTGCGACGCCCTGCCGCGGCAGGCGCTAGAATGAATGCTGAACCCTTACCCGTCGCCGCCATGACTACCCCTGCCCAACGCGCCTTCGTCCTGTCCGTGCTCGTGCTGTTGATGGCCGCGACCCGGGTCAATCATTTCATGGCGATCCCCGATGCCTCCTGGGCGGTGTTCTTCATCGGCGGCTTCTACCTGCGTGCCTGGACGCGCTGGGCGTTCCCGCTGCTGATGGCGCTGGCGATCGTGATCGACGTGCTGGTGATCCGCAGCAGCGGCCTGGAATACCTGCAGCACTACTGCGTCTCGCCCGGCACCTGGATGTTGCTGCCGGCGTACTTTGCGCTGTGGGCCGGCGGCATGCTGCTGCGCCAGGGCTACCAGGGCGCGCACTGGAGCACGCTGGGCAAGGCCGTGGTGCTGCTGGTGGCCGCGGTGGCGGTCTGCCATCTGCTGGCCCAGGGCGGCTTCTACTGGAGCAGCGCGATGGTGGCCGACCCCAGCGTCGCGGGCTGGCTGCAGAACTATGCCGACTGGTTCGTGCCCTACCTGCGCACCGCGGCGACCTATGTCGGCCTGGCCGCGGCCCTGCAGCTGGCCGCCGAACAGTTCGGCAAGCTGCTGCAGGCCCGCCACGACGTGCTGCGCTGAGCAGGGCGCAGGCATGGGCAATCGGCTTTCGCGCATCTATACCCGGACCGGCGACGACGGCAGCACCGGCCTGGGCGACGGCACCCGGGTGCCCAAGGACGCGGCGCGGGTAAACGCCTACGGCACCGTCGATGAGGCCAATTCGGCCCTGGGCGTGCTGCTGGCAGTGCCGCTGCCCGAGCCGGTACGTGCGCTGCTGACCACCGTGCAGCACCAGCTGTTCGACCTGGGCGGGGAGTTGTGCATTCCCGGCCATGCCGCCATCCAGGCCGCCGACATCCAGGCCCTGGAACGCCAGCTGGACCACTACAACGCCGACCTGCCGGTCCTGAAGGAATTCATCCTGCCGGCTGGCGGCGAGGCCGCCGCACGTTGCCACCTGGCCCGCACCATCGTGCGCCGCGCCGAACGCGAGACGGTCGGCCTGGCCCGGCTGGAACCGGTCCGCGCCGAGGCGATCGGCTACCTCAACCGGCTGTCGGACCTGCTGTTCGTGCTGGCCCGCGTGCTGGCGCGGGCCGATGGCCAGGGCGAAGTGCTGTGGCAGCACCAGCGTCGCCACGCCTGACCGGCCCGCCCACCGGAGCCCCCGCCCGCATGCTGGTTTTCACCCACCCTGCCTGTCTGCACCACGATCCCGGCCGTGGCCACCCCGAATGCCCGGCCCGCCTGCAGGTGGTGCTCGATGCCCTGCGCGACGCCTTCCCGGACCAGCTGGACTGGCGCCAGGCCCCGCCGGCCAAGCTCGGCGAACTGGCCCGGGTGCATGACAGCGAACTGATCGACCTGGTGCTCGCGCCGCAGACCGAGCCGGTGCGGTTGATCGACATGGACACCATGACCTCGCCGGGCTCGGCCAGCGCCGCGCTGCATGCCGCCGGCGCCGGCGTGGCCGCGGTCGATGCGGTGATGCTCGGCGAGGACCCGGTGGCGTTCTGCGCGGTGCGACCGCCGGGCCACCACGCCACCGCCAGCACCGCGATGGGCTTCTGCCTGTTCAACAACATCGCCGTGGCCGCAGCCTATGCGCGCGACCGCTACGGCCTGGAACGGATCGCCATCGTCGATTTCGACGTGCACCACGGCAATGGCACCCAGGACATCTTCATCGCCGACCCCGGCGTGTCCTACTACAGCACCCACCAGGCCGGGCTGTTCCCCAACTCCGGGCTGCGCCGCGACCGCGGCGCCGGCAACCTGCTCAACATCCTGCTGCCGCCGGGCAGCGGCGGCTTCCGCTTCCGCAACACCTGGGCCGACGAAATGCTGCCGGCGATCGACGACTTCCGCCCCCAGCTGCTGCTGATCTCGGCCGGCTTCGATGCGCATATGCGCGATCCGCAGGCCGACCTGATGCTGGAAACCGACGACTTCGCCTGGATCACCGCCGAGCTGCGCGGCCTGGCCCGGCGCCATGGCGGCGGCCGGGTGGTGTCCATGCTGGAGGGCGGTTACGACCTGCAGGCGCTGGCCGAATGCGCCGTGGCCCACGTCGGCCAGCTGCGCTGAGGCACCGCGCAGCCGGCCCGGCGCATGAACCTGAACCCTTGCCCGCGCAAGGCCTTCATTGCCCCTATGCAAGGGATGGGGCAAGCTACGATCCGTTTTCGCCCGAATCCGACTACCGCGTGCGCCGAGTCCTCCGCCTGCTGCCCCTCCCCCTGAGCATCGCCATCTGCCTGCCGGCCATGGCCGACGACAAACCGGTGAACTGGGGCCTGTGCCCGGTCGCCGATGTCCTGCCGGTGTTCGACGATGCGCCCAAGGCCGACAAGGCCGCCGCCGCCACCCGCGACCAGCAGGACACCGACATCGAGGGGGACCAGCTGTTTGGCACCACCACGGTGCCGCAGTACCAGGGCAACGTGGCGCTCAAGCGCGGCGACCAGTTCCTGGGTACCGACCACCTGAGCTTCGACACCGAAAGCGGCAACTACATCGCCGAGGGCAACGTCCGCTACCAGGACTCCTCGATCCGCATGCTGGCCAAGCGCGCCGAAGGCAACCAGGAAGCGGACACCCACAAGATCAGCGACATCCAGTACCAACTGGTGTCCCGGCGCGGCAACGGCGTGGCCGAATCGGTCGACCTGCAGGGCGCGGTGGGGCAGATGCACCGCTCCACCTACACCACCTGCGACCCCTCGCAGCCGGTCTGGAAGCTGTCGGCGCCGCAGATCGAAGTGGACAACGATGAAGGCTTCGGCACCGCGCGCAACGCGGTGCTGCGGATCGGCAAGGTGCCGGTGCTGTGGGCGCCCTACTTCAAGTTCCCGATCGACGACCGTCGCCAGACCGGCCTGCTCTACCCCGAGCTGGGCCTGTCCGGCCGCAACGGCTTCGATTACGCCCAACCGATCTACTTCAACCTGGCGCCGAACTACGACGACACCCTGACCCCGCGCTACATGAGCAAGCGCGGTTTCATGCTCGACAACGAATTCCGCTACCTGTACGACGGCGGCCGCGGCGAACTGCTGACCGCCTACCTGCCCAACGACAAGTTGCGCGACAAGGACCGCGGCCGGGTCGAGTACACCGGCTACCACAACATCAACGCCAACTGGCAGGCGCGCGCCAACCTGGCCTGGGTCAGCGACGAACGCTATACCGAGGATTTCTCCAGCAAGCTGCTGGGGGTGACCGCCTCCAACCTGCAGAGCCAGATCGGCATCTACGGTACCGGCGAGAACTGGACCGGCGGCCTGATGGCCGACTACTGGCAGCTCACCGACTACACCCTGACCGAAGACGCGCTGCCCTATGCGCGCCAGCCGCGGGCGTTCTTCAATTGGGACAAGCCGCTGCTGCCGTGGCTGGAAGCGGGCGTCTACGCCGAAGCGGTGCGCTTCACCCACGACGACAACCGCCAGAAGATCATCGATGCCGACGGCGAATACATCCGCTCCGGAGTGGTCGACCCACGCTTCAACGGGTCGCGCCTGGACATCAAGCCGTACGTGTCGATGCCCTTCAGTGGCGCCTCCTGGTATGTCACCCCGACCGTGGCCTGGCGCTACACCGGCTATGAGCTGGACCAGGGACTGGCCAACCAGATCCGCCTGCAGAACCTGGCCGCCGCCGGGGTCACCAACCCGACCCCCGAGCAGCTGCGCGGCAACACCTCGCCCAGCCGCAGCCTGCCGGTGGCCAGCCTGGACGCGGGCATGTTCTTCGACCGCGAAACCACCATCGGCGGCAAGTCGTTCCTGCATACGCTGGAGCCGCGCCTGTTCTACCTGCGCACGCCCTACCGCGACCAGAGCGACCTGCCGATCTTCGATACCCGCGACTTCACCTTCAGCTGGGGCCAGCTGTTCCGCGACTCGCGCTATACCGGCGCCGACCGCCAGAACGATGCCAACCAGCTGACCATGGCCCTGAGCACCCGCTTCATCGACCAGACCACCGGCAAGGAACGCTTTTCCGGCAGCATCGGCCAGATCCTGTATTTCGACGACTCGCGGGTGACCATCAACAACGCCCAGTCGCCGGTGGAACAGGGCAAGTCGGCGTGGATCGCCGATGCCAACTACGCCATCAACGACCGCTGGAACCTGGGCGCCACCTACCAGTGGGACCCCAAGTACAAGCGCGAAGACCTGGCCAGCGTGCGTGCGCGCTACCTGATGTCCAACGATGGCGTGGTCAACCTGACCTACCGGCACCGCTTGAATTCGCTGGCTTCCAGCACCGCGACCAAGGAACAACGCACCCTGCTGGAGCAGGTGGACCTGTCCTTCCTGTATCCGCTCAATCAGACCTGGAGCCTGGTCGGCCGCTACTACTACTCCATCCAGGACAAAGCCCCGCTGGAAATCATCGGTGGCGTGCAATGGGACAGCTGCTGCCTGGCCGTACGCGCCATCGCCCGCCGCTACGTGCGCAACCGCGAGGGTGAGCTGAACAATTCCTTCCAGATCGAGTTCGTGCTCAAGGGCCTGAGCTCCATCGGCCAGAACACGGACCGCACCTTGCGCCGTGCTATTCTCGGGTACTACCGAGACGACCTCTATCTCGTGCCGCCCAGCAATACCGGGGCCGACCGTGACGACTACGATCCGAACCTGATCCCATGACCAAGACCCTTCCCGTTCTACTCGCTTCCCTGCTGGCGGTCTCCACCGTCACCGCACCGTTGCCGGTGCTGGCCCAGCAGGGCCAGCCGCTGGATCGCATTGCCGCCATCGTCGATGAGGACGTGGTGCTGCAGAGCGAACTGGACCGTGCGATCCAGAACATCAAGGCGCAGTACGCCGGCCGCGAGGCCCAGCTGCCGCCGGACGACGTGCTCAGCCGCCAGGTGCTGGAGCGGCTGGTACTGGTCAAGCTGCAGGTCGCCCGCGCCGAGAGCAGCGGGGTCAAGATCAGCGACCAGGAACTGAACCAGGCCCTGAACGCGATCGCCCAGCAGAACGGTTCCAACCTGGATGCCCTGCGCCAGCGCCTGGCCCAGGACGGGATCGATTTCAACGATTTCCGTGCCTCGGTGCGCGACGAAATCACCGTGCAGCGCCTGCGCCAGAGCTTCGCGCAGAGCCGCATCAGCGTCAGCGAGGGCGAAGTGGATGCCGCGCTGAAGCAGCAGGCCACCGTGGGTACCCAGTACCACCTGGCGCACATCCTGGTTGGCCTGCCCGAGGGCGCCACCGCCGAACAGATCGGCACCGGCCAGAAGAAGGCCGATGGCGTCAAAGCGCTGCTGGACAAGGGCGAGCTGGACTTCAACGCGGCAGCCGTGCGCTATTCCGACAGCCCCAACGCGCTGGAAGGCGGCGACCTGGGCTGGCGTTCGCTGGATGAAATCCCCAATGCGTTCGCGCAGATGATGACCCAGATGAAGCCTGGCGACGTGGTCGGCCCGCTGCGCGGCCCGAGCGGCTTCCAGCTGCTGAAGCTGGTCGAAGTACGCGACGCCAGCGCCGCCGGCAGCGGCCAGACGATCACCGAGTTCCACGGCCGCCACATCCTGGTGCGCATCACCGACCAGCAGGACAATGCCGCCGCCAAGGCCAAGATCGACACCCTGCGCGCCCGCATCGCCGGTGGTGCCGATTTCCAGACCGTGGCCAAGGAATCCTCCGAGGACAACAACAGCAAGGGCCAGGGCGGCGACCTGGGCTGGTTCCCGGCCGACGCGTTCGGCCCGGACTTCGGCAAGCAGATCGAAGGCGTCACCGACGGCGGCGTGAGCCCGCCGTTCCGCACCGACGCCGGCTGGCATATCGTGCAGCGCGTGGCCACCCGCCAGACCGATGCCACCACCGACAACCAGCGCGCCCAGATCCGCGAAACGATCGGCCGCCGCAAGCTGGAAGAAGAGTACAACCGCTTCCTGCAGGAACTGCGTGGCGAAGCCTACGTGAACCTGCGCAGCGGCGACCGCGCCGAAGGCGCCAGCACCACCACGCCGCCGCAGTCCTGAGCCCGGCCCGATGATCCCGCAGCTCGCTCTGGTACCGGGCGAGCCCGCCGGGATCGGCCCGGAACTCTGCCTGCGCCTGGCGCAGCAGCCGCGCACCGATTGCCGGCTGCTGGCTTTCGCCGACCCGGACACCCTCCGCGCGGCGGCCACCGCCCTGGCGCTGCCGCTGCAACTGCTGCCCGAAGATGCCATCGCCCGCCAGCCGGGCGATCTGCCGTTGCGCGTGGTCGCCAATGCGCGGCCCTCGCGCTTCGGCCACGCCGACCCGGCCAATGCCGGGGCGGTGATCGGGGCGCTGCTGCAGGCCGGCCAGGCCTGCCTGGATGGCGACCTGGCCGGGGTGGTGACCGGCCCGGTGCACAAGGCGGTGATCAACCAGGGCGGCATCGCCTACAGCGGCACCACCGAACTGCTGGCCGACCAGGCCGGGGCCGAGGTGGTGATGATGCTGGCCAACGACATCGTGCGGGTGGCCCTGGCCACCACGCACCTGCCGCTGCGCGCGGTCGCCGATGCGATCACCGCCGACGGCCTGGCGCGCACCCTGCATACCGTGCACGCCGCGCTGGCCGGGCAGTTCGGCATCGCCGCCCCGCGCATCGCCGTGCTCGGGCTGAACCCGCATGCCGGCGAAGACGGCCACCTCGGCCGCGAAGAGCTGGACCTGATCATCCCGCTGCTGGCGCGCCTGCGCGCCCAGGGCATGGACCTGGTCGGCCCGCTGCCGGCCGACACCGCCTTCCTGCCGGCCAAGCTGGCCGGCTTCGACGCGGTGCTGGCGATGTACCACGACCAGGGTCTGCCGGTGCTCAAGTACAGCGGCTTCGAACAGGCGGTCAACATCACCCTGGGCCTGCCCTACCCGCGGGTGGCGGTCGACCACGGCACCGCACTGGAACTGGCCGGCCGCAGCATCGCCGACCCGTCCAGCCTGCTGGCTGCCACCGGCCTGTGTGCCCGGCTGGCGCGGCAACGTACACTGGCGCCATGACTTCTTCGTATTCCCCCTCCGCCGCCGGGTTCACCGCGCCGGCCAAAAAGCAGCTCGGCCAGCACTTCCTGGCCGACCGCAGCTATATCGACAAGATCGTGCTGGCCGTCAGCCCCAAGGACGACGACCGCCTGGTCGAGATCGGCCCCGGCCAGGGCGCCATCACCCTGCCGCTGCTGCGCCGCCATCCGCGCCTGACCGTGATCGAATTCGACCGCGACCTGATCGCGCCGTTGACCGCCGCGGCGGCCCCGCTGGGCGAGCTGACCATCGTGCACCGCGACGTGCTGCAGGTGGACTTCACCGAGCTGGCCGCCGGCGGCCAGATCCGCCTGGTCGGCAACCTGCCCTACAACATCTCCTCGCCGATCCTGTTCCATGCCATGGAGCACGCCGCGGTGATCCGCGACATGCACTTCATGCTGCAGAAGGAAGTGGTCGACCGCATGGCCGCCGAGCCGGGCAGCAAGGTGTTCGGCCGCCTGAGCGTGATGCTGCAGGCCTGGTGCAAAGTGACTTCGCTGTTCGTGGTGCCGCCGGGTGCATTCCGGCCGCCGCCGAAGGTCGATTCGGCGGTGGTACGCCTGGTTCCGCGCGATCCGGCCACGGTCGACATCCGCGACCGGAAACGGTTTGCCGAGGTGGTCAAGGCCGCCTTCGGGCAACGCCGCAAGACCCTGCGCAACGCCCTCAACAACGTGGTCAGCCCGGCGCAGTTCGAAGCGGCCGGGGTGCGCAGCGATGCCCGCGCCGAACAGCTGGAAGTAGCGCAGTTCATCGCACTGGCCAACGTCCCGCCGCTGGACGGCGACGACGCCGCGCCATGAACCGCACCCGCGCGCGCCGATACCGGGCCGCGCATGCGTAGCACTGCGGGATGGCCACGCCGGGCTGCACGCCGGCGCGGTGATGGGCTCACCTTAAATTGCACGACATTCACTAAACTGCCTGCATGAACGACGCTGCAAACTATGCGATCTCCGTCGAGGTCGCCCCCCGCTTCCTCGACGACCAGTCCACGCCGGAGGACGGGCGCTATGCGTTCGCCTACACCATCCGCATCCACAACCAGGGCCGCATCGCCGCGCGCCTGGTGGCCCGCCACTGGCGCATCACCGATGCCAACGGCCGCACCGAACACGTCGATGGCGATGGGGTGATCGGCGAGCAGCCGCGGCTGCGCCCGGGTGAAGACTTCCGTTACACCTCCGGTGTCATGCTGGAAACCGAACACGGCACGATGCAGGGGCATTACGACATGGTGGCCGACGATGGCACCGAGTTCGCCGCCCCGATTGCGCCGTTCGTGTTGACCGTTCCGCGCACACTGCACTGATGGAGGCGCGCGCATGAGTGTCTGGGCCATCGGCGACCTGCAGGGCTGCTACGACGTCACCCAACGGCTGCTGGAGAAGATCCGCTTCGACCCGGCGGTGGACAAGCTGTGGTTCTGCGGCGACCTGGTCAACCGTGGCGGGCAGTCGCTGGAAACGCTGCGGCTGGTGCATTCGCTGCGCGAGAGCAGCGTGGTGGTGCTGGGCAACCACGACCTGAGCCTGCTCGCTGTCGGTGCCCGCACCGAGGAAGAGCAGCGCAAGGTCAATCCGGACCTGCTGCGCATCGTGCTGGCCGAGGACCGCGACGAGCTGCTGGAGTGGCTGCGCCTGCAGAAGCTGGTGCACGTGGACCGCGAGCTGGGCTGGATGATGATCCATGCCGGGCTGGCCCCGAAGTGGACCACCCAGCTGGCCGAAAAACACGCCCACGAAGTGGAGCTGCAGCTGCACGGCAGCGGCTACCGCAAACTGTTCCGCAACATGTATGGCGACAAGCCGAGCTGGTCGCCGGGCCTGGCCGGCTACGACCGTTCGCGCGCGATCATCAACCTGTTCACGCGTATGCGTTACTGCACCCCGCGTGGCCGGATCGGGATCGAGGACAAGGGCACCCCGGGTACCCAGGAACAGGGCCTGTACCCCTGGTTCGAAGTGCCCGGCCGGGTCGAGCGCGACCTGAAGATCGTCTGCGGCCACTGGTCGGCGCTGGGCCTGACCATCACCCAGGGCGTGCACGCCATCGATACCGGCGCGGTGTGGGGCGGCAAGCTGACCGCGCTGCAGCTGGATACCGATGAACTGCGCGTGGTGCAGGTGCCCGGCCGTGATGTGCCCAAGCCGGTGTCGACGCCACGCCCACCGGCGCGCCGCCCGGCCGGCGATGGCGAGGCCGGCAACGGCCGCGCGCCGCGGCAGCCGCAAGGCCAGCGCCGCGAGCGCGGGCCGCGCAGCCAGCCGCCGCGCCGTGCCGCCGAACCGGCCGGCGACAACGGCGGCAGCACCCCCACCACGGCATGATCCAGACCCGCCACCTGCTGCTGGGCGTACTGGGCCTGCTGGTCGCGGTGGCCGCAGCCTGCCAGCGCGCCCCGGAACCGGCCGCCGCGCCGGCATCGACAGCGCCCAGCGCGGCGGCCCCGGCCGCGGTGCCAGCCTCCCCCCCACTGGTGGCCGCCGCCCGCGGCCAGATCGGGCAGACCGTCCGCTACGACCCGGCCTATGTGGTGCTGGGCTATCCCGGCGGCGATGTGCCGGCCGACCGCGGGGTGTGCACCGACGTGGTGGTGCGTGCGCTGCGCACCCAGGGCATCGACCTGCAGCAGCAGATCCACGAGGACATGCGCGGCAACTTCAGCGCCTATCCGGCGCTGTGGGGGCTGGCGCGCCCGGACCGCAACATCGACCACCGGCGCGTGCCCAATCTGATGCGCTGGTTCGAGCGCCAGGGCTGGCAACAGTCGCGGTCTGCGCAGCCTGCCGACTTCGCCGCCGGCGACATCGTGGCCTGGAAGCTCAACGGCAACGGCCTGCTGCACGTGGGCATCGTCTCGGACCGGCAGCTGGCCGACGGTACCCCGCTGGTCCTGCACAACATCGCGCGCGGCACCCGGGAAGAAAACCTGCTGTTCCAGCACACCATCATCGGGCACTACCGCGCACCGCAATCCAGCGGCGGCCGGCAAGCCAACGGATAACGGCGACCCACGGGTAGGCATCCACCGTTGGTGGATGCAACGCAGCCCGCGCTACCTGCGCCTGGCGTAATCGACGAAATCGAACGCGAACGCGTGCCGCGCATCGGCCGGGTGATGTTCGCGCGCCACTTCCACCCAGACCGCCGGATCGACCGGCGGGAAATGGGTGTCGGCCGCCACCGCCGTATCCACCCAGGTCAGGTGCAGCGTGCTGGCCTGGTGGAGCAGCTGGGCGAAGATCTCGCCGCCGCCGATCACGCACAACTCGCCAGCGCCCTCGCCCTCGGCAAGCGCCGTGGCTTCTTCCAGCGATGCCACCGCACGCATGCCGTCGAACGGAACCTGCCCGCTGCGGGTCAACACCAGGTTGGACCGGCCCGGCAGCGCGCGGCCCAGCGACTGCGCGGTCTTGCGCCCCATCAGGATCGGCTTGCCCAGGGTCAACGCCTTGAAATGCTTGAGGTCGTCGGGAAGCTGCCAGGGCAGGTCGTTGTCGCGACCGATGCCACGGTTGCGGTCCAGCGCCACGATCATCGACAGCTTCATGGCACTCATACCGCCACCGGCGCCTTGATCGCCGGGTGCGGGTCGTAGCCGTCGATGCGGATATCGTCGAACTGGAAGCCGAACAGGTCGGTGACCTGCGGGTTCAACCACAGCGTGGGCAGCGCGCGCGGCGGCCGCGCCAGTTGCTCGCGGGCCTGCTGGACATGGTTGGAATACAGGTGGGCGTCGCCCAGGGTGTGCACGAAGTCGCCCACGCCCAGCCCGGTGGCCTGCGCCACCAGGTGGGTCAGCAGCGCATAGCTGGCGATGTTGAATGGCACGCCCAGGAAGATGTCGCCGCTGCGCTGGTACAGCTGGCAGCTGAGCTTGCCGTCGATGACGTAGAACTGGAACAGGTTGTGGCAGGGCATCAACGCCATCTGCGACAGCTCGCCCACGTTCCAGGCGCTGACCACCAGCCGGCGCGAATCCGGGTTGCGCCGGATCTCCTCCACCAGCCACTGCATCTGGTCGATGCTGCCGCCGTCGGCGGTGGCCCAGCTGCGCCACTGCTTGCCATAGATCGGACCGAGGTCGCCGTTGGCATCGGCCCACTCGTCCCAGATCCGCACCTGGTTGTCCTTGAGGTAGCCGATATTGGTATCGCCCTTCAGGAACCACAGCAGTTCGTGGATGATCGAGCGCAGGTGCAGTTTCTTGGTGGTGACCAGCGGGAAACCGTCATTGAGGTTGAAGCGCATCTGCCAGCCGAACACGCTGCGCGTGCCGGTGCCGGTGCGGTCGGCTTTCTCCGCGCCATGCTCGAGCACGTGCTGGAGCAGGTCCAGGTAGGGCTTCATGCCTTGGCCCCCGCGGCCTGCACCGGCAGCTGCGGCTGCAGCACCGGGGCACGCCGCGACAGGGCCAGCAGCACCAGGCCGAAGGCGATCAGCGGCACGCACAGGATCTGGCCCTTGGTCAGCCAGCCGAAGGCGATATAGACGCCATTGTCGGGCATGCGCACGAACTCCACGGCAAAGCGGAACAGGCCGTACATCAGCGCGAACAGGCCGGCGATCACGTAACGATGGCGCGGCTTGGCCGACACCGCCCACAGCACCACGAACATCACCAGGCCTTCCAGCAGGGCCTCATACAGCTGCGAGGGATGGCGCGCGTACGGGTTGAGCGCGCCGCTGGCGAACTGCTGCTTCAGCGTGGCCAGGTCCAGCTGGTTCAACGGCGCCGGCAGGCCGCTGGGAAACACCACGCCCCAGCTGCCATCGGTGTACTTGCCCCACAACTCGGCGCCGATGAAGTTGCCGATCCGGCCAAAGCCCAGCCCCAGCGGCACCAGCGGGGACATGAAATCCAGGGTGTCGAACAGGTGCAGGCGCTGCTTGCGCGACCACCACCAGGAGGCCAGCAGCACCCCGAGCAGGCCGCCGTGGAAACTCATGCCGCCGTCCCAGACCTTGAACAGCAGCAGCGGGTTGTGCAGGAAGTCCGACAGCGCATAGAACAGCATGTAGCCCACGCGCCCGCCCACCACCACGCCGAGCATGGCGTAGAACAGCAGGTCGGAGAAGCCGTTGGCATCCACCCCGGGCAGGCGCCCGGCCGCGATCCGCCTGCGCCCCAGCCACCAGGCCGCCGTGAAACCGAGCAGGTACATGATGCCGTACCAGTGCACCTTGACCGGCCCAAGCGAGATGGCGATGGGGTCGATGTCGTGGAAATAGATCATGGGCGATGCCTTGCAGGTCAGCGGATATTCTACGGCCGCAACACCTTAACCCAGCAGTTGGGGCGTGTTGGGCAGGTCGTCATCCTCAGACCCGGGAACCGGCGGATAGTGCCCGGCCAGCAGCTCGGAGACCTCCTCGATGGCCAGCAGCACCGCGTCCTGCAACGCACCGTCGCGCAGGCGCTGCTGCATATGCGCGCAGATCGCCAGCCATTGCGCCTGCCCGACCTTGCCGCGCAGCCCGCGGTCGGCCACCAGCTCGATGGCGTGGTCGGCCAGCAGCAGGTAGACCAGCACGCCGTTGTTGTGTTCGGTATCCCAGGTGCGCAGCTGGGCGAAGGCCTGCTCGGCGCGCTGGCGCGGGCTGACCCGGCGCCACAGCGCCAGCAGCGGCAGGTCGGCCTCCACCGCGAACATCACTTGCCCGCCGTGGCGGCGCTCGCCGGCGCTGATCGCCTCGGTGATCGCCTGCAGCCGGGCCGGCGGAAAGGTGCGCCGCACCGAGGGTGAGAACAGATGTCGCCACCAGCGCATTACCAGCCCCCCGAGGCGCCACCGCCTCCCGAACGTCCACCGCCACCGCCCCAGCCACCGCCCCCACCACCAAAGCCGCCACCGCCCCCGAACCCGCCGCCGCTGCCCCAGCCGCCACCACCGCCCCAGCCGCTGTTGCGGGCGAACGCACCGGCCCGGCCCGAGGACAGGCCCATCGCCAGGCCGATCAGCCCGGCCAGGCCGCTGGCCAGCCACAGCGAGGTGAACAGGAAGGCCGCCACGGCCGCGCCGCCGCCGCCAAGCAGGGCGCGCAGCGGGCGCGGCAGCCAGCCCAGGATGGCGCGCAGGAAGCTGCCGACGAAGAAGCCGATCACCAGCGCGAAGGTCCAGCCGTCGCCATCGGGGTTGCGGCTGGCGCGGTGGGTGCTGACCGGCGCCGGCAGCTGCTCGCCGTCGATCAGCTTGACCAGTGCCGCGCTGGCCTCGGCCAGCCCGCCAGCGTAATCATTGGCGCGGAAGCGCGGGGCCAGGTATTCCTGGATCACCCGGTTGGCGATCACATCGGGGATCGCCCCCTCCAGCCCATAGCCCGGTTCGATCCTGACCCGACGGTCGTCCTTGGCCACCACCAGCAGCACCCCGTCGTCCACGCCCTTGCGGCCGATCTGCCACTGCTCGAACACCCGCTGGGTGTACTGCTCGATGCTTTCCGGGGCGGTGCTGGGCACCATCAGGATCTGCAGCTGGCTGCCCTTGCGCTGCTGCAGGGCCAGCGCCTGGGCCTGCAACGCCTGGGTCTGCGCTGCATCCAGGGTGCCGGTGGTGTCCACCACCGGCGAGCTCAGCGGCGGGATCGCCGCCTCGGCCTGCGCCCAGGCCGGCAACGCCAGGCCCAGGCCCAGGCACAGCAGCAACAGGCCACCCAACAGCTGGCGGATGCGCATCGGCTTACTGCGCCGGGGCCTGCTGCGGCTGCGGCGCGGGCGCCGGGGCCGGGGCGGCCTGCGTACCGAACTTGACCGCCGGCGGCTGCGAGATCTGCGCTTCGTTGTCCACGCTGAAGTTCGGTTTGACCGCATAGCCGAACATCTTGGCGGTGATCAGCTGCGGGAACTGGCGCAGGTAGGTGTTGTAGTCCTGCACCATCTGGATATAGCGGCCGCGCGCCACGGTAATGCGGTTTTCGGTGCCTTCCAGCTGCGCCTGCAGGTCGCGGAAGCCCTGGTCGGACTTCAGGTTCGGGTAGTTCTCGGTGACCACCAGCAGCCGCGACAGCGCCCCGCTCAGTTCACCCTGGGCCTGCTGGAACTGCTTGAGCGACTCGGCATCGTCGGCATTGACGTTGACCTGGCCCACCCGCGCACGCGCGTTGGTCACATCGGTCAGCACCTGGCGTTCCTGGTTGGCATAGCCTTCCACGGTCTGCACCAGGTTGGGGATCAGGTCGGCACGGCGCTTGTACTGGTTGAGCACCTCGGCCCAACCGGCCTTGACCTGTTCATCCTTCTGCTGGATGGCGTTGTAGCCACAGCCGGACAGCAGGGTGGCCAGCACGGCCAGCAGCAACAGACGGGAGAACGATCGCATGGCCGGCTCCGGATCTCGATGGACGGGACCGGGAGCATGCCACGTTTGCGGTAAAGCCGATGTGGGTACCGGCGGTTGGCCGGTACCCACGGCGTACCGACCAACGGTCGGTACTTACCAGTTGCCGGCGCCCGGCACGTGGTGCTCGACGGCCCGGCGGCGCATCAGCAGGTTCAGCCATTCCACCAGCACCGAGAAGCCCATCGCCGCGTAGATGTAGGGCTTGGGCACGTGAACGCCCAGGCCATCGAGGATCAGCACCGCGCCGATCAGCAGGATGAAGGCCAGCGCCAGCATCTTCACGGTCGGGTTGGCGTCGATGAAGCGGCCCAGCGGGTTGGCCGCCAGCAGCATCACCGCCACCGACAGCAGGATCGCGGCCACCATCACCGGGACATGGTCGGCGATGCCGACGGCGGTGATCACCGAGTCCAGCGAGAACACGATATCGATCAAGGCGATCTGCGCGATGACCATGCCGAACACCGCCGAGGTCTTGGTGGTGGTGGGGTCTTCGTCTTCGCCGCCGGTGATCAGCTCGCGGATCTCCATGCCGCCCTTGATGATCAGGAACAGGCCGCCAAGGATCAGCACCAGGTCGCGGATGGAGATGCCCATGCCGGCCACGGTGAACAGGTTGGCTTCCATGTGCGCCAGGTAGGCCAGCGACACCAGCAGCAGGATCCGGGTGATGCAGGCCACCGCGATGCCGAGCTTGCGCGCGAACGGGCGGCGCGCTTCGGGCAGCTTGCTCACCGCGATCGAGATGAACACCAGGTTGTCGATGCCCAGCACGATTTCCAGCGCACTGAGGGTAAACAGGGTCAACCAGACGTTCGGGTCGGACAGCAGCTCAAGGTACATGGAAGGAATCCTTACAGGAGGGGACGAGCCGGAGAGGGCTCAGAACAGTTGCGGCAGCAGGACCAGGCCCCAGCACACCAGTACATTGACCATCAGCACGAACACCGCCGCCGAGCCCATGTCCTTGGCGCGGCCGGCCAGTTCATGGAATTCGCTGCCATAGCGTTCGATCACCGCTTCGATGGCCGAGTTGGCCAGTTCCATCGCCAGCACCAGCAGCAGCGAGCCGATCATCAGCGCGCGCTCGACCGGGCTCTGGCCCAGCCACAGCGCCAGCGGGGCCAGCACGACCAGCAGGTAGACCTCCAGCCGGAACGAGGATTCATGCAGCCAGGCCGCACGCAGGCCCTGCCAGGACCAGACCGCGGCCATCAGGATGCGCCTGGGGCCGCGCGGCATATGCCCGATTTCATCAGCCACGGGCGTACGCTCCATGGCTCGGGGCGGGCCGGGACGACGGGGACAGCTCACGGCGGACGGTCATGGGCATCGCTGAATGGGCAATCAATCGATCATTTTGCCACAAGCCCGGCAGACCATTGTTGAACGCGGTCATTGCCCGGGCGCGGTAAAGCGGCGTCGGCGGCCAACTCCTATGATGGGGATCCGCCCGTTCTGGACGCCGGTGCCGGCGCCCGCCCCGAGGAGTCTGCCGATGTTCGACCGCTGCGCCCGCCCCCTGCTGCTCGCCCTGGCCCTGTCGGCCGCCCTGCCCGCCCTGGCCCGCACGCCGGCCGCGCCGCCGCAGGTGCCGGCCCAGGTCTCCAACGCGGCCTGGGGCCAGGACATGGCGCGGTTCGCCACCGCCGACCGCACCGCCCCGCCGCCACGCGGGGGATCGAGTTCATCGGCAGCAGCTCGATCCGGATGTGGGACAGTCTGGCCGCCGATTTCCCCGGGCAGCCGGTGTTCAACCGCGGCTTCGGCGGTTCGGAGGTGCGCGACAGCACCTGGTATGCCGACCGCATTGTGGTGCCGTATGCGCCCTGCAAGGTGTTCTTCTACGCCGGCGACAACGACCTCAACAGCGGCCGCAGCCCGGTGCAGGTACGCGACGATGTGCTGGCGTTCGTGCAGCGGGTGCACCGCGACCTGCCCGGGACCACGGTGGACTACATTTCGATCAAGCCCAGCCCGTCGCGCGCGAACCTGCTGCCGGCGATCATCCAGGCCAACGCGATGATCAAGGCGGCGCTGGCCAGGCTGCCGAACACCGGCTACACCGACATCTACACGCCGATGCTGGGTGCCGACGGGCAGCCGCGGGCGGCCTTGTTCCGGGAGGACATGCTGCATATGACCGGGGAGGGGTACGCGATCTGGCGGGAGGCGTTGGCGCAGAAGGTTTCTTGCGATTGAGGCGGGGGCAACAGCAACAGCAAAAGCAATTGCTTGGTTGCTGAGGGTTGGGCTGGCACGGGTGGGTTGGCGGGACACGCCGTAAACCCATCCTTGGGGGCTTGGCGAAAACATCCATGTTTTCGACAGTCCCGCCAACCCACCCGTGCCAACCCTTCGATGGCAATTCGGCGCGTTTGGGATAAAGAGGGAGAGCGTGCCGACCAACGGTCGGCACCTACCGCAGGGGCGGATTACGGTCGATTCGTCGGTGTCGATTCGTCGGTAGAGCCGAGCCATGCTCGGCTGCTCTTCCCCAAACCAGCGACGAACTGTCCAGGGGGCGGCGGGTAAGGGTTTGCGGGGGTATCTGCGGCATGGATGCCGCGGATAAGCCCCCAGGGATGGGTTCACGGCGTCCCCCGCAAACCCTTACCCGCCGCCCCCACACGCAGACAATCAGGCAATAGCTGCTGTTGCTGTTGCTGTTCCAGCAGTCACCGTCGCCAACACCCTCACCGATAAACGATCGTCGCCTGCGTCCCCTGCCCCAACTCACTGGTCAAGGCGATCTTCCAGCCGAAGCGGTCGCACAGCCGGCGCACGATCGACAGCCCCAGCCCGGTGCCCTGCGGCCGGCTCGGCTCGGCGCGGTAGAACGGCTCGAAGGCCCGCCCCAATGCCTCGGCCGACATCCCGATCCCGGTATCGCCCACCACCACCCGGTCCTCCAGCACCTCCACCTCGATCCGCCCCTCATCGGTGAAACTGCAGGCATTGCGCAGCAGATTGCTGACCACCACCTGCAGCACCCGCGGCGGCGCGTGCAGGTACACCGGCCCGGCGCTGTGCACGAACACCTGCACCGGCCGCCCGGCCAGCAGCTCGCGCGCGTTGTCCACCTCGTAGCGGACGATGTCGTTGACATCGAACAGCTCGATCTGCGGCTCCACGTCTGCCTCGCGGGCCAGGATCAGGAAGGCATCGATCACCGCCTCCATATCGCGCCCGGCGCGCTGGATGCGGTGCAGGCCGCGGCGCAGACGCGGGGACAGTTCGTGGTCGCCCAGCGCCATGTCGCTGGCCACCCGGATCACCGTCAACGGCGTGCGCAGCTCGTGGCTGGCGTCGCGGGTGAAATTGCGCTCGCGCGCCACGTGCGCGGTCACCCGCGTGGCCAGCGAATGCAGTGCCGCGGCCAGCTGCCGGGTCTCGCCCTGCATGTCGGCCGGCAGCTTGTCCGGGGCCAGGTCGGTCGCCTCGGGGTGCCCCGGGTCCCAGCGCGACACCCGCCGCGCCAGCCAGTTCACCGGCGACACCAGCCGCTTGGAGGCCCGGTAGGTGATCCAGGAGGCCCCGTACACCGCCAGCAGGGTCAACAGCACCGGCACGATCCCGAACCAGAACGCCAGCATCTCCGCGCGCGAGCGCAGGAACACCAGGTACAACCGCCCTTCCGGCTGCGCATCCACCAGCACCAGCTGGTCGTCGCCCTTGAGCTCATGGAAGCCGGGCTCAAGACGGCGCAGATTGGCCGGCAGGCTCAATGGCGACTGCCCGGTCTCCAGCAGGTAACCGCGGATGTTCTGGGTATTGGGCGGCGGCTGCATCGCCGAGGCGTCATGCAGCTGCCAGAAATAGGCCGCTTCCTCCCGCAGCGCGCTGCTGACCAGACTGTGCTTGATCACCAGCGACACCAGCCAGGCGCCCAGCAGGATGCCCAGGCTGGCCAGCACGGCTTGGAGGATGAAGACGATACGTATCTTGCGCGGCAGACCGTGCGGCATTACGGGGTCCAGAGCGGTTCTCCGCGATTATAGGAAAGCGCGCCGTGATTCCATCGTGCAAAAAACGACAACGCCCCGGCAAGAGCCGGGACGTCGCCTCGATCCGGGGCCCGCAGGACCCCGCCGGTCATGGCCCAGCCACGAAAAGCAGCGTCAGCTCATCGGTTGGGCGATATCGGCAATACGGTAGCCGGCGCTCTGCACGGTGTGCAGCAGCGGGCGGTCGAACGGCTTGTCGATGATCTTGCGCAGGTTGTACAGATGGCTGCGCAGGGTGTCCGAGTCCGGCAGGCCGTTGCCCCAGATCTCGCGCTCGATTTCCTGGCGGGTCACCACCCGCGGCGATTCGCGCATCAGGATGGTGAGCAGGCGCAGGCCGATCGGCGACAGCTGCAGTTCGGTGCCGGCACGGGTGGCGCGCATGCTGACCGGGTCCAGCACCAGGTCGGCCACCTTGAGCACTTCCGACCCCACCTGGCGGCGCTCGCGGCGGATCAGCGCACGCAGGCGTGCCTCCAGCTCCTGGATCGCGAACGGCTTGGTCAGGTAGTCATCGGCGCCAAACCCCAGGCCGGTGAGCTTGTCGTCCAGCGTGTCGCGGGCGGTCAGCATCAGTACCGGGGTCGACTTGCGGGCATCGTTGCGCAGCCGGCGACAGACTTCGATGCCGTCCAGACGCGGCAGCATCAGGTCCAGCACGACCACGTCGTAGCTGTTCTCCGCCGCCAGCCGATAGCCGTCCAGCCCGTCCTGGGCGTAATCGACCTCGAAGCCGCGGCCTTCCAGGTATTCACCGATCATCTCGGAAATATTGCGGTTGTCTTCGACCACCAGCACCAGGCCGGAGGTCTCCTTTGTCTGACGCATGGGATTCCCTCTTTCTTCAGCTTTGTGAAACATGCCGCATCGGCAGTGGACGCGATGTGAAGCCGCTCACATCCGGATCGGGAATAGGGTCAGACCCCGGTCACAGCAAGGGTTTGAGCAGGGGCCACACGTTGTCCAGCACCCGCGGCTGCCCGGCCGCGGTGGGGTGCAGGCCGTCGGCCTGCATCAGCCCGGGCTGCAGCGCCACCCCCTCCAGCAGGAAGGGCAGCAGCGGCACCCGGTACTGGCGCGCCAGCCCGGCGTAGACCTCCTTCAGCCGCTGGCGGTAGGCCGGGCCATAGTTGGGCGGCACGTCGATGCCCAGCAGCAGCACCTTGGCCCCGGCCTTCTGGCTGGCCACGATCATCTTCTCCAGGTTGCCGCGCAGCTGCACCGGGGTCAGCCCGCGCAGGGCGTCGTTGCCGCCCAGCTCGATCACCACCACCGACGGCCGGTGCCGGGCCAGCAGGCCCGGCAGGCGGGTCAGGGCACCGGCGGTGGTCTCGCCGCTGATGCTGGCATTGACGATCGCCGGCGGCGCCTTCATCTGTTGCCTAACCCGCTGCTGAAGCAGGTTTACCCAGCCCGAAGCGGCCGGGATATTGTGGGCGGCACTGAGGCTGTCGCCGACCACCAGCACCGTAGGGCCGGTGGTCACCGGTTGCGCGCTGGCCAGCAACGGCACCAGCAGCAACCAGGCCAACAGCCAGCGCATCGGGCCGGTACCGCCCTTCCACATCGTTGCATGCATTGGAGAATCCTCATCGACAGCCTGTCCCCCCGCAGCGCGCCCGTCGCCATCGCCGCCCACCAAGTGGGCAAATCCGCGCGTGGCCCGGAGGGTGAAGTCCACATACTGGACAACATTGGCATGACCGTCCATGAAGGCGAGAGCGTGGCCATCGTCGGCGCTTCAGGTTCCGGCAAGACCACCCTGCTCGGCCTGCTGGCCGGGCTGGACCTGCCCAGCCGCGGCCGCATCGCCCTGGCCGGCGCCGAACTCAACGACCTGGACGAAGAAGCCCGCGCGCAGCTGCGCGCACGCGAGGTGGGCTTTGTGTTCCAGAGCTTCCACCTGCTGCCGGCCTTGACCGCCGCCGAGAACATCGCGCTGCCACTGGAACTGGCCGGCCGCGAAGACTCCGCGCGGGTGCGCGAGGTGCTGGAACAGGTCGGGCTCAGCCATCGCGCGCGCCATTACCCGCGCCAACTGTCCGGCGGCGAGCAGCAGCGGGTGGCGCTGGCGCGTGCCTTCGTGGCCCGGCCGCGCATCCTGTTCGCCGATGAACCCACCGGCAGCCTGGACCAGGCCACCGGCCAGCAGATCAGCGACCTGCTGTTCGCGCTCAACGCCACCAGCGATACCACCCTGGTGCTGGTCACCCATGACCTGCGCCTGGCCCAGCGCTGCCAGCGCATCTACCAGCTCGACGGTGGCCGCCTGGTCGACCGCGTTGCCGGCGCTACGGCATGAATGTGTTCCAGCATGCCGCCCGGGCGCTGCGCCGGGAATTCCTGGCCGGCGACCTGCTGACCGTGTTCGCCGCGCTGGTGCTGGGCGTGGCGGTGATGACCGCGGTGGGCACCCTGGTCAACCGGGTCACCCTGGCGCTGACCGGCAGTGCGGCCGAGATGCTCGGTGGCGACCTCGGCCTGAGCGGGCGCGAGGATATTCCGCCGGCCTTCGCCGCCGCCGCGCAAGCGCGTGGGCTGGCCAGCACGCGCCTGGTCAGCTTCCCCAGCGTGCTGTTCCATGGCGATGCCAGCCAGATGGCCAACATCAAGGCGGTGGGCGCCGGCTACCCGTTGCGCGGTGAACTGCGCGTGGCCCGCGACCTGCACGGCGGGGCCAGCGAAGCCGCCGGCACGCCACCGCCCGGCCAGGCCTATGCCGACCCGCGGCTGATGCAGGCACTGGGCCTGGAGGTTGGCGATGCGTTGGAGTTCGGCGCCGGCACACTCACCGTCAGCCGCGTGCTGCAGGCCGAGCCGGACACCTCCGGCGAACTGATGCAGTTGTCGCCACCGCTGCTGGTCAACCGCGCCGACGTGGATGCCGCCGGCCTGCTTGGCCCGGGCAGCCGGGCGTCGTACCGGATGATGTTCGCCGGTGACGCGGCGCGCATCGCCGACTTCCGTACCTGGCTGGCACCGCAGGCCAAGGGTTACCGCATCGTCGGCATCGCCGATACCCAGCGCGGCGTGCGCGGCGCGTTCGACCTGGCCGGGCGCTTCCTGTCGCTGGCCGCCTTGCTGGCGGTGCTGCTGGCCGGCGTGGCCACGGCGCTGGCGGCCAACCGCTTCGCGCTGCGCCGGATCGACCAGGTGGCCATCCTGCGCTGCCTGGGCGCGCGCCAGCGCGACATCCTCGGCGCGATGGCGCTGCAGCTGGTGATGCTGGCGGTACCGGCCTGCCTGGTCGGGATCGGCCTGGGCATGGCCGCACAGGCCGGGCTGGTACAGGCGCTGGGCGGGTTGATCCCCAACCGGCTGCCGCTGCCGCAGGCCACCCCGGCGCTGAGCGGGGCCGGCATCGGCCTGGTGCTGCTGCTCGGTTTTGGCCTGCCGCCGCTGCTGCGGCTGCGCCGCGTGCCGCCGATGCGGGTACTCAACCGCAGCTTCGCCGCGCTGCCGCCCAGCTCGCTGCTGGTCTATGCGGCGGCCCTGGCGGCCACCGTGGCGTTGACCGTGCAGGCCACCGGCGATGTGAAGCTGGCCGGCTGGGTGCTCGGTGGGCTGGCCGCGCTGGCGGCGGTGGCCGGGGCGGTGGGCGCGCTGCTGCTGTGGCTGCTGCGCATCCTGCAACCGCGCCTGCGCGGACGCTGGAAGCTGGGCCTGGCCGCCCTGACCCGGCGACGCGGGCTGGCGGTGGTGCAGCTGGTGGGGCTGTCGCTGTCGCTGTGCGCGCTGTTGCTGCTGTCGGTGATCGGGCCGGGCCTGCTGGCGCAGTGGCGCGACCGCCTGCCCACCGACACGCCGAACTACTTCCTGATGAACATCCAGCCCGAGCAGCGCGGCGCGGTGGTGGCGGCACTGGGCGCCCTGGGCGTGGCCGCCCCGGGCATCGAGCCGTTCAGTACCGGGCGCCTGTTGACGGTCAACGACCGCCCGCCGCAACGGCAGCAGCGCCAGGACAACAGCAACGAGGACGACGATGCCAACCGCCCGGTCAATTTCTCCTGGCGGCACGATTTCCCGCCGGCCAATACGCTGCTGAGCGGGCGCTACTGGGCAGCGGGCAGCACGGCGGCCGAGGCCTCGATCGAACAGGGCTGGGCCGAACGCTACGGCATGAAGCTGGGCGACCGGATCGCGCTGCAGATGGGCGAGCAGCAGCGCAGCTTCACCATCACCAGCATCCGCAAGGCCGACTGGGATTCGTTCCGGGTCAACTTCTTCCTTCTGCTCAACGAGGGGGCGGTCGGCGATGCGCCGTACAACCTGATCACCGCCTTCCACCTGCCGCGCGCGCAGGCGCCGGCACTGGCCGGGCTGACCCGCGACTACCCGAACATTTCGCTGCTGGACATCGACGGCATCCTGGCGCGGGTACGCGAGGTGGTCGACCGGGTGACCCAGGCGGTGCAGCTGGTGATGGGCTTCAGCCTGCTGGCCGGGCTGCTGGTGCTGCTGGCCGCGCTGCAGGCCACCGCCGGCGAGCGCCGCTACGACAGCGCGGTGCTGCGCACGCTGGGCGCCACGCGCACCCAGCTGCGCGGGGCGGTGCTGGTCGAGTTCGGGGCGCTGGGGCTGTTGTCGGCGCTGCTGGCGGTGGGTACCGCGGCGGTGCTGGGCAGCGTAGTGGCGCGGCAGGTGTTCGAGCTGACGCTGAGCCCGCCGTGGGCGCCATTGCTGGCCGGTGGGGCGATCGGGGTGGGCTTGAGCATGCTGGCCGGCTGGTGGGGCACGCGGCAGATCCTGCATACCCCGCCGGCACTGGCATTGCGCGAGGTGTGAGGGCGCGGTGGTGGCGGCGGCCTTCGGGCGGCGCTGACACCGTGCGCGGGCGCGTGGCGTTATGCTGCGCGCCCCTGCCTCGTTGAGACCGCCCGGATGCCCGGCACGCCGTTCACTGCCTACCTCTATCCCGTGCTGCTGCTGTTGGGCAGCAACATCTTCATGACCGTTGCCTGGTACGGGCACCTCAAGTACAAGAGCGCGCCGTTGCTGACGGTGATCCTGGTCAGCTGGGGCATCGCCTTCTTCGAATACTGCCTGCAGGTGCCGGGCAACCGGTTGGGCAGCGCGGTGTATTCGGCGCCGCAGCTCAAGGGCATGCAGGAAGTGATCACCCTGGTGGTGTTCGCGGTGTTCTCGGCGGTGTACCTGGACCAGCCGTTGAAGTGGAACCACTATGCCGCGTTCGGGTTGATCGTGGTGGCGGCGTTGCTGATGTTCAAGGAATGAGGGCAACGCCATCGTTCCGGTAGCAACCGACCGTGGGTCGGTTGACGCACTGGCGTCTCTCTACAGAGTGAAGGGCAACGGGCCGCCATTCTCCATGGATGGCGTTGGGCGGGTGGGAGAGCAGCCACGCATGGCGTGGCTCTACCGCGCGACTTCCGCAGGCGCCTTTTCCACCCATTGCTTGAACACCGCGTCGATCTGCGCGTCCTTGACCTTCTTGCCGTCCTGGATGTCCTGGGCCTGGGTGAACAGCGGAATGATCATCGCCATCCCGTCCAGTTTCGTCTTCAGGTGCACGCCCGGCGCCTGGCCGAGGAAGCCGTCCCATCGCTGGCGCACCTTGCCCCAGTAGCCGGCCGTTGCGGTCCAGTAATCGTAGGCCGGCTTGAAGTCCACCTCGGTGGTCTTGTTGTAATCGTTGAAGCCGAACTCGCGGGCGATCTCCTGCTGGCTGCCATCGGCACCGCGCAGGATCTTGGTGTTGAACTGTTCGTGGGTCCAGCCGTTCGGCGTCAAGGTATGCCGGTTGACCACCGCCAGCGCGTTGTAGTCGCTGCGCCGGGTGTACTCGCGGCGCGGCAGCGGGCGCCAGCCCAGGTCGCTGGTCCAGGTGGCCACGCCGTTGGCGTAGGCCCACTTGCCGGTGCCGCAGTAGCGTGGCGCGTCGCTGACCTCGTATACGCACTGGGTCCATGCACCGGCATTGACCGCCGCCGGAATGCTGCGCACCTGCCAGGTCTGGTCGGCGCTGAACTCGAAGCGGTTCGGCGCCTCGTAGACCCAGTCCTGCCGCCAGTGCTTGGTCACGTGGCCGCTCTTGCCGTCCACCAGCAGGTGCTGCAGCACAATGCGCCTGGGGCTGTCTTCGATCACGATCACCACTTCGTTGCCGCCGCTGCGCACCGCTGGGGCACGCTCGTAGCCCGGCTTGAGCAGCACGGTTTCGTCGAAGGCGAAATCGACGATGTATTCGCCCTTCATCGCCATGATGCTGTCGTGGTCGCGCTGCAGCGTGGAGGGCTGGGCGTAGGCGGCGGCGCTGCTGGCAAGCAGCACCGCTACGCTGGCTGTCTGGAGTTTCATCTGGGGTTCCTTCAGGAGTGGCATGCAGAAAATCCTGGCCGTCCCTGGCCAACAAGGTTCCTTGGTTCGATCACAACCGGATCAGCGGCGCCTCGGCGGGGTCGCGCAGCGGCGGGGCCAGGCGCGTGGCCGCGGCACAGCAGCAATCGCCGACCCACAGTTCGCCTTCGGCCCCTTCCATATGGCCGATGCGGCGCGCCGCGTCGGCCCCCAGCGACGACAGCGAGGCCAGGCTGGCCGACAGCGGCTGCCCGTCGCCGGCGTGCAGGCGCAGCGCGCACATCCGCCACGGCTCGGCGCCCAGGCGCGTGGCCAGGCGCCGCCACAGCCGCTCGGCCACGCTGCCATCGTTGACCGGTTCCGGCCGCGCCGGGAACGCCGACACCAGCCGGTCCCAGGCCAGGAAGTCGCTGTCCGGCAGCAGGTACAGCCGCCAGCAGCAGCGGCCGCGCGCATCGGAAAAGCACAGGCTTTCGCGGATGCCCTCGCTGTCCACGCCGTGGCAGGCATGCGCGCAGACCGCGTGTTTCCAGCCGCCCAGCTCGCTGCTCTCCGGGCGGTACAGGCACAGCACGGTGCCCAGCGACGCCAGCTGCCGCGCGGTGGGAAGGCGGCCGGGGTACAGCGCCCGGTCGGTCGATCGCAGTGCGGACAGGGCGCGGCTCATAGGGCTACCAGCTCACGGAAAGACTGGCCGACACGGTGCGGCCGGGATTGGTGAAGCGGTCGATCACCGCGCTGTTGGTGGCCAGCGCCGTGGTGATCGCCGAGTAGTCGATGTAGCGGCGGTCGCCGAGGTTGAACACGCCCACGTTGACCTTGGCGCCGGGCGCGAAGTCCCAGTGCGCCATCAGGTCCAGTACGCCATAGCCGGCCGGCGCGAACGGCGGGCTGGTGCCGATGGCCGGCGGCAGGCGGTCCTTGCGCCTGGCGAAAGTACCGGCCAGTTCCACGCCCCAGCGGTCGCGGTCGAAGGCGATGCCCACCGTGCCGCGCAGCGGATCGATCGATTCCAGCGGAATGTCTTCGGTCTTGTTCTGGCCGCGCGACCAGGCCACCGAGCTGTTCACCGACCAGCCCTGCAGCGCGCTGCTGATCTGGCCGAAATCGACCCCGGCCTTCAGCTCGGCACCGTAGATTTCCGCATCGGCCACGTTCTGCGACTGGAACACGATCAGGCCCTGGCTGTTGGTACCGACCTGGCGCTGGGACTCGATGAAGTCCTGGTAGTCGTTGTAGTAGCCGCTCAGGCTGACATAGGCCGCCGGGCTGATGAAGCGCACGCCCAGTTCCAGCCCATCGCTGGTTTCCGGCTTCAGGTCCGGGTTGGGAATGGCGGTGTAACCGAACATCACGTTGGTGAAGCCCAGGTTGACATCGTTGTACGGCGGCGAGCGGAAGCCATGGGCGTAGCCGGCGAACAGCGACCACTGGTCGGCGAAGCGCCAGACCATGCCCAGCTTGGGCGACACGCTGGTCTTGGTCAGGTTCGACACGGCCACGCCGGGGTTGTCGGCGGCGAAGATGGCGTCCACGTCCGGGCGCAGTTCGTAGTGGTCCACGCGCACGCCCGGCACCAGCGAGAAGCGGCCGTCGGCCAGGCGCATTTCATCCTGCGCATACAGGCCCAGCTCGGTGGTCCTGCTGACCGGGAAATCGCGCACCGGGAAGGCGTCGGGCAGGATCGTGCTGCTGACCTGGCCGTTGGCCAGCACCTGGTAGCCATCGCGCTTCTGCCGCGTTTCGGTCCAGGTGCCATCCACGCCGTAGGTGAGCGCATGCTCGACCGTGCCGGTCTGCAACGCCTTGTGGAACGCGGCCTGCAGGCCGTATACGCGCTGGTCGAAGTTGAACTGGCGGTGGCGGGTGCTGCGGTTGGCGCGGCTTTCATCGGTGCGCTGGGTGGTTTCGCTGTCCTGGCGGTACAACTGCCAGGACAGACTGTCGGCCAGGCCCAGGCCGACCTCGTCCATCTCGTGGGCCAACGACACCCGCGCGCGGGTCTGGTGGTCGCGCGCCTTCATGCCGGTGGTGGTGGTGTGGTCGATCGCCGACAGCACATCGGTGTCCACGCTGTCTTCGTTGCCTTCCACGGTCAGGCGCAAACGCTGGGTGTCGCTGGGCGCATAGACCAGTTTGCCCAGTACGCTGCGGCCGTCGCGGTCCTGCGGATTGGCGGCGGTGCGGGTGCGGTCCTGGCTGCGCACATCGCCGTGGCTGGCCGTTTCCTGGCCCTGGCGGTGGTTGAGGTTGACCATGCCGCTCCAGCGGTCGCCGCCAAAGGCGGTAGTGACGCTGCCGAGCAGGCCCTGCCACTGGCCGTCGTAGCCGAACTTCAGCCCGACATGGCTGTTGTTGCCGTCCTTGAGGTAGTCGGCCGGGTCCTTGGTGACGAAGGCGACCACGCCGCCGAGCGCATCGGAGCCGTACAGGGCGCTGGCCGGGCCACGCACGATCTCGACCCGCTTGAGCGTTTCCAGGTCGGTGAAATTGCGGTTGGCGTCGGAGAAGCTGCCGATGTCGAACGCCTTGGGCATGGCGATGCCGTCGGTCTGGATCAGCACGCGGTTGCCGTCCAGGCCACGGATGCGGAAGCCGCCCAGGCCGAACCGGGCCGGGCTGCTGGTCACCGAGATGCCCGGCTCGTAGCGGACCAGATCCTTGATGCTGTGCACCAGCCGGTTGTCCAGCTGCTCGCGGTCGATCACATCGACGGTGGCGGCTACGTCGCTCAATGCGCGCTCGGTGCGGGTGGCGGTGACCTGCACCCGGTCGAACTGGCGCGCGTCGGGGGCGGCATCGGCGGCGGCATGCGCGGCCATCGGCAGCGCCAGCCACAAGGCGGCGCTCAGGGCATCGGGACGGATCTTCATGGCGTGGCAGGCATCGGCGGGTGGCGAAGAGACCCCCGACCGACGCCAGCGGCCGCAGCCACTGGCGAAGCATCGAGGGGGAGAGAGCAGGGACAACGGCATGCCCGGGACGGCAGGCGATCGCGCGGCCGCGCGCTGGTCGGCCTCCCCGCGGGGGAGGCGGTGCCGTTATTTGGTCAGGATCAGCTTGTCGTTGCTGGTATGACGCAGGCGGTAGAAGCGATCGCCGTGCTGGATCAGGATTTCGCGGCGGCCCTTGAGCAGGGCTTCGCTGTCGATCACTTCTTCCGGCGGCACCACGCGCACCGGGCGGTCGCGCAGAGTGAGCGTTTCAGGGCGCAGCAGTACAGCAGCTTGAGTGTTCATCATCGTCTGGACTCGTGCGAGGGACGATTCAAATGATAATGATTCTCAGTTCACAATCAACAATCATTCGCAAATTCATTGATGGAATTGATGATTGTTTCAAGTGTTTCGATAGTTTTTATCTATCAAAAAGGCGCCTGATCGGGCCCATGGAGGGTATGCCGGCCGCTGGCCGGCCCCCCGGAAAACCCGATCATCGCGCGCAGGACAGCGCCCGGCACTACGCGAACGCCGCCTCCACCCGCTCCCACCCGGCCGCGTCGACCTGCAGGTCCAGCGCACCGAGGTTCTCTTCCAGCTGGCCGACCCTGCTGGCGCCCAGGATCACACTGGACACGTTCGGGTTGCGCAGGCACCAGGCAATGGCCAGCTGCGCCGGCGGGCAACCCAGTACGGCAGCCACGGCGGTGTAGCGGCGCACCTTGTCCAGGCGCTGCCCTGCCGGCTCGCCCAGCACCAGGTCCCGGAGCCAGCCCAGCTGCTGCTGGCCCAGCCGCGACTGCGCCTCCACCCCGGCGTTGTACTTGCCGGTCAGCAGGCCCGAAGCCAGCGGCGACCAGACCGTGGTGCCCAGGCCCGGGTCGGCATACAACGGGGCGTACTCGTGCTCCACCCGTTCCCGGTGCAGCAGGTTGTACTGCGGCTGCTCCATCGAGGGCAGGTGCAGGTGGCCGGCGCGGGCGATGGCAACCGCCTCCTGGATCTGCGCGGCCGACCACTCCGAGGTGCCCCAGTACAGCACCTTGCCCTGGCGGATCAGGGTGTCCATGGCCAGCACGGTCTCGGCGATCGGGGTGTCCGGGTCCGGACGATGGCAGTAGTACAGGTCCAGGTAGTCCACCCGCAGGCGCTTGAGTGCGGCGTGGCAGGCGTCGGTGACATGCTTGCGCGACAGGCCGTGCTGGGTCGGGCGCGGGTCGTCGACCGCGCCGAAGAACACCTTGCTGGACACGCAGAAGCCATCGCGGGGCAGGCGCAGGTCGGCGATCACATCGCCCATCACCTGCTCGGCGCGGCCGCGGGCGTAGCCCTCGGCATTATCGAAGAAGTTGATGCCGTGGTCCCAGGCGCTGGCCACCAGGTTGCGCGCCTCGTCGCGACCGATCTGGTCGCCAAAGGTGACCCAGGCGCCAAAAGACAAGGCCGACAGCTTCAGGCCGGTAGGGCCAAGACGGCGGTACTGCATGCGATTCTCCGTGTTGCGGGCCCGCATTCGGGCAGGAACGATTCGCATCCAGTGTAGCCCTGCACGGCCCCAAACCCTTGTGGATACTTGCCCGATCACGGCCGATCGGCCCGTGGACGCCGCTTTTCCTTGCTCCGCCCCTGCCACCGCTATAGGCTTCCCGTTTTTCGCCGCACCCCCAAGGGAAGTCTCATGGTCGAAGGTTTGGGCAGGATTGGCTTCGGCCTGTTCGGGTTGGCAGTGCTGATCGGCATCGCCTGGCTGTTCTCGAACAACAAACGCGCCGTGGACTGGCGCCTGGTGGTGACCGGCATCACCCTGCAGATCGCCTTTGCGGCGGTGGTGCTGCTGGTGCCCGGTGGCCGGGAGGTGTTCGACGCGCTGGGCAAGGGCTTCGTCAAGGTCCTGGAGTTCGTCAATGCCGGCTCGAGCTTCATCTTCGGCAGCCTGATGGACACCAAGCAGTTCGGCTTCATCTTCGCCTTCCAGGTGCTGCCGACCATCATCTTCTTCTCGGCGCTGATGGGGGTGATGTACCACCTCAACGTGATGCAGGCGATCGTGCGCGGCATGGCCTGGGCGATCACCAAGGTGATGCGCGTGTCCGGCGCGGAGACCACCAGCGTCTGCGCCAGCGTCTTCATCGGCCAGACCGAGGCGCCGCTGACGGTGCGCCCGTACATCGCCAAGATGACCGAGTCCGAGCTGATCACCATGATGATCGGCGGCATGGCCCACATCGCCGGCGGCGTGCTGGCCGCCTACGTGGGCCTGCTCGGTGCCGGCGACCCGGTCGAGCAGGCGTTCTACGCCAAGCACCTGCTGGCCGCCAGCATCATGGCCGCCCCGGCGACCCTGGTGGTGGCCAAGCTGCTGGTGCCCGAGACCGGCACCCCGCTGACCCGCGGCACGGTCAAGATGGAAGTGGAGAAGACCTCCAGCAACATCATCGACGCAGCCGCAGCCGGCGCCGGCGACGGCCTCAAGCTGGCGCTGAACATCGGCGCGATGCTGCTGGCCTTCATTGCCCTGATCGCCCTGGTCAACGCCCCGCTGACCTGGCTGGGCGAAGTGAGCGGGCTGCAGGCCAGGCTCGGCCACCCGATCGACCTGTCGACCATCTTCGGCTACGTGCTGGCCCCGATCGCCTGGGTGATCGGCACCCCGTGGGCCGATGCCACCACGGTGGGCTCGCTGATCGGCCAGAAGGTGGTCATCAACGAATTCGTGGCCTATACGGAGCTGTCCAAGATCATCAACGGCCAGGTACCGGGCGTAAGCCTGTCGGCCGAAGGCCGCCTGATCGCCACCTACGCCCTGTGCGGGTTCGCCAATTTCAGCTCGATCGCCATCCAGATCGGTGGTATTGGTGGGCTGGCCCCGGAACGTCGCCACGATCTGGCCAGGTTCGGCCTGCGCGCGGTGCTGGGCGGTACCATCGCCACCTTCATGACGGCGACCATCGCCGGCGTGCTGACGCATTTCAGCTGATATCCGTTCTTCGAGAAACAGTCTTTATGAGTAGCAGTGTCGTGGTCGTCGGTTCCTTCAACGTGGATCATGTCTGGCGTTGCGAGTCGCTCCCCGCCCCGGGTGCGACCATCGCCGGGCGCTACAGCACCGGTCCCGGCGGCAAGGGTTTCAACCAGGCCGTGGCGGCCCGCCGCGCCGGCGCGCCGACCACCTTCGTCTGCGCGCTGGGCGATGACCCGGGCGGCGCGATGGCCCGCGGCCTGGTCGCACAGGACGGCTTCGCGCTGGCTGCCGAGGCCAGCACCGAGCCGACCGGTACCGGCGGCATCTACGTGGACAGCCGCGGGCGCAACACCATCGTGATCGGCCCCGGCGCCAATGCCGCGTTGAGCGTGGACTTCGTCCAGGCCCAGCGCGCGCTGCTGGCCGGTGCCAAGGTGGTGCTGGCGCAGCTGGAGTCGCCGGTGGAAACCATCGAAGCGGCGCTGGCACTGGCCCGCCAGGCCGGTGTCACCACCGTGCTCAACGCCGCCCCGGCCGACGCACCCTCCAGCATCGGCCTGCTCAAGCTGGCCGACGTGCTGACCCCGAACGAAACCGAGTTCGCCGCCCTGCTCGGCCGCCATGTCGGCGAACGCGTGGACGCCGACGACGTGGCCGCCCTGGACGGCGCCAGCCTGCACGCGCTGTGCCGCAAGCTGGTCGGCAACGGCACCGTGGTGGTGACCCTGGGGTCGGTCGGCGTGTTCGTTTCCCATGCCGAAGAAAACCTGCGCGGCGATGCCCAGCCGTACTACCGGGTCGGTGCCGAACAGGTGCAGGTGCTGGACACCACCGGCGCCGGTGATGCGTTCAACGGCGCGCTGTGCGCGTCGATCGCCCAGGACGGCGAGGCGGCGTTCATCCGCCACGTGCGCTTTGCCAATCAGTTCGCCGGCCGCTCCACCGAGAAGGAAGGCGCCGCCGTGGCGATGCCGCACTTCACCCCGGATGATGCCGAGAACAAATAAGCGTCATCGTTGCCGATAACGAAACCAAGGCCAGCGTTCGCGCTGGCCTTTTTTTTGGTTCTTCGCCGATCTGCGTGAGGCCAGCAGCGAACTACAGGCTCAGATCAAAGGCAACTATCCGCGTATGCGCTGATTGGGTTGGCGGGACACGCCGTGAACCCCGCTCCGCGGCCCGGCCCAGCCGCCGGCGGCTGGGCGTTCAGTCGCATGCGAGGCAGTGCCTCGCAAGCAATGTGCCTTCACCCATGGGGGCTTGGCGAAAACTTGCTCGCATGCGCTGTCCTGCGCATCCGGCAAGGCCTGGGTTGGGCGTCCTGCCCAACCCGTCCGGCGTATACGCCGGACCCATGTTTTCGACAGTCCCGCCAACCCACCCACGCCAACCCTCCACACATGGCTGGCACGCATAGGAAAGCGTAGGTCCGAGCCACGCTCGGACAACGTGTTGCCGAGAGACGAAGCGTGTCCGAACGTGGTTGGACGCTGTTGCTGTTGCCCGTGATTTGATCTGGAGCTACCTCCCCTTGGAGCGAGCCGAGCATCGCAATCCCACTCGTCTGGAAACAGGCGCGTAGCGACGCGCTCAAACAAACAGCAGCAGTAACCGCATCCGGACAACGACCGGCACTACCGGTGGCATGTCCGCAAAATGCCACAGCATTTGACGGGCTGTAGCCCCGCACATGAGAGAAAAACCTACTTTGTTGATCGTCGTCTCCGGCCGGTCAGCCACTTGGCCTGCGCGGCATCGGCACCGATCGGGCGATCCACAGCGCCAGCGCCCCGAGCAGCAGCCCGGCAAGCACGTCCAGCAGATCGTGCTGCCAGGTGGTCAGGGTCGACAGCAGGATCAGGCCACAGGCGCCATGCCACAGCCAGCGCAAGGGCGCCGCAGCGGCCTGCAACCCGCCCAGCCACGCCTGCCATACCAGCACCAGTACCGCGGCATGCAGCGACGGGGCCATGTTGAACGGCGCCTCGAACGCCCGCAGTTGCGCGAACAGCAGCCCGCTGGCGCCCTCCGGCTGCGGCAATGCCCGGATATTGCCGGTCGGCCAGCACACGAAAGCGACCATGCAGACGGCCTGCACAAGGGCGACGGCAAGCGCATGGCGGCGCAGTGCCGATCGACTCGGGCAGATGAAGAAGGTCAGCGGGTAAAGCAGGTTCAGCGCCAGGTAGGGCCAAATCGTCCACGCCAAGAACGGGACCGCGTCGTCCCAGCGACCATGCAGGCTGTAGGTCTGGGCCTGGCTGGCGGCCCAGTGGTTGGTCCAGCTGTAGCCATGGATGAACATCGCGCCGAGCAGCAGCATCCACAGCATGGCCTCGCGCCAGGGCGGCTGGGGAACCGGAGCGTTGGCAGAAGAGGGTTCAGGCACGCGCGCACCGTAGCAGAACGTGGCCAGCCTGTTTGCCGCTATGCTTGCGCTTTGGCGGATGCACGGACTGGGCGCAGTGACAGCAGCAGGCAGTCAGGGACACGCAGGCACGCACACTGGCCAACCGCGCTGGACGCGCAATCCGGCCTGGACCCTGTTCGCGCAGACCCATGCGCAGCGCCAACTGCTGCTGGTATCCGGCGGCGCCGACGAGGTGTATGTCGTCGATGAGGCCGATACCCCGGCGGTCGTCGAACGGATACTCGGACACTGGCAGGACGACACGCTGGCGACCTTGCAGGACGATGCCGACTGCGGCCCGGCGGTCCGCCAGTTGGTCCGCCTGGGTGTGCTTGCACCACTGCAGGCGCTGCACCCGGTGCAGCGCTATGCACTGGATTGGCTCGGCGAACCACTGCCCGGATTGGCCGACGCCTTCGACCGCCATGGCAGTGCGGCGCTGCAGCGCGTCGATGCCCACGCCGATGCCGAACTGCTGGTACTGGTCCGGCATGGGCTCGGCTGGGAACAGGCCTTGAGCCGCTACCGCGCACGGATGCCGGCGCAACCGCACCTGCTGCTGGACCTCAGCTATCACCACACGCTCGCGCTCGGGCCCTATGTGGTGCCGGGCCAGAGCGCCTGCGTGTACTGCCTGGGCAACCGGGTGCTGCGCCGCTGGGGCGAAGCGGCGGTGCCGGCGATGCCAGCGGTCGCCGCGCAGCCGGCACGGATCGCCGCGCTGGTCGCGCCCTTGCTGGATCAGCCACAGCTGTTGCTGGGGTATCTCGAACGCAGCGTCTGGCTCGACCTGCACCGCCTGCACGGCGAGCGCGACCGGGTGCTGCGGCTGCCCTGGTGCCCCGCCTGCCAGGGCGGCGGGGCAACGCTGCCGGCGCCGCTGTCGTTGCCCTGGAACGCCGGGCCGCCGTGATACTGTCGCCCATGTGCCGGGCCTTTGCCTATCCGTCAATGGAGTGACCGTATGTACCGCCTGCCTACCCAGTTCGATGCCAGTGCCTCGCGCCAGGATCTTGCCGCGGCAGGCGGCGGTTCGACGTCTACCACCTGCAGCTCCTGCATCGTCACCCTGCTCGGCACCTCGGTGCTGTCGGCGGTGGTGCTCGGCTCGCTGCAACCGATGGCGCCCGCAGCGGCCGGCAGCGCAGCGCAGGCCGCTGCCGACACCGGCGATAGCGACACCGGTATTGGCACCCAGCCGCCCGGGCCGCTGCAGGAACCGGCCGTCGCGGTGGACCCGGACCTGACCAGGACAACCACACCCGCCGTGCCGGTGGCCGGGCTGAGCCGCACCAGCCGGGTGCTGCTGGGGCTGTTCGCCTTGCCGCTGGCAGCGGTCGGCGGTGGCCTTTTCATGAGCATCGGCAGTCCGATATTCGGCCTGTTCGTCGCTGTCGCGGTGTTCGTCGGCCTTTACGCCATCGTCCACGAGCGCTCGGGGCGTTCGCTCGGGCGCGGCATCGGCATCGGCATCTGCCTGCTGCTGGGCCTGTTCGCCGCCGGCGCGCTCGAAATGGTGCTCTGGCTGAGCCTGATGAAATGAACCGGTCCGCCGTGGATGCGGCGGAGCGGCACATGCCCACGCTGTCTTCGCACCTGCTGCATGGCGCGGCGCGTCCGCGCTGCGGCCTGGTGCGTCCGGCGCAGCCGATCCAGGCCAGCGCCTGCGATGCGACCGGCCCGTTGTTCGACGGACGGCGGGTGCACAATGCCGCCACCCCGGCCGACCCGGCCAATCCCTGGCAGGGCGTTTCAGGCGCGGTCGCGCTGGATGCCGATGCGGCCGCCGATGGCGCGGTCGCCGAAGCGCTGGAGCGCCTGGCGGCGGCGCAGGCCGGCCTGGAGGTGCGTGCCCGCGGTGCGCTGACGCCCGCACAACGCCTGGACGAATCGGCATTCGCACTGTTCTCGGCCGGCCAGCGCGCAGCGCCGGGCTTCCCATGGCCGATGCCCGAGCACGACGAGGATCTGTTCGCCGCGGTGCATGCGCTGGACGACAACCGGGTGACCTGGGTGCCGCAGGAACTGGTCGGGCTGGGGCCGCGCAGCGGCCATGCGCGACTGCCGTCGACCTCCACCGGCCTGGCGGCCTGGCGTGATGGCCGCGATGGCGCCTGGCTGGCGCTGCTGCGCGCGGCCCAGGAGCTGCTGGAGCGCGACGCGCTGGCGGTCACCTGGCTCAACGGCCTGGCCGGTCGGAGAATCGCCCTGCCGGCGCAGTGGCAAGCCTATGCAGCCGAGCGCGGTGGCCAACTGCAGGCCTTCGACCTGACCCAGCAATGGAACCCGCACCCGGTGATCGCCGTCGCCGGCGGCATCCCGTTTGAAGGCCGCCCCCGACACGTCCTCGGCATCGCCTGCCGCGCCGATCCGGGCGAAGCGCTGCACAAGGCGCTGCTGGAATGGCAGCAGGCGCTGACCTTCGCCGCGCATCTGTGTGGCCGCCAGGGCGCCCGGCTTCCGCGCGAACCGGCCGCGCTGCGCAGCTTCGACGAACATGCCGCGTTCTACACCCTGCGCCCGGAACTGTGGCCGCAACTGCCGCTGCTGAAGGATGCGGGCACCAGCACGTTGCAGCTGCCGCCGCCGGACGCCGTTGCCGGCCCTGCGGCGCAGCGCGCGATCGCCGAGCTGGATCTGCTGCGGCGCCGGCTCGGCAGTGCCGGCATCGCGCTGTACTACCGCGAATTGACCACCGCCGATGTGGCCGCGGCCGGACTGCGGGTGATGCGGGTGCTGTCGCCGCAACTCAGCGGCCTGCATGCCGACGAGCGTGCGCCGTTCCTGGGCGGCCGTTGCCGGGACGTGGCGTGGCGGTATCCCGGCGTGCCGCACGGCCGCGACTTTCCCAATCCCTTCCCACATCCATTGGGCTGAGGCACGAGGACTGCATGCCGTCACCACCTTCCCCCTGGCAGGATGCCCCGCTGTTCCATCTGTTCTGGCACAACGGCGAACTCAATCCGGCGCGCGCCGAGGTGATGCGCGCGCGCATCGCCGAAGATGCCGCGCGCGTCGGCTCGCCGCCACGGCCGATGCATGCGGCCGCCGGCATCGCCTTGCCGGACCCGGTGCAACCTGACCACGCCTTGGCGCAGCGCCACAGTGGCCGCCGTTTCGGTGACGCCCGCTGGGGCGCAAGCGAACTGGGCCGCGTGCTGGCCCCGTTGCGGGCCCGCCCCGGCAACAGCGACACCCGGCGCCTGCCTTCCGGTGGCGCCAAGTATCCGATCCAGGCCTATGCCGCGCTGTATGGCACCGACGATACGATCGCCACCCAGGGCATCCATTGGTACGACCCGCTTGAACATGCACTGGTGCCGGTGGCGCCCTGCCCGGCGTGGCCGGCACTGTCCAGGCTGCTCGGCGTGGATTGGCCGGAAAGGCCGGCAGCCGTGCTGTTCCTGATCGCCGAGCCGGCCGGCACGCTGGCCAAGTACGGTGAGCGCGGTGGCCGCTTCGTGTTGATCGAGGCCGGGGTCTGGCTGGGGGCGCTGGGGCAGGAAGTGGCGGCGATGAACGCGGCCGGCTGCGCGATCGGCTCATTCGAGGATGCCGCCGTACTGGCCCTGCTCGGGCTAGACCCGCAGCGGCATCTGGCCGTGTTGGCCTATGCCTGTGGTCCGGCGCCCTGAACGACCGCCGGGCAGGCCCCGCCGGCCACCGAATCTGAACGCAGGCAGGGCGCGGCGGCCGATGATCGCCCGGGCACGGGCACTACAATAGCCGGCATGCAGATTGGCCCCTACAACATCCAGCCCAACGTGGTGCTGGCGCCCATGGCCGGCGTCACCGACAAGCCCTTCCGCCTGCTGTGCAAACAGCTGGGCGCGGGCCTGGCGGCCTCGGAGATGACCATCTCCGACCCGCGCTTCTGGAACACCCGCAAATCCCTGCACCGCATGGACCATGCCGGCGAGCCGGACCCGATCAGCGTGCAGATCGCCGGCACCGAACCACAGCAGCTGGCCGAGGCGGCGCGTTACAACGTCGACCACGGCGCGCAGATCATCGACATCAACATGGGCTGCCCGGCCAAGAAGGTCTGCAACGCCTGGGCCGGCTCAGCGCTGATGCGCGATGAAGACCTGGTCGCGCGCATCCTCACGGCGGTGGTCAACGCGGTGGACGTGCCGGTAACGCTGAAGATCCGCACCGGCTGGGACTGCGACCACCGCAACGGCCCGCGCATCGCGCACATCGCCGAAGACAGCGGCATCGCCGCGCTGGCCGTGCATGGGCGTACCCGCGACCAACATTACACCGGGCAGGCCGAATACCAGACCATCGCCGCGATCAAGGCCGCGCTGCGCATCCCGGTCCTGGCCAACGGCGACATCGATTCGCCGCACAAGGCCGCCCAGGTGCTGGCCAGCACCGGCGTGGATGCGGTGATGATCGGCCGAGCCGCGCAGGGACGCCCGTGGATCTTCCGCGAGGTCGCCCACTACCTGGCCACCGGCGAACTGCTGGCGCCACCGGCGCTGGAGGAAGTGCGCGACATCCTGCTCGGCCACCTGCACGCCCTGCACGACTTCTACGGCCAGGAGCAGGGCGTGCGCATCGCGCGCAAGCACCTGGGCTGGTACGCCAAGGACCGGCCGGAGAACGCCGCGTTCCGCGCGGTGGTCAACCGCGCCGAGGATGCCGCCAGCCAGATCGCCCTGACCACCGAGTACTTCGACCGTCTTGCCACTGCCGCGCCCTGCGCGGTTGCCACCTGATCGGCCGGCACCGCCCGGCACTACCTGAAGAGCCCGCCATGACCTCCCCGATCGCCGCACCGACCTATCTGCATGGCTTCTCCGACACCGAGCAGCACCGCCTGGTCACCCAGGCACGGCTGCTGGAGGCCAGCATCTTCAGCAGCATCGACTACAGCGGCGCCAGGCGCCTGCTCGAGGTGGGCAGCGGCGTCGGCGCGCAGACCGAAATCCTGCTGCGCCGCTTCCCGGACCTGCACGTGACCGGGGTGGACCTGAGCGAGGCCCAGCTGGCCACCGCGCGCGACAACCTGGAAAAAACCCCATGGTGCAGTCAACGCTACACCCTGCTGCAGGCCGATGCCGGCGACCTGCCGTTCGACGCACGCCAGTTCGATTCGGCCTTCCTGTGCTGGGTACTCGAACACGTGCCCTCGCCGGCGCGCGTGCTCAACGAAGTGCGCCGGGTACTGCTGCCCGGCTCGCCGGTGTATGTGACCGAAGTGATGAACGCCTCGTTCCTGCTCGACCCGTACTCGCCGCATATCTGGCGCTACTGGATGGCCTTCAACGATTTCCAGTACGACCACGGCGGCGACCCGTTCGTCGGCGCCAAGCTGGGCAACCTGCTGCTGGCCGGCGGCTTCCGCGATGTGCACACCGAGATCAAGACCATCCACCTGGACAACCGCGAGCCGGCCCGGCGCAAGACCATGATCGCGTTCTGGGAGAAGCTGCTGCTGTCGGCGGCCGAGCCGCTGCTGGAGGCCGGCCTGGTCGGGCAGGACACCGTCGACGGCATGCGCCACGAGTTCGGCCGGGTGCAGAACGACCCCAATGCGGTGTTCTTCTTCTCCTTCGTGCAGGCCCGCGCCACGGTCTACTGAGCCCGGCCCACGCCGCCGCACGGTGTCGTGGATGGCTGCTGCCGCCACTGCGCCCACGGCAACCGGCTAGAATCTGCGGCGGGTTGGTGCCTGGCAGGGCGCGCCATGCCCGTGCCACGACACCGCCGCATGCGGGTCGCCGCGCCTGCATGGATACCACCGGAGAACGTGCGCAATGACCGAAGCCAGCCATTGGCCACGCCCCACCCCCGACGGCAGCCCGGGGGGCGGGCTTGACCGCCGCCACGTGCGGCTCTGCCTGTGGGTGCTGGCGGCGCTGTGCGTGCTGTATGTAGCATTGGCGCTGACCCCATCGTCCTACGCCCGGGCCTTCGAGTATCTGGGCCTGCCCGCGCAGAAACCGCTGCTGGGCACCGCGCACCTGATCCGCTCCGATGAGTGGATGGTGTATACGCCGTATGTGCAGATCGCCGTCGCCAACGGCTTTGCCGACGTCAACGCCCACTCCCCGTACCACGAGACGCTGCGTTCGTTCCAGGCACTGCCGCTGCTGGACTGGGGCCTGCTGTTCAAGCCCTACCACTGGGCCTTCCTGGTGCTGCCGCCGGCCAACGCCTATTCGTTCTTCTTCATGTTCATGGCGATGGCGTTCCTGTTCGGCTGGGCACTGTTCCTGCGCCAGTTGCGGGTGCCGGCGCTGGCGGCGGCGCTGGTATCGCTGACCTTGCTGTTCTCGCCGTTCGTGCAGGTCTGGTGGACCAGCAACGCCGGCGTGTTCGCGCTGGCACCATGGGCAGCGGTGGCCTGGCTGTACATCCGCCGGCGCTGGCTGCGCGTGCTGGCCAGCGGCTTCGCACTGGCGGTGTGGTTGGTGGCGGTGGCCTACCCGCCCTTCATCATCGCCATGCTGCTGGCCATGGCGGTGCTGGTGCTGGCTCTGCGCCGCGATGCCCTGACGGTGGCGCGGCTGGTCGATGCGGCACTGGCCGGCGTGCTTGCCGCAGCGGTGTTCTTCGGCTATTTCCACGAGCTGATCGCGGTGATGCGCAATACCGTGTACCCCGGCCAGCGTGAAGTCGGCGGCGGCGGTGTCAGCGTCATCTCGCTGCTGGCGCACCTCTTCCCCAACCTGATGACCTACCGGTTCAATCCGCTGCCGGCCTTCGCCCCTTCCAATGCGTGCGAGATCGCGGTGCTGGGCAGCCTGCTGCCATTGTTCACCGCGGTCCTGGCCGACGGGGCGCAACTGCGCCGCTGGGCCCGGGCACACATACGCACCGTAGCGCTGTTTGCCGTGGGCACCGGTTTGATCGCCTGCTGGGTGTTCCTGCCGGTACCGGTGGTGGTCGGCAAGCTGACCGGCTTGTCGATGGTGCCCGGCGCGCGTGCGCTGCTCGCCTTCGGGCTGCTGCTCAACATCGGCTGCGCCATCGCGCTGGTGCAGGCAGGCGTGCGCCTGACCGGGGCGCGCCTGCTGACGCTGGCCGCCTTGCTGGTCGCCGGCAGCCTGGCCAAGCTGGCGTTCGGCCAGGGCAGCTTCAGCCGCCTGCACAGTGCGATGGATGCGCTGCCCTACCTATGCCTGGGGCTGCTGGCCATCGCCGCCAGGCGACCGCGGCTGGCCGCGCACGCCACCAGCGTGGTGCTGGCGGTGGCCTGTATCGGCAACCTGCTCGGCCATGGCCTGTTCAACCCGGTGCAGTCCGCGCGCCCGATCTTCGCCATGGACCGCGCCGCGGTCCTGCAATCGCTGCAGGCCCGCGGCGCGCAGACCACGGCCGATGGCACGCTGGTGGTGCCCGGCCACTATGGTGCGCTGCTCTCCGGGGTGGGCATTGCCGCGGTCAACCATGTGCTGTACGCCCCGCAGCTGCCGTATTTCCGCCAGCACTTCCCGACGATGGACGCGGACGCCTTCAATTTCACCTTCAACCGTTATGCGCACATCGCGGTCGGCCAGGGCGATGCCCCCCAACTGCCCCAGGCCGACCTGATCGAGGTGCCTGCCGCGACGATGCTGGCCGGCCCGTCGGCGCAGCCGGCCACAGCCTGCGCCGGCGATGGCCAACCGCCGTGCCCTGCCGCGCCGGCCCAGCCCTGAGTACCATGCCCATGCGCACAGTCCCCAGCCTGACCGCCGCACCGAAGATCGCGGTGATCATTCCCTGCTACCGGGTCACCCGCCATGTGCTGGGAGTGCTGGCGGCGATCGACGCTGCGGTGACGGCGATCTACTGCGTCGACGATGCCTGCCCCGATGGCAGCGGCGAACTGATCCGCACTGCGGCCACCGACCCGCGCATCACCGTGCTGGTCCATCCGGCCAATCTGGGCGTGGGCGGAGCGGTCAAGACCGGTTACCGCGCTGCCATCGCCGATGGCATGGATATCCTGGTCAAGGTCGACGGCGACGGTCAGATGGACCCGTCGCTGCTGATGGACTTCGTCGCCCCCATCGCCGAGGGCCAGGCCGACTACACCAAGGGCAACCGCTTCTGGAACCTGGCCCACATCCGGCGCATGCCGCCGCTGCGCCGCGCCGGCAATCTGCTGCTGTCGTTCATGACCAAAGCCTCCTCGGGCTACTGGCAGGTGTTCGACCCGACCAACGGCTACACCGCCATCCATGCGCGGGTCGCCAGCCACCTCAAGCTCGACGCCATCAGCGACCGCTATTTCTTCGAGACCGACATGCTGTTCCGGCTCAACACCGTGCGCGCGGTGGTCCAGGATGTCGCCATGGATGCCCATTACGCCGACGAAACCAGCCACCTGCGGGTCAGCCGCATCGCCGGCGAATTCGCCTTCAAGCACCTGCGCAATACGCTCAAGCGGATCGGCTACAACTATTTCCTGCGCGATCTGTCGATCGCTTCGCTGGAGCTGGTCGCCGGCGTCGGCCTGCTCGGTTTCGGCAGCCTGTTCGGGCTGTACCACTGGACCCAGTCGGCGGCGGCCGGGGTGGCCACGCCGGTGGGGACCATCATGATCTCCACCGTCGCGCTGATTTCCGGCCTGCAGTTCCTGCTGGCGTTCGCCGGCTTTGACATCGCCAACGTGCCACGCCAGCTGCTGCACCGCTCGATCAAGGTCAACCGCGCCCTGCTGCCACCGCAATGACGCCGGTGGTGGCCCGTGGCGTGCTCAGTGCGCGGCGGGCACCGGTGCGGCACCGGCCGGTGCCTGCGTGGGCGCTACCGGCTGCTGCCAGATCCGGTCCCACATCACCGCGAACCGGCGCCTCACCATCGCCCTGCCCTGGGGGCCCTGGTAGGCCGGCCGCAGCTGTTCGGGGGTGATCTCCACCCATTGCCCGCTGTCGGCACGGGCCACTGCGAAGGTAAAGGTGTAGTCCGGTTCCAGCCCCATGCGCAGGTCGCTCAGCAGCAGCCGCCCGTCGACCACCTGGGCGCGCATGAAGCCGCGGTTGAACCAGTTCAGGCGCGTCACCGCCGGGATCGCAGCGGCCTGGCGCAATGCCTGCACATGGGACGGATGACCGTCGAAGCGCATCGGGCCGTGGTCGGCCACCAGCGAGCGCTCCCCTATCACATAGCCGCTGGGGGTCATCGCCACCACCTGCCACAGCAGGGTGTTGAACGGGGTGGCCACTGAAAACCGTGGCGCATCGCCCAGCCCCATCGCGGCCAGTGCCCGGTCGGCCTCGCGTTCGACCATCTGCTTGGCCAGCAGCGACCAGCCCAGGTAGCCGCAGCTGAGCACCAGCCCGGCCACCAGCGCTTTTTGCGCCAACGGACGCGCGCGCGCGAACCAGGCCACCAGGCAGGCGACCAGCAGCCACACCGTGTACAGCGGGTCGATGATGAACACGCTGGACCACATCGTCGGGGCCGGGGTGAACGGCCACCACAGTTGGGTGCCGTAGACGGTGAACGCGTCCAGCAGCGGGTGGGTGATCAACGCCAGCTGCATCGCCCAGAACCAGCGGCCCGGTGCCTGCGCCACCCGGCCGTGGCCGAAGCGCTTGAAGGCCCACCAGATCAGCGCGGCGACCCACGGCAACACCAGCAGGGAATGGCTGTAGCTGCGGTGCTCGACCATCAGCGCCACCGGGTCGGCCGCGGTGAAGGCCAGTACCAGGGCATCCAGGTCCGGCAGGGTGCCGAGCGCGGCACCGGCCAACAGGGCGGCGCGGCGATGGCCGGCCGGTGCGATGGCGGCGGCAACCGCGCCGCCGAGTACGATCTGGGTAAAGGAGTCCATTGGCCGATGCTAGCAGCCGAAACGGGACGTGCGCCGACGGCGTTTCGCTCAGGCCGCTCTTGCCAGGGCGGCGTTGCCGGGCAGCGCCACCAGGGTCTGCCCGGTGTGGTCCAGCAGCCGCAGGCTGCCGTCGGGGTCCTCGGCCAGCACGGTCAGGCTTTCCACCCAGTCGCCGTCGTTGGCATAGATCAGCCCGTCGCGCTCCACCAGCGCGGCGCGGTGGATATGCCCGCAGACGATGCCGTCCAGGCCGCGCCGGCGCACATCATCGAGACCGGCCTGGACGAAGCGCTCGATATAGCGCTCGGCCGCGCCGCTGCGCTTCTTCAGGAATTCGGAGAGGGACCAGTAGCGCTGTCCCAGCCGCCGCCGCGCGGCATTGAGCAGGTGGTTGCCGGTGAGGATGCGGTAATACAGCCAGTCACCGAACTTCTCCTGCAGGCCGCCGAAGTGGGTGACGCCATCGTAGTCATCGCCATGCACGACCAGCAGCCGGCGCCCGTCGGCGGTCACGTGGATCGCCCGCCGGCGCACCTGCATGGCCGGCAGCATCAGCCCGCAGACCTTGCGCAGCGAGGCATCGTGGTTGCCGGGGATATAGATGATCTCGGTGCCGGCACGCTGCAGCGCGTGCAACGCCTGGATCACCTCGCTGTGGGCCGGCCGCCAGCTGGCCCGGCGGTGCGCCATCCACCACAGGTCGATGATGTCGCCCACCAGGTACAGGCGCTCGCAGCGCAGCTCGACCAGGAACCGGGCCAGTTCGGCGGCGTGGCAGTGGCGCGAGCCCAGGTGGACATCGGAGAGGAAGACGGCCCGTCGATGGGGCGCCAGGGCCGTCAGCGCCCGCCTGGTGGCCTCCCGCGCGTTGCGCTGCTCGAGTTCCTGCATGGCGTGCCCTCATGCCCGGCGGCCGGATGCGCCGAAGCCTGCGCCTGCCGCGCGACAAGCCGATGGCGGTTCGGCGACAGCCAGATGACGATCGCCCGCGTCCTGCGCCACGGTCCCGGGCACGGTACGCCGGGGAACAGGCGCCCGGCTGCGGACCGCCGGCCATTTGTCACGCTGGTGGAACACTGGGCGGCGACGCTGGCGCTCAATCCCGTCCCACCGGGCCCTGCGACGGGCACGCGGGCTTAACCACGGGCAACCCGCGCTGGCGCACAATGCAAGCACGCGGCTTGCCGTGTATCATTCGCGACCATCTTTCCATCCGAATCAAAGGATATTACGCCTGATGTCCAGCTACCTGTTCACCTCCGAATCGGTCTCCGAAGGCCATCCGGACAAGATTGCCGACCAGATCTCCGATGCGGTGCTGGACGCGATCCTGGCCCAGGATCAGCGCGCCCGCGTGGCTTGCGAGACCATGGTCAAGACCGGTGTGGCCATCGTGGCCGGCGAGATCACCACCAGTGCCTGGATCGACCTGGAAGCGGTGACCCGCAAGGTGATCCTGGACATCGGCTACGACAGTTCCGACGTCGGCTTCGACGGCGCCACCTGCGGCGTGCTGAACCTGATCGGCAAGCAGTCCCCGCACATCGCCCAGGGCGTTGATCGCAAGAAGCCCGAAGAAATGGGCGCTGGCGACCAGGGCCTGATGTTCGGCTATGCCACCAACGAGACCGACAGCTACATGCCGGCCGCGATCCACCTGTCGCACCGCCTGGTCGAGCAGCAGGCCAAGATCCGCAAGAAGAAGAACTCGCCGCTGTCCTGGCTGCGCCCCGATGCCAAGAGCCAGGTCACCCTGCGCTATGAAAACGGTGCCGTCTCGGCCATCGACGCGGTGGTGCTGTCGACCCAGCACGCCCCGGGCGTGAAGCAGAAGGACCTGATCGAGGCCGTCCGCGAAGAGATCATCAAGCCGGTGCTGCCGGCCAAGTGGCTGCACAAGGGCACCAAGTTCCACATCAACCCGACCGGCAAGTTCGAGATCGGCGGCCCGGTGGGCGACTGCGGCCTGACCGGCCGCAAGATCATCGTCGACACCTACGGCGGCTGGGCCCGTCACGGTGGTGGTGCGTTCTCGGGCAAGGATCCGTCCAAGGTCGACCGTTCGGCTGCCTATGCTGCCCGCTACGTGGCCAAGAACGTGGTTGCCGCCGGCCTGGCCGACCGTTGCGAAGTGCAGGTCTCCTACGCCATCGGCGTGGCCGAGCCGACCTCGATTTCGGTCACCACCTTCGGCACCGGCAAGATCAGCGATGACAAGATCGAAAAGCTGATCCGCAAGCATTTCGACCTGCGCCCGTACGGCATCATCAAGATGCTGGACCTGATCCACCCGATGTACCAGCAGACCGCCGCCTACGGCCACTTCGGCCGCAAGCCGAAGGACTTCAGCTACCTCAACGGTGCTGGCGAGACGGTCAACGCCACGGCCTTCTCCTGGGAGAAGACCGACCGCGCCGCCGCCCTGCGCGCGGATGCGAAGCTGAAGTAAGACGCAGCGCCGGGTTCTGCCCGGCATGCATTGAGAAACGGGCCGCACATGCGGCCCGTTTTTTTTCGGCCGCATTGCCTACGCTGTTTCGGCAGGTCAAGATGCAGCTTCGGACAAGGAAGGTCACATGCTCTCGACACTGTTGGACAGGCTGTTCAAGGACAAACCCGGCAACGATGCATTTGCCGAGCGTTTCATTGCCAGCGCACGCCGCAATGGCGTCAGCGCGCCCATGGACTACGAGGCGGACCTGTTCCGCATCCGGGTGGGAGATGGCTCGTACTTCAACCTGCACAACGCCCACCGCGCCTACCTGGATGCCGAACGCGGCAGGCAGCGGGAGGCACTGGAGATTTTCGTGCGTGGCCTGCACCATCGGGACGACCGTGACGCGGAGTGGGACGAGCTGCGTCCGATGCTTCGGCCGATCATCCGCAGCATCTCCCAGCTGGAGCAGCTGCGCCTGCAGTCCATCGAGAAGGTGGGCTGGGACCACCCGAGCACCCTCCAGTTCCGCAGGATCACCGAGGAGTGCGTGGAACTGCTTGCGATAGATCACCCCGAGCATACGCTGACCAAGCAGGATGGTCCGGACCCGGCGTGGGGGGGTATCCCTGTATGAAGCGCTGGATATGGCACGCGGCAACCTGCGCGGCATTGAACAGTTGCCCTTCCAGCCACTGGGGCCTGGCCTGTTCCAGGCAGTGTGGCAGGACAGCTACGACAGCAGTCGCGCGCTGCTGCCGGAACTAGTGAACCGGGTTCCGGTCACCGGACGACCGGTGTTCATGCTGCCCACGCGCGATCTGTTCATGGTCGCCGGGGAACGGGACCTGGACGCCCAGGCCCGGATGTTCGACATCGCCGAGGATGCCGTCGCGGCAGGGCGCGCGATCTCCTGGGAACTGCTGCGCCACGACGATGAAGGCCGCATCCAGGCGGTCGAGCCGGCGTCGGACGCACTGCGTTCCAGACAGGCCCGCCTGCGCTACGCATTCCGGCAGGATGCCTACCAGATGCAGCAGAAGTTGCTGCAACGCGTGTATGAAGCGCAGGGCGACGATGTGTTTGTCGCCACCTACCTGGTGAAGGAAAAGGATGGCGAACGCATGTCGATCTGCAGCTGGGCGGACGTGACTGCCGCATCGCTTCCACAGACCGATCTGATCGGGTTCGCGGTTCCCGATGCCGAAGCCCCCCGCGTCATGTTTGTCGGCTGGGAAACGGCCATGCCGGTGATTGGCCACTTGCTGCAGCCCGATCCCCGTCACCTGCATCCGCCGCGCTATCTCACCCTTGGTTTCCCTTCGCCAGACCTGCTGGCGCGCCTGCTCCCCCAGTAGTTGCCGCTTTTCCAGTCGTGGGGGCTACACTTCGGCCATGCCTACCGAGATCAAATCCCACCAGCTGACCATGACCGTGCTGATGTCGCCGGAGATGGCTAATTTTTCCGGCAAGGTCCACGGCGGTGCGGTCCTGCGCCTGCTCGACCAGGTCGCCTATGCCTGCGCCAGCCGCTATGCCGGCCGCTACGTGGTCACCCTGTCGGTGGACCAGGTAGTGTTCCGCCAGCCGATCGCGGTGGGCGAGCTGGTCACCTTCCTGGCCTCGGTCAACTACACCGGCACCTCCTCGATGGAAATCGGGGTCAAGGTGGTGGCCGAGGACATCCTCAAGCGCAGCGTGCGCCACGCCAACAGCTGTTTCTTCACCATGGTGGCAGTGGACGAAGACGGCAAGCCGACCCCGGTGCCGCCGCTGCAGCTGGAGACCAGCGACGAGCGCCGTCGCCATGCCGCCGCGCTGATCCGGCGCCAGTTGCGCGAGGAGATGGAGCAGCGCCAGCGGGAGCTGCTGGCCTCCAGCCCACCCTCGCCGGGCGACCTGGTCGAGCAGGTCTGACCGGCAACAGCGGGCAGCGCCTCAAGGATTGTCGGCGCTGACCAGGGCCAGGTCGGACAGGAACACCTCGCCCGCGCCGGTGGCAGGGGTCAGTTCAACCGCCACGATCTCGGCCAGATTCACCCCGGCGAATGCCTTCAGCGGAAGCTGCACGCTGCGCAGCAGCCAGTTGACCTGCGCCGGGCTGCCGCCCGGCAGCGGCCCCAGGGCATCGGCGCCCTTGGGAATACGCACTTTCGCCCGCCGCCCCTGCCGGTCCACCAATGCAACCGTCAGTGCCGGCGCTGCCAGGCCGTGCCGGCGCTCGCTGGGCATCGCACGCAAGCCCAGTACGCTGTAACCGGACACGTCGGTGACGCCTGCCGGCAGCAGGATCCGGGTCTGGCCACGGCCACCGCTCCAGCTCAGCCGCAGCATCTGCCCGGTGCCCAACCCGGTCCAGTGCGGTACGGTCCCTTCCCAGCGTTCGTCGGCACAGTAGGCCTGCGTTGGCCCGGGCCGGTATCCCTGGCCATCGCAGTACAGCGCATTCCAGCCCAGATGGCTGATGCCGGCGGTGTCCTGTTGGAAGCTGGCCAGGTCCAGCTGGCGCGGCGGCGGTGCCGCTGCCACGCTCTGCACCACCGCCTTGCCCGGCACGCGGGTGGCCGACCCGTCGAACAGCGTGGCAAGCGCCTGCTCATCCCCCAGATGCAGGCGGAAGAACGCGGCGATGTAGGCCGCACCGGCACGATACTGCGCCGCTGCCGGCAGCCGGTACGGCGAGGCTTGCCGGCACAAGCCCATACGGTCGAAGTACAGCGCATCGTCGGACGCACCCGGGCCGGTCCCGGGGGTCCACACCGAATTGTAGAAATTATGATTGGCGCCGTGGGCGATCAGGGTGGTCTGTGGGACATTGCCGATACGCGCATGCCGCGAAGCATCCACGTAACGCTGGCCATGCAGATCGGACACGTCGCCGTCGCAGTACGGCAGCATCACCGCCAGTGCCGCCTGCGGGACACGCGCATCATCGGCAAAACTGGTGGGCGCCAGCGCGAACACGGCCTTGAGCCGGTGCGGGCCGACCCCGGCGGCCGCATCGACTGCGGCGGCCACCGCGCCCTCGCCACCGCGCGAATGTCCCATGATGCCGATGCGCTCCATGTCCAACCGCCCGCGCAGGCGCTCGCCCAGTTCATCGGTCGCCGCTGCATTGGCACGCTGCAGGTAGTCCAGATGGTGGCGCAGCAGGGCCGCGCGCGCCGAGCGGCCGTAGTCTTCGGCATCGTTGTCGAACGCGTTGATGCCATTGGCCGATACCGACACCACCACATACCCTTGGCTGGCCAGCGCATGCGCCGGGCCGTCGTAGCCCAGATGGCTGTTCACCACCTCGCTGTCGGCCGGGCACGGCCACGCCAGGCCGGGGCCCTCGCTGGAATGGCAGGTCTGGTGGCGGCCATGCAGGAACAGTACCAGCGGCATCGGCCCGCCCAGGTCCTGCGGCAGGTACACGCGTGCGCGTACTTCCCCCCGGGCGATCCGGTTGCCGCGCAACGGGAAGGCAAAGGCCTGCTCACCCAGCGCGTAATCGAGCACATCGACCTGCAGCGGGCCGTTGTCTGCCGGATCGGCGTCGGTCACCTGCTGCAAGGGAGGCGTCCACCCGCCCTGTCCGCCGGGGGCCTGGCGTGCCTGCCCGGTGTAGTCGGCGAGGCGTATCCGGCTGTCCGGCCCCACCCGGATGGAGGCCGGCAGCGGGACGCTGAGGCTGCGCAGGTCCGCGCTTTCGCGCGCCGGCCCGAGCCGCTTGCCGTCAACCTCGATCCAGCTCAGCCGTGCCATCACCGGGTAGGCCCGGTCCAGCATCACCCGCAGCTGGCGCTGCGCCGGTGCATCCGATGCCACCGCCACACCGCGTGCTGATGGTGCTTCGACCTGCCAGCCGATGATGTTCACCGGCGCCGGCTGGGCAAGCGCGCTGCCTGCCAACAGGCCAACGACGAGCAGCACGGTGGCAGGCAGACGGTTGCGCCAGACACGCCAACGCAGCGAGCCTGCAGCGATCAACGCAGAGGACAGCGGCACACGATTGCAGGAGTTGAGGCAACGCGGAAGAACAGCCATGGGCAGGGCTCCGATGCAGGGTCCGCTACTGCGGACAGCGCGAATTGAACATGCCGCATCACCGCGCGCTCCCCGCTGCCACGCATGGCCGGAAACGGGAGATGCAGCTTGATGCCGGTAGGTTCACGCTAGTGCATCGACGCACTGCATTTTTTGCAGCGGCGCACAGTTGTTGGAAGTCGATAGCGCGTTGTGATGTAGGAAAAACCATCACGGCGATGTAATCCAGCCACTCCCGGGCGGGTGACGAAGGCGAGGTGCCGGCGGTCACGACCAACGGTCGTGACCTACCGCAGAACGCCGCCTAGCCGGTGTTCTGCACGCCCTGCGCGACGCCATTGACGCAGGCCACCAGCGCACGCAGTACCTCGTCGTCTTCGCCTCCGCTTTCGCGCCAACGCCGCAACAGATCCACCTGCAGCACGCTGATCGGGTCCACATAGGGGTTGCGCAGGCGGATCGACAAGGCCAGCCGCTGGTCGTGCTGAAGCAGTTCGTGCTGTCCGGTCAGGGCCAGGATCTGCCCGGCGGTCAGTTCCAGCTCGCGCTGGATCTGCGGGAAGAACCGGGTGTGCAACGCGCCGGACAGTTGCGAGAACTGTTCGGCGATGGTGATGTCGCCCTTGGACAGCACCATCGCGATATCGTCCAGGAAGGTGCTGAAGAACGGCCAGTCACGCGCCATTTCCTGCAGCGTGGCGGTATGCCCGGCATCGATCGCGGCCTGCAGGCCACTGCCCACGCCATACCAGCCGGGAATCACCGCACGCGCCTGGCTCCAGGCGAACACCCAGGGAATCGCGCGCAGGTTGGTCAGTGCGGCATCCTCGCCCAGCCGCCGCGACGGCCGCGAACCCAGCGTCATGCGTTCGATCACGTCGATCGAGGTGGCGTGGCGGAAGTACTGCATGAAATCCTGCTGCCCGACAAAGGCGCGATAGGCATCGGCGCTCTTCTGCGCCACCAGGTCCATGACCGGCCGCCATTGTTCCTCGCGCGGCTCCGGCGCGCGCGGGCGCAGGCTGGAGCGCAGCACCGCGCCGGTGGACTGCTCCAGCGAGCGCAGCGCCAGCGCGCGGATGCCGTACTTGCGGTGGATCACCTCGCCCTGCTCGGTAACGCGCAGGCGGCCATCGATGCTGCCGCGTGGCGAGGCATCCACCGCGTGGGTGGTCTTGCCACCCCCACGACTGATCGAGCCACCGCGGCCATGGAAGAAAGTCAGGCCGATCGCGTTCTCCTCGGCCACCTCGAGCAGTTCCACCTGGGCCCGCTGCAGACCCCACCGCGAGGCGGCGATACCGCCGTCCTTGCCGCTGTCCGAATAGCCCAGCATCACCATCTGCACATCGCCGCGGGCGCGCAGATGCGCGCGGTATACCGGGTCGGCGAGCAGATCGCGCAGGGTGTCGGTGCCGCGCTTGAGATCGTCGACGGTTTCAAACAGCGGCGCGATATCCAGCGGCACCGCGCCGGCCGCATCGACCAGGCCGCCACGGCGGGCCAGCGCCAGCACCGCCAGCACATCGCTGCGGTCGTGCGCCATGGAGATGATGTAACTGCCCAGCGCGTCGGCACCATGGCGGCGCCACGCATCGGCCAAGGCGGCGAACACTGCATCCAGGCGCGTGCCACCGTCCTCGGTGCTGGCCGGCAATGCCTGCCCGCCACTGGCGAAAGGTGCCAGGCGCGCGGCACGGGTGACCGCATCGGCGGCGTCCCAGGCGTCCTGGCCATCCAGCACGCTGGCCAGCGCGCGGCCGTGCACGCTCGATTCCTGGCGCACGTCCAACCGCGCCAGATGGAAACCGAAGGTACGCACCCGCCACAGCAGACGGCGCACCGCAAATCCGCCGGCATGTTCGCCCTTGTTGGCGTGCAGGCTGTCCAGGATCAGTTCAAGGTCGTGTTCGAGTTCCTGTGGCGAGGCATAGGCGCCGTCGGCATCGTCGAGCGTGGCCTGCACGCGCGCGCGCATGCGGTCGTTGAGCAGCCGGTAGGGCATGTCGGCGTGGCGCGGGCGCGAGGTCACCTGCGGCAGCAACTGCCGGTACTGCGCCACGCGCGCCTGCAGCGCGTCGCTGACCGCGATCCGTTCGGTGGACTGGCTGAGCAGGCTGGCCAGCTGCAGCAGGTCTTTCTGGTAGCGGCCCAGCACCGCCTGGCGCTGCGCATCCAGGGTGTGGCGGATGGTGCCGGCATCCACGTTCGGATTGCCGTCCATGTCCCCGCCCACCCAGGTGCCGAAGCGAAGCAAGCGCGGCAACGGCAGGCTTTGGCCATAGGTATCGAGCAGGGCCTGCTGCAGCGACTCGTACAGCACCGGAATCACCCGGTACAGCACCTGCACCAGGTAGAAGCCGACGTGCTCGCGCTCATCATCCACGCTCGGCCGCACCGGCGAGGAATCGGTGGTCTGCCACGATGCGGTCAACGCCATGCGGAAGCGCGCGGCATCGGCCGCCGCTTCACCGGGGGTGCGCTGGCCGTCGAGGTTGTCGACCAGGCTGGCCACCATCAACTGCTCTTTTTCCAGCAGCGCCCGGCGCACCGCTTCGGTGGGATGGGCAGTGAACACCGGCTCGATATCGATGCGCGGCAGCCACTGGCCCAGCTCGTCCAGGGTCACGCCCTGCGCCTTGAGCTTGACCAGCGCATCCTGCAACCCATCCGGCTGCGGCGCGGCGGTGCCGGCGCGCTGGTAGTCGCGGCGGCGGCGGATGCGGTGCACGCGTTCGGCGATGTTGACCACCTGGAAATAGGTGCTGAACGCACGCACCATCGCTTCGGCACGCTCGGGCGCCAGGCCGGTCAGTGCATCGTTGAGATCGGACAACGGGGCGTCACTTTCGCGGCGGGCGATGGCGCGCGTGCGCACCTGTTCCACGTCTTCGAGGAACTGCGTGGAGACCTGCTCGGCAAGCAGGTCGCCGACCAGCGCGCCGAGTCGGCGCACATCGTCACGCAGGGGAATATCGGGAGTGGCAAAGACGATGCTGCTGCGGTACTCGTTCATCTGCGACGCACTGGCCTCGGGAACCGGATCCACCCAAGCCTAACCCACAACGGGGTCAATGCTGCGTCGCGCAAATAGTTACATCTGGTAGTGCCGGACGTTGGCCGCCACGCGCCGGTCATTTTCCCGTACCGGCCAACGGCCGGTACCTACCGGTTATTTTCAGGTACCGGCCAATGGGCCGGTACCTGCCGCCTCAGCGCTTCGCCTTGACCGCCTTCCCCGGGCCCACGGTCTGCTCCAGCCAACGCTCGCTTTCGGCCAGCATGGTCATGATCGATTCGCGCGCGCGGTAGGCATGCGATTCGTTGGGCAGCATCACCAGCCGCGCGGTACCGCCCAGGCCCTTGACCGCGGCGAACATGCGCTCGCTCTGGATCGGGAAGGTGCCGGAGTTGTTGTCGTCCACGCCGTGGATGAACAGGATCGGATCCTTGATCCTGTCGGCGTAATTGAACGGCGACATCTTCTGGTACACGTCCTGCGCCTGCCAGTAGTTGCGCTCCTCGGCCTGGAAACCGAACGGGGTCAGGGTGCGGTTGTAGGCACCGCTGCGGGCGATGCCGGCCTTGAACAGGCGGGTGTGCGCCAGCAGGTTGGCGGTCATGAAGGCGCCATAGGAATGCCCGCCGATGGCGATGTGGTCGCGGTCGGTGACACCGCGGCGCACCACCTCGTCCACCGCCGCTTCGGCATTGGCGATCAGCTGCGGCAGATAGGTGTCGTTGGGTTCCTTGTCGCCCTCGCCAATGATCGGCATCGACGGGCTGACCAGCACCGCATAGCCCTTGGCCAGGAATGCCTGCGGCCCCCAGGCGCTGATCGCATTGAAGCGGTATGGCGAATCGGTGACCTGGCTGGCCGCGGCGGCGGTCTTGAACTCGCCCGGGTAGGCCCACATCAGCAGCGGCAGCGGGCCGTCCTTCTTCGCGCTGTAGCCCGGCGGCAGCATCAGCGTGGCGGTCAGGTCGATGCCATCGTTGCGCTTGTAGCGGATCAGTTCCTTGCTCACCCCACGCAGCTGCGGCAGCGGGTGCTGGAAGTGGGTCAGCGCCCTCGGTGCCTGGCTGGCATCGGCCAGCGACTGCACATAGACGTTGGCCGGTTCGTCCGGCGATTCGCGGGTCAGCAGCAGCGAGGTGCCTTCGGCATCGAGCAGGGCCTGCGGTACGGCATAGACCGGCGCGGTGGAATGGAACAGGCGGGTGGTCTGCCTGCTGTCCAGGTCCAGGCGGTCCACGAACGGGCGGTCGCCTTCCGGTGAGGCGCCCTGGCCGTACAGGAAGATGCTGCGGCCGTCGGCGGTGATCTGCAGGCGCGTGCGGCCGTTGACATCGCGCACCAGGCCCGGCCGGCCCGGATCGTTGTAGCGGTCCTGCGAAGAACGCTCGGACAGCAGCTCCGGCGCCTTGTCCTGCTGGTCCGGGGCGATCCGCCACTGCTTGACCACCCGGCTCTTCCACCACGATTCGTTGAGCAGGGCCAGGTCGCCACGGCCCCACTGGATGCCCGCATAGCGGCTGCCCAGCTGGGCCAGGGTGACCGGCGGGGTATCGAACGGCGCGGCCTGCATCAGCACCGCATCGCGCACCTTGGCCTGGCGGGCGGGATCGCCACCGTCCTGCGCTTCGGCCCAGACCAGCGTTGCCGGTGCATCGGCGCGCCATTCGATCCGGCGCACGCCGGTGGCCACCGCATCGTTGCCGGTCGGCAGGCCTTCCTGCAGCGGCAGCTCGGCCACGGTGTGCTCGAGCTTGCCGTCGGTGGCCGACAGCACTTCGATGCGGCGCGCAAACGCGCTGGCCGGAACCAGGTAGGAATACGGGCGCTGCACCCGCTCGCTGAGCAGATGGCGGCCATCGGGCGACACACTGAGGTCCCAATAAATACCGCCGGTGGACAGTGGCGTGGTCACGCCATTGAGCGCGACCGTGGCCGGCTGCGCGCTGGCGTAATGATCGAACAGGCGCGCATCGGCCTCGTTGCCGAGCAGGTCCTGGTAGGTGCGGATCGCGCGCACCCCGGCATCGGCCTGGGTCTGCTGGATCGCCGGCCCGGTCGGGACGCCACCGGCAGCCGGGACCGGGCCCTGGCCCTTGAGCTGCTGCATCACCAGCAGGCCGCGGCTGTCGGGCAACCAGCTGTAGCCATCGCCCAGCACCGTGTTGAGATCGGCCAGCAGGCAGCGCGCCGACCCGGCGGCCACATCGACGACCCACAGCTCGTTGCTGCCACTGGCGGCATGCACCTGGTTGAAGGCCAGGTACTGCTGGTCCGGCGACCAGGCCAGGGTAGCGATCGACAAGGGCTGCGGCAGCCCGCTGATCTGGCGCGCCTTGCCATCGTCGATGCGCATCAGCCACAGCGTGTCGGCGAAGCTGAAGCGACTGGCCGAATGGGTGGCCGGGTTGATGCGCAGGCCGGCCAGCTTCAGTTCCGGCTGGGCCACCTCGGCGATCGACGGCAACGACGGGGCCTGGGTCAGCGCGGCGATGTCGCGGCGCGGCGACAGGCTCAGGCTTGGCGCGCGGGGGGCATCCACCACCGCCTGCAATGCCGCCGACGGCAGCTGGTAGCCCTGCCCGCCCTTGGCCGCGACCACCTGCGGGGCCTGGGGCGTGCCGGCAGCGGCGGGCAGTGCCAGCGGGGCGACCGCGAGCAGGGCCATGCCCGCGATCAGCCGGCAGCCCCAGCGCGGGGCGCGACGATGGTCGTTGCGTGTCATCTTGCATTCCAAATGGCGTACCAGTGGCCGACCTTAACAGCCGGCCGCCGGATCCCCCCCTGCCGATGGTTGGGGCAGACGCCGATTCATGCCAATGCAACGCGCCGCGATATAATGGCCGCCCCTCCACCGAGGGGCGCTGCGACCGTTCCGGACCCTGTCCGGCCGGCCAGGCTCGGTGGCCAGGATTGTTCCAACGGCGCCCGGCGAATGCGAGTTTTTTTCTTGTTGGGCGCGGGCCTGTTTGCCGGGTGTGCTGCCTGACGAGTAACACTCGTCACTACCGGAGCTTACGTATGAATGCTGTTGCCAAGACCTTCTCCACCGAAGGTGATTACAAGATTGCCGACATCTCCCTGGCCGATTGGGGCCGCAAGGAGCTGGACATCGCCGAGCACGAGATGCCGGGCCTGATGTCGATCCGCCGCAAGCATGCCCAGACGCTGCCGCTGAAGGGCGTGCGCGTGACCGGCTCGCTGCACATGACCATCCAGACCGCGGTGCTGATCGAGACCCTGAAGGACATCGGTGCCGACGTGCGCTGGGCCTCGTGCAACATCTTCTCGACCCAGGACCACGCCGCTGCGGCGATCGCCGCCTCGGGCACCCCGGTGTTCGCCTGGAAGGGCGAGACGCTGGAAGAGTACTGGGACTGCACCCTGGACGCGCTGACCTTCACCCTGGCCGACGGCACCCTGACCGGTCCGGAACTGGTGGTGGACGATGGTGGCGATGTCACCCTGCTGATCCACAAGGGCTATGAGCTCGAAAACGGCAGCACCTGGGTCGACGAGAAGGCCGCCTCGCACGAAGAGCAGGTGATCAAGAACCTGCTCAAGCGCGTGGCCAAGGAACGCCCGGGTTACTGGGCACGCGTGGTCAAGGACTGGAAGGGCGTCTCCGAAGAGACCACCACCGGCGTGCACCGCCTGTACCAGCTGGCCCAGGCCGGCACCCTGCTGATCCCGGCGATCAACGTCAACGACTCGGTCACCAAGAGCAAGTTCGACAACCTGTACGGCTGCCGCGAGTCGCTGGCCGACGGCCTCAAGCGCGCGATGGGCGTGATGCTGGCCGGCAAGGTCGCCGTGGTCTGCGGCTACGGTGACGTGGGCAAGGGCTGCGCCGCCTCGCTGCGTGCCTACGGCGCGCGCGTGGTGGTCACCGAGATCGACCCGATCTGCGCCCTGCAGGCGGCGATGGAAGGCTTCGAGGTCAACACCCTGGAATCCACCCTGGGCCGTGGCGACATCTACGTCACCACCACCGGCAACAAGGACATCATCCGCATCGAACACCTGAGCGCGATGAAGGACCAGGCCATCGTCTGCAACATCGGCCACTTCGACAACGAGATCCAGGTCGATGCGCTCAATGCGATGTCGGGCGTGCAGAAGATCAACATCAAGCCGCAGGTCGACAAGTACATCTTCGACAACGGCAATGCAATCTTCCTGCTGGCCGACGGCCGCCTGGTCAACCTGGGCTGCGCCACCGGCCACCCGAGCTTTGTGATGTCCAACTCGTTCGCCAACCAGACCCTGGCGCAGATCGACCTGTGGGCGAACAAGGACAGCTACGAGAAGAAGGTCTACCTGCTGCCGAAGAAGCTGGACGAGGAAGTCGCGCGTCTGCACCTGGAAAAGATCGGCGTGAAGCTGACCACCCTGAGCCAGGACCAGGCCGACTACATCGGCGTGCCGGTGGAAGGCCCGTTCAAGCCGGAGCATTACCGCTACTGATCGGCCTGCCGGTCCTGTTGCGTTGAACTAGGACGGGCGCCGAAAGGCGCCCGTTTTTTGTTCCCCGCCTATTCGAGGCAGGCCCGCGACGAGAGGTGCCAGCAGACTGAGCAATGTGAATCTGTGGCGAAAAAACAGCACCTCGACCTTCCGGGCGGGAGGAGGACGGGCAGCCCTATGCGGGACACGCGCGTAAACCCCTCCATGGGGGCTTGGCGAAAACATCCATGTTTTCGACAGTCCCGCATAGGGCTGCCCGCCCTCCTCTGGAAAGATGCCGGTCTGGGGAACGTAAAGCAGGTGGGGCCTTGAGGCCTGCCCGACATCTCCAAACGAGACCGAAAGTACGCGGACGCGACAGAACATGGATAGATCCGCCCCATGGTCGGATGCCCCTCGTTCCAGCATCAGGTTGCCGAGGCCTCCCTCGGGCACGCCGACCTTCTATGCGCGACAGTGACGTGTAGATGGTTGGCAGGGCAGAGGCGAGCGGAGTTCGGCTCTACCCGAAGCTCTGCCGATCGTCTCCCAGTGCCACCCGGCACTGCTCACCGAAAGCCCGTTGCCATTGCACACGATCGAAACGCTCGCGCTCCTGAAACGACACAGTCTCCCCAACAAGCACGTAGCAGCGGTTCTGCGACAGCCTCAGTGCCGCAAGCATGTCGCCCGCCATCCAACAATTGTCGATGCATACCTGCATCAGCGCATAATCCGGATTGGTTTTGGCACCCCCGAAGGCAAGGCGCAATTGCTTGGCCATTATGACCACTGGATCGTCTTTGTCCTCGGCCGACTGCAGGATACGCAACACGCCAGCCTCAGGAACACCAAACGCCCAGTTGGATAGCAGAGCCGATCGCGCCGCACGTGTAGCGGCTAGCCGATCGCCGACGCGCAACAGCTGACCTGCCAGCAACGCCCAGCCCTTCTGCATATCCGGAAATGCCCGACAGGCCGCCTCCAACAAAGGAATGGCCTCCTCCGGCTTGCCAGCGACAGTATTTGCATACGCCCGCTCGACCATCGTAAGCGGGGAACTGGCATCGGCAGCATCATGCTCACGATTCTCCCAGGCCTCATCGTCCCCCCAGCCATTGCGTTCCAGCCACTGCGCGAAGACATCAAGCGAAGAGTGGCTCATCTCCATCCGCCATTCGTCATGGAACATCTCACAGACGACCGGTGGCTCTGCCTCTCTGCCCAGCGGCCAGTAAAGTCCAAAGCAATCGCCGTTGCCCAGTGCGGCTTCGGTGATTGGCACGAATCCCTGTGGTGGATAGGGACCGGGAGCGACTTCATTTTCCACGGTCAGGTCGTAAAGGCTATCGGGTGCGCGCATACCAGGCTTCCAGATTCGGCTCGCCCTGATTATCGCAGTGCCACCAGGAGTTTCGGTCAAGGCGGGACGCATACGCCGCGTTACGATACGCCCATGACCCCGGCCATCAACCTGCTCCTCAAGCACGGCATCGCCCACCGCGTGCTGTCCTACCACCACGATCCGGCTGCCGACTCCTACGGAAGCGAGGCGGTGCAGCAGCTCGGGCTGGATCCGGCGCAGGTGTTCAAGACCCTGCTGGCCAGCACCGAGAAGCACGAACTGCTGGTGGCGATCGTGCCGGTCAGTGGCACGCTGGACCTGAAGGCGCTGGCCGAGGCCGCGGGCTGCAAGAAGTGCGAGATGGCCGACGTGGAGCAGGCACAGCGCGCCACCGGCTATCTGGTTGGCGGCATCAGTCCGCTGGGACAGAAGAAGCGGCACCGCACCTTCCTGGATGCCAGCGCACAGGCGCTGCCGGCGGTACACGTGAGTGCCGGGCGGCGCGGGCTGGAAGTGGCGCTGGCACCGGCCGACCTGCTGCAGCTCACCGGCGGCGCGTACGCACCGATCGGCAAGACGCGATGATCGGCAGCCTGTTCGACCGCCTGTTTGGCACACCCCTGCCCCCGCTGCAGGAAGGCCGCCCCGGCACCGCCCTGCTACGGGCATTGGGCAGTGCAGACTATGGCCTGCTGGGCACTGCAGCTGCCACCATCGCCCTCACCCGGGATGCGGCATTGCTGGATGACCTGGCGTTGCAGTTGCCGTATGTGGAGGCCGCCCGGGCACGCTACAACACCGACCCGAAGTGGATCCGTGAACGCTACGAACTGGACTTCGTGCTGCGCAAGCTGCGCCACTGGTGCGACCAGAGCGGCTGCCTGTGCCAGCTGTATCCGTACTGGATGTACTACCAACCCGGCCGCGAGGTCGCCAGCGGCCATCTGCTGCCCATCGCAACCGGCGTTGCCGAGGGTGGCTGGGGCGACACCCTGGATGGGGCCTGCACCGCATGCGGGCGCGAGTGGCGCTGCACCGACCGCGAGTATCACGCCCCGTGGTGGGAGTGGACCGCGCGGCCGCAGTGAATCGGCCGATGCAGTGCCCTGCGCGCTAGTCGAGCAGGTAGGTCATCGGTACCTGGGCCAGGGTGAAGCGCGGCGGTACTACTGCCGGGTCGGCGCGGGTGAAGCGCCAGGTGCGCACATCGGCAAGCGCGGCATCGTCGAGTATCGGGTGGCCGCTGGACTGGCGCAGTATCGCCGCCACCACGGTGCCGTCCCGGCCGACGATCATCGCCACCCAGCTGCGCCCCTGCAGGCCCTGCTCCACTGCGGCAGGCGGGTAGCGCGGCGCCAGCGAACGCGGCGGTATCCAGCCCGACGCATCGGCGCCGAACAACGCCGTCGCCGACAGTTCCGCACATCCGGCCGGCATGCGCATGCTCAGCTTGGGGGCGCCCAGCGGATCGGGCGTCAGCACCGGCAGTGCCGCACAGACGGCCTGGGCGATCGCCTCCACCACCCGCTGCTGCCGGACCAGCGCGCGCCCGCTGGCAGCCTCGATGTCGACCTCGCAGCGCCCCTGCCGGGCACGGGTTTCCAGCGAAATGACGCCCTGGTCGCGCAGCATCGACAGCGCCGTGCATGCGCCCTGGTGCGGCGCTTCGGCTGCGTGGAGGCGCGGCGACAGCAGCCCCCACGTCGCCAGCAGCAGCGTGCTCATTGTGATCGTTGCGGTTCTTTCGAGCATTGCATGCACTCCCTGCATCCACACCGGTTGACCAACGCGGCGGTCACGGCCGCCAGTTGGCGTTGCTGTCCCAAAACGCCACCGCACGTTGATACGCCGCGCGGTCCAGCGGCACGCCCGAACCTCCCTCATCCACGCCCAGGGCGTTGCGCATCATGGTGATCGGCGCCATCGGCACTTCTTCCGGCTCGGCGGTGTAGATGCAGCCGACGATGCCCCACTCGGCGTCGATCGGCGAGCCCTCCCTGGCCAGCTGCTCGGCGCTGTACAGGATCACCACCAGGTAGTTCGCCCGCGGTGATTCCACCCCTTCGAACCAGCGCACCAGCACCGGCAATTCGTCGCGGTTGCGCGCCTCGTAGCCGGTATGCAGCTGATGCCGGTTGGCGTCGGTGATCGGCACGGTCAGGCAGCGCGTAGAGGTCCAGTTTTCGTACACGAACAGCTTGCAGAACGGCGCATAGCCATCGAGTACCTTCAGCGGCGCGTGCGCGTTGAGGTGCGCCTGGAACTGCTCGGCGCTGCAGTCCTGGATGGTGTTGCCGCGCGGCACGCGCGGGAACAGGCGGGGACGGGCGAATTCGGTGAGGACGATGGACATGGCGCACGCGGCTGGAGACAGGCGCCTAGGGTAACCGCCCGACGTCTCCGTGCAGCGGGCTCAGTCCAGGATCGCCTGCAACGCCGGTTCCAGCCGGGGATACTGAAAGCGGTAGCCCTCGGCCAGCGCGCGGGCCGGTACCACGTGCTGCCCGGTGAGCAACAGGCCGGCCATTTCGCCAAATGCCAGTTTCAACGCGAACGCGGGGACGGTCAGCCGCGCCGGGCGGCCGAGCACGCCCCCCAGCGTGCGCGCGAACGCGGCGTTGTCCACGGCCGCCGGGGCGGTGCCGTTGTAGGCGCCCTGCGCCTGCCCGTTGGCCAGCAGCCACAGGATCATCCCGACCAGGTCCTCGCGGTGGATCCAGCTCATCCATTGCCTGCCATCGCCCATCGGCCCGCCCAGGCCCATCCGGAACGGCGGCAGCATGCGCACCAGCGCGCCACCGTCGCGATCCAGCACGATGCCGGTGCGCAGCACGCAGGTGCGCACGCCCAGGGCCTGCGCCTGCAATGCCTGCGCCTCCCACTGCCGGCACAGCATCGCGGCGAAGTCATGCCCCGGGCAGGCCGCTTCATCCAGCGCGGTGGCATCGCGCGGCCCGTAATAGCCGATCGCCGAGCCGGACACCAGCACCTGCGGCGGTGCCGGCAGGGTCTGCATCCAGGCCAGCAGCGCCCGGGTGGTGCCCAGCCGCGAGTCCAGCAGGACCTGCTTGCGCGCCGGGCTCCAGCGCCCTGCGGCGAGCGGTTCACCGGCCAGGTTGACCACCGCCTGCACCGGGCCCAGGTCGTCCAGCCGGCCGATGTACTGCACGCCGTGCGGCGGCGTCCTCCCGGGACTGCGGGTCAGCACATTGACCCGGTGCCCCTGGGCAAGCAGTGCCGTGCACAGGCGCTGCCCGATGAAGCCCGTGCCGCCGGTGATCAGGATATCCATCGTCGCTGTGCCCTCTGTGGACACGCACTGTAGCCGCCGCGGCGTGGAGGCCCTGCGAGCCATTTTTTACATTCATCGCGATGGAGCGATATGATGTGACCACACCCGCCGCCGCCCAGCCCCATGACCGCCATCAGCTTCGAGTTCTACCCGCCCAAGACCGATGACCAGCGTGCCCAGCTGGACCGCACCGCGGCCAAGCTCAAGGCATTCGCGCCGGAGTATGTGTCGTGTACGTTCGGCGCCGGCGGTTCGACCCTGAGCTATACCTCCGAAACCGTGCGCCACCTCAAGCAGCACCACCGCTTCGACGCGGCGCCGCACCTGTCCTGCGTAGGCGGCAGCCGCGAGGAGATCCGCGAGCTGCTCAAGCTGTACCGGGCGATCGGCTGCCAGCGCATCGTTGCCCTGCGCGGCGACCTGCCCTCGGGCATGGGCCACCCCGGCGATCTGCGCTATGCGGCCGAACTGATCAGCTTCATCCGCGCCGAACATGGCGATGCGTTCCGGATCGAGGTGGGCGCCTATCCGGAAACCCACCCGCAGGCCAACGACGCGCTGCTGGACCTGCGCTACTTCAAGGCCAAGGTCGATGCCGGTGCCGACGCGGCGATCACCCAGTACTTCTACAACGCCGATGCGTATTTCCATTTCGTCGACGCGGTACGCGCGCTGGGCGTGAGCGTGCCGATCGTGCCGGGGATCATGCCGATCTCCAACTTCAGCCAGCTGCGCCGTTTCTCCGAGCAGTGCGGCGCGGAAATCCCGCGCTGGATCGGCAAGAAGATGCTGGCCTTCGGCGATGACGCCGAGTCGGTGCGCGCCTTCGGCGCCGAGGTGGTGGCCAGCCTGTGCGAGCGGCTGGTCGCCGGTGGCGCACCCGGGCTGCACTTCTACACCCTCAACCTGGCCAAGCCGACCACCCAGGTGCTGAAGCTGCTGAGGGGCTGACCCCTGCGTAAATCGCTTGCAGATAACGCCGTCGCGGCTACTCTGCTGCGATGAAACTGCTTCTGCCGCTGCTGCTGTGCGCGCTGTGCCTGCCTGCCCCGGGATCGGCGCAGGCGCAGCGCGTGAACCGGTGTACCAACGCGCAGGGCCAGGCCGTCTTCACCGACCGCCGCTGCGATGCACTTGGCGCCACCGAGCGGATGCCGGCACGCACGCCCACCGTGGGCAACACCGGCATCTACCGCGCCGGTTGCGCGCGTCGGCTCAGCGAGTTGACTGGGCAGATCCGCGATGCGGTCAGCCAGCAGGATGTGAACCGGCTGTCGTCCATCTACCTGTGGAACAACGTCTCCAACGCCACCGCCAGCCAGATCATCGGCCGGCTGGAAGCGGTGGTGCAGCGCCCGTTGGTGGATATCGCGCCGGTGTACCCCACCAGCGAGGACACGGCCGGGGTGGAGCCTGCCACGGTGCCGTTGCCGGGCAACGATGGGCAACCGCTGGCCGAGGTAGCGCCACGCCGGCCGCGCCCGGTCGGGCTGCGCCTGGAACAGACCCTGGGCAATACCGCCACGCCGTCGCGCACCGTGTTCGGGCTGCGCCGGCAGTACGGCTGTTTCTGGATCACGCTGTAGCGCCGACAGGGGGCCGGCCAGCGGCATGCGGGTCCGGTTTCGGGCGGGATGACGTTGCCGGCCAACGGCCGGCACTACCGGGTCCTGGGTTATGCCGGCCTGTTACGCCGGCCACAGCGCGCTGATCGCGGCGATGCCCTGCGCGCCATGCCGGCGCGCCTGCACGATGTCGCCTGGATGCAGCCCACCGAGCGCGTACAGCGGCAGCGATACCTGCTCGCGCAGCTGTTCGAACGCCGCCCATCCCAGCGGCATGGTATCGGGATGGCTGGCGCTGGCCTGGACCGGGCCGAGCACCGCGAAATCGCAGCCCAGCCGCTGCGCGGCCTGCAGCTGCGCCAGGTCGTGGCAGGAAGCGGCCACCAGCTGCCCGGCCGGCAGCGGGCGCGCCTGCAACTGCAGCAGCTGCTCGCTGCCCAGGTGCACGCCCACGCCAAGCCGGCGGGCCAGCTCGATATCGCGGTTGAGCAACCATTGCACGCGGCCGCGGTGGGCGCCGATGGCCTGCTCGGCCAGCGCCACCCGCGCCGGGCTGGACGGCGTGCGCAGCTGGACCCGGCTCACCCCGGCGGCCAGGGCCTGGGCCAGGCGCTGGTGCCAGGCGTGGTGGGCCTGGTCGTGGTCGGCCTCCGGTTCGGGGGTGATCAGGTAACGGTCGGGTTGGCGCAGGGCGGCCACCACCGGCAGATCGGCCGGCGGCATCGAGTAGCGCGACAGCTTTTCCGGTGCCACCCAGGTGATCGCCTGGCCTTCGCGGCCGCGCGGGGAGCCTTTCCAGCTGCTGATCCGGCGCACTTCCAGGCGCAGCCGCTTGTCCGGGTAGATCTGCGGCACGTCCATGATCCACTCGCCGACCTCGGCCTCGATGCCCAGTTCCTCGCGCAGCTCGCGCACCAGCGCCTGTTCTGAACTTTCGCCGGGCTCGCGCTTGCCGCCGGGAAACTCCCACAGGCCGGCCATGTCACGGTTCTCGGTGCGGCGGTTGAGCAGGATGCGGCCGCGGGCGTCGGTGATGACGCCGGCCACGACGTGGATCGATCGTTTGGGGGATGGCATGGGGGCAGCATGCCCAATACCGGGCGTACCGCGCAATGTCGGGGCGTGAATCGGCCGTCCAGTTTCTGCTTGAGTGCAGGGCAGAAACGGAAAAGCCCCGCTCGACGCGGGGCTCCTCTGACCGGTGCCATCCTCCCTCTGGTGCAACAGCCCCCTTTAGTAAAGGGGGCGCGCCGACAGGCGCGGGGATGTGGGTGATGGAGAGCCGGGGCCCGCGATTTGCGCAGCAAATCGTGGGGTGGTTGCGCGATTGCGCAACGACTAGGTCAGCTGACCGTGGCAGTGCTTGTACTTCTTGCCACTGCCGCACGGGCACGGGTCGTTGCGGCCGACCTTGGGCTCTTCGCGGGTCACCTGCGAGACACCGGCCTGGGCCTGCATGTCGTCCACTTCTTCCTTGGCGCTGTAGCTGCCGGCGTCCTGGTGCTGGAACTGCGACTGCAGCAGGCGCGCTTCGGCCTGCTGGCGTTCGGCCGCTTCCAGCGCCGCCACTTCTTCTTCGCTGCGGATGCGCACGCGTGCCAGCAGGGTCACCACTTCGCGCTTGACGTCCTCGAGCATTCCCGAGAACAGCTCGAAGGCTTCCTTCTTGTATTCCTGCTTGGGCTGCTTCTGCGCGTAACCGCGCAGGTAGATACCCTGGCGCAGGTAATCCATGCGCGCCAGGTGCTCCTTCCAGCTCTGGTCGAGCACGGTCAGCATCACGTGCTTTTCCAGCGCGCGCATGGTCTCGTCGCCGACGCCGGCTTCCTTCTCGGCGAAATGTTCGTCCACGCGGGCCTGGACCTTGTTGGCGATCGCCTCGGCGTCCAGTTCCTCATGCAGCTTGACCAGGCCGGTGATGTCCATCTGCACGCCCAGGTCGGCGGCCAGGGTGGCTTCCAGGCCCTGCAGGTCCCACTGCTCGTCGATCGAGTTGGGCGGCACGAAGCGCGCCACGATGTCGTAGATCACATCGCCGCGGATGCCGTCGACGTTGTCCTTGACCGACTCGGCGTCGAGCAGTTCGTCGCGCTGGGCGTAGATCACCTTGCGCTGGTCGTTGTTGACGTCGTCGAAGTCCAGCAGGTTCTTGCGGATGTCGAAGTTGTGCGCTTCCACCTTGCGCTGCGCCTTTTCGATCTGGCGGCTGACCAGGCGGTCCTCGATGACGTCGTCTTCCTTCATGCCCATCATGCGCATGGCCTTCTGCACCCAGTCCGAGGCGAAGATGCGCATCAGGTTGTCTTCCAGCGACAGGTAGAAGCGGGACGAGCCCGGGTCGCCCTGGCGGCCGGAACGGCCGCGCAGCTGGTTGTCGATACGGCGCGATTCGTGGCGTTCGGTGCCGACGATGTGCAGGCCGCCGGCCGCCTTGACTGCTTCATGGCGCTTCTGCCAATCGGCCTTGACCTGGGCGCGCTGCTCATCGCTGGCGTCTTCGCCCAGTTCGTGCAGCTGCGCTTCCAGCGAACCGCCGAGCACGATGTCGGTACCACGGCCGGCCATGTTGGTGGCGATGGTCACCGCACCGGGCATGCCGGCGTTGGCGATGATGGTCGCTTCGCGGTCATGCTGCTTGGCGTTGAGCACCTCGTGGTGCACGCCGGCCTTGCGCAGGTGCTCGGAGAGCATTTCCGAGGTTTCGATCGAGGTGGTGCCCACCAGCACCGGCTGGCCGCGCTTGTTGCATTCCTGGATGTCGGCCAGCACCGCGTTGAACTTGCCGGCGCGGTTGAGGAACACCTGGTCCGAACCGTCCTTGCGGATGGTCGGGCGGTTGGTCGGAATCACCACCACTTCCAGGTTGTAGATGCTCTGGAATTCGTAGGCTTCGGTGTCGGCCGTACCGGTCATGCCGGACAGCTTCTTGTACATGCGGAACAGGTTCTGGAAGGTGATGCTGGCCAGGGTCTGGTTCTCGCGCTGGACCGGCACCCCTTCCTTGGCTTCCACCGCCTGGTGCAGGCCATCGGACCAGCGGCGGCCGGCCAGGGTACGGCCGGTGAATTCATCGACGATCACCACTTCGCCGTCGCGCACGATGTAATCGACGTCGCGCTGGTAGATCGCATGCGCGCGCAGGGCGGCATTGAGGTGGTGTACCACGGTCAGGTTCTGCGCCGCGTACAGGCCTTCGGTCTCGGCATTGAGGATGCCCGCCTCGACCAGCAGCTGCTCGGCGTGTTCCATGCCCGCTTCGGACAGGTGCACCTGCTTGCCCTTCTCGTCGACCCAGAAATCGCCCTCGCCGTCTTCGGCTTCCTGCTTGATCAGGCTGGGGACGACGCGGTTGACGCGGATGTACAGTTCCGGCGAATCGTCGGCCGGGCCGGAGATGATCAGCGGAGTACGCGCTTCATCGATCAGGATCGAGTCGACCTCATCGACGATGGCGTAGTGCAGGCCGCGCTGGTAGCGGTCGGCACGCGACAGCGCCATGTTGTCGCGCAGGTAGTCGAAACCGAATTCGTTGTTGGTGCCGTAGGTGATGTCGCTGGCATAGGCCTCGCGCTTGTCGCCATGCGGCATGCCCGGGTAGACCACGCCAACGCTCATGCCCAGCCAGTTGTACAACTTGCCCATCTGCGCCGAGTCGCGGCGGGCCAGGTAGTCGTTGACGGTGACCACATGCACGCCCTTGCCTTCCAGCGCGTTGAGGTACACCGGCAGGGTCGCCACCAGGGTCTTGCCTTCACCGGTGCGCATTTCGGCGATCTTGCCCAGGTGCAGGACCATGCCGCCGATCAGCTGCACATCGTAGTGACGCATGCCCAGCACGCGGCGGCTGGCTTCGCGGCAGACCGCGAAGGCTTCCGGCAGCACCTTGTCCAGGGCTTCGCCGTCGGCGATGCGCTGCTTGAACTCCGGGGTCTTGGCCTTGAGCTGCTCGTCGGAGAGCTTTTCGATTTCCGGCTCCAACGCATTGATCTTGGCGACGATGCGGTTGAGCTGGCGCAGCTGTCGTTCATTACGACTGCCGAAGACGCGGGTAAGCAGGCTGTTGATCATTGAAGGAACCGGTTGGAATGAGACGCCCCAACGGCGAGGCGTCCCCGAGGGAGCCGTCGACCGCAAACGAAACAGGGCGCACTGCGCCCTGTCTATGGCAATACCCATTGTAGCTTGGGACGGGGGTCGGGGGTTTCAAGCACCCCCATACGGGCCGATTGGCGCGATCAGCCGCGGGAAACGCGCCCGACCGGGGTATTGCCGCCGTCGCCGAGGAACTTGCGCGGATTGACCACCTGGCCCCGTTCCCAGACCTCGAAGTGCACGTGGGCACCGGTGGAACGGCCGGTGGAGCCGGCCTTGGCCACTTCCTGGCCGGCCCGGACCAGGTCGCCGGGTTTGACCACCAGGCGCGAGTTGTGCGCATAGCGGGTGACATAGCCATTGCCGTGGTCGACGTCGACCACGTTGCCGTAGCCGCCCTTCACGCCGGCGAAGCTGACCACTCCGTCGGCCACCGACATCACCGGGTCGCCGACCTTGGCGTGGAAATCCATGCCCTTGTGGGTGGCCGCACCGCGCCCGAACGGGTCGCTGCGGGTACCGAAGTTGGAGGTGATATAGGTGTTGCGGATCGGCATGCGGCCGGGCACCGCGTTCTGCTCAAGCTGGTGGTCGAACAGCAGCGACTCCATCACCGACAGCTGGCGGCCTGAAGCAGCGAAACGCTGCTCCAGCACCTGTAAGTCGGCATTGACCGCGCTGACCGGAATGTCCTGGGTCGGGCCGGGCTCGCCTTCACCGAGGCCGGGGGTCTCGTTGAAGTCGAATTCGCCGTCCTCCAGCTTGCCCATCTGGGTCAGCCGTTCGCCGAGCGCGTTGAGACGGGTGGCCTGCGCCTGCAGCTCACCCATCCGGGCGGCGAGCGCATTGACCTGGGTCTGGGCGTCCTTGCGGGCCTGCGCCAGTTCGCGGTCCTGCTGCGCGACCTTGGCGTGGAGCCGGGAATCGTTGAACATGCTGCCGCCCAGGCCGGCACCGAAGCCGATCAGGCAACCTACCCCCAGCACACTGCCCAGCAGGGCACGGGGTCTATCCTCGAAGTAGAAACGCAAACGCGCCAGCGGCGTCTTGGCCTGTCCTTCACGCGTTTTGATTACGATCTTTTTGAATGCCATCAGTGAGTTTTCATGTCTGAGCCGAAATCCAGTGCCCGTCCTGCTTCAGCGCCGAAACCGGCACTGGATGCAGTCATGGCGGACAAAACCGGGAACCCGCTGCGGCGAGCCTTGTGGCTCGAAGCACTGGACCGGCAGTTGCGCCCCCATTTGCCGCCCATGCTGGCTTCCCGTTGCCGGTTGGCCAATGTGAACGGCGAGCACCTCGTTTTTCTCGTCCAATCCCCGGTCTGGCATGCCAAGGTGCGGCTTGCCGAAGCCCAGTTGATCGACGCGGCCCGGTCCATCGGGCTGAAAGTCACCAAGGTGACCGTCAAGACTGCGTCTTCCACGCCCCCGCGCTCCCCAGCGCACGACAACGGCAGTGGACCCCACGCAGTTTCAGCCGCCACGCACAAAGGACTACGCGACGCTTTGGCTTGCCTGCAGGACGTGGAATCCAAGAAGTCCTGAGGGCAGCGGGGCATCCCGCCCCTTCCCCACCGCGTCACGACGAGGTGAACATTGCAGGGAGCCGGCCAGCATCGTAGCCGCGTAATGGCCGCCAGTCGTTAGTGTTTTATTAAAAATACGTTAAATATGGCAAGAAGCTGGACCGGGTTCACAAATCCGTGACCTACGTCCGGACGCGGTTCACTGACGTCAACGCCCTGCCCAACGCCGCCCCGGAAACGCCAACGGCGCCTGCGGCGCCGTTGTATTCCCTTTTGAATCATGGGCTTGAGCCGGATCCGGGTTACGCGTAGGCCGGCAGCCCGTAGACCACCGGCGGCGCGTCGGCCGGGGAGGCATAGCTCACCCATTCCCAGGCGCTGGCATCGGCCATCAGCGCACGCACCAGCTTGTTGTTGAGCGCATGGCCGGACTTGAAGCCTTCATAGGCACCCAGCACCTGGCCACCAGCCAGGTACAGGTCGCCGATCGCATCGAGGATCTTGTGGCGCACGAACTCGTCGGCGTAGCGCAGGCCGTCGTCGTTGAGCACGCGGAATTCGTCGAGCACGATGGCGTTGTCCATCGAACCGCCCAGGCCCAGGTTGCGCTCGCGCATGTACTCCAGGTCGCGCATGAAGCCGAAGGTGCGCGCGCGGGAGATTTCCTTGGTATAGGCGGCGGTGGAGAACTCGATTTCGGCGCGGGACTGCTTGGCCGGGATCATCGGGTGGTCGAACTGGATGGTGAAACCGAGCTTGTAGCCCTCATAGGGCTCGAAGCGGGCGACCTTGTCGCCGTCGGTGACTTCCACCGTCTTGAGAATGCGGATGAAACGCTTGGGGGCGTCCTGTTCGGCGATGCCCGCCGACTGCAGCAGGAACACGAACGGACCGGAGGAACCGTCCATGATCGGCAGCTCGGCCGAGGACAGCTCCACGATGATGTTGTCCACACCCAGGCCGGCCAGGGCCGACATCAGGTGTTCGACGGTCTGGATCTTGGCCTCGTGGTAGGTCAGCCCGGTGCACAGGGTGACTTCGGTGACCAGGTCCGCGCGCGCGGGCACTTCCACCACCGGCTCCAGGTCCACCCGCCGGAACACGATGCCATGGTTGACCGGGGCCGGGCGCAGGGTCATGTAGACCTTGTCGCCGCTGTGCAGGCCAACGCCGGTGGCGCGGATCGTGTTCTTGAGGGTGCGTTGCGGAATCATGGGGGGCAGGACCGGGAATGCGCGCGGTCAGCGCGACTGAGACAAACAAGAATAACACGCAGTACCACTACCGCTTTCTGAACCGAAAGGCGGGCGGCAGACTGCCGGGCCGATCCTGGCCCGGCAGCATGGGACATGGAGGCGCTCACCGGGGGGGACAAGGCCCCGGCAGGCAATCCTCAGTCCGCCTGGCGGCGCAGGAACGCCGGGATGTCCAGGTAGTCGTTGGGCAGTTCAGCGGCCGCCGGGCCGGAGGACGACGGGGCCAAGGCGGCCACGGTGTCCGCGCTGGGACGACGCAGGCCCATGCCCAGGCCCATGCCGCCGACGGCCTTGGACACGGCATCGCCGCCGTTGTCGAACTCGCCGAATTCCGGCTGGCCGGTGGTGGCGTTGCGGACCAGCTTGATCGGCGCGCGCTCGCCCGGGCGCTGGCTCTTGGCCGCCACGGCACGGTTCAGGCCGGTGGCCACCACGGTCACGCGGACTTCGTCCTGCATGTCCGGGTCCAGCACGGTACCCACCACCACGGTGGCGTCCTCGGAGGCGAAGCCATCGATGGTGCGGCCGATCTCGTCGAACTCGGCCATGGTGAAGTCGGCACCGGCGGTGATGTTGACCAGGATGCCGTTGGCGCCGGCCAGGTTCACATCGTCCAGCAGCGGGTTCTGGATGGCCGCTTCGGCCGCGGCCTGGGCGCGGTCATCGCCACGCGCGGTGCCGGTGCCCATCATCGCCAGGCCCATTTCCGACATCACGGTGCGCACGTCGGCGAAATCGACGTTGATCAGGCCCGGGCGCACGATCAGGTCGGCGATGCCCTGCACGGCGCCCTGGAGGACGTCGTTGGCGGCACGGAAGGCCTGGATCATGGTGGCGTTGCGGCCCAGCACGGTGATCAGCTTTTCGTTGGGGATGGTGATCAGCGAGTCGCAGTGCTGGCTCAGTTCCTCGATGCCCTTCAGCGCGACCTGCATGCGGCGGCGGCCTTCGAACGGGAACGGCTTGGTGACCACGGCCACGGTCAGGATGCCCATTTCCTTGGCCAGCTGTGCCACCACCGGTGCCGCACCGGTGCCGGTGCCGCCGCCCATGCCGGCGGTGATGAACACCATGTCCGCGCCCTGCAGAGCGTCCATGATGCGCTCGCGGTCTTCCAGGGCGGCCTGGCGGCCCACTTCCGGGTTCGCGCCTGCGCCCAGGCCCTTGGTGACGTTGGTGCCCAGCTGCAGCTGCAGCTTGGCACCGCAATTCTTGATGGCCTGCGAGTCGGTGTTGGCGGTGATGAATTCCACGCCGTCCACGCTGGTGCTGACCATGTGCGCCACGGCGTTGCCGCCGCCGCCGCCCACGCCGATCACCTTGATCACCGCATTGGGTGCCATCTTTTCAATCAGTTCGAAATGCGCCATGTCCGTGTCCTCTGGTTGCCGTTTACGCCGGATGGGGGCTTCGGAGAATCCTTCTCCTGTCCTCCCCACCGTCGTGCCGGCGAGTTGTTGTTGGTTTGCCTTGGCCGGATCGCTCCGGGTGTTGCCGGTGGTAGGTGCTGCAGTTGCGGGTGTTGCAGGTGCTGCGCGTTGCGGTGGTGCGCCGACCGGGGGGCCGGGGTGGTGCGGCCCGGGGCTAGAATTCGCCCCGGAACCAGGTTTTGAGTTTCTTGAACATGCTGCCGGCGCGCCCGGTGGGCAGCGACGGGCGGCGCGGGTGTTCGATCTGGCTGCCCATCAGCAGCAGGCCCACGCCGGTGGCGTGAACCGGGTTGCCGACCACTTCGCCCAGGCCGGTGACGTGCTGGGGAATGCCCACGCGTACCGGCATCTGCAGCATTTCCTCGGCCAGTTCGACCACCCCTTCCATCTTCGAGGCGCCACCGGTGAGCACCATGCCGGCGCGCACCAGTTCCTCGAAACCGGAACGGCGCAGTTCGGCCTGCACCATTTCGAAGATTTCCTCGTAGCGGCCCTGCACCGCCTGGGCCAGGGCGTGGCGCGGCATCCGCCGCGGCGGGCGGTCGCCGACGCTGGGCACCTGGATGCTTTCCTCGGCGGTGGCCAGCTGGGCCAGCGCGCAGGCGTAGCGCACCTTGATCTGTTCCGCTTCCGGGGTCGGCGTGCGCAGCATGTGCGCGATGTCGTTGGTGACGTGGTCGCCGGCGATCGGCAGCGAGGCGGTATGGCAGATCGCGCCCTGCACGAACACGGCCAGGTCGGTGGTGCCGGCGCCCATGTCGACCAGCACCACGCCCAGCTCGCGCTCGTCGGCGGTCAGCACCGCCACGCTGGAGGCCAGCGAGGACAGCACCAGGTCGTCCACCTGCAGGCCGCAGCGCTGCACGCACTTGCTGATGTTGGCCGCGGCCGACTGCGCGCACACCACCAGGTGCGCGTGCACCTCCAGGCGCACGCCGGTCATGCCGACCGGGTTGCGGATGCCTTCCTGCGAATCGTCCAGCACGTACTCGCGCGGGATCGCGTGCAGGATCTTCTGGTCGGCCGGAATGGCCACCGCCTTGGCCGCGTCCAGGACCCGGTCCAGGTCGCCCCAGGTCACCTCGCCGTCGCGGATCGGCACGATCCCCGGCGAGTTCTTGCACTGCACGTGGTTGCCGGAGATCGAGGCGTACACCGAACGGATCTCGCAGCCGGCCATCAGCTCGGCCTCTTCGACCGCACGCTGGATCGACTGCACGGTCGATTCGATATCCACCACCACGCCGCGCTTGAGGCCGCGCGATTCGTGCGAGCCGATGCCGATGACCTCGATCGGATTGCCCGGCGAATACTCGCCGACCAGCGCCACCACCTTGGAGGTGCCGATGTCCAGTCCGACGATCAGTGATTTGTCACCCTTGCGATTCATGTCCTGTCCTGCGCCGGCTTGGGCGTAGTTGCGGCCGGGGTACCCCAGCTCAGCGTGAAACCATTGGTATATCGGAGGTCGGCGCGTTCGATCGGCGCCTGTTGGTTGGCCAGCTGCGGCAGCACGCGCACGAAGCGCTGCAGGCGCGAGCGCGCGTCGTCGCGGCCCACCACCACTTCGGTGCCGTTGCTGAGCAGCAGCGACCAGCTGCCGCGCGCGTCCATGCTGACGCGCTTGACGTCCACCCCGGCCGGGGCGAACAGCGCGCGGGCATCGTTGTACAGCGCCACCACTTCTGCGGTCTGGGAATCCGGGCCATCCAGGTCGGGCAGCGCCAGGTCCTGCAGTTTCTTCGGGGTGGCAAACAGCTTGCCCTGCTCGGACAGCAGGCGGTCGTTGCCCCAGCGCGCGAACGGCTTGTGCTCGACCAGGCTGATCTCCAGCACGTCCGGCCACTGCTTGCGCACCTGGGCGCTTTCCACCCACGGCAGTTTTTCGATCGCGTCCTGCGCATCCTGCAGCTTGACCGCGAAGAAGCCGGCCTTGGCATACGGCAATACCACCTGCTGCAGCTGCTCGGCCGGCACCCGCTTGAACTCGGCGTGCACGCGCAGCTTGGCCAGCGGCCAGCGTTCGGCACCGACCCAGCCGTTGAGCACCGCCACCACGGGCAGCGCCACCAGCGACAGGGCCAGCAACCAGACGAAGATGCGCAGCACCGCGTTCATGCCGTCGGGGCCTCCAGGGTCTGTTCCAGCACGCGCCAGACCAGCTCTTCAAAGCCGATACCGGCCTGCGCGGCCGCCTTGGGCACCAGCGAATGGCTGGTCATGCCCGGCGCGGTGTTCACTTCCAGCAGGTAGAAACGGCCGCTGGCGCGGTCGCGCATGACATCCACCCGGCCCCAGCCACGGCAGCCAGCGGCCTGGAAGGCGGCCAGCGCGATGCGGCCGATCTCCAGCTCGTCATCGCCATCCAGGCCCGGGCACAGGTACTGGGTGTCTTCGGCGATGTACTTGGCGTTGTAGTCGTACCACTGGCCCTTGGGCACGATGCGGATCGACGGCAATGCCTGGTCGCCCAGGATGGCCACGGTGAGCTCATCGCCGACCACCATCTGTTCCATCAGCAACTGGCCGTCATAGCGCGTGGCCAGCGCCACCGCCTGGTCCAGCCCGGCATCGTCGACGACCCGGCTGATACCCACGCTGGAGCCTTCGTTGGCCGGCTTGACCACCACCGGCAGGCCCAGTTCGGCCGCGGCGGCGTGCACGTCCACGCCTTCCACCAGCTTGACGTAGCGCGGCGTGGGCAGGCCCAGCGACAGCCACACCTGCTTGGTGCGGATCTTGTCCATGCTCAGCGCCGAGCCGAGCACGTCCGAGCCGGTGTACGGCACGCCGAAGGCTTCCATCAAGCCCTGCACGATGCCGTCCTCACCGCCGCCGTTGTGGCCATGCAGGATGTTGAACACGCGGTCGAAGCGTTTTTCCACCAGCGCCAGCGCCAGCGCCGGGATGCCGTCCACCGCCACCGCGTCCACGCCACGCGCGCGCAGCGCGGCGATCACGTTGCGGCCGGAGTCCAGCGACACCTCGCGTTCGCTGGAGGTGCCGCCAAGCAGCACGGCGACGCGGCCGAATGCGGCCGGGTCGGTGCAGCGCAGTGATGGGAAGAAGATCGGTTTCATGCCGCCGGGGTCTCCGTGAAGCCTTCGGTTGCGATCAGCTGGGCGACGTGGCCGATATCGCCGGCACCCATCATCAGCAGCAGATCGCCGTCCTGCAGCACATCGGGCAGCACATGCGACAGCTCGGCGGTGTGGCCGACCACCACCGGCTCGCTGCGGCCGCGCGCGCGGATGGCACGGGCCAGCGAACGCGAATCGGCGCCGGGGATCGGCGCTTCACCGGCCGGATAGACCTCGCTCAGGACCAGCGCGTCCACTTCGGACAGCACCGCGGCGAACGCGTCGAACTGGTCGCGGGTGCGGCTGTAGCGATGCGGCTGGAAGGCCACCACCAGGCGCTGGTCGGGCCAGCCGCCACGGGCCGCGGCGAACACCGCCGCCAGCTCGCGCGGGTGGTGGCCGTAATCGTCGATCACCCGCACCGTGGCGCCACTGTGGGTGGTGACCAGGCCAAGGTCGTTGAAGCGACGGCCGATGCCGGCGAAGCTTTCCAGCGCGCGCGCGATCGCCTCCGGCGCCACGCCCAGCTGCCAGCCCACCGCGGCGGCGGCCAATGCGTTGAGCACGTTGTGCGCACCCGGAAGCGCCAGCGTCACCGGGTGGCTGCTGCCCTCGGGCAGGCGCAGGGTGAAGCGCATCCGCGGGCCGTCCTGGACCACGTCCTCGGCACGCACGTCGGCGTTGCTGCTCATGCCGTAGCTCATCACGTGGCGCGGGGTCTGCGCGGCCAGCGCGGCCACTTCCGGATCGTCGATGCACAGCACCGCCAGCCCGTAGAACGGCAGGCGCTGCAGGAACTCGGCGAACGCGGCCTGGACCCGGGCGAAATCGTTGCCGTAGTTCTCCAGGTGGTCCGAATCGATATTGGTGATCACCGAGACCAGCGGATTCAGGCGCAGGAAGCTGCCATCGCTTTCGTCGGCCTCGGCCACCAGCCACTGGCCACCGCCAAGCTTGGCGTTGGCCCCGGCGGCCAGCAGCTGCCCACCGATCACGAAGGTCGGGTCCAGCCCGCCTTCGCTGAGCACCGCCGCGGTCAGGCTGGTGGTGGTGGTCTTGCCGTGGGTGCCGGCCACCGCGATGCCGCGGCGGAAGCGCATCAGTTCGGCCAGCATCGCCGCGCGCGGCATGATCGGAATGCGCTGGCTGCGCGCTTCCATCAGTTCCGGGTTGTCGTCGCGGATCGCGCTGGAGACCACCACGCAGTCGGTGCCGAGCACGTTGGCGGCGGAATGGCCGCGCATCACCCGCGCGCCCAGGCCGGCCAGGCGGCGGGTCGCGGCGTTGTCGGCGTTGTCCGAGCCGGACACTTCATAGCCCAGGGTCAGCATCACTTCGGCGATGCCGCTCATGCCGGTGCCGCCGATGCCGACGAAGTGCACGCGCGGAAAGGCGCGGACCAGGTCGTTGGTGTCATGCAGGCGGCGGATCATGCGCGGCCTCGCGTCTGGCGCGGAGCGGTGGTCATTTGGATTCCTCGAGAATGATATCGGCGATGCGCTCGGCGGCATCGACCTTGGCCAGGGCACGCGCGGCGTCAGCCATCTGCATGCGACGGGCGGAATTTTCGGACAATTCGCGCAGCACGCCTGCAAGGTGCGCCGCCAGCGTTTCATCCTGCTTCAGCAATACAGCTGCGCCACGGTCGACCAGGTACTCCGCGTTGCGGGTCTGGTGGTCGTCCACGGCGGCGGCGAACGGCACCAGCACGCTGCCCACGCCGACCGCGCACAGCTCGGCCAGGGTCGAGGCACCGGAGCGGCACACCACCAGGTCGGTCCAGGCGAAGGCCTCGGCCATATCGGCGATGAACGGCTGCACCGACGCGCTGACACCGGCGTCCTGATAGGCCTGCAACGCTTCGGCATGCAGTTTTTCACCGCTCTGGTGGCGCACCTGGACGGCCACGCTGTCGCCCAGCGCGGCCAGTGCCTGCGGTACCGCGTTGTTCAACGCGCGCGCGCCCTGGCTGCCGCCGAGCACCAGCAGGCGCAGCGGCCCCTGGCGGTCGGCCAGGCGCTGCTGTGGCGGCGCGATCGCCGCGATCTCGGCACGCACCGGGTTGCCCACCGCTTCTTCGCGCTGGGCGAAGCTGCCAGGGAAGCCGGTCAGCACGCGCCGCGCGAACCGCGACAGCACTCGGTTGGTCAGGCCCGGGGCGCGGTTCTGTTCGTGCACCAGCAGCGGCAGGCCATGCAGGCGCGCGGCCAGGCCGCCGGGGCCGGAGGCGAAACCACCAAAGGCGATCACCGCGCGCGGCTGGCGGTCGCGGATCAGGAAGCCGGCCGCGCGCACCGCGCGCAGCAGCCGCCATGGCGCGCCGAGCAGGGCCAGCTTGCCCTTGCCGCGCAGGCCGCTGATCGCCAGCGTATCGATGTGGATGTCGTGCTGCGGCACCAGGCGGGTTTCCATGCCGCCGTCGCTGCCCAGCCAGGTCACCGGGATGCCGCGCTCGCGCAATACCCGGGCCACGGCCAGGCCGGGGAAGATATGGCCACCGGTACCGCCGGCCATGATCATCACCGGGCGCGCGGAGAAGGTCGGGCGCATGCTCATCCCATCCTCCCCAGGGTCGGTTCGATCCGCTGCTGCATGCGGCTGGTGCCGCGCGGCGCGCTGTCACGCGAACTGCCGTCGTGCGTCGCTGCGCCCACGCCACTGGCGCCGCCCGCATCGGCGTGGATCGATTCATCGCCTTCCGGCGCGCCCATGCGCACGGCCTGGCGGCGCTCGGCGCGGTCCAGTTCATAGGACACCCGCAACAGCAGGCCCATCGCCACGCAGGTCATCAGCACGCTGGAACCGCCGGAGGAAATCAGCGGCAGGGTCAGGCCCTTGGTCGGCAGGATGCCCAGGTTGACCCCGATCGAGACGAAGCTCTGCATGCTGATCCACAGGCCGATGCCGAAGGCGATATAGCCGGAGAAGTGGCGCTTCATCTCCACGCAGCGCATGCCCAGCCAGAAGGTGCGGCCGACCAGCAGGGCGTACAGACCGATGATCAGGCAGGTACCGATGAAGCCCAGCTCCTCGGCGGTGACCGAGAAGATGAAGTCGGTATGCGCCTCGGGCAGGTAGTACAGCTTCTGCACCGAGTTGCCCAGGCCCACCCCGGTCCACTCGCCGCGGCCCACGGCCATCAGCGCGTTGGACAGCTGGTAGCCGTCGCCCTGCTGGTCGGCCCACGGGTCCAGGAAGGAGGTGATGCGGCGCATGCGGTAGGGTTCGATGATCGCCAGCGCGCTCATCGCCACCAGGCCGAACACCACCGGCATCGACATGCGCGGCATGTTGACCCCGCCCAGCACCAGCATGCCGGCAGTGATCGCCAACAGCAGGGTGGACGAGCCGAAATCGGGCTGCAGCAGCAGCAATACCACCAGCGCGCCGGCCACGCCCAGCGGCTTGAGCATCGCCGGCCAGGTCGCATTGACCTCGTCGCGGAAGCGCACCAGGTAGCTGGACAGCCACACGATGTACAGCACCTTGACCGCTTCGACGGTCTGGAACTTGGAGATGCCCAGGTTGATCCAGCGGCGGGCGCCGTTGACGCTGCTGCCCAGGCCGGGGACGAACACCACCACCAGCAGCGCGAAACAGCCCAGCAGCAGCACCTGGTTGTATTGTTCGATGGTCTTCAGTTCGGTGCGCATGGCGATGATCGCCAGCACGATGCCGACCGCCAGGAAGATCAGGTGGCGGTTGAGGTAGTAGAACGGACTGCTCATCAACGCGATCGAGCTCGACGCGACCATCACCACGCCCAGCCCGGTGAGCGCGATGATCGCGCCCAGCAGCCACTTGTCGAAGTGGCCTCCGATGGCTTCAAGGCGGGTTGCCTGGCGCGACAGGTCGTTCATCAGCGGACCTTCAACGTGGCCAGGCCGACCAGGACCAGCACCACCGAGATGATCCAGAAGCGCACGATCACGCGCGGCTCCGGCCAGCCCTTCAGTTCGAAGTGGTGGTGGATCGGGGCCATGCGGAATACGCGCTTGCCGGTCAGCTTGAACGAAGCGACCTGGATCATCACCGACAGCGTTTCGATCACGAACACCCCGCCCATGATCACCAGCACCAGTTCCTGGCGGGTGATCACCGCGATGGTGCCCAGCACCGCACCCAGCGCCAGCGCGCCGATGTCGCCCATGAACACCATGGCCGGGTAGGTGTTGAACCACAGGAAGCCGAGGCCGGCGCCGGCGATCGCCGCGCAGATGATCACCAGTTCACCGGCACCGGGAATCTGCGGGATCTGCAGGTAGCTGGAGAACACCACGTTGCCCGAGGCATAGGCGAACACGCCCAGCGCGCAGGCGACCAGCACCGTGGGCATGATCGCCAGCCCGTCCAGGCCGTCGGTCAGGTTGACCGCGTTGGAGAAGCCGACGATCCAGAAGTAGGCGATGGCCACGAAGCTGATTCCGGCCAGCGGCAGCGCCACCGACTTGAACATCGGGATGTAGAAGGTGAGCGCAGCGGGCACGTCGGCGGTGTAGAACAGGAACAGGCCGGCGGCCAGGCCGAAGATCGACTGCAGCAGGTACTTCCAGCGCGACTTCAGACCGTTCGGGTCGCGGCGCACGATCTTGATCCAGTCGTCGTACCAGCCGATCGCGCCGAAGCACAGCATCACCGCCAGCACCACCCACACATAGCGGTTGCGCAGGTCGGCCCACATCAGCACCGACAAGGTGATGGTGAGCAGGATCAGCGAGCCGCCCATGGTCGGCGTGCCGGCCTTGGAGAAGTGGCTCTGCGGGCCGTCGGTACGGATCGGCTGGCCGCCCTTGAACTGGGCCAGTTTGCGGATCATCGCCGGGCCCAGCCACAGCGACAGGAACAGCGCGGTCAGGGCGGCGAGGATGCCACGCAGAGTCAGATAGCCGAACAGCCCGAACAGGCTCTCCAACTGCTGCAACCATCGGGCCAGTTCAAGCAACATGGGGGGTTTCCTCTCCTCGCGCCAGCAGCGCTTTCACAATTTTGTCCATGGCACTGCCGCGCGAGCCCTTGACCAGGCAACGCACGCCGGCATGCAGGTCGACGGCAAGCGCGGCGGCCAGGCTGTCGTGGTCCTGGAAGTGCCGGCTACCGTCGCCGAAGGCGGCCGATGCGGCCGCACTCAGCGGGCCTAGTGTGTACAGGCGCTTGAGCCCGGCATCGCGCGCGCGGCGGCCGGCCTGGGCATGCAACGCCTCACCGTCCGGGCCGAGTTCGCGCATGTCGCCCAGCACCAGCCAGCCTTCGGCCTTGGTACCGGCCAGGGCGTCGATCGCGGCGGCCAGCGAGCCGGGGTTGGCGTTGTAGCTGTCGTCGATCAGCACCGCGCCGTTGGGCAGCTGGTGCGCGATCTGGCGGCCGGGCACCGGTTCGGCGCGGGCCAGGCCGGCGGCGATCTGGTCCAGGCCGATACCGGCGGCCAGCGCCAGCGAGGCGGCGGCCAGCGCATTGCTGATGTTGTGGCGGCCGGGCAAGGCCAGGGCGATTTCCACCTGGTGCTCCATCGCATCCTGCGACCGCTCCACTTGCGCATCCATGCGCGGCGCGGCCTTCACGGTGAGCAGGAACTGGCTGCCGGTGGCGCCGGGACGGATCGCCAGCGCGGACACATCGGCGCTGTGGTCCAGCCCGTAGCGCAGCATGCGGCTACGCGGCGGCTGGCCGAGGATGTGCTGTTCGAACCAGATACCGAAGGCGTCGTCGGCATTGATCACCGCCACGCCATCGGCCGGCAGCGCGGCGTAGATCGCGCCCTTGGTGCTGGCCACGCCCTGCAGGCTGCCCATGCGCTCCAGGTGCGCCGGGGCGATGTTGTTCACCAGCGCATAGCGCGGGCGCACGATGTCGGTCAGGTAGGCGATGTCGCCCGGCTTGCCGGCGCCCATCTCGTAGATGGCGAAGTCGGCGTCTTCGGGCGCATCGAGCACGGCCAGCGGCAGCCCGATCTCGTTGTTGCGGTTGCCCGGGTTGGCGTAGACCACCTTGTGCTGGTCGCGCGCAACCTGTTCCAGGATGGCCAGCAGCAGGCTTTTGACGCTGGTCTTGCCGTTGCTGCCGGTGATGGCGAACACCTGGGTGCTGCGGTCGCGCTGCATGCCGTGGGCGATGCGGCCCAGCGCACGTTCGCTGTCGGCGACCACGATCTGCGGCAGCGCCACGTCCAGCAGGCGCTCGACCAGCAACGCCGAGGCACCACGTGCGATCGCGTCGGCGGCGAAATCATGGCCGTCGAAACGTTCGCCACGCAACGCCACGTACAGGCTGCCCGGGCCCAGGGTGCGGGTATCGTTGCTGATGGCATCGATGGCGGTGTCTTCGCCGTGGATTTCGCCACCGGCCCAGTGCGCGACCAGCGACAGCGGAGTGCGCTTCATGGCGCGTCCTCCGCATCCACGCGCGGGGTTCCGGCCTGCCGCGCGGCCAGCGCCCGGCCAGCCACCTCGGTGTCATCGAAGGGATGCTGGATGCCGTGCACTTCCTGGTAGGGCTCGTGGCCCTTGCCGGCGATCAGCACGATATCGCCCTGCCCTGCCTGATCGATCGCGGTGGCGATGGCGGCGGCGCGGTCGCGCTGCACCAGTGCGGCCTGCGGCCTGGCCAGCCCGGCCACGATGTCGGCCACGATCGCATCGCCGTCTTCGCCGCGCGGGTTGTCGTCGGTGACGATCACCACGTCGGCGTATTTCTCCGCGATGGCGGCCATCTGCGGGCGCTTGCCGGTGTCGCGCTCGCCGCCACAGCCGAACACGCACAGCAGGCGGCCGGCCAGATGGCCGTGCAGGCTGGACAGCGCCTGTTCCAGCGCGTCGGGGGTATGGGCGTAGTCGATCACCACGGTGGGCTGGTCGCGCTCGCCGCCCAGCCGGTTCATGCGCCCGGCGATCGGCTGCAGCCGCGACAGCAGCGCGGCGATCACGGCCGGGGCATGGTCCAGCGCGTACAGCGCGCCCGCCACGGCCAGCAGGTTGTCGACATTGAAGCGGCCCAGCAGCGGCGACTGCACCGGATGGCGCGCGCCGTCGACCACCAGGTCGAAGGCGATGCCACGACCATCGAGCTTGAGCGAGTCGGCACGCAGGGTGGCCTGCTGGGCACCGCGCGAGCTGAGCCCAACCTGGCGGACGCCGGCATCGACGGTGCGCAGCAGTTCGCTGCCGAAGCTGTCATCGAGGTTGACCACCGCCGCCTTGAGGCCGTCGCGGTGGAACAGCCGGGCCTTGGCCGCGCCGTACTGGGCCATGTCGCCGTGGTAATCGAGATGATCGCGGGTGAGATTGGTGAACACCGCCACGTCATAGTGCACCGCGTCCACACGGCCCTGGTCGAGCGCGTGCGAGCTGACTTCCATCGCCACCGCCTGGGCGCCGTCATCGCGCAGCTGCGCCAGCACCTGGTGCATCTGCAGCACCAGCGGGGTGGTGAAGCCGGTCGGAACGACCTGGCCATACAAGCCCACGCCCAACGTGCCGATGCTGCCACTGGCGGTGCCGAGCAGGTGCCAGGCCTGGGCCAGCAGCTGCACGGTGGAGGTTTTGCCGTTGGTACCGGTCACCCCGACCATGGTCATCGCGCGCGAAGGCCGGCCGTGGAACTGGTCGGCCATCGCGCCCATGCGCGCGCGCAGGCCCGGCACGGCGATGGCATCGCCCGGCGCTGGCAGTTCGGCCGGGGCCGGCGGTTCGAACAGGATCGCACCGGCGCCGTTGGCGCGCGCCTGCTCGACAAAGCCCAGCCCGTGCGCGCCGAAGCCGGCGATCGCCACGAAGGCATTGCCCGGGCGCACCGCACGGCTGTCCAGCACCAGGCCGGTGATGGACGGGTCGTGGCTGAGTACCACGTCGGGAAGCAACTGCGAAAGCAACATCATCTGGCTCATTGGGTGCCTCCCTGCGCGGGCGGCACCGTGGCGTGCGCGCTGGGCAGCGCGGCATCGAATTCGGCCGAGGCGTCCGGGGCGATCACCGTTTCCGGCGGCGGTACCGGCAACGAACCGGCGCTATGCCCCAGCTTTCCGGACTGCTGGGCGGCCAGCCAGGACTGGATGTCGTCCGGCGGCACGTCCATCAGGCGCAGCGCGCCTTCCATCACGTTGTGGAACACCGGCGCGGACACCAGCCCGCCGTAGTACTTGCCGCCCTGCGGGTCGTTGATCACGATCACCGTGGCAAAGCGCGGGTTGGTGGCCGGCACCACGCCGGCGAACAACGCGTTGTAATGCCCGCGCTCGTAACCGCCGGGGCCGGCCTTGCGTGCGGTGCCGGTCTTGCCGGCCACGTGATAGCCCAGCACCGCCGCCTGCTTGGCGCCGCCCTGGGTGACCACGGTTTCCATCATCGCCACCACCTGCTTGGCGATGCCTTCGTCGATGATCTGCTTGCCTTCGTTGCGCTGGCCCTTGACGAAGGTCGGGGCGATCAGCCTGCCACCGTTGCCCAGCGCCGCATACGCGGTGGCGATCTGCAGCGGGCTGACATTCAGACCATAGCCGTAGGACATGGTGGTCTTGGACGAGCCGCTCCAGCGCGCCGGCCGCGGCAGCACGCCGGCCGATTCACCGGGAAAGCCGCTGTGCGGGGACACGCCATAGCCGAAGCTGTGCACGTGGTCGTAGAAGACCTGGTCGGGCATCCTGGCGGCGATCTTGGCCGCGCCGATGTTCGAGCTGCGGGTGATCACCCCGGTGACGTTGAGCACGCCGTTGTTGCGCGGCACGTCCTTGATGGTGAACCGGCCCACGGCCATGTAGCCGGGGTTGGTGTCCACCGTGGTGTCCTTGGTCACCACCCCCGACTGCAGCGCCGAGGCGATGGTCAACGGCTTCATGGTCGAGCCGGGCTCGACCAGGTCGGTCACCGCGCGGTTGCGACGGGTGTCCGGGGCGGCGCCGCCGACCGAATTGGGGTTGTAGGTGGGCAGGTTGACCATGGCCAGGATCTCGCCGGTGGCCACGTCCATGATCACCATCGACCCGCCGGCCGCCTTGTTGGCGATCAGCGCGTTGCGCAGCTCCTTGAAGGCCAGGAACTGGATGCGGCGGTCGATGCTCAGGGTGAGATCCTTACCCGGCTCGGCAGCGCGCAGCAGGTCGCTCTCGACGGTGTCGCCCTTGCGGTTGCGGATCACCCGCTTGGCGCCGGCCTTGCCGCGCAGCCATTCGTCGAAGGCCAGCTCCAGCCCTTCCTGGCCGCGGTCGTCGATATTGGTGAAGCCCAGCACGTGCGCCATCGCCTCCCCCTGCGGGTAGAAGCGGCGGAATTCGCGCTGCGAGGCCACGCCCGGGATCTTCAGCGCCACCACCCGCTCCGCCTCGTCCGGGTTGATCCGGCGGCGCAGGTACATGAATTCCTTGTCCGCTTTCTGCGAGAGCTTGGAGGTCAACTCGTCCAGCGGCATGCCCAGCGCACTGGCCAGTTCGGGGATGCGGTCCGGCGAACGCAGCAGTTCCTGCGGGTTGACCCAGATCGAGGCGACCGGGGTGGACACCGCCACCGGCTCGCCGTTGCGGTCGGTGATCATGCCGCGCGAGGTGTTGATCGGCAGTTCGCGCAGGTAGCGCGCCTCGCCCTGGCGCTGGTAGAAATCGCTGTTGATGATCTGCACGTAAGCGGCGCGGCCGACCAGCGACACCGAGCACAGCCCGAGCGCCAACCCCACCCATTTCAGGCGCTGGCGCAGGTTGAAGCTGTTGCGGGCGCGGTTGCGGCCGGTCTTGTTCATGGCCGCACCACCACGACGTCGGCCGCTTCGGGGAACTTCATACCGAGCTTTTCGCGCGCCAGCCGATCGACCCGGGTGGACTCGGCCAGGGTCGCCTGCTCCAGCTGCAGGCGGCCGAATTCGATATTGAGCTCATCGCGTGCACGCTCGACCTTGGACAACTCCACGAAGGTCTGGCGGTGGCGATGGCGCATGAACACCACCCCGATCGCCGAGGCGATGGTGCAGGCCAGTAGCACGATGAGCAGCAGCCGGCTCATGCGGCCACCGCGCGCTTTTCGGCCACGCGCAGCACCGCGCTGCGCGAACGCGGATTGACCGCCAGTTCGTCGTCTTCGGCCTTGATCGCGCCGCCGTGCAGGTCCAGGATCGGCACGAACGGCTGCGCCTCGGGCAACCGGCGGTTGCTCGGCGGGGCCTTGGCGTGGCGGTTCATGAACTGCTTGACGATGCGGTCTTCCAGCGAATGGAAGCTGATCACCGCCAGCCGGCCGCCGGGCTTCAGGCGCGCCATCGCCGCGTCCAGGCCGGCTTCAAGGTCGGCCAGTTCGCGATTGATATGGATACGGATGGCCTGGAAGCTGCGCGTGGCCGGGTTGATCTTGTCCTTGCCACGCGGCATCACCGCCGCGATCGCCTCGGCCAGCTCGGCGGTGCGGCTGAACGGCTGCTTCTCGCGACGCGCCACCAGCGCGCGGGCGATGCGCCGGCTCTGGCGTTCTTCACCGTAAGTCCACAGTACGTCGGCGATTTCGCGCTCTTCGGCACGATTGAGCCACTGCGCCGCGCTCTCGCCGCTGTCCGGGTCCATGCGCATGTCCAGCGGGCCGTCCTTGCCGAAACTGAAACCGCGCTCGGCCACATCCAGCTGCGGCGAGGACACGCCCAGGTCGAACAACACTCCGTCCAGGCCCTCGGCGGTCGCCTCCCAATGCAGCAGGTCGGCGAAGCTGCCCCGGAAGATCGACACGCGCCGGTCCGGCGCGAAATCGCGCTCGGCCACCGCAATCGCTTCGGGATCCTTGTCCATGACCAGCAGCCGGCCTCCGGGACCGAGTTGCTCGAGCACGCCACGGGCGTGACCGCCACGACCAAACGTGCCATCGAGATACGTACCGTTTTCGATCACCCTCAGGCCATCCAGGACCTGTGTGTACAGGACCGGCAGGTGCCCCGCCGGCGACTGCGACACCGGAAGGTGACCGGCCTGCGCTGCTCCGCGCATCCGGGCACCCCGGCTCACAACTTCAGGTCGAGCAACCCATCGCCCAGATCCCCGTCAGACAATGTCTGCTGGATCAACGCGCGATGTGCCTGCTCGCTCCACAATTCGAATTTGTCGCCCATGCCGAGCAGAACCGCCTTCTTTTCAATACCAACGGCACCGCGGTGGCTGGCAGGAATACTGATGCGGCCGTTGCCGTCCAGCTCCAGATGCGCGGCCGAACCGACCAGCTTCTGTTGCAGCAGACGCACGACGCGCTGTGTGTTGGGCTTGGCCATGACGTCGTCGCGGACCCGTTCCCATTCCTGCTCGGCGTACAGCCACAGGCAGCCGGACTCGAAGGGGTTGTAGGTCAGGACCAGCCGGTTGTTGCTCACGCGCGCGACCAGGTCGCGATGCGCGGTGGGAACCGCCATGCGCCCTTTATCGTCAACTGTGATGGCCGTCTCGCCCTGAAACACGACGCGTGCACCTTTTCCTTCGCCCGGTGAAACATTGAACCACGAAAAACCACAAAAAACCCGGTTTTGCCTCTGTTGCCCACCTTAGCAGTGCCAATTGGGTTGTCAACAACTTTGCGAGCCGGAAATCACTTTGCGCATCAAGGGCTTGCAGCAATGTTTAGAGACTTGTTCAAGGCTTATCCACAAGTTGCTGTTTCGTCTCATTTTTTGAGATTGGGCCGAAGTTCAGTCCCGTGCAGATGGCGTGAAACATGGCGCCGCATTCATCTGCACCGCTGTCGCCACCGGCCCGTGCCTGCGCAAACCCGGCACAATGCGGGCCATGTGCCTGCTCGCTCTTGCCTGGAAAACCCACCCACGCTGGCAACTGGTCATGGCCGGCAACCGCGATGAGTTCCACGCCCGCCCGACCGCCCCGCTGACGGCCTGGCCGGCCCCGGATACCGGGGTCATCGCCGGACGCGACCTGCGCTCGGGCGGCACCTGGGCCGGGGTGGGACGGCAGGGGCGGATGGCGGTGGTCACCAATGTGCGCGACCCGCTGGCCCGCCAGACCGGCCCTTCGCGCGGCGCGCTGGTGGCCGATTACCTGCGCGGCACCGCCCCGGCGGCCAGCGTTGCCCACACCGTGGCCGCCGCCGCGGCCGCCTACGCCCCGTTCAACCTGCTGCTGGCCGACGCCGACAGCTGCCAGTTCCTGGGCAACCACCCGGCGCGACGGCAACCCCTGGCGCCGGGCATCCATGGCATGTCCAACGGGCCGCTGGACGCGCCCTGGCCGAAAACCCTGGCCTTGAACGCGGCGCTGCGCGCCTGGGTGGCGGCCGGCGAAGACGCGCTGGACCCGCTGTGGCAGGCGCTGGCCGACCCCAGCCAGGCCGCCGAGCGCGACCTGCCTGATACCGGGATCGGCCTGGAGCGCGAACGTTGGCTGTCGTCGGCCTTCATCACCAGCCCCGACTACGGCACCCGCGCCAGCACGGTGATCGCACTGGATGCCCGTGGCCACGGTTTCATCAGCGAACGCCGGTTCGACCCGGATGGGCACTGCGTGGGCCAGACCACGCTGCCGATCGGCACCGCCGGCTGAACACAGACCGCAGGCGCGGATCATTCCGCCTGCGGCCCTCCTCTACAGGAATGCCGACGCCTGCCGCGCCGGTGGCGCCACGCGCCTTTCCAGAGGGAATTTCCTGATGAACCGACGACTGTTGATCCTGGCCGCCACCCACGCCCTGGCCCTGGGCCTGGGTGTTGGCCTGGGCGTCTACCTGCTGCCGATCCTGACCGCCCCGGACGGCCCATCGGCCCAACAGGTGGACGAAGTGATGGGCAAGGCCAGCTACCGCAGCACCTTCCGACGCGACCTCAAGGGCAGCGACGCGGTGCACTGGGCCGACGGCAAGGTCAGCGTCAGCCACGACCAGATCGCCTTCCACGGCAAGATGGGCCCCGGCCCGGATTACAAGCTGTACCTGACCCGGGAGTTCGTCGACACGCGCAGCGATTTCCTGCGCATCAAGCAGGACGCGCAGCTGATCGGCGACGTCAAAACCTTCGAACGTTTCCTGCTGGAGGTACCCGACACCGTCGCCGTGGACGACTACACCACTGTGGTGGTCTGGTGCGAAGCCTTCAGCCAGTTCATCTCCGCCGCGCAATACCGCGACAGCCTGGCCCGCGAACCGGCGCACCTGGGAGAGTAAGTGGAGCAACCGCGGCCGGAGAAACCGCCCCGGCCGGGTTGCGGCCTGCTCAACGGCCGGCAACGTGCAGGCGCGGTGCCGGCATGACCGGGCGACAAAGCCGCCTTCGCCCAGGGTCATGTCGCCAACGCGACGCTCACCGTTATCGGCAGTCGACCAAGGTTCGACCCTACCGAGACCGACACATCGCCGTCGGTAGGGTTGCAGCTTGCTCAACCGCACGGAAGGTATCCAGGCGCGATGCCGGCATGACCGACAAACGGAGAGCAGTGCGGTGCATTTCCACCCAGGCTCATGTCGCCAAAGCGATGTCACCGCTATCGGCAGTCGACCAGGGTTCGGCCCCACCGATGTCGTCAAACCCTCTGGTGGAACAGCCCCCTTTAGTAAAGGGGGCGCGGCGCTAGCCGCGGGGAATTGGAGGCTGGTGGCCTGGGGCCCAAGGTTTGCGCAGCAAACCTTGGGGCTTTTTTCGCGAATCCGCGAAAAAAGCGGCGGAGCCGGCCGATAAGCCGGGTTTTGTCGTGGACAGTCATTCTTCTAGGCACTGCGTCACCGCAGTGCTCAAGCAACCTACCCGGACCCGACGCGGGCCACGCCATTAGGTCCCTATTTGGTCTTGCTCCAGGTGGGGTTTGCCGTGCCGGTCTGTTACCAGACTCGCGGTGCGCTCTTACCGCACCATTTCACCCTTACCGGCTCCCCGAAGGGAACGTAGGCGGTATCTTTCTGTTGCACTAGTCCGTCGGCTCGCGCCGCCCAGGCGTTACCTGGCACCTTGCCCTGTGGAGCCCGGACTTTCCTCGGCATCCGCAAGGGATGACGCGACTGTCTGGCCGACTCCGCCGTGCGCATTGTCCCACAAAACACGCCCGCGCCGGTCAACCGCCGTACAAGGCCTTGCGCGGCGCGCCAGTCAGTTCGGCGGCCAGTTTGGCCGCCGTCGACGGCGGCAGGTGCTCGCTGAGCTTGGCATACAGGCGCCGGCCCTGGGCCAGCTGGGCCTCCTCGTCGCTGGCCGCGCCCTGCACCATCACCACGAATTCGCCCTTGCGCTGGTTGTCGTCGGCCTCCACCTGGCGCAGCAGCGCGGCCAGGTCGCCATCGAGCACGGTCTCAAACAGCTTGGTCAGCTCGCGCGCCAGCACCGCCGGGCGCTCGGCACCGAAGGCGGCCACCATGTCGGCCAGCGATTCGACGATGCGGTGCGAGGACTCGTAGAACACCAGGGTGCGGGTCTCGCCGGCCAGGCCCTGCAGGCGCTCGCGGCGGCCGGAGGCCTTGGCCGGCAGGAAGCCTTCGAAAGTAAAACGGTCGCTGGGCAGGCCGGCCACGCTCAGCGCGGCGATCGCCGCACAGGCCCCGGGCACCGGGCTGACCCGGATGCCGGCGGCACGCGCCGCGCGCACCAGGCGGTAGCCGGGGTCGCTGACCAGCGGGGTGCCGGCATCGCTGACCAGGGCCAGCGACTCCCCGCCCAGCAGGCGGCCGACGATGCGCTGCGCCAGGGCTTCCTCGTTGTGGTCGTGCAGCGCCACCAGCGGTTGCTGGATGCCGAAATGGGCCAGCAGCTGGCCGCTGCGGCGGGTGTCCTCGGCACAGATGGCGGCCACCGAGCGCAGCACGTCCTGCGCCCGCGGCGTCAGGTCGGCCAGGTTGCCGATCGGGGTGGCAACGACATACAGCGTAGGGACAGCACTCATCGCAACGGCACTCATGGGTCAAGGGTAGAATCGTACCGTTCCCCGGCCACGGCCGCTGCCCCCATCGAATGGACCTGATCATGAACAAGCCCGCTGCACGGATCTCCGCCCTATCGTTGTCGCTGCTGCTGATGGCCGGCTGCGCCACGACGAGCCTGACCAGCGCGCCCGAATCGCCGGCCCAGGCCCAGGCGCTTGCCTTGATCGAACAGGGCAAGCCGCGCGATGCGGCCGTGCAGCTGGAAGCCCTGGCCAACACGCTCAAGGGCGGCGCGCGCAGCGCCGCACTGGCCGATGCGGCCTTTGCCTGGAACGAGGCCGGCGACAGCGCCCGCGCGCGCAGCCTGCTGACCCAGCTCACCGCACGCCAGCTGGGCGGGGCCAGCCTGCAGCGTTACCAGCTGACCAGCGCCGAACTGGCCCTGGCCGACAAGCAGCCGGCGCAGGCACTGGCCCTGCTGAAGGAATCCTCCGACACGGTGGTGCCGACGCTGCGCACCCGCTGGCAGCTGGCCCGCGCCAATGCGCTGCAGGCCACCGGCGACAACATCGGTGCCGCCCAGGAACGTGCGCGCGCGCATGCAGCGCTGGCCGGCAAGGCGCGCAGCGACAACCAGCAGGCGATCGCCAGCCTGCTCGGCAGCCTGGACGATGCCACCCTGCGCGCCCGCGCGGCCGCCCTGCCGGCCAACGAGCCGCTGTACAACTTCGCCGGCCGTGCGCTGATCGCGCGCGGCCTGCCGCTGCCGCGTCCGTTCGATCGTGATGGCGCCGCGCAGTTCGATACCAGCAAGCGCCCGCCGGCGATGAGCGATGGTTACCGCCCACCGGTCAAGCTGGCGGTGCTGTTGCCGCTCAGCGGACGCCTGGCCACGGCCGCCCAGCCGGTCCGCGATGGCCTGCTCAGTGGCTACTACGGCGAGAACCGGCGCCGTCCGGACATCCAGTTCATCGATACCGCCGGCACCGCCGCCGGTGCCGTGGCCGCCTACGACAAGGCGGTGAGCGCCGGCGCGGACTTCATCGTCGGCCCGCTCGGCCGCGACGAGGTCGATGCGGTGTTCGGCCGCGCCCAGCTGCCGGTGCCGGTGCTGGCCCTGAACCGCGGCAAGGGCAGCCCGCCGTCAGGCAGCGCCGGGTTCTCGCTGGCACCGGAAGACGACGGCATCATCGCCGCCGAATACCTGCGCGGCCGCGAGCGCAGCAAGGTGCTGGTGATCCACAGCAACGACGACAACGGCCGCCGCGCCGCGGCCGCCTTTGCCGAACGCTTCGCCCAGCGCGGCGGCCAGGTGCTGGCCAGGATCGCGGTCGGCGACAACGTCGGCGACATCGGCGCGCAGGTGCGCAATGCCGGTGCGGTCGATGGCGTGCTGTTGGCGGTGAAGGCCCCGCAGGCACGCGCGCTCGCGCCGCAGCTGGCGCTGGCCGGTGCCGGTGGCGCCACCCGCGTGGGCACCTCGCAGCTGACCGTGGGCGCCGGCAAGGTGGAAGAAGACATGGCGCTGGACGGCATCGTCTATCCGAACGAAGCCTGGAACGTGCGCGGCGTGGCCGGGCTGCCGTCGGCGACCACCGCCGGGCAGATCCTGCCGTCGGCGCGCGGCGCATCCGGCCGCCTGTTCGCGTTCGGTTTCGACGCGTGGAAGATCAGCGCCTACCTGGACAAGATGGCCAACGAAGGCGGCCTGGCCGGCGCCACCGGCACCTTGTTCCTGGACAGCAACGGCAACGTGCTGCGGGTGCCGGCGTGGTCGACCTTCAGCGGCGGCCGGCCGATGCCGATCGCCAGCAGCAACTGACGGCCATGCCCAGCGAGCGGGCACGCCGCGGCGCGGCGGTGGAAACCGCCGCGCAGGCGTACCTGTGCCAGGCCGGGCTGAGCCCGATCAGCCGCAACGCGCGTTACCGCGGCGGCGAGCTGGACCTGATCATGCGCGACGGTGAAACCACGGTCTTCGTCGAAGTGCGGTACCGCGCCAGCGCCGGCTTCGGCGGTGGCGCGGCGTCGGTGGACCTGCGCAAGCGGCGCAAGCTGGTCCTGGCCGCGCAACTGTTCCTGGCCGCCCACCCGGCCCTGGCCGAGCGTCCGTGCCGCTTCGATGTGATCGACGCCAGCGGCGACCCGCCGCAGTTGCACTGGCTGCGCGACGCCTTCCGGCTGGAGGATTGTTGATGGACCGCACGCACTGATGCCCAGCATTTTCACCCATGCGGCCATTCCGCTGGCGTTGTGGTGCGCGGCCGACCGCGGGCGCATATCCCGCCCGTTGCTGGCCGCCGGCGTGGTCGCGGCCATGCTGCCCGACGCCGACGTACTGGCCTTCGCCCTGCGTGTTCCCTACGCCGACAGCTTCGGCCATCGCGGCGCCAGCCATTCGGTGCTGTTCGCCGCGCTGCTGGCCCTGCTGGCCGCCGCCGGGCACCGCCCGCTGCGCGCCGGCGCGGTGCAGGCCGCTGCGTTCGTCGGCATCAGTGCACTGTCGCATCCGCTGCTGGATGCATTGACCTCCGGCGGGCTCGGCGTTGCGCTGTGGTGGCCATGGAGCGGCGAACGCCTGTTCGCGCCATGGCGGCCGATCCGCGTATCGCCGTTCGCCGGGCAGTTCTTCAGCGCGCGCGGGCTGGCCACGCTGCTGTCCGAACTGCGCTGGGTGTGGCTGCCGCTGGCCGCCGCGGTGATCGGCTGGAAGCTGGTCCAGCCCGCCCCTGTCCCGCCCCGGAATCGCTGATGACTGCTGCCCTGCCCGCCACTTTCCTCGCCGCCGTACAGGCCCTGCTCGGCGAGGACGGCTGGCGTACCGATGACGCCGCGCTGGCCGCTGCCGCGCAGGACAACTCCTGGCGGCACCAGTTGCCGCTCGGCGTGGCGTTCCCGCGCGACCGCGCCCAGGTGGTGGCGCTGGTACGCGCCTGCCGCGCGCACCGCATCGCGCTGGTCGCGCGCGGCGCCGGCACCGGCACCACCGGCGCGGCGGTGCCGGTCAACGGCAGCATCGTGCTGTCGTTCGCGCGCATGGACCGCATCGTCGACATCCAGCCCGGCAACCGCTGCGCGGTGGTCGAGCCGGGCGTGCTCAACGGCGACCTGCAGCAGGCGCTGGCGCCGCACGGCCTGTTCTGGGCGCCGGACCCGTCCAGCGCGGAGATCTGCAGCATCGGCGGCAACCTGGCCTGCAATGCCGGCGGCCCACGCGCAGTGAAGTACGGCACCAGCCGCGACAACGTGCTGGGGCTGGTGGCGGTGACCGGCGCCGGGGAACTGATCCAGTGCGGCGGCGCCTATACCAAGGACGCCACCGGCTACGACCTGACCCACCTGCTGGTGGGCAGCGAAGGCACCCTGGCGCTGATCGTGGAAGCCACCTTGAAGCTCACCCCGCTGCCGGTGGCCCAGGCCGGCCTGCGCGTGCTGTACCGCGATGCCGATGCCGCCGCCGCGGCGGTGTCGCGGCTGATGGCGCAACCGGTGGTGCCGACCCGGCTGGAGTTCATGGATGCGCGCAGCCTGCAGCTGCTGCGCGGCAATGGTGCGCAGGTGCCCGACGCCGGCGCGATGCTGCTGGTGGAGGCCGACGGCGACCACGACACCCTCCCCTATCTGCTGCAGGCGCTGGCCAGTGCGGCCGAAGGCGAGGGCCTGCTGGCGCTGGACGTGGCGATGGAAGGGGCCGCGCGCGAAAAACTGTGGGCCGCGCGCAAGGCGCTGTCACCGGCGCTGCGCAGCATCGCCCCGGGCAAGATCAACGAGGACGTGGTGGTGCCGGTGTCGCGCATTCCCGAACTGGTCGCCGGGGTACAGGCGCTGGCGCGGGAATTCGGCCTGACCATCGTCACCTTCGGTCATGCCGGCAACGGCAACCTGCACGTCAACATCCTCTACCACCCCGACGATGCCGACGAGAACGCACGCGCGCAGGCCGCGCTGCCGCGCATTTTCCAGCTGACCCTGGCGCTGGGCGGCACGCTGTCGGGCGAACACGGGATCGGCCTGGCCAAGCGCGATTTCATGGCCCAGGCCTTCAGCCCGGCCACGCTGGCGGCGATGCGCGCGATCAAGCACGCGCTGGACCCGGACCATATCCTCAACCCGGGCAAGGTGCTGCCCCCGCTGGCCTGAGCGCCGCGTACCCGATCGACCAGGCGACGGCCGCAGGCCGCACGCTCAGCCGGCGAAATGCTGGTAGCCGTCCGCGCCGGGCAGGTTGTCGCCGTGCACGCCCTGGCCGGCGGTGATCCGGCCGATCCGGGTCAGCGGCAGGGCCAGCATGTTGGCCAGTGCGTGCAACGCATCGCGCTGGTCGGCGGCGGCGGTGAAGCACAGTTCGTAGTCATCGCCGCCGCGCAGCGCGCAATCGCGCGCCTGCTCGCGGCCCAGCGCGTTGCGCAGCGCCGCGGACACCGGCAGGGTGTCCACCTCCAGCTGCGCGGCCACGCCGCTGCGCGCCACGATATGGCCCAGGTCGGCGAGCAGACCGTCGGAGATATCGATGGCCGCGTGCGCGTAGGCGCGCAGGCGCTGGCCGAGCTTGACCCGCGGCAGCGGGCACAGCAGGCGCTGGCGCAGCTGTTCGTGGTCGTCGTCGGCGGCGACCGCGGCAACGTCCAGCCGGCCCTGCTGCCACAGGCGCAGCGCACCGGCCGCATCGCCCAGGGTGCCGCTGACCCAGATATCGTCGCCCACCTGCGCCGCATCACGGCGTAGCGCCTGGCCGGCGGCGACCTGGCCGATCGCGGTGACCGACAGCGACAACGGGCCGCGGGTGGTATCGCCGCCAATCAGCACGATGTCGTGTTCGTCGGCCAGCGCGAAGAAACCGTCGGCGAAGGCGTCGACCCAGGCCGCTTCGGCCGTCGGCAGCGACAGCGCCAGCGTGCACCACGCCGGGCGCGCGCCCATCGCGGCCAGGTCGGACAGGTTTACCGCCAGGGTCTTCCAGCCGATCTCGAAGGCCGGGGTTTCCGACGGAAAATGCACGCCGCTGTTGAGCGTGTCAGCGGTCACCGCCAGCTGTTCGCCGGCGCGCGGCTGCAGCAGCGCGGCATCATCGCCGATCCCCAGCGCCACGTCGGCGCGTGCGCCGGTGCGGGCACGGATGCGTTCGATCAGCAAAAATTCGGCGAGGGACATGAGGGTTCCTGCGGGGGGCGTGTGCCGACCAACGGTCGGTACCTACCGGTCTCCGAAGATCCTGCAGACACCGCAGCAATGGCCGGAGGACATAGCCCCCCTTGAGTCAAGGGGGCGCGGCGGAGCCGCGGGGGTGTGGAGGCTTATGAGCCGGGGGCCCGCGTTTTGCAACGCAAAATGTGGGGCGACAGCGCGAATGCGCCGTCGTTACCCCCCGTTTTCGGCCTTGCGCCATTCCACCGCCGCGCGGTCCAGTACGCCGTTGACGTAGGTGTGGCCGTGCTCGGAGCCAAAACGCTTGGCCGACTCGATCGCTTCGTTGATCACCACCCGGTACGGCACGTCCAGGCGATAGCGCATTTCATAGGCCGCCACGCGCAGCGCGGCACGCTCGATCGCGTCCACTTCCTCGATGCCGCGGTCCAGGTACGGGTCCAGCGCCTCGTCCAGGTCCTTGCGGTGGTCCAGCACGCCGTGCACCAGGGCTTCGAAATAGGCCAGATCGGCGATTTCGCGGGCCTGTTCGTGGGCGAACTGCGCCACCACCGACTGCACGTTGCCACCGGAGATCTGCCAGGCGTAGATCGCCTGCAGGGCGCGGCGACGGGCGCGCGAGCGCAGCACCGGGTCGACGCCATCGCGGCGGACCGGCTTGCCGGAGGGCTTGCCCGGGGTTGACTTGTTCACGGCAACTGCTCCAGAAGATTGACCATTTCCAACGCCGTCAGTGCGGCTTCCTCACCCTTGTTGCCGTGGCTGCCACCGGCGCGGGCTTCGGCATCCTCGGCCCGCTCGACGGCCAGTACGCCATTGAGCACCGGCACGCCGAAGTCCAGCTGCACGCGCATCAGGCCGTCGGCACAGCCATCGGCGACGTGTTCGTAGTGGCGGGTGTCGCCACGGATCACGCAGCCCAGGGCGATGATGGCCGCATGTTCATGCGCGGCGGCCAGGCGCGCGGCGACCAGCGGCAGTTCCCAGGCGCCGGGCACCCGGATCACGTCGATGGCGGTCTCGTCGATCCCGTTGCCGGCCAGGCTCTGCCGCGCGCCGGCCACCAGCACGTCGGTGATGCGGGCGTTCCAGCGGCTGGCGAGGATGGCGAAACGGGCCTTTTCCGGAGTACGGAGGTCGCCTTCGTAATGGCTCATGTTCGGCGTGGGGTCCATTTAATAGATGAATATTCTAGCGCATGGCCGCGTGTAGCCGGGTCGCCGCGCGTTACGGGACGGGTCGGATGGGAAAGCCCCCTGAGTCAGGGGGCTGCCGCGAAGCGGCGGGGGTCTGGATGATGGTAAGAGGGACCCGCGGTTTGCGAAGCAAATCGGGGGGCGTCAGCGCGCATGCGATGACGTGTTCCCCCTGAGTCAGGGGGCTGCCGCGGAGCGGCGGGGGTCTGGATGATGGTAAGAGGGACCCGCGGTTTGCGAAGCAAATCGGGGGGCGTCAGCGCGCATGCGATGACGTGTTCTCCACCGTCTCGACCACTTCCAGGCCATAACCGGCCAGGCCGATCTGACGGCGCGGGGTGCCCAGCACGCGCAGCTTGCCCAGGCCCAGGTCGGACAGGATCTGCGCGCCGGCGCCGTTGCGGCGCCACTGGCCCACGTCCTTGTCCTTGCCGGGGGTGACCGGGGCCGGCTGCTGGCGCAGGCGGGCCAGCAGGCTGTTGCTGTCGCGCGGCGCCGACAACACCACCATCACCCCGCGCCCGGCCGCGGCGATGGCGCGCAGGGCATCGGTGGAGGCCACCCCGAAATCGTCGCGACGCCAGTGCAGCAGGTCGGCCAGCGGGTTCTCCACCTGCACCCGGACCAGGGTCGGAGCGGCATCCACCGGGCCGCGGACCAGGGCGAAATGCAGGTCATGGGCGATCCGGTCGCGGTAGGTGACCAGCGTGAACGGGCCGAACTCGGTGTCGATCTCGCGCTCGTCGACGCGCTCGACGGTCTTTTCGGTGGCCAGGCGGTAGGCGATCAGGTCGGCGATCGAGCCCATCTTCAGGCCGTGCTCGCGGGCGAACACCTCCAGTTCCGGGCGGCGCGCCATGCTGCCGTCGGGGTTGAGGATTTCCACCAGCACGCCGGCCGGTTCCAGCCCGGCCAGCATGGCCAGGTCGACCCCGGCCTCGGTGTGGCCGGCGCGGGTCAGCACCCCGCCGGGCTGGGCGATCAGCGGGAAGATATGGCCCGGCTGGTGCAGGTCGGCCGGCTTGGCATCGGGCTTGACCGCGGTACGGATGGTATGGGCGCGGTCATAGGCCGAGATGCCGGTGGTGACCCCCTCGGCAGCTTCGATGCTCACCGTGAAGTTGGTCTGGAACTGCGCGGTATTGGCCTGCACCATCGGCGCCAGGCCCAGATCGGCGGCGCGCTCGCGGGTCAGCGGCAGGCACACCAGGCCCCGGCCATGGGTGACCATGAAGTTGATGTCCGACGGCTTGACCAGCTCGGCGGCCATGATCAGGTCGCCTTCGTTCTCGCGGTCTTCGTCATCGACGATCACCACCATGCGGCCCAGGCGGATGTCCTCGAGGATTTCGGGGATGGGGGCGAAATTCATGCGCGCGCTCCTGCACCGTGCAGCGGTTGGGCATTGGCCGGCATGGCGAGCAGACGCTCCACATAGCGGGCGACCAGGTCGATTTCCAGGTTGACCGCGTCGCCCACGGCGGTGGCGCCAAAGGCGGTGTTGGCCACGGTATGCGGGATCAGCGCGACCTCGAAGCCGGCATCGTCGACCTCGTTGACGGTCAGGCTGACCCCGTCCACGCAGATCGAGCCCTTCCTGGCGATGTAGCGCAGCAGCGCGGCCGGGGCGGCGAAGCGCCAGCGTTGGGCACGGGCGTCCTCGTGCACCGACAGCACCCGGCCCAGGCCATCGACGTGGCCGCTGACCAGGTGGCCGCCGAGACGGTCGGTCGGGCGCATCGCGCGCTCCAGGTTGATCACCGCGCCGTCGGCCAGTTGGCCAAGCGTGGTCAGGCCCAGCGTCTCGGTCGAGGCATCGGCCTGGAAACTGGTGGCGTCATGGGCGATGACGGTCAGGCACACGCCATTGACGGCAATGCTCTCGCCCAGCTGCACGGCGTCGAACGGCAGGCTGCCGACGTTGAAGGTGAAGCGGACATCGCCGCCGATGGTGTCGCGTGCGGCCAGACGGCCGACGCCTTCGATGATTCCAGTAAACAAGGAACGTTCTCCGCGGAAAGTGAGCGAAAAACGCCGCAAGGCATAGTGGTGCACGCCGCGCGCAAAGGCCCGGCCGCACCGTCTTCTTTCATCCGGACTATACCGTCGGCTCCGGCATCGGACCGGATCTGCTGACCTTCCAGCGGGGCTGGAAGCGCTCGCGGGCTCGTGCTTGCGCACCTACCGCCGGTGGGGAATCGCACCCCGCCCTGAAGACGTTTGTGTACCGGCGAACCGGCCCGCGCATTGTATCAGGGCGAGCTGAGCGCCCGCTTTCCGTAAAAAACTTGTTAACATCCGGCCCGCGCGGCACCGATCGCCGCCCTGCCGTCCTGTCGGGCCGGCTGAAATGGACCTCACTACCCAAGGAATCCACATGCGCAAGATGCTTCTGGCCGCCGCCCTGCTGGCCGCAACTCCGTTCGCCGCCTCGGCCGCCGAACGCGTCAGCTACACCTACGTCGAAGCCGGCTGGACCCAGATGGACACCAACGACGACGGCTTCAACGATCCGAAGGTGGACGGCGGCTACATCCGCGGCTCGTTCGACATCGGCCCGCAGGTCAATGTGTTCGGTGCGTGGTCGTACCTGTCCAAGAGCTACAACGGCAACGTCGCCGGCTACGACGCCCGCCTCAAGCTGGAGCTGAACCAGCCGGAGCTGGGTATCGGTTACCACATGGAAATGAGCGACCGGGTCGACTTCACCGCCGACATCGCCTGGGTGCGCCAGAACGTGGAAGCCAAGCTGTCGGTCGACGGTTTCGACAGCGCCAAGGACAAGGACCACACCAACGCCGGTCGTGCCACCCTGGGTGTGCGCGGCAAGCCGTCGGTGCGTACCGAAGCGTGGGCCAAGGCCGGTTACCTGGACGGTGGCAGCGATTTCAAGGGCACCTGGGTCGGCAATGTCGGCGGCCAGGTCAACTTCACCCGTACCTGGGGCCTGGTCGGCGAAGTGCAGGCTTACCGCGACGTCACCCAGTACTCGGTGGACATGCGCGCCAGTTTCTGATCGGGCCGCAGCGGTCTCGCTGCGCCATGATCGAACGGGCCCCGCAAGGGGCCCGTTTTTTTTGCGTCGCAGGGCGTTGCTTCGATCATTGCCATGCGTGCGATGAACGCGGCAGGGGTTATCGGCAGTCGCTCGGGAACCGACCCTACTGGCGCACGAAGGCGCCTGGTAGGGTCGAACCTTGGTCGACTGCCGGTAGCGGTGCAACGCGCGGTGACGACATGACCGCTGAACGCAGCAGGCTCCACCGTCGTCAGGGCATTGCCTCGAGCATTGCCGTGCATGCGACGAACGCGGCAACGGCCAACGGCAGTCGTTCGGGAACCGACCCCACCGGGAGGCGCGCCACGGCACCGCCATGGCACGAATGCGGTAGGATTTTGCGCCCCCCGCATTGGACGCTGACCATGAAAACAACCTGCGTGGCACTGGCCGCAGCCCTGCTCTGCACCCCCGCACTGGCCATCGCTGCGCCGGCCACCACGCTCAGCCCCGAACAGACCTTCGACCTGTACGCACGCGTGCTGCTGGAAGACGATGCCGCCGCCGCGCGCACCCTCAACGATGCGCTGCGCCCGGCCTTCGACGGCCAGGATGCGGTGACGCCCACACCGGGCGGGCTGGCAGCGGCGATGGCCGCGCCGCTGCAGGCGCTGCTGGCCAAGAGCGGCGACACCAGCGGCGGCAGCGCGGTGCCGGCACTGCTCAGTGCCAACCTGCACAAGACCCACTGCCGCGCAGACCAGGCGCAGATTCGCGACAACCCGTCGGTGGCGGGCAAGATCGCCGCGGTCGGCTTCACCTGCCAGGTAACCGCGCTGGACGGCCTGCGTCCGCTGTTCGAGGCGGCCGTGCGCGAGGATTCCAGCGCCAACCTCACCCGCTTCACCGACGCTTATCTTGCCGCCCTGCGCGACGGCCCGCGGCAGGCGGTGCGCGGCACCCTGGATCTGTATCCGGCCGGTGAAGGCGCCGGTTGGCACAGCGCCAACCTGGACGATCTGGTGGCGCCGGTGGTCAACGCGTTGCTGCCGTTCGCGGTGTGGTCGCAGGAAGCAGCCGCGCTGGAGGCGCCCAAGGTTACCGGCGTACCGGGCTGCGACCTGCTGCTGCAGCAGCATCGCCAGTGCCTGGCCAGGACCGCGCCGGACCAGGTGCCCGGCGTGGACGCCATGGCCGAGGAACTCAAGGCCAAGGCCAAGGTGATGACGCCGGAGGCAATGACCCGGGAATGCAAGGCGCTGCGTTCGATGGCCGAGGCGATGTGGGGCGACGACTGCGGCTGAGGTGAGGCGTACCGACCAACGGTCGGTACCTACCGCCCCCTGCCCGGTGCCAATCGGCTCCGGGTCGATGCCAACCGGCTCCGGGTAGGCGACGACCGTTGGTCGTCGCGCAGACCACCGGTTACGCCCGCAACAGCAGTCGCATATCTTCGCCAACCTGGCGCTGGTCCACCACGCGCAGCCGTTGCTGCTGGTCCATCGCATGGATGCCCAGCCCGGACAGCAGCGGCAGGCCGTGTTCGCCCAGCAACGTGGGTGCCTGGTAGAGCAGCAGTTCATCGGCCCAGCCGCCGGCCAGCAGCGCCCCGGCCAGGGTGGCGCCGGCTTCGGTGTGGACCTCGTTGATGCCGCGCTCGGCGAGCAGGGCCAGCACCGCGCCCAGGTCCAGGCGGCCGTCTTGGCAGCGCACGCTGGCAAATTCCGCATCGGCCGCATCCGGTGCACTGATGGCCGCATCGTGCAGGTACAGCGTTGGCGCCCCGCCCTCGCGCACCCGCGCGCACTCCAGCGAGCGCAGCCGCGCATCGAGCACCACGCGCAGGGGCGGCAGCACCTCGGTATCGGCCAGGCGCACGGTCAGCATCGGGTCGTCGGCCAGCACGGTGGCCGCGCCGGTCAGGATCGCGCCGGCACGCGCGCGCCAGTGCTGCACATCCTCGCGTGCGGCCGCGCCGGTGATCCACTTGGAACGGCCGTCGGCCATCGCGGTGCGGCCATCCAGGCTGGCGGCCAGCTTGACCCGCACCCACGGCCGGCCGCGCTCGATGCGCGACAGGAAGCCCCGGTTGAGTTCGCGCGCCGGCCCGGCCATCAGCCCTTCGGCGACCGCGATGCCGGCCTGGCGCAGCAGGTCGAAGCCACCGCCGTCGACCTTCGGGAACGGGTCGCGCATCGCCGCCACCACCCGGCCGACCCCGGCCTGGATCAGCGCCAGTGCGCACGGCGGGGTGCGCCCCTGGTGCGCGCAGGGTTCCAGGGTGACGTAGGCGGTGGCGCCCCGGGCGCGCGCGCCGGCCTGGCGCAGCGCGAATACTTCGGCATGCGGCCCGCCGGTGCGCTGGTGCCAGCCTTCACCCACCACTTCGGTGCCATGGGCGATCACGCAGCCGACCATCGGGTTGGGCCGGGCGGTATAGGCAGCGCGTTCGGCCAGGCGCAGGGCGTGTGCCATGTGCAGGTGGTCGAGGGCGGAAAAATCGGTCATGGCAACAGTCGTCGGGCGGCAGGCGTGCAGCGCCGATGGTAGCCCAGCAGGGGGGCCGCAACGCGGCGCCGGTCAGCCTTTCTTCTTCTTGCCCAGCGCGATCACATCGAGCAGCTGCAACTGTTCGGTACTGGCCGGCAGGTCGCGTTCGAGCTTTTCGATTTCCTCGCGGAAATCGGCCACGTCGCCGAAGCTGCGGTAGACCGAGGCGAAGCGCACATAGGCGACATGGTCGAGTTTGCGCAGTTCGTTCATCACGAACTCGCCGATCTTGATCGAGGGGATTTCGCGTTCGCCGCAGATGCGCGCCTGCTGCATCACCGCGCGCACCGCCAGTTCGATCTCGTCTTCGGGCACCGGGCGCTTCTGCAGCGCGCGGTCGAAGCCACTGCGCAGCTTGCGCGCATCGAAGGCCTCGCGGCTGCCGTCGCTCTTGACGATCGCCGGCAATTTCAATTCGATGGTTTCCAGGGTACTGAAGCGTTCGTTGCAGGCCTCGCACTCGCGCCGACGCCGGATCGTCGCCCCGTCTTCAGAGACGCGCGAATCGATCACACGGGTATCGGCATGCTGGCAGAACGGACAGTACATGGAACGCCTTGCATCAGGAAAACGTCATGCCGTGGTCACGGCAGCGTCGCAACGGTACCTGAGAAGACCGGTGCATACAAATAGAGACGCCCGTCAGGCTCCGTGCGGCGGGGTGCGCCGCCAGCGCATCCACACCAGCTGCGCGCTGGGAACCAGCAGCAGCGGGCCGGCCACCAGGTAGACCAGGGCCTGCCAGTCGCCGTCCCACCACATCCTGCCGATCAGACCCATGACCGCCAGTGCGCCGGCTGCGCCCAGTGCGATACCGATCCATCCCAGCGGGCCGGTGCGGCGCAGGCCGTCGCAGCCGTGCCGCAGGTAGACCCCGCTCAGCCACAGCCAGCCCAGCAGGCCGCTGAGGCCCGACAGCCCCCAGGCCAGCAGCACCAGGCTTTCCACGGTGCCCATGTAGCTGTTGTTGGCGAAAAAGACATAGACCGCAACGGCCGCGAGGCTACCCCCGGCGGCCAGGGTCGGAATGCCCAGCAGCAGTGCCTGCGCGATATACAGGCGCCGCTGCCGGGCAAGCTGCATCACCCGTAGACCGGGTACTTGCGGCACTGCGCGCTGACCGCCTCGCGGACGCGGGCGATCACCGCCTCGTCGGCCGGGGCGTCGAGCACGTCGGCGATCCAGTTGGCCAGGTCCACGCAGTCCTGTTCCAGGTAACCGCGCGTGGTGACCGCCGGCGTGCCCAGGCGCAGGCCCGAGGTCACGAACGGCGAACGCGGGTCGTTGGGCACCGAGTTCTTGTTGACGGTGATATGGGCCTTGCCGAGCGCGGCTTCGGCATCCTTGCCCGAGACGTCCTTGCCGATCATGTCGACCAGCATCAGGTGGTTCTCGGTACCGCCGGACACGATCTTGTAGCCGCGCGCGATCAGCGTAGTCGCCATCGCCTGGGCATTCTTGACCACCTGCTGCTGGTAGGCCTTGAAGCCCGGCTCCAGGGCTTCCTTGAAGGCCACGGCCTTGGCGGCGATGACGTGCATCAGCGGGCCGCCCTGGATGCCCGGGAATACGATCGACTGCAGTTTCTTCTGCAGCTCTTCGCTGGCTCCCTTGGCGATGATGATGCCGCCGCGCGGACCGCGCAGGGTCTTGTGGGTGGTCGAGGTGACCACGTGGGCATGCGGCAGCGGGCTGGGGTAGACGCCGGCGGCGACCAGGCCGGCTACGTGCGCCATGTCCACGAACAGGAAGGCGCCAACCTTGTCGGCGATGGCGCGGAAGCGCGCCCAGTCCACGACCTGCGAATAGGCCGAGAAACCGGCCACGACCATCTTCGGCTTGTGTTCCAACGCCAGCCGTTCAACTTCGTCGTAATCGATCAGGCCGGCTTCGTCGACACCGTACTGGATGGCATTGAACAGCTTGCCCGAGGCATTGACCTTGGCCCCGTGGGTGAGGTGGCCGCCGTGCGCCAGCGACATGCCCAGGATGGTGTCGCCCGGCTGCAGCAGCGCGAAGTACACCGCCTGGTTGGCCTGCGAGCCGCTGTGCGGCTGCACGTTGGCGTAGTCGGCATCGAACAGTTGCTTGAGGCGGTCGATGGCCAGCTGCTCGGCGATGTCCACGTACTCGCAGCCACCGTAGTAACGCTTGCCCGGGTAGCCCTCGGCGTACTTGTTGGTCAGCTGGCTGCCCTGGGCTTCCATCACCGCCGGGCTGGTGTAGTTCTCGCTGGCGATCAGCTCGACGTGGTCTTCCTGGCGCTGGGTTTCGGCGGCGATGGCCTTGGCCAGTTCGGGATCGTAGGTTTCGATGCGGACGTCACGCGGGAACATCGGTTACTCCAGGCAGGCAGGGGGGTACAGCGCGAGCCTTGGATTGTAGTCCGCGGGGGCGGGGCTGACCAATTGCGCCGGCCCTGCCCGGCCGCGCCCGGGCCCGGACGCAGGACGGCGCCCCGCAGGGCGCCGTCGATGCCAGCCGGGTGATACCCGGGGGTCAGCGGTTGTTGATCACGTAGTCGGCGATGATGCCGGTGGCGATGGCCACCAGCAGCAGGTTGCCGCGGTCGTCGCGGATCCAGTGATGCCCGTAGGGCGGGCGGCGCACCGAGTAGCGGCTGTAGTCGTTGACCACGTAGACCGGGCCGCCGTAATACTCGCGGTAGCGGTGGCCGCGCGCCCAGCCATAGCCGTGGCCATGCCCGCCGCGGTAGACCACCCGCGGCGGCGGGGCCGGGCGGTAGTAGCCACGGTTGTCGTAATACCGGCGGTCGTGGTGGCTCTGGCGGCGATCGTCGCGCCATTCGCGGCGATCATGCCGGTCATGGCGGTCGTCGTGGCGGTCATGGCGGTCATGACGGTCATGACGGTCATGCCCGCGGCCACGGTCGTTGTCGGCGAAGGCCGGGGCGGCCATGCCCAGGGCCAGCAGCGAGGCCACGGTCCCGACCACAATTCGATTCATACGCATGATTGGCCTCGCTTGGTGGATTGATGGCTCCCATCATGCTGACGTCATCTGAACGGTTTCCAGCTGGAAACGGTTTCCCTTTCAAGGGCCTTGACGGCCTGTTCAGGCCCCGGCAAGCCCCGGCCGGGCGGGGGCCAACGGCGGCCGGCACCGCTTCCGGCTATAATCGGCGGTACCCCTTTTCATCCTGCCCCTGTTCCCATGGAACGGGGGCAGGGCTGCGTCTTCGGAGACCTCATGTCCTCGCAATACATCTACACCATGAACCGCGTCAGCAAGGTGGTCCCGCCCAAGCGGCAGATCATCAAGGACATTTCGCTGTCGTTCTTCCCGGGTGCCAAGATCGGCCTGCTGGGCCTGAACGGCTCGGGCAAGTCCACGGTGCTCAAGATCATGGCCGGCGTGGATACCGACTTCGAGGGCGAAGCCCGCCCGCAGGCCGGCATCAAGGTCGGCTACCTGGCCCAGGAACCGGAGCTGGACCCGACCAAGACCGTGCGCGAATCGGTCGAGGAAGGCGTGGGCGAGGTGCTGCAGGCCCAGGCCGCGCTGGACGCGGTGTACCTGGCCTATGCCGAGGAAGGCGCCGACTTCGACAAGCTGGCCAAGGAACAGGAGCGCCTGGAGGCGATCCTGGCCGCCGGCGACGCGCACACCCTGGAAAACCAGCTGGACGTGGCCGCCGATGCGCTGCGCCTGCCGCCGTGGGAAGCGGTGGTCGGCACCCTGTCCGGCGGCGAGAAGCGCCGCGTTGCGCTGTGCCGCCTGCTGCTGCAGAAGCCGGACATGCTGCTGCTCGATGAACCGACCAACCATCTGGACGCCGAGTCGGTGGAATGGCTGGAACAATTCCTGGCGCGCTACACCGGCACCGTGGTGGCCGTCACCCATGACCGTTACTTCCTGGACAACGCCGCCGAGTGGATCCTGGAACTGGACCGCGGCCGCGGCATTCCGTGGAAGGGCAACTACACCGACTGGCTGACCCAGAAGGACGACCGCCTGCGCCAGGAAGACAACCAGGAAAAGTCCCGCCAGAAGGCGATCCAGAAGGAACTGGAATGGTCGCGCCAGAACGCCAAGGGTGGCCGCACCAAGGGCAAGGCCCGTCTGGCCCGCCTGGAAGAGCTGCAGTCGGTGGATTACCAGAAGCGCAACGAAACCAATGAAATCTTCATCCCGCCGGGCGAGCGCCTGGGCAATGCGGTGATGGAGTTCAAGAATGTCTCCAAGAAGTTCGGTGATCGCCTGCTGTTCGACGACCTGAACTTCCTGGTGCCGGGCGGCGCGATCGTGGGCATCATCGGTCCCAACGGTGCCGGCAAGTCGACCCTGTTCAAGATGATCACGGGCCAGGAAAAGCCCGATACCGGCGAGATCGTGGTCGGCCCGACGGTCAAGCTGTCCTACGTGGACCAGAGCCGCGACGCGCTGGAAGGCAACCACAACGTCTTCCAGGAAATCGCCGGCGGCCTGGACATCCTCAACATCAACGGCGTGGAGATCCAGTCGCGCGCCTACATCGGCCGCTTCAACTTCAAGGGCCAGGACCAGCAGAAGCTGGTCGGCTCGCTGTCCGGTGGTGAGCGCGGCCGCCTGCACATGGCCAAGACCCTGCTGCAGGGTGGCAACGTGCTGCTGCTCGATGAACCGTCCAACGATCTGGACATCGAAACCCTGCGCGCGCTGGAAGATGCGCTGCTGGAGTTCCCGGGCAACACCTTCGTGATTTCGCATGACCGCTGGTTCCTGGATCGCATCGCCACCCACATCCTGGCGTTCGAAGGCAACTCGCACGTGGAGTTCTTCCAGGGCAACTACCGCGAGTACGAAGAGGACAAGCGCCGCCGCATGGGCGACGACGCCGCACCCAAGCGCCTGCGCTTCAAGGCGCTGAAGTAAGAAGGGAAAAACGGCTGCGCCCTGCGCGGCCGTTTTTTTTGATGTCCGATTCGATCAGCGAAGAGCAGCGCCTCATTGCTATGGGCTGGGGGAGGTGTCCGGGTACCCCCACTCCGGGACATCGTGTGGCGTGGCGGCAAGACCAGCCGCGCACGGCGCGGCTCTACGCGTTCTCCAGCCGAACCACACGATTCACCCGGGGGAGGCCGACAGGCAGCCCCCGGAGGGACGCTCCAAAACATGGATGTTTTGGCGCAGCCTACACGGACGTACTTGCGGCGTGTCCCGGAGCGGGGCTGCCTGTCGGCCTCCCCAGCACGTAGCGATCGAAACGCCGCCGCTCTCCTCTCCAGTGAATGGCCATTCCTTGGATACCTGCCATGAAATCGCTTGAACGCCTGTTCCAGCTGAAACAGCACGGCACCTCGGTGAGCACCGAGCTGCTGGCCGGGCTGACCACCTTCCTGACGATGTCCTACATCGTCTTCGTCAACCCGGACATCCTGGCCACCACCGGCATGGACCCCGACGCGGTATTCGTGGCCACCTGCCTGGCCGCGGCACTGGGATCGCTGGTGATGGCCTTCGCGGCCAACTTCCCGGTCGGCATGGCCCCGGGCATGGGCTTGAATGCGTTCTTCGCCTTCACCGTGGTCGGTGCCGCCGGATTGCCGTGGCAGCAGGCATTAGCGGCCGTGTTCATTTCCGGGCTGGTGTTCCTGGTCCTGTCGCTGACCGGCGTGCGCGCCTGGCTGGTGGCGGGTATTCCGGCCTCGCTGCGCGCGGCGATCGTGGCCGGCATCGGCCTGTTCCTGGCGATCATCGCGCTGCAGAAGTCCGGGGTGATCATCGCCAACACCGACACCCTGGTCGCACTCGGCCCGCTCGATACCGCCCCGCCGCTGCTGGCGCTGGCCGGCTTCCTGCTGATCGCCATCCTGGAAGCGCGCCGCGTGCGCGGTGCGATCCTGATCGGCATCCTGGCGGTCACCGCTGCGGCATGGCTGCTCGGCGATGTGGCCTACGTCGGTTTCATGTCGCTGCCGCCGAGCCTGGCGCCCACCTTCCTGCAGCTGGACCTGCCCGGCCTGCTGCACCACGACGGCGGCGCGCCGGTGGCGGTGCTGCTGCAGGTGGTGCTGGTGTTCGTGCTGGTGGAAGTATTCGACGCCACCGGCACCCTCTACGGCGTGGTCGGCCGTGCCGGCCTGCTCAAGCTGCCGGGCGCACCGAAGCGTTTCGGCCGGGCCCTGCTGGCCGACAGCACCGCGATCGTGGCCGGCTCGCTGCTGGGCACCAGCAGCACCACCGCGTTTGCCGAAAGCGCCTCGGGCGTGCAGGCCGGTGGCCGAACCGGACTGACCGCGCTGGTGGTGGCCGGCCTGTTCCTGGCCGCGCTGCTGTTCTCGCCGCTGGCCAAGATGGTCCCCGGCTATGCCACCGCGCCGGCCCTGCTGTTCGTGGCCGGGCTGATGCTGCGCGAACTGGTCGACGTGGAATGGAGCGATGTGACCGAATCGGTGCCGGCCGCGCTGTGTGCGTTGGCGATGCCGTTCACCTACTCCATCGCCAATGGCCTGGCCTTCGGCTTCATCGCCTACGCCGTGCTCAAGGCCGGCACCGGCCGCTGGCGCGAGGTGCATCCGGCGGTGTGGCTGGTGGCCGGGCTGTTCGTGCTGCGTTACGCGCTGGAATGACCGGGGAGTTGCGTGCCGACCAACGGCCGGCACCTACCGCTCGGGCGGCAGCTGGAACACCTGGCGCAGATAGGCTAGGTAACCGGGGTCGTCGCACATGCTCTTGCCGGGCGAATCACTGAGCTTGGCCACCGGCTGGCCGTTGCAGCGGACCATCTTGATCACGATGTTGAGCGGGGTCGGCCCCAGGTCGTTGGTGAGGTGCGTGCCCACCCCGAACGCCACCTGGCAGCGGCCGCGGAAATAGTCGAACAGCTGCATCACCTTTTCGATGTTCAAGCCATCGCTGAACACCAGTACCTTGCTGCGCGGGTCCACGCGGCGATCCTTGAAGTGGGCAAGCATGCGGTCGCCCCAGGCGAACGGGTCGCCCGAATCGTGGCGTACGCCATCGAACAGCTTGCAGAAATACATGTCGAAGTCGCGCAGGAACGCATCCAGCCCGACCACGTCGGACAGGGCGATGCCGAGATCGCCGCGGTACTCGCGCGCCCACGACTCCAGCGCGGCCACCTGCGAATCGCGCAGCCGCGGGCCCAGCGCCTGGAACGCCTGCAGGTACTCATGGGCCATGGTGCCGTGCGGGGTCATGCCGTACAGGCGGGCGAAATGCACGTTGCTGGTACCCACGAACTGCGCGCCCAGCGCATCGCGCAGCAGCGGCAGCATGCGCGCATGCCAGTGGCGCGAATAGCGGCGGCGGCTGCCGTAGTCGGCAATGCGGCACAGCTCGAAGCCGGGCGTATCGCGCAGCAGCGCGGTCTTGGCCTGCAGCCGGCGCTCGCCCTCGGCGAAATCGGCGGTGGTGGTGTTGCGGAACCAGACTTCGTTGATGATCGCCAGCAGCGGCACTTCGAACAGGATGGTGTGCAGCCACGGGCCGGTGATGTCCAGCTCGATCTCGCCGGGCACGCTGGCCGAGGGCCGCAGCTGGATGTACTTGCGGTCCAGGTGGAACAGGCCGAGGAAATCGGCGAAATCGGCTTTGACGAAACGCAGCCCGCGCATGTATTCCAGTTCGTCGGCGCTGAAGCGCAGCCGGCACAGGTGGTCGATTTCCTCGTTGATCTGGTCGATGTAGCGGGCCAGGTCGATGCCGGAGGTGCGGCACTTGAAACGGTACTGGACCTGGGCGCCGGGATGCTGGTGCAGCACCGCCTGCATCATGGTGAACTTGTACAGGTCGGTGTCGAGCAGGGACTGGATGATCATGGGGGATCCATGCGCGTGGGGGGTTGCGCAGTGGAAGTATGCGCCTGCGTGGAAGTACCCACCAACGGCGGGTACCTATCGGAATGGGTGGCAATTCAGGGTAGGTACCGACCGTTGGTCGATACCGGTGCCCGGCAACGGCCAGTGCCTGCCGGTACGCCTGCCGGCCAACGGTCGGCAGCTACCGCGCGCGCAGCAGTCGCGGTACCTGCACCAGCGCGTGCGCCCAGATCGCGGCCCACACCGCGCCCTGTACCGGCAGGCTGCGCTGGCCGGCCTCGAACTTGCGGAAGTAGCGCCACAGGCCGCGGTGCTTGTGCCATTCCACGAAGAACGGCCGCGAGCGGCTGGACACCCCGCGCACATGCACCACCTGCAGATCGTTGGCAATGGCCACCTGGCCACCGGCCTGGCGCACGCGCCGGCACAGGTCCAGGTCCTCGGCATGCAGGCGGTAGCCGGCATCCCAACCGCCGATGCGGTCGAACAACGCGCGCGGCATCAGCAGCAGCGCACCGGACAACGCCGGTACCGGCTGCAGCGCCTGGCCGGGGTCGGCCGGGATCGCCAGCCGCGCGCCCTGCCCGGGCGAACGCAGCATCGCGCCGAAATCCGGATCGCGGCGACGTACCGCGGCATCGGGCTGGCCCTGTTCGTCGACCTGCTCGACCCCCAGCAGGCAGTCGCCGATGGCGGCCGCGCGCTGGCATAGCTGGGCCAGCGTATCGCGCTCGACCAGCAGGTCCGGGTTGATGAAGGCCAACCACGGCGAATGGCTGTCGGCCACGCCCTGGTTGTTGGCGGCAGCGAAACCGGGGTTGTCCGGGTTGGCGATGAAGCGCACGCGCGGGTCGGCGCTGGCATGGCGCTGCACGATCTCCAGGGTGGCATCGGTGGAGCCGTTGTCGACCACGCGGATTTCCGCCACGCCCTCGGCGGCGCGCAACCGGGCCAGGCAGCCCTCCAGCGTGCTGGCACTCTGGTAGCTGACGATGATCGCGGCGATGGCTGGGCTCAAGCAGGTTGCTCCGGTGGGGCGGTGGCGGGCACGGCGAACAGATCGCCCTGCGACCGCGGCATTATCGCCTGCCGGTGCAACTGCTGCAGGGCCTCGCGCTGCTGCCGCAGCGGGTCGGCCATCAGGAACGCGGCCAGCCGCGGCTGCCAGCCCGGCCAGCGCGTGCCCAGCGCATCCAGGTCGCCCTCGTACGCCCGCGCCTCCTCGGCGCGGGCCACGAAGGCGGTTTCGCACAGCGCATTGCGCCAGCCCAGCCCGGCCATGCGCAGGCTGAGGTCGACCAGGGCGGCGTTCCACGAACCGTAGCTGTGCATGTCCAGCCCGCCGGCCTTGCGCCGCGCGTTGCCGCGCAGCAGCACCGCGTGGGCCACCGCCGAGGGCAGCTCGGGATGCTGCGGTGGCAGCGCGGCGCAGGCCTGGGCCAGCGCCGCCAGGTCGTCGGGCAGCGGGTTGATCTCGCCCAGCCGTGGCCAGGCGGCGGTCTCGCCGCTGTTGCACCAGGGCGTGGCCGAGCCGATCGAGGCATCGCGGGCAAAACAGGCCTCCAACTGCAGCAGCCAGCCCGGCGCGGGCACCGCATCGGGCGCCAGCACCACCACGTCGGCGCCGGCACAGGCGCGCAGCATTTCATCCAGGTGCGCGACCTCGCCGATGCCGCGCGCGCGCCGGGTGTACTCGGCACGCAACGGGGTCTGCGCCAGCCAGTGCTCGATCACCGCCTGCGCGCGCGGCCCGGCCTGGCCGTCATCGGCCAGCCACAGCGCGGTATCGGCGGGCGTGCCGGCATCGAGCGCACCCAGGCAACGGTCCAGGGCGCTGTCATCGACCCCGATCGGCAACAACACGATCGTCCCCATCAGTCCCCCTGTGCGCGGCGGTCGGGCGGCGGCCCGGTCCAGCCGGCCGCCGTTTGCCCGCAGCGTAGCAGGCGCGGCCGGCGTCGGGGCGACGCGCGGCGGCTCAACGCTTGCTCTTGCGTTCCGGGAACGGCTCCATCGCGCGGAAGCGGCTGCTGTACTCGTCAGTGAGGTCGCGCGATTCCTGGGCGTTGCGCACGATGGTCGGGGTCAGCAGCACGATCACTTCCGAGCGCCCGCTCTTCTGGGACTTGCTGCCGAACAGCGCACCCAGCACCGGAATCTTGCTCAGCCCGGGCACGCCATTGGAGCCACTCTCGGCGTTGTCGGTGATCAGCCCGGCCAGCATGATGGTGTCCCCGCTCTGCACCGCCGCCTCGGTGGAAATCTTGCGGGTGTTGATCGGCGGGTTGCAGGTGGTCTTGGTCGGGTCGCAGCCGGACGGGGTGGCGCCGGCCGAGCTGACTTCCTGCACGATATCCAGGAACACCACCCCGTCGCGGGTGATCCGCGGGCGTACCTTGAGGATCACGCCGGTGTCCAGGTACTGCACCTGGCTGTAGGTGTTGTCGCCGCCGGTGCCGGTGTTGACCGAGACCGAGTTGATCGGAATCTTGGTGCCCACGTTGAGGGTGGCTTCGGCGTTGTTGCGCACGAACAGCGACGGGGTCTGCAGCAGGCGCAGGTTGGTGATCTTGTCCAGCGCGCTGACCACCGCGGCGGCGTTCTTGCCCAGGAAGGTCCAGCCGACGCCGGTGCCGCCGACCGTGCCGGAAATGCTGCCCCAGATCGACCTGCCCAGCGCGCTGGGCAGGTCGATGCCGCTTTCGGTCTTGCCGGTGGTCACGGCCTGTTCGAAGAACCAGTTGACGCCGTAGCTGAGGTCGCCGGTCAGCGCCACTTCGGCCACCTGCGCCTCGATATGCACCTGCATCGGCATCACGTCGAGCTTCTCGATCACCTCGCGGATCGAGCGCCAGGCCTGTGGGGTGGAGCGCACCAGCAGGGTGTTGGTTTCCTCCACCGCCGACACGCCGACGGTATCGCCCTGCACTTCCAGGCTGAAGCTGGCGTTGCCGGACTGGCGCTGCGGCAGGTTCAAGGTGCCGTTGCCCAGCCCGCCGCTGCCACTGCCGCCGGTGCCGTTGTTGTTGAAGGAGGTGTTGTTGCGGTCGCCGCTGCCCAGGTCCATCTGCGAGCCGCCCGGGGCCAGCGCGCCGCTGCCACCGCCACTGCCGCGGCCGCCCCGGCTGTTTTCGTTGGCGAAGGCTTCGGCCAGGCGCTCGGCCAGGTCCTTGGCCTTGACGTAGCGCAGCTCATAGGAGAACAGGCGGGCGCTGCCGCCGGCGGTGTCGATACGTTCCAGCCATTGCTGGATCTGGTCCAGGTAGCGCACCTGCGGGGTGATCACCAGCACCGCGTTGGCGTTCTCCAGCGGCAGGAAACGGAACATGCCGGCGCTGGGGGTCTTGCTTTCTTCGCCGAACACCTTTTCCAGATCGGCGGCGACCTGCTCGGCCTTGCCGGTCTGGATCGGGAACACGCCCACCGACATCCCCGACAGCCAGTCCACGTCGAAGATCTCCACCGTGCGCAGGTAGTTCTCCAGTTCGGTGCGGGTACCGCCCAGGGTGATCACGTTGCGCCCGCTGTCGACGTTGACGATCGCGTTCGGGCGCGCATACGGCTCGAGCACCTTCTTCATCTCGGTGGCCGAGATGAACTGCAGCGGCACCACGCGCACCTCGAAACCGCGTGCGCTGGACGCCGGCGCGGTACTGGGGGCGACCGTACCGGCCAAAGCCTGGTCGGCGGCGACGATGTTGTAGCGCCCGCCGCTGTAGACCATGCGCGCGTTGTTCCAGCCCAGCACCATCTCCAGCAGGTTCAGCGCCTGCGCCGAGGACACCGGCTTGGGCGTGGCCAGGGTGACGGTGCCCTGCACGCCCGGGGCGATCACGTAGTTCTGTCCGAGCATGTCGCCCAGGATCGCCTTGACCACGGCATGCACCGACTCGCCTTCGAAGTTGAAGGTGGCCTGGCCGCTGCCGGCCTGGGACAGCGACGGGGCCGCCGCCGCGGCCGCGCTGCGGTTGATCATGGTGCCGCTGCCGCGCCGGATTACCGCCTGCGGGGCGCCGCTGTCGGCCAGCGGCTCGGCGGCAACGCCGTCATGCGAGCCGTCGCCGGCCACCACCTGGTGGCCGCCGTCCGATGCCGCGTTGCGGCGTACTTCCGGTGCCGGCACCGTGGCGCAGCCCACCAGCAGGGCCACGGCGAGTGACAGGCAGAAATGACGCGGGGAGAAAAGACGCAGTGTCATGCTTTGCACTCTAGTTGTTTTTGCCGGAGCCGCCCGCGGGCGGTTGCTGCGACTGTTGCTGCTGTTGTTGCAGCTGCTGGCGGCGCGCCTGGATGCGCGCGCGGATGGCTTGCATCTGCTCGTCACTGGGGCCCTGGGCCGGGGCGGCCGGCGCCGGTGCCGGTGCCGGTGCAGGCATGGCCGTAGCCACCGGTGGGGGCACAGGCCGTGGGGCGGCCGGGGCGGGAACCGGGGGCGGCGGCGCCACACCGGCACCGGCCGGCGGTACCCGCGGGCCATTGGCAGTGTTGACCAGCACCGTCGGCGGCTCACCGCCCTGCCCGTTGAAGACGTTCAACTCCAGGGTCTGGGTGCCGCCCGGGCCACTGACCGTGGCGCTGCGCGGTGCCAGCGACAGCAGCTGCCAGCCGTTGACCGGCTCGCCATTGAGGCGCAGCCGCAGCGACTGCTTCTGGTCGGTGGTCAGGATCGCCATGCCGAACTCGCCGGTGAGCAGCACCCCGGTCAGACTGACCGTGCTCGATGCGCCCGGCTCGCTGCCGCCCAGCAGGTACGGGCGCGGCTTGCGGTCTTCGGCGAACAACGGGCGCGCGCCGATCTCGGCATAGGCCTGGGCCGAGGCGATGCGTTCCGGTGCGGCCGGCGCCAGTACCGGCAGCGCCGCCGCGCCGCGCGCGGTGCCGTCGGCGGCGGCGATCCGCCCGCCCAGCCCGAACAGGCTGGCCACCCAGATCGCGGCCGCCCACAGCACCACCACCCCCAGCCAGCCGCTGCGCAACGAGGCCAGTTCAATCTTCATGGCTGTCCTCCTCCCCGCCGCCGGCCGCGTCGGTAGCGGCGTCGGCGGCAGCATCGGCGGCGCGGGAGGCCTCCTCGTGCGGGGCCTGCGGGTCCGGCGGCACCGCCATCGCCGCTGCCGGGGCAAGCCCGGTGCCGGCCGGGGTGGCCGGCGCCGCCGCGCTGGCGGTGTTGCTGTCGGCCAGCGCATCCGGCTGCAGGTACCCTACCAGTTCGAAGGACACATCCAGCCCGGTGCCGGCTTCATTGGGCGATTGCTGGAAACGCTGGGCCAGCAGGTTGAGATTGCCCACCAGCAGCCGTGGGCTGCCGGTTTCCAGGGTATGCAGCACCGCGGCCATTTCCGGCACGCCGCAGCGCAGCCGCACCTGCAACGCCACCCGCGGGAACGCCGCATCGGCGCGGGTGTCCTGCAGCGGCGAGCGGTTGCTGATCACGCAGCTGCGGTTGCCCGGGCTGGCCGAAGCGACCGCGTCCTGCAGGCGCGAGGACAGCGCGGCGGCGGCCGATTCGGCGGTGGCTTCGCGCAGGAAACCGGGGCGCTCGGCCAGGGCGCTGCGCACCTGCTGCAGGGCCTGGGCGACCTGGCCGCGCTGCTGCAGCTGTGCCTGCACGCGTTGCTGGCGCTCCTGCAAGGTGGCGATATCGGCATTGATCGCCTGCAGCGGTACGGTGAACCAGGGGTGCACCAGCACCAGGTAGGCTGCGGCGATCACCGCCAGCAGCAGCGCCAGCGCCAGCCAGCGGTCACGGCGTGTGGTCGGCACTGCCATCGGCAACCTCCGTGGCAGGCGTGGCGGCAACCGGTGCGCCGGGCAGCGGCTGCAGTTCGGCGGTGAGGGTGAAGCGGTCGCGGCCACTGGCGCCGCCATCGGCCTGCAGCACGCCGGTCAGGTTGACCTTGCGCCACAGCGGCGAGTCCTGCAGCAGCGGTACCAGCTGCGCGGCTTCGCGGCTGAGCCCGATCAGCTGCAGGGTGTTGCCCTCGACCGAGAGCTTTTCCAGGTAGGTGCCGTCGGGCAGCAGGCGGGTCAGTTCGTTCCACAGCTCCACGGTGCTGGCATGCGCGCCGCGCTGCTGTTCCAGGAAGGCCGCGCCGTCGACCAGGTTCTGCAGCTGCTGGCGTTGCGCGGCCACCGTGCGCGCCTGGCGCGCGGCGGCATCGACCTGCGCGCGCAACGCATCGGCGGCGGCCTGGCGGTTGGCCAGGATCTGCTGGCCGGCCAGCGCAAGCAGCACCAGCGCCGCGACGGCCAGGATCAGGTTCCAGCGCCGCATCGGATCGCGCGTGGTCTGGCGCTGCTCGGCCGGCAACAGGTTCACGCCCAGCGGCTGGCCATCGGCGTCGGCCACGTCCACCCCGGCCAGGCCCTGCGCCCAGGGACCGACCTGCCCGGCCCATTGCTCCAGCGCCAGCCGCGGCATCACCACCAGTTCGACCTGCAGCTGGCCGTCTTCCAGGACGCCCAGCTCGCGCACGTCATAGCTGACCTGCGCCGGCTCGAACGGGGTCTGCCGGTCGATCTCGAATCGGACCACGTCGCGCAGCCGCGTGGCGGCGGCCGCCGGCAGGCGCAGCGGCCGGCGCAGGGCCGCGCCCGGTGGCAGCAGCCAATGCCGCGGCAAGGTCCGCAGGCGGGCATCCAACCGTTGTTCCAGTGCCTGCGGGGTTTGCGGCCAGGGCAGTTCAAGCACGGCATCGCAGCGCGTGCCGGTATCGCGCTGCAGCACCAGGCGGTCGCCGTCGTGCTGCAGCAGCAGCCGCGAACGCGACCAGCCCAGCGCCCATTGCCAACGCTCGGGCAACCAGGCCAGCAGCGAACGCCGCCACCAGCGCAGCCCGTTGCCCACGCCCGGCGCCATCTGTTCCCGCGCCCGCACCAGACTGTCCCGCCATGCCGTCATCGTGCTGCCATTCCCTGTTCCCAGCGAAGTACTGTGTAAGTCGTCCCCGGCGTGCCCGCCGTACCCATCCGCACCACGCCACGCAGGACCGACACGCGGCCGCGCGCATCCATTGCGCGGCTCTCGATACTATAGGTGCCGCTGCCGCTGGCAAGCGTTGGGCCGGTCACGTTTCCATCTTCGCCGTTGCCGGTCTGTTCGCGCTGGGCAAGCAGCGCCTCGGCATCCAGCCCCAGCGCGGTCAGCACCGGGCCGGCGGCAAAGCGCGGATCGGGGCGCGGCTGTCGACTGTACAGGGTCAGCATCGGCTCCAGCCGTTCATACAGGGCATTGTCCATGCCGAGCACGCGCTGCAGTTCGCCCAGCGTCTCAAAGCGGTTGTTGCGCGGGCCATACGGCAGGCCGGCGGCGAGATAGTCGGGCAGTTCGGCGCCACCGCCGGGCTGGGTCAGGCTGTCGGCATCGCGCCAGTCCACGATCGCCCCGGCCAGCTGCGTGGCGCGCTCGGGGGGCTGGCCCATGGCACGCAGGAACGCGGCCAGCAGGGTGGCATCGGCCAGGTTGAGATTGATCTTGCCGTTCTCATCGATGATCCGCAGGTCGATCCGGCGCGCGTCGAACTGCCAGCGGTAGCGGCGCCCGTCGGCCAGCCACGGCGGGCGCGTGGCGCTGGGCTGCAGCCGGTACAGCGCATATTCCAGGCCGGCGCGGGCATGTTCCTGGCCGATCGCATCATCGCCGGTGACCCGCTGCTGCATGTGTTCGATGCGCGCGCTCAGCGCGAACGCGCCGACCACCGCGGTCAACAGCGCGATCAACCACAACACCAGCACCAGCGCCGCGCCACGGGTACGGTTCATCGCTGCAGCCCGCGCGCCTGACCCTGCGCCTGGGCCAGCGCGGCCACCATCGGCGGCCACGGCGGGCCCTGGCGCGGGGTGACGCTGATCCAGACCAGGCTCGGCAGGCGCCGGGTGTCTTCCCAGCGGTCCTGCCAGTCGCCCAGTTCGCCGTTGCGCGGGTCGATGCCACGGTACTGGAAACGCACCGCGCGCAGCCCATCGGCCAGCACCTCCGGGGCGCGCGGCGGGTCTTCCTGGATCTGTTCGCCGTTCTGCACCAGGGTCAGCGCCAGTTCCAGCCGCTGCGCATCGCCGCTGCCGCGGACCTGCAGGTCATGCACATAGGGGCCGCCACGGCCGAGATAGCCGGGCAGGTCCGAGACGAACAGCAGCTGCTGCGGCTGGCCCAGGAAGTACACCGGTTCGCGGGTCGGGTCCGGCGGCGTGGTCGCGGTCGGCATGGCCATGGTCAAACGTCGGCGCAGGAAGCCTTCGACCGCGCGCATGCGTTCGTTGTGCGCGGCCATCCGCTCGCCGCGCTGGGTGATCGCCAAGGCCGAGCGCACCGTGGCGAAGGCCAGCGCCAGGCCACCGACCAGCAGGGCGGTGGCCAGCAGCACTTCGATCAGGGTGAAGCCGCGCGGCGCGCGCACCGGCCGGCTCATCGCAGCGTGCCCGCGTTGGCCGGCAACAGGCGCAGGCTGCGCCACTGCAGGCGCTGGGCGTCGGCCTGGCCCCACCACACCTGCAGGGTCAGCTGCGCCAGCACCGGCCCGGCCACGGTGTCGGCGGCGGCCAGCGCGTCGGCGCGGGCGTCCACGTAAGGCTCCACCTGCAGCCGCCAGTGGTAACGGCCGTCTTCCCATTGCCCGCTGCGTTCGCCCTGCTGCAACGGTTCGATCACCCCGGTGGTAGCCAACAGCGATTGGGCATGCAGCACCGCGCGGCTGCGCAGTTCGGCCTGCCCGACCTGGCGGGAGGCACCGGACAGGCTGCCCAGCAGCAGGGTCAGGGCCAGCGCCAGCAGCGCGAAGGCCACGATCACCTCCAGCAACGAGTAACCGCGCTGACGCTTCATCGGCCGCCCCGCGGCTGGCCCGAGCGCACTTCGCCGGTGATCCAGCCGACGTCGATCTTCCAGACCGCATCGCGTACCTGCAATTCGATGCCGCCGCCGCTGGAGGCGCCATCGGGGTAGAACGCGATGGCGCCCTGGCTGGGCGCAACGGCCACTTCGCGGGCACCGCGGAAGCGCACTTCCAGCGCGGCCGGCAAGGTGCCGTGGCGGCCGTTGGGGGCCTGCCAGGTGCGTGCCTGCGGGTCGATCAGGAACCGCTGCCGCTCACCACGGGCGATGGCCTGGGTACGGGTATAGCGCAGCTGGCTGGCCAGTTCCTTGCCGGCCGTGCGCAGGCGCAGGCCGTCGATGCCGCCGCTCATCGCCGCTGCGGTGACCACCCCGACGACGGCGATCAGCGCCACCACCAGCAGCATTTCCAGCAGCGACATCCCGCGCGCGCCCGGAGGCGCGCGGTAGGGCCGGAGCCTGCGCGGGGATGCGGAACGGGCCAAGGGCGCTTACTCGTACTTGATGTCCGCGTCGTAGCTGCTGCCGCCGACCTTGCCATCCTTGCCGAGGCTGATCAGGTCGAACGGCTGGCCCTCGCCGGGCACGCGGTATTCCAGCGCATTGCCCCACGGATCGTTGAGTTCGGCCGGCTTGGCGTACGGGCCCAACCAACCGCTGCTGCCACCGGGCTGGGTGACCAGGTCGTCGAGCTTGGCCGGCAGCTTGCCGGTGTCCAGCTGGTAGTTCTCGACCTTGCCGGCCACGGTCTGGATCTGCGACTTGGCGATGTTGGCCTTGCCGCGGTCGGCGCCGCCGAGCACGCGGCTGCCGACCAGGGTCAGCACCGCGCCGATCAGCACGATCACGATGATGATTTCCAGCAGGCTCATGCCCGACTGGTGGCGCGGCGAAGCGAAACGGGTGAGCTTGCGGCGGTGGGTCATATCGGCTCCTTGCAGGGCATCGGGTTGTCATTCACCACGGCCGGTCAGCCGATGGCATTGGTCAGGTCGTACAACGGCACCAGCACCGCCACGATCACCAGGCCGACCACCGAGGCCAGTACCAGGGTGATCACCGGCACCAGCGCCGACAGCAGTCGGTCGATCGCGCGTGCGCTTTCCTGTTCGAAGGTATCGGCGGTCTTGAGCAGCATGGTGTCCAGCGCACCGGACTCCTCGCCGACCTGGATCATCTGCAGCGCCAGCCGCGGGAACCGCTTGCCGCGCGCCAGCGACACCGACAGGCCGTTGCCGTTCTTGACCTCGTCGCTGGCGGTATCCACATCGGCGGCCAGCGCGCGGTTGCCGAGCACGTTGCGGGCGATGCCCAGCCCGGCCAGCAGCGGCACGCCATTGCGCAGCAGCGTGCCCAGGGTGCGCGCCAGCCGCGCGGTTTCCAGCTTGGCCAGCAGCGCGCCGATGCCCCTGCGCTGCAGCAGCCAGCCATCCATCGCCAGGCGGAACGCCGGCTGGCGCAGCTTGCGCTCCAGCACCAGGGCGGCCAGCGCCGGCACCACGATGAAGGCCAGCCAGCCATCGCGCACCACCAGCCCGGCGCTGAGCACCCACTGGGTGAACCACGGCAATGCCACATCCAGGCTTTCGTACATCAGCGCGAACTGCGGCACCACGTAGCCCAGCAGGAACAGCAGCGCCCCGCCAACCACCGCCAGCAGGATCGCCGGGTAGATCAACGCGTTGATCACCCGGCCCTTGAGTTCGGCGCTGCGCTCCAGGTAGTCCGACAACCGCTGCAGGGTGTCGTGCAGGCTGCCACCGGCCTCGCCGGCGCGCACCATGTTGACGTACAGGCGCGAGAACAGCCCATGCTGGCGTTCCAGCGCCGAGGACAACACCGCGCCGCCGCGCACCACATCGCGGATGTCGGTGATCACCCGTCGGCTGCGCTCGTCCTCGGGCAGCTCCAGCAGGATGCTCAGCGCGCGGTCCAGCGGTTGCCCGGCACCGAGCAGGGTGGCCAGCTGCTGGGTGAACTGCAGCAGTGCGGCTCCATCGAACGGCTTGCGCCGCAGCAGCGCCGCCCACGAGGTGGCGCTGGCCACGCCCTCGCTGGCCAACCGCGCCTCCATCGGCAGGTGGCCCTGGTCCTGCAGGCGCGCGACCACGTCAGCCTCGCTGGCAGCCTCCATCTGGCCGTCGAACAGCTCGCCGTGCGCGTTCAACGCCTTGTAGCGGTACTGCGCCATGCTCAGCGGCCGCCCTGCCGGATGTGTCCACGGCGCATCAGGATTCCTCCGTCACGCGCAGCACTTCCTCGATCGTGGTCAGGCCCAGCAACGCCTTGGACAGGCCATCCTCGTACATGGTGCGCATGCCGGCCGCGCGTGCCAGCTGTTCGATCTCGCCCATGCCGGCGCGGCGCATCACCGCGCCGCGCAGCGCATCGTTCATCACCAGGAACTCCATGATGGTGGTGCGGCCGTGGTACCCGGTAGGCGCCAGCGCCGAGGGCTGGGCGCGGTACAGGAAGATCTCGCCATCGGGCTGCAGCCGGCGCAGGCCGAACTTTTCGATCTGCTCGGGCGAGGCCGGGTAGCGCAGCGCATGCTGCGGCTCCAGCCGGCGCACCAGGCGCTGGGCCAGGATGCCGTTGATGGTGGAGGTCAGCAGGTAGTCTTCCACGCCCATGTCGAGCAGGCGGGTGATGCCACCGGCGGCGTTGTTGGTGTGCAGCGTGGACAGCACCAGGTGGCCGGTCAGCGCGGACTGGATGGCGATGCGCGCCGTTTCCAGGTCGCGCATTTCGCCGATCATGATGATGTCCGGGTCCTGGCGCACGATGCTGCGCAGCGCATTGGCGAAATCCAGCCCGATCTGCGGCTTGGCCTGGATCTGGTTGATGCCTTCGATTTGGTATTCGACCGGGTCTTCGACGGTGATGATCTTGACGTCGGCGGTGTTGAGCTGGCTCAGCGCGGTGTACAGCGTGGTGGTCTTGCCCGAACCGGTCGGGCCGGTCACCAGCAGGATCCCGTGCGGCTGCTCCAGCACCCGGCGGAACTGCGGCAGGAAGGCATCGGTGAAGCCCAGGCGGTGGAAATCGAATACCACCGTGTCGCGGTCGAGCAGGCGCATCACCACGCTTTCGCCGTGCGCGGTAGGCACCGTGCTCACCCGCAGGTCCAGCTCCTTGCCCTGCACGCGCAGCATGATCCGGCCATCCTGCGGCAGGCGGCGCTCGGCGATGTTGAGCCGGGCCATGATCTTGACCCGGCTGATCACCGCCGCGGTCAGGTTGGCCGGCGGGCTCTCGCCCTCGATCAACACGCCATCGACGCGGTAGCGCACCTTGAGCCGGTTCTCGAACGGTTCGATGTGGATGTCCGAGGCGCGCAGTTCAAACGCACGCTGGATCACCAGGTTGACCAGGCGGATCACCGGCGCTTCGGAAGCCAGGTCGCGCAGGTGTTCGATGTCGTCGATCACCGTGCCCTCGCCGTCGGCGGTTTCGATGATCGCGCCCATCGCACTGCGGCCCTGGCCATACCAGCGTTCGATCAGGTCGTCGATCTCCGAACGCAGGCCGACCTGCAGGCGCACCGGCGTGCCCATTGCCAGGCGCACCGCCTGCGCCGCATACGGGTCGTGTGGATCGCTGACCCACAGCTGCAGCACGCCATCGTGCAGGGCCAGTGGGCAGACATGGAATTGTTTGAGGAAACGCAGCGACAGCGGCAACGCGTCGAGCAGCGATTCGGGCGGCGCTTCGGGGACGGACTTGGCCTCCAGCAGCGGCAGGCCCAGCACCTCTGCGCTGGTCTGGGCATGGTCGCGTTCAGACACCAGGCCCAGGCGCACCAGCAACTGCAGCAGGCTGCCGCCGGCCTGGCGGTGCAACGGGCGGGCACGCGCCAGGTCGCCGTCCTTCAGGCGTCCGTTGCGCAGCAATACCTCGACGATGCGGGTTTCCGCGTCGGATTCTGCAGTGGGATCGTGGGTTACCGCGTTCACGAAGCTCTCCTGGCGACCCCGCGACTTTAGCAGTTCGCCGCGACGCCAGACGCGCCGGGCCACGTGCCGATGAAAAAACGGGAGCCCGTCACAAGACGGGCTCCCGCAGCCACACACGCAGTATTACTGGTTGGCAAGGATGCTCACGCCGCTGAACGCGGACTCGCCCACCAGCTTGATGTAGTACGTCCCGGTGACCGGCGCGTTGAAGCGTACGGTTTCGCTATTGCCCGGGCGGGTCGACTTGGCGTCGTACACGGTGGCGGTCGGCTCCTTGCCCTGGCTGACGTACAGCGACACGTTGCCGCTGCCGCCGTAGGTGATCAGGCTGAGCTTCTTGCCTGCCTGCGCGTCGAAACTGTACAGCGCTTCGCTGCCGCCGGCGCCGCTGAGACCGGTCACCGCCACCTTGTTGGTCAACGGCGTCGCGGTCGGGCCACAGTTCTCGGTGCACTCTTCTTCCAATGCCTTGTCCAACGCGGCCTTGGCATTGACGATGCCGGTCCCGATCGGGGTGGCAGCCGGAATGGTGACCGGGAAGGTGCGTGCGGTCTGCTTGAGCAGGGTCTCCAGCTGTGCCGGGGTCAGCGGGTCCTTGCCGGCCGCCGCCAGCGCGCCCTGCACCAGAGCCGCCACCGCCGCCACGTGCGGTGAGGCCATCGAGGTGCCGCCCATGCCCATGTAGCTGTAAGCACCGGAGGTCGGGGTGGTGGTGCCGTCGTAGCCGGACTGCCAGACGTAGCCGCCCGGGTTGCCGTCCACGCTGCCGCCGCCGCCGGGACCGGACAGATCCACCACCGTACCGAAGTTGGAGTAGTAGGCGATGCCGCCGGTGATGCGGGTAGCGCCGACCGAAACCACGTTCGCGCAACTTGCCGGACGATAGCCGGACGCATTGGAGGCCTGGTTGCCGGCTGCGACCACCACGGTAGTGCCGCGCGACACCGCGCCGTTGATCGCGTCCTGGTAGGCTGCATCGCACGCACCGCCGCCGCCCAGGCTCATGTTGATGACTTCGGCCGGATTGGCGTTGGCCGGAATCCCGGCCACGGTGCCACCGGACGCCCAGGTGATGGCGTCGGCGATGTCGGACAGGTAGCCACCGCACTTGCCAAGCACGCGCACCGGCAGCACGCGCGCCTTGTAGGCAACGCCCGCCATGCCCACCCCGTTGTTGGTCGATTCGGCGATGGTGCCGGCCACGTGGGTGCCGTGCCAGGAGCTGTCTTCGGCCAGCGAGCCGGCATAGCACTCGTTGTCGTTCTCGACCCAGTCGCCGTAGTCCAGCGCGCCGGGCACGCGCTCGTCGGTGGCGCGGCGCGAGGTTTCCGCATCGCTGATGAAGTCGTAGCCGGCCAGCAGGTTGCCGGAGAAGTCCGGGTGCTGCGGCAGGATGCCGGTGTCGAGCACGGCTACCACCACTCCCTCACCCTGGGCGACGTCCCACGCGGCCGGAGCGTTGATGCCACCGGTGGCGCTGTTGAGGTGCCACTGGTACTGCGCGTAGTACGGGTCGTTGGGCACCAGCTGCGGGGTCGCTTCGCGCGGGCGGACGTCCACGCGCTGCAGCTTGACGTCCGCTTCGGCGTACTGGACCGACGGATCGGCCTTGATTTCCTTCAGCACCTTCTGCAGCTCGACGGCACTGAGGCGGCCCTGCAGGCGGATCAGGTCGGCACCGGTGCCGAGCTTGCGCACGTGCTGCGGGCTTGCGCCGGCCGCGCGGCCGGCGGCGGCACCCAGGCTGGCACGCGCCACCGCCGACTGCACCGCGGCCAGCTTGGCCGACCGGTCGGTGGACGCGGCGGTGCCGGTGCGGTACTTGACGATGATGCGCTCCACGCCCTGCTGGGCAGCGGCGGACTGGCGGACCGGTTCCTTGACCGGCAGGCCGGCGGCGTAGGCGCTGGCGCCGACGGAGAGCGACAGCACGGCGGCTGCCAGCACGTTGATGCGAAGGTTCTGCTTACTGGTCACGTTGAAATCCTCTTCAAGGTCATGATCAAACGACTGTTCAGGCCAACATTCCATGCGAGTTCCCTGGCCGGCCCTGGCCAGGGTTCCCGTGACCCGCCCCCTCAGGCCTTGCATTGCTTTCAGCGTGGCCCACCAGGCCACGCCTTGCCGCCTGCGCCTACCAGCCGAAACCGGCGCCCACACCCACCGAGCTGTCATCGCTGCTGAACGCACCGCCGATGGTCACCGTGGCGCGCTCGCTGAGCGCACGCTGGTAGCCCAGCGACAGGGCCGACTCGCCGCCCTGGTAGCCGACGCCGACGCCGACCCGGTTCTGGGTGCGCACGCCGGCAGCACTGGTGGCCATGTTGAGCATGGCCGCGCTCATCGCGCCCTGGCGATCGATGCGACGGTCCTGGTGGCGCAGGCGCTGGTCGATTTCGCCCTTGTAGATGTCAAAGCTGTCGGCCATCGCGCCGAAGCGCTGGTCGGTATAGCTGTTGGCGGTGGCGATGCCACCGTCCAGCTGGCCCTTGTTGACCGCGTCGGTAGCCTGGGTACCGGCGGCGACGTTGGCGACCTGGCGTTCGTTGCCGACGCTGCCCACCGACACCGTGTCGGCACGGTCGGCGACCGAGCCCTGGCCGAGCGCGACCGAGTTGGCGGCCGATGCGTTGGCCCCCTGCCCGATCGCCGTGGCCGACGCGCCACTGGCCACCGCGCCATCGCCGCTGGCCAACGCGTTGATGCCGTTGGCCGGCGCAGGTGCCACCGCCGGTTGCGCGCTGCCGACGCTGGCCACCGTCGGGCTGCCCTGCACGGCGGCTGCGGCGGCCGGAGCGGTGTCCATCACCGTGGCACTGGCCAGACTGGCCGCCGCCGGTGCCGCGGCAAGCCGCGCCCGTGCCGTGCCACTGCCGCCACCGGCCACGCGCTGGTCCAGATCGCTGACCTTGCGGTCCAGCGCGCCCAGCGCATCGCCGACGTTGTTGTAGGTGGTGCCCTGGATCACATAGTTGGGCGCCACGAACACCCCCTGCATGCCGACGCTGGCACCGCCGCCGAGGAAGCTGGCGGCATCGGACAGCGACTGGAACAGCTGGCCGCCGTTGATCGCCTGGCGGCTGCCCGAGGCGATCGAGCCGCTGCCGACGTTGTCCAGCACTGTGCCCTGAACCCCGGACAGGGTGACCTTGTCGCGGCTGGCATCGTCGTAGCTGAGCGCATTGGCGGTGACGGTCTCGACCGAACCGATCCGCTCGTCGATATCGCCCACGCGGGTCTCCACCGCACCGACGCGCTGGTTGGTGGTGTTGAGCTGGCCGCCGGTAACCGCATCGGTGCTGCCGGCGGCGATGCGGCCGGCGCCGACATTGACGATGCGGCGCGTGGCCGGGCTGTCGCTGCCGTTGCCGCCACCGACCGAGACCACATTGGCCTCGACCGCACGCGAGCCTGCACCCAACGCCACCGAACCGGCACCGGACACGCCCGCACCGGCACCGATGGCGATGCTGCCGGCGCCATTGCTGGCAAACGCGCCGTTGCCGATCGCCACGCCGTTGACCGCATTGGTCGAGGCCTGCCGGCCCAGCGTGGTGCTGTTGTCACCGCGCGCGGACGCATCGGCGCCCACCGCCGTGGCGCCGGTGGCCGAGGCGACCGCCGCAGTGCCCAGTGCGCTGCTGCGGTTACCGCTGGCCGCCGCAGCCGATCCGGCCGCCAGCGCATCGCTGCCGCTGGCGCTGGCCACGCCGCTGCCGCTGGCCTGGAAGTGCTTGCCGAGCGCATCGGCGGTGGCCGCCACGCTGTCCAGCTGCGCCTTGTTGACCGCGTCGTTGGCGTTCACCGCCGCGCCCACGTTGGTGATGCGGCGCGTGGCCGGGCCGGTGCTGCCGTTGCCGCCACCGACCGAGACCACGTTGGCCTCGCTGGTGCGGGCACCGGCGCCGAGCGCGACGCTGCCGGCACCGCTGGCCGACGAACTCTTGCCCAGCGCGGTGGCGTTGATGCCGCTGTAGGCATAGCTGTCCTGGCCGAGCGCGGTGGAACCGGCCGAGGTGGCCCAGGCCAGCTGGCCGACGGCGGTGGTCTGCGCCGCGGTGGCCCAGGCGTTGGAACCGGCGGCCACGCTGTTGGCACCGCTGGCCTGCGAGGAATAGCCGATCGCATTGGCATAGGCACCCGATGCGGTGCTGCCCCAGCCCAGCGCGGAGGCATAGTCGCCGCTGGCCTCGGCGCCGTAGCCGAGCGCGGTGGTGCGCACGCCGCTGGCGGCGCTGAACGCACCGACGGCGGTGCTGTAGTCGCTGCCGGCTTCGGCGCTGTAGCCGAACGCGGCCGACTGCAGCCCGGCCGAGGTGGCGCCGGCCCCGCTGGCGGTGCTGAACACCCCGGTCGCCTGTGCACCTGCACCCAGTGCGGTGGCGCCGGTGCCGCTGGCGCTGGTGGCCTTGTCCAGGACCACGTTGCCGTTGGCATCTTCGTAGTACAGCGCGCCGCCGATGGCGGTGGCCGAATCGGCGGTGGCCGATGCATTGAAGCCGGATGCCGAGGCATTGCGGCCGGAGGCCAGCGCGCCACTGCCGTAAGCCGACGCACCAGTGCCGAACGCATTGGCCGCCTCACCGGCGGCGGTGGCGTAGGCACCGTCGACGTAGCTGCCGACGTCATCGCCGTTGCCACTGCCGGAGGCCTTGAACTGGCGGTTGGTCTGCTCGGCCACCTCGGCCACCGCACTCAACTGGTTGACGTTGACCGCATCGGTGCCCTCGGTGCCGTCGGCGACGTTGGTGATCTGACGCTGCGCCGTCGCCGTGCCGACCGAGACCGTGTTGTCGCGGTCGGCGGAGGAACCGGCACCCAGCGCGACGCTGTTGACGCCTTCGGCGCTGGCGTTGGCGCCCAGCGCGGTGGTGTTGGCCGCATCGGCCCAGGAATTCCAGCCGATCGCGGTGGCGTAGTCGTCGGTGGCCCATGCGCCGGCACCGAACGCCGCCGCACCGGTACCGCTGGCACGGGCGGGGATCAGGCCAAAGAACGTGGAACCGCCGATGGCCACGCTTTCATCGCCGGTGGCTTCACTGGATTCACCCAGTGCCACCGCGCTGGCACCGGAGGCGGTGGCCGAGGTGCCGACTGCGGTGGCCAGCGTGTTGGAGGCGATCGCGCCGTAACCCAACGCGTTGGACAGGCGACCACTGGCTTCGCTGTAGCTGCCGAACGCGGAGGCGCCGGCGTCGGAGGCGCTGCTGCGGAAGCCGTTGGCGGTGGCCTGCTGGCCGCTGGCCGCCGATTCGAAGCCATTGGCAGTGGCATAGGCGCCGCTGGCGATGGCACTGCCACCGACGGCGCTGGCACCGATCTCGCTCGCATTGGCATTGCTGCCCAGTGCCACGCTGTTTTCACCACTGGCCTGGGCATTGCTGCCCAGTGCGGCGGCGCCGTCGGCACCGGCCAGGGCGCTGACGCCCACGGCGGTGGCGTTGGCGGCCACGGCCGTGGCCCCGGCACCCAGCGCGGTGGCGCCATCGCCGATCGCGTTGGCCGCTTCGCCTGCGGCCAGCGCGTCATCGCCTTCCACATACGCGCCAGCATCGCTGTTGTCGTTGCCGCTGGCCTGGAAGTACTTGCTGGTGGCTTCGCCTGCGGCAGCCACGGCGTTCAACTGATTGAGATTGACCGCGTCGGTGCCTTCGGTGCCGGCGGCCACGTTGGTGATCTGGCGCTGCGCATCGGCACTGCCGACCGACACGCTGTCATCGCGGTCGGCGATGGAATCGGCACCGAGGGCAACGCTGTTTTCGCCGCTGGAAGTAGCCGCATTGCCCAGGGCGGTGCTGTTCAGGCCCGGCGACCACGCCCCGCCACCGACGGCGGTGGAGTAATTGCCCGAGGCCTCGGTGGCCAGCAGGCCGAACAACGAACCACCAACGGCCACGCTGTTGGTGCCGGTGGCCAGGCTGCCCTGGCCGGTGGCGGTGCTGTACGCGCCGGTTGCCTCGGCATCGCCGCCGACGGCCACGCTGTTGGAGCCGGTGGCCTGGGCGAAACTGCCCAGCGCGGTGGCGTTGAATGCACTGGCCACGGCCAGCCCGCCGATCGCGGTGGTGTAACCGGCGGTGGCCTCGGCGCCGAAACCATAACCGGACGACAGCGTCCCGCTGACCACGCTTTCAGCGCCCACGGCGGTGGCGCCCTGGCCGCTGGCAGAGCTGTAGTACCCCAGCGCAACCGACTCCTCGCCGGCCGCTTCGGACAGCGCGCCGCCAGCCAGGCTGCCGGCACCGGAAGCGATGCTGGCCGCGCCGGTGGCGGTGCTCTGCTCGCCGGTGGCCTCGCTTTCGGCACCGCTGGCGGTGGCGTACTCGCCGCTGGCCTGCGCATTGGCGCCGACCGCGATTGCATTGGCACCACTGGCCACTGCATTGAAGCCCAGCGCACTGGCGTTGTCGGCCAGCGCGAAGGCACCGCTGCCCAGTGCGGTGGCGCCGCTGCCGACGGCAAAGCTGGCCGAGCCCACCGCGGTGGCGTAGTCGCCATCGGTGGCGGCATTGGCACCGGCGGCCACGCTGTCCTCGCCGCCGGCCACGGCCACGCCCTCGCCGCTGGCCTGGAACTGCGCGGTGGCCGCGCCGAGCTGGTCCACGTTCACCGCATCGGTGCCTTCGGTACCGGCGGCCACGTTGGTGACCTGGCGCTGGCGGGTATCGCTGCCAACCGACACCGTGTACGCACGGTCGGCGACCGAACCGGCACCGAGCGCCACTGCGTTGGACCCACTGGCATTGCTGCCGGCGCCGATGCCGATCGCGCTTTCGCCGCCGGCCACCACGTTGGTGCCGATGGCGATGCTGTTGATGCTGTTGCCCAGTGCCTGGAAGCCGACCGCCACGCTGTTGTCGCCGTAGCCGAAGGCACCGCGGCCGAGCGCGGTGGCGCTGCTGCCACGGGCCCAGCTGTTGTAGCCGATCGAGGTCGAGCCGGTGCCGCTGGCCCAGGCCGACTGGCCTACGGCGGTGCCGTTGGCGGCGGTGGCCCAGGCGCTGGCGCCGTATGCGCTGGCACCGTCTTCGGTAGCCCACGCATAGGCGCCGGTGGCGGTGGTTTCCTCGCCGCTGGCGAAGGCATTGTCGCCCTGCGCCACGCTGTAATCGCCGGTGGCGCGCGCCTTGTAGCCGGCCGCCAGGCTGTTGTTGCCGGTGGCCTGCGCGCCGCTGCCGAAGGCATTGCTGGTGGTGCCGGTGGCCTGCGCGCCGGCGCCCACCGCCACCGCATCCTGCGCGGCGCTGGTGCCCACCTTCACCGCGTTGCCGTCGGCATCGACCAGCGGCTGGTTGTACTGGTCGTAGGCCTGGCCCAGGCCACCGATGGCGACGCTGCCGTTGCCGTTGGCGCTGACGTTGCGGCCGACCGCCACGCTGTCATCGCCGATGGCGTTGGCACCGTTGCCGAGCGCGGCCGCACCGGCGCCCAGCGCGTTGCTGGCTTCGCCGGCGGCCACTGCGCCATCGCCGTCGGCGAACGCGCCGACATCGCTGCCCTCGGCCGCATTGGCCTTGAAACGACTGGCGGTGGTATTGGCCACCTGCGCCACGCCGTCCAGTTGCGCCTTGTTGACCGCGTCGGTGGCTTCGGTGCCGGCGGCGACGTGGGTGATCTGGCGTTCGTTGCCGGCATCGCCGACCGACACCGTGTTGGCGCGGGTAGCGGTGGAGTTGGCGCCCAGGGCCACGCTGTTGGCGCCGCGCGCGGTGGCATAGAACCCCACCGCGGTGCTCAGTTCGCCGCTGGCCCAGGTTTCCGCGCCGAGCGCGGTGGCGCCCTGGCCCGGTGCGTAGGCGAAGTAGCCCACCGCGGTGGCTTCGGCGCCCGATGCCTCGGTCAGGGTGCCGTTGGCGGTGGCGTAGTCGCCACTGGCGATGGCGCCGGCGCCCACGGCCGTGGCCGCTTCGCCGCTGGCCTGGGTCTGGACGAAGAAGCCCAGGCCCGGCAGCAGGTCGGCCGGGCCGCCGATGGCGGTACTGCTGTTGCCGGTGGCCACGCTCTGGGTGCCCACCGCGGTAGCGTAGTCGCCGGTCGCATTGGCGACCGCGCCGAACGCCGAGGACTGCGCGCCGCCGGCATAGGCGCCGACGCCGTAGGACGATGCGGCAAAGCCGGACGCTTCGGCGCTGGCGCCGACTGCGGTACCGCCGACCCCGGCACTGGTGGCGCCGGTATCCACCGGCACGCCGCCGTTGGTGATCAGCGGGTTGCCGTCGGCATCCACCGCCGCGCCGCCTACCGCCACGCTGCCCGGGCCGGTGGCCTGGGCGTTGTTGCCGAACGCGGCGCTGTTCTGGCCGCTGGCCAGCGCATTGAAGCCAACCGCCGTGGCGTTCTGCGCGTAAGCCGCCGCGCCGCCGCCCAGCGCCGTGGCCCCGTTGCCGATCGCGTTGGACGCTTCGCCGATGGCGGTAGCGTTGTCGCCGTCGGCGATCGCACCGGCATCGCTGTCGGCGCTGCCGGTGGCCTGGAAATACTTGCTGGTGGTGGCGGCAACGTCACCAACCGCATCCAGCTGGGCCTTGTTCACCGCGTCGCCGGCTTCAGTGCCGTCGGCCACGTTGGTGATCTGCCGGCGCAGGCCGGTTTCGCCATTGCCCACCGACACCGTGTCGATGCGATCGGCGTAGGAGCCGGCGCCCAGCGCCACGCTGCCCACGGCAACGGCAGCCGAGTTGGAGCCCAGCGCCGCGCTGAAATCGGCCACGGCCACGCTGAACGCGCCAACCGCGATGGACGCTTCACCGCCGCTGCCGGCGCCGCGGCCCAGCGAGGTGCTGCCCGCGCCGATGGCCAATGCGCCGCCACCAATGGCAGTGGCACCGTCGGCGCTGGCTTCGGCCAGGCCACCGATCGCGGTGGCGGCGCCATTTTCACTGGCGGCCAGCGCGTGCGCCCCCAACGCCACATCGCCCAGGCCGAACGCTGCCGCGCTCTGGCCCAGGGCGGTGCTGGCGTCGCCGATGGCGAGCGTGTTCTGGCCGAACGCGCTGGCGCCCAGGCCCGCTGCAATGGCCTGGCTGCCGGTGGCCGTGGTGGCGTTGGCCAGTGCCTGGCTGCCCTGGCCGACGGCGGTGGCGGCATCGCCTTCGGCGTTGGCGCCGGCACCAGCGGCCAGCGCGCCGTCACCGTCGATCGTCGCCGCGTCGCTGTCGTTGCCCGCGCCATCGGCCTTGAAATAGCGGGTCGCGCCTTCGGCAGCGACCGCAACCTTGTCCAGCTGGGCCTTGTTCACCGCGTCGGTCGCGGCCGTGCCGGCCGCCACGTTGGTGACCTGGCGCTCCTTGCCCGCATCGCCGACCGACACCGTGTTGGCACGGTTGGCCCGGGAGCCTGCACCGAGTGCCACGCTGTTGGCGGCCGAGGCGGTGCTGTTGCTGCCGACCGCCACCGCGTTGCTGCCCGAGGCGGTGGCATTGCCATCGACCACACAGCTGTCGATCACGTTGCTGTTGAGCACCACGCAGTTGGCATTGCCACCCACTTCCACCGACTGCGCCTGCGCGACCGGCGCAATGGCGGCCGTGCCCAATCCCAACGTCAATGCGATGGCGGCCGACAGCAGCGAAGCGGCGCGCGTGCCGGAGGATCGTCGCTGGTCGATGACCACGCCGGCCGATGCGCTGGTGGCCAGTTCCGAGGCAACAACCATCTGCCCCAGTGCTTTGTTCCAGACCTTGCGATAAATCCGATTCATCGATGCGACTCCTGAGTGGGCTGGTATTGGGCAAAGCGACGCCAACGCCGGACCGCATGGCCCAACGTCCCCTGGGGGCGTTCATTCGCTTGATTTACCGCATTGCGCCGAATGGCTTGCGACAGAGGTGCTGCTGATTCGCCGTCCGTGCGGTTACTGCAGAACTGAATGCATTCCTAATGAGCAATCAGTGTTAACGCAGCCTGCCGATAACGTCAAGACTTTGACATCCAAAAATGTACGACCGCGATGTTCGTCACAAAAACGACGGAAATACCGGTGTTTTCGTTAGCTCGTTGTGAACAAATGGCATAAGCGCATTTCACCTTGTAACGCGCTGTAACTCCTTGCTGCGGATGGTTTTTGCCAACGGCAAAAAAAAACCGCCGGATATTCCGGCGGTTTCTTCACGCGACTTTCATCGCATCAAACAGGTGGCGTGCTGCCGATCAGCCGCACCATGCGCGGGCGTTGCGGAACATCCGCAGCCACGGGGAATCGCCCTGCCACTCGGCCGGACGCCAGCTCAGGTTGATCGCACGCGGGGTGCGTTCGGGGTGCGGCATCATGATGCTGACCCGGCCATCGGTGCTGGTCAGGCCGGTGATGCCGTCCGGCGAACCGTTCGGGTTGAGCGGGTACTGGGTGGCCACGTTGCCATCGCCATCCACATAGCGCAGCGCCACGCGTGCGGCGGCCTGGTCCACGGCCGAGGCGAACACCGCCTGGCCTTCGCCATGCGCCACCGCCACCGGCAGGCGCGAGCCGGCCATGCCACGCAGCAGGATCGACGGCGACTCCACCACTTCCAGCAGCGCGGTGCGGGCTTCGAACTGCTCGCTGCGGTTGCGGCGGAACTGCGGCCAGTGCTCGGCACCGGGAATGATGTCCTTGAGCTGGCTCATCATCTGGCAGCCATTGCACACGCCCAGCGCGAAACTGTCCTCGCGGGCGAAGAAGCCGGCGAACGCATCGCGCAGGGCGTTGCGCTCCAGCACCGAGGTGGCCCAGCCGCGACCGGCGCCAAGCACATCGCCATAGCTGAAGCCGCCGCAGGCGACCAGGCCGGTGAAGTCCGACAGCGCCACGCGGCCTTCGATCAGGTCGCTCATGTGCACGTCGAACGCACTGAACCCGGCGCGTTCGAAGACATTGGCCATTTCGATCTGGCCGTTGACGCCCTGCTCGCGCAGCACCGCCACGCGCGGACGCGCGCCGGTGTTGATGTACGGCATGGCCACGTCGTCGTTGAGATCGAAGGTCAGCTTGGGCTTCAGGCCCGGCGCATTGAAGTTGCGTGCGATCGCACGCTCCTGGTCGGCATTGTCCGGGTTGTCGCGCAGCTTCTGCATCGCATGGGTGACCGACCACCAGGCATCGAACAGCGCTTCCCAGCGCCACTCTGCCAGGCTCTCGCCCTGCAGCGACACCCGCACCACCGGCGCGGTGGTCGGGCGGGCGATGCGCTGGGCGCACTCGGTCAGTGCGTGGCGCTCGACCAGGTCGGCGAACGCGGCACGATCTTCCTTGGCGATCTGCACCACCGCGCCCAGCTCTTCGTTGAACAGGCTGCGGAACGGATCATCGCCCCAGGCGTCCAGGGCGATGTCCAGGCCCAGCCGCGAGGCGAACGCCATTTCGCACAGCGCGGCAAACGCGCCGCCGTCGCTGCGGTCGTGGTAGGCCAACAGCAGCCCGGCCTGGCGCGCATCGCGGATCAGTTCGAAGAATGCCCGCAGGCGTTGCGGGTCGTCCAGGTCCGGCACCGCGCCGCCGAAGGCCGGCAACGCGCTGTGGTCGGCATGCACCTGGGCCAGGATCGAGCCGCCCAGGCGCTGCTTGCCGGCGCCCAGGCCGATCAGCCACAACTCGCTGTCGCCCTCGCGCTCGAGCAGCGGGGTCAGCTGGCCGTTGGCATCGGCCACCGGGGCGAACGCGGAGATCACCAACGACACCGGCGACACCGACTTGTGCGCCTGCCCGGCCGCCTGCCACTGCGCCTGCATCGACAGCGAGTCCTTGCCCACCGGAATGCTCAGGTCCAGCTGCGGGCACAGTTCCATGCCCACCGCCCGTACCGCGTCATACAGCAGCGCGTCTTCGCCGTCGTGGCCGGCCGCGGCCATCCAGTTGGCCGACAGCTTGACCGTTTCCAGCGTATCCACCGGCGCGGCGCACAGGTTGGTGATCGCCTCGCCCACCGCCATGCGGGCCGAGGCGGCCGCATCCAGCAGGGCCAGCGGGGTACGCTCGCCGATCGCCATCGCCTCACCGGCGACGCTGTCGAAACCGGCCAGGGTGATGGCCACGTCGGCCAGCGGCAACTGCCACGGGCCGATCATCTGTTCGCGTGCGGTGAGCCCGCCGACGCTGCGGTCGCCGATGGTGACCAGGAAGTTCTTGGAGGCCACCGACGGGTGCGCCAGCACGCGCAACCCGGCTTCATGCAGGTCCAGCCCGGCGGTCTTCAGCGCCGGCCAGCGCGGTGCCGGCGGATGCACGGTGTCGCGGTGCATCTTCGGCGCCTTGCCGAACAGCACGTCCATCGGCAGGTCGATCGGGGCATCGGCGGGAATGTTGCCCGGCGTGGCGCCATAAGCGACCACCAGGTGTTCTTCGGCGGTGGCCACGCCGACCGCGGCGAACGGGCAGCGTTCGCGCGCGCACAGCGCGGCGAACTCGGCCAGGCGCGCCTGCGGCACGCCCAGCACATAGCGTTCCTGCGATTCGTTGCACCACAGCTGCATCGGCGACAGCGACGGGTCATCGGTGGGCACCTTGCCCAGGTCGATCACCCCGCCCACGCCGGAGTCGTGCAGCAGTTCGGGGATGGCATTGGACAAACCACCCGCGCCGACGTCATGGAACCAGCGGATCGGGTTGTCCAGGCCGAGCGCGACGCAGCGGTCGATCACCTCCTGGCAACGGCGTTCCATTTCCGGGTTGTCGCGCTGCACGCTGGCAAAATCCAGGTCCTCGGCGCTTTCACCGGAAGCCACCGAACTGGCCGCGCCGCCGCCCAGGCCGATCAGCATCGCCGGGCCGCCGAGCACGATCACTGCGTCGCCCGGCTGCAGGCGCAGCTTCTCGACCTGGTTCTGGTCGATCGCGCCCAGGCCGCCGGCCAGCATGATCGGCTTGTCGTAGGCACGGGTCAGGCCGTCGCCTTCGGCAAGTTCGAAGCTGCGGAAGTAACCGAGCAGGTTGGGGCGGCCGAACTCGTTGTTGAACGCCGCCCCGCCCAATGGGCCGTCGAGCATGATGTCCAGCGCCGGGGCCATGCGCGGGTTCAGCGCGCGCGGCGCTTCCCACGGCTGCGGCAGGGTCGGGATGCGCAGGTGTGACACCGAGAAACCGGTCAGGCCGGCCTTGGGCTTGCCGCCGCGGCCGGTCGCGCCTTCGTCGCGGATCTCACCGCCCGCACCGGTGGCCGCGCCGGGGAACGGGGCGATCGCGGTGGGGTGGTTGTGGGTTTCCACCTTGATGCAGAACGCCGAATCGACCACCGGCTCACTGCGGTATTGGCCGCTGGCCGGATCGGGGCGATAGCGCGCGGCCGGGAAACCGGCAACCACCGCGGCGTTGTCGCTGTATGCGCTCAACGTGTGCTGCGGGGTCTGCTGGTGGGTGTGCTTGATCATCCGGAACAGCGAGTGCGACTGCTCGGCGCCGTCGATGGTCCAGCTGGCGTTGAAGATCTTGTGCCGGCAATGCTCGGAGTTGGCCTGCGCGAACATCATCAGTTCCACGTCCGACGGCTTGCGGCCCAGTTCGCCGAAGCGCTGGCGCAGGTAGTCGATCTCGTCCTGGGCCATGGCCAGGCCGAGGCGGCTGTTGGCCGCCTCCAGGTCGTCCAGTGCGATCCGCTCCAGTTCACCGCGCGCCGGCGCGCTGAACAGCGCCTGGGCCTGCGCGGTCCCGGCCAGCACGGACTGGGTCATCGGGTCGTGCAGTGCACCGATCACCGCTTCCTGCGCGGCGGCATCGGCCGGCCAGCCGGCCAGATCGATGCGCAGGCCGCGTTCGACCCGGCCGATCGGCTGCCCGGCCCCGCGGACCAGTTCGGTGGCCTTGCTCGACCACGGCGACAAGGTCCCCAGGCGGGGGACCACGAAGCGCGAGGTCGCGCCTGCCTCCAACGGCGCCAGCGCGGGCCGGGCTTCCAGGATCCGGCTCAGGATCGCCGGGTCCGGGGCCACATCGCCCTCGGTCTGGATGAAGTAGACATGCCAGGCACCGGTGATGCGCAGATCGGCGGCCAGGGACTGCAGGCGGGATTCAAGACGTTCGCGGCGGAACGGCGAAAGGGCGGATGCGCCCTCGAGGACCATCATGTCCGGGGAACCGTGGTTGGAGACGGGGCCGGCTATTGTACCCAAGTCGACCGCCGCGACCTGCCCCGCAGGGCCACCCGACGCCCCCGCTCCCGGCACAAACCTTTAACTGGCTCACAGTTGGAACCATCGACTGGTTCACAGATTGGCGGCAGGCTTCATGACAACGTTATCACCGCCCGGCCAGGGGGACTCCCTGGCCGGTCCCGCGTCCGCCCCCACTGCTGTCGCCGGCCTCTCTCACCGGCATCCGGACCTGCTGCACGCGAGCCGCCATGCCGGCGGCCCGCGCCCATGACCAGATCGGAGAAAGACCATGCCTGACCCGATTGCGCGCAGTGCGGTGACATCGATATCTTCCCTCCTCCCGGTTCCCCGCAGGCGCTGGGGGCTGCTGCTGGCCCTGGCCGCGGCGGCCAGCCTGCCCGGCCTGGCCCAGGCGGCCAACTGTACCGGGGTGGCCGAATGGAACCCGGCGGTGATCTACCTGTCCGGGACCACCCTGCAGAAGGGCGGCGTGCTGTACCGGGCCAACCAGGACATCTGGAATGCCCCGCCCGACCATCCCGCCGGGGCGCCCTACTACACCAACCTGGGCGCCTGCGACGGCAGTGCCGGCAACCAGCCGCCCAGCGTGGCCCTGACCTCGCCGACCGCCGGGGCCAGCTTCAGCGCCGGCAGCACCATCACCCTCAGCGCCAACGCCGCCGACAGCGATGGCAGCATCAGCAAGGTCGAGTTCTTCCGCGGCGGCACCTCGCTGGGCATCGACACCAGCGCGCCGTACAGCGTGGCCTGGGCCAATGCCGTGGCCGGCAGCCATACGCTCAAGGCGGTGGCCACCGACAACAACACGGCGGTGACCTCCTCGGCCACGGTGACCATCACCGTCACCGCAGCCAGCAACGACACCACCGCGCCCAGCGTACCCGGCGGGCTGGCCTCGCCTTCCCACACCGCCAGCACGGTCAACCTGGCCTGGAACGCGGCCACCGACAACACCGGCGGCAGCGGCGTGGCCGGCTACGACGTGTACCGCAACGGCAGCCTGGTCGGCTCGCCGGCGGCCACCCAGTACACCGACGGCGGCCTGGCCCCCAGCACCGCCTACAGCTACACGGTGCGGGCACGCGACAACGCCGGCAATGCGTCGGCACGCAGTACCGCGATCAGCGTGACCACCGCCGCCGGCGGCGGCGGCGGGGCCAAGCGGGTGATCGGCTACTTCACCCAGTGGGGCATCTATGGGCGCAACTACCGGGTCAAGAACATCGACACCAGTGGCTCGGCGGCCAGGCTGACCCACATCAACTACGCCTTCGGCAACGTGCGCAACAACCGCTGCGAGGTCGGCATCACCCAACCCTCCGATGCCAACACCGGCGCGGGCGGGGATGCCTTCGCCGACTACACCAAGGCCTTCGGTGCCGGTGAAAGCGTCAGCGGCGGCGCCGACAGCTGGGATCAGCCGCTGCGCGGCAACTGGAACCAGCTCAAGCAGCTCAAGGCCAAGCATCCCAACGTGAAGGTGCTGATCTCGCTGGGCGGCTGGACCTGGTCGCGCGGCTTCTCCAGCGCGGCGCAGCCGGCCAACCGCCAGGCCTTCGTGGCCTCGTGCGTGGACGCCTACATCAAGGGCAACCTGCCGGTGACCGACGGTGCCGGCGGGGCGGGCGCCGCGGCCGGGGTGTTCGACGGCATCGACATCGACTGGGAATACCCGGTGGCATGCGGGCTGAGCTGCGGCAGCGCGGCCGACAATGCCAACTACACCGCGCTGCTGGCCGAGTTCCGCCGCCAGCTCGATGCGGTTCGGCCGGGGCTGCTGTTGACGGTGGCGGTGGGTGCGGGGATCGACAAGGTGCGGGTGACCGACCCGGCCGCCTACCATCCCTACCTGGATTTCATCAACGTGATGACCTACGACTTCCACGGTGCGTGGGATGCGCAGACCAACCATCACTCGGCGCTGTTCGACTCACCGGCCGACCCATCCACCGGCGACCAGAAGCTGTACAACAGCAACGATGCGATGGAGGCCTTCATCAGCCGCGGGGTGCCGGCCGGCAAGTTGAACCTGGGCATCGGCTACTACGGGCGCGGCTGGACCGGCGTGGCCAGCGGCAACAACGGCCTGTACAAGAGCGCCAGCGGTGCGGCTCCGGGAACCTACGAAGCCGGCATCGAAGACTGGAAGGTGCTCAAGAACCTGGCCTGGCCGGGTTATACCGACCCGGTCGCCAAGGCCACCTGGATTTCCAACGGCAGCACGTTCTGGAGCTTCGACACCCCGGCGATGGTCACCGAGAAGATGGGCTACGTGAAGGCCCAGGGCCTGGGCGGCGCGTTCTTCTGGGAGTTCAGCGGCGACGATGCGCAGGGCACGCTGACCAAGGCGATCAGGGACGGGTTGAACTGACAACAGCCGGCCAACGGCCGGCACCTGCGGCATGACCACAACGCCCCGGCACTGCCGGGGCGTTGTTTTTTCAGCGGCTGCCGCCGGCCGTGATGCGCTCCAGCGCGGCTTTCAACTGCGCCGGCGGCAGGTAACCGCCGAGCTGGGTGCCGTCGGCGGCGAAGATCGCCGGGGTGCCGTTGACGCCCATCTGCTGGCCCAGCTTGTACTGCATGGCCACCGGGTTGGTGCAGTTCTTCGCCGCCACCGGCGTGCCGGTCTTGGCCGCGGTCAACGCCTGCTTGCGGTCGGCTGCGCACCAGACCGAAATCATGTCGGTGTAGTCCTGGCTGCCCAGGCCCATGCGCGGGAAGGCCAGGTATTCCACCGTGACGCCCTGCCGGTTGAGCTCGGCGATGTCCTGGTGCAGCTTGCGGCAGTAGCCGCATTCGATGTCGGTGAACACGCTGACGGTGTACTTGGCATTGGGCGCGGCGAACACGATGCGCTCGTTGTGCGGCACCTGCGCCAGCAGCTTCTGGCGGTAGGCCAGCAACCCGGGGCTGCTGACCGGGGCCTTGTTCTGGATGTCGTAGGGCTGGGACTGCATCAGGTAACGGCCATCGTCGGACACATACAGCACCTGCCCGGACACCAGGACTTCACGGAAACCCGGGAACGGCGCCGCGCCGATGTAGTCCGGCTTGAAGTTGGGGTCCAGCTTCAGCAGGGCCGCGCCTACGCGCTGGTCGGCAGTGCCGGCCGCGGGCGCGGCGGCGGCCTTGCTGGTGGCGGGCGCGGACGGTTGCTGCGCGCAGGCAGTCAGGCTGAGCGCGCCAAGGAAGGCGGCAAGGGCGACACGGAGCATCGAGCATTCCGGTGGGGAAGAAGGTAAGCGCGATTCTCGCACAGCCACCCTGTCACCCGGCTGCACCACCGCCCAGCCGGCCGGCCTCAGCCGCGCGGATGATGGCGGGCGTGCAGCTTCTGCAGGTGCTCGCGGGCGACCAGGGTGTAGATCTGGGTGGTGGACAGCGAACTGTGGCCCAGCAGCATCTGCAGCGCGCGCAGGTCCGCGCCCCGGTTGAGCAGATGGGTGGCGAAACTGTGGCGCAGGCCGTGCGGGCTGATCCGCACCGGATCGATCCCGGCCAGCACCGCGTACTTCTTCACCAGCGCCCAGAACTGCTGGCGACTGAGCGGGTGCAGCGACGGTGCCAGGAACATCGGCACCGCACCGTCCTGGGCCACCGGCACCGGCCGCTTGCCGGCCAGCTGCGGCCGCGCCTGCGCCAGGTAGCGTTCCAGCCAGTGCTGGGACTCCTCGCCCAGCGGCACCAACCGCTCCTTGCTGCCCTTGCCGGTCACCCGCAGCACGCCCTGGCGCAGGTTGACCGCATTGGCCGGCAGCTGCACCAGCTCGCTCACCCGCAGGCCGGCGGCATACATCAGCTCCAGCATGGCGCGGTCGCGCAGGCCGATCGGATCGGCGATGTCCGGCGCGGCCAGCAACGCATCGATCTGGCTTTCGGCCAACGCCTTGGGCAACAGCCGCGGCAACCGCGGCGGGTCCAGCAGCGCACTGGGGTCTTCGCTGCGCCGCCCCCGGCGCACCGCATCGGCGAAGAACGCGCGCAACGCCGACAGCAGGCGCGCGTTGCTGCGCGGCGACCAACCATGCCGCGCGCGCCAGGCCAGGTAGTCGAACAGACCGGCGCGGTCGACCCCGTCCAGGCCGCCGCCGGCCCCATCGCGCCAGCGCGCCAGCCCTTCCAGGTCGCGCCGATAGCTGTCCAGGCTGGCCCGGGCCAGGCCTTGTTCGGCCCAGATCGCATCGAGGAAACGCTGGATCGCCGCATTGTCGGCATCGCGCAGCGGCGGCAGCTGCTGGACCCGTTGGCGGCGCTGTGCAGGGGTGGAGGCATCGGACATGCCATCAGCATACGGAGCCTGCCGCGCGGCGGCCATCGAACCGGCGCGGCGGCGCAGGTATGCTCGGCGCATGCCCACCGCCACGACAGCCGCCGCCCCCCCCGACCGCCCCGCCGCGCTGCTGGGCTGGCGGCTGCTGGCCCTGCTCTACGACTTTTTCCCGGCCCTGGCGCTGTGGATGCTGCTCGGCGCGCTGTTCACCGCCGGCTATACCCTGGCCGGTCACGCCGAGCGCGACAACATCGCCCCGTTCAGTGCCCTGCAATGGCTGCTGTGGCTGTGCTGCTGGGGCGTCACCGGGCTGTACGCCACGCTCAGCTGGCGCCGCGGCGGCCAGACCCTGGGCATGCGCCCCTGGCGCCTGCAGGTAACCGACGCCGACGGCGGCGCCCCGACCCGCCGCCAGCTGTGGCTGCGCTACAGCGTGGCTACCCTCTCGCTGCTGCTCGGCGGCCTCGGCCTGTGGTGGGCCCTGTTCGACGGCCAACGCCTGACCTGGCATGACCGCGCCAGCGGCACGCGGATACGGCGCCTGCCCAAGCGGTGATCGCGGGAATGCCGACCCTGGGACGGCATGCAGCGACGACCGGCGGTCGTCGCCTACCTGCCATCCTCCAGGCGCCGCCGCGCTCTACCGCGCCTTACCCCGACTTGCGCCGGAACAGCATCCCCGACACGGCCAGCATCACGATCGGCGGCAACGCATAGGCCAGGCGGTAGTCGAACTTCAAGGCACCGGCCATGCGCCCGAAGAACAGCTGCAGCAGCCAGAACCCCAGCGCGAACAGGATGCCCAGGAACAACCGCTTGCCCATGCCGCCGCTGCGCAGCGAACCGAACGCGAACGGCACCGCGGCCAGGCACAACGCCAGCACGTTGACCGGATAGAACCAGCGGCTCCAGTAGATGTCCTCGTAATCGCGCGCATCCAGCCCGTTGCGCTTGCGGTACTCGATGCTGGTGCGCAGATCCATCGCGGTCAGGTTGCGCGGCTTGGACAGCCCGCTGGCCAGCGCGGCCGGATCCAGCTGCGTCTGCCACGGCTCCGATTCCACCGTCTGCCGCGTGGCCGAACGTTCGCCGAAGGTATCGCGGCGCACCTTGTTGAGCACCCAGCCGCTGTCGCCATGCTCGGCGCTGCCGGCATAGGTCAGCGAGGCCAGCTGCCCGTCCGCGCCGATCTTGTACAGGCGCACATCGCGCAGCACCAGGCGCGTGCCGCCGCCGGGCTGCAGCAGCTCGTCGCCGCTGCCGGCACTGAGGAAGGTATCGCCCTCGCGCGCCCACAGCCCCGAATACCGCGACGCGGCCAGACTGCCGCCGGACTTGGCGCTGAGCTTGATGTTGTCGGCCCGGCTCTGCGCCCACGGCGCCACCACTTCGCCACTGAACACCATCACCGCGGTCAACAGCGACAACGCGATCGCCACCGACACGCTCAGGCGTTTGCGCGACAGCCCCAGCGCGCGCAGCGCGGTCAGCTCGGAGGTGGCCGCCAACTGGCCCAGGCCCATCAGCGAACCGATCACCGCGGCGGTCGGGAAGAACGTATAGGCGCGGCGCGGCACCGTGTACAGCACCCAGGCCGCAGCATGGCCCAGCGTATAGCCGCCCTTGCCGACGTCCTTGAACTCGCCGGAGAACGCCATCACCACGTCCAGCCCGACCAGTACCGCCCAGGTCAGCAGCACCGTGCCGAACACCGCCCGGCCCAGGTAGAGGTCAAACCGCATCGGTCGAAGCTTCATGCGGTCCTCCGCGGGCGCGACAGCTTGCCATCGCGCAGATACATCCAGATGGCCAGGCCCAGCAACGGCAGGCTCAACCACCACAGGCCCAGCGTGCCCGACAGCTTGCCGTCGGCGATCCAGCGGGTACCGATGAACATCAGGTTCATGCCCACCATGTAAGCCAGGAAGGCCAGCATCATCCGCCCGTAACGCTGCTGCCGCGGCGAACTACGCGCCAGCGGCAGGGTCATCAGCGCGAACGCCAGCGCGATCAGCGGCGGGGTGATCCGCGAATGCAGCTGCGCCTGCGCGGCCGGCCGCGGGTCACCGAACAGCTGTGCGGTGGGCAGCAGCTCCGGGTCGTCCTTGTCGCGCGTCTGCGCGCCATCGGGCATGGCCACATCGTTGCGCGCGAAGGTCATCAGCTTGTAGTCCAGCGCCCCGTTGGCCGGGCCCTCGACCTGGTGGCCGTCTTCCAGCTCCAGGTAGCGCTGGCGCGCGCCCTCGAAGAACATCCGGCCACGGTCGGCCGACACCACTTCGATGCGGTCGTCCTTCTGCCGCTGCAGGAACACCTTGCCCAGCCGGGTGCCATCGGGCGATACCGAAGACAGGTAGACCACCCCGCCATTGGGCAGCGAGGTGAACTTGCCCGATTCCAGCCCGGCCATCACCACGCTGCGGTTGGCCTCCTCGATCATCGCCTCGCCGGTGCGGTCGGCCCAGGGGCCCAGCCACAGCGAGCACAGCCCGATCAGCACGATCACCGGCAGCACCAGCATCAGCACCGGGCGCAGCAGCCGTTTGGGCCCCACCCCGATGGCGGTCAGCACGGCCATTTCCGAGTCCCGGTACAGCCGCGCGGTGGCCAGCAGCAGGCCCAGCATCAGCGCCAGCGGCAGGATCAGCGGCATGTAGACGATGAACTGCAGGCCCAGCTGGGAGAACAGCAGGCGGGCCGGCAGGCGGCCGTCGGCGATGTTGCCCAGGATGTCCACCAGGACACCACCGACGCTCACCACCAGCAAAACGATCAGGGTGGCCAGGAAACTCTGGACGAAATCACGCAGGAGATAGCGATCGAGCTTCGACATGGGGCGGTGGTTTAAACTCTCGGATTCGTTCGCGGTGCTGCCCAGTCTACTGACGGGACGTAAACAGCCCGCGATTGTACGGATTTGCCAACGGAATCTGATCAATGGCCCTGGAATTCACCCTGAACCACGTCGCGCCGGCCTCGGCCGAGTGCGATTGCGTCATCGTCGGCGCCTACGCCGACCAGTCCCTGAGCCCGGCGGCGCAGGCCCTGGACGCCGCCAGCGGCGGCCGTCTGGCCAGCCTGGTCGCCCGTGGCGACGTCGGCGGCAAGACCGGCAACACCACCCTACTGCACGACCTGCCCGGGGTGACAGCCCCGCGCGTGCTGGTGGTCGGGCTGGGCGAGCCGGCCAAGTTCGGCGTGCCGCAATACCTCAAGGCGGTCGGCGATGCCAGCCGTGCGCTGAAGAGCGGGGTCAACCACCACGCCCTGTTCACCCTGAACGAAATCCCGGTCAAGGGCCGCGATGCAGCCTGGAGCATCCGCCAGGCCATCATCGGCGCCGACCATGCCGCCTACCGCTACAGCGCCACACTGGGCAAGAAGAAGGCCGACGCCCCGGGCCTGACCCGGCTGGCCATCGCCGGCCAGGACACCCAGGCGCTGGCCCAGGGTCAGGCCATCGCCGCCGGCGTGCAGTACGCCCGCGAGCTGGGCAACCTGCCGCCGAACCTGTGCACCCCGGCCTACCTGGCCGAATCCTCGGTCGCCTTCGCCCAGGCCCATCCCGGCGCCGAAGCGGAAATCCTCGACGAGCACCAGATGGAAGCCCTCGGCATGGGCTCGCTGCTGGCCGTGGCCCGCGGCTCGGCCAACCGCCCGCGCATGGTGGTGCTCAAGTGGAGCAACGGCGGCGACGCCAAGCCCTACGTGCTGGTCGGCAAGGGCATCACCTTCGATACCGGCGGCGTCAACCTGAAGACCCAGGGCGGCATCGAGGAAATGAAGTACGACATGTGCGGTGGCGCCAACGTCATCGGCACCTTCGTCGCTGCGGTCACCGCCAAGCTGCCGTTGAACCTGGTGGTGGTGGTGCCGGCGGTGGAAAACGCCATCGACGGCAACGCCTACCGCCCGTCGGACGTGATCACCGCGATGTCGGGCAAGACCATCGAAGTGGGCAACACCGATGCCGAAGGCCGCCTGATCCTGTGCGATGCGCTGACCTACGCGCAGCGTTTCGAGCCGGCTGCGCTGATCGACGTGGCCACCCTGACCGGTGCCTGCGTGGTCGCCCTGGGCCACCAGACCGCCGGCCTGATGAGCAAGCACGACGACCTGGCCAACGAACTGCTGGCCGCCGGCGAGCATGTGTTCGACCGCGCCTGGCGCCTGCCGCTGTGGGACGAGTACCAGCCGATGCTGGATTCGACTTTCGCCGACGTCTACAACATCGGCGGCCGCTGGGCCGGTGCGATCACCGCCGGCTGCTTCCTGTCGCGCTTCACCGAAGGCCAGCGCTGGGCCCACCTGGACATCGCCGGCGTGGCCAGCGATGAAGGCAAGCGCGGCATGGCCACCGGCCGTCCGGTCGGCCTGCTGAGCCAGTGGCTGCTGGACCAGGCCGCGCGCGCCTGATGCCGTGCCGATCGGGGCTGCCGCCAGGCGGCCCCGATCACGCCCGGCCTGGCGCCGGGCCTCCCCTTTCGTTCCAGGCCTGCCCATGTCCCGTGCTGATTTCTACCTGATCGCCAAGCCCCGTTTCCTGACCGAGCCATTGCGCCTGGTCTGCGAACTGGCGCGCAAGGCCAACGACGCCGGACTGTTCACCCTGGTGCTGGCCCGCGACCAGGCCCAGGCCGAGGAACTGGACGAGCTGCTGTGGTCGTTCGACGACGAGGCCTACATCCCGCACCAGATCGCCGGCGAGGACATGGACGAGGAAGAAGCCCTGGTGCTCATCGCCGTCCCCGGCACGCCGGCCCCGGCGCGCCCGCTGGTGATCAACCTGCGCGACGATCCCTACCTGGCCGACTGCGACCGCGTGCTGGAAGTGGTGCCGGCCGATCCGCAGGCGCGCGAACCGCTGCGCGAACGCTGGCGCCAGTACAAGGCCCTGGGCTTTGACCTGAACAAGTACGACATGTAGCCCGACGCCGGCCCCCCTTGATGGGCGGCCCCGGCGCCCTGATCCTTCTACGATTGCCTTCCGGTTCCCCCGCATGACCCAACTCGCCTCCAGCTACGACCCGAAAACCTTTGAAACCGAGTTGTACGACTCGTGGGAGAAGGCCGGCCATTTCAAGCCGTCCGGCAAGGGCGAGCCGTACACCATCCTGCTGCCGCCGCCGAACGTGACCGGCACGCTGCACATGGGCCATGCCTTCCAGCAGACCCTGATGGATGCGCTGGTGCGCTACCACCGCATGCGCGGCTACGACACCCTGTGGCAGGTCGGCACCGACCACGCCGGCATCGCCACCGAGATGGTGGTCAGCCGCAACCTGGCGCTGGAAGGCAAGGGCGAGACCCGCGATTCGCTGGGCCGGGAGGGGTTCATCGGCAAGGTCTGGGAGTGGAAGCAGCAGTCCGGCGACACCATCGAACGGCAGATGCGCCGCCTGGGCACCTCGGCCGACTGGTCGCGCAGCACCTTCACCATGGACCCGCAGCCATCCGAAGCGGTGATCGAGGCCTTCGTGCGCTGGCACGAGCAGGGCCTGATCTACCGCGGGCAGCGGCTGGTCAACTGGGACCCGGTGCTGAAGACGGCCATTTCCGACCTGGAAGTGGAGAGCGCCGAGGAAGACGGTTTCCTGTGGTCGATCGCCTACACGCTGGATGAGGGGCTGAGCTACGAACACGTCGAGCGTGACGCCGATGGGGTGGAAACCCTGCGCGAAACCCGTGATTACCTGGTGGTCGCCACGACCCGCCCGGAAACCCTGCTGGGCGACACCGCGGTCATGGTGCACCCCGAAGACGAGCGCTACGCGCACCTGATCGGCAAGAGCGTGGTGCTGCCGCTGACCGGCCGCCGGGTGCCGGTGATCGCCGATGACTACGTCGACCGTGCGTTCGGCACCGGCGTGGTCAAGGTCACCCCGGCGCACGACTTCAACGATTACCAGGTGGGCGTGCGCCACGGCCTGCCGATGATCAACCTGTTCACCCCGGTGGCCGCGATCAACGACAACGCGCCGGAACGCTTCCGGGGCCTGGACCGCTACGATGCGCGCAAGGCCGTGCTGGGTGAGCTGGAAGACCTGGGCATCCTGGTCGAAACCAAGGCACACAAGCTGCAGGTGCCGCGCGGTGACCGTACCGGCCAGGTGATCGAGCCGTACCTGACCGACCAGTGGTTCGTGAAAATGGACGAGCTGGCGCGTCGTGGCCTGGAGCTGGTCGAGGGTACCGATGGCAAGCCGGGCGCGATCGGTTTCGTGCCGCCGAACTGGATCAATACCTATCGCCACTGGATGGGCAACATCCAGGATTGGTGCATCAGCCGCCAGCTGTGGTGGGGCCACCGCATCCCGGCCTGGTTCGATGCCGCCACGGGCGCCTGCTACGTGGGCCGCAGCGAAGCGGAGGTGCGCCAGAACAACGCGCTCGGCGCGCAGGTGGTGCTGAACCAGGAAAGCGACGTGCTGGAGACCTGGTTCTCCTCGCAGCTGTGGCCGTTCTCCACCCTGGGCTGGCCCAACCCGCAGGCGATGGCCGAGCGCGGTTTCGACCGCTACCTGCCGTCGTCGGTGCTGGTCACCGGTTTCGACATCATCTTCTTCTGGGTGGCACGCATGATCATGGCCACCGACAACCTGACCGGGAAGATCCCGTTCAAGGACGTCTACTTCACCGGCCTGATCCGCGACGGCCAGGGGCAGAAGATGTCCAAGAGCAAGGGCAACGTGCTCGATCCGCTGGACATCATCGATGGCATCAGCATCGACGACCTGGTCGCCAAGCGCACCGGCGGGCTGATGCAGCCACGCATGGTGGAGAAGATCGAGAAGGCCACGCGCAAGGAGTTCCCCGCGGGTATCGCCGCCCACGGCGCCGATGCGCTGCGCTTCACCATCGCCGCGCTGGCCACCCACGGCCGCGACATCAAGTTCGACATGAGCCGCGCCGAGGGCTACAAGAATTTCTGCAACAAGCTGTGGAACGCCAGCCGTTTCGCGCTGATGAATACCGAAGGGGCAGCCTTCACCGGCGTGCCGAGCCCGCGCACCGATGCCGAGCGCTGGATCCTGGCGCGCCTGGCCGCGGTGTCGGCCGAAGCGCAGGGCCATTACGCCAACTACCGCTTCGACCTGCTGGCGCAGTGCCTGTACGAGTTTGCCTGGAACGAGTTCTGCGACTGGTTCCTGGAACTGAGCAAGCCGGCACTCAACGCCGGCGATGCCGCCGATGCGCACAGCACCCGCCACACCCTGCTGTACGTGCTGGAAGCGCTGCTGCGCCTGCTGCACCCGCTGACCCCGTTCATCACCGAGCAGCTGTGGCAGCAGGTGGCCCCGCGCCTGGGCCTGGCCGAAACCACGCTGTCGCTGCGCCCCTACCCCACCGCTGCCGAGTTCCAGGGCGATTTCGCCCAGGCCGAGGCCGATGTGGAATGGCTCAAGGTGGTCATCAGCGCCCTGCGCCGGGTCCGCAGCGAACTCAACGTGGCCCCGTCCAAGCTGGTCCCGCTGCGCCTGCTGGGCGGGCTGGAACTGGACCGTGTACGCGTGCAGCGTTACAGCGCATCGCTGTCGTTCCTGCTGAAGCTGGACAGCATCCAGTGGCTGGACGATGCCGCCGGCACGCCACCGGCCGCGACCGCCATCGTCGGCGAGCTCAAGCTGCTGGTACCGCTGGAGGGCCTGGTCGACCTGGGTGCCGAGCGTGCCCGCCTGGACAAGGAAATCGCCCGGGTGGAGTCGGAGAAGGAAAAGAGCGAAACCAAGCTGTCCCGGTTCACCGACAAGGTGCCGCCGGCGGTGATCGAGCAGGAGCGCGTGCGCCTGGTCGAATGGACCGCGCAGCTGGCCGGGCTGGTCGAGCAGCGCGCCAAGCTGTAAGCGCGGCGCGGTTTGTCCGGGGGTACCGGCCGATGGTCGGTACCTGTCGGGCGGGCCACCGGCGCGTACCCGTCGGCTGGGCCGATACCTGCAGCCCTCCATGGGGTGGCGCCACCGGGTGGGGGCCGTTGCCGATATACATCGCCTGACACACGGTTTTCCATCTGCGGCATGATGCGCATTCGCCCATGGAATGCGTGCCTACCGACACGATGTCGCCCTCCATTTTCTGCACCGTGCTGCTGGCCGCCCTGTTGCATGCCAGCTGGAACGCAATCGTCAAACGCGGCAGCGATACGCTGCTGACCACGATCCTGGTCACCGGCTCGGCGGCGCTGATCGCGGCGATCATGCTGCCCTTCCTGCCCGCGCCGTCGTCGCGCAGCTGGCCGTGGCTGGCCGCATCCACGTTGCTGCAGGTCATCTACTACGTCCTGGTCGCGCGCACCTACCGGGTGACCGACATGAGCGCGTCCTACCCGCTGATGCGCGGCTGTGCGCCGATCGCGGTGGCGCTGGTCGGTGCCCTGCTCCTGGGCGAATCGTTGCCGGCGGTCGCGTGGTGCGGCATCGCGCTGATCTGCACCGGCATCCTGTGCATGGCCCGCGGCAGCGCGCGCCAGCACCTGTGGCTGCCGCTGCTCAATGCCGGGGTGATCGCCACCTACACCCTGGTCGATGCCTGGGGGGCGCGCCAGTCCGGCGCCGCGCTGAGCTACACGCTGTGGCTGTTCCTGCTGTCCGGGCTGCCGCTGCCGGTGTGGGCGTTGTGCACGCGCGCGCCACGGCTGTGGACCTACGCCAGGGGCAACTGGGGATTGGGCATCATCGGCGGGATCGGCACGCTGACCTCGTATGGGTTGGCGCTGTGGGCGATGACGATCGCACCGGTGGCGATGATCTCGGCGCTGCGCGAAACCTCGATCCTGTTCGGCATCCTGATCTCCGCGTTCGTCCTGCACGAGCGGGTCACCCGACCGCGCTGGATCGCGGCGGGGTTGATCGTAGCGGGCGCGGCGGTGTTACCGGTGGCGTGATGCGGATCAAGGCGGTCGTGTTCGACCATGCCGCTCCCGCGTTCGCATTTGTGATGGACGGCACCGGCAATGACGCCAATCGCAATGCTGTTGTTCGCCTTTGAGCGGGTCGGCCTTGCCGCGCACGATTTGACGTTATCGGCCATGGCAGTCCCGGCCTTGCATCCGCATACTCTGGGCAGGCGGGCTAGGCAGGTGCGCAGTAGTATTCCCCATCCCGGCGACAACGGAGGTCCAGCGTGTTCAAGTTCGATGGTCTGTTCAAGAAAGTGACCGCACCACTCAGCGCCCCCGCCGAGCGCCCCGACTGGCCGCTGTGGTTCGATGACTATTCATTCGGCGCACGCTGCTACAACACGCTGCGCTGCAGTACCGTCTTTGCGCGGAAAGAGCATTCTCTGCGTCTCGATAGGCCCTCCGGTCAACCTCATGCACCAGACTGGAAAGACAAATGGGAAGCCTCCTTCGGCAGCGGCGGCGACTTCAAGCGCCATGGCTTCCCCAGCCCGGTGGAGATCCGCTGGACGGCCCTGGACGGCATCGAGCGCGGGGTGGTGCTGGATCTGGACGCGGTATTCCCTGAGCGTTTGATCCTGCACAAGGTGCCGCGCGAAGAGGTGCGGGAAGATTGGCCGACGTCGCGCTCATTGCGGCGTGTTGAAATCCTGCTGGAAGTCAATGACCGCACGCTCAACGTATATATGCGGGCCTGGGTGGTCACCAAGCATCTGCTGGATCGTGCCAATCCACACAGCGATAGTCGCCGGGACCTGATGCTGGCCTGGACCCACACCTATGCCGAGGGTGTGCGCGATGCCGGCTGATCAGCCGTCCCCGGCCGCCCGCCCCCCTCCACGGGTGGTGATACGCATGGGCGCCGATGGGCTGCCGATGGATGATGTGCCACATTTCAGCGCCGACCAGACCCATCTGCACAGCTATACGCAGGCCTCCGAGGCACTGTCGCGCTTCAAGGCGCCAATCCTGTTCGACCGCGCCGATCCACACTCGCATTTGATCGTGGCTTTGATGGACGGCACCGGCAACGATGTCGAGCAGGATCCGGTGCATGCCACCAACGTCGCTCGGTTCCAGGATCAAATTGAAGATTTGAAGCTGGCGGGCGTAGAACGCATCCACGTCGAGTACACCGCAGGCCCGGGCACCCAGGCCAACCCACTGACCCGGACCCTGGACGGCGCGCTGGGGCGCACCAGCCTGGAACGCGCGGCAATGACCTATGACATGGTGCTGGAGCGTGCACAGACCATCTTCGAAGCCGACCCCGCCGCCAAACTCAGCCTGCACCTGGAGGGCTTCAGCCGCGGCGCCAGCCAGGTCCCGCTGCTGGCGCGGATGATCGAGCAGCACGGCATACCGGATATGAAAAGCGCCACGCTGTTGCGCGGTGCCGACGGCGAGCTGCACCCCATGTACACCCGCTACCACAAGGCCCCCGGCCTGACCCCGATGTCGGTCGGCCTGTACGACCCGGTGCCCACCGGCTATATGGAGCTGATGGACCGCCGCCTGCCGCCCTCGGTGGTGTCCGGCTTCCAGATCAGCGCCGCGCATGAGCGGCGCGGGCTGTTCCCGGCCGACCAGATCCTGCCGCAGGGCATGTCCGAAGATGGCCGCTTCCTGCAGGTCAGCGTGGCCGGTGCGCATTCGGATATCGGCGGCAGTTACCTGCGCGGCGGGCTGGGGGTGCGCAGCCTGAACCTGATGACCGACTACCACAATGCCCTGCTCAGCGAGCCGCTGCTGCAGCGCGTGCACGAACCGCAGGACCCGCGGATCAACGTGGTGCACCACTCCGAGCAGGGCAACCTGCTGTTCCGCCTGGCGCCGAAGGTAGAGCGCGCCGCACTGGCCGGACAGATCCACCAACTGGTGGCCGACCCGTCGCGGCACAGCCCGCCCGGGGCGGTGGTGGATCTGCCGGTGCAGCGCCACGCGCCGATGCGCACCATCCTCGAACAGGCCATCGGTGCGCGCCAGGATGTGGGCCGGACCGCCGCGCCAGCGGCCCCGTCAAGCAACGACGGGGAGGCACTGGTAGCGCGGCTGCGCGGCAAGGGGTTCGACCCGCTGCCCTATCAAACGCCGCTGCTGGAGCGTCCCGGCGTGCGCATGGCCGCGGGGCTGGGCGCGCTCGGGGTGGCCACCAGCATTTACGACGCCCGCCACACCGCCCACCGGGTTGGTCTGTTGTACGGGCAGAGCAATCCCGACGGCGCGCAGGCCGAACTGAACCAGTACATGGGCCGTGGCATGGGCGGCTGGTCGGGCGGGGCCGCGGCCGGCGCCGCGGCCGGCAGCGGCACCGGGCCGGGCGTGCTGGTGTTCATCGCCTACGGCGCGCTGCTGGGCGGTACGGTCGGTGAGAAACTGGCCGAGCGCTGGGACCAGTACCGGATCTTCAACCAGAGCGACCGCGAGCACGTTGCCTGGTCGTTCAACGGGTCGCAGTGGACCCGCGAGGAACTGGCCGACCTGTCCGGCACTGGCACTGGCAATACCGACGCCGCAGGCGCGTCGGCCGACGCCCGCCCGCAGCGGTTTTCGGCGTTGCCGGAGAAAGCCTCGGAATTGAATTACCTGGCCAGCAACCGGGCCGCGGCCCTGGCGATGGGCGATGCGCCCCGGCCGATGGACCCGTACAGCCTGCCGACCACCGCGGCCGACCGCCCCAGCCTGCGCCCGGCCAACTGGGAGCAGGACCCTCATACCAGCCAATGGTCGCGGCTGGTGGCGGCCGGTTACATGGAAAAGGGCGTCCCCTATTACGAGCGCGAGGATGCCAGCACGCAGCGGGCGGCCGAACTGGACCGGCTATCGGCGCAGGTGGTGGAGAGCAACGTGGCCCAGAGCAGCGCGGCCATTGCCGCGCGCTACGAGGCGGTCTACACCGCCCAGGACTGGCAGCGCCACGGCTGGGTGCCGCCGGCGATCCAGGCGGCGCTGGATGCCGAGGCGCTGGTCGCCTCCGATGGCCGGCAGTACCAGCGCGGCGCCGATGGCCATTGGCGCGACGGCGAGCGCCCGGCCGAAGGCAATCTGCGCCGCGAGCTGGACGCCACCCATGCCGTGCTGCAACCGGCACTGGCCGAACACCGCGCGCAGATCGCCGCGATTGAACTGCCGGCGCCGCTGAGTGAACGCGAGCAGGAGCGGGCCGACCTTGCCGCCACCTATCTGCAGCATGGGGTGCAGCCGTTCCCGCAGACCCTGGATGCGGCCCTGGAGGCGGTCGAGAAGACCCGCGCGGCGCACGGCATCGCGGCGGGGACGACTTCGTTGGCGTTGGAGCCACGCGGGGACGGCAGCTGGGACGTGGACAGCCCGATCGTGCATCTGCAGCGTGTTGATGGCGTGGTGGTCAAGGCGGCGGCAACCAGTACCGCGGAACTACGTGAGTCGCTGCAGGCGCACCAGGTCGCCCTGCCGACAACGACTACGGAGGCCACACAAGCGCAGGCCGCCACGAATGCGCACACTCCGCCCATCGTGCCGGCATCGGCCTCCAGCGTAGAACAGACACCTCCATCTGCACACATCGAGCAAGCCACCCATGAGTTGACCGCGCCGTTGGCTGGCAGGCAGGAGGCACCGTTAGCTGAGTCCACACAACAGGACGTCGTGGGTGGCCCGATGATGCCCCTGCATCCTGCTCACCCCGACCACGCGCTGTACCAGCAGATACGCGACGGTGTGGCGGCGCTGGATGCCAAGCACGGACGCGGTTTCGATGCGGTCAGTGAGCGGATGACTGCCAGTCTGCTGGTGCTGGCCAAGGCCAACGATCTGGACCGGGTGGATCATGTGCTGCTGAGCAATGCCACGGCCGATAAAGGCGCCGGGTATACCGTGTTCGTGGTCCAGGGCGCGCTGGACAACCCGGCCCATCAGCGTGCCGCCATGCCGACCGAACAAGCCGTGCAGACACCGGTGGACGACTCCATGGAGCAACTGGACGTGGTCAGCCGGGAACAGAAGCAACGGGCACAGGCGCAGTTGCTGGAGCAACAGATGCACGATGAGCGCGAACAGCAGGCGATCCAGGTCGCCGCGGCCAGCGCGGGCGGATGAGCCTGGGCACCCGTGCGGTCGCCGCTCATCGCTCCACGCTACGGATCTGCGCTGCGATCTGCATGATCCATGCATCCGGCGCCGCTACAGCGGCGGCATCGTCTGGATGTCCCCGTCCACCAGTTCCATCGCCATCACCAGCGCATCCTCGCGGCCCTCGCGGGCCGGGTAATACCGTGGGCGGCGGCCGATCTCGTTGAACCCCTCGCTGTGGTACAGCGCCACCGCCGGCGTATTGGACGGCCGCACTTCCAGGAATACCCGCTGCGCGCGATGCTCGCGCGCCAGCGCCACCAGCGCGCGGAACAGATAACGCCCCAGCCCGCACGACTGGCGCTGCGGATCCACGCATACATTCAGTACGTGCGCCTCATCGGCGGCCAGGCTCAACACCCCGTAACCGATCAGCGCGCCGTCGTCTTCCAGCGCCAGTGCCGGGTAGCCGGCACGCAGACAGTCCACGAAAATACCGCGCGTCCATGGAAACGGATAACCGCGCAGCTCGATCTCCATCACCACATCCAGGTCCGCCTCGCGCAACGCACGCAGCGACAGCGGGCGCGGTGAACTGACCGCACTCACGGCCGGCCCCGCTTGCGCAGGGCCCGCAGCTGCGGCCACAGCGCGCGCTTGGCGGCCGCGTTGCCGCGCAATTGGTCCAGATTCCAGCCGGCCATGAGCGCCTGGGTGTCCGGCTCGGACGGGTTGCAGCCCGATGCGCGCAGCAGCGCGATCTGCAGGCGGTCGGGCATGCGGACCGCCGGGCGCCGGGCGCCACTGCCACGCTCGGGCAGCACCGCCGGGGCGGCAGCGGCCGGCGCCTCGGCACTGGCCGGTGCGCTGCGCCGCGGCGGCGCGGCGCGCGGGGCGCTGTCGGTCGCTGCCGGCGAATGCGGCGGCGCGGCCACGGCGACCTGTACTTCCATCGCCGCCACCGGGGCGACTTCCTCGATCTGCCCGTCCACGAACACGGTGTAGCCCATCGCCTGCAGCCACGACTGCTGCGCCGGGGACCACAACGGCGGCAGGGCCGGCGTGCTCACGCGCCCGGCTCGGCCGTCTTGCGCACGCGCTGCCACAGCCAACAGCCCGGCCCGGACAGCGCGTAGACGAAGCCCACCGCGAACAGCACGCGCGGCAGGTCGATGACCATGATCGCAATGGCGATCGGCACCAGCGCCAAGGCCAGGAACGGCACCCGGTCGGCGCGCGGGCCCTTTTCACCGCTGCCCTTGAAGCTCCAGAAACGGATCCGGCTGACCATCAGCAGGGCGGCCACCAGGGTCACGCCCAAGGCCACATAGCGCAGTTCGTTGCCGTCCCAGCCCAGGTTGCCATCGGCGAAGGCCCACACGAAGGACATCATCAACCCGGCCGCGGCCGGGCTGGCCAGGCCGATGAACCAGCGTTTGTCGACCACGCTGACCTGGGTATTGAAGCGGGCCAGGCGCAGCGCCGCGCAGGCCGCATACAGGAACGCCACCGCCCAGCCGACCCGGCCGAGCACCGGATCGTCGAATTTCAGCCATGACAGCGACCAGTGGTACATCACCAGGGCCGGGGCCATGCCGAAGCTGACCAGGTCGGCCAGCGAGTCGTACTGCACGCCGAATTCGCTGCTGGTGCCGGTCAGCCGGGCCACGCGGCCGTCCAGGCCGTCCATGACCGCCGCGACGAATACCGCGATGGCGGCATTGACGAAGTCGCCGTTGGCCGCGGCGATGATCGCGTAGAAGCCGGCGAACAGGCCTGCGGTGGTGAACAGGTTGGGCAGCAGGTAAATACTGCGCGAGCGCGGCGGGGGTTTCATCTGATCCATACCGGCCAGTTTAGTGGCTGCGGTGCCCTTTGGGGCAGTACCGTGCCGCAAGCGCCGGCGACCGCTGCCGCCGCCCGGGGGGCCGCCTGTCGCCAGCGGCTTGCCAGCGCCCGGCCGGGATGCTGCAATCGGCGGCCTGACCCGATGCCCGGAGTTGCCATGCGTGCCCTGCCCTCGCTGTGCTGCCTGCTGCTGCTCGCCAGCGCCAGTGCCCATGCCGGTACCGTCTACAAGTGGAAAGACGCCAATGGCGTGACCCAGTATTCGGAAAAACCCCCGGCCGGCCAGAAATACGAATCCCGCCAGGTCCAGGGCCGCGACCCGGCCCCGCGCAGCGAACCGGTCGCCGCCGCACCGGCCGAACCGGGCGAATGCACCACCGCGCGCAGCAACCTGGAGCTGCTCGACGGCACCGGGGTGGTGATGCAGGACACCAATGGCGACGGCAAGGCCGATACCCCGCTCAGCCCGGAACAGCGTGGCGCCCAGAAGGAACTGGCCACGGCGGCGATCAAGGCCTACTGCAAGCCGGCCGGCTGAGTCCGGCCGGGCCGTGCGGGCCCCTGCTTCGGACCTGATCGGCACCGTGATGGGCAGCGCGGCGGCAGGGCTGGCAGAATATCGGCTTCTGCCGTTCAGCGAAGCCGACGATGCGCCTCTCCCAGTTCCACCTGCACACCACCAAGGAAACCCCCAGCGACGCGGAGCTGACCAGCCACCGCTTGATGCTGCGCGCGGGCATGATCCGCAAGCTGGCCTCGGGGCTGTACATCTGGTCGCCGCTGGGCCTGCGCGTGCTGCGCAAGGTCGAGCGCATCGTGCGCGAGGAAATGGAACGCGCCGGCGCGGTGGAATTCCAGATCCCGACCATCCAGCCCAAGGAACTGTGGGAAACCACCGGGCGCTGGGAAAAGTTCGGCCCGCAGTTGCTGAAGATCAAGGACCGCAAGGAGCAGGTGTTCTGCTACAGCCCCACCGCCGAAGAGGCCGCGGCCGATTTCGCGCGCCAGGAGCTGTCCAGCTACAAGCAGTTGCCGGTCAATTTCTTCCAGATCCAGACCAAGTTCCGCGATGAGATCCGCCCGCGCTTCGGGGTAATGCGCGCGCGCGAGTTCCTGATGAAGGACGCCTATTCCTTCCACCTGCACGATGAGTGCCTGGTGCGCGAATACGAGAACATGAAGTCGGCCTACAGCCGCATCTTCACCCGCCTGGGCCTGGACTTCCGCATGGTGCAGGCCGATTCGGGCGCGATCGGCGGCGATGCGTCGCAGGAATTCCACGTGATCGCCGATTCGGGCGAAGACGCGCTGGTGTTCTCCACCGGGTCGGACTATGCGGCCAACCAGGAGGCGGCGGTGGCCGCAGCACCGGGCCCGCGCCCGGCTGCCAGCGAAGCCCGGCGCATGGTGGAAACGCCCACCCAGAAGACCTGCGAGGCGGTTGCCGCCCTGCTCGGCATTGGCCTGGAGCGCACGGTGAAGTCGATCGCGATCATGAGCGAGGGCGGTTTCGTGCTGGCCCTGGTCCGCGGCGACCACGACGTCAACGAGATCAAGCTGGGCAAGGTGGCCGGCCTGCAGGGCCACCGCATGGCCAGCGAAGCGGAGATCGCCGCGCACCTGGGCAGCGAGCCGGGCTTCCTCGGCCCGCTCGACCCGGTACTGCCGATCCGCATCGTCGCCGACCGCGACGTGGCGGCCATGGCCGACTTCGTGATCGGCGCCAACCAGGCCGGCCGGCATATCGCCGGGGTCAACTGGGGCCGCGACCTGCCCGAACCGGGCACACCTGGTACCGACGTGGCCGATATCCGCAACGCCAAGGAAGGCGACCGCGCCGCCGATGGCGGGCAGCTGAAGATCGCGCGCGGTATCGAAGTGGGCCATGTGTTCCAGCTCGGCCGCCAATATGCCCAGGCACTGAATGCCACCGTGCTCGATGAGAACGGCAAGGCGGCGGTGCTGGCGATGGGCTGTTATGGGATCGGTATCTCGCGCATCGTCGCCGCGGCGATCGAACAGAATCACGACGACGCCGGGATTATCTGGCCCGAAGCGATGGCGCCGTGGCAGGTGGTGGTGTGCGTGATCAACCCCAAGCAGGACGAAAGCGTCAGCGCCGCCGCCGCCGAACTGCTCGCCCAGCTGCAGGCCGCCGGCCTGGATGCCGCGCTGGACGACCGTGGCCTGCGCCCGGGCGCGATGTTCGCCGACATGGAACTGATCGGCGTGCCGCATCGGGTAGTGGTATCCGAGCGTGGCCTGGCCGCCGGCACGTTTGAATACCGCTCGCGCCGGGCCAGCGAGGCCGAAAGCCTGGACCGGCAAGCCCTGCTGGGCCGGTTGACGGGTTGAGCGGATGCCGGGTGCAATATCCCGGCATTTGGTTTGTGCGGCCGGTCGGGAATATCCGCGGCGGCGCTGTGCAGCATCGGAATGGAAATGTATGCTGTCGGCGACGCCAAGGACCGGCTCACCCCGTCCTTAATCAGATTTCGGAGTAGTTGAATGAGTATTGACCTGAGTGGCCTGTCCGCCAAAGAGCTGGGCGCCCTGATCAAGAACGCGAAAAAGCAGCAGACCATCGTGGCCAAGCGCCCGGCGGTGACCAAGGTGCGTGCGCAGCTGACCAAGCTGGCCAAGGCCCACGGTTATTCGATCGAAGAAGTGTTCGGCGGCACCGCCCCGGCCCGCGGCCGTGCGGCCAAGGCCACCAAGGCCCCGGCCAAGGCCGTGCGCAAGCTTGGCAAGGTGGCCCCGAAGTACCGCAACCCGGCCAACCCGAAGGAAACCTGGACCGGCCGTGGCAAGCAGCCGCGCTGGCTGGCCGCGCTGACCAGCAAGGGCAAGAAGGTCGAGGAGTTCCTGATCAAGAAGGCCTGAGCAGGCCTTGCTGGTCTGAACGACGCCGGCTGCGAAGCCGGCGTTTTTTTTCTTCTTCGCCTGGCATGCGCGGTGCCGGAACGAAGAGCGTCCGATCATGGGCCGGATTTGCCGACTTTCCATTCCGCACACTTGGAACTGTCCAGAGGAGGGTGGGCAACCCCATGCGGGACTGTCGAAAACATGGGTCCGGCGTATACGCCGGACGGGTTGGGCAGGATGCCCAACCCCGGCCTTGCCGGATGCGCAGGAAAGCGCGTGCGAGCAAGTTTTCGCCAAGCCCCCAGGGGTGAGGGCGGATTGCTTGCGAGGCACTGCCTCGCATTCGCCCGAACGCACAGCCGCCAGCGGCTGGGCCGGACCGCGGAGCGGGGTTTACGGCGTGTCCCGCATGGGGTTGCCCGCCCTCCTCCCGCGCGGAAGATCAAGACGCCGCTCTTCACCGTGCATCCATGCAGTTGCCGGCAAACACCGGTTGTTCAGAGATTCTTCCGCGCCGGAATCAACAGATTGCCGAACAGCAGCCCGGCCACCAGCGCCATCACCACGTTGAGCACGGTCATCAGCACCGTCTGGCCGGCGCTCATGTCCTGCTGCTGGACCAGGGTGAGCACGCCGCGCAGGCTGGTGCTGCCGGGCACCAGCATGATGATGCCGGGCAGGCGGATGATCGCGCCGGGGCGCTGCACCAGGCGGCCGAACAGATTGCCCGCGGCGGTCATCGCCATTGCCGACATGAAAATGCCGGCCGGCAGGCCCCAGGCCTGGCCGGCGAATTTTGAAATCGCATACCCGGCCACCGAGGCCGCCATCACCCACGGATAATCGCGGCGGTTGGCCTTGAACAGCATCGCGAAGGCGAACGCGGCCAGCAGCAGCGCGCACCATTCCACCCAGTCGGCCTGCGGGCGCGAAGCGCGCACATCCGGGTCCAGCCCGATGATGCCCGACAGCGTTACCGCGATCACCGCGCCCACCGTCAGTTTCAGGATGGTGGTGATCGCGCCGGCAAAGCGCGCCGTCCCGGACACCCAATGCTGGCTGGCCAGCTCGTTGACCGCATTGGTCAGCGACATCCCCGGCAACATCACCACCAGCGAGGCGATGATCACCGTATTGAGATTCAGCGGGCCCAGGAACGAGGCCACCAGCGCGGCCACCGTACCGGCCAGTAGTGCCGCCAGCGCTTCGCTGGCTTCGCGGCTGGCCGGGCGGCGGTCGGTATACAGCGTCATTACCCCGATCAGCAGGCCGATCACGCCAGCGGTGGCGATATCCAGCCACGGCAGTTTCCACAGGCCGGCCACGCCGGCCGCGCCCAGGCTGTAGGACAGGATCATGCGGATCTTGCCGCGGCGCCCCGGATCCTTGTCCAGTTGCCGCAGTGCGGTATGGCCCTGGGCGATGCTCATCGTGCCGTTGGCCACCGCGTCGGTGATCTGGTCGGCGATGCTGAGTTTATGCAGGTCGTTTTCACCGGGGGCCAGCCGGATCACGCGGGTGATGTCCGATGAACCGATCGCCTTGGTCGGGTCGCTGAAACTCAGGATCAACCCGGTCGGGTTCGACCAGGGCTCGCAATCCAGGTCCAGCCGCTGCGCCAGCGCCACCACGGCCGCCTCCAGGCGCTGGGCGGTGGTGCCATAGCTGTGCAGGCGCCCGGCGATCTCGGAAACGAACGCCACCCGCTGTGCGTAGGTGGCCTGGGGGGTTGCGATGGTGGCGGTATCGGCGGACATGCGACGTAGTATTACCCGAAGCCCGCCCCGGCTGAACAACCGTGTCGTCCTGCGCATACTTGCCGTCCACGCGGACAAGGTATGCTGCGTGCAGGACGCCCCCATGACGCCAGCCCAAGCCCCCCATCTCGAACTGGATGCGCAGGACCCCGGCCTTGTCCGGTTGTCCGGCCACTGGACCCTGCATACCGCGCTGGCCGCGGCCGAAGTGCTGCGCGGCATGCCCGAGGGGCTGACCGCGATCGACGCCAGCGGCATCACCCAGCTCGATTCGGCCGGCGTGCTGCAACTGCTGCGCGTGGCCCACCGCGCCGACCTGGCCGAAGACGCATTGAATTTCCGCGCCGATCACCGTGCGCTGGTCTGCACCATCGAAGAGGTCGCCGACGACCGGCCCAAGCCCAAGCGCGACTTCGGCGTGCTCGCCGCGCTGGAACGGCTCGGCGTCAGCGTGCATGGCATGGGCCACAACATCGTGGCGCTGGCCAGCTTCCTCGGCGAAAACCTGGTCAAGGGCGGCCGGCTGATCCGCGAGCCGCGTCGTTTCCGGCTTACCGCCACCGTGCACCACATGGAACAGGTCGGGCTGGACGCGGTGCCGCTGGTCGCGTTGCTGTCCTACCTGGTCGGTGCGGTCATCGCCTTCCTCGGCTCGACCATCCTGCGCGACTTCGGCGCGGAGATCTACGTGGTCGAACTGGTCAGCATCGCCTTCCTGCGCGAGTTCGCGGTGCTGTTGACCGCGATCGTGCTGGCCGGGCGTACCGCCAGTGCGTTCACCGCGCAGATCGGCTCGATGAAGGCGCGCGAGGAAATCGATGCGATCCAGACCCTGGGCCTGGACCCGGTCGACCTGCTGGTCCTGCCGCGCCTGATCGCCTTGCTGGTGACCCTGCCGCTGCTGACCTTCGTTGCGATGGTCGCCGGCCTGGCCGGCGGCGTCACCGTCGGCGCGTTCGACCTGGGCATTCCGCCGCAGATGTATATCGCGCGCATGCACGACACCATGGAAGTGCGCAACATGCTGGTCGGCCTGTCCAAGGCCCCGGTGTTCGCCCTGGTGATCGGCCTGATCGGCTGCCTGGAAGGGCTGAAGGTGGAAGGCACCGCGCAGTCGGTCGGCGAGCGCACCACCTCCAGCGTGGTGCAGGCCATTTCGCTGGTGATCATCATCGATGCGTTCGCCGCCCTGTGGTTCATGAAGATGGGCTGGTAGCGATGAGCGCCGACACCGACACCGCTACGGTCACCGACGACAGCACCGCCGACGCCGCCGGCCTGGCCATCCGCGTGCGCGGGCTGAGCAACCGCTTCGGCAGCCAGACCGTGCACGATGGCCTGGACCTGGACGTGCGCCGCGGCGAAATCCTCGGCGTGGTCGGCGGCTCGGGTACCGGCAAGTCGGTGCTGATGCGCAGCATCCTGGGCCTGCGCACGCCCGATGCCGGGCAGATCGAAGTGCTCGGCGTGGACGCGCGTTCGGGCAACCGCGCCGACCGCCTGCATATCGAGCGCAATACCGGCGTGCTGTTCCAGGACGGCGCGCTGTTCTCCTCGCTGAGCGTGGGCGAAAACGTACAGGTGCCGCTGAAGGAACACCACGGCGAACTGCCCGAACGCTGGCATTACGAACTGGCGCTGCTCAAGGTGAAGCTGGCCGGCCTGCCCGCCGATGCGATCAACAAACTGCCCTCGCAGCTGTCCGGCGGCATGCGCAAGCGCGCCGGCCTGGCCCGCGCGCTGGCACTGGACCCGCCGCTGCTGTTCCTGGACGAACCCACCGCCGGGCTGGACCCGATCGGTGCGGCCGCCTTCGACCGCCTGATCAAGACCCTGCAGGAAGCCCTGGGGCTGACCGTGCTGCTGATCACCCATGACCTGGATACGCTGTATGCCATCTGCGACCGGGTGGCGGTGCTGGCCGACCACAAGGTGATCGCCAATGCGCCGCTGCACGAGATCGAGCAACTGGACCACCCGTGGATCCAGGAGTACTTCCACGGGCCACGTGCGCGTGCTGCGCGACGTACGAAGAACGAGACCGAGTAAGCCATGGAAACCAAAGCCAATTACGTCCTGATCGGCGCTTTCACCCTGGTGGTGGGGCTGGCCCTGCTGGCCTTCGGCCTGTGGGCGGCCAAGTACTCCTCCGATCGCACCTGGACCGAGTACCGGGTGGTGTTCCGCGAAGCGGTCACCGGCCTGACCGTGGGCAGCCCGGTGCAGTACAACGGCATCGCGGTCGGCTCGATCACCGAACTGAACCTGGTACCCGACGACCCGCGCCAGGTGGTCGCGCGGATCCGCCTGAACTCCAACACCCCGGTCAAGACCGACACCCGCGCCAAGCTGGCGATCACCAGCCTGACCGGGCCGTCGATCATCCAGCTCAGCGGCGGCACCCCGCAGGCGCAGGCCTTGACCACGGTCAACAAGGACCCGGCACCGATCATTCCGACCACGCCCTCGGCGCTGCAGAACATCACCGATGTGGCCAACCGCATCGTCGAGCGCATGGACCAGGTACTCAGCGACCGCAACGTGGCCAGCATCAACGCCACCCTGGCCAACCTGGAAACCATCAGCGGCGGCCTGGCCGACCGCGACCAGGGCACCCAGGCGCTGCTGCTCAGCGCACGCGATGCCGCGCGCAGCCTGGATGTCACGCTCAAGACCACCAACGGCACCATCGAGCGGCTGGACCAGAACCTGGTGCAGCAGCTGCCGACCATCCTGGCCAAGCTGGAAACCACCCTGACCAAGCTGGATTCGGCCGCCGGCAGCGCCGATTCGATCCTCGGCGAGAACCGCGCGGCGATCAACAGCTTCGCCAACGACGGCCTGGCCCAGCTCGGCCCGACCCTGACCGAACTGCGCGGGTTGATCCGCGACCTGCGCCGGGTCAGTGACCGTCTGGACAACAACCCGGCCCGCTACCTGCTGGGCCGTGACGCGCCCAAGGAGTTCGAACCCAAATGAGCCGCCTGCCGCTGATCCGTTCCCTGTTGCCGATCGCCCTGGCCACCCTGCTTGGCGGCTGTTCGCTGCTGGGCAGCAACGAGCGCAGCGCGGTGACGATCTATTCGCCGATCGTGCGCATCCAGGCCGACCCGGGCTGGCCGAAGGTCGACTGGCAGTTGATCCTGGTCAAGCCCAGCGCCGCCCGCGTGATCGACAGCCCGCGCATCAACGTGCGCCCCACCCCGTCCGAACTGCAGGTCTACAAGGGCGTGAGCTGGGCGCAACCGGCCACCGACATGCTCGATGACGCGCTGCTGCGCGGTTTCGAGGATTCGGCCCGGATCGGCGGGGTGGCGCGCGCCACCACCGGCATCCGCGCCGACTACAAGCTGGCCATGGATGTGCGCCGCTTCGAGGCCGACTACCGCGGCCAGCCCACCCCGACGGTGGTGATCGAAGCCAATGCCAAGCTGATCCATGTGATCGACCAGCGCGTGGTGGCCGACCGCAGCTTCCGCCAGGAACGGCCGGTGGCCGGCACCGATACTGCCGAGGTGGCCGCCGCCTTCGAACAGGGCCTGCAGGCGCTGACCACCGAGGTGGTCGGCTGGACCCTGGTCACCGGCGAGGCCGATTACCGGTAGCACCACGCCCTACAACAGCATGTTCCATCGCGCTGCGGCCAGCTCCCGGCGCGTGGCGACGCGTTCACCCCATCGGCGCGCGTCGGTCAGGGGGCGCTATCCAGCGGAAAGTGAGGTTGATGCGCTCGGCCAGCGGCCGCGTGCTTTTCGGCAGCGCGTGCTGGTAGTGCTGCTGGGTAGGCCCGCCCATCAGCAGCAGGTCGCCATGCCCGAGCACCACTTCGGCCTTGCGGGCATGGTCGTCGCGGCGGCGCAGCAGGAAGCGCCGCTCCGCGCCCAAGCTGAGTGAAGCGATCAGCGGTGCCGGGCCCAGCTCGGGCTCGTTGTCGCTGTGCCAGCCCATGCCATCGTCGCCATCGCGGTAGCGGTTGAGCAGCACGCTGTTGAACGGCCCGCCGCAGAACCCGGCCAGCCGCTCGCGCAGCGGCAGCAGCGCCGGGTGCCAGGGCACCGGCACGAAGTCGGTCCCCGAATAGCGGTAGCGCGCATCAGCATCGCCCATCCAGCAACTCAGGCGTGGTGAATCCACCTGGCGGCCGAACAGGCGGATGCGGTGCACTTCCCATGGCACGGCCTCGCGCAGGGTGCGTTGCAGGGCGTCGGCTTCGGCGGTGGGGAGCCAGTGGCGGTGCCAGCTGACGTGTGCGTCGCGCAGGTGCAGGTCCATGCCCGCAACGCTAGCACGCAGGCCGCGGCGTCGCCCCGCCCGCGGCCGGCCGCACTACTGCGCCCGCTGCGCGGCCATGCCCGCGCCACTGGTCGATCACCACCAGCAACGCATACATCAGCAGCAGGTTCACCGGCAGCACGGTACGGCGCACGCTGGCGCTCAGATGCCAGTCAAGATCATGCGGCGAGCCCAGGTAGACCGCATAGAGCACACCGGCATAGGCTACTGCCGCCAGCGCACCAGCCAGCACTGCCGGGCTGCGCCAGGTCCGGCGCCACACCACCAGCAGCACCAGCAGCGGCAGCAGCGCCCAGCCACGCAGCAGCTTCTTCAGGATCAGCACGCTGTTGGACAGCTCCGGCAGCCGTGCCAGCAGCTGGCCCTTGAGGTCGCTGCCGGCCAGGTCGTTGCCCAACTGCGCATGGGCCACGGCCAGCTTCCAGGCCAGCGCCGGCAGCAGGGCCACCACCAATGCCGCCGCCAGCGCCCATGGTACCCGGCGGTCATGCAGCGTGAAGGCGAGCATGCCCGCCACCGCGACCAGCACCGCCAGCACCAGCCCCTCGTTCTTGATCAGCGCCAGCGTGGCGGTCACCAGCACATAGGGCAGCAGCGCCGACCTGGCGCTACCGCTGGCCGAGGAGCGGCATTGGCTCAGCGTGGCCAGCGATGCCACCGCATACACGGCCAGCAGCGCATCCATGTAGCCATCGGCCAGGTAGGTGCCGCCCACTCGCAGGGTGACAACGGCAAACAGCCCGGCCACCCACCACGCATGCAGGCTGCGCGCGATCAACAGCAGTGCCGGCAACAGCAGCAGGGTGCCCACCGCCTTGGGGAACAGCTCATTCCAGTGCCCCACCAGCCTGGCAGCGGTGGCAGACAACAATGGCAGCAGGGTCGGGTAGTCGTTGTGGCTCCAGCGCGCGTAACCATCGAGCTGGGCATACAGCGAACCGTCGACGAAGATGCGCCGGGCATGGAACAGCCAGATCGAGCGCGGGTCCCATTCGTCCGACGGGCTGCCCAGCGACAGCGCCAACAGCACCAGCACCACGGCCACCATCCACACCGCGCGCCGGTCGCGCACGGCCAGCAGCGACCATGCCGCGCACCCAAGCACCGCGACCAGGGCCAGCACCGTTGGCAAGCCGAACCCGCCCAAGGCAGCGATCACGTAGGTGGCCAGCACGCAGCCCAGCATGGCGGTGGCCGCGCGCGGTCCGGTTTTTTCAGCGGCAGTGGGCGAGAACAAGGCTGTCGCTCCTTCCAATCTCGGTGCAACCGGCGCGCTGCGGGCCGGGCAGCTTCCACAGCATCCGGCCGCGCTGGGCATAGTGCAGCCTGACCGGGTACAGGGTCTCCCCCAGACGCTGCTCCAGCAGCGGGTCCTCGACCAGTCCCGGGGCCAATGCCAGCAACACCCCCGGCGCCGGGTGCGCAGCCACCAGTCCGCGCGCCTGGACCACTTCGCGCGGAACCGATGCCGCAAAGCCGGCGTCGGCACGGAACGCCTGACCGAGCAGGTCCATGCGGAAGCCCACATCCTTGGCGATGCCATGCAGCGAGGCGATGATGGCCACCGCAATGGCCAGGGCAGCGGCATAGCGTCCAAGCGACGCACGGCCCGTCGTGCTGATTGTGTTCACAGCGGCATCCGGCAAGCATGATCGTGGAAACCCGCGCCCCGGCACGTCATCTGCGCGCGGGCCCGGCAAGCATTCCAGCTTAGCAGCCGCCGCGAAGGCCCCGCAACGCGGTACCACCCTGCAGCGTGCAGGCCCCGCAGCGGGGCCTGCACCGCGCTACGGCTCAACCGGTGAAGGCCACGCCGGTCTTTTCCTTCAGCTCGGCCGAATCCACGCCGGGAGCGGCCTCCACCAGCACCAGCCCGGTGTCGGTCACATCGAACACGGCCAGCTCGGTAATGATGCGGTCGACCACACCCACCCCGGTCAACGGCAGCGTGCACTCGGGCAGGATCTTGTGCTCGCCATTCTTGGCGGTGTGCTCCATCAGCACCACCACCCGCTGCACGCCGGCCACCAGGTCCATCGCCCCGCCCATGCCCTTGACCATCTTGCCCGGCACCATCCAGTTGGCCAGGTCGCCCTTGTCGGTCACCTGCATCGCGCCGAGGATGGCCAGGTTGATATGACCGCCGCGGATCATCGCGAAGCTGTCGTGGCTGCCGAAGTAGCTGGCCCCGGCACGCGCGGTGACGGTCTGCTTGCCGGCATTGATCAGGTCCGCATCCACCTCGGCCTCGGTCGGGAACGGGCCGATGCCGAGCAGGCCGTTCTCCGACTGCAGCCACACGTCCACGCCGTCGGGGATATGGTTGGCCACCAGGGTCGGCAGGCCGATGCCCAGGTTCACGTAGGCGCCATCGGTCAGTTCACGCGCGGCGCGCTGCGCCATTTCATCACGGGTCCAGGCCATCTCAGTTCGCCTCCTGGCGCACGGTGCGTTGTTCGATGCGCTTTTCAGGCGTGGGGTTGTGCACGATGCGGTGCACGTAGATGCCCGGCAGGTGCACCTGGTCCGGGTCGATGCTGCCTACCGCCACCACTTCCTCGACCTCGACGATGCACAGCTTGCCGGCCATCGCGCAGGCCGGGTTGAAGTTGCGCGCGGTCTTGCGGAACACCAGGTTGCCGGCTTCGTCGGCCCGCCACGCCTTGACCAGCGCCACGTCGGCGCGCAGCGCGGTCTCCAGCACGTAGTGCTTGCCGTCGAACTGGCGTGTTTCCTTGCCTTCGGCCACCACCGTGCCGTAGCCGGTCGCGGTGAAGAACGCCGGAATGCCCGCTCCACCGGCGCGCAGGCGCTCGGCCAGGGTGCCCTGCGGGTTGAACTCCAGCTCCAGCTCGCCGGCCAGGTACTGCCGCTCGAACTCCTTGTTCTCGCCCACGTAGGACGAGATCATTTTCTTGATCTGGCCGGTCTCCAGCAGCTGGCCCAGGCCGAAGCCATCCACCCCGGCGTTGTTGGAGATCACCGTCAGGCCCTTGGCCCCGCTGTCGCGCAGCGCGGCGATCAGCGCCTCGGGAATGCCGCACAGGCCGAACCCGCCCACCGCCAGCGTCTGGCCGTCGGCGACCACGCCCTGCAGTGCCTCGGCGGCGCTGGCGTAACGCTTGCCACGCCTGGCCGCCGTGTTGGACTTGTCCATTGCTCTACTTCCCCAAACGATAAGGATCCGCGCATTCTAGCGGGACAACGACGCCTGGCAGGGATGCGCCGCAACATCGGCCGCGCCGACCACGAAGGCCGGGCCTGCCCCACCCACCACAGCGCTGGTAGAGGTCGCCCGATGCCCATCGGACGGTCAGCCCGCACTAGCGGCAGCGGTAATCGACAGGCATGTGGCTGTCGCGGAACGGATCGGTCAGCGCATCGGTGTACCGGCCCATCAGCAGACGGTGGGTGGGCAACAGGTTCTGCCGATAGAAGCGGCTGAACGATGCCAGGCGCGCGCCGCGCGCGGTCAGCCTGACGCAGCCGTCGTGGATCTCCACCGTGCCCGACTGCAGCTGCTCGGTCAGCCGCACCTCCACCAGATGGTGCTCGCGCATATATTCGTCGGTGAATACTTGGCCGAACGCATCCTCACGGATACCGCCGCCGCGCTGCTGCAGTTTCTCCAGCAGGTAGAACGACAGCGAACGATCGATCACGGTCGGCACGGAAATGGCGAACACATACCCACCCAGCAGCCAGATCACCGCCAGTTGCAGCCGTTCGAGCCGGCTGAAATCGTGGAACCACTTCAGCAGGTACAGGCCACCGAACACCAGCACCAGGGCGATGACGGCGTCGAACATACTAGCATACAGCACCACGTCCACGCGGAAATGGCGCATGTGCAGGTAATACACCAGCAACAGGCCGGCGATGAAAACAAGCGTGGCCAGCATGGCGCGCAGGTATTTGTTCATTTGAACACCAGGAATTTGTTGGCAAGGAAGCTGAAAGCCATCTGCATGCCGGTGGTCAACACGAACCCGATCCGGTAATCGTAGCCAAGCCGGTCGGCCCATGCGTACATCACCAGCGCGTGCAGGAGGGCAATGCCGGCATACACCAGCACGAACAGCGCGCCCTGCCGCACCACGTTGCCGGCCTGCCCGCGGAACACGAAGTAACGGCTGCCCATAAACGAAACGGCGATACCGAATACCGCAGCGATCGCATTGGCGGCAGCGGCCAATGGTACGTGCAGCACTTCGATGCAGAAGTGCAACACGCCGAAATGCACGGCCGTGGCGACCACGCCGTTGACCACGTAGCGCAGCAGCTGGCCAGCAGGCAGGTCAGGCGCTGCGACGGCGGGCATGCTGGACCTCGTCGACGAACTCGCGATAGCCGCCGATGCCGAGCACGCCACCACTGCGGATCATGCCCGACAGCATCAGGATGATCAGGGTCAGCGCGGCGGTCTGCAGGAACACCAGCAGCAGGATGCCAAATGCCAGCGAGAACCAGCCCGGCGTGGCGAACCCCAGCATCTTGAGCACGGTGGCGATGATGCCGCCGGCCACCGACAGCGCAGCCACGATCGTGCAGGCGATGCCCACCCGCACCAGCACATCCTCGGCAAACACCATCAGCGCGCGGAAGCCATGCAGCGCCAGGCCGACGAAGTTCATCTTGCTGCGGCCGGCGTAGCGCGGGCCGCGGTGCAGTGCGCAGCTGTGCACGCGCAGCTTGGAGCCGAGCACGCAGGCGGCCACGTGCGTCCACAATTCCTGCATCGCGGCCAGGCGGCGCACCGCCGGCATCTTGGCCGCCATGAAGTTGCCGAAGCTGATGCTTCGCCCACTGAGCAACCAGAACAGCAGCTTGTAGACCAGGTAGAAGGATTTGAACTTCAGCGTTTCCACCCGGCTGCGGCGGCTGGCGACAACCACATCCACGTCGGCCGCTGACAGCCCGCCCACCAGTTCGGTGATGCTCTCGGGGGTGTCTTCGCCATCCGAATCCATGGTAACCACCACGGCATCATCGCCGAAGTGCTCGGCCACATAACTCAATCCGATCGCGATCGCCCGCTGGTGGCCGACATTGCGGCGCAGCTTGATGACCACGCCCTCCAGTCCCGATGCCTCGATGGCCGCAACCTCCAGCGGCTGCCGCACAGAGCCATCATCGACCGCGACAATGTAGGTATCACCGCCCTGGGTACGGGCCAACTCAAGGAACAGCCGCGAGGCGGCTTCGAGATCCTCGTATACCGGCATCACCACAATCTTGCGCATCGCGTTGCCCTCAGGCCTGCAGCCGGTGGCGGAAGTAGGCGATGGTTTCCTTCAGCCCGTCTTCCAGCGCCACCTGCGGCACCCAGTCGAAGGTCGCCTTGGCCAGGCTGATGTCCGGCTGCCGCTGGCGCGGGTCATCGGACGGCAGGGGATGGAACACGATCTTCGAGCGGCCGCCCACCAGCCGCACCACCGTTTCGGCCAGCTGCAGCATGGTGTACTCGGCCGGATTGCCGATATTGACCGGGCCGGTGAAGTCGGCCGGGGTCTCCATCAGCCGCAGCATGCCTTCGATCAGGTCGTCGACGTAGCAGAAGCTGCGGGTCTGGTTGCCATCGCCGTAGATGGTGATCGGCTCGCCCCGCAGCGCCTGCACGATGAAGTTGCTGACCACCCGGCCGTCATTGGGGTGCATGCGCGGCCCGTAGGTGTTGAAGATGCGCATCACCTTGACCTCCAGCTGGTGCTGGCGCCAGTAGTCGAAGAACAGCGTCTCGGCGCAACGCTTGCCTTCGTCGTAGCAGCTGCGGATACCGATCGGGTTGACCCGGCCCCAGTAGCCTTCCACCTGCGGGTGGATCTCCGGGTCGCCATACACCTCGCTGGTGCTGGCCTGCAGGATGCGCGCACGGACCCGCTTGGCCAGGCCGAGCATGTTGATCGCACCGTGCACGCTGGTCTTGGTGGTCTGCACCGGATCCTGCTGGTAGTGGATCGGCGATGCCGGGCACGCCAGGTTGAAGATGCGGTCCACTTCCACGTACAGCGGGAAGGTGACATCGTGGCGCATCAGTTCGAAGCGTGGGTGGCCCAGCAGGCCCTCGACGTTGGCCTTGCTGCCGGTATAGAAGTTGTCCACGCACAGGACGTCATGGCCGGCCTGGACCAGGCGGTCGCACAGGTGGGACCCCAGGAAGCCGGCGCCGCCGGTCACTAGTACGCGATGCTGATCGTGGGCGAATTTCAAGGCATTCCTCGGCGTAGCGGAGCGTGGCAGGCCTGGCCTGCGACGGCAGGAAGGCACGGCGCCACAGCGGCGCCTGCGTCCAACAGCAGGCGATTGTATGCGAACTCCCCGGCAGGCAGCCGGCAGGGCGATCGCAGGGGATCGCCCCAGGCTATCGCGTGGCCTGGCCTGCGGCGATCTGCGCCATCACCATCGCAAGCCCGTCCTGCCAGGGCGGCAGCACGATACCGGTATCGCGTTGCAGCTTGTGGTTGTCCAGCACCGACCACGCCGGCCGTTGCGCGGGCGTAGGGTAGTCGGCACTGGGGATCGCCTTGATATCCGGCGCCTTCGCCAGCAGCCCACGGGCCACTGCCTCGGCGAAGATGGCCTGGGCAAAGCCATGCCAGCTGGTCTGCCCTGCCGCGGTCAGGTGCCAGGTACCGGAAAGCGCCGGGGCGCGCTGCAGTGCGCGCACGCTCGCCTCGGCGATCCAGGCCGCCGGCGTCGGCGTGCCGACCTGGTCGGCCACCACCGACAACGCGTCGCGTTCGGCGCCCAGCCGCAACATGGTGCGCAGGAAGTTGCGGCTGTGCGACGCATACACCCAGGCGGTGCGGAAGATCAGATGGCGGCCACCGGCCTGGCGCACCGCTTCTTCCCCGGCCAGCTTGCTGGTGCCGTATACGCCCAGCGGCGCGACAGGGTCGTCTTCACGATACGGTCGTGTGCCGCAGCCATCGAACACATAGTCGGTGGAGTAATGCAGCAGCGGCACGCCGGCGTCGGCGCACCAGCGCGCGAGCACGCCCGGGGCCTGCGCGTTGACCCGCCAGGCCAGGTCCTGCTCGACCTCGGCGCGGTCCACGGCGGTATAGGCGGCGGCATTGACCACCGCGGTCGGGCCGATGCGGTCGAGCAACGGCGCCAGCGATGCCGGCGCGTCGAAATCGGCTGTTTCACAGGCCGCCCCCTCCGGCAGCCTGCCACTGCGGGTGGCGGCTACCACCCTGCCCAGCGGCGCCAGCGCACGCAGCAGCTCGGTGCCAAGCTGCCCATTGGCGCCGAGTACCAGCACGGTCACGGCGGGTAGACCGGCAGACGCTCCTGGGCAATATCGCCCAGGAAAGGCGCGTGCTCATCCTTGGCCGAAATGGTCGGTGCACTGATCGGCCAGTCCACCGCGATATCGGCGTCGTTCCAGCGGATGCCGGCATCGGCCTCTTTGACATAGACGTCGGTGCACAGATAGTTGAACAGCGCGTTGTCGGACAGCACCGCAAAACCGTGGGCAAACCCCGGCGGGATCCACAGCTGGCGGCGGTTCTTGCCGCTGAGGATGAACGCTTCCCAGCGGCCGAAAGTCGGCGAGCCACGGCGGATGTCGACGGCGACGTCGTAGACCTCGCCTTCCAGCACGGTCACCAGCTTGCCCTGCGGGCGTGGCCACTGGTAGTGCAGGCCGCGCAGTACGCCCTTGCTGGAGGAAGATACGTTGCTCTGCACGAACGTGGCGGGCAGGCCATGCTCGGCATACCGCTCGGCATTCCAGGTTTCAAAGAAGAACCCGCGCGCGTCGCCGAACACCACCGGCTCAAGTAGCACGCAGCCCGGCAGCGAGGAAGGAATCACTTTCACGGCACCACGCCCCGCTGCACCAGCTTGTGCAGGTACTGGCCGTAGCCATTCTTGATCAGCGGCGCGGCCAGGGCCTCGAGCTGTTCGGCATTGATCCAGCCACGCCCGAACGCGATTTCCTCCGGGCAGCACACCTGCAGGCCCTGCCGGGTCTGGATGGTCTCGATGAAGTTGGAGGCTTCCAGCAGCGACTGGTGGGTGCCGGTATCGAGCCAGGCGTAGCCGCGGCCGAGCGCTTCCAGGTGCAGTTGGCCTTCGCGCAGGTAGCGCTGGTTGAGATCGGTGATTTCCAGTTCGCCGCGCGGCGAAGGCTGCAGTGCGGCCGCGTAATCGCTGGCGTTGCCATCGTAGAAGTACAGCCCGGTGACGGCGTAGTTGGAACGCGGTTGGGTCGGCTTTTCGACCAGGTCGATCACCTTGCCGGCGGCGTCGAACTCGGCCACGCCATAGCGTTCCGGGTCATTGACCCAATAGCCGAACACCGTCGCGCCCTGCTGGCGCTCATCGGCGCTGCGCAGCAACTGGGTCAGGCCATGGCCGTGGAAGATGTTGTCGCCCAGCACCAGGCAGCTCGGCTTGCCGCCGACGAAATCTCGGCCGATCAGATAGGCCTGGGCCAACCCATCCGGGCTGGGCTGCACCGCATACTCGATGCTCATTCCCCACTGCGAGCCGTCACCGAGCAGCGCCTGGAACAATGCCTGTTCGTGCGGGGTGTTGATGATCAACACCTCGCGGATACCGGCCAGCATCAGCACGCTGAGCGGGTAGTAGATCATCGGCTTGTCGTACACCGGCAGCAGCTGCTTGCTGACGCCCTTGGTGATCGGGTACAGGCGGGTGCCCGAACCGCCGGCGAGGATGATGCCTTTGCGTTGTGTCATCGATGGGTTCCTTGCCTTGGGGGGCGCGCGGCAAGGGCCCGCACCCGGGGTGCAGGGCCGCGCGCCGGACGCGCGTCAGATGTCGGTGCCGATACGCTGCAGGCGGTAGCTGCCGTCGAGCACCCCCTCCACCCACGGCTGGTTGTCCAGGTACCAGTCCACGGTGAAGGCGATACCCTGGTCGAAGCTGTACTTCGGTTCCCAGCCCAGCTGGTCCTTCAACTTGCTGGCATCGATGGCATAGCGGCGGTCGTGGCCCGGGCGGTCGGCGACATGGGTGATCTGGCTGCTGCGCGGCTGGCCGTCGGCACGCGGGCGGCGCGCATCGAGCAGCGCGCAGATCGCGTGTACCACCTCGATGTTCTCTTTCTCCGCGTTGCCGCCGACGTTGTAGGTCTCGCCAACCTGGCCCTTGGCCAGCACGGTGCGGATCGCCTCGCAATGGTCGGACACAAACAGCCAGTCGCGCACCTGCCTGCCGTCGCCATACACCGGCAGCGGCTCGCCGGCCAGCGCCTTGGCGATCACCAGCGGAATGAGTTTTTCCGGGAAGTGGTACGGACCGTAGTTGTTGGAGCAGTTGGTGGTCAGCACCGGTAACCCGTAGGTGTGATGGAAGGCGCGCACCAAGTGGTCCGAGGCGGCCTTGGAGGCCGAGTACGGCGAGTTCGGCGCGTAGGCGGTGGTCTCGCTGAATTTGCCGGTCGCGCCCAGGGTGCCATAGACCTCGTCGGTGGACACGTGCAGGAAGCGGAACGCCTGGCCCTGCCCGGCCGGCAGCGCCTTCCAGTAGTCGCGCACCGCTTCCAGCAAGCCCAGGGTGCCGACCACATTGGTCTGGATGAACGCGCCGGGGCCGTCGATGGACCGGTCCACATGGCTTTCGGCGGCGAAATTCAGCACCGCCTCGGGCTGATGCTCGGCCAGCAGCCGTGCCACCAGGGCGCGGTCGCCGATGTCGCCGTGCACGAACACGTGGTCCGGGTTGCCCTCCAGCGGGGCCAGGGTCTTCAGGTTGCCGGCATAGGTCAGGGCATCCAGAGTGATGACCCGCACGCCCTTGGCGACCGCTTCGAGCACAAAGTTACCGCCGATGAATCCGGCTCCGCCGGTGACAAGCCACGTGGGCACTAGCCGTTCTCCTGTTCGATATGCGTACGGCCCCCTCTCGGGGCCCCGGTTCAGCACAACAGGATACATCGCACCTGCGTTCACCACTGCCTGCCACAGGTGAACGAGGGGCTGCGGAGGTCGTTTTGTGCCGCATTGCAGCATAACCATACGCATTCGCATGGTCACCCCGGGCCAGTTAGAATCGCGGTCCCACCCCCGAACCGGTTGCTGTTGCCAGGACCGGATGCTCAACCGCAATGCGAGCCGGCCAGCGGCCTGCACTACAAGGATCCCGCAGCAGATGAAAATCCTCGTCGCGTACAAGCGCGTGGTGGACTACAACGTCCGCATTCAGGTCAAGCCGGACGGTTCCGGCGTGGTCACCGACGGCGTCAAGCTCTCGCCCAACCCCTTTGACGAGATCGCACTGGAAGAAGCCCTGCGCCTGCGCGACAAGGGCATCGCCAGCGAAGTGGTGGTGGTCACCATCGCCCCGGCCGACGCCCAGGCGCACCTGCGCAACGGCCTGGCCATGGGCGCCAACCGCGCCATCCACGTGGTCACCGACCAGGCCATCCAGCCGCTGACCGCCGCGCGTACCCTGCTCAAGCTGGTCGAGAAGGAACAGCCGGACCTGGTGATCCTGGGCAAGCAGGCGATCGATGACGACGCCAACCAGACCGGCCAGATGCTGGCCACCCTGTGGGGCCGCCCGCAGGCCACCTTCGCCAGCAAGCTGGACATTGCCGATGGCAAGGCCACGGTCACCCGTGAAGTCGACGCCGGGCTGGAAACGCTGGAAGTGGACCTGCCGGCGGTGGTCACCACCGACCTACGCCTGAACGAGCCGCGCTTCATCAAGCTGCCGGACATCATGAAGGCCAAGGCCAAGCCGCTGGAGACCCTGCAGCTGGCCGACCTCGGCGTGGACGCCGCCGACACCTTCAGCACCACCCAGTACGCCGCGCCGGTCAAGCGCAGCAAGGGCGTGATGGTCAAGGACGCGGCCGAACTGGTCGCCGCACTCAAGCAGAAGGGGTTGCTGTAATGACCAAGATCCTCGTTGTCGCTGAACACCACGACGGCAAGCTCAACGCCGCCACCGCCAAGACCGTCAGCGCCGCAGCCGCCATCGGTGGCGCCAGCATCGACGTACTGGTACTGGCCGCCGACCCGGCCGCCGTCGCCGCCCAGGCCGCCCAACTGGCCGGCGTGGCCAGGGTGCTGACCGTGGCCAACCCGGCCAATGCCCAGGCGCTGGCCCAGGTGCTGGCCCCGCAGATCGCGCAGCTGGCCACCGGCTACACCCACGTGTTCGGCCCCTCCACCACCTTCGGCAAGGACCTGATGCCGTGCGTGGCCGCCCTGCTCGGCGTCAACCAGGTCTCGGACCTGATGACCGTCGAAGGCAGCCACAGCTTCAAGCGCCCGATCTACGCCGGCAACGCGATCATCACCGTGCAGGCCCCGGCCGACCAGATCGTGGTCGCCACCGTGCGCGCGGCCTCCTGGCCCGAAGCAACCGGCGGCGGCAGCGCCAGCATCGAAGCGGCCAGCGTGGATGCGGCCCTGCCCACCCACACCCGCTTCATCGGCCTGGCCGCCGGCGCCAGCGACCGCCCGGACCTGCAGAGCGCCAAGCGCGTGGTCTCCGGCGGCCGTGGCGTGGGTTCGGAAGAGAACTTCAAGGTGATCTTCCAGCTGGCCGACAAGCTTGGCGCCGCCGTCGGTGCCTCGCGCGCCGCGGTCGATGCCGGCTATGTGCCCAGCGACCTGCAGGTCGGCCAGACCGGCAAGATCATCTCGCCGGAGCTGTACGTGGCCGTGGGCATCAGCGGCGCGATCCAGCACCTGACCGGAATCAAGGACGCCGGCACCATCGTGGCGATCAACAAGGACCCGGATTCGCCGATCTTCGAGATCGCCGATATCGGCCTGGTGGGCGATCTGTTCACGCTGCTGCCGGAGCTGGAAGCGGCGCTGTAAGCGCCCCGCCCGCGGCTGTGGGCACCGCGCCGCGGGCACCTTACGTCGAAAATCCCGATGCAGGCCCGGCCATCGTCTGGGCCTGGGTCAGCCCTAGGTCGGCCGGTGAAGCTATAATCTCCGACCGCTGGCACTGATCGTCGCGCGGGCCGTGGGATGCCGGGATGAAGTGCGGCGTCGCGTCGTCGGCCACGCCGCTGAAAACGTGTCCACCGACCCTCAACGAGCCTGGGCGCCGAAGGATGCTTGACCCGATGACAGCCACTCCCCTATCTGCCCCCTCGACCGATCCAGGCGATCGCGTCGAGCTCTCCGTGGTGGCCCCGGTCTATGGCTGCCAGGGTTGCCTGGAGGATCTGGTGGACCAGATCCAGGCAGCGGCGACCATGATGGGCGTGGCGTTTGAGGTCATCCTGGTCGACGACGCCAGCCCTGACGGGGCGTGGGCGCGTATTCAGGAATTGTCGGGCAGCCGCCCGTGGCTGCGTGGCTTGAAACTGTCGCGGAATTTTGGCCAACATTCGGCGATTTCCGCGGGGATCGAGCATGCCCGGGGCCGCTGGACCGTGGTCATGGATTGCGATCTGCAGGATGCGCCCAGCGAAATTCCGGCGTTGTATCGTAAAGCCAACGAGGAACAACTCGATGTGGTTTTCGCACAACGCACCGAACGCCAGGACAGTCTGCTAAAGCGATTGTCCTCTTGGGGATTCTTTACCTTGCTGGGTTGGCTGACCGGCGTACCCCAGGATCCTTCCACGGCCAACTTCGGCATCTTCCACCGCAAGGTGATCCAAGCGGTCTGCGCGATGCCCGAGCGCGACCGCTCATTCCCGCTGATGGTCAAATGGGCCGGGTTCCGCACTGGCAAGTTGCCGGTCCAGCACCAAGCCCGCACGGTCGGCGAGACGTCCTACACCTTGCGCAAGCTGCTCAAGCTGTCGATGAACATTGCCTTGGGCTATTCGGAAAAGCCGCTGCGCATGGTGGCTGGTACCGGCATCGTCTGCTCCCTGGTCGCCTTCATTCTGGTTGGCATGAGCTTGATGCGCTGGTGGGAAGGTGACGTCGAAGTGGCCGGTTACACGTCCATCATCGGCTCAGTGTGGTTGATCGGCGGCTTGGTGATGTTCTGCCTGGGTGTGGTCGGGTTGTATGTCGGGCAAGTGTTCCGCAATGTGCAGAAGCGCCCGTACTACATCGTTGCCGATGCCGTGAACTACGAGCAGGAGGCCCGATGACCGTCAGCTTCGACCATGGCCAGGGCCGCCTGTCTGCGCGCCTGACCCCTTGGGACCAGCGCGCGTTGGGCTTTGTCACCGCCGAAGTCACCGCACTGGAGATCGATTCGATAGAACAGGCTGCACCATTGCTGGCCGAACTGGAGCGATGGTGCGCCGAGCAGTCGGTGCACTACCTTTTCGGTCGCATCGATGCGACCCGGCCGATCGCCAAGGCCGCACTGCTGCAGCATGGCTGTGCATTCGTGGAAACCTCGTTGACTGTCTCGCGCAGCGGTTTTGCCAATCTGCCAGCAGTTCCGCGCGGCATGCTGCCCACGCTGCGCCCGGCCACTGTCGCCGATATTACGGAACTGCGCCGAATAGCGGTGACCGATTTCGCCCACGGCCGCTTCCTTGAAGACCCCGCCATCGATACGGCGAAAGCCGCCGCGCGCACTGCGAACTGGATCGAAGACCTGGTCAGCGGGGGCTTGGCGTATGTGGCCGAGTCCCGCGGACGCACCGTCGGCTTCCATGCCGAGCGGGTAGACACGGCCCAGCGCAGCGCCGAGCTGCTGCTGACCGGTGCGACTGGCGCCTACGCCATGCTCGCCCTACCGCTGTGGATCACTGCGCTCGACGCTCTGGCTGCGCGCGACATCCAGCAATGCACCACCCTGGTTTCTGCCGCCAATACGGGCATCCTCAATCTGTATGCCCGGCTCGGCTTCCATTTCAACAGCACCCTGCTTGGGTTCAGGAAATTCCTATGAACGATGCCGTTACCGAAGATCAAGTTGTCGCCGTGTTCGCCCGCGTGTTGGGGATCGCTGCCGACGCCGTCAATGATGACCTGCGCTATGCGACCATCCCGCAGTGGGATTCGATCGCCCATATGTCGGTCATTGCCGCGCTGGAAGAAGCGTTCGGTGTGATGATCGACATGGATGAAGTAATCGACATGAGCTCTGTCGGCAAGGCGCGCGAAATTCTGCGCAAACACGGCGCGGCCGTCTGAACATGTCCGGATCGGCGCCTGTCGTTCTGGTCACCGGCGCCTCGCGCGGGATCGGCCGAGCCATTGCCCTGCGTCTGGCCGCACAGCAGGCCCAGCTGGTGCTGGTCGCACGTGATGCACAGGTATTGTCCAGTCTGGCCAGCGAAGTGGAGGCATGTGGCGCTCCGTCCCCATTGGGCGCACCGCTGGACCTGACCGATGACAAGGCCATTGCGGAGTTGTTCAAGCAGATATTCTCACGGTTCGGCCGGCTGGACGGTTTGGTCAACAACGCCGGGGTACTGCATGAAGGCCTGCTCGGCATGATCCGCGCCGAGGATATCGACCAAGTGCTGGCGGTGAACGTCAAGGCACCACTCATGACGATGCAGTACGCAGCACGGCTGATGGCACGCGCCAACAAAGGCAGCATCGTCAACCTGGTGTCCATCATGGGCGTCAACGGTGCAGCCGGCCTGAGCCTCTACGCCGCAAGCAAGGCCGCGCTGATCGGTGCGACCCGCTCGGCATCCAAGGAACTGGCGGCGCGGGGAATCCGCGTCAACGCGGTCTCCCCCGGCTTCATCGACACCGATATGACCCGTAGCATGCCCGAGGCCGCGCATGCAAAGCGCGTGGCCTCGATCGCCATGGGTCGCGCCGGCACTCCAGAAGAGGTCGCCGCTCTGGTTTCCTTCCTGCTCGGCGATGAGTCGGGCTACATTACCGGCCAGGTGATCGGCATCGACGGGCAGATGGTGGTCTAATGGCCTTCTGGGACCTGGAACAGCACGGCACGCGCGTCGCACTGATCGGCGGCCAACAGAGCTGGGATTTCAATACGCTGGCGCAGCTGGCCGATCAACAAGCCGCCATGCTGCCGTCCGGGCACGGCATGGGTCTGCTGTACATGCCCACCCATGTCGAGGCAGTCGCGCTCTATCTCGGTGCGTTGCGCAGCCGTCGCCAGGTTCCACTGCTGCTGCCTGACACCACCCCTGAAGTTCTCGCCGCACTCGCAGAGCATTATTGCCCGGACTGGGTCGCCAGTCCGGGCGACGCCCCTGACGGCTATCACACCGTCCATCGCGGCCATGCACTAGCGGTGCACGTGCGCAATAGCGATGCCGCCGACATCGCGCCACACCCGGAACTGGCACTGCTGCTCAGCACCTCCGGCAGCACCGGCTCATCCAAGCTGGTCAGGCTGTCGGCCAACGGCCTGGATGCCAATGCAAACGCCATCGTCGAGTACCTTGCGCTGCAGCCGTCGGATCGGGCGATCACCACGCTTCCGCTGGCGTATTCGTTCGGCATGTCGATACTCAACAGCCATCTGGCTTGTGGCGGTTCGGTCGTACTCAGCAACGATAGCCTGATGACCCGCGAATTCTGGGACAGCGCACGCGCCAATGCGATCACCTCGCTGTCCGGTGTACCGGCCACCTATGAGATTCTTCGCAGGATGGGGCTGGCACGCCTGCAGTTGCCAAGCCTGCGTATGCTCACTCAGGCCGGCGGCCGTCTGCGCGACGAGCTGGTCCAATATTTCGCCGAATCCTGTCAGCAGCATGCGTTGGAATTTTTCGTCATGTATGGCCAGACCGAGGCGTCGCCGCGCATCAGCTACGTCCCTGCGGCGCGCTTGCTCGACAAGATCGGCAGCATCGGCATACCGATTCCCGGCGGCAGCGTGCGGGTTGAGCCCGACAGCAGTGAACTGGTCTACAGCGGGCCGAATGTGATGATGGGCTACGCTATCGGTCGTGAAGACCTTGGCAGGGGGGACGAGATGCAGGGTGTCCTGCATACCGGCGACCTGGTGCGAATCGACGCCGATGGCTTCCTCTACATCACCGGCCGTGCCAAGCGCTTCCTGAAGATCTCAGGCAACCGGATCAACCTGGACGAGGTCGAGGCAATGCTCTCGGCCGAGTTCGGCCAACAGATTGCCTGCTCGGGCAGCGACGACGACCTCGTGGCCTTCAGCCATGGCGACAGGGTCATCGACCAGGCCCAGCTTCGCCAACTGGTTCAGGAGCGCTACAAACTGTTTGCCGGCCATGTCCGCGCCCTCCACCTGGAGGAGCTGCCATTGATGGGAAGCGGCAAAGTGGACTACCAGAGCCTGCGGCAGAAGACCGAACGAGGAACTCCAAAGTGAACCTGCCCACATTGCCTTCGGGCTCCGCCGTTGCCGCACTGGACGCTGATGTCTTCGGCCTGGACCGTGTAAGCAAGCGCAGCTGGCTGCTGGATGGTCTCAACCGCCTGACCGCTCATCATCAGGCGCACTGCACAGCATACGCACGCATTCACCAAGGGCTGTGGCCACACGGGCCCGTTGACAACCTGGAAGCGGTGCCGTGGCTGCCGGTGCGACTGTTCAAGCTGCTCGACCTGAAGAGCATCGAAGACGTCCAGGTATCCCGCACGCTGGTTTCCAGCGGCACCAGCGGTACGGCGGTGTCGCGCATCTTTCTTGATGCCGATACCGCTCGCGCTCAGGCCCGCGCGTTGACCCGGATCTTCTCGCACTTTGCCGGCACCAAGCGTATGCGCATGCTGGTGGTTGACGATGACAGCTTCCTGCGTGACCGCAGCCGCTTCAACGCGCGCGCGGCTGGCATCCTGGGCTTCTCCAACTTCGGCCGCGACCACCTGTACCTGCTGGACGAAGCGTTGCAGCCGGACTGGTCTGCGCTGGACCAATGGCTACAGACGCATCCGGACGAACCAGTGCTGCTGTTTGGGTTCACCTTCATCGTCTGGCAGTCATTCGTGCAGGCCGCTCAGCGCGACGGCAAGCAGATCCGCTTCCCCCCCGGCAGCATGCTTGTCCATGGTGGCGGCTGGAAGAAGATGGAGGAGCAGAAGGTTGACAACGCTGCGTACAAGGCCGCGCTATCGGCCACCTTCGGCATCGAACGCGTGCACAACTACTACGGCATGGTCGAGCAGGTCGGCTCCATTTTCTTCGAATGCGAGCACGGCCATCTGCATGCACCGGCCTACGCCGACGTGATCGTGCGCGACCTGCAGGATTTGCGGCCGGTGCCGAATGGCACTGCTGGCGCAATCCAGGTACTCAGCCTGCTTCCTGAAAGCTACCCCGGCCACAGCCTGCTGACCGAGGACATCGGCGTGATTCACGGCGAGGATGACTGCGCCTGTGGACGCCCCGGCAAGCACTTCGCTGTCTTGGGGCGTATAAAGAACGTGGAAATCCGTGGTTGCAGCGATACTCGGACGGTACCCAACGTATGACCACCCTGCTGTTTTCCATTCATCCCCGGGCCACTCTGGAAAGCGAACTGACGAGGCTTGCGACGTTACCGCCCCTGCTGCCATTCGACGCCCCGCAGCGCGATTTCGTCGCCGAGTTCTCCAAGCGGATCTTTGCCTTGCCGCAATTGCGTGAGCATCCCGAGCTGGCCACACTTGGCCATTGGTTTCGCAGTGCAGCCGTCAACCAGCTGTCGCAGCGGTTGGCCGGCCGGCCCTCGGAACTGCATCTGGCGCGCGGACTGGTATTCCACTTGGCGCCAGCCAACGTGGATGTCCTGTTTGCCTATGCCTGGTTGATGTCGGTGCTGTCGGGCAATACCAATGTGGCCCGGCTGTCGCAGAAGCCGAGCGCCCAGCGCGATGCCCTGGTATCGATCCTGCACGACATGCATCAGCAAGGCCTGCACACTCAGGTACTGGAACGCGCAGTGCTGTTGACTTACCCGCACGATGATTCGATCACCAGCCTGATTTCCAGTCACTGTCATGCCCGCATCATCTGGGGCGGCGATGCCACTGTCGCCAAGATTCGTTCGCTTCCGATCGCCCCACTCGCCCTTGAGCTGGCGTTCCCCGACCGCTTTGGGGTCGCCGTAGTGCGTGCCAGCGCCATTGCCGATTGCAGTGAGGTAGATCTGCAGGAACTTGCACGGCGTTTTTGCAATGACGTGCTCTGGTTCGGCCAGCAGGCCTGTTCCTCGCCACGCTGTCTGTACTGGATCGGGGACGCCAACGAGGCACTGGCAGCCAAGTCGCGCTTCTGGCCGGCGATTCGTGCCCAGGCGCAGAATGTCGAGGATGAACCGGCCGCCCTCATGGCCCGCGTCACCGATGCCAATCTATTGGCGGCGCTCGGCCATGAAGTACACAGCCCCGATCCGCTCGGCTTGTATCCGCTCCGCCTGGAAGCCGCTCGGGCCGATGGCCAGATCCGAGAGATTCAGTCCGGGCACGGCTTGGTGATCGAGATCGAGCTTCCGTCACTGGCCGCTTTGGGTGCTCAGCTGGACGACCGCGACCAGACCCTGGTCCAACATGGCTTTGATGCCGGCACATTGACCGCCTTCCTGTCCACACTCGGCAACCGCGCCGTGGATCGCGTGGTGCCGTTCGGACGTGCGCTTGATTTCCACCCCGTATGGGACGGCACCGATCTTCTCGACGTCCTCACCCGCAAGATCACCCTGCCTGCGAACTGAATTCCGATGAGTTACGTTTTTATCGCATTGACCATCCTGCTGACCGTCTATGGTCAGATCACGTTGAAGTGGCAGGTTGGGCTGAATCCGGGCGCCACCATCGACGGGCTCAACCTGCGCGCCATTCTCGCCCTTCTGCTCAACCCGTGGGTCATCAGCGCCTTCGTCGCCGCATTCGGCGCATCCCTGTGCTGGATGGCAGCCATCGGCAGAATGCCCCTGAGCAAGGCATACCCGTTCACTGCCTTGAGCTTTCCGCTGGTCGCGGTGCTTACGGTGTGGCTCTTCCGGGAGTCCTTCGACTCCCATAAAATCGTCGGCACTGCCCTGATCATCCTTGGGGTCATTGTTCTATCACGATCGGGAGCTTGAATATGTCGCAGAAGACAGATGGTTTGCATGCGGTGCTTTCCCATCCAAAGATCTATGATCTTCTACAGAACGTGCTCGGTGCGAAACGCTCGCGTGCCAAGCTGATCCGCGACCATATTCGGCCGCGCCCCGGCGACCGCATCCTGGACATTGGCTGCGGTACTGGTGAGTTGTATAGCCAGTTGCCCGATGGTTTGCACTACGTCGGCTTCGACCTGTCTGAGGACTACATTTCCGCAGCGCGCCAACGCCACCGCCAAGCGCGCTTCGAGTGCATGGACGTGGCCGATTACCAGGTAGCAGGCGGCGACGAGCAAGGCGCAGACCTGGTCCTGGCAATTGGCATCCTTCACCACCTTGACGATGATCGTGCACGCGCGCTGATGCGTACTGCGCACGCGGCGTTGAAACCTGGCGGTCGTTTCATTTCGCTCGACGGCACATATATCCATGGACAGTCGGCTATCGCCCGTGCACTGATTTCACGTGATCGCGGCAAGAGCATCCGCACCCCGGAGGCTTATCTCGCATTGGCGCAAGCCGAATTCCGCGAGGTAACCAGTCGGGTACGAGGCGATATGCTCTATGTTCCCTACACCCACTACATCATGGAATGCGTGCGTTAGGCGTCGCCCAGCCACGATCAGGAGCAACAGTGATCCCGTTCAACAAGCCCTACATGACCGGCCAGGAGCTGGTAAACATTGGCCACGCGCACGCCAACGGCCATCTGAGCGGTGACGGCCCGTTCACCAAACGCTGCAGTACTTGGCTGAACGAACGTACCGGAGCCAGTACTTCGCTGCTCACGCACTCCTGCACCGCCGCATTGGAAATGGCCGCATTGTTGCTGGACCTGGTGCCGGGCGATGAAGTGATCATGCCGTCCTACACCTTCGTGTCGACCTCCAACGCCTTCGTCCTGCGTGGTGCGGTGCCGGTGTTCGTCGATGTCCGCGCCGACACGCTGAACATCGATGAAACCCTGATTGAAGCAGCCATCACCCCGCGTACCAAGGCCATCTGCGTGGTGCATTACGCCGGCGTTTCGTGCGAGATGGATGAAATCCTGGCAATCGCCGCGCGACACGGCCTGGCCGTGGTCGAGGATGCGGCCCAGGGCATCATGTCCACCTACAAGGGCCGCCCGCTGGGCACCATCGGCGAGATGGGCGCCCTGAGCTTCCACGAAACCAAGAACATCATTTCCGGCGAAGGCGGCGCATTGCTCTGCCGTGACAGCACCCACGCCGAGCGTGCCGAGATCATCCGCGAGAAAGGCACCAACCGCAGCCGCTTTTTCCGCGGCCAGGTGGACAAGTACACCTGGGTCGACGTGGGCTCCTCTTTCCTCCCAGGAGAGATCACCGCTGCGTTCCTGTCTGCGCAGATGGATGCGGCCGAACAGATCACCGCTCAGCGCTTGGCCATCTGGGACCGTTACCATGCCTGGGCTGAAACGCACGAGCGCAACGGCCTGGTCCAGCGCCCGACCGTGCCGGCGCACTGCACCCATAACGCGCACATGTATTACCTGCTGCTGCCCTCGCTGGAAGTGCGCACGCGGTTCATCGCCGAGATGAAGCAGCGCGGGGTACAGACCGTATTCCACTATATCCCGCTGCATTCCTCGCCGGCAGGTCTGGAACATGGCCGTTGCGGTTCAACCATGGCCGTCACTGACGACATCAGCGCCCGCCTGGTGCGGCTGCCGCTTTGGGTGGGCGTGGAGCCCGACATGGACACCATCCTGGAACAGGCCGACGCGGCGCTGCAGGCCGCGCTGGGCTGAGCAGGGCCGCCCTTGGCGGCCCTGGCTGCCAAGGAGAAGCTGAATGCCGGTTCCAGACCACGGTTTTCCGGCTGACGCGCCCTTACATGGGCTGTCGTTATAATCAGCGGCTACTCCCAGCGAGGACTTCATTGATGACGCTCCCCTGCTTCAAAGCCTATGACATCCGTGGCCGGGTACCGGACGAACTGAACCCGGCCCTGGCCGAACGGATCGGTGCCGGCACCGCAACCCTGCTGGGCCCCGGCCCGGTCGTGCTGGGATACGACATCCGCTTGAGCAGCCCCGGGCTTCACCAGGCGGTGGCCGCCGGCTTCCGCAATGCCGGCCGTGACGTGATCGATATCGGCCTGTGCGGTACCGAGGAGGTCTATTTCCAGACCTTCCACCGCCAGGCGGCCGGCGGCGTGATGGTGACCGCCAGCCACAACCCGATGGACTACAACGGCATGAAGCTGGTGCGCGAACACGCGCGTCCGATCAGCGGCGACACCGGCCTGTTCGACGTGCGCGACTATGCCGCCAGCGACACCGTGCTGCCCGCGGGCGGTGCCGGCCAGCTGCGCCAGGACACCGATAAAAGCGCCTACATCGACCACCTGCTCGGCTATGTCGACCGCACCGCGCTCAAGCCGCTGAAGATCGTGGTCAATGCCGGCAACGGCGGCGCCGGCCTGGTCATCGACCAGCTTGCCCCGCACCTGCCGTTCGAGTTCATCCGCATCCAGCATGAGCCCGATGGCAACTTCCCCAACGGCATCCCCAACCCGCTGCTGCCGGAAAACCGCGCCGCCACCGCAAACGCGGTACGCGAACACGGCGCCGACTTCGGCATCGCCTGGGACGGTGATTTCGACCGCTGCTTCTTCTTCGATGCGCAGGGCGATTTCATCGAGGGCTACTACCTGGTGGGCCTGCTGGCCACGGCCCTGCTCAAGCGCCATCCCGGCGGCAAGATCATCCACGACCCGCGCCTGACCTGGAACACCGTGGAGATGGTCGAACAGGCCGGTGGCGTGCCGGTGATGAGCAAGACCGGCCATGCCTTCATCAAGGAGCGCATGCGCGCCGAAGATGCGATCTACGGCGGCGAGATGAGCGCGCACCATTATTTCCGCGACTTCGCCTACTGCGATTCGGGGATGATCCCGTGGCTGCTGATCGCCGAACTGGTCTCGCAGACCGGCACGTCGTTGGGCGACCTGGTCGCCGACCGCATGCAGGCCTTCCCGTGCAGCGGCGAGATCAACTTCCGCGTGGAGGACGCCAAGGCCACCGTGGCCCGCGTGATGACCCACTACGCCGCGCAGGAGCCGATCCTGGATTACACCGACGGGGTCAGCGCCGAGTTCAAGGACTGGCGCTTCAACCTGCGCAGCTCCAATACCGAACCCCTGCTCCGCTTGAACGTGGAGACCCGTGGCGACGCGGCCCTGCTGCGCGCCCATACCGAAGAGCTGACCGCCCTGATCGGCGGCAGCCCGGCCCAACACTGATCCAGGACCCGTCCATGTTGCCCATCGTTCCCGTCATCCTTTCCGGTGGTTCCGGCACCCGCTTGTGGCCCGTGTCGCGCGAGGCGTATCCGAAGCAGTTCCTGCCGCTGGTCGGCGAGGACACCATGCTGCAGGCCACCTGGAAGCGCGTGGCGCAGATTGCCGGCGCCGCGCCGATCGTGGTGGCCAACCAGGAGCACCGCTTCATGGCGGCCGAGCAGCTGCGCGAGTGCAATGTCACCCCGCAGGCCCTGATCCTGGAGCAGATCGGCCGCAATACCGCACCGGCCATTGCCATTGCCGCGCTGCAGGCCCTGGCCGGCGGCAACGACGCCCTGTTGCTGGTGTTGCCGTCGGACCACGTGGTGCGCGATGAGAAGGCCTTCCACGACGCCGTCGCACAGGCCGCCGCCGCCGCCGACACCGGCAAGCTGGTGACCTTCGGAATCGTGCCGACCGCGCCGGAAACCGGCTATGGCTACATCAAGGCAGCCAAGGGCGATGGCGTGCGGCCGGTCGAACGTTTCGTCGAAAAGCCGGACCTGGACACGGCCAAGCGGTATGTAAGCTCCGGCGAATACTTCTGGAACAGCGGCATGTTCCTGTTCAAGGCCTCGCGCTACCTGGCCGAACTGGAACGCCTGCAGCCGGCGATCCTTGCCGCCAGCCGCGCCGCCCTGGAAAAGGCCTCGCGCGACAGCGATTTCATCCGCCTGGATGCCGACGCCTTCGCCGCCAGCCCGAATGATTCGATCGACTACGCGGTGATGGAAAAGACCGCCGATGCCGCGGTCGTGCCGCTCGATGCGGGCTGGAACGATGTCGGTTCGTGGTCGGCGCTGTGGGAAGTATCGGACAAGGACAGCAATGGCAATGCCTGGCACGGCGATGTGATCGCAGTGGATTGCCGCAACAGCTACGCCTACGGCAGCCGCCTGATCACCATGGTCGGGCTGGACGATGTGGTGGTGGTGGAGACCGACGATGCGGTGTTCGTCGGCCACAAGGACCGGGTCCAGCACGTCAAGGAAATCGTCGCGCAGATCAAGCGCGATGGCCGCAGCGAAGCGGCCGCGCATCGCAAGGTGTACCGCCCGTGGGGTGCCTACGATTCGATTGACAATGGCAGCCGTTTCCAGGTCAAGCGCATCACCGTCAAGCCCGGCGCCACCCTGAGCCTGCAGATGCACCACCACCGCGCCGAGCACTGGATCGTGGTCAGCGGCACCGCCGAGGTGACCCGCGGCGAGGAAGTGATCCTGCTCACCGAGAACCAGAGCACCTACATCCCGCTGGGCGTGACCCATCGCCTGAAGAACCCGGGCAAGCTGCCGCTGGAGCTGATTGAAGTGCAGTCGGGCAGCTATCTGGGCGAAGACGATATCGTGCGGTTCGAGGACAGTTACGGGCGCGCTTGATAGGCGTGACCTCCCCTTCCAACCCCGCCCTCTGGCGGGGTTTTTTGATGCCTAATCAACCCCACTTCGGCACTAGCATTTGCGCCGAAAAATGTCTGCAGGTCACAGTGCACCACGACATGATCCACGCCCGCTACACACACCAGGCGCTTGAGAACGCGGTCTGATGCGGCGGTGGCTCAGGATCGGCGCGCGCGTTGGTGAACGCCGGCGAAGCGGTTTCATACAGTTTACCAACGGCTCCGGGAACGTCGGCACCAGCCTAGCCATAGTGGGGCTGGCGCCTTTCGTTCAGGGCACCGGAGAAAGTGTCAGGCCGCGGTAGGTGACCTCACCGCCTCCGTTGGAAAGAACGCGCATCTCGAGATTGGATACTGACTTGTCCAAGCTAAATTCCAGCACCTTTCTATCCGTTCCGTCGGCATGAATTTCCGCCCGCGCAAACTCCTGCGTCCCTTCCCCAGATACGACATCAACGGCAGCCAAAGCTGCCTGTGCATCGTCGGCCTTGGCCGACACATCGAAGACGACTCTGTAGCGCCCTTCAGCCAGCATCATGTAGGGACCGAAGTGAAGATAGCCAGCCTCGCCCTGCGCCGATCTCAGCGCCTGCTTTGCATCCACCCAGCGACCGACCGTCTTCTGTCCATCGGGTGCGGCATCCAACCTCAGTGGTTTGCGCAAATGAATACTCCACCCGGGAAGATCAAGCGACAGGTTCCGTTTGAACACGAACACTTGCTTGTCGCCAATTCGTGTTTCCCGTATGGGCTGCCCCACATAACGGACTAACGCACCCCAGTTGATCGCCGCGACCTCGGCATCAGTCAACAACAGAAAGCTGGAGCCCTGCCACGCCTCAGGTTCATACCATTGTTCGGAGGACAGGTGACGCATCGGCGTTGGCAGCCCGTTGATAATCAGGATCTGACGAACCTTGACTTGGTCTTCGCTGAGCACGGTGAGTGCGCCTGCGTTCCAATAGCTTGCATAGCCATAATGAAGCCCCATGGATCTGAGCTCCTCAACCAGTGCATCGCGCTGTGGATTCTTCCAGCCCGGATTGATCAGTGAGCCCGTATTAGTCCTGACAATACTATTGGACGCCAGCAGAATTGCGAGCCCGACGATCAGAACCGTCTGTAGCCACGAGGCCTGTCTGATGGGCGAGGCGAACAGGACCATTAGGCCAAAGGCCAATGAGGGTGTCAGATAGCGGGCGGAAACCAACGGGTCGTTCATGACTGGTACTGTAGTGGTGACCTGCAGGAACAGGAAACACAGCGCCAGCCCTCCAACCAACCCTCCAACAAAGCGGGCCTGCGGCGAGGAGTCGCGGCAGAGATGTATCACCTTCCGCCCGATCAATACGATAACGATGAGCGCCCCAACAAGTCGCAGTGCCGCATAGATGCCCCTGCGCGACACGACGTCGCTGTTGACCTCAGGAATCCCGCCCAACAGTCCCATCAAACCATGGAGCGTATGGACAGCGTTCTGCACCATACCGTTGAAATCAAGCCAGCGCGCCGAACCCGCGCCAGGAATATTGTTCACATGAGCCAACGTCCAGAGACTCAATGCTACGCCCACGACAAAGCCAGAAAGCGTTATGGCGACTACTGGCCACATGACGCGTACTCGCGAATTCCAGCCCTCGCCCCACAGATAGGCGGCCAAACCAATGTACAGGGGCAGCAGGTACGTCGGCGCAGAGCGTTGAGGATTACTCCAGGTTACGAGCACCACCAGCACAAACAACAGGAACCAGTAGACAGGCCGCCGACGATCGACGGATGTGATCGACTTCCATGCCAGTACCATGAGTAGGCAGGTCAGGCTCAACAGAACGCCGTACGCAGCCTGCCCGAACATGTCTTCAGCAAAGTGGACTGAAACGCCGCCAGCCAGAATCGCCACTGTCAGCACGCGTTGCCACCTAGTGCCACCAAGCAGCCCGGTAAACCACCAGACGCAACCTAGAACAAACAGAACGGTGAGAACGCCAGCCATCGCAAAGAGCATGTAGCTGCTCTGGAAAAAGAACAACAATCCCCACACGATGAGATGGGGAAAGAGCAGCATCAAATCCTTGTTGACGTAGTTCCATCCTGGCGGAAAGAAGCTGCCGGTGCTGTGCATTTCCTGGGCGAGCAGAACCCGCACAGAAGAATCGGAGTGAAAATACCCCTTATAGGACGTAAAGAGGAACACCGCCAAGGCGCCGATGTTCACCATCAGCAACAGGCTAGCCAGCGATATCCGCGCAACGTCCTTGGAGAAAATCAAGGAAAGCGATGTGATCATCCGCCTGCCCGCATGTGAGGGCAACAGCGGATCGAAAGGAATCTTACTCACGCGGGCGCCCCGTACATCCAGCTCAGGGTGGAAGAGAAATCGAATTCTGGCGCTCCGCCCAACACAAATTCCAGCTTTGCGTTTGAACCACGTAACGTTTTCACTTCATTATCGCGGACAAAATCCGGGTTTATCCGGACTTCAATGTCGTGGCCCGACAACCCCCGCAGCGCATCTAACACCTGGTTCAGTGACCATTCGGTACCCGAGCACACGTTGTATACTTCACCCGACGCAGGCATGGATAGCAACCCTGCATAGATGGACGCGACAGATCGCACGTCGTAGAAATCACGTGACACGTCCGTGTTTCCCAGTTCGATCACAGACGCTCGGCGACGAAAGTGGGAAACGATCTTGGGAATCAAGAAGCGCTCAGACTGACCAACACCGGTGTAGTTAAACGGCCGCACGATGGTCAGCGGCAAGCGTGACTTCCAAAGTGATGCCATTGCCTCCATCGCCATCTTGCTGACTGCATAGTCATTCTGTGGCGAAAGCGGCGAATCCTCGCTCAGGACACCTCCGACGTTGCCGTACACGTTGGCGCTGCTGGCCAGCAAGACATGAGAGGGTACTGCGGGAAGATCCGCCAGCCCCTCCAACAGGTTGCGGGTACCAACAACATTGACTCGGTAGATTTCATCCACATCACCATGGGCGACGAACGAGATCGCTGCCAGATGAACCACCAGCTCGGGCTGAAGGCGCTGCAGCGTCTCGCGCAGCAACTTGCGGTCAAGCAGATCGACTGAGGTCTCTACGCCCGATGGCGTACGGGAGCCAAGAGTCAAGACCTGGCATCCCGCATCGGTCAGCTGCTGGCTCACATAGCGCCCGGTAAAACCAGATGCTCCCGTGACCAGCACCCGCTTCCCAACAATATCAGAACGAGAAACCACGCGCGTTCCTCTTAAGATCGGCTTCGACCATCATCTGGCACAGCTGTTCCAACGTGGTCTTCGGCTTCCAGCCGAGAATGCGCTCGGCCTTTTCCGAATTACCGATCAACAGATCGACCTCGGCGGGGCGATGGAACTTGGCATTGATACGCATCACCGTCTTGCCGCTGGCACTGTCGATCGCAACTTCGTCGACGTCCTTGCCTTTGAATTCAACATCGATCCCAGCGCCTTTGAAAGCCATGCTGACGAAATCACGCACGGTTTCGGTACGATTGGTGGCCAGCACGAAGGTATCCGGCTGATCAGCCTGCAGCATACGCCACATGCCTTCCACGTACTCCTTGGCGAAGCCCCAATCGCGCTTTGCATCGAGGTTACCCAGCTCCAGGCATTCCAGTTGGCCCAGTTTGATCTTGGCAACCGAGTCGGTGATCTTACGGGTCACGAACTCGCGGCCACGCAACGGACTTTCGTGGTTGAACAGGATGCCACTAGAACCGAAGATGCCGTAGCTCTCTCTGTAGTTCACCGTCATCCAGTGAGCGTAGAGCTTGGCTACGCCGTAGGGGCTGCGCGGGTAGAACGGGGTGTCCTCGATCTGCGGCACGGCCTGCACCTTGCCGAACATCTCCGAGGTCGACGCCTGGTAGAAGCGAATCTTCGGATTTAAAAGACGGATTGCTTCCAGCAAGTTCAATGCACCGACGCCAGTGATCTGCGCGGTGGTGGCCGGCTGTTCGAAGCTGACACCAACAAAGCTCTGTGCAGCCAGGTTGTAGATCTCATCCGGCTGGATCTTCTGCACCATTGCCAGCGATGTGCCCATATCGGTCAGATCGTACTCGATAAGGTGAAGATTCGGATGGTTGGTGACTCCGACTTCGTCCAAGCGCCAGAAATTCACTGAGCTAGTGCGGCGATAGGTGCCGTACACCTCGTATCCCTTCTCAAGCAGAAGCTCGGTCAGGTAAGCACCGTCCTGGCCGGTGATGCCGGTAATAATCGCCTTCTTTTTGCTCATTCCGATCTCTCTTCAAAAGTCTGGTATGGCCGATCCCGCCAGATCGCGGGAACTGACAGGCCGGGGGACCATGCGGGTCCATGCAACTGCGAATCATATCTCAGGAACACTGACGGGGCCGTCCATGCCGGGCCTGTTCCTGCAGCAACACCTGCTGTAGTTGTGAAGCGCTCTGCGCCCAGGTGAGCCACGGCAAGGTATCTGAACGCGGATGGGACCCCTGCGCTTGAAGCAGGAGCCAATCACGGATCGCCTGCGCGATCGGCGCATTGCCGTGTCCAGCGAAGTAATGCGCATGTTCCCCGGCCACCTCCCTGAATACGGGGATATCGCGAGCGATGATCGGCAACCCACGCTGCGCTGCCTCGATCAGCGGCAAACCGAACCCCTCGCCTTCTGACGCAGCCATCAAGCAGCTGGAGTTCGCGTAGATGGCGTCCAGATATTCGTCGCTGGCGCTCTCGAACCAGAACAACTGACGACCGAGCCGCTCATGGCCTGCCAACCGGCTGCACAAGGCATCGACCAGCCAGCCCTTGCGGCCGACGATGACAAGATTGATGTCCTGACCCTCCGCCCATAGCTTCTCGAATGCAGAGAGCACCACCTCGTGCCCCTTGCGGGGTTCAATTGTCCCCACCATCAGGAAACTGGGCACAGCGGTGACGCGCGAAAGCACCCGCCCCGCATCCTCGGGGAGCCCCCGGGAAGGAACACTGCCATCAAGATCGGCACCGAGGTGGAACCAATCGATCGAGGCACGGCTCTGTACTTGCTGCTCGTCCATCCAAGCGCAGACGTCGTCGGCCACGGCCTTGGAGATGCAGATAAGCTGGTCTGCGCAACCGAGGATTTCGCGCAGCCAGGCTTCGTGATGGGGACCGCCACCGCCCGGCCACCACTCGGAATGACGGACCGGCAGAATGTCGTACACCACGAAACTGATTTTTACGCCACTTCGACGCAGATAGCGGAACCACTCGCTGCCCAGCTTTACCGCAGAGCCGACGAGATCAAGGCCCAGGAAGACGTCACCGGCATGGCAGACCACCGGCACATCCGCCTGCTGCGGCAAACCCAGCAGGGTCGCCGCATACATATTTGCGCAGACATGCTGGCCAGTGCTGCGGTCCAGACGCACCAGCTGCAGTCGATAGCCCGCCGGCGCCACCTTTGCCCATTCGGCCACCACCGCGCGGGTGACCCGCTGGATGCCCGTGCGCAGGTCCTTTTCGGCCAGTTCGGTCACGTCCACCAGCAATTGCGGCTCAGCCGCACAGCTGCGATCAAGGGCATCGGCGGCGGCCAGCAGATCATGGGGCTGCGCGCCGTCGAGCGCGCCCAGCTTCGCTGCGGCCTCTCTGATCGCTGTTTCCGGCGAGCTGCTTTCCAGCCCCAACGCAACCACGTTCTCGCAGGCATCGATGAAGACAGAAGCAACTTTGTCCCAGGAAAACGCTTGTGCCCTCTCCAGCGAATAGGCACGCAGGCGCTGGTTTTCTTCTGGATTGAAGAGGAAGTGGGCCATACGCTCACGGAGCGAAGCGATGTCCATGGGATCGAACAGCGCCGTGGTTTCGGTTGCGATCTCGCGGATGCTGGAAGCATCCGACGCGACCACCGGGGCCCCACAGGCCATGGCCTCCAGCACCGGCAGGCCGAAGCCTTCGTGCCAGGACGGGAATACGAAAAGACTGCATTCGTTGTACAGCGCGACCAGCTGTTCGTCGGAAACATAACCAGTAAAGACCAGGTCCCGCTCAGCCAGACCCAGCGCCGCAGCCTGCCGCTGAAGCTCAGCCACGTGCGGCCCGGGCATGTGCCCGGCAAATACCAGTTGCAGGCCCGCGCGCAGTTGCGCGTCCAGGCCCGCATAGGCTTCCACCAGGCGCGGCAGATTCTTGCGCTGATCCGCGCCGCCGGTGTAAAGCACGAAGCGACCGATTACACCCATCGCTATGCGGGTCAGGCTGCGCTGAGGGTCGGCGACACCCAAGGGACGGAACACGGCATCACAGGCTGCTGAAATGTTGAAGATGCGCTCTGCCGGGAACCCCGCCACCTCATGGGCTTCTTGCGCCGAGCTTTCTGAGATCGCAACGAGCGCGTCGGCCCGCTTCAGCTGTGCCACCTTCCCGTCGTAGAACTTTCTGTAGCGCGGATCGGGATCCAGGTACAGCGTCGGATTCATCAACGGAATCATGTCGTACAGCGTGACGATCGTCGGCACCCGGCAGTGCTGGTTGACCGTTCCCACCGCGTTGTCTGCAAAGCCTTCAAACAAGCTGGATACGTGCACGACATCAGGCTGCAGCGTAGCGATTGCTGCCTCACGCACGATCTCAGCCTGGGCGCGGCGCAGGTCGTGTTCCGCCTCACGCTGGGCAACAGGCAGCGGGACGTGCAGCACATGGATATTGGCCATCGGCAGCAGGCCGGTGAAGGCCTCCCGGATCTGATCGATGCTGTCGGGGAATGCCCCGTTGACAAGCAGGTGCAGCTCGTGGGCGCGCGCATTACGTGCCGCAGACAGCGCCAACGACAACGAGTAGCGACCAATGCCACGAAGGCGGCTTTCACCTTGGGCGCCCTGCAAGTCCAGAAGAATCCGCATTACCTGCTCTCCTCGCGATCACCAGCGGTGATTTCCATATAAATCGCCCGTCCGCGCAGTGAGAGGCTCTCCATGGCTTGCGCTTCGGAAAGACCAGCGAATGACCCGACGCCACCTATCACGCCTTCCTGCAGGGCCATCGGCACCTGGGCGATGATCTGGTTGTTGACTGCCACCGACACCAGCTTGCCGTGCAGGGCCGGCACCCGCTTCAGCAACGTGTTCAGCGGACGGGCCAGCGCGGGACGCCGGACAACACGGCGCATCGCGGCCAGAACCACGCGGCGCAGGACCATCATCGGCTGCGTGATCAAATACTTCACCCCGCGCAGCGGGCGGGTGAAGCGCCACGAACGACTGTTGAACACGGCATGCAGGACCGCATTCTGCCGCGCGATCTCCACATCACGCCGGGCAACCTCAGAGTCTCGCTGGGCAATCTCGGTGACAGCGCCATTGCTCTGCGCCAGCGCCCACTGGTAGTCCTCCCTGAACCCTCTTGCAGCGTCGAGAAGAATGTCGCGCTCCTGCTGGAGAACTGCCGCCGCAGCCTTCTGGGCCTGCAGCTGCGCCTCCAGCCCGTCGCTCTTCTGCACTGCCGCCGTCAGCTGCGCTTCCAGCGCTCCGCTGTTCTGCACTGCAGCCATCAACTGTGCGTGCTGCTGCTCCGCCGCTTCCGCAGCGAGCGCATTGGCTGCCGCACAGAAAGACGATTGCGGCGCGAGCACGAAGTCGTCGAACACGTTCGGGCCGCACGTCAACGCGGCTGCCAGTTCGGCGTGTGCGTCGCTCACGTAGAAGCGGTTCAGCCCGTCGAAGTAAGCAAAAGTATATCCCTTGCCCACGACCATGGGATCCCATTCGTGGTGGCTCAATTCCGGACTCTGCGGTCGCGTCGCTTCGATTACCAGAACCCAGGGGCGGTGGGCACCCTTCCAGCCCTGGACAACCTCGCGCTCGGCGCCCTCGACATCAATCTTGAGCCAGTGGATCTCGCCAGGGCCGGCCAGTTCGAGCACATCATCCAGCGTCACTGCAGGGACGCGCACTTCACTGACCTGGAAGCCTGCGTCACGATGTTCCTGGGCAATCTGCTCATCCAGCGTACTCAGGCCAGTGTTGGCGACATCGAAGAAACGGAATTCGCCGGAAACGTCGCTCACGGCAACCTGCAGCACCTGTTCATCCGGGCGCCTGGTGCGCAACAAGTCCGAGTAATGCTGGGTCGGCTCGACGTGGATACCGCGCCAACCACGTTCGTGGAACACGCGACTCACCGAATCGATGTCCGGACTCTGTGCACCCACGTCGATGTAACGGCCACCTTCAATGTGACCCAGTACGCGCCACAGAATGACGTCTTCAAAATTCTGGGCGTAGGAAATGAGCTTGGACATGATTACCCGGGAGTTCAAATGACAGTAGTACGTTCGACAGCGAACTCGGCGTCCAGCCAATTGCTGCCGATAAACATGGCGTGGTCTGCGTTCATCACTTCGAAGACCAGCAAATTATCGACCCACTCGAAGTTGTCGATCATGTGCGTATCGCTGCTGACCAGTGCTGGCGATACCGAGTAGGAACCCGGCCCCATCCTGCAGGTGAAATCCAACGTATAGCGCAGACGCTCACCCGCGCGCACGTCGCTCTGGACCTGTTCGGTATGCCAGGTATTGCTGCCCCAGACCACATGCCCCTGCTTATCGCGGATCATGAAACCCAGCACCAGACTCGGCAGCGCAACACGCACCTCCGCCTCGAGTACCAACCGCAGTTGCTGTCCGACCATTGCCAATGCGACCTCGCTGCCGGTAGCGGCATCGATCAGCTTGAGACTACTGACCACGGCCTGGCCGCTGCCGCTGCGCGTGGTCACCCAACCCGACCCATCGCGTTGCTGTTCAATGCTGAGCTTCTCATTTTCCTTCCGGGCGATCAGCGCGTTGTAGAAATCGATCACCTCGTCCGGGGCGCCATCCTTCAGCACCTGCCCTTTGTCCAGCAGGATCACACGGTCACACAGCGCCTTGACATCGCTGGGACTGTGCGACACCAGCATGATCGAGGTACCTTCGGCACGGAACCGCCGCATGCGCTCGAAACTCTTGTGCTGGAAGTAGCTGTCGCCGACGGCGAGGGCCTCGTCGACAATCAGCAGGTCCGGAGTGAACGCGGTCGCGACCGCGAAAGCGACGCGGACTTGCATGCCACTGGAGTAGGTCCGCACGGGCTCGTCGAAGTACTCGCCGATCTCCGCAAAGGCTTCGATTCCTGGCATGGCCTCCGTGATCTGCTCCTGGCTGTATCCCATCAGCCCGGCAGAATGGAACGCATTCTGTCGGCCGGTCAGGTCCTGGTTGAAGCCCATGCCCAGTTCAAGGATGGCGGCGACCCGCCCGGTACGCGTGACCGTCCCCTCCGTCGGCTGCGCGGTACCGGTGATCAGCTTGAGCAGCGTGCTTTTACCAGCACCATTCTGCCCGATCACGCCCACCGCTTCGCCTGGCGCGATCGAGAACGACACATTTCTGAGTACCCAATGCTCCTCGCGCGGGCGGGTTGGCAGACCGAACCAGCTCGCTGCACGCAGCCACTCGCTGCCCCATACCCGATAGGCCTTGCCGACCCCTTCCACCTGCAGCTCACCACTCATAGCGCATCCACCATCTCGGGACTGGCACGACGGAAAACGATCAGCGACGCCAGCGCCAGTACGCATGCAGCGCCAAGCAGCCAAGCCAGGTCAGCCCAGACCGGCGGCTTGTCGTACAGCAGGACGTTCTGGTAGCTGCTCACCAGCGGATACAACGGGTTCAATTTGAACAGGCTCTGCACCTGCTCAGGCAGGATTCGGATGTTGTAGACGATCGGCGTCAGCCAGAACAGCGCCTGCAACACAACGGGCACCACCTGGCCGATGTCACGCATGAACACGTTCAGCACCCCCAACAGCAACCCGATCGACATCGCAAAGAAAAGCGTGATCAGGACCAAGACCGGCAACCACAATGCCTGCACACCGGGGTAATGGCCGAGTACGGCAAACACCGCGAAGATTGCAACGAGCAGCAGCAGGTTGTTGACCAGCATCGTGCCGCCGGCGATGAAGGGCAGGCAGATGCGCGGGAACGCCATCTTCTTCATCAGGTTGCCACTGTCCACGAACAACGATACGCACTTGCTGACCGTTTCAGAGAACATGCTCCAGCACAGCGTGCCCGCCATCAGGTAGAGAGCGTAGGCATATTTGTTGTCAATGCCAGGCAGCTTCGCCGACAGCACCTCGGACAGGATGGTGGCGAAGATGACGACCTGCATCAGTGGGTGGATGATCATCCACAGCGCACCGAGCTTGCTGCGGATGAAGCGGACCCTCAGTTCATTCCTGATCGACGAAAGGATGAAATACCGGTAGGCCCATATGGAGCGGATCATGTCACTCATTGTCTGCCTCGTACTTCATTATCTGCATGACATCCTGCGTCTGTGGTGCGTGGGTCTGGAGCTGGCGGACACGTTCAACGATGCTGCCGGCGGCGACCAGCGGGGATAGAGTTGCCTCGGCTCGCTTGCGCCCTGCCTGGCCCAGCGCAGCGGCAAAGCCGGGGTTGTCGGCCAAACGGCGCATCCACGCCGCAGCTGCGGGAACATGCGGCTCAGCCCAGCGCTGACCCTTGCCGGCGGGATATTCACCGTTACGCAGCGGCACAAGGGTGAAATCAACCAACGCAGCCGACTCGGCATCCATGAATTCCATGTTGCCCGACCACCCCGTGGCAATCACCGGCTTGCCCATGGCCATGCATTCTGCCAGCCCAAGCCCGAAGCCTTCGGCACGGTGCAGTGACACGTAGGCATCGCTGCAGCGCTGCAGCGCATTGAGATGCTCGCGCGCGATCACCTCGTCACGGATGATGATGCGCTCGTCGCCGCTGGCGGCAGCCAGAAGATGCTTGAGCAGATGCGGAAAGCGGTGGCCGTTGCTGCTTTTGACCAGCAGTCGCACATCACCACGCTCCGGTGGAAATGCTTCGCGGAAGGCACGGATCACGGCTTCCGGATTCTTGCGTTCCATCCGCGAACTGAAATCAAAGGACGTCAGAAAGACGAACGCTTCATCCGGCAAGCCGAAATCCGGGCGCTGCAATCCACTGTCCTGCAGCACGCCCAGCGGCATCGGGATTCGCGTCACGGGCTTGCGGGTAACCTGCGAAACAGCCCGCTGGACGAAATCTGTGGCGACGAGTACTTCATCCACCAGCTCCAGTGCCGGCACCCAACTGTCGGGGATGCGCTCCAGTTCCCAGAACCAGCAGGCGATCAGGTGATGTCCCTGCCTCCTGGAAAGCGCGACTTTGGCCAACGCCTGTTCAAGGTAATCCGGATTGACGAAGACGATGCTGACCGCATGAGGCATGCTGTCGTCCAGATACGCATCCAGCGCATGCTCGTCACGTGCATTGGGCAGACCCAGGTCGACATCGCGCAGCGCGACCGGCACGCCGTTGTCGATCAGTGCGCGTGCATAGCTGCGCGCGGCTTCGGCAAGACCGAACTGGCCGTGGATGTAACCGATGATGTTGACGCCTGCAACGCCTGCCAGAGGGGCAGCCGCGCGCGCAGGCAGGGCCTGTTCACCTGGCTGCCATGCCAGCCAGGCGGCCGTGCGCTCGAAGCGGGTCCGTGCCTGCAGCCGACGGGTCAGCCGACGCAGCATGCGTTCGCGCAGCGGGCCGGGCAGCGCACGGTAGGCACTGCGCAACCACGACTGGTCACGCAGCCATGCCAGCATGCGCACCGGTAACGTCGGATGGCTGGGGTCGGAGGGCTTCATGGCGGCCGAAGGCGTGCTCAGGCGCCCAGCGCCCGTTCCAGATCCACCTGCAGGTCGCCCAGGTCTTCCACGCCCACGCTCAGTCGCACCAGCGCATCGCTGATGCCCAGCTGGTTGCGGCGCTCCACCGGGATGGAGGCATGGGTCATCACCGCCGGGTGGTTGACCAGGCTTTCCACGCCACCGAGCGATTCGGCCAGGGTGAACAATTCGGTCTTCTCGCAGAAGCGCTTGGCCGCCTCGAAGCCGCCCTTGAGCACGATCGAGACGATGCCGCCGTAGCCATTCATCTGGCGCGTGGCCAGTTCATGCTGCGGGTGCGAGGCCAGGCCGGGGTAGATCACCTTTTCCACGGCCGGGTGCTTGTCCAGCCACTGCGCCAGGGCCAGCGCGTTGGCGCAGTGCGCCTTCATGCGCAACGGCAGGGTCTTCAGGCCGCGCAGGGCCAGGAAGCTGTCGAACGGGCCCTGGACGGCGCCGATGGAGTTCTGCAGGAAGGCCATCTGCTCGGCCAGCTCGGCGTTGTCGCCGGCCACCACCATGCCGCCGACCATGTCCGAGTGCCCGTTGAGGTACTTGGTGGCCGAATGCAGGACCAGGTCGGCGCCCAGTTCCAGCGGGCGCTGCAGCATCGGCGAGGCGAAGGTATTGTCGACCACCACGATCAGGCCATGGCGCTTGGCGATGGCGGCCACCGCGGCGATGTCGACGATCTTCAGCATCGGGTTGGTCGGGGTTTCGATCCAGACCATCTTCGTCTGCGCGGTGATCGAGGCCTCGAACGCGGCCAGGTCGGTCAGGTCGACGAAGCTGAACTGCAGTCCGGCGGTGCGCTTGCGCACGCGCTCGAACAGCCGGAAGGTGCCGCCGTAGATGTCGTCCATCGCCACCACGTGGCTGCCGGCATCCAGCAGTTCCATCACCGTGGAGGTGGCCGCCATGCCCGAGGCGAACGCGAAGCCGCGGCTGCCGCCCTCCAGGCTGGCCACGCAACGCTCGTAGGCGAAGCGGGTGGGATTGTGGGTGCGCGAGTATTCAAAGCCCTGGTGTTCGCCGGGGCTGGACTGGGCGTAGGTCGAAGTCGCGTAGATCGGCGGCATCACCGCGCCGGTGCTCGGGTCCGGCGACTGGCCGCCGTGGATGGCCAGGGTGGCCAGGGCGAGCGCACGGTTGCCGTGCCCGGAGGATGCGTGGTCGGACATGTTGTTTCCCAGCAATGGAGAGCCCCTATCGGGGCCCCCGCAAAAGGAGCGGAAGTCTATCAGCGCTGGCTTAATCAGCCGTTGACGCGGATAAACGGGAGTTCAGCGCGGCGCGCGGGCCGTTGCCGGCTTACTGCACGCGCCGGCGCAGGTAGTTCAGCAGGTCGATGCGGGTGATCAGGCCCAGGAACGTACCGCCGTCCATGACGATGGCGACCTGGCCGCGGTCGAACACCGGCAGCAGGGCCTCGATCGGCGATTTGACGTCCAGCCGGTCCAGCTTGCTGACCATCGCGGTGGCGACCGTATCGCGGAAGCGGGTTTCATCGCCATAGACGTGCAGCAGCACGTCGCTTTCGTCGACGATGCCGACCAACTGGTCGCCGTCCATCACCGGCAGCTGGGACACGTCATACAGCTTCATGCGCTGGTAGGCGGTGGTCAGCAGGTCGTTCGGGCCGATCACGACGGTGTCGCGCTGGCCGTACGGACGCAGGATCAGGTCGCGCAGGTCGCCGCTCTGCGGGCGCTCCAGGAAGCCGTTGTCCAGCATCCAGTAGTCGTTGTACATCTTGGACAGGTACTTGTTGCCGGTGTCGCAGACCAGCACCAGCACCTTCTTGGGGGTGGTCTGCTCCTTGCAGTACTTCAGCGCCGCCGCCAGCAGGGTGCCGGTGGAGGAACCGCCGAGGATGCCCTCCTTGCCCAGCAGCTCGCGCGCGGTATGGAAGCTTTCGGCATCGCTGATCGCATAGGCCTTGGTGACCCGGCTGAAATCGGCGATCGAGGGCAGGAAGTCCTCGCCGATGCCTTCCACCAGCCAGCTGCCGGACTTGTCGTTGAGCACGCCGTCGTTGATGTACTCGGCCAGGATCGAGCCGACCGGATCGGCCAGTACCAGTTCGGTGTTCGGCGAGGCGGTGGCGAACGCGCGCGACAGGCCGGTCATGGTGCCCGAGCTGCCGCAACCGAATACCACCGCGTCCAGCTCGCCGCCCATCTGCGCCAGGATCTCCGGGCCGGTGCCGAATTCATGCGCGGCCGGGTTGTCCGGGTTGCCGAACTGGTTGATGAAGTACGCGCCGGGGGTTTCCTCGGCCACGCGCTTGGCCATGTCCTGGTAGTACTCCGGATGGCCCTTGGCCACGTCCGAACGGGTCAGCCGCACTTCGGCGCCCATCGCCTTGAGATTGAAGATCTTCTCGCGGCTCATCTTGTCGGGCACCACCAGGATCAGCTTGTAGCCCTTCTGCTGGGCGACCAGGGCCAGGCCCAGGCCGGTGTTGCCGGCGGTGCCCTCGACCAGGGTTGCGCCGGGCTGGAGTTCGCCGCGCTTTTCAGCCGCTTCGATCATCGACAGGCCGATGCGGTCCTTGATCGATCCTCCGGGATTGGCGCTTTCGAGCTTCAGGTAGAGCTCGCAGACACCGGTGTCCAGGCGCTGGGCCTTGACGATCGGGGTCTGGCCAATGAGGTCGAGTACGGAGGAGTGGATTGCCATCGGTTCACGTCGATTCGCGCCGCAATGCGGCCGGACCGGTGATTATCCGACGGTTGGCGTAGAAAGTCAGGTAACGGCGTGACCGGCGGCCCGCGCAGGCCGGCGGACGGCACACCGCTGCGGCCCCGGCAGGGCCGGAGCGACGCGGACGGCGCCCGTCGACGAGGAATCGGACGCCGCCCGCGGCGTTGGGTGGCAGTGCCGGCCGCTGGCCGGCACACATGGAGCGTCAATGCATGGGGGAGTGGTACATCCGTTCCAGCTTCTGCTTGGCCAGCAGCTTCTCACGCTTCATCCGGCCCAGGGTGAGACCATCTATCGGAAGTACGCCCAGTTCGGCATCCATGCACTTCTTGTTCAACTTCTGGTGCCGTTCGTAAAGCGCCTTGAATTCCGGGTCACGCTGGCGGCGTGCGTCGATCTCGCTCTGGGGTTGCCCTTCAAACATGATGAACCTCCTCTCGCTGTCTTACAGAAACAAGAACGCCCCGGCCTTGCGGCACGGGGCGTTGCTTTCGGGTGGAGTGCAGAACCATTGCCTCGGACGTACCTGCAGGCGCACCCGGAACTGCCCGGACTGCAGACTGCTGTGGTGCGTGCCCTCGGTTCATCGGCCCGGCCCTCCAATCGTCCGGGGCGCGGAAGGCGACCCGGACAATCGACCCTACGCCTGCCGGCGAGGGGGTTCAAGCACTTCGACGACTATTTTCGATGCGCCCCAGCCGAGGTTCAGTCTGAACGCGCAGTTCAACGAAATTTAAACAAAAACAGTGGGTTGCGTCACGGCCAACGGTCGTGACCCACCCCCCATCACGGCGCGATGATCACCTCGGCCGCGCGTGCCTTGGTCGCCGCTGCCTTCTTGCCGCTGGCCTGCAGCCGGCCGGCATTGACCCCGGCGGCCACCAGCGCATCGCGCAGGGCCTGGGCACGCTGCTGGCCCACCCCGGCGGCGGCGTCATAGGCCTCGATCCGGATCCGGCCCTTCTTGCCGATGTTCAGGTATTCGGCCAAGGCCTTGGCCTGGCCCTTGGCCCCGGCCGACAGGCTGCCGTTGCCGGCGGCAAAGGCATCGCCGTTGAAGGTGAAGACCTCGCCGCGGCTGTCGAACTTCGAGCCCGGCAGCTTGTTGCCCGAGACCAGCTCGGCCTCTTCGCGGGCCAGCCGCGCCGCGTTCTGCTGGGCCGCGCTCAGCCGTGCGGTCTGCTTGCCGGCCACGCTGGTCAGCGCGGTTTCGGCATCCTGGCGGGCCAGCGCCTCGGCCTCGGCGGCCTGGCGCAGCTGTTCGGCCTCCTCGGCCTGGATCTGGGCCTGCACGCGCAGGCGCTCGGTTTCCTGGCGGGCGCGCTGGGCGTCACGGCGGCTGGCTTCGATCAGCAGTTCGCTGCGGGTGCGTTCGAGCCGGTCCACCTCGCGCCGGGCCAGCGCGGCGCGCACGCTGGTTTCGGCGATCTCGACCCGACGTTCGGCCAGGTAGCGCGCCTGGTCCTGGTCGCGGCGCTTGGCCTTGGCCAGTTCGGCCACGGCCTGCTGGGCCTGCAGGCGCTCGAAGGCGGCCAGCTCGGCGGCATCGGGATTGGCCTGGATGGTCATCAGGCGCTGGCTCAGCTGGGCCACCGCCGGGTCCTCGGCGGCGGCGGCCAACCCCGGCAGGGCCAGGCTGAGCGCCAGGAACAGGCGGCAGGCGCGCAGCGCGGTGGTTTTCATCGGTGCAGGCTTCATCAACGGCTCTCCCCGGTGGCCAGCTGGCGTTGCAGCTGGGCCACTTCATTGCGACGCAGCTGCAGCTGGGCGGTGGCGGTGGCTTCGTCGCTGCGGGCGCGGGCCAGGTCGGCATCGACCGTGGCGCGAACGGCCAGGGCCGGCGCGTTCTTGCGCTCGCGGCGGTCGCCGGCGGCCCGCTGGGCCTGTTCCAGGCCCTGTCGGGCCACCGCGATCAGGTCTGGCGCGTACTGGTCGGCGTCGGCCTGGGTGGCCTTGTCGACCGCCTGCCGGGCCTGCATCAGCTCCAGCGCACCGTCCTGCGCCTGGGCGGCACCGGCGAGCGCAAATGTGCCCGCCATCACGCAAATCAGGATGGCCAGATACGGGATGGGGCGTATTTGTGCGAAGCTAGATTTCATTGGGGGTGCCGTCGCCAGAGGGTTGGGTGCGCGGCCATTGTCGGAAGCCTGCGGCGTGCTTGCAATGGCACGCGGCCGATTGTTGGGGAAACATTTCGCATGGATATCGGCTATTTCCTGAAGCTGATGACCGAAAAGAACGCTTCGGACATGTTCTTGACCACCGGAGCACCGGTATACATCAAGATCGAGGGCAAGCTGTACCCGTTGGGGAACACCGGGTTGCCGCCGGGCATGGTCAAGAAAATCGCCTACTCGCTGATGGACGAGGGCCAGGTGCCCGAATTCGAGCGCGAGCTGGAACTGAACATGGCCATCGCCCTGGCCGAGGCCGGGCGTTTCCGCGTCAACGTGTTCAAGCAGCGTGGCGAGGTCGGCATGGTGATCCGTGCGATCCGCAGCAAGATCCCCAGCATCGAAGAGCTCAACCTGCCGCAGGTGCTCAAGGACGTCATCATGACCCCGCGCGGGCTGGTGCTGGTGGTCGGCTCGACCGGTTCGGGCAAGTCGACCTCGCTGGCGTCGATGATCGACCACCGCAACAGCACCACCACCGGTCACATCCTCACCATCGAGGACCCGATCGAGTACCTGCACAAGCACAAGATGTCCATCGTCAACCAGCGCGAGGTCGGGCTGGACACGCACGCCTTCCACAACGCGCTCAAGAACGCGATGCGCGAAGCGCCGGACGTGATCCTGATCGGCGAAATCCTGGATGCCGAAACCATGGAGGCGGCCATCGCCTTCGCCGAGACCGGGCACCTGTGCCTGGCCACGCTGCACTCCAACAACGCCGACCAGACCATCGAGCGCATCCTCAATTTCTTCCCCGAGAGCGCGCACCGCAACGTGTTGATGAACCTGTCGCTGAACCTGCGCGCGGTGGTCTCCCAGCGCCTGGTCAAGGGCAAGGACGGGCGCCGCCTGCCGGCCACCGAGGTATTGATCAACACCCCGATGATCCGCGACCTGCTGCGCCGCGGCCAGGTGCACGAGATCAAGGCGGCGATGGAAGCGTCGCTGGAGGAAGGCATGGAGAGCTTCGACCAGTGCCTGTTCCGGATGGCCAAGAGCGGCATCATCGAGCAGGAGGAAGCCCTGCGGGCGGCCGACTCGCGCGATGGCCTGGCGCTGAAGTTCCGCCTGTCCGAAGGCGGCAGCGGCGATCACGACCCGTACGCCGATTACTCGGCCAGCACCCCGGCGGCGATCACCCACGGGTTCTGACCGGGAACGCGTGCCGACCAACGGTCGGCACCTACCGGTTCAACGTGGCCGGTGACCATCGGTTCAACGTGGTGGGTATCCAGCGTTGGCGGATACCCCTTTTCAGGCCGACGCGTCGGCCTGAACCTCCGGGCGCGCCGCATCGAACGCCGGCAACGCCGCGCAGGCCGCATCGATCCGGGCGATGGTCGGGTACGGCGCCAGGTCCAGGTTGAACCGGCGGGCGTTGTACAGCTGCGGCACCAGGCAGCAGTCGGCCAGGCTCGGGCTGTCGCCGTGGCAGTAGCGGCCGGTATCCACCGACTCGACCAGCATGCGCTCCATTGCCTCCAGGCCGACCCGCATCCAGTGCCGGGTCCAGTCGTCGCGCTCGGGCGCCGGCACGTTCCAGGTATCGCCAAAGAACTGCATCACCCGCAGATTGTTCAGCGGGTGGATGTCGCAGGCCACCAGCTGGGCCAGTGCACGCACCCGCGCCCTGCCCGGCGCATCGTCGGGCAGCAGGGCCGCGGCCGGGAACAGCTCGTCCAGGTATTCCAGGATCGCCATCGACTGGGTCAGCACGCGCCCGCCATGGCGCAGGGTCGGCACCAGTTCCTGCGGATTGAGCGCCGCATAGGCGTCGGTGTGCTGCTGGCCACCGTCGCGGACCAGATGCACCGGGGTGATCTGGTGCGGCAGGCCTTTGAGGTTCAGCCCGATCCGCACGCGATAGGCCGCGCTCGAGCGCCAGTAGCTGAACAGCTCGATCGGCTCCATCGGCGGGGCGGCGGAGGCGTTCAGGGCGCGGCGGCCGGTTCGATGCGCTGCTCGATCGCACCGAAGATGCTGGCCCCGGCGGCATCGAACATTTCGATCCGGACCACATCGCCGAACGACATGAACGGCGTGCTCGGCTTGCCGTCGCGCAGGGCTTCGACCGTGCGCAGTTCGGCAAAGCACGAGGCGCCCTTGCTGGTGTCCTCATTGGCGATGGTGCCCGAGCCGACGATCGCCCCGGCGCCCAGCGGCCGGGTCTTGGCGGCGTGGGCGACCAGTTGGGCGAAGTTGAACTGCATGTCCACCCCGGCCTCGGGCGCGCCGAACCAGGCGCCGTTGACGTGGGTGACCAGCGGCAGGTGCACCTTGCTGTCCTGCCAGGCCGGGCCCAGCTCATCGGGGGTGACGAACACCGGCGACAGCGCCGAGCGCGGCTTGGACTGCAGGAAACCGAAGCCCTTGGCCAGTTCGCCCGGGATCAGGTTGCGCAGCGACACATCATTGACCAGGCCGACCAGCTGGATATGGCCGGCGGCCTGCTCGGCGGTGACCGCCATCGGCACGTCGTCGGTGATCACCACCAGCTCCGCTTCCAGATCGATGCCGTAGTCCTCGCTGACCACCTTGACCGCATCGCGCGGGCCATGGAAGCCGGCACTGGTGGCCTGGTACATCAACGGGTCGGTATAGAAGCTCTCCGGCACTTCGGCACCGCGGGCGCGGCGCACGCGCGCCACGTGCGGCAGGTAGGCACTGCCGTCGACGAATTCATAGGCGCGCGGCAACGGCGCGGCCAGGGCCTGCAGGTCGATGTCGAACACCCCGTCGGCACTGCCGTCGTTGAGCGATTCGTACAACGCGTTCAGTCGCGGCGCCAGATGGCTCCAGTCTTCCAGTGCCTGCTGCAGGGTTGCCGCGATGCCGGTGGCGCGCACGCCATGGCGCAGGTCGCGCGAAACCACGATCAGGGTGCCGTCGCGGCCGCCTTCCTTCAAAGAACCAAGCTTCATGGGTGGGTATCCGGGATCGCGAAATAGGTTTCAAGTGTAATCAAATGCGCGACAGGGTCGCCAGTTGCACCGCCGCATCGCCCACCCTAAAGCATCCTTGCCGCTGCCGGGGCCAAGTGGCAATGCCCGTAGATCCACGCTATGCGTGGATAGCGCGCACAGCGCGGCCCCCCTCCGAAGCCACCTTTTCCTCGTGCTCGCCCCCAACCGGTGTTGAACACCGATCGAAGCCCCCATCAGGGCGTGCAGCCCGGGGCGGAGAGCATCCACGCATGGCGTGGACCTACGGCGTCCGATGCGCTCCGCCAAACTGAACAGGGGGATTTGGTATGGATCTCAACTATCCGTTAGACTATCCGGGTCTGCAACGGCCGTCCGTTTCCCTTCGGGACCGCCGGCGATATGGATCAACGATCCGTCGCCCGCCCCCACTCCGACGCCATTCGTCATGCATTCCAGTCTGCGCACCGCGCCGGCTGCACCCAATTCTCGCAGCGCGGTTTACGGGAACGCTCCGAGTCAGCCGATCACTTTGATCTGCCTCGCGTCCGGCCATTCGGCCTGGCGTTACTTTGTCTTTGGAGCTTCCACCCGATGTCTTTTGAATCCCTGGGCCTTGCCCCGTTCCTGCTGCGCGCGTTGGCCGAGCAGGGCTATGAAACCCCCACCCCGATCCAGGAACAGGCGATCCCGCTGGCCCTGGCCGGCCGCGACCTGCTGGCCGGCGCACAGACCGGCACCGGCAAGACCGCCGCGTTCGGCCTGCCGCTGCTGCAGCACCTGGGCACCAACCCGCAGGCCGTCAACGGCCCGCGCAAGCCGCGTGCGCTGGTGCTGACCCCAACCCGCGAACTGGCCACCCAGGTGCATGACAGCCTGCGCGGCTACAGCAAGTACCTGCGTATCCCCAGCGCCTGCATCTACGGCGGCGTGGGCATGGGCAACCAGTTCGACGTGCTGCGCCGTGGCGTGGACCTGCTGGTGGCCTGCCCGGGCCGCCTGATCGACCACATTGAGCGCCGCAGCGTGGACCTGTCCGGGATCGAGATCCTGGTGCTGGACGAAGCCGACCGCATGCTGGACATGGGCTTTTTGCCCTCGATCAAGAAGATCCTGGCCAAGCTGCCGCGCCAGAACCGCCAGACCCTGCTGTTCTCGGCCACCTTCGAGGAAAGCATCAAGCAGCTGGCGCTGGAGTTCATGCGCGACCCGGAACAGATCCAGGTCACCCCGAAGAACACCGTTGCCGAGAACATCAGCCACCGCGTGCACCCGGTCGATGGCCCGCGCAAGCGCGAGCTACTGCTGCACCTGCTGGCCCAGGACAGCCGTGAGCAGACCCTGGTGTTCGGCCGTACCAAGCACGGCTGCGACAAGCTGGCCATGTTCCTGGACAAGTCCGGCATCAAGACCGCGGCGATCCACGGCAACAAGAGCCAGGGCCAGCGCCTGCGTGCGCTGGGCGACTTCAAGGCTGGCCGGGTGACCGTGCTGGTGGCTACCGACATCGCCGCGCGCGGCATCGACATCAACGAGCTGCCGAAGGTCATCAACTACGACCTGCCGATGGTGGCCGAGGATTACGTGCACCGCATCGGCCGCACTGGCCGCAACGGTGCGACCGGCCAGGCGATCTCGCTGGTGGCCCAGGACGAGGCCAAGCTGCTGCGCCAGATCGTGCGCCTGCTGGACAAGGACATGGACATCCGCGACGTGCCCGGCTTCGAGCCGCAGACCCCGATCCGCTGGGGCAACAGCGCGCCGGGCAAGGCCGAACTGCCCGGTGGCGATCGTTCGCCGCGCAAGCACGCGCGTCGTCCGCACAGCGAGGCCCCGCGCCACGCCCATGCCGGCCCGAAGAAGGCCGGCGGTGGTCAGCGTGATGGTGCCGGCCGCGGTGCGCCGCGTGGCGGCCAGCCGCAGGGCCAGCGCCGTGGCGGTGGCGGCGCCAATGCCGGTGGCGGCCGCAGCCAGGGCGGCGGTGGCGCGCGCGCCAGCTGATTCCTTCGGGCATCGCTGAAACGCAAAAAGGGCGACGCATCTGCGTCGCCCTTTTTTTGTGTCTATCGGGAGCCGGCCATCGGCCGGCACTACCGATCCGGCCGATGGTATCGACCCGGCCGTTGATCGGTGCGTTGTCTCAGAAGCTGTAGGCCACCGTGATCCGCGCATTGCGGCCCGGCTCGCTGTAGCGGCCGATGCCCTCATCGTTGACGTAGCCGTACAGCGTGTTGGTGCCCTTGTTGATGTTGCGTACGCGCTGCCAGAGGTAGTACTCCTCGTTGGTCAGGTTGTAGATGCCGGCGCTGAGCTTCCACTGCGGGGTGACGTTCCAGGTGCCGTACAGATCCAGCACGGTGTAGCCGTCGGCCTTGTCGACAAAGGCCGGCGTGGTAACCCTGCCGGTGACGGCATCGGTGGTGTAGGCATCCTTGGCCTTCTTGGCCACGGCGTGGGTCAGGCTGGCGGTGACGTTCCACACCGGCGACGGTGCATAGCGTACGCCGAGCACGGCACTGGCCGGCACGATGCTCTCCAGCGGATCTCCGTTGCGCTTCTCGCCTTCGCTGTACGAGGCAGCCAGGCGCGAGGACCACGCATCGCTGATCTGCCAGCGCCCTTCCAGTTCAATACCCTTGACCGTCACTTCGCCCGCGTTGGTCGGCATCGTGTAGTTGCGCGAATACAGCACCGGGCCGGTTGCCGTCGTGCGGAACCCACCCGGCACCGACTGCGCCAGGTTGGTGTACTCGATGAAGTTCTCGTAGCGGTCGCGGAACACCGACAAGCCCAGCTGCGCGCGGTCCGTGCTCCAGCGGTAGCCGAACTCGAGATTCAGGCTTTTCTCCGAGTCCAGGTCTGGATTGGACACGGTGTCGTTGAGCAGCAGCGGCTGGCCAGTCTGCGCGTTGATCACCTGGGTGGCGCTGGTCGGCGAGTACATGTCCGCCACGGTCGGCGCACGGAAGCCTCGACCCACCTGGGCCCACAGCGCGTGGTCGGGCAGGAAGCGATATTCGGCACCGGCCTGCCAGCTCGGCGAGGCGAAGCTCACATCACGCACGGTACCGGTGCGATCCACGAAGGTGGCATCCACCTGCGGCGAATAGTCATAGCGGTCATAGCGCGCGCCGGCGCTGAGGGTCAGACGCTCGTCGAGCAGCTGCACGCTGTCGCGCCGGTACAGGTTCCAGGCGGTCACGTCGGTCTTGGGAACCTGGCGCGGATCGATCTCCACCGAGGCGACGGCGCCGGCGGCATTCCAGCGCGTGTCGACCGCGGTGAAATCGATGTCGCGCTGCTGCCAGGCCAGCCCGTACACCACGTCATGGCGCGCGCCCGCGGTGGCGAACACCTTGCTGAAGTCGGCCGCGGCACGGTCCAAGGTCTGCTTGGTCGAGCGGTTCTCGCTGCGCAGGCACGGCGTGGCGCCGCCCGGGCAGCCGCTGCCGGCCACGATGGTGGTGATGCCACGGCTGTCGGTGACCTGGCGGTCCACCTGCGCATCCAGGGTATCGAACAGCGCGTTGTCGGCCCGCCACTGGTAGTTCACCCCGTAGCGGTCACGGTCGTTGCTGTCATGGCCTTTGCGCGACAGGTACCCCGGTGCATAGACACGCGACAGGTTGTCCACGTCGTTGGTGGCGCGGCCACGCTCGTACAGAAAGCCCAGCGTATTGGCATCGTCGAGCTGCAGGTCGAGCTTGCCGAGCAGGTTGTCGCGGGTGCTGTCGACCGGATCGGGCGTGCGGCGACCGACACCGATGCGATCATTCGTGGTGTCGTACCACGACTCGGATTCATGGCCTTCGCGCCGGGTGTAGACCAGCATCGATTCGACGATCCCGCTACGGTTGGCAAAGGTGAGCGTGCCCATGGATTCATCATTGGCGCCCGAATGGCCCGCCTTGAAGCCCAGGTGGGTATCGTTCCCGGTGGGCGTGAGGTAGTCCGCCGGATCCTTGGTGGTGAACACCACCGCGCCGCCCAGTGCGCCGCTACCCGCGCTGATCGCGTCGGCGCCCTTGATCACGGCCAGGCTCTTGAGCGTATCGATGTCCACGTCACCGCGGCCACCGCGGAAGAACTCGTAGGAGCGCGCGGTTTCCACCGATTCGCCCAGGCTCAGGCCATCGACAGTGATCGCCACGCGGTCGCTTTCCAGGCCACGGATGTTGAAGCCGTTATCGCCGAAACGGCCCATGTCCACGATGCTGACACCGGGGATGTAGCGGATCGCTTCTTCCATCGTGTTGGCCATCTCGCTGTCGAGATCGGCTGAAGTAAGCACGGTGACGTTCTGGTTGGCCGAGCGCGTTTTCTTGGCACGCTCGGCCTGCACGCGCACGGTATCGAGCGTACTGGCATCGTTCGCCGTTTCGGCGTGTACGGTGGCGGTCAGGCTGGCGGCGACCGCCAGGGCCAGCAGGGTGAGGGACGACTTCATGATCAGACTCCGCAGGAGGAAAAGGGAATGGCGTGAGCACCGCGGTGGCGGCGGGCCGTTCCTGGCTGCGGCGATCGGTGGATCGGGCTGGGCTGGGAGGCACAAGGGCGCGCAGGGAGCCGCGCGCCGGGATCATCCTTGGGTGATGCGGGGGACGTGCACGGCACGTCCGGGCCGGCCCCTCCCCGGGCAGGCCATCGAACAGGTGGCAGCGCCGCCGATGGGCCGCTAGCGGTTACCGTTGGCCGAGTGCGCGCCGGCGACCGGCTCGGGATCGCGTGCATCGACGACGCCGTCGCCGTTGCTGTCGGCACGCTCGAACATGCGCCTGCCCGACAGCTGGTACTCGGCGAAGGTCATGCGGCCATCCTTGTCCTTGTCCAGCGAGGCGAAGCGCACCCGGGCCTGGCGCTCGGCATCGGCGCGGACACGCTGGCGCTGCTGGTCCAGGCGGCCTTCGAACTCGGTGCTGTACTCGGCCAGCGACAACGTGCCGTTGCCGTCGGTATCGGTGGCGGCGAAGCCCGCCGCACGCACCGCGTCGAACTCTTCGCGATCGACCGCGCCATCCTTGTTGCGGTCGTACAGGTCCAGCATGCCGTTGGCGGTATGCGAGGTCGGCATCTTCAGCGGATCGCGCGAGGACGCCGCGGCAGTCTCCTGCGTGGCGTTCTGCGACTTTTCGTAGCCGGCCCAGGTGCGTTCGCCGGCGGCATCGTATTCGGCGCGGCTGATCGCCCCGCTCTTGTCGCGGTCCAGGGCCTTGAAGCGGGTGTCGGTCTGGCGCAGGTGGCCGGCGCGCGCGTCGGCCAGGCGCACGTCGAAGCGCTGCAGGTACTCGTCGACGTATTCCTGTTCGTCGACATGGCCGTCGTGATTGCGGTCGGTCTCGGCGTAACGCTGTTTGCGGAAGGCCTCGAACTGGGCCCAGCTGACGCTGTCGGTGCCCTCGGTGGCGAACTGCGCGAGGAAGGCGGCGGCGGTCGGCGAGGCGGTGGCGGTCCTGGTGGCCGGCTGCGCGTGGGCGGCCGGGTCCAGCACCAGTACCAGCAGGGCAGCGGTGAGTGGGACGATCTTCATGGTGGTTCCCCTGGAGAAAGGACGGTTACGGTTCGAGGACGCGGAAGCTCAGCGTGTAGTTGTTGCCGTACATCGGGGCGGCAGCGCCGGCCGGTGCCGGACCGCGATAGCGGATCAGCGCGAGGTAGGTCCCGGCCTGATCGAGCGCGAACGAGGCCTTGCCTGCGGTATCCGTAGTGAGCGTCAGCGGCGCGGGCTGGCGGGCGCCGTCGCCGAGCGCGCGGTGGATCTCGACCGTCTGCGCAGGCAGCGGCTGACCGTCGTACTGCACGGTGAAGTCGAAGCGCTCGCCACGGTACAGGTCGCTGGGGTGCGTGACCGGGACCAGTTCCAGGCCGGTGCCGTAGGGCTTCAGCGCGGCGGTGGTCGGTGCGCCGGCGGTCAGGTAGACCTCCGAGCGCGACAGGCTCTGGTAGTGCGTGAGCAGCGTGGCGCCAGCGGGCAACGGCATGGCCGGATCGCGCGAGGAGCCAGTCTTGCCGTTGAGCGACCAGGTCCGGAACACCGCGCCCAACCGGTTGCCGGTACTGAAGCGGTAAGTGCCCTTCTGGCCCGGCAACGTGTGTTCGATCACCGCACGGCTCTTCAGGCGTACGACGGTGTCCGGTGCCTTCTGGCTGCCATCCGGGACGGTGACGACGAACTCACTGTTGTCGAACACCACCTCCGGGACGAAAAAGGTCTCGGCGAAGCTGGCGTCCAGCGTGACCCGGCTGTCGGGGCGGACCTCGAAGCTGGCCGGGGCCAGATACGGGGTATGCGCGGCCGCGGGCAGGGCCAGGGCGGCCAACAGCAGCGCAGCGATCGGGCGGAACGACATGGCGGATTCTCGCGGACGGAACCGGGCGATCCCGGCGGGCGCCATCCTATTCGTATTGCGAATGATTCGCAATACGAAATTTTCACATAGGGTGTGATGGGTGTCCGACAACGGAAAACAGCCGACGTGGGTCGGCTGTTTCTGGGCGATGGTCCGGAAGGCCGACGCGTTGCGTTGGAATCGGTCGAGCGCCGGCCAGCGGCCGGCACTACCCCGGCGCGGTCTCAGCCGCGCGGCTTGGTCGGGTTGAGCTGGTTACCGAAGAAGATCGCGTTCAACAGCAGGCGCTCGGTGCCGTGCCAATACTTGCGGTGCGCCGGATCATCGGCGAACAGCACCACATTGCCCTGCCCCTGCGGCGACACCACCAGCCACGCGGCACCGGCGACGCGGCTGCGGTTGCGCTCGGAGAGGTAACCGTTGACCTTGGGCGCCTGGTCGATGCGCACCACAGTGGAGAACGGGTTGCGGCTGGGCTGGAAGCTCAGACCGTTTTCCTTGTTCACCGCCAGCTGCCGACGCGGCACGCCGAAGCCCAGCGGATGGGTGTTGTCCACGTCCGCGCTGAGGATGTTGCCGCTCACACGTTCGATCGCCGCGATGTCGCGTTGATCGCCGAACGCACGTCGTGCTGCTTCGGGCTCCTTCTCCTCCGGCCCGAGCACTTCATCGCTGAGCTTCTGCTCGATCGCCCAGCGCGCGGCGGTGCCATAAGTGACCAGCGAGCCACCGGCGTTGATCCAGCGCTTGAGCGCGGCCACGGCGGTGGCGTCGACGCCGGCATAGGTACCGCCGGCCAGGACGATCGTGGTGTAGCGGTCCAGCGTGATCTTGCCCAGCTGGGCCGGATCGATCTTGCTGGCCGGCAACTGCAGGTGCTGGTCGAGCAGGAACCAGGCCGAGCCGATTTCGGTGGCGCTGACGCCCTCGCCCATCACCAGCGCGACCGCCGGCTTGCGCAGCGCCTTGACGCTGTCGCTGCCCAGATCGATGCCGCCACGGCTCTGCCCGCTGGACAGCGCCTGGATATGCACGCCACTGCTGCGCGCCACCGCGTCGACCGCGGCGAGCAGTTCGGCGCCTGCCAGCGGCTGGCCCGCGACCGGCACCACGATGCTGCCGTAACCGAACGACTGCTCCCCCTGCGCGGTGGCCGCCGTGAACGGCTGGAATGCGGCCCGGGTCAACAGACCCTTGGCCTGCAGTGCGTACAGCGCGCGGCTGGCGTTGTAGTCGCGCCAATCGAACACATAGGCGTAGCCCGCCTGGCCACCCGCCACGCCACCGTTAGCGGCCGGCACGCCGGCCACACGCTCGCCACCGTCGATCCGGCTGCGGCTGGCGGCGAAGGCGATGCCGTAGGCCGGCGCGATCGCGTAGGAGGTGCTGCCGTAGAACACATCGCCCTTGATCGGCGGCGTATCGGCGAAGATCGAATGCACCAGGCGGAACTGCGGTTGCGCTGCCGGTACCACATAGGCGCTGCCCGGCTCGAAACGCTGGCCGTCCACCGTCACCGGCGCGCTCAATGCCTGCACGGTGATCTGGTGCTGCAACAGCAGGTCCAGCAGCCGCTGGGTCAGGCCCGGATCGGCCGCATCGCCGAACACGAAAGACTTCACCGGCTGCTGGTTGGCCTGCTTCAACGCGGACTGGAAGAAGTCCTTCTGCAGCTTCAGCAGCCCATCGCGTTCGGTCACCGCACCGCGCACCGTGCCCAGGCCGGTCGCCACCTGGTTGCGGATGGTGAAGCCGAAGGTCAGCAGGCCGTTGGCCGATTCCTGCACGCGGCCACGCGAACTGGCCTGCTCGACGGTCACGCCGACCGCACCGTGGAAGTCCGGATAGGTCGAGCCGTACACCGGGGAGAAGTTGTCGAAGTTTTCCCCGGTGTAGTACAGCGAGCCCAGCGCATCCAGCGACTGCGCGTGGTACTTGGCCAGGGTCTTGTTGAAGTCATACGACGCCGCCGGAATCAACGGGCTGTGCATGCTCGCCGGCGACGGTTCGAAGTAGTAGGTGCTGTCCTTGCCCATCTCGTGGAAATCGATCTGGACGTTGGGATACCACCGGTGGAAATAGGCGATCTTTGGCCGCGTGTCTTGCTGGGTCAGGGCCAGCCAGTCGCGGTTGAGATCGGTGAAGTAGTGATTGGTGCGACCCTGCGGGAACGGTTCGACATGTTCCTTGTCGGCCGGATCGGCCGAGGCCGGCGAAGATGCATAGGCGTTGTGCCAGCTCGCCGCGCGGTCGCGCCCGTCCGGGTTCTGCGCCGGATCGAACAGCACCACCGCCTGCTGCAGCCACTGCGCGGTTTCCGCGCTGCGGTTGGCGACCAGGTAGTAGGCGGTCAGCATCGCCGCTTCACCGCTGGAGGTCTCGTTGCCGTGCACGCTGTAGCCCAGCCACACCACCACCGGACTGCTGCCGGCGGCCGAAAGTGGCTGCGCCGGATCGGCCAGGGTGACGTGCTGGCGACGCAGCGTCTCCAGGTTCTGCAGGTTCTGGGCCGAGGTCACCGTGGCGATCAGCAGCGGGCGGCCCTCGTAGCTGCGGCCGATCTCTTCAACCTTGATCCTGTCGGAGTGCCTAGCCAGCTGTTTGAAGTAGGCCACTAGCTGATCGTGCCGGGTGAAGCGGCTGCCGATCTCGTAGCCCAGGAACTGTTGCGGGGTGGGGATGGACGGATCGAAGTCACCGCCCTGCGGAAAGAAGTACGCGCTCTGCGCGAACGCCGGCGCAGCCAGCAACCACAACGAACCCACCAGCCAGGCGATGGGACGCGACACGACACGATGCAAGGACACAGCAATTCCCCATGGAACGGGGGCCGGCATCGACGCCGGCCCCGATGGATACGGACGGTGTTAGAAGCGGTAGTCGAAGCCGACCGTGAAGTAGCGCCCGCGCAGGTCGTACTGGCTGAAATCGTACGGCGCGCGGATGCCCGGGAACGAGGCGTCGTACGGCGGTTCCTCATCGGCCAGGTTCTGGATCTTGGCGTAAACGGTCAGCTTGTCGATGCCGCTGTAGGCCAGATACAGATCGAACTGGCTGTAGGCATCGACACGATCCTGCACGGCGGTGGCCGCCGCGCTGGCCTTCTGGTCGTAGCCGCTGGTGTAGTACCAGGTCAGCGCGGTGCGGAAGTCGCCGTAGCTCCAGTCGAAGGTGGTGGTGGCCTTGTTCCTGGGCAGGGTGGCGCCCAGGTTGCTGCCGGCATAGTCCACCAGCGGGCCACCCACCACGGTCGGGCGGCTGTAGTTGCGCACGTGGGTGAAGGCGCTGCTGAGCGCGAAGTCGCCGGCGCGTTCGATGGGGAAGCGCTGGCGCAGTTCCACGTCGAAGCCGGAGGTCTTCAGTTCGCTCAGGTTCTGGTAGCGGTTGTATACCGCCAGCAGCTTGCCGCGTTCATCGCGCAGCACCGCGCCGGGCACGTTGTCGTTGACCAGGGTCTGGGTGTTGTTGGTACCGACCAGGTTCTCCAGTTCGATGCGGTAGTAGTCCACGCTCAGGCTGGTGTTGGACCACGGCGACAGCACCGCGCCGACGTTGTAGCTGCGGGTACGCTCGGGCTTGAGCGCGTTGTTGCCGACGGTGAAGAAGGTCGGGTTCTGGCGCGAGCCGGGCACGTCCGGGTCGCGCGGGTCGATCACGCTGCCGTAGGCGATGCTGGTGCTGTTGGAGTTCTCCGACAGCGACGGCGCGCGGAAGCCCTTGGAGGCGGCCGCACGCACCAGCAGGATGTCCAACGGCTGCCAGCGCAGGCTCAGCTTGGGCGAGAACGCATCGCCGAAATCGCTGTAGTGGTCCGCGCGCGCGGCGGCCTGCAGTTCCAGGCGTTGCGCCAGCGGCACGTTGACTTCGGCATAGGCCGCGGTGACCTTGCGCTCGCCATGCACTTCGGCGATGGCCGGGCGGATCTGCAGGCCGGCGTCGATCTGCCAGGGGTTGTTGGAATCGAGCTTCTCGCGGCGCCACTCGGCCCCGGCGGCGAAGCCGATCTCACCGGCCCAGGTGTGGCCGAGCGCGCCGGAGATCTTGGCATCCACGCCCTGCAGCACCGACTCGGCCGGGCGCAGCGTGCTGATGTTGATCGCGTTGAGCACGTCGGCCGGGGTGGCCGACGGGTTGAGCAGGTTGTAGCTGCCACTGGCCAGTGCGCTGGCCAGCGCGTAACGGTTGGCGAAGCCGCCGGAGACGGTTTCGCGCTCGCTGCTGCGCGCGCCGAACGCGCCCACTTCCCAATCCCAGTTCTGCAGGCTGCCGCGCAGCCCGACCAGGCCGCGGTAGGCCTGCGAACGGTTGGTCTTGATGGTCGGGCCGAGGTTGAAGAAGGTGTATTCGATCGGCACCGCGCGGCCGTACGGGTTGTACGGGCTGCTGGCCGGCAGGCTGGAAGACACCGGCTCGGCCAGGCCGGTTTCGGCGTTGAGCGCGAAACGCCCGCTTTCCAGGGTGAAGAACGGGCTGCTGCCGAACCAGGCCACGCCCTTGATGTCGCTATACAACGCCTCGGCGAAGGCTTCGACGTTGTCGTTCACCCTGAAGGTGCCGTTGACGTAGGCCTGGTAGCGTTTTGTCGACGGAATCAGAGTGGTGTACGGGGCCTGGTTGAAGCCGCAGGTGTTGCCGGCCAGGCCGTCGATCGGCGCGCTGGCCACCAGTTCGGTGCCCTGCGGGCACTGGCCGTTGGCATCGAGCATCGGCACCGAGGTGCCGTTGATCAGATAGCGGGCGCCCTTGGCCGACCAGCCGTTCCAGCGCCCACCGGGCTGGTCGCTGTAGATGCCCGATCTGGTCAGGTCGCGCTGGTCCTGGTCCAGGCGTTCGCGGTTGTACCCCTCCAGGCTGACCAGGATGTTGTAGCCATCCGCATCCAGGTCGCCGATGCCGCCGATGAATTTCAGCTTCTGCTCGTCCAGCCCGCCCTGGTCGGCGGTGCCCAGGCTGCCGCCGAGTTCGGCGCCCTGGAAATTCTGCCGGGTGATGATGTTGACCACGCCGGCCACGGCATCGGAGCCGTACACCGCCGAGGCGCCGTCCTTGAGCACTTCGATGCGCTCAACGGCGACCAGCGGCAGCGCGTTGAGGTTGACGAAGGTGTCCGACAAGCCGCCGGCCGGGAAGCCGTAGTTGGCCAGGCGGCGGCCGTTGAGCAGCACCAGCGTGTTCTTCTGCGACAAGCCGCGCAGGCCGATGCCGGCCGAACCGGAGGCCCAGCCGTTGTTGGTGGTTTCGTTGTTGGCATTGCCGGTGTTGGCCGAGATCGAACGCAGCAGGTCGGCGACGGTAGCCTTGCCGGTCTCCTCCAGTTGCTGGCGGTCGATCACCTGCACCGGGTTGGCGGCCTCGGTGTCGCTGCGCTTGATGTTGGAACCGGTGACCCGCACCGCGGCGAGGGTCTTGCTGTCGCCGGCGGCATCGGCAGTGGGGGAGGCATCGCCGGCGGCGAGGGCGGAGGCGGGCAAAGGCGCCGCCAGCGCGGCAGCAAGTGCCGCTACAAGAAGGGTTGGCTTGGGCATGACTTCAGTGGGGTGGTGAACGACAAGTTCCGCAGTAGTCCATGCCGGGCCATGAACCGACCAATAACATCTCTTCATACGGATATAAGAGAAAATAACATCTCTTCATCCGGATGGACATGTTTTGGTGAAGGGCAGAACGGCCATTGCCGTCACCGCCCGGCACCGGCCCCGTACAATGGGCCCATGGAAATCTTCAAAGTCTTTGCCCTGGAGGCCGCCCACCGCCTCCCCAACGTGCCGCCGGGCCACAAATGCGCGCGCCTGCACGGGCATTCGTTCCGGGTGGAACTGAAAGTGGAAGGCGAGCCGGGCGAGCACAGCGGCTGGATCATGGACTTCGGCGATGTCAAAGCCGCCTTCCAGCCGATCTACGAGCGCCTGGACCACCACTACCTCAACGACATCCCCGGCCTGGGCAACCCCACCAGCGAACGCCTGGCGATCTGGATCTGGAACGAGCTCAAGCCGTCCCTGCCCCAGCTGAGCGAAGTCACCGTGCATGAAACCTGCACCTCCGGCTGCCGCTACCGCGGCTGAGGCCGCACGACCAACGGTCGTGCGCTACCGGTAGGTACCCACCGTCGGTGGGTACGGCGCTGCCGTAGCCAACCCTTCGCAATCACACAAGTCATTGATTTAATTTTATTTTCATCAATCCCGGATCATCCCGGAAAAATTTTGTTGCAACGCACCACAATCGGCGTATGCTGCAATGCATCAACGTTCTCGAGCCGTCCCATGACGTCCGCGTTCACCGATTCCTTCAGCGACTACACCCGCCAGCTGGCCGCCACGGCCACGCGCGCCAATCGGCTCGCCCTGGAAAATGCCGAAAGCATGTTCGGCGTGCAGTTGAAGACCCTGGAGAAGAGCATCACCGCCACCAGCGGGTTCCTTGGTGACATCGTGCAGTCACACGAACCTGCCACGCTGGTGCCCAAGGGCGCTCAGCTGGCCCGCGACAACCTCGCCCGTTGGGCCAGCGCCAGCCAGGAAGTGATGGGACTGGGGCTGAAGGCCTCCCAGGCCCTGGGTGAACTGGCGCAGCAGCCCCTGGCGGGCGTCGGCAGCACCCCTGGCGCCAGCAGACGCTGAGCCCTACCGACATCGAATTTGCGTGGGTCCCTCCCCCCACGCAATCCCAGACCCGACAGAACCCTCCCTCTGTCGGGTCTTTTTTTTGTTCTTCGCCTATGTGCGGGACTACAGCCGACCATTGTCCGGATGCATTGGCGTTGCTGTTTCCGCTTCGCTGCTAAGTTCAAAAGCGTTTCGTGCCCCTTCGGGGCGCGAGTCACTTTCTTGCTCGTGCAAGAAAGTAACCAAAGAACACGCCCCCATCCGCTCGCCGTCGGGCTACGCCCGCCGGTGCCCTGCGCTTCTCGCGTCGGCAAGGGACGGTGCGGAACTCGCTACGCTCAGACACCCGCACCTCTTCGCCCTTGCCGCCGCTGCGATGCTCGGCTCGCTCCAAGGGGGTGGTAGATCAAGATCGCGGGCAACAGCAACAGCAACAGCGGCCGATCAACGGTCGGGTCTACGCAGCTTGGTCCAAGCCCTACCATCGCAGGTAGTTCCGACCCGCGGTCGGACACCTTTATTTGGACGCCGGGCTGTCTGAACGTAGCTCGGATCTGCCGTTTTTCTGTGAGTGCCAGCAATGTATGAAGGGTTGGCGCGGGTGGATTGGCGGGACTGTCGAAAACATGGATGTTTTCGCCAAGCCCCCAGGGATGGGTTCACGGCGTGTCCCGCCAATCCACCCACGCCAAGCCCAATCAGCTCACACGTCAGTCACTGTCTTTGATCTGAGGCTGTAGTTCGCAGCTGGCACCCCATAAATCGGCGAAGAACCTTTTTTGCCCGTCATGCACGCGCAGGTCCGGGCCATGCCCGGACATTATGGTGCCCGAACGCGGCCCTTCAGCCCGGTGGCGACGCCAGCTCGGCCTGGTAGCGCGCGTACCAGGCCTGGAACATCAGGATCGGCCATAGGTGGGTGTGCCATTTGCGCTGGCCGGCGCAGAAGTCCTGCCACATGCCGCGCACGATGCGCACCTGGAAACAGCCTTCGCGCTGCAACCGCACCGGATCCAGCAGTTCCTCGGCCCAGGGCCGCAGCGGACCGGCCAGCCAGCTCGCCAGCGGTGGGCCGAAACCGCGCTTGGGGCGATCCACCAGCGCATCGGGCAAGTGCCGGCGCAGCACCGCCTTGAGCACGCGCTTGTGCATGCCCCCGGCGTACTTCAACTCATCCGGCAGCGACCAGGCGAACCGGATCACCTCTAGGTTCAGCAGCGGGGCCCGGGTGTCCAGCCCGAACGCACGGCCGGCGCGGTCGACCTTGGCCAACACCCCATCGCCCAGGTCCATCCGGAAGTCGAGGTAGCGCACCCGGTCGGCATCGCTGCCGGTGCGCAGCCATTGCGCCGGGTCGGTGAAACAGGTCGCCGGTTCGGTAGCGCCGCGTACCACCCGGGCCGGATCGCGCCACCGTGACACGCGCAGCAGGTAATGCCCTTCCACCTGCTGTGCCGCCGCCTCGGCAGCAACCGCGGCCAGCCCACCCAATCGCGCCCGTTCGGGGTCGCGCGCCTGCCAGGCGCCCAGCCGCCGGCGCAGCGGCGCGGGCACCTGCCGCGCCCAGCGCGCATTGCGTACCGCCCGCGCATAGCTGGCGTGGCCATGGAACAGCTCGTCGCCGCCGTCGCCGGTCAGCACCACCGGCACGTGCCGGGCCACCAGGCTGCTGGCCAGCAGCGTCGGCAGCTGCGAGGCGTCGGCGAAGGGCTCGCACCATACTTCGGGCAGGCGTTGCACCTGCGCCAACGCCTCCTCGCCCTGCATCACATGTTCGGTATGCCGGGTGCCCAGCTGGCGCGCCACCTGCGCCGCCCAATGGCGTTCGTCATGGCCAGGATCGGCGAACCCCAGGGTGAAGGTATCGATCGGCAACGCGCTCTGCGACTGCGCCAATGCCGCTACCACCGACGAATCGGTACCGCCGGACAGGAACGTGGCAACGCGGCCGCGTTGTGGCCCGGCGCTGGCGACGGCGCCGCGCAACAGCACATCCAGCTGCCCGGTCGCGGTAGCCAGGTCGCAGGCCGTTGCCTCCACCTCGGCCTTGGCCGTTTCGATCTCCGCGCGCGGGCACCAGTAGCGGCACACCGCATCTTCGGGGCGGTGCGCCGCCGCACCGGCGGCCAGCGCGGCGGCATCGAGCTTCACCGCGTGGCCCGGCGCCAGCTTGAACACCCCCTGCAGGATGCTGTGCGGCGCCGGAATATAGCCGTAGCGCAACAACAGGGTCAGCGCATCGCGGTCGACCCCGGCATGGAAACGCGGGTGGCCGAACATCGCCTTGAGCTCGGAACCGAACAGGAACATGCCCGCGTTCCAGCCGTAGTACAACGGTCGCTGCCCGGCGCGGTCGCGTACCAGCCACAGGTGCCCTTCCTGCGCATCCCACAGCACCAGCGCGAACGCACCCCGGCAGCGCGACAGGCTGCGCCGCAGCCCCCAGCGGACGATGGCCTGCAGGATCAGCTGCGCATCGCAGGCCGGATGCTCCGGATCCAGCCGCAACGCCCGCCGCAGTTCGCTGCGATTGCACACGCTGCCATCGAGCGCCAGCACGAAACGGCCGCACGGCGATGCCACCGGTTGGGCGTCGCTGGTGCGCAGCGTGCCGCAGTGGGCCAGCGCCACGCCGCTGGCCGGGTCCAGCCAGCGGTGCTGGCCGCCGCATGCGCTGCGATGCAGGCGCTGGATCATGCTCTGGATGGCCTGGGCCTGCAGCGCCGAGCCACTGTCGGTGCGATCTACAACGCCACATATCCCGCTCATGACAGCCTCCTGTCACAAGCACACGGGCGGGGCTGGTATTTCATTTGACCTCTCCTTCGGTGACATCGGTCGGCAGTGCCTTCCGTCGATCAGAACCGGTAGTTCAGGCCGGCCGTCCATTGCCCGGTGGCCAGCGTCTGGGCACCGATGGCATCGCGGAACTCCTTGCTCGAGATGCCCAACGTGGACCATTCCATGCGTACCGACAGCGCACGGTTGAGGTGGTAGTTCGCGCCCAGCGCCAGCATTGGCGAGGAACTGGTGCCGCGCACCGTGCGCGGGCCGGTGCGCTCGGCCGCGGGCTGGAAGTCGTAGCGGGTCCTGCCCACGCCGGCCTTGCCAAACAACTCAAAGCGGCTGCCGATCGGCAGGTAGCCCACCGCCCCTACCGCCAACGATTTGCCGTCCACGCCACCGATGCCGTCGCGCCGCACCTGTCCGGCCATGTCGGCATAGGTGCTTTCCACTCCGAAATAGTTGTTGAAACGGTAGCCGGCGCCCAGCTGGTAACCGGTGTTGCTGCTGGTGCTGCTGCGCTTGCGCCCGGCCGGCGGCGTCTCGGCCTTGCTCTTCCACTCGGTGCTGGCCGAGCCCACGCCGGCAAATACGTAGGTGCCTTCACGGCCATCGGCCATGGCCGGAGCACTGGCGGCGAACAGGGACAGGCATACCGCGATGACAACGTTGCGTTGAATGGACATGTTGCATTCCTTGGTTGGGGTGCATCCATGCTCGCAGCGCCACGCCCGGCACTCAGCCGCAAAATCGTCGGCGGTGTGCAACCAAGCCGCAGCATTGGGTAACCGTGTGTAACCACGCGCCATATACGACACCCCTCCGTGCCTGCGAACCGACCCCTGCCACCTCCACTGGACCGATTGCGACATGCCTTCCCCCCCGGCAGATCGGCAGCGGCGGGCACAGATGCCGCCGCATCCACCTCTGCGCGGCAGCTGAACCGCGCGGTCGGCCGGGTGGTTGCCCGGCGCGCAGCGCCGGCAGCAAGATCGGCCCGATTCGTCTTCCTGCCTGGAAGCGACAGGAGCATGCAGATGGTCGATATCGTGGTGGTCGAGGACGATCCGCGCCTGGGCGCGTTGATAACGCAATACCTGGAACGGCACGGTTACCGCGTGCTGCTTGAAGCGGACGGGGCACAGGCCGAGGCCACCGTATTGGCGCACGCGCCGGCCGCCGTGCTGCTCGATGCCACCCTGCCCGGCCGCGACGGTTTCGACATCTGCCGCACGCTGCGCCCGCGCTACGCCGGCGTGATCTGCATGCTGACCGCCCGCAACGACGATATCGACCAGGTGCTGGGGCTGGAGCTGGGCGCGGACGACTACATCGGCAAGCCGATCGAGCCGCGCGTACTGCTGGCACGGCTGCGTGCGCACCTGCGCCGCCAGTCGCCGGCGCGGCAGGAACCCGATGCGCTGTGTTTTGGCCGGCTGCGGATCGACCGCGGCAGCCGCGAGGTGCACCTGCACGAGGCACGGGTAGACCTGACCGATGCCGAGTTCGACCTGCTGGTGGTGCTGGCCGAAGGGGCGGGGCGCATTTTCAGCCGCGAGGACCTGTTCCAGTCGCTGCGCGGGATCAGCTTCGATGGCACCGACCGATCCATCGATGCGCGGGTGTCGCGGCTGCGCCGCAAGCTGGGCGACGACCAGGAGCCGGCGCAAGGGATCAAGACCGTGCGCGGCCGTGGCTATCTGTTCAACCGGGGCGCCTGGGAATGAACCGCATGCCACCATCCGGTGCCGAGCCATCCATGCCACCCCAGCCCGGCCATTTCCGTGTCTTCCTCAGCTACTGCCTGCCGTTCGTGCTGGTCTATCTGATCCTGCTGGTCGCCGGGATATGGCTGTGGTCGGGGGTGACGTTCTGGGAAGAAGGCGAAGAGGACAGCGTACATTGGCGCGCACAGGCCCAAGGCACCCATGCCCTGCTGCAGGACCGCTACGCTGCCACCGAACCGGCCCAATGGCCGGCGCTGACCGCGCAACTACAGCGCAAGTTCGCCTACCCGCTGCGGCTGCAGCCACTGGCCGACGCCGCTGCCGATCTCAGCCCCGCCAAGGCCAGGGCGCTGCACGCGGGCAGGCAGGTGGTTTCCGGCGAGGACACCAAGAGTTATGAGCGCCTGCGCGGCAGCGACCAGGTGGCGGTGTTGGGCGACTTCCTGGACTACCCCGATCCGGACAAATCCTGGCAACAGACCGCCGAACAGATCGCCCATCTGATCGTACTGCTGCTCAACATCATGCTGGCACTCGCCTTGCCGCTGTACTTCCTGGTCTACCGCGTCTGGGCCGATGTCTATGCGCTGCGCGGGGTGGCCCGGACCCTGCGCGAAGGGCCGGCGCACGCCGGCATCCCGTCGGTGCGCACGCGCCTGGTGCGCCCGTTGCAGGAGGCCCTGCGCACGCTGTCGGCGCGCCTGCAGGTGCTGCTGGAGGGCCAGCGCATCCTGTCCGATGCGGTCGCCCATGAGATCCGCACCCCGCTGGCACGGATGCGCTTTGGCGTGGAGATGCTGCGCGAGGCCGGCAGCGAGCACGAGCGCGAGCAGCTGCTGGACGGCATCCTCGGCGATGTGCTGCGGCTGGAACAGTTGGCCGAGGCCGGCATCGACTATTCGCGGATCGGGCGCATGCAGCGCCTGGACGGCGAACGCATCGGCGTACGCGCGCTGTTCCAGCAGCTGCGCCATGCGGCCTGCGTGCCGGCTGCGGTCGACATCACCCTGCACGGTACCGAGGTCGGCGTACTGCATGCCAACCGCGCGGCGCTGCAGCTGGCGCTGCGCAACCTGCTGGGCAATGCCCTGCGCCATGCGCGCAGCCAGGTGCAGCTCAGTGCCGAGCGCAGCGGACAGTGGCTGGTGCTGGCGGTGGACGACGACGGCCCCGGCGTGGATGCCGCGCTGCGCGAGCGGGTTTTCCAGCCCTATGTGCAGCTGCAGCCGCATGACGATGGCTTCGGCCTGGGGCTGGCGATCGTGCAGGTGATCGCCGAGAAGCACGGCGGCCACGCCGACGTGGTCGACTCGGCGCTGGGCGGAGCGCGTTTCCGCATCCTGCTGCCGCCGGCAGCGTCGCCGGGATCGGTCAGCGCGGGGGCGCCGCCGCCGGCAGGGTGAACACGAACAGGGCGCCTGCGCGGCTGTCGAGCAGGCGGATCTGGCGCTGATGCAGCTGCACGATGCGGTGCACGATCAACAGGCCCAGCCCGCCGCTGTCCGGGCGCTGGCTGCCCAGTGCCGGCGGGGCGGTGAACAGGGTGTCGCGGCGCTCGGCCGGAATGCCCGGCCCGCTGTCGGCGATGCTGACCTGCACCTCGCCGTCCTGCGCACGCAGCACCACCTCGATGCGGCCGCCTTCGGGGGTATGCCGGATCGCGTTGTCGAGCAGGTTGGTCAGCACCCGCTCGATCAGGCCCAGGTCGGCCACCACCGCCGGCAGGCCCGGGGCGATATCGGCCTGCAGGGCCTGCCGGCGCGCCTGCGCGGCCAGTTCGAATTTCTGGAACACGTCCTGCACCAGGTCCGGCAGCGAGAACGCCTGCCGGTCCAGCACCACCGCGCCATGCTCCAGCCGGGCCAGTTCGAACAGCGCGCGGGCCAGCGCACCGACCTTCTGGCTCTGCGCCAGGGCAATGCCGAGGTAGCGTTGACGTTCGTCGGCACCGAGCGTGGCGTCCTTCAGGGCCAGCGTTTCCAGGTAACCGTGCAGCGAGGACAGCGGCGTGCGCAGGTCGTGGGAGATGTTGGCGACCAGTTCGCGCCGCTGCAGGTCCTGCTGGCGCAACTGCTGCCACTGCTCGCCCAGGCGCTGGGCCATATGGCCGAAACTGTGCTGCAGGATGGCCAGCTCGTCGCGCTCGCCGGCGCGCAGCGGGGTCGGTGGCAACGGCGTGCCGGCACCGGCGGCGTCCACGTCGAAGGCCTGGATGCGCCGGGTCAGCTGGCGCAGCGGGCGGGTCACCCAGCGGAACGCGACCATGCCGGCCAGCAGGCCCACCACCGCCACGATCGCCAGCGACCACAGGGTGGTGCGCAGCGTGGCATTGCCGGCGATGCTGGCCGCCAGCGCCTCGCGCTGCTCGCCCACCAGCACCACGTAGATATAGCCGGCCTGGCGGCCCTGCACCCACAGCGGGGCCGCGTTGAACACCTTGCGCCCGCTGGCGCTGCGCGGGTCATCGCCGAGGATCGGCAACGGCGCGCCGCCGAGCAGCGCGCGTACCGGTGCCAGGTCTACCCGGTCGCGCTTGAGGTGGCCGCTGGGCGCATCGTGGCCGAGGATGCGGCCCTGCTCGTCGAGCAGATACACCTCCACGCTGGGGTTGACCGCCATCAGCTTGCCGAACAACGCGCGGACTTCACCGCCGCGCATGCCACGCGCATCCATCAGTTCGCCACTGCGCGCGATGTGTTCGGCCAGGCCGCGCGAGAGCCGCTGCACGGTCTCCTGCTCGTGCATGCTGGTGCTGCGCATCTGGATCCAGACCAGCGCGCCGCAGCACACCAGCAGCAGCGCGCAGAACACCACCGACAGCCGCTGCGACAGGGTCAGGCGGATCATGCCGGCGCCCCTTCGTTGGCATCGACCAGCTTGTACCCGCGCCCCCACACCGTCTGGATGCGTTGCGGCGCGGCCGGGTCGCGCTCGATCTTGTTGCGCAGCCGGTTGATGTGGGTATTGACGGTGTGTTCGTAACCGTCGTGCTGGTAGCCCCAGACCTGGTTGAGCAGGTCCATGCGCGAGTACACCTGGCCGGGATGGCGGGCGAAGAAGTACAGCAGGTCGAACTCGCGCGGGGTCAGCTCCAGCGCACGACCTTCCAGCTGCACGGTGCGCGCGACCGGGTCGATGCGGATCCCGGCCACGTCCAGTTCGCCGGCATCGATGCGCGCGTTCTGCGCCATCGCCTCCACCCGACGCAGCAGCGCCTTGACCCGCGCCACCAGTTCCAGCATCGAGAACGGCTTGGCCAGGTAGTCATCGGCGCCCAGTTCCAGGCCAAGGATGCGATGCACTTCGCTGGCGCGCGCACTGGTGATGATGATCGGGGTGTAGCGTGCCATCGCGCGGGCGTGCTTGCAGATTTCCAGGCCATCTACGCCGGGCAGCATCAGGTCCAGCACCAGTGCGCTCCACGGCTGCGCCTGGAGCAGGGCCAGGCCTTCATCGCCGGTGGCGGCGTGGGTCACCTCGTAGCCCTCGTCGCGCAGGTGCATGCGCAGCAGGGTGGCGATATGGACATCGTCCTCGACGATCAGGACACGCTTGGCGCTGCTCATCGGTGCGGGGTGGCCGGCCAGGGGAATGGCTGCATTGTCGACGGATCCGGCCTGGAATGTGTCACGGAAAATTTAACCCTGCGTGAGGATTCGTTGATCGGCCCGGGCGCAGCATGGCGCCATCGTCCTCAGACCCGGAGATCGGCCATGCGTTACACCCGTCGCAATATGCTTGGCATGGGCGGCATGGCCGCCGCGGCCGGCCTGTTCGGCCTGACCGCGTGCAGCGGCCCGGCCCCGGCCGCCCAGCCGGCGCCGACGCGCCAGTTCGAGGTGATGCGCAGCGATGCGCAATGGCGCCAGCAGCTCAGCCCGGCGCAATACGCGGTGCTGCGCCGGCAGGGCACCGAACGGCCGTTCAGCAGCGCGCTCAACAAGGAGCATCGGCGCGGCACCTTCAACTGCGCCGGCTGCGCACTGCCGTTGTTTTCCTCGTCCACCAAGTTCGACAGCGGCACCGGCTGGCCCAGTTTCTGGGCCCCGCTGCACAACGCGGTCGGCGAAGACCGCGATACCACGCTGGGGATGATCCGGGTGGAAGCACATTGCCGTCGTTGCGGCGGCCACCTCGGCCACGTGTTCGACGACGGCCCGCGCCCGACCGGACTGCGTTACTGCATGAACGGCATAGCCATGACCTTCGCGGCCGCCTGAGCGCCGCCCTCCTCCCCTTCCCCGCAAGGACCTTCCATGCTGCTTCTGTTGGCCTATCTCGGTGGCGTACTCACCATCCTCAGCCCGTGCATCCTGCCCGTGCTGCCGTTCGTGTTCGCCCGCTCGGACCGGCCGTTCCTGCGCAGCGGCCTGCCGCTGCTGGCCGGCATGGCGCTGATGTTCGCGGTGGTCGCCAGCCTGGCCGCGGTGGGCAGCCAATGGGTGGCCCAGGCCAACCAGGTCGGGCGCTGGATCGCGCTGGTGGTGATGGCGGTATTCGCGCTGGCGCTGCTGTGGCCGGCGCTGGCCGACCGCCTGCTGTCGCCGTTCCAGCGGCTGGGCGCGCGCCTGAGCGCCTCGGCCGACGCCGCGGCCGATGCCGGCCGCGGCGGGGTCGGCACGTCGCTGCTGATCGGCGTGGCCACCGGCCTGCTGTGGGCACCGTGCGCCGGGCCCATCCTCGGCCTGATCCTCACCGGCGCGGCCCTGCAGGGCGCCAGCGTCGGTACCAGCGGGCTGCTGTTGGCCTATGCGCTGGGCGCGGCCACCTCGCTGGCACTGGCGATCTGGATCGGCGGACGGGTGTTTGCCGCGCTCAAGCAACGCCTGGGCGTGGGCGAGTGGATCCGCCGCGGGCTGGGCGTGGCCGCGCTGCTGGGGGTGGTGGCGATCGGCATGGGCTGGGACACCGGCGTGCTGACCCGGCTGTCGTCGGTCAGCACCGCCCGGCTCGAACAGGGCCTGCTCGATGCCGTGCCCGGCCAGGCACCGGCGCCCGGCAGCGCGATGATGATGGCCGCCGCCGGGCAGGCCGGCGGCGAGTTGCCGGTGGAAGGCACCCTGCCCTCGCTGGCCGGCGCCACCGGCTGGCTCAACAGCCCGCCGCTGAGCGCCGAGCAACTGCGCGGCAAGGTAGTGCTGGTCGATTTCTGGACCTACTCGTGCATCAACTGCCTGCGCGCCATGCCCTATGTGCGCCAGTGGGCCGAGCGTTACCGCGACCACGGGCTGGTGGTGATCGGCGTGCATGCCCCCGAGTTTGCCTTCGAGCGCAACCTGGGCAATGTGCAGCGCGCGGTGAAGGACCTGAAGGTCACCTACCCGGTGGCGATCGACAACGACTTTGCGATCTGGCGCGGCTTCAACAACCGCTACTGGCCGGCGCATTACTTCATCGATGCAAAGGGCCGGATCCGCGCGCACCACTTCGGCGAAGGCAATTACGTCCAGTCCGAGCAGATCATCCGCCAGCTGCTGCGCGAGGCCGGCAACCGCCTGCCCGGCGAACCGGTGCAGGCCATGGCGATGGCGATGAGCGCGGACGCACCGCGCGACGGGGTGGAACTGCAGGCGGACATGCGCAACCTCAAATCCCCGGAGACCTACCTGGGCCACGCCCGCGCCGAGAACTTCGCCTCGCCCGGCGGCCAGCAGGCCGACCGCGCCAGCGACTACCGCGCACCGGCGGTGCTGACGCTCAACCAGTGGGCGCTGCACGGACGCTGGACGGTAGGCGATGAAGACGCGCGCCTGGACCAGCCCGGCGGTGGTATCGCGTTCCGCTTCCATGCCCGCGACCTGCACCTGGTGCTGGCCCCGGGCCAGGACGGCAAGCCGGTGCGTTACCGCGTGCGCATCGACGGGCAGGCACCGGGCGCCGCAGCCGGCGGCGACGTTTCGGCCGACGGCAGCGGTCAGGTCGGCGAACACCGTCTGTACCAGCTGATCCGCCAGACCGGGCCGGTGCGCGAACGCACCTTCGACATCGAGTTCCTCGATCCGGGCGTGCATGCCTACGCCTTTACCTTTGGTTGAGTCCGGGAGGACACCGATGAAGATCGCCATGGACAAACTTGCCGCCGGCGGTATCGCCGCGTTGATCGCCGCCGTCATGGTCACCGCCGTGATCAGCCTGGACCGCCCGGCCCATGCCGCCTCGGCGCTGGTGGCCGTGCCTGCCCCCAGCGGCAGCGCCGAGTTCAGGCAACCGGGCGTCCGCCGCGCCCAGGTGGTGTTCGCCGGCGGCTGCTTCTGGGGCGTGCAGGGGGTGTTCCAGCACATGACCGGAGTGGACAACGCGGTGTCCGGCTACATCGGCGGCAGCGCCGCCGACGCCAGCTATCCGCGCGTGGGCAGCGGCAGCACCGGCCATGCCGAGGCGGTGCAGGTCACCTACGATCCGGCGCAGGTCAGCTATGCGCAGCTGATGCAGGTGTTCTTCTCGGTGGTGCACGACCCGACCCAGCTCAACCGCCAGGGACCGGACCGTGGCACCCAGTACCGCTCGGCGGTGTACACCGATGATGCCGCCCAGCGCGATGCCACCAAGGCCTATATCGCCCAGCTGCAGCGCGCCCGCGCCTACGCCGCGCCGGTGGTGACCCAGGTCGACGGCGGCAAGCGGTTCTACCCGGCCGAGGGCTATCACCAGAACTACCTCACCCTGCACCCCGAATCGCTGTACATCCGCATCAACGACCTGCCCAAGGTGGAGGCGCTCAAACGCCAGTACCCGGCGCTGTACCGGGACAAGCCGCGGTTGGTGTCCACGTTGTCGGCACGATAATCGGCCAGGACAACGCCGGTACGTCCGCACCATGCCCGGACATCGCGGTACCGAACCCGGCGCGCCCAACCACGGATTGGACCTACCGGCTTTACTGCACCCGCTCTACGTTCCGGACATCCGAATCTGTCTGGAGGAGGGCAGGCAGCCCGAGGCGGGACTGTCGAAAACATGGGTCCGGCGTATACGCTGGACGGGTTGGGCAGGACGCCCAACCCCGGCCTTGCCACATGCGCAGGACAGCGCATGCGAGCAAGTTTTCGCCAAGCCCCCACGGATGGGTTTACGGCGTGTCCCGCCTCGGGCTGCCTGCCCTCCTCCCAAGCGGAAAACGAAACGCTGCGCTCAGACGTTCGTGAGGTTGCTGACCAGCGACCGGCACTATCCTGCGCTGTAACCCCAAGCAGCACATGCCCACCGACGTTGAGCGACGAAAGAAAATAGCGCACGGCCAAATACAGCACCGCCGTGCGCCAGGGAAATCCGGCAAGGCGCATCGAGCGATCCCGATGCGCTGGCCAGACCATGCTAGGCTGCGTAATCCAGCGGATACAGTGCCAGCGACAGGCCATCCGCATGGATACAGATTCCCTCGGACCGTCTGATGGCAGCCAACCTCTACCAATCCCTGGCCGATGAAATGGCCGATGCCATCCACAGCGGCCGGCTGCCGGTCGGCACCCGCCTGCCTTCGTTGCGCGGGCTGGCAACGCAACGGCAACTCAGCCTCAACACCGTGATCGCCGCCTACCGGCAACTGGAAGACGCCGGCCTGGTCACCCCCCGGCCCAAGGCCGGCTTCGTGGTCAGCCCGCGCCTGCCCGAGCCGACCCGCTCGCTGCGCCAGGCTCCATCGCTGGCCACCACCCAGGCCCAACAGCTGATGATGGCCCGGGTACTGGCCGCACAGCAGCAACCGGGCGTCATCGACCTGGCCTTCGCCGGACCGCGCGGCCGCCGCTTCTATCCCGGTGCCAAACTGGCGCGCAGCACCGCGCAGATACTGCGCCGCTCGATCGGCATGGTCGAAACCTATGCGCGCCCCAATGGCGCCCGGCGGCTGCTGGAACAGATCGTGCGGCGCGGCCCGCGGCTGGGCCTGCATACCAGCGTGGAACGCCTGGTGCTCACCCATGGCGCGATGGAAGCCCTGCAGCTGGCGCTGCGCGCGGTGACCCGGCCCGGCGATGCGGTCGGCATCGAAGCACCCTCGTATTTCAACCTCTATCCCTTGCTGACCAGCCTGGGCCTGAAGGCGATCGAACTGCCCACCGACCCGCGCCAAGGACTGGACGTGGACGCGGTGGCCGCGCAGCTGGAGCAACGCGCCCTGGCCGCGATCGTGGCCATGCCCAGCGTGCACAACCCGCTGGGCTGCACCATGCCGGTGGCGGCCAAGCAGCGGCTGGCGGCGCTGGTCAACCAGTACCGCATCCCGTTGATCGAAGATGCCGTATACGCCGAACTGCAGTACCAGGAACCGCTGGCGCCGCTGCTGAAATCCTTCGACGAGGACGGCTGGGTGATGGTGTGCAGCAGCTTCTCCAAGACCCTGGCACCGGATTACCGCATCGGCTGGCTGGACGGCGGCCGCTTCGCCGCCGATATTGGGCTGCTCAAGTTCCAGTCCACCGGGGCCGAATCGCGCCTGCTCGGCGAAGCGGTGGCCGCCTTCCTGGAAGCGGGCAGCTACGAGCACCACCTGCGCGGGCTGCGCCGCCTGTACAGCGAGCAGGTCGGGCGCGTGCGCAGCCTGGTCGCCCAGCATTTCCCGCCGGGCACCTCGGCCACCCAACCCAGCGGCGGCTTCCTGCTGTGGGTGGAACTGCCGCCCGGCATCGACACCGGCGCGCTGTTCGAACAGGCGCTGGCGCGCGGGGTGGTGTTCATGCCCGGCCAGGTCTATTCGCGCGGCGCGCGTTACCGCCACTGCCTGCGCCTGTCGTGCTGCCAGGAACTGGACGCGGCCTACGTCGCGGCGATCGCCACGGTGGGGCAACTGGCCTGCGCACTGCTGGACGGCGCGCCAGCCTGAACCACGCCGTGCAGGTGCCCGGCCAGGCTGGCCGGATCGGCGCCCGGCGCGTACGGCAGGCGGCCCCAGCACGGCATCGGCAGGCGCGCCTGCAGCATCGCCACGTTGTCATCGATGCGCGCCATCGCCGGGTCGACCTCATTGGCGATCCAACCGATGCATTGCGCGCCACTGGCTGCGATTGCCGCAGCGGTCAGGCGCGCGTGGTTGAGGCAGCCCAGGCGCAGCCCGACCACCATCAGCACCGGCAGGCGCAGCGCGCCGACCAGGTCGGCCTGGTCCAGGGTGGCCGACAGCGGCGCCAGCCAACCGCCCACGCCCTCCACCACGACGTGGTCGGCCTGCGCGCGCAGGCGGGCGAAGGCCGCCTCGATCGGTGCCAGCGCCAGGCTCACCCCGGCATCGGCGGCGGCCAGTTCCGGCGCCAGCGGCAGCGGCAACGCATAGGGGTTGAGATCGGCATAGACCGGGGCCGGGTAGCTGGCCGCCAGCAGCGCACTGGCATCGTCGTTGCGCAGGCCCTGGGCGGTGCGCACGCAGCCGCTGGCCACCGGCTTCATCCCCAGCGCGGTAGCGCCACGCCGGCGCAGCGCATGCAGCAGCACGCAGCTGCTGAAGGTCTTGCCGATCCCGGTATCGGTACCGGTGACGTACAGCGCGGGGGGAAGCAGGTCGGTCATGGGCCGGGCCGTCGGAAAAGAGCGGTGCATTATCCGTGGTCCCGGCGCGGGCTGCCGCTTGCTAGACTCCGGGCATGTTCAGTACTTCCTCGCTCACCGGCAGCAAGCCGGAACAGTACGCCCAGCTGACCGCCCAGGCCCGTGCGCTGGTGCATGGCGAGCGCGACCGGATCGCCAATGCCGCCAACCTGGCCGCGCTGGTCTACCACGCGCTGCCGCACCTGAATTGGGTGGGCTTCTACTTCCACGACGGCCGCGAGCTGGTGGTCGGCCCGTTCCAGGGCCTGCCGGCCTGCGTGCGCATTCCGCTGGACAAGGGCGTCTGCGGTGCCGCGGCCAGCCAGCGGGTGACCCAGCGGATCGAGGATGTGGATGCCTTCCCCGGCCATATCGCCTGCGATGCGGCCTCGCGTTCGGAGCTGGTGGTACCGCTGGTGCGGGGCGATACGCTGGTCGGGGTGTTCGACCTGGACAGCCCGCTGCTGGCGCGCTTCGATGCCGACGACCAGGCCGGGCTGGAAGCCATCGCCGCGGTGTTCGTCGAGGCGCTGGGATGAGTGCCAAGCTGCGCAACATTGGCCCCAAGAGCGCGGCCTGGCTGCGCCAGGTCGGTCTGCGTACGCCCGAAGACCTGGTTGCCGCCGGCTCGGTCGGCGCCTTCGTCAAGGTCAAGCGCGCCGGCTTCAAGCCCAGCCTCAACCTGCTGTACTCGCTGGAAGGCGCCCTGCTGGACTGCCACTGGCAGGAACTGCCCGAAGCACGCCGGATGGAACTGGTCGCCGCCTACGATGCGATCATCGCCGACAAGCCGCTGAAGAAGCCGCCGCCGGCCTCCGGCCCGGTCTACGACCGCACCGCCGAACGCATCGATGATGATGATGCCGGCGATGCGGCGCCGTTCGCGCTGGACGACGATACCGTCTGATCGGCAGGCGTACCGGCCAACGGCCGGTACCTACCCGGGTTTGGCGTACCGGCCAACGGTCGGCACCTACGGCTGCTGCCGTTCCAGCAGCTCGCCCCACCGCCGCCCGTCCTCGCGTTCGGCGCTGATGCGGCGCCGACTTTGCTCTACACTGCGCGCACTTTCAGGTGACCTGCGGCGCATGCCGGCAGGTTGAAACGGGAAGCCGGTGACGCATGGGCCCTGCCCGCCGCCACTCCGGCGCTGCCCCCGCAACGGTAAGCGTGGAAACACCAGGCAATCGACCACTGTGCTTCGGCATGGGAAGGCGCCTGGCACGATGGCCCCGCCATCGACCCGCAAGCCCGGAGACCGGCCTGGAAGACGACTGGTTGCGATGCGGCGGGCATGGCGGCGGCAAGCGGCGCCGTGCGTCCGCCCACCGTCGAAAGCCCCCTGCAGCGCCACCATCCCCACCCCTTGCCGCGCGGGCGTGCGCGGTGCATGGAGTCATTGATGAAGCTGCAGAACCGAATCCTCACCCTGGCCGTGCTGTCCGCGCTGCCCCTGCTGGCCGCCGCACAGGACGATGCCACCGCGCTGGACCAGGTGCTGGTGACCGCCACCCGTACCCCGATCGCCCTGCAGGACAGCATTTCGCCGGCGCAGGTGATCGACCGCGCCGAGATCGAGCGAAGCCAGGCGCCATCGCTGCAGGACCTGCTGCGTGGCCGCGCCGGCATCAACCTCAACAACAGCGGCGGCCTGGGCAAGCAGAGCTCGCTGTTCCTGCGCGGCACCAACTCGGCCCACACCCTGGTGCTGGTCGACGGGGTGCGCATCAATACCGGCGACCTTGGCCTGGCCATGCTGCAGGACCTGCCGCTGGCGCAGATCGAGCGCATCGAAATCGTGCGCGGCCCGCAGTCCAGCCTGTACGGCGCCGACGCGATCGGCGGGGTGATCCAGATCTTCACCCGCCGCAACACCGGCAGCTTCGCCCCGCACCTGCAGCTGGGCGCCGGCAGCAACGGCCTGCGCGAAGCCAGCGGCGGCTTCGGCGGCAGCGGTGAGCGCGGCTGGTTCGGCACCGACATCGCCTACCAGCACACCGACGGCATCAATTCCTGCCGTGGCGATGCGGCCACCTTCGCCGGCTGTGGCGCCGACGAGCCCGACCGCGATGGCTACCGCAACCTGTCGATGAGCCTGCGCGGCGGCTATGCGCTGACCGATGCGCTGAGCGTGGAAGGCACCGCGCTGCGCGCCGAAGGCGAGAACCACTACGACGGCTACTACAACTATTCGGAAACGCTGCAGCAGGTGCTGGGCGGCAAGGTGGTGTACCGCCCCGGCGAGCGCTTCACCCTGACCGCCAACGTCGGCCGCGCCGACAACGAGTCGGACAACTACAACGGCAGCACCTGGCTGGGCGCGGCGCAGACCCACCGCGACAGCGCCTCGGTACAGGCCGATGTCGGCATCGCCGACGGCCAGTTGCTCAGTGCCGGCGTGGACTGGAGCCAGGACAACCTGGACGGCAGCAGCGCCGGCTACCTGGTCGACAACCGCGACAACACCGGCGTGTTCGTGCAGTACCAGGGCCGTTTCGGCGCCCACCAGCTGCAGGCCAGCGTGCGCAACGACGACAACCAGCAGTTCGGCAACCACACCACCGGCAGCCTGGGCTGGGGCATGGCACTGGGCGGCGGTTTCCGCCTCAACGCCAGCTACGGCACCGCGTTCAAGGCGCCGACCTTCAGCGATCTGTACGATCCGTGGAGCGGCGTGCCGGGGCTGGACCCGGAGAAGTCCAAGAGCGCCAACCTGGGCATCGCCCAGGAGGGCGACGGCTGGCGCTGGGGCCTGGACGTGTATGAAACCCGCATCGACGACCTGATCACCTATGACGCCACCACCTTCATGATGTCGCAGGTGGAAAAGGCCCGTATCCGCGGCGCCGAGTTGACCGGCTCGATCAGCGTGGCCGGTGTCGACTTCAATGCACAGCTCAGCCACACCGACCCGCGCAACCGCACCGACGGCAGCGCGCAGTTCGACAACTGGCTGGCACGCCGCGCGCAGAACACCGCCCGCCTGGACATCGACCGCAGCTTCGGCGACTTCCGCGCCGGGGTGACCGCCAACGGTGCCGGCAAGCGCTATGACGATGCCGCCAACACGGTGCGCCTGGCCGGCTATGGCACCGTCGATCTGCGCCTGGAATACGCGATCAGCCGCGACTGGTCGGTGCTGGGCCGGGTCAGCAACGTGTTCGACCGCGACTACGAAACGGTGGCCTGGTACAACCAGCCCGGCCGCGAGTACCGCCTGAGCGTGCGTTACCAGCCCAAATGAGGCGCCGGGACGGCGGTACCGCCGCCGTCCCACCCGTAGCGGGTGCCGACCGCTGGTCGGTACACGTTCGCCCGGTAGGTGCCGACCGTTGGTCGGCACACTGCCCAACGCGTCACAGCGCCAGCAACTCTCGCAGGTCATCCACCACCGCCACCGCCTCGACGTTGTCCAGGTCCAGGCCGCGCGGATACCCATAGCGCACCAGCGCCACCGGCATGCCCGCCTCCACCGCGGCGCGGAAATCGGTGATCGAATCGCCCACCATCAGCGCCGCTTCCGGCGCGATCCGGAAGTGCGCGGCAATGTGCCGCAACGGCGCGCCGCTGGGCTTGCGCTCGGGCAGCGAATCGCCGCCCAGTACCAGCGCGAAATGGTCCTGCAGACCGAAGTGCTGCAGCAGCGGCGCCACCAATGCCGACGGCTTGTTGGTACAGATCGCCAGGATCACCTGTCGCTCGCGCAATGCGGCCAACGTCTCGGCCACGCCCTCGAACAACTGCGGGCTGCGCAACAGGCACGCCTGGTAATGCCGCATGAAACCGGGCATGACCGCGTCCAGATCGATAACGCTGCCGGCCGCGTCGAACGCCTGTTCGACCAGCCGCCGCACGCCATCGCCGATCCAGGTCAGCACCGTCGCCTCGGGCACGCGCGGCAGCTGCCAGTCCTGCAGCGTGCGGTTCAGCGCTTCGGCGATATCGGCGGCGCTGTCCACCAGCGTGCCATCCAGATCGAACACCACCAACGGATACGGGTAGGACAAGGTACGGCTCACTTCGACGGCGTGGGGGCGCCCAGTGTAACGGTGCCGGCCGGCGCGCCGACCGCGAGCGGATCATCGTCGCCGAACGGGTCGCCGGCGAAACGTTCCACCAGGTAGTCCAGGAAGCTGCGCATGATCGCCGGCAGCTGCCGACGCGAGGCGTACACCGCGTGGATGCCCATCTCTTCCAGCGCGTACTCCGGCAGCAGCGCCACCAGTTCGCCACTGCGCAGGTACGGTGCCACCTGGTAGCTGGGCAACATCGCGATGCCGGCACCGGCACGCACCGCCTCCAGCAGCAACGAGGCCTCATTGGCACTGATGCTGCCACCCACCGCCACCGCGATCGCACGCCCACCGCGCTGCAGCTGCCATACGCTCTTGCCGACATAGTGGTGGGTCAAACAGTTGTGCCGGGCCAGCTCTTCGGCGCTGGTCGGCGTGCCGTGCCGGGCCAGGTAGGCCGGTGCGGCGCACAGCAGCGACCGGCAGGTCGCCAGCCGGCGTGCGATCAGGGCCGGGTCGATCGCGCGCGAAATACGTACCGCCACGTCCACCCGCTCCTCCACCAGGTTGACCAGCCGGTCCACCGCCAGCAGCTCGACCCGCGCCAGCGGATAACGCTGGACGAAGCCGGCCACGGCGGCGGCCAGGTGGCTCTGCCCGAACGAGACGCTGCTGGTGACCCGGATCAGCCCGTGCGGTTCGGGGTTGTCGCTGGCCAGCTCGCCACGCAGTTCGTCGCCGATCGCCAGCATCTGGCGGAAGCGCAGCAGGGCCGCCTCGCCCGGCCCGGTCAGGCTGATCCGGCGCGTGGTCCGGTGCAGCAGCCGCGCGCCCAGCCAGCGTTCTACCTCGGCCAGGTAGCGGGTGACCATCGCCCGCGACATCTCCAGCGCCTCGGCCGCCGCGGTCAGGCTGCCGCGCTCGACCACTTCGACGAACACATTCATGGCGGTCATCCGGTCCATCTGCTCGATCCGTGCAACAAATTAGGCCGTTATACGGGATTTTTCGCACCATTTCAGGCGCATATGCTGGGCGTCCTCCCTCAACGGACCTGCCCCATGAAAATCGCCCTCGTTGGTGCCACCGGCAACATCGGCCGTGAAATCGCCCGCCAGGCCCTCGCCCGCGGCCACCAGGTGACCGCCATCGTCCGCCGTGAAACCGACCTGCCAGCCGAACTGGACGGTGCCCAACTGGCCGTGGCCGCGCTGGACGACATCGACGCCCTGGCTGCGGTGATCGCCGGCCACGACGTACTGGCCAGCGCATTCGGCCCGCGCCCGGGCGATGCGCCCGACACGGTCACCTCGGTCAGTGCCGCGCTGGTCCAGGCCGCCCGCCAGGCGCGCGTGCCGCGCTTCATCATGGTCGGCGGCGCCGGCAGCCTGGAAGTGGCCCCCGGCGTGCAGCTGGTGGATACCGAAGGCTTCCCCGACGCCTACAAGCCCGTCGCGCTGGCCGCGCGCGCAACGCTGGCGCAGCTGCGCAGCGTCGACGACCTGGACTGGACCTTCTACTCGCCGGCCGCCGAAATCGGCCCCGGCCCGCAGCGCGGCGGCTTCCGCACCCAGGCCCGCAACTTCCTGGTCGGCGCCGACGGCCACAGCCGGATCAGCTATCCCGACTACGCCGACGCCTTCGTCAGCGAAATCGAACAGCCGCAGTACCTGCGCCAGATCGCGACGGCGGCGTATTGAAGCAGCCGCCTGAAAGTAAGCCGAGCATGGCTCGGCTCTACCCCCGACCCCGCACAGGAGTTCCTGCAATGCCGAACCTCTCCCGCACCACCCTGGCCCTGGCGCTGGCCATCGGCACGGCGCTCGGCGTGACCGCTGCCAGCATCGACCACGCCGCCGCTGCCACCAGCACCCAACAGCGCGCGCTGCAGGTGCAGCCCTACCATCCCGGCGACAAGGCCCTGTTCGCCGTCGCCTCGACGCTGGTCACCGGCCCGCACGACGCGATACTGGTCGATGCCCAGTTCGCCGCCGCCGACGCGGCCCAGCTGGTGCAGCGCATCCGCGATTCCGGCAAACGCCTGACCACCATCTACATCAGCCATGGCGACCCCGACTACTACTTCGGCCTGGCCACCCTGCAGGATGCCTTCCCCGACGTGCGCATCGTTGCCACCGCCCAGACCGTGGCCCACATCAACGCCACCCAGGCCGGCAAACTCGCGTACTGGGGCCCACAGATGGGCGCCGACAAGCCTGCGCGCATTGTCATTCCCGAGATCCTGGAAGGCGACAGCCTCAACCTCGAAGGCCAGGCCATCCAGATCATCGGCCTGGACGGCCCCACCCCGGACCGCAGCGTGCTGTGGATCCCCGCCCTGCGCACCGTGCTGGGCGGCATTCCTGTCGTGGCCGGCGAACACGTGTGGATGGCCGACACCCAGGGCGCGCAGTCGCATGCCGACTGGTTGAAGACCCTGGCCACGATCAAGGCACTCACGCCCACCCGCGTCATCCCGGGCCATTACGCCCGCGGCGCGAAACTCGATGTCAGCGCGGTCGATTTCACCAGCGCCTACATCCGGGCGTTCGATGAAGAAGCGGCACGCAGCAAGGATGCCGATGCGTTGATCGCCGCAATGAGAAAGCGTTACCCGACCCTGCAGGGCGTGGGTTCGTTGGAGATCAGTGCGAAGGTTGCGAAGGCGGAAATGCAGTGGCCGTGATGGCGTGACAAGCAGCAGAGGAAAGCGATGTAACGCGTCAAAGAAAATGCGCCGCGTTGGTTTTTGTCATGCCACAACAGAACGTTGACAGAGCATCGGCAGTCGATCGGGATGCGACCCTACCAAGCAGAATTTTCCGAGCACGATAGGCATGACGTGCACGATGAGCATTGAGCGAATGTCGCCGTTGCCCGCCCCAACGCGCCGACCGGGTGTCAGGGGGGTGGTGCGGGTGGGTTGGCGGGACCGTTGGGCGCCATGGATGGCGCTCACGAGCCTACACGGACGTACTTGCGGCGTGTCCCGCCAACCCACCCGCGCCACCCAGCCCCTAAGCAGGCACGCCCCAACGCACTGGCTCTTAGCTTTTAGCTATTCGCTACAAGCGAAAATCAATCATCATCCAGATGATCAAACAACCCCGGCTGGCTTACCGCCTCGCGCTCGCGGAAACCGCCCAGGCCCACGCCCACCAGCCGGTAGCGCGTCTCCGCCGGCAAATCCACCCGCGCCCGCAGCGCCAGTGCGATATCGCGCAGTTCCTCCAGCGTTTCCGGCGGCGACTCCGGGGTAAAGCTGCGCGTGATGATCCGGAACTGGGAGGTCTTCAACTTCAGCACCACCGTATGCCCCACCCGCTCGGTGCGGCGCGTGGCATGCCAGGTCTTCCCGGCCAGTTCCACGATCGCCGGCTCCAGCGCTTCCAGTGGCAGATCCTCGGCAAACGTATCCTCGGAGGACACCGACTGCACCGGCTGGTCCGGCTCCACCGCCCGCTCATCCACACCGCGCGCGCGGTTGTACAGGCGCGCCCCGAAACTGCCGAACCGCGCTTCCAGCTGCTCCAGCGGCAACGCGCGCAGATCGCCCACCGTGACGATGCCCAGCTCGGTCAGCTTGGCCTCCATCACCTTGCCCACCCCCGGCACCCGGTTCACCGGCAACGGCGTCAGAAACTGCTCCACCCGGTGCGGCGGCACCACGAACTGCCCGTCGGGCTTGCGCCAATCCGAGGCGATCTTGGCCAGGAACTTGTTCGGCGCGATCCCCGCCGACGCCGTCAACCGGGTTTCCTCGCGGATCTGCGCACGGATCTGCTCGGCGATCTCGGTGGCCACGGTCATCCCGCCCTTGTGCACCGTCACGTCCAGGTAGGCCTCGTCCAGCGACAACGGCTCCACCAGATCGGTATGCCGCAGGAAAATCTCGCGCACCTGCCGCGACACCGCCTTGTAGCGCACGAAATCGGGCGGCACGAACACCGCATCCGGGCACAACCGCTCGGCCCGCAACGCCGGCATCGCCGAACGCACCCCGAATACGCGCGCCTCGTAGGAGGCCGCGCACACCACCGAGCGCGCGCCCTTCCATGCCACCACCACCGGCCTGCCGCGCAGCGACGGATCGTCGCGCTGTTCCACCGACGCGTAGAACGCGTCCATGTCGACATGAATGATTTTGCGGAGAGCGGGCACGGCGGAAAGGACTCGGGCCTGGAACGGCGGGATCAGATGAACAAGATTACAGCCACACGCCTGGGTATGGTCTTTTCATAACAACGACATGCGTTTTTCAAGCTGAAAACACTACGCCGGCGTACGGTTAAAACGTTTGATTGAATCACCTTTCCTCTGCACTCTTGAGCACTTGTATCCAAGCAAGATAGCCGACCGATGGCCGGCTTTACCCGATGGCAACTTCCTCAGGATTGCGTTTTCCATGACTCGTCTCAACGCGTTCTCGCGCGAACAACTGCTGGCCAGCGCCCGCGGTGAACTGTTCGGCCCGGGCAGCGGCCGCCTGCCCAACGATCCGATGCTGATGTTCGACCGCATCACCGACATCCGCGACAACGGCGGCCCACACGACAAGGGACTGGTACGCGCCGAACTGGATATCCGCCCCGACCTGTGGTTCTTCGGCTGCCACTTCATCGGCGACCCGGTGATGCCCGGCTGCCTCGGCCTGGACGCCATGTGGCAGCTCACCGGCTTCTTCCTGACCTGGCTGGGCGCGCCCGGCCGCGGCCGCGCACTGGGCTGCGGCGAGGTGAAGTTCACCGGGCAGGTACTGCCGCAGGCCAAGCTGGTCAGCTACGAAATCGACATCACCCGCGTCATCAACCGCAAGCTGGTCATGGCCCAGGCCGATGCCCGCATGCTGGTGGACGGCCGCGAAATCTATTCCGCCAAGGACCTCCGCGTAGGTCTGTTCACCTCCACAGAGAACTTCTGATGCGTCGCGTCGTCATTACCGGAATGGGCATCACCTCGTGCCTGGGCAACGATCTGGACACGGTCTCCAGCGCACTGCGCGAGGGCCGCCCCGGCATCCGCCACCTGCCCGACCACGCCGAGGCCGGCCTGCGCAGCCATGTCGGTGGCAACATCGAACTGGACCTGGACGCGCAGATCGACCGCAAGGTCAAGCGCTTCATGAGCGATGCCTCGGCCTACGCCTACATCGCCATGCGCGACGCGATCGCCGACGCCGGCCTGGACACCGAACAGGTAGCCAACCCGCGTACCGGCCTGATCGCCGGCTCCGGCGGCGGCTCCAGCCAGTGGCAGGTCGAATCGGCCGACATCCTGCGCGCGCGTGGCGTGCGCAAGGTCGGCCCGTACATGGTGCCGCGCACGATGTGCTCGACCGTGTCGGCCTGCCTGGCCACTGCGTTCCAGATCAAGGGCCTGAGCTATTCGCTGTCGGCCGCCTGCGCCACCTCGGCCCATTGCATCGGCGCGGCCGCCGACCTGATCCGGCATGGCGCGCAGGACGTGATGTTCGCCGGCGGCGGTGAAGACCTGCACTGGTCGATGAGCGTCATGTTCGACGCCATGGGCGCGCTGTCCACCCGCTTCAACGACACCCCGGCTAGTGCCTCGCGCCCGTACGACAAGGACCGCGACGGCTTCGTCATCGCCGGCGGCGGCGGCATGCTGGTGCTGGAAGACTACGACCACGCCGTGGCACGTGGCGCGCGCATCCATGCCGAACTGATCGGCTACGGCGTCACCTCCGATGGCGCGGACATGGTCGCTCCCTCCGGCGAAGGCGCGGTGCGCTGCATGAACATGGCCATGGCCAACCTGTCGGCCCCGATCGACTACCTCAACACGCACGGCACCTCGACCCCGCTGGGCGATGTCACCGAGCTGAAGGCGGTGCGCGAAGTGTTCGGCGAAGCGGTGCCGCCGCTGTCCTCGACCAAGGCGCTGTCGGGCCATTCGCTGGGTGCTGCCAGCGTGCATGAGGCGATCTACTGCCTGCTGATGATGCGCGACGGCTTCATCGCCGGCTCGGCCAACATCGGCGAGCTGGACCCGCTGGTGGAAGGCTTCCCGATCGTGCGCGACAGCACGCCGGCGCAGCTGAACACGGTGATGTCCAACAGCTTCGGCTTCGGCGGCACCAATGCGGCGCTGGTATTTGGCCGGGTGTGACCGGCGGTTGATGCGGTGACGAAAAGCCCGGCCGATGCGCCGGGCTTTTTTCATGGTTCCCGGCCAACATCGCCAATGTACGCGCGCGGACAGGGGCCCCGGCACCTGCGGCGATCGGCGCGTTCTGTTTCGGCAGGGTCGCATCCGGATCGACTGCCGATGACCTGCGCAACAATCGTTGATGGCATGACCTGAAAGCGAAGCGGGCGTCGGTGCAGGTCATGCGTTGGTCGTGCCGATCACCGGTATCTGCAGTCGTTTGGGAACCGACCCTACCGGCCGGGAGCCTGGGTGCCTGCGGCGGGTTCTGCTTCGGTAGGGTCGCATCCCGATCGACTGCCGATGACCTGCGCAACGTTCATTGATGGCATGGTCTGGGAGCGAAGCGGGCTTCGGCAGGGGTCATGCGTTCGTCGTGCCGATCACCGTTCTCAGCAGTCGTTTGGGAACCGACCCTACCGGCCGGGAGCCTGGGTGCCTGCGGCGGGTTCTGCTTCGGCAGGGTCGCATCCGGATCGACTGCCGATGACCTGCGCAACAATCGTTGATGGCATGACCTGAAAGCGAAGCGGGCGTCGGCGCAGGTCATGCGTTGGTCGTGCCGATCACCGGTATCGGCGGTCGTTCGGGAACCGATCCTAGCGAAGATGGGCCAGCAGCAGGCTGTGCGCGTCGGCCAGCGAGCCGACGATGCGATGGCCCAGCGCGCGCAGTTCTTCGTCGGGGTGCACCAGGTCCGGAACCTGGATGGCGGTCATGCCCGCGCCTACCGCCGCGCGGATCCCCGCCGGCGAATCTTCCAGCGCCAGGCAGCGCGTGGGGTGCTTGCCCAGCCGCTGCGCGGCCAGCAGGTAGATGTCCGGTGCCGGCTTGGGGTGGGCGACATCGCCGCTGGTCACCACCACCTCGAAGAACCGCAGCAGCCCGGCCGCCGCCAGCTTGCGCGACGCCCGTGGCTGCCGCGTGGTGGTCGCCACCGCGCGGGCGATGCCATGTTCGTCCAGCAGCTGCAGCAGCTCCACAATCCCCGGCCGCAACGGCAGGCCGGCCTGCGTGCGTGCCTCGTACAGATCGTGGCAGCGCGCCAACAGGGCCGCCACCTGGTCCGCATCAATGCGCTGCAGCAACAACTGCCCGCAGTCGCGGTCGCCCAATCCCACCATCTGCAGCCAGAACCCGTCTTCGAACGGCAACTGCAGCTCGCGCGCGGCCTGCGACCAGCACGCGATCGACACCCGCTCGCTGTCGATCATCAAGCCGTCCATATCGAAGATGACGGCGTCGGGCAGGAACGGCAGCGCCGCGATCATGGTCATGGCACGTTGAACAGGGTGTCCAGGTCGCCTGCATCGAGCATGCGCCACTGGCCTTCGCCCAGATCGCCCAGCGACAGCCCGCCGATGCGGCTGCGGTGCAGCGCCTGGACATGGTTGCCCACCGCGGCGAACATCCGCCGCGCCTGGTGGTAGCGGCCTTCATGCAGCACCAGCTGCGCCTGGCGCGACGACTGCACCAGCAGCTCGGCCGGCAACAACGGTTTGTCATCGGACTCCAGCAGCAACGTGCCGCTGGCGAAACGCGCGGTCTCATCGCCGCGCAGGTCTTCGGCCAGGGTCACCTCGTAGGCCTTGTCCAGGCGCGACTTGGGCGACACGATCCGGTGCAGCAGCGCACCGTCGTCGGTCATCAGCAGCATGCCGCTGGTGTCGCGGTCCAGCCGGCCCACCGAGGACAGCAGCGGCGAGCGCTCGCGGTAGCGCGGCGGCAGCAGGTCGTAGATCAACCGGCCCTTGTCCTTGGTCGAGCAGGTATACCCGCGCGGCTTGTGCAGCAGCAGGGTCAACCCCTGCGGCGGGTCCAGCGGCTCGCCGTCGACCCGGATCGCCTCGTGCGCGAGCAGGTCATCGGCATACAGCACCTCGCCGTCGGCGTCGGTGACCCGGCCCTCGCGGAACATCAGCTGCACCTGCTTGCGACTGCCATAGCCCAGGTTGGCCAGCAGCTTGACCAGCTTCATGCACGGTCCCAGTTGCGGCCGCGCGGGCTGTCCTTGACCCGGGCCGGCTCCCGGGCGCGGCCGGTGTCCTTCATGCGGGTCGCTTCGATCAGCTTGAAACCGTCGCGCTCGGCCGCCACCCGCACCTGGCCGAAGCTCTCGTTGAGGATCTGCTCATACGGCAGGTGGCGGTTGGCCACCAGCCACATCCGCCCACCCGGGCGCAGTGCCTGCGCGGCCACGGCGATGAAGCGCTGGCCGATGTCGGGGCGGTCGGCGCGCGAGGGGGTATGGAACGGCGGGTTGGTGACGATGAAATCGTACTGGCCTTCGATCCCGGCGGTGACATCCTGCCAGTGGAAGCCCAGCAGCGCCGGCTTGCCCAGCGCGGCCAGGTTCTCGCGGGCCAGGGCCAGGGCGCGGCCCTCGGCCTCGAACAGGTCCAGCGCGGTCACGCCCGGGCAGCGGGACAGTACTTCGACCGAGAGATAGCCGAAGCCAGCGCCCAGGTCGGCGCCACGGCCGGCCAGGTCGGCCGGCAGCTGCTCGACCAGCAGGGCCGAAGCCGGGTCGATGCGGTCCCAGGCGAAGATGCCCGGGCGGCTCTGGAAACGCCCACCCAGGATCGGCCGCGGCGCATCCAGCGTGGCCCAGCGCTGGGCCAGGGCGGCATCGTGCTGGCCGTTCAGCGGCGCGGTCCAGTAGCTGCGGCAGTGGTTCTTGGTCAGCTTGCCGCCCAGACCGGCCAGCTGCTGCAGGTCGCCTTCGCCGGAGCGTGCGCCTTCGTTGTTGTGCTGGCAGGCCACTACGATGCCGCCCGGGGCGGCCAGGGCCAGCGCGCGGGCGAACAGCGCCTTGGCTTCTTCACGCTGGCGCGGCGGCAGCACCAGTACCAGCGCGTAGCGGATGGGGTCGGTGGCCAGCTGCTGTTCGTCGCGCACGGTCCAGCCACTGGCTTCCAGCGCATCGGCGAACGGGCGGAAGCTCTGCTCGCAGACCAGTTGGCCGGGCTGGGCATGCTCGCGCAGCGGCGCGCCGTCGCGGGCACGCAGGAACAGCACCGGGCCGGCGGGCCAGGACAGCACGCCACTGGCGAACGGCAGGAACAGGGTTTCCAGGGGGGCGTCGTGCTGGGCAGCCATTGGGGGCACATCTTGAAAGAGACGACCATTCTACCGGTTCGCCCGGATCGGGCCCGGCGCGACCGGATTTGCGTTTATTCAACGCTGCCTTGATGCCCTGCCAACATCCAAACCGGCAGGGTGGGGGCTCACCTGCAATGGAGATGGCTCATGCGTGCATTGTTTGTCGGCGGCGTGGTGGACAACAGCGAAATGGACATGGAGGGCGCGCAACCACCGGTGCACTACCCCCAGGACACCGGCGGCGGGCATTCGCGCTACCGCCTGCACCAGATCGGCAAGCAGGCCGACGGTACGGTTGCCTACGCGGTCTACGGCGCCCCGGACATGGCCGACGACGAAGTGGCGCGGGTGGCCGATGAGCGCGCCTATGCGCGCCGTTTCGAGGCCGAAGCGGAACTGTTCGTGCAGTAGAACCTGGCCTTGCCCGGCTGCGGGGCTGGGGGCCTATGGACCCAGGGTGGCCGGGCAGCGCCCGGCCCCAAGGCAACGGCCTTGGCGCAGGATCACTCCACCGGCGGCAGCTGGCGCACGCTGGCAATCCGGTCCAGCCACACCAGATGCTGCTGCACCGGGGTATCCAGGTCGTCCAGCCGCAGCTGTCCGTTGCTGCCTTCGTTTTCCTCGGCGTCGCGGTACTGCTGCACGCTGGGCTGCACGGCCACCGTGCCGAGCAGGCGGCTGCCGTCGTCCAGGATGATTTCCACCCGGGCCTGGCCACGAAGCTGGGGTAGCAAGGCTTCCAGGGCGGCAATCCGGGCAGGATCGGTATGGATGTGCGGTGCGTAGCGGGACATGGGGCACTCCTATCGGTCGGGGGAAACCACGCGCGATGCAGCGCTAGCGGTTGGCCAGCACGCTGCGGACCGCCGACACCAGCTGGGCCACCGAATACGGCTTGGCCACATGCTCCTGGAAGCCCGATGCCAGCGCGCGCTTGCGGTCGTCGGCGCGGGCCAGGGCGGTGACCGCCACCGCTGGCAATACCTGCGATTCCACCCCGATATCCTCGCGCAGGGTACGCACCAGGCCGTAGCCGTCCATGCCCGGCATGCCGATATCGGTGAGCAGCACGTCGATGCCGGCATGGCCGCCGGCGTCGAGCAGGGCCAGGGCTTCGCCGGCCGAAGCGGCGGCGGTGACTTCGGCGCCCTGCTCTTCCAGCAGCCGGCGCAGGTATTCCAGCACTTCGGGCTGGTCTTCCACCGCCAGCAGGTGCAGGCCCTTGAGCGGGAACGGTTCGATCACCTGTTCGCTGATCGGGCCGCTGAATACTTCGCGCAGCGGGCGGCCTTCGGCCTGCGGCTGGTAGCGCGGTAGGCGCACGGTGAAGGTAGCGCCGCAGCCGTGGCCTTCGCTGCTGGCCGCCACCGCGCCGCCATGCAGCTCCACCAGTTGCTGGGCGATGGCCAGGCCCAGCCCGAGGCCGCCGTGGCGACGGGTGGTGGTGCCGTCGGCCTGGCGGAAACGGCTGAACAGATGGCGCAGGAATTCCGGGGCGATGCCGTCGCCGGAATCGGCCACGCTGATCGACCAGTGCCCGCCATCCTCGTCCAGGGTCACCACCACACTGCCTTCGGCGGGGGTGAACTTGATCGCATTGGACAGCAGGTTCCACAGCACCTGCTGCAGGCGGGTAGCATCGCCGAGCACCCAGGCGGCCTGCTCGGGCAACACCAGGCGCATCGCCAGCGCCTTGCCCTCGGCCACCAGCTCCTGCGCGCGCAGGGCTTCGGTCAGCAGGTCGCGCAGGTCCAGCGCTTCCACTTCCAGCTGCACCTTGCCCAGCAGCATGCTGCTCAGGTCCAGCATGTCCGAGATCAGCCGCTTCTGCGCCATCGCGCTGTTGGCGATCACGCCCAGCCCCTTGTACAGCGGGCTGCTGGCGTCCACCCGCTGCAGCAGCAGTTCGCTCCAGCCCAGGATGGTGGTCAACGGCGTGCGCAGTTCATGCGACAGCGTGGCCAGGAATTCGTCTTTCAGCCGTGCCATGTTTTCGGCGGCACTGCGCGCGGCGCGTTCGGACTGCAGCAGTTCCTCGCGCGCCATTTCGATCTCGCGCCGCTCGGTCACATCCGGGCTGCTGCCGGCCAGGCCGATGAAGCGCCCCATCCGCGAAAAGCGCGGCCGTGCGTTCATCTCCAACCAGCGCCACTGGCCGTCGGCACGCCGGCCACGCACCAGCGCATGCATCGAACGTTGCGCCTTGAGCGCCTCGTGCAGCTCGTACTCGAATACCGACGCATCGTCGGGGTGCACCAGGCCGCGCCAGACGTCTTCGGGCACGCGTTGCTCATCGCCGCCGAAGAACTCGGTGAAGGCGCTGTTGACGAAGCGGGCGTGGCCACGTTCGTCCAGCACCCACACCGGCATCGGCAGGCCGTCGGCCAGCGCGCTGAAGCGCGCCTCGCTTTCGGCCAGTTCCACTTCGATCTGCTTGCGGTTGGTGATATCGAAGAACACCACCGCCACGTGGTGCTCCTGCGGGTCGCCGACCCGCACCGCCTCCACCGAGTACCAGCGGCCCAGCGCGCGGGCCTCCAGTTCGAACTGCTGGGCCATGCCGGTCAGGGCGACCTGGCCATACACGCGGTACCACTCGGTTTCATGCGCGGGCTGCAGCACGCTCATGCGCTGCCCGCAGGCATTGCTGAGCCCGGTGTTGCGTTCGAAGGCCTCGTTGACCTCCAGGAAGCGGTAATCCACCGCCACGCCGTCCTCGAACATCACCTCGACCACGCAGAACCCGGCATTCATCTGCTCCAGCACGCTCCGGTACAAGCCGGGGTCCGACGCCGTGGCCACGAAGGGGGGTCGTTCCAATGTTGAGGTGGGCAGGCTGGGCAAGGGCGTCAAGGGGGCAACTGGCGAAGCGGAGGGACACAGCATCGTCCAGGGCGCGTATTCGTAGCGTCAAGCGCGGGCACCGATGGCCCCTCTGGATGAAGACGCGGGTGAATTGGCGGCAACGGACACCGTATGGCGAGGATACTGCCGATTGTCCCGGGGGCCTATCAGGATCACACTGACTGCCTGCTCGATCCGTGATCACCACCGAGGATTCGTCATGAAACGCTCCCCTCTGCTGTTGACCGGCACCTTGGCCTGCCTGCTGGCGATCGGAGCGGCCCAGGCCGCCGCGCCACGCACCGTGACCGATCCCCAGGCGCCACGGGCCCTGGCCGGCGACAGCGCGGTCCAGGTGCAGTGGACCGATCCGGCCCAGTTCAGCGAAATCCGCCAGAGCACCAACCGCTTCGAGGCCGAACGCGGCAACTGGGTGGAGCAGCTGGCGCAGTATCTGCGCAGCGCCGCCGGCAAGCGCCTGGCGCCGGGGCAGTCGCTGGAGGTGACCATTACCGACATCGAACGCGCCGGTGATTACGAACCGTGGCATGGCCCGCGCGCCAACGACATCCGCATCCTGCGCGACCTCTACCCGCCGCGCATCAGCCTGACCTTCAGCCTGCGCGATGCCCAGGGCCAGGTGCTGGCCCAGGGCGAGCGCAAGCTGTCCGACAGCGGTTACCTGCACAACCTGGGGCTGCAGCGCAGCTCCGACCCGCTGCGTTACGAGAAGAAGCTGCTCGACGACTGGATCCAGCGCGAGCTGCGTGCCACGGCAGGCCGGTAGCGCCGGGCCGCCCGGCGCCGCGCGGAAGGCATCCACGCATGGCGTGGATCTACCCGCTCATCCTGCCGGGACATAGCGCCACGCCATGTGTGGCCGGGCCTTCAGCCGCCTACCACCTCGTGCGGCACGCGCTTGACCGCGCAGGGCAGCTGGTAGGCACTCACCCCGCACAGCGGGGCCAGCACATCCAGCCGCGGCGATGCGCCCCACAGGGTTACCGTGCTGCCGATCCCGGCCTGCGGCAGGTCGGTCAGGTCCACGGTCAGCATGTCCATCGACACCCGCCCGATCAGCGTGGCTGCCTGGCCATCGATCAGCACCGGGGTGCCGTTCGGCGCGAACTGCGGATAGCCGTCGGCATAGCCCAATGCCACCACGCCGACCCGGGTCGGTCGCTGGGCGACGAAGCGCGCGCCATACCCGACCGGCTCGCCCACGTCGATCTGGCGCACCGCGAAGATCTTCGACTGCATGGTCATCACCGGGCGCAGCCGCCGGGTCTGCGCGGTCTGTACCGGCAACGGGTTGGCCCCGTACAGCATCAGGCCCGGGCGTACCCAGTCGCTGCGCACGTCAGGCCAGCCCAGCAGGGCCGGCGAGTTGCACAGGCTGGTTTCCCCGGCCAGGCCTTCGATCGCCGCGGCAAAGGCAGCGGCCTGCTCGGCGGTGCGCGGGCTGTCCAGTTCATCGGCGCGCGCCATATGGCTCATCAACACCATCGGCGCGATCTGCGGCAGGGCCGACAGGCGCGCATGCGCGGCGCGGAAATCGGCCGGCGACAGGCCCAGGCGGTGCATGCCGCTGTCCAGCTTCAACCACACCTGCAACGTCGCGGTGGTCTGGAACGCGGCCACCGCGTCGACCTGCCAGGGTGCGGCCACGGCGAACCACAGGTCGTGCTGCACGATCAGCGGCAGCTCGTCGGCCTCGAAGAAACCTTCCAGCAGCAGGATCGGCGCGGTGATGCCGGCGTCGCGCAGCTCCAGGGCTTCTTCGATGCAGGCCACGCCGAACGCATCGGCCTGGCCCTGCAGCGCGCGCGCGCAGGCCACCGCACCATGCCCGTATGCATCGGCCTTGACCGCGGCCAGGGTCTTGCGGCCCCCGCCAAGTTCACGGGCCAGCTGGAAGTTCGAACGCAGCGCGTCCAGGTCGATCAACGCGCGGGCTGGGCGCATGCTTTGGGCTCACTGTGGACAACGGACGCGGCCGCATGGCCGTAACGGAAAATATCCAGGCCTTCGGTGCTGATCTGCGGCTGGCGCGCGCTCATCAGGTCGGCCAGGTAACGGCCCGAGCCGCAGGCCATGGTCCAACCCAGGGTGCCGTGGCCGGTATTGAGGAACAGGTTGCGGTACGGCGTGGCGCCGACCACCGGGGTGCCGTCCGGGGTGGCCGGGCGCAGCCCGGTCCAGAACTCGGCGCGCGCCAGGTCGCCGCCGTGCGGGTACAGGTCGCCCACCACTTTTTCCAGCGTGGCGCGGCGGCGCGGCGACAGCGACAGATCAAAGCCGCCCACTTCGGCCATGCCACCCACGCGGATGCGGTCGTCGAAACGGGTCACGGCCACCTTGTAGCTTTCATCCAGGATGGTCGAGGTGGGTGCCATCGCCGCGTTGGTGATCGGCAGGGTCAGCGAATAGCCCTTGAGCGGGTACACCGGCAGGCGCAGGCCGAGCGGGTCGACCAGCGACGGCGAGTAGCTGCCCAACGCCACCACGTAGCGGTCGGCGGTTTCCAGCTTGCCGTCGATGCGCACGCCGGTGATGCGGTCGCCGTCGGTCTGCAGGGCGGCAATGTCCTGGTCGAAGCGGAACTCCACCCCGGCATCGACGCACATCTGCGCCAGGCGGCGGGTGAACAACTGGCAGTCGCCGGTCTGGTCGCGCGGCAGCCACAGCGCGCCGACCAGCTTGTCGGCCACCCCGGCCAGCGCCGGTTCGTGGGCGATGATGCCGTCGCGGTCCAGCACCTGGTAGGGCACCTGGTACTGGGCCAGGATCTCGATGTCCTGGGCGGCGGCGTCGAGCTGCTGCTGGGTGCGGAACAACTGGGTGGTGCCCAGGTCGCGGCCTTCGAATTCAATACCGGTCTGCTGGCGCAGTTCGTTGAGGCAGTCTCGGCTGTATTCGGACATGCGCACCATGCGCGCCTTGTTGACCGCATACCGCGCGTGCGTGCAGTTGCGCAGCATCTGCGCCAGCCACGCGTACTGCCGCCAATCCAGGCCCGGCCGGATTGCCAGCGGCGCATGTTCGGCGAACAGCCACTTGACCGCCTTCAGCGGCACGCCCGGGGCGGCCCACGGCGAGGTGTAGCCGAACGACAACTGGCCGGCGTTGGCGAAACTGGTTTCCAGCGCCGGACCGGGCTGGCGGTCGACCACCGTGACTTCAAACCCGGCCTGCCGCAGGTACCAGGCACTGGTGGTGCCGATGACGCCGCTGCCAAGGACTAGAACGCGCATGCTGCTTCTCCAACCCGATCATTCCCTGCGCTGGAGCGCGCCGGGACCATAATTGGGGAAGTATATTCCGGACAAATCCGGCATTTGACCTGTTTTATCGCCACATGGCAGGGTATTGTCCCGCCAACACCCCCGACCGGATGACCCGATGGCCGCCCGCGCCCGCGAACTGGACAAGATCGACCGCAAGATCCTGCGCATCCTGCAGGCCGAGGGCCGGATCTCCTTCACCGAACTGGGTGAACGGGTCGGCTTGTCCACCACCCCGTGCACCGAACGGGTACGCCGGCTGGAGCGCGACGGCGCCATCACCGGGTACTACGCCAAGCTCGACCCGCACTACCTCAAGGCCAGCCTGCTGGTGTTCGTGGAGATCAGCCTGGCCTACAAGTCCGGCGACATCTTCGAGGAATTCCGCCGCGCCGCGCTGAAGCTGCCCAACGTACTGGAATGCCACCTGGTCTCGGGGGATTTCGACTACCTGCTCAAGGCCCGGATCAGCGAGATGGCCTCCTACCGGAAGCTGCTCGGCAGCACCCTGCTGACCTTGCCGCATGTGCGCGAATCCAAGAGTTACATCGTGATGGAAGAGGTCAAGGAGACCCTGACCCTGCCCATTCCCGACTGAGCGCATCCGGACGGGATGCCAATGCAAAGAGCGGCGCGCTTGCGCGCACCGCCCTCGCTCATGCATCACACCGGTCAGCGTTGCTGCTTGGAATCGGGGGTGCGTTGATCCTGCTGCTTGCCGCCTTTCTGGTTCTGCTGGTCCCACTGCTGCTGGTTCTGCTGGCCGGCCTTCTGGTGCTGCTGCTGACTGCCCTGCTGTTCCTGCGGCATCTTGCCGGGATTGCGGTTCTGCTGGTTGGTCATGATTGCACTCTTCTGGAAAACCCTGGAATACGCCGCGTTCCGGCGCACGCACAGGGTCCGGCAAAAACGGTTAATCGCAGGCGAAAAAGCAGTGAGTTGGCACGTTGATGCAGATGACTGCGGGGCGTGGTTGGTAAAGCGTTCATGCACTGCGCCCATGGCGTTCGAGGCTCATGCCGCCATCGAACGCGGCGCGGCCGCGTGCAGTCGACCCGGGTGCGACCCTGCCGGGCCATGGGCACGGCCAGCCGCCGTCTTTCCGCCACGCCGGCCTGACCGACACAGCGCCATCAGGGCCGGATCTGCTGGCCGTCGCCACGGGGAACCGCGTCGTAGTACTTGCCGGTCCGCGTGTCCAGCACGCGGTTCGGCGCGACCTGCCTGGCCCCGGGAATGATCCGGCCGTGGCGGTCGTAGACCTTGGTCTGCGGTGCCGGCGCGCGGATCGGCGCGGGCTGGGCCGGGCCGCGGCTCTGGATCGGGTGGCGACGCAGTTGCTGCTGCACCTGGCCGCTGGACTTCACCGGCGCCATCTGCCCGGACAGGCTGTCGGCCGGGGCCGGCCGCACCGGCGTGGGCAACGGGGCCGGGGCGGGCGGCGCCACCACTACCGGGCGGGTCGTGGTCGGATTCGGCGGGGGCCCGATCTGGGCGATGGCCGCAACCGGCAGCAACAGCCCCAGCGCGGCGGCGAAGCGGGCGTGGCGGGACATGGCAGGCTCCGGCGTGGCGTGTGGGAGTGCACTGTGCGCCGACGCCGGTATCGGCACCATGAACGGCCCCGGATCGCCCGGCGCCGGCTTGAAGCGCCGGCCGCCGACCCAATCTCAACTGCACCCCCGCGAGGAACCGCCGATGACCGCCTTCGACCTCTCTCCCCCCAGCGACGCCCAGCGCCAGGCCCTGGAAGCCGGCCTGGGCGCCGACGAGCGCCGCGTGCTGCTCCAGCACGGCACCGAAGCCCCGTTCTGCGGCGTGTTCCTGGACAACAAGCAGGACGGCGTCTACGGCTGCCGCCTGTGCGGCCTGCCGCTGTTCCGCTCCGGCACCAAGTTCGACTCCGGCACCGGCTGGCCCAGCTTCTTCGCCCCGTTCGACCCGGCGCATGTGCGGCAGATCCGCGACAGCAGCCACGGCATGGTCCGCACCGAAATCGTCTGCGCCAGGTGTGACAGCCATCTGGGCCATGTGTTCCCGGACGGCCCGCCGCCGACCTTTGAACGGCATTGCCTGAACTCGGTCTCGCTGGCCTTCACGCCCAATGGCCATGCCTATCCGGACCCGCTGCAGCGCGGTGGCGCCGAGGCCGGAGCGGCGGCGTAGGTGCGGACTGCCGGCCCGCACGCCTGAGGGTTGGCCCGCATGCTGACCACGGCTGACCACGCAAAAGTGTGACATCGAACGAACAGCGCCCTTCAGGAAACCGGGGGCGGGGCCGACATGGAGGTATCCCCCACTCCGCGCCGGCCCCATGCTCATCATCGTTGGATTCCTGATCGTCATTCTCAGCGTGCTCGGTGGCTACATCGGCGCGCACGGCAAGCTCGGCGCCCTGTGGCAGCCCTACGAGCTGGTCATCATCGGTGGCGCGGCGCTGGGCGCGTTCCTGGTGGGTACCCCGCTCAAGACCGTCAAGCAGACCCTGCACGCCATCGTGGGCGTGTTCAAGGGCCCGGCCTACAAGCAGCAGGACTACATCGACGTCCTGAGCCTGCTCTATGAGCTGCTCAACAAGGCGCGCCGCGAAGGCTTCATGGCACTGGAAGACCATGTCGAGCGCCCGGCCGAGAGCTCCATCTTCGCCAACTATCCCAAGGTGCAGGCCGACCACCACCTGGTCGACTTCATCACCGACTGCCTGCGCCTGATGATCGGCAGCAACATCGAACCGCACGAGCTGGAACCGCTGCTGGAGATGGAACTGGAAAAGCACCACGCCGAAGCCATGCAGCCCTCGGCGGTGCTCAACAAGGTGTCCGACGGCCTGCCCGGCTTCGGCATCGTGGCCGCGGTGCTGGGCATCGTGATCACCATGGGCTCGATCGGCGGGGAAATCACCGAGGTCGGCGCGCACGTAGCCGGCGCACTGGTGGGTACGTTCCTGGGCATCCTGCTGGCCTACGGCTTCGTCGGCCCGCTGGCCGCGGCGGTGGAAGCGCGCGCCGAGCAGGACAGCCGCATCTACGAGTCGGTCAAGACCGCCCTGCTGGCCTGCCTGCGCGGCTACAACCCCAAGATCGCCCTCGAATTCGCCCGCAAGACCCTGCCGTCCAACGTGCGCCCGGGCTTCAGCGCGTTCGAAGCGCACCTCAAGACGGTCAAGTAAGGCACTGCCATGGCCGAGAACAAACCCACCGTCATCGTCCGCCGGGTCAGGAAGGCCGGCCACGCCGCCCATCATGGCGGCGCCTGGAAAGTGGCCTACGCCGACTTCGTGACCGCGATGATGGCCTTCTTCCTGCTGCTGTGGCTGATGGCGGCCACCAGCAAGCCCGAGCGCGCGGCCATTTCCGAATACTTCCGCAACCCCAGCCCGCTGGCCGGGCAGAGTTCCACCCCTGCCCCGGGCATGGCCGGGCCGGGCGGGGCCAGCACCTCGATGATCAAGCTGGGCGGCGCCACCGACATCTCGCGCGGCAACAGCAACGACCCGTTCCAGAAGCAGCAGGCGGCCAAGCCGATCGCGCAGACCGATCGCGAGCGCGAACAGCAGCAGCTCGAAGCGCTCAAGCAGGAGCTGGAAGAGGCGATCAGCAAGAGCCAGGCACTGGAACCGTTCAAGGACCAGCTGCTGCTCGACCTGACCCCGGAGGGGTTGCGCATCCAGATCGTGGACAAGCAGAACCGGCCGATGTTCGACATGGGCAGCGCCGCGCTCAAGCCGTATACGCGCGAGATCCTGCGTGAGCTGTCGCAGTTCATCAACCACGTGCCGAACCGGATCAGCATCACCGGCCACACCGACATCACCGCCTACAACGCCGTGCATGGCTACAGCAACTGGGAACTGAGCGCCGACCGCGCCAACGCCGCACGCCGCGCCCTGCTCGACGGCGGCATGGCCGAGGAAAAGGTGACCCGCGTGGTGGGGCTGTCGTCCTCGGTGCTGTTCGACCGCACCCAGCCGGACAACCCGATCAACCGCCGAATCAGCATCGTGGTGATGACCAAGGCCGCCGAAGCAGCCGCCCTGGCCGGCGCCGGCCAGGAACTGGCGCTGTCGCCGACCGCCGCCGACGCCGACATCCACGCCGCCCAGGCCCCGGCCGGCACGCCCTGAGGGCGGGGGCAGGAACGGTGCGCCCGCGCCCCGGCCTGCCCCGCGCCGCCTGCCGACAGCGCCGGCCAACCCCCATTACAATGGCGGTCTTTCCCATTACAGATCACCCCCATGTCCAAGCAGTCCAAGGCCAAGCGCGACAAGCGCAAGAAGCTGCAGCCCAAGCGCCCGATCAACCGCCTCAACGCCCAGCAGCCGGTGCAGAACCATGCGGTACTGACCAACGAAGAAGGCCAGGTCGTGGCCGCGATCGGCCTGCAGGGCACCGAATGGCTGCTGGCCATCGGCGGCCAGACCATGGGCAACGCCGACAACCCGATCCCGATGCTGGCCATGCTCAAGCACCTGTCCAACGTGCAGGAAAAGGAAGGCCGCAAGGTCACCCTGGAGTATTCGACCCAGCTGCAGCAGTTGATCGACGACCTGGCCGCCGATGAAGGCAAGACCGCCGATGACTACCTGACCCAGCTGGTGTCCGAGTTCGAAGGCGTCGAAGGCGAAGACAACGAAGAAGAACAGGCAACCGGCGAAGACGCGCAAAGCGTCGACGAAGCCGCCGCCGAGCCTGCCCCGGCCGCCAGCGACGACAAGCCGCAGGCCTGAGCCACGGCGATCCGGTGACGGTCTATATCGACGATGCGGTACACCCCTGGCGCGGCGAGCGCTGGGCGCATTTGATGGCCGACACCCTGCCCGAGCTGCACGCCATGGCCGCCCAGCTCGGGATTCCGCGACGGGCCTTCCAGAACCGCCCCAGCGGCGCCCACTACGACGTCCCGGCCCCGCTGCGGCTGCAGGCGATCGAACTGGGCGCGCAGGCCATCTCGCGGCATACCGACCGCGCACTGGTCAAAGCGGTCATCGCCAATGCGAGAAGCCAATACCGGTAGGTGCCGACCGTTGGTCGGCACACGCATGAACCCATGCATCGCCCGGTAGATACCGACCGTTGGTCGGTATGCGAGAACCCATCAGAACGGATCGCTGCCCGGGCGCACTTCCACCCCCAGCAGCGAGCACAGCGCCAGCATGGCGTCGTCGTCGCGGCTGAGCGCCATCCAGCCGCACAGGCCACCCTCGCCGGTATCCACGCTCCACAACGAGTAGTTGTGCTCGCGCAGCCGGTCGTAGGCGGTAGCCATCAGCAGCGGCGCATCCACCCTGGCGGCGAAATCCTCATCGTCCAGGTCGCCGCCCCAGTCGATCTGCAGGTTCCAGCGCGCGGACAGCTCGTTGACCGCCGACATCAGCGCATCGGCATCGCCGCGCTCGACCTCGAAGCCGGACTGCCAGGCGATCGCGGCCATCAGCGGCGGCAGCCAGTCGGCGTCCTCGTCGATCTCCTGCCCGCTTTCCAGCAGCGCCTCGCGCCAGCGGTTGAACTGCTGCAGGGCCAGTTCCTCGTCGGCCGGGTTGATCAGCACGAACAGGTTCCAGATCCGCGCCTCGAAGTCGTCTTCGTCGAAATCGCGTTCCTCTTCTTCGAAGTCGAAATAATCGCTGTTGTCGGGCATGACCGGGTTTTCCTGGAGACAGGCACGCATTCTGCCGTGCAGGGGCGTTGGCAGGAAGCGAAATTCGGCGGAAGCCGCGGCGCGGTTTATCCTGTACCGCAGAAGGCGGCCGTGGTGGCCGCCAGCATCCGACGACCATGAGCGATACTCCTCCCGATCACCTGGCGATCAACCCGGCCAGCCCCTTCCACGATGCCGCCGCGCTGGAGCGTGGGGTCGGCATCCGTTTCAACGAGGTCGAGCGCGACAACGTCGAGGAGTATTCGGTCAGCGAAGGCTGGATCCGCGTCCAGGCCGGCAAGGCCCGCGACCGCCGCGGCAATCCGATGACGATCAAGATCAAGGGCACCGTGGTTGCCTATTACCTGGATCGCGCCCCCTGACCGGCGTGCGCCGGTCTGATGAGCGCGTCGCCACGCGCCCGTGACCGGCCGCGTCAACACGGGACATGGCTGTTGACGCCCTGGTAGCGCCCGACCGTTGGTCGGGCCACCTTCAATCCCGTTGCCGCGTCTCCAGCAGGTCCAGGTTGCGGATCAGCTTGCGCGAGACCTCGTCGGAAATCTTGCCGCGCCGGGTCAGCCGGAACAGTTCTTCGCGTTCGGCGGTGAGCCCGGCGGTGCGCAGCTGGCGGTAGCCCTGCTCCATCCGCTGCACCTTCTCCGGGTCGGCATCGGGGCCGTTTTCCTTTTCCAGGTTGCGCTGGTACAGCAGGCTGACCCGCGAGGCGGCGTCGTTGTACAGCTGCACGTTCTCGGTGGTCTGGTGCTGCACCAGCTGCTGGCGCATGCGTTCCACCCCGGCCAGCGCGGCCTTGGAGGCCAGTTTGCGGGCCAGGTCCTCGGCCTTGCGCTCGCCCGAGTCGGCCGGCAGCTCCAGCCCCTTCAACAGGCGTGGCAGCGCCACGCTGGCGCCGACCAGCGACACCAGGATCACCGCGGCGGCCAGGAAGATCACCAGATCGCGCGCCGGGAAGGCACTGCCGTCGGGCAGGAACAACGGCAGGGTCAGCACGCCGGCCAGGGTGATCGCACCGCGTACGCCGGCCACCGAGGTGGCCACCACCACCCGCCACGGGGTGCCCTGGCGGACTTCGCCGCGGTGGCGGGCGCGCAGCAGGCTCCAGCGCAGCGACAGCCATACCCAGGCCAGGCGCAGCAGCACCAGCGCCAGGTTGATCACCACCACATACACCAGCAGCCACCACGCATTGCGGTGGCCGCTTTCGCTGACCGTGGTGATCGCGCGCTCGACAATGCCCGGCAGCTGCTCGCCGAGCAGTACGAACATGATGCCGTTGAAACTGAACTGCAACATGCCCCATACCGCCGCGCGCTGCACCCGCATGCTGCCCGAGACGCGGCCGGTCAACTCCACGTAGCTCATGGTGATGCCGGCGGCCACCGCCGACAGGATGCCCGACGCATTGGCCTCTTCGGCCAGCAGATAGGCCGCAAACGGGATCAGCAGGTTGACCAGCAGGGCCGCGCCGGGCTCTTCGCCGAAACGCCGCCACAGCCAGCGCTGGGCCGTGGACACGCCCAGGGTCACCGCCACGCCGATCGCCAGGCCGGCCACCGCCACCCACAGGAAGGTCAGCGAGGCGGTCGCCAGCGAGAACGAACCGGTCATCACCGCGGCCACCGCGAAGCGGAAGCAGACCAGGCCGGAGGCGTCGTTCAACAGCGACTCGCCTTCCAGGATGTGCATCAGCCGCTTGGGAATCGGCGCGCGCGCCGCGATCGACCCGACCGCCACCGGATCGGTCGGAGAGATGATGGCCGCCAGCGCAAAGGCCACCGCCAGCGGCATCACCGGGATCATCCAGTGGATCAGCAGGCCGGCGCCGATCACGGTGAACACCACCAGCCCGAAGGCCAGTTCCAGGATCACGCCCTTGTCGCGGAACAGGCCCTGCTTGGGAATGCGCCAGCCGTCCAGGAACAGCAGCGGCGGCAGGAACAGCAGGAAGAACATCTCCGGCTGCAGCGCGTGGCCACGGTTGAACACCCCGGCAATCACCGCGCCCAGGCCGATCTGCACCAGCGGTAGCGGCACCGACAGCGGCAACACCCGGACCAGGTAGCCGCTGGCGACCACGGCCACCAGCATCGCCAGCACGACTTCGATGGTATGCATGCATTTTCCAGAAGCGGCGCGAGGGGAGGCTGCAGGCAGCCGGCGCCGGAAACTGCAAAAAAACTATCACAGCACTGCGGTCAATGGTTCCGATCGCGGTATCGCCGTTGCTGGGCCGTTGCCGCGCGGGCCCGCTCAGCCAGCGCGCGCAGCACCGTCGAAGCGGTAGATGTCCATTGCCAGGAACCCGGCCTCGATCCCGGCATCGATGCGCTGGGCACCCAGCACCTCGCCGCCGGCCGCGCCCATGGCGAAATGCAGCGGTTGCAGGTGCTCATCGGTGGGATGGGCCTGCGCGGCATACGGCGCGCGCTGGCGGTAGTCCAGCAGGGCCGCGCTGTCGTCGGCCTGCAGGCGCTGCTCCACCCATGCGATGAAGGGCCGCACATAGGGCGCGTCCTTGCCCTGGGCATAGCTGCCGGCATCGTGCAGGTTGTGGGTGATGCTGCCCGAACCGATCAGCAACACGCCCTGGCCGCGCAATGGCGCCAGCGCGCGGCCCAGCGCGAACTGGTGGGCCGGACCCAGCCGCGGCTGGATCGCCAGCGGTACCACCGGGATGTCGGCCTGCGGGTACAACAGGCGCAGCGGTACCCAGGCGCCATGGTCCAGCCCGCGCCGCGGGTCGATCTGCGCCGGCAGGCCGGCAGCGGCCAGGCGCGCGGCGATGTCCTCGGCCAGGGCCGGATCACCAGGCGCCGGGTACTGCAGGTCGAACAGCGCCTGCGGGAAACCGCCGAAATCATGGATGGTAGGCGGCTGCGCGTGGCCGCCCACGGCCGGTTGGTGGGTCAGCCAGTGTGCCGAGGCCATCACGATGGCGCGCGGGCGCGGCAGCTGCGTGGCCAGTGCGGCCAGGCGTTCGCCGACCCGGCCCGGGGTAAGCGCGGTCATCGGCGAACCATGGGAGATATACAGCGCGGGCAAGGTGGGCATCACAGGCTCCGGGGACCAGGAAGAACCACAGGTTATTGCACTCGCTTCCACCCATAAATACGATCATCCGACCTTGTTTATTCCAGGAATTGCAACAATGGACACTCTGGCGGCAATGCGTGTGTTCGTAACCGTGGTCGAGCGCAACGGCTTCAGTGCCGCCGCGCAGGCCCTGGACATGTCCACGGCGGGCGTCACCCGGCAGATCGCCGCGCTGGAAAAACGCCTGTCCACCCGCCTGCTCAACCGCACCACCCGCCGGGTCAGCCCGACCAGCACCGGCGCGGCGTACTACGCGCAGTGCGTGCAGTTGCTGGCCCAGTTCGATGCGCTGGAAGCGGGCATCGGCGCACAGGCGCTGGCGCCATCCGGGCTGTTGCGGGTCAACGCGCCGGTCAGCTACGGCATCGCCCGGCTCGGCCCGCTGCTGGCCGGCTACCACCGGCGTTACCCGCAGGTGCAGGTCGAGCTGTCGTTGTCCGACCGGCTGGTGGACATGGTGGAAGAAGGCTATGACGTGGCCATCCGCATCACCGGCCAACCGCATCCGAGCCTGATCGCGCGCAAGTTGGCCGACACCCGGATCACCCTGTGCGCCGCCCCGGCCTATCTGCAGGCGCATGGCTGCCCGCAGCAGCCCGAAGACCTGGCCGACCACCAATGCCTGGGCTACAGCTACTGGGGCGGTGGCGACCGCTGGCCGCTGCGCGGTCCGCGCGGGGAGGTGTCGGTGGCGGTGCAGGGCAGCCTGCGCGCCAACAATGGCGATGTCCTGCGTGAAGCTGCTCTGGCCGGCATGGGCATCATCCTGCAACCGGATTTCCTGGTCGCCGACGCACTGGCCGACGGCCGCCTGGAACGCGTGCTGCCGGACTGGGAGGTGGCGCCGATCGGCATCCACGCCGTCTACACCAGCCGCAACCATCTGGCCCCGAAGGTGCGCAGCTTCATCGACTACGTGGTCGATGCGTTGGGGTGATGGTGCGGCTGCAGCGTCGTTGCCCACTGCAAGCGATTCAACAGGCCATGTCGCCAAGTCCGGCGATTGCGCTGGCCAGAATCAACAGATGGCGGGCATGCGAAGTGCGACGGCGCATCCACTCCCGGCGATGGGGATGGCATTGCCCGGGACGCTGCCGAGGGATGGTTGGGCACGTCTGTTTTGCGCTTTTGTCGTAAACGGACTGATGAAACAGGTGCGGCATCACGCTTCAACTATTTCATGCAACTTTCAGACCTTCTGCCGTTGTAGCCAGTGCTGAAATGATGGATAAAAAGTGCGCGGATGTCTGTCCCGGCAAACGATGTCGAAGACCGATCGTCCCATGGTCCCCGCACAGGAACGTCCATGCGCCCAATCCGATTACTGTCGATGCCATTGGCAACCGTGTTGGCATGCACGTTGGCCGCATGCAGCTCCCCCGAACCACCGCCTCCGCCGTTCTACAGCCCACACCAGGCCGTTACCCGCACTGCCGTTCCCCTGGTCCGACCGTTCCCGCTGGTGCCGATGAGCGAACCGTACGTGCTGGAGTTCGATCTGCTGCCGCCGGGGCGCAATTCGTCGGCATCGCTGGCCATTGCGCTGCGCGCAACCGATGCCGCTACCGGAAATGCCTGGGACATTATCGACAAGATCCGACATTCGGATTTGAACGCGACGGTGGTACTGACCCCGTTGGATGCACAAACTTCGGTACCGCAGCTGTACACGCTGGACTTTGACGTTGTTGGCCATGCGCAGCAAAGGCCGACAGTGCCGGTAGCCGCCGATGGTCGCGTGCATGGCGTCATGGCCACTGGCGTGGACAGCATCGCACTGGATGAGGCCGGGCTGACAGAGCCAGGCAGAGACTACCGCGAGGTGGCGTTTGCGTGGGCAAAGGCCCCGCCACCGGGGCGGTATCGCCTGGAGCTGCAGCTGATTGATCCTGCGCCGGAGCTGGCCTCCGTTCCTGTCGAGTTGTTGCTGGCGTATAGGAGGCTGCCAAAGTAATGAATGAAAGCCGCGCCAGATACACCGTGACCATCTACGTGGCAGCGCCTGGAACCCCACTGCAAGACGGCGGAACCTCCCTGGCCGGGCATGTTTACTACACGATCTCCGCTGGACATGAAGACCTGAGTTTCGGCTTTGCACCGGCTACTCATGGAGCAAGCTCCGGACCGGGCAAGGTCTTCGAGGATGACCTTGAGCGGTACCAGCGTCCTTTGTATTCGAGAACCATGGAAGTGAGCGGAGAGCAGTACCTCAAGCTCCTGAACTTCGGAAAAAACCCACACCTCCACGGCTTCGACATGGAGTACCAAGGCGCCACCAACAGCTGTATCGACTTCACCTGGGCGGCGTTGAATCACGCCGGACTGCATCGCACCTCCATGCTGTTCATGCCGGACAAGGATTTCGAAGGCGGCCTCAAGCCGCTCAGCAACCGCGAGTTCATCCGCAGCATTCGCGCGCCGTTTCCCGATAGCGAGCTCAATGGCGAGCAGCATCATCCGATGCCCAAGCGCACGCTGCTTCAGCGCTTGATCAGCGACGAGGATCTGCAGCCACCGCAAGGCCGGACGCCAGGGCAACGCAGCCCCAGCGGCGACCCGGCCTTCGATGAGGTGTTCTACGCGCTGCAGTCCCACGACGAGCGGGCCCTGGAGCAGGCGATCAGCCGCATGATGGCCAGCCCCGCCGCGTTGGCCATGCAAGAGCAGGCCCGCGAGATGCTGGAGGCCACACAGCTGGAGCAGGCCCAGACACTGGCGCAGGCGGCCGAGCTGAACCCGGAGCTGGCTATGGCCGCGGCGGCCGAGCTGGAAACCCGGCGCAGCCCGGTACGGGTGATGACGCTGACCGATCCGCGGATGCAGGGCGGGCCGATGTATGACGGCGGTGGTGGCGATGGCGGAGGCGGCGGTGCGGGTTGATACCTGCCGGATGGCCGATGAAGGGAGCATGCAATGAACGCACCTGTCCGCCCGGACGGCGAACCCACCGCTGCAACGCGGGAATTGTTGCTGCTGATCGGGGCGATGCAGCAGCGCGAAGAGCGCCTGCGCGGCATCATCAACGAGCAGCTGCAGATGCTGCACGCTGGTGTGCAGCGCGCGGGTGGCGATGTGGGCAGGGTGGTCGAATCGGCCCTGCCGCGGCTGACCCAACTCTCGCAGCAGGCCCTGGCCAGCACCCTGGACCCGGCCTCAAAAAAGTTCGAACAGGCCCTGCAGCGCGCCAGCACAACGCTACAGGCCGCCACCGGCGATTACGCCCAGGCCCAGCAGCGGCTGACATTGAAGGCCTCGCGCAGGATGCTGCTGGCCACCGCCGCGCTCGGGGTGGCGGCGCTGATCGCCGCCGCCAGCGCGATCTACCTGCTGCACAACACGCGCCAGGAGCTGGCGCGGCTGCAGCCACAGCGCGACTACTACGAGGCGATGGCAAAGGCCGACCTGGTTCCCTGCAGCGACGGCAGGTTGTGCGCGCGGATGGAATCCAAAGGCCCGCGCTTTGGCGAGGGCGGGCAATACCGTCGGATCGAACTGCGCCGCTGACGGCGGGCTGCCGTCCACGCGCCCGGCGCTACGCGCAACAACAGTGGCAACATCCACCCGCACGGGACTACACCTCCACCGCCTCCAGCCGCGCGATCACCTGCGCCAGCGGTGCCGGCCGGCCCAGCAGGTAGCCCTGCACCTGGTCGCAGCCATGCGCGGCCAGCCACTGGTGCTGGCCCGGCGTCTCCACGCCTTCGGCAATCACCGTCAGCCCCATGCTGTGCCCCAATGACAACAGCGCCCGGCAGATCGACGCATTGCGCGGATTGGTTTCCACGTCGGCAACGAAACTGCGGTCGATCTTCAGGATGTCCAACGGCAGATGCTGCAGGTAGGACATGTTCGAATAGCCGGTACCAAAATCATCCAGCGAAATGCAGATGCCCTGCTCATGCAGCCGCTGCATGGTCTGCTTGGCCTGGGCCGGCTTGCGCATCAGGCTGCTTTCGGTCAACTCCACCTGCAGTGCCCCGCGCGCCAGCCCGAACTCCTGGCTGGCGCGGCTGAACTCGGCCACCAGGTCGCTGTTGAAGAACTGCACCGCCGACACATTCACCGCGATCGGCAGCGGCCAACCGGCATCGGCCAACTGCCGCTGCGCCTGCGCCGCGGCGCGGATCACCCAACGGCCCAGCGCCAGGATCAGGCCGGTGTCCTCGCACAACTGGATGAACTCGCCCGGGGGGATGAAGCTGCCATCGGCCTGCGGCCAGCGCAGCAGCGCCTCCAGGGTCGCCGGGGTGCCATCGCTGGCATGGCAGATCGGCTGGAAATACAGCTGGAACTCGCTGTCGATCGCGCTGTGGATGCGCCCGGCCAGGCGCAGCCGCTCGGCCAGGCGCGAGGTGACCGTGTTGTCGAACCAGGCGATCACGCTGCCTTCGTCGCGCGCGGCATGCGCGGCCTGCGCGGCCATGCCGATCACCTGCTCGGCCGGCACCTTGTCGCCGTCGAACTTGACCGCAACGCCGATCCGCGGCTCGAACTGGTGCAGCCAGTCCTGCCCGCGCACCGGCTCGGACACGGTCTGCACCAGTGTATCCAGCGCGGTCTGCCGCTCATGGTCGTCGCGGATGGCGAAGATGAAGTCCTCGGCCGGCTGGAACGCCAGCAACCCATAGCGCGTGCCCAGGCCGCCCAGGCGCTTGGCCATCGCCTGCAGCACTACATCGCCCACCTCGCGGCCCAGCGTATCGGCCACCAGCTGCAGGCCGCGGAACTGCACATAGGCGATGGTGTAACTGCCGCCCTCCTCGTCCAGCTGCGCGGCCAGCGCACGGGTGTTGAGCAGGCCGGTGGCCGGGTTGTGGGTGGCGTGGTAGGCCAGGTCGCGCTCGTAGGCCAACCGCTCGCTGATGTCCTCGGCCAGCACCAGGCAGGCCTGGCGGCCATCGAAGTCCAGCCGCGACAGGTGCGCACGGACCTCGAACAGGGTGCCGTCCTTGCGCCGGTGCATGCGTATCTGCGCGTCCTGCGGAGCGCCCAGCGTCGCCCGCGAAATCGCCCCGCGAATCTCATCCCAGCCTTCGCGCGGGCGGATGTCGAGGATGCTCATCGCCAGGAACTCGTCGCGGCTGTAACCGTACTGCTGCACCGCCGCCTCGTTGACCTCCAGGAAACGCAGCGTGTCCGGGTCGAACACCCAGAACGGCGCCGGGTTGCGGTCGAACAGCAGCCGGAACTGGCGTTCGGCCTGCTGCACCCGCGCCAGTGCCTGGACCCGCTCGCTGACGTCGGTCAATGCGCCGATCATGCGCCGCTGCCGGTCCACCACCGCCACCCGCTCGCCGCGCGCCGATACCCAGCGCACCGCGCCACCGGGCCACCGGGCAGCACCACCCGGAACATTTCATCGAGCACGCCGTTGCCGGCGAACGCCTGGTCGAAGGCGACCTGCATGCGCGCGGCATCCTCGCGGTGCACGCGCGTGAAGAAATCGGCCACCGGCAGGCTGTCGATCCCGATCCCGAAGATGTCCCGGGCCAACGGCGACCAGCGCAGCACGCAGGCATCCTCGTCCACGTACCAGGTGCAGACCTTGCCGACCTGGTGGGCCATCTGCAGCTCGGCGTGGCCGGTGCGCAGTTCTTCGGTCAATGCCCCCTGGCTGCGGGTGGCGCGGCGCAGGCTGACATAGACCAGCGCGAACACGCCCCAGTAGAGCAGGAACAGCGCGACCGAGGCCTGTACATACGGCCACCAGGGCGCCAGCACGTCCTGCCGGCCCAGCCCGGCATACACCGCCACCGGGTACTGGCCCAGCGTGGTCAGGGTGGAGATGCGTTCGATGTTGTCGATGGTGCTGGTCTCGATGCCCAGCGGAATGACCGCATCGCCGCGCAGCATCTCGCGCCTGCCCAGGCTGAAACGGCGGCCGGACAGCCCGCCGGCGTCGGGGCTGCGGGCCAGCACGTAGCCCTGTGCATCGGTGATCGAAATGACCCCGTGCTCGCCGGTGTCCAGGCCACCGATGATCGATTGCAGCTCGCTGGTATGCATCCGGCTCAACAGCCAGCGGTCCTCGCCCATGCGCAATGCCAGCGGCAGCACCCAGCGCTGGGCGGCGCGCTGCTGCGGCGGGCCCAGGTACAGGCGGCTGTCGGTGCCGCGATTGGCCTCCACTGCCCACAGCGGCAGATACAGATCGCCACTGCCGCTGGTCAGCGCACGCCCGTACTGGTCCACCACCACGATGCTGTCCAGTTCGGCATGCCGCTGCAGCACGCCATGGATGGCGTCATCGAGCAGGCCCGGGGCCTGCGCCGGCACCCGCTCGAACAGCAACGCTCCGTCCTCGGCGGTACCCAGCATGGCCCGTTCCAGATTGCGCAGTTGCAGCCGCAGCAGACGCTGCGAGCCGGCCGCCAATGCCGAACTCTGGCGCTGCGCAGCTTCCTGGCGGCGCTGGAAATCGTTGACCAGCATGGTGGTCAGGCCCGCCGCCAGCAGCACGCCCAGGCCCACGCCCAGCCATACGATGGTGCGCAACGGCCGCGCCATCGCCTGGTTCAACGCGGGCATCGCGAACGGCTCCCGCTTGTGGTGGGCTGACTTCATGCGTAAACGCTTCCTGGTTTCCCCAAACCTGAGCGGCCGAAGCCTGGGATTCTTGACTCCCGATCGCCCCGCGCCCGGTCTCCGGTATGCGCGGCAGAACCCTCCGTGGCCCAGCATGCACCAGCGTGCGCGGCACGGGAAGGGCCGCAGCGGCCAGGACCGCATCGACCTACCTGCAACGCTGGCCAGGCAGCTACCGGTCAACGCCGTGCGCCGTGCCGGCGGCAAAACCCGCTGATCGCCTGCTGTCTGGCGGTGCGGGCGGCAGCACAACCGGCCGCGGTGGGGGATTAAACTTGGGGTTTCCGCTTGCCTGAGACCTCCATGCCCAAGCTACGCCGCCCTACCCTGATGCTTGCCATTGCCGCCAGCCTGTCGCTGGGCCTGGCCGCCTGCGACCGTGAACCGGCCGCGCCCGCCGCGACCCCGCCGGACACCGCCGCCGCGCCGGCGCCGGCCAAGCCGCAGTTGGGCAGCTTCGGCTTCGATGCCGCCGGCATGGACCGCAGCGTCGCCGCCGGCGATGACTTCTTTGGCTTTGCCAACGGCAGCTGGGTGAAGAACACCGAGATCCCGGCCGACCGTTCCAGCTACGGCAGCTTCAACGTCATCGCCGAGAAGACCCTGGCCGATACCCGCGCCATCCTGGAAGGCGCCGCGGCCGATACCCAGGCCAGTGGCCAGGCCAGGCTGATCGGTGATTACTACGCCGCGTTCATGGACGAGGCCGGGATCGAATCGCGCGGGGTGGCCGCGGTCACGCCGGAGCTGGAGGCGATCGACGGCATCGCCGACAAGGCGGCCCTGACCACCGCGCTGGGTGGCACCCTGCGCGCCGACGTCGACCTGCTGAATGCGACCAATTTCTACACCGACCGCCTGTTCGGGCTGTGGGTATCGGTGGACCTGCTGCAACCGGACCGCAACGCACCGTACCTGGTGCAGGGCGGCCTTGGCCTGCCCGACCGCGATTTCTACCTGCAGGGCGGCCGCATGGCCGATATCCGCAAGCAGTACCAGGCGTACATCGCCCAGGTGCTGCAGCTGGCCGGGGTCGCCGATCCAGCCACCAAGGCCCAGCGCATCCTGGCGCTGGAAACCAGGATCGCCCAGGCGCACGCCAGCCAGGAAGACACCAACAATGTGGCCAAGGGCGCCAATGCATGGAAGCAGGCCGACCTGAGCGCCAAGGCGCCGGGCATGGACTGGAACGCCTTCCTGGCCGGCGCCCAGCTCGGCCAGCAGCAGGACTTCATCGTGTGGCAGCCCAAGGCCATGGCCGGCATCTCGCGGCTGGTGGCCACCGAACCACTGGAGGTGTGGAAGGACTACCTGGCCTTCCATGCGCTGGACCGCGCTGCGCCGTACCTGCCCAAGCGCTTCGCCGATGCGCGCTTCGCCTTCCATGGCACCACGCTCAACGGCACCCCGCAGCAGAGCGAACGCTGGAAGCGCGCGGTGGATGAAAGCAACCACGCCGTCGGTGAAGCGATCGGCAAGCTGTACGTGGAGCGCCATTTCGACCCGGCCACCAAGGCCCGCGCCGATGCGATGGCCAAGAACATCATCGCCGCCTTCGCCAAGCGCATCGATGCGCTGGAATGGATGTCGCCGCAGACCAAGGCACAGGCCAGGGCCAAGATCGATGGGCTGACCGTGGGCATGGGTTACCCGGACAAGTGGCGCGACTACACCGGCCTGGAGGTCAAGCGCGACGACGCGCTGGGCAATGCCGAGCGCGCCGCGCGCTTCGAATACCAGCGCAACATCGCCAAGCTCGGCCAGCCGGTCGACCACAGCGAGTGGGCAATGCTGCCGCAGACCATCAATGCGATGAACGTACCGCTGGAAAACCGCCTGGTATTCCCGGCGGCGATCCTGCAGCCGCCGTTCTTCGACGGTGCCGCCGACGATGCGGTCAACTACGGTGCGATCGGTGCGGTGATCGGCCATGAGATCAGCCACGGCTTCGACAATGCCGGCGCGCAGTTCGATGAAACCGGCAAGCTGCGCAACTGGTGGACGGCCGATGACCTGGCCCGCTTCAACGCCGCCGGCGACGCGCTGGCCGCCCAGTTCAGCGGTTACCAGCCGTTCCCGGGCGTGTCGGTCAACGGCCGCCTGACCCTGGGCGAGAACATCGCCGACGTCGCCGGCCTAGCCACCGCTTTCGATGCCTACCAGCTGTCGTTGCAGGGCAAGCCCGGCCAGACCCTGGAAGGCTTCAGCCCGCAGCAGCGGTTCTTCCTGGGCTTTGCCCAGGCCTGGCGCAGCAAGGCCCGCGAGCAGGCCCTGCGCAACTCGCTGCTGACCAACGTGCATGCGCCGGGCCAGTTCCGCGCGCTGACCGTGCGCAACCTGGATGCGTGGTACCCCGCATTCGAGGTGAAGGAAGGCCAGAAGCTGTACCTGGCGCCGGACAAGCGGGTCAAGGTGTGGTGACCATCGCGATGCGATGAAGGTGAAAACGGGCGCTTCGGCGCCCGTTTTTCATCCCCACTGGTCCAGCACGCCCACCGGCAGGCCCATGCGCGTGCACGCACGCGTGGCCACCCCATCCTGCAACGCGCGCCGGAACAACGGCGCCATCCCGCGCAGCGCATGTGCCGATACACCGGCCTGCGCCCGCTGCAGCGGCGTACGCGCCAGCATCGCCCCGGCCCACGCCGGCAGCAGCGCCGCCCCCGCGCCCAGGAACAACTCACGCGACACCCCTGCCATCGGCACCGGCAGGCGGATCGTCGACAACACCGCCAGCACCTCGCGCGAGCGTGCGTCGAACTGCAACTGTGATTGCTGCTGCGCGAAGTAGGCCTCAACCTCGGCCTGCGACGCCGGCACATCGGTGGCGCCCAACGCCTGGGCCACCCGCTTGTACTCGCGGTAGTACTGGTCGGCAACCGCGGCCGGCACATCGCGGCAATAGCGCCGGCAGCCCTGCAGGAAGCCGTAGGCCTCGGTCACGTGCACCCAGGTCAGCAGCGCCGGAGCGTCGGCCGAATACGCCCGGCCATCGGCCGCGTGTCCGCGTACCTGCGCATGAATGCGGGCGACCCTGGCCACCAGCGCCTCCACCTCCGCGCGCGGCGCATAGCTGGTGCCGGCCACGAACGCGGTGGTGCGGCGCAGCCGGCCGACCAGGTCATGGCGGAAGTTGGAATGGCCATACACCCCGGCCAGCGCCAGCGGATGCAGGGTCTGCAGCATCAGCGCGCACAGCCCGCCGGCCAGCATCCCGGGCAACTCGGCATGCACCCGCCAGGTCGCGCTGTGCGGCCCGAACCAGCCCGGATCGCCCAGCGGGTGGTCGTAGTCGATCCCGCTCTGGCCGCGCGGGAATGCCCCCAGCACCCAGCGCCGGATCGGCGCGGTGGCGGGGCGGGAAAGGCGGTGGAGCAGGGACGGCATTGCAGGTCCAGGCAGGCGGGAGGGCACCGCGGCCTGCGCGGTGGGCCCCGATTCTGGCCGATCGCCGCAGCCATCGCGAGCCCGGGCGTTCTGCCTGCGTTCCATGTGCGCCCGCAGCACGAATTTGGCTGCGACATCTTGTCGCAGGCCGCAGAGCCGATGATGCAATGCACCACGGTCTACCCATTCAGAAACCGACGCGTCCCGGCTTCGCACCGCCCCCATTGCACGATGCGCTGGAAGTGCTAGAACTGAATCCGCCTCAACGTCGTCCAATGCGCCGCTGCACGTTCCAGAAGGAGCACGTCATGATCGCTTTGTTCAAGGGTTTGGGTTTGCTGTTGCAGGACAACGAGCTGTACAACAGCCCGTTTGAAAAACAGGTCGCGCATTGGCGTAACAAGAGCGAGCAGCAGATCCGCGAGGAAGTGGCGGTGCTGGCCAAGGCCAAGGGCCAATGGCTGATGGCCTCGATCGTCGGCTGGCAGGCCGCCTCGCTGCTGATCCTGGGCTTGATCAGCAACTACCTGTGGCGGGACGACTTCCATATCACCTTCACCCGCGTGGTGATCGTGTTCGGCTCGTGGATTTCGATCCTGTTCGTGATCTGGTTCATGGCCAACATGTTCGACCATACCGCCGGCTTCGAACGCTGGATGAAGGCCTTCAACAGCCGCGCACGGATCACCTCCGACGCCGACAGCGTGGAATGCGTCGCCGAGGCGCTGGACATGGCCCAGCTGTATCCGGAAGTGCTGGATTACAAGCAGGTGGTCACGGCCCGGCGCGAACTGCGCCATGAAGACATCCGCATCATGCGCGAGATCGGCCGGATGAAGCAGCACTCCGAACTGGTGGGCCAGCTCAACCATGTGGGCGAGCAGGACAACCGCGGCAACATGCATCTGCAACCGGCCTTCTGACCATCCCGGAAAGCGGGGGGAGCCACAATGCCACCGTGATCACTCACGGTGGCATTGTTCTGTCTGGGGAACTGCCCCACCGCCGGTAGGGTCCCATCCCGATCGACTGCCGATAGCCCGCGCAACGTTCATGGATGGCATGACCTACATCGGAGCCGGCTTCGGGGTGGGTCATGCGTCCGTCGCGCCGATCACCGGTATCGGCAGTCGTTTGGGAACCGACCCTGCCAGCGACGCGAGCGGTGGCTTTGTCGTGCCGCCGTGCGGGTTACATGCCGCGGAACAGGCTCATGAACGGTTGGCTGACATTGAGCAGTTCGCTGCGCTGCTTCAGGCGCAGTTGGCCGCGCCCGCTTTCATCGCGGCTGACCGCCGCCACCGCCTTCATGTTGACTATGGTGGAGCGATGGATCTGGCGGAACCGCTGCGGGTCCAGCACCTCCAGCAGTTCGCGCAGCGGCGTGCGTAACAGGCTCTCGCCCTGCTCGGTGACCACCGTGGTGTATTTGCTGTCGGCACGGAAATAGATCACGTCTTCCAGCATGATCAGCTGGGTGTCGCGGCCGTTGCTGGCGGTGATCCAGGCCAGCGGTGGTGCGCTGGAGCGCGCTCCGGGCTGCTGGCCCAGGCGCTGCAGCAGCTGTTCCAGCAACGCACCGTCGGGGCGGCCCTGCTGCAGGCGCGCCAGGATCCGTTCGCGGGTGGCCAGCAGGCGCTCATCGCTGACCGGCTTGAGCAGGTAGTCGATCGCACCCTGCTCGAACGCGTCGATGGCGTACTGGTCGTAGGCGGTGACGAACACCACCTGGGTGCGCGGGCTGAGCTCGGGCAACGCGCGGGCCACCTCGATGCCGCTGATGCCGGGCATGCGGATGTCCAGGAACGCCAGGTCGGGCTTGAGTTCGGCTAGTTTCTCCAGCGCGCCGGCACCGTCCTCGCAGTCGGCCACCAGCCGCAGCTGCGACCACAGCCGCTGCAGTTGCGCCACCAGCGACTGGCGCAGCAGGTCTTCGTCTTCGGCGATGAGGGCGTCAAGCTGCATGGATGGCCTCGCGCGCATCGTGCGGCAGGGTGATCGTTGCCGCCACGCCGCTGGGGAAGTTGGACACGATCGCCACCACGGCGCGCTCGCCACAGGTCAGTCGCAGGCGCTCGCGCAGGTTCTTCAGGCCGATCCCGGTGCCGCTGCTGCCCTGCCCGAAGCCCAGGCCGTCATCGGCCACGGTCAGGGTCACGTGGTCGTCGAAGGCGCGCGCGATGATCCACACCGTGCCACCGCCGGGCTTGGGTTCCAGTCCATGCTTGATCGCGTTCTCGACCAGGGTCTGCAGCGCCATCGACGGCAGCGGCAGCCCGAGCAGCGCCGGCGGCACATCGACCTGCAGGGCCAGCCGCGCGCCCATGCGGATCTTGAGGATCTCCAGGTAGGCCTGGGTGCGCTCCAGCTCCACCCCCAGGGTGGACATGGATTCCTCCACGCTGGGCAGCGAACTGCGCAGGTACTGGATCAGGTGCCCCAGCATCTGGTCGGCGCGCGGTGGATCGGTGCGGGTCAGCACCTGCGCATTGGCCAGCGTGTTGTACAGGAAGTGCGGCTCGACCTGGGCGTGCAGCAGGTTCAACCTGGCCACCGACAGTTCCTTCTCGGTGGCGGTCTGCTCGGCGGCCGCCTGCTCGCCCCGGCGCTGCTCGGCCACCCGGCGGGTGATCGCGCGGCCGACCGCTTCGGCGTTTTCGTAGTTGCTGCCTTCGTCCACCGCCAGCAGGTCGGCCCAGACCCCGGCGTCGGGTTCGAACAGCAGCGTCACGCTGCTCGTGCCCTGCCCCGGGGTGACCGTGGCCAGCACGCTGTTGCGGCGGATCGCCAACCGCGCCGGCAGGTTCCAGCGCGACGGCGGACGGCCGTTGTAGGGATCCACGCGGCGCACATAGGCGCGCACCTGCAGGCTGCCGGCGGCACTTTCGATGTCTTCCACCCGCGGCAGTTCGGCGATGGCGGCCTCGACCAGGGCGAAGGCCGGGCCGGCATCCATCGGCAGTTCGATCTGGCGACGCTGGCGGCTGGACAGGGTGGTGGCATCCAGCCGCCCGGCACTGAGCCAGACCCGCCGGATATGGGTGATGCAGCTGCCGATCGCGGTCACCATCAGGAACAGCGCGAGCAGCCCGAACACCCAGCCCGGGCCTTCGTCCATGCCGTGGAAGAAGCCGCTCCAGACAAAACCGGCCACCACCAGGGCGGCGGCCCAGGCCAACAGGATGCGCAGGATCAGGACGAGGCTGGCGAACACGGCGGTGTCTTCATGATGGGATGGGGCGAGCATAGCCCTGCCGCCGGCCAGGACAAGCGCGATGCGACGAAGACGGGGTTTGCGGGGATGAAGCCGGCCGGTGGCCGGCGGCCAACGATAGCCGAGCGTGGCTCGGCCCTGCCTGGCGTGTCCCCGCCGGCGTGCCGGCGGGGACGGTCGGCCTATTTCCGTTCGGCGACACTGGCATCGCGCGGGGCACGGAACTCGGAATCTTCACTCCAGTTCGGCCAGGGACGCGAATTGGCCAGCTGGTTGCCCAGCGTGTACAGCACCTCCAGGTCGCGCGCGGCGCCGGCGAAGCTCCAGTCCGGCTGCCACTGGTCGCCCTGCTGGTGGTAACGCTTGGCGGTGTAGTCGTCCGAGGCGGCCTTGCCTGCGGCCACGCCACCGTCCACCCAGTCCTGGCCGGCCGAATAGGACACCGCCGGCACGCCGCGCTTGGCGAACGGGAAGTGGTCCGAGCGGAAGAACAGGCCGGCTTCCGGCTTCGGGTCAGGGGTGTAGCGGATGTCCCAGCCCTTGGCCACGTCCTTGAGCTGGTCCAGCAGTTCCAGCCTGGCCGAGCCATAGATGCCGAAATCGCGCGACGGGCCGAACGGCGCCATGCCGTCCATGTTGATCACCGCCACGGTCTTGCCCAGCGGGTACAGCGGGTGGCTGGCGTAGTACTCCGAGCCGAGCAGGCCCTTCTCCTCGGCGGTCACCGCCAGGAACAGCACCGAGCGCTGCGGGCGCGGGCCCTTGGCATAGCCGCGCGCCAGCTCCAGCAGCGACGCGGTGCCGCTGGCATTGTCCAGCGCGCCGTTGAAGATGGTGTCGCCGCTGGCGTCGGGCTTGCCCACCCCGATGTGGTCCCAGTGCGCGCTGTACACCACGGTCTCGTCCGGGTGCTTGCTGCCTTCCAGGCGCGCGGCCAGGTTGTGCGAGGTGATCACCTCGGTCTTGACCGCATACCTGGCCGAGAAGGTCTCCCCCTTCAGTTCCACCGGCTTGAAATCGCGGGTCTGCGCCTGCTGCTTGAGCTGCTCGAAATCCAGCCCGGCGCGCTTGAACAGGTCCACCGCCAGATCGCGCTGGATCCAGCCTTCCAGCAGCGGATGGGCCTGGGCCGGCTTGTCGCGGACCACGTCGAACATGGTGTTGGTATTGGAACCGGCCACGGTGGCCCAGCCATAGGAAGCCGGTGCGGTCTCGTGCACGATCAGCACGCCCAGCGCGCCCTGGCGCGCGCCTTCCTCGTACTTGTAGGTCCAACGGCCGTAGTAGGTCATGCCCTTGCCGTCGAAGTCGCCCTGGCCGCTTTCGAAGTCCGGGTCGTTGATCAGCACCACCGCGATCTTGCCCTTCAGGTCCACGCCCTTGAAGTCGTCCCAGTTGCGCTCGGGCGCGTTGACGCCGTAGCCGAGGAACACCAGCGGTGCGTCGTTGATGTCCACCGCGTTGGCGCCGTTCATCGCCGCGCGCACGGCGATTTCCTTGCCCTGGCTCAACGCCTGCGGCTTGCCCTGGCTGCGCAGCGACAGGCTCGGCGTACCGACGATATCGCCCTTGAGCAGCGGTACGGCCTGGGTCCACAGGCGCTTGCCGTCCTGCAGGTCGCCAGCAGGCTGCAGCCCGGCCGCGGCGAACTGCTTGCTCAGGTAGGCAATCGTCCTGGCTTCACCGGCGGTTGCCGGCGAGCGGCCTTCATAGGCGTCGGAGGCCAGCTCCTTGACGTCGGCGGAAATCCGCGCGCCATCGAACTTCGGCGTTGCCGCCATCAGGGCGCCGGACACCGACAGGGCCAGCACGCTCAGTACTACTCGCTTCATCGCTCTCTCCACACACGGGACCACTTGGATCCCGAGTGTAGGCGATGGACGCAGCGGCGGGCTCTGCCCGGTCGGCGACCCGGCAGCGGATGCAACCGGTAGCCGGGCAACGCCCGGCCCCACGCTCCGGCCAGCTACGGTTGGCCCGTTACCAGTTCGGGTCTTCGGCCGGCGCCGCCGGCTTCGGGGCCGCCGCACGCCGGGCTGCCGGCTTGGCCGTGCCCGCTGCCGTGGCGGTCGCGGCGGCCTTCACCGGCGCGGCCTTCTGGCGCAGTTCGATCGCGCCGGGCTTGAAGCTGCCGCCGCCCAGGTCCGCAGCGCCTTCCAGGGTGCCATAGGAGGTCTGCGCGGCCACCCGGTCGATGCGGATGGTGCAGCACGGGGTCTCGGTGCGGCCCAGCGAACGGCCGGTCTGCGGATCCTTCAGGGCTTCGCCCAGCATCACCGCCTGCCAGCGCTGGCCGACCTGCAGCGAATCGCCGCCCTGGCTCAACACCACCTGGTCGCCGCTCATCGACACCACCGACACCGGGAAGATCTCGGTGATGATCGCGCTGCCGATCTGGCCGGACAACGAATCCATCATCGCCGCGGCCATGCCCTTGCCGTTGACCACCCGGGGCAGGGTGCTCGGGCCGGTCGAGGCCAGCTGGTGGTCGAAGCTGTCGGACATCACCACCTCGCCGGTGGCGGCGTTGATCAGCCGCAGGGTGATGCGGCCACCGCCGGAGTACGAGCTGACCTGGCGGTCGGACATGCGCAGCTGGCGCACGCTACGCGGGTACTCGAAGCGTTCGATGGTGGGGATCAGGATCAGGTCGGTAGCCAGCTGCTGGCCCAGCCGCGCGGTGTCCTGCAGGCGCACGTTGCCGCTGTTGATGTGGTCGATCTCAGCCTGCATTTCCTCGCCGAACTCACGGTCGAGCACGATGAAACGCTTGGTCTGGGTCAGCGTGTCGTTGAGCCGGGCGCGGATCGCGCGGGCCACTTCGTCGCTGTCGACCCGGCCGTCGCCGACCGCATAGGTACCGGCGCGCACATGCGGCTGGGCCACCACGATCTTCGGCCGGCCCTGTTCGTCCGGTGCACGGTACTTGGCGATATCCGCCTTGATCCGCACCTTCCAGTAGCTGCGCAGGGTGCGGCGGTTGACGTCCGATTCGAACGACTGGGCGCCGCGCTTGGCATCCAGCTTGGCCTGTTCCTTGTAGCTTTCCTTGATGCTGGCCGAAGCCGAGCCGACGCCATCGCTGGCTTCGGCACTGGCCTGCGCCGAGCCACTGGCCGAGGCGGAGGCCGAATAGGTGAAGCCGGCATCGCTGGCGCGTACGCGCGCGATCACTTCTTCATCGAGCTGGGTGACTTCGTCCTGCGAGAGGATTTCATAGCCCAGCACCGCCCCCTGCGAGGCGGCGATCATCTGCTGGGAGAACGCGTCGGCGCGGATATCGCCGACGTGCTCGCCGTCCACGTCCACATGCAGGCCAGCGCGGATGCCCTGCATCTGGCTGGCCACGCGCACGCCGTTGACCTGGGCCACGGCCGACTGCAGCGCCGCCAGCACCGCCAGCTCCGGCGTACTGCCGATGCCCTCGGCTTCGCGCGCCACCTGGGTGGTGCCGCCGAAATCCGGGGCGCCGCGCAGCGGTTCGTCGGCCGGTTGGGCCAGCTTGGTTTCAGGCTTGGCCGGTACCGCCTCCACCGCTGCCTCCTGCTTGCCGCAGGCGGCAAGCAGGGTGGCGGTGAGGGCCAGGCTCAACAGTCGGATGGAGGTCTGCATGCGTGGCCGTCCTTGGATCAGTTCAGGCCGTCGAGCATCGAATCGGCATTGCCCGGCACCTTGATCTTGCTGGCGCGGGCGAAGGTCATCGCCGACTTGGAGGAGTTGTACAGGCCCTTCAGGTAGCCCGGCGATTCCTTGGCAACCCAGGCGCCTGCCGCCAGCTTGCGGCCGGCGGTGGCCAGCTGGGTGGCGCCCAGGCTCTTCATGCCGGCGGCGAAGTTGCTGGCTTCACCGCTCAGCTTCTGGCCTTCGGCAGCCGAGGCGACCAGGGCCACCAGGCCGTCGGCGTAATGCTTCTTGGACTCGGCGCTCAGCTCCGGCTGCGCGGCGACGCGCTCGTTGATCGCGGCCTGGGCGTTTTCGCTGACCGACACCGACTTCTTCATCTGGTCGACGTTGACCGAACCGGACGACAGCGCGGTGCGCTCGGCTTCCAGCAGCTGCACCTGTTCGGCCAGGCCAAAGGCGCGGGCGAACGAGGTCTGGGCCTGCAGCGAATGCGACTGCGAGCTGACGAAACGACGCACCAGGGCTTCCTGCGCGGCTTCATCCGGGGCTGCGGCGCTGCTGGAGGCGGCGCTGTCGCCGCCGCCGACCAGGCCCTTGAGCTTGCCGAGCTGGGCGTGGGCCGGGGCGGCGAAGGTGGTGGCGATGGCCAGTGCGATCAGGGTCTTGCGGATCATGATGGATTCCTTATGGGTGGGTTGTTGCCGACCATCGGCCGGCCGTCGTGCGGGTAGCTGCCGACCGTTGGTCGGCAGGCATTGGCCTGCGCTGGATCAGCGCACGGCCTTGACGTTGAGCTCGTTGATCATCTGCTGGGCAGCCTTCTCGGCCGCTTCGCGCAGGGCATTGGTACGGGCCACGGTTTCATTCGGGCCCAGGCCGGCGTACTGCACCGGGCCGACCGAGGACACGGTGCGCGGGAAGCGCCCGGTCACGTCCAGCACCTTGCCGGTCACGGTCACATACACGCGGGTGTTGCCCGAGACCGGGTCACGGTCGCGCATGCCGATGTCCAGCGTGCCCACCGCGATGTAGGGGATGTTGGCCGCGCGGATGCCGTTGGCGGTGTCGCGCAGGGTGGCCGCGGACAGGTCGTTGCCGGTGCTGAAGTCCTTGCGGATGCGCTCGATGCTGAGCAGGCCGCGGCTTTCGCCTTCGACATATTCCGCTTCGACCACTTCATAGCCGGCGCTGCTGAAGGCACCGGTCATGGCGGTATTGACTTCGGCGGCGTTGGCCACCTTCCAGCTGATATTGTCGCTGCGCGCAGTGGTGCTGCCGCCGCTGGTGACCGACACCGACGCGTTCTGGTTGATGCTGCCGTTGGTGCTGACCGAGTTGCCGCGGAAGCTGTCGCCTTCGCGGGTCTTTTCGTCATAGCTGCGGCTGGCGTCGACGCGGCGGTATTCCTTGTCCTGGAACGACTGCACGGTGTCCTGCGAGCGCGCCATGAACAGGAAGGTCAGCAGCGAACGCTCGTTGCTGCGCGCACCGGCCACGGCCGAACCGGCATCCAGCTTGGTCTGCAGCAGGGTGGTGTTGATTTCGGCACGGACGGTGACCGAGTAGGTCTTGGCCTTCTTGTCTTCGTCTTCGGACAGCGGCACCGCCGACAGCACGTAGCGGTCGATCTCGCCGATCATTTCGGCGCGGCGCGCCTCGAACAGGCGCAGCTTGGCCGCGCCCGATTCGGCGATGTAAGCCTCCAGTGCGTTGACCTTGGCCTTGTTCAGTGCCTGCGCACGGGTGTCCGCGCTCAGGCGCAGGCCATAGCTGGCCGACCCGGTGCCACGCGAACTGGCGGTCTGCGCGGCGACCGGAGCGGTTACCAGCAGCGCGATGAGAATCAGCAGTACGGTACGAATCAACGACATGATTTGATCAACTCCTGGAGGGCCTGGGTCTGTTGCTGCAGCGGGCGTCCGCCCGGCTTCTGTTCGTCCAGCCAGGCGCGCGCATCGGCGCGCTTGGCGGCGGCACCGGCGAAGGCGTCCAGCCCGGCCAGCACGGTTTCATAGCCGGCCGACCACTGGTCGACCTGCCACTGGGTGACCGGCACCACCTTGGTGGCGCCCTTGCGCAGCGGCTGGTCGAAGTACACCTTGCCGGAGAACGGCTCGACCACCGACACCTGGAAGAACGCGCCGAACAGCATGGTCTTCATCACCGGCGTTTCGCTGACCACCCCGCTCTTCATCGCATCCAGCTGCAGCTTGATCACGTAGTCCGGCTCGGGAATCTTCAGCTGGTAGACCTTGCCGTCGGCAAAGCGCGCCGCCATCGCCCCGCCGATCGCCTCGCCGCTGGCCGGCGGCAACAGGCCGATGCCGGTGTTGGACGACAGCGCCTTGGACAGTTCGTGGGCCAGCGTGGCGCGCAGCGGCGCTTCCATGGCCGGATTGGGCAGCTTGGCGCGCGCGGCATCGGACAAGGTCACCGCGCCAACCTGCAGGCGGCGGACCGAGGCGTTGGGTAACTGGGCGTTGGCCAGGGTCTTGGCCAGCACCGTGGGCAGGCCGGTGGCCGCCCCGCCGTACAGCAGGTCGGCGACGATCGCATCGATCTCGTCCTGGTCCGGGCGGTATTCCAGCAGGTCGATGCGCTGCAGGGTGAGCGGATAGGAGGCCACCACCTGGCGCTCGCGGAAATCGAAGAACAGCGCCTGCAGCGCCACTTCCACCAGCACCTTGTACTGGTCGCCGATCGGCTCGACCGAGACCAGCTCGCGGTCCAGTGCAGCAGCCAGCACGGTGGCGCTGGTAGTGCCGTCGAGCTTGGCCAGCTGGTCGCTGATCAGCTGCAGGTGGGCAGGCGGCTGCCGGCGCAGGGCCGCGCCCAGCTGCTGGTTCAGGGTATCCGCGCCGCGGGCCTGGATCACCCGGGTGCTGTGCGGGGCCACGTCGTTGCGTGCCGATGCTTCACCGGTAAAGGCGAAACCGGCCCAGTAGACCTGCTGGGACTTGTCGGCGGCGTACGCGCCCCCGGTCACCATCACCAGGCACAACACCACCCACGCGCCAACCGCGCGTGTCCGCTTCTTCCCTGAAACCATCTGCCTGCGTCCCTTGTCGTGGTCCGGCCCAGGGACGGTCCCGGGGTCGGTAACTTGAATGCGCGCAACGATAGCCCTTAGCTTGGGCGTGGGCAAGATGTGATTACGTCAGCCTTCTGCGAGGGCCTGGGCCCGCGCCTCCAGGACCGCGCGCTCGCGCGCGTTGCCGGTCAGCCCGGCCGCGCGGACAAAGGCGGCGCGGGCTTCGGCACGGCGGCCCAGCTGGGCCAGCAGATCGCCCTGCACCGCTGCCAGTGGCGCGTAGCCCTGCAGGCGGGCATCGGCGGCCAGCTGTTCGACCAGCGGCCAGGCCGCCGCCGCACCCTGTGCACGCGATACCGCCACGGCCTGGTTCAAGGCCACCACCGGCGAGGGCTGCCGTTGCGCCAGGCGCGCATACAAGGCGGCCATCGCCGCCCAGTCGGTGTCCTGCGCCCGCCGCGCGCGCGCATGGCAATCGGCGATCGCCGCCTGCAGCACATAGGGGTCGTCGGCGCCGCCCAGCGCGACCGCCTGGCGCAGCGCGGCCTGGCCCCGGGCGATCTGCAGCCAGTCCCAGCGGCTGCGGTCCTGGTCGGGCAGCAATACGGCATTGCCGTGCGCATCCACCCGCGCCGCCGCGCGCGAGGCCTGCAGTTCCATCAACGCCACCAGCCCATGCACCTGCGGCCAAGTTGGCAGCCGGTGCTGCAGGACCCGGCCCAGGCGCAACGCTTCTTCGCAGAGCGCCGGGCGCATCCAGTCATCGCCGGCACTGGCGGTATAACCTTCGTTGAACACCAGGTAGACCACCTCCAGCACCGATGCCAGCCGCTCCGGCAGCGCGGCGTGGCGCGGCACCTCGAACGGCACCTGCTTTGATGCCAGGGTGCGCTTGGCGCGCACGATGCGCTGGGCGATGGTGGGTTCGGGCTGCAGGAAGGCACGCGCGATTTCATCGGTGGTCAGCCCGCCCAGCAGGCGCAGGGTCAGCGCCACCCGTGCGTCGGCCGACAACACCGGGTGGCAGGCCACGAACATCAGCCGCAGCAGGTCATCGCCGATGTCATCCTGCAGCGCATCGCTGTCGTCGGGCAACGGCAGCGGCTGTGGTTCCAGTTCGCTGCCCCACTGCGCGTGCTGGCCAGCCACGCGCTGGTGCTGGCGCAGCACGTCGATGGCGCGATTGCGTGCGGTGGTCATCAGCCACGCTCCCGGATTGTCCGGAACTCCCTGTGCGGGCCATCGCTCCAGGGCGGCCAACCAGGTGTCCTGGGCCAGTTCTTCGGCACGCCCGACATCGCCGCCCAGCATCCGGGTCAGGCGCGCGATCAGGGCCGGCGCTTCCATGCGCCAGAGAGTGTCCAGTCGTTGCGTCAGCGCGGTGTCCATGCTGCTGATGGAAACACCGCGCAGCGCAGCGCACAAGCCACGGTGGTCATGCGTGGGCCGGCCTCAACCCGGCTCGCCGTCCATGTGCGCGATCTCCCACAGGTGGCCGTCCAGGTCCTGGAAGCCGCGCTGGTACATGAAACCGTAGTCGCGCGCCGGCTGCGGTTCGCTGGCACCGGCCTTGAGCGCCTTGCCCAACAGGTCGTCCACCGCCTTGCGGCTGGTTGCCGACAGGGCAATGATCACCTCGGTCTGCTGGCGCGCATCGCTGATCGGCTTGTTGGTGAACTGGGCGAAGAAGCTCTCCACCAGCAGCATCACCAGGATGGTGTCGCTGATCACCAGGCAGGCCGCGTTGTCATCGGTGTAGGTGGGATTGAAGCTGTAGCCGAGCGCGGCGAAGAAGGCCTTGGTGGCGTCCAGGTCGCGGACCGGCAGGTTGACGAAGATCATCTGGGGTGCATCGCTCATCGTTGTGGCTCCTTGGGCTGGGGATCAGGGTTGTTTCATGCAGTTGACCATCCACGGCTTGCCGTAGCGGTCGATCAGGAAGCCCCAACGGTGGGCCCAGAAGGTTTCGCCGATCGGCATCTTGATTTCGCCGCCGTCGGCCAGCGCCTTGAACACGCGTTCGGCCTCCTCGGGCGAGTCCACGTCGATGTTGATGGTGGTGGTGCCCTCGCCGGGGCCGGATGGGCTGTCGGCGGCCATCAGGATGGCCGACCCCACTTCCAGCTGGCTGTGGGCGACGTGGTCCAGGGTCTCCGGCGGCATCCCGCCACAGCCTTCGGTGCTTTCCATCGGCGGCATGTCGCGGTACTTCATTTCCGAGGTGACCTTGCCGCCGAGGACCTGCGCGTAGAAGGCCATGGCCTCGTGGGTCTTGCCGTTGAAGCTCAGGAACGGAATCAGTTTCATGGAAATGCTCCAGGGGTACGGGGGTGGGAGGTCAGTCGGGGCTGCCGATCTGGTCGCGCAGACGCTGTTCCTGCGCACGTAATTCCGGGGTGAAGGCCTCGCCGAAATCTTCCATGCCGAAGATCGGGCGGATTTCCACCACGTCGCCGGGGCCGAACGGTGCGCGCTTGAGCCACTCGGTGGCTTCCTCCAGCGAACGCACCTGCCACAGCCAGAAACCGGCGACCAGTTCGCGGGTTTCGGCGAACGGGCCGTCGATCACCCGCGGCGTGGCCTCGCCGAAGGCGACCCGGCGCCCGCGCGAGGTCGGGTGCAGGCCTTCACCGGCCAGCATGATCCCGGCCTGCACCAGTTCTTCGTTGAACGCGCCCATCGCGCGCAGCTCGGCTTCGGTCGGCATCTGGCCAGCCTCGCTGGCCTCGGAGGCCTTTACCAGGACAATGACTTTCATCGTTGCTTCCTCTACGGCGGCCCGGCAGTGGGCCTTTCATTACCTACGACGCCGCAGTGGAACGGAAATCGACACCCCCGCAAAAAAAACTTCCGATCCCGTCAGCACCACGCCGCGACCGGCCTGAACAGGCGTTCCTCCTGCCGCGCTGCAACACCGCCGACACGCGGACTGCGGCATCATGTACCCCCTGTCCGCGACCGGTCCGCCATGCAATTCCTGCTGCTCATCTATATCGACGAGGGCCTTCTGCAGGCCCTGCCCAGCGACGAATACGACCGCCTGATGCACGACTGCCTGGTGCACGCCGATGCGCTGCAGGCCCAAGGCACCCTGGTGATCGCACAGAAGCTGGAGCCGGTAGCCAGTGCCCGTACCCTGCGCGTGCGCCAGGACCAGGCCCGGATCACCGATGGCCCGTTTGCCGAAACCCACGAACTGCTGGCCGGCTTCAACCTGATCAACGCCGACGACCATGAGCACGCCATGCAGATCGCCCGGCAGTTCCCGTGGTCGCGGTTCGGCAGCATCGAGGTGCGGCCGCTGGCCGACATGGATGCCGAGCGCCAACGCGTCGGCGCCTGCCGCTGACCCGCCTGGCCGCAGCGGCGCAGGCGGGGGTGCGGGCAAGCGCGGTTACGGCAGCAGAGTGACCTTCAGGTCGCGGGCGCCGACGCCTTCATTGCCGCTGTAGTCGCGCACGCTGGCGCGGATCAGGTAGTCGCCGGCCGGCAGCGCATCGGGCTGCCAGCGCCCGCTCTGCACCAGGCCATCGCGTACGGTGTTGGTTACCAGGTAGCGGAAGCGGGTGAGCGCACTGCCGTGCACGGTGATGCCGCTGTCCGGTGCGTAGGCGACCAGGGTCGCACTGCGTTCGCGCGGCATCCGGTTGAACACGATGTTGAAGCGCGGCTGCTCATAGCCCGGCAGCGACTGACCGCGCGCGTCCAGGATCTGGTAGCCCACCTGGTAGGCGCCCAGCCGCCGGCGCGGCAGGTTGCGGTCGACCTGGTCCCAGGCCTCGACCACGATCTGCACGCCCGGGCCCAGCCGCGGCACCGCCACCCGGCCATCGCCGCCGGGCGTGAGCGGCAGGTCCTGGTCGTCCAGCAGTTCAACCCCGGTGATGCGCGGTGCGAACGCGTCGGCATAGCCGGTGAAGCCCAATGCCACCGCATTGCGCTCGAAACCGCTGGCGCCCACGCTGAGGTGCACGTGGGCCATGCGGTTGATGCTGCCCAGCGCATCGCCGGCAGCAAAGCGCGTACCGCGGCGCACGCGCACCCGTTCCAGCTTGCCCTCGTCATCGAACACCTGCGGCCAGCGCGCGTCGAGGGGACGGTCGCGCGGATCGCGGCCGACCTTCATGTGGATGTAGCGCAGCCGGTCCAGCGACAGCCCCTCGGCCTGCCCGCCCACTGACCAGGTGGCCGCCGGGCTGCTGACCTTGCCTGCGGCGACCGCCAGCACGGTCTGGCCGACATCGCCGCGCACGTCGAAGCCGTCGTGCAGGTGGTGGCGGCTCTCGCCGGAGAACGTGCCGCGCACTTCGCCCAGGGTACCGACCACCTCATGCCAGCCATCCTGCGGCGCCAGCGGCCAACGCCCGGCGGTGACCGGCAGCGGTGCCTGCGGCGCCGGCCCGATCAATGCCGGTGCCGCGGTGGCCGTAGCCGCCAGCGGGCGCAGCCGGTGCACGCGGTAGGACGCTGCATCGGCCAGGTACAGCCCGCCGCGGCCGTCCAGGGCCAGCGCCGTGGGCCGCGAAAAACGCGGCTGCGGTGCAACACCGGCCAACGCGACCTGATGCCCGTGCGCGGAGACCTGCACCACCTTGCCGTTGACGTCGCTGACATACAGCACGTCATCGAAGGTGACCGCCACCGACAGCGGGCCGCTGAGCACCCCGCCATCGGCGACTACGGTCTGCAGGCTGCCATCGGTGTCCAGCCGGCGCACGGCATTGTTGAACAGGTCGGCGATCAGCAGCCGGCCGTGGTGGTCCAGTACCACGGCCACCGGCGTATCCAGCCGGGCCAGTTGCCCCACGCCATCCACCAGCCCCGGCGCCGCGCCGCCGGCCAGCGTGCGAACCTGCCCGTCCGGCTCGATCACGCGGATGCGGTCGTTGTAGGTATCGGCCACGAACACGCGGCCATCGCGGCCGACCGCCACGCCCATCGGCGCATCGAAACGCGCCTGCGCGGCCGGGCCATCGGCGAAGCCGCGCTGACCGTCGCCGGCGATCGTGCGGACCTGGCCGTCCGGCGCGACCGCGCGGATCACGTTGTTGCCGGTATCGGCAACGTACACCGTGCCGGCCGCATCCACCGCGATGCCCGACGGCGTATTGAACTGCGCCTGCAGCGCAGGCCCATCGCGCCAGCCCTCGCCCTGCCCGGCCAGCGTATCCACGCGCCCGTCCGGATACAGGCGGCGGATGCGGTTGTTGTCGCCGGCATCGGCGATGTAGACCACGCCATCGGTACCGACCGCCAGCCCGTATGGATCGGCGAAGCGCGCCTGGCCTGCCGTTGCCGCATCGAGCAGGCCACCGACGCCATCGCCGGCCACGCTGTCGATCTGCGCGTTCCAGCCCAGCGCGGTCGTCGCCGGTGCCGGTGGTGGCGGCGGCGGGCCGGGCTCATGCAGAAAGGTCCATGCCAGCAACGCCAGGGTCGCCACACCGATCACCACCGCCCACGCGCTGCGTCCCATTGCCATCTCTTTGCTCCGAAGGGCACTGACGATAATGGCTGGGCGTGCATCTGCAAACCCATGCGCGGCGGCGAATGCGTCGACGACGCTTGTGCCGCCGCGCCCTCCCGGGTTCCAATCAGGGTTCATTCCATGGAAGGAGGCACCCATGCCGGGTTTGCATCGACACCCCATCGCGTTGCTGATCGCACTGACGCTGGCCGGCGCTGCCCCGGTGCACGCCATGCCCGACAGCCGCGCTGCCACCACCGAAGAACAGACCCGGACACTGCAGCAGGCCCTGCGCGAGGCGGCGCAGCAAGGTGCGCAGGGCGACACCCTGGGCGCGCTGGTCGCCTTCGAACGGCTGCTGGCCGAGCCCGGCCTGGCCACACTGCCCGCAGGCGACCGCACCGAGGCCTATGTGGTGGCCGGCTGGATCGCCCTGCAGCTCAGCCAACCGGCCGCCGCACGCAGCTACCTGGGCAGCGCGCGGCAACTGGCGCCGGAAGAACCGCGCGCGTTGTATCTGCTCGGCGTGCTCGAATCCGAGCAGGGGCACCACGTCGAAGGCGCGCGCCTGATTACCCGCTCACTGCGCCAGGCCGATACCTTCCTGCCCGAAGTCGGCTTCGCCATGGCCGGCACCCAGGGCCAGCTGTTGCGCGGCCATGACACCGAGTACCGCGACTTCCTGCAGGTCCTGTTCGACCGCAACTGGAAACCGGACGGGATCGAGCCGACCGACTTCTGGCGGCTGCTGGCGGTGCTGCAGATCCAGAGCGGCCAGTCCGACCTCGTCGCCGCGACGCTGGAGCGCATCGACAGCCCGATGGAAATCCTGGCCATGCGTGCGGACAAACGCTTCGACCGCTACATCGACCGCAACAACCCCCGTTTCGATCCGGTCCAGGCCGCGCAACGCCACCTGGATGCACTGCGGGTCAATGCCCTGCTGGCGCCGGACCAGCCCAGCGCGCTGGTCCATATCAGCCAGGCGATGCTGGTGCTGGGCCAGCACGAAGAGGTGCTGGCGGTGACCGAGCCGATGGCCAGCGCCGTCGCAGGCGCCAGGGTGCCGCCCAATATCGACGAAGCCGGCGATATCGCCTGGCTGCTCAACAACCGCGCCATCGCCCAGCGCCGGCTGGGCGATATCGACGCCGCGCTGGCCACGCTGGAGGCCGCCGCGCAGTTCAAGCAGGAAGGACAGACCAACATCAGCCAATGGTTGAACCTGGCCGCCTGGCAGGCCGCGCTGTTGCAGCCACGCAAGGCGCTGGAGACCAGCGCGCGCGTCGGCGACAACCTCAGCCCGTACGGCGAAGCGGTGCAGCAGTGGGTACGCTTCAGCGCCCACCGCCAGCTCGGCGACACCGAACAGGCCGACCGCGCCAAAGCCTGGCTGCAGGCCCATGCCGACAATGCGGACGGCTACGTGATGGAAACCCTGCTCTACGACAATGCCCTGGACCAGGCCGCCGCCGACCTGATTGCCCGCCTGCAATCCACCGAAACGCGCAACGATGCGCTGCTGTCGGTGCAGCGGTTGCGGACGGTGCCGCCGCTGCCCGGCGATGTCGAACAGGAACGGCGTTGGTGGCAGGTGGTCGAACGTGCCGACGTGCAGGCCGCGCTCAAGGCCGTCGGCCGCAGCGAGCAGCACGCCCTGTTCCGGCCCGGCGGCTAGCCTTGCAGTGAATGCCCGGCGCTAGCGCGCCGGCGTTTCCACCTTGAAGCCCATCGCCTCGCGGTAGCGCAGGTACAACGCGCTGACCTTCTCCACATAGGCCAGCGTTTCGGCATACGGCGGCACGCCCTTGTAGCGGCTGACCGCGCCGATGCCGGCGTTGTAGGCGGCCGCCGCCAGCGTGCGGTCGCCCTTGTAGCGTTTCAGCAGCGCCTTCATGTAACGCGCCCCGCCATTGATCGACTGTTCGGCCGACAGCGGGTCGGCCACCCCCAGCTCGGTGGCGGTATCGGGCATCAGTTGCATCACCCCCTGGGCGCCCTTGGGCGAGACCGCGCCGGCATCGAAGCCGCTTTCGGCATGGGCGATCGCCCGCAGCCAGGCATCGTCCACCCCGGTGGCGCGCGCGGCGGCCTTGAACTGTTTGGCATGGCGGTTGAGCTGCGGCGCGCCGACCTTGCCCAGCCCCGGGTGGGCCGGCTCGCCCGGCGGGGTGGCCACGGTGAACTTCAGGAACACCCGCGAACCGGGCAGGTTGCGCGTGGAATACACCAGCGCCCCGTCCTGCTCGCGTTCGTACAGGGTGCCGGCGAACACGCCCATGTTGCCCCACAGGTTGGGGGTCTGCACCGCGCCGTCATCGATCTGCTGCGGCGTGCAGCGCGACCCCGGCTCCGGCGCGGTGGCCAGGCTGACCGTGCTGTCGCGCACGCAGCGGTACACCGTGCGTGCCGAGGCCGGGCACGGCAACAGCAACGACAGCAGCACCAGCACGGCAGGCAGGGTCGGTTTCATCGGCTCGGGTCGGGGCACGCCAGTCGTGCGGCGCGATGATCCGGCCCGGGCCGCGAACCGAAGGTGAACACCGCTCCGGCAGCGGCAAGGGGGCCAGCCGGGGCAGCGCCCACCCTGGGCCGCCGCCGGACGGCCGGCTGTGACAGCGGACGGTCCTGACGGTTTCGCCCCAGCCGGCCCCCGCCATGCCCCTACCGGGGCCACGCCGACGGCCATCGGGGAAGAATCCGATTCCAATCCCCTCCGCCAAGTGGTGATATAGCGCACCAGGGCTACGGCTCGGCTGCCGTCGCCGTCCGCCGTTCCCCACCCATCCGGCTTCGAGGTCTGCTTGAACCGCGCCAGGATCATCGCCGCCACCGTCCTGTTCGCCCTGCTCGGGGCCCTGCTGCCGATCGCCATCCTGGGGTACTTCACCTGGGCCCGGGCCACCGACAGCGAACATGCGCGCCTGCAGCTCACCGCTGAGCGCACCCTGCTGCGCACCCACCGCGCCTACGAGGGCGGGCTGAAGGCGCTGCGCCGGCTCAACCAGAGCACGCTGGCCCCGTGTTCGCCCGAGCACGTGCAGCTGATGCGCGCGCTGGTGGTAAGCACCCACTCGGCCGAGCAGATCGGCTACTTCGAGCAGGGCCGGCTGCGCTGCACCTCCTGGGGGATGATGGAACAGCACACCCCCGAACCGGTGCCGGACCACATCACCGCCGACGGCGCCGGCATCACCCTGGGGGTACGCCCGATCGCCGGCGACGGCGCCGGGCTGCTGGCCGTGCAGCTGGGCCGCCACGACGTGCTGATGGACCCGGCGCGGCTGGTCGATGTGATCACCGACCCCAACGTGCGGCTGGCCGTGGCCAGCCCCGACGGGCGCCTGATCGCCCAGCAGCAGATGCCCGACCAGCAGCTGCTGCAGTTGCTGCTGCGCCAACCGCACAGCGGCATGGACGGCAACAGCCTGTATGCCACCGCGCAGGACCAGCAGTGGCTGGCCATTGCCACCGCCCCGCGCACCGACCTGATCGCCAGCTTCCGCGCCCAGTTCCGCCAGTACATCCCGCTGGGCGTGCTGGGCGCGCTGGGCGCGGTCGGGCTGGTGCTGTGGCTGTCGCGCCGGCGGCTGTCGCTGCGCGGTGAACTGGCCACCGCCGTGCGCCGGCGCGAGTTCTTCCTGCACTACCAGCCCATCATCGAACTGGACACCGGCATCTGCGTCGGGGCCGAATCGCTGCTGCGCTGGCGCCGCCCGGACGGCAGCCAGGTCCGCCCGGACCTGTTCATTCCGCTGGCCGAGGAAAACGGCCTGATCGAAGACCTGACCGACCAGGTCATCGACATGGTGATCGCCGACATGCGCGATCTGCTGGTGCGCGACCGCAGCGCGCACATCGCCATCAACCTGTCGGCCTGCGATGTCAGCAGCGGACGCGCGCTCAAGGTGCTGTCGGCCAGGCTGGCCGGCACCGGCATCCATCCGCAGCAGATCTGGCTGGAGGCCACCGAACGCGGCTTCATCGACATCCAGCGCGCGCGCACCACCCTGGCGATCGCGCGCCGCGCCGGCCACTGCGTGGCCATCGACGATTTCGGGGTCGGCTACTCCAGCCTGCAGTACCTGCAGCAGCTGCCGCTGGACGCGTTGAAGATCGACAAATCCTTCATCGACGCGATCGGTACCGACAGTGCCACCAGCCCGGTCACCTCGCACATCATCGACATGGCCAAGACCCTGGGGCTGTTCACCGTTGCCGAAGGCATCGAAACCCCCGCCCAGCTGACCTACCTGCAGGCCCGCCAAGTCGAATTCGGCCAGGGTTGGCTGTTCTCCAAACCGCTGCCGCCCGATGCCTTCATGGCCTTCCACCAGCAGCGCCGCGAGCAGTACGGCAAGGCCCGCGAAGACATGCAGAACCCCAACAGCGCCGTTGCCGAGTAAGCCACGCTGGCGCGTTACTCGTTGTCGATCCCGGCCAGGACCAGCACCCAGCGCGGCACCTTGGGCTCGCCGGCATAGAAGCCCGGCGGCTTGCCTTCGGCCATCGCCCAGCGATGCACCCAGCCGATGCCACCGGCGCCGAAGTAGCCATCGGCATGCGCATAGGCCGGGTCCTGCAGGGCCTGCTCCAGGCTGATGAAGGTGTAGCCGCGGCGCCGGGTCGCGGCGACCAGCTCACCGATGCAGTCGGCGTTGAGTGCATTGGCATGCACCAGCCACACCTGCGCCGGCAGGCGGCCCAACAGTTGCTGCGACTGCTGCTGGTAGTAGTCCAGCTTGTTGAGCATGTACGGCACATAGCCGCGCCGCAGCTGGCGCAGGCGCGCTTGGCGCACGCCCGGGTCGGCCTCGGTATCGCGCACATGATCGTAGGCGAACGCCCAGATCCATTCGCTGTTGTCCACCGTGACCGGCGCGATCCGATAGCCATGCTGCTGCAGGAAGTCGGCCAGGGCGGCGCGCTGCTGCAGGTCCTGGCCGGTCCGCAGGTAGGGGTGGCGGAACCAGCGCGGCGGCTGGCCGCGCCGGGCCAGCAACGGGCGCAGGGTCTGCTCGCCGCGCAGGATGTCCTGCTCGTAGGCCGGCAGCCCCACCGCGTGCAGATCGACATGGCCGTAGGTGTGGTTGCCCAGCTCGAACCCGGCATCCAGCCAGTCGCGCAGCATCTGCACCCGTTCGGGGAGCACCCGCCCCTGCTGTTCCAGCTTGCCTTCGTTGACGAAGCCGACCACCGGCAGCTGCGCGGCCTTCAGCGCGGCCAGCAGTTGCGCATGGCGCCGGGCCAGTTCCGGATCGTGGCGCTCGTCCAGCCGCTGCCAGGGCAGGTCATCGATGGTCAGCGCGATGCGCTGCGCCGGCGCGGCCTGCAGCGCCCCGGCCCACACCAGCAACGCCACCCCCACTGATCGCAGCAACCTCGTCCGCACGCCTCACTCCCGTATCCAGCCCCGGCCAGCATAACGCCGCATCCGTGCAGCACCGGCTGTGGGTCCGCTCACTCCACGGCAGCGGCCCATGCCGCAGGCCGGCGCATCACCACCGCCAGCGTGGCGGCCAGCAACACCAGCAGCACGCCCGGCAGCCACCGCTCGCCCAGGGTTTCCAGCATCACCCCACCCACCACCCCACCCAGGGCGATCGCCAGGTTCCAACCGGTCACCACGAACGACTGCGCGATATCCCCGGACGCACCGGCCCGCCGCGCCACTGCCGTCTGGAACTGGGTGGCCACGCCACCGAAGGCCACGCCCCAGGCCAGCGTGCCCAGCACCAGCACCAGCGCCGACCCCGGCCACACCGCCAATGCCAGGGCCGCCAGCGCGAAACCGGCGGTACTGGCGATCACCAGCCGGTGCAGCCAGCGGTCCACCCACAGCCCGGTGATCCAGATACCCAGCAATGCCGCCACCCCGAACACCAGCAGCAGGCGGTCCAGCCAGGCCACCGCACCGGCCAGCGCGGCGAACGGTTCGATGTAGGTGTACAGCACGTTGTGCGCCAGCACGAACAGGAACATGGTCAACAGCGCCGCGCGCATGCCCGGCAGCCGCCATACCCGGCCCAGCGTCTGGCGCGCCCCGGCGCCGGGGGCGGCCAGTGCCGGCAACGCCAGGCGCGCCCACAGCAGCAGCCCCACGCTGAGCAGCGACATCAGCCCGAATGCCCAGCGCCAGCCGATCGTCTGCCCAAGCAGGGTGCCGGCAGGAATGCCCAGCGACAGCGCCAGCGGTGTTCCCACCATCGCCACCGCGATCGCCCGGCCCTGCAGTTGCGGGGCCACCATGCGGCTGGCATAGCCGGCCACCAGCGACCACAGCAGGCCGGCGCTGATGCCGGCGATGAAGCGCGCCACCAGCATCACCGGGTAGGCGTGGGTCAGCGCGGTGACCGTGTTGACCACCACGAAGCCGGCGATGGCCGCCAGCAGCAACGGCCGCCGCGGCAGCCGCTGGGTCAGCGCGGTCATCGGCAATGCCGCCAGCAGCGAGCCCAGCGCATACACCGTCACCAGCTGCCCTACCAGCGCACGGCTCACGCCCAGGTCGGCGCTCATCGGCGACAGCAGCCCGGCCGGCAACGCCTCGGTGAGGATGGTGATGAAGCCGGCGCTGGCCAGTGCCAGCAGGCCGCCCCACGGCAGCCGCGCGGCCGTGGGCGGCGCGGCGGCAAGCGCACACGCCGCGGCCTGGCCGCCTTCGCCGGCGCCGCTCATGCCTGTTCCCCTGCGGCGAGGCCGGCATACACCGCATCGCGCACCTGCTCGACGAAGGCGCCATGCATGCCTTCGTACAGGGTATTGGTCAACGCCACCACGCTCAGGCCACGGGCCGGATCGACAAACCAGCTATGCCCGTACGCGCCACCCCAGCGCCAGCTGCCGCCCGCCTGCGGCGTGGCAGTGGGGAGCGGGTCGCGCAGCACCGCAAAGCCCAGGCCGAAGCCCCAGCCCGGCGCGTCCGGCGGCCCCTGTTCGCCCACCTGGGCGCGTGCCATTTCCGCCACGCTGGCCGCCGGCAGCCAGCCGCGGTGCGCGTCGCCACGCAGCGCTTCCAACAAGCGCATCACGTCCGCCGCCGTGCCCACCATGCCACCGCCGCCAGAAGCAAAGGCATGCCGATTGCCGGCCCGGGCAAGGCTGTAACTGATCCCGGCCGTGCCCTCGAACGGCGGTACCACCTCGCCCTCGCGCAGCCGGTGCGGCTGCGGCGCATCGCTGACGTAAGGCGTGGCCAGGCGGGCCGGGCTATCGGTGTGGAAGCCGGTGGCATCCATTCCCAGCGGCGCGGTGACCTGTTGGCGCACCACCTGTGCCAGGTGCAGGCCGGTAGCCGCTTCCAGCACGGCGCCGGCCACGTCCACCCCGAGCGAATAACCCCACCCCTGCCCGGGCGCAAACAGCAACGGCGCCTGCGCGATCCGGCGCAGGTTCTCCTCCAGGCTGACCGTGCTGTCGTCCATGCCGTCGCTCACCCCGGCACGGGCCAGCGGGCCGTGCGCGTCTGCCTCCAGGAAACGGTAGCCCAGCCCGGCGCTGTGGCTGAGCAGCTGGCGCAGGGTGATGACCGGCCGGGTGCCATCGGGCAATGCGGGCCGGAACTCGGGCAGCCAGTCGGTGACCGGCGCATCCAGCGACACCCGGCCCTGCGCTACCAGGCGCATCACCGCGGCCGTCACGATCGGCTTGCTCACCGATGCGAGCCGGAACAGGTCATCGGCCTGCATCGGCCGCTGCTGCTCGCGGTCGGCCCAGCCGCTGGCGCTGGCATGGCGCAGCCGGCCGTGCTGGCGCACCAGGACCACCGCGCCCACCACCTGCTGGCGGGCATGGGCGGCGGACAACACCGCCTCCAGGGGCGGCAGGCACGGTTCGGCCAGCGGCCGGGCATCAGGCAGGGAAGACATGGCAGGGTCCAGCAGGAAGGGAGCGCCATGCTCGGCGTTCACCCGGCCGGGAAACACCCGGTCCGGGCTCCGTACATTCCGGACACCTCATTCCGCAATTGCGCTGTGCCCCGTACTGGCAAGGGATGCAGCCCGTCGCTGCCCGCCGCGCACCACTGCGTCCCACCGGCATGCCCCCGCCGCCCCTGCGGGCCGCTAGAGTGGCTGCTTTCTCCCTTGGCGCGGCCCATGTCTGCACTGGAAAACCTCGGCAACCTGCAGACCTTCGTGCACGTGGCCGACACCCGCAGCTTCGTCGAAACCGGGCGCCTGCTCGGCGTATCCGCCTCGGCCGCGGGCAAGACCGTCAGCCGCCTGGAGTTGGCGCTGGGCGTGCGCCTGTTCCACCGCAGCACCCGCAGCATCACCCTCACCGCCGAGGGCGAGCGTTTCCTGCTGCGCTGCCGGCGCATCCTGGACGAACTGGATGCCGGCCGCACCGAACTGGCCCAGCAGGCGGCCGCCCCCTGCGGCGTGCTGCGGCTGGGGCTGCCACTGGTGGGCGACCTGTCGCTGCCGATCCTGTCGGCGTTCATGGCCGCCTACCCGGGTATCCGCCTGGAGCTGGATTTCGACGACCGCCTGGTCGATGTGATCGAAGAAGGCTTCGACGCCGTGCTGCGGGTCGGCGAGCCCACTGATTCGCGGCTCAGCGCGCGCCGGCTCGGCGTATTCCCACGCTACCTGGTCGCCGCCCCGGCCTACCTGGCCGCACGCGGCACCCCGCAGACCCCGCGCGACCTGCTCCAGCACGACTGCCTGCACTACCGGTTTCCCAGCAGCGGCAAGCTGGAGCCGTGGCCACTGCCGCGCGAACCGGACGCGCCCGCGCTGGAGCTGCCGGTGGCCATGGTCAGCAACACCATCGAGGCGCGCATGGCCTTCGCCCTGGATGGGCGCGGCATCGCCTACATCCCCGAGCATTCCGCGCGCCAGGCACTGGCCGACGGGCGCCTGGTGCGGGTGCTGGCCGAGCAGGTCCACGCCTGCGGCACCTTCCACCTGCTGTGGCCGTCGGGCCGCCACGTGCTGCCCAAGCTGCGGGTGCTGATCGATTTCGTCAGCGCCCGGCTGACCGGCGTGAGCTGCTGAACAGCAGGCATTCATCGCCATCACGGCAGCCGAACCTATACTGGCGCTGCGACAGCCAGTCGCCCGTGTAATGAGGTATGCCCGCATGCGCCAGTGATGCCCCGCCGTCTGCTGACGGCCAGTGTTCTTGCCCCCTGCCCGCAGGGAGGCGTCCACGGCATCCATGGAGGTCGCATGACCGCATTTACCCTCACGCTCGACCGCGTGACCTGCACCCTGCCCGACGGGCGCGTGCTGTTTTCCGATATCAACGCCAGCTTCGACACCACCCCGACCGGCCTGGTCGGGCGCAACGGGGTCGGCAAGAGCGTGCTCGCCCATCTGCTGGCCGGGCAGCGCGCGCCGACCGCCGGGCAGGTCCAGTGCAGCGGCCGGGTGCACCTGCTGGGCCAGCACAGCGGCGTACTGCCCGGCCGCATCGCCGACCTGGCCGGGGCGGCCCCGGTACTGGATGCGCTGGCCCGGATCGAGGCCGGCAGCGTCGACCCGGCCGACTTCAGCGCCGTGGGCGAGCGCTGGGACCTGCGCCAACAGCTGCAGGCGCAGTGGCAGCTGCTCGGCCTGCCACCGCTGGATCCGGCACGGCCGGCGGCCACCCTCAGCGGCGGCCAGGCCATGCAGGTGGCGCTGGCCGGCGCGCTGCTGTCCGATGCCGACGCCCTGGTGCTGGATGAGCCCAGCAACCACCTGGACACCGCCCATCGCCACCGGCTGCTGGATGCCTTGTCGGCCTGGCGCGGCGGCTTGATCGTGATCAGCCACGACCGTGGCCTGCTGCAGCAGATGCAGCGCATCGTCGAACTGTCGTCGTCGGGCCTGCGCAACTATGGCGGCAACTACACGTTGTACGCGCAGCAGAAACAGGAAGAGCGCGCTGCGGCCACCGAGCTGCTGGCCCTGCGCAAGCGCGAACGCCGCCACCAGCAGCAGGCACTGCGCGAGCAGCGCGAGCGCCTGGAGCACCGCCAATCGCGCGGCCAGCGCGACGCGCGCAGTGCCAACCAGGCGCCGATCCTGCTGGGCGGCATGAAGAATCGCAGCGAGAACAGCAGCGGCCGCTGGCAGGCACAACAGGCCCAGCGCAGCGCGGAACTGGAGGCGCGGGTCCAGGAGGCCGCCGCCGGCGTCGACGCAGCCGCGACCATCACGCTGTTCAGCCCCAGCCCGGCGCAGCCCGGGCCGCAGCGCGTGGCCGAGCTGGTCCAGGCCGAACTGCCGTGGGTGCCTGCCCCCTGGCAGCGCATCGACCTGGACCTGCAGCGGGGCCAGCGCATCGGCGTGCGCGGCGGCAACGGCAGCGGCAAGTCCACCCTGCTGCGGGTGCTGGCCGGGCAACTGCAGCCACGGTCCGGGCAGGCGCGGCTACTGGCCAGCTGCGCGCGGCTGGATCAATCGCTGGCCGACCTGCCGCCCACCCGCTCCGCGCTGGACCTGCTGCAGCACGCCAACCCCGGCGCCGACCCGGCCACGCTGCGCACCCGGCTGGCCCTGCTCGGGCTGGATGCCGAACGCAGCCTGCGGCCGCTGGCCACGCTCAGTGGCGGCGAACGCCTGAAGGCGGCACTGGCCGCGCTGCTGTACGCGCAATCGCCGCCGCAACTGCTGCTGCTCGACGAGCCCGGCAACCATCTCGACCTGCCCTCGCTGGCCGCGCTGGAACAGATGCTCAACCAGTACACCGGCACGCTGGTGGTGGTCTCCCACGACCAGGCCCTGCTCGATGCGCTGAGGCTGACCCACGACCTGCAGGCCACCAGCACCGGCTGGGAGCTGCGCGCGGTGTAAGCGCGCCGCACCGGCATCGCAACCCGGCATCACGCGTGGTGATGCCGCGGCTGCGTGCACGCAGTGATCAAGGCAGTGCCTGAGGTACCGGCACGTCAGGTCGCTGCCGCGTGGCGACGCGTTCTACGGCGCGAGATGCGCAAGTAATGGACTGCCTCAATTGGCCACCCCGCGCGACCACGCCGGGAACGCATCGGGCAGCAGTTGCCACAGCATCGGCCCGGCGCGCAGTTCCACGTCGGTCAACAGGCAGGCATCGAAGGACGCGCGCACCGCGCGCTCATCCATCTCGATCCCGATCACCGCCAGCTCCTGGCGGCGGTCGCCCCACCACGGGTGCCACATCCGTCGCATCGCCTGGTACTCGCCGGCATCCCCGACATCGGCCGCGTCCGGCATCGGCGCGGTCCAGCACGCCGCCTGCTGGCGCACCCAGCCCACGTCGGTATAGGGCACCTGCGGGGGCGGCAGCAGTGGCACGCTGTCTTCCAGCCCGGCGTCCACCCGCGCGCGGGCGGCGTACCAGAAGCCGGCCGCCTGGGTGCGGGTGGCCGCGCCCACGCTGGACAGCTCGCCCACCCAGTCCATGCGGTTGGCCAGCCAGAAGAAGCCCTTGCTGCGGATCACCGCGCCCAAGCCGTGCTCCAGCAGGTGCGCCAGCCGCTGCGGATGGAATGGCCGGCGCGACCGGTAGACGAAACTGGTGATGCCGTACTGCTCAGTTTCCGGGCTGTGCTCGCCGCGCAGCGCCTGCATCCAGCCCGGGGCCAGCTGCGCCTTGATGAAGTCGAAGCGGTGCGTGTCCAGCAGTTCGTGCAAGGGCACATCGCCGTGCCGGGACAACACCAGCCGCGCATCGCGGTTGATCGCACGCAGCACCGCCAGGGTCGACTGCAGATGATCATCGTCGACCAGATCGCATTTGCTGACCACGATGACATTGGCGAACTCGATCTGCTCGGCCAGCAGGTTGACCACCGCCCGTACATCGTCCTCGCCGGCCTGCTGGCCGCGGTCGGCCAGGCGCTCGGTGGAACTGAAGTCGTGCAGGAACTGCTGCCCATCCACCACGGTCACCAGGGTATCCAGGCGGGCGATGTCGTTGAGGCTGAAGCCATCGGCGTCGCGTACCTGGAAGGTCGCCGCCACCGGCATCGGCTCGGCGATCCCGGTCGATTCGATCAGCAGGTAGTCGTAGCGGCCTTCGCTGGCCAGGCGCTTGACCTCCTGCAACAGGTCATCGCGCAGGGTGCAGCAGATGCAGCCATTGCTGAACTCCACCAGGGTTTCCTCGGTCCGGCTCAACGCCGCGCCGCCGTCGCGCACCAACTGCGCATCGACATTGACCTCACTCATGTCGTTGACGATCACCGCCACCCGCCGGCCTTCGCGGTTGCGCAGCAGCTGGTTGAGCAGGGTGGTCTTGCCGGCGCCCAGGAAGCCGGACAACACGGTGACCGGCAGGCGGGCATCAAGGGGGACGGGGGAGGCAGTCATGGCTACGCTGGGCTCGGGCTGGAATCAAATGTTACTATATAACATTGTTGAAGCGAGACACCCCCCTCCATGAAACGCTCCTCCAACCTGCTCGATGCCGGCGCCATCACCCTGTCCAGCCTGTGCCTGCTGCACTGCCTGGCCCTGCCGCTGCTGGCGGCCGCATTGCCGCTGCTGGGTACCTGGGCCGAAGCCGAATGGGTGCATGCGCTGTTCGTCGCCATCGCCGCGCCGGTGACCGGTTTCGCCCTGTGGCGCGCGCACCGGCAGCACCGCTTGCCCGCCCTGGCCATGGCCAGTGCCGCTGCGGGCTTGGGCCTGCTGCTGGGCGGTGCACTGGGTTGGCCCAGCCATGCCAGCGAGACCCCGATGACGGTGGCCGGCAGCCTGTTGCTGGCCGCCACCCACGTATGGAATGCCTGGCGCCGGCACCGGCATTGATGGCGCCGGCGCAGGTGCACGCCCGCTTCGCCCGGCAGCCCCCCGGGGCGGCTCGCTAGCGCCCGTAGGCGCGCAGCAGCTTGACCAGCACCTGGGCCTGCGCAGCGCGCTCGGCGGGATCCTCCGCGCCCACCACATGCTCCTGCAGGTGTTCATCCAGCAGGGCCATCAGCAATCCGTGGGCCGCCCCCCGCACCGCTGACGCCTGCATCAGCACGTTGGTGCAGGCGGCCTCGGTCGACTGCAGCGCCGATTCCAGCGCGGCGACCTGGCCGGCCATGCGCCGGACCCGGGCCAGCAGGGCGTTGCGGTGGTGGTGGATGTGCGACATGGGGCCGGAGCATATACCCTATAGGGGTATATTCCCATCCTCCTGTCGACCCCTGCCACCGCCATGTCCCTGACCGCCACCGCTGACGCACGCCGCCACAGCCACCGCTTCGACGACGGCAACCCGCTGGCCGAGCGCCGCACCCGCCATGCCCTGTACCTGACTGCTGCGATGATGGTGGTCGAGATCATCGGGGGCTGGTGGTACAACTCGATGGCGGTACTCGCCGATGGTTGGCACATGAGTTCCCACGCGCTTGCCCTGGGCCTGGCCGTGTTCGCCTACGCCTGCGCACGCCACTATGCGCATGATCGGCGCTTCGCGTTCGGCACCTGGAAGATCGAGATTCTCGGCGGCTACACCAGCGCCATCGCCCTGCTGGGCGTGGCCCTGCTGATGGCCGTGCAATCGGCCGAACGGTTGTTCGTCCCCAGCGCCATCCACTACAACCAGGCCATTGCGATCGCGGTGGTGGGCCTGGCGGTCAACCTGCTGTGCGCGTGGTGGCTGCGCGACGACCACGGTCATGGTCATGGTCATGGTCACCACCATCATGCGCACGCGCATCCGCCGGGGCACACCCATGACCACGACCACGGTGCGGCGGGCCATGCCGGCCACGACCTCAACCTGCGCTCGGCCTATATGCACGTCCTCGCCGATGCCGCCACCTCGGTGCTCGCCATTGCCGCCCTGATTGGCGGCAAGCTCTGGGGCGCGGCATGGCTGGACCCGGTGATGGGCCTGGTCGGCGCGGTGCTGGTCACGGTCTGGGCGATCGGCCTGCTGCGGGATACCAGCCGTGTGCTGCTGGACGCACAGATGGATGCCCCGGTGGTGGCCGAGGTGCGCGAGGTAATCGAACAAGGCCCGTGGCCCGCCCAACTGGCCGACCTGCATGTCTGGCAGGTCGGGCGCGGCAAGTACGCGGTCATCGCCAGCATCGTCACCGACGCTGCGCTCAACGCGGACCACATCCGCCAGGCCTTGGCCGTGCACGAAGAACTGGTGCATGTCACGGTGGAAGTGCATCAGGTCGGCGCGCCGGCCTGAGCAGCCTCGCTGCCCTGCGCAGCGGCCCCGTGGATGTTTGGCACAACAACCACCATCACGTGGAATCGGCACCCGTCGCGTGGCGCTGCAGCCGCGCGGGACCACTGCCGCACAGTGCCGGTGACCCGTCCCGGCTCCCGGCGCTGCAGATCGTACTGTCGACTACGCCCAGGCGAATGCTCCGTATAAAACGGCTCAAGTCGGTGTGGGCTTCCATGCCAGGGACAATGCCGTTGACAGCGTCACCCTTGCCGTCAGGTGATGCGACGTTCTCTACACCGGGCACTACGCCTGCGTGCCTACAATGCCGCATGCCCGCCCAGGAGTGCTGCCATGCGCCCGATCCTCTGCCTGCTGCTGTCCGCTCCGCTGCTGACCGCCTGCGGCAATCAGGACAGCGGCGTCGGGGTGTTCTCCTCCGATCCCATGCTGGGCTGCTATGCCACCCACGCGCGCAAGCCGGCGGAGTTCCGCATCGAGCAGCAGCAGGGCCGGTACCTTGTGTCGTTCAACCGCGATGAGCAGTGGCAGCGCGACCCCACCGCGTTGCAGGTATCCACCCGTGCCGATATCGCCCGCTTCTTCAAGGACGATGCCGACCAGATCGACAAGGCATTGGTGCACCCCAACGGCGGCTTCGGGATCTTCCACTTCAACGCCGGTGCCACCCTCAAGGGCAAGGCCAAGGACAGCGATTACATGGCGCTGGTGCTGATCGGCGCCGGCCCGGTGTTCAAGGTCCGCTGCCCCTGACCGCCACTGCAGCGGGCACCACCACCGCAGCGGCGAGCCTCGGATGTGCAGTTGCGGCGGCGGCAGCCGGGGCGGCAGATGCCGCCGCCGCTGCGCACTCATAGCGCGCTGCAGATGAGCCGCACGCCGGCCGTGTCCGGATGCCCGGGGCCATCCAGACCCCGCGCCGGCGGCCGGCTGGCCCTGCTGCCAGGCTGGCTTGCCGGTCCACGCGCGCCTACCGGCACGGCAGCCTGCGGCCACTGGCATCCCCGCCGCGTTTGCCGCTCCGGTGGCGCCTTCGCCTCGCCGCCGCATCCCCCGCGCTTCTCCAGGCGCGCCCGGCCGCGCCCTGCCACGCAACGCAAGCGCACAGCGCCCCACCCGCAGGCGCGTGCATGACGGCAACCGGCGGCCGTACTTCAGCATGGCACCGGCTCCACACATCCCAGGCGATGGATGGAGCTGTACGGCCATGCCGCCGGGTCGCGCACATGGCCGTGCCGGACCGGGTTCTGGTGCACATACGCCACGTGCCGGCGCAGGTCCTCGGCATCGACAATGCGGTGCTCGCGGAAACTGCTGTGCCAGAGCGGGCGCGCGCGACGGTCGCGGCGCAGCACCGCGCGCGGCGGCAGGCCCGGCAATTGGCGGTCGAAGATGGCCTGGATCTGCACCCAGCGCCGGTGGCCGTCTTCATCGCCTGCCGGCAGCGTCCAGATGCCATGCAGGTGATCGGGCAGCACCACGATGGCGTTGATGCGGAACGGCCGCGCCTGCTGCGCGACACGGAACGCAAGGCGCAGGCCCTGCGCGTGGTCGACCAGCAGCCGGCTGCTGCTGTCGCGCAGATGCGCACTGAAGAAGTACGCGGTACCTGCTGGCCATTGGCATGTTGGCTGGGACATGCGCACAGTGTGCAATCCCGCCTGCACCGCGACGATCAGCGGAACAACGAGGCTGCTGTCGGCTGGCAACGGCGCCGGCTGTCAGGGTTCGCCTTGTATGTGCAGGTTGCCGCACAACCGCCACAGGAACGGTCGCGGCGCTTGCATTCAACGCGTGGCGGCGGTGTTGCTGCCGGCGCATTCGGCGTCGGCGGCGCGCGCGATCCGCCCGACCAGATCCGTATCCTCGCGTGCTGCCAGGCGCCGGGCCGCCAACGACGACGGTGGCAGCAGGCGCAACAGGGCCTGGCTCACCGGTACCGACCAGAACGCTACCGGCGCGTTGGTGCCGGCAACCGGGTCTTCCCGGGTCCAGGGCAGCATCTGCAGTTTCTGCGATTGCGAATGGAACACCAGTGCAGGCGCATGTTCATAGTCGATGACCACCCGCAGCGATGGCGCATCACCGCTCCAGCGCGACGGCCCGTAATACCCGTCCACCTGCCGGCGCAGCGCGCCACCTCGCAGGGCGGCGCGCAGGTGCCGCGGCCTGTCGCCGGCACTGCAGGGCAGCCTGCCTTGTGCGTTGAACGCGCCGGCCTGCGCCAGCACCTGGGCCGGACGTACCCGCCGCGCCACCGCCTCCACGCCGCGCTCGCGCGCCACCGGCGGCGCCGACAACGCCCACAGCAGTTCCCCGATCCGCTGTGCCGGCACCACGTCGTCGGCCGTGCCGGCCTGCGCGCCACCAGCCACCAGCGAGCGGCGCGCAAAGGCACGGCGGCTGGCACCGGGCCGCAGCTGGTACACCTCTTCCACCGGATGCAACGGTCCGTGGCGGTATTCGATCCGGATCGACCGTACCTCCTGCAGGGAGACCGGATGCGGGGCGTCGGCCGGGCCCCCGCAACCGGTCAGGCCGACGAGCAGCAGCAGGCCGATACCGGCACCCATGGTTGGCAGAACAGCACGCATGCATCGATTCCCTGGTCACGGCCCGGAACGGCCGTACCGCTGACCGCAGACTATAGCGATCGGCCCCGTTGCGCAGGTGACCTGCCGCCGTTCCGGTTCCGGCCCGCAGCACGGGCCGGCCGCGCGGTTCGCCCCCGGCCCATCTCGGGTACGATGCCCCCCCCTGACCAGTTTGTCGTCCGGTTGCCTTGCGGCATCGGCGGCCCCGACTCCCGTGCCCCATTACACCGGCCCCCTGCTGACCCGCCCGCTTGCCGACGCCCTGCTCGCTGCCCGTGATGCCGGGCACGGCCAATGGAGCGGCTCGCTCGACCTTGGCCGCTCGACCGGTACCGCCACCCTGGCTGCCGATCACTGGCAGTGGCAGGGCAAGCCATACCCCTACCCGGGCAAGACCCGCGACCGCACCCTGTACTACTGGGACGGCGAGGAATTCCTGGCGATATCGCGCTTCGGTTCGGCCCTGATCAAGCTGGTGCCCACCGACTGGGACGCACCGACCTTCGAGATCGATGGCATCAAGATGCTGCCCAGCGCGCAGGTTTCCCCGTTCGAAGATGCACGGCGCAAGGTGGCGCTGATCGCCCCGGCCGGCAAGACCGTGCTCGATACCTGCGGCGGGCTGGGCTACTTCGCCGCCTGCTGCCTGGAAGGCGGGGTCAGCCGCATCCAGTCGTACGAGAAGAACCCGGACGTGCTCTGGCTGCGCACGCTCAACCCATGGTCGCCGGACCCCGACGCGGCCAGCAGCGGCGGCCGCCTGTCGCTGACCCAGGCCGATGTATCGCAGGCGATCGAATCGCTGGAGACCGCCTCGGTCGACGCCATCCTGCACGACCCGCCCCGCTTCGGCATTGCCGGCGAGTTGTACTCGCAGGTGTTCTACGACCAGCTGGCGCGGGTGATCCGCAAGGGCGGACGGATGTTCCATTACACCGGTGCGCCCAACAAACTCACCAGCGGCCGCGATGTGCCGCGCGAAGTGGCCAAGCGGCTGGAGAAGGCCGGCTTCAAGGCCGAGCTGGCGCTGGACGGGGTGTTGGCGATCAAGCGATAGGGTCCTCCGCTCATTTGTAGGGAAAGCCCTATACGTCTCCCAGAACCCGGCCGCTATCCTGTGTCGTCAGCAGTGCGTGCATCCCCTCACGCAGTAGCCCTCATTCGTAAGCAGGAGTAATCAAAATGCAGCAGAGCATTGGTCATTCGCGTTGGCTTTTGCTGGCATGCCTCACCGTCAGCACCATGGTGGTCGCGCAGAGTACATCGCCCATCGGCGACCTTCCTCCTGCCGGCACCATGAGTGCGCAAATGCCCGAAGGCATGCAGCTGTACATCGGGCTTGCGGTCAGCGACGCCACCCAACAGGTGGTCACGGCTATCGGCAGCACCGACACCGAAGCCCGATTGCGTGCGAAGAAGGAATGCAACGCCAAGGGCGGCGGCAATTGCGGTGAGTTGGCGACATTCCCGGTACGCGACCATTGCATGGCGGTTGCCGCTGACAAGGGCGCCAAGCCCAATGTCCGCGCGATCTTCGTCAGCAGCGGCGAAGCCGGCAAGATCAAGCCAGGCCAGCTCGGAAAGAAGGCGATGTCCGATTGCGTGGCTTCCGGCGCCAAACAATGCGAGCTGCAGAATGATTACTGCTTCTAATCTTGGCTGGGCCGGATTGCTTGCCAGCATGCTGGTCCTGGTGGTGCCCTCGGCCCAGGCACAGATGGGGCGTCAGGCACAACTGCAGCAGCATCAGCAGAATACGATGCACTACGAGAACTGGATGCAGAACCAGCAATCCACGGCCTACATCAACGGCGCCGAGGTTGCTGCCCAGAATCAGCTCGCGGCCAACATCGCCGCCGCAGAGCACGCCAAGGTTCGCAAGGATGCCAGCCGCGACTGGTGGGCCACCATCGTGGTCAGCACTGAAAGCGGCTCATGGAATGCCCAGCTCAACGCTGCATCAAAGGAGGATGCGATGCGCCAGGCGATGGAGAAGTGCGAAGGCGTCTGTTACCCGGTTTTGAGCTTGGCCAACTCCTGCGTTGCCCCGGCATACAGCGGGCAGGGCGGCATGTACTTCAGTCCGGGCGAGGACAAGGCCAAGGCAATCGCCGCAGCCTTGCAAGCATGCAAGACTGCCGGCGGCAAAGACTGCAAGAGCCCCCCCGAGCAGGCGTTCTGCAATGGTTGGAAATACGCATACAGCCCGCTGGACCGCTTCCTGCGTCGTGTCGACTTTACCGCCCAGGGCAAGATCGCCGAACCACAGTATCTTCCGTTTCCAGGTGCCGCCGAGTTCATTGCCAAGCCCCTTGAAAGGCGTGGCACCACCAAGGCTGCGGAAAAGCCCGCCAACAGCAACCCCAGGGCAAGCATGGCGCAAGCCTGGACCGCCATCGCCGGTGGAAGTGCCAGCAAGGCATACGGTATCCACCTGGGCTTGAACGAGCGCGACGCCAGCGATACCGCCATCGCCCGATGCGGTCAGCAGGACTGCAAGGTGATTGTGGCTTTCACCAGCGGGCAGTGCGCTGCAGTGGTGCGCTTCGGCAAGCCCGACCAACCCATCAACAGCTACGGCAGCGTTGGCAAGACCGTCGATGAGGCTCGAGAGGAAGCGGTCATGAAGTGCCTTGATGCCGATGAGGCCAGGTGCCCGGTCGCGTTCAATCACTGTATGTGAGCCCCTCTGCGGGATGACGCTCAAACACCGGCACCGGTCCGTCTCAATCCATGAGACAAGCCCACCGCACAGTAGCGGCGGTACAACACCTGGCTGGAGCCGGACCAGATGGAACTTCGTCCGCTATACCCGCACGCCGTCTCCCCCTACGGCCGCGACCTGCGCCGCGCCGCGTGTTGCGGGCTCGCCCGCACCCTGCTGCTGCATGGCCTGGGCGTGCACCCGGCCGAACACGCCGCATTGAAGAAGGCGCTGCGCGCCGGCGGCAGCACCGCACGGTGCGCCGATTGCCTGGCCGGCACAACCTCGCGGCCGGCCGCGCTGCGCGCACCGCACTGGCGCATGGGCAACCTGCCCTGCAGTGCACCGGTAGCGGGCTGGTGCCCCACCGCGCCCGCCGGTTTGCCGGCCAGCAGGCCGAGCCCCGGCTTCGCCGCAGATCGCGGCTAGGGAACCGCCGGGGCAGCGGCGGGCTCACAATCGCGCCGGCCGATGATCGGACTGGCCTGACCGAAACGGGCGCCGAGCTGATGCATCGCATCCGGCGCGATCACGTAATGGAGGATCATCTCGCGGCCCAGTGCCTGCACCGGCCGCGCCGGTGCGGTGGCGTGCTGCTCCAGCACATGCCAATGCCCGCCGATGCGGCCCCATAGCGTGGACTGCCGCCACAGGTCGACGCCGGTCTGCCCCACCGCGATTTCATCGACGAAGCCCTGCATGCGCCAGTGCTGCAGCTGCCCGTCGGCAACCGGCAGTGCACGCTGCAGCACCGCCGACGGATGGAAATAGTGGCCGGCCATCACCAGCGGCATCGACAGCGCCGCACCCACCAGCAGTTCCGGTGGCAACTGCAGGCCGGCACTGGTGATGGCCAGCATCAGCAGGGCCAGCAGGCACTTCCGCGACACCACATACAGGCCCTGCCAGCGGCGACGGCGCAGTGCCTGGACGGTGTTGGCCGGCACCGGCAATTCGGCGCGGTACGGCTTGATCTGGGTGGGGTATTCCACGCCCAGCAGCAGGTTGCCGCCGTGCTCGGGCAGGTACAGTCGGATCGGCTGGCCCAGCAGCGCGCTGCGCACCAGCACGATGCCCGGCAGCTGCGGCCCGGGCAGATCGCACTGCACATCGTGCACGATGCCATCGATGATGTAGCGGCAGTACGCGCGCCCGGCATGCCGGCCCACGGTGATCCGCTGCAGGCGTTCCAGCCGGCCCTGCACCATGCGCCCGCGCCCGCTGGCCAGGGCGGCGGCAAGCACCGCCCGGTCCACGTCGGTACCGGTGAAACACGGCAGGTAGCGGGTCAGCACCAGGCCGGCGGCGACCAGTGCCAGCACCGCCAGCATCCACCCCAGGTGCAGCAGCGGCCAGCGCCAGGTACACAGCAGCACCGGGATCGACAGTGCGGGCAGCAGGAACCACAACGACATCCGCCCCGTTGCAGCCGGCAGCAGACGCTGCCGCAGGTGCAGGAGCACCAGCGGTGGCAAGGTCACGGCCTGCAGGGTGGGTTGCGCAGTCAATAGCCTGCTCCAATGGAATTCAGAGGAGCATGTTGCGAGGCCTTTTAAATTGAATCCATGAAACTAATTGCAATCGCATGGATACCGCCAGTTGCAGCATCGATCAATTGCTTCGACGTCTCCAAAGACCCGCCCTGCAAGGCGATGCGCGACATTCGATAACTGCAACCTATGGAAGTAATGTGCAGGGCCTATCGATGACGCGCACCGCTCGGGCCGCATCCGGTTTACGGCAGCGGCGCCGAATGACGCAACAGTACGTGGCGGTCGCCGAGCACGGCATAACGCACGCTGATGGTCCCGCGCAGGTCCAGCCCCGCGTGCAGCGCACGGGCGCTGCCAGCGGTGCGCAGCAGATGCCAACGCCCGTCCAGCCGCGCCAACAATGCATATTCCACGCCCTGCCGGCCCTGGTGCCGGCGCGCCAGCATCAGTTCCTGGACCGGTCCGCGTACCGTCTGGCCGTGCACCTGCGCGCGCCGCAGCCACATCCACCACGCCGGCACGCACACCACCAGCAGCCACGCCAGCAGCACCGCCAACCCGGCGCCCAGCCACAGGCTGAAACCACCGCTCACCGCCGGCAGCCCTGCCAGTACCGCCAGGCCCAGCAGCATCGCCCCGCCCAGCCATGCCGCCGCACCCAGCGCCGCGCGCGGGCGCGCCATCAGGTCGGCCCAGTCACGGGCATCCATCGGGGTGGATTCAAGCTGTGCTGGCGGCAAACCGGGGTACTCCACCTGCAGCAGGTGCTGCGCGTGCCCGGCACTGACGACCAGGCGCACCGCCGATGCAGCCTCCACTGCAGCACGCACCTGCTGCGCTACACCGCCCAGCAATGCGTCGCTGCCCGGCGATTCGGCCACGATGCGATGCACCTGCCCGTCCAGCGCATACACGCGCAGGCCGCGGCCGGAGGCCTGCGTGGCCGGCAGAATATCCGGCGTATCCAGCCGTCCCTCCAGCACCACTACCTGCCCTGCCGCCAGCACCGCGCGCAGCGCTGCCGTGCGCCGACGGCGATGCCACCCCGTGGCGATCACCGCCACCAGCCCCGCTACCGCGGTGGCGAACATCGGCAGCAGGGTCGGCACCGTGCCTACCGTGCGCAAGCCCAACCAGGCGGCGAATGCCGTGGCGGCCAGGGCCAGGCAGGCAACACCGAGCAGCCACGCCGTACCCGTGGCGCGCTGGAAGCGCAGGTCGGCCTGCAGGCGGTGGCGAAGTTCGGGCGACAGCATCTGCTGCCGCCCGCCAGGGGAAGTGGACATCCTTGATCTCATGCGTCGGTCTGCCCTGCAGTATGACCGATGCGCACGCCCCGCATGGACGCGTTACAGCGCGATCCGCGCCACGCTTTCCGCGCTGCCCTTGGCCTCGGCGTCGCCATTTTTGACCGTCACGTACAGCACGTTGCTTTGGGTATCCAGGGCCAGGCTGTTGGGGTGGGCCGGCACCGCGTAGGTGGCCACCGGCGCGTAGGTATCGCTGTTGTAGGCGGTGACCGTGCCTGCATCGCGGTTGGTCACGTACAGGCGCTTGCGCCCGGCGTCCAGCAGGATGCCGAGCGGGCCGGCGTCGGTGGCGATGCTGGCCAGCTCCTTGCCGGTGCTGCGGTCCAGCACCAGCACGCGCTGGCCCGGGTGCGCCGACACGAAGCCGGGGGTGCTGCTGGCCTGGTACTTGCGGATCATCGCCGAGCCCTGGTCGGTGACGAACAGATGCTTGCCGGACGGGTCCAGGGCGATGTTCATCGGCTGCTCGGCGCTGATCTTGAAGCGCTGCTCGACCTTGCCGCTGTCGGTGCCCACGGTGACTACTTCGGCCAACAGGTTGGAGGTGTATACGCGCTTGCCCTTGGCATCCAACGCCAGGCCCGGTGCCTTGGCCTTGCCCAGCCCGGCGATGGTGTCCACCAGCTTCAGCGACTGGGTATCCACCACGAACAGCACGCTGCCTTCGCCAGAGTGGCCGGTGACGTACAGGCGATGGTTCGGCGCATCCACCACCAGCTCGCGCAGGTCGTGGCTGTAGGCGGCCTTGCCGTCCTTGCCCACCACCTTTTCCATCAGCTGCACGGTGCCGATCGCCTTGTTGGCGGCGGTGTCGACCACGGTCACCGAGGTATCCACCGTGTTGCCGACGTACAGGCGGTTGTTGCTGTCATCAAGTACCACGCCGAAGCCCTTGCGCTCCAGTGCGATGGCCGCTTCCACCGCCAGCGTTGCCGGGTTCAGGCGCAGCACCTGGGCCGGGCCGGCGTCATCGCCGAAGCCACCGGAGGAGGCGACGAACACGGCATTCTGCTTCGGGCTGAAGGCCAGCTCGTACAGGCCTTGTGCGATGGGTTTGCGCTGTACCGCGGCGGCGGTGGCCGTGGCGCCGGCAGCGGGCGCAGCATCGGCGGCCGCCTGCGCGGCGGGAACCGCCACGGCCAGCGAGATCGCCAGCGAAAGGGCGGCGGAACGGAAAACAGAGTGTGCAGACATGCGAGCGTCCTGGTGAGGGCAGAGGAGGTAAGTCCTTGGCTCGCGCGGCCGCTGCAATGGGCACCCTCAACAACGGTGCTGCATCAGCGGCCGGCCACACAACAATGGAGCGTGGGCAGGCTGGCAGGTCGGGGCATGTTAGCAGGTGCGGTGCCGCCGGGGTGCCCTGCGCTGCCGGCGGTGCGCGGCAACGCGGTATCCGGCGCCATGCTTGGGTCGTTGCGCCGGGCACATCCGGGTTTGGTCGGCGCACCGTGCTGCTGCAGCCGTTACCGTGCCCGCCCCGGTCCAGCCACCCGCTGGAAAACCCCGCCTCGCCGCCGCTTCACTTGCCGCGCTTGGACGCCGCGTCCGCATCGGGCTTGGCCGCCACTTCGGTGGGCATGCTGGCACGCAGGTGGGCCGGATCGTCGCGGTCGCCCTGCACGATGAAGATCTTCTGCGCGGCATGCGCGTCTTCGGTGCGCGTGCTGAGCAGCACGTGGTCCACCCGCGAGAGATTGTTCTGCTTGGCCAGCGCCAGCAGGTTGGCGCTGATGCGCTCGCTGGTGGCGTCGAAGGTGCGGCCGTTGGCGGCGTCCAGCTCGGCCACCTTGCTGCTCACCTGGGCCAGCAGCCCGTGGTCGGGGTGCATCGGATCGGCCGGGGTGATCACCGTCGGCAGCGGCCGTGTCGCCTCCGGTGCCGGCGGTGCAACCTGCGCGGACAACGGGCGGTGTGCGACGTCGCGCCCGGGCAGCGGATGGTGGCGCTCGGCATTCAAAGGGCTGGCCGGGAACGGCGGCCGGACGCTCTGGATTTCCGGCAGGTTGAACAACACCGAGAACGCGCTTTCCTGCACCGTCTCCGCGCCCAGGCCCAGGTAGCTGTGAATGCCGGCGTGGTCCAGCGCCGCCCAGGCGAAATCGCTACAGCGGTTGGCAGCGAACGGCTGGGCCATATCGAAGCCATGCTGCCGTGGGTCTGCGCCGAACGCGCGCAGGCTGTCGTAGTGCGCCCGGCTGATTTCCAGCGTGCGCGCATAGTAGGGATCCTGATAGGCAACCGCATCCCCGCGCGACACCTCCGCGCCTGCCGAGGCCGCGCCGGCCGCGTCGTGCCCACCGGCACCAAAGCCGTAGCTGTCGTGGTTCACCCCATCGCTGACCTGCAGGTACATATGCCCGGACAGCGAGGTATTTCCGTCGCGCAGCGGCGTCCCCGGCGCGGCCAGATAAACGGTAACCGTGTAGCGGTGTTCGTGCTCCATGCTCATTCAGCCTCGTCTGAAACCGATCCTTCCCCGCGCCGTCCAACCTGCCGCGGCACTCGTCTGCACCGATGATCGCATACGACGGTGAAGGGGCGGAAACCTATTGCCCACCCACCCTGCCCCCGCATGCGCCCGGAAAGGTGACCGCTGCACTGGAGCCCTGGCGGCCGGTTGCCTATAGTTGGCCGCATTACCGCAATGGAATGCCCATGAACGTCATGTCATCCGGCCGGTGCCTGACCGTTGCAGTGGCCATCGCGCTGAGCGCCAGTGCCTGTGCACGCACGCCGGCACCGGAACAGAAAGGGAACTCGAATATGACGCAACCTATGGAACAAGGCCGAACGATCAACGGCCACACCTACACCGACGCCCCGGTGGAAGTGAAATTGGGGCCGAACACCTTCCGGATTCCGGCCAACTATTTCGACAACCAGATCGGCCCGTTCGGCGAAGGCCTGAGCCTGAAGCTGGAATGGCCGGACATGACCCCGACCGCGCCAGGGGCCAGGGCGGCGCCAAGAACCAACGACTTCCGCAAGGAAATATCGGTACTTGTCGACTACATCGACAGGGCACCGATCGAAACCTCGCTGGAGCGGCTCTCGTCAAACGAGGCGATCACCCCCGAAGATTCCGTGGAACGCCAGGACCCGAGGGATCGCCTGGATCTGCGCAAAGCCCAATCAGAACGCATGGGATTGACCCCCTACGCGATCGATGAAGAGCGCATGGCGACCTACGGCAAGGCCTACCAGGCCGTCTATGGCCGGCCGCCCGTACGCAACCCGCTTTATGAAGCGGATTGGTACGTCGCGCGCGCACCTGACGGCAGGCTCACTACCTTCATCAAATGCGACAATCCTACCGCCCGGGAGGACGGCGTTGTGCTCGATGGCAACCAGGTCATCAGCATCGACAAGGCTGTGGCCGCCGGATGCACGCATTACCTCTCCGATACCGGCAATAGCCTCTCGATCAGCTTGAGTTACAAGCGGGCTTTCCTGAAAGACTGGAAGCGCATGGAAGATGCAGTGCGGGACATCTTGAGCCGCTACAAGGTCAAGTGATCCACGTAGACAGGGAGTAGTTCATGGCAGGATTGACCGATCACGACACCAGAATTCTGAAGAGCTACGCCGATAGCGGGAATCGCGAGCTGTACTGGAATTATCTCTCCCAGCTTCCCGGGGCGGACGGCTACGGAACGCTTGCCCTGGGTGTCGTGCGCAACGACAGCGTGCCGGGCGCAGTGGCCAACAGCTACGCGCAGGATTACGCAGCAACGCAACAAGACAAGGGTTCTCGCTTCGCCAATGCGGAATTGTCAGAGCGGGAATGGGATGCGTTCGGGCAAACCCTTCTCATGCAGGACCTGGAGCGTCGCAACCACTGGATGCAACAGAGCCGCCCAGACCTGGCGCTGAACCTTCCAGGCAAAGACGTGATGCAGGCCCACGACCGTGCATTCGAGATGCATGGGCTCGACCCCAACTGTTGGACGCCACGCGTTTTGCTCCAGGCGGCCACGGAGAAAAGCGGCCCCGAAAAAGCCGAGCATATCTGGAAGGACATGCTCGACAACGAGTGGGGTGGCGCAATCCGGGCGGGCCGAACGGCCGCACATGTCCGTTCCGAAATGCCGGCCATGGGGGGCATCGGCTACTTTGCCAAACTCAGTGCGCTGGAAGCCTCGGCCATATTGGCAAGCCGCGCCACCGTTGACCCGAACGTGATTGGCAGCAAATCGGTCTTCCATATCTACGATGGAAAGGAACAGAAGTGGTACGCCGCCAGTATCGGTGCCGGCAACGTGGCACTGCTCGAGGAGAAGAACCCGGCGCGCATCGACAGCCTGAACGACACGCGTGAACTGCGGCTTGAGCGCCAGGAAAAGGCCGGTGCCTTCCATCCGGACGACCCGTACCGGGATATCACCCGCAGCCCGCGCACGGTGTCGGTCGATGGCCCGGACCAACCCGGCCAGACCGCCACGCGGCTGGCCGATATCGGCCCGGGGCATGCGGACTACGCATTGCTGCAGCAGGTTCGCCAGGGCGTGGCCGCGCTGGACGCCAGGCAGGGCCGCAGTTTCGATGACACCAGCGAGCGGTTGACCGCCAGCCTGATGGTACTGGCCCGGCAGAATGACCTGGAGCGGGCAGATCACGTGGTACTGAGCAACGCGACCCCAAACCATCACGCCGGCCGCAATGTCTTTGTGGTGCAGGGCGCGATTGCCGACCCGGCGCACCAGCGCGCCATGATGCCCACCGAGTTGGCGGTGCAGACACCGGTCGAGCAGTCCTTGCAGCAGCTTGAAGTGATCAGCCAGGACCGCCAGCAGAAGGCGGTGGCGATGCAGGCCGAACAGCAGGTGCAGGACGAGCGGAGCCAGCAAAGCCAAGGTGCAGCGATGCGGATGGGGTGAGAACCCCGTCATGTTCCGGAGACCGAGATTGCCCTAGCATCCACTGAGCACCACTGAGGTCGCACCATGGCACGTTTCCACCTGCTAACTGCCGTCATGAGCCTGGTTGCGTTTGCGCTGCCCACCGCCTGCGCGCGCACCACCGCCCCGGCACAGGCCCCATCGCCGGGGCCTGTGCATGAACAAGCCGCTGTGCCGATGCACTTGAGCGAACTGCAGGAGCGCCTGATCGGTTACGCAAGATCGGTGAAGCAACCCTCCGATGTTTCGGCTGATGCGTTCGCATTGGCGTTCGGCGTGACACTCGTACCGGTTGCATCCGGTGCCGCTGGCGGCGAGGCCAAACGCCAGCCGTTGGCAGATGGGTACCTTTTCTACGCAAACTTCGTACCACTCCCGCAGCCAACCGCTTTGCCCATCCACGAAGTGATGTTCTTCGCTCCAGGGGGCGAGGCGCTCACCGAGGGCAACAACAAGCCCTGCCTGTGGGACGCAGCTGCCGCCGGACGGTCACTGCAAGCCGCCGGGTACCATGATGGCGGCGAAGTGCCATTCCAGCGGGGTCATCTGCAGCGCTACTGGCGTCCACTGGCAGACGGAGGAACGACCTTCGATTCGAGCCTGCTTACCCACACCACTGGTAGCGCTGGAAATTTGAAGACGTGCGTCTACGGCATGCGCTTCTCGGGAGGTGTTGAATGAAGCCAGTAGATGCGCGTATCGAACCGCTGCTTGCGCCGCTCAAGCAGGACCGCCAGTTGCCACCAGGTGCTGAAAGCGGCATCCGTCAGGCCATTGGGGAATCACCGCTTCTTTCAGATCTTCTAGCCAATGCTGCCGACGACGGAAAGGTTGGCCGCATTGCCGTTTCATATGGCGAGAACAACGGCGGCCATTTCCAGGCCGGCGAACGTGGCCAACCCGGCACCATCTTCGTCAGCGACTCCATCTTTCGCAGTTGGCACGGTACAGGCCGAATTGATGTCCTGACTGAAGTTCTCGGGGCACGAGACCATGCACGGCGTACTCGCAGATACCCGGTCAGACGCGCTTGAGCAATTTTCTGCAGGCTACAAGACTGCAATAGATGAGGCCTACAAAGCGCGCGATACCACAGTGGACCTTACCAGCCACGTTCGTACCTATCTCAACAAGGGCAGACAGGACGAGGCATTGGCGGAAGTGGCAGGGCTGCGCGCCCTGAACAGCCGACTGAAACATCTCGACCCGGCAGCACCGGACGCTGTGATTGAGTCCCGTCTGCTTGCAACCTCAACCTCGCGCTGCATGCAGGGCGAAGGGGGTGCCAAGGCATTCGCACCGGGGCTGTCTTATGACTCGCTTACAAAGCCACCGTTCAAGGATGGTCATCACGTCACCAGCGCAGTGGAGCGTTGCTATTACGACGGCAAGGGAACGCTGGGAAAGCATGGCGACTCCGACTACCGCAACTACTACGGTGTAGACCCGCTGGCACGCATCGCGCGCGACTACGACTACCTGGCCGGTGGCAGGAAGCCACCGGACGTACGCATCGACCTGCGCGAACTCGGGCTGGATCCCAGGCAGCTGGAGCGCAACGGGTTGGACCTGGGCAACGCAAGGATCTTCCCCGTGGTAGACCGGGGCCGGGATGGGATGGGCTGGGTGGAGCTGAAGAACACCGCCGAACAGGAGCGCCGGCAGGACAACGCACCCAATCGCCCGGTTGCAGAACAGACCGCAGAACGACCGCCGGTATTGAGCGAAACGGACCAGCGCATGCTCGACCAGATCCGCGGCAAGGTAGGCGAGCTGGACAAGGCCAATGGCCGGTCCTTCGATGACGCCAGCGAGCGGATGTCGGCCAGCCTGCTGGTGGCCGCCAAGGGCGCCGGACTGACCCAGGTGGACCACGTGCTGCTGAGCATCCAGACTCCCGCGCTGCCGCCGGCCCACAACCTGTTCGTTGTGCAGGGCGACCCGACCAACCCCGCTTCAACCCGTGCGCATGTGCCCACGCTGGAAGCCGCCCAGCGCCCGGTAGAGGACAGCCTTGACCAGGTGGCCGCCATTGGCCAGCGCCAGGCGCAGGACCAGGCGCTAGAGCAACAACAGACGCAGGAACGGCAGCAGCGTGCAGCCTCGCCGTCGCTCTGAAACGACCACGGGATGGGCTGCCGGCGCACTATTCGCGCTTGGCTCAGCCGCAGCTGCGGCAGCGGATAACCCGCTCAGCGTGGATCGGTTCGTAGCACATGCCAATGGCGACCTCCACGTGATCAGAACCAGCGAGTGGGACGACCTCAACGGCGACATCGTGCAGGTGGAACAGCGACTGAGCCCGGACGGCTTCGGGAGGCTGATCTATCGTTACCATGAGCAGAGCGAAGCCACCAAACGCTTCCACCGGAACTTCTGCGCAGCGATGGACATGGTGCCTTCGGCGGGTGATGGCATCCCCGGCGGCGCCTCAGTTGGCTGGGTATGCAGCAGTGAGTGAACCAGCGGCCCCGCAATGGCGCATGTCCCTGCAGTACGCAGCGACCGGGGCTATGGCGACTGCACCCGGCGGCGGCGCGACCGCCGGGAGTTCCTGCCCGTCCATGGACGGATAGGGAGGCGGTGCGCTATGGGCAGCACGCAGTGATGTGTCCGCCCCCCTGCCGACAGCGCAAGCCCGCCACCTAAGGGGGCCTGCCCCCTCGTCCTTGCCGGGCAACTGCCCGGCAACAGCCGCTCACTCCGCGCCAAACGGGCTGTCGTGCCAGCCGTATTGCCGCTGCGCCATCTGTTCCAGATCGCGGTCGCCGCCGGCATAGCACGGCGGCGGGTCGGGCGGCTGCGACGCCGCCAGCGTTTCATCCGCCCCCAGCGGCGCCGCCACGGCCCGGGCCGCTTCAAGCGGCTGCCGGCCTGCGGCCATCGCCGGCGCCGATTGGCGGGCCACATACTCCCGCATCAACTGCCGGATCACTTGGGCTGGCGGGCGCTGTTGTCGCCCGGCCGCCTGCTGGAAGCTGGCGCGTAAGCCCGCTTCCACCTTCAACTGCACCACAACGTTGTTGTTCATGGGGTTCTCCCACTGCTGGGTAATGAATCAGGATCTGTCTGCCCGCTGCACCGGACGCGCCGTGCGCGGCTGGCGTAGCGCCGGCCACCGCGGCGGTGCTGCCACGGGCAGCGGCCCTGGCCCTGCGACTAGGCGCGCCGCCCAAGCTGGCCGGCTATGAGCGTGCATGTGCCCGCCAGACAGGCAGGCGCTGCCGCTCAGCCGGTTTTGCGCTGCAGCTTTCGGGGGATCTTCGGGGGTGTTACCACCGGCCGCTGCACCACGGTGAGGGTGATGCTGCCGTGGGTGGCCTCCACCTCCAGGCGGGCACCCACGTCGAAGCCGAGCTTGTCCAGCCAGCGGCCACGCAGCTTGAGGTAGGGCACCCGCTCACAGGGGCCGTACTCTTCGCGCTCCGGGTACGTCAGCGCGCCTACGCGATAGGTGCGCGCGGGGCGAGCATAGGGTTTGCGTTTGGGGGGCTCGAAGAAGGGTGAGTCATCCCAGGGCGTCAGCATGTTGGACCTCCTGCATGGCGTGGCCTTGCCAAGGTGGCAAGGGAAGTGGGCTGCCAGAGGAGTTTCTACGCTCGGAGAGCACCATGCCGGATGGTGCAGAAGATGGGAAATCGCTTTTTTCTGTTGATCGTTGGGGTTTGGTCGGCGGCATCTACGGCGCGTCGCAATCGGCCCAGCTCAGTCGCAATCGGTGGGATGGTGGACCGGCATGCTTGCGGCCCATCAGGAGAACTGCGGATGATCAGGATTGACGACGAGTGGCTGCAAGAGTTCGACGAAGCGATGATGACCTTCTTTGCGATCGACCATGCGGATGCGGGGATGGATCGGGTTTTGCTGGAGTGCTATTCGGATCTGCCGGCCAGAGAAGCTGCGTTAGCGTTTGGGGAGGACTACGAAATTTGTAGAGTTGATACATTCTGGCCTCCTCCTAGACTTGTTCTAAGCAGCTAATACGCATCAAAGGAACATTGAAGCTCCGATGCCCCCCCCCCGCGGACTGAGTAGCGGGCGAGTTTAGAACCCGCTGCTGATGTTATCTCGCTTCGTTCCAACTGCGCGGCGTGCTGGGCAGCTGTTAGCCCGCCCAACACTATTTTTGGTCTCTCTTCATTGTAGTTGCGCCACCAGCTTTCGATGCTGATACGGGCATGAAGCAATGCCGGGAACCAGTGCTCGTTGAGGCATTCATCGCGCAACCGGCCGTTGAAGGACTCGACGTAAGCATTCTGATCAGGTTTGCCCGGATCGATCAGACAACGATCAGACAAAAGGCCACTCCCTTCTCGTACGCTTCCTGCGACGCATCTGCCAGGTGCTTCTTCAGACGCGTGTTCTCTGTTTCCAGGTCTTTGAGCCGCTTGGCATCGGGCAGGCTCACGCCCCTGAACTCGCTGGGCTACGGGTGTACGAGGCCTAGCTGAAGCGATGCTGTCGGCAAAGGCTCTTGATTGGCATGCCGGCCTCAACTTCGCGCAGGAAGCCGATCATCTGTTCTTCGGTTAAGCGCCTTTTCACGTTTAATCTCGCTGTCATTGGGGATTGGACTCCAAACCGCTGCGCCACTCAATCTTGGGGACGTCGCATATGAAAAGGCCTTCTACGGTACCCGAGACGCTACGTTGGTCTCGCACAATAGTCCAGATGGCCTAGACATCTACTTCCCGGCAGGTGGAAATTATCTTCTCCACCAGATGGTCAACCTCAACCAGTTCAACATCTTCCACCTTATTGAGCCCCCTGGAAATTATCATGACGAGCTCCGCCAGATCTTTCATCGGCTTGCAGTCCGGATCGTATGTAGGAATATTGATATAGCTACTAACGCTCGTTCCAAAACTCAACGTCGCTCCATAGGAGGCAACCGCCTTAGATATCGGCGTTGAGCCAAGAAATCCAGTTAAAAATGCTGCTTCATATTCGGTCTCAACCGGAATGAAATAGAGCTTGTGATCTGGCACCACCACTACCTGGCGCCCCGAAACGTCGGCACTTCCAACATACGCCACCTCAAACTTGCTTCCACCAATTTCCTTCCATAGGACTTTGAATGGAGCAAACGTGTACTCACCAATCGACCAAAGTGAGTAATAGGGCTGTCCCCGCTGAAAGCGCTTAAGGCTTGAGCGCTTTTCAAGCTCTTCCCTAAAATTCTTCAAGAACGAGTAGGAGAAGGGGCTATTTTCATGCAAGTCGGGATCGCCGTGCATCGAGCGCTGAGGAACGAAGTAGCGAAGCTCTGGCTCGGGTCGGGCTCTGAACCTGGAGACACCCCTACCGCGCAGGAGGGGGAAAACGTGCTCAGCCTCCACAGGCGCCTTTACAATAGGTATCCCCTTTGTTTTACCTATTCCAGCCTCATTTTCAATCATGGTGAGCCCATTCTTCTCTGCGCCGACCACCTTGACCCAGAAAATTCCGTTTCGATCAGCGGTAACGCCCTTGCGAGCCTGATATCTTGGATTTGCGGAACCAAACGCTGCGTTCAACGCCCCAATCTCGCTTAACTTCCCTACGATCCAAGGCCTGTCATCACCACCTGGCACTGGCCAGGCACACAAGTCTTCAGACGCTGCCACACTTTCAAACTCGGTCGATGTGCGGATGTAGCGAGCAGCGGTCGCCGGAGCAGAATCGAAACTCCATTTCCTGTACTGCACCGGGAATGAAGTAAATGATCCTTTTCGTATGAGGACGGCCCTTGGCATATTGGCGACACCGTCGAAAGGTGCGATTTCATCAAAGTCTTCAATTTTTTCCACGGCGCAAGCCATAGAGTCCCTACCAACCCTCATCCTTCGGAATCCCGCACTCGAGGGAGTTTCGAAGATTGAACCTGGTAGCAGCAAACACATCTGCCCGTTGTTCACCAAGTAGGTCTGGAGTGCCTGATAGGCAATCACAGTTGATACATCGCCCTCAATACCTCCTACCCACTTGTCATCACTAAATACACCAAGCTCTTTACAAAGTTGTTGAATTTGCCTTGTATATTCCCTAGGCAAATTACTCCACTTTATCCAGGGTGGATTCCCGCAAACAAACTGTGCAGGCTCAATTGCACCCGCCGCAAATCGGTCTGCAACAATGGAACACCAAATTCCATTCCAGCCCTGCCGATGCAATTCAACAAATGACTCAATTGTTGGAAGAAGGGCATCGCTAAGATCCGGACTAAGATCGTATCGAACTAGGACTCTCTCCACATCAGCGACGATCCAGTCAGAATCTCGGTCTTCCTCGATGAGATCTCTTATTCTTCTAAAGACAGGATAGAACCCATCACTCTTGATCAGCTCCAGCGGGACCGAGAATTCCACCTGACCCCTTTCGGTGCTTAGCGAGTAATAGAACGAAGGGAATAGCCCGCCCCCCGGCCTAGCTGGGTTTATGCTATCCGCGAGATACACTGGTAGACGCACTGGATCCTTCGGGTCCATGTGTGGCGCTATAAATACAGCAAGCGAGGCTTTTGCTGTGAGCACAGCCAGAGGATTTAGGTCGACCCCGCTGATGCCTACAAGGAGTTCTCGTGCGCTCCGCGGATAGCCGCTAACAAGACGACGCCGAAGTGCTTCGAGTAAGAATGTTCCAGACCCGCATGCAGGGTCTGTCATGGAGTTCTCTGGATTCCACTCGGTCATCGCGAGTGTGAATTCTGCAAGCCAATCCGGAGTGTAGAACTCCCCGAGCGCATGGCGGATCTCACGAGGAATGAATTCTTCGTATATCCCCTTAAATAAGTCGCGAGTCGTCGTCGCGTCCTTTTTTGCAATAGCAAAGTCTACCCCAGCCAGCTTGCCCACCATACTGGAAAGGCTCTCTTCCAGCGAACTCCAACCGCGACCATCCAGGTACCAAGAGAAGAAGTCCCCGTCAAGCATATTGAGGATCCCAGACCCCTCATACAGGGATCCATTTTCAATAGCGGCAAGCCTAGTCTTCACAGGAACTGAACTATCAAGGACGTTCTGCGCGGCATTGGGAAGGGCTGATGCGACGACAATCTTTGCAACGATGGCCACATAAGTATTGAGAGCAAATAGATATGCCGACGGATTTTCTTCATAGGGCTGCCCATGCGAAATCTCCTGCCTTCTAAGCAAGCGCTTCATGCCGTCCGGCTGAAAGCCAACAACTTGTGCGAACAACCTGCCCCATTCAGTAAAAAGCATCTTTGTCTTGCTTGAATCATCCCTTAAACTGCTGCATATCTGAGCGTACAGCAGAGGAATCAGCCGAATCCCTGACGCCGAATCAGGACCGATCAGGGACTGAAGCAGCTTGGGATGGACCAATGGTCTCCCACTAGACTCCATCGATTGCAAAAGGCGTCGTGCGGCCTGCAAGTCAAATGGGACCACTTCCTCCCAACTGAACTCGTGGCCGTCAATTTGCTGTCTTCCAAAAGTAATCGACGCCCCATCCCATGCAACCAACAGATACTCAGAAAGCGGCCGACCCTCCTCAAAAGAGATGAGGTTAGAGTACTCCTCCACCTGTCTTCGAGCGTACCTTGCCTTCGCGTTTGCACCTCCAGAAAAACACTGAGGTGGCTCGTACTCGATAAGCACGCCGCCATGAGCAACATCAATAAACTTGGTGGAGGCGCCACGCCGCTTAAGCGCACGCTCAAGCTGAAATGGCGTCCAAACAATACCCAACGAGGAACACGCGAGTTGAAGCGCGAGTTCAATTTCATGTCGTAACTGCGCTTCATTCCTTGCTGAACTTGAAGCGCCGGAGACTGCGCTCACCAGAGCTCTACAAGCCTCGTCCAGTAGACGTTCTCGCGTCATATTATCGCCTCCTGCGAGAGGGCTTTCGGTCGACCAACCCCTCTCCAGTGAACAAATGTCGAAACATGATTTCGGCAAGCATTGGCGGCACAGCGTTTCCAATCTGCGTAAATTTGGAATCTACGTCTCCAATTGGCTCAAAGTCGTTTGGGAATGTCTGAATTCGTGCGCACTCACGCCAGGATAACCGCCGCGGAACTTCAAGCTTCTGGCGTGCCTCACCTTCGACGAGGTGATCGTACTCATCAGTGAAATCCCAGCGCTGCTTCCAACCGTCAGCCAAGTTGGACCATGTGAGCTTCATCTTGGGGCTTGCAGGATGAAGCGTAATATGACGCGAGTTAGCTACCACAGTAAAGGCGGGCTCGTCCCATTTTGCCTTTCTATTACGGGACATGAAATACCAAGAAAAGTGGCCTTCTGGATCATGGGGTCGCTCGTAGAACTCGCCTACGGGCCACAAAGGAAGATCCTTAATTACCTCTCCATGTGATGCGTAAGGCTTCAAATCAGGAGCCTTTTTTGTGGGCTTTCCATGCGTTGGTTCGGGGAACGAAAATTCTTGAAAGAGATCCTCCCTTACACCGACAATGAAGAGTCGCTTTCGAGACTGAGGAACACCAAAGTCACGAGCATTCAAGAGTTGGTGGGCAACTGCATAACCCGCCTTTTTATAGGCCCTTTCTTGTTCTTCGAGGAAGCTACCTGCACCAAGCTGTTTCAGACCGGAGACATTTTCAGCCACGAAGTACTTCGGCTGCACGAGCTTAATAACCCTAAGGAACTGTTTGTACAGGTTGGTTCTAGCATCCTTCTTTGGATCTCGATTGCCCGCCATCGAAAACGACTGGCAGGGGTATCCACCGACTACGACCTCCGCTGCGGGAAAGGCCTCAATCGAAGCTATGTCACCGCAAGATACCTGGGAGTCGGGGAAATATTTTTTTAGGGTGCCGCAGGCATCCGGAAGGATATCGTTGCTAAAGACAATCCTTCCGCCAGCGGCCTTAATTCCGAAATCCATTCCGCCGCAACCAGAGAACAAGGAGATGACTCTCGGGCCACTGCCATTGATTTCGAGTTCGCTACTCTTTTTTTTCATCGTACTTATTAGTTTTTTGCGAATGATGAAGCTGCGACAGCTCTCGTAGAGTGGACAGCATGACTGGCGCCGTTCGCAGGGGTTGAGACCGGAAAGGGGTTTGCATAGTTATAGCGCGAAAAGGGCGACCTTGCGGCCGCCCTTTCATTTGACTCCAACCTGGGGAGGATCAAACCCCTACAGGATTAGCCTTCTCAGGATCAATCTTGTACTGCTTGATCGCCCGGGCCACATCCTTACCCGTCATCTTCCCTTCCTTGGCCAGCGCCGCAATCGCGGCGTGCGCGATGTAGTACCGGTCCACCTCGAAGAAGCGGCGCAGGTTGGCGCGGGTGTCCGAGCGGCCGAAGCCGTCGGTGCCGAGCACGGTGTAGCCCATCGGCACGAACGCGCGGATTTGGTCCGCATACGCACGCACGTAGTCGGTGGCGGCAATGGCCGGGCCCTGGCGGCCTTCCAGCAGTTCGGTGACGTAGGCCTTGCGCTGCTCGCCTTCCGGGTGGAAGCGGTTGTAACGTTCGGCGTCGAAACCGTCGCGGCGCAGTTCGTTGAAGCTGGGGCAGCTCCAGATGTCGGCGGTGACGCCGAAATCCTTCTCCAGCAGCGCGGCCGCTTCGATGGCCTCGCGCAGGATGGTGCCCGAGCCCAGCAGCTGCACGCGCAGTTCGCCCTTCTTGGGCTTGCCGGCGTCGGTGAGCAGGTACATGCCCTTGACGATGCCTTCGGCCGCCCCTTCGGGCATTTCCGGGTGGGTGTAGTTTTCGTTCATCAGGGTGATGTAGTAGTACTCATCAATCTGATCTTCCATCATCGCCTTGGTGCCGTGCTGCAGGATCACGGTCACTTCGAAGCCGAAGGTGGGGTCGTAGCTGCGCACGTTGGGGATGCCGCCAGCGGCCAGATGGCTGTGGCCATCTTCGTGCTGCAGGCCTTCGCCGTTGAGCGTGGTGCGGCCGGCGGTGCCGCCGAGCAGGAAGCCGCGGGTACGCATGTCGGCGGCCTGCCAGGCGATGTCGCCCACGCGCTGGAAGCCGAACATGGAGTAGTAGATGTAGAACGGCAGCATCGGCACGTTGCTGACCGAGTAGCTGGTGCCGGCGGCCATCCACGAGCTGATCGCGCCCGGCTCGCTGATGCCCTGCTGCAGCACCTGGCCGCTCTGGTCTTCGCGGTAGAACATCAGCTGGTCGGCGTCGACCGGCTTGTACTTCTGGCCGAACGGCGCGTAGATACCGATCTGGCGGAACAGGCCTTCCATGCCGAAGGTACGGGCTTCGTCGGCCACGATCGGCACGATGTGCGGGCCCAGTTCCTTGTCGCGCAGGGTGATGTTGAGGCTCTGCACGAAGGCCATGGTGGTGGAGTAGCTGCGCTCGCCGCTGCTCTTGAGCAGGCGCTCGTAGGTTTCCAGCTTCGGTGCGTTGAAGCTCTTGGTGGCCTTGCGGCGGCGCTGCGGCAGGTAACCGCCCAGGGCCGCGCGGCGTTCCTGCAGGTACTGCACTTCCGGCGAATCCGGGCCGGGGTGGTAGAACGGCACCTGGCCATCGGCCAGCTGCGCGTCGGTGACCGGGATGTTGAAACGGTCGCGGAAATGCTTGACCGCTTCGTCGTCCAGCTTCTTGGTCTGGTGGGTGGGGTTGAGCGCCTCGCCGGCGCTGCCCATGCCGTAGCCCTTGACCGTCTTGGCCAGGATCACGGTGGGCATGCCCTTGGTGTTCACGGCCTGGTGGTAGGCCGCGTACACCTTGTGCGGGTCGTGGCCACCACGGTTGAGGCGCCAGATGTCGTCGTCGCTGAGGCCGGCCACCATGGCGGCGGTTTCCGGGTACTTGCCGAAGAAATGCTCGCGCGTGTAGGCGCCGCCGAAGGCCTTGCAGTTCTGGTATTCGCCGTCGACGGTTTCCATCATCAGCTTGCGCAGGACGCCGTTGGTGTCCTTGGCCAGCAGGGCATCCCAGTAACCGCCCCACAGCAGCTTGATCACGTTCCAGCCGCCGCCACGGAACACGCCTTCCAGTTCCTGGATGATCTTGCCGTTGCCGCGCACCGGGCCGTCCAGGCGCTGCAGGTTGCAGTTGACCACGAAGATGAGGTTGTCCAGGCCTTCGCGGCCGGCCAGGGCGATGGCGCCGAGGGTTTCGGGCTCATCGCTTTCGCCGTCGCCGATGAAGCACCACACCTTGCGGTCGCTCTTTTCGATCAGGCCGCGGTTTTCCAGGTAGCGCAGGAACTGCGCCTGGTAGATGGCGGCCAGCGGGCCGAGGCCCATCGACACGGTGGGGGTCTGCCAGTAATCGGGCATCAGCCACGGGTGCGGGTAGCTGGACAGGCCGCCACCGTCGACTTCCATGCGGAACTTGTCCAGCTGCTGTTCGTCGATGCGGCCTTCCAGGAAGGAACGCGCATAGATGCCCGGGGCGCTGTGGCCCTGGATGAACAGCAAATCGCCGGGGTGGTTGTCGCTGGGCGCGCGCCAGAAGTGGTTGAAGCCCACGTCGTACAGGGTGGCGCCGGAGGCGAAGGAGGCGATGTGGCCGCCCAGGTCGCCCGGCTTGCGGTTGGCGCGGACCACGGTGGCCATCGCGTTCCAGCGGATGATGGAACGAATGCGCCATTCCAGTTCGGCGTTGCCCGGGCTCTTGGCCTCCAGGGTCGGCGCGATGGTGTTGACGTACTCGGTGGTGGGAGAGAACGGCAGGTAGGCGCCCGAGCGACGGGTCAGTTCCACCATGCCTTCCAACAGTTGATGCGCGCGCTCAGGGCCCTCGACATCAATAACGGCCTTCAGCGACTCGATCCATTCCTGGGTTTCCACAGGATTCGGGTCGTTGTTCAGCACCTCGTTCAACCAGTTCATTTGCGCTCCCATGACCGCACGCACGCGCGCGACTGTTTTAGATTTCTAGCCGCAAAGTGTAGCGCACCAACGGGTTTGCTTACTTGGCTACGGTTGCGTATGGAACCATCGCGCGGTGTCCGCCGGGACAGCGCGCGACAGCGACAGAGCGCTGTGTGCGGTTCCACGGCGCGCGCCAGCATCGCGCGCGGCGATGACATGGGCAGGTCAGCGGGACAGTGCGGCGTAGGCCGACGCGCTGCTGACGGGCTCGGGTGCCGTAGTGGCGGGGCCTGCGGCGGTGGGTGCGCGCGAGCGACGAGGTTCCACGCGGGCGGTCCGGGCTACGGATTGTTCCACCACGGGCACGCACCATCGCGGCGAACGGTCAGCTGAACGCTTCCCTGCCGGGCGTGTGCGGGGGCTGGTGGCGCGGGTAGTTTTCGATATATCGTTCCGCAATCGCATTCGATATATCGAAATGACCACGCCGCGCGACCTCGACCGCCCTGCCCGCCCGCTCACCACCCGGCCGCTCAGCCGTGGCGACCTGCGCCTGCTGGTGCTGTCGTTGCTGTCCGAGCAGCCGCGCCATGGTTACGAGCTGATCCAGTTGATCAGCGAGATGTTCGTGCGGGTATATACGCCCAGCGCGGGCTCGATCTACCCGGTGCTGGCGCAGTTCGAGGCGGCCGGCTGGGTGGACGCGGTGGAGGACGGCGGGCGCAAGCGCTACCGCTTGAGCGCGCTGGGCCAGGCCGAGCTGGCCGCGCAGCGCGAGGCGGTGGATGCCGCCTTGCGCCGGGTGCGCGACAGCGCGCGTACGATCACCAAGGCCAACCTGCCGCCGGGCGTGCGCGAGGCGTTGCGCGAGGTCAAGCATGCGCTGGCGTCGTGCCACGGGCGCTGGCAGGACGACAGCGCCGCCAGCGCCGCCGAGGCGCTGCGCGAGGCGGCCGCGCGGATCCGCGCGCACGGGCGCTGAGCATGCGCTGCGCCCTTGTTTTGAATTGTTCGACCCAGCCAGCCTTGGCCAGCCAGGTCCTTCCCCCTACGCCGCGCTGCGGCGCACTGCATACAGGCATTCCCCATGGCTTTGCATGAAAACAAACTGCTGCGTCATACCGTGACCTTCCGCCCGCTGCAGGTGCTGCGCACCGAGGAGATCAGCCCGTGCATGCGCCGGGTGATCGTGGGCGGGCCGGCGCTGGAGGGCTTTGTGTCGCCCTCGCCGGACGACCACGTCAAGCTGTTCTTCCCCAATGCGGACGGCCAGTTCGTGCTGCCGACGCTGACCGCCGAGGGGCCGCGCTACCCGGAAGGCCAGGCACCCTCGCCGGCACGCGACTACACCCCGCGCTGGTGGAACCTGGAAACCGGGGAGCTGGCGCTGGATTTCGTCATGCACGGCCATGGTGTGGCCTCCAGCTGGGCGGCCAATGCCCAGCCGGGCGATGCCATCGCGGTGGGCGGCCCGCGCGGCTCGCATATGACCGCAGCCGATTTCGATACCTATGTGCTGATCGGCGATGAGACCGCGCTGCCGGCGATCGGCCGTTGGCTGGAGACGCTGCCGGCCGGTGCGCAGGCCGAGGTGTATATCGAGATTCCCGAAGCCGGCGACCGCCAGGCGCTGCCCGAGGATGACCGGATCCGGGTGTCGTGGCTGGAGCGCAACGGCTTCGATGCGGCCAGCAGCACGCTGCTGGAGGACGTGCTGACCGATTTCGAGGCGCCCGACGGCGATACCTTCTACTGGATCGCTACCGAATCGCGGCGGGCGCGGATGATGCGCAAGTACATCGAAGGCCACCTGGGCGTGCCCAAGGACTGGATCCGCTCGACCGGCTACTGGAAGGCCCACGCCGACGAGCACGACGGTGATTGAGCCGCGACGGGCACCGGGTACGGATGCGATAATTGCGTTTTGTGCCGGTGCCTTTCCATGCAAGCAGTCTCTTCTTCGGCACTGACCGACCTGATCGACCGCGCCGGGCGCGGCGATGCCGCCCTGGATGCGGTATTGGCCGCGCTGGCGCCGTCGGTGGCGGGCAATATCGCGCCGCTGCGCGCGGCGCTGGTGCCGCTGGCGCAGGCGCAGATCGCGCTGGCCCAGGCCACGATCGATATCGGCCTGGTGGCCGATGAACTGCGCCGTTACCAGAAGTACGCGATGCCGGGTAAGCCGAGCCTGCAGATCGTGCAGCTGCGCAAGCAGCAGGCGTCGGTGAAGCAGGCCGCGTTGATCGCCCGCCAGGGCTTTGCCCAGGCCACCCATGCGTTCCTGCGCGACAGCGGCTTGAGCGCGCCGGCGCGGCGGGTGCCGACCGATTTCACCACCGCGTGGTTGGTGAAGGTGGCAGCGGCGGTGGCTGCGGGCTGAGACGCGTCTGGGTGACGCGGTATTCCGCCGGACGACCAAAGCGGGTAGTGCCGGCCGCTGGCCGGCTCCTGGGCGAACCGGCATCGTGAGGAGCCGGCCAGCGGCCGGCACTACCAGATTGGGATCGCGAGGAGCTGGCCGGCGGCCGGCATTGTCGGGTTGGGGATCGCGAGGAGCCGGTCGGCGGCCGGCATTACCGATCGGGGGTTGCCGGAACGGCTGCTGACCGCGGGCGCTGCCAGCCGTAGTGTCTGGCCAGGGCGATCTCCAGCAGCACCAGGGCCATGACGATCAGCAGCGGCAGCAGCAGGCCGAGGTAGATGCCGGGCATCATGCTGGTGAGCTGGGCCTTGAGCAGGCGGATGGCGCCCTTGGTATGCAGCAACTCGTTCATGCGCATGCCCAGCGCTTCGCGGAAGACCTGCTTGTCCACGCCGCTGTAGCCGGCCACTTCCTTCGACAAACTGTCTTCCACCCATTGCGACATCAGCGCGCCGCGCACGTGTTCGATCCCCTTGCGGGTCCAGCGCGTGAGCGTGCCCTGGCCCTGCAGATAGGTGGCACCGGGCAGCGGGTGTTCGGCCAGGTAGGTGTCCACTACCTGGGTGGTCACCTCGTGCACGCTGGCATCGCTGCGCAGCAGCGTGGCCAGGGCCGGGTCGTCCAGGCTGTCTTCAACATCCACCATCCACCCGGCGACCAGGGTCTGCAGGTGCGGCTGGAAGTGGTCGATCTGTTTGTACAGCGCGCGCTGCGCACCGGCGGTAAAGCCGAGCTGCAGGCCGGTGAAGGCGAACAACAGCGGCAGCACGAGCGCGTAGGTGGCGATGCCGGCATGGTGCCAGCGGTTGCGCCGGGCCAGCCAGCCGCGGCGGCGCAGGGCGTACCAGCAGGCGATGCCGGCCAGCAGGCCGGCCAGGGTGCCCAGGATGCTGCCGCCGACCAGGTCGAGCAGGCTCAGGCCGGTCCAGAATTCCTTCATCCAGAACTGTGCTTCTTGCACGGGGTGCTCCATTGCGCGAAGCGGGGAGTTTACGGGATGAGGATGCGTGGGTAGCGCCACGCCATGCATGGCTGGCGCGGTGGGGAAGGTTGTGCGCCGAGTGCAGCCATGCATGGCGTGGCGCTACCGGGGGTGGGTGTTGACGGCCTGTCGCTGCGCCGGGGCACCAACAAAAAGCCCGCCTTGCGGCGGGCTTTGTGCTGCTACTGCATCAGTGGCCGATCAGGCAGCCGGCTTTTCGCCGGTGGCTTCGGTGGTGATGCGGATCTTCACTTCATCGCTGACGTTCGGGGCGTAGGCGCCCACGCCGAAATCGCTGCGCTTGACGGTGGTGGTGGCGTCGAAGCCGGCCGCCGGCACCTTGGCCATCGGGTGCTCGCCGCCGCCGTTGACGGTGACATCCAGGGTCACCGGCTTGGTGGTGCCCTTGATGGTCAGGTCGCCGGTGACGGTCAGCTTGTTGGTGCCGGCCGCTTCAACCTTGGTGCTCTTGAAGGTAGCCGACGGGAACTTGGCCGCGTCGAAGAAATCGGCGCTCTTGATGTGCTCGTCGAACTTGGCGGTGAAGGTGTTCAGGCCGCTCAGCGGCAGGGTCACTTCCACGGTGGACTTGGTCACGTCAGCGGCGTCGTACACCAGGGTGCCGTCGGCGTTGCCGAAGTGGGCCGAGGGGTTGGAGAAGCCGAAGTGGCTCCACTGCACCAGCACGTCGGTGTGGGTCGGGTCGAGCTTGTAGGTGCCCGAGGCGATCTGCACGGCGGCAGCGGCCGGGGCCGCAGCCGGGGCAGCGTCGGCAACCGGGGCGGTTTCGGCGGCGGCGGCCGGGGCATCGGCGGCCGGGGCGGCAGCCTGTTCGGCCGGCTTGGAGCAGGCGGCAATGGCCAGGGTCAGGGCCAGCGGCAACAGCAGTTTGCGGGTCACGGTCATGTCAGGTCTCGTCAAAATCAAGGGAAAAAGAAGGGTAATGCAACAGCCCGTCGGCACAGGCGGGCCAGAACGCATGGCCGTCGCTGCGCGACGCTACCAACGGCACCTGCCATTGCCTCTGGCAGGAACGCTTACTCGATGCGGGCCGCTTCGTCGAAGGCCAGGCGCGGCAACCGCGGGAACAGGCCCGACGGGTCACCGTACCCCAGATTGACCAGGAAATTCGACTTGATGGCGGTGCCCTTGAAGAAGGCCTCGTCGACCTTGGCGTTGTCAAAGCCGGACATCGGGCCGGCATCCAGGCCCAGCGCACGCGCGGCCAGGATCAGGTAGGCGCCCTGCAGGCTGCCGTTGCGGAACGCCGATTCGGTGCGGCCTTCGCGCGGGCCGTCGAACCAGGCCTTGGCGTCGGCGTGCGGGAACAGGTAGGGCAGCTTTTCGTGGAAGTCTTCATCGAAGGCCACGATCACCGTGACCGGGGCGGCCAGGGTCTTGTCGTGATTGCCTTCGGACAGGGCCGGGGCCAGCTTGGCCTTGGCTTCGGCCGATTTGACGAACACCAGGCGCGCCGGGCTGGAGTTGGCCGCGGTGGGGCCCCACTTCAGCAGTTCGTACAGGGCCTGCAGCTGGCTGTCTTCGACCGGCTTGTCGAGGAAGGCGTTCTGGGTACGGGCGGTACGGAACAACTGGTCAAGCGCAGCAGCGTCGAGTACGTGGGACATGAAGCCTCCAGAAGAAAGGGGAAACCGTGGCGGGATCGGCTACCGTGGCAGGGCGAGCGCGCCGTCGGTGAAGGCTGGCAGTGTAGAGTGTCGCGACAGTTGCAACACCCAGCCTGACTGAAACGAATTAATGCCATACGTGAAACGATGGAGTCCCCCCTGGACGATCACCGACGGCCGTGCCGGCAACGTGCGGCAGGCGGTGGCGCTGGCCTCGGCGCTGAAACTGGGGGCGCATCGTCCGCTGGTGCTGAGCCCGCGTGCACCGTGGCGCTGGCTGGCGCCGCGCTGGCTACCCGGCGCCGCCGCCGGCTATGGGCAGGCCTTCAGCGAACTGGCCGCCGAGCCGCCGGCCCTGGCGATCGGCTGTGGCCGCCAGGCCGCCGGGGCGCTGCGGGTGTTGCGCCGGCGCGGTAGCCGGGTGGTGCAGATCCTCGACCCGCGCCTGCCGCCCCGCCACTGGGACCTGCTGGTGGTGCCCGAACACGACCGCCTGCGCGGCGGCAACGTGCTCACCCTGCTGGGCAGCCTGAACCCGGTCAACGACGATTGGCTGGCCTGCGGGCGGGCGGCGTTTCCCACGTTCGATGAACTGCCCGGCCCGCGCACCGCACTGCTGGTGGGCGGGCCCACCCCGCATGCGCCCTGGCACGAGCCGGACATGGTGCGGGTGTTCCAGCAGTTGGCCGCGCAGCTGCAGGCCGAAGGCGGCAGCCTGCTGGCCACTACCTCGCGGCGCACTCCGCCGGCACTGGTGGGCGCGCTGCGCAGCGCGTTCGCCGAGCTGCCGCAGGTGATCTGGGGCGACGGCGGCGATGGCGTCAACCCGTATGCCGGGCTGCTCGGCTGGGCCGATCGGGTCGTGGTCTCGCCCGATTCGGTGAACCTGCTGTCCGAAGCCAGCGCCACGCGCCTGCCGGTGGCGGTGGCGCTGGCCGGGCAGGCACAGGGCCGGTTGGCGCAGTTCCAGCACGCCTTGCGCGACCGCGGCCGGTTGCAGCCGCGCTGGCTGGACTGGCACTGCGATGCGCGGATTGAACCGCTGCGCGAGACGGCGCGGATTGCCGCACAGGTGCGGGCGCGATTGCTGTCGGTATGATGCCGCTGCGGCCGTTGCCGCTGGAGAAGCTGTGACATGGACGCACCCCGCCCTGCGCTGTTGAAGCGCCTATACCTTCCTGCCGCACTGTGCATTGCGCTGGCCCTGGCCGCGCCCGGCGCGCAGGCCGAGCCGCAGTGCGTGGAACGCTACCCGACCCCGGCCGCGCTGGCCTCGATGTTCGACGTGGCACTGGCCACCACCGAAACGCTGGATGCGCTCGATGGCGTGGACGTGGTGTTGATCGCGCGTGGCGGCCAGGACCTGAGCAGGTACGGGCTGCGCCACAGCCATGTGGCCTTCCTGCTGCGCGAAGACGATGGCCAGTGGCGCGCGGCGCATCTGCTCAATCCGTGCAAGACCGCCGAATCGCAGTTGTTCCGCGAGGGCGTGGCCACCTTCATCGGCGAAACGTCCAGCCACACCGACCTGCGCATCGGCGTGCCCACGCCTGCGCTGCGCGCCGCACTCAAGGCGATGCTGGCCCAGCCGGCGATCCAGGCACGGGCGCTGCACGAGGCGCGCTACAGCGTGGTGGCCTACCCGTTCCGCGCCGAGTACCAGAACTCCAACCAGTGGGTGCTGGAAGTGCTGGCCGCCGCGCTGGCACAGCTCGAAGACAACACCCTGATCGTCAACCGCACCCAGGTGCAGGGCTGGCTGAAGCAGCACGACTACCAACCCAGCACGCTGCATATCGGCGTGGCCAAACGGCTGGGCGCGCGCTTTTTCGTGCCCAATGCGGCAGTTACTGACCATCCTGCCAGTGAACGTATCTCGGGCAACTATTCTGTGGTGACGGTCGAATCGGTGTTCGACTTCGTGCAGCAGCAGAAGGGGCTGCAGCAGGAGCTGTCGGTGCCGCATGTTCCGGTGGCGGGAGTTACCGCGCCCAAGCCGTGATCCCAAAGTGCCCTGCTCCCCTTGGCGCGTGCCCTGACAGCGATGAGCAACAACGTTCTGTGGATCGCGGCGCAACCCTCCGGTCAACGCTGGTAAGCGATACTGGCCCTTGCTGGACCCCTACCCAGGAAACCACTGCATGAAACCGATCTCCCTGCTTGCCGCTGCGCCATTGCTTGCGTTGGCCGTGGGCGTCGCACCGGCCCAGGCGCAGTATTACAGCAAGCATCCGGTGGCCAGCAGCGTGCTGATCACCTCGGTGGCCAGCCTGGCGGTGGTGACCGCGCCGGTCTGGTTGACCTCGGCCGGGCTGGGCAAGCTGCACGATGGTTCGGCCCGCCGCAGCCGCATTGCCCATGCCGCGCGGACCAAGGCCGGCCCGTTGCCACCGCTGACGGTGGAACGGGTGGAGCAGCAGGCCGATGGGGGGTTCCAGGTGGCCCTGCAGAACCCGCAGGCCCCCGATGACCTGGCGGTGCTGCAGTGGCCGGCACGCCCGGACAACCCGGCCGCCGAGGTCAAGGTGGGCGATGTGTTGGCCTTCGAGCCGACCCCGGCCGGCGCCGGCTGGACCGTGGCCGCCGCCGATGGCACCGCGCTGGCGTTCCTGCCCACCGCCGATGCGGCCGCCGACAACCTGAGCGAACGCTTCTAAGTGAACGGGCCGGGGCTGGCCCCGGCTGGGCCAAGCCCGGATAATCCGCGGCTTCCCCGACTTCCCGGTGCGCCATGCCTGTGCGTCCTGCCATTGCCTTTGCCCCGTTGACCGTACCGTCGCTGCTGTTGGCGGTGCTGGCGATGGGCGTGGTGGTGCTGGGCAGCAACGTGCTGGTGCAGTACCCGATCAACGACTGGTTGACCTGGGGGGCGTTCAGCTATCCGGTGGCGTTCCTGGTGAGCAACCTGATCAACCGCCGTTTCGGGCCGCAGGCGGCGCGCAAGGTGGCCTGGGCCGGCTTCGCGCTGGCGGTGCTGCTGTCGATCTGGATCGCCACCCCACGCATCGCGGTGGCCTCGTGCCTGGCCTTCATCGCCGCCCAGCTGCTGGACATCACCGTGTTCGACCGGCTGCGCCGCGGGCATTGGTGGCGCGCGCCGATGGTGGCCACCACCTGCAGCGCCACGCTGGACACCACGATCTTCTGGAGCATCGCCTTTGCCGGCTCCAGCCTGCCGTGGGTGAGCTGGGCCGCCGGCGACCTGGCGGTGAAGCTGGCGATCGGCGTGTTCCTGCTGGTGCCGTTCCGCGCGCTGCTGTGGCGCATGGCGCCCCGCACCGCGTAGCCCGGGTAGATCCACGCTATGCGTGGATGTTTTCCGGCCCGTGTGCGGTGCCTTGGCACGTGCGTGGCGGGCACCGCGCCATCCACGCATGGCGTGGATCTACGTTGGGTCTATCCGCGTTCGGTCAATCCGTTGTTTCTGCCGGCGCCTGGAACGGAAGGCCGGCGGCCTCGCAGGCGGCGCTGATCACCGCGCGTGCTTCTTCCAATGCCGGGGTGGGCGCAGCCAGGCGCGGGCGGCGGTCCAGCGTGCAGGCCAGGCCGACGTCCAGCAGCGCCGCGTGCGCTTCATGCAGGCCGGCGCGGGTGCCGCCGGGCAGCCAGGCGGTGTCGGCCAGCGCATCGATCAGCTGCGGCGTATCGCGCGGCTGCAGTACCTGCGGGTGGCCGCCGGCGCTGTCGAGCACCCCGGTCTGCAGCAGGAATTCCAGGTCGACGATGCCGCCGGCGCCCTGCTTGAGATCCAGCCGCGCCGCATCGCTGCGGTCCAGTTCGGCGCGCATCCGCGCGCGCATCTTCAGCACATCGGCATACAGCACCGCAGGGTCGCGCGGGCGGGCCAGGGTCTGCGCGCGTACCTGCTCGAAATCGGCCAGCAGGCTGGCATCGCCGGCAATCCCGCGCGCGCGCACCAGGGCCTGATGTTCCCAGGTCCAGGCGCGTTCGCGCTGGTACTCGGTGTAGCTGGCCAGCGAGGACACCAGCGCGCCCTTGCCGCCGTCCGGGCGCAGCCGCACGTCGATGTCGTACAGGCGCCCGGCGGCGGTGACCGCGCCCAGCAACGCCATCACCTTCTGCGCCAGGCGCGCATACCAGCGGCCCGGGTCGAGCGGGCGCTTGCCGTCGCTGCTGTCCTGGTCGGCCGGGTGGTCGTGCAGGAACACCAGGTCCAGGTCCGAGCCGAAGCCCAGTTCCAGGCCGCCCAGGCTGCCGTAGCCGATGATGGCAAAGCGCCCGCCGGGAATGCGGCCGTGTGCATGGCCCATGTCGGCCTCGGCCATGGCCAGCACGGTGACCACCACCGCCTGGGCCAGCTCGGCCAGCTGGCGGGTGCTGTCCACCGCGCGCTGGCGGCCGTCCAGGGTGGCCAGGGCCATGCGGAAACTCAGCGCCAGGCGCACTTCATTGAGCAGGCGCAATGCCGCTTCGGGGTCGTCCACGGCCAGGGCGGTATCGCACTCGGCCTGCAGCGCGGCCGCGTCGGGGATGGGCCCGGACACGCGCACGTCCAGCAGTTCGTCCAGCAGCAGTGGATAGGCGGCCAGGCGTTCGGCCAGCAGCGCGCTGCGCGCCAGTACGTCGACCAGCCGGGCCAGCGCACTGGGCTGTTCGTCGAGCAGGGCCAGGTAACTGGTGCGGCGCAGGATCGCCTGCAACAGGCCAAGCACGCGCTTGAGCGCCGCGTCCGGCCGTGGCGAGCCGGTGGCGGCATGCAACAGCGCCGGCAGCACCCGGTCCAGCCGCGCCCGCGCGCTGTCGGACAGCGACTTCACCCCCGAGGACTGGGCGAATTCGCGCAGCGACTGGTCGGCGCTGGCCGGGTCGTGGAAACCGGCATCGGCCAGGATCTGCGCGCTGCCGCCCTCGGGCAACCCGCGCCAGTAACTGGACAGCGCATCCGGTGCGGCCTGGCCCTTGCGCGGGGCCAGCAGCGCGCCGAATTCGGTGCTGACCCGCTGGCGCTGCACGTCCAGCGCGGCCAGCAGCGCGTCCGCGTCGGGATAGCCCAGGCCGACGGCGATGCGCAGCCGGTCGATGGGGTCGGCCGGCAGGGCGTGGGTCTGCGCATCGCGCAGCATCTGCAGGCGGTTTTCCAGGCGGCGCAGGAAGGCATAGGCGTGCAGCAGGTCCTGGCCGTCCTGCGCGGCCATCTGCCCGCACGCCACCAGCGCCGGCAGCGCGTGCAGCAGGCGGCGCTCGCGCAGGCTGGCTTCGCGGCCGCCGCGGATCAGCTGCAGGGCCTGGGCCAGGAATTCGATTTCGCGGATGCCACCGGGGCCGCGCTTGATGTCATCGAACATCTCGCGCCGCGACACTTCGGCGGTGATCGCCGCCTTCATGTCGCGCAGGCCGTCCAGCGCGGTGAAATCCAGGTAGCGGCGGTAGACGAACGGGCGCAGGGTCTGCAGCCAGGCTTCGCCGGCGGCGATATCGCCGGCCACCGCGCGTGCCTTCAACCAGGCGTAGCGTTCCCAGTCGCGGCCTTCGCGCTGGAAGTACTGGTCCATGCCGGCAAACGACAGCGCCACCCGCCCGGCACTGCCGAACGGGCGCAGGCGCAGGTCGACGCGGTGGCTGAAGCCGTCCACGGTGGTTTCATCCAGCAGCCGGGCCAGGCGCTGGCCGAGCCGGGCGAAATATTCCTCGGCGGCCAGCGGGCGCGCGCCATCCGATTCACCGCCCTGCGGGTAGGCATAGACCAGGTCGACGTCGGAACTGAAGTTCAGTTCGCCACCGCCCAGCTTGCCCAGCCCGAACACCACCAGCTGCTGGGCACTGCCATCGCTGGCGCGCACCACGCCGTGGCGGCCGGCGAATTCCTGTTCCAGCGCGGCCAGGGCCAGGCCCAGGCAGTGCTCGGCCAGGGCGGTGGCGCCGGCCAGGGTGGCCGGGACGTCGTCCAGGCCCTCCAGGTCGCGCCAGATCAGGCGGGTGGAGGCGGCGCTGCGGTAGCGGCGCAGGCGCTGCGGCCAGTCGGCCGGCTGCTGCGGGTCCAGCACCGGCAGCGGCAGCGGCGGGCAGCCGGATTGGGTCAGATGCGACAGTAGCGCCGGTTGCCGGCACAGGGTGTCGATGGCGAAGTCGCTGGTGATGGCCAGCCGGCGCAGGCGATCCAGCGTTTCGGCCGGGGGCGGCCAGTGCCCGCCATCGGCCAGCGACACGGCCAGGCGCGCCAGGGCGCGGTCAACCAAAGGAACGAGGGCGGCGGGAACAGCGTCGGCGGGGATCGGCATGCGGGGATTATGTGGCATCGCGGGGAGGGTTCCGCGGCCGGAAGCCGGTCCCTGTCGTGTGGGGAACCCACCGGTGCGTGGCAAGGCGCCAACCGGACCGGCGCCACACCCCCGAACGGCGCGCATAAAAAAGCCCGCCAACAGCGAACTGTCAGCGGGCTCTGCTCCCTCCCCCACGTCGGGATGCAGGTCGATCTTCTAGGGTCGGCGGGGAACTTGCACGCTGCACTGCAAAACAACACTTGTGGGTACAGAAGTGCGGTCAAAACTGAACAGGGACCGGCCCTGGCCGTGATTGCCATTCCACCTTGGTCGCACCCTGCGCCCTCCGGCGATCGCCGATAATGCCGTTCCCCCTCAAACGTTGTTGCCATGTCTGTCGATCGCATTGCCAACGCGCGTCTGCGTGACCGCGTCGTAACCGCCGAAGCGGCCGCCGCCCTGATCCAGCCGGGTGAAACCGTGGCCATGAGCGGCTTCACCGGCTCGGGCTACCCCAAGGCGGTACCGGTGGCGCTGGCCCAGCGCATCGAGGCCTTCCACGCCCGCGACCTGCCCTTCCAGATCAGCCTGATGACCGGCGCCTCCACCGCCCCGGAGCTGGACGGCGCGCTGGCCAAGGCCGATGGCATCGCCATGCGCATGCCGTTCCAGAGCGACCCGGATGCGCGCAACCGCATCAACGAAGGCAAGCTGGATTACATCGATATCCATCTGAGCCATGTGGCCCAGCACGTGTGGTTCGGCTTCTATGGGCAGATCGACACGGCGGTGGTGGAGGTTTCGGCGATCCGTGAAGACGGCTCGCTGGTGCCGTCCACCTCGGTGGGCAACAACAAGACCTGGCTGGACCTGGCCAGCAAGGTGATCATCGAGGTCAACGAGTGGCAGCCGGCCGGCGTGGACGGCATGCACGACATCTACTACGGCACCGCGCTGCCGCCGCACCGCAAGCCGATTCCGCTGGTGCAGGCCAACGACCGCATCGGCGAGACCTCGCTGCGCTGCGACCCGGACAAGATCGTGGCGGTGGTGCGCACCAACGGCCCGGACCGCAACAGCCCGTTCAGCCCGATCGATGCCACCAGCGAACAGATTGCCGAGCACCTGATCGCCTTCCTCAAGCACGAAGTGGCCAAGGGCCGCCTGCCGGCCAACCTGCTGCCGCTGCAGAGCGGGGTGGGCAATATTCCCAACGCGGTGCTGGCCGGGCTGGCCAGGAGCGGCTTCCGCGACCTGGCCGCGTTCACCGAGGTGATCCAGGACGGCATGCTCGACCTGCTGCGCGACGGCGTGCTCAGCTACGCCTCGTGCACCGGCTTTGCACTGAGCCCGCAGGCCAATGAAACGTTCAAGCAGAACATCGATTTCTACCGCGAGCGCATCATCATGCGCACCCAGGAGATTTCCAACCACCCCGAGCTGGTGCGCCGGCTGGGCTGCATCGGCATGAACGGCATGATCGAGGCCGACCTGTACGGCAACGTCAATTCGACCCATGTGATGGGCAGCCGGATCATGAACGGTATCGGCGGCTCGGGCGATTTCGCCCGCAACGGATTCCTGTCGGCCTTCCTGAGCCCGTCCACGGCAAAGAACGGCAGCATCTCGGCGATCGTGCCGATGGTCAGCCATGTGGACCACACCGAGCACGATGTGTCGGTGATCGTCACCGAACAGGGCCTGGCCGATCTGCGCGGGCTGACCCCGCGCAAGCGCGCGCGGGTGGTGATCGACAACTGCGCGCATCCGGATTTCCGCGACCAGCTCAACGATTATTTCGAGCGCGCCAGCCGCGACAGTTACGGCAAGCACACCCCACACCTGTTGCCCGAGGCGCTGTCGTGGCACCAGCGGTGGCTGGATACCGGCACGATGAAGGCGTGATGGGAAAGGCCGGGCAGATGCCCGGCTTTTCTTGTCGATGCGTGGCGCAATTTTCCCGACGCGCGACGCACCGGTAGGGTCGGTTCCCAAACGACTGCCGTGAACGATGCAACGGTCGGTAACGCAGGACCGGCAGCGAAGCAGAGGCCCTCCCCGCCCAGGTTCATGCCAACACCGGACGCGGGCAGTGCCACGGCAGTCGATCGGGATGCGACCCTACCAGGGCGGATGCGTGGCGCACTTTTCCCGATGCGCGACGCACCGGTAGGGGCGGTTCCCAAACGACTGCCGTGAACGGTGCAACGGTCAGTAACGCAGGACCGGCAGCGAAGCAGAGGCCCTCCCCGCCCAGGTTCATGCCAACACCGGACGCGGGCAGTGCCACGGCGGTCGATCGGGATGCGACCCTACCAGGGCGGGTGACCGCCCCCACCGCAGGCGATTACGCGGCCCGCAGCGTAGCCAGCGATTCGGCCTGCAGCCGCTCGTAGATGGCGAACTCGTCTTCCACCTGCATGCCCAGCGCCTGCTCGAAGGCCTCGCGGTTGGCGTGGGCGGCATACGCGCGCTGTTCTTCGCCGCCGAGGTTGGACTGGAAGATGCCCGCCGCGCTGACCGGCAGGAAATCCTCGTAGACGATCGGGTCGGCACTGGCCAGGCCGGCGGCGATCAGGGCCTCGGCCGGCAGCTCGCCGACCGCGGCCGGATCGGCGCGACCGGCGGCGGTGAGGGCGTAGCGGTAATAGCCCAGGCCCTCGCTACGCAGGGTGGCGTGGTCATCGGGGAAGGCCTGGAAGGCCGCCGCCAGGCGGGTCGGGTAATCCTGGCCGGTGCTGCCGGCGCCGCCGCTGTCGCGCGCCTGGGCCAACAGCTGGTCGTACAGCGCGCGGCCCTTGCGGGTCAGTGCCAGGCCGCGCTGTTCGATTTCGCCAAAGCGCGCGGTATGGGTGCCGGCGTTGCCCGATGGCGCAGCGCCGGAGGGGAAATGCACGGTCTCCTGCAGTGCCTTGAAACTGGTCTGGCGCAGCAGGATCGGGCAACGGCGCGGCGGCGGGCCTTCGACCACGGCCTTGGCATCGATGCCGCGGGCGAGCATGGCGGCCTGGGCGGCGTCGATGTCCAGGGTGCGCGGGGTGAGGTGGTTGATATGCGGGCCGCGGAAGCAGACCACGTCGGCGATCAACCGGTGCGCATCGTGCAGGGCATGGTAGGTATCCAGCGACACGGTGGCATCGCCGTGCCAGCGGAAGGTTTCCAGCGATTCGATGACGAAGCGGCGGGCGTCGGCATCGTTCAGGCCACCGTCGCGCTCGGCCTGTGCGATCAGTGCCAGCGCGGTGTCGGTGAAGATCCGGCGCCGGGCCAGAATCTGCGCGGCGGTGTCGCGCAGGGCGGCGTCCTCGATCAGTTCCAGCCGCAGCAGCGAGGTGAACACGCGGAACGGGTTGTGCGCCAGCGCCTTGGCGGTGCGCGGGCGGAACGCGGTGGAATGCACCGGCACGCCGGCCACCGACAGGTCGTAGTAGCCGACCGGGTGCATGCCCATCACCGCGAACAGGCGGCCCAGCGTGGCCAGCTCTTCGGCGCTGCCGACGCGGATGGCGCCGTGGCGTTCCTGGCCCAGGCGGGCGCGCTCGTCGGTGCGGTCCAGTTGTTCGGCCAGCGAAGGATCGGCGGTGAGCACCGCGTCGTTGATCTCGGCCACCAGGTCGACCAGGGTGCCGTACAGCGGCACTTCGGTGCGGTACATGGTGGACATCGCCTGGGCGAACAGGCTGCGGATATCGTCGGGTGAAACGAAACGGTCGGTGCTCATCACGTACTCGGCAACGGATCACGGGGGAGGTACGGCAATCGCGCATTGTCGCCGAGGTGGTCGGTTACGGCCATCTGCATAGCAGCAAAGGCACAAGCCGGTTCGTGGGCGCCTTGGGGTTGGCGCGAACGGCATCCACGCATGGCGTGGATCTACGGGAATCCCGGCGTAGATCCACGCCGTGCGTGGATGCGCACCCTCACCGCCCGGCAGGCGCCTCGGCCGCCGCGCGCTGGCGCTGGGCGCGGTCGCCGAGCTGGCGCTGCAGGGTGGCATCCAGTTTCACCGGGCGGTCCCAGTGGTCGTGGCTGGCCACGATGGCGTGGCGCAACGCGCGCCAGTGCAGGTTGGTGGGCGTGACCGGCAGGTCGTCGAGCACCGCCTGCCAGCGCCTGGGCTGGCCTTCCTCCGCTACCGCGCGGCTCCACGCCTGGACGCTGTCGCGGCAGGAGCGCTCGATCGCATGGGCCCAGAAACAGGCGAAGTAGATATCCCCGGCCTGCCAGCCATGGGTGTACATCAACGCGGCGATATAGCCGCGCGACACGCCGGCATAGCGCGCCACCTCGTCCAGGAAACTGTCCGGGTAGCGCTCGGCGTAGTGGTTGATGTCCTGCAGCTGGGCGTCGACCCAGGTATCGCCGGTGTGGACCTGGTAGGCCTCGGATTTTTCGGCGGTCTGCTGCGCAGCCGCCAGCGCCGGCAGCACCAGCAGCAATACCAGCAGGCCCAGGCGCAGGATCACCGGTCAGCCCTGCGCGGCCTTGGCTTCGATCGCGCGCAGTGCCTGCGGCCAGTCGAAGGCGGTGGGCGCATCGACCATGCGCGGCTCGTCATCGGCCACACCGTGCTGGGTTTCGTGCGCCCAGGTCACCGCATACGGGGTATGGATGCCCCAACCGCCGAGGGTGACCACCGGCTCGATATCCGAGCGCAGTGAATTACCGACCATGCAGAACCGCTGGATCGGCAGGTCGAATTCTTCCAGCACGCGCGCGTAGGTTTCCGGATCCTTTTCGGACACGATCTCGATGCGCGGGAACAGGTCGCGCAGGTTGGCCAGTTTGATCTTGGCTTCCTGGTGGAACAGATCGCCCTTGGTGATCAGCACTACCGGATACTCGCCGGCGATCTCGGTGACCGACTCGCGCACGCCGTCGATCAGCTCCACCGGGTGGCGCAGGGTGGCATGGCCGATGTCCAGGATCTGCTGCAGGTCGCGCGCGTTGATCATCTGCTGGGTGATCTCGATGGCCGCCTCGACCATCGACAGGGTCATGCCCTTGACGCCATAGCCGAACACGCCCAGGTTGCGCTGCTGCACTTCCAGCAGGTGGCGCGCGGTGCGGGTGTCGTGCACGTCGATGTAGCGCGACAGGATGTCGAGGTAATCCTGCTCGGCCTGGCGGTAGTAATCCTCGCTTTTCCACAGCGTGTCGTCACCGTCAAAACCGACCAGACCGATGGCGCCGGTGGGCGCGGGTGTGGAGGTCATCATGCGGCAAGGATAGCAACAGCGGCCGGCCGGCCCAATCACGGCCCCGGCTCACTGCCCAAACGGGCGCGGGCCGTCCCAGCCCAGCACGCCCGGTTGCGGCGGATCGATGCGGGTCAGCTGCCAGTCGCCCGGCCCCCGCCAGCTGAGTTCGCGATAGCTGCAGTCCAACAGGCCGTTTTCCTGCCACCACGCCATCAGCGCGGCCGGGGATTCCAGATCCGCAGGTTGGTACTGGAACGGCAGGCCGCGGGCATTGAGGTCGGCCAGCATCCGGCGCAGCGCCGGGTTGGCCCAGCGCGGGCCGTGGTCGTCGAAGGCCAGCGTGTCGTAGGCGGTGTCGGCCTGCCCGCCGGCAGCCAGTACTACCTGGCCCGGGCGCAGGTGGGATACCCGCTGCGGTGCCGCCTGGCCGGGCGCGGGGAAATACACATCGAAGGGAGGCCGGCGGCCAGGATGTTCCATGCCGGCATCATAGTAAAAAGGGGACCGGTGTAATCAAGCGGGCTTGACTACACCGGTTCCCTTGAAAAAGAAGGGCGGCCGAAGCCGCCCTCCCCCTCCTTGCCGGCCGCCGGTGTCCAGCGGTGGCCGGCCCTTCTGCCTTGCTCCGGGTTGGCTTACTTGCCCGGCTGTGCGCCACTGCCGGACGCGGCGCCCTGCTGGGCGGCCACGTACGACTTGTATTCGTCCGGGGTGAGCTGGCCATCCTTGTTGGTGTCGGCCTGGTCGAACACCTGGGTCAAGCCGGCGTTGACCTGCGCTTCGGGCTTGCTGATGTTGCCGTTGCCATCGGTATCCACGCTGGCCCAGGTCTGGCCGCCACCACCGCCACTGGCCTGGGCCGAGGCCTGCGCGGCGGCACCGGCGGCCGAATCGGCGGCATCACCGGCCTGGGCGGCGGCCTGTTCGGCCTGCGCGGCCTGCTGCTGTGCCTGCGCGGCGCTCTGCTTGGCCGTCTGTGCCATCGCCGGAATGGCCAGCACGCTGCCTGCGGCGACGATCAGGGCGATCAGGGGCTTGCGGTTGCGAATAGTCATGGGTGGTCTCCTGGATGGTGGTGTCGCACGGTTCGTTGTTTCCGCACGGCCTCCACCCTGCCAGCCCGTTTGTGAATCGACATTGCGCCGCGATCGGCCTGCCCACGCGGCCTTAACCACCTGCGCGAGTACGTGCATTACCGCCTTGGTTAGGGCCAGGTGAGCGCAACGTAATACGGCCATTCAACCGGCGCGGATTTAACCGGATGCAAACGTCCTACGCGTCGTCGCTGGCGTTTTTTTCGCCTGAGCGCGAACTGAACAACAGCCAGCCCAGCGACACGCCGGCCAGCGCACCGGCCACTTCCAGCACTACCCGCGAGCCCAGTTCGTTCGGATCGTGGATGCCGGCCAGGAACAGCCGCGCATACAACGGCGACTCCAGCCGCATGATGCCCATGTAGAACAGTTTCCAGCTGTCGATGCCGGCCGCGCCGATCACCGCGATCACGCAGGCCCAGCCGATCGCATGGCCTGCCGACCAGCCGGCCCAGCGGCATACCCGGTGCCACAGCGCATACACCAGCAGCCCGAGCAGCAACGCGATCAGCCCCGCTTCCAGCGTTCCCAGCAATCCAAAATGCAGCGGCAGGTTCATCGTGGTCCGATCAGGCGGTCAGGCCGCATTGTAGCGGTGCACCGCGCCGGGCCGCGGCGCGCTCAACGCACCGGGACGTCGTAGGCGGTGTGCGGCGACGGCTCCGGGCTGAGGGTGTAGTGCCACCACTCCAGCGGATAGTTCTTGAAGCCCTGCCGGGCCATCGCCTGGCGCAGCCGCTGGCGGTTGTTGTACTGGTCCGGGGTGATGTCCGGCGCGTCGGTATGCGCGCGCGGGCCGAAGAAATCGAAATCGGTGCCCATGTCCAGCGCGGTGCAGCTGCCGCTGCGGCAGTCCAGCAGGGTCAGGTCGACGGTAGCGCCGCGGCTGTGGCCGGAGCTTTCGGCGATGTAGCCGCCCAGCAGCGCGGTTTTTTCCAGCCCGGGGTACTGCCGTGCCTTGCGCGACTGCTCCAGCGGATCGTGCGCCCAGTCGACGAAGGCCTGCACCGATTGCGCCGGGCGGTAGCAGTCGAACAGGCGCAGGCCATAGCCGTTGGCGCGCAGGTCGGCATCGACCGCGGCCAGCGCCTTGGCTGCCGAGGCCAGCAGGAAGCACTTGGGCGCCTCGTAGCCGGGCACCGGCCGGCCGGTGAAGTTGTTGCTGCCGGCGTAGCGCATGTCCAGATCGATATCCGGGGCCAGGCTGCGGATGTCGACCATCCCGGCCTGGGCGGTGGTGCGCACCAGCGCGATCTGCACCGGCTGTGCCGCGGCGATGCCGGCGGCCGACCACAGCAGGGTGCTAAGGACAATCGCCGCTACGGGTGAAGTGCAGGTCCTGGTAGTCATAACTGAAGTCGATATCCGGATCGATCGCGGCAAGCGCGAGGGTGGTCGGGTTGCCCGGCTGCACCTGCAGCCAGGGTTCTGCATCCGCCCCGAGGGTATCCCACTGCACCAGCCAGCGCGAACCGAGCTGCATCACCGTGCCGCGCAGGGCCGGGGATTTGTCCACGCTCAGGCGCAGCCGCCCGCCGTCCATGCAGACGCTGGCCGGCCCCAGCCAGGGATCGACGTAGCGCCCCTGCCAGGCGGCGGTGGCCGCGGCGGTGGCCGGTTGCCGCGCGCGGGTGTCCGGCCGTACCTGGCCGGCCGCGTGGCGCTGGTCGCGTTCGGCCGCCAGCTGGGCGGCATAGTCGAGCACGCCAGCGGCCGCGCCCGGCGCGGCGTAGTGCTTCAGCGCGGCCTGCATCAGCGCGGTGCGCGCCTGCTCGGCCTCGCCGTTGATCAGGATCACCACCCCGGTGCGGCGGTCGGGCAGCAGGGCCAGCGAGGAGTACATGCCCGACAGCGTGCCGGTATGGGCCACTTTCCACTGCCCGTCCATGTCCGACAGGCGCCAGCCGTAGCCGTAGGCGGAGAAGTGCGCGTTGTCCCACCGCCGTTGCCGCTCGCCGATCGGCATCGGCATGTGCGCGGTCCACAGCGCGCGGCGCTGGGTGTCGCCGAGCCAGCCGGGCACCAGCGCCGGGTCCAGCAGCACCTGCATCCAGCGGGTCATGTCGTTGAGGCTGCAGCGGATGCCGCCGGCGGCCATCGAGGCCAGGTCCGGGCTGAACGACGCGTCGGCGGCGGTGACCACGTTGCGGCCCTGGCGCCGGGTATGCGGCTGGGCCACATTGCCCACCGCGCGCACCGACCAGCGGCCGGCCTGGCAGCGGGTCATGCCCAACGGGATGAAGATTTCCTCGCGCAGCAGCTGGTCGTAGGGCTTGCCCGCGGCGGCGGCGGCGACTTCACCGGCCACCACATACATCAAGTTGTCGTAGGCATAGCCGCTGCGGAAGCTGGTGACCGGCTTGAGATGGGCCAGCCCGGCGATGATGTCCTGGCGGGTGAAGGCATTGGGTTCGGGCCACAGCATCAGATCGCCGGCGCCCAGGCCCAGGCCGCTGTTGTGGATGAGCAGGTCGCGCACCTGCATCTGGGTGGTCACCCACGGGTCGTACATGCGGAACTGCGGCAGGTGTTTGACCACCGGGTCGTTCCAGTCCAGCACGCCGCGGTCGACCAGCCGCGCCAGGACGGCGGCGGTCATCGCCTTGCTGTTGGAGGCGATCTTGAACAGGGTGTCGGCGTCGATGGCCTCACCGCTGCCGGCGATACGCTCACCGCGCGTGGCCGAGAACACCGGCTTGCCGTCTTCGACCACGGCCATGGCGATACCGGGCAGCTGCGCGTGCGCGACGGTCTGGTCGAGCATGCGGTTGAACAGCACCGTGCGCTCGTCGGTGTCCGGCACGGCGGCGGAGGCCGGCAGCATCGCCAGCATGCAGGCCAGCGCGCAGGTGATGCGGTGGCGGTAAGCGTGGGCTGGCGATGCAGCGGGCATGTCGGGTCCCTTCAGCGCAGGCGCCCTGCCATGACAGGGCGCCTGCCGTGATGCAGCGCACCGGCCAGCGGCCGGGCGCTGCGCTGGATCAGAAGTTCCAGGTCGCCATCAGCTGGGTGTAACGCGGCGCCTGCCAGCGGGTGCCGGTGTTGAAGGTGTTTTCGCGTACCTGACCGGGCTGGCTCTCATAGCGCTGGTGCACGTTGACCACGGTCTGGTTGTTGAACAGGTTGTACACCGACAGCCGCACGCTCAGGTCCACGCCCTCCACCGGCAGGCGCCAAGTCACATTGGCGCCCATGGTCCAGGTCCAGGGCAGGCGCCCGAACGCGCCGCGTGGCGAGTATTCGAACTGGCGCTGGCTGTAGGGGCCCGAACAGTTGGCCACGCACAACCAGCCGGTGCCGCCGCCGCTGCCTTCGCTGGAGGTACTGCCACCGGCGACGGTGTCGTTGGGCCACATCACGCCGAAGGCGGTGATCGGGCCACCGGACTGCACCTGCAGGGTGGTGCCGAACGACCACTGTTCGTTCAGCGCATAGGCGGCGCGGAACTTGAACTGGTGGCGGAAGTCGTTGAACAGCACGCCGTAGCGTTGGTTGTTGGAAGGGTGGTCCCAGTGCTGGACCATGCCGGTATCGCCGTAGTTGGTATCGGAGTTGACCGGCCCCTCGAAGTTGCCGTCGCTGCGCGACCACAGGTAGGACGCATTGAACATCCACTTCTCGTCCCAGGCGCGGTCGATCTGCAGCTCCAGTGCCTTGTAGGTGCGCTTGGGCTTGGAGTAGCCGACCACCTCGCCGCTGCCGCCCTTGCGATAGCCGCTGTTGGCGGTATCGATGGTGATCCAGCCTTCCTCGGCGCAGCCGATGCTGGAGTCGCCCCAGATGGTCAGGCTCTCACCCGGGTTGGCGATCGGCCACAGCGTGCTCGGGGTCGGCCCGCACGGGGTGTAGTTGATGCGCATGTCATCCAGCGCGCGGGTCATGCTGCGGTAGGTCGCGTTGACGCCCCACGACCAGGCCTGGTTGATCATGGACTGGAAGCCGAGGATGTACTCGTCCTGGTAGACCGCCTTGAGGTCCCGGTCCACGCTCTGGCGCAGATCGGCCGCCCCGGTATTCATGCGGGTGTCGACCGGGCCGATCTGCTGGCCGATGACCGGCGCCATGTACGGCGCGCCGGTGATCGGATTGGCCTGCTGCTGCCAGCCATCGAGCACGTAGTAGGAGTATTCGTCGGTGAGGCCGCCGGCGAAGTTGACGTTGATGTTGTTGGTGACCGGCAGGTAGTAGCGGCCGGCATTGCCGAACAGCTTGGTGCTGCCGTCGCCCTTCATGTCCCAGGAGAAGCCGAAGCGCGGGGCGATCAGGTCGTCCATCTTGATGAAGGCATCGCCATCGGCGGTGCGGTTCTCGAAGCGGTCCCAGCGCACGCCCAGGTTGAGCATCAGGTTGGGGGTGATGTTCCAGATGTCTTCCAGGTAGAAGGCATTGGCTTCGGTCTCGAAGGTGCCGCCGGAAACCCGGTTGCGCCCGCGCAGCATCTCGGTGACGCCGGCCGGTACGTAGGCGCCGGCACCGTCCCAGACTTCATCGCCGGGGCGGGCGACATAGGCGGTGTAGCTGAGCTGGGTGGGCCCGGGATAGCGGGTGGCCTGCTTGGTGGTCATCAGCTCGCGGTCCACGCCGAAGCGCAGCAGGTGCTGCCCGAGTTGCCATTCGAAATCCAGCCGGGCCACTTCGCGGGTGTCATCGCGCTCGGCCACGGCCGCGCCGGTGGGATGGCAGCCCGGCCGCAGGCCGTTGAGTTTGTACAGCCGCGAGGCGTAGGTGCTGTCGGTGAACACCGGGCTGCAGGCTTCGTCCAGCGAGGAGCGGGTGAAGGCGCGCTGGTTGTTCTCGCCGACCATGGCGCGCGCGGTGAAGGTTTCGCCGAAGTGGCCGGTGTAGGCGGCCGACCAGTTCCTGCCACCGCTCTCGGTGACCGAATCGCCACCGTAGGCACCGATCTCGGCATCGTCCCAGTCGTAGTTGTAGGACGCGTTGGTGACCTCGCCCTCGTCGGAGAACGCCAGCAGGGCCAGGCTGTGGTTGTCGGTGATGTTCCAGTCCAGCTTGGCGCCCCAGAAACCGTTGTCGGCCTTGTTGTCGAACCAGGTCAGCGCGTCGGAGGAGGTGTTGTGGCCCTTGTCGCTGCGGTCTTCGTACATCGCAAACAGGAACAGCTTGTCCTGCACCAGCGCGCCGGAACCCCACACGTTGGTCTTGAAGAAGGAGTTGTCGTCGCGGCTGGCATAGGAATGGGCGGTGCCGTCGCGGTGGAAATGGTCGCGCCCGCTGGAACGCCAGGCGCTGGGTTCGGCGGTGACTTCGATGCCGCCCTGCAGTTCGTTGCTGCCCGAGCGGGTCACCGCGTTGATCACCCCGCCGGTGGAGCGGCCGAACTCCACCGAATAGCCGCCGGTCTTGACCTGGAACTCGTTGAAGAAGGCGAACGGTGCGCTGGAAAAGCCGCGCCGGGTATACATGTCGGTGACGTTCAGGCCGTTGATGAAGACCGCGTTCTCGGCCACCGACGAACCGGCGAAGGACAGCCCACCGAACGACGAATTGCCGCCGACCACGCCCGGGGCCAGCAGTGCCACCGCCGACAGGTCCTGGGCCACCGGCAGGCGCGAGATCTCCTGCCGGTTGACGTTGAACGAGGTCTCGGTCGAGTACACATCGACCCGGTTGATGACACGGGTGCCCACCACCTGCAGTGCATCCAGGTTGACCACCCCGCCGCCGCCGGCCAGGTTGACCGTGGTGGTGCCGCCGACCGCCACGCTGACCGCGACCGGTTCGCCGAGCGCCTGCCCGTCGCGGCTGAGCTGCAGGCGATAGTCGCCGATCGGCAGCTGGCCGAGGCGATAGCTGCCGTCGGCGTTGACCGTCACTGTGCGGGTCAGGCCGGTGCCGGTGCTGATCACGGTGACCTGGTCACCGGCCGTGGCCCGGCCGGCCACCGCCCCGCTGACATTCTGTGCCGAGGCCAGGGTGGGCAGCAGGCTGCCCAGACAGACACCCAGTGCGGCATACAGCGCCGCCCGCTTCATACGATGTGCATTCATTCCCTGCTCTCTCCTGCAGATATGGAATCGTGGATACCGCCGTTTACCGCGTGGCCTCCAGTGGCACGATGCGCGACTGGAAGTCGTAGTTCCATTGGTCGAAGTACAGGTTGCCGCCGGACCATTCGGCCTCGCCCCGCTGCGAATCCACCGTGTCCGAACGGTCGTGCCGCTTGGCCGGCACCAGCGGCTGGGCGTAGTCGTCGTTGAAGGCGATGCGGTAGGCATCCAGCCCGCCCAGGTAGAAATCGCGCAGCGCCGGCTGCGGGCTGTCCAGGCGGCCGGTGGTCACGTCCATCGGCACCCAGCCGTACGGCGCCAGGTACACCGCGCCCCAGTCGTGCAGGTTGTTGTAGCCCACCGCATCATCGGAATAGACCATGCCCGACTGCCAGCGCGCCGGAATGCCGTTCAGGCGCAACAGGGCCATCAGCAATAGGGTCTGCTGGCCGCAGTCGGCATGGCCGGCGTGCAGCGCGTAATCGCTGATGTTGGAGAGGGTGGAGTACTCGCGCGCGCCGCCCCAGGGAATCTGGTCCACCGCGTCGAACAGCCTGGCCACGATGCGGTAGGGGTGGGTTTCATTGCCCACCACGCGCTGCGAGAACGCGCGCAGCGCCGGGGTGAACTGGATGTGCGGCGCGCGCTCGGCCAGGTAGGGCTGCAGCGCCGGGTCCCGGGGCGTGGGCAATACCTTGGCCGGGTCGATCGGGATGTGCCGCGCGTACACCGTGACCTGGTAGCGGATCTGGAACTGGGTCGGCGTGCCGGCCACTGCCTTGCGCTCCAGGTAGGCGGTGCGCTGCAGGGTGGCGTCCGGGGCGATGCGTGCGCCGGCCGGGGTGCTGGCGATCCACTGGATATCCTGCTGCTGGCCGGGGATGGCGCGCGGGTACGGAATCCAGGCGCGGATGGTCTCACCGGCCGGTACCGCGTCGGCCTTGACCACCAGCGACTGGGTCACTTCGACCCGGCGCGGCACCACGCTGCTGCCACCACTGGCGCGCGCGGCGGCGACGATTTCTTCGTGGTGCGGGCCAAGATGTTCGTAGGGACCGTCCTTCGGCAGCGGAGCGTCGGGCGCGCGCCGCGCACGGGCCTGGGCGCTGACCCGGAACAGATTGGACGGCGCGCGCTTGAAGTAGCGGCGCTGGCCATTGATATCCAGGTGTTCGATCAGGCCGGCGGCATCCCAGCGCGCGAATTCGTCCTCGCGCAGGTCCGGAATCTGCCGTCGCAGCTGCGCCTTGGCCGCCTCGGCATCCAGGCTGAAGTCCAGCCGCATGCGACGCATGCGTTCGCGCTGGAAGGCGTAATCGCGCCGCGCGGCGTCATCCAGCGCGGGATCCTGCAATGCCGCGGCGATCTGCACATCGGCGGCGGCGAAGGCACCGCGGTCGATCTGCGCGACCAGCGCCGGCAACGGCGTGGCTGCACCGGCGCACAGCGGCGCCAACGCCAGCAGCAGGCAGGCCGCGGCGCGCCGAGGGGCGGTAGGCAAGGAACGCGGTTTGCGTGCAGCAGGATCCACGGCGACACTTCCCAAGGTGCGGGTGGTAATCGCTGTGTAACACGGGCCTGAGAGCCGGTCAATAATTTATTCTTGCTTTCGCTGAAAAAAGGAATAAATATTCCTGACGCTTCCTGAGGAGGGTGACCGCTTGATGATCCTGGCTTCCCCCCACCGCCGTGCGCGGTCCCCGTGGCTGGCACGCGCGCTGTTGAGCGCGCTGCTGGCCGCCACCACGGCAGGCAGCTGGGCGCAGGTGCCGGTCGACGCCGATGTCGGCGGGGTGATCGGCCTGCGCGAGGCCTACCTGGAGCCGGCGTTCTGGGCCGCGCGGCTGCCCGACCCGGACCGGGTCATCCTCGACCGCGCCGGCATCGATGCGCAGAACGCGCGGATGCGTGCCCACGACCGCTCCATCCACGACCTGCGCGCCCTGCCCGCACAGCTGCCGCGTGCGCAGGTGCTGGCGCAGATCCAGGCGCTGTCGAAATGGCCGGACAAGGCCACGTTCGGCCAGGACGGTGCGCCGATCGCCCCGGCGCAACGCAGCGCGGCCATCACCAACCTTGCCCTCGACGCCATCCCCGCGCAGCGGCCATTGCAGTACGGCCTGGTCACCCACCGTGCCGCGCTGCGCGCCTTCCCCACCCCGCTGCGAGTGTTCACCACCCGGGGCGACACCGATATCGACCGCTTCCAGGAATCGGCGCTGTTCCCCGGCGATGCGGTGGCGGTGCTGCACGAAAGCGCGGATGGGCAATGGTGGTTCATTACCAGCGAGCGCTATTCGGCCTGGATCGAGAAACGCTTCGTCGGCATCGGCGATGCCGCCACCGTGCTGGGCTATGGCCAGCGCGGGCCGTACCGGGTGATCACCGGCGCCACCGCGTACACCGCCTACACCCCCGAGCAACCGCGCGTGTCGCGGCTGCAACTGGACATGGGCGTGCGCCTGCCGGTGCTGGCCGACTGGCCGGTGGAGCAGACCGTCAACGGCCAGCAGGCGCACGCCGGCTACGTGCTGCAGCTGCCGGTACGCAACGACGACGGCAGCCTGGCGCTGGTCCCAGCGCTGCTGCCGCGTTCGCAGGACAGCGCGGCCGACTACCTGCCGCTGACCCCGCGCAACCTGCTCGCCCAGGCCTTCAAGTTCCTCGGCGAACGCTATGGCTGGGGCCACGACTACGACACCCGCGACTGCAGCGGCTTCGTCTCGGAGATCTACCGCAGCTTCGGCGTGCTGATGCCGCGCAATACCAGCGCGCAGGCGGTCAGCCCGGCACTGGACCGGATCGCCTTCGCGCCGGAAGACGGCAAGGCCCGGCGCGACACCGCGGTCGGGCAACTGCAGGTCGGCGACCTGGTCTACATCCCCGGCCACGTGATGGTGGCCATCGGCCATCTGGACGGCCGCACCTGGCTGATCCACGACACCGCCGGCGGCAGCTGGTCCGGCGCCGGCGGCAAGCGCGTCCAGGCCCACCTCAACGGCGTGTCGGTGACCCCGCTGGAGCCGATGATGGCCAGCGACACCGTCAGCTACGTCGACCGCATCACCAACATCCAGCGCATCCGGCCACAGACCCCTGAATGAAGATCACCGACATCGAACTCGGCATGCTGCGCGTGCCGCTGAAAACCCCGTTCAAGACCGCGCTGCGCACCGTGGACACCGTCGAGGACGTGGTGGTGCTGGTACGCACCGACAGCGGCCACACCGGTTACGGCGAGGCCGCGGCCACCGCGGTGATCACCGGCGACACCCACGGCTCGATCATCGAAGCCATCGACGGCTTCATCAAACCCCGCCTGATCGGCCAGGACGTGGCCAACCTCAACCACGTCTGCGCGCTGATCCAGGGCTCGCTGGAGCGCAATACCAGCGCCAAGGCGGCGGTGGAGATCGCCGTCTACGACCTGTGGGCGCAGCTGCACAACGCCCCGCTGTACCGCATGCTCGGCGGTGGCGACCCGGTGATCACCACCGACATCACCATCAGCGTGGACTACATCGACAAGATGGTGGCCGACTCGCTGTCGGCGATCGACCGCGGCTTCGAGTCGCTGAAGATCAAGGTGGGCAAGGACATCGGGCTGGACATCGAGCGGGTCAAGGCCATCCACGCCGCCGTACAGGGCCGCGCCCTGCTGCGCCTGGACGCCAACCAGGGCTGGACCGCCAAGCAGGCCGTGCATGCCATGCACGCGCTGGAGGAAGCCGGGGTGGTGCTGGAACTGCTGGAGCAGCCGGTCAAGGCCGCCGACATCAGCGGCCTGAAGTACGTCACCGACCGGGTCAACACCCCGGTGATGGCCGATGAAAGCGTGTTCAACCCCGGCCAGGTGTTCGACCTGATCCAGCAGCGCGCCGCGGACATCATCAACATCAAGCTGATGAAGACCGGCGGGCTGTCCAACGCCATCCGCATCGCCGACATCGCCGCCATCTACGGCGTCCCGTGCATGATCGGCTGCATGATCGAATCGAGCATCAGCGTGGCCGCCGCCGTGCACCTGGCCGTGGCCAAGAGCGATGTGATCACCAAGGTGGACCTGGACGGCCCGTCGCTGGGGCAGTTCAACCCGGTCACCGGGGGCGTGAACTTCAACGAGTCGGAAATCACCATCAGCGATGCGCCGGGGCTGGGCATCACCGAGGTACGCGGGTTGGAGATGATCAAGCCGCAACGGTGGTGAGCGTTGTATCCGCCTCGCCGGTCGCCTACGGTAGCGCCACGCCATGCGTGGCTGCCGTTCGCGCAATCCCACCTGCCGCAGCCGCCCATGGGGTGGCTCTACCGGACCTGATGCCCCACCCATGCCGCCCCTGGTGAAAATCCGCTCCGAGCGTGACCACATGTCGGCGATCGAACGCCGCATCGCCGACTTCATCCTCGACAACGCCCACCTGCTGCGCGACTACTCTTCCCAGCAACTGGCCAGCGCGCTGGGCATCAGCCAGTCCAGCGTGGTCAAGTTCAGCCAGAAGCTGGGCTTCAAGGGCTACCCGGACCTCAAGTATTCCATCGGCGAAGCGGTCGCCCGCGCCGGCAACGACCCCGCCACGCGCCCGCCCACTCCGGCCGCGACCGACGACTACGCCCAGATCGCCGAGCGGCTGCGCCTGAGCAAGGCCGCCGCCGAGGAAGAAACCCGCCTGGCCAACCCGCAGGCCGACGTCGAGGCCATCGTCCAACTCATCGACAGCGCGCCCAAACTGTTCGTCTACGGGCTCGGCGATGACGGCCTGTATGCCCGCGAATTCGCCATGCGCCTGTCCCTGCTGGGCATGCTCACCGTGCACCACGCCGACCCGATCCTGATGATGGCCAACCTGTCGGCGGCGCGCCCCGGGGACGCGATGCTGGTGTTCTCCGAGTTCGGCAAGCTGCCGCAGCTGTTCCAGCTCTCCCGTCAGTTCCAGGACATGGGCGGCAAGGTGGTGTCGATCACCCGGCACAGCGCCAACCCGCTGCGCGCCCATGCCGATGCCAGCCTGGTGCTGTGCGCGCACGACCCGGCGCCGCACGTGGCGCAACTGCTGTACCGTTCTTCATTGCAGTCCCTGCTGGACTTCGTCTTCGTGCTGCTGTGCCACGCCAACCCGGACCGCCACCGCCAGCTCGGGGTGAACCTGGAACGGATCGAACACCTGATCGATACCTGATTGCCGGAGTAAACGATGCTGCCGTTGCTGCGTACCGCCCTCGCTGTCACCGCATTCGCTGCCGCACTGCCCGCCGCTGCGCTCACTCCCCTGCCACCGATGGCAATCAGCCAGCAGGCCATCGTGGTGGTTACCGACAGCTGGGATGCCACCCAGGGCCGGCTGCAGGCCTATGAGCGCAAGGGCATCGACGGAGCCTGGCGCCCGCACGGCCCTGCCTTCACCGTAGCCGTTGGGCGCAACGGCAGTGCCTGGGGCATCGGCCGTGCGTCGCTGCGCAACCAGGGGCCACAGAAGAAGGAAGGCGACGGGCGCAGCCCCGCCGGTATCTTCGAGATCGGCCCGGCGTTCGGGTACGCACCAAAGATCGCCAGTGCCATGCCCTACCAGCCGATGACGGCCACCCACTACTGCATGGATGTACCCGGTTCGCGCTACTACAACCGCATCGTCGATGCCCGGGACGTCGGCACCGCCGCAGTGAAAGGGTCCACCGAACCGATGCGGCTGGACCTGCACAACAAGGGCGATGTGCGCTATCGCGAGGGCTTTGTGATCGAGCACAACAGCAGCCACACCCCTGGCGCCGGCAGCTGCATCTTCGCCCACCTCTGGCGCACGCCGGGCGAGGCCACTGCCGGCTGCACGGCCATGCAGCCCCGGCACATGAAGGCCCTGCTGGCCTGGCTGAAGCCGGATACCCGCCCGGCATTCGTCCTGCTGCCGAAGGACGAGTACGAGCACCTGCAGTTCGCATGGCAGTTGCCGGCCCTGACGGGAGCGAAGCGTTGAGCGCCCCGGCCGAACCGCAACTGGAACGCGCAGTCAGCCGCTGGCAAATCGTTGGGCTGTCGATCAACGATGTGATCGGCAGCGGCATCTACCTGCTGCCCGCCGCCACGGTCGCCCTGCTCGGGCCCTTCAGCCTGTGGGGCGTGGTGGCCGCCGGTGTCGTGGTGGCGCTGCTGGTGCTGTGCTACGCGCAGGCGGCCAGCTACTTCGACGAGCCCGGCGGCAGTTACCTGTATGCGCGCGAGGCGTTCGGGCGGTTTGCCGGCTTCGAGATCGGCTGGATGATCTGGCTGACCCGGATCAGCTCGGCGGCTGCGCTCAGCAACGCACTGGCCGATGCGGTGGCGCGGTTCTGGCCATGGGCCGGCCACGACATCGGCCGGGTCGCGATCATCGTGGTGTCGCTGGGCTTCCTTACCGCAGTGAACGTGGCCGGGGTGCGCTCGGCTGCACGCACCGGGGTGATCCTGGTGATCGGCAAGCTGCTGCCGCTGCTGCTGTTCGTGGCGATCGGCGCGTTCTATGTGGACCTGGACCTGGCTTTCTCGGGCGTGCGCCCGGACCCGCACGACCTGCAGCGCATGGGCGAGGCGGCACTACTGCTGCTGTACGCCTACGCCGGCTTCGAGAACATTCCCGCCGCCGCCGGCGAGTACAAGAACCCGCGCCGCGATATTCCCTTCGCGCTGATCACCATGATCATCACCGTCACCGTGATCTACGGCGCGGTGCAGTTCATCGCGCAGGGCACGCTGGCCGGGTTGGCCAGCTCGCCCACGCCACTGGCGGACGCGGCCGCCAGTTTCGGCGGGGTTGCGCTGGCGCTGATCCTCACCGTGGGCGCCACCATCTCCATCCTGGGCACCAACAGCAACACCATGATGATGGGCCCGCGCTTCCTGTTTGCGTTGGCCCGCGATGGCTACGGGCCGAAGATTCTGGCGCACGTGCATCCGCGTTTCCGCACGCCGGCGGCGGCGATCGTCACCCAGGGCCTGATCGCGCTGGCGCTGGCGCTGTCGGGTTCGTTCGTGCAGCTGGCGCTGCTGTCGATGACCACGCGCCTGTTCGCCTATATCGGCACCGCCGCGGCGGTGATCGTGCTGGCGCGTCGCTTCGCCAACCGGCCCGGTGCGCTGAAACTGCCTGGCGGGCCGTTGATTCCGGTACTGGCGCTGCTGCTGTGCCTGGCGCTGTTTGCCAGTGCCAGCTGGCAGAACATCGCCGCCGCCGGCATTGCCTTCGCCGTGGGCGCGGTGATCTACCTGCTGCCGCGCAAGGACCAGGTGCGCTGACCGGTGCGCGGGTGGATGGCACTTGATGTGTCATTCACCCGGTCGGCCCGCGACGTTAACCGGTGCCTGGCTATGGTGAAGCCTCACCCCACCGGAGCCAGCACATGAGCCCTGACTACCAGATTCCCGGCCGGGTGCCGGAAGACGGCCTACCGCGCCAGGCGGTATCGGACTATTGGCGCGAGCGCTTTCCCAGCGAGCCCTACTACGACAACAGCCAGTTCTTCGATGACTACGAGCCGGCCTACCAGTTGGGCCACAACTCCCGCGCCGCCGAGATGATCCGCGCCTATGAAGAGGTGGAAGCCGAATTGCAGACCCGCTGGGCCAGCGAGCGCGGCAACAGCCGGCTGGCGTGGGAACAGGCACGCAATGCGGTGCGCCGCGGCTGGGAGGAATCCACCGCGTTGCGCCAGGCGCACCTGGACAAAGGCGTGCCGCGCGGTACCTGAGGCACCGCGCGGCCGGAGGCGCGCTTATTCGCCGCTGGGCAGCGGCGGGATTTCACGCTCATCGGCGCCCGCGGCCAACAGGTCGCGGGTGTTCTTCTGCACGGCCACCGCGCCGAACAGGCTCAGGGCGAAGGCCATGCCGTAGAAGCCCTTCTCGCTGAGCAGCAGGGTGGCGTTCCACAGGCCCACCAGCAGCAGCAACAGTGCGGCCAGCAGCGCAAACCAGCACAGTGCGTAATACAGGCCGCTGACCGGGATGGCCTCGACGCGATCGCGCACGCTCTTCTGCAGCGACACCGCGGCAAACAGGCCGAACAACAGCAGGGTCAGGTAATACCCCTTCTCGTTGAGGGCCATCTCGGCGTTGAACAGGCCGACCAGGTAGGCCACCGCGCCCAGCAGCAATGCCGTCCACGAGGCGGCGATGAAAGCGGGGGACGGTTTGTGCACCTGTTGCTTCATTGTTCAATCTCCAGTTGAGGGCGGCAGTCCGTGCAGGCCGCGCGCAGGCGGCGGCGCCAACGTTAGCCGATCCGGGCAGGCGCGCCTACCGTGGGTGACGTATGGTCCACGCTGCCGCGGCGGGCATGGTGTAAAACTCATGGCTGGCCATCGCATCCCCACCCGGAGATATCCCATGACCCGCAAGCTGCTGCTCTCACTCGCCGTCACCCTTACCCTGCCCCTGTTCGCCACCGCCTGCGTGGCGGCCGACAAGGCCGCCGCCCCGGTGGTGAAGAAAGCCCAGTGGCCATTTGCCGCCACCGAGGCCGGAACCTTCAAGGAACCGTGGGCGATGAGCTTCCTGCCCGATGGCAGCCTGCTGGTCAGTGAAAAGGCCGGCGCCCTGCAGCATGTGGACCTGAAAACCGGCAAACGCGCCGCCATCGGCGGCCTGCCCAAGGTGGCCTATGGCGGCCAGGGCGGCTTTGGCGACGTGCTGCCGCACCCCGGCTTTGCGAAGAACCAGCTGCTGTACGTGAGCTACGCCGAAGCCGGCGAAGGCGATACCCGCGGCGCCGCCGTGGGCCGCGCCCGCCTGGTGCTGGCCGCCGATGGCAGCGGCACCCTGCAGGACTTCAAGGTCATCTGGCGCCAGAGCCCCAAGGTGGAAGGCGGCGGCCACTACGGCCACCGGCTGGCGTTCGGCCCGGACGGCAAGCTGTGGATCACCTCCAGCGAACGGCAGAAGTTCGACCCGGCCCAGGACATGGGCGGCAACCTGGGCAAGATCATCCGCCTGAACGACGACGGCAGCGTGCCGGCCGACAATCCGTTCGCCTCGCAGGGCGGCACGGCCGCGCAGGTGTGGTCGCTGGGCCATCGCAATGCGCTGGGCATCGCCTTCGATGCGCGCGGCAAGCTGTGGGTACACGAGATGGGCCCGGCCGGCGGCGATGAGCTGAACCTGATCGAGCGCGGCGCCAATTACGGCTACCCGGTGGTGTCCAACGGCAACCATTACGATGGCCGCGAGATTCCCGACCATGCCACCCGCCCGGAATTCGCCGCGCCCAAGGTGAGTTGGACCCCGGTGATTTCCCCGGCCGGTTTCATCATTTACAACGGCACGCAGTTCCCGCAGTGGCAGGGCAGCGGCTTCATCGGCGGGCTGTCGTCCAAGGCGCTGGTGCGGGTGGCCTTCGATGGCGACAGCGCGCGCGAAGCCGAACGCTTCGACATGGGCGAGCGCATCCGTGAAGTGGAACAGGGCCCGGACGGTGCGATCTGGCTGCTGGAAGACGGCAGCAACGGGCGGTTGTTGAAGCTCACCCCGAAGGGGTGATGCGCGTCGGGGGTACCGACCAACGGTCGGTACCTACCGGATTGATGGCCGCCCAGGCGGCGCCCATCAATCCTGCACGGTGATGACCTTGACCTCTGAACGGGTGCAGGCCTTGTCCAGGCATTTGCCACCGATCCAAACCTGGCCCTTGCCGATCATCGCCCCTTCCCAGTTCACGAACAGCCCGTCGAAGGTCTGCGCGGCAATCGCCTTGGCAATGTCGGGGGTGATGATCTGCTGGTACTCGCGCTTGAAGGTGGCCGCGTCAGTCACCTGGCGCTTCTTGCCGCCCACGTGCACCAGCAGCGGGTAGCGCATCAGTGCGGCGACGGCATCGACATCATTGGCGGCCACGCTGCGCTGCAGATCGTTGAACACGGCCTGGTAGGCGTCGGCATCGCCGAGCAGGCTTTCAATGCGCTGGCGCGCATCGCCCTGGCCTTCTTCGGCCTGGGTATCGATGGCATCGGATGCGTCGGGGCTGCCGTTGACCGGTGCCGGCGGGGCGGCGTCGGGGGCCGGTTCGGCGCCGGCGTTCACGGCATCGGGGGACAGCCCGGCCGCCGGCACGCTGTCGCCGGGGGTGGCAGCGGTGGCCGGCGCCGCGGTGGCCGGCGCGGCGGTCGCATCGGCCGGCGGCGGGGCCGGCTGCGCGCACGCCGCCAGCATCAGGGTGGGAAACAGGATCCGGGTCAGGCGCATGTGCAGCTCCAGGGTTTCGCGGGGGCGACAGCGTAACCGCCCCGGCGTCACCCGGCGATGACGGGCCGGCCCAACCACGAGGCCGGCCGGTCAGCCGGCCAGCAGCTCGAAGCTCACCGGCTCGCCGCTGGCCGAAGACGCGCAGACCCACAGCTCGAACTGGCCCGGCTCGGCGCCGAACACGCCATCGCGGCCGGTGAAGCCCAGTGCATGGCGGTCCAGGCGGAACTGCACCTGGGTGCTTTCACCGGGCTGCAGCGCGACCTTGCGGAAATCCTTGAGCTCGCGCACCGGCCGCACGCGGCTGGCGACGCGGTCGTGGATATACAGCTGCACCACTTCCTCGCCGGCTACCGCACCGGTATTGGTCAGCGTGGTGGTGATGGACAAGGTGTCGTCCCAACCCAGCGTGGCGCTGCTCAGCTGCGGCACGCCATAGCTGAAGGTGGTGTAGCCCAGGCCATGGCCGAACGGATACAGCGCCGCGTTCGGAATCTCGCGCCAGCGCGCCTTGAACTCGGACATGGTCGGCAGCTCGGGGCGGCCGGTGCGCGGGTGGTTGTAGAAGAACGGCTGCTGGCCGGACACCTGCGGGAAGCTCACCGGCAGGCGGCCGGAGGGGTTGTAATCGCCGAACAGCACATCAGCCACCGCCGGCCCGGTCTGGGTGCCCAGGTACCAGGTCACCGCGATCGCCTGCGCGTTGCGCACCGCGCCCTGCAGCGCCAGCGCGCGGCCATTGCGCAGCAGCACCACCAGCGGCTTGCCGGTCATCGCCACCGCCTCGGCCAGCGCCTGCTGCGCGGCCGGCAGGGTGATTTCCACCCGCGACTGCGCTTCGCCGCTGTAACGCTGCGGCTCGCCCAGCGCCAGCACCACCACGTCGGCGCGCAATGCGGCCGCCACGGCCTGCTCGATGCCGTCCTGCAGCGGTGCTTCCAGCGCGCAGCCGGGCACGATTTCCAGCAGCGACGTGTCGCCGATCGCCGCCGTCACGCCATCCTCAAGGGTGACGTAGCGCGACTTGTCGCCAAACAGCGTCCAGCAGCCTTCGATGTTGTCGCGGTCCTGCACGAACGGGCCGATCAGCGCGATCTTCTGCCCGGCCTTGCGCAGCGGCAGTACCGCATCGTCGTTCTTGAGCAGCACGATCGAGCGCCGCGCCGCATCGCGCGACAGCGCATCGTGCGCGGCCAGGTACGAGGTGTCCGCTTCGCGGGCCAGGTCCAGCGAACGGTAGGGGTCCTCGAACAGGCCGATGGCCTCCTTCAGGCGCAGGATGCGGCGTACCGATTCGTCCAGGGTGGCCATCGGCACTTCGCCGCTTTCGACCAGGCCCGGCAGGTGCTCGGCATAGAAGCCGCTCTGCATGCTCAGGTCCAGCCCGGCGGTGAACGCCTTGGCGGTGGCGTCGCGGTCATCGGCGGCGTAGCCGTGCGCGACCAGCTCCATGTCGGCGGTGTAGTCGGAGATCACCACGCCGGGGAAGTTCCATTCACCGCGCAGGATGTCGGTCAGCAGTTCGGCATTGGCGCTGGCGGGCACGCCATTGATGTCGTTGAAGGACGACATCACGGTCAGCGCGCCGGCTTCGAAGGCCGCCTTGAACGGCGGCAGGTGCACATCGCGCAGGGTCTGCGGGGAGATGTCGACCATGTTGTATTCCATCCCGGCCATCACCGCGCCGTAGGCGGCAAAGTGCTTGGGGGTGGCCAGCAGCGCATCGGCCGCGCGCAGGTCCGGGCCCTGGAAGCCGCGCACCCGGGCGGCGGCGAACGCACAGCCCAGCACCACGTCTTCACCGGCGCCCTCGGCGCCCCGGCCCCACCGCTGGTCGCGGGCGATGTCCACCGCCGGCGCATAGGTCCAGTGCAGGCCGGCGGCGGTGGCTTCCACCGCGGTGGCGCGCGCGGTGCGCTCGGCCAGTGCCGGCTCGAAGCTGGCGGCCTCGCCCAGCGGGATCGGGAACACGGTGCGCATGCCATGGATGACATCGGCGGCCAGGATCACCGGGATGCCCAGCCGGCTCTCTTCCAGGGCAACCTGCTGGATGCGGCGGCCGGCTTCCACGCCGACGCCGTTGAACAGCGACCCCACCTTGCCCTCGCGGATCTGCTGCAGCACCTGGTCGGCATTGCTGACATTGGCCTCGGGGTTCACGTCCGGGGCGAACGGCCGGACCATGTCGGCGAACACACCCAGCTGGCCGACTTTTTCTTCGACGGTCATCTGGGCAATGAGGGTTTCGATGCGATCGGCGGCCACCGGCTGTCCTTATGAAAACGTTTACAAGGCCGAGATTCTAGCGTTCCCGGGCCCGTTGTGAATGGTTTTTGCGTTCATTTTTCTTCCCCGGGGGAAAGAACCCCGCCGCCACGAGCATGGCGGCGGGCGCAGGCGAGCTTACTCCGCGGCGGCCAGGCGTTGCCGTCCGGCCATCAACATCGCATCGCTGGAGGCCTGGAACACGCGCAGCCCGAACACCGGCAGGATCGCCAGCAGGTGGTCGAACACATCGGACTGGATGCCTTCGTACTCGCCCCAGGCGGTGGTGCGGGTGAAACAGTAGACCTCCAGCGGCAGGCCCTGGGTGGTGGGCTCCAGCTGCCGTACCAGCAGGGTCATGCCGGTATGGATGCCCGGATGCTGCTGCAGATAGCGTTCCACGTAGGCGCGGAAGGTGCCCAGGTTGGTGACCCGGCGCGCATTGACCGGCGCTGCGCCCCTGGCCAGCAGCCCCTGGTTCCACTGCTGCAGTTCGGCCTGCTTGTCGCGCAGGTAATCGCCCAGCAGCGCGAACTGCCGCAGCTCGTCCAGCATCGCCGCATCGACGAAGCCGACGCTGTGCTGGTCCAGGTACAGCGCGCGCTTGATCCTTCGCCCACCGGCCTCCTGCATGCCGCGCCAGTTCTTGAACGACTCGGTGACCAGCTTCTTGGTCGGGATGGTGGTGATGGTCTTGTCGAAGTTCTGCACGGTGATGGTGTGCAGGGCGATGTCGATGACATCGCCGTCGGCGTTCTGGCTGGGCATTTCGATCCAGTCGCCCAGCCGCACCCGGCCATCGCCGCTGATCTGCACGCTGGCCACCAGCGACAGGATGGTGTCCTGGAAGACCAGCATCAGCACCGCGGTGGCCGCGCCCAGGCCGGTGACCAGGTAGCGCAGGTCCACGCCGGCCAGGGTGGCCACGATCAACAGCCCGGCAATGACGAAGATGACGATCTTGCCAACCTGCAGGTAGCCCTTGATCGGCTTGTTGCGCGCGTCCGGGCGGCGCTCGTAGATGTCGTTGGCGGCGTCCAGCGCATGCGCGATCGCCAGTGCCACGGTCAGGATCGCCCAGGCCTGGCAGGCACCGATGACGAAGGCGACCAGCGCCGGCGGCAGGTCGGGCACGATGCCGATGCCCGCGGCGATGACCTGGCTGGGCACCACGTTGGACAGGCGCGAGACCACCCGCATCACGTTGCTGCCGCGCCCGCCATTGGCGCTGCCGCCGGGCAGGCGGTTGATCAGCCCGCGCAGGCCGCGCAGCAGCACCTTCTTGGTGATGAAGTTGGCCAGCCAGGCGGCCAGGCCCAGGGCGGCCAGCACCAGCAGGGTGTAGGCCCAGGGCCAGGGTTCCAGGGTGTTCTGCAGGCCGTCCAGCCAGCGGGTTGCCACAACTGCATCCAACATCGTGTATCGATCTCCGTTCAGGGGGTTGCCGGGCCGTGCCCCGCACTGCTGCGCTCGATGATCACCCCGACCGCCCGCGCGCCGCGCACGGCACCGGGCTTGCTGAGTTTCAGGCGCAGCCATTGCACGTTGAACTCGGCCAGCACGATCTCGGCAATGCGTTCGGCCAGGGTTTCGACCAGGCCGAAATCCGAGTCGCGCACGAACTGCTCGATGCGCTTGCTCACCGCCTTGTAGTTGAGGGTATCGGCGATGTCGTCGCTGGCCGCAGGCCGGCGGTTGTCGAAGCCCATTTCCAGATCGAAGCGCAGGGTCTGGCGGATCCGCCGTTCCCAGTCGTAGATCCCGATCAGGGCATCGATCTCCAGCCCTTCGATGAATACCTTGTCCATAGGAATGCCACGTGGAAGATGGCGACCATGGTAACGGGACGGTCCGGAACCTGCCGGGAACCGCGCCCCCGGACCAGCGGGCGCCGTTTGTTCCAGCGCGTCGCCACGCGCCCCTGTGTCGCCGCGCAGCCCTCGGCATGCTTCGTTCTTTGCCGTCGCTGCGCCCGCGCCCTGGGCGTCGCTTCGCCGCCATCCACCGCGTCGTACGGTTGCGCTGCACGCTCACCGCCGGCTGGATGTCCGGCCATGAAGCGGTCACTCCGCTGCTGCGCGATTGCCCGATCCGGGCCCGGCCAGCATTACACCGCCGGCAGCGTGGCCATGTCCCAGCGCGGGGTGACCTGCACCTGCGGCGGGTTGTGCTGGCCGGCCTGCAGCCGCAGCGCGCCGGCGAAGGCGATCATCGCGCCGTTGTCGGTGCACAGCGCCGGGCGCGGGAAGCAGGCGCGGCCGCCGCGGCGGGCGGCCATCTGCTGCAGCTTGGCGCGCAGGCGCTTGTTGGCGCCCACCCCGCCGGCCACCACGATCACCTCGGTGCCGGCCGCATCCAGCGCGCGCTCGCACTTGATGGCCAAGGTGTCGACCACCGCATCTTCAAAGCCACGGGCGATGTCGGCGCGGGTCTGCTCGCTCTGGTCGCTGTCGCGCCAGGCCAGCAGCACCTGGGTCTTCAGCCCGGAGAAGCTGAAGTCCAGCCCCGGGCGGTCGGTCATCGGGCGGGTGAACCGGTACTTGCCCGGGGTGCCGCGCTCGGCCAGCGCGGCCAGCTGCGGGCCGCCCGGATAAGGCAGGCCCATCAGCTTGGCGGTCTTGTCGAAGGCCTCGCCGGCCGCATCGTCCAGGGTCTGCCCGAGCAGGCGGTACTGGCCGATCCGGTCCACCGCCACCAGCTGGGTATGCCCACCGGACACCAGCAGGGCCACGAACGGCGCCTGCGGCGGGTCGTCCTCCATCAGTGGGGCCAGCAGGTGGCCTTCCATATGGTGGACCCCCACCGCCGGCACCTCCAGCGCCCAGGCCAGGGAACGGGCCACGCCGGCCCCCACCAGCAGCGCCCCGACCAGGCCGGGGCCGGCGGTATAGGCCACCCCGTCGATGTCGGCCACGGTCATGCCGGCCTCGGCCAGGGTCTGCCGGATCAGCGGCAGCAGCTTGCGTACGTGGTCGCGGCTGGCCAGTTCAGGCACCACCCCGCCGTACTCGGCGTGAAGGGCGATCTGGCTGTAGACCGCATGGGCGCGCAGCGCGGCAACGCCGGACAGGGCGGTGTCGTACACCGCCACGCCGGTCTCATCACAGGAAGATTCGATACCAAGGACTCGCATAACGCGTATTATGGACCGCTTGAGGCCCGGCAGAGGTACCGCCAGCCCATCCGACACCACCCGTGGCCAAGAAGTTCGCCGGGGTGGGTTGCAACTTCTTTTGTCGCCGCTATAATGTGCGGCTCTCACCGGGCGTGACCCGGTTCTACTGTGTCCCGGAGATTCCATGCCCAGCGTTAAAGTCCGCGAGAACGAGCCCTTCGAGTTTGCGCTCCGTCGCTTCAAGCGCACCTGCGAAAAGGCCGGCGTGCTGGCCGAAACCCGCAAGCGCGAGTTCTACGAAAAGCCGACCCAGGAGCGCAAGCGCAAGGCTGCCGCTGCTGTGAAGCGTCAGCTGCGCCGCTCGTCGCGCGACGTTACCAAGCGTCAGCGCCTGTACTGAGTCGGACGCAACTTCGATGCGACAGGCTTCGGCCTGTCGTGGCGGAGCCGAAGCCGGAACGCGCGAGCGTTGCCGGCTTTTTGCGTTCCAGCCGACTGGCGTCCCAACCCGCCCTTTCCGACCGAATACGAGGTGTTCCATGAGCCTGAAGCTGCAGCTCACCGATGACATGAAGACCGCCATGAAGAGCGGCGAAAAGCACCGCCTGGGCGTGATCCGCCTGATGCTGGCCGCCATCAAGCAGCGCGAAGTGGACGAGCGCATCGAGCTGGACGACGCCGCAGTGCTGGCCGTGCTGGAAAAGATGGTCAAGCAGCGCAAGGATTCGGTCAGCCAGTTCGAAGCGGCCAACCGCGAAGACCTGGCGGTGATCGAGCGCGAGGAAATCCTGGTGATCGACCAGTACCTGCCGGCCAAGCTGGGCGAAGCGGAGATCGTGGCCGCCATCCAGGCCGCCATCGCCGAAACCGGCGCCACCAGCCCGGCCGACATCGGCAAGCTGATGGGCGCGCTCAAGCCCAAGCTCGCCGGCCAGGCCGACATGGGCCTGGTGTCCAAGCTGGTCAAGCAGCAGCTGGCCGGTTGATCGGGCCCAGGTAGCGACCGTTGGTCGCTACCTGCCCGGTGCACGCATCCACCCGCGCGACGCTTCACCGTGTCTTCGTCCACCGCCTGCTAGAAAAGGCCCATGGTCGAATCCACCGCCCCTCCTGCCGACGACCGCCTCGACGGCGTCCCCGCTCCCCTGCGCAAATACGCGCGGCGCCTACAGCGCAGCCTGCCGGCGGCGGTGGGCAAGCGTTTCATCGACATCGACGTGCTCACCCAGGCCGCGTCGGTATCCTTCTATGCCCTGCTGTCGATGGCGCCATTGCTGGTGCTGCTGCTGTGGCTGACCGCCTCGCTGTACCCACCGGCGCAACAGGCGCTGATCGGGCAGATCGGCGATGTGGCCGGCGCCAGCGCGGCCAGCGTGGCGCAGACCGTACTCAGCAATGCCAACACCCAGCCCGACATCGGTTCGCTGGCCGGGGTATGGAGCACGCTGCTGCTGTTCATCGGCGCCACGGCGGTGTTCGCCCAGCTGCAGAATGCGCTGAACCGCATCTTCCACACCGATGCCCAGCGCCTGGACGGCCTGGCCGCCTGGCTGCGCAAGCGGGTGTTCTCGTTCGGGGTGGTGCTGGCGCTGGGCTTTGTGCTGCTGCTGTCGATGACCGCCACCACCGCGCTGCAGGTCGCCTTCGCGCGGCTGCCCTCGGTGCTGCCGGCGATCGGCTACCTGACCACCCTGCTGCTGTACGCGGTGGCCTTCGCCTTCCTCTACCACTACCTGCCCGACCGCCGCGTGGCCTGGCGCCAGGCCTTCATCGGCGGGGCCATCACCTCGGCGCTGTTCGCGCTGGGCCGCTATGCGATCGGGCTGTATATCGCCACGGTGGCCCCGGGCAGCGCATATGGGTCGATGGGCGCGCTGGTGATCCTGCTGGTCTGGATCTACTACGCCACGGTGACCTTCTTCGTGGGCGCGCTGATGACCGCGGTGATCGATGAGCGCCAGCGTGCCCGGCTGCAGCTGGCCCGGGCCGGGCTGGGTACCGACTCCGCCCCGGCGGGCACGCTCTAGTACACTCAGCACCGTTCCCGAGAATCCTTAGCCGCGCACGCACCACGCGCGCGCGCCCGCTGCCATGGCCCGTATCCCCGACGCATTCATCGACGACCTGCTGGCCCGCTCCGACATCGTCGAGGTGGTGGGCAGCCGCGTGCCGCTCAAGCGCCAGGGCAAGGAGTACGCCGCACGCTGCCCATTCCATGACGAACGCTCGGCCTCGTTCACGGTGTCGCCGACCAAGCAGTTCTACCACTGCTTCGGCTGCGGCGCGCACGGCACGGCGATCAGCTTCCTGATGAACTACGACCGCCTGGAGTTCCTCGACGCGGTCGATGAACTGGCCAAGCGGGTGGGCATGGACGTGCCGCGCGACACCCAGCCGCGCAGCGCCCAGCAGCAGGACGACAGCCGCGAACTGTATTCGGCGCTGGATGCGGCCACGCGCTTCTTCCAGAAATCGCTGGAGGACAGCGACAAGGCCCGCGCCTACCTGGACCAGCGCGGCGTGGACGAGGAAAACCGCGCCCGCTTTGCGATCGGCTATGCACCGGACGGCTACAGCGCGCTGAAGGATGCGCTGGGCAAGGACGAGCGGCGCATGAAGCTGCTCGACCGCGCCGGGCTGTTTTCCAAGAACGACCGCGGCCACGTCTACGACAAGTTCCGCGACCGGGTGATGTTCCCGATCTTCGACCGCCGTGGCCGGGTGATCGCCTACGGCGGCCGGGTCATGGAGAAGGACGACGGCCCCAAGTACTTGAACTCGCCCGAGACCGCGCTGTTCCACAAGGGCCGCGAGCTGTACGGCCTGTGGCAGGTGCGCCAGGCCAACCAGAAGATCGAACGGTTGATCGTGGTGGAGGGCTACATGGACGTGGTCTCGCTGTTCCAGTTCGGGGTCACCCAAGCGGTGGCCACGCTGGGCACGGCGACCACCCCGGACCACGCCGAGCTGCTGTTCCGCAACGCGCCGGACGTGTTCTTCTGCTTCGACGGCGACGCCGCCGGCCGCCGCGCCGGCTGGCGCGCGCTGGAATCGGTGCTGCCGCGCATGAAGGATGGGCGCCAGGCGTTCTTCCTGTTCCTGCCCGACGGCGAAGACCCCGACACCATCGTGCGCAAGGAAGGCCGCGAGGGCTTCGATACCCGCCTGAAACAGGCCACGCCGCTGTCGCAGTTCTTCTTCGACGAGCTCACCCGCGAGGTCAACATGGCCACGCTGGACGGCAAGGCGCGCTTGGCCGAACGGGCCAAGCCGATGCTGGCGCAGATTCCCGACGGCGCCTTCGGCGACCTGATGAAGCAGCAGCTGGCCACGTTGACCGGGCTGGGTGCCAGGCCTGCCGCGTCTGCGCAGCCGTCGCGCGCGCCCTCGCGTGCGGTGGCGCCCACCCAGCGGCGCAGCCTGGTGCGCGCGGCGATCGCCATCCTGCTGCAGCAGCCGTCGCTGGCGATGACCCTGGAAGGCCATCACTTCAACGGCCTGCGCCTGCCCGGCATCGACTTGCTGCTGGAACTGCTGAGCCTGGTCGAACAGCGCCCGGACATCAGCACCGGCGCACTGCTGGAGCATTTCGAAGGCCGCGAGGAACAGGAGTCGCTGCACAAGCTGGCCGCGCAGACCCTGCCCGGCGAGCAGGCGATGTGGACCCAGGAACTGCACGATGCGGTGGCCCAGCTGGAAAAACAGCTGCTGATGCAACGTCTGGACGAGCTTCAGGCAAAGCATCGGCAGCAGGGCCTGGACGATACTGACAAGTACGAACTGCGCGAGCTGCTCAAGGCCCGCGCCACCCTGCGCTGAGCCCCGAGGAGCCCGCTGACATGACCACCGCCACCCTCCAGCCTAGCGCTCCCCTGTTGGTCGGCCTGCTCCTGGCGGCACTGTCACTGCTGCCGCTGGCCGCCAGCGCCGGGGAACTTCCGTTCGCACAGCCGCGCCCGCAGCTGTACAGCGCCGGCCAGCCCAGCGCCGCCCAACTGCAGCAGGCCGCCGCCGCCGGCATCACCACCGTGATCGACCTGCGCCAGCCCGATGAAGACCGTGGCTTCGATGAAACCCGTGCCGCCGAGCGCATGGGCCTGCGCTATGTGCGCATTCCGGTGGCCGGCGCCGCCGGGCTGAGCGAGGCCAACGCGCGCGCCCTTCACGCCGCGCTGGCGCAGAGCCAGGGCCCGGTGCTGGTGCACTGTGCCTCGGGCAACCGTGCCGGTGCGCTGCTGGCCCTGCTGCAGGCACGCGACGGTGCCTCGGTCGACCAGGCCCTGCAGTTCGGCCGCGACGCCGGCATGAGCTCGCTGGAAGCGCCCACCCGCGCCCTGCTCGAACAGCAGGCCGGGCGTTGAGCGGGGGCATGCCGCGCAGGCAGCCCTGGTGGTCGCGGTTGCGGCCGGACAACTTCACCCTCGCCCTGCTGTGCACCGTGCTGCTGGCCTCCCTGCTGCCGATGCATGGCGCGGCGGCGATGGTGCTCGACGATGTCACCGATGTGGCCATCGCCGCGCTGTTCTTCCTGCATGGCGCGCGCCTGCCGCGCGAATCGATCGTGGCCGGCGTGCTGCACTGGCGCCTGCACCTGACCATCCTGGCCTGCACCTTCGTGCTGTTCCCGCTGCTGGGGCTGTTGTTCAAGCCGCTGGACGGCGGGCTGCTCACCCCGGAGCTGTATATCGGCGTGCTGTTCCTGTGCGCGCTGCCGTCCACCGTGCAGTCCTCGATCGCGTTCACTTCGATGGCGCGCGGCAACGTACCGGCGGCGGTGTGCAGCGCCTCGCTGTCGAGCATCCTGGGCGTGTTCCTGACTCCCCTGCTGCTGGCCCTGCTGGCCGGTACCGCCGGCGGAATGCACAACCCGCTGCAGGCCATCGCCAGCATCATGCTGCAGCTGCTGGTGCCGTTCGTGGCTGGCCACCTGCTGCGCCCGTGGATCGCCGGCTGGGTGGAGAAACAGCGCGCGCTGCTGCGCTACACCGACCAGGGCACGATCCTGCTGGTGGTGTATTCGGCGTTCGGCGAGGCGGTCAGTGAGGGGCTGTGGAGCAAGACGCCGGTGCTGTCGCTGCTGACCGTGGCGGTGGTGGCGGCGGTGCTGCTGGGCATCGCCATGCCGACCATCGGCTTCATCGCGCGGCGGCTGGGCTTCAACCGCGCCGACCGCATCACCATCCTGTTCTGCGGCTCCAAGAAGAGCCTGGCCACTGGCGTACCGATCGCCAAGGTGCTGTTCGCCGGCGGCAGCCTGGGCGCGATCGTGCTGCCGATCATGATCTACCACCAGATCCAGCTGATCGTCTGCGCGATGATCGCCCAGCGGTATGCGCGCGATCCGGTCGTGGAGCCCACACCTCGGGAATGACGGAATGCTCCAAGCCCTCTTGAGTTCCCGGCGGCAGCCGCCATTGCTTTCCTGACCACTCATGGAGCGATGGCATGAAGCAATGGGCATGGACGGTGGCATTGGCACTGGCCTGCGGGGCAGCGGCTGCTGGAACGCCGCCAGCACAGGACGATGTCACCGCGCAGATCGTGGCCGGCGCCGGTGACCACCGCTTGATCGTGCTGGGCGAGCTGCACGGTACGCGAGAAACGCCCCTGCTGGTGAGAGCCTTGGTTGAACACTATGCAGCCGCAGGGGCACCGCTGCAGCTGGGTATCGAGCTACCGGAAACCGAGAACGCAGCGCTGGCGGCGTACCTGGGATCCAACGGCAACGATGCCGCCCGCCATGCCGTACGCGATACCGCCTACTGGCGCGTGGCAGACCACCTGCACGATGGCCGCCGCAGCCAGGACATGCTGGACCTGATCGACGCCGTGCGCGCGCTGCGCGCCAGCGGCAGAGATGTACAGGTGTTTGGATTCGACCGAGTGCTGCCAGCCGCGCAGGCCGGCAGCGGTGCACGCGACGCGGCAATGGCAGACATTCTGCGCGAACGCTACGCTGGCCTGCCTACATCGGGGCGCCTGCTGGTGTTGACCGGCAACATGCACGGCATGCGCGTCCAGCCCCGCAATCTGCGTTATCCGCCGCTGGCCGCGCTACTGGCGGATCTGCCCTTGTACAACGTCCGCATTGAGGCGCGCCGCGGCGAATTCTGGGGGTGCATACAGCATCGGCGTTGCGGTTCGCGGCCGCTGATCACCTACGATGGCCCCGCACCGAGGGCCTACAGCGCACCGGATCGCGATTACGACCTGATGGTATTCCTACCGCGCTTCACGGTGGCGCGATTGCTGGATACGAAGCGGTAGGTACCGACCGTTGGTCGGTATGCCTACAACCAGGGCAGCATCCAGTGGTCCACCATCAGGAAGGCGAACAGCGCCATCAGGTAGACGATGGACCAGCCGAACATCTTCATCGAGAACAGCTCATCGGGCGGGTTCAACATGCGCCAGGCGTACCAGAGGAACACCGCGTTGAGCACCACGGCCCCGCCCAGGTAGAACATCCCGCTCATGCCGACCAGCACCGGCAGGAGGCTCACGATCGCCAGCACGATCGAATAGACCAGGATCGACTTGCGGGTGTACACCACGCCGTGGGTGACCGGCAGCATCGGGATGTCGGCCTTGGCGTAATCCTCGCGACGGAAGATCGCCAGCGCCCAGAAATGCGGCGGGGTCCAGATGAAGATGATCAGTACCAGCAGCGAGGCATACGCCCAGTCCGATGGGCCCTGCATGCCGGTGATCGCCGCCCAGCCCAGCATCGGCGGGGTGGCGCCGGCCAGGCCGCCGATCACGATGTTCTGCGAGGTCGCGCGCTTGAGGTACACGGTGTAGATCACCGCATAGCCGATCAGCGAGGCGAAGGTCAGCACCGCAGTGATGGTGTTGACCCAGATGATCAGGATGGCCATCGACAGCGCGATCAGGATCCCGGCAAACACCAGTACCTGCCACGGCTTGACCTTGCCCACCACCAGCGGCCGCCACGAGGTGCGCGCCATCTGCGCATCGATGCGCGCGTCCAGCAGCTGGTTGATCGCCGCCGCCGCCGAGGCCGCCAGCCAGATGCCGGCGAAGCCCAGCGCGCCGTCGATGGCCTGCTGCGCGGTAGGCATGCCCGGGATGGCCAGGAACATGCCCACCAGTGCGGTGAACACGATCAGGGCCACGACCTTGGGCTTGGTCAGGTCCCAGTACTGACGATAGTTGTTGAACATGTCCTCAGCCCACCACGCCGGTGCCGGCGGCCGCCGGCCGCACATCGGCATCCGGCGCGCGCAGGCGCGCCAGCAGGGTGACCAGCACGAACAACAGCGCCACCGCGCCACCGCTGTGGGCCACCGCCACTTCCAGCGGCACCGCCAGCTTCACGTTGAGGATGCCCAGGCAGACCTGCAGCAACACCAGCAGGCCCAGCGCGGCAGCCCAGCCGCGCATGCTCGGCAGCCGGAACAGGCGCACCGACAGCCACAGCAGGTACAGCGCCACCACCACCGCCATCAGCCGGTGCGCCATCTGGATGGCAATACGCGAGGCGCCATCGAGCACGCCGCCTTCGTAATCCACGCCGATGCCGCGCCACAGGGTGAACCCTTCCTTGAAGTCATGCTGCGGCCACCACTGGCTGACGCAGCGCGGGAAGTTGTCCAGCGAGGCACTGCCGCCGCCGCAGGCCAGCGCGGCATAGTTGGCGCTAACCCAGCCGCCCAGGGCGATCTGCAGCACCAGCACCGCCACGCCGGCGCGGATCAGCCAGGCCAGCTTCGGCGCTTCGGCCAGGGTGATCGGCATGTGCGTGGCGCGCCACGCCATCCATACCAACAGGCCGAACATCAGCATGCCGCCGAGCAGATGGCCCATCACCACGATCGGCTTGAGCAGCAAGGTCACCGTCCACATGCCCAGCAATGCCTGGAAGATCACCACCGCCAGGGTCAGCAGGGCAGCGCGCGCCAGGTCGATGTTGTTCCAGCGCAGCGCGGCGACCAGCAGGATCACCTCGCCGATGATCGCTAGGACGCTGGCCGGCACGTGCATGCCCATCATGTACAACGGGATGCCGGTGGCCACCAGCACACAGGCGGCGACCACCGCGGTGCTGCCCCAGCGGCGGCGGCGGGTGGCCAGCAGGGCCAGGGTCAGGATTTCGATGCCGAGCGCGCCGGCCAGGAAGCGGTGCACCTGCTCGCGCCACGCCTTGTGGGTTTCCAGCGGGCGGATCGCGGTCGCCTCATGGCCGACCACCTCGGCGGCGTGCTGCGGCCAGGTAACCCGGCCATAGCAGGTCGGCCAGTCCGGGCAGCTCAGGCCGGCATCGGACAGGCGCACGAACGAACCGAACATGATCGTACTGGCGGTCATGATCAGCGCAAACCACGCCAGACGGTGGAAATTGCGGTGCAGCGCCGGGCGTGCGGAGGGGCTCATCTAAACGGAACTCACTTCAGTTTCAGCAGCGTTGCCAGGTCTTTGCGCAGACCGGCCATATCGAATCCCGGCGCATAGCGCATGATCACGAAACCGTTGGGATCGATCACATACACCGGCGTTCCGGCGGCGTCATCCACAGCGGGCAAAGCGGCACGCAGGTCCGGTTGGGCGCGCAGCGCGCGCAGTGCGGGCATGCCCTGGACCTCGGCCGGCGGCGTGCCCAGCCACAGGATCTCGACATTATCGGCGTTATGCCCGAACAGCTGCCACACCTTGCCCAATCCCTGCGACAAAGTGACGCACTCGCGCGTACAACCCGATGCCGGGGCCACCAGGATGCGCCACGTGCGCGCCTTGGGGTTCCATGCATACACCTGGCCATCGGCCAGGGTTGGCGGCTGCGTGCGCAGATCCAGCGGTGGTTGCAGCAACTGCCCGCTGTTGCGGTGCGCGGCCGGCTGCCAGCCGGAAAAACGCAGCACGCCAGCCAGCGCCATGGCGCCGAAGAACACGCCGAACAGGGCGATCAGGGTCCAGCGGCCGCGTGAACGCGACGGCAGCCGATCCGAAGAGGTGGCATTCATGGGCGGTATTTTCTCATGTTGGGCCGGTCAGCGCCGGGAAGGAACCACAGGGCGGCGGCGGGAACGCAGTTCCAGCACCAGCGCGACCACCAGCACGGTCAACGCCAGCCCGAACCATTGCACCGCATAGCCCAGGTGGCGGCTGGGCGGCAGGGTGTTGGGCAGCAGGTCCAGATCGCGCGCATAGCCGCCGGGCAAGGCCGGATCCAGCCGCAGCACGCGGCCGGGCAGGCTGCGCGGCGGCAGCGACAGCGTCCCGGCGAGCTGTTCGGGGTCCATCCGGCTGGCCAGCCAGAGCCCCGGCTGGGCGGTGGCCGACAACGCCGGCCCCAGCGCCAGCCCGGCCGCCGGTGGCGGCGCCAGCAGGCCGGCGATGCGGGCCGCGCCGCTGCGCGCGTGCAGGGTGGGCAGGGTGCGGTCGGCCGGCATCGGCAGCCAGCCCAGGTCGACCAGCACCAGCGCGCCGGCGTCGCTGCGGAACGGCTGGTAGAGCTTGATTCCGGCACGGCCGCCGCGGGTCTGGTTGTCCAGCGCGATGGTGCCGGGCAGGAACCGGCCGTGGTCGTCGACCCAGCGCAGGCGCGGCGGCGCGGCCAGGGCCTGGGCCAGGCGCAGCGATTGCGCGCGCGCAGGCGCCTGCTGTGCCAGCAGCGCCTGTTTCTCATGCATGCGCTGCAGCTGCCAACGGCCCAGCTGGCAGAACCCGGCGATCACCAGCAGCGCGGCCACCCAGCCGATCAGGCGCGTGTGCTTGCGCATCATGACAACGCCGGCAAAACGCGGTCAGATAGGCATACCCGCCCCGCCATCGAGCCGCGCATGAATGATTCGTTGAAAACCCTGCTGGTAATCGCGTTTCTGATCGTCATCGTCTGGAATCTGGGCGCCGGGCTGTACTACCTGCTGGTTGACCGCGGGCAGACCAAGCGCACCGTCAATGCGCTCACCCGCCGCATCGCGGTGTCGGTGGCGCTGATTGTGCTGGTCGTGGTCGGCATCTACAGCGGCTGGATCAAACCGCACGGCATCGGCGGCTGAAGCAGCATTGCCGGGAGCCGCACCCTCATCGGTGCGGCCCGGTGTCGCCCCGACGCTACAGCACGTAGACGAACAGGAACAGCATCAGCCACACCACATCGACGAAGTGCCAGTACCACGCGGCCGCTTCGAAGCCGAAGTGGTTGTCGCGGGTGAAGTGGCCCTTGGCCGAGCGCAGCCACATCACCAGCAGCATGATCGTGCCCAGCAGCACGTGCGCGCCGTGGAAGCCGGTGAGCATGAAGAACGTCGAGCCGTAGATGCCCGAGCCCATGGTGAGGTTGAGTTCCTTGTAGGCGTGGATGTACTCCTCGGCCTGCAGGATCAGGAAACCGATGCCCAGCAGCACGGTCAGGCCCAGCCACACCAGCAGCTGGCGGCGGTGGCCGGCCTTGAGCGCATGGTGGGCGATGGTCAGGGTCACCCCCGAGGTCAGCAGGATCAGGGTGTTGATCAGCGGCAGGCCCCAGGCCGGGATGGTCTGGAAGTGCCCGCCGATCGCGCCCGGGCCGTTGGTCGGCCACGCCGCCGAATAGCCGCTCCACAGCAGTTCATTGGTCATCACCCGGTCGCCCTCGCCGCCCAGCCACGGCAGGCCCAGGTTGCGGGTGTAGAACAGCGCGCCGAAGAACGCACCGAAGAACATCACCTCGGAGAAGATGAACCACACCATGCCCATCCGGAACGAGCCGTCGACCTGGTGGTTGTAATGGCCGGCCTGCGATTCGCGCACCACGTCGCTGAACCACCAGAACAGGGTCAGCACCAGCATCGCGATGCCGGCGTAGAAGGTCCACTTGCCCCAACCGGAATCGTTGAGCCAACTGGCCACGCCGACCATGGTCACCATCATCGCAATGGAACCGATGAACGGCCATTTGCTGTGCGTGGGCACGAAGTACACATTGGCATCGGGGCTTTGCTGGGCCATGGTCTTGGGATCCGGTGCGTATCAGGGGGCGGCGTGTGCGCCGGCCGGTACCGCCGCGGCGGCAGGCAACTGCGCCGACAGCGCGTCGTTCTTGTAGAAGGTGTAGGACAGGGTGATGGTCTTGATGTTGGCCGGCAGGTCCGGGTCGACGATGAAGCGCACCGGCATGTCGCGCTTCTCGCCGGCCTGCAGGGTCTGGGCGGTGAAGCAGAAGCACTCGGTCTTGCTGAAGTATCCCGATGCCTTGGCCGGGGCCACCGACGGCACCGCGCTGCCGACCAGGGCACGGTCGCTGTCGTTGCGCGCGTAGTACAGCGCTTCGTTGAGCTCGCCGGGTACCACGTCCATGGTCAGCTGCTCGGGGTGGAAGGCCCACGGCAGCTTGGAATTGACCCCGCCGTCGAACTCCACCCGCACGGTGCGCTTGCCGGTGCCGACCGCGCCGGTTGCGGCCGCGCCCGGGCCGCGTTCCAGGCGCACGCCGAACACCTTCTCGCAGGCGATCCGGTACAGCGGCACCAGCGAGAAGGTCAGCACGAACACCGCCACCGCCACCCCGATCAGGCGCGGCAGGCCCGCGTTGCGGGCGGCACCGGTGGGGCGTGCCTGGCTCATCGCCCGATCACCCCGCTGAGGATGAAACCGGCATAGACGGCCAGCGCCACCAGCCCCACCTTCCACGCGGTGCGGTGGGCGCGGCGGCGCTGCAGGGCCTGGGTGTCGGGCGTGTGCGCGGGAGAATTCATGCTGGCCTCAATGGGTGACATCGTCGTGGGCCAGGTCGCCCGGGCGGATCGTCGGCGGCGTGGTGAAGGTATGCGCCGGTGCCGGCGACGGAATCGTCCACTCCAGCCCGCGCGCGCCCTCCCATACCCGGTCGGTGGCCTTCTCGCCATTGCGCAGCGAGGACCACAGGATCGCGGCCATCATGAACGGGGTGACGAACATGCCGAACGCGCCGATCGAACTGATCAGGTTCCAGTCGGCGAACGCCACGCTGTAATCGGGGATGCGCCGCGGCATGCCGGCCAGGCCGAGGAAGTGCTGCGGGAAGAACAGCAGGTTGACGAATACGATCGACCACCAGAAGTGCACCTTGGCCCAGGTTTCGCTGTACATGCGCCCGGTCCATTTGGGCCACCAGTAGTACACCGCAGCGATCAGCCCGAACACCGCGCCGGTAACCAGCACGTAGTGGAAGTGGGCGACCACGAAGTAGGTGTCGTGGTACTGGAAGTCGGCGACCACTATCGCCAGCATCAGCCCGGAGAAACCGCCGATGGTGAACAGGATCACGAAGGCCACCGCCCACAGCATCGGTGCTTCGAAGGTGAGCGAGCCGCGCCACATGGTGCTGACCCAGTTGAACACCTTCACCCCGGTCGGGATGGAGATCAGCATGGTGGCGAACATGAAGTAGATTTCCCCGCCCAGCGGCATGCCCACGGTGAACATGTGGTGGGCCCAGACGATGAACGACAGGAAGGCGATTGCCGCCACCGCGTAGACCATCGCCTGGTAGCCGAACAGCGGCTTGCGGCTGAAGGTGGGGATGATTTCGCTGACCACGCCGAACGCCGGCAGGATCATGATGTACACCTCCGGGTGGCCGAAGAACCAGAAGATGTGCTGGAACATCACCGGGTCGCCACCGCCGGCGGCATTGAAGAAGCTGGTGCCGAAGAATTTGTCGGTGAGCAGCATGGTCACCGCACCGGCCAGCACCGGCATCACCGCGATCAGCAGGAAGGCGGTGATCAGCCAGGCCCAGCAGAAGATCGGCATTTTCAGCAGGTCGATGCCCGGCGCGCGCATGTTCAACACGGTGGCGATGATGTTGATCGCGCCCATGATCGAACTGATGCCGGCCACGTGGATGGCAAACACGGTGAAGGCCACGTTGTAGCCGCCCTGCAGCGACAATGGCGGGTACAGCGTCCAGCCACCGGCCGGTGCGCCACCGGGCAGCAGGAAGGTCAGCAGCAGCAGGCTGAAGGCCACCGGCAGCAACCAGAACGACCAGTTGTTCATGCGCGGCAGCGCCATGTCCGGCGCGCCGATCTGCAACGGAATCATCCAGTTGGCCAGGCCGACGAAGGCCGGCATCACCCCGCCGAAGATCATCACCAGCGCATGCACGGTGGTGAGCTGGTTGAAGGTTTCCGGCTTGACGAACTGCAGGCCCGGTTGCATCAACTCGGCGCGGATGATCACGCTCATCGCCGCGCCGATGATGAACATGATGAAGCTGAAGAGCAGGTAGAGCGTGCCGATGTCCTTGTGGTTGGTCGAGAACAACCAACGCTCCACAAAGCTCTGCTGATGCCCGTGGTGCCCATCGTGGTCAACTGCGGAATGCGCCATCGCAACTACACCTCACTGGATCCGGTGGAACCCGCATCCGCCGGCTGGCGGACGCGGCTCGATTTCAGGCGTTGCTGTCTGCTGCGGCCGGTGCGGCCGGCGCCACCGGTTCGGTGGCCGGCGCGGGCGCTGCAGGCGCCGTTGCCGGTGCCGCAGCCGGAGCAGGCTCAGGTGCGGGCGCCGGCTTGCGCGAGGCCAGCCATTTCTGGAAGTCCTCCTTGGACACCGCCTCGACCACGATCGGCATGAACCCGTGGTCCTTGCCGCACAGTTCGGCGCACTGGCCGCGGTAGACGCCGGGCGTTTCGATGTTGGTCCAGGCCTCGTTGATGAAGCCGGGAATGGCGTCCTGCTTCCAGCCCAGCGCCGGTACCCACCAGGCATGGATCACATCGTCGGAGGTGATCACAAAGCGCACCTTGGTATCCACCGGCAGCACCAGGCGGTTGTCCACTTCCAGCAGGTAGTGCGGGTGCGATGCCAGCGTGGGCACCTTGCCGCTCTGCCGCACCCGGTCCGACTCGCGGTCCAGGCGGCTGGTGAAGGTGACGTCCTGCCCCAGGTACTCGTACTTCCACATCCACTGGTAGCCGGTGACCTTGACGGTCATTTCCGAATCGCGGGTGTCGTAGAACTTGATCAGGTTGGCCGTGGCCGGCCACGCCATCACCACCAGGATGATCACCGGGATCACCGTCCAGATGATTTCCGCCTTGGTGTTGTGGCTGAAGGTGGCGGCCACCGCGCCCTTGGACTTGCGGAACTTGAAGATGGCATAGAACAGCGCACCGAACACCAGCACCCCGATCACCGTGCACACCCACAGCGAGAACATGTTGGATTCCCAGGCCAACCGCGCGCTCTGGGTGACCCCCTTGCCCATGTTCAACTGCCAGGGTTTGGGGTCGGCCGCCTGGGCCCACGCCATTGCCGGCGCCAGCAGCGCCACCCCACCCATTACCGTCTTGCCGAACGTGCTGCCCCACTTTCTGCGTTGCTTCATTGCCTAGACCCTTAGCGTCGTCGGTTGCAGCCATCGCTGGCCACGAGCAAGCCTTCTGGTTTTCCGGGCCGATGCCTGGCCCGGGCGGTCCTTCTCGTCACCGGCGCAACACCTCCCCCATTCAGGGCGACGGCGCGTGCCGGTCACTACCCGGCGGCGGGGGATGACCTCGCGCTCCGGGACCTTCAAACACAGCAAACAACTGGACAGACAGCGGTGGCAACGAGCGCCTGTGGGGGACGCCATTCCTGTCGCAGGAAACGTCTCGATGGTAGCCCTGCTTTCCAGCACCTAGCAAGGGTCCATTCACACTGGGCCCAATGGTGCAATACAGCATCGTCGTCGGCGGCACTTTTGCCGAATTCAGCACACTTATTGCAATCTGCGCCATCTGGCGCAATCCCTCTGTATGAAAGGCTATGGGCGGGATGGGGCGGGTTTCCGGAATCGCTTTACGCGCCCGAAAAGCGATTAAAATGGTCAAGTTCTCCACGAGCCAACCGGCATGACCGCACCCTCCGCCCCGATTTCCAGCCCGGCCCCGTCCGGCGCTCCCCGCCCGCCGCTACTGTCCCCCGAGCTGCCGACGACGCCTCCCGCATTCCGCCAGGCCATCACCGATGCCTGGATGAAGGACGAGGCCAGCCATGTGCGCGAACTGCTCGAGCAGGCCCGCCTGCCGGCCGCCGAACAGGCACAGGTGCAGGCCACCGCCGCCGACCTGGTCAAGCGCGTGCGCGTGCGTGCCCAGGACCAGGGCGCGATCGAAGCCTTCATGCGCCAGTACGACCTGGGCAGCGAGGAAGGCGTGCTGCTGATGTGCGTGGCCGAAGCGCTGCTGCGCATTCCCGACCAGGACACCGCCGACAAGCTGATCCGCGACAAGCTCGGCGATGCGGACTGGAAGAAGCACATGGGCGGCAGCGATTCGGTGCTGGTCAACGCCTCCACCTGGGGCCTGATGCTGACCGGCCGCCTGGTGCAGATCAACGATGCCACCCGTGCCGACGTGCCCGGCGCCTTCAAGCGCCTGATCGGCCGCGTCGGCGAGCCGGTGATCCGCCTGGCCGTGCGCCAGGCGATGAAGATCATGGGCCATCAGTTCGTCATGGGCCGCAGCATCGACGAAGCCCTGTCGCGCTCGCACAAGGGCGACAACGCCAACTACCGCTATTCGTTCGACATGCTCGGCGAAGGCGCGCTGACCATGAAGGATGCCAAGCGCTACCTGGAAGACTACCGCCGCGCCATCCACGCCATCGGCGGCGACCACAAGGCACGCGGCGGGCGTGCCGATGGCGACGTCAATGCGGCACCGGGCATCTCGATCAAGCTGTCTGCGCTGTATCCGCGCTACGAGCACGCCAAGCGCGCACGCGTGATGGCCGACCTGGTCCCGGGCGTGCTGGAACTGGCCCAGCTGGCCAAGTCCTACGGCATCGGCTGCACCGTCGACGCCGAGGAAACCGACCGCCTGGAACTGTCGCTGGACATCATCGAAGCGGTGGTCAGCGATGCCTCGCTGGCCGGCTGGGAAGGCTTCGGCGTGGTCGTGCAGGCCTACCAGAAGCGCACCCCCTACACGATCGACTACCTGGCCGACCTGGCCCGCCGCATTGGCCGCCGCCTGCAGGTGCGGCTGGTCAAGGGCGCCTACTGGGACGCGGAGATCAAGCGTGCGCAGATCGACGGCCTGCCGGCCTACCCGGTGTTCACCCGCAAGCAGAACACCGACGTGTCCTACCTGGCCTGCACCCGGCGCCTGTTCACCCACGCCGATGCGCTGTACCCGATGTTCGCCACCCACAACGCGCACACCATCGCCGCGGTGCGGGCAATCGCCAGGGGCGGCCAGTACGAGCACCAGAAGCTGCACGGCATGGGCGATGACCTGTATGCCGAAGTGGTGCCGGCCGACCGCCTGAACGTGCCGTGCCGGGTGTACGCACCGGTCGGTTCGCATGAAGACCTGCTGCCCTACCTGGTGCGCCGCCTGCTCGAGAACGGCGCCAATTCCAGCTTCGTCAACCGCATCACCGACGACAACGTGGCCATCGACGACCTGATCCGCGATCCGGTCGAAGCGGTGGCCTCGTTCGACTCGATCCCGCATCCCAAAATCCCGCTGCCGGTCGACCTGCTGCGCAGCCAGAACCATGACAGGAAGAACTCCATGGGCGTCAATCTCGCCAACGACAACGACCTGCGCGCCTTGGCCGAGCAGCTCAACGCCGCCGTGAAGCCATGGCACGCCGCACCGCTGGTGCCCGGCGCCAGCCCGACCGGCGCACTGTTGAACGTGACCAACCCGGCCGACAACCGCCAGGTCGTGGGCCAGTGGCAGCCGGCCGACAGTGCCACCGTGGAAAAAGCGCTGGCCAATGCCGTGGCCGCGCAGCCGGCCTGGAACCGCACCCCGGCCGCCAGCCGCGCGGCGATCCTGGAACACGCCGCCGACCAGCTCGAAGCGCGCCTGCCCGAGTTCATGGCGCTGTGCGTCAAGGAAGCCGGCAAGAGCCTGCCCGACGGCATCGCCGAAGTGCGCGAGGCGGTGGATTTCCTGCGTTACTACGCCAAGCAGGCACGCGAGCAGTTCGGCCATGCCGAAAAGCTGCCCAGCCCCACCGGTGAATCCAACGAACTGCAGCTGCACGGCCGTGGCGTGTTCGTCTGCATCAGCCCGTGGAACTTCCCGCTGGCGATCTTCCTGGGCCAGGTCAGCGCCGCATTGGCGGCCGGCAACAGCGTGATCGCCAAGCCGGCCGAACAGACCAACCTGATCGGCTACTACGCGGTGAAGCTGCTGCTCGACGCCGGCGTGCCCGACGGCGTGCTGCAGTTCCTGCCGGGCGACGGCGCCACCGTCGGTGCCGCGCTCACCGCCGACCCGCGCGTGGCCGGCGTGGCCTTCACCGGCTCGACCGACACCGCCCGCGCGATCAACCGCGCGATGGCCGCACGCGATGCCGCGATCGGCGTGCTGATCGCCGAAACCGGCGGCCAGAACGCCTTCATCGCCGATTCCTCGGCGCTGCCCGAGCAGCTGGTCAAGGACGCGATCGGGTCGGCCTTCACCTCCGCCGGCCAGCGTTGCTCGGCCGCGCGCGTGCTGTTCGTGCAGGACGACATCGCCGACAAGGTAATGACCATGCTGGCCGGCGCGATGGCCGAGCTGAAGGTCGGCGACCCGGGCCTGCTGTCCACCGACGTCGGCCCGGTGATCGATGCCGACGCCCTGCAGATCCTGCAGGACCACGCCGTGCGCATGGAAAAGGAAGCCCGCCTGATCGCCGCCGCCGAACTCAGTGAAGCGGCCGCGCATGGCTGCTTCTTCGCCCCGCGCGCCTATGAGCTCAAGGGCCTGGAGCAGCTGCACAAGGAAGTCTTCGGTCCGGTACTGCACGTGATCCGTTGGAAGGGCGACCAGCTCGATGCGGTGATCGACCAGATCAACGCCACCGGCTACGGCCTGACCCTGGGCGTGCATTCGCGCATCGATGAAACCATCGACCGCATCGCCTCGCGGGTCAACGTGGGCAATGTATACGTCAACCGCAACCAGATCGGCGCGGTGGTCGGCGTACAGCCGTTCGGCGGCCAGGGCCTGTCCGGTACCGGCCCCAAGGCCGGCGGCCCGCACTACCTGCTGCGGTTTGCCACCGAAAAGACCGTCACCGTGAACACCACCGCAGCCGGCGGCAACGCCTCGCTGCTGACCCTGGGCGACTGAACCGGGGCGTGGCGGAGTACAGGAAGAACCCCGCGCAAGCGGGGTTTTTCTTTTGCCCGGCAGCTTCGCCGCGCCCGGCCTCGCATGGCATGATCTGCCGATGCGAACCCCAGCCCTGCTTTCCCTGCTGCTCTGCCTGCTCGCCCCGGCAACCGGCAGCGCCGCCGACGCTGTGCCGGCGCAGCGCGTGCTGGTCTTCAGCCGCACCGAGCAGTTCCGCCACGATTCCATCCCCACCGCGGTGGCCACATTGCAGGCGCTGGCAACCGGCGAGGGCATGCTGGCCGACCACAGCGAGGATGCCGACGATTTCAGCCCGGCCAACCTGGCCCGCTACCGGGTGGTGGTATTTGCCAGCACCACCGGCGATATCCTCGATGCCGGGCAGCAGGCCGCGCTGGAGGGCTTCATCCGCGCCGGCGGCGGCTTCGTCGGCGTGCATGCCGCCGCCGACACCGAGTATCAGTGGCCCTGGTACGGGCAGCTGGTGGGTGCGTACTTCAAGGCGCATCCACCGGGCCTGCAGGACACCCGCGTGCAACCCGAGCGTGATGGCCGCGCGCACGGCAAGGCCTGGGCGATCCGCGACGAGCTGTACAACTACCGCGACAATCCGCGCCCGCGCGTGCAGGTGGTGGCCACGGTGGACGAACGCCTCTACCAGGGCGGCACGATGGGTGCGGACCACCCGATCACCTGGTGCCACGCCTTCGATGGCGGCCGCAGCTGGTACACCGGGCTGGGCCATGACGAGGCGGTATACCGCGATCCGGATTTCCTTGCCCAGCTGCGGCAGGGGCTGCGTTATGCGGCGGGGCGTTCAGCGCGGTGCTGAGCACGGCGATGCGGTGATGGGCGGCGTGGCGGTGCGCCCTTGGTAGGGTCGCATCCCGATCGACTGCCATTGCACGATCCGCGCCCGGTAATGGCGTTGCAATCAACCGGGAAGGCGCTGCACGGCAAAGGCACCGTTTCGATACGGGCCCCTGCGCCAATGCACCCACAGGCGCTGCCGGCAGTGGTTTGGGAACCGACCCTGCCTGTGCTGCGCCAGAGAACCAAAAACAAAAGGCCCCGCTTGCGCGGGGCCTTCTGCATTCAAACAACCGTTACCGCTGGTTCGATCAGAACTTGTAGTTGAACGAAGCAGCCAGCACGTCGCCGCGGACCTTGTACTTGCCGTTCAGCGAATTGCCCTGGTTGTTGGTGGTGCCGGCAATGTTCACGTCCGGATCCTTGGTGAACAGGTGGGTATAACCGAAGTTGTACTCCATGTTCTCCGACGGGGTCCAACCCACGCCGAACGACAGCCACTTGCGGCTGGTGTCGGGCACGCGCACGTCGCGGTGGGCGTTGGTGGTCGGGGTCTGGTCCAGCGCGACGCCGCCGCGCAGGGTGACGGTGTCGCTCAGCTTGAAGTCGGCACCCAGCGAGACGAAGGTGGTGTCGCGGTAGGCGAACTCCAGCACCGAGTCCGGCTGCGCCGAGCCGTAATCGATGGTGACCTGGTCGAACGCGGTCGACCATGCGGTACGGGTGACATCACCCATCACGGTCCAGCGGTCGTTGACGTTGTGGGTCACGCTCAGCGTGGCCGACGCCGGCAGGGTCAGCGTGGCCTTGCCCGAGGTGTTCACGAAGCGGCCCGGCTGGGCCACGGCCAGCACGGCGGCAGCGTTGGCCGGCACGTCGAAGGTGGCGTCGCCGCCGGTGATCTTGTGCTCGACCTTGGAACGGTAGCTGATACCGATGTGGGTGTTCTCATCGGGGCTGAACAAGCCACCGACGGTCCAACCCACCGCGTTGTTGTCACCTTCCATGGTCAGCTTGCCGTCGGCGCTGCCCGGGGCGAAGCCCGGCACGCGCGACTGCGCCAGTGCGGTGCCGAAGTCGATGTTGTTGCTCAGTTCGATGGTCAGGTGCTCAACGAACACCGACGCGCCGAAGGACACGTACGGGTTGACGTCGTAGGAGGCGGCAAAGCCCAGGTCGATCGCCTTCATGTCGGTCTTCATGCCGCTGTAGCGGCCGACCCAGCCATTGTCGTAATCGGTCTTGAAGCCGAACGGTGCGGTCAGCGATACGCCGAAGTGGGCCTTTTCGCCGAGCGGCATGTGGAAGTACGCCGCCGGAACCGGGGCGATCATGCCGGCGTCGCCGCCGTCACCGCCGGTCTGCGGCTGGCCGGTCGGCTTGCGGCCGGTACCGCTGAACTTGGCCGAGAAGCTGATGGCGCTCAGGTCACCCTGGATCTGGGTGCCGTCCAGCTGGCGCATACCGGCCGGGTTGACGGCCATGATCGAGGCGTCGCCCTGGGCGCTGCCCGAGCCGGCGAAGGCGCGGCCGAGGCCCTTGGCGCTGTTTTCCTTGAGCTGGAAGGCGGCGGCGTTGACGTGGCCAACGGCCAGGACACCGGCAATGCCGACGGCCAGGGCGGTGACGCGGGCGAGCGTGGAAGCGGTATGCATGTTTGGTTCTCTCCGGAATTGCGGTGGTTTTTGGCAACGCGCGCCTGCGTCATCCCTGCCCTGGGGCGGGAACAACGCGCCGGATTCCCCTCCCGACATACGACGCCGTATTGGAGTATACCCAGACCGGTTAATGAAACAATAACGGCTGACGCCTTGTGGCTATTCAGCCTGAACGGGTTGCTCTCCCCCCGTGACCACCGCCGCGCTAGGCTAGTGCCATCCATGTTCGTGTCGACCCCCTCCCGCAACAAATCCGCCATCCGCTGGGCCACCCCGCTGCTGTTTGCCGCGCTGTGGCTGGCCTTCCTGTGGTCGATCTCGCGCCCGGGCGATGCGCGGCGCAGCCTGTGGCTGGACTGGGGCGCCCTGTCCACCGGGCTGACCCAGCCACAGGACTGGTGGGCCACCCTGCAGGACGGCAGCGTGCTGCGCCTGTTCACCGCCTTGTTCCTGCACGCGGACTGGTCGCACCTGCTGGGCAACCTGGTGTTCCTGCTGATCTTCGGGTTGCCGGCCGAGCGGGTGCTGGGCCCGTGGCGGCTGATGCTGCTGTTCCTGCTCGGTGGGGCGATCTCCAACCTGACCGCGATCTACACCATGGGCAGCCCGGACCAGATCATCATCGGTGCCAGCGGGGCGGTGTCGGCCCTGATCGGCGCCTACCTGGCGCTGTTCCCCGGGGCCAGGCTGGGCGTGGTGATTCCGCTGGGGTTGTTCCTGGAATTCGTGCGCGCCCCGGCCTATCTGCTGATCGGGGTGTGGGCGGCGCTGCAGGTGGTGTTCGCCTATATCGGCCCGAGCTTCGGCATGGTGGCCTGGTGGGCGCATATCGCCGGTTTCGTGTTCGGCCTGGCCTACGGCGTGTATGTGCGCGCGGCGATCGCGCGGCGGCTGCGCAAGCGGCACGGGTTCTGAAGGGGCCGCACCGACCAACGGTCGGTGCCTACCGCTGCGTGTCCGCGGGGTTCTCAGGTAGGTACCGACCGTTGGTCGGTACACGGGCACCCGGTAATGCCGGCCGCTGGCCGGCTCTGCATCGGGCTGGATGCACGCAGAGCCGGCCAGCGGCCGGCACTACCGTCAGGGTTTGGTGGCTTCCGGTTTGGTGGCTTCCGGTTTGGCTGCTTCCGGCTTCACCGCATCCGGCTTCTTCGCTTCGGTCGTCGCATCCGGCTTCTTCTGCGCGGCCGCCTTGGCCGCTTCGGCTTTCTGCTTGGCCAGCACCGAACCGGGTTGCTTCAGCTCGGCCAGCGCGTCATTGATCGGGCCATCGCCGGGCAAGACATCGCCGGCCGTGTAACCGTCACTGCCTTCCTCGTCGCCACGCAGGTGGCCGGGCAGCGTGGCCTCGCTGTAGTCGGTCAGGCTGGCCGGCAGCGCGTCTTCGCCGTCGCGCTTGTCCGGCTGCAGCACCACGTCGGGCACGATGCCGGTGGCCTGGATCGACTTGCCACTGGGGGTGAAGTAGCGCGCCGTGGTCAGCTTGACCGAGTCGCCGTTGTCCAGCGGCAGCACGGTCTGCACCGAGCCCTTGCCGAAGGTGCGGCTGCCGACCACGCGTGCGCGGCCGTTGTCGCGCAGTGCGCCGGCCAGCACTTCGGAGGCACTGGCCGAGCCGGCGTCGGTCAACACCACCACCGGGGCGCCCTTGAGCAGGTCGCCCGGGGTGGCATCGAAGCGCGCGTCGCTGATCGAAATGCGGCCGCGGGTGCTGACGATGTTGCCCTTGTCGAGCAGGTCGTCGGCCACCTGCACCGCGGCGGTGAGCAGGCCACCGGGGTTGCTGCGCAGGTCCAGCACCAGCCCCTTGAGCTTGCCGCCGGCCTGCTGCTGGAGCTGGGTGACCTGCTTCTGGAAATCGGCGCCGGTATCGGCCTGGAACGTGCTCAGGCGGATATAGCCATAGCCCGGCTCCAGCATGCGGCTGCGCACGCTGGTGACGCGGATGGTCTGGCGGGTGACGGTGACGTCGAACGGCTTGGGCTTGCCTGCGCGCACCAGGGTCAGCACCACCTTGGTGCCGGCCTTGCCACGCAGCGGCTCGGTGGCTTCGATCGCACTGATCGGCTTGCCGTCGATGGCGATGATCAGATCGCCGGCCAGGATGCCCGCCCGCGCCGCCGGGGTGTCGTCGATCGGCGAGATCACTTTCAGGCTGCTGTTGTCGGGCTGCTGCTGCAACTCCACGCCGATGCCTTCATAGGCACCGTTGGCCTGCTCATCGAAGGCTTCGGCGTCTTCCTTGTCGAAGTAGGTGCTGTGCGGGTCCAGGTCCAGCAGCAGGCCGCGGATGGCCGACTGCATCAGCTTCTTGTCGTCCACCGGATCCACATAGGCGGCGCGTACCGCGTTGTAGACCGCCACGTAGCGCCGGATTTCTTCCAGCGGCACGCGCGATGTCACCGCCTCTTCACTGGTGGCCGCATCGGTGCTGCGGCTGGGTGCCGGGCCGGTCTGCTGTGCCCAGGACACCGCCGGCAGCAGGGCCAGCAGCAAGGTGGCGGATCGGGCTACGCGCATGAAGCACTCCAGGGTCGGCGGGGACGGTAACGCGCACAGGGTGCGTGGCCCGATTATGCGCGAAGCGGCGATAAATTCCCGTTGAACCGCCTGCCGCAGCGCGGTGCGGCAGTTGGCTGGCTTTCATGTGCCTGCCGCATGCGTGGGCGCGTGCGCGGCCGGGCAGACCGGTCAGCGGCGCTGCAGCCACGACCCCGGGTCGACCGGCTGGCCATTGCGGCGCAGTTCGAAGTACAGCGCGGTCACGCCCTGTCCACCGGAATTGCCGACCTTGGCCACCGCATCGCCCTTTTTCACCGCCGCGCCGGCATCGCGCAGCAGAGTGTCGTTGTGGGCGTACAGGCTCATGTAGCCGTTGCCATGGTCGACGATCAGGATCATGCCGTAGCCGGTCATCCAGTCGGAGAACACCACGGTACCGTCGGCCACCGCGGTGATCGTGCTGCCGGCCGGCGCACCGATCAGCACGCCGCTGCTGGTGCGCCCATCGGGCAGCTTGCCGCCATAGCGCGCCAGCAGATTGCCCGACAGCGGCCAGCCCAGCCCGCCGACCTTCGGCGGTGGCGCCGAAGCGACCACCGGTGGGGTCTTGCCGGGGCGCGGCGGCGGGCGCGTGCCGTTGGCCGCGGCGGCCTTCTCGGCCTTCGCTGCGGCCGCTTTCTCGGCAGCGGCACGGCGCGCGGCGGCACGCCGTTCGGCCTCGGCACGGGCGGCAGCGGCACGCAGGTTGGCCAGCAAGGTTTCCAGCGCCTTGGCGTCCTGGCCCAGCGCCTTCTCGCGTTCGCTGCGGTCCTTGTAGCGTTCGTCCAGGCTGGCCACGGTGGCCGCGCGCGCGCGGCGGTCGTCGGCCAGCGCCGCGGCCTGCTGCTTCTGCTGCTGGCGGGTGCCCTCCAGTGCCTGCCGGCGCTGCACGATCTCGGTCTCCACCGCCTGCAGTTCGGCCAGGTCGGTGGTCAGGGCCTGGATGCGGCGGGCGCGTTCGCGCTGCAGGTAGCGGTGGTAGGCCAGGCTGCGGTTGGCGTCGGCCACGCGGTCCTGCGACAGCAGCAGCTTGAGCGGCGCGTTGTTGCCGATCCGGTAGGCCGAGCGCAGCAGCGCGGCCAGTTCCTGCCGCTGTTTGCCCAGGCCGGCCTGCAGGTCGCTGCGCTTGCGCTGCAGTTCTTCCATGGCCCGGGTTTCGCGCTGCAGCGCGGTCTCGGTCTGGGCCAGCACCCGGCCGGTACGTGCGACCTTCTCGTCGGCGTCGCGCAGCTGGCGCGAGGCCTGGCCACGCTGGCCTTCCAGGTTGCGCCGTTCCTGCGCCACGCCCTTGAGTTCGCTGCGCAGTTTCTGCAGCTTGCGCTCGGCCTCCTTGGGGTTCTGCGCCAGGGCCGGGCTGGGCAGCACCACCACCAGGGCCAGCAGCAGGCCACCCAACGCGCCCCACAGGGCCGGTCCGCGGCGGCCTGCGGCCATCGGTTTGTTATTCCGGCGTGAGGAGAATGCGTTGGCGCGCAAGGGCTTTCCAGTGACTTCAGGCAGATGCGGATTGCAGCGATGCATGGTGACATTCCTGCAGGCGGCCTGCCAACCGCATACCGAACCACGAGGTCCCCCGATGAAACGTTTCCCGCTCCCGCTGCTGTTGGCCCTGGTGCTGCCGTGCGCGCCGGCCCTGGCCAATGAGGGCATCAGCAAGGTCAACGGCAGCATCCATGCCGAGTCCGGCCAGGTCTATGGCGACCTGGATACCGTCAATGGCGGCATCAACGTCGATGCGTCGGCGGTCACCGGCGACATCGAGACCGTCAACGGCGGCATCCGGATCGGCGACAACGCCCGCACCGGCGGGGTGTCCACGGTCAACGGCAGCGTCCGCATCGGCCGCGAAGTAATTGCCGCCGGCGACGTCGAAACGGTGAACGGCAGCATCTTCATCGATCGCAGCAGCCAGGTCGAAGGCGAGCTGCAGACCGTCAACGGCAGCATCGGGCTGGTGGAGGCAAGGCTGGACGGCAGTATCGAGACGGTCAACGGCGACATCACGGTCGGGGTCGGCTCGCAGGTCGATGGCGGGATCCGGGTCAAGAAGCCCAGCTTCAGCCTGTCGCTGACGCCCGGGCGCAAGCCGCGGGTCATCGTCGGCCCCAACGCCGTGGTCAATGGCAGTCTGGTGTTCGACCGCGACGTGACCTTGTATGTCCATCGCAGTGCCCGCATCGGGCCGGTCAGCGGCGCCCAGGCGCAGCCGTTCGATACCGACGCCGCGCCGCAGGATTGATACCCTCTTCCCGGTGCCCTCGGGCACTGGCCCTTTGTCTCCAGGAATCGATGATGCCCCGCAAACTTCTGTTGTGCCTCGCCGCCGCCGCCGCCCTGAGCGCGTGCAAGGGCGAAGCCACCGCACCCACCGCCCCCGCCGGCGACACCACCCCGGCCGCCGCCGGCCATGCCTTCTCGGCCGAGATCAATGCCGGCGACTTCGCCGAGCTGGTCAAGACCCTGGCCTCGGACGAGTTCGAAGGCCGCGCGCCGGGCAGCAAGGGTGAAGAACTCACCGTCAACTACATCCGCGACCAGATGCAGCGCATCGGCCTGCAGCCGGGCAATGGCGACAGCTGGTTCCAGGACGTGGCGATGACCGAAACCACCGCCGACGAATCGACCGTGCTCAACCTTGACCAGGACGGCAAGACCCGCGCCCTGAAGTTCGGTACCGACATGGTGATCGGCACCCGCAGCGGCCAGCCGGACGTAAAGGTCGATGCCAGCGAGCTGGTGTTCGTCGGCTACGGCGTGGATGCGCCGGAGCAGAAGTGGAACGACTACGCCGGCCAGGACTGGAAGGGCAAGACGGTGGTGATGTTCGTCAACGACCCCGGCTTCCACGTCGACGATGCCAAGCTGTTCGATGGCAAGCGCATGACCTACTACGGGCGCTGGACCTACAAATTCGAGGAAGCCGCGCGCAAGGGCGCGGCCGCGGCGCTGATCGTGCACGACACCGCCGGCGCTTCCTATGGCTGGGATGTGGTCAAGAACTCCTGGGCCGGCCCGCAGTACGACCTGCCGGCCAAGGATGATGCCGATCCGCGCCTGCCCGCACAGGGCTGCTGAGCGCCGAGGCGGCGCGCCAGTTGTTCGCCGATGCCGGGCTGGACCTGGACAAGGCCTACAAGGACGCCAGCAAGCGCGGCTTCAAGCCGGTATCGCTGAAGGCCAAGGTGTCCTTCGACCTGAAGAGCACCATTGCCGAGAAGAAGTCGCGCAACGTGGTCGGCGTCCTGCCGGGCAGCAAGCGTGCCGACGAGGCGGTGCTGTACATGGCCCATTGGGACCACCTGGGCAAGCACGAGGGTGAGCAGGGCGACAACATCTACAACGGCGCGGTGGACAACGCCACCGGCGTGGCCGGCATCCTGGAAGTGGCCGACGCGATGGCCCACCAGCAGCAGCCGCCGGAGCGTTCGGTGGTGTTCCTGGCGGTGACGCTGGAAGAATCGGGCCTGCTCGGTTCCAAGTACTACGTCAGCCACCCGACCTTCCCGCTGGACAAGATCGCCGGGGTGATCAACATCGACGCGATGTCGGTGGCCGGGCGCGCCAAGGACATGACCGTCACCGGTTATGGCAGCTCGGAGCTGGAAGACATCCTCAAGCCGCTGGCCGCCAACCAGGGCCGCACCCTGCATGGCGAAACTGCGGTGCAGAGCGGCTTCTATTTCCGTTCGGACCACTTCAACTTCGCCAAGGCCGGCGTCCCGGCCCTGTATGCCGATGGCGGCGAAGACCTGCGCGACGGCGGCATCGACGCCGGCCGCAAGGCGGCCGAGGCCTATGGCCGCGATCGTTACCACGGTCCGAAGGACGAGTTCGATCTGGCCACCTGGAAGCTGGACGGCACGGTAGAAGACCTGCAACTGCTGTACGGCGTGGGCAACGAACTGGCCACTGGCGACCGCTGGCCGAACTGGTATGAAGGCAACCCGTTCAAGGCGGCGCGCGATGCGATGATGAAGCCGAAGGCGGCAGCGGCGGCAGCGGCACCCTGACCGGTCGGGTGTGATCCATGGAATGCAGAAGCGGCGCCCAGTGGGCGCCGTTTTTGTTGGGGGGGGGATGGCGATGGGGGGACGGTGGGTTCGCCGGTAGGGTCGCATCCCGATCGACTGCCGTTGCACGGCCCGCATTCGGTGAGGCATTGCAATCACCGGGGAGGGCTCTGTATGGCTGGGGCACCGCTTCGATAGGGGTCCGGGCGTCAAAGCACCCATCGCCATTATCGGCAGTCGTTTGGGAACCGACCCTACCGAGGGCTATGCACGACCCGAATGCCGCCGCGCCGGCAGGGCCCCGCATTGGTAGGGTCTGACCTCCTCCCAGTAATTTAGACCAGCCAGAACTATAAAATTCGGCGACACTCAGGCCCAAGGAGGCCCGTCGCCATGAAGAAGTCGAAGTTCACTGAAGAGCAGATCGCGTTCGCCCTGAAACAAGCCGAGAGCGGCACGACGGTCGAAGAGATTTGCCGCAAAATGGGTATCAGCCAAGCTACGTTCTACGCTTGGCGCAAAAAGTTCGGCGGGTTAGGCGTGTCCGAACTACGCCGGCTACGTCAGCTTGAGGAAGAGAACCGCAAGCTCAAGCAATTGGTCGCCGATTTGAGTCTGGACAAAGTTATGCTGCAGGATGTGCTCTCAAAAAAGCTCTGAGGCCCACGCAGCGCAAGACGCTCGTGGGCCACTTGGTCGACCGTTATCGAGTTGGGGTTCGCCGGGCTTGCGAGGTCGTAAAGCAAAGCCGTTCGGCGTGGTATTACCAACCCCGTGAGAATGATGATGCGCCACTACTTCTGCGGATCGAAGAGATCGCTGCCACGCGGGTTCGCTACGGCTTCTGGAGAATATTCGTGCTGTTGCGCCGGGAAGGCTGGAAGGCCAACCACAAACGCGTCTACCGGCTTTACTGCCAAGCGGGCCTCAATCTGCGGCGTAAGCGTCCTCGCAGACGCAAGGCCGCAGCACACCGCCTGGAGCGCACGATGCTGACGGCTCCAAATCAGGTTTGGAGCATGGATTTCGTGGCCGATGCCCTATTCGACGGACGCCGCTTCCGGGCGCTGACCGTCGTGGACAACTTCACCAAGGAAAGTCTAGCCATCGAAGTGAATCAGCACCTCAAGGGCGAAGACGTGGTGGCCGTGATGGAACGCCTACGCCACCAGCGCGAGCTGCCGCAACGCATCCAGACAGACAACGGCAGCGAATTCGTCTCGATCGTGATGGATCGCTGGGCCTACGACAATGGGGTGACCATGGACTATTCCCGACCTGGCACACCGACCGACAACCCCTTCATCGAGTCGTTCAATGGCAGCTTCCGGGACGAGTGTCTCAACACGCACTGGTTCCTGTCGCTCGATGACGCCCGCCAGAAGATCGAAAGCTGGAGGGTCGATTACAATCATTTCCGGACGCACTCATCAATCGGCGATGTCCCACCAGCCGAGTTTGCCGCCCAATTCACGTCCCCACCCAACGCCGAATTTTCCACTTCTGCTCGGGCCTAACGCGGGGAGGAGGTCAGGTCGCATCCCGATCGACTGCCGTTGCATGGCCCGCGCCCAGTAATGGCATTGCAATCACCGGGGAGGGCTCTGTGTAGCTGGGACACCGCATCGATAGGGGTCCCGGCGTCAAAGCACCCATCGCCGTTATCGGCAGTCGTTTGGGAACCGACCCTACCGAGGGCTATGCACGACCCGAATGCCGCCGCGCCGGCAGGGCCCCGCATTGGTAGGGTCGCATCCCGATCGACTGCCGTTGCACGGCCCGCGCCCGGTGATGGCATTGCAATCACCGGGGAGGGCTTTGTGCAGTTGGGGCACCGCTTCGATAGAGCTCCCGGCGTCAAAGCACCCATCGCCGTTATCGGCAGTCGTTTGGGAACCGACCCTACCGATGGGAACCCTGCTCGGCCGGGGCGTCACCCGCAGCGGTTGGGGATGACTCCATCGGCCAGCGCGTCCAGAGATAAGGGTACTCACCTACGCCGGCGACCAACCCGGCGCGGATCGGGTTTTCGATCAGGTACTTGGCCTGGTTCTCCAGCGACTCATCCGAACGCACGCAGTGGTCGTAGAAACCACGCTGCCAGAGCGCCCCCTCCGTATGGCGGTGCAGGTTCAAGGCGCGCGATGAGCGCGATTTGAATGCCTGCATGCAGCGGCTGATATTGCCTTCGCGCAACTGCATCAACCAATGCACATGGTCGGGCATCACCACCCAGGCCAGGGTACGCGAGCGGTGTTCGCGATCGGAACAGCGCAGCGCTTCCACCACGCATTCGACGCTGGCTGCGTCGACGAACACCTTGCGACGGTCGGCCACCCGGGTGGTCAACATGTAGAAGGCGCCCCGGAGCGAGCGGCGCCCGATCAGTAGACGGGAACTGGACATGCCTCCAGCGTCGGGCGTAGGCGTGGCCGGGGCCATCCGGAAGAGGCGGAATCAGGCGTCGGAAGAATGCGGAATGCGTGATCGGGCGTTGTGCGACCGTGGCGCTGGTAGGGTCGCATCCCGATCAACTGCCGTTGCATGGCCCGCATTCGGTGAGGCATTGCAATCACCGGGGAGGGCTCTGTGTGGCTGGGGCACCGCTTCGATACGGCTCCCGGCGTCAAAGCACCCATCGCCATTATCGGCAGTCGTTTGGGAACCGACCCTACCCGCGTCATGCCGTGCGGACGCACAAAGAAAAAACCCCGCTGCGTGAGCAGCGGGGTTTTTGGGTATAAACCCTGGCGATGACCTACTCTCGCATGGCTTAGGCCACACTACCATCGGCGCAGCTGCGTTTCACTTCCGAGTTCGGGATGGGATCGGGTGGTGCCACAGCGCTAATTTCACCAGGGAGACGGTTGGAGCGGCGCGTTGCGCCAGCTCGGCAGAGGTCTCTTCCGAGAAGCGGGCAACTGGAAAACCGGTTGCCTGCAAAAAAAGGAAAACCCCGCTGCATGAGCAGCGGGGTTTTCGGGGTATAAACCCTGGCGATGACCTACTCTCGCATGGCTTAGGCCACACTACCATCGGCGCAGCTGCGTTTCACTTCCGAGTTCGGGATGGGATCGGGTGGTTCCACAGCGCTAATTTCACCAGGGAGGCTTTTGGAGTGTCGCCGTGGGTGTCGTGTCTTTGCAGGGAGCGGGCACGGATGTGCCTGCTTTGCAAAGAGACGCGCCTACAGCGCCTGCCTCTCGTTTGGTCTTGTGACGTAGCGTGCACTTGGGATCTATCGACATGTCATGTCGGCCAAGGCAACTTGAGGTTATATGGTCAAGCCTCACGGATCATTAGTATCAGTTAGCTCAATACATTGCTGTACTTACACACCTGACCTATCAACCACATAGTCTATATGGTTCCTTCAGGGGGCTTGTGCCCCGGGAGATCTCATCTTGAGGCGCGCTTCCCGCTTAGATGCTTTCAGCGGTTATCGCTTCCGAACATAGCTACCCGGCAATGCCACTGGCGTGACAACCGGAACACCAGAGGTTCGTCCACTCCGGTCCTCTCGTACTAGGAGCAGCCCCTCTCAAATCTCCAACGCCCATGGCAGATAGGGACCGAACTGTCTCACGACGTTCTGAACCCAGCTCGCGTACCACTTTAAATGGCGAACAGCCATACCCTTGGGACCGACTACAGCCCCAGGATGTGATGAGCCGACATCGAGGTGCCAAACACCGCCGTCGATATGAACTCTTGGGCGGTATCAGCCTGTTATCCCCGGAGTACCTTTTATCCGTTGAGCGATGGCCCTTCCATACAGAACCACCGGATCACTAAGTCCTAGTTTCCTACCTGCTTGATCCGTCGATCTTGCAGTCAAGCACGCTTATGCCTTTGCACACAGTGCGCGATGTCCGACCGCGCTGAGCGTACCTTCGAGCTCCTCCGTTACTCTTTAGGAGGAGACCGCCCCAGTCAAACTACCCACCATACACGGTCCCCGATCCAGATTATGGACCTAGGTTAGAACGTCAAGCACGACAGGGTGGTATTTCAAGGATGGCTCCACTGCAGCTAGCGCCACAGTTTCATAGCCTCCCACCTATCCTACACAGACGAACTCAACGTTCAGTGTAAAGCTATAGTAAAGGTTCACGGGGTCTTTCCGTCTTGCCACGGGAACGCTGCATCTTCACAGCGATTTCAATTTCACTGAGTCTCGGGTGGAGACAGCGCCGCTGTCGTTACGCCATTCGTGCAGGTCGGAACTTACCCGACAAGGAATTTCGCTACCTTAGGACCGTTATAGTTACGGCCGCCGTTTACTGGGGCTTCGATCAAGAGCTTCGCCTTGCGGCTGACCCCATCAATTAACCTTCCAGCACCGGGCAGGCGTCACACCCTATACGTCCACTTTCGTGTTTGCAGAGTGCTGTGTTTTTGATAAACAGTC